>NZ_CP096398.1:5062500-5069513 GCF_054161335.1 Paenibacillus sp. Z6-24 | reverse complement strand
TACGAGAATATCCAGTTGGATTCCTTTTCCCCCGTCAATCTATTCATCGGGCAAAATGCACAGGGCAAGACCAACCTGATCGAAGCTCTTTTTGTGCTGGCTCTATCCAAATCCCACCGTACCAACAAAGACAAAGAACTGATTTCCTTTGGTGCCGACCATGCCAGGATTACCTGTGAAGCCGAAAAGAAATACGGCAAGGTCAAACTGGAGTTAAACTTTGCACCAAGGGGCAAGAAGGCTAAAATCAATGGTCTGGAGCAGCGGAAACTGAGTGACTTTATTGGCACTATCAATGTCGTGATGTTCGCTCCCGAAGACCTGGAAATTGTCAAGGGTTCCCCGGGTGTTCGCCGCCGCTTTCTCGATATGGAGATCGGACAGGTACAGCCGAGCTATCTGTATCACCTGCAGCAGTACCAGAAAGTGCTCGTACAGCGCAATAACTACCTCAAGCAATCTTGGAGTGCCGGCAGCAAGGATGCGACCATGCTGGATATCTGGAATGAGCAGCTGGTGGAGCACGGTGTCAAAATCGTCCGTAAGCGCAAGCAGTTTATCCACAAGCTCCAGGGGTGGGCAGAAAGTATCCACATGGGGATAACCGGCGGTAAGGAAAAGCTGGTTCTGTCGTACGTTCCATCCTTTGGCGGAGTCGAAGAAGAAGATGAAGCTGTCTTATTTGAGCAATTTATGATAAAATTATCACAAGTAAAAGAACAAGAATATCGGCGTGGCGCGACTTTGGCAGGTCCACACCGCGATGATCTCACCTTTCATATCAACGGGAACGAAGCCGCCGTTTTTGGCTCACAGGGCCAGCAGCGTACCACCGCTTTATCGCTGAAATTGGCTGAAATCGAATTGATACACGAAGAGATCGGAGAATACCCGATTCTTTTGCTGGATGATGTTTTATCCGAACTGGATCCTTATCGTCAGACCCAGCTGATTGAGACGTTCCAGGATAAAGTGCAGACATTCATAACCGCTACCGGGATTGAGAGCATTAATGCCGGACGGCTCAAGGATGCTCAGATTTTTCATGTCCATCAGGGGCATGTTGAGAAATAAGGGAGGATTATTCCATGTACATTCACCTGGGCGGCGAGAAGATTATTCGCTTTTCGGAGCTTATTGCCATTTTTGATATATCGATTGAGAAGTCTTCCAAAATCTCCAAGCAGTTCGTCAGTTTTGCCCATGAGGACAAAAAAGTCGAGGCGATCGGCGAAGAAGAGCCTAAGTCCATTGTCGTAACCAAAAACAAAGTATATTACTCTCCCATTTCCTCAGCTACGCTCAAGAAACGTACCAACAACTTTTTTGTGAATGCATAGATACAGCCGGAAATGCCGGCTGTCTTAAAATATAGAAGTAGGTGAAAACAGCATGTCGATGAATCAACCGGCTTATGATGCCAGTCAGATACAGGTGCTTGAAGGTTTGGAAGCGGTACGTAAACGTCCGGGTATGTATATCGGATCGACCAGTACCAAAGGACTTCACCATCTGGTCTGGGAAATTGTAGATAACAGTATTGACGAAGCATTGGCAGGATACTGTGATCATATCGAAGTAACCATCCATGAAGATAACAGCATCACCGTCGTCGATAATGGACGCGGTATTCCGGTAGGTGTGGAGGCGAAGACACAGCGCTCCGCACTTGAAGTCGTTATGACCGTACTTCATGCCGGCGGTAAATTTGGCGGCGGCGGATACAAAGTATCCGGCGGTCTGCACGGTGTAGGTGTATCGGTTGTAAATGCACTGTCCGAGCATGTACGTGTTGTCGTCAAAACCGAAGGCAGAGTACACCAGCAAGAATACACACGCGGCGCTCCAATGTACGATATCAAGGTGCTGCGGGACATGACGGATGAGGAAGGTACAGGCACTACCGTTACCTTCAAGCCTGATTCGGAGATCTTCACAGAAACAACCGTATATGATTATGACACCCTGCTCGGCAGAATTCGTGAGCTTGCGTTCCTGAACAAAGGGATTGCGATGACACTGACAGACGAGCGTACCGGCGTCTCCAATCATTTCAAATACGATGGCGGTATCATTGAGTATGTGCAGTATCTAAACCAGAACCGCGAAGTGATCAGCGAACAACCGATTTACGTGGAAGGTACCCGTGATCAGATCCAGGTCGAGATTGCACTTCAGTACAACGAAGGCTATACCGAGAATATTTACTCCTTCGCCAATAACATCAATACCCATGAAGGCGGTACACACGAATCTGGCTTCAAGAGTGCATTGACACGGATCATTAACGACTACGCACGTCGTAACGGACTGCTCAAGGACAATAACAGCAATCTGACCGGTGAAGACGTGCGTGAAGGTCTGACAGCGATCATCTCCGTCAAAATTCCTGAGCCGCAGTTTGAAGGACAGACCAAGACCAAGCTGGGTAACAGCGAAGTCCGCGGTATTGTGGAATCTTTGTTCTCCGAGAAGTTGCAGGAGTTCCTGAATGAGAATCCTTCGGTAGCTCGTCGTGTGCTCGATAAGGCGCTTCAGGCTTCCCGTGCCCGTGAGGCTGCTCGTAAAGCACGTGAACTGACACGTCGTAAGAGCGTGCTCGAAGTCAGTGCCCTGCCGGGTAAACTGGCCGACTGCTCTTCCAAGGATGCATCGATCAGTGAACTGTACATCGTAGAGGGTGACTCTGCCGGCGGTTCAGCCAAACAGGGACGTGACCGTCACTTCCAGGCGATTTTGCCGCTGCGTGGTAAGATTCTCAACGTAGAGAAAGCACGTCTGGACCGCATTCTGGGTAATGCCGAGATTCGTGCCATCATTACGGCACTGGGAACAGGTATCGGCGACGAGTTCGATCTTTCCAAAGCCCGTTATCACAAAGTCATCATTATGACGGATGCCGATGTTGATGGTGCCCACATTCGTACGCTGCTGCTGACATTCTTCTACCGTTACATGCGCCAGATTATTGAAGCAGGCTACGTATATATCGCTCAGCCGCCGCTGTTCAAAGTGGAGCGCAACAAGACAGCTGTCTATGCGAACTCTGAAAAAGAACGCGACGAGATCATCGCCGGCTTTGGCGAGAATGCCAAGTTTAACGTACAGCGCTACAAAGGTCTTGGTGAGATGAACGCTACTCAGCTGTGGGAGACAACGATGGACCCGGAGAGTCGTATCATGCTGCAGGTTAGCATCCAGGATGCGATTCTGGCAGATGCCATCTTTGATACACTGATGGGAGATAACGTGGAACCACGTCGCGACTTTATTCAGGAAAACGCCAAATACGTTAAAAACCTGGACTTCTAAAACGTCTTTTCACAAATGAATGGTCATTACCGCAATAGTGTAATTATGCAAATTACAGAGAGCATCCGCAGCTGCGCGGATGCTCTTTTCATTAGGTTTTATAGTTTCAGGAAAGTTAGCATCCCATTTATCATTTTTTACAGCAAATACATGCGAAATAACGTCAAAATACAGGACAGAAGTGCAGAAAAATGGTATAATAAAGTGATGTAGCCGTAGGCATCCATAGTGTATGTAACACCGCACAATGTAACGATTTTCAACCCCAATCTGGTGACAAGAAACTTAATTTTATACAAAGGCTGAAACATACCATGACAATCGGTATTCAGCCGATGGGCATCCATTTGTGCAAACGAAGGCTGCAATAAGGGAGGCTAAGCTTAGCATGGCGGAAGAGAATATTTCGCAAATTAAAGACCGGGATATTGGTACAGAGATGCGCGAGTCCTTTATGGACTATGCGATGAGCATCATCGTCAGCCGGGCTTTGCCTGACGTGCGTGACGGACTGAAACCTGTACACCGGCGTATTTTATATGCAATGTCGGAACTCGGCATGGCACCGGACAAACCGTACAAGAAATCGGCGAGAATCGTCGGTGAAGTAATCGGTAAGTATCACCCGCACGGTGACTCTGCCGTATATGAGACCATGGTACGTATGGCGCAGGATTTCTCGATGCGCTATACGCTGGTAGACGGTCACGGAAACTTTGGTTCCATTGACGGAGATATGGCAGCAGCAATGCGTTATACCGAAGCCCGTATGTCCAAAATGGCTCTGGAAATGCTGCGTGATATCAACAAGGAGACAGTCGACTTTGCTCCCAACTATGATGGTGAAGAGAAAGAACCGATTGTTCTGCCGGCTCGTTATCCTAATTTGCTCGTAAATGGCGTATCCGGTATCGCTGTTGGTATGGCTACGAATATTCCCCCCCACAACCTGGGCGAGGTCATCGATGGCGTACAGGCGATGATTCAGAATCCGGAGATTACATCGATGGAGCTGATGGATTATATTCATGGCCCGGATTTCCCGACAGCGGGTTATATTCTGGGACGTTCAGGCATTCGTCAGGCTTATCAGACCGGACGCGGTGCGATTACGATGCGTGCCAAAGCCACCATCGAAGAAAACAACAACAAGGCCCGTATCGTGGTTAACGAACTTCCTTATCAGGTGAACAAAGCACGTCTGGTAGAGAAAATCGCTGAACTTGTGCGGGAAAAACGCATCGAAGGTATTACCGATCTGCGTGATGAGTCCGACCGTAACGGTATGCGGGTCGTTATCGAACTGCGCCGCGATGTGAATCCTAGTGTTGTATTGAACAATCTGTACAAGCATACGGCCATGCAGTCTACCTTTGGTGTGAATATGCTGGCTATCGTTAACAACGAACCGAAGCTGCTTGGTCTGCGTGAAGTGCTTCACCATTATATTCAGCACCAGATCGAAGTTATTCGCCGTCGTACGCAGTATGAACTCAAAAAAGCGGAAGCCCGCGCTCATATTCTGGAAGGTCTGCGAATTGCACTCGATAATCTGGATGCTGTAATTGCACTGATCCGTGCATCCCAGACTACAGAGGCAGCCCGTGAGGGACTGATCGAGCGCTTCTCGCTGAGTCCCGAACAGGCTCAGGCGATTCTCGATATGCGTCTGCAGCGTCTGACCGGTCTGGAGCGCGACAAGATCGAGAATGAATATAACGAGCTGCTGCGCATGATTGGGGAGTATCGTGATATTCTGGCGAATGAATCCCGTGTTCTGGAAATCATCAGTGAAGAACTGAATGAAATCAAGGAACGTTTTGGAGACGAACGCCGTACCGAGATCACTATTGGGGAAGAAAGCATCCTGGATGAAGATCTGATTCCGCAGGAAGAGGTTGTCGTTACCGTAACGCACACCGGCTATATAAAACGTTCCCCGGTAACTACCTACCGCAGCCAAAGACGCGGCGGACGCGGTGTAATGGGCGTGGATATGAAGGATCAGGACTTTGTCCAGCATCTGTTCGTAACTAACTCTCACCACCATCTGCTGTTCTTTACGGATAAAGGTAAAGTATATCGGATCAAAGCATACGAGATTCCAGAGCTGGGCCGTACGGCACGCGGTACACCGGTCATCAACCTCATTCAGATCGAACAGGGCGAATCCGTTAACGCGGTGATCCCGGTTGAGAACTTTGAGGGTGACCAGTATCTGTTCTTCGCTACCAAACAGGGTGTTGTGAAGAAGACGCGTTTGGACGATTACACCAATATCCGTAAGGGCGGTCTGATCGCTATTAATATGCGTGAGGATGACGAACTGATCGAAGTGAAGCTGACAGATGGCCAGCAGGATATCGTCATGGGTACAGCCTATGGTATGTCGATTCGCTTCAATGAGAACAATGTACGCTCCATGGGACGCAGTGCGACCGGTGTCAAAGGGATTACTCTGGACGAAGGCGACTCCGTAGTCGGTATGGATCTGATCAACGATGATCTCAAGGTGCTCATCGTTACAGCCAAAGGATACGGTAAACGTACCCCAGGAGCAGAGTACCGTCTGCAAACACGTGGTGGTAAAGGGATCAAGACCATGAATGTCACCGACAAAAATGGTCAATTGTCCGGGTTGAAGGTAGTTGAAGATAATCAGGATCTGATGATCATCACAACCAGCGGTACCCTGATCCGTATGGATATGGAGAGTATCTCCACTATGGGCCGTAATACGCAGGGTGTCCGTCTGATTCATATCCGTGAAGACGACTCTGTAGCAACCATTTGCCGGACCAACAAAAACGAAGAACCGGAAGAAGATGAATTGGAAGAAGCGGAACAGGCAATGGAGAACACCATTGTTGAGACGATTGAAGAAACCAATGATTTCCCTGAACCGGACGCTTCTGCGGCAGAAGATATTGAAGAATAAATCATAAACGCACACAGTGTCCAAAGCAAGATGTCCTGTTTTCATCATAAACAGAGATCTTTGCCAAAAGACACGAATGCTATTTGCGTATACTATATAGTGTGCCAGCATTCTATCATGGTTATCCCTTATCTCTCCTTTCAATGGAGCAGATAAGGGATTTTTTATACTTATAAAAACTTTGACTGGGACGGAAAGGCTAATAGATTGAATAAAATAGGCTATATTAAAGAAGTAAACATAACAAACCTAATTAACTGATCCTTTATAGTTACATAATCAAGTTTGAAGTGATGAAATATTTACCGTAGGACACCTGAGTATCAAGCGTGCTCATTAAAAGGGATACATCTGCATCTGGATTTGTTATTTAATATGATGAGAAACATGGGTAACTCATATCTACTTTAAGCATTGCGAATTAAAGCTGGGAATGAAATGGAATAACGATGTTCTTGCAGTGAGAGGCAATCTACTGTTTCGCAGAAGAAAAGTTCCAACACCGCTTAACCTAAAAATCCTGCAAGCTTTTATAAGAGACGAGATCCATAACGGAACTATGTCTGCTGCAGATACTGCCATGGCAGTATCTGCAGCAGACATATCCGGAACATTCAATATGGTTCTCTCCTTTTTCTTTGCTGTTCAAAATTGGAGTTCATCCTCCGTGCATTCATTCAAATTAAGCGAACCTCTAGATTAAGCTGAAAATTAGAACATCTTTAAATTAGCCATCATACGTCTACACTACGTCCTAGCCATA
>NZ_CP096398.1:5002500-5060000 GCF_054161335.1 Paenibacillus sp. Z6-24 | reverse complement strand
ATGTGCAGAGGCAGACGAGGGGAACTGAAACATCTAAGTACCCTCAGGAAGAGAAAACAAGAGTGATTCCGTCAGTAGCGGCGAGCGAACGCGGAACAGCCTAAACCAAGAAGCTTGCTTCTTGGGGTTGTGGGACGTCTCTTTGGAGTTACAAAGGAACTGGGTAAGTGAAGAGGTCTGGAAAGGCCCGCCATAGTAGGTGAAAGCCCTGTAGCTGAAAGTCAGTTCTCTCCGAGACGGATCCCGAGTAGTGCGGGGCACGTGAAACCCCGTATGAATCTGCCAGGACCATCTGGTAAGGCTAAATACTCCCTAGCGACCGATAGTGAAGCAGTACCGTGAGGGAAAGGTGAAAAGGACCCCGGAAGGGGAGTGAAATAGAACCTGAAACCGTGTGCTTACAAAAAGTCAGAGCCCGATATAGGGGTGATGGCGTGCCTTTTGTAGAATGAACCGGCGAGTTACGTTCCCGTGCAAGGTTAAGGTGAAAAGCCGGAGCCGCAGCGAAAGCGAGTCTGAATAGGGCGACTTAGTACGTGGACGTAGACCCGAAACCGGGTGATCTACCCCTGTCCAGGATGAAGGTACGGTAACACGTACTGGAGGTCCGAACCCACGCACGTTGAAAAGTGCGGGGATGAGGTGGGGGTAGCGGAGAAATTCCAATCGAACCCGGAGATAGCTGGTTCTCCCCGAAATAGCTTTAGGGCTAGCCTCGGAAGGTGAGTCGCGGAGGTAGAGCACTGATTGGATGCGGGGCCCGCAAGGGTTACCAAGTTCAGTCAAACTCCGAATGCCGCAGACTTTATTCCGGGAGTCAGACAGTGGGTGCTAAGGTCCATTGTCAAAAGGGAAACAGCCCAGACCATCAGCTAAGGTCCCCAAGTGTGTGTTAAGTGGGAAAGGATGTGGAGTTGCTTAGACAACCAGGATGTTGGCTTAGAAGCAGCCACCATTGAAAGAGTGCGTAATAGCTCACTGGTCGAGTGACTCTGCGCCGAAAATGTAACGGGGCTAAACACACCACCGAAGCTATGGCTTGATGCATCGCATCAGGGGTAGGGGAGCGTTGAATTTAGGTTGAAGGTGTACCGTAAGGAGCGCTGGACAGAATTCAAGTGAGAATGCCGGTATGAGTAACGAAAAGATCAGTGAGAATCTGATCCGCCGAAAGCCCAAGGGTTCCTGAGGAAGGCTCGTCCTCTCAGGGTAAGTCGGGACCTAAGGCGAGGCCGAAAGGCGTAGTCGACGGACAACAGGTTGAAATTCCTGTACCACCGAAAGCCGTTATGAGCAATGGGGTGACGCAGGAGGGTAGTGACGCGGACTGATGGATGTCCGTCCAAGCAGTGAGGCTTGTGTGTAGGTAAATCCGCACACTCTAAGGCCAGGCTGTGATGGGGAGCGAAAATTACAGTAGCGAAGGTCATGATCTCACACTGCCAAGAAAAGCCTCTAGCCAGGAAGCAGGTGCCCGTACCGCAAACCGACACAGGTGGGCGAGAAGAGAATTCTAAGGCGCGCGGAAGAACTCTCGTTAAGGAACTCGGCAAAATGACCCCGTAACTTCGGGAGAAGGGGTGCCCCGGTAGTGTGAATAGCACGAGGGGGCCGCAGTGAAAAGGCCCAAGCGACTGTTTAGCAAAAACACAGGTCTGTGCGAAGCCGCAAGGCGAAGTATACGGGCTGACGCCTGCCCGGTGCTGGAAGGTTAAGGGGAGTGGTTAGCGCAAGCGAAGCTATGAACCGAAGCCCCAGTAAACGGCGGCCGTAACTATAACGGTCCTAAGGTAGCGAAATTCCTTGTCAGGTAAATTCTGACCCGCACGAATGGCGTAACGATTTGGGCGCTGTCTCAACGAGAGATCCGGTGAAATTTTAATACCTGTGAAGATGCAGGTTACCCGCGACAAGACGGAAAGACCCCATGGAGCTTTACTGCAGCTTGATATTGAACTGGGGTGCGATTTGTACAGGATAGGTGGGAGCCTACGAAGAGGGAGCGCAAGCTTCCTTGGAGGCGCCGTTGGGATACCACCCTGATCGCATCTGAGTTCTAACCTGGTACCGTAATCCGGTACAGGGACCGTGTCAGGTGGGCAGTTTGACTGGGGCGGTCGCCTCCTAAAATGTAACGGAGGCGCCCTAAGGTTCCCTCAGAATGGTTGGAAATCATTCGAAGAGTGTAAAGGCATAAGGGAGCTTGACTGCGAGACCTACAAGTCGAGCAGGGACGAAAGTCGGGCTTAGTGATCCGGTGGTACCGCATGGAAGGGCCATCGCTCAACGGATAAAAGCTACCCTGGGGATAACAGGCTTATCTCCCCCAAGAGTCCACATCGACGGGGAGGTTTGGCACCTCGATGTCGGCTCATCGCATCCTGGGGCTGAAGTAGGTCCCAAGGGTTGGGCTGTTCGCCCATTAAAGCGGTACGCGAGCTGGGTTCAGAACGTCGTGAGACAGTTCGGTCCCTATCTGTCGTGGGCGTAGGAAATTTGAGAGGAGCTGTCCTTAGTACGAGAGGACCGGGATGGACGCACCGCTGGTGTACCAGTTGTTCCGCCAGGAGCATCGCTGGGTAGCTACGTGCGGAAGGGATAAGCGCTGAAAGCATCTAAGCGTGAAGCCCCCCTCAAGATGAGATTTCCCAATTAGTAAGACCCCTTGAAGACGACGAGGTAGATAGGTTGGGGGTGGAAGTGCAGCAATGCATGGAGCTGACCAATACTAATCGGTCGAGGGCTTATCCAAAAAGCTTCTAAAACAGCGAAGTTTCGTTTCGGATTCAGTTTTCAGGTGATCAACACCTGCAAGGCAAGACGTTTGGTGATGATGGCGGAGGGGTTCCACACGTACCCATCCCGAACACGACCGTTAAGCCCTCCAGCGCCGATGGTACTTGGACCGCAGGGTCCTGGGAGAGTAGGACGTTGCCAAGCGACGAAAAAGAAAGACGTTATCCAACTGGATAGCGTCTTTTTTATATGGCTCCTGTTTTAATTATTAGTTTAATAAATAGTCTGATATACAAAAAGCCACCCGCTTCTTTTCTGTGAACTTAAAGAGAAGTAGCAGGTGGGTTTTATGCATTTTTACTTGATACGTTGTAATAGAGATCTTTATCGGTAATAGTCATTGGGGATCATCATCTATTCTTTTTTTCCCTTACATATAGGATAATCAGCTATTTGTTATTAGTCAGCTGATATAATAAGAAACATCTTCTTTACTCAGTTTAAGCATACCATCTTTGCGTTGTCTTGTTAGCCGCAATAAAATCATGAGGCGTGGAATGCATAGCCAGAGATGCCATACAACCAGGGAGGCAGAGAAGGAAATGGGAAGCCACATAAACAAGACGGCAGTAACGCAAAGACCGATCCATGTTGTATGTAGTAATACACGTCGGAATATCGAATAGCCCATGTATTGATCAGGCAAATAGCCAATCCAGGGATATTGGAATTGGAAATGCCATCTTTTGCGCATATGATTCACTGTCATAATGAGTACAGATCGGGATATTACAAATTGGATCCATAGCACCAGGGGAAAAGATAGCAACCAGAAGCCGATGCTCTCCCAAGAAAAATAGTACAGCTCTATAATCAATGCGATAATAGGCAGAGATAGATAGCTCCAGAACCATAGCTTAGAGATTGTCCATTTTTTGATAAGTTTGTATTGATAAAATGTTGCATTTTGCTGAGGCTCTGCTGCCATATGGGCGCAATCCACCTTTCTGCATGTTTTAAATAGTACTCCATATGTATATCGGTTTCCTACAATTATTTCAATACAGCCCTTTAGACTCAATTCTTATAGGGAATCCATTGAGCTTTATGGAAATATGAGTGTGGTAACTTACATTCGGAATCACCGGTAGAGTAGTTAGTATCATAGAACAATGCCTATTGTTATGATTATAATAAGAATACGCTATAGCGTACAATAAATTTATGGGAATGACATTATGAATTATAAAAAAAATGAACAATCTGCTATAGGGGATAAACTTTTTGAGATGGGTAATGCTGGTAATGCACGGAACGGTAGGGCACCATTGTATGAAAAGCTCGTGCGGTATGCTTCTTCCGGTCAGCGGAGCTTTCATGTACCGGGGCATAAAAATGGAACGGTATATCAATCGGCTGATTTACTGGAAGCTTTCGGGCAGGATCTGCTGGGACCTATGTTAAGAATAGATGTTACGGAAATTGAGGGGACGGATGATCTGCACCATCCAGAGGAAGTGATCTTGGAGGGACAGCAGCTGGCGGCAGAGTGTTTTGGTGCAGAAGAAACATACTGGTTGGTCGGTGGCAGTACATCAGGCAATCTGGCTTTGCTGCTAACTGCATGTACTCATCCAGGAGATATCGTTATTGTTCAACGTAATGTACACAAGTCGATTATTCACGGATTAATGATGGCTGGGGCCAAAGCTGTCTTTCTAGCACCTGATATGGAGCCTGGCAGTGAGCTGGCAGTAGTTCCTAGTTTACAGAATGTACGGGAAGCGCTGCACAATTATCCTGGAGCTAAAGCTGTTATGCTAACGGCGCCCAATTATTATGGGATAGGTACCGATCTGGCGGCAATTGCAGCAGAGTGTCATACTCATCATGTCCCCCTGCTGGTCGATGAAGCCCATGGAGCGCATTATAATCATCATCCACGCTTTCCAACCAGCGCGCTGAGAGCAGGGGCTGACGGCGTCGTACAGTCTACTCACAAGATGCTCGCAGCAATGACGATGGGAGCCATGCTGCATGTTCAAGGCCCCTTAATTAACCGTTCACTGCTGAAACAGCGTCTGACGATGCTTCAAAGTTCCAGTCCTTCTTATCCCATCATGGCTTCCCTTGATTTGAGCCGCTATTTGCTTGATATGTACGGAGCAGAATTATTTACAAAGGGACTACAGGCAAGAGATCATTTTGTGGAGGGAGTAGCTGGAAACAGCCGGTTTGGTGTATTAGAGGTAGACTCAGCTATTTATAACAAAAAATCTATGAATGGGGAAGCAGCGAAAAATACGGATGCAGATCGAGATGGGAGAAATCTATCCTGCTGGACACAGGATCCGTTTAAAGTGGTTATCTATGATCGTCTGCATCATCTGTCCGGCACACAGCTGCAAAAACTGTTGGAGCAGTACGGATGTTTTGCCGAAATGAGTGATGAACGTTATGTAGTGCTGGTGTTCAGTCTGGGGTCGCGTATGGAAGATGCTCAGCAGGCTCTGCATGCGCTGCAGCAGATTGAAGTAAAGCATAGTATAAGTATAGAAGAAAAAGGTATTAAAGAAGAAAGTGATATAAAAGAACTAAAAACATTAAAAGCATTATTCATTGATGGGAGTGCAGGAAAAGTAATAAAAGAACTGGAGAGCTTAAAGCATTTAAAAAGAGGAACGGGCTCACATTTTCTAAATGAAATCCTTGCTAATGATATGATTGCAGAGCAGGCAACTTTGAATTCAGACATATCTGTGAAGCAGTGTAATACAGACCAACCTGATTCGGATGTACAGAGTCAGGGCATCCCTCTGATATCTGAACCAATTGAATTTACAATGATACCTGTATCGGAAGAGCAGATTGAGACAGTTATACTGGAGCAGGCCAGGGGAAGAGAAAGTGCTGAAATGATCATTCCTTATCCGCCAGGAATACCGATATTGTATCCAGGTGAACGGATTGGCAGACAGGTGCATGAGCAGCTTCTGCTTGTCCGTGATAACCATATGAAAGTTCAAGGGGCAGCAGATTCCTCTCTACAAAGTATTCGTGTCTTCCAGCGATCTATACAGGATAGAATTAAAACACAATAGATATCATAAATGGTAATGTTGATGCACTGACCGACTCTTTTAAGTGATTACCACCAGACAGTTGAGTTGTTCGTCGCCTTTTCGAAACTTAAATAAAGTCATACCGATAAATTGACTCATATATAGATCGATTTATATAACATATGACCATAATAGATGAATGCTAGCCTTTTAGAGTACGCTAAGAATTGGAGCCGTCGAAATATAATCCGAGCGGATTAAAGCAGTTTTTAATACTATAAAATGATAGAAAGTTCCTTATGATATAATAAGAGCATAAGGAATCCTGAAGGCAGCAGAAACACACAGGCTGCTGCAAGTATTATCAAAAAGCTGCAGTACTACCAAAAGAGCTGCAGTAACATCAAAAGATGAGGCCAGCCCGTCGTCTGGACCATTGGATATGGAAAGCAGGAATAGAATGAAGCCAAATGGGTTGTTTATTGCAATTGAAGGTATGGATGGAAGCGGCAAAACCAGTCAACTGGAGCGGATCAAGCAGTATCTTGCCGTGAAAGAGATATCCTTTTTATCGACACGTGAACCGGGTGGCATCTCGGTATCGGAGCAGATTCGGAATGTGATTCTGAATGTGGACAATCATATGAGCGGTCTGACAGAGTGTCTGCTCTATGCCAGTGCCCGCAGGGAGCATCTGATCCAGAAAGTAATCCCAGCGCTACAGTCAGGCCAGTTGGTCATCTGTGACCGGTACGTTATGTCGTCGCTTGCCTATCAGGGTTATGGACGGGAGCTGGGACAGGCGGTACTGGATATCAACCGTCTGGCTATTCAGGTTGATGATCGGGAATACTGGGCCGATGTGAACATCTATATTAATGTTCGTCCGGAAGTGGGTCTGGAGCGAATTATGGCCAAAACCAGCGATCGTGAGATTAACCGGCTCGATCTGGAAGCCATTGATTTCCATCATCGCGTGTATCAGGGTTATATAAAGTTGTCCCAAGAGTATACGGATCAGTTCATTATTATAAATGGTGAGCAGAGCGAGGAAAAAGTGTTTGAAGAGATTCGACAGGTGATCGACCGGCTGCTTGCCTCCAAATCCGAGCAAGCAAGTGAGTTAGAATAGAACAAAGTGGTTACAATATTGGAACCAGGGTTGGAAAAGGATTTTGAGTTGGTTGTGTCAAATGAGTAATAAAAGAAAGTGATGATAGATTCTGATCGAGGAGGCCATGATAATGAAACTGATTATAGCGATCGTACAAGATAAAGACAGTAACCGTTTATCCGGAGAGCTGGTAAAGGCGAACTTCCGTGCAACCAAGCTGGCCAGTACCGGGGGATTCCTGCGTGCGGGAAATACAACATTTCTGATCGGGGTAGATGACAGTCAGATCGAAGCGGTAATGGACGTTATCCGCAACAGCTGTAAAATTCGTGAGCAACTGGTTACTCCTGTTACGCCAATGAGCGGTACGACCGATTCGTATCTGCCATTGCCGGTAGAAGTTCAAGTGGGCGGAGCAACCGTATTTGTACTGCCGGTCGAGCGGTTTGAGCACTTCTAATCCATTTTTCTTTCATTGAATTCAGGAAAAGTGTAAATTTACGTAATTCCTATGCAACATAGCATACAATAAATAGTATAATAAATAGAAGGTAAGGATCGGGGACAGTTACTGGAACCGGTCCATCTTCTTTATACAGACTTAAATGTGCAGACTGTACGCCATTTCATGCTGCGGTATGATGGTTTGTTATAAATGAAACATAAATTTCTTTTTTTTACGATTTGCTATTCTTTAATGACCGCTTTTTAACGATACTGATATATATATCAGTATTTGGCAGGTCGATCAGACAGGAAATGATTTAGCGTATGCTAATTACAATAAAAGGATGGTTAAGAACCAGTGTGTTCCTATTACAGGTGCAATGGAAAGGAAGATATTTATGAAAATTAATCCCGGTTACCCGATGATGAAGAGTAACCCTGTTATATCGGATACACCCAATAAAGTAGTACAGCAAAAGAACTTCTCGGATGTACTGCAAAATCATGGTACACAGGCTACACATGACGAAGTACAACGTCAATTCAGGGAAATTCAAATGCAGGGTGAACGTCTGGCTAAATCCATGACACTGCGCGAACTGAAATCTTATCAGATGCTGGTCAAACGCTTTCTGGAAGATACGGTTCGTCGCGGTATCAAGTTAAAAGAAACGCACAGCTTTGATCGTCGTGGACGCAGCAAGAAGTATAAACTGCTTGATGAAGTCGATGCGGCGCTGATCAGCATGGCGGAAGATCTGCTGAACAGTGAGCAGGGAAGAATTGAACTGCTGCAGCGGATGGGTGAAATTCGCGGCTTGCTGGTCAATTTCCTGTACTGATCCCGCACAACATTTCACGACTGACTATCCAGGCAGGAGAGTAAGCCTGCAGGAATGTGGCAGCTGCGGTATGAACAGGCAGTGTGCACGGCTGCAGGGTACGCTAAGGAGGAAGTATGTCTTTTCAGGAAATTATTGGACAGGAAATGGCAAAACGTGTTCTACAGAACGGACTGCGCAACCACAAAATCTCACATGCCTATCTGTTTAACGGGCCAGGTGGCAGCGGCCAACTGAAAATGGCCCGCAGCTTTGCACAGGCGCTGGTATGCACCCATCAGAGTGAAGAAGCATGCGGAGAATGCATTGAATGCCGTAAGATGGAGCATGGCAATCATCCTGATTTTCACCTGGTAGTGCCGGATGGCAGTTCGATCAAAATTGAACAAATTCGCGAATTGCAGCGGATTTTTTCCTATCGTTCCGAAGCGGGCAACCGTAAAATATATATTATCAAAGATGCCGATAAAATGTCGGTACAGGCTTCCAATAGTCTGCTCAAATTTCTGGAGGAACCGCCTGCGCCGGCTGTCGCCATTTTGTTGACTGAAAATGTGCAGTCCATTTTGCCGACGATTCGTTCACGTACACAGCCAGTCATGTTTACCGCGTTGGATCCGCAGCAAATGACGCAAATTCTGGCGGATGAGAATTTTCCAATGCCTCTGGTGAGGTGTGCAGTACAGATCGCTTCCGACCCGGATGAATGTCGTGAACTTCTGAGTGAGAATTGGTTTGCAGAAATTAGAAACGTAGTGTTACAATTAGGGAAGGAATCCGCCGGTAGAGGAAGCATCAGCCTCATAACCGCGCAGCAAAAGCTGTTCAAGGGCGGACTGGGAGATCATCTGGAGCAAGTATTTGATCTTTTCCACTTATGGTTCAAAGATATGATCCATATCCAGATCGGCAGAAATGAAAGTATCGTTTTTATAGATCAGTTAGAGTCTCTCTCCAAGGTGGCTCACACCCGCAGCATGCAGCATTGGATATCCTGTATGGCGCTTGCTGCCGAATCTAAGAAAATGCTCCGATCCCATGTGAATGGGCAGCTGTGTATGGAGCAATTTCTCATAGGGGTAAGTGGCTAAGGTATAGAGGAAACTTCTGTAACTGGACGGGCAGTGTATACATCGTGCGGAACACATTACTGGAAGAGCAGCGACTTTTTCAAAACACGCCATGTCCGTGAGAACTAGAAGGGATCTTCTTATCGTTTTTGCAGCAATTAGTAGGAACGGTATTGGCAAATGAGGAGGCTTATCTTTTGTATAACGTAGTAGGCGTCCGCTTCAAAAAAGCGGGTAAAATATATTACTTTGATCCGCTTGAATTTGCAGTGGACAGCGAGCAGCATGTTATTGTTGAGACAGCAAGAGGCATCGAGTATGGTAAGGTTGTCATCGGGCGCAAGCAGGTGAACGAGGATGATGTGGTTCTTCCTTTGAAGAAGGTCATCCGGATTGCCGGTAATGAAGATGCACAGATCGTTGAAGAAAACCGGGTTGCGGCGAAGAATGCATTTGCAACTTGTCTGAAGAAAATCAAAGAACACCAGCTCAAAATGAAGCTGGTCGACGTTGAATATACATTCGACCGCAATAAGATCATTTTTTACTTTACTGCGGAAGGCAGAGTGGATTTCCGGGAACTGGTCAAGGATCTGGCCAGCATTTTCCGTACACGGATCGAGCTTCGACAAATCGGAGTTCGAGATGAAGCGAAGATGCTGGGTGGGATTGGTCCATGTGGACGAATCCTGTGTTGTTCTTCCTGGCTGGGTGATTTTGAACCTGTATCGATTAAAATGGCCAAGGATCAGAGCCTGTCTCTGAACCCGACCAAAATCTCAGGATTGTGCGGCCGTCTGATGTGTTGTCTGAAGTTTGAACATGACAATTATGAAAGTATCAAAGAAGAACTTCCTGCTGTGGGGAAATTTGTCGTCACCTCGTTGGGGGATGGCAAAGTTGTGGGCATCAATGCGAATTCCAGAACTGTGCATGTCCAAATCTTCGATATCAGCAAGGTCAAGGAACTGCCGTTTGATGAGGTGGTTGTGAAGTAAACCGGTCAAAGGCTGCTTTTGAGGTGGAAACTTGGAAAAGAAAAATCTTTTTGAGCATATTCATGAACTGGAGACACAAATGAACCATATGCACGGAGATATGGGAAGATTAAAGCTTGCCGTTAAAGAGTTACTGGAGGAAAATCAGCGTCTCACAATTGAAAATGAGCAGCTGCGCCGTGTACTCAAAAAAGAAGTACCTGTTGAAGTAAAAGTGGCAGAACCACAAATTGTCGAGATTCTCAAAGACACGCACAGTCATCCCTATCCGGAAGTGGTTGGAGAAGGGTACGATAATCTGGCACGTCTGTACCATGAAGGATTTCATATCTGTAATGTCTATTATGGACACTTGCGTACAGAAGGTGACTGTCTGTTCTGCCTATCGTTTTTGAATAAATCCGAATAATGTATACTATAAGCCGCGGAGTGCATCCGCGGCTTTTATGTAGCCGGAATATGGAAAGGAATAATTATGAACCAGGAATTTACCGAACCGGGGGAACGGATCGATGATCTGTTAACCAATAATCTCAAAATTATCCAGAGCCGCGAAGTGTTCAGTTTTTCCATGGATGCTGTACTGCTCGCCCGCTTTGCCAGTGTACCGCCGCAGGGACGGATCATGGATCTGTGTACCGGCAATGGGGTCGTACCGCTGCTACTGAGCACACGGACCCGCGCAGCAATCGAAGGCGTCGAGATTCAGGAACGTCTGGCAAGTATGGCACGGCGCAGCATAGCCCTGAACGGGCTGGAAGAGCGGATTACAATCCGGGAACAGGATCTGAAGGAAATGCCGCTGACCGGAGAGCATGGCAGCTATGACGCTGTGACAGTGAATCCTCCCTATGCCCAGCTTACAGGCAGTGATATCAAGCTGAACATTCATCAAGCGATGGCGCGTCACGAGATTGGCTGTACACTGGAAGACGTAATTCGTACCGCGTCTCAGCTGCTACGTACAGGCGGGAAAATGGCAATGGTTCATCGTCCACACCGACTCGTCGATATTCTGTCCCTGATGCGTACGTATGGAGTTGAGCCCAAACGGGTTCGATATGTACACCCTCGTGTCAATATGGAAGCCAATATGGTGTTGGTGGAAGGACTGCGTGCCGGCAAGCCGGAACTGCGTATTCTGCCGCCGCTAATCGTATATAATGAGAATAACGAATATGTACCCGAAATTATGGATATTTATTATGGGCAAAAGGAGTCATTATGAGCATACAGATTCAGAAAAGCTTTGCTGCTCAGCATATGGAGAACCATCCTGCCGGGGAAGCCGGTATTCTATATCTGGTGGCGACACCGATTGGTAATCTGGAAGATATGACGTATCGCGCGGTACGGACCCTGCAGGAATGCGATATTCTGGCTGCAGAGGATACCCGTCAAACCCGCAAACTGCTGAGCCATTTTGAGATTACGCCGCGCAAGCTGGTCAGCTATCATGAACATAACAAAAAGGCGAGCGGACCCGAACTGATTCGTCTGATCTGTGAAGGACAGAATCTGGCACTTGTCAGCGATGCCGGCCTGCCCGCCATCTCTGACCCCGGTCAGGAGCTCGTACAGCTGGCTCTGGAGCAGGGAGTGCGTGTCGTTCCTATTCCAGGAGCGAATGCAGCCCTGTCTGCGCTGATCGCTTCCGGGCTGTCTACGGATCGGTTTACCTTTATCGGATTCTTGCCGCGTGATGCGCGGGGACAGGAAGAGATTCTGCAGGGAGCGCGTGCTGCGGAAGGAACACTTTTATTTTATGAGTCACCACACCGGGTGATCAAGACGCTGAGAGCTATGCTGGAGCATCTGGGCAACCGTCCGGTTGTACTGGCCCGGGAGCTGACCAAGCGGCACGAAGAATGGGTTCGTGGGACGATCCAGGAAGCGCTGGCCTGGTTGGAGGAACATCCGCCGCTGGGAGAATATTGTATTGTAGTGGAAGGCCAGTCGGCCAGCGAAGCGCAGGCAGAGGCCAATGAGTGGTGGCAGCAGCTGTCGATTGAGGAGCATGTCGAACATTATGAACGACAGGAGCAGCTTCCTCGTAAAGACGCGATGAAAAAGACAGCCAAGGACCGAGGTATCTCCAAAAGAGATGTCTATCAAGCTTTGCTTTAGACTGCGATTGATATAACAGAATGGGTAAATTATTATAATAGAAGAAAAGCGGTAAGAAGGGATATTGGCGCGACGTCAAGGTCCCTTTTTCCTATGTAAGTTGGAAGTAGGCATAAAAAGAAAGTATAATGTAGTTCAGGATATTTATAGGAGCGTATGAACAAAAAAATGCCTCTACCCAGACAATGAATGCCGGGTAAAGGTCCAAGGAGATATGAAAAGGTTAGAATTAATAAGTTTATGGGTCTATTATAACCTATTTTATTTATTTTGTCACAGGAACAGGGATCTCTGAAATACATTCGTTACAAACGATTTTACCTTTGAAGTAAGTTACATTTTCAGCATTGCCACAGAAGATACAAGCTGGCTCGTATTTTTTGAGCATAATGCGCTCGCCATCCACATAGATTTCCAGAGCATCTTTCTCGCCAATACCCAGTGTACGGCGCAATTCGATAGGGATAACAACGCGTCCCAGTTCGTCTACTTTTCTTACAATACCAGTTGATTTCATCATACTGATCAATCCTCTCAATTTTGGTTTTATTGGTTTAATTTTGTTTTATTAAGTGTCAGTGTTCGACAAATTTCTATCTTTTATGATATTCATAATACCAACGTTTCCCAAATCAGTCAACCTATAAATTATATAAAAAAGCCTTTTTTAGAGTAAAAGTGCAAATTTTTTTTATATAACGTAGGTTTTGTACGATATTATTAGTATTAAAAGTGTTTGTCGATTTGGAAAATCATTTATTGTATATAACGACACTGTTCGACAATAAAGACATGATTCCATTTTAACGCATAGAAAATACTGGAATCAAGTTTCGGTAAAGGAGGGCTATACATTGAAACCTATACAACCTTTGGAAGAAGAAAAAGTCTTTAAAGATCCGGTTCATAATTATATCCACGTACAGGACCGTCTAATCTGGTCCTTGATCAACACGCCCGAATTTCAGCGATTGCGGCGGATCCGTCAGCTGGGGACTTCCTATCTGACCTTTCATGGTGCCGAACACAGCCGGTTCTCTCACTCTCTCGGGGTATATGAGATTACACGGCGGATTATTTCACAGTTCGAACGCGGAGGATATGAAGATTGGCCGAGTGAAGAACGTATGGTGGCACTCTGCGCCGCACTGCTGCATGATCTGGGACATGGGCCATTCTCCCATTCCATTGAAGAAGCGTTCGAGATGAATCATGAAGAATGGACCTGCCGGATTTTGCTTGGCGATACGGAGATCAACCGTATTCTGGAAGAGGTAGAGCCCGGATTCGCAGACAAGGTCGCTGCCGTGATCCGCAAAGATTATGAAAAAGCGATTGTCGTTAATCTGGTCTCCAGCCCACTGGATGCGGACCGGATGGATTATCTGCTGCGGGATGCTTATTTTACCGGCGTCAATTACGGCACTATTGATATGGACCGTATTATTCGTGTGCTGCGTCCGCATGATGGACGGATAGTGGTCAAGGAATCCGGAATGCATGCGATCGAGGATTATCTTATGTCCAGATACCAGATGTACTGGCAGGTTTACTTCCATCCGGTTACCCGGAGCTCGGATATTGTGCTGCGCCATATTTTCCAGCGGGCCAAAGAGCTGCATGATCAGGGATATTCGTTCCGGTTCCTGCCGCATCCGCTGCCTTCCTTATTTGAAGGAACACTGACTGTAAATGAATATCTTCTACTAGACGAAGCACTTGTACAGACAGCCTTTATGCAGTGGACGCTGGAGCAGGACGAGATGCTGGCCGATGTATGTTCACGCTTTATGGAGCGGAGACTTTATAAATATGTAGAAACGGAATTAATCGACCTGGATATGATCGATGAGATTCGTTCCGAATTTGAGCGGGCGGGCCTTCATCCGCACTATGATCTGGAAATCGATTTTCCGACAGATCTGCCTTATGACGTATTCCGCCCGGGAGATCCGAAAAAAGAAAAACAAATCCTGCTGCTCAACCGTCAAAACAAAGTGCAGGAAATCTCGGAAGTGTCGGACGTGGTACGTTCGATCAGCGGTATCCACCGCGGCAGATACCATCTGTACTTTCCACAGGAAAAGCTGGAAAGGGTAAAAGATCAGTTGTCCAAACAGGTGGCGGATATCTTCGAAGACAAGTTGGGTCCGGCACAGATGGAATTCGAAATTTAAGTCTCACGGATCAAAAATAGAGCAAGGCGAAGTAAAGGAGAGTTAAATATATGTTATTTGATACACATACCCATCTGGATTCCAAAGATTTTGATGGTGATCGCAAAGAAGTCATCGAACGCGCTTATGCCAACGGTGTAACGCGGATGGTAAATGTAGGTTTTGATCGCGAGACGATTCCTACAACAATGGAGCTTGTTGAAGCGTATGATTTCATCTATGCGGCAGTTGGCTGGCATCCGGTTGAAGCGATCACGATGCAGCCGGGGGATCTTGAATGGATTGAATCTTTATGCAAACACGAGAAAGTAGTGGCTATCGGCGAAATCGGTCTGGATTATCACTGGGACAAATCACCAAAAGAAGTGCAGCATCGTGTACTGCGTGAGCAAATCGGCTTGGCACGATCGATCAACATGCCAATCGTGATCCATAACCGGGAAGCGCATGAAGATATTGTACGTATTTTGCGAGAGGAAAAAGCGTCCGAAGTCGGCGGCATTATGCACTCGTTCTCGGGCAGCTGGGAGACGGCAAAAATGTGTCTGGATATGGGCTTCCATTTGTCGTTCGGCGGACCGATTACATTCAAGAATGCCAAGCAGCCAAAAGAGGTACTTCAGCAGGTGCCGATGGACCGTTTATTGCTTGAAACCGACTCCCCATATTTGACACCACATCCTTATCGTGGGAAAAGAAATGAGTCGGCTCATGTGCGTCTGGTAGCCGAGACAGCTGCCGAGCTAAAAGGGGTCTCGCTGGAAGAAATTAGTGAAATTACGACCAAAAACGCCCTTACATTATTTGGCATACGGTGAAATAGCGAGAAAAACCCCCGAAAAACCGAGCTATACGGATATATGAATGAATTTTAATGAATAAATGCTAAAATGTTACAAGATTTTAACTACTTTTTAAGAAAAACGGAGTTGCCTATCGCTTTACAGTGAGGTTGTGTTCGGGATATCATTTCATCAGTGATTTAATCTTGTTATTGATAAACGAGATTCCATGATTCGGTCTCGCTGAGTTTCCTACATAGGAGAACGGGGGAACCAACAGTTGTCTTCAGCATTCAAACCAGCAGTAACGGAAGACAACTTGTCTGATTCCTGATACAGGGTCTTTGGGGTGAATTGGGGATACTTGCGCCATGAGCGGAGGACTCTTCAAAGGGCATGCAGTACAAGCAATAAAAAGTGTCCGAACCCGACAGCTAACCTCGTAAGCGATGCAGAGGCAACCTCGCATTTTCTAGTGTTTCCCGAATGTTGTAATCGTCGGAAGCCAGGAAGAGTTGCTCTTGCGCTTTTCCATAGGCTTCTTTTGTTTTGGCTAAAAGGGAAAGCAAGAGTGTATTATTCTGAATATCACTGTTCAGAATCAGGAAGCCGCTAGGACTGACCATGGCGCAGGTACCTATTACATCATGAAAGATTGTCGAATGCCGATAATCTTGCATCAACACAAACGGCCTGCGAAAATTCTTATATAGTCGCGTCACATTTTATTTACGTCACAGCTAGACGGCGAGACTATGAAGGAGGACGGAAGAAGTGGGAATTGCTCCTTTCGAAGAAACCCATGGTTCACGCTCATCCAGCATGTCTTACGCGCTGAGTTGGAAGCAGAAAAATCTACGCTTTGCCTCGTTAACTGCACTGGCGGTCATAGCGGTCATCGTTATGCTGCTCTCTGTACTGTACAATCAGGCAGGCAAAAATATTTATGTCATCATCGACGGTAAAGCACAGGAAATGGAAACTCGCAAGCTCATGCTTTCCGATATGCTGACGGAACACCAGATTCAACTGGCACCACAGGATAAAGTATCCATGCCGCTCAATGGCGCCATCCAGGATGGGGATAAAGTCTATATTAACCATGCGGTAGCAGTGAACATCACGGCTGACGGAGATACCAAAAAGGTATACACGACAGCCAAGACAGTAGGCAACACGCTGGAGCAGGCCGGAATCGATTTGAAGGAACAGGACAAATTGACGCCGCCGGTAGAAGCTTCAGTCAAGCAGGACATGGATATCAAAGTCGTTAGAACGACTTCATTCGTAACGAAGCAGACAGTCAAGCTCCCGTACGATGTAGTCAAGAAAACCAGCGCCAGTATGCTGGAAGGCAAGACCAAGCTGATCCAACCCGGACAAACGGGTAAAGTCGTGCAGTATATCGAAAAGGTCTACGAAGATGGAGAATTCGTCTCCAAGCGTATGATCGACAAGAAAATGACATCGAAAGTTCAGGATAAGATTGTGATGGTGGGCACCAAGAAAGAACAGCCCAAGCTGCTCGCTGCAAACACATCCAGCAGTTCCAAATCGGACAAAAGCTTTTCTTATGCCAAAGTACTCAACAATGTGACACTTACTGCTTATTCTTCAGCAGAACCGGGTCTGGGCACAACTACCGCTTCCGGTACAAGAGTGATGGAAGGACGTACAATTGCCGTCGATACCAGCGTCATCCCGATGGGATGGTGGGTATACATTGAAGGTATCGGTTACCGCCGTGCGGAAGATACCGGCAGTGCCATTAACGGCAACAAAATTGACGTGTATATAGACAGCCTGAGTCAGGCCAGATCATTCGGTCGCAAGACAGGCTACACCGTGTATGTTATTGGCCCGGTAAAACCTTAGTTTGGCGATAGGATTGCTGTTGCCTGCCTCGGTGGGGCTGTTGTATGATATAGTTATGGTTAACCATGAGCGTGAATAGAACCGACAAAAAGAAGAGGATGAATCCTCTTCTTTTTGTTTGTTATACTGAAGACAGATTCATAAATGAACGCAGAAGGGAAGCGTAAGGCAAAAGTGATTAAAGAAGTGATCGTGGTAGAAGGCAGGGATGATACGGTTGCCATCAAGCGTGCGGTAGAGGCGGATACGATCGAGACAGGCGGATCAGCCATAGGTGCGGACGTGATCCGGCGTGTGAAGCTGGCACAAGAGCGCAGAGGAGTCATTATTCTGACCGATCCCGATCATGCCGGTGAGCGTATACGCAAAATTGTGGCCCAGCAGGTGCCCGGCTGCAAGCATGCCTTTATCCCGGAAGACGAAGCCACGCGCAAAGGGGATATCGGTGTCGAGAATGCATCACCCGATTCCATCCGTGCTGCACTGGCACGTCTTCATACGGAAATGCCATCAGCCGAAGTGCTGATCGACTGGGATGATCTGATGATGACAGGACTCGTTATGCACAAGGATGCGGCAGAGCGGCGAATGAAGATGGGCAATCTGCTCGGTATCGGCTACTGTAACGGCAAGCAATTTCATAAGCGGCTGCGTATATTCGGCATTACCCGTGAGGAATTTGCCGCAGCACTTTCACAACTGGAAGCGGAGGAACAATAAATCAATGAGTGATCGACACGATATTGCCACACCCCGACGGACCAAGGAAATTATCAGCAAGCACGGATTTTCGTTCAAAAAAAGCCTTGGGCAGAACTTTCTGATCGATGCGAATATTTTAAATAAAATTGTGGAAGCGGCAGAGCTGACACCAGAGCGCGGCGCCCTGGAGATCGGTCCCGGTATCGGAGCGCTCACCGAGCGTCTCGCCCAGCAGGCCAAGGCAGTCACCGCAGTAGAGATTGATCAGCGGCTGATTCCGATCCTCAGGGATTCCCTGTCGGAGTATTCCAACGTCAATGTACGTCACGGGGATATTCTCAAAGTGGATCTGCATGAACTGTTCGGTGAAGACTTCAGTGGTGTCGACAAAGTCAGCGTCGTAGCCAACCTGCCGTATTATGTGACCACTCCGATTCTGATGAAGCTACTGGAAGAGCGCCTGCCGCTCGATAACATTGTCGTCATGATCCAGAAGGAAGTTGCCCAGCGGATGGCCGCACAGCCGGGAGGCAAGGAATACGGAAGCCTCAGCATCGCTGTCCAGTATTACTGCGAGCCGGAACTGGTCTGCATCGTACCGAAGACGGTATTTATTCCTCAGCCGAATGTGGAGTCTGCAGTCATTCGTCTCAAGCTGCGCGAGCAGCCTGCCGTACAGGTGGAAGATGAACAGCATTTCTTTGATATCGTGCAGTCCTCCTTTGTACAACGCCGCAAGACGATCGCCAATAACCTGAAAACACGATACTTTAACGGTGGAGATCGGGAGCAGCTGGAACAGCTTTTGGCCAGTGCAGGTATTGATCCGACCAGACGCGGAGAGACGCTCAGCCTCCAAGAATATGCGGTGCTCAGCAAGGTGTTTTTGGACGCCGGTATCCGCTGAAAATAATCGTTGACAAGATAATTTTCTGACTGCTATAATTTAATGTTCATTTGACATATCCCTCTTTTTCTGGTATACTTGAATAGGAAAAGAGGTGGTTGTAGGCATGGCTAACAATGCGCTTACGGAAATTAAACGCAATCTTGATGCTCATGTTGGGCACAAAATCACTTTGCGTGCAAATGGTGGTCGCAAGAAGACCATTGAACGGACTGGCGTTTTAGAAGAAACCTACCCTTCTGTTTTTACAGTAAAGCTTGATGATGATCATCAAACTTTTGAACGAGTGTCTTACAGCTACGCTGACGTATTAACCGACTCCGTCGAGATTACGGTCTGCGATGAAGATTCCCAGACGCGGATCGAATACGCAGGGAATTGAATAACTGTTTTATCATAAAGCAGTCTTTATCTCCTTTCGGGGTAGAGACTGTTTTGTTTTGTGAATGGACTTCATAATCTATTTTTTTTATAATATGGATTATTCATGCTGACTGGCAGCCAGCCGGTCTGAATATAGATCAAGAACGGATGGACTGTTGAAGGTGGAGGAACCTCATGAAGTTATACGAAAAAGCGCCCGCTAAAATTAATTTGATGCTGGATGTATTACATAAGCGGCCGGATGGCTACCATGAAGTCGAGATGATCATGACCATGGTAGATCTGGCGGACCGGCTCACGATTTCGGAAATGGCAGGGGATACAATCAAAATATCCAGCCAGGCCGGATACATTCCGCTGGACGAGAAAAATCTCGCTTATCAGGCAGCAAAGAAAGTAAAGGAAAAGTATCATATTCGCCAGGGTGTACACATTCATATCGACAAGAAAATTCCGGTTGCAGCCGGACTGGCAGGCGGCAGCAGTGATGCTGCAGCCGCACTGCGGGGACTGGACCGTCTCTGGAACCTTCATATCCCGCATGAGGAGATGCTGAAGCTGGGAGCCTCGATCGGCTCGGATGTACCATTTTGCATTACAGGGGGCACGGCGCTTGCTACAGGGCGTGGAGAGATCCTGACGCCGCTGCAGAGCCCGCCGGACTGCTGGGTGATTCTGGCCAAGCCGCCGATCAATGTATCGACAGCGAACGTATACGGCCGCCTGCAGGCAGACCGTATTGCCCAGCACCCGTCGGCAGCGAATATGCGTGCAGCGCTGGAACAGCATTCCTTTGAGCAGATCTGCAGTGAACTGGGTAATGTGCTGGAAGATGTTACCCTGTCGCATTATCCGGAGGTAAGACAGCTCAAACAGGCAATGATTCAGCTGGGCGCGGATGGCGTATTAATGTCAGGAAGCGGTCCTACCGTCTTCGGACTCGTATCCAAAGAATCCAAGGTAGCCCGCATTTACAATGGGCTGCGCGGCTTCTGCCATGAAGTCTATGCGGTCAGAATGTTAACCTGAATGAATACAGGTCGCAATCTTGTTCATACCATTGTGCTGAATTTATGCAGATTGGATGAACAAGATTGCGATTTTCTTTTACAAACACGTACAAAAATGTTATATTCACTTTAATTATTCGGATTTGGGTATATAATTGTAAATTTTTTGTAGATAGTGAGGAGTTAAAGTGAAAAAACTAAAAAGGAGTGCGCGTCTGGTCGAGCTGACCCAGTATTTGACATCACGACCACACACGCTGATTCCGTTAACGACTTTCGCTGACCGGTACGGAGCGGCCAAGTCATCGATCAGTGAAGATTTGACGATTATCAAGGAAGTCTTTGAAGAAGAAGGCGTCGGGGAACTGCTGACTTTGGCAGGTGCAGCCGGTGGAGTGAAATATATTCCAAGACTGTCGCGCGAGAAAGCTTTTTCTTTTATGAGTGATCTGTGTCAGCAGCTGGAGCAGCCGGATCGTCTGCTGCCGGGTAATTATATTTATATGTCCGATCTGCTCGGACAGCCGGCTATTCTGAATGAAGTCGGCAAAATTTTCGCCTCGGTATTTGCCGATACGCCAATCGATGTCATTATGACTGTCGAGACCAAAGGTATTCCGTTGGCTCACGCGACAGGTACACAGCTGAATCTGCCGGTCGTACTCGTACGACGTGATCATCAGATGACCGAGGGATCGGCTGTCAGCATCAACTACGTATCCGGTTCCCACAAGAGTCTGCATACGATGACCCTGTCGCGCCGGGCATTGAAGGAAAAGTCCCGCGTGCTCATCATCGATGATTTCATGAAAGCCGGAGGAACAATTCAGGGCATGGTCGATCTGCTGGATGAGTTCAATGCGACAGTAGCCGGGGTTGGCGTGCTGCTGGAATCAGGCGCGGTCGACACGGAAGATCGTCTTTGGGCCGATTATGTATCACTGGCTACACTGACCGAAGTCGATGCCAAAAGCAAGAAAATCATGGTCAAACCTGGCAATTACTTTGAAAATGAAAAGTGATGAACGTTTTCACCTATAGAACCCATTTTCATATTGAGAATGTCTATCAGTCAATCTTTTTGTAATTCGTCGAAAAACGGCAAAAAAAGCAAAAAGGTAAAAAAACACACAATAAATTTTCAGAAAAAAAGAGGGATTTCCCCGCCATGTGTGGAAATACACAACCAAGTCTTTATGGACAAAGGTGGTGAACACATATGGAAATAACGGATGTACGACTCCGCCGGGTAAATTCCGAAGGCAGAATGAAAGCCATTGCATCTATCACAATCGACAGCGAATTTGTCGTTCATGACATTCGCGTTATCGACGGTAACAATGGCATGTTTGTCGCAATGCCGAGCAAACGGACACCGGATGGTGAGTTCCGCGATATCGCGCATCCTATTTCTTCAAGCACTCGCGAGAAGATTCAGACAGCCGTGCTGACTGAATACGAACGTGCCGGTCTTGAAGAAGAAGTTATTGAAGAAGGCGCATAATCAAGTACTTATTGGGGTTTAAAAGAAAAGGGAGTCACAGGGAGCAAGAGCTGTGGCTCCCTTTTCTTTTTGTCCGGAATAAGATATATTCAGTATGGAGTTTTTTTGACGGTTGTATAAGTATGGTGGTCAATCAATATTACAAAGTCCCGCAAACAGGCTTGCTCCTAAGCAAATTCCGGGATTATATGTATAAAAGATTCAATTATGGAGGAGGCAATCTTTTTGAAAAGGATGGCAGTAGTACTGGCAGCAGGTAAAGGCAAACGGATGAAATCCAAGCTGTACAAGGTGCTTCATCCGGTATGCGGCAAGCCAATGGTAGGCCATGTACTGGACGCGGTACAGAAAGTAAATTGTGAGCGCAGTGTTGTTGTTGTAGGCCATGGCGCAGAAGCGGTACAATCATTCCTGGGAAACCGTGCGGAATACGCACTGCAAAGTGAGCAGCTGGGCACAGGTCATGCGGTGCGCCAGGCGGAGCCGCTGATCGGAGCAGAGCAGGGTACAACAATCGTCATCTGCGGAGATACACCGCTGGTAACACCGGAGACGCTGGAGAACCTGATTCACCAGCACGAATCCGCAGGTGCGGCAGTAACCATCCTGACAGCACGCATGGAAGATCCGACAGGCTACGGCCGTATTATTCGTGATGCGGATGGCAGTGTAACCAAGATTGTGGAGCAAAAGGACGGTACACCGGAAGAACTGGCGGTACAGGAGATCAACACGGGTACTTACTGCTTTGACAATTCCCTGCTGTTCTCTGCATTATCCAAAGTGACGAACAACAATGCCCAGCAGGAATATTATCTGCCGGACTGCATCACCATTTTGCGGGAGCAGGGCAAACGCATCTCCGCTTATGTAACAGCCGACATTTCCGAATCCATCGGTGTTAATGACCGTGTGGCTCTGTCGGAGGCCGAGCAGTTCATGCGCAGACGTCTCGCTCGCCAGCATATGCTGAATGGCGTAACGATTATTGATCCGGATTCCACCTACATCGGTGCGGATGTACAGATCGGTGCGGATACGGTACTGCATCCCGGTACCATTCTCAAAGGCAATACCGTAATCGGTGAAGACTGCATCATCGGTCCGAACACGGAGATTGAGGATTCCAAGGTAGCCAGCGGCACCACGATTCGTCAATCGGTGCTGTCGGAGACCCAGGTTGGCGAGGAAGGCATGATCGGACCGTTCGCATATCTTCGTCCGGGAACCGTACTCGGTGATCAGGTCAAAGTAGGTGACTTTGTCGAATTGAAAAATGCCAAAGTCGGCAATGGTTCCAAAATTCCGCATCTGAGCTATGTAGGCGATGCTGAAGTCGGTTCCGGTGTAAACATCGGCTGCGGAGCAATCACTGCCAACTACGATGGACTGAACAAGTCCACAACGATCATAGAAGATGATGTGTTTATCGGCAGCAACTCCAACCTGATCGCACCGGTTCGTGTGGGCAAAGGCGCCTATGTGGTAGCAGGCTCCACTATTACGAAAAATGTGAATGCCAATGATCTGGCTATCGCACGTGCACGCCAGGAAAACAAACCGGGTTATGCCGAGAAAATTCGTGCCAAAGCCAAAGCAATCAAGGAACAAAAGCAATAATTTGTGAATCATAAGACCATTTGATTAAATTATTATCTATTGCACTAACATAATGCCACTATTCGCTAGAAAATTATTATATAATGTTAAGTGTATGATGCTTGTTGAATGATCTGATCGACCATATAGAGAGAGATAAATAAGACTGAGCTGATGAGCATTCCAATGAACCACCACGGAGGGTTTTAACCATTATGACTTATTGTGATTCCAAACTAAAGATTTTCACTTGTAATTCCAATCCCAAGTTGGCGGGTCAGATTGCCGACTATATCGGTATTCCCATGGGTGAATCCCGTACCACCAGCTTCAGTGATGGCGAAATTCAGGTGAAACTATCCGAGAGCGTTCGCGGTTGTCATGTCTATATCATTCAATCGACCTGTGCGCCGGTGAATGATAACCTGATGGAACTGCTTGTCATGGTAGATGCACTGAAACGCGCTTCCGCCAAGAGCATTAATGTTGTAATTCCTTATTACGGTTATGCACGTCAGGATCGTAAAGCACGTTCACGCGATCCGATTACAGCCAAACTGGTAGCGAACCTGATCGAGAAGGCAGGTGCTCACCGTGTAATCGCAATGGACCTGCACGCCATGCAAATTCAGGGTTTCTTCGATATTCCGGTGGATCATCTGCTGGGTGTGCCGATTCTGGCTCAATATTTCCGTTCCAAGCAAATCGAGAACCCGGTTGTTGTGTCTCCTGACCATGGTGGTGTAGTACGCGCACGTAAACTGGCTGATCTGCTCAGCGCACCGCTGGCAATCATCGATAAGCGTCGTCCGGAGCCCAACGTTAGTGAAGTTATGAACATTATCGGTAATATTGAAGGCAAGACAGCGATCCTGGTCGATGATATCATCGATACGGCAGGTACGATTGTACTGGGCGCGAATGCACTGATCGAAGGCGGCGTCAAAGAAGTCTACGCGTGCTGTACGCATCCGGTACTGTCCGGCCCGGCGATGGATCGTCTGGAGAATTCTCCGCTTAAGGAAGTGATCGTGACGGATACCATTCCGATTACGCATCCGAATCCGACCAGCAAGTTAAAAGTATTGTCGGTTGCTCCTTTGATGGGTGAAGCAATTATCCGTGTACACGAGGAACTATCGATCAGCAAGCTGTTTGAAATCGAATAAACATGTATGTAACGAAGGGTTACTTCCTCGGTGGAGGCAAGTAACCCTTATCGGTGTATCCATAGAAGTGTAATTTGCATTCAGTAGCCCGGTCTGGATATAAAGGTATGCCGCTGTCGATGATACAAAATATGATTCATCTCGATAAACTGATGATCGTAGGCGGTAATCAGACCAATATCCACAGGAATACCATGACGGTAAATCTGCACAGGCATTTCCTGTCTGAAATGGTCGTAAAAATGACGGTTTTTCAGCAGCTGCTGCCCAAAGGTATACATGCTGAGTGTCCTCCTTGTTAGACTTATCCGTTTGGTGTACACCAATTTTAACAAAAAATGAAAATTACTGCACCGTAGACATATGCATATCGACATATACCGAAGAAATGAGGATTATGAAACAATGAAATGGATTGTAGGATTGGGTAACCCGGGGCCGGAATACGCCAAAACACGCCATAATGTAGGCTTCATGGCGCTGGACCGTCTGGCGGAACGGCACGGTATATCCATCAGTCAAAGCAAAAGCAAATCACTGATTGGCGAAGGCCATATCGGTGGCATCAAAGCCGTACTGATCAAACCGATGACCTATATGAATCTCTCCGGCGAAGCCGTACGTTCCTATATGGATTATTACAAAGTCGCCCTGGAAGACCTGATTGTCGTCTATGATGATATGGACACGGAGACCGGCAAGATCCGGCTGCGCTTTCAGGGCAGCGCTGGCGGTCATAACGGGATTAAATCGATTATCCAGCATACCGGCACCCAGAAGTTTGACCGGATTCGCATGGGCGTCTCCCGGCCGGAACCGGGCTATGCGATCGTCGACTATGTCCTGTCCCCTTTCCCCAAAAAAGAAAAAGAACTGCTCGATCAGATGATCGAGAATACATGTGATGCGCTCGAATTTAGTATGAAGCATACGTTTGAGCAGACCATGGCTAAGTTTAATGGATAATGATATAATAAAGCTTAATAATTATATCTTTTAAATCGTATATATACCGCCTTCCGGACCATTCATGCAGAGGTTAAGAAGGCGGTTGTTTGTAGGCAAATCGGCATTTTATCCGGTTTGTCGTTTTACCGTTGTGTGATTTGTTTATAATCATTTGTTTATATATTTTAATACTGACCCGAGAATAAGTGAGGTGCCGCTTTGTTACACAATCTGATACAAGCATTTGCCAAAGATAATGACTTTGGTTCTGTTCGCGATGGTATTGTGTCCGGAATGAAAGATCAACTCATTTCCGGATTGTCTGGCTCGGCCCGGCATTTGCTGATTGCGGGCCTTTTTACGGAGACGCAAAGGCCAATGCTGGTCGTTACTCATAATATGTTTCATGCTCACAAAATAGCTGAAGATCTGCAGGAGGCACTGACCCCGGAGCAGGTATTGCTCTATCCTGCCAATGAACTGGTAGCGGCAGAGTCTGCCATTTCCAGCCCGGAGACGCTGGCGCAGCGTATTGATGTACTGACGCAATGTGCCGCCGGATTCCGCGGCGTTATTGTCGTGCCATTTTCCGGTGTGCGTCGTTATCTGCCGGCACGTGAAAATATTGCCGGTGCAGAGATTATCCTGAAGGATGGCGGAACGCTGGAGTTGGAAGCTTTCCTGAAGCGAATGGTAGAGCTGGGTTATGAGCGCGTCGAACGTGTGGAATCCCGTGGAGAGATGAGTGTCCGTGGGGGCATTATCGACTTTTACCCGGTGACGACCAACCTGGCTTATCGGGTGGAACTGTTCGATGAAGAGATTGATTCGATCCGTACGTTTGATCCGGATGATCAGCGTTCGATCGATAAGGTGAAATCGGTCACCATCACACCATGCCGTGAAATTATTGCGGATGAAGAACGGATGCGCAAGGCGGCTGATCTGGTTGCGGCCAGACTGGACATGCAGCTGGAGAAAATGACCGATCGTCAGGCCAAGACAAGACTGAAAGAAGAAATCGGCCGGGAAATTGAAATGCTGCGTCAGCATGTCTATTTCCCGGAAATCTACAAATATATTGCTCTACTCTATCCGGAACAGGTTACCCTGTACGATTATCTGCCGGAAGACACGGTCGTCATTATGGAAGAACCGGCCCGCCTGCAGGAAACAGCGCGGCAGCTGGAACGTGATGAGAGCGAATGGGATATGCACCTGCTGCAGAATGGCAAAAGTCTGCCTGGACTGGAACTGGCTGCCCATACGGATGATGTGATGTACCGCAGTCCTTTTCAGAGTGTGTGGATGTCTGTCTTCCTGCGTCAGGTGCCGAATGTACAGCCTGGCAATATCGTGAACTTTGTCAGCCGTACAATGCAGGATTTCCATGGACAGATGAATGTACTCAAATCCGAAATGGAACGATGGAAAAAAACAGGCATGCAGGTCGTTATGCTGGCCAGCGGCGAAGAGCGGATGGAACGTGTCCGCCGTGTGCTGGATGACTATGATATTGAGACGCCTGTCATGATGGATGGGAATATGCAGGCCGGTTTTGAACTGCCGTCCATTAATCTGGCGGTTATTACCGAAGGCGAAATGTTCTCCAAAAAGCAGCGCAAAGTGCGCAAAGTCAGCAAAAACGTTGATAATGCAGAGCGTATCCGCAGTTATACCGAGCTAAAGGTAGGCGACTATGTCGTTCACCAGAACCATGGTATCGGTAAATATATGGGGATCGGCACGCTTGAAGTTGGCGGTATCCATAAAGACTATATGCATATTATGTACGCTGGCGGCGACAAGCTGTCCGTACCGATTGAGCAGATCGATCTAATTCAGAAATATGTCGGTTCCGAAGAGAAAGAGCCGAAAGTATACAAGCTGGGCGGCAATGAATGGATCCGTGTCAAAAATAAAGTCCGTTCTTCCGTACAGGACATTGCCGATGATCTGATTAAACTGTATGCAGAGCGTCAGGCAGCGCCGGGTTATGCTTTTGACAAGGATACGAATGAACAGCATGAATTTGAGAATACGTTCCCGTACGATGAGACTCGTGACCAGCTGCGTGCAATTGACGAGATCAAGGGCGATATGGAGAAAAACCGTCCGATGGACCGCCTGCTGTGCGGTGACGTTGGTTACGGCAAGACTGAAGTTGCGATTCGTGCAGCTTTCAAGGCAGCGATCGAAGGCAAGCAGGTCGCTATTCTGGTGCCGACGACCATTCTTGCACAGCAGCACTATGAGACATTCCGCGAGCGGTTTGCCGAGTATCCATTTAATATCGGAGTACTGAGCCGCTTCCGTACACGCAAAGAACAGAATGAGACGATTAAGGGAATCAAGCAGGGCACGATCGATGTCGTGATCGGTACACACCGTCTGCTGTCCCAGGATCTGGTGTTCAAGGATCTCGGTCTGCTGATCGTCGATGAGGAGCAGCGTTTCGGTGTGTCTCACAAAGAGAAGCTGAAACGCCTCAAAACCAATGTGGACGTGCTTACGCTGACAGCGACGCCGATTCCGCGTACACTGCATATGTCGATGCTGGGCGTGCGGGATCTGTCGGTTATTGAGACACCGCCGGAGAACCGTTTCCCGGTACAGACCTATGTGGTGGAACACAGCCCGACACTGGTGCGCGAAGCGGTCGAACGTGAGCTGAACCGCGGCGGCCAGGTATATTATCTGTACAACAAGGTACAGGGCATTCATGAGATGGCTGCCCATATCTCGGAGCTGGTACCAGAGGCGCGTGTAGCGGTTGGCCATGGCCAGATGTCCGAGCAGGAACTGGAAAAGACCATTCTCGACTTCTTGGATGGCGAGTTCGATGTGCTGGTCAGCACCAGTATTATCGAAACGGGTGTCGATATCCCGAACGTCAACACGCTGATTGTGCATGACGCAGACAAGATGGGCCTGTCCCAGTTGTATCAACTGCGCGGACGGGTAGGGCGTTCTAACCGGATCGCTTACGCCTACTTTACGTACCAGCGGGATAAAGTACTAACCGAAGTCGCCGAGAAGCGTCTGCAGTCGATCAAGGAATTTACCGAGCTCGGCTCAGGCTTCAAAATTGCCATGCGCGATCTGTCGATCCGCGGCGCGGGTAATCTGCTCGGAGCAGAGCAGTCCGGCTTTATCGCTTCGGTTGGTTTTGATCTGTATTCCCAGATGCTGGCAGAAGAAATCCAGAAACGTAAAGTCACCATGCTCGGTGAGCAGGATCTTAAAGCCAATGACTGGAATACAACGATTGATCTGTCGATTGACGCATATTTGCCATCCGATTATATTTATGATAGTATCCAAAAAATAGAAATTTACAAGAAAGTGGCAGCTGTATCTTCCTTTGATGATATTGCAGAGCTGGAAGATGAAATGCTTGACCGTTTCGGCGAGCTTCCGGAAGCGGTTATTCAGCTGATGCAGGTTGCCCGTCTGAAGCTGTATGGCAAGCGTTATGGAATTGAACATATTTCCCGTCAGGGTGATAATGTACAGCTCAAATTCCATGCAGGCCAGGAAAAAGCATTTGATATGGGTCTCCTGTCCGAGATTGGCAATCGCTATGAAAGACGTGTACAATTTAATCAGGGTTCCAACATGATCATTCAGATTAAAGGCAAGGGAATGACGGATGGCGAGCTGCTGGAGTTATTGCGCCAGTTTCTTGAAGCTGTCATGGAATCATTCAAACTAAAGGGGGAACTACAGAATGTGGCCAATTAAAAAAGCTGCTCGTAAAACAGCGGTATTAACAGCAGGAGCTGTACTTAGCATCAGTCTGTTGGCAGCTTGCAACAACGGCAATAACGCGGCTCCACAACAGCCCAAGGCTGCTGAACAAGCCAAGGATAACAGCCCGGTTGTTGCTGAATATGAAGGTGGCACCATCACCGAGAATGAATTTAACAAAGAAGTCAGCATACAAAAATTCCTGACTCCACAATATGCTCAAATGTTCGAAATGCCTGAATATAGAGACGAAATCATGAATAAGTTACTGGAGCAGGAAGTGGCTTATGAATCGCTTGAACAGACTGCCAGCGATGCTGCCAAAAAAGCGGGAACTCAGCAAGCCGAGGAGCAGCTGACCCAATTTAAAGGAAGCATGGCTCCAGAACAATGGCAGGAAATGCTAAAAGCAGCAAAACTGACAGAGCAGGATGTAAAGGATTATATGACTGTTGTTCTGACCGGTTCTGAAGTTATGAAAGAAAAAGTAACCGATGATAAAGTACAAGCTTATTTTGATGCCAATAAAAAAGACTATACTACAGCTACAGTTCGTCACGTGCTGATCGGCCTGCAAAGCGCAGACGGCAAAACAACACGTACCGATGCACAGGCACTGAAGCTTGCCAAGGAAGTCAAAGCCAAACTGGATAAAGGTACGGACTTTGCAACCATCGCCAAGAAATACACCGATGATACAGGCTCCAAGGAACAGGGCGGCCAGTACAAAGATCAAAAAGTCGGCAACTGGGTAGAAGGATTCAAAAATGCAGTACTGACACAAAAAATCGGCGTAGTGGGTCCACCGGTCAAAACAGATTATGGCTACCATGTCATCAAAGTGGAATCCCGTACGGAAAAAGCGTTTAAAGATCTGACAGCTGAAGAAAAAGATACCATCAAGTCCCAGCTGGCTTCTCAGAACTTCAGTAACTACATGGCTAACGATGTTCCGAAACTGATCAAGAGCAAAAACCTGCCTAAGGCACCGGCACCTGCCGCTGCCGAAGGAGCAGGCGATGCTACAGGCGGCGCTGGTACCAGCACGCCAGGAACAACCGAGAGCCCGGGAACTGCCGGTGATGCTGCAACAGGTAAAAGCACGACCGAAAATGGTGCAAACTCTACAGAAAGCGCACCAGCTGAAAGTACAACCGAAAGCAGCAAGTAATGGCCTGCAGAGAGGCCTAACGGCTTCTCCTGGCATCGTTACGTTATACTGAATAGCGCGGATTTCCGCGCTATTTTTGCGTGATACGGCTGTATTCTGTTACTCTTACCCGGAGACAAGTTAAAGATCAGGAAAGGAGATCCCGTCATGAAGGAATCAGCGACCCCATCATCCCGTATGCTAAAAGGGGCATTCGTACTTATACTGGCAGCGGTACTATCCAAGCTGATCGGTACCATCCAGAAAATTCCCCTTCAGAACATGGGGGGCGATGGGGTGTTTGGCATTTATAATGCCGTCTATCCGTTTTATACGCTGGTTCTTCTGGTAGCGACAGCCGGATTTCCGGCAGCGGTCTCCAAATTTGTCGCGGAAGAAATGGCTTCCGGTAATCCTGCCGGCGCCCGCCGGGTGATGCGGCTCTCATCCCTGCTGCTGATGGTTCTGGGGATCGTCTGTGGTGTGTCGATGTATGCTGCTGCCCCCCTGCTGGCCAGCTGGATTGATAACAAGCATACCGAACTGGCGATTCGCAGTGCAGCACTTGCGCTGCCGTTGGTACCGATTATGGCTGGTCTGCGTGGATATTTTCAGGGACTGCATGATATGGTTCCTACTGCGGTCTCCCAGGTGACGGAACAGACGATTCGTGTCGCCGCGATGGTAGTGCTGCTGGTCATCCTCAATCAATACGGAGCATCCGATGACTGGATCGCTGCAGGGGCCACATTCGGTTCGGCAGCGGGTGGAGCAGCCGGATTGATCGTCATGCTGATCTACTGGTGGATTCACCGGCGTCGGTCCCGCTTTTCAGCGGTCGATACGGCTGTGAAAGTGACACTTCCTATCACTGAAAAAGAACCGGTTTGGCCGTTGTTCAAAGCGCTGCTGCTGTATGCGCTGCCTGTTTGTCTTGGTTCGCTCTCTGCTCCGCTGATCAGCCTGGTTGATACCTTCACCGTTCCGCGTTTGCTCAAAGGGACAGGCTGGAACGAAGCCGAGGCGATGATCCAGTTCGGGATCTATAACCGGGGGATTCCACTGGTGCAGCTGCTGGCTATGCTGGCAACGTCAATGTCAGTATTGTTTATTCCGGCGCTGGCGGAAGCGAGAGTTCGGCAGAGAATGGATCTGATTCGAAGCCAGACCCAGCAGACGGTCAACTGGTTCTGGCTGCTTGGACTCGCCTCCTCTGTAGGTATTGCTGTGCTGGCTGTACCGGTGGATATTACACTGTATCAGGATGACGCTGGCAGTACGGCCATCCGCTGGCTGGCCTTTACCGGTATAGGAGCGACGCTATCCATTGTTACGGCAGCCATGCTGCAGGGAATGGGGTCGGTGCGGGCACCTGCCGTTCATCTGCTGCTATCGACTGTCGTCAAGGCGGTGCTGAACATCCTGCTGGTGCCCCTGTATGGTATTAACGGAGCGGCTATTGCCGGCATTGTCGCGTATAGTCTGGCTGCGGTGCTGAACATCCTGCTGCTCGCTCGCCTGACCCGTTTTTCTTTGTCCTGGCGTGATCTGTTGCTGAAGCCGCTGCTCGTTACACTGGTAATGGGTCTATGTGTAGTCGGATGGATGTGGGCAGCTGGGGGAATGATGGATAGGATGTATATTCATCCACGTATGGAAGCGCTGGTGATTACGCTGGGAGGCGTGGTGATCGGCGGAGTGGTATTTCTGATCGGACTCTTCCGTACCCGGCTGATGACCGAGGAACAGGCACTGGCCCTACCCAAAATAGGCGGTAAGCTGGTGAAGCTGCTTAGAACGATGCGGATTACAGGATAGATAAGATATAGATTTGGAAAATAATGATCAGGACAGGAGGAGAGACAATGAGTGCTATATTAACAATTGTGGGCCTTGGATCAGGTGATGTGGATCAGCTGACTGTGGGCATTTTCCGCAGACTGCAGCAGGCCAAGCGCCTGTATGTGCGAACCAAAGATCATCCGGCACTGGAATCGGTAACTGCCGATTTTGTGACCTTTGATGATGTATATGAGACCAGAGAGTCCTTTCCGGAAGTATATGCGGAGATTGCCGACAGGCTATTGAACATTGCGGCAGACGCAGCAGATGGCGAAGAGATCATCTATGCGGTGCCTGGACACCCGATGGTCGCCGAGCGTACAGTGCAGATTTTGCGTGAACAGGGACAGGAGAGAGGCATCAAGGTACAGGTGCTGGGAGGAGAAAGCTTCCTGGATGAAGCATTTACCCGCCTTGGATTTGATCCAATCGATGGCTTCCAGCTGCTGGATGCCGCTCAGCTTAACGCCCAGCTGCTTCAGCCACAGATGCATACAGTCATTGGACAGGTATATGATACATTTACCGCTTCCGATGTGAAGCTCAGTCTGATGGAGCTGTACCCGGATGATTATGAGGTAAAAGTATGTCATTATCTCGGCGTAGAAGATAGAGAGGTGATTGTCTCTGTACCCGTATACGAACTGGATCACATTCAGGATTACGGTAATCTGTCACTGATCTATATACCGCGTACCGAGGACGAGATGATCCGCAACCGTACGTTTGCCCGTCTGCACGAGATCGTAGAGATTCTGCGCAGTCCAGGCGGCTGTCCGTGGGACCGCGAACAGACCCATCAGTCGCTGCGCCAGAACTTTATTGAAGAGACGTATGAAGTGCTGGAGACGATCGACGATGATGATCCAGAGCATATGCAGGAAGAGCTTGGCGATGTGCTGCTGCAGATTATGCTGCATGCCCAGATCGAGGAAGAGACCGGAGCATTTGATGTCTATGATGTGATCGAAGGGCTGAACCGCAAGCTGATCTTCCGCCATCCGCATGTATTTGGCGATACACAGGCCAGTGATGCTCAGGCTGCGCTGCAGAACTGGGACGCGATGAAAGCCGAAGAGAAGCGTCTTAAAGGCATTGAAAATGCGGCCGCCTCCGTACTGGATGGCGTTCCTCGCGATCTGCCTGCCCTGCTGAGTGCGTACAAAATCCAAAAAAAGGCCGCCAAGGTGGGCTTTAACTGGGAAGATGTCGAAGGGGCAATAGGCAAATTGGAGGAAGAACTCGCCGAACTCAAGGAAGCGATCCGTGAAGGTCATGATTCTCTTGATCAGCAGCTGGAGCTTGGAGACCTGCTCTTCTGCGCGGTGAACATCGCCCGCTTCATTAATGCGGACCCCGAGCAGGCACTGGCGCTGGTCAATCGCAAGTTCAAGCAGCGGTTCCAATATATCGAACAGTCGCTGCGGGACCGTGGCGAGGAGATCCAGCAAGCCAGCCTGGAAGAGATGGACCGCCTATGGGACGAGGCCAAAAGCAAAAATCTGTGAATATTCCACAGGAATTTGGGCTGAGAGCAAGAATGTACTATACTAGAGAAGCAGCTATATGTTAACATGCTGTTCATGGGACAGAACATGTTATCCAGTTGAATTTTTTTGAAAATTTGGGAGGCTTTTAATAATGAACAAAACAGATCTGATTAACAACATTTCCAACAATAGCGGTTTGACTAAAAGAGACGTGGAAACTGTACTGAACGGTTTTCTTGATGAAATCACAAGTGCACTGTCCAGTGGTGACAAAGTTCAACTGATCGGCTTCGGAACTTTCGAAACCCGCAAGCGTGCTGCACGCACCGGACGCAACCCGCAAACCGGCGCAGAGCTGAACATTCCTGAGTCCAATGTTCCTGCATTCAAAGCAGGTAACAAGCTCAAAGAAGCGGTTAACTAATGCGTCTGGACAAATTCCTGAAAGTATCAAGACTGATCAAGCGCCGTACCGTGGCCAAAGATGTGTCTGAGCAGGGAAGAGTCCTGTTGAACGGGCGTGAAGCGAAGCCGAGCGCCACGGTAAAAGTAGGCGACGAGATCACGGTCCAGTTTGGACAAAAGCTGGTAACGGTCCGCGTCGAAAGACTTGCTGATACAACACGCAAAGAAGAGGCGGCAACTATGTATACTCTAATCAAAGAGGAACCAGTCGCCAAATCCGAAGATTTCCCTTTCTAAACGATAAAGGCTGTTTTGGGTCCCTCTGGACACAAAACAGCCTTTTTACTATTTTATTTGGTTACAAAGTGTTACATTTGATTATTTTGTGGTAATGTAAAGTTAGGCGGTATAGTTATGTCAATTGATAATATGCGTTATAGACTGAGCAAGGAGGAGACCTGATGATCCCAAAACCGGTGCCGATACGAAGCGGCGGCCAACAACATAAAAAACAGACAGCTCCGTCACCAAACCATGGAGCACGTAGAAGGCTACGGATTTGGATGGTAGTTATGGTGCTATTCCTTGGTTGGGCAATTTACACATTTGTGGTCCAATCCATTCATTTATCCGAGAAGAAGGCAGAGCTTGCCCAGCAGGAGGCCAAGAAGGCACAGGCCGAGGCAGCGTATGCTCAGTCACAGACCGAGATCAAGCGTCTGGAAGACCCTGAATATATTGGACAGGTAGCGCGCAAGCAGTACGGTATGTATTTGCCGGGCGAGAAGCCGATCTGGGCAACCGATCCGGAAGAAAAAAATTGAATAATGTCGCGAAATGGGTCGGAAGTTACGGTATTCCTCAGTTGACCTAATTTTCGGCTTCCGTTATAATTTAATCACCGCAGGTCGTAATCCAATAGGATTTTACTGTATATTTTAAGGGAGGATCATTTTACTCTATGGCAATTGAAGTGGGCACCAAGTTAGAAGGCAAAGTGACGGGAATAACGCACTTTGGAGCATTTGTAGATCTGTCGGGAGGTGTCACTGGTCTTGTTCACATCTCGGAAATTGCCGACAATTATGTAAAAGACGTTAACGACCACCTCAAACTGGGCGATGTCGTTACTGTCAAAGTCATCAATGTCGACAAAGATGGTAAGATTGGACTTTCGATTAAGCAGGCAGTAGACAAGCCGGCAGAAGCAGCATCAGCACCATCTTCTAGACCACCTCGTCCGGAATCACGCGGCGGTGGAAGAGATGGAGGAGATCGTCCAGGTGGCGGCGGTGGATTCAACCGTGATCGCGGAGGACGTTCTTTTAACAAGCCTTCTGTTCCTAAAGCTACATTCGATGATAAAGTGTCCCGTTTCCTTAAAGACAGTGAGGAGCGCATTTCATCATTGAAAAAAAATACGGAATCCAAACGTGGAGGCCGTGGTGCCAAGCGAAGCTAATCCTCACCTGGCATACAGTATATAAATAACGACCGTAGATGCTCTGGCATCTACGGTTTTTTGCTGCTTATTCCGCTATCTTCTCCGCCGTGTGTAGCCGCTGGACCACAGCGGTGGATTTTGAATTTGTATAAAAGGGTTATTTAATTGTGTTACACTGAGACCAGACCCAACTTGGAGGGGAAGGAGAGACTCGGTTGTCGATGTCTTATCATTCTGAATTGCCAGCAGGAACCACGGTTACAGGAAGAACGAGAGGGCAGCAATATATCATTCAGCGGACGCTGGGTAAGGGAACCAACGGAATTGTATACTTGGTAAATGGTCCGCAGGGTCAACCGTATGCGCTCAAAATGGCAACGGAACATCATGATCTGCAGCCGGAGATCAAACTCCTTGTCTCTTTACATAAGCACTGGAAACTGACGGGAAGAAATGATTCCAATCGGTACCTGTATGATGCGGATGATTATGAAGAAGAAGGGAGACAGATCCCTTTTTATGTGATGAAATATGTAAAAGGCCAGCCGCTCAGCGCCTATCTGCGCTCGCGCGGAAGCGATAAAATCGGCATGGCGGGTCTTGGGCTTCTGGAGATTCTGCTGGAGCTGCATGAATCCGGATGGGTATTCGGCGATCTCAAGGCAGAGCATGTGATTATTACGGAAGAGGGCGAAGTGGAACTGATCGATTATGGCGGAGCCCGTCCCCAGGGTAAAAGCATCCACCAGTTTACGGAGTGGTATGACCGTCATTACTGGAAAGCGGGAACCCGTACCGGTGATTTTGCCTATGATTTGTTTGCTTTTGCCGTTATTTGCCTCAAGTTGTTCAATGAGCCGGCACTGCATAAAATGATCTCCACCCGTCTGCCGCAAATGCGCAGCGAAGCGGACCTGGTCATGCTCATCGATGAGACGCCGGGTCTTAGGCTGTACAGCAGCTGGCTTAAAAAGGCGGTTCGGGGTGAATTCCGCAATACCCGGGAAGCGTATAACGCCTGGAAAGCGATCAGCCGCACCGGTCTGCCTTCCAGCCGCAGTCATAGTGATCTGATGACCGTGAAGCTGAGACGGGCCTTTATCTGGTCGCTGATTGTGCTGGGTGTCGTGTTGTACATTGCCATTTATATCAAAGGTTAACCGATAGGAGAGAAGAGTATGGAGCCGCAGACATGGAACAGGATACTTGATCATGTCCGCACGCTTGTTCAGCAGGAAGGACTATGGCATCCAGGCAGCCGGATTGTAGTTGCCGTGTCCGGCGGTCCGGATTCGATTGCACTGCTGCACGTACTGCATCAGCTGGCACCTGAATACAACTGGACGGTCATCTGTGCCCATATGAATCATGGCTTTCGTCCGGAGGAGTCGGCAGAGGAAGCTGCATTTGTCAGGGAACAGGCTGCAGCGCTTGGTATACCTTTTGAACTGGAGCAGGTCGATGCACCGGCTTATATGGAACAGACCGGCAAAGGGGCTCAGGAAGCAGCACGTGAACTGAGATACCGATTTTTGCATAAGGTCGCTGATTGCTACAATGCCAATTCCATTGCGCTTGCCCATCATATGGACGATCAGGCCGAGACGGTTATGATGCGGATTATACGCGGTACCGGTCCGGAAGGAATCAGCGGCATCAAAATGCGCAGAACCGAAAAAAAAGTGGAACTTGTCCGGCCTTTTCTGCGTATATACAAGGCAGACCTCATTCGTAGTTGCGAGGAGTGCAGCTTTGAGTACATGATCGACAGCAGTAATGAGCACCGTAAATATACGCGGAACCGCATACGACTGGACGTTTTGCCCTTTTTGGAACAGTATAACAGACAGCTGGTGCCGACTCTGGCCAGACTTGCCGAGATTGCTGGAACAGAAAGTGAATATATTCAGCAGCAAACCGAGGCGTTATATGCTGAATTGGTTAAAGAAAAAGAAGGATCATTTTCATTTTCCGTGACTTCCTTTGCAGGCGCTCATGTCGCTTTACAACGGAGGTTGATTAAACTAATATTAAATTATCTGTCATCAACTGCTGAACAATTTGATTTTGCCAAAATCGAACTGATCCGCCAGCAGATTGTACAGAGCCATCTCACAAGCTGGAATCTGGATGTCGGAGATCGGTTGGTGTGCGTACGAGAGTACGAAAATATCCGGTTTATGCATGATACGGGCAGGGAAATAGAGGCGTTTTGTATTCCTCTGCAGCGTGAAAATGCTTTGATATCCATACCGGGATCTTCTGATCAGGTGGAGATTCGTTTGCTGGAATGGAAAGAGTGTCATTCCGAAGCGTTACAGCTTTCTTCGGATGAAGCGTTATTCGATGCGGATTTAACGGATTTTCCGCTTTATTTGCGTTCCCGCCGTCCCGGCGATATTATCAGGCTCCTGGGCAGTGGAACGAAGAAAGTTAAAAATCTTTTTATCGATGCCAAAATACCATTGTCTCAGCGTGATTGCCTGCCATTACTGGCAGATGATCAGGGCCGCATACTGTGGATTCCGGGAGTCCGGCGCTCACAGGAGGCACTTTTGCATCCGGGCTCGGTTCATTGCCTTTATATGAGACGGATAAAGTCTGCAAAATAATGTTTGATTTTCATCGATTTAGCTTGATAAGTATAATGTAGGAGGTTCATCCAAGTTGCACAACGATATCAAAGAAGTGCTCATCAGCGAGGAAGAAATTCAGCAGAAAATTCTGGAACTGGGCGCGAAGCTCAGTGAAGATTACAAGGACCGCAATCCACTTGTCATCTGTGTTCTGAAAGGCGCATTTGTTTTTATGGCCGATCTGGTAAAACGGATCGAAGTACCACTGGAGATCGATTTTATGGCAGTGTCCAGCTATGGCGCTTCCACCAAATCATCCGGTGTCGTTAAGATTGTTAAAGATCTGGACGTATCCATAGAAGGCCGGGATGTACTGATTGTTGAAGATATTATTGATAGTGGACTCACGCTCAGCTACCTCATCGAGATTCTCCATGGCCGCAATGCCAAGAGTGTGCGTGTAGTAACTCTTTTCGATAAGCCAACAGGCAGAACCGTTAAACTTGAGGCAGATTATACGGGATTCATCATTCCGGATGCCTTTATCGTCGGTTACGGTCTGGACTACGCCGAGCACTACCGGAATCTCCCCTACATCGGGATTTTAAAACCGGAAATTTATTCAAACTAATTACTGGTCCCGCGGGCAATAATGGAAATTGGACAAGGGATGGGTATAATACTCATTATTAACAATATCTGTTATTGCACTCTGACATCTATTGAGAACGTCAGACGGGCTATGGTAAAATAATTTAAGTGTCTTGAGAGGAGGTAGGGGATGAATCGGTTCATCCGGAATTCTGGATTTTATTTAATACTTTTTTTAGTCGTGGTGGGCATTGTCCGTTACGTCAGTGACGGAAGTGAAGCTGCCGATAATCCAAGATATGACCAGCTCAAAACCGCACTGAATAGCGGCAATGTATCTTCGGTAACGATTCAATATGATAACTATGCTTATCTGGTTACCGGTATGTACAAAGAGCAGCCTGAAGGTGCAAAGACCAAACAGTTTTCATCCTACATCCCTGCCACCGACGCAGCGTTGGATTTAATTAACACTGCCAGTGAAACCAAGGGGACGCAGGTAACCGTTAAACCTAAGGAAGGCGACAGTATCTGGTTGTCCTTTATCACATCCATGATCCCGCTCGTGATTATGTTTATTCTCTTCTTCTTCCTTTTCAATCAGGCTCAGGGTGGCGGAGGCAAAGTGATGAACTTTGGCAAAAGCCGTGCGCGTCTGTATAACGAAGAGAAGAAAAAGATTACTTTTGAGGATGTAGCCGGCGCAGACGAAGAGAAACAGGAACTCGTCGAAGTCGTTGATTTCCTCAAAGATCCGCGTAAATTCAATACCGTTGGAGCCCGGATTCCCAAAGGCGTACTGCTGGTGGGTCCTCCAGGTACTGGTAAAACACTCCTTGCCCGTGCAGTAGCCGGGGAAGCGGGAGTACCTTTCTTCAGCATCTCGGGTTCTGACTTCGTCGAAATGTTCGTCGGTGTCGGTGCATCCCGTGTACGTGACCTTTTTGAGAATGCGAAGAAAAATGCGCCATGTATCATCTTTATCGATGAGATTGACGCAGTAGGACGTCAGCGTGGAGCTGGCTTGGGCGGCGGTCACGATGAACGTGAACAAACGCTCAACCAGTTGCTCGTTGAGATGGATGGTTTTGGAGCCAACGAAGGTATTATCATCGTAGCGGCAACCAACCGTCCGGATATTCTGGATCCTGCGCTTCTGCGTCCAGGTCGTTTTGACCGTCAGATTACGGTAGATCGTCCGGATGTTAAAGGCCGTGAAGAGGTTCTGAAAGTCCACGCACGTAACAAACCACTGACTAAGGATGTCAAACTGGGCATCATTGCGAAGCGTACGACCGGCTTCACCGGAGCCGATCTGGAGAACCTGTTGAACGAAGCAGCTCTCCTGGCAGCCCGTCGCAACCGTCGTGACATCTCCATGCGCGAAGTGGACGAAGCGATTGACCGTGTTATCGTCGGTACCGAGAAACGCAGCCGCGTGATCAGTGACCGCGAGAAACGTATCGTCGCTTATCACGAAGCAGGGCATACTATCGTTGGTTACTTCCTGGAGCATGCCGATATGGTACACAAAGTAACAATTGTACCACGCGGACGTGCCGGCGGTTATGTAATCATGATGCCAAAAGAAGATCGTACACTTGTAACCAAGCAGGAACTGTTGGATAAAGTAACCGGTCTCCTCGGCGGACGCGTAGCGGAAGAACTGTACATCGGTGAGATTGGTACCGGCGCATACAGTGACTTCCAGCAGGCGACCAGCATCGTGCGCAGCATGATCGTGGAATATGGTATGAGTGAGAAGCTTGGCCCAATGCAGTTTGGTAACTCACAGGGTCAGGTATTCCTGGGTCGCGATTTCGGACATGAGCAGAACTACAGTGATGCGATTGCTTACGAAATTGACCAGGAAATGAATCGCTTCATTACAGAATCGTATGAGCGTTGTCGTGAGTTGCTGCAGAAGCACTCCAGAGAAATGCATCTGGTCGCACAGACATTGCTTGAAGTAGAGACACTGGACTTCGAACAAATCAAATACCTGATCGAAAATGGATCACTTGAGGGTATGGGTGAAGGCAATACTGGCAGCAATGACAGTGGTCCTTCCGAAACCGGCGAACCTACTTTTGACAGCATTGGTGATTCCCAAGTGCGTCTCGACAAAGACAACAATCCATCATCAGAACCGGGAGCGGGCGGAAATATTCCAAACAATCCAACAGGTGGCTCTGATGACAATCGTGGCCCAGGTGGCGGTACTCCAGCTTCCTAAGCCCATGTAATCAATCAATTCCCAAAAGCCCGAAGATCATTAATGATCTTCGGGCTTTTTATATACTTTTGCAAAAAAGCAGGGGAGTAGCGACTAGACGATGACATCCATATTGGTGAATGAAGATGGGACCCAAAAGAAATTGTTAACTTATACCAAATAACAGATTGACAATCATATAGGGGATTGTGTACATTATTGAAGATGTTGATCACAATTCTGACACATTTTGAAGTCTGCTACGAGATTTTTTTCACAAAGGTGAAGAAGACTACTCATTCAATGATTCACCTATAAACGTCCAAGATTGTGAAAACTGTCTCAAACTACTACAGGGAGATGAATTCATGGAAGCTCTGGCATTGGAGAAAAAGGCAGAACGTGACGTGGAATTACGGGAGCGTCTGCTTCAGCTGAAAAAAGAACGAAATGCGATTATTCTGGCGCACTATTACCAGCGGGATGAGATTCAGGAAGTAGCCGATTTTCGGGGAGATTCATTTTTGCTGGCTCAGAAGGCAGCACAGACAGATGCGGATACGATCGTATTTTGTGGGGTTCACTTTATGGGAGAAAGCGCTAAAATACTGGCACCGAACAAAACAGTCATTATTCCGGACGAACGAGCAGGCTGTCCGATGGCTGATATGGTCAATGTCGATGGACTGCGCCGCCTCAAGGAAAAGCATCCGAATGCCAAAGTCGTCACATATATTAACTCTTCTGCCGATGTCAAAGCGGAAACGGATATCTGCTGTACATCCGCTAATGCGGTAAAGGTCATCCAGTCGGTGGATTCCGATGAGATTATCTGGGTGCCGGATAAAAACCTCGGCCATTATGTGCAGCAGCATACAGACAAGAAAATGATCATTTGGGAAGGATATTGCAATACCCACGATATGCTCACCGTCAAGGATGTCGTCGAAATGAGAGCAAAGCATCCGAATGCCCAGTTTGTCGTTCATCCGGAATGCCGTCCTGAAGTGGTCGCACTGGGTGACTTTGTAGGCAGTACAACTGCGATTATCAAATACTGCCGGGAATCGGACTGTCAAGAGTTTATCGTAGGTACGGAAGACGGTACCGGTTATCAGCTGCGCAAGGACAGTCCTGAAAAGGCTTTTCATTTTGCCAGTAAATATCTGGTGTGTCCCAACATGAAAGTAAACAATCTCAAAAAACTCGTCAATTGCCTGGAAACAATGAAGCCGCAAATTTATGTACCGCCAGCTGTAGCAGACCGCGCACGGATCTCGCTGGAACGAATGCTGGAAGTCTCTTCTTCCTAAGGATCGGTAAATGTATCTATCGGTAAATGCGAATGGAAAGGCAGGCGTATGGGATGAATGCACAATATAATCATCCGGATGATGAGGTGCAACGGTGGAAGCAGCTTCCGTGTTATACGACCGATGTGCTGATTATTGGCTCAGGAATAGCTGGTTTGTATGCAGCTATCCTCGCAAGTGAACATAAGAACGTGCTATTAATCACAAAGAACGCATTGCTGGAAAGCAATACACGTTATGCCCAGGGTGGAATTGCTGCTGTGATCAGCGAGGAGGACTCACCTGCCTATCATCGGCAGGATACACTGCTCGCCGGCGCTGGTCTCTGTTCTCCGACTGCTGTAGAGGTACTGGTCCAGGAAGGACCGGTAGGCGTGCATGAGCTGATCCGGCTGGGTACAGCCTTTGATACGGCAGATGGAGAGCTGGAGCTTACACGAGAGGGCGCCCATAGCCACCGCCGTATTTTGCATGCGAATGGGGATTCGACCGGCTATGAGATTGTCAGGGCGCTGTCCCGTCAGGCAGCAGAACATGATCGTATTACAGTTTGGGATCACCATTTTACCGTAGATCTGGTGCAGGTGGAAAAGCAGTGCACCGGTGCGATCGTGCAGCGTCCGGATGGCAGCTGTATCTACGTGCAGGCGGAAGCGACTATACTATGTACAGGCGGCAGTGGCCAGCTGTACGAGCATACGACCAACCCGGAAGTAGCGACCGGCGACGGGATTGCCATGGCTTACCGGGCCGGAGCGGTGCTGCGCGATATGGAATTTATCCAGTTCCATCCGACAGCGCTCTGTTATCCCGGTGCGCCACGTTTTCTGATCTCGGAAGCGGTAAGAGGAGAAGGTGCGATTCTGCGGAATCGTCAGGGAGAAGCCTTTATGGAGCGTTATCATCCGCTGCGTGACCTGGCTCCTCGGGATATTGTGGCAAGGGCTATCATCAGCGAGATGGAGCGGGAGGATAGTTCGTTCGCTTATCTGGATATTACTCACGAGACACGGGAGAAGCTGAAGCAGCGCTTTCCGACCATTTATGAGACCTGTATGAAGTATGGGCTTGATCTTGCTGCAGACTGGATTCCGGTTGCTCCAGCAGCCCACTATATGATGGGCGGTATTCGTACGGATGAACATGGGGAGAGCAGTATCCCGCGATTATTCGCCTGTGGTGAAGTATCGTCTACCGGTATTCATGGTGCGAACCGGTTGGCGAGCAATTCCTTGTCCGAAGCGATTGTATTTGGCAAACGAATCGTTGAACGCATTCTCGATCCGTCCTGGCAGGGAGGATTAGCAGAGAGAGAGTCGACGGATCACTTTACCGATAATAGCGAAATAGCAGTGATTTCGAATGAAGTCTCCAATCGGGTATCTGCACCTACAACGGATGAAGAACACAATCCATTGATCAAAGGCACAGAACAATCGAACTCGCTGCAGACTAGAGCGAATCGGTCTGGACAGCTGCAGTCGGCAAGCCGCTCATTTGGCGACCGGGAAAATGTAAATAAATTCACAAACCTCTCGAAACCCAGTCTTCTGCTCGTAGCCGAGGACACTCAGCTGCGTCTGCAGCTGCAGCAGATCATGACCCGTTATGCAGGCATACGCCGCAGCCATCATTTACTGCAGGAAGGGTTATTACGGCTCAGCCGGCTGCCTGAGCTGCCGCAACGGGATCTTTGTACCCGGGAGCAGCTGGAGATTCATAACATGAAGACATGTGCGGCACTGATTCTGCAGGCGGCACTGTATCGTCAGGAAAGTCGCGGCGGGCATTACCGGGAAGATTTCCCGGAGCGCAATGACCGGGATTGGCAAAAACATACTTTACAGCATATTACGCACGGGCTAATGGAGGAGAATATTGATGATGTTTAACGGATATCAGGAGAATCTTACGAATTGGATCAAGCTGTGGCTGCAGGAAGATGTAGGTTCGGGAGATATTACAACAGCTGCTACCGTTCCGGCAGGTCATCAGAGCCAGGCTGTTATTCATGCCAAGCAGGATGGCATTCTGGCCGGACTGCCTGTCGCCGAGCATGTATTCCATACGGTCGATCCGTCCCTGCAGTTTACGGCTGTTGCCACAGAAGGACAGTTTCTTGCACAGGGTGATATTATCGCCAGGGTAGAAGGAAGCAGCCATTCCCTTTTAACCGGTGAGCGATTGGCTCTCAATCTGCTGCAGCGCATGTCGGGCATCGCAACGCGCACCCGCCAGTACGTGGAACAAATTGACGGTCTGCCGGTCAAACTGGTGGATACGCGCAAGACAACACCCGGCCACCGGATGCTGGAAAAGTATGCCGTGCGTGTCGGCGGCGGAAGCAATCACCGATTCGGTCTGTACGACGCAGTGATGATCAAGGATAATCATATCAAGGCTGCCGGTGGAATTCGGCCTGCTGTCCAGGCTGCCCGGGCACAAATTCCACATACGATGACGATCGAAGTGGAGACCGAGACGCTGGAGCAGGTCACCGAAGCGCTGCAAAGTGGTGCAGATATCATCATGCTGGATAATATGAATCATGGGCTTATGCACGAAGCGGTCGCTCTGATTCGCCAGCACAGCCCGCATGTTCGTATTGAAGCTTCGGGTAATGTATCGCTTACGACGATCCGGGGGATCGCCGAGACAGGCATTGATATTATATCGGTTGGACGACTGACCTATTCTTTTGATAATCTGGATATCAGTCTTGATCTGGGAAACAAAAAGAAGGAGTGACATGCATTGGTATTGGTGATTGATATTGGGAATACGAATATTGTGTTTGGCGTATACAAAGGTGAGAAGCTGCTGCATCATTTTCGTATCAGTACCAATCGCCAGGCGACGCCGGATGAATACGGAGTGACGATTCATCATTTATTTCAAATGTCCGATGTCTCCATTGCTGGCATTGAAGGAATTATCATCTCCTCCGTGGTGCCGCCGATTATGCATACCCTGGAGGAGATGTGCGAGAAATATCTGCATCATACACCGATGATTATTGGACCGGGCATACGTACCGGTCTAAATCTGCGTTACGAGAATCCGCGTGAGGTGGGAGCCGACCGGATTGTGAATGCGGTCGCTGCGATCTCCCTGTACGGGAGTCCGGTGATTGTGGTGGATTTTGGAACAGCGACTACATTTGATTGTATAGATGAGCAGGGCAGTTATCTCGGCGGTGCAATTGTGCCGGGAATTGGCATTTCCACGGAGGCGTTGTATCAGCGCGCCTCCAAACTGCCCAATATTGAACTGGAGAAGCCGCGGAAAGTTATCGGACGTAATACGATTCATGCCATGCAGTCGGGGATCATTTTCGGTTATGCCGGTCAGGTAGACGGCATTGTCAAAAGAATCCGGGCGGAGATGGGTGTATCGGCCAGAGTCATCGCGACAGGTGGTCTGGCAGAATTGATCGCTACAGAGACTGAGACGATGATTGAGGTCAATCCGATGCTGACGCTGGAAGGGCTTCGCCTGATTTATGAACGAAATACCGGTTCTGCCCGCTCTGCACCACGCAGCGGAGAATAACAGGTATTCCTGACATCGACAAAACTTTTGACGTGGATATCGCGTCTAATTAGAATAGATATAGTTTGAGGCATCTGACAGCCAGATACTTATGATAGGTAATATACGCATTTTTGCACAGCAGCTATCGAATTCAGTCGCAATGTGCCCTATAATAGACTGTATGTCCTTTGAAAGACATCATGATCAAGCAGGCAGAACGAGAGGAGTTCATTTATATATGGAACAGCATAATGGAAATACACAACCGGATCGTCTGATCCGTGGAATAGCTATGGGAGGCAAAGTACGTGCGTTTGCCATTCGCTCTACTCATCTGGTAGAGGAATTGCGTCAGCGCCACGATACATGGCCGACAGCGACAGCAGCGATGGGACGTACCCTTACTGCCGCAGCCATGATGGGCGCCATGCTGAAAGGTGAAGAAAAGCTTACTCTTCAGGTCAAAGGGAATGGACCGCTCGGACAAATCGTGGCAGACGCCAACGCCAAGGGAGAAGTGCGCGGTTATGTCGATAACCCGCATGTTCATCTGCCAAGCAACGCGATGGGCAAACTGGACGTAGCCGGAGCCGTTGGAACCGAAGGCTTTATTTATGTGATCAAGGATCTGGGGCTCAAAGACCCTTATCGCGGCAGTGTGCCGATCGTATCGGGAGAGCTCGGTGAAGACTTTACCTACTATTTCGCCACTTCCGAACAGACACCGTCCGCAGTCGGTGTAGGCGTGCTGGTGGATACGGACAATTCCGTTATCGTATCCGGCGGATTTATTATTCAGCTGCTTCCGGGTCTGACCGATGCTGAGATCGACCAGCTGGAGAAAGGTCTGGGTACTCTGCCTCCTGTCACTTCGTTGCTCAATGAAGGTCTGGAGCTGGAAGAACTGCTGGGCCGCATTTTGCCGGATATGGAAGTTATGGACAGCATGGATATCACATTCAATTGCTCCTGTTCCCGTGAGCGTGTCGAACAGACCCTGGTGAGTCTGGGTGAGCATGAACTGGTGCAGCTGATCGAAGAAGACGGACAGGCAGAAGTGGTATGCCATTTTTGCAATGAGAAATACCAGTTTGATCGTCAGGACCTGGAACGCATTCTGGCTGAAGCCAGAAATTAAGGGATACTAAGACATATGACGAAAGGTAAATCACCAGTATGGACAGCCGTCATGGTCTTATTCATAGTCATCATTATGCTGCTCGGAGCCTTTTGGGTCATCCGGGCAGTTCAGCATTCTGGGAACAATTCGGATGTGGCAGTGGTGGGCAATGAATCTATCAGTGAACAAGAATGGGTAAGTGAACTGAAGAAACGGTATGGGCAGGAGACGCTGACGCAGATGCTGAACCGGCGGGTCGTACAGCTGGAAGCGGATGCGCGCCATATTGCCGTCAGTGATGTGGAGATTCGTGATGATCTGGCAGAGCGGATGAGCGGGTATGCTTCACCGCAGGCCTTTTACAAGGAAATGCAGACCCAGTTCGGCCTGACATCGCAAGACCTGCAGGAGGAATCCAAATATCAGATCCAGTTGGAAAAGATAGCGACAGAGCGGATTGAAGTGAGCGATGCGCAAGTAGACAGTTATCTAGAGCAGCATGAGCAGGAGACCGCCCAGCACCAATACGATCTGGCATGGATTGAGACTGCTACGGAGCAGGCTGCGGAAGAGGCAGTTCAGCGCATTGAGAATGGCGAGGATTTCACGGCAGTGGCCGAAGAGATGTCCGTCGATTCCTTTTCTTCGGATAGAGGAGGAGCACTGGGCTGGATCGATGGAGATGATCCCTTTCAGCCGCCTGAAGTGATCAAGGTCATTCAGCAGATGCAGGCGGGAGATATCATGGGTCCTATAGCGCTCAGCACCGGTCATTATGCGGTCGTGCAGGTCCGGGATATTCGCATACCATCTTCCTCCAAGCTGCAGATCAGTCGGGAGACCGCCAGACGCAAGGTAGCGCTGGAACAGGCAGAGCCGCTGACCGATATTGAGCACAGGCTGCGCAGCAAATATAAAGCATATATTTTATCTGCCGCACCTTAGAATTATAAGTCGGGAACATTGACATTGTCCCAACAGATTGATAATATTAAACCATACTAAAACCCACTATTTTACTCGGATTAACGCAGGCTATTGGCACATGGATTCAGTCCATTTGCCGGCAGCTGCGTTCCATTATTTGAAGGAGGGCAACAGCATGGCAAAAGTCGTAAATAACGTGACAGAATTGATTGGGGGCACTCCGCTCGTCCGTCTGAACCGTCTCGTATCGGAAGATAGCGCAGAGATTTACCTGAAGCTTGAGTACCAGAACCCGGGTTCCAGCGTCAAGGACCGGATCGCGCTCAGTATCGTGGAAGAAGCGGAAAAGCAGGGCGTACTTAAGCCGGGTGGAACGATCGTTGAAGCGACAAGCGGTAACACCGGTATCGGTCTGGCGATGGTTGCAGCAGCCAAAGGCTACAAATGCGTCATTGTGATGCCGGAGACGATGAGTATGGAACGCCGCAATCTGCTGCGTGCTTACGGAGCCGAGCTGGTGCTGACTCCGGGATCGGAAGGTATGAATGGAGCGGTCAAAAAGGCGGAAAGCATTCTGAGCGAGAATCCGGATTACTTTATCGCTGACCAGTTCCGCAACAAAGCCAACCTCAAAGTGCACCGTGAGACGACCGGTCCCGAGATCGTGGAAGCGATCGAATCCATTGGCGGAACGCTGGATGCCTTTATTGCAGGGATCGGAACAGGCGGTACAATTACAGGAGCAGGCGAAGTACTGAAAAGCCATTTCCCTGGCGTGAAGATCTACGCGGTGGAACCGGCTGCTTCTCCAATTCTGGCAGGCGGACAACCGGGCCCTCACAAAATTCAGGGTATCGGTGCCAACTTTGTACCCGAGATTCTGAATCAGGACATCTATGATGAGATCATTCATGTAGAAAATGATGAAGCTTTTGAAATGGCTCGTCGTGTAGCCAAGGAAGAGGGCGTGCTGTCCGGCATTTCTTCCGGTGCGGCCGTACACGCTGCACTCAAAGTCGCCAAGCAGCTCGGTAAAGACAAACGCATCGTAGTCATCATTCCAAGTAACGGTGAACGTTACCTGAGCACACCGCTGTACAACTTCGAAGCTTAATTAATATTAATTGGCCGTGATGCGGCTGATTCCGCGCCTCTGGTTTTCTCTGTCCACGGATGGAGAAGCAGGGGCGTTTTGCTTATCTGGTATAGGATAGGGCCGCGTTACAGGGCTATGGTTTAAACATATAGACGTATTTCACCGCAGACCTTCTCAATTGCCGACCGCTTTAGTATACTAACGACAAACTACAGATGATCAGGTTGGGGGAAGCAGATTGACCAGAGTATGTATATCATTACAGGATTGGCAGCAATGGCTGGAGCAAGGGTACAACCAACTGCCTTATATAATGGAAATTCCGCTGGAGAGCCAGCTGCTGCCGGACAGCTGGGAATCCTTGTGGACCGAGCAGTATCCGCATTCCTTTTTACTGGAAAATGGGAAAAACGGTCGGTACACCTACCTTGGTCTGCAGCCGGTGTCCATATTAAGCGGACAGGACGATCAGGCAGAGGTTCAGAATTATACAACAACCGCAGCACATGCGGGACCGCCTATTCAACCAGTATCGGTTACTGCTCAGAATGGCAGGCCGCTGGAAGTGCTGCGGCAGTGGATGTCTGCGCACCGGGCGCCGCGGATGGCAGACTTGCCGCCTTTTACCGGAGGCTGTGTAGGATTCCTCAGCTATGATGTCGCCCGCTCGCTGGAGAAGCTGCCAAATCGGCTGCAGAATGATTTGGATCTGCCTGATTATGTCTGGATGCAATTCAACCAGGTCTGGGTCATCGATCATCATACGAACATGCTCTACTGCTGTACCCATACCGGGATCGACGAAGAACAGGGCGCTCCGCAGCCAAGCAATAGCCAAGACACCGATACATCCGCACCGGAATGGATAAGGCAAGCCTACCATCAGGCAGCACATCAGACGGACCGGATGCTGGAACAGTGGAATGCGCTGCAGCAGGTATCGACCATGGAGCAGCCGCACTCGTTACAGCACCGTCAGCATTTTCTGATGAATCACCCGCTGTCTGCTACCGATTCACGGGCAGACCATGATCAGTTTACGACGGAATTTCAGCAGCCGCAGTTTGAACAGGCCGTACGAGCCGTGCAGGACTATATTCGCCAGGGTGACGTGTTTCAGGTGAATCTATCTCTCCGCAGTCAACGGCAGATTTCCACTGCGCCGGAGTCCATTTATGAATGGCTGCGGGTTACCAATCCTTCGCCGTATATGGGGTTGCTGCGGCTGCCTGGCTTCCAGCTGGTCTCCGCCTCGCCGGAACTGCTCGTTTCGGTGATTGGAGATGATGTCGCTGCCCGGCCGATTGCCGGTACACGGCGCCGCGGCATGACCGAGCAGGAAGACCTGGCGATGGAAGCCGAGCTCACGGACAATGAAAAAGAACGTGCCGAGCATATTATGCTGGTCGATCTGCAGCGCAATGATCTGGGACGCATCGCCCGCTACGGGACTGTGCGCGTACCGGAGCTGATGACGATCGAACGTTATTCCCACGTGATGCATCTGGTATCCGGCGTAGAAGCGAAGCTGGCGGAAGACCGGGACGTCTATGATGTGATTGCCGCCGTTTTCCCCGGAGGAACCATTACTGGAGCTCCCAAGATCCGTACGATGGAAATCATCGAGGAACTGGAGCAGACCCGCCGCGGTGCCTACACCGGTTCGATGGGCTGGATTGACTATAATGGCAATATGGAATTAAATATTATTATCAGAACATTAACCATCAAGGAAAATACCGTCTATATGCAAGCTGGAGCCGGTGTAGTTATCGATTCCGATCCTTACCGTGAATACAGGGAATGCTTTAACAAATCGAGAGCGTTAGCCAGAGCCGTACTCTTGAGCGAACAATATGATGCGGCTCTGCAGAAAAGGGAGGAATACTGATGATTCTTGTAATTGATAACTACGATTCTTTTACGTATAACCTGGTACAATACCTTGGAGAGCTGGGCGAAGAGGTCATCGTACGCCGCAATGATGAGATTGATATGGAGGGCATCCGCGAGCTGGCACCGGATCATATTCTGCTGTCTCCGGGACCATGCACGCCAACAGAAGCCGGCATTACCATCGACGTAATTCAGCAGTTCAAGGGCGAGATTCCGATCTTTGGTGTATGTCTGGGCCATCAGGCGATTGGACAGGCATTTGGCGGTAATGTCATTCGGGCGGAGCGTCTCATGCATGGCAAGACGTCTCCGATTCTGCATCAGAGCAGTTCGGTATTTGAGAACCTGCCGTCGCCGTTTACCGCGACCCGTTATCATTCCCTGATCGTGGAACGCAGCAGTCTGCCGGATTGCCTGGAAATTACGGCAGAGACTGCTGAAGGTGAGATTATGGGGCTACGTCATAAAGAATATGCGATCGAGGGCGTTCAATTCCACCCGGAATCCATCGTCACGGATCATGGACATACCATTCTGCGTAACTTCCTGAGCCGTAAAGTGGACAAAGCTACTGTATGATGAAGTACGTCAGTATAAATGGTGTCATCACACCTACAGATCAAGCCGTGGTCTCCGTCATGGATCACGGCTTCTTGTATGGAATGGGTCTGTTCGAGACGTTCCGTACCTATAATGGACAACCTTTTTTGCTGGATCGTCATCTGGAAAGGCTGCAGTCCGGCTGCGATTCGCTTCATATCCGCTGGCAGGCTGACGAGAAGCTGATCCGGCAGCAGATTCATGCCCTGATGCAGGCGAATGATCTGGCAGATGCGTATATCCGCTACACCCTGTCTGCCGGCATCGATATTTTGGGTCTACCTTCCGGTGCGTATGAGCAGCCGACTATTGTTATTTATGCCAAAGCCCTGCCTGGTGCTTCTCCACGCAGACGAAGCAGTAACGAACCGGATCAAGTAGCGATCAGCCCGGCAGCCGAACTGGAAAGTGTGAAGAAGTATTTATCCGATCGAAGCAAGTCGCTGCGCCGTCTGCACACTATCCGCAATACCCCTGAGGGCAGCGTTCGCCTGAAGTCACTGCATTATATGAACAGCATTCTGGGCAAGCAGGAGCTGCAGCAGTATGGCGATCAGCCAGCCACAAGTGTAGAAGGATTGATGCTTACTGCCGGGGGAGATATTGCCGAAGGGATCGTGAGCAATGTATTTTTTGTCCAGGGAGGTCGTTTGCATACGCCTTCACTGGAAACAGGCATTCTGCCGGGCATTACCCGGGCACTCGTAATGGAGCTGGCCGAACATATCGGTTTGCCGGTCGAACAAGGATTATACAACTGGGACCGACTGCTTGCAGCCGACGAGATTTTTCTGACCAACTCTATTCAGGAGATTGTTCCTGTGACCCGCTTGCTGGAGGAAGATCACTTTTCCAGCGTCCAGACCGAACAGATAGGCAGGATGACTGCCCTTTTATATGCAGCTTATGAAAAGGAGGCATACCGCTTTTGAGACAGCCTGTACAGTACACACGGCAGTATACATGCGGTCCGGCGATACTGGAGCTGGGCCGCTCTACATTAATAATGGGTATTTTAAATGTCACTCCCGATTCCTTTTCGGATGGAGGCAGTTATACGTCGGTGGAGCGTGCTGTACAGCAGGCACACCGTATGATGGAAGAGGGAGCGGATATTATTGATATTGGTGGAGAATCTACCCGTCCAGGGCATGCTCCGGTCTCGGAGGAAGAAGAACTCGCAAGAGTCATACCAGTGATCGAAGCGCTCCGGCAGCATCTTCCGCATCTTCCGCTCTCCATTGATACGTACAAGGCAGAAGTTGCCAGACAGTCCCTCGCAGCAGGCGCCCATATTATTAATGACGTATGGGGAGGCATGGCGGATCCGGCAATGTTTGCTGTAGCCGCCGCAGTTAACTGCCCGTACATTCTGATGCATAACCGGCATGACATGGATTATACCGAGCTGGTTGCGGATGTAAAGACCGATCTGCTGCGGCAGATTACACTGGCACTGGATTCTGGTATTCAGCCGGGCAATATCATTTTGGATCCAGGAATCGGTTTTGCCAAAAATGCGGATCATAATCTAGAGCTGATGAGCCGGCTGGATGAGCTGGCAGAACTGGGCTACCCTATGCTGCTGGGCACTTCACGCAAACGATTTATACGCACGGTGCTAGACCTGCCTGCAGATGATGTAGTGGAAGGTACTACTGCTACCACAGCATTTGGCATTGCCCAGGGCTGCCAGATTATTCGTGTACATGATGTGCAGCCCAACAAACGGATGGCCGTCATGTGTGATGCAATGCTGCAGGCCAGCAGATCGATCGGGAGCGCCAATAACCGACAGGAGGAGAAAAGTTAATGGATAAGATGATCATCAACCGAATGGAATATTACGGTTATCACGGTGTGTTTGAAGAAGAACGCAAGCTCGGTCAGCGCTTCTATGTGGATCTGGAACTGGAGATGGATCTGTCCGAAGCCGGCAGAACCGACAATCTGGAGACGACGATTAATTATGCAGAGATCCATGAGCGTGTCAAAGCCGTCGTCGAAACCAAATCCTTCAAGTTGATTGAAGCTCTTGCAGAATGTATTGCATCCACTCTATTGGAAGCTTATACTGGGGTACATGCATTGACCGTTAGAGTCACCAAGCCGCATCCGCCTTTTGATATTCATTTTCAGGGCGTTACCGTTGAATTGCGGCGTACACGAAAGTGAGCGTAGGTTGTGATGAACTCATCCGTCCCCTCTGAATATTCAGAGGCTTATATTGCTTTAGGCGCCAATCTGGGTAACCGGGAGCAGACATTGACCGAGGCGATACAGAAGCTGGATGATCAGTCCGATATTTCGGTCATTCGCTGCTCGGGATTTTATGAGACTGTCCCTGTTGGCTATGTCGATCAGCCTTCTTTTCTGAATATGGCACTCAGGCTGCATACGACCAAGCGTCCACATGACTTGCTGGCGGCACTGCTCAGTATTGAGAACCAGCTCGGCCGTATTCGCGATATTCGCTGGGGACCACGTACCGTGGATCTTGATCTGCTGTGGATGGATCATCTGCATCTGCATTCCGAGACACTGGATCTGCCGCACCCGCGTATGCATGAACGTGCTTTTGTACTCGTGCCACTGCAGGAGATTGTCACGAAAGAGACACCGGAACTGTTTTCCCTTGTCGAAAAGTCACTCATACAGGTCGCCGATCAGCAGCAGGATGTTCGTTATGTCAGCGCCTGCCCACTGTCCTTTAATTCAAAATTGAAATAAATTGCGGCCCTGCACCGCTGTCGTATACAGTCCGTCCGGGCATCTCAGTTCCGGGAATCATTCTCCATGGAATCACACAACAAATGCATAAGCTGTCGCTTCCTTATTACTATAAGCAGAGGCTGCAGTCATAAAGGAGTGAATCATCGGATGTTAAAAATCGGTGATATTGAAATGAAAAATCGGGTTGTTCTCGCCCCGATGGCCGGCGTTTGTAATCCGGCATTCCGTCTGATCGCCAAGGAGTTCGGTACAGGATTGGTCTGCGCTGAGATGGTCAGCGACAAAGCAATTTTGAGCGGCAACAAGCGTACTCATGAAATGCTGTTCGTCGACGAGCGCGAAAAACCGATGAGCCTGCAAATTTTTGGTGGTGACCGTGCCTCTCTGGTCGAAGCAGCCAAAGTAGTTGACCAGGACACCAATGCGGATATTATCGATATCAATATGGGCTGCCCTGCACCCAAAATCAACAAAATCGATGCCGGTGCCCGCTGGCTGCTTGACCCTAACAAGATCAACGAGATGGTCGCTGCAGTCGTGGCTAACGTGAGCAAGCCGGTTACCGTCAAAATGCGTATCGGCTGGGATCATGATCATATCTATGTAGTGGATAATGCCAGAGCTGTCGAAGCGGCAGGCGGCAAAGCGATCAGTGTTCATGGTCGTACGCGGGAGCAGCTCTACACTGGCCAGGCAGACTGGTCTTATATCAAGCAAGCCAAAGAATCCGTCGCCATTCCCGTTATCGGCAACGGCGACGTGGTTACCCCGGAAGACGCCAAGCGCATGCTGGACACAACAGGCTGCGATGGCGTTATGATTGGCCGCGGCGCGCTCGGCAATCCATGGATGCTGTATCGTACGGTAGAGTATCTCAAAACAGGCGAGCTGCCTCCAGATCCGACGGCCGAAGAGAAGATTCGTATCGCGATCCTGCATATGGATCGTCTGATTGCCCTGAAGGGTGAAGTGGTAGCCGTCAGAGAGATGCGGAAGCATCTGTCCTGGTACCTCAAAGGACTCAAAGGCTCCGCCACAATCAAAAATTCCATTATGGAAGAAACCAGACGCGACGAAATGGTACGTATTTTGTATGATTTTCTGGAGAATCTGCCACAGCATGTGGCATCCGCCGCTGACCATGAAGCTGTTCCTTTTGTACAGGTGCAGTGTGCTGCACCGGCAACCGTCTGATTCATCCATTGGCTCATCACAGCTGATCCATAACTTTTTTAGGTCATATATATAGTAAAAAACCGAAGTGCTTTCTGCAGAGCCGCTTCGGTTTTTTTGCTGTTTTTGCTATTCCAAAGCCAGTCGGGCCTTTTGGTTGACATTTCACATTCATTCCCATATACTTTTGCAGTATAAATTTGCCTGAGTCAATGATTAGATATCATATACCCTCTGGGGAATTTCCCTGCGTCACTATCGTTTTGATAATCTTGCATGAGTCTTCGCTGCTTCTGAATCACTGGCTATTATCATGCTGGGAGACCCCAAAGCGAATTTTTGAAAATTATTCACATGACAGGAGAATTGGTTGAGATGAGCGATAAAGAATTCATTTTAACACAGGACGGTCTAAAGAAGCTGGAAGATGAATTGGAAAACCTCAAGTCCGTCAAAAGACGTGAGGTAGCGGAACGTATCAAAGTTGCCATTGGATACGGTGATATCAGTGAGAACTCTGAGTACGAAGATGCCAAAAACGAACAGGCCTTCATTGAAGGACGTGTTATTACACTGGAGAAAATGCTGCGCAACGCCCGCATTATTAACAGTGATGAGATTGATACAGATGCGGTAAGCATTGGTGCAACCGTTATCGTTGAAGATTTGGAGTTTGGTGACACGATGGAATACACAATCGTGGGTACGGCCGAATCCGATCCTTCCCAGAACAAGATTTCCAATGAAAGCCCGGTAGGTAAAGCAATCCTGGGCAAACAAAGAGGTACAGTAGTGGATGTAAACGTACCTGCTGGTGTCATCCAATACAAAATCCTGGAAATCAAAAGATAAGATTGTATGCATATACTTAGCTGACCGGCGAAGAACACCTTTCCGGTACACTGTAGTAAGGATGTATACTTACCGTTTTGCAAAAAAAGCTTCCCTAGGGGAGCTTTTTTCTTGAAATAAGCCATATTTTCGCCAAAACAGCAGTAATGTCGTTTTTAGAGATTTCAGATTGGGCCCAAATCAAGTACACTATAATTATATGGCTTTTTGACTGAATACGGCTGCTTATCATATTTCTGCATCCCATCGGCATGACAGAAGCCGGCAAGTTATTACCTTAAAGGAGTTGAGACCCAGCGATGTCTGATGAAACATTGAATCCTGGTCAAGAACAGGAAAACATAAGTGAGAGTGAACTGAATGAACTGCTGCAGGTACGTCGTGATAAACTGGATGAACTGCGCGGACTGGGCATCGACCCATTTGGTAAAAAGTTCGTACGTACATCCAATGCGGCAGATCTGCTGCACACCTACGAGACGATGACCAAGGAAGAGCTTGAAGAAAAAGAAGTAACGGTAAGTCTGGCAGGTCGTATCATGACCAAGCGTGGCATGGGTAAAGCAAGCTTTGCACATATTCAGGACCTGAGCGGCCGTATCCAGATCTATGTACGCAAAGACACCGTGCCTGAAGCCAAATACGAAGCATTCACCATTCTTGATCTTGGAGATATCGTCGGTATTACCGGTACCGTCTTCAAAACCAAAACAGGGGAGACTTCCATTAAGGTCAAAGATCTGGAAGTACTGACCAAATCCCTGCTGCCGCTGCCGGATAAATATCATGGCATGAAAGATGTAGAGCTGCGTTACCGCCAGCGCTATGTCGATCTAATCGTGAACCCGGAAGTACAGAAAACATTTATCACCCGTTCCCGCATTATCCAATCGATGCGCCGTTATCTCGATTCCCTCGGTTACCTCGAAGTCGAGACACCAACGCTGCATGCGATTGCCGGCGGCGCGGCTGCCAAGCCGTTCATCACGCATCATAATGCGCTGGATATGGAACTGTACATGCGTATCGCCCTGGAACTGCACCTCAAGCGCCTCATCGTTGGTGGTCTGGAGAAAGTATACGAGATCGGCCGTGCCTACCGTAACGAAGGTACATCGACTCGTCATAATCCGGAATTTACCATGATCGAATTGTACGAAGCCTATGCGGACTACGAGGATATCATGGATCTGACCGAGAGCATGGTTGCCCATATTGCTCAGGAAGTGCTGGGTACAACACGCATCCAGTATCAAGGCCAGGAAGTGGATCTGACACCAAAATGGCGCCGTGTATCCATGGTAGACGCTGTCAAAGAAGTCAAAGGTGTAGACTTCAGC
>NZ_CP096398.1:4952500-4997500 GCF_054161335.1 Paenibacillus sp. Z6-24 | reverse complement strand
TAAATCCGCACACTCCAAGGCCAGGCTGTGATGGGGAGCGAAAATTACAGTAGCGAAGGTCATGATCTCACACTGCCAAGAAAAGCCTCTAGCCAGGAAGCAGGTGCCCGTACCGCAAACCGACACAGGTGGGCGAGAAGAGAATTCTAAGGCGCGCGGAAGAACTCTCGTTAAGGAACTCGGCAAAATGACCCCGTAACTTCGGGAGAAGGGGTGCCCCGGTAGTGTGAATAGCACGAGGGGGCCGCAGTGAAAAGGCCCAAGCGACTGTTTAGCAAAAACACAGGTCTGTGCGAAGCCGCAAGGCGAAGTATACGGGCTGACGCCTGCCCGGTGCTGGAAGGTTAAGGGGAGTGGTTAGCGCAAGCGAAGCTATGAACCGAAGCCCCAGTAAACGGCGGCCGTAACTATAACGGTCCTAAGGTAGCGAAATTCCTTGTCAGGTAAATTCTGACCCGCACGAATGGCGTAACGATTTGGGCGCTGTCTCAACGAGAGATCCGGTGAAATTTTAATACCTGTGAAGATGCAGGTTACCCGCGACAAGACGGAAAGACCCCATGGAGCTTTACTGCAGCTTGATATTGAACTGGGGTGCGATTTGTACAGGATAGGTGGGAGCCTACGAAGAGGGAGCGCAAGCTTCCTTGGAGGCGCCGTTGGGATACCACCCTGATCGCATCTGAGTTCTAACCTGGTACCGTAATCCGGTACAGGGACCGTGTCAGGTGGGCAGTTTGACTGGGGCGGTCGCCTCCTAAAATGTAACGGAGGCGCCCTAAGGTTCCCTCAGAATGGTTGGAAATCATTCGAAGAGTGTAAAGGCATAAGGGAGCTTGACTGCGAGACCTACAAGTCGAGCAGGGACGAAAGTCGGGCTTAGTGATCCGGTGGTACCGCATGGAAGGGCCATCGCTCAACGGATAAAAGCTACCCTGGGGATAACAGGCTTATCTCCCCCAAGAGTCCACATCGACGGGGAGGTTTGGCACCTCGATGTCGGCTCATCGCATCCTGGGGCTGAAGTAGGTCCCAAGGGTTGGGCTGTTCGCCCATTAAAGCGGTACGCGAGCTGGGTTCAGAACGTCGTGAGACAGTTCGGTCCCTATCTGTCGTGGGCGTAGGAAATTTGAGAGGAGCTGTCCTTAGTACGAGAGGACCGGGATGGACGCACCGCTGGTGTACCAGTTGTTCCGCCAGGAGCATCGCTGGGTAGCTACGTGCGGAAGGGATAAGCGCTGAAAGCATCTAAGCGTGAAGCCCCCCTCAAGATGAGATTTCCCAATTAGTAAGACCCCTTGAAGACGACGAGGTAGATAGGTTGGGGGTGGAAGTGCAGCAATGCATGGAGCTGACCAATACTAATCGGTCGAGGGCTTATCCAAAAAGCTTCTAAAACAGCGAAGTTTCGTTTCGGATTCAGTTTTCAGGTGATTAACACCTGCAAGGTAAGACGTTTGGTGATGATGGCGGAGGGGTTCCACACGTACCCATCCCGAACACGACCGTTAAGCCCTCCAGCGCCGATGGTACTTGGACCGCAGGGTCCTGGGAGAGTAGGACGTTGCCAAGCGACGAAAAGAAAGACGTTATCCAACTGGATAACGTCTTTTTTGTATGGCTCCTGTTTAGATTAGTACTTAAATCATTGGTTTAATAAGAAGGAGCAATAGAGCGATAGAGTATTATAATACGCGATAAAGATTTTCATAACCTGTAAAACATAATTAATAGCAGTGTCTGCTGATTAGGCCACTCTACCATTTAATGTATAAATAAAAGACTCTTTCCCAATGGAAAGAGTCGTAGTAATATCTCACCAAACTATTTTTTTATGCATAATCTATTATTTACCTTAGTTTTTTGACTAACTTTAACACCATTACAATTAGTCGTCATTGCCAGTAGTATCATTATTCTGACTCGGGTTAGTCGATCCACCCGTAGTTGTGTCTACAGTAGTTCCAGAAGCAGGACTGCTTACTTCACCGCCAGTCGTAGAATCTACAGTTCCGCCATTGCTGTTTACCGTACCGCTATTGGTTGTTTCTGTGAACGGATTAGTTGTGCCTGTTGTATCTGTACTCGTACCTGTAGTACTACCATTTGAAGTTGTACCAGTTGTAGTATCAGTAGTCGTTCCTGTAGTGCTGCCAGTAGTACCTGTAGTGTCAGTAGTTGTTGTTCCATCTGAAGTAGAAGTACCTGCATACGTATTACCTGTAGTTGTAGTGAGCTGTACAGTGCTTGTAGCTGCATTATACACTACATTGGCGCCCATCAATTCTGCTGTAGCACGAATAGGAAGATAAGTAGTGCCGTTGTAGGTTAGAGGAGTTACGGCTTTGCCATTAGCGGTTTGCAGAGTCGCCGGATTACCATCTACCTCTACTTTGATTTGATCATTTAAATATGCAGTTACTTCCTCCATGTTTGTAGCAGCCAGTGCACCAGTACCTGTACCAATTAACAGAGCAGAACCAACGAGTAAAGAAGCAATACCTTTTTTCATAATCAATCTCCTTTCAATGCTATAGTGGTTTGTTTATAAAGTACCCAATATAATGGACCTTATTCATATATTTGGAAAAAACTTAGATGAAATTTTGAGTGGATTCGGATAAATGAGTCGGAACCAAAAATGTAACGCAGTTAAATACACTATGAAGTTATGGCTTTTTGCTTTGCATTGAAGGGTATAATTATGTTTTTATTTTTATATAAAGGTGGATGTACATGAGTATATGCTTGGTTAAAATGTTATTACACCCATGTCCTCTTAGAGAGGACATGAGTACTCCAGTTAAGAGCAAAGACTTGGAATTAGGGGATATTGTCGGAACGTTCTTGACAGCCTATAACCCCTTTGCTAAGATGGCAATAATATATTTTCAGAAACTTATTTTCAAGGCGTACATTTCCTTGTTATTTAAGGTTTTTAATAGAGTATCCGGTTGATTGAATACTTCTGAAAATAGCTTTAACGGAAGATTTCAGAGGGTTTACGATAGATGATCCTGGAAGTCTGTACAGAGTAGGCGAGCGGAATGAATTATTCAATATGGTGAGTATGAATTCAACTAAAGGGAGGAACATCCTCGTGTGGGAAACAAAATTTGCTAAAGAGGGACTAACATTTGATGACGTACTGTTAGTACCGCGTAAGTCCGAAGTGTTACCAAAAGAAGTGAGCGTAGCTACAACATTAAGCAAAAATGTAAAACTGAATGTGCCTTTGATCAGTGCAGGTATGGATACTGTTACGGAAGCTGCAATGGCTATTGCCATGGCTCGTGAAGGTGGTATCGGTGTTATTCACAAAAATATGCCTGTTGAACAGCAGGCTGAAGAAGTAGATCGTGTAAAACGTTCCGAGAGTGGTGTTATTACCAATCCATTCTCGCTCACTCCGGACAAAATGGTATCTGATGCAGAAGCAGTTATGGCTAAATACCGTATCTCCGGTGTACCGATTGTAGACGAAAACAAAACACTGGTCGGCATTATTACCAACCGCGATCTGCGTTTTATTCATGACTACAACATGAAAATCAGCGAAGTGATGACCAGCGAGAATCTGGTAACTGCTCCGGTAGGTACTACACTGCAGGAAGCCGAAGTACTTCTGCAAAAGCATAAAATCGAAAAACTGCCTCTGGTGGATGATAACAATATCCTCAAAGGTCTGATCACGATCAAAGATATCGAAAAAGCGATCCAATTCCCAAATGCAGCGAAGGATGCTCAAGGGCGTCTACTGGTCGGTGCGGCTGTTGGTGTGTCCCAGGATGCATTTGCACGTGCAGAAGCACTGGTTAACGCCGGTGTAGACCTTCTTGTCGTAGACTCCGCACACGGTCATCACATTAACATTTTGGATGCGGTTCGCAAGCTGCGCTCCATGTTCCCTGAGCTGACGATTGTAGCAGGCAATGTGGCTACAGGCGAAGCTACCCGTGATCTGATTCAGGCAGGTGCTTCTGTTGTTAAGGTTGGTATCGGTCCGGGATCGATTTGTACAACTCGTGTTATCGCTGGTATCGGCGTACCACAGGTTACCGCGATCTATGATTGTGCTACTGTAGCCCGTGAGTATGGCGTACCGATCATTGCAGATGGCGGTATCAAGTACTCCGGTGAAATCACCAAAGCACTGGCAGCAGGCGCGGATGCAGTTATGCTGGGCAGTATGTTTGCCGGTACAGAAGAAAGCCCGGGCGAATCCGAAATCTATCAGGGTCGTCGTTTCAAAGTATACCGTGGTATGGGTTCCATGGCTGCGATGAAGCAGGGTAGTAAAGATCGTTACTTCCAGGACGATGACAAAAAGCTCGTTCCGGAAGGCATTGAAGGCCGTGTCGCTTACAAAGGACCATTGTCGGATACTGTTCATCAGCTTATTGGTGGCCTGCGCTCCGGTATGGGTTACTGTGGTACAGCTGATTTGACTGAATTGCGCAATGATACGCAATTTGTCCGCATCACTGGTGCCGGTCTGCGTGAGAGTCACCCGCATGATATTCAGATCACCAAAGAAGCACCGAACTACTCTCTGTAATATAGAGTGTTCTGTTCTGCACTATATGATTGACGTTAGGACAAGCTTGTGATTTTCAGCAAGCTTGTCTTTTTTTGCATGTCGCCGTGTGCTAAAATGAGAAAGTCATTGTGATATTGGGCTTTTCCGTATGCTAGGCCTGTTACATAAGCAGCTATTGCATCGAATGGGTCATTGATTGGCTCTGGTGAATAGCTGAATTATCCGGGATTGAATCATTGTGATCATTCGGATATAGGATTTTACCGGCTATCATCATTATGGAACTGCAAGAATGCCAAATGCTGTATATTACATGAACAACATAAGCTACGATTTGAGGGGAGCATTAATACATTGGAACGCAAGTTATTAACGCAAAAAGGTAAGAAGTCGAAACGTCAATTGATCAAAAAAAGTGTAGCATCGCTGATGCTTGTAAATATGCTATGTATATCTACGATTATTCCTACGGCTGCTATGGCAGCATCTGCTGCTACATCCAATACTGCTGCAGATTCAAAGTCCACAGAAGCAGCTGATACTAAAACAGGGTCTGCTGTATCCAATATCAAGGCTCCTGAGCTGCAAGTAAAATCTGCAGTATTGATGGAAGCGTCAACCGGTAAGATTTTGCTTTCAATTAATAGCGATGAAGCTCTGCCGCCTGCGAGTATGTCCAAAATGATGACAGAGTACCTGGTGTCCGACTACGTTAAACAGGACAAGATCAAATGGGATGATGAAGTAACTGTATCCGAGAACGCAGCAGCCCAGATCGGTTCGCGTGTATTCCTGGCTGCAGGTGACAAACATACTGTGCTGGATTTATACAAAGCCATGGCTATTGGTTCAGCCAACGATGCTTCTGTAGCACTGGCTGAACATATTGGAGGAACAGAGAAAGACTTTGTTAAACTGATGAATGCCAAAGCCAAAGAATTTGGGATGAAAACAGCTCATTTCGCTAACTCTACAGGCCTTAACGTTGCCGATATGCCGGAAGCGAGCCGTCCGGATGATGGTAAAGAAACGATTATGTCGGCGATGGATACGGCTATTCTGGCTCGTCATATTGTCGATGATCATCCAGACTTTAGCGATGTAACCAGTATTCAATCGTTCAAGTTCCGTCCAACAGATAAAGATCCGGTTGTAAACTGGAACTGGATGCTGGAATCTAACTCTTCCATTACTAACTTCAAAGCTTATGCCTACCCAGGTCTGGATGGCCTCAAGACGGGTCATACGGCGGCTGCCAAGCAGTGTTTTACAGGAACAGCAGAACGTAACGGTATGCGTCTAATCAGCGTGGTCATGGGAGCAGAAACCGAAGCAGAGCGCTTTAAGCAAACGAAAAAGGTACTTGATTACGGCTTTGATAACTTTGAAGTAAAACAAATTATCGGTGCAAAATCAGCGGTATCCGGTCTAGCGACCATCCCTGTAGTCAAGGGTGCAGCAACAGAGGTGCCTGTTGTAACGGATGCAGCAGTTAACGTAGTTGTACCAAAAGGCACAGAGCCTAAAAACGTAACTTATACTGTAGCTCAATCCGATGAAGCGGCACGTACTGCTCCAATCGCAGCAAGCAAAGCGCTTGGCACGATTACGTATACGTACAAAAATGACAGCATCGCTCAGGATCAGGTGACTACCGTAAACCTGATCGCTGCCGAGCCTGTCGAAAAGGGAAGCTGGCTGCGCCTGTTCTTCCGTTCGATCGGAGATCTGTTTGGCGACTTGTTCGACTCTGTCAAAAACATGTTCTAATCGATTATCATTGCTGCTGCTGACGGGGAGTATGGCGCATTTTGATAACACGTCATAACTTCCTTGGACGGCTGCTTTTTCACTTTACCCGCTCGAAGTAAATGTATTGTATATTGCAGAAGTGTCATGTAAAATTATGAGTTAGATTCTGTCCTGTAATCTGCGCTGGCAGTGCGTATAACTTCGATAGCGTAGGCTGACGGAATCATATTATTTTAGGAAGTCAGCATTATGCGATGCACAATGCTTACAGAAAGAATCAGGAGGCATGGACATGGAAACTGGTACATCGAGAGTTAAAAGAGGTATGGCAGAAATGCAAAAAGGCGGCGTCATCATGGACGTCATGAATGCGGAGCAGGCAAAAGTAGCCGAAGCTGCTGGTGCGACAGCGGTTATGGCTCTCGAGCGTGTACCTTCTGATATTCGTGCAGCCGGCGGAGTAGCCCGTATGGCTGATCCGACGATTGTGGAAGAAGTCATGAAAGTGGTATCCATTCCTGTTATGGCCAAAGCACGTATTGGTCACTATGTAGAAGCTAAAGTACTGGAGTCACTGGGTGTGGATTATCTCGATGAGAGCGAAGTATTGACCCCTGCTGATGAAGTATTTCATATTGATAAACACGATTTTACCGTACCATTCGTATGTGGTGCCAAAGATTTGGGCGAAGCACTGCGTCGTATTGGCGAAGGTGCATCGATGATTCGTACAAAGGGTGAGCCAGGAACAGGCAACATCGTTGAAGCAGTACGTCATATGCGTCATATTAACAGCCAGATCCGCAAAGTACAGAACATGTCCAAGGACGAACTGTATGCAGAAGCGAAAAACCTGGGTGTAGCCTATGATCTGCTGATTGGCGTACATGAGAACGGCAAGCTGCCGGTAGTTAACTTTGCAGCCGGTGGAGTAGCAACACCAGCGGATGCGGCACTGATGATGCATCTGGGTGCTGACGGCGTATTCGTAGGCTCCGGTATTTTCAAATCGGACAGCCCTGAAAAATTTGCCCGTGCTATTGTCGAAGCAACGACGCACTTTAACGATTACAAGCTGATCGCCGAAGTATCCAAAAATCTGGGTGCTCCGATGAAAGGTATTGAAATCTCCAAATTAACTGCGGGCGAGCGCATGCAGGACCGCGGCTGGTAAGAAAGAAGGATTGCACATGAAAATCGGTGTCTTGGCACTGCAGGGTGCCGTCGCAGAGCATATCCGCAGTCTGCAGCTGGCAGGAGCGGAAGCAGTTACTGTCAAGCGTGTAGAGCAGCTGGACGAGATCGACGGAATTGTTATTCCCGGCGGTGAGAGTACAACGATCGGCAAGCTGATGCGTCAATATGGCTTTATAGAAGCTTTACAGCAGTTTTCTGCCCAGGGCAAGCCGCTATTTGGAACTTGTGCCGGATTGATCGTGCTGGCTGAGCGGATTGCCGGTCACGATCAGGCGCATCTGTCCCTGATGAATATGACCGTGTCCCGTAATGCTTTTGGCAGACAGCGGGAGAGCTTTGAGACGGATCTGGAAGTCAGAGGAATCGATGAACCGATTCGTGCAGTATTTATCCGTGCACCGCTGATTCAGGAAGTCGGCGAAGGTGTGGAAGTATTGTCTGTGTATCGGGATGAGATTGTAACGGCAAGGCAGGGACATTTGCTGGCCTGCTCCTTCCATCCGGAACTGACGGACGATTATCGTCTTCATCAGTACTTTGCGGATATGGTGGCACAGTCACTGTCTGCTGCCCATTAATCTGTCTATTGCCGCTATACAGGATGAAGCAGTAGGTTCATCCTGTATGTAGAAACGCAGGAACGTATACAAGCAGGAATGTATAGGATAGACCATACCTTAACTCTTGGCAGCTTCCGCAGACAGGATCGTATTTCTCTTTGCGGATTGCGGCAAGTTCTCACTTGCCCGGTACAGTGTAGTGTTCTTCCAGCAGATTAGAGCCTTTACAGGCTGCTGCGGAAGGACTGCCCTGTCGGCGAAAAAGAGAACCGGGAGTTAAGGTTATTTTATTAGGAGGGGTTATTTATGTTAGATGTCAAAATACTGCGTAATGACTACGATCGTGTAGCCACAGCGCTGCAAAACCGCGGCAAATCGCTGGATCTGATCGCAGGCTTCCCGGAGCTGGATACCAAGCGCCGCGAGCTGCTGCAGGAGACCGAGCAGCTGAAAAACCGCCGGAATACCGTATCCGGAGAAGTGGCTCAGCGTAAAAAAAATAAAGAAGATGCCGAAGAACTGATTCTGGAAATGCGTCAGGTATCCGATCGGATCAAAGCATTGGACGAGGAAATCCGTAACCTGGAGACCGAGATCGACGCGCTGACCCTGTCCATTCCGAACTTGCCTCACAGCAGCGTTCCTGTAGGTGTATCCGAAGACGATAATGTGGAAGTACGACGCAATGGCGAACCACGCCAGTTTGATTTCACACCAAAAGCACACTGGGATGTGGCACAGGATCTGGGGATTCTCGATTTTGAAGCCGGCGCTAAGGTAACAGGGTCCCGTTTTACTTTTTATAAAGGAATGGGTGCACGTCTGGAGCGCGCGTTGATTAACTTTATGATGGATCTGCACAGTGAAGAGCACGGCTATGAAGAGATTCTGCCGCCATATATCGTTAACCGTGATAGCCTGGTAGGTACGGGCCAGCTGCCGAAGTTTGAAGAAGATCTGTTCAAACTGACTGATTCGGACTACTATCTGATTCCTACAGCTGAAGTGCCGGTAACCAACTACCATCGTGAAGAGATTCTGTCCAAAGAAGATCTGCCCAAGCACTATGTTGCCTACAGCTCCTGCTTCCGTTCCGAAGCCGGTGCAGCCGGACGGGATACACGCGGTCTGATTCGTCAGCACCAGTTCAACAAGGTCGAGCTGATTAAACTGGTTGAACCGGAGACTTCTTATGAAGAATTGGAGAAAATGACAGCCAATGCGGAGCGCGTACTGCAGCTGCTGGGTCTGCCATACCGTGTACTGGCTCTCTGTACCGCCGATATGGGCTTCAGTGCGGCCAAAACTTATGATCTGGAAGTATGGCTGCCGGAAAGCAATATGTATCGTGAGATCTCTTCCTGCTCGAACGTAGAGGACTTCCAGGCGCGCCGTGCAAGTATCCGCTATCGAAAAGACAGCAAGGGCAAGCCGGAATTCGTACACACGCTGAACGGTTCGGGTCTGGCTGTAGGCCGTACGGTAGCTGCCATTCTGGAGAACTACCAGCAGGAAGACGGAAGTGTCGTGGTACCTGAAGTGCTTCGTCCGTATATGCGCGGTGTAGAAGTAATTGGCGGTACAGCGAAATAAAAGTTGTCATGACTAAAGATGTATGATATGATATTTGTGTTGTGCAATATTAGCATTTAATGGAGAGGTACCGAAGCGGTCATAACGGGGCGGTCTTGAAAACCGTTAGGGTGCAAGCCCACGTGGGTTCGAATCCCACCCTCTCCGCCATACATCTACAATAACCAAGTCGTTCCGAACAGGGACGGCTTTTTTTGTGTTTCTGTATAATACCCGCTTGATTTATATAGGATGAACCGCCAGTTTATGCCATAATATAAAGGTGAACGTTGTGCATTTTCCATGCAGTTGGAAAAAAGTTGCCACCATGTGGCATGAAAATACGTACATAGAAAAAGGAGGATCGCCATGGCTGTCAAACAACCTCCAGTATCCGAGTTCGCACCGGTAGAACACGGAAGACGTTCACTGAAGAGTACGCTGATTCGCTCGCTGCTGATTGTCCTCGGGGCTATGACGGTAGCCGCTTCACTTGAGCTGTTTCTGGTACCCAATAATATTACGGATGGCGGGATTACAGGCATATCCATTATCATGTCTTTTTTGACGGGATGGAAACTGGGTGTATTTCTGTTCGTGCTGAATATGCCATTTCTCGTGCTTGGTTATAAGCAGATTGGCAAAACTTTTGCTTTATCCACACTGCTGGGCATTACTGTGATGTCGATAGGCACACTGCTGCTGCATCCGGTAGAAGCAGTAGTAAAGGAAACGGTGCTGGCTTTTGTATTTGGCGGGATGTTCCTCGGATTGGGGACAGGACTGGTTCTGCGCTCCGGAGGATCGCTCGATGGAACAGAGATTATCGCTATTTTGCTGTCCCGGCGGTCGGTTTTCTCGGTAGGGGAAATCGTTATGATTCTGAACGTATTTATACTCTGCGGCGCAGGATTTGTATTTGGTTGGGACCGGGCAATGTATTCCATTATCGCGTATTATATTGCTACCAAGGTTATCGATATTACAATCGATGGCCTGGATCAGTCCAAGTCGGTATGGATTATTAGCGAACGAACACATGATATTGGCGATGCGATTATCAGCCGACTCGGAAGAACGGTTACTTATTTATCCGGAGAAGGTGGATTCTCGGGGGAAGAAAAGAAAGTGATTTTCTGCGTCATTTCCCGGCTGGAAGAAGCCAAGCTCAAAGAGATTGTAAATCATTTTGACGAAAATGCATTCATGGCGGTAGGTAATATCCACGATGTCAAAGGTGGCCGTTTCAAAAAACAGGATATTCATTAAAGCCCCCTCTGCAGGAAGAAATTAGATATAATCTGGTACAAAAAGGTGACTATCCTAATTTATGTGTTATATTGAACGGCTTTAGCAGTTATTTATAACCAATTTAAGGTTTGTCATTTAAAATGCTGCCAAAATGGTTTATCATGGATGCGGAGTCCGTAAACCGTTTGCTTTTGACAAGTGGAGCAATACTTCATTGATGGACACAAACGAAAGGGGTAACAACATGAACAAAAGATTGACTGGAAGCCTTTTGGCGATCCTGCTGGTATTTACACTAGCACTGGTAGGCTGTACCAAGAAAGAAGAACCTAAAGCGGCTGTAAAAGCAGCAGCAACCAACGCTGCCCAAATGACATCGTATGCAATGACAAGTCAGTTTAAAATTACAAATCTGGCATTTACAACTGCCGATGGTAAAGCATCTACAGATCCGACCACTGCACAGATTGCTAATACGCTGAAAAATGCGCAGGTCTCTGTAACCGGTATGTATCAAAGCAACCCGATGCAAACGGAAATGACGATGAACGTAAACCTGAGCGATGGCGCTATCAATATCAAGCTGCCAATGATCATGACACAGGAAACCATGTATGTAAAAATTCCGCAAATTCCAATGCTGCCTCTGCCAGAGACAGTAGTCGGTAAATTCCTGAAGCTGGATCTGAAAGAGCTGGCTGAAATGGAAGGACAGGAATATAAGCCGCTGAGCGTAGAGACCAGCCAAAAGCTGTCCCAGGAGCTGTCCAGCGCGGTACTGGATAAATACGATCAAGCGAAATATTTCAAAGATATAGACAAAAAAGATGCAGCCCTGCCTGAAGGCGTGGATGCCAAGCAGGTTGTTCAATTCGCAGTAACGAACGAAAATGCCAAAGAAGCCGTAACCATTTTCGTGAAACAGGCACTGCCAGCTGTACTGGATGTACTATCCAAGGAAGAATACCGTTCTGCACTAAATATCACGCAATCGGATCTTGATGAAGTGAAAAAATCACTGCAGTCTGAAGATTCCCAGAACGAATTCACCAAAACGGTGAATGAGATGGATAAATACATGACGCTGAATCAGTTCCATGTAGATACAGCAATCAACGATGACAACTTCCCGGTATATCAAAAGATGGTTATGGATGCGGTATTCGCCAATCCGGATACCAAAGAAAACGTGAAGGTAGCACTGGAAGGAAGCAGCCAGTACTCCAAAATCAATGAAAAACAAACATTCAGCCTGGGTATTCCAACAGGTGATGATGTTGTAACAATGGATCAACTGCAGCAGGAAATGGGCTACTAAGATCTGGAATTCGCAGCGTAAATGATGAAGACAGGGAAGCCGCTTATGCAGCTTTTCACTATTTCAGACAAAAGCCTCACCGTTCATAGCGAACGGTGAGGCTTTTTCTGTTGAGACCCTGATATACCGGCGGTGGAAGAGAAAGAAGGTTCCTCCAAGTCACTGGCGAGAATGGCATAGATCTGATGATCTTCCCACTGGCCGTTAATTTTGACGAGCTGACGGGCAATGCCTTCCGGCTGGAAGCCGCATTTCTCCACTACACGGCGTGAGGCTGTATTATGGGGGATAATTCCCGCCTGGATACGATGCAGCCCCAGAGAGCGAAATGCGTACTCCACAATCAGTTTGACGGCAGCTGTCATATAACCTTTTCCCTGATGAAGATGACTCAGCGAATATCCGATTTCGGCGAACTGACCCACACCGCGCACAATATGACTGAGCGAGATGGTCCCGATCAGCTGCTGACTCTGTGTGATAAAGATGCCAAACAGATATCCCCAGTCCTCTGCCGCTTCCTGGCGGCGCCGGTAGATCAGATCGAGCTGGCTGGCTAATGTAAAGAATTCTTCCGGATACCTTGGTTCATATTGCTGATTGGCTTCCCGGCTCTGAAGACGGAGCTGCAGCAGGGACTCGGCATCATCGGGATGAAGCTGCCGGACATGAATTCCTGTATGGGCATGGTAAAGCTCAATAGACATCGATCCATCCTCCTTTTACTCAGGCTGCAGTGGCTTCGGTTTCTTGAGGCGAAGTCGAAGCTCGCGGAAGAAGCGGGTTAACAGCGAGGCGCATTCTTCCTGCAGAATGCCTTCCAGCACTTCGGTACGATGATTAAACCTTGGTTCCTGGAGCAGATTCATCAGGGTACCCGCACAGCCGGCCTTGGGATCGACGGTACCGTAGACGACATTGGGAATACGGCTCTGTACGATAGCTCCTGCACACATCGGGCAGGGCTCCAGCGTTACGTATAATGTACAGTCTAATAGCCGCCAGGAACTGAGCGATTCACTCGCTTCCCGGATCGCCAAAATTTCGGCATGGGCGGTAGCATCGTGAGTCGTCTCCCGCAAATTATAACCGCGTCCGACGATCTCATTATTTTTGACAATAACCGCACCGATAGGTACTTCACCCAGTTTTTCTGCCTTTTCCGCTTCCCGGATGGCCTCTCTCATCCAGTGCGTATGTTGTTCCATTAAAATTGAAAACACTTCCTTTTTGTATGACTATTTATCGTACTTGTACATCGAACAAATATTCGTTGTTAACAGCTTGTGGATAGAATTGTGGATAACTTTATTTTGCTGTGGAAAACCTTGCTGTGTAAGCGTTCTGTGGATAAATAAGTACAAATAAATCATCCGAAATGCCTGAATATCATGATTTATGCCCTTATATAATTGTAGGCAATACCGGATTTCTTTTCAATCGGCTAAGACAAACAGATTGATGAAAAAGCCAAAAACAGGCGGATACAGAATGCTCTGTATCCGCCTGTTTTGAAGAAGATCGCGGTGTAACTTATTATTTATTATTTGTTGTTATCTGAGATCGATTGAAGAGTAGGTTTCACGTCATTGTCTACATATTTACGGACAATGGCCACTTCAACCCGGCGGTTCTTGGCACGACCCACATTGTTGCCGTTACTGTCGATTGGGCGATATTCACCATAACCGATCGCACTGAATTTGCGCGGATCCAGATTCTTGTTTAGCAGCATAATCTGCATAAAGTTGAGTGCACGATCCGAACTCAGATTCCAGTTGGATGTATACCGGGAATTCGAGATTGGAATATTGTCCGTATGGCCGGAGACAATAACATCGTAATTTGGAATTTCCTGCAGAATGAAGGCCAAGGACTTGGCGAGCTTGCGGGAGTCTGGCTTCACGGTAGCCTGTCCGGAAGCGAACAGGGTATTATCACTGATTGTAATGCTCAGTTCGGACTGGTTCAGCTTGGTAGTCAGCTGAGTGCTCAATCCATTTTCCTTGATATACTTATCCAGCTTGCGCTTAAGGTCTTCCAGATCCTTCTGTTCCTGCTTTTTCAAATGCTCGCGCAGTTTTTGCTTGGAATTGGCTGATGTATCCTGAGGTGAAGCAGCTGCTGCAGCTGCTGTTGAATCCTGAGGATCTTTGTTCGGTACTTTACCTGCAGTTGGAGCCATCGCGTTCTCGTTAAGTACGCCTGTACCTCCGGAAAATGCAGCACTGAGTGCCTGAGCCATCTGTTCAAACTTGGCTGCATCCATTGAACTCATGGAGAACAGGGTAATGAACAGAGCGAGCAGCAGCGTCATTAAGTCGGAATAGGGAAGCAGCCAGCTTTCATCCGCATGCTCCTCATGTGGTTCATGCCGTTTACCCTTCTTGCTCACTGGCGTTACCTCCTCCATCAGCATCCATTGCAGCTACTTCTGTAGGGGTCAGGAACACAGACAGTTTCTGGCTGATGGCCATGGTTGATACGCCTGATTGGATAGACAGAAGTCCTTCGACCATCATCAGCTTTACTTCGACTTCTGTTTTGGACAGACGCTTCAACTTGTTGGCCATCGGATGCCAGAGTACGTAACCACTAAAGATACCGAGAACGGTTGCGATAAACGCACCGGCGATTGCGTGAGACAGTTTACCCATATCACTCAAATCGGCAAGTGCAGCGATTAGACCTACTACGGCACCGAGTACGCCGAGTGTAGGAGCATACATACCTGCTTGGGTAAAAATTAGGGCACCCGAACGGTGACGCTCCTCGGTTGCATTAATATCTTCCATCAGAACATCCTGAACGAATTCCTGATCGTTACCATCAATGATCATACGCATACCATTGCGAAGGAAGGTATTATCAATCTCTTCGACTTTGGATTCCAGTGCAAGCAATCCTTCACGACGGGTAATGGAAGCCCATTCCATAAACATACGTACCAATTCTGTTTTGCTCATAAGCGGTTTTTCTTTGAAAATAATACCGAAAAGCTTGGGAATACGTTTTACTTCCGGCATCGGGAATGCCATAAAAATCGTACCTGCCGTACCTACGAAAATAATAACGTATGCTGCAGGGTTGTTGACCAAACTGATCAGTGGAGCTCCTTTGAGCATCATCCCGACAACCAGGGATAAAAACCCAAGTGCCAGACCAATAATTGTTGAAATTTGCATAATACACCTCGTCCATGAGTATATAGTTTATTTCTTGCATCATTCTCTTCCATGGAATGATGGCGTTGCTTGAAAGCTGATACTTTTTTATCGACAGAATATGATACTTTGTTAAGAGTTTTTTGAGTTATAATGGAAAGAAGTTGGCAATTGTGACAATATGGGCAGTTTGGAAGGAGTAGAGGTATGGGAGTAAAACACGGTCGTGATTATGAAGGGATCCTGGAGGATCTGACTACAGCGCTGAATCTGATACCGGACAGCTATATGTTCTTTCATATGGAATCCAAGGAATGGGAAGCTCTGCAGGATAGCGAAAAGCGCGAAGTGCAGGAAGCGCTGGCAGAGGATCTTTTCTATGCACTGGGTTCAGAATCAATGATTCATGTAGGCAGTGGAATTGTTATTTATGATTCGGATACGCATCGTATTAATATTCTGATCGGTGAAGAGGAAATGACTTTTGTATCGCTGATCTGATCATAGATATATCTGGGCGTCTATATAGAACATCCGGAGAGGCAAATTGCCGTTGTACGGAAGCCGGGCTCCAACATAAATGAGAAAGCCCACAGCCTGTTATGCTGTGGGCTTTACTTTGTAATGGGAAAAGCTGCTTCAGATGTGCTGCTGGGTATAAACCATACAGTAAAATGGTTTCATGCCGTCCGGGGTGCGCCGTGTATACGTATCGGTAATCTGAAAACCGGCCTTCTGATACGTCCGGATCGCACGTTGATTCCAGGTGAGCACTTCGAGATCAATTTCCGCCTCCGGATTACGCTGGATAGCTGCTCTCACAATCGCCAGGGTGAATTCAGCTCCATATCCATTGCCGCATAGATCGGGCCGCATTCCGATGCCAAGCCGTATCGTATCCTGGAGAGGAAAAAGCTGGGCAAAGCCAGCCAATCCTTTGTCTGCATCCAGCACAGCCAGATACTGTTGCTCCCGCAGTTCGGGATCTCCAAACTCAATCTCCAGCTCCTGCATCTGGTCCCATGACATCCATCCGTAAATGTCATAAGGCGGTTCATATACCCATTTGCAGATTTCGGCCGCCTGCTGTTCAGTCAGGGGAGCGGTATGGAAATATGGAGCAGAAAGCGGACTCATAAGGGCACCTCCTTATCTTCAATAATATATAACGCATGCTGATATAGCATCATGTATAGTTACCTCAAATTATAAAACTCGGCCGAGGCATGTTCAAGTCTTCTTGCCTTGTTGCCGGAAAAGGGAATGTAGGGAAGAAGAGAGGTTTAGAGGGTGATGGAGAAGTTAGAGAACAGGCATGAGCTACACATTATAATTAAATATTAATTTTTACTGGAAAAAGTGTTTACCATAATTAAAGACAGGGTATTATAATAGTAGACATAACTGCCTGATTCGTTGAACTTCATTATTTTTCGGAACATATGTAACCAATTCCCAGGTCAGTACGTCTATATAAGTAATCCATAAAAAAAACCGCAAAAGATTCTGGCGGGAATCTTCCACGGTTGCTAATTAAATATATGATTAAGATAGAATAGCTGTTAATTATTCGGCCGCATAGTTGCTGTAAGAAAAGTTGCTCATTACACGCTTAGCGCCCACATAACGGTTCTGGTAGTAGTCCATATCAATATTATCAATTCGTACACCTTTGGATGTAGAAGCGTGTGCGAATTGGCTTTTGCTTACCATAACACCTACATGAGAGACGCCTGCCCCTGAAGTGTTAAAGAATACCAGATCCCCAGCTTGCAGATCACTTTTGGATACCGCATCGCCCACTTGATACTGAGAAGTAGATTGGCGAGGCAGATTGATATTCATTTGACCAAATACATATTGAGTAAACCCGGAGCAGTCGAAACCACTGAAGGATGTTCCACCAATACGATAAGGTGTACCCATGGCTGGTTCGATGATCTGGTCCATTTTGGAATCTGCGTTTGCACTGCTATTCCCCATAACAGTAAACGCAATTGCGAATCCCATTAGTGCGGCGGTTAGTTTCTTTTTCATATTCAAAATCATTTGTCCCCTTCCAATGCCTGCGAGGTTAGCTTAAGGATTCGGTAGAAGGTTTCCCCTATGATCCCTCCGAAACAAGATCAATTCACCCAAAACGGTTCCCCCGCTTCCCGGTGCCACGGAATTTGGCTTCACACTTATTGATTGCACCGTAGTCCATATTCACTTCACGACAAATTTCATCTTTTCTGACAAAAGTTACAAGCTTTGTTCTTAAAGTTTACAAAGTTGTTACTAATAACTCGCTGGATTTATTTTAACAGAGGTTTTTTACTTTGGCAAACGTTTATTCAGCCTTTTTTAAGGATAATTGGCTAAATGAATTCGCTAGCAAGCGAGAAAGCCCGTCACTATCAGCTTTGTAATTATTAAAAAAAATTAATCTTTTCTGCTCAGCAGTTGATTTTTACTGCCGATTAAAGCTTATTCTTGACTGTTCTTAACTCTTTTTCGGTTATAATTTTGTAAACTTTATACATTTAAGAGAATTAAATTTGTGTTTTAATTAAAAAAGTGACAAGAATCGACGTGCGTTGGCTTTTAATCCATTATTCGTTACAATAATAATGATGTAATATGTACAATAAATACTGGCGGGCAAATAAGCCCATTTTACCATTATAAACAGTTATTACTCATATATCCAATATAGAAAGGGAGTTAATAGACTTATGGAACAGAATCAATCGGGTAAAAAGGCGGTATCCCTGAATATTATCAGCAGCAGTACCAAGAGCAGCAAGCACAAGGGCTTTGGTGCCGGTGCTATTAATTTGAATAACGTTTCTCCTATTATAATAGATCGTGGTGAAGCACGGATCGATATTGGTGCCATGCATGCCAAGAGCAAAGTGGAGCGAGGCATTAAGTTTACGCCTAACCGTGAGGAAGTTGAGGGCGGACGTCAGGTATGGGTTGTCTGGCTCGCTGTAGACAAGCTCGCCGAAGGAGCAAACTATGCCGGAGCAACTGCCTGTGAGATGTGGATTAACGAAGAAGAGAAAAAAGGCTGGAAAATTCTCGCCGAGCATGTGAATAAACTGGATTATGCAATCAAACGCCGGGTAATGCTCGAAGGACTGGATGAAGAAGCCAAGGGGGCTCTTCGCCAGCTGCTGGTGAGTCATAATGAAGAATGGTGGAATAACTCTTCGGAGGAATTGAAGCAGGCATTGGAACCTCAAGCATAATAATGAAAAAATAGGTAAAAATTTTTAATCTTTTTACAATGATTATGCGTAGGAATAGTATAAGGAAAAAGCTGGAAATCTTGGATGGTTTCCGGCTTTTTATTTGAATAGGGCGGCTGCTGGGAACGATAGACAGCACCCATGAAGAGGCATAATAATTTATTGTGGATACCTCATTGATAATTGGAAAAAAAGGGTATAATTGAGTAAACACCTTTCTATTTCTACCAAAATGGAAAATACCTTTCTCCAAACCGTCATACGTTGTTATAATTGCTATACAGTCATCTTCGTAGGAAAAGCTACCCCTTGCTTGACTAAAATATTCTACAGATGGAGGGAGCAGTATATGCAGAAAAAGAAGGCTGTTCAAACAGGTATACCGGGTCTGGATGATATTCTATATGGTGGCGTCCCGCCCGGAGCTGTAGTTATTCTGGAAGGTGAACCAGGAACCGGTAAAACGACATTCGGTATGCAATTTTTGGTTGAAGGTGCAGTAAAGCATAATGAACCGGGGCTTTATATTACATTTGAAGAACTCCCGGAGCAAATTTATGATGATATGACCGGATTTGGCTGGGATTTACGTGAGCTGGAGAGGCAGAACAAGCTGCGCGTCATATGTATGGAACCGGATATTTTGCTGGAGCAAATGCTGCAACCTCACGGCCTGTTCGAGCAGATTGTGAATGAGATCGGATGCAGACGGGTCGTTATCGACAGCATCAGTCTGTTTAGAATGGTAGGAGATGAAGAGAACGTACGGACGAATGTGTATTCCATCCGTAACATTATGCGTAAGCATACATTGACTTCATTTTTCATTCGGGAATATTCTGAATTTGAAGGCATGAGCATGCCTTTTGAGAATTACATCTGTGATGGCATTGTGCGTCTATCCCTGAAGCCGCTGATGGACAAGTACCGCAAGCGGACGATTGAGGTGCTCAAAATGCGTGGTACACGTATTCTGGAGGGCGAACATACCTACAAATTTATCCATAATGGCGTATATATCGTGCCTTCTTTGTCAATGGCCGAAGATAAGATGCTGATCCGGGAATCGGAAGTATTGTCTACAGGCATCGACTCCCTGGATGATCTGCTGGCAGGAGGAATTCCAAGGGGTAGCGTATTTATGATTGATACCAACAGCAAGGCCAATTACCGATATCTGCTGTCTTCGATCTATTCCCAGCGTATCAAGGATGACGATTGTACGGTGACGATGATGTCCGGTAATACCCCACTGGATACGTTTGCCGATACGATCGAGCTGTTCGGCGTTTCGCTCAGAGAAGCGGCAAGCAAAGGAAAAGCTTTCTTTATTGAACATTACCGCAGAGCGGTGGAGTCGGGTCTGGAGAAAGCGATTATCCGTGTGGACAAAGTAACCAATGAAGAATATGCACAGGTACTTAATGAGCGATTGAACCCAATTTTCGAGTGTGAAGAATTGTGTGACAAGCGCTGGTTTGTATATTATGATCTGAATACGATTATTTCCGAGCGAGGAAAAGATTTCCTGCTTCGTTATTTTGCGGAAGAGATGTCGATGTGGCGTTCGATGGGTATTACCATTGTAGTACATTGCAACTTTGCCGAGATTGGTACAGAAACGGCTTCGTTCCTTGAGCGGACATGCAATGGCGTAATCCGTACCTGGGTGGATGGCAATTACCAGTATCTGCAGGTGACCAAATCTCCGAGTGGGCGTGTATCTGCTCCACATATTATCGCAAATGTAGCCGAGAAACCTTTCGTACAACTGATATAAGGAGGGATTGGAACCTTATGGTGGCAGAAAGTGATGTGATTACACTACAGATGGAATGCACGTTGTTTTTTGAAAATAATCCGTATGCGATCGAGACAAGCAGCGGATTATCCAAGCGGCTTGGCCGCAGCCAGCAGGTAACGGAACAGGCACTGAACCGTCTGGCGGAGATGTCCATTTTGGAAAAAAACGGACAGGGTATGCGTGCGATCTATCGATATAAAGCTCCTTATATACAAACAGAAGTGGATCTGAATGCTTATGATTGATACTCACTTGATGAACGACACCAGAGAGATTTGCCAGGAACTTCAGGATACGTATGCACAATTGACGAATTTGCTTGTCTTTGTGACGAACCATGAGGGCCAGCTGATCACGGCTCCTTCCAATATTGAAGATTCCTCTGTCTTTGACAAGTATGCCGATGATCTCAAAAACATGTTCAAGACGGAGATTGATAAACTGCAGGGAATTCGCCATACTATTTTGTCCGATCAATGGGTGCCTGGCGTAAAATGGCTCATTGCACCGGTATCGGTAGATCAGTCCATTACAGGCATCTATGTATGGGCCGGTATATTGATTCAGCAAGGGACGCTTCAGTCCATTACGACGCACCCGAATTATTTGCAGCCGGAGAGCGGGGCGCCTGCTGACTTTATTGAGTTAATGCGCAGCTGGATTCGGCATAGCGGCGAAATTTCTCCGGAACAAGAGATTTTTAAACGTGAGAAAATTACGAAATTCGCCAAGGCACTGTCGCTTATTCTGAAATCCAGCTTCAAGGAAACCCGGTTAACCGAGCGTCTAAACGCGCTCAACGAGACACTGATTACCGAGCAGGCTACCGGCAATCCGATCGAGGAGATTACAAGAGCGGTACTGGCGAGCAGCGATCTGGCGGATATTTTTGGATTCGCTCTCAAAACGGCTCCGGGCAAGTATACGATCATGAACAGTATGGGTATGGGTACCAATTCGCTGGGCGGCTCGGTGTTCCACGAAGGTGAAGGTTTCCTTGGACAGGCCGTACTTAGTCCGCAGCCGAGTCGCTGGAGAGATATATCGAGAGACCCGAGAAACCACTTTTTTCAGCAAAAGGGGCTGGATTCCATCTATGAAGTCCAATGCTTCCCGATCCGTTATGAGAATGAGGTATATGGACTTTTATTTGGGTTGAGCTTCAAGGAACGTTCCATACCGAGCATAAATCCGCAGTTTGAAGAGACGATGATCTCACTGATGGGTTGGTATATCGGCAATCATATTACGTATGAAAAAATGGAAAAGCAGCTGCAGCGGTTCAAGCCGCTGATTGAGCTGTCGCGCATGATTATATCGGTGCAGGATATCCAGCGTGTTATGTTTATGCTGGTGGATATGAGTCTTAATCTGGTGTGGAATCCGTCCGCATCCATTGTGGTACATCGTTCTTCAGAAGATGGAAAAATACAGATGGTCGCGCGAGGTATGCAAAGTCCCAAAGGGGAAACTTATGCCAAGGATGTTGCCCGCCGCTATCTCGATAATAATGATAACCCGTCTGCGAATTCCTTTATTAATTCCAATACGCCATTCTCCCTGATGCTGGAGTATCCGATTGTCTATGCCGATCGTACCAGAGCTGTACTGGCTGTTGCTGTCAGCAACGAGCAGGAAGGCGAGGAATGCCGCGAGATTCTGTCTGCTCTGGCGATGATGGGCAGTGTGGTGATGAAATCGGTGCATGACCGGCAGCAGTATCTGTCGAACAGCAACCGATTTGCCCATATTTTGCATGAAGCGATTCGGGAGTGGAATATAGCGCATTACCAGCTGACTGCCGATGCACAGAAGATCGTACAGGAATTTGCCATGTGGGGCGGGATCAGCAAGGATGAGGCAGATGTCATCGGCCGAGCCTGTCTAATGTCATGTACGGATCCTTCCATGCTGCGCAGCTTCCCGCATTTGTTCCAGCAGGAAGCGGAAATGATCGAGGATTACAAGCATATACATGACGCCCAGAATATACTTGGCACCGGTTCCTATTCCAAGGGCGGCCAAATAATGGCATTGGCTTTTGCTATTGCCAGTGCCGGCGATCACGATATGCGCGTTGTGAATGATCTGCAGATCAACGGTGTCGATCAGGGACTGGTCAGTCAGTTCCGTCTGTTTATACTCAGCAGACATACGCTTCAGACCGAGATTAATCTGGTCGAGGAAAAGGCGCCGGCTGCCCAAACTCTAACTGCCGAAGGTGCAGAAGGCCGTGGACTGGATGCGATTGTAAAGCAGTTTGGATTATCTCCACGGGAGAAGGAAGTACTGGAGCTGGTTGTCAAAGCATCCAGCAACAAGGAGATCGCAGCTACGCTATTCATTAGTGAACATACGGTAAAGAACCATTTGACCAATATATTCAATAAAATGGGCGTAACAGATCGCGCACAGGCGATTGCCGCCGTATTTAATAAAAGTATAGGTTAAACCCTTTTACAGTTGTACAGCTGGGAATTATAGTTGTACGGACAATTACCAAACAATATACGCAAAGGCCATCTTAAAATTTAAGATGGTCTTTTTTGTCGGAATTGCTTTTTTGATGCGATAACCATAATGATCCAAATGTATTGATCATATGTGCTCAATTTACACAACAAATTAATAACCTGCCTCTGAAAAGCAGATCCGTAAATATTGCAAGCTGTATCTATTTATAAACCAAGGATGATCTACTATCACAAAAACGACCGGTAATGCCGTTTTATATACTATACAGTTTAGTAAGTAAGCAGAAGTCTGTGGATAGACGGTAACCTTTATATTACTGTAGTTCTGCTTTGTATTTACCGGCGGATGAGCCATCCGCCTTGTTTGCATAATTAGTATTTTATCTAAAGGAGGGTAGATGAACGATGGAATATGTACATGCACACTATAATCCTTATATCGTAACGCTATCCGTTCTTATCGCTATTCTAGCTTCTTATATCGCATTAAACATAGTGGGCAAGGTTGCCGACTCCGAAGGCAGGCACAAGATCATATGGATGGGTCTGGGAGCCTTTGTAATGGGCAGCGGCATCTGGTCGATGCATTTTATCGGTATGCTGGCTTTGGAAGCAGACATGAGTATGAGCTATGATTTGAAAATTGTCGTGTTATCGGCAGTATTCAGCATTCTGGCTTCCCTGATTGCCTTTTATGTTACCGTGGATACCTTCACCCGGTTGTGGAAAATAATTCTGGGTGGTGCGCTCATGGGAGCCGGCATCATAGCTATGCATTATACCGGCATGTCAGCTCTTCATACAGTCATTATAATTACGTATGATCCCATCTACTGGCTGTTGTCTCTGGCTATCGCTTTACTGGCCTCGTACGCAGCACTGCTGTTTTTCCGCCGTTTCCGTAATCATCACAACTTCAGTATCTGGAAACTCTGCAGTGCCACTGTCATGGGGCTTGCCATCTCAGGGATGCATTATGTGGGCATGGCCGCTGCTCCGTTTTATTATACTCAACAGAAGCTGCAGAGCGTTTCTCCCATGGGCCAGATGTTCCTCATCTCTGCGGTAGCCATTGTCACACTGTTTATTCTGGCTGCTTCCTGGGCTGCCGTATTTGTGGAAAAGCATGTTTTGGAGCGTATGGCCTACAACGATCCGCTGACCGGCTTGCCCAACCGTCACGGACTGCAGCGGTATTTTGCCAAAGAATTTACAGAACAGACAGAAGGCGCTGTGCTGTTTCTGGATCTGGATCGGTTCAAGTCGATTAATGACACACTGGGTCATGATGTGGGAGACGAGCTGCTGATGGAAGTGTCCAAAAGACTGCAGCTTTGCGTGAAAGAGCGGGGAATTGTCTTCCGGCTGGGTGGGGATGAGTTTCTGATCGCTTCCAGTTCAGGTTCGATCGATATGACGGTCCGCCTGGCCGAATCCATTCTGGAATCGATCAAGCAGCCGTATCATCTGGCGAGTAACCAGCTGTTTATTACAGGCAGTATCGGTATTTCTCTTACCCCGCAGCATGGGTTTGAACGTACTTTCCTGATGCGGGCTGCCGATACGGCGATGTACGTATCCAAGAACACCGGCAAAAACAAATATACTATTTTTAGCGAAGACATGAACCAGCGACAGATCCGCCGTATGGAACTGGAGAAGGATCTGCGGAATGCCCAGGAGTAGGAAGAGTTCTTCATTGTATATCAGCCCAAATGGGATTCCCAGCACAACTGCCTGACCGGAATGGAAGCACTGCTGCGCTGGAAGCATCCACAACTGGGAATCGTATCGCCGGGGGAATTTATCCCGATCGCTGAAGAAACTGGCCTTATTATTCCAATGACCGACTGGATGCTGGAAAAGGTATGCGTGCAAAATCTGCTTTGGCAGCAGCAGGCCGGTATTCATATTCCGATATCAGTCAATATGTCAGCACGAATGTTTGAGAGTTCTTCTTTCCCTAACCGTATCGCCCGGATTCTGGAAGAGAGCGGTCTGGAACCGGAATATCTGGAACTGGAAATAACAGAATCGATCGCGATGAATGGAATTGAAGGAACGGTAGAGCAGCTGCAGCAGATTCAGCAGCAGGGTGTGGGCATTTCCCTGGATGATTTTGGCACAGGCTATTCATCGCTGGGTATGCTGGATGAGATGCCTGTCGATATTATCAAAATCGATCAGGTGTTTGTCCGCAATATCGATCATGCGTCCAAGCAGTCGATTATTAGCACCATTATTGCCATCGCCTATAACCTGAACATGGAGATGGTGGCAGAAGGTGTGGAGACCCTGGAACAGATCCAGTTCCTCCAGTCCAAAGGGTGCTATATTATGCAGGGGTATTACTATGGCAAGCCAATGACCGTGGAACAAATGAATGAGTGGCTGGAACAGACAGCCGAGCATATACCGCTGGCTGAGTGAATCTCCGTTCCAGCGGTTTTTTTGCATTGCAACACACCGGGAAACTACAAAATCGGGGGACATCCCGGCAGATAGGGAAGTGGAGTGGTATTTTTGGCGGATACATAAGAATGACCTTTGATATAAAAGCGCCAGGGTTTGGACACATAATCCTGGGCATAATCGATATTGATGCGTGGACCGGACTCTATGTCATAGACCGTGTCTTCAGGAGGATCTTCCAGACGCAGTACACCACCGCTTGCCAGCAGAAGCTGACCGTTGAGCGACTTGTCGATAGAGAGCGCCTGGCAGAGCTTGCCCGGTCCGTTGGAAATGTTTTTGAGCTGGCGGGCGGCGGCCGGACGATGTTTCAGCATGAGCTGTTCATCCCGCAGACTGAGTGGCTCTACCGCCCGGATCAGTACTGCCTGCGGATCATCCTCCTCACCGGTAACGACGTTCAGGCAATGATACATCCCATAGATCAGGTAAATGTAGGCATACCCGCCCTGCCGGAACATCATTTCCGTACGTGCAGTTCTGCGGTTGCCGTAGGCATGACTGCCTTTGTCTTCGGCGCCGCCATAGCTCTCCGTCTCGATGATTCGGCAGCGAATCTCGCCATCTTCCGTAATTCTGCTAATAATTTTGCCGAGCAGCCGGGGAGCGGCCTCCAGTGCTGGCAGCTGTACAATATCGTGAACATTCATGAAGTTCAGCTCCTTTGCGAAGAATAAATGGAATAACGAACCCGGTGCTTGCTGTTACCTTGAGAATTCCTGTCTGTTCTCCATGGAAGCACCGTGGCAAAAAGCTGCTCAAGTTCCTTTTGCAGTCCGGGATTATATCGCGTATAATGCGAATTGAATGATAAGGACTATCCCCTTGATTCAGTTGAATATACGCGAAAGAAGGTAATAAATATGGAATTGTGGTACACCGAGAAACAGACGCCGGTCTTCGGCATTACAGCCAAGATCCGTGAGACTCTGGTGACAGAGAAAACCGATTTTCAGGATCTGGCAATGATTGATACCGAAGAGTTCGGACGCATGCTGGTGCTGGATGGCATGGTCATGACAACGGTCAAAGACGAGTTCGTTTATCATGAAATGGTCGCTCATCCTGCTCTGAACACGCACCCGAATCCGAAACATGTACTCGTTGTCGGCGGCGGCGACGGCGGTGTAATCCGTGAAGTGCTGAAGCACCCGGAAGTGGAAAAAGCGGTTCTAGTTGAGATTGACGGCAAAGTTATCGAGTACTCCAAAAAGTACCTGCCCGAGATCGCCGGCGAGCTGGACAATCCGCGTGTAGAAGTAATGGTAGCAGATGGTTACATGCATATCATCGAAAACAAAAACACATATGACGTGATCATGGTTGATTCCACAGAGCCTGTTGGCCCTGCAGCACCACTGTTCGAAAAAGGATTCTATCAGGGCATCTACGAGACGCTTAAGGAAGACGGTATCTTTGTTGCTCAGACCGACAACCCTTGGTTCAAAGCGGATCTGATCCAGCAGGTGAACAAAGATGTTAAAGAGATCTTCCCGATCGTCCGTGTATACGGAGCCAACATTCCTACTTACCCGAGTGGACTATGGACATTCACCATGGGCAGCAAAAAATATGATCCATTGGAAGTTGATGAGACGTCCATCCCGGAAATGGAAAGCAACAAATACTACACCCCACGTCTGCACAAAGCAGCATTCGCACTGCCTAAGTTCGTCGAAGATCTGTGCAAGTAATATAAACACCAACCTGTATACCCTCTGGTATGCAGGTTTTTTGCGTTTTCTCCGTGGATAAAGGTCTGCTGCACGCTCCGGTGGTATCCCATACGGCCCGATTGGCGGACAGTGAGGGCAGGATTACAGGAAGCACGCTAATTTTTGTCGGAAAAAGCGGCTTTCCCTTCAATATAATGATACAATAGAAGAGAATGCGCTTATTGAATTTATCGTGAAAATGTTCTATATTCAACAAGCCAAGATGGAGTCATACCGAAAATGGAGCTGGGTTTATGACAGAATCGAACGAAGTACGTCTGACACTGCACAGTAACCAGAATGGGGAAAGCGCCACCACCCATTTTACAGGCCAGGCCTTCCAGAAAGGCAGCAGTGTGTATATCCGCTATACGGAATCACCCGAATCGGCACAGCAGGAAGTCCGTACAACAGTAAGGATCAGCAAGGATGAGATCAAGATTATGCGTCACGGCGGCGTAGAAGCGGAGCAGTCCTTCCGTCAGGGAGAACAGCTGACCGGATTTTACCGATCGCCTTTTACTCGTTTCGCCCTGATTACGCATACTTCATTGATTCATAACGAACTGAACGGATATACGGGCAAAATCACCTGGGAATATGATTTATATGTACATGAACAGCTGAGCGGTACTTTTAAGGTCAGCATGGATATACAGATTTCATAGATCCGAACGGTAAATAGCCCTGAAGCATATATTTATGGAATCATCTCCGTCTGTACAGTCCGTACACGGAAAATTAACTCTACGAAGTGCAAGATACAGGAGGAACATTAGACAATGACAGTTAATCCACTGGAACAAAGCCGTAATTCCGTCAAGGAAGCCGTACACGCTGCTGTTCTCGCAGCAGGTATTATAGGTCCCGAAGACATGCCGGAAGTTACGCTGGAAGTACCCAAGGACAAAAATCACGGCGATTTGGCCACCAATATTGCAATGCAGCTCACCCGCATTGCCAAGAAAAATCCGCGTATGCTGGCAGAAAGTATCATCGCCAACCTGGATCTGAAGCAGGGTGGTATTGAGCATGCCGAGATTGCGGGTCCCGGCTTTATCAATTTTACCCTTAACAAAAGTTACCTTTACCCGGTCATCCAGGTTGTTCATGAGCAGGGAGACAACTACGGACGTACCGACAATGGACAGGGCCAAAAGGTCGAAGTGGAATTTGTCAGTGCCAACCCGACCGGCAGTCTGCATCTGGGCCATGCCCGCGGCGCGGCATTTGGGGATTCCCTGTGCAATCTGCTCGATTTTGCCGGCTACCGGGTCACCCGGGAATACTACATCAATGATGCAGGTAATCAGGTATCCAACCTGAGCCTGTCGATTGAAGCACGCTATCTGCAGGAGCTGGGACAGGATGCACCAATGCCGGAAGACGGCTACCATGGTGAAGATATCCGCGGCTTTGCCAGAGAACTTGTTGCTGAAAAAGGTGACAGTCTGCTGTCCATGTCTTCCAGCGAGCGCGCTTCCTTTTTCCGTGATTACGGTCTGAAAAAGGAAATGGAAAAAATTCAGCGCGATCTGGAAGCGTTCCGTGTGAACTTTGACATCTGGTTCAGCGAGACATCCCTCTACGAGAACGGTCAGGTACTGGATGCACTCGGCGAACTGCGCGAGCGCGGTGAAGTATATGAAGAAGAAGGCGCAACCTGGCTGCGTACGACTGCCTACGGTGATGACAAGGACCGTGTACTGATCAAGAATGATGGCACGTACACGTATCTGACACCGGATATTGCCTATCACAAGGACAAGTACGGACGCGGTTATGATCGCATGATCAATATCTGGGGAGCCGACCACCATGGCTATATCCCGCGGATGAAAGCGGCAATGCAGGCACTGGGCAATGACCCGGACAAACTGACCGTATTGATCGCCCAGATGGTCAGCCTGTTCCAGAATGGCGAAAAAGTAAAAATGTCCAAGCGTACGGGTAAAGCGGTAACGATGGAAGATCTGATGGCTGAAGTGGGCGTGGATGCGGTTCGTTATTTCTTCGCAATGCGCAGCATTGATTCCCATCTGGACTTTGATATGGATCTGGCAGTATCCACTTCCAACGAGAACCCGGTATTCTATGTACAGTATGCCCATGCACGGATCTGCAGTATTTTCCGTCAGGCCGAAGAACAGGGCATTACATTGCCGGCGCTGTCGGAGATCGACTACAGTCAGCTGACTACCGAGCATGAATATGCACTGCTGCAAAAGCTTGGCGAACTGCCTCAGGAGATTTCCCTGTCCGCAGACAACTTTGCACCGCATCGCCTGATTCGTTATGTATATGAACTGGCATCCATGCTGCACAGTTACTACAAAGCAGAGCGTACCCTGACCGAAGATCAGCCGAAGACGCTGGCTCGTCTGGCTCTGCTGGATAGCGTTCGTATTGTTATTGCCAATGTGCTTCGTCTGGTAGGCGTATCCGCACCAGACCGTATGTAAGAGGGCGTAATTCGCCGCTTTTCGATGCTTTGTGCGTCAATAGCAGAGTATACCTGTTGTTTTTTGTAAAAAACTTGATTTTTACAGTTAAATAGGGTTTACTTAACTCAGCATTTTGTATAATGTATCGTAGAGCCTTTTCATTCCTATCCGTGCATCACAGGGATAGAATCAAATAAGCAGACTGAAATTGGATCCGAGAGGAAGTGTCCGTAAGTGAGCACACCGCAAGAATTAAAAATTAATCCGGAGAAAGTGCATGAGATCCCGATGGTGGACCTGGCCTTTGCCGTATTGAAAAAAATTAATACACCTTTGTATTACCGTGACCTGATGAAGGAAGTTGCCGAACTGCGCGGTTATACGGAAGAGCAGATTAATGAATATATCGCTCAGCTCTATACCGAGCTGAATATCGATGGACGTTTTGCCTGTGTAGGTACCAACCTGTGGGGTCTTAAGCGCTGGTATCCACTGGAACGTGCGGAAGATCCGGTAGCGAACGCCAAGCGTCCGCGTATTATCAACGATGATAACGACGATGATGATATCGAAGATGATGAATTCAATAACGAAGACGTTGCCGATACAACGGATGAAGATGATGAGATCGAAGATGATAACTACGATGATGTAGATAGCAACGATGATGATGATGATATCTTCACCGAAGACGAAGAAGACACTGCAGACCTGGTCATCGAAGACGAAGATGAGGACGAGGATGAAGACTTCGAAGAAGAAAGTACGGAATTCAAAGAGGATGACACCGAAGAAGAACGTTAATTCCTCAGACCTGCCCGATATGCCGGGCAGGTCTTTTTATGATCATGTATAGTTGGCTCTGGCTGTCAGACAGCAGAGTGATCTACACCGTTGTCATAAAATGGCTTGGCCAACAGCCTGCTTCTGTCTAAATGCAGTTGATTTTCATATCGGGGCAATCTTTCTCGGGATATGTCTTGACACAGTATTGTTGGACAGAGTAAACTATTGCATGGGCTTATGAATTGAACTTATAAATCAACATATATGCAGCGCATAATTGCTGGAATAAATAAAGTGCCCCGTGGCTACGGGTGTCACTTTTTTTGTTTTTTATGGGATATATCTCCCCCCTGAGCATCCTGAAGGTAATGGAATATAACGATGAGTCGATAGGCTGGTAGAAGAAGAATAAGGTGATCTGCCAGTTGTTATGCGAATCACGTTTGGTTCATTGCTGCATGATGCTGATTTGAATTTCCGGATAATAACTTAGGAGGTAATATGGTGACAAAGTATATTTTTGTAACAGGCGGGGTTGTATCTTCACTGGGTAAAGGGATTACAGCCGCTTCACTGGGCAGACTGCTCAAAAACAGAGGTTTGAAAGTAACGATCCAGAAATTCGATCCTTACATTAACATAGACCCGGGAACCATGAGTCCATATCAGCATGGCGAGGTGTTTGTAACCGATGATGGCGCCGAGACGGATCTCGATCTGGGTCACTACGAGCGTTTTATCGATATTAACCTGTCCAAGAACAGCAACGTAACCACAGGTAAAGTATACTCTTCCGTTATCAGCAAAGAGCGCCGCGGCGAATATCTTGGTGGTACGGTACAGGTTATCCCGCATATTACGAACGAGATCAAGGAGCGCGTATTCCGTGCTGGTCGTGAAGCGAACTCTGATGTAGTCATTACAGAGATCGGTGGTACAGTCGGTGATATCGAGAGTCTTCCATTCCTTGAAGCCATCCGTCAGATCAAGAGCGATGTCGGTCGTGATAATGTTATGTATATTCACGTTACACTGATTCCTTACATCAAGGCAGCTGGTGAAGTGAAAACCAAGCCAACCCAGCACAGTGTTAAGGAATTGCGCAGTATCGGTATCCAGCCGAATGTGATCGTATGCCGTACCGAGTACGAACTGTCCGAAGACATGAAAGCCAAAATCGCCCTGTTCTGCGATATCGACGCCAATGCAGTTATTGAGTGCCGTGATGCATCTTCACTGTATGAAGTTCCGCTGAACCTGCGTGAAGAAGGCCTGGACGATATCGTAGTCAATCATCTGAAGCTGGATGCACCGGCTCCGGACATGACCGAATGGGAAGAGCTGCTGAACCGTATTCAGCACCTGGAGAAAACCGTTGAAATTGCTATTGTCGGTAAATATGTTGCCCTGCATGATGCATATCTGAGCGTTGTGGAATCCCTGTCCCACGCTGGCTACCATGCCAATGCAGACGTAAAACTCCGCTGGGTGGACGCAGAAGAACTGACAGACGAGAACGTAGCCGAGAAGCTTGGCGGCATCGGCGGTATCCTCGTTCCTGGCGGCTTCGGCGACCGTGGTATTGAAGGCAAGATCAATGCGATCCGTTATGCTCGTGAACAAAAGATCCCTTACTTCGGTATTTGCCTCGGTATGCAGGTATCCGTTATCGAGTACGCACGTGCATTTGCAGGACTGGAAGGCGCCAACAGCTCCGAGATCAATCCGGCGACACCGTATCCGGTTATCGACCTGCTGCCTGAGCAAAAAGATATCGAAGATCTGGGCGGCACCATGCGTCTTGGACTGTATCCTTGTAAACTGCAGCCGGGTTCCCTGGCTATGGAATGCTATGGCGAAGAGCTGGTATACGAACGTCACCGTCACCGGTATGAGTTCAATAACCAATACCGCGAACAAATTGAAAAAGTTGGCATGAAAATCTCCGGTACTTCTCCAGATGGTCGTCTGGTAGAGATCGTGGAAGTGCCTGATCATCCATGGTTCCTGGCTGTACAGTTCCATCCGGAATTCACTTCCCGTCCGAACCGTCCACAACCATTATTCCGCGAGTTCGTCAAAGCTTCCCTCGCTCATCAATCATAAGAGCGCCGGGTTTAAGATTATACGTTTAATTTTTATTTTTGGCAACCATCCGTATCTGGAAGAAGATGCGGATGGTTTTTTTTGTATAATGGAATCATGCGTATGAATCACGGAGAAATATTGTGCAGGATCGACCTGTTTCCTGACCGGGTCGTTTTCAAAGGTCCGAGTGCCATCGTTTATAGCATATTTTGTCGCAGTATACGCGGTATTTTTCGTAATGATGCAGGATTTGCGCGAAAAAAAGCGAAAGTGTACATTATGTTATTCAAAGTAAAGATTTACATTTCAATCCAAGCAGTATCTATTGGAGTTCGTCATCGTTCTGGATAGTGGATCAATGTACACACAGGGGAATCGATCAGCAGAGACGAAGGGAAAGGTGACAAATGGAACAGAAAAAAATATTAATTGTAGATGATCAGAATGGAATTCGGATATTGCTCGTCGAATTGTTCAGCAATGAGGGATACCAGATGTTCCAGGCAGCCAACGGCAAGGCGGCGCTTGAAGTGGTAGAGCAGGAAGTTCCTGATCTGGTTCTGCTGGACATGAAAATACCGGGCATGGATGGACTGGAGATTTTGCGTCATATCAAATCTACACATCCGCAGATTCATGTCATTATGATGACTGCCTATGGAGAACTGGATATTATCCAGAAAGCCAGGGATCTGGGAGCGATCGGCCACTTTACAAAGCCGTTTGACATCGACGAAATGCGCAAGGCGGTTGATCAGGCTCTGCGCGGCAGCAGTGTGGATCAATAAGCGTCATTTGGAGGATACAAACTTTTTATTTCAATGTGCGAAGCCGCATATTCCTTTTTAAATTGCTTGTTTAGTATTTGAAGTGGGTTATGTTATAATAGGCACGTATGCAGTAGCGGCTTACACATTTTGGGACATACCCAACATTTTTGAGGAGGATGTCATTATGCCATTAGTATCTATGACAGAAATGTTAAACAAAGCACTCGAAGGTAAATATGCAGTTGGTCAATACAACATCAACAACCTGGAGTGGACACAAGCGATTCTGGGCGCAGCGGAAGAAGAAAAATCACCAGTAATCCTGGGTGTGTCCGAAGGTGCAGCACGTCACATGGGCGGATTCACTACTGTTGTCAAAATGGTAGAAGGTCTGCTTCACGATATGAAAATCACTGTTCCAGTTGCGATTCACCTGGACCATGGTTCCAGCTTTGACAAATGTAAAGAAGCAATCGATGCTGGCTTTACTTCCGTTATGATCGACGGTTCTCATCACCCAATCGAAGAGAACATCGAAATGACGAAAAAAGTGGTTGAGTATGCACACGCTAAAGGCGTTTCTGTAGAAGCTGAAGTAGGTACTGTAGGCGGACAGGAAGACGACGTAATCGGCGGTATCATGTACGCTGACCTGGAAGAGTGCACACGCCTTGTTAAAGAAACAGGTATCGATACACTGGCACCGGCACTGGGTTCCGTACACGGTCCTTACCATGGCGAGCCTAACCTGGGCTTCAAAGAAATGGAAGAAATTCGTGACGCGGTTAACCTGCCGCTCGTACTGCACGGTGGTACTGGTATCCCTAAACACGATATCGACAAAGCGATCTCCCTGGGTACTTCCAAAATCAACGTAAATACCGAGAACCAGATCGAATTTGCAAAAGCGGTTCGCAAAGTACTGGCTGACAAACCGGAAGCTTACGATCCACGTACTTTCATCGTTCCAGGTCGCGAAGCGATCAAACAAACCGTTATCGGTAAAATCCGTGAGTTCGGTACAAGCAACAAAGCGTAATTGGCTTTTTGAATGGGCGTAGTGTATATTACAGTATGCAGAAGTTAAAACAGAAATAAAATCGGAACTTTTCCAACTGGAAAGGGTCTAATTAAATAGGTTGTTATGGAGAGCACACCGCTGAGCCGGTGTCTTTCCATTTTAACAGCCAAAATTCAACGGCACATGTCGTTTTATCGGCTGCAAAACACGTAGGGGGATACTAAGCTTTATGGAAAAATTGATGATCAGTGGCGGACGTCCGCTGCAGGGAACTATCACCATCAGTGGTGCAAAAAACAGTGCCATTGCGCTTATTCCTGCGGCATTGCTCGCCGAGTCAGAAGTCGTGCTGGATAACTTGCCCCTTCTGAGCGACGTGGCAGTTTATGCGGAAATTCTTGAAAATCTGGGTGCGAGCGTAAGCTGGCATGAGTTGGATAATCAGATGCGTATTGATCCAAGCAGTGTCAGATCCATTCCAATGCCCAACGGACCTGTCAAAAAGCTGCGGGCATCTTATTATATGATGGGCGCATTACTTGGACGTTTTGGAGAAGCAACGATCGGTTTGCCGGGCGGATGCAACTTTGAACCAAGACCTATCGACCAGCATATCAAAGGTTTTGAAGCGCTGGGTGCTACGGTTACCAATGAACACGGGTCTATTCATTTATATGCCAAAGAGCTCCGTGGAGCCAAAATTTATCTGGACGTTGCCAGTGTAGGCGCGACCATCAACATTATGCTGGCGGCAGCAAGAGCCAAAGGCCATACAATTATCGAAAACGCGGCGAAAGAGCCTGAGATTATAGATGTAGCAACACTACTGAATGCCATGGGCGCCATTATCAAGGGTGCCGGTACAGAGACGATCCGTATTGAAGGGGTCTCTGAAATGCATGGCTGCAGACACTCCATTATTCCTGACCGTATTCAGGCAGGTACGTATATGATCGCTGCAGCGGCAACGCGCGGTGATGTTCTGATTGACAATGTGATTCCCAAGCATCTGGAAGCAGTAACGGCCAAATTGCTGGAAATGGGCGTACATGTAGACGAACTGGATGAAGGTATCCGTGTTCTCGGCAAGTCCACCTATAACCATGTCGATGTCAAAGCGCTCACCTATCCGGGCTTTGCCACAGATCTGCAATCTCCGATGACCAGTCTGCTGACACAGGCGCAGGGAGTCAGCGTATTGAGTGACTTTGTCTACAGCAGCCGGTTCAAGCATGTACCGGAGCTGGCGCGCATGGGAGCCAAGATCAAGGTAGAAGGCCGCTCGGCAATTATCGAAGGCGGCGAACTGAATGCAGCCAAAGTCAAAGCGATGGATCTGCGGGCAGGTGCAGCACTGGTTATTGCCGGTTTGACTGTCGGCGAAGGTATCACTGAAGTATCCGGTGTGGAGTTTATCGACCGTGGTTATGATCATCTGGTAGATAATCTACGCAATCTGGGTGCCAATGTATGGAGAGAGACGCTGGAAACACGTACTCTCTGATTTGTTTGTCCCTCTTACAGGGAGGAGAATTCACTTGTATTTCCCAAAATACATACCTCTTGAATATCTCCTCCCAAAATGGGTAATGCTATCCTATGAATGAATTTGGAAGTATCCACTCCGTATAATTCAATCTTCTGATTATTCCCAACATTATTCTATCGATCGTCTCAACATTCTCTATAAAATTGAATAGGTGGTTATTGTATGGATTTACAAATTTCCGATTTGGAAGAAATGAAACTGACCGATTTATACAAACTGGCCAAGCAGTACCAGATTCCGTATTACGGGCAGCTCAAAAAAAAGGAACTGATCTTTGCAATCCTACGTGCACAGGCAGAACGCAGTGGACTGATGTTCATGCAAGGCGTTCTTGAAATTCTGCCGGAAGGCTATGGATTCCTGCGACCGATCAACTATTTGCCAAGTGCAGAAGATATTTATATTTCCGCATCACAGATTCGCAAATTCGATCTGCGTACCGGTGATCTCGTATCCGGTAAATGCAGAGCACCCAAAGAAAATGAACGTTACTTTGGCCTTCTGCAGGTCAATGCCGTCAACGGTGTCAGTCCGGAACAAGCGGCAGAACGCCTTCATTTCCCTGCGCTGACTCCTCTCTACCCGCAAAAGAAGCTGGTTCTTGAGACAGCTCCCAACAAACTCTCTACACGGATCATGGATGTACTCGCTCCTGTCGGATTGGGGCAGCGTGGTCTGATCGTAGCACCTCCCAAAGCCGGTAAAACACTCCTGCTCAAAGAAATCGCGAACAGCATCTCAACGAACAATCCGGAGATTGAGCTTTTTGTGCTGCTTATTGATGAGCGGCCGGAGGAAGTTACGGACATGCAGCGCTCTGTCAAAGGCGAAGTCATTGCTTCCACATTTGACGAACTGCCGGAAAACCATATCAAAGTAGCCGAGCTGGTGCTGGAACGTGCACTGCGTCTGGTCGAACATAAAAAAGATGTTGTGATCCTGATGGATAGCATTACCCGTCTGGCGCGTGCCTACAATCTGGTGATTCCGCCATCCGGTCGTACACTGAGCGGTGGTATTGACCCGGCAGCTTTCCATCGTCCCAAGCGCTTCTTCGGTTCGGCGCGTAATGTCGAAGAAGGCGGCAGCCTGACGATTCTGGCGACTGCACTGATCGATACCGGTTCCCGTATGGATGATATCATTTATGAAGAATTCAAAGGTACCGGTAATATGGAACTTCATCTGGATCGCAAGCTGTCCGAGCGTCGTATATTCCCGGCGATCGATATCCGTCGTTCCGGTACACGTCGCGAGGAAGATCTGCTTGCCAAGGAAGAGCTTGATACGATCTGGCATATCCGCAAAAACATGAACGATTCCCAGGACTTTGTGGAAGGCTTCCTCAAAAAGCTGCGTAATTCCCAGAGCAATCAGGAATTCCTGGCGTCCTTTGATACCCGGGAAGATAGCAAAAATAGCAGTTCCGGCAGCAAGAAACCGTCGTCTTCTTCCAGTACAGGATCGAACAGTACAGGCAGACGGACAACCCGCTCTACCGCAGCTTCAGCCACAACCAACTGAGCTGTTCAAACATATGCAAAGGATAGTTGCATTGTCTACGTGTGTCAGGTATAATTACTTAATGCCGTGCTAGATGGGGAGGTAGCGGTGCCCTATAACTCGCAATCCGCTATAGCGAGATTGAATTCCTGTCCTAGGTATTGTCGATGTAAGGCAGGTATCTGAGCGCAGTGTTGACGGATGGGTCCTTCGCAAGGAACATCTGTGAACCTGGTCAGGTCCGGAAGGAAGCAGCCATAAGCAGTTTCGTTCTTGTGCCGAGGGAGTGCCTATCCCGAGCTGTTGCTCAGAAGAACCGCTTGGATCGCAATTATCGAAGACAGGTGCACGGTATATAATTAAGCTTATTCATAACACCTTTTGCGTACTGCAACAGGTGTTTTTTGTTTGTGAAATCAGAGTACTACGGTTTTGCTTGGTGCCGATTTATAGTATAATTAAAGGTAAGATCTTTTATTTTGCTCTAATCATTTTTATAAAATAGGACCCTTTGAAGTGATATATATCAGGGGTAGCAATATACAGGAAAGAGGGTAAGCAAGTGGAACATATCGCACTTTATCGTGCTTGGCGGCCGCAGTCGTTTCAGGACATGGTAGGACAGCAGCATATCATTCAGACACTGCAGAATGCCATTCGGGAAGAGCGTATTTCACATGCCTATCTGTTTAATGGTCCCAGAGGTACAGGTAAGACATCTGCTGCCAAAATTCTGGCCAAAGCCATTAACTGTGAAAAAGGCCCGGCGATCGAGCCATGTAATGAATGCGAGACCTGTAAACGGATCACTTCCGGCAATATTATGGATGTACTGGAGATTGACGCCGCCTCCAACCGGGGTGTCGAAGAAATCCGGGATCTCAGGGAAAAGGTAAAATATGCGCCCACCGAAGTCCGGCGTAAAGTATATATTATAGATGAAGTCCACATGCTGACGACGGAAGCGTTTAATGCGCTGCTCAAGACGCTGGAAGAGCCGCCAGGCCATGTGGTTTTTATACTGGCAACGACCGAACCTCACCGTCTGCCGGCGACAATCATTTCACGCTGTCAGCGGTTTGATTTCCGCCGTGTCTCTTTGCAGGAGCAGACCGAACGTCTGCAGCTGATCTCCGAACAGGAAGGGCTGGAGTCGGAGAGGGATGCACTGGAGTATATCGCACGCCTGTCTGATGGCGGGATGCGGGATGCACTGAGTATTCTCGATCAGGTATCTTCATTTACCGAGGGCAAGATCACATATGCACAGGTGCTGCAGATGACAGGCGGTATCGCATCCGAGCAGTTTGCCGAACTCGCTTCGGCCTTGCTGCAGAATGATGTGGGCAAGGTGCTGCATATGGTAGAATCATTTATGCAGGAAGGTAAAAGCGCAGAGAAATGCATGGAGAATCTGCTATACTATTTCCGTGATGTGCTGATGATCAAAATGATCCCGCAGGCTGGTGATTTGACAGAGCGTATGCTGAACCCGGATAATTTCCGCGAGACAGCGGCCGCCTTTACCAAAGAGCAGCTGTTTGCCATGATTGATACACTGAATCATTACCAGACCGAGATGAAGTATGCGACCCAGCCGCAGATGCTGTTCGAAGTGGCGCTGCTCAAACTGAGCAGTATCCCGGGTGGAGGGGCAGAACCTTCTTCCGGCGCAGCCTCGGTAGCTGCCAGTCCGGCAGATGCTGGCGAGATCCGGCAGCTCAAGCAGCAGCTGGCTGCGCTGGAGCAAAAGCTGGATAAGGCTCTTCAATCCGGCATTGCTGCCGGGGGAGAAGCCGCAGCTTCCGCCAATACGGGAAGACGTGCACCAGCGCCGAGAATATCGTCAGCAGCGAAGATTCCATCGCAAATGTCTCATTATGTGGCTAACCGCAATCATGAAGACTTTACGAAAATCTCCGGTTCCTGGAGCAAAGTACTGCAGCGTGTCAAAGAGGTCAAAGTTACTATTCACGCCTGGTTTGTCAACTGCGATCCGGTATCCTTTCATGAAGATGCCGTTCTGGTAGCGTTCAAGCATGATATGCACCGGGAGACGATCGAGAAGTCTGCCAACAAGCAGGTGATTGAGTCGGTACTGAATGAAGTACTGGGCGGTTCCTACCGTCTCGTTACGATGATGCAAAAAGACTGGATGGACGCTATTGAAGGAACGAGCGAGCAACCCGGTGAAGAACTCAAGCTTGAACATGAAGAAGCTTCCAATAGTGATGCACTGGTGGATGAAGCGATTCAACTGTTTGGTGAGGAGCTTGTCGTAATTAAGGAATAATAATAAATGAACGTATACTTTATTAGAGGAGATGATTGGAATGGGTAACATGAATCAGATGATGAAGCAAGTGAAGAAGATGCAGGAGCAAATGCTGAAAGCACAGGAAGAACTGGGTTCCAAAACCGTATCCGGTACTGCTGGCGGCGGTGTAGTCTCTGTTGAAGTAAACGGACACAAAAAAATTATGTCTATTAATATCAAGCCGGAAGCGGTAGATCCGGATGATGTAGAAATGCTGCAGGATCTGGTACTCACAGCAGTCAACGATGCAATGAGCAAAGCGGAAGAGCTGGCGAACCAGGATATGGGTAAATTTACAGGTGGAATGAAGATTCCTGGCCTGTTCTAAAATAACAGATCGGCATTAGCCAAATGACCGGTCTCAAAGGAGATCGCTGTATTGTATTATCCCGAACCGATTGCTAAATTGATAGATGCTTTTACGCACTTGCCGGGAGTAGGACCGAAGACAGCCGGTCGGCTTGCCTTTCACGTTCTTCGCATGAAGGAAGATGACGTGATCGATTTTGCCAAAGCGCTGGTCAATGTGAAGCGTAATCTTCATTACTGTTCGATATGCGGTAATATTACCGATGCAGATCCGTGCCAGATCTGTCAGGACAAAACAAGAGATGCATCTGTCATTTGCGTGGTGCAGGAGCCCAAGGATCTAGTGGCTATGGAGCGTACCCGGGAATTCGACGGCTATTACCATGTACTGCATGGAGCCATTTCACCGATTGAAGGTATTGGTCCTGATGAGATCAAGCTCAAGGAGCTGCTTAACCGCCTGAGTGATGAGCGGGTGCAGGAGCTGATTCTAGCGACGAATCCTAATATTGAAGGCGAAGCGACAGCCATGTACATTTCCCGTCTGGTCAAGCCGTTTAATCTGAAAGTTACTCGTATTGCTCATGGTCTGCCGGTTGGCGGCGACCTGGAATACGCGGATGAAATCACCTTATCCAAGGCTCTGGAAGGGCGCAGAGAACTATAAGCATTTACAGAATGATCATAAAGTCTTTTCACACAAGGCGTCAGGTCCCATTTTATGGGGAACTGGCGCTTTTTTGTTATATTTTCGCATTTTGGGGTATATGTTATTAGCCATTCACTGGGAACGTTCCCAGTATAAAATACAGTATCACTGCTGTATTCGGATATACCATACCAGATCAACCAACCCTGTACATAGAGAAAGAAAGGGAGAATTTATGGGACCCACCATTCATGATGTAGCACGATTGGCCAATACGTCCAAAAGCACGGTGTCCCGCTACCTCAACGGCCAGCGAGTCAGAACGGAAACGCAGGAGGCGCTGGAAAAGGCCATCAAAGAACTTAATTACCACCGCAATATGAACGCCCGCAGACTGGTTATGAACAAAACATTCAATATCGGTGTCATCGTGGATAATATATCCAATACTTTTTACTCCGGCATTATACGCGGAATCGAGCAGGTTATTCATACCCATGGATACAACAGCGTGTTTTACAGCTGGGATTCCAACCAGCCGCAAGAAAGCCATATGGAGCGCAAACGGGAAAGCTCCTTTTTGAAGCTGCTGTATGAAGGGCAGGTGGACGGTATCATTTTACTCAGTTTCAAAAAGCGGTCCAGGAATGAGCTCGAAGAGATACGTCAGATGCCCTATCCGGTTGTGCTGATCGGAGACTATGGAGAGCTAGAGGATATTTTGGCTGTAGATGTGGATAATGGGGCGGGTATTGTAGAAGCGGTACAGTACCTTTATCAGCTGGGACATCGGCGGATAGCCTACATATCTGGACCCGAATATGCTACAGCCAGTGCATATCGCTTTCGAGGTTACTGCGAAGCACTTGAACAGTATCAGCTGGAATACGACCCGGCATTGGTAATGTCTTCGGATTGGAGCAAGGAGGGAGGTTATCAGGCGATGATGAACCTTCAGCAGCAGGCCAGTTTTACAGCAGTGATTGGCTCCAACGATGAGACAGCGATCGGAGCGCTTCGTGCAGCCAGGGAATCCGGGTTGTCTGTGCCGGAGCAGATGTCTGTGATCGGGTATGACGATATTCCAATCTCGGAATGGGTAAGGCCCGCGCTGACAACCATCCGGCAGCCATTTGAAAGTATAGGGCGTCAGGCGGCAAAAGGTTTATTTGAACGGCTGCATAGAGAGCCGCTGCCGCCGCACTCATCCGCTGCTGGACAGCAAAATGATGTAATTTCGGAGCCATTATCCCGAGAAGGGCAGGTGTATCTGCTCCAGCCTTCACTGGTTATCCGGGATTCCTGTGCAGGACCTATTACCGACTTCGCCAAAGGGGGACAATCGTGAATTCCAAGCTCGCCAAATACTATTTCGGGTACATCTTCGTTGCCCCGTTTTTCATCTCATTTGCCATTTTTGGATTGGTGCCGATCCTGTATACGCTGTACCTGAGCTTTACCAACTGGGATGCTTTTAATGACCCGGTATACAACGGAGTCGGCAACTACACCCGCCTGCTGCATGATACCGCCTTTTATCAGTCAATTGGCAATACACTAATCATCTGGATCTTCTCTATCGTTCCACAGCTGCTTATTGCTGTTACACTCGCCATTATCCTCAATGAGAAGTTTATTCGGGGCAAGCATTTTTTCCGTGCAGTTTGTTATTTCCCTAATATTATTACGCCAGTAACGCTGGGTGTATTGTTCAGCCTCATTTTCGACTGGCAGACCGGCAGCATCAACAAGCTGTTAACAACCATCGGTCTGGTGGAAGACCCGATTAACTGGTTTAACAATCCATGGTGGTCCCGTCTGATCGTAGCGGCGGTTATCTGCTGGCAGAATTTCGGCTTTAATATGATCGTCTTTATCGCCGGATTGCAGAGTATTCCGGATGAAGTATATGAGGCATCCCAGGTAGATGGAGCGAGCGGCTGGCAGAAGACACTGTATGTGACGATCCCTCTGCTGCGACCGGTGTTTATTTTCACACTCATCACCTCCGTCATTGGAGGCCTTCAGCTGTTTGACTCGCCGTATATGATCGGTAACGGTCCGAATAACACGACCCGGACGATGATTATGTATCTGTACGAGACAGCCTTCAAAAACTTCAATTTCAGTTATGGTGCAGCAATTGCTTATGGAGTCTTTGTCATCGTCATGTGTTTTACTGCTGTTACGATCTGGCTTACACGTAAGCGGGAACAATAGACAGCTATATCCTATATCAAACCAGCAGTAATCCGCTGCTATCACTAAATCATGCCGGTTACGGATTATTTGTTCTAATAGGAGCCTGCCCGGTAATCAGGATCAAGGAGGTTAGAGATGGAGTCGAGCAGTACCATAACAAACAAAGCACCTGAAGAGAACAGGGGAAAAGCAGGTCCACTGATAGCCAGACTGCTCATTTATCTGTTTCTGATCGGGAGCGCAGCCATTTGTTTGATTCCTTTTTACAGCATGTTCATCACGGCAACGCATACCAACTCCAGTATTGCCCGTCAGCTGCTGCTGATTCCTGGAGACCAATTATTAAACAACTATCATCGACTGATTGAGACGGTGCCGATCTGGCGTGGTTTTGCCAACACGACATTGATCAGCGTGGTCTCAACCGCATTGGCTGTATATTTCTCTGCACTGGCCGGTTACGGATTTTCCAAATATCGCTTTAGTCTTAATAATGTGCTGTTCGCTATTGTACTCGGTACGATGATGATCCCCGGTCAGCTGGGCATTATCGGCTTTTACCGGCTGATTGATTCTTTTGGCTGGCTGAACACCTACTGGCCGCTTATCCTGCCATCTATTCATAATGCATTTGGTGTTTTCCTGATGAAGCAGTTTGCCGACAGTTCCGTGCCTTCCGAGATTATTGAGTCCGGCAGAATAGACGGCAGCGGAGAATTGTATATTTTTCACCGTTTGGTACTGCCGCTGATGATGCCCGGGCTGGCGACACTGGCTATCTTCACCTTTATTGGCAAATGGAATGATTTTCTTAATCCGCTGATCATCCTGTTTGATAATGAGCTGCAGACGCTTCCGGTCATGATTGCAGGTGTCAAATCACAATTCACCGCCGATTTTGGAGCCCAGTATGTAGGAATTGTGATTTCGATTATTCCTATCCTGATCGTATTTTCGGTTATGTCCAAACGCATTATCAGCAGTGTGGCAGCCGGAGCGGTCAAAGGCTAATCCAGCCCCAATTGAAGCATATTTATAACTTCCACTATCAAAGGAGAATATAACGTGAAAAAAATGAATATCTGGAAAATAAGCATTGCTGTCCTGCTGGTTGCTGCATTACTGGCAGGTTGTGGAGGCAAAGACGAACAGGCTGCACCAAGCCAGCCTGCCCGCAACGCTAATGGGGAACTGGAAGGCAATCTGGTGGTCTGGACATTCTTTGATCAGGTAGAAGATATGGCTGCTCAGTTTATGAAAGACAACCCCAAGGTAAAAGTGGAAGTTAAAACTTTCCCTGGGGATGATTATCAGACCAAGCTGCTGACAGCTCTTCAATCCGGTCAGAATGTGCCGGATGTATTCGATCTGGAACGCTCTTATATCGGCAAGTTTATTGATTCCAAATATCTGACCGATCTGTCAGCAATGGGAGCAGAAGATCTGGTTGCCAATTATGTTCCTTATGTACAGGCACTCGGCCGCGCTTCCGACAATACGATTCGCGCTGTATCCGATCACTCTTCGCCGGGAGGCTTCTGGTATATCCGCGAGAATGCCAAAAAGTACCTCGGTACAGATGATCCCGATCAGATTAGCGAGATGGTAGGCAGCTGGGACAAAGTCATCGCTCTTGGCAAAAAAGTCGAACAACAAAGCAAGGGACAGGTACATCTGATCTCCAATTCAGGAGATCTGTTTGATATCGAAGCATACAACACTGAGCCATGGGTCAAAGAAGGCAAGTTGAACATCGACCCCAAGTGGGAGCAATACTACAATATCCAGCGCGAAATCAATAACAACAACGTAGATGCCAAGCTTTCCTTTATGTCCGCTGGCTGGGGAAATGCGCTTAATGACGGCAGTGTCGTTCTGACTACAATGCCGGCATGGGCTTCATTCATGATCGATAACGACAATGGATCAGCCAAAGGCAAATATGGCGTGGCACGTACACCGGAAGGCTACTATAATGGTGGAACCTACCGCGGCATTTATCAGGATTCCCCCAATAAAGAACTGGCTTATGAATTCATCAAATACATTGCCGATGAGAAGTGGCAGCAGCATAACCTGGAGACTACAGGCAATATGCCGGGTAATGCCAAAGTGTACGAGAAGAACATGAAGTCGTTCACTTCCGAGATCACGGGCGATCAGAAAGTAATGGAAGTATACTATGACGTAGTCAAAGACCTGCCAGCCATCCAACCGGATAAATACAGTGAAGAGATCCTGGGAACATGGCGTAAAATAGCCAAAGAGGGAATAACCAATCATACCAACTATGCTACAGTCGTTGCG
>NZ_CP096398.1:4835000-4947500 GCF_054161335.1 Paenibacillus sp. Z6-24 | reverse complement strand
CGTACCGCAAACCGACACAGGTGGGCGAGAAGAGAATTCTAAGGCGCGCGGAAGAACTCTCGTTAAGGAACTCGGCAAAATGACCCCGTAACTTCGGGAGAAGGGGTGCCCCGGTAGTGTGAATAGCACGAGGGGGCCGCAGTGAAAAGGCCCAAGCGACTGTTTAGCAAAAACACAGGTCTGTGCGAAGCCGCAAGGCGAAGTATACGGGCTGACGCCTGCCCGGTGCTGGAAGGTTAAGGGGAGTGGTTAGCGCAAGCGAAGCTATGAACCGAAGCCCCAGTAAACGGCGGCCGTAACTATAACGGTCCTAAGGTAGCGAAATTCCTTGTCAGGTAAATTCTGACCCGCACGAATGGCGTAACGATTTGGGCGCTGTCTCAACGAGAGATCCGGTGAAATTTTAATACCTGTGAAGATGCAGGTTACCCGCGACAAGACGGAAAGACCCCATGGAGCTTTACTGCAGCTTGATATTGAACTGGGGTGCGATTTGTACAGGATAGGTGGGAGCCTACGAAGAGGGAGCGCAAGCTTCCTTGGAGGCGCCGTTGGGATACCACCCTGATCGCATCTGAGTTCTAACCTGGTACCGTAATCCGGTACAGGGACCGTGTCAGGTGGGCAGTTTGACTGGGGCGGTCGCCTCCTAAAATGTAACGGAGGCGCCCTAAGGTTCCCTCAGAATGGTTGGAAATCATTCGAAGAGTGTAAAGGCATAAGGGAGCTTGACTGCGAGACCTACAAGTCGAGCAGGGACGAAAGTCGGGCTTAGTGATCCGGTGGTACCGCATGGAAGGGCCATCGCTCAACGGATAAAAGCTACCCTGGGGATAACAGGCTTATCTCCCCCAAGAGTCCACATCGACGGGGAGGTTTGGCACCTCGATGTCGGCTCATCGCATCCTGGGGCTGAAGTAGGTCCCAAGGGTTGGGCTGTTCGCCCATTAAAGCGGTACGCGAGCTGGGTTCAGAACGTCGTGAGACAGTTCGGTCCCTATCTGTCGTGGGCGTAGGAAATTTGAGAGGAGCTGTCCTTAGTACGAGAGGACCGGGATGGACGCACCGCTGGTGTACCAGTTGTTCCGCCAGGAGCATCGCTGGGTAGCTACGTGCGGAAGGGATAAGCGCTGAAAGCATCTAAGCGTGAAGCCCCCCTCAAGATGAGATTTCCCAATTAGTAAGACCCCTTGAAGACGACGAGGTAGATAGGTTGGGGGTGGAAGTGCAGCAATGCATGGAGCTGACCAATACTAATCGGTCGAGGGCTTATCCAAAAAGCTTCTAAAACAGCGAGGTTTCGTTTCGGATTCAGTTTTCAGGGAGCAACTATAGTAATGTTTCTTTTTGGAGAGATACCCAAGTGGCTATAAGGGGACCCTCTGCTAAGGGGTTAGACTGCGTCAGCGGTGCGAGGGTTCGAATCCCTCTCTCTCCGCCACTAGAACTTACTAGGTATGATATAGTAATGAAGTAACATGTAATTACTTTTAATATGGCGGTGTAGCTCAGCTGGCTAGAGCGTACGGTTCATACCCGTGAGGTCGGGGGTTCGATCCCCTCCGCCGCTACCATACATACCTGGAGACTTAGCTCAGCTGGGAGAGCATCTGCCTTACAAGCAGAGGGTCGGGGGTTCGATCCCCTCAGTCTCCACCATTATGTGCCGGTGTAGCTCAGTTGGTAGAGCAACTGACTTGTAATCAGTAGGTCGGGGGTTCGAATCCTCTCGCCGGCACCATTTTTTAACCCTGGAACCGTGGTGTAGGGGTTAACATGCCTGCCTGTCACGCAGGAGATCGCGGGTTCAAATCCCGTCGGTTCCGCCATTTTAATTAAATAGTAATATGGCTCGGTAGCTCAGTCGGTAGAGCAGAGGACTGAAAATCCTCGTGTCGGCGGTTCGATTCCGTCCCGAGCCACCTTTATTTGTGGAGGCTTAGCGAAGTGGCCAAACGCAGCAGACTGTAAATCTGTTCTCTCCGAGTTCGGTGGTTCGAATCCATCAGCCTCCACCAGTTTTATTATGAGCCATTAGCTCAGTTGGTAGAGCACCTGACTTTTAATCAGGGTGTCGAAGGTTCGAGTCCTTCATGGCTCATCATATAAAAGCATCTTGCTGAAAAGCAGGGTGCTTTTTTTGTACCTTTTTAATTTCTTGCTCGCGCTATATTTATACATTGCTTGTGAAATAAGATAAAATAAAGATGTTGAATGATATGATCTCTAAAAAAGTGTTCTATATCCTTATATCGTTACGAAATGAATCGTAAGAGAAGAATGGAGAAGGAATATAACTATGAATTTGACTAATCTAAAGCAGCAAATTGAGCATATTATCGGTTGTTCGATTATAGAGCATCAATGGACGATAGAGGAATGGGAAAAGAATGAGAGTCAAAAATATACAGAGAATAGCACAAAAAGATCAAACCAGCAGAATGCAGAATATACAAAAAATGAAATGCATCATAAACATAAAGAGAATCTACAGTATAAAGATTATAGAGGAGATAAAAAAAATCAAGAGAATAAGCTTAATACCAAAATTAGAGAAGCTACCAAGGCTTCAGCAGATAAGTACAGCTGGAATGGGGAACCGTCATACTCTTTTCTTATCCCTGTAGCCAGCAGTGAGAAGGAAGTTACGATCTGGGAGATTTTATTTGCCCATGAGTTCCCCGAGCCCATATCATCTTTGGAGACAGAGACAGAGACAGAGACAGAGACAGAGACAGAGACAGAGACAGAGACAGAGACAGGTGGGGGCAGAAGACGAGTACAGGATGAGGCGGCTTATGACAAGGCTAGAGCTTCTGCTTACACAGCTGGTTCTTCTGGTTATAATGAAGTTCTCACTGATTCTAGAGGGGCGGTCTCTTATAAAGAAGACGAACGGTTTAGACAGGTATATCAACTGCTGAAGCTACTTCTGCCTTCTGCTGCCGGATTGCAGATGGAACAGGCAGGCACTACTATAGATCAGTCGGAGCAGGCTGCACGGGAATTGGGACAATGGATTCTTCGTCAATTGAGCAGCCGCAATCCGGCAGAAGCTATACCGGATGATTATGTACTTCGGCAGAGGCTCAATATCTCGATGATTCCTTTTTTGCTGGTCGTGGATAGTCTGCAGACAGGCCATTTGCAGCTGAAAGATCTGGAGAAGTTGCTGTCCAGTTACTTTGACAGAGAAGTGCTATTAATTCCGCTGCAGGACGGCGAATGGCTCATTCTGGCAAATTATAATTTGATTGAAGACGAAGATCAGGCAGATCTGCCTGTGAACTCGGCACGGGATATATACAGTGAACAGGAAGATACGGAAGAAGATGTGCTGACGGCTTTTGCTCTGGGGCTACATGAATTGATAGCGAGTGAATGGGTGGGTGTCTTTCACATTAGTGTAGCTCGGCCGCTTATGCCGGCGGATATGCTGGTACAGACGGTGGCACACTTAAGAGAGACTATTCATCTGGGCAAATTATTTCACGTATCCGATCATATCCATCTTCCCTGGGAGCTGCGTCTGGAGAGTCTGTTATATCGGATACCGGTTGAGGAAAGACAGCGGTTTGTGAAATCGGCGGAAGATCATTCCCATCTGTTCGGGGATGAAGAGACGGTGACGACACTGGAGACCTTTTTCAAAATGGATTGCAATGTCAGCGAGACGGCCAAGCAGCTCTATATTCACCGCAATACTCTTTTATACCGGTTGGACAAGATTAAGCAGGAGACTCAGCTGGATGTACGGCGGTTTGAAGATGCTGTATTGATGCGGCTGACGCTGCTTTTGTATAAAGTGACAAAAAGTTAGAATATTTTTTGTACAGTTTGTGGATGGAGTGGAAGAGCGGATTGGAGTAAGATAGAAACAGATAAAGAAACCGGTTACAAACATTCGTTTAAACGGATGGTCATTCTGCCGGTTCGATGATTCGCTCTCGATAGTTTGTTCTGTTTTCGCTCCATCCCTTTCTGCTGCATGATACTGTTTACATACTGCAAAGGAACAGGGTGCCGATCTGCTCTATGACAGGTATTTTAGAGGATAACAGTGAGCGGATTGCTTACTGATCTTTCTTATAAAAATGTCTATAGAACAAATTTGGTAAGCGTTTACAGTCGAGAGAGGTTATCTTTCTTCTCTAGGGATTGAAAGGTTGATAATGAAAAGCTTCGTGATTGTTCATGGGATAGTATAGTTAACGTCCTTATGAGCCAGAATTTGAAAAACATTACATTTATATTCAGGGAGGTTTTTTATTATGGCAGGCGTACGTTTAGAGCATATTTTCAAAAAATACCCGGGTTCCGATAAAGCTACAGTAGTTGACGTTAATCTGGATATTAAAGATAAAGAGTTTTTGGTACTGGTTGGTCCTTCCGGTTGTGGTAAATCCACAACACTGCGTATGATCGCAGGTCTGGAAGAAATCTCCGAAGGTAAACTGTACATTGGCGACCGCGTGGTTAACGATGTAGCTCCAAAAGACCGCGATATCGCGATGGTATTCCAGTCTTACGCCTTGTACCCTCATATGGATGTATACTCCAATATGGCATTTGGTCTGAAACTGCGTAAAGTGAAAAAAGACGAAATCGACAAGCGTGTTCGCGAGGCAGCAAGAATCCTCGATATCGAGCATTTGCTGGAGCGTAAGCCAAAAGCACTCTCCGGTGGTCAGCGTCAGCGTGTCGCTCTGGGACGTGCGATTGTCCGTGATCCACAAGTCTTCCTGATGGATGAGCCGCTGTCTAACCTGGATGCCAAGCTGCGTGGTCAGATGCGTGCTGAAATCACTAAACTGGCAAAACGTCTGCAAACGACTGTTATCTATGTAACGCATGATCAGATCGAAGCTATGACAATGGGCGATCGTATCGTAGTTATGAAAGAGGGTATCATTCAGCAGGCTGCTTCTCCGGATGAACTGTACAACCACCCACGTAATATGTTCGTAGCCGGATTTATCGGATCCCCTACAATGAACTTTATCCGTGGTACACTGTCTGAAAAAGACGGAAACACAACGTTCTCTGCATCCGGTCTGGAACTGGCTGTACCAGGTGGTAAAGCACAGGTACTGAGAGAGCAAGGTTATGTTGCAGGCAAGGAAGTTATTCTGGGTGTTCGTCCAGAAGATATCCATGAGGAACTGGTATTCCTGGAAGCTTCTCCGAATACCGTGTTTACTGCCAAAGTAGACGTATCCGAGAATCTGGGTCACGAAACGCTGTTGTACCTGGGCGGAATCAGCTCCGATACGGTTATCGCTCGTGTAGACGGACGTTCCACTACACGTGATAACGCAACTGTAAAAATGGCTATTGATATGAACAAAGCACACATCTTCGATCCACAATCCGAAGATAACCTGTTCTATGCAGAGCCGGCAACTGTGTAATTCTGCACGGTAAATAATTTGATTTTTGTAAATAATGAATTCACTTGTTGGCTGTACGCTGATGGTGAATAATATAAAAGCCTATCATACCTGTTGTATAAAGGTGCGGTAGGCTTTTTGATTTGCTGAAAGCAGGAGCAGAGGTAGAATATTAAGAAGTAGAAGTAGAAGTAGAAGTAGAAGTAGAAGTAGAAGTAGAAGTAGAAGTAGAAGTAGAAGTAGAAGTAAAAGTAAAGCCAGAAGCTGAAGTTAAAATTGGATAAAGAAGAAAGAAGAAAGAAGAAAGAAGAAAGAGGATCATAGAAGAGAAAGAAAATTACGAAATGAGTAATGAGTAGAGAGCAGGCAGAAAATTCATACCTGTTTGTTTTGCTATATACATACGAGTATTTAGCAAAAATTTGATGAAATAAATCAAAAACTCAATTTCATCATAGACTATTCATAATTAAAAGCTGCACTTACTCCGAAGTGAAAAGTGAAAAGTAAGAATGTTGCATATTCTGTCTGCCGGGAGTGGGGCTTGATTTGGAGTTATGATTTATGGTCCACAATAAGCCGGGAATCTGCGGTTACAATTGATTTCATTATCGTTTTCAATTACCATTGGTACATTGGGAATAATATGTACTGCGATTTGTGTTCATAATCAAATACGAGACAAGTGATCTACTCAGGGAAAGGAAGAACAGAATGGCTAAACATGTGAAGGTTTCGGAATTAGTGCAGATGTTCCAGCTTGAGGTTGTATCCGGGGGACAGGGCTTAAAACGAAACATTATCGTAGATGATCTGAACCGGCCCGGTTTGGAAATGGCAGGATATTTTGAATACTATCCTACAGAACGTGTACAGATTCTGGGAAGAACAGAACTCGCTTTCTTTAAAATGCTCACACATGAAGAAAAAGCCGAGCGTATGGGCAAGCTGTGTGATGAAGCTACGCCATGCATTATTGTCACACGCGGTCTGGAAGTACCGGAGGAACTGGTAGAAGCCAGTGATGCACATGACCTGCCTGTACTGCGCAGCAATCTGTCCACCACGATCCTGCACAGCCGTATCACCAACTTCCTGGAGAAAAAGCTCGCACCTACCGCCACCATCCACGGTGTACTGGTGGATATATACGGTGTAGGTATGCTGATCACCGGAAGCAGCGGTATCGGTAAGAGTGAAACGGCGCTGGAGCTCGTAAAACGTGGACACCGTCTGATCGCGGATGATGCGGTAGAGATCCGTCAGACTTCGGACAACCAGCTGCATGGCACAGCACCAGAGCTGATCCGCCATCTGCTGGAGATTCGCGGAGTCGGTATTATCAACGTGATGACCCTGTTCGGCGCAGGCGCTATCCGCAACAACAAGCGTATTACGCTGGTCGTTCGTCTGGAAGCCTGGCAGCAGGACAAGCAGTATGACCGGATCGGACTGGATGAAGAAACCACCCAGATCATTGATACCGATGTACCGCTCGTGACCATCCCTGTACGTCCTGGTCGTAACCTGGCTGTTATTATCGAAGTGGCGGCCATGAACTTCCGCCTGAAGCGTATGGGGTACAATGCAGCTCTCCAATTCACGCATAAATTGACCGAGACGATCGCCGAAGATCTCGACGAACTGGATTAAGGAGAGGGTATGCAATGGGGACATCGTTAATTAATCCGGTCGCTTTTGCGATCGGGCCACTGGAGGTGCACTGGTACGGGCTCATTCTGGGCCTGGGTGCACTGGTGGGTCTGGTACTGGCTCTGCGGGAGGGCAACCGGTTCGGGATTCCACAGGAATTTTTCATGGATCTGGTATTATTCGGTGTACCGTCCGCGATTATCGCCGCACGGATCTATTATGTTGCTTTTCGCTGGCCGGATTACAAAGACAACTTTGTGGATGTATTCAAAATCTGGAATGGCGGGATTGCGATCTATGGCGCACTGATCGGAGCGATCATCTGCGGTGTGATCTATACACGCTATAAAGGCTACAATTTCTGGCGGATTGCTGATATTTGCGCACCGGGACTGCTGGCAGGCCAGCTGATCGGACGCTGGGGGAACTTTGTGAATCAGGAAGCTTACGGCGGACCTGTCGATGAGTCTTTCCTGCGCAACAATCTGCATTTGCCTGACTATATCGTGAATCAGATGAATGTAAATGGTGTATTCCATCATCCGACGTTCCTGTATGAATCGTTATGGAACCTGGTCGGCATTCTGCTGATCTTTGTTCTGCGCCGCCGTCACTTTGTACGCGCCGGTGAGATTTTCATGTATTACTTTATCTGGTACGGAATCGGTCGGTTCTTTATCGAGGCGCTACGTACGGACAGTCTTACCTTTGACGGTCCAGTCTGGTTGGTATCATTCGTCAACAGCCTATGGACCCCGATGACCTGGTTTGGATTTGAACAGGGTGCGATTGAGCCGGGCTACGGCAATATTCGGGTCTCCCAGCTCTTGTCTCTCGTGCTGATCGTAGCGGCGATTGTCATTATTATTGTCCGCCGCCGACTGGGATGGTCGAAGGCGCATTACAGCGATCCGATCGTATCGACCAAAGGGGCCCATCATGATCCTGTACCTGAAGGTCATCATACGGATAATACAGCTGCTTCTGCAGCGGACACCAGCAAAAAGACAGATTCTGCCGGGCATGAAAAGGTACAGCCTGAACGTAAGGAGTAATTATAAATGATGGATACGATATTATTTGATCTGGATGGCACGATTGTAAATACGAATGAGCTGATTATCTCTTCATTTCTGCATATTATGAGCCAGCATCCTTCGGCTGCGCTTACCCGGGAGCAAATCATCCCCCATATGGGACTTACGCTGGAACAGCAGCTTCGTACATTCTCCGGTCTGGAGGATGTAACTGCGCTGGTGGCGGCTTATCGGGAGTACAGCTCACTGCATCATGATGAAATGGTCGCTCCTTTTCCAGAAGTGAATGAAGTGCTGGAGCGTCTCAAGGCAGAAGGCCTGAAGCTGGGAGTGGTCACTACCAAAATCCGTGCTACCACTACCCGTGTGCTGGAGTTGTTCCAGCTCGCCCAGTATATGGATGTCATTATTACACTGGATGACGTAGAGCATCCGAAGCCTAATGCCCAGCCGATTCAAAGAGCGCTGGAGGCACTGGGATCATCGCCTGAGCGTACATTAATGGTAGGTGATAGTCCGGCCGATCTGCAATCTGCAGCGGCAGCAGGCGTCCGCTCGGCAGCTGTAGCCTGGTCGCTCAAAGGGGAAGAGGCATTATCCAAATATCATCCGACCTACATTCTACATACGATGAGTGATCTGTATGAGCTGGTACTCGGGGATACGGTAGACCGATGAGAAAGGTGGAGCGTTATCCCGTTGAAGGCAACCGGAATGCGCTGCGTCAGATTTATAAAACAGTGAGCCCCTGGAAAGGGGTTCGCAATTTTGTGTTTATACAGATATCGAGATACTGCCCGATCCTGGAACTGAAAAACTGGATCTATCGCCACCTGCTCCGGATGGAAGTGGGGAAGGATACGGCTTTTGGATTAATGGTCATGGTGGATGTATTTTTCCCGGAACGTATCAAGATCGGCAAAAATACGGTTATTGGCTATAATACAACCATTCTTGCCCATGAATATCTGATTCGTGAATACCGTCTGGGTGATGTGGTGATTGGTAACGAAGTCATGATCGGGGCCAATAGTACGATTCTGCCGGGAGTCACGATTGGAGATGGAGCGATTGTGGCGGCAGGTTCAGTCGTACATAAAGATGTGGCTGCCGGCACTTTTGTCGGCGGCAATCCTTTGCGTGTACTTTCACGCCAAAATCCGGAAACGATGGATATTGCTGATACGGTAATATTCTCAGAGAGTGATCAGGAAAAGGAGTAAGGCAGCTATGTTTATCCGGAAAAGGAACCGGGTCAACGTTCAGAGTATTCACGAATGCTGGCTCATTATCTGCCGGGTAACAGGCAGCCACGCTCTAAAAGGTCAGAATGATATGGTACAGGTACGGTAGCTCTGAGGGTACAATGGACAAGCCCGGGAACGATAGAGCAGCCTATCCGGTTGTACCATTCCAATTGTAAGGAGATGCTTTAACATTGAATCCAATTAAGAAAGAGCGGCTGCCACAGCTTGATTTCTTTCGGGCTATTGCCATTATCGGTGTGCTGCATGTGCACTCCACGTCCAACGCGACGATCGAGGCTGTCAACACCTCGCTGTATTATGTATTTAACTTTTTGAACCTTTTCTTCAAATACGGTACGCCGTCGTTTATTTTTCTGAGCAGTTTTGTGCTGTTCTATAACTACTATGATCGTCCGCTCACCGGCAAGCTGATCAGCAGCTTTTATAAAAAAAGAATGCTGTATATTCTGCTGCCGTATATTCTGATTTCAGCACTGTACTTCCTTTATAAACTGAATAATAATGATCGGTTAGATGAACCGCTAGGTGTGCTGATGAGTGATTACGTTCATGCGATTTTCCATGGATCAGCCTGGACACATTTGTACTTTGTCTTTATCAGTGTGCAGTTCTATATTCTGTTCCCGCTCATGCTGGCGCTGCTGAAAAGTCAGCGCTGGATTGCACGCTGGGCGCTGCCGATCGGGCTGGCGATTCAGTGGGGCTGGGTACTGTGGAACAAGTATGATCTGCATTATGCGAGCAAGGGTAGTATTGCGCTGTCGTACTTTGCCTACTATCTGATGGGGGCATTTGTAGCGATTTACTTCAAGCCTTTCCGTGCCTGGGTGATGAGTAAATGGAGCGAGATGCGCGGTATTCAGAAGTTCAGCACTATCGCATTATGGGCCAGCTGGCTGATTACGGGTCTGATCTATGTGCAGATCTGGTATGATGCCCGCCTCACCAATGAATGGCTGGATTCGCTCTGGTATGAGCTGATGTGGAATGTGTATACGATGCTGTCTTCGCTCGTATTGTTCCATAGTGCCTTTATCCTGCATCGCCGGGCACCGGCCTGGCTGCTGGCGATTCTGCGCCGATTGGGCGAGATCTCGTTTGCGGTTTATCTCGTTCATCCGTTCTTGCTGGCCTTTTACCGGGAAACGCAGGATTGGTTCTCGATGAGTACGATCACGTATTTCTGCTGGATCTATGGCGGCCTGATCTTTGCATTGATTGTCTCGTCAATTATTGTACAGATTATGTTTAGACGGGTGCCTTTCTCATGGGTGCTGCTGGGCAGTGTTCCGGCTTCTTTATCCAAAAAGAAACGCAGTGATAACGATAATACCAAGCGTACACGCAAAACGGATGCGGTTCAGCGAACCAGTCCATAATAAGCTGCGACGTTATAACTGCCTTATTCATGGAATGCCATGAGCTATCAAGCACCATGGATGGGCAAAGGAACTACAAATTGTTGATAAACCCAAAAGGTCACCTGTGATGCAGGTGGCCTTTTGGCATAGGTGGGGAATGATGCTCTGTACCCGAGGCGAGATGGTCAGACATGCTGCCTTGCATTATTTTCCGGGAAATAAAGGAGATCTGCTGCCTGTTGGGTAATTGAATAGGAATCAGGTTAAAGAAACACAGGGATCATCGCGGACAATATGCAGGAATAGACGATCCTCTGAACGATAATGAGGGAGCATAACGGGCAATTATACAGAGGCATAAAGTCAATTGACTGTGCAGTTACGGTATGGTAATATATCAAATATCCTTTACTTTATTAGCAAAGTACCACTTTAATGTGATAAAATATCGTGTGATCAGGGGTGACTGTTTTGTCCAAGCCAAAAGGATTCGAAAAACCGACAGGTGTGCGTGATTATCTACCGCATGTCGTGTCCAAACTGCGGTACATTGAGGAAAATGTGCTCCAGTCGATGTCCCAGTGGGGCTATCGCCAGATCATTACACCAACGCTCGAATATTATGACACGGTAGGGGTGGCAAGCTCCACCTCAGACCGCAAATTATATAAAATGCTAAATAACCGTGGTACCACCATGGTGCTGCGCTCGGATATGACGACGCCGATCGCACGGGTCATGGGTTCCCTGCTCAAGGAAGAGCCGCTGCCGATCCGACTGGCTTATCATGCGAATGTATTTCGCTCCATTGAAGAAGAGGCAGGACGGGAAGCGGAGTTTTTCCAGACAGGAGCAGAGCTGGTAGGGGTGGATTCCCCGGAGGGCGATGCGGAGGTGATCGCTCTGGCTATATCATCACTGCAGGCAGCCGGTGTGCAGAATTTCAAAATTTCTCTTGGACATGTGGGCTTCCTGAGTGGACTGTTGGAGGAAGCACTGCCGGGTCAGCCACGTGAACAGGAAGCGCTCAAGGATCGGCTGCTGAATCGTGATTTTGTTGGCTTCCGGGAGCAGCTGTCTGCATTCAGCCTCTCTGCCGAACAGCGTGCAGAGCTGGAAGGACTCCTGCGGCTGCGGGGCGCGCAGGATATTTGCCGGCAGGCGCTGGAAATAAGCAGCAATCCACAGGCGCAAGCTTCGATCCGTCATCTGTGTCAGGTTTGGGATGTACTGGAAGCCTATGATATCTCGGAATACGTTATGATCGATCTGACGATGATCGGTAACTTCTCCTATTATACGGGTATGGTGTTTGAAGGATATGCGGCCGAGCTGGGTTCACCGATCTGCAGCGGGGGACGCTATGATAACCTGCTGGCTCAATTTGGGCGTGATGTTGTGGCGACCGGATTTGCACTCAAAACGAACCGTATTCTGGATGGTGTGCAGCTGCCGCTGCCTGAGCCGGAAAAACCGGTGTTGATCCTTTATGAGGATTTCAGACGCCGTGACGCTTTTGCCCATGCTGCCGATTTGCGGAAGCTGGGGAAAATGGTCGTTACCGAATATGCTGCGGATGTGGAGCAGGCTTCTGCTGCCCCGGCCGATTACCAGGAGATCATTCACTTTGTTAACGATAAGTAAGGCTGTGATTCGTACTACGACAGATCAGGAAAGCAAACTATAACAGGGAGATGCATACCCGATGAGTCAGATTCTAAAAGTAGCAATGCCCAAAGGGCGTATTTACAAAAAAGCGGCCGAACTGTTCCGACAGGCAGGAATTCCGATTCCGACGGATGTGGATGATTCCCGCAAGCTGATTGTGGAACTGCCGGAAGCGGGGATGGAGTTCATCCTGGCTAAGCCTGTCGATGTGCCGATCTATGTGGAGCATGGCGTAGCGGATATCGGAATTGTCGGCAAAGATGTGCTGATGGAAGAGAACCGTGACGTATACGAGCTGCTCGATCTGGGAATCGCGCGCTGCCGCATGTCGGTGATTGCTCTGCCCGACTGGCAGCCTGGCATTCAGCAGCGTGTAGCGACCAAGTATCCGAATGTCGCTTCCCAGTATTTCCGCGAACGCGGGCAGCAGGTCGAAGTGATCAAACTGAACGGATCGATTGAACTGGCTCCCATGATCGGATTGGCTGATCGGATCGTCGATATGGTGGAGACCGGACAGACACTGCGGGAAAATGGACTCGTCGAGATGGAGGAACTATTCGGCATTACGAGCCGATTGATCGCTAACCGGGTCAGTTACCGGATGAAGAGCGAAGAGATCCAGCAGCTGTGCGATCAGCTGCAAAAGGTCATCCAGCCGCCGGCTGCAAGCGAAACCCAGGAGATCGGATAGCAAGAGAGCGGATAGCAGAAGATGCAGCTGAGGATTAGCCGCTGCAAGGCGAATCTGCAAATACAGCAAGGGACGAAGCAAGGGGGAGAAAATCGTGAGAATAGTATCTGCACAGGATTTTGATTTGCGGCGCGAAGTGGAGTACGGTTCGCCGGAGCAAAATGCTACCGTGCGGCAGGTGGTTCAGCGGATCAAGCAGGAGGGAGATGCGGCGCTGCTGGAATACACAGCTCGGTTTGACCGGGTAGAGCTGACAGCTGATCGGCTGCGAGTGACAGAGGAGGAGCTGCAGGCAGCATATGCGCTGGTGGAGCCTTCTTTTATCACAGCGATCACATTGGCGGCGGACAATATCCGCCAGTTTCATCAGAAGCAGAAGCGCAACTCCTGGATGGACCTTCAGCCGGATGGCAGTCTGCTCGGTCAGATTATTCGCCCTTTGAAAAGAGTGGGTGTCTACGTACCGGGCGGCAAGGCAGCTTACCCCTCCTCGGTGCTGATGAACGTTATTCCCGCGCAGGTCGCTGGAGTACCGGAGATCGTCATGGTGACTCCGCCGGCAACAGGTGGTACGGAAGGTATCGATCCTTATATTCTGGTCACGGCGGCTGAAGCAGGAGTAACGGAAATCTACCGTATTGGCGGTGCTCAGGCGATTGCAGCGCTGGCGTATGGAACAGACAGTATCGAGCCGGTCGATAAAATATGCGGTCCCGGCAATATCTATGTGGCACTGGCCAAGCGTGAAGTGTATGGTGTGGTCGATATCGACAGCATCGCCGGTCCGAGTGAGATCGTCGTTCTGGCCGATCATCTGGCGAATCCGGTCTATGTAGCGGCCGATCTGCTGTCACAGGCGGAACACGACGAGATGGCTTCTGCCATTCTGGTGACGTCTTCACCGGAAATTGCCGATGCAGTCGCCGCCGAAGTAGAGCGGCAGCTGGAGAGTCTGCCACGCAGGGATATTGCAGCAGCATCGATCCAAAGTTACGGTGCGATTATCGTCACACGGGATATTCAGGAAGGCATCAGCGTCGTGAACCGGTTGGCACCCGAGCATCTGGAAATCATGGTGGATGAGCCGATGAATGTGCTGGGCATGATCGAGAATGCAGGGGCGATTTTCCTCGGCAATTACAGCTCCGAGCCGGTAGGTGACTATTTTGCCGGACCGAATCATATTATTCCAACCAATGGTACGGCCCGCTTCTCTTCACCGGTCGATGTGGACGACTTTATCAAAAAATCGAGCATGATCTATTACAGCAAGGAAGCGCTGCTGGCGAACGGCAATATCATTATGGAACTGGCCCGTCATGAAGGACTGGAAGGGCATGCACGTGCGATTCAGGTGCGGTTGGAGCAGGAAGGCAGCTAGGGCAAAGGATTACTGCCCGTTTTGATATATCATCACAGTGAGATAGCAGGAGATCAGGGGGAGAATTTATATGTCAACAGAGAACCAGAATGTACGCCAGGCTGAAGTAAGCCGCAAAACGAATGAGACGAATATTCAGCTGTCTTTTCAGGTGGATGGAACCGGACAGGCTGAGATTGAGACGGATGTACCTTTTCTGAATCATATGCTGGATCTGTTTACGAAGCACGGGCATTTTGATCTGAAGCTCAAAGCGCAGGGCGATATCGAGATCGATGATCATCATACAGTCGAGGATATCGGAATCTGTCTCGGTCAGACGCTGCGTGAAGCGCTCGGAGACAAACGCGGCATCAAGCGCTATGCAAGTGTATTTATCCCGATGGATGAAGCGCTGGCGCAGGTAGTGATCGATGTGAGCAACCGTCCGCATTTTGAATACCGTGCCGAGTATCCTTCTGCGCAGGTGGGCAGCTTCCAGGTGGAGCTGGTGCATGAATTCCTGTGGAAATTGGCACTGGAAGCGCGCATCACCCTGCATGTAATTGTGCATTACGGGCAAAATACGCATCATATGATCGAAGCGGTGTTTAAGGCGCTCGGACGTGCGATCGATGAAGCGACTACGATTGATCCGCGTGTCACAGGAGTACCTTCGACGAAGGGAGTGCTGTAATCGATGGCGATTGCGATTGTAGATTACGGCATCGGCAATCTGCACAGCGTCAGCAAGGCGATCGAGCGTCTCGGCTATGAATATGTCATCACAGGCGATAAGGATGAGATCTTTGCAGCCGAGGGAGTGATACTGCCTGGCGTGGGTGCATTTGGCGATGCGATGAATCATATCCGTGAAGGTGGAATGGATCATATTGTGCAGGAGGTTGCTGCCAGTGGCAAGCCGCTGCTGGGCATCTGTCTCGGCATGCAGCTGTTGTTCAGTGAAGGGGAAGAGTATGGGGTACACCAGGGTCTGGATATTTTACCGGGCCGGGTGGTGCGTTTCGAAGAGGGCGACTACAAGATTCCGCATATGGGCTGGAACAAGCTGGAGTATCGGCGTCCGCAGAACCCGCTGGTACGTGATCTGTATGAAGGACATGTATACTTTGTCCATTCGTATCATGTGCAGCCGGAACGTCCGGAGGATCTGATTGCCGTAACGGATTATGGACAGCCGGTGACCGCGATTGTGGGCCGGGATAATGTATATGGCATGCAGTTCCACCCGGAAAAGAGCGGCGAGCTCGGCAGGCTGCTGCTGCGCAACTTCCTCGCCCTGTCGACCGGTGAGCGGCTGGTCATTCCGGAGGATACTGGCATCCATCGTACAGAGAGCAAATAATTTCTTTCATTATTAAATAGCTTCACTTATTTTATCGACCGAGGGGGAACCAAGTTGTCTTCTTTTACAATTTATCCGGCTATCGATATCCGGGGCGGCCGCTGTGTACGGCTGATCCAGGGCGATTATAATCAGGAAACGGTATACAATGAAGATCCGGCTGCAGTAGCGGCAGACTTTGCTGCTCAGGGAGCGGGTTATGTGCATCTGGTCGATCTGGACGGTGCCAAAGCCGGTCATCCGGTCAATCACGAACTGATTGGCCGGATTGCCCGTCTGGTGGACGTACCGGTACAGATTGGCGGCGGACTGCGCACGCTGGAAGATGTAAAAACACTGCTTGGACTCGGTGTCAGCCGCGTCATTATCGGGACAGCGGCCATAGAAGACCGGGAATTTACAGAGTCCGTATTGGCGACCTATGGCAGTCAGGTAGCGATCGGCATTGATGCCCGTAATGGCTATGTGGCAACCCGCGGCTGGCTGGAGACGTCCGAAGTCAAGGCAGATGAACTGGCTCGTGAGCTGGCGGCCAAAGGGGCAGAGACGTTTATTTTCACTGATATCTCCCGTGACGGCATGATGCAGGGGCCGAATATTGAAGCAATCGCTGCGATTGCGCAGGCTTCGGGCAAGCAGGTTATCGCTTCCGGCGGTGTAACTGTGCTGGATGATCTGGTGAAGCTGGCGGAGCGGCGTGAACAGGGAATCAGCGGTGCGATTGTGGGTAAAGCGATTTATACAGGCAAAATTGATCTGAAGCAGGCACTGCAGACGATCCGGTAAAAGGAGGACAACTTATGCTCGCAAAGCGTATTATTCCGTGTCTGGATGTCAAAGAAGGACGGGTCGTCAAAGGCGTGAATTTTGTGAATCTGCGTGATGCCGGTGATCCGGTAGAGCTGGCGGCGCTGTATGACCGTGAGGGCGCGGATGAACTGGTCTTTCTGGATATCTCGGCTTCGGTAGAGGGTAGAGAGACCATGGTGGATGTGGTAAGCCGGACCGCTGGGGAGATCTCGATTCCTTTTACCGTCGGCGGCGGCATCTCTTCGGTAGAAGATATGAAAAAAATTCTGCGTGCCGGAGCGGACAAGATCGGCATCAACACGGCGGCAGTGCTGAATCCACAGCTGATCAATGAAGGGTCACAGCGATTTGGTGCTCAGTGTATCGTCGTGGCAGTGGATGCCAAGTTCAATCCGGAATGGAACGAGTGGGAAGTATACACACATGGCGGCCGCAAACCGACCGGCATCAAGGCATTGGAATGGGTACGAGAAGCCGAACAGCGCGGGGCGGGGGAAATACTGCTCACCAGTATGGATGCGGACGGAACCAAGGATGGCTTTGATCTGCCGCTCACCAAAGCGGTATGTGAGGCGATCAATATCCCGGTCATCGCCTCCGGGGGAGCCGGGCTGCCGGAACATTTCTGCGATGTATTCAGCCAAGCTAATGCTGATGCAGGTCTGGCTGCGACCATTTTCCATTACAAAGAAATCTCGATTCCTGCACTCAAAACGGAATTGAAGGCTGAAGGAGTGGAGATCCGTTGACCGACACTTCACTGCAATCGGAGATGATTCACCAGTCGCTTTCGTTCGAGGAATTGACGGCTGCCATCAAATGGGATGAGAACGGACTCGTCCCTGCGATCGTGCAGGATGCCAGCAGCAAACAGGTGCTGATGATGGCCTACATGAATAACGAATCACTGCGCCGCTCACTGGATTCCGGTGAGACCTGGTTTTGGAGCCGATCCCGCCAGGAATACTGGCACAAGGGCGGCACATCAGGCAATACCCAGCGTATCCGGTCGCTTCATTATGATTGTGACGGGGATACGCTGCTGCTGTTAGTGGATGCAAATGGACCAGCCTGCCATACAGGCAGAATAAGCTGCTTTTATAATGAGGTGAATACAGTGGACAACAAGCCAACTTTTCAAAACGATGCTGTAAATGAAAACAATACGGCATCCGGCAGCGACCGGTTCGCCATTCTGGCCGAGCTGGAGCAGATGATCGCTGATCGCGAGCGTGAACGTCCGGAGGGGGCTTACACGACCTATCTGTTCGAGAAAGGCATCGACAAGATTCTGAAAAAAGTCGGCGAAGAAACAGCCGAGACGATTATCGCAGCCAAAAACGGCGATAACGAAGAGCTGCGCTATGAAGTAAGCGATCTGATCTATCATCTGCTGGTGCTGCTGCAAGAGCGCAAGCTGCCGCTGGATGATGTGCTGGCCGAGCTGGACCGCCGTCATGAGCGTCCGCGCAAAGACTAATATACGGCGAGGGAGGAAGCGGCGATGCTGATTGATTATCATACTCATCATGCCCGGTGTGGTCATGCCGTAGGGGAGCTGGAAGAATATGTGCAGCGGGGCATACAGCTGGGACTGTCTCAGCTGGGATTGTCCGATCATCTGCCGCTGATCCATGTGGACCCGGCGACCTATTATCCGGAAATGGCGATGCCGATGGATGAACTGCCCCGCTATGTGGAAGAATGTCTGATGCTCAAGGAGAAATACCGTGATCAGATCGCTATCCGGGTAGGACTGGAAGCCGATTATATCGAAGGCTATGAAGAAGTGATCGACAAGATTCTGGACAGCTATCCTTTTGACTATGTGATTGGCTCCGTGCATTTCCTGGGGGAGTGGGACATCTCGGATCATCGCCAGACGCATCACTGGGAAGGCAAGCAGGTGCTCGATGTATATCGCCAGTATTATGATGCCGTGCAGAAGGCTGCTGCGACCGGATTCTACGATATCACTGGCCATCTGGATGTAATCAAGCGCTTTGGTTATGTACCGGAGCCAGAGCAGACAGAAGAGCGAATCGCTCTGGAAAATGCAGCCCTGCAGGCTGTCAAAAAAGCCGATATGGTCATGGAGCTGAATTCCTCTGGCCTATCCAAAGTATGCAAGGAAATCTTCCCTTCCCGCCGGATCGTGGAACAGGCGATTTTCCTGGGAATCCCGCTGACTCTCGGCTCGGATGCCCATGATCCGCTGAAGCTGAGTGATCATCTGGATGAAGCCAGGGCACTGCTCACCGAGCTGGGCGTACAGGAGATTGCCACATTTGAGAATCGGCAGCGCACCATGGTATCGTTGAACGATTGAACAGCCCAGTGTTCTTTGTTGCCAATTATCAGTCTTTTACTTTCAATTAAGAAAAGAAAAAGCCCACTGACCGTTGAACCGGCCAGTGGGCTTTTGGAATATATATTTGAATATCGACAGCAGGCAAAGAGCCACTGTTATATTGAAGATTGTATTCCAACCTTAACTGTGACTTGGACCCGGCTGTTTGCCGCCCTGAGGCAGGATAAGCGCCGAATCGGAATCGGAAGTAATGACCGTCTCGGTGGAATCAATCTCATCCGGATGGAGCAGACCTTCTTTTTCCGCTTTGCGAATCTTCCGCATTTCATTGAGCATGAGCAGGAAGATCACGGCGAGAATGGAGGTGATCAGAATCAGGAATCCACCGATCTCCTGCATGAAATAATGCAGGTCACCGCCGCGGAATCCGAGTCCGCGCAAGAATTTGAAATGCCAGGACAGCGGCAGAGCGTGGCTGACATTTTGCAAAATCGGCGGCAGCAGGGCAACCGGGATCTGTGCACCGCTCAGGATAAAGGACGGCAGCAGGATCATGGTGATCCGTCCCGCAGCTTTGGCTGGACTGGATGCGCTCCAGCCTACCATCATACAGAGCAGGGACAGCGAGATCGCATACATCAGGAATGGAATCCACAGCTGATATACATTAGCTTCAAACCGCAGTCCGCCTACCTGCTTGAGACAGCCCATGACGAGATACATAGAGCAGGTCGCAATGAGTGAATAGGGCAGAATACGCAGCACCAGACTCAGTGGACGACGCAGCATATCCTTGAGCAATCCCTGTTCTCGCAGACGCGGCACAATAGTCAGTGTCGCACCACCGAGAATGGACAGGAATACCGTATTTACAAAACCGATAACCGAACTCATCAGCATGTTGTTGGTCGGGTTATACAGCAGGCGCGTCTGCAGATTCAGGCCGGTCGAGAAGTTGTTGGCCTGTGCAGAGCTGACACCCATGCCTACGAGCTTGTTGGCGGCAGCGGCAGAGTTCTCGGCAGCGATGACCTCGGTAACACCGGTACGCAAATATGTGGTGGCTGTGGACAGCGAGGTATCCACATACAGTCCGATATTGGTCTGTGCTCCCTGAGCATGAGCTTTCTCCAGCCCGGCAGGCAGATAAATGACACCAAAGTATTTTTCATTATAAAGGAAGCTGTTCGGCTCCATGTAGTTATAGGTAATGTAGCTGATATTAATATACTGATCGGCATCCAGCTTCTGGATCAGCTGCTGGCTGTAGGCACTGTGATCCATATCGACAACAGCGACAGGTGCTTCGTTCAGCTGGTTGTTTTTGAATACATACCCGAAGGCCGCTGAGATGATCAGCGGCGCAATCAGGATGATGAAAATGAACTTGCCGTTCAGTATATGTTTGAACTCATCAATTATGGCTTTCATTGGTTGGAACCTCCACCGTCATTCCCGGCAGCAAGTCAGGGGTGCGTTTCACATCTACACGTACGATAAAGGAAGTCGTATCAGACTGACCTTTTTCACGGCTCATACGCAGAGTGGCATATTGCGGTGCAGAAGTGATGTAGCGTACGGTACCCTTAATATTTTTGCCGAGAGAGATTACGTTGGTCGATACTTTGGCACCGGCCTGGAAGGCTTTGATATTTTCTTCACCTACATACAGGTCATAGTACAGCTTGCCGGTCTCAATTACGACAACCGGTGTACCGGCAGATACGTTCTCGCCTACTTTTGGTACGACACGGGTAACTTTACCATCAGCAGCAGCGGTCAGTACGCGGCGGCTCTTCTGAACTTCATAACCGTCCAGCGTTACCTGCAGCGCATCTTTTTGTTTTTTCAGCAGTTCGATATTGTACTTGCCGTTATCGATATCTTCCTGCCCCTGTTCCACCTGCTTCAGCGCCTGTTGGGCCTGTTCCAGCTGAACATGAGCCTGCTGGCGTTCTTCAGCGGTTGCACCGTTTTGGAGTTTCTGCAGGGCAGTCTCCTGGGCACTTACCTGGTTGCTGGTTACCTCAACCTGCTTCATGGCAGAATTAAGTTGATCCTGGGCACTTTGCACCTGCTTGGTCGCAGTGTCTACACTGTTCTGTGCGGTGTCCAAACTGGCCTGTGTACCAAGACCGTTATCAAATAACATTTTGGCCCGGTCATAGTTGGTTTTGGCATAATCCAGTGTCTGCTGGGCCGCTTCAACTGCTGTCTGCGCGGAAGTGACGCCGTTATTGGCGACTTCAACGGATTTCTTGGCGGAATCCACAGCAATTTCCTGGCTGCGGATATCTTCCGGACGTGCACCGGTCAGTACTTTTTGTTCGGCTACTTTGGCAGCTTCGATATTCAGCTGGGCATTGGCTTTTTGTTCAGCCAGCTTGTGGGCCTGACTGGTCAGTTGGCTTTGTGCCTGACTGATCTGAACATCGATCTGGGACATTTGTTCTTTTACACCTTTGATCTGAAGATCGATATCACGGGTATCCAGAGCGAGCAGCGTCTGCCCTTTTTTGACCTGTTGTTCTTCCTTAACCTTGACAGCACTGATTTTGCCGGATTGCCCTTCAAAGGAGGCGTTCACGGTATCAATCGTCAACACCCCTTCTTTTTTCGAGGCGGCCATGGATACGGCATCCTTGCCATGCATGGCGAGCAGCGTACCGCCAACCCCCAGCGCAACGATTAATAAAATAATCGGAATAAGTTTTACAATTTTCACTTTAATATGCTCTCCTATCTAATAAAATCGATGAGTAAATACCTTAGGGTATTTGATAAAATATATATTATTAGCCGCCAAATAGTACGGCGCCGAACAACTAATGCAAAAAAAGTCAGGATGATTCTGGATGTTCAATTCCCTTACGGAGTTTGTACAGCAATTGCTGCAACATTCCCTGTTCCTCTTCCGTCAATTGAGACATGACCGAAGTGACTACACGTGCATATTCAGGCAATGTAGCCATTAATAAAGCTTCGCCTTCCTCTGTTAGATGGATGGCTGTCATACGGCGATCTTCATGGGCTCCTCGGCGGATCAGTCCATCCTTTTCCAGACCATTGATCAGTCCGGTCATTGTGGAACGTGTCACACCGGCAGACTTGGCCAGTTCGGAAGGAAGAAGTGGTTTTTTGCGGATTAACAGAGAGGTAAGAATACGCATCTTGCCCTGGGAAAGCCCTCGCTCCATTAGCAGGGAAGAAGATTGATTATATAAATCATGAGAAGTACGTATCAGAAGCAGGGAAGTCAACATGCATTCGACATTGATCTCGGGAAACAAAGGCGCCAGTGCGCTGAGCCGGTCCAATTCCTTCAGCGTAATCTTGGGGCCTGATGAATCTATATTCGGCATTATACTCACCTTTCTAAAGTCTTCAATGAAGACAATTGTACGGCGCCGAACTAGTTTGGTCAAGAAATTTTATGAAAATTACAACATATTTTTCGCAAAATCGTGCTGTACCGACATTATTCATCATATATATTCCTGAACGAAATACAGAATTGTCTTTGATATCAGCACAAAGCAAGCTAAAATAAAATAAAAGTCAGCTGGCAATCTACAGGAGGGCCTATGAAAGAAAAAATGCGTATATTCTCAGGATCATCCAGTCCCGAACTGAGTGCACAGATTGCAGAGCGTCTGGGTGTACCCCTTGGTAAAATCAAATTATCCCAGTTCAAAAGCGGTGAGACGTATGTACACTATGAGGAGAGCATCCGTAATATGGATGTATTTCTGGTACAGTCCCTGTCTCATCCGATCAATGAGCTGTTTGTGGAGTTAATGGTAATGATCGATGCGGCCAAAAGAGCTTCGGCGGGAACGATTAATCTGATTATCCCGTACTATGGATATGCCCGTCAGGAGCGTAAATCGGCACCCCGGGAACCCATCTCTGCCAAAATGGTTGCGGATGTGCTTACTACGGTTGGTGCGGATCGGATCATTACGATTGATCTGCATGCCTCGGCGATTCAGGGTTTCTTTAACATACCGGTTGACCATTTAACAGCGCTTGATCTGATCAGCGGCTATTTGCGAAGTAAACAGATAGAAGACGCGGTAGTCGTTTCGCCGGACGCCGGACGTGCCTATATGGCCGAGAAGCTGGCCAACCGTCTGGATACCCCATTTGCCATGATGATTAAGAAAAGACCTGCCCACAACGAATCGGTCATCACTCATGTGATCGGTGATGTGGAAGGCAAAACTCCGATTATTATTGAAGATCTGATCGATACAGGCACGACCATCGTCAATGTGGTCGAAAGTCTGAAGGAACGTGGTGCCCGTGAAGCAATCGTTTGCGCAACGCATGGTTTATTTTCCGGTGCAGCGATGCAGCGTCTGGATCATCCCTATATCCGCGAACTCGTGGTAACGGATTCAATCAGTCTGCCGCCAGGGCACCTGAACCGGCTGGCCGTATTGTCCGTGTCACCGATGCTGGCTCATGCCGTACGTATCATTATGGAAGGTGGTTCCATTGCCACCATGTTCAGCGATGCAGGGATTTGATACCCAATCTGCTAATTTAGAACAGTTTATTATGTCACTTTAGCGAAAGAGCAGGATATGTTATACTGTTGGCTGATGTTTTTCGTCGATAATTATATTTTTGTGGGTGGAACGTATTAAAGGAGGTGCCTTGGTCCGGTGAATGATTACAAGCGAAAAGTCGAAGAGATCGAACGGAAAGTCATCACGCTTAAGCTGGATGCCAATTTCTTTTTTGAGAGAGCTGTCCGCTCATTAGACCATTATCGTTACGACAAGGCATTGAAATATTTTGAAAAGGCTGTGGAATACGAGCCGGATAATCCTGTCAATCACTGTAATATGGCAGGGATATTATCGGAGATGGGTAAGTATGAGGCCTCCAATCAGGTGCTTCAGACGATTATGGATACGGTAGACCCTTCAATGGTCGAGTGTCATTTTTATATGGCTAACAATTATGCCAATATGGAACAGTTCGAACAGGCCGAGCAGCAACTGCTTACATATCTGGAGCGGGACCCGAACGGTCAGTTTACGAGTGAAGCAGAGGAAATGATGGATCTGATCCTTCATGAAATGAAACGCCCTGCCGGCACCGCAGCTGCAGTTATGCTGGAGCCGGACCTTCAGGAACAGGCGCGTGAACTGCTGGAAAATGGAGAAGCGGAGGCTGCCTGCGAGCTGCTTCAGCAGTTGATCCAGGAACAGCCTGATCTGTTCGCAGCCCGCAATAATCTGGCGGTCGCCTATTACCAGCAGGGCATGATGGGACTGGCAGCCGAGCAGATTACTGCTGTTCTGCAGCAGGACCCGAGCAATCTGCATGCGTTGTGCAATCAGGCGATTCTTAGCCAGTACTACGGAGACAGCGAGCTTCAGCAGCAGCTGGAACAGCTGCGCCGGGTCACACCGCTGCATCAAGAGCATCTGCTCAAGCTGGCAACGACCATGGCGATGCTGGGCGAACATCAGTATGCCTACAATCACTTCCGGCGTCTGCTGCGACATGATGATTTGATGAATCATGGGGAATTGTATCATTATACAGCGGCAGCAGCCTGTTATATGGGTAAATATGATGAAGCAGAGCAGCTGTGGAAGCGTATTTTGCGTTTTGAACCCGGTGCGGAAGTACCGGCATTTTATCTGGCTCATCTGCAAGAATTGCGTCAGGGAACACTGAGCGTTTCCTACCGTTATGGTGTACAGAAAATGCCGTATTTCTATACAAATGAGCAGCCGGTCATTATAAAGCCAGAGTCGGATGCAGCGCAATTTTTGCATGTTCTTCACCATGGAACCGAGAGCGAACAGCTGTATGCGCTAAAATTATATGTACTCAATGGAGATCATGAGGTACATACGGCACTGCGGCAATATGTGAATCGTCCGCTGATTTCTGAAGAGCTGCGGACAGCGGCAGAACGACTGCTGCGCCAGTGGGCGGCGAACCAGTCGTTATCGCCGGATCAGTTGATTGACGATATCGAAGCGGCCCGGATGGGATTGCCGTTCTGGGATGAACGCTGGCAGCAGATCGTGGACCATGTGGCAGCGCAGCCGCACAAACGTTATGACTCCGGATTCAATCATGACGTGGAAGCACTGTGGATTGAATTTATTAAAAGGGTATACCCCGAGCTCCCGCAGCTTCACCATCCGCAAGGCTGGGCAGCGGCGCTGGAGTATCTGGTAGCCCGAATACATCGTCTCCCACTCACATATGATGAAGTGGCCCAACGTTACGAGGTGTCTGTTTCCATTATTAGCAGATATGCTCGCCGGATCGGCAGGGTATGCAATGTACAGCAGAAAGTACGCTATGCACAAGCGGAGAGCACACAGGGATCATAAGTGACAGCTGAGATGGACAGAGGTTCATTCATTACAAGGAGGTATTTGGGAGTATGTACAAATCAATTATTATTGGAACAGGACCTGCGGGCCTTACCGCAGCAATCTATCTGGCACGCGCCAACATGCAGCCGCTCGTTATCGAGGGACTGCAGCCAGGGGGCCAGCTGACCACTACAACCGAAATCGAGAACTTTCCAGGCTTTCCCGAAGGAATTATGGGACCGGAACTGATGGATAATATGCGCAAGCAGGCCGAGCGCTTTGGTGCGGAATTCAAATCCGGCTGGGTGGAACAGGTCGACTTTTCCCAGCGTCCATTCAAAGTCAAGGTTGAAGGCATGGGCGAGCTGGAAGCGGAAAGTATCATCATCTCCACCGGTGCTTCGGCTCGCTACCTGGGTATTCCGGGTGAGCAGGATAATGTAGGACGCGGTGTAAGCACATGTGCGACCTGTGACGGATTCTTTTTCCGCAACAAAAAGATCGTCGTGGTCGGTGGCGGCGACTCTGCCATGGAGGAAGCGAGCTTCCTGACACGGTTCGCTACGAATGTTACCGTAGTCAACCGCCGCGAAGAACTGCGTGCTTCCAAAATCATGCAGGATCGTGCCAAAGACAATCCAAAAATCAGCTGGGCACTGAACCGCAAGCCGGTGGAAGTCGTAGCAGGCGATATGGGTGTCAAAGGACTGAAAGTGCTGAACAACGAGACCGGTCAGGAAGAACTGATCGAAGCGGACGGCGTGTTCGTGGCGATCGGCCATACGCCAAACACCGATTTCCTCAAAGGTCATGTACATCTGGATGGACACGGATATGTTCTGGTTACGCCAGGTACAACAGAGACCAACATACCGGGTGTGTTCGCCTGTGGAGACGTTCAGGATACACGTTATCGTCAGGCGATCACAGCAGCAGGCAGCGGTTGTATGGCTGCAATGGACTGTGAGAAATACCTCGAAGGACATATGATCCACGACTGGAGCGAAGCGCTCGACAAGTAATGGATACCGAATACGGAGGGAGCCGTTTGGGCTCCCTTTTTTGACGGGAAGGATCAAGACAACAGACCCGAGGGTACCGCTTGACCTGATGAGTCCGTTCGCTTATAGTTGGATACGAACGTTCACGTTAAAAGATGGCTTCTCCCCAGGGGAGCGAGCGCGGGTTGATATCTCTTTTTTACAGGAATAATTGTGTATTCTCGTACTATAAATTAGTGTATAAGCGCATTTTGTCCAATCTTTGCAGCAGTGGAAGTGATACAATGGGAGTGGAGTGTAATGGTTCTGCTCAGTCATGTACACCGGTCTGAATGAATTCACTACAATGGATGCGGATAAGACGATGCAGAGAAAGTGCGTATCGATATATATTAAATTTCGAGTAGAAAAGGTGGATCGGTCATATGTCTGAGAAAATTTATGTCGGCGTCGATCTTGGCGGTACTGCAATCAAGGTTGGTATTTGCAATCAGGAAGGTGAACTGCTTCATACGTATGAAGGCCCTACCGAGAAGGAAAAGGGTACGGATGCGGTTATTGGAAATATCGAGAAATATGTACGGCATATTGTAGAGCAGTCGCCATATACCTGGGACCAGCTGGTTGGAGTAGGAGCAGGTGTAGCCGGTTTCACGGATCTGCGTGCCGGTGTGATCCTGCTGGCGCCGAATATTGGTTTCCGCAATGTACCGATCCGCGCCATCTTGGAAGAACGTATCGGCAAGACCATCGTAATCGATAATGACGCCAATGTGGCTGCACTGGGCGAAGCCTGGAGCGGTGCCGGCAAAGGTGTAACCGATTGCGTCTGCTACACACTCGGTACGGGTGTGGGCGGCGGCATTATTATCAACGGCAAAATCTATCAGGGATTCTCCGGACTCGCCGGTGAAATTGGACATATCTCCGTTGTGCCTGATCTGGAAGCGATCCAGTGCGGCTGCGGCAAGATGGGCTGCCTGGAGACCGTATCTTCCGCCACCGGAATTATCCGTATGGCTGTGGAAGCGGTCGAACGCGGCGACGTAACCAGTCTGTCGACGATCGGAGACAAGATCACGGCCAAAGACATTTTTGACGCGGCCAAAGCCGGAGACGAAGTGAGCATCCGGATCGTGAACCGGGCAGCCTTTTATCTGGGCAAATCGATGGCATCCGTGGCAACTACGTTGAACCCGGAGCGCTTTATTGTTGGCGGTGGTGTCTCCAAAGCCGGAGACATTCTATTCAGCAAGATCCGTGAAGTGTTCGCAGAATGTACGCCTTCGCCGCTGCAGCAGGGCGTAGAGATTATTCCTGCCAAGCTGGGCAATGATGCCGGTATCGTGGGTGCGGCAGGTCTGCTGCTGCGCTGAGCCGTATCATAAGCACATATATGCCTCTAATCTTCAGCAGTGTAACCGGATTGGATAATACTATCTAACAGGGAGGGGACTTATGCATGAGCAATACTGAAAATTCATCGACATCCACCATGGTTATCATTACAGGGATGTCCGGTGCAGGCAAGACCATTGCAGTACAGAGCCTGGAGGATCTCGGCTTTTTCTGTGTGGATAATCTGCCGCCCGTTCTAATTCCCAAATTTGCCGAACTGATTGAGCAGTCGAACGGTAAAATCGGCAAAGTGGCACTCGTGATCGACCTGCGCGGTCGTGAATTTTTCCCTGCCCTTTCAGAGTCCCTGAGCTATATGAAAAATCATTATACGATCCATACTGAAATTCTGTTCCTGGATGCCAGCGATGCCGTACTCGTTCAGCGCTACAAGGAAAGCCGGCGACGGCATCCGCTGGCACCGGACGGCATGCCGCTCGATGGAATCCGGCTGGAACGCAAAATGCTGGATGAGCTGAAGACATCGGCTACGCAGGTGATCGATACAAGCAACAGCAAGCCGGCAAAGCTCAAGGAAAAGATCATTTCCCGTTTCTCGCATCTGGAGAGCAACCGGTTATCTGTCAATGTCACCTCGTTCGGGTTTAAATATGGAATTCCGATTGATGCAGACCTGATTTTTGATGTACGTTTCCTGCCGAACCCGCACTATGTGGATCATCTGAGACCGCATACCGGTCAGGACAGTGATGTGTATGAATACGTGATGAAATGGCCGGAAACGCAAGCTTTTCTGACCAAGCTGCTGGATATGCTGCATTTTCTCATTCCCCACTATCGTAATGAAGGCAAGAGCCAGGTCATTATCGGCATCGGTTGTACCGGCGGCAAGCACCGTTCGGTAGCCATCTCCGAATACCTGGGTCGTATGCTGGGGGCTAGTGAGACAGAAACCGTTCGTGTCAGTCATCGTGATGCTGATCGTGATCGGCATTAAGGAGTGGAAGATATGTCAATTTCACAACCGGGCCTGCCGGTGCTTCGCCCCCGTATCGTTGTTATGGGCGGCGGCACCGGTCTGTCCGTTATGCTCAGGGGCCTTAAGGAAAAACCTCTGGATATCACTGCCATTGTCACGGTAGCGGATGATGGGGGGAGTTCCGGAATTCTGAGGGATGAGCTGAAAATGCCGCCGCCCGGAGATATCCGCAACGTGCTGACAGCACTGGCGGATGTGGAGCCGCTCATGTCGGAGATGCTCAAATACCGGTTTCAAAAAGGTGAAGGCCTGGCCGGTCACAGTCTGGGCAACCTGATTCTCGCGGCGATGACAGACATCTCCGGTGACTTTGTTACGGCAGTGCGGGAGCTGAGCCGTGTATTCGCAGTGAGAGGTGCTGTTCTGCCCGCAGCCGAGCAGGCAGTAATCCTGCATGCGGAGATGGAAGATGGCACGATCGTCACCGGTGAATCCAAGATCCCCGAAGCGGGTAAACGAATCAAACGTATTTTTCTTGAACCGGACCACGTGGAGCCGTTGCCAGAGGCTGTACGTGCGATTCAAGAGGCAGATGCCATTCTGATCGGTCCGGGCAGTCTCTATACCAGCCTGCTGCCGAATCTGCTCGTGCCGAAGCTGGTCGATGCGATTCTGACTTCACGGGCGCCGCGTCTGTTTGTCTGCAATGTAATGACCCAGCCGGGGGAGACCGATAATTATACGGTCAGTGACCATCTTGAAGCGATCTATGAGCATGTGGGCCACCGGTTGTTCGATTATGTGCTCGTGAATAACGAACCGATTCCGCTCAAAGTGCAAAAGCGCTACGCGGAAAAAGGCGCCAAGCCGGTCAAGCTGGATGCAGAAAAGGTAGAGAGCCTGGGCTACAAAATTATTGCGGACAAACTGGTGATGTACGGCACTTATCTGCGTCATGATGCGGATCAGCTGAGTCATCACATTTATGAACAGGTGAAGAAACATATTTTAGCGAAAGGGTGAGTCCATTGTCATTTGCGGCGCAAACGAAAAAGGAACTAACGATGGTTGAAGCCGACGACTGCTGTGAATTGGCGGAGCTGGCGGCGCTGATCCGGATGAACGGATCGGTACAGGTATCCAATAAAAAGGTGATCCTGGATATTTCCACCGAAAATGCCGCAATCGCAAGACGGATTTATTCCCTGATTAAAAAGCATTTTGCTGTGCATACGGAGCTGCTTGTACGCAAAAAGATGCGGCTTAAAAAGAATAACGTATATATCGTTCGTATCCCTGCCGGGGTTCAGGCGATTCTGAGCAAGCTGACAATCGTTTCGGAAGGTTTTATGTTTACTCCGGGCATCAACAAGGATATGGTCAGTAAAAATTGCTGTAAACGGGCTTATCTACGTGGCGCTTTTATGGCTGGAGGGTCGGTTAACAATCCGGAAGGATCATCGTATCATCTGGAGATTGCTTCGATGTATGAGGAGCAGTGCCAGGCCCTGGTTGATCTGGCGAATGAATTCGAGCTGAATGCGCGCTGTATCGAGCGTAAAAAAGGCTTTATTTTATATATCAAAGAGGGCGAGAAAATTATCGAGTTCCTCAGCATTATCGGTGCACACCAGGCGCTGTTCAAGTTTGAGGACGTTCGGATTATGCGGGATATGCGCAACTCCGTGAACCGGATCGTCAACTGCGAGACCGCCAATCTCAACAAAACGATCGGTGCCGCTGTGCGTCAGATCGATAATATCCGTCTGATCCAGCGCCATCTGGGATTGGAACAGCTGCCGGACAAGCTGCGTGAAGTCGCAGAGATTCGTCTGGCTCACCCGGATATGAACCTCAAGGAAGTTGGCGAAATGCTCAAGGGCGGCGTCAGCAAATCCGGGGTCAATCACAGGCTTCGCAAAATTGACGAGCTGGCTGACCGTGTACGTAATGAGCACCTGGTCTAAAATATTATACCGACCAGGTAAGCTTTATTTTTTTCTGCTAAAGCGCATGTTATAATAATGTAGTATGATGAATATAGTGTTCATAAAATGGGTTTCAGTGTAGTAAACTAATAAATTGTAATGAATATGTATTATAGGGGGTAATAATCACATGATAAAACACCCGGTAGTGGTTCGTCTGAAAACGGGATTGCACGCACGACCTGCAGCATTGTTTGTACAGGAAGCGAATAAATACTCCGCGGAAATTTTCGTGGAAAAAGACGATAAAAAAGTAAATGCAAAAAGCATTATGGGCATTATGAGTCTGGCCATCAGTTCGGGTACTGAAGTATACATCAGCGCAGAGGGTGCGGACGCAGAATCGGCTGTAAACGCTTTAGTAGGACTGGTTAGCAAAGAAGAACTGGAAAACCAATAAAAAACCCCCCATCCACAGATGAGAGGTCGGCCGTCACAGATTATTGTGACGGTTTTTTGGTATGTCCGGTTAAGCCAAGTCGGCAATCAGGATAGTGCAGCAGCCCGGGAGACCTATTCGAAAAAGGCTCCTTTTTTGGCAAAGTTCAGTTTGAGTTGTACCGCATTCCATGAACTTTGATAGCCGAATCCATCACGCAGTACCGTAAACGGAATATACATCCGTCCGTTGACTACCTTTGCGCTCGGTCCATTCCATCGATGATTGTTCAGCCGCATAGTAACGCCGGAAGCGGTCATAATCATATCCAACTGGTCATCATTCTGCAGCAGTGTATATGTTTTAACGGCGGGTTCGTACCGCAGGGTGACTCCAAGTGAATCACGCAGGAGTACCACCGGAATCATTGTATTGCCATTAATCAACAGTCCGTTCTCCGGAAGGCGTGTACCATTCCATTCAAGCTTTACCTGGCGCGGCGGTGCAGCAGCAGATGCAGTAACAGGTTGACTCAGGGCGCTCAGCACCAGAATACCTGCCAGCAGCATAATGGAATTCCGCAGAAACTTGTTTTTGAACATGGTGACTCTCCCCTCTTTCTAGTAATCCCTGTCTCCTGTAATCCCTATCATTATGCGGAATCTCGAGGATGGGATTATATGAGATTATAAGTAAAATAACATAACTTGTCACGATGAAGCTGTATAAATTTCAACTCCTTTGCCAGCTGGAATAGCAATATACATAAAGAAAACGCTCGCGAGCTGCCCGAAGACTCTCGCCGGGTCAATTGCTGGTCATTTTAGCCACCAAGCTCCTCTCTACTATTTACCCAATGCAACATTCGCTTCAAAACATCCGTTTACTAAGTATGAACAAGAAAGGGTGAATATTATGAAAAAAAATCACTACATGGCTTCCTTGCTGTTAGCCGGAGCCGTATTTACAAGTATAGGCATGGGAGTCAGCCTGCCGGGTACCTCTACCGCTTATGCGGCAGAGACAACCTCCATAACAACGATGGCAGGTACAATTAACGTCAGCGGTAACGGCAAGTTATCCGTCAAACCGGATGTCGCTTACCTCTCGATCGGTGTGCAGACGACAGCTGCTACAGCAGCCAAGGCACAGGCCGCCAATGCCCAGAAGATGAGCAAATTGAACAATTTGCTGAAAAACAAATGGTCCATAGCAGCCAAGGATATAGAGAGCGTTCAATTCTATGTACAGCCGAACTACAGTTATAACGAGAAAGATCAGCAAAAAGTTACAGGCTATACGGCATATCATACGCTGCAGGTAACCTACCGCAATATGGATAAGCTCGGCGCATTGCTGGATGAAGCTTCAGCAGCCGGTGCAAACAATGTAGGTTCGGTAAGCTTCGATGTGGAGAATCCCAAAACCTATGAAGACCAGGTGATTCAAAAAGCGATGGAAGATGCTGCAGCCAAAGCAGGATCAATCGCTAAAGCGGCAAATCGTACATTGGGAGATCTGGTATCCGTAAGTGAAGCGGGTGTTGAAGCTCCACCGGTATATATGGCCCAGAGTGGTGCAACGGAATCTGCGCGTTCTGACAAACAGACTAAGATTGAACCGGGGACAGTGGAATTGAATATTAGTCTTAACGTTCAATATGCTATGAAATAAGCTGTGGATGCGAAAGGGTAAAATCGTCAGTATTGTAACTATTATACGGACTAATCCTCCCATCGTTTCAGTATAACGGAAGTTTATTAAACCGGCGATATGCCGAAAATAGAAACTTTTCTGCCGGACACCTGCATTCTTCCGGCAGGGAAGTTTGTTTACACTTTTATTACTTTTGATTCACAGCGCATGACTATGTTGTAAATCCTTGTTAAGTTGTTTGTAAATTCAAATGACCCGGTTATCGGTATACTAAACTTTGTTGCAATCGACCTATTTGAAGGAGAGATTAATTATGGACAAGCACCAGAACATGAAAAACACAACCTATCTCAAAAAACTATCAGCGATCGTATTGGCGACGAGCCTTACGGCTGCAGGAACAGCAGCCACGCTGCCGTTCACACAATCATCTGCGTACGCAGCCAGCACTTCCTCATCAGCCAAGTCCGTCATTAATGTACAGGTAGAAGGCAAAGCCATCTCCGCCAAAGGTATGCTGAGCAAATCGGGCAGCACACTGCTCCCGCTCAAAGACATAGCAAAAACGGTAGGTGCAACGATTACCTATGATTCCAAAGCACATACAGCAACCATTACCAAAGGCAAAAACAAGGTCAGCTATGACCTGAACGATCAAAACGGCGTATTTGTACGCCTGAATGGCAGTGCAGTGGGTGACAGCTATGATGCCAGTGTGATCAAAGGAACCACCTATGTAGCGATCAAGGCTGTTACAGAGCCATTTGGCTATCGTGCCCTGTGGAACAATGCCACACGCACCGTCAATGTAACTGCAGCAGGCATGAATGATGTGGAAGTGACCGGAACCAAGCTGGTTTCTTCCATTCAGAATAAATATACCAATGTAAATATTGTCTACCCGGTAGTATCCGGAGTGGAGAACAAAGCGGCTCAGACAGCAATCAACAAAGCGCTCAAAGCTCACTATGATACATTCCTGACCACCATGGAAAAACAGGTCAAAGAAGCAGGTGCGCCGACTAACAAGGATATGATTTATGAGATTGATGGCGGGTACAAAGTCACTTACAACCGCAACGGCGTAATCAGCTTCCTGCTGACCGATTATCAATATCTTGGCGGAGCACATGGAGACAACATACTGACCAGCATGACCTTCTCGCTCAAAGACGGTAAAGCGATCAAACTGGATGATCTGCTCAAGTCCAACAAGAATTACAGTCAGGACATCAAAAAACTGATCCAGGCTCATATCAAGAAAAATGCGAATACCGAAGGACTTTCCCTGGAGCAGTTCAACGATCTGAGCAAAAGCTCCAGTAAATATCTGGACAACTACTATCTGACTGATAGCGGTGTCACGATCTTCTTCCAAAAGTATGATATCGCCCCAGGTGCAGCAGGTAATCCGGAAGTGGAATTCACATTTAGTCAGCTGCTGAAATCAGGCACTAACCCGTTGTCTGCCTACCAATCCTGATCGTCCATCAGACAGACCAGCTCTGACATGCAAATATAATTTAAAGAACCTGTTCCTCATCGCAAAAAAAGGAACAGGTTCTTTGTCATGTTGATAGATCTATTTGTCATACCTTAACTGGCAGAGCTTTACTTAAGAAAAAAAAGCCTCCGGACGGATATCCGGAGGCTTGCTGCTATGCTGGCGTTCAGTCGGCTTAGATTCCTTGTGGAGGTGTTTTTTCAATAACTTTGTCGATCAGCCCGTATTCCTGAGCGTCGGCTGCAGTCATGAAATAGTCACGGTCGGTATCTTTTTCGATACGTTCCAGCGGCTGGCCTGTACGTTCAGCCAGAATTTTGTTCAGCTTGTCGCGCATTTTGAGGATGCGACGTGCACGGATCTCGATATCCGTTGCCTGACCTTGAGCACCACCCAGCGGCTGGTGAATCATCACTTCGCTGTTTGGCAGTGCAAAACGTTTGCCTTTGGCACCGGCGTTCAGCAGGAATGCACCCATACTTGCAGCCATACCTACACAGATTGTAGATACATCGGCTTTGATAAATTGCATTGTATCGTAAATAGCCATGCCTGCAGTAATGGAACCGCCTGGGCTGTTAATGTAGAGGTGGATGTCTTTCTCCGGGTCTTCAGCTTCCAGGAACAGCATCTGTGCAATAATTGCGTTAGCTACCATATCATTGACTTCGGAACCGAGGAAAATGATGCGGTCTTTCAGCAGACGGGAGTAAATGTCATAAGCACGTTCACCACGGCTGCTCTGTTCAACGACCATTGGGATATAACTCACTAGAAACCCTCCTTAGATTACAATCATAATAAGTGTGATTATATAGTGGATCATTACTTCAAACAACATGATTAATTCATTTGTTCTTACCACATTATAGGATAGTTCAAACCAAAAGTCAAAATTGGTCAAACTATTAGCTGTAAAAATGCCTGAAATGCTAAAAAATGGGTTAATGATGAAGGGGGCTGTTAGCTGTCAATCCAGGACAATAAATGTCCCACTTGCACATCAAAACAATATGCAGATACAAAAATAACCAGCCTAGGCTGGTTATACGTTCTATTACTCGGAAAAATTATGTAATTAATCATACGATAATATATATAGATTACGATGGAACTCTGAGTGTCTGCTGCAAAGGAAGTTAAATGGCGCGCCCGCCAAGAATCGAACTTGGATCTCAGGCTTCGGAGGCCTACGTCATATCCATTGGACCACGGGCGCAGATAAGCAACAGCAAGAATTAGTATAGATGAAATAAACCTAAAAAGCAAGCAGCGCTTTCATAATATTTATTAAGCCGACCTTCCATAATTAGTTGTCATAAAGACTTGCTTCCAAAGCGAAAATTGGTTAATATAGACGTGGGACTTAAAAAGTTATGCCGGGACATTTTGAGTCCATTATACTTAGCCTGATTCATTAAAATTCCAATTACACTGAGCGAGACAAGTTGCAGGAGTGGAAAGCATGCGAAAATTACTTGAAATACAAGAGCAGCTTCTGCCCGATCTTACTGAGGTACTGAAAAAGAGATACACCATCCTACATCAGGTTATGTTGACGGGGTTGGTGGGGCGAAGATCGCTCGCTACTTCCCTCAATATGACAGAACGGGTACTGCGAGCTGAGACCGACCTGCTCAAAACTCTGGGATTACTCGAGATCGAGAGTACAGGGATGAGAATCAGTGAAGCAGGCAGAGAGCTGCTTGAGCAACTTGAACCGATTATGGAAGAGTTGCTCGGATTGTCCGTATTGGAAGATCGCATCCGTGATGTGTATGGACTAAGACAGGTTGTTATTGTACCTGGAGACAGTGACACATCAGCCAGTACCAAGCAGAACCTTGGCCGAGCTGGCGCCAAAGCCCTGCTCAGTGTGATTCGTGAAAATGATATTGTGGCTGTAACCGGCGGCTTTACGCTTGCCGAAGTGGCAGAGCAGCTTAGCCCCACCTTTCCGGCACCTCTAAAGGATGCCTGGTTCGTACCGGCAAGAGGCGGACTGGGCGAGAACATGGAGTACCAGGCTAACTCCATCGTTTCTACTATGGCTAAGCGTGTAGGCGCGCAGTACCGGCTGCTGCATGTGCCTGATCTGCTGCGCAGAGATGCTTACGAGCTGCTGTATCAGGATCAGAATGTCCGTGAGATTGTCGATTTTATCCGGCGGGCGAGAATCATCATCCATGGCATCGGTGATGCGATGGAAATGGTGCGGCGACGGAGACTCGATTCACAGACGGTAGAGGAGATCCGCAGCGCTGGAGCCGTGGCCGAATCATTTGGTCATTATTTCAATGAAGATGGTCAGACCGTGCATCATATGCTGACACTCGGACTTCAGCTGGAGGATATCGCCAACGCCGAGGTCGTCATTGGAATAGCAGGCGGACGCAGCAAAGCAAAATCTATCCATGCTGTACTTAAATTCGGCCAGGAAGATATTCTGGTCATTGACGAAGCCGCTGCCAGAGAGATCGTTAAGGAGCTATAGTGGTTTCCTGATACGAATCAGTGCTATGCTTGTGACTGTGTCATGACATGCACTGCCTTATCCGGCAGCAGGCAGACAAGCTTCATCTTATTATCGTTGTCTTGACAGGCTCGAGAGGGTCATGTCTTGATTGAATAAATCATAAACTTATCTCTAGGAGGAATTAACTCATGGTTAAAGTTGGTATTAACGGTTTTGGACGTATCGGACGTCTTGCTTTCCGTCGTATTCAAGATGTAGCAGGTATCGAAGTAGTAGCAATCAACGATTTGACTGACGCTAAAATGCTGGCGCATCTTTTGAAATATGACACTACTCAAGGTAAATTCAACGGAGACGTTGAAGTACATGATGGTTTCTTCAAAGTAAACGGCAAAGAAGTTAAAGTTCTGGCTAACCGCAACCCTGAAGAACTGCCTTGGGGCGAGCTTGGCGTAGACATCGTACTGGAGTGCACAGGCTTCTTCACTACCAAAGAAAAAGCTGAGCTTCACCTGAAAGCAGGCGCTAAGCGCGTTGTTATCTCCGCTCCGGCAACTGGCGACATGAAAACAATCGTTTACAACGTAAACCACGAAATCCTGGATGGTACTGAAACAGTTATCTCCGGCGCATCTTGCACAACAAACTGCCTGGCACCTATGGCAAAAACGCTGCAAGACAAATTCGGCGTTGTTGAAGGTCTGATGACTACAATCCACGCTTACACTGGCGACCAGAACACTCTGGATGCTCCACACTCCAAAGGTGACTTCCGTCGTGCTCGTGCAGCGGCTGAAAACATCATTCCTAACACTACCGGTGCTGCTAAAGCAATCGGTCTGGTTATCCCAGAACTGAAAGGTAAACTGGATGGCGGAGCACAACGTGTGCCTGTAGCTACTGGTTCCCTGACTGAGCTGGTAACAGTTCTGGAGAAATCCGTAACTGTTGAAGAAATCAACGCAGCTATGAAAGAAGCTTCCGATCCGGAAACTTATGGCTACACTGAAGATGAAATCGTATCTTCCGACATCAAAGGTATGACTTTCGGTTCCCTGTTCGATGCGACTCAAACTCGCGTTCTGACAGTTGGCGACAAGCAGCTGGTTAAAACTGTAGCTTGGTACGACAACGAAATGTCCTACACAGCTCAACTGGTTCGTACTTTGGAGTACTTTGCAAACAAAGCCTAATACGAAACAGCAGCTGGAATAAATATTAATTCCATAAAGCGGAAACAGATCTCATTTGTTTCCGCTTTTTCTAAGTCAACATCTGGTGGATTACGATGGATGTTGGCGATAAGCTGTTCCTGATTTTACTATTGATAGATTGCATAGGGCTGCAGCAGCTAACGAAGACGATCGGGATGATCCCGGGAAAATCATGTCAATCGGTTATTCCGACCGCTGTGCAGACCCCGGCAATCTGTTCAAAATACGGACATGGAGGAACGACGAATGAACAAAAAAAGTGTACGTGATGTAGAAGTAGCTGGCAAAGTGGTATTTGTACGTGTCGATTTCAACGTACCAATGGAAGATGGCAAAATTACGGATGACAAGCGTATCCGCGAGACACTGCCAACGATCAACTACCTGATCGAAAAAGGCGCTAAAATCCTGCTGGCGAGCCACCTTGGCCGTCCAAAAGGCGAAGTGGTTGAATCCATGCGTCTGACAGCTCCGGCTGAGCGTCTGTCCGAACTGCTGGGCAAACCGGTAGCCAAAGCTGACGAAGCAATCGGCGATGCGGTAAAAGCTAAAATCGCTGACATGAAGGAAGGCGACGTACTGGTACTTGAAAACGTACGTTTCTACCCAGGCGAAGAGAAAAACGATGCTGAACTGGCCAAATCATTTGCTGAACTGGCTGACCTGTTCGTAAATGATGCATTCGGCGCGGCTCACCGTGCTCATGCTTCCACAGAAGGTATCGCTCACCACCTGCCGGCTGTATCCGGTCTGCTGATGGAGAAAGAACTGGATGTACTGGGCAAAGCCCTGAACAATCCGGAGCGTCCTTTCACAGCGATTATCGGCGGTTCCAAAGTTAAAGACAAAATCGATGTGATCGACAACCTGCTGAACCTGGCAGACAACGTAATCATCGGTGGCGGTCTGTCCTATACTTTCATGAAAGCACAGGGCTATGAAGTTGGCCAATCTCTGCTGGATGAAAGCAAACTGGATGTAGCACTGGGCTTTATCGAAAAAGCGAAAAACCTGGGCAAAAACTTCTACCTGCCGGTAGATATCGTAATCTCCGATGATTTCAGCGCAGATGCAAACACGCAAATTGTTGAAATTGGTAACATTCCTGCAGACTGGGAAGGTATCGACATCGGACCGAAAACCCGTGAAATCTATGCAGATGTAATCAAAAACTCCAAGCTGGTTGTATGGAACGGACCAATGGGCGTATTCGAAATCGAACCATTCTCCCATGGTACACGTGCAGTCGCTGAAGCTTGTGCAACAACAGACGCTTACACTGTAATCGGTGGCGGTGACTCCGCAGCAGCAGCTGAGAAGTTCCACCTGGCTGATAAAATGAACCATATTTCCACAGGCGGCGGCGCTTCCCTGGAATTCATGGAAGGTAAAGAGCTTCCGGGCGTTGTGGCACTCAACGATAAATAAGTTTACAATAGAGGCAGTATGCAGGCTGCAATCAGGGCCCGCAAGTATGGAATAGAAGGAGTGATCCAGCAGTGAGAACACCAATCATTGCCGGCAACTGGAAAATGTTCAAAACCGTTCCGGAAGCCAAAGCATTCATCGAAGACATCAAAGGCAAAGCAGAGGTAGAAGGCGTAGAGAGCGTAATCTGCGCACCATTCACCAACCTGCCTGCACTGGTTGAAGCTGTAAAAGGCACTTCCATCAAAATCGGCGCACAAAACCTTCATTTCGAAGACAACGGCGCATACACTGGTGAAATCAGCGGCGTGATGCTGAAAGACCTGGGCGTGGACTATGTAATCATCGGTCACTCCGAGCGTCGCCAGTACTTTGCAGAGACTGACGAAATCGTCAACAAAAAAGTACAGGCAGCATTCCGTCATGGTCTGACTCCTATCGTGTGTGTGGGCGAGAAGCTCGAAGAACGCGAAGCGGATCAAACCAAAGACGTATGTAAAGTACAAACCGAAGGTGCTTTTGCCGGTCTGAGCGCAGACCAAGCTAAAGCAACCGTTATCGCTTACGAGCCAATCTGGGCGATCGGAACAGGCAAATCTTCCACTTCTGCTGATGCGAATGAAGTTATCTCTTACATCCGCGGCGTAGTGAAAGACCTGTACAACGAAGAAGTGGCAAACGCAGTTCGTATTCAATACGGCGGCAGCGTGAAGCCTGAGAACGTGAAGGAGTACATGGGACAAAGCGACATCGACGGTGCACTCGTCGGCGGTGCCAGTCTTCAGCCTGAGTCTTACATTCAGCTGGTTGAGGGGGCGAAGTAAATGTCAGCACCAAAACCGGTAGCTCTGATTATTATGGACGGATTCGGTCTGCGCGCAGAAATGGAGGGCAACGGTGTTGCCCAGGCGAAGAAACCGAATTACGACCGTTACATGACTGAATATCCTCACACTACCCTCACTGCTTGCGGTGAAGCGGTAGGTCTGCCGGAAGGGCAGATGGGGAACTCGGAAGTAGGTCACCTGAACATCGGTGCAGGCCGCATCGTATATCAGGATTTGACCCGCATCTCCAAGTCGATCCGTGACGGAGAGTTCTTCCAAAACGAAGTGCTGAAGGGCGCATTTGAGAATGCGAAATCCGGCGGTAAAAAACTTCATGTATTTACATTGCTGTCCGATGGTGGCGTACACAGTCATATTGACCATCTGTTCGCTACACTCGACATGGCAAAAGCAGAAAAATTTGAAGATGTACTGATCCATGTGTTCCTGGACGGACGTGATGTATCGCCGGACAGCGGTAAAAAGTACATGGAACAGCTGACTGAGAAAATCAGCAGCGTAGGCATCGGTAAAATTGCCAGCGTACAGGGACGTTACTATGCGATGGACCGTGACAAACGGTGGGAACGTGTAGAAAAAGCTTTCCGTGCGATTGCTTACGGTGAAGGTCCTCAGTTCAAAGATCCACTGACTGTAGTAACTTCTTCATATGCTCAGGAAGTATACGACGAGTTCGTAGAACCTTCCGTGATCGTCGATGCAGACGGACAACCGGTAGGAACTGTAGGCGATGGAGATTCCGTAATCTTCCTGAACTTCCGTCCTGACCGTGCGATCCAGCTGTCCCAGGCGTTCACACAGCCTGAATTCGCAGGCTTCGACCGTGGCAATTATCCGAAGAATCTGTATTATGTATGTCTCACCACATACAGCAGCACAGTTCACGGACATGTAGCTTACGGACCGAAGAGTCTCGATAACACACTGGGTGAAGTACTTGTACAAAATGGCAAGAAACAGCTGCGTATTGCCGAGACCGAGAAATACCCGCACGTTACTTTCTTCTTCAGCGGCGGACGTGATGTGGAACTGGAAGGCGAGACTCGCATTCTGATTAACTCTCCTAAAGTCGCCACTTATGACCTGCAGCCGGAGATGAGCGCGCGTGAAGTGGCAGATGCTTGTATCGCCGAGATCGAAGCGGAAAGACAGGATGCGATCATCCTGAACTTTGCCAACCCGGATATGGTTGGTCACTCCGGTAAGCTGGAGCCGACGATCAAAGCGGTCGAGACAACCGATGAATGTGTAGGCCGTGTCGTGGAAGCGATTCTGGCAAAAGGCGGCGTGGCGCTGATTACAGCTGACCATGGTAATGCCGAGACCGAAATTGATGAGAATGGACGTCCTCAGACTTCCCATACCACCAATCCGGTTCCATTTATCGTAACCGACAAAAATGTAATCCTGCGTGAAGGCGGAATCCTGGGCGATATCGCTCCAACGATCCTCGACCTGCTGCAAATTGCCAAGCCGGAAGAAATGACGGGTACTTCCATCATTTCCAGCCGCAAGTAAACCAGCTGCAGTGTGATGCAGCACCGTAATATGAATAGATTCGAGGCAGGTGTCATGCGTGCAGGATCAGCAGATGGGAACGGCTGTGAACTGATCACTTGCAGCCGCGAGGAAATCTGTGTGTACCATGACCGAGCTCATGTCATCGAATCCTATTCCGTAATGGACGCTGATAAATATCGCCTGCTGACCGGTTAGCAGGAAGTGGGCCTGTTTCTCGGCTTCATTTTATAAATCAAGGATCATACAGATCCAAATTACTTACCTAAAAAGGAGACTTTTTACTCATGACGATTATCTCTGATGTATACGCACGCGAAGTCCTCGACTCCCGTGGTAACCCAACTGTTGAAGTAGAAGTATATCTGGAATCCGGCGTACTGGGCCGCGCAATCGTACCATCCGGTGCTTCCACCGGTGCTCACGAAGCTGTTGAGCTTCGCGATGGCGACAAATCCCGTTACCTGGGTAAAGGCGTACTGAACGCTGTTAAAAACGTAAACGAAGTTATCGCACCAGAAGTTATCGGCATGGACGCTGTAGATCAACTGCTGATCGACCGCAAAATGATCGAGCTGGACGGAACGCCTAACAAAGGCAAACTGGGTGCTAACGCAATCCTGGCTGTATCCATGGCTGTAGCACGTGCTGCTGCAGAAGCTCTGGACCTGCCACTGTACATCTACCTGGGCGGATTTAACGCAAAACAACTGCCAGTACCAATGATGAACATCATCAACGGTGGTGAGCACGCGGACAACAACGTTGACGTGCAAGAGTTCATGGTTATCCCTGCTGGCGCTACTAGCTTCAAAGAAGCTCTGCGTACAGGTGCTGAAATCTTCCACAACCTGAAATCCGTACTGAGCAGCAAAGGCCTGAACACTGCTGTAGGTGACGAAGGTGGTTTCGCTCCTAACTTCACTTCCAATGAAGAAGCACTGACTTCCATCATTGAAGCGATCGAAAAAGCGGGTTACAAACCAGGCGTTGACGTATTCCTGGGTATGGACGTAGCTTCCACCGAGTTCTACAAAAACGGTAAATACGAGCTGGCAGGCGAAGGTAAATCTTACACTTCCGCTGAGTTCGTAGACCTGCTGGCTTCATGGGTAGAAAAATACCCAATCATCAGCATCGAAGATGGCTGCTCCGAAGACGACTGGGAAGGTTGGAAACTGCTGACCGAGCGTCTGGGCGAGAAAGTTCAACTGGTTGGTGACGATCTGTTCGTAACGAACACTGAACGTCTGGGCCGTGGTATCGAAGAAGGTATCGGTAACTCCATCCTGATCAAAGTTAACCAAATCGGTACTTTGACAGAAACATTCGATGCAATCGAAATGGCGAAACGTGCTGGTTACACAGCAGTTATCTCTCACCGTTCCGGTGAATCCGAAGACAGCACAATCGCTGACATCGCTGTAGCGACTAACGCTGGTCAAATCAAAACAGGTGCTCCTTCCCGTACAGACCGTATCGCGAAGTACAACCAATTGCTTCGTATCGAAGATCAACTGGGTGAACTGGCGAAGTACGATGGCCTGAAATCCTTCTACAACCTGACTGAGCACAGAGGTCTGACGAAGTAATTATTGCTTCGGTTCGCAGCGCATGTCCTGGCTGATACCAGCCAAACGTGACTGCGCCACCCTGCTCTGTTTATACTGAATATACGTGCCGATGATACGGCTCTCGAACGGTCTGGGCCGCTACTTAGCCGTAAAAAGAGTCGTATCACCGCACCGCCAGCCATCTGCATATGCAGGTGGCTGGCTTTTTTATTGCTGATTCAGGCGAGTTCCGGCTTCCAGCCATTGCTATAAGACGCGAATTTATGCTAAACTATAAATGCTGTTTCTATAACATGATTCGTGATTTTATACCATTTATAGATGTTCGGCGCATTCGCTCTAGGAGGTGGAATTCATGCAAACAACTTTGCAAATCTTGCTCACTATTTTTTCCGTTGGTCTAATTCTCGTTGTATTACTCCAAAAAGGTAAAAGTGCTGGCCTGTCCGGTGCCATCTCCGGCGGCGCTGAGCAGCTTTTCGGCAAAACCAAAGCACGCGGGATGGAATTGGTACTGCAGCGCGTAACGATCGGTCTGGCAGCAGGCTTCTTCATTCTGGCGGTTCTGGTCGCTGTATTTAGATAAATAGGCAGGTTATGAATAACCGGCTTGAGTATTGTAGGAATAGCCCATTATGGTGAAGATTATTTTCACTGTAATGGGCTGTTTTTATGCAGTCTGTTCATAAAGAGTTCATAGAGCCGGACTATACTTGGAACTGTTCCCGAGCTTGTCCATTATTCCCATGTAAGTTGAAGCAAGACCGAAGTCCATGATGTGCAAGACCTTTTGCGGTCCATTCGTCACTCCTTACCAAGGAGAGAGTGACAGATGGACCGCCTTTTTATACATGAATGGTATAAATGAAACGAGCTGTCTATGCGTTTCCGGCTATCGGTCTGCCAAAAGAATCACTCATTTTATAAATCAAATATACCAAAATGGATTCATCTAGCATCACAAAACGACAGGTTCCAACTGAATATTTGATCGGAAATAAGGGGTTTCGATTAATTTAGTGTATACTAGGGTATGTGTATACTAAATGGAGCATGAACCGCCCGAAGAGGAAAGGGCAGAGATCCTGTGAGCGGACTGGGTTTGATCTTCTTCATCACCGACACAGATCCGCTTGTATCGCATCGCAAATGAGGATTACATACGAACCCGATGCACATAATCACTGCTGACGGTTGGCCGAGGTGAAACCAATGATTACAGAAGAACAACTATTAACATTCATGCGTACTGACGCATATAAACCCATGACGTACCAGGAGCTGGAAGAGCATTTTCAGATTGAGGATGCCTCGGAGTTCAAAGAACTGGTCAAACTGCTCAACAAGCTGGAAGATGCCGGCGATATCGTTCTGAACAGTGCGAACGCTTACGGCGTACCCGAGCGTATGGACCTGGTCCGTGGACGCGTACAGGCTCACGCCAAGGGCTTTGCTTTCCTGATTCCGGAAGACCGGGAGCACGGAGATGTATATATTAATGCCAATGACCTGAACACAGCCATGAACGGAGATACCGTACTGGTGAAGGTGACTTCCCGCAATACATCCGGTGGACGGATGGAAGGCGTCGTCGTGCGTGTGCTCGTTCGTAAAAACACCAAAATTGTAGGTGTGTTCCAGGCACTCGATACGTATGCTTTTGTGCTGCCGGATGATAAGCGGATCAACCGCGATATCTTTATCCCCAAGGAGTCCTTTGGTGGAGCGGTAGACGGAGAAAAAGTTGTCGCCGAGATTATCAACTATCCGGAAGGACGCGCAGCGGCTGAAGGACGCGTAATCGAGGTACTCGGACACAAGGATGATCCGGGTGTCGATATCATCTCCATTATCCGCAAGCATCAGCTGCCGGAAGCATTCCCTGATGAAGTAATGGATGAGGCGCAGGCTGCGCCGGATGAGATTACCCAGGAAGAGATTATCCAGCAGGGACGCCGCGATCTGCGCGGCAAAAATATCGTGACGATCGATGGCGAAGATGCCAAGGATCTGGATGATGCGGTTAACGTCGAGCGTCTGGAGAATGGCAACTACCGTCTGGGCGTCCATATCGCTGATGTCGGCTATTATGTGCGTGAAGGCTCTATGCTCGACAATGAAGCCTACAATCGCGGCTGCAGCGTCTATCTGGTAGACCGTGTTATCCCGATGCTGCCGCATCGCCTGTCCAACGGGATCTGCAGTCTGAATCCGCAGGTGGATCGTCTGACGCTCTCCTGTGAGATGGAGTTCGACGAGAACATGAAGGTAGTCAGCCATGACATCTTTACCAGTGTGATCAAGACCAAGGAACGGATGACATACAAAAACGTACGTCGCATTCTGGAAGATGAAGATCCGGAGCTGCTGGAACGGTATGCTCCGCTCATCGATGACTTTAGACTGATGCGTGAGCTCGCCATGAAGCTGCGTGACAAGCGGATTCGCCGCGGCGCGGTTGATTTTGACTTTGAAGAGTCCAAGATCATTCTGGATGAAAAAGGCAAGCCGATTGATATCGTGAAGCGTGAGCGTTCGGTCGCCGAGCAGATCATCGAGGAATTCATGCTGGCAGCCAACGAGACGGTCGCTGAGCACTTCCACTGGCTCAAAGTGCCATTCCTGTACCGTATTCACGAGAACCCGGATCAGGAGAAACTACAAGGCTTCCTGGCGTTTGCTGCGAACTTTGGCCATGCGGTCAAAGGAACAGGCAATCTGATCCACCCACGGGCACTTCAGCAGCTGCTGGAGCAGATCAAGGGCGAGAAGGAAGAGACTGTTATCAGTACCATGATGCTGCGGTCGATGAAGCAGGCCAAGTATTCCGCAGACAGTACCGGTCACTTTGGTCTGGCAGCCGAGTATTACAGCCACTTTACTTCCCCGATCCGTCGTTATCCCGATCTGGTCATTCACCGGGTCATCCGTGAAGTGATCGAGAATGGCGGCAGCGGACTCACACCGGAGCGTCAGGCGTATCTGGAGAGCCGGATGCCGGACATCGCCCAGCAGTCTTCCGAGCGCGAGCGCGTAGCGGTAGATGCCGAGCGTGATACGGATCAACTGAAAAAAGCCGAATATATGCTGGACAAAGTCGGCGAAGAATTCGAAGGCATTATCAGCAGCGTGACCGGGTTCGGTATGTTTATCGAACTGGAAAATACGGTTGAGGGCCTGATCCGCCTCGGTATGCTGACCGACGATTATTATCATTTCGACGATCAGCATATGGTACTGCTCGGGGAGCGCACTTCCCGCGTATTCCGTATCGGGGACAGCGTGATCATTCGCGTCGCCAACGTCAATATGGACGATCATACGATCGATTTTGAACTGACCGATATGCCGAAAAGCAATCGCCGTCCGGGTGGAGATCGCGGAACACGCGGCGGTGGTGACCGCGGTGGACGCGGAGCACAGGGTGCCCCGAATGGTGAGAAGCGCGGTGGCAGAGGTAAGAACAAAAACGCCAAAAAAGCCGAGCGCTTCGGCAAGGCAGCGAAAGCTGCCAGAGGTCCCAAAACAGACAAGCCGGTCAAAGCAGCACCAGCGGCATCTGCTGCAGCTACCCCGGCAGCAGGAGAAACAGCCGCAGCAGGCAAGCGCAAACGGAAAAAAGATAAAGGCATCGGGTTCTCTTCCCCGTCATCCAGTGGCGGCGGTCAGGGCCGGAACTTTGCCTTTGGTTCCGGTAAAGGCGGATATGACAGTCCTGTCGTCTCCAACAAAAAGGGCAGCGGCCGCAAGAAAAAAGCGACCGACGCAGGCCCTGGTTCAGCCGTGAGTCCGGCAGCTCCTACAGGAGAAGCAGGAGCACCGGCAGGACGCCCGCGACGCCGCAAGAAAAAGAACCCAACACAAAATCCGGAATAAGCCACATCATCTGTGATGTGTACCGACATGGACCGGCTTCATACGATCCGCTCTGCCAAAATGAGAGCAGCGGACTGGCAGAAGCCATCGACCGGTACAGATGCAGACAATGGGCATACGGATAAAATAGAGACGGGAGAGGCATATTCAGCAAGTAGAGATGCCTCATGCAGCAGACCGCAAGCAGGCAGTGCCGGGACCCGTAAGCGAGGCCCCGGCCTTCTTGCTTTTCCCCGGATCGCTTGCTACAATAAATGACCACAAGCCCCTGCGGTGGCAGGGCATTTTCCGGGAAAGGAGGAATACAGATGGCGACCAAAAAAGGTGAAAGCAAAGTACTTGCCCAGAACAAAAAAGCTTCCCACGATTACTTTATCGAGGATACGTACGAAGCCGGCATGGTGCTGACCGGTACCGAGATCAAGTCGCTGCGCCGCGCACGCGCGAATATCAGTGACGCCTTTTCCACGATTCGTAATGGAGAAGTGTTCCTGCACAATATGCATATCAGCCCGTTCGAAGAAGGCAACCGCAGCAACCCGACCGATCCGACCCGTACGCGCAAGCTGCTGCTGCACAAAGAGCAGATCAGCAAGCTGATCGGCGCATCTAAGCGTGACGGCTATACGCTGGTACCGCTCAAGATCTATATCCGCAACGGCTACGCCAAGCTGCTGATCGGCCTCGGTAAAGGTAAGAAGCAGCACGACAAGCGTGCGACAGCCGCCAAGCGGGATGCCCAGCGGGATATCCAGCGCGCAGTGCGTGACAGCCAGAAGATCGGCCGCTAGGCTGCAGAGAAGAACAGGGTAGCTGGTGAGATGGAGAGAGGTTAGATTCCCGGAAATAAGGGTAATAACCGATATGGTAAATGACTCTCTTGGCAGATGGTCACTTGTTGGTGAGAGCTGGTGTACAGCAGGATGATCGAATCGGTGAGAAGCCGATCGGTATTCTCTGTCAGCTGACTGGAAACGACAGGAAATCCGCCTGTACAGCTACCCATTTGCAGCCAAATGTGGTATAATCAGAGTCTATGGGAAATGCAAAAGCATCTGGCCACGTGCCGGATCGCCGATGAATTTGCCCGGTGCAGTCCTTTCTATGGAGGGAAAGACTGCATGGATGATTGTTTTCGAATAACGAGACTCATGTTCTCGAATTCGTCTTAATCCAATCCCTTTTTATCAAGGGGGCGTTTTTTGGATTCGACGGGGGTAGGTCGGGCATGAGTAGCGGGTAGTGGGGACGCGTCCGCTTTATCAACGCTAAAGCCTATTAAACGGCAAACAACAAACTAACTACGCTTTCGCAGCTTAATAACCTGTGAGCGTGCTCTCGCCTCGCATCGCCCATGTGCCAGGATGAGGGCCCAACTCTTAGTGGGCTACGCTGTCACATCTCCGCCTGGGGTGTGCTGAAGAAGATAATCAGGCTGACCCAACGTAGAGCCGGTTACAGGGCGCTACTCGGGTGACATTAAATCTGTGACTACACCCGTAGAAGCTTGTGTTGCGTTATCTTCGGACAGGGGTTCGACTCCCCTCGCCTCCATATGAGCAAGACAAAAGCCATCAGCCAGTAATCTGGTTGATGGCTTTTTGGTTATGATATAATTGTTGTAAATTACGGAGTTGGAGGGATTAAAATGCCTGCAAATCGAGAGCAGCTTCAGGAAATTTTGAAAAGGGCGAATCAACATGCACGGAAACAGGCCAAAGACTTGGGCGCATCAATATATTATATAAAGAACAACAAGCGCGTTCGCGAAGATGCTGAGGGAAATAAATTCGAAATTGTGTTTGATGCTGCTGGAAAACGTCAGGAATTTGAATATCATGAGTAGTAACACTTCCCCCATCATGACAGTCTTCGCCGGTACTAATGGAGCTGGGAAAAGCACAATTAGTCTGCAAATGAGAAACTGGTTGGGAGAGTTGGTTGATCCAGACCAAATTGCGCGGGAGCTGAAACCGGATGATCCGCGAAGTGCCGATCTGTCTGCCGGGAGGGAAGCTGTAAAAAGAATTCGTTCGCTTATCCAGCAAAAGAAGCATTTTGCCATTGAAACTACACTATCGGGTACCTTTGTTTTAAAGCATATGCAAATTGCTAAAAATTCCAGTTATGAGATTGTTGTCTACTATATCGGTCTACAAGATGTCCAGATGCACATAGACCGCGTAGCTTCTCGTGTTGAACAGGGAGGGCACTGGATTGCGGAAGAAGATATTCGTTTTCGGTATGGTCAATCCTTGCAGAATTTAAAACCTGCTTTGTTGATTGCAGACCAAGTAATTATTATTGATAATACATATGAGCCTTCCATTGTAGCTGAGATTTCTAATGGCAAAATGATCTACTGTACTGACTTGGTACCTAAGTGGTCAGAGTCCGTGCTCCTTGAGTATAGATGAGCAGGTAACGCGAAGATTACTATCAGATCTTCCGAAATTTAAATTGTGTGTGTCTGCAAAAGTTTTATTTCTCTAATTTCTATAGTAAAAGCCTGTTTAATAAGTAGGCTTTTATTTGTAGGCAGAATGAAATACTCAGCATCAATAATTATTTTGTTTTGAACTTTAAATAGCATAGCAGAGGGATCAGCAAGTGACTATTTATACTGCTTCCAATACATGACCAACTTCATTCTACTCTGCCATAGCCCCAACCTATAACCAGATATGACTTTTAAGCTTACGTAAAAACTCCCCCACTCGTGCTACAATCAAAATACTATAACCGAGCATAATTCACACCAAGGGGGACTTTACAATGAGTGATAAATTTCAAATCGTAGGCAGCCTGCTGCGTCCGGCAGAACTGCTAGAATATAAAACGCAAATCGAGCATCGTGACGATATCCAGTACCCGTTTTACCAGGAATTCGATGGTTACCAAGAGTGCGAACACCGAGCGATCCAGACTGTAGTTGAAAAGGAAATCCAGCATGACCTGTCGATCATCACGGATGGTGAGTATTCCAAGTCGATGTGGCATCTGGACTTTGTGTGGGGATTCCAAGGGATTGATCGGTATATTGCGGATCACGGCTACTTTTTCCGTGATACGGACGGCAGTTCCAAGTACGAGACGCGCAAAGACATCGGGCTGCGTATCACCGGTGAACTCGGCGGCAAGAATCACCACTTTATCGAAGTATTCAAAAAGCTGAAAGAGCAAGCCGGCGATCGGGAGACCAAGCTGTGTGTACCTTCTCCATCCCACATTTTCGGGGAGCTGTCCTGGTCGGATAATATTGGTGGCGCAGATGCCGTGTACCAGACGCAGCAGGAGCTTAAGGCAGGTCTGGTCAAAGCGTACAAGGAATTCGTGGAGGAGTTTGCTGCTGCGGGCGGTACAATTCTGCAGTTCGACGACTGCCTGTGGGAGCTGTTTGCGGATGATAATCCGAACTCTCCATACACTGGCGAGAATATCGATCAGGAGCAGGTACAGGCACTTGCAGCGGAGTTTATCGATATCAGCAACATCATCATCGATTACGGCCACAGCTTCGGTCTGAAAATGTGGACGCACAACTGCCGCGGTAACTACGATTCCCGCAACATGGGCGGCGGCTCGTATGTGAAGATCGCCAACCTGTTCCTGAAGCAGCTGAAATACGACCGCTTCTTCCTGGAGTGGGATGACGATCGTGCAGGTTCGCTGGAAGCACTGGCTGTGTTCAAAGACAAGCCGGAGACGGAAGTGGTACTGGGGCTGCTGTCCTCCAAGACTCGCACGCTGGATGATGAAGAGCGTGTGCTGCGTCTGCTGGATGAAGCGTCGAATATTATCGACAAGGACCGTTTGCTGCTGTCTCACCAGTGCGGATTTGCTTCCTGTGATGGGGGTAATGAGCTGACAGAAGACGAGCAGTGGGCGAAGATCGATCAGGGGCAAAAGATTGCTAGTCAATACTGGGCGAAGTAAACAGCCTGATTATTTCGAGGTTAATGGTAGTATGCTGCAAGGACTCCAAGTCATGCAGTATTGCTCTTATAGGTAAAATGAAAAAGCTGCTGACCCACAATTGGGTTGGCAGCTTTTTTAATCGATATTAGATAATAACCATTTGTTGTTGTCCTTTTTAAAAGTATACATTTTAGAGACGGGATTATTATTCTCATAAGTAACATTGGCAGACAGCGAAGCTTGAGTTTTCGTGATATCGCCAATATGCATGATCTCCATATTGGTAATCTTTCCTGTTCCCATGATTCCTTGAATAGGAGAGTCAGTAGTGAAAAACTTCATATACGCCTCTTTATTCAGATCATTCGTATATTGGATTGATCTATTCACCAGCCGTATAATTTCAAGTTGCTCGCCTGTATATGGAGATTCATCTACCATAACTTGTGGACGATTTTGCTTGGTCATAGTAGTGCTGGAGGCCGCTTGGCTATCTGGAGAGGGGGCAGTTAATGGTTTACTACATCCTGATAAAGCAGCTGTACATACAATGCATATAAGTAATGCAGATTTATACTTATTCATTAGATCACTCCTTCTCTATAGTAGACGCAAAAGAATGATGCAAAGTTTGTGTTATACAGAGAGTTTTATATTAATTTCTTTTGGGAAAAAGAATTATTCATTGTAGAGAGAGATCTCAGGATCAATAGAAAGCTGCCAAACAGAATCCGATCTTTCTCAAAGCAGATCTGATTATTTGCCAAACTTTGTTTACGGCTGCTAACTCCTTTATAATAATAGGTTACTATGTACTGTGACAGGAGGAAGCGATGGGATTTATCAAACAACAGCTGGACAGCCTTGGGGTGAACGGGCTTGCCAACATTTATACAGCAAATATCATCATGGTTCTTTTTATAGCCTTGCTCTGCATACTGGCTAATTTTATAACCAAAAAAATCGTCCTGCGGACGATTATTCATATCGTGAACAATAACCGGTATACCTGGGACAAGATTGTGGTCGAGAAAAGGGTCTTCCACAATCTGTCCCATCTCGTACCGGCGATCATTATTTATTTTGCGGCATCGATCTTCCCCGCGTATCAGGTATTGATCGAGAAAGCGGCCATGACGTATATGATCGTCATTACGATCACCGTACTGAATGCGCTGCTTAATGCGTCTGAGGCCATTTACCGTTCCTATGAAATCTCTAAGATCCGGCCGATCAAGGGGTACATTCAGGTGATCAAGATCGTGATGTTCATTATCGGGGGCATTGTGGTCATTTCCAATCTGATCGGTCAGAATCCATTGATCATTCTGAGTGGACTCGGTGCGCTATCCGCTGTGCTAATGCTGATTTTCAAAGATTCGATCCTCGGTCTGGTGGCCGGTATTCAGCTATCCTCGAATGATATGGTTCGTGTCGGGGACTGGATTGAGATGCCCAAGTATGATGCGGACGGAGATGTGGTCGATATCACTCTGAACACGGTCAAAGTTATGAATTTCGATAAGACGATCACGATGATCCCGAGTTATGCACTCATCTCGGATTCCTTTAAAAACTGGCGGGGGATGCAGGTGTCCGGCGGTCGCCGAATCAAGCGCAGCGTTCATATCGATACGAGCAGCATCCGCTTTTGTAATGAGACGATGATCGCGGAATTCCGCAAAATTCATTATCTGAGCGATTATATTACCAAACGGCTGGAAGAGATCGAGCGCTATAATGCAGAACACCAGATTAACCGGGGCAGCAATGTCAATGGCAGACAGCTGACGAATATCGGGGTATTCCGGGAGTATATTCATCAGTACCTGCGGAACCACCCGCAAATCCACAAAGATATGACCCTGATCGTCCGGCAGCTGGCTCCGGGGGATAACGGACTTCCGCTGGAAGTCTATGCTTTCAGTAATGATATCAGCTGGGGAATCTATGAGACGCTGCAGGCGGATATTTTCGACCATATCTTTGCGGTGGCGCCGACCTTTGGACTGCGGGCTTTCCAGAATCCGACCGGGCATGATATTGTGCAGCTCAAGGAGAGCAAGCCGCTTTCGTGAAGATAACGGGCGTGTAACCATGCTCAACTACACACACGCAGCAGGCTAACAGATACAGGAAGAATCCTTATTATGAAAACAGATTGCCTTCTCGGCATCGTCATCATACGGATATATTTTCAACTATTCAACAACCCTGACAAACAGCTGTCAGGGTTGTTTTGGTATGATACAAGCATATCGGTACACCAAAGGTATACTGAACTTGGAATATATCCAGTTAAGTAGGATCGCATAGTCGGAAAAGACGAGGAGACCAGTATGGAAAATAAAGAGATCGCTTATCATCGCCTGCGCAGTCAGCGTATTACCCGGGTGGAGGAAAAGACACCTGCCGAGGTGGTGCAGCGATTGGGCGCGGTGCAGGCACAGGATTATGCTCAGGCCCTGTGGGCTATTGGATCGCGTATGCATAGTGGCAGTGTGGCCGCTGTGGAACAGGCGATAGCCAACCGGGAAATCGTGCTGACCTGGCCGATGCGCGGTACATTGCATTTTGTGCGTGCCGCCGATGCCCGCTGGATGCTTCAGCTGCTGGCATCCCGTATTTGGTCCAGACTCCGGGACAAGCTGGAGCAGCAGGAGCTGAAATTCAAGCAAATGATGCTGGCCGAGAAGATCATCCACGATGCGCTGAGAGAACACAAGCGGATGAGACGGGTGGACCTGATGAAATTACTGGAATATGAAGGTATTGCCACTGCAGATGGGCAGGGCTATAACGTGCTGTTGTATTTGGCCCATAGCGGGCTGATCTGTATGGGTCCGCTGGAGGGCAAGCAGCAGACCTTTGTGTTAATGGAAGAATGGCTGCCCAAAGTCCGGGATTGGAGTATGGAAGAGTCACTGAGAGAGCTGGCGACACGCTATTTTACAGGACATGGACCGGCAACGGTGTACGATTTTGCATGGTGGTCAGGGCTGCCCATGGCAGAAGCCAGAAAAGGCGTGGAAGCGGCTCGAATGAATCTCCTTTTGGAAAAGTACGAAGGTGTGGAATACTGGATGGGAGCAGATCATGCGGTCGCAACCGAGCCGGATGATGCTGTTCATCTACTGGCAGGCTATGACGAATATTTGCTGGGCTACAAGGACAGAAGCGCCATCGTAAAAAAGGAATACGGTCCGCTAATTTCCGGGAAAAATGCTGTATTCACACCAATGCTGGTGGTGGACGGCGAAATTGTCGGCTTATGGAGACGGAAGATTCGAAAGGAAAAAGTCGACATTTCCATTCATCCATTTACGGAACTGAAGATCGGGGAGCAGGAGATTCACGAGGCCGCTCGGCGCTACAGCGAATTTATGAATCTGACATTATCCGGGTTGAATATAGACAGAGTGTAATTTCCCAATGGAAAACAGGTTGGGAAGACGCGTCATTTTGAGGCACATTTGCTTTTGTATCCCAAATAACCAAATAATCAAATAAACGCTATTCCTGCAAAAGGCTCCCGCTTCATTGGGAGTCTATTTTACGATTATGAACTATAGATTACGCGGGCCAAGCGCCCGTTTCGGATCGGATAGGTGGCTTTTAGGCCTGTTTTGTAATTTATAATAGGACGTTCATTATGGATTCGATGGGCTGCTTGTTGTGACAAATGATATAGAAACGGTCTCTACAAATTTAAAATAATAAAATATACTGAAATTATTTTGGAGCAGCCAAAAGGAGGAATACATCCATGGCGATCAGCCGCGAATATGTATCACAGGATTATGTGATCCAGCAGGTGACAGAGAAGTTTGCCTGCCGGGTATTATGGAGCGAAGGGCGTCCCTGCCTGGAATATGCCAGCGAGGAGCAGCTGAATGAGATTACGAACTATGTGCGCAGCGAGTTGGATTGGGATTTGTACGATGTGTTTTTTACATCATTAATAGCCCTTACTGAAGAAAGCTGATCCTTGCATGCAATAGCCCAATGGCAAGCATCTCGTCAAGCAGCTGAAACCTGTACGCCGTAATTGGTGTAATATAGTGTAATTGACTATTTTCGATAAGGGGTGAACAGGATGAGTGTATGGACACGATTCAGAGATGTGATGAAAGCCAACGTAAACAGCCTGCTGGAGCGTTCAAACGATCCGGAAAAGGATGTGCAGACCTATCTAAGCAGCATGAACAGCGATCTCGGCCAGATCAAGGCAGAGACAGCAGCGGTTCTCGCCGAACAGAGCCGGACGCAGCGAGCGCTGAACGAGAGCAGTGCAGAGATCGCCAAGCTCCAGCGCTATGCCGAGAAATCCGTTCAGAACGGCGAAGAGCAGAATGCACTGCAATTTCTGCAAAAGAAAGCGAGCCTCACCGCAGCGCACGCTGATCTGCAGGCTGCCCATGAACGAGCTTCTGCCAAAGCCGATACAATGAAGCTGATGCAGGACAAGCTCATGCAAGACCTCGCCCAGCTGGAAGCTCGCTATACCGAACTCAAAAGCAAGATGGCTCAGGCCAATGCCCAGCAGCAGGCGAGTGCACATCACGGCTCTGCCAGCAGCACCGAGCAAGCCCTGCAGGCGATGGAACACAAGGCAGCCATGGCACTGAACGAAGCAGAAGCACTCGCCGAACTGCGCGGCGCTTCCCAGGAAGAAGACCTGGACGTCCTCATCGCCCGCCTGGAAAAAGGGATGAACGCCCAACCTGATCCCGCATCCAGCCAAGCGACACCGGAACAGGAACTATCTTCCCTGAAACAACAAAACGCCAGCAGCCACTGATCTGCCGGATGCATAACTTATCCATTCTACTGTGAAAATATACCGATAGCAGTGTACTTAATAATGTGAACGTGATTTGTTCATTCGCGGATTGTGTACCTTATGATCTACGGTCTTACATTGTCTACGCGTTTGTCTTATTCACCGTTTTGCTTTATTCATAAGGTTGCAGATTACTACTTCTCCATATTAAAGAGACAGAAAAGAAATTAACATTAAAACTCGCCATGAGCAGCCAATGTACAAACACGATTGATATCCCAACACCTAACGCAAGAAAGGAAATAAGAGCAACGGACGACCTTTAAGCCTGGAGATCCCCATTTCCAATATCCCATTCAAGGATCTCCAGGCTTAACCGGAGGACGTGCTCTTATTCCTTTCTGAAGTGGGTAAAGCAATATCGCCGCCTGTGGATTTATCCATCCCCACCATTTGTCCGATACAAATAAAGGCAGCTGCATCTCCCTCCCATTCTCCCCAGGAGAACATCAGCAGTATGCCAACCAAAAGAAAATATGTTAACAGTGAGGTGAGCCAATGCCCGTAATAGACTACAAATGCCCCAACTGCGGCAGCAGCATGATGTTTGACAGTGCGACCGGAGCGCTGTCCTGTCCGAGCTGCGGACGGCAGGACAATATCGAACAGCTGCCGGACCCGCTGAAAAAGCAGGTATTTACCGAAAATGAAGTGCAGCAGTATCACTGCCCGAGCTGCGGCGCGGATATCGTGACCGAGCCGGAGACGAGTGCGACGACGTGCAGCTTTTGCGGATCGGCGGTTGTACTGGGAGACCGGCTGGTCGGAGATCTGGCGCCGGATACAGTCATTCCTTTTGCGATCAGCAAGGCGCAGGCGGAAGAAGCATTCCGGAAATGGTGCCGCAACGGACTGCTGACACCGGCCGGATTCATGAGTGCGGACCGGATCAAGAGCATGACAGGGATCTACGTGCCCTTCTGGTTATATGAATTACATAACCTGGTTGAAGTGTACGGCAAAGCGACCAGGGTAAGAAGTTATACGCAGGGAGACTATCAATATACGGAGACCCAGCATTACGATGTGTACCGCAAGCTGCGGCTGGATTATGTGAATCTGCCGCTGGATGCTTCGGAAAAGATGAACGATGAACTGATGGACAAGCTGGAGCCTTTTCCATACGAGCAGTTAAAAGAATTCAAAACCCCGTATCTGGCCGGTTATATTTCGGAGAAGTACAGCTATGACGACGAGCAGCTGGTTCCCCGTGCCAAGGAGAAAACGAAGCCGTATATCGATTCTTCGGTCTCCCAGTCGCTGTCCGGATACAGCAGTGTGAGCTATACGGACAAGCAGGTGGATACAACGGTGCGACGGGCGGATTATGCCCTGCTGCCAGTCTGGCTGGTGAATTATGATTTTAAGCAAAAAAATTACATGTTCGTGATGAATGGACAGACCGGCAAAGTCGTCGGCAAGCCTCCGCTCAGCAAAGGCAAGATCACCGCATGGTTCGCAGGCATTACCGCCGCTGCATTACTCGGTATGAAGTTCATCTCCTGGGCGCTGGGAGGGGATTTCCTGTGAGAAGTTATCGTATCCCTCTCTTCATGTTGGCAATGGTACTGCTGCTGGGTCTGGCTCTGCCGATGGTTACCCATACAGCGGTGGCAGCCACATCTGCAGCCGAATCGAAAAAGCTGATCTATGATCAGGCAAATCTGCTCCGTCCACAGGAAGAAGAGGCACTGACCCGGCTGGCTAGACAGTATGCACCAGAGCGCCAGACCGACTTTATTATTTATACGACCAACAATCCGGAGGGCCGGGATGTCGTGAAGATGACAGAGGACCTGTATGACCGCAAAGCGTTTGGATATAACCAGCCTTATGGCAATGCGGTGATCCTCACCATGGATATGTACAACCGGGAAATCTACCTGGCCGGCTTTGGCAAGGCGGAGCAGGAATTGAATGACAGCAGGCTGGACAAGATTCGTAACAAGATTACCCCGGATCTGGCAGTGGGCAATTATGGCATTGCTTTTGAAAAGTATATCCAGCTCTCTTATGACTATATGGGATACAAGTTCGGGACCACTCCGGACAATCTGTTATTCCAGTTCTGGTTCCAGCTGCTGGTAGCGGCGGCGATCGGCGGCATCATCGTCTGGATCATGGCATACCGCTCTGGCGGCGTCATCACGGTCAGCCGTGCCACCTATGAAGATTCCAGCGTCTCCGGCGTGCTGGACAGCTACGATAATTACACGCATACTACCGTTAGCAAGCGCAAAATCGAGAAGAGCAGCAGCAGCGGAGGCGGCGGAGGAACGAGCAGCGGCGGTCATTCGCACAGCGGCAGCCGGGGTTCCTTTTAATCAGTCGTTCAAGGCAAAAGTCCAGATATACAGTGAACCTATAGCAAGCAGCCAGCCAACAAGGCGGCTAGGATGTGTACATGAATATTCAAACAGAAGGGATGCGGGAATATGGGATTTTTCAGAAACCAGTTTGCCAATGTAGTCGAATGGGAAGAATTCAGAGACGATATGATTTTCTGGAAATGGAACAACCGCGAGATCAAAAAAGGCAGCAAGCTGATCATCCGCTCCGGTCAGGATGCCATTTTCCTGAATAACGGTAAAGTGGAAGGCATTTTCAAGGACGAAGGTTCCTTTGATGTGGATTCGGATATTATTCCGTTCCTGTCCACGCTCAAAGGGTTCAAGTTCGGCTTCAACAGCGGCATGCGGGTGGAAGTGCTGTTCGTGAATACGAAGGAATTTACGGTGAGGTGGGGAACGCAGAGTCCGATCCTGATTCCGACGCCGCAGCTGCCGGGCGGGATGCCGATTCGTGCGAACGGTACGTTTAATTTTAAAGTCAGCGATTATGTCGCCCTGATCGATAAGGTAGCTGGAATCAAGCAGAGCTACGTGGTCGAAGATGTCAAAATCCGTATCACCGCCGTACTGGATCAGCTGCTCATGAAATGGATCAGCCGGGAAGGCAAGGACATGTTCAATCTGCAGGCCAATGCATCGGATATTGCGAATGGTATTCGTGAAGATCTGGATATGCAGATGATGAGTATCGGGATCGGAATTACCGGCTTTCAGGTGATGAGCTTCAACTATCCGCAGGAGATTCAGGATATGATCACTAAGACCGCTTCCCACGAGATGATCGGCAATATGCAGAAATACCAGCAGGTCAGCATGACCGACGGCATCGCTTCGGGTAAAGTGCAGGGCGGCGGTACGGCGGCCGATATGGCCGGTATGATGATGGGCATGAATATGGCAAACGAAATGATGAAGAATATGAATGGAAGTAATCCAAATCCGTCCAATGCCAATCAAGGACAAAATCCCTCTTCCGGTCAGCAGACGGGTGGCGGGCAAAATAATGCGCCGACTCCATCATCTGCCGAAGGCGGAATCAAGCCCAACTTCTGCCCGAACTGCGGCACCAAAAATGAAGGTTCCAAATTCTGTCCAAACTGCGGATACAAGCTGGCAGAGTAAAATAGTCAAGTACAATAAACCGATGGATCAGCCAGCGGGAGGGCAGTCAGAATTTTGCCATCCAGTCGCGAGTTAAACAGACCGAATAATGAAATCAGCTTGTAGACGAAATAGTATATTATAAAATAAATGCACCCCTGCAAATGCTCATTGCATAACCGTACAGGTTAACGAATGAGCATGCAGGGGTGCATTTTGTATAACAAGATCACAGCAGGAACACCATCATCTGAACCTGTATCCGAACCCGAAAAATCGAATATCCGACTACATCACAACGATCAGGATGTAGTAAAATAATGTCCCTGCTCCAGATCGGCAATCAGGCCATGCTGTACCGGTGTCCAATCCATCCATTCACGGGTAAGCATGCTGGATATCGGCATATCAGCAGACGCGGCAAAATGAATCCAGCCAAAGTGATCGGCTGCTTCATCCGGAGTAATGCTTACGACCGGCAGATTCAGCTTCTGCCCAATCACCTCGGCAATCTCGCGAAACGGAATCTCTCCTTCATCCACACCGTGCAGACGCGTACCGGGTACTGCCTTTTCCAGTGCCTTGCGGAACAGCACAGCCGCATCCAGGCGATGCACCGCACACCAGCGGTTGCTTCCATCACCGATATACGCGGATACGCCCTTAGCGCGTGCAATATCGATTAAAGTCGGCACAAATCCGTAATCTCCCACATCATGTACTGAAGGCGCCAGTCGGACCATGGATGCATGTACACCACGCTCAGCCAGTGCAGGAACGGCTTTTTCCGCATACCGGATAGCATGTGGAGAAGGCTCATCCTTTTCCGTACCGATACGCCCTGGAGCGAGCATCAACGCGCCCGAAGTCAGTATGATCGGTTTGCCCGTACCTTCCAGCTCCCTGCCCATCGCTTCGATCGCCAGCCGGTCAATCTCATTGGCCGCTGCATAATTGGAGAAGTCATGGATAAAGCCGAGATGGATAATACCGTCCGCTTCCCTGGCCGCCTGGCGCAGACTGTCGGCATCTTCAAGTGAACCTCTATGGACGGCTGCGCCCGCTGCGTTTAGTAGGTCTGCGGCCTTGTCCGACCGCGCGAGACCGGTCACTTCATGCCCTGCCTTGAACAATTCCTGCAGCACCGCAGTGCTTACAAATCCTGTTGCTCCTGTTACAAATACTTTCATCGGTAAATCCTCCTTATGGGATCGAAATTCACTTACCGGTTCAGCATAAAGTATAGAGTTCACTCTATAGCAATACCCGGATTGCGGAAGTATACTAAAAACATGGAGACGATATTTTCAAGTAAACAAGCTGCCGAACAGACAGGACTGAGCGTGCATACGCTGCGTTATTACGAACAGATGGGTCTGGTTCACGGGATACAGCGCGATGGCAACGGCTACCGCCAATACACGGAATCGGATATCAAATGGTTTCAGATCATCAGGTATTTTCGGGATATGGGAATGCCGCTTAAGGAAATGCAGCAGTTCATCGCTATGGGTGACAGCGGGGCCAGCACCGCCCGGGTACGCCGCGAATTTATGGAGACTTACCGCGCCCGGATCGTGGAGCAGCAAAAGGAACTGGAGCGCGCACTGCGAAGAGTGGATGATAAAATCGAATTTTTCAGAGATCGGGAAAGGATGGAGAACGAACAGCAGATCCGGGTTTAAGATGTGGGATCACTCCCTGCACAGAGCGAAGAAAAGAGAATTCTACCGACGCCCGACATTTAAGAATGGAGATCGACTGCTGCAGGCGGTCATTCATGATCTCCATTCTTAACCGGAGGAAGTGGTAGAATCTCTTTTCGCAGCGGTGTAAGCTACCCATACCTAAATAAACACAGAAACGAAATTCCTCCTGCATCAACGACAAAATCTTCAAATCCAGCAGATTTTGAAGAAAAACACAACATAAATGTGATATAATGGAATGATTCGGTCAGGAAACGTTTTTGGCTGCGAATAGGAAGGGTTGCCAATCTATGCAGGTATTCAAGGACTGGAATCTGAAAGTGAAAGAAACCTTTAACGCGACCAGTAATGAAGTAGTATTAACGGTCTCGGAAGCGGGAGCTCTACTGGGTATGTCCAAAGATCAAATGAAGGTCTACGTCGATAAAAACAAGCTGACCAAGGTGCCGATCATGCGAAGTGTGCATCGCTACCTTTTACTCAAAAGTGAATTAGATGAGATTGTTAAGCAAGCCTAACCGTTATCGGTACCCCATACCACCATCAGACCATCAGCCGCAGTCCGGTTGGTGGTTTTGTTGATTTCCGACTCATTTCTGACGATAGAAGGAGAAAGAGAGCAATTCGTAACCCCATTCCTGTTTTCCCGTATTATCCTGTACATATGAACGTCTACGACTACTACATGATGCGAACCATCCGAATGGGATCAGGCCTCTGTATCCCGATTATCCCTGATTATTAAATATAACAAGTAACGCTTAACTGACATGTCCCTTCGGAAACGTACCGGATGACTATTAAATAGAATTTGAGGGATTTCTGATGAATGAGAAATTTATAAACTACGCGGATACCGGTTACCAGTTGGCTGAGCAGAAGGCTGCGGACTACTTTGCACAATTGTACGAGCAGGTGAATGCCAAGACGTATATATCGTCCCTGACCGATGATTTTCACCTCTGGAAAAAGAACCATATTCCGCTGAATTCCTGGCTGTCCCGCTTTTCCCGCCAAAAAGCGCCGGATGCCAGAGACTACCACCGGTACATCCAGTGGCTGAACATCACCGGCAAACTGGATAACTATCTGAACCGCAGTGTATCGTACATCTATATGCGCGATCTGGGTCGTGCGCTGGATTCGCCGGAAACGGAAGCACGGATTCAGGAAGTGATCGCCAGCCTGCGCAAGCGGCTCGTGAATCCCGAAGCCGGTCCACAGGGCGATATTATGATGTTCATGAGTATGGATGGTGTCTACCGCTGGGCGCAAAAGGAAAACATTGAGCCGGCGATCATTTGGATGATGAACAAGCTGAAGAATGTCACTGCCCATATTCCGGAAGAGCTGAGTGCCGAGCAGGCGCAGCGCAAGCTGATCAAGATCATTGTCGGCGTCGTGCTGCATGCGATCGAGGAGATGGAGGATAGCGTGCCGCAGGCAGAGCGCAGCCGCCGTCTGGATGAAGCGGTGCGCCTCGGCTATTCCTACGGACTGACGTATCCTTTTGTAGATGATATTCTTGATTCCACGCTGCTCACCGTGCAGGAGAAAGAGCAGTATTCGCGTCTGATCCGCACCGCGCTGCTGACCGGCACGGTACCCAAGCTGGGCGACTGGTCGGGCAATCATTTGGAGCTGATCCGGTATATCCATTCCGAGCTGCGGGAAGCATTTGAGTATATTCAAAGCCGTCAGCAGCCAGGAACGCAGCGGATCTTTTTTGAACAATCGTATGTATTCTTCCAGTCTCAGGATATCGATCGGACACGGGATCTGAATAATAACCGCTATACGAATGAAGAGCTGTACATTCCGGTTATTCTTAAATCATCCTGCTCCAGGCTAGTGGCCCGTTCCATTATCGGTGCGCCGGAGGATGAGGGATTCGACCATCGGATGTTCTGCTACGGCATTTATAACCAGCTGGCCGATGATTTTGCCGATATGTTCGACGATATGGAGGCCGGCTCGGTTACGCCGTATACGTATTATCTCAAATACCACAGCCAGCGCAGCGATCTGGTCAACCCTTTTGAACTGTACTGGGCGGTTATCGCCCATCTGATCCACAATGTATACGGCAATGACCACCGAACCCGCGAAGTGATTCTGGACCGGGCGATTAACGGACTCAAGCGTGCGCGCGTTCGTCTCGGTGATGCCAAATACGATGAGACCATGGGCATTCTGACAGCAGGCATCCCGGCATTCAACCGGCTGATCCAGCAGATGGTGTCCAAGGCAGAGGATGTGGATTTCTTTGACAAACTGCTGCGCGACCAGATGCTGAACAGTCTCAAGCAGGATCGGGAAGAGCAGGAGCACTTCCAGCAGACTCTTCAGACCGTGAGACAGCAGATCAACGACACGCTGCTGCTGGACAAAAAGCAGGGATTGCTGCCGATGAACGAACGGCTCATCGACGCAGCCAACTACAGTCTCGAAGGCTCCGGCAAAAGGCTGCGCCCGATCCTCGCCTGGGTGATGGGCGTGCATCATTACGGACTGGATGCACAGGCGCTTATGCCTCTGCTGCGATCGCTCGAATACATGCATACCGCTTCGCTGATCTTCGATGATCTGCCTTCCCAGGATAATGCGCCGACCCGCAGGGGCCGGGCAACGCTGCATGAAGTGCACAACAGCGCCACTGCCGAGCTGAGCGGATTGTTCCTCATCCAGAAAAGTATCCGTGAGCAGTCCTCGATGGATGGATTCGACGCCAGAGCCGTGCTGAACCTGATGCAATATTCCACCGAAAAAGCGGAACAACTTTGCACCGGCCAGGCGATGGACCTGGAGGCCCGCGGTCAGGCACTGACGCTCGAACAGCTGAATACGATCTGCTTTTATAAAACCGGCGTAGCCTTTGAAGCTTCGCTCGTGATGCCTGCACTGCTCGCCCGGGCCGGGGACGAGGAGATTCAGGTGCTCCAGACATTCGCCTACCACGCCGGCATTGCCTTTCAGATCAAGGACGACCTGCTCGATCTCGGAGGCGATGTACGGGTCATCGGCAAGCCGGTCGGTCAGGACGCGCAGAACAACAACTCCACCTTTGTCTCCATTCTCGGGGAAGAGGACGCCCAGAAAGAGATGTGGAATCACTACTGCTGCGCTATGGAGGCGCTGCGTAACCTGCCGAAGGAAGTGCCTTTCCTGAAGCATCTGCTCGATTACATCGTGCATCGGGATCGGTAAATTATAATTTTCCACGGCTGTCTGCTGCTGAACAGGAGACCGTCTGCATACTGTAATTTGTATGGTTATGGGAGCCAAGTGTTCTAATGAAAGGCACTGTTATTGCTGCGGTGCCTTTTTGTTTTGAGTCTGAAATAGTAAAGTGTGCTGTGTAGTAATATGTGTATGGTGGGATGCTTCATCCACTCAGAAAGGAATAAGGGAATGTCCTCCGGTTAAGCCTGGAGATCTTGAATATTAGGAGTGAAGGAAGATCTCCAGGCTTAAAGGTCGTCCATTTCCCTTATTTCCTTTCTTTCGTTCTGTGCGTATGCATTCTGTGCAAAGTGGTATATCATTTTATACGGTATACGGCAATAAAATACGAAGTATGAACACAGAGGACATGCAATAAAACGCACGGAGCGCAGGGGAGGGAATCATACCATAGGTCGACATTTAAGAATGGATATTCACCGCGATCAGCGGTATTTCAAAATATCCATTCTTAACCGGAGGCCGCCGGTATGATCCCTTCCCGGAGCGGCAGTTGCTACACCCGTCGCGTTCCCTAACTACTGCCATTTTTCTGCACACCCGTACAGCTCACAAATCAGCCACAACTAGCCAGCCATTTATCATATAGGAATGTAAGCCTTTGCATTTTCCGAATTGTTGCGTACATAATGGTAGAAGAGATTATGCAGCACATCATCCTCATCATGACACTTAGCCACCAGACCATTTACGATTCAGGAGGGAATATATTGACTACACCAACCATTTCACAAATCGGGGTCCCACTTGAGGGATTTGCTGAATTCAGCCGCAAGGTTGCTGCCGAAGGCGCCGTGCTTTTGCAAAATGACAATCAGGTTCTACCGATTCAGAAAGATGAAAGCGTTTCGATTTTTGGCCGGGTACAGGTCGATTATTACCGCAGTGGTACAGGATCGGGTGGCAGTGTAAATGTGGCGTATACGACCAATCTGCTGGATGGGCTGCGCAGCAAGCCGGGCATCACCGTCAATGAGCAGCTGGCACAGGTATACGAGCAGTGGATTGGTGAGAATCCGTTTGATAACGGTGGTGGGGGCTGGGCAGCCGAGCCGTGGCACCAGAAGGAAATGCCGCTGACAAGTGAGCTGGTCACCCAGGCGAGACAGCAGTCGGCCAAAGCCATTATCGTCATCGGACGCACCGCCGGGGAAGACAAGGATAATGCGGATGCGCCGGGCAGTTACCGTCTGACGGATGAAGAGCTGGATATGCTGAAGCAGGTGACGGCTCATTTTGAACAGACTGCTGTCGTACTCAATGTATCCAATATCGTGGACATGAGCTGGGTACAGGATAAGAGTCATATCCATCCGATCTCAGCCGTTATCTATTCCTGGCATGGCGGTATGGAGGGCGGCAATGCGATCGCGGATGTGCTGGTCGGGGAAGTGACGCCGAGCGGCAAACTGCCGGATACGATCGCGTATTCCATCGATGATTATCCGTCGACGAAAAACTATGGCAACGAGCACCAGAGTCTATATGAAGAGGACATCTATGTGGGCTACCGGTACTTTGAGACATTTGCGCCCGAGAAGGTACAGTATGCGTTTGGCTATGGATTGTCGTATACGTCGTTTGATGTACAGCCGGAGCAGGCGCAGCTGGTTAGCCGTGATGGACAGGAATTTATCGAAATCGGGGTACAGGTGACTAATATTGGACAGATCTATGCCGGCAAAGAAGTCGTGCAGATCTACTATGAAGCGCCGCAGGGTCAGCTCGGTCAGCCGGTACGTTCGCTGGCTGCTTTTGGCAAAACAGGGCTGCTGCAGCCGGGAGAATCGGAGCGGCTGGTGATTGCTTTCCCGGTGCATGGCATGGCTTCGTACGATGACAGCGGCATTACCGGACATGCGCACGCATATGTACTGGAAGCAGGTACATATCATTTCCATGCAGGCACCAGTATTCGTGAGCTGGTTGCTGTTCCGTTCGCTGATAGCGACGGATATGTGCTCAGCGAGCTGCAGGTAGTGGAGCAGCTGCAGGAAGCGATGGCGCCGACTGTGACCTTTAACCGGATTAAGCCGGGACGCCGTCTGGACAATGGAACCTATGAGGTGACATATACCGAAGTGCCGCGCCAGCAGGTGTCGCTGGCTGACCGGGTTCGCCAGAATCTGCCTGTACAGTTGAAGCAGACGGGAGACCGGGGCTACAAGCTGAGAGATGTGGCGGAGCACAAGGTCAGCATGGAGGACTTTATCGCCCAGTTGAGCGATGAGGATCTGGCCGCAATTGTACGCGGGGAAGGCATGAGCAGTCCGCTCGTGACTCCGGGTACGGCATCCGCATTTGGCGGGGTCAGTGACAGTCTGCTGGGTTACGGGATTCCGGTCGGTTGTACGGCAGATGGCCCTTCCGGTATCCGAATGGACAGCGGAGACAAGTCCACCCAGGTATCGATCGGTACACTGCTGGCATCGACATGGAATGTTGAACTGGTCGAGGAAATGTACGTGCTGGAAGGACAGGAACTGGTACGCAACAATGTCGATGCACTGCTCGGACCGGGTATGAATATTCACCGCAGTCCGCTCAATGGACGGAACTTTGAGTACTTTTCCGAAGACCCACTGGTGACCGGACAGCTGGCCGCTGCCTGTGTGCGCGGTATTATGAAGGGCGGCTCCAATGGCACGCTGAAGCATTTCGCCTGCAACAACCAGGAGCAGTATCGCAGTAAAGTCGATGCGGTCGTATCCGAACGTGCGCTGCGCGAAATCTATCTGAAAGGCTATGAGATCGCAGTTAAGCAGGGTGGTTCCAACTGCATCATGACCTCCTATAATCCGGTAAATGGACACTGGGCCGCTTCCAATTATGATCTGAATACGACGATCCTGCGCGGCGAATGGGGCTTCGATGGCATCGTTATGACCGACTGGTGGGCGATTATGAACGATGTCGTAAATGGCGGACCGGCTGATCGCAAAAACACCAATGCCATGGTACGCGCCCAGAATGATCTGTACATGGTCGTCAGCAACTATGGCGCCGAGACGAATGTATGGGGCGATAACACGATCGAATCGCTGGCGAACGGCACACTGACCCGCGGCGAACTTCAGCGCAGTGCGATCAATATCTGCCATTTCTTGATTCAGGCCCCGGTATTTGCCCGCAATCAGGTGATCGAGGAGACAGTGAACGCGTATAAGGCAAATGCCTCATTTACTGTCGATCAGGCCCAGCCAGCGACAGAAGACCGTCAGATTCCGGTCGATACAGCTGGTGCTACGCTCATCCATGTCGACCAGCCGGGAGTCTACCGCCTCTTCGCCCATGTCATGTCCCCGGATACCGAACTGGCCCAAAGCGCCTGCAACCTGATGCTAAACGGCGAAGTCGTCACCACCATCCAGACCAATGGCACCGAAGGCAGATGGCTGCGTCAAAAGCTGGTCAAAGCCGAACTGGCAACCGGCATCTACGAACTGACTTTCGAATTCGTCAAGCCAGGCATGCAGATCGAGTGGATCGAACTCAAACGCGTGTAATCGCTCGTGCACACCGGGTGACTTTGCAATACAGCGTATCCATACACATAAGAGCCTTTCGCCTAACCAGCGAGAGGCTCTTTAACGTTCTCCCCAACTGACCAAGACAACACCCAATATAGTTCACGCACAGAGCGGAGGAAAGGGAATTGGTCCAAAGGATGACATTTAAGACTGGAAATCAACCGCGAACAGCGGTTATTCAAGATCTCCAGTCTTAACCGGAGGACGTGGACCAATCCCTTTCCAGAGCGGCTGAATGAAGTCCCTTTTAATTTGCTGCTGTTTAAACGAACTAACCAAGGCGCCTATACCTGTTCAACAGGGCATCCACTCATCAGCAAATGTATAAACGATTATTTCTACAAAAACCGCTCTTCTACTGAAAAAGAGTTGAAAAACACCCTCAATATAGAGTAGTATGACTTTATAGAATATAATTACATTAATATATTAATATAAATATTAAGAATATAAAGTATAGGAGCATTGCAAATGACACATATCCAGGATCGACTGATTGCACAGTACAAATTCGACAATGCCAGTCATATTGGCAAAGACAGCTCCCCAATGGGCAATGATGCAACCGCTTCCGGGAATTCGCTTCCTGCAGTAAAAGAGGTACATGGACGCCAGGCAGCCACATTTTCTGGTGGAGCGAATGGTTCTTCCTACATACAACTGCCTGCTGATCTGCTCAAAGATGTAAGCGATAACACAGGTCTGACGGTAACCGCATGGGTGAACTTTGGCATGGGTGTGAGCATTTGGGAACGTATTTTTGACTTTGGCGGCGGAGAGGGCAAGCCATCTCTGTTCCTCACGCGTCAGATGCGCGGGACGCTGACAGCAGACGGCGATCTGGCGGTCGATCCTGGTAAAGGATTTGTACGCGACGAGTGGATGCATGTCGCCATCTCGGTCAAAGGCACCGAAGGCGGAACGCTGAGCAGTGCCGGTCCGGTCGTCTATGTGAATGGCGAAGTGGCTGTAGACGGCACGATCAGCCAGACATCGAGCGGCAATTATGCCCGTCTGCGTGCATGGTTTGCTACATTTACCGAAGAAGGCAATTACAACAGCAATTACATCGGACGCTCCCAGTTCGCGGCGGATGATGATTATACCGGCGCGATCGCAGATTTCCGGGTGTATCAGGCTGGATTGTCCGAAGATGAAGTGATCGAGGTCATGTGCGACTCGCTGACCGATGAAGAAGTGACCCGTCTGGCACGGGACAAGTATTTGGACTTCCCAACGACGATCATTACACGTGATCTGACACTTCCGCAGGCCCTCATGGGTGGCAGAGTACAGGTCAGCTGGACATCCAGCCGTCCGGAGATTCTGGCGCATAACGGTCAGGTACAGCAGGTCAGTGCTGCCGAAGGCGTAACGATTACAGCGACGATGACGCGCGGAGAGAGCACGCTGGAGAAGAGCTTTGATGTCTCGGTGTTGCCGAAGGATCTGCCGCCGTATACACTGACGATTCATGGCAGCCGTGAAGTGCTCGATGTGAGCGAAGTGATGTATGGTCTGTTTTACGAGGATATCAACAATGCGGCAGATGGTGGGATCTATGCGGAAATGGTGCAGAACCGCTCCTTTGAATCGTTTGCCTTTGATACGTATTCCCATGCCTCCGGCGAATGCGGATGCTCGACCGGCCGCAACCGTGAGCCCCTATTCGCCTGGTACGGTGATACCGACCGGATGACCCCGCAGAGCAGCGGCGGATTGAACGAGCATTTTGGCGTGAGTGATCCTGATGTGAACTCCTACTATGTGACCGTGGCTGATGGAGCGACGATTATCAACCGCGGATTCAACGATACGAACAATAATTGCGCGATGTTTATCCAGCGTGATGCCCGTTATGACTTTACAATCTGGGCCAAGGCAGAGAATGCCGGAACGATCACGCTGCAGCTGCAGACACCGGACGGTGAGCCGGCGAGTGACTCGGTGACTGTACAGGTACAGGGCGACGGAACCTGGCGCAAATACGGAGTGGAGCAGAAGATCACCCTGACAGGCTCCACGCAGGTGCTTGGACAGCTGGCACTGACCTTTGACGGGGAAATCTCGATCGACATGGTCTCTTTGTATCCGCAGGATGTATGGGGAGCGAGCGAAGAAGAAGGTTCTCCATCCGCTCATGCCAACTATACCGGCAACCCGAACTACCGTCTGCGCAAGGATCTGGTCAACGCACTCGTGAACATGCATCCGACATTCCTGCGCTTCCCGGGTGGTTGTATCTCGGAAGGTTCCTTTATCTGGGACAATGTGTATGACTGGAAAGATTCCGTAGGCGATATCGAGCTGCGTAAAGAGAACTTCAACGTCTGGGGCTACATGATGACGATGGGACTTGGCTATATGGAATATTTCCAGCTGGCTGAGGATCTGAATGCGGTACCGCTGCCGGTTATGGCCTGCGGCGTACTCTGCCAGGCACGCTCCGACTATGCACATCCGGCCGGCGGCGAGCTGCGTGATTACTATATCAAGAACTTTACCGACCTGATCGACTTTGCGATCAGCATGGACTTTGAACATAACGAATGGGCAGCGATGCGCAAGCATATGGGTCATGAAGCTCCATTTGATCTGCGCTATCTGGGAGTCGGCAATGAGAACTGGGGTACCGAGTTCTTTGCCAACTTTGAGGTGTTCAAGACATCGATCGACGAATATATGGCACAGCATTATCCTAATCATGAGCTGAACATTATCTCCACCGTTGGCGCACAGGCTGATGATGATGCGTACCAGCAGGGCTGGAAATTCCTGAGCGGCAATCTGGAAGGATCGGCTGAAGTCGCTTTTGCCGACCGGGACAAAGTCATTGAAGAAACCGTCACCTGGTATGCCAAGGAAGACAACTATATGGATACGATTGCGGATGAGCACTACTACCGTTCCAACGAGTATCTGCTCAATAATGCAGACCGTTATAACTACTATTACAGAGCGTACAACGCCGACGGCAGCATCAACTGGCAGGAGACATCCAAAGTATTTGTCGGTGAATATGCATCGACCGACAAAAATACGCTGGCCGGTGCGATCGGCGAAGCGGCTGTTATGACTGGATTTGAGAAAAATGCCGATGTGGTGCGTCTCGCCGCTTATGCGCCGCTGTTCAACAAAGTGCTGACCGATGGCACCTACCGCTGGACACCGGACTGCATCTGGTTCGATGATGAGACGGTATGGTATACGCCAAACTATTATGTACAGCATTTGTTTGCCAAATATCTGGGACACAAAGTGCTGGATACATCCTTCTCGACTTACAAGCACGGCCGTCAGCTGGAGCTGATCCCGCGCGGTGGTATCGAGATCGCCACAGGCAATGCGAAGATCGCTGTCAAGCATGTCAAAGTCACTTCCAACGCCGATGGCAGTGTGCTGCTGGAACAGGACTTTACCGCAGAACTCAATCCGGCGTGGCAGGTTATTCCGGGTTCTGCCGGATACACGGTGGATGCGGAGCGTGGACTGATTCTGTCCGCACAGAGCAGCGGTCTGAACGGTCTGTACCTGCTGAATGACGACTGGACCAACTACAAGGTCGAAGTGACCGCTACTCGTCTGAGTGGTCCGGAAGGATTCTATATCGGCGCCGGATTGACCGATATTCACCCGGATACCAAGGACGTGACCGAGTACGCAATCAGCTACAATGGCGATGCAACCGGAGTCAAAGTGTACAAGCAGGGCATCGAAGGCTACACACTGGGCGATTATTCTTCCAGTACGGCAGCCGGCAACCTGCGAGCGGCAAGCTATGAGCCGCTCACCGATGGTACGGAGTATGTAATCACTGTCGACTATGGCGGCGAGACTGGTCGCAATCTGATCTGTTCCTACACCGATGGCCAGACTAGCAGCAAAGTGCTGGATTACAAGCTGGAAGCCTACAACCGCGAAGTGTTCCATTCCGTGACCCGGGATGATGAGCATGTGTATGTGAAGCTGGTCAATGCCGATGCCGCTGACAAGGCGACCCGTCTGAATCTGGAGGAACTGAACGTGCAGGCAGAGGCGCAGCTGATCACACTGACCGGTGACGTCTCCCTGCTGCATACACCGAATGTGAATAAGAAAAACAATGAACAGGTCGTTCCATCCGAGCAGATTATTCAGCTGAATGGCGATACCGTTGTACTGGATCTGCCGGCAAGCTCGGTCAATGTGCTTGTGCTGCGTCTGAACCAATAAGCATCAACTGAACCAGAGTAGTTAAGATATACTGCCTTCATAAGCTTCGATATGAGAAGAAGAGAATTGATTTCAATCATTTAGAGTTATGGAGGCAGTTCATTTTCCAAGTTACTACGAGCAGTCAGACCGATATCAACAGTCATATGAATCAGTCATAGATTATCAATCATGAGCAAGACGAGAGGGGATTAACGAATGCGCAAAAATGTAACCAAAAGGCTCGCAGCAGCAACACTGGCTTTCTCACTCGCGGTATCTGTAACAGGAGTAACCGCCAACGAACAGGCATCTGCAGCCAAGGCAGAGAATCCACCGGGAGAGCCGACATTCTCCAATGCCACTGTCCATGATCCTTCCATTATCAAAACAGGCAATACGTTCTATGTATTCGGTTCCCACATATCGGCAGCCAAGTCAACGGACCTGATGCACTGGTCCAATTTTGCAAACGGTTACACCACGCCGGGCAATACGCTATACGGTGATTTGTCCAAAACGCTCGCAGGCTCTTTTAAATGGGCCGGTGAAAATGATGCCGACAGCAAAGGCGGCTTTGCCGTATGGGCACCGGATGTGATCTGGAATCCCAAGTATGTAAATAAAGATGGCTCCAAAGGCGCCTATACGCTGTATTATTCTACTTCATCCACGTATATCCGTTCTGCGATCGGCATGGCGGTATCCAAGAATATCGAAGGGCCATATGAATACACAGATACTTTTATCTATACCGGGTTCACCAAGGACAAAGCATTTGATGCCAACAGCCAGGTAGACAAGCAGTGGACCAACACGAATATCAAAACGCTGATCGACCAGAAAAAAATCAGTGCCGAGAATCCGGCCTGGTTTAACGAAAACGGCTCCTATGCCAACCAGCAGTATCCGAATGCCATCGACCCGACCATTTTCTACGATGCCAAAGGCAAAATGTGGATGACCTACGGTTCATGGTCTGGCGGTATCTTCGTAATGGAAGTTGACCAGAAGACCGGCAAGCCGATCTATCCGGGCAAAGACGGCAAAACCAAGGACGGTCGCATGATCGACCGCTACTTTGGCATTAAGATTGCCGGTGGTTACGGCAAGTCCGGTGAAGGACCGTACATTCAGTACAACAAGGATACCGGTTACTTCTATCTGTACATGACATACGGCGGACTGGCCGCGAACGGCGGTTATAATATGCGCGTATTCCGCTCCCAGTCCCCGGATGGTCCATATGTGGATGCCAGAGGTCACCAGGCGACCTGGCCGGCCAATACGAGCAATGACGAGTACGGCAACAAGCTGATCGGTAACTTCCTGTTCGACAGCAAAGTAGGCGATCCGGGCAAAGAGCAGGATTACGGCTATGTGTCTCCGGGACACAACTCCGTCTACACCGATCCGAAGACCGGACAGCTGTTCCTCGTCTTCCATACCCGCTTCCCGGGACGCGGCGAAGAGCATGAACTGCGCATCCACCAGATGTTTATCAATAAAGAAGGCTGGCCAGTCGTCTCACCATATCGTTATGCAGGCGAGAAGGAAGCCAAAGTCAGCGATAAAATGATCACCGGTGACTATCAGTTTGTCGATCATGGCAGCGATTCTTCCGCGGCGATCAAGGAAGCGAGCGCAATCCGTCTCAATGAAGATCATACAATCACCGGCGAACTTCAGGGTACCTGGAAGAAAAAAGGCACCAATGATGCAGAACTGACGATTGGCGGCAAAAAGTATACCGGTGTATTCGTCAAGGACTGGGACCCGATGTCTGAGCAGTATGTCATGACATTCACCGCACTGTCCGATCAGGCGACGATGGGCTGGGGCAGCCGTCTGCCGGATGCTTCGGATACGCAGGTTATCGCAGATGTATATGGTGAACTGAAGCTGGATGGTACAGAAGGAATTACAGCCAATCTGGAACTGCCCGCAGTCGGCAGCCGCGGTACAGTCATCAGCTGGACTTCTTCCAATGAAGAAGTGATTGCTGCGAACGGTCAGGTGACACGTCCGGCATCGGGCAGCTCGGCTGTATCGGTAACATTGACGGCGCGTATTACCCGCGGCAATGAGACACGTACCAAGGCATTTGACGTTACTGTACTGCCTTACGTCAATGCAGAACTGACGGCACAGTACAGCTTCGATCGGAATCTAAACGACAGTACCGGCCAGCATGGCGCGGGTGAACTGACAGGTGATCGCCTCGATCGTCCGGCAACCGTTGGCACCATCACGTATGGTGAAGGCGTGCGCGGACAATCCGCTGTACTGGATGGTACGACAGGCATTCGTCTGCCGAATGGACTGATTCACAGCAATTCGTATTCGGTCTCCATGTGGGTGAAGCCGGAGCAGCTGAACGTGTACTCACCGGCATTCTTCGGTGCAGCAGACAGTGAGCACTGGATCAGCCTGCTGCCGCGCGGCACAGCTGGAGATAACACCATGCTGTGGGCCGGCAGTGCGCCATGGTACGATGCCAGCACCGGCATGAAGATTCCGGCAGGGGAGTGGAGCCATCTGGCCTTCTCGGTTGATCAGGGTGTGGTGACCGTATATGTGAACGGCAAAGAAACCTTTACCGGCACCGGCTTCCCGGATCGCTTCTCGGCCACGGACAACGCGAGCTTTGGACTCGGTGTCAACTACTGGGATGCTCCGTTCAAAGGGGAACTGGATGAACTGCAAGTATTCGAAGGCGGCCTGACACCAGCCCAGCTGGCCGAGCTGTCCTCCAAATAACGAACAGTATGCCAGGCAAATCGCCTGCATCTGCATAGTGAACGATAGGAATAAAGAGGCAACGATCTGTAACCGGATCGTTGCCTTTTTGCATGCGAAAAGTAAATCGAAAAACCAAAATGTTCAACTCATCTGAAAATTGTTCAATTCCGGGGGAAGAGCGTACCTTCTATAATGAGTAGAGGAAAGTATGGATTGCAGTAATGCCACCCAAATGTAAGAATGCCAATCAACCAATGAGATACGATTGTCCCATCCATTATTATCCGTTCATATATACGGAGAACAGGAGAAGCAAATGAAATCAAACAGGGAATCGGAACATAACGTACCCAAAGGTCTGAAGGCAATGGAGCGATTCGAGCTGCTGCCGCTGCTGCGTGAAGGCGTGCAGGTTCACTATGAAGGCAGCATAGACAAGCAGGGAGGCAATGAGGACTGGGACTGGTGGTTGTACCGGGAAGGATCGGAATGGGTGATCTTCGATGTAGATGGTCCCGGCTGTATTTATAACTTTGTACAGCATCGGTATCCCGAGAGTGAGGAGCCGACGTTTTCGTTTTATTTTGATGGAGAAGCCGAGCCGAGGTTCCGTATCCGGCATTCAGAGTTTGGTCACAAAGCTCCTTTTACCGCACCACTGGCTGATGCCTATATGGGACCGGATGATAATGGGCGAGGGCCGATCCGGGTCGTGCGCAGCTGGGTCCCGATGGAATATGAACGTTCCTGCCGGATCACATCGGATATCCGGCTGAAAGGAGCGGCCAAAGGCGACGGAGGCTGGGGGCATGTGATCTACCACTCCTACCGGGAAGCCGATGGTATCGTAACCTTTACCGGACAGGAAGACCTGAACGGTCTGCTGGAAATGTGGGGCCATCCCGGCGAAGATCCCAAACCCGCTGGCAGGGATGCGAGAGAGGTAGCGGTTGAGCAGCTGACACTGGCTGCAGGCGAGCGCAGGGTACTGCTGGATGAGCATGATGCCGGCTGCATTACCGCCATTCTGGCACAATGGGAATCGGAGCCGGCAGAGCCGATCAATGATTTCCCCAGGCCGGAGCTGATGCAGGTATGGATCTGCATGACCTGGGATAATCATGAGCAGGCGGATGTGGAATGCCCGCTGGGTGCCTTTTTCGGTAATGAGCTGGGGTACAATCGGATTGGTCTGCTGTCCCACGGTCAGGCGGCGGATGGGCAGTGGTATCAGTATTTCCCAATGCCGTACTGGCAAAGTGCTCGTATTGAACTGGTGAACCGGGGAACGGCGGCAGTGGAGCTGGGCAGCTGGCAGATTCGCTACCATGCAGGGCCTCAGGCACTGTATCCACAGGGCCGGACGGGTTATTTTCGCTCATCCGATTATTATCCATCCCAAGCGAGTCATGGAACCGACAGCATTATCGGGCAGATCAGGGGACGTGGACATCTTGTTGCAGGGCAGGTAACGGCATTTAGCAGGGAGAGCGGGCAGATCAGCTGTGAAGGCGATGTCCGCGTCCATATCGACGACAGGGCAACTCCGCAGGTGGAGAGTGACGGATCGGAGAGTTGGGTCAACTATGGCTGGGGCTTCCCGACGCCGCCAGAGATGAATCCGTCCAGCGGTTATGATGGCCTGCCGGATAGTCCCTGGTCGATGGTGCGGCTGTGCAGCGGAGATGTGTATCCTTTTCAGCAGCAGCTGGTGTTTGGCATAGAGGCGGGAGAGTATAACAATCAGTATTTGCGTCATTCGGGCATACTGCTTTATTACGGGCTGGATGAACCGGGTATGGAGCTGACGGATGAGCTGGATATCGGCTGCAAGGCTTCGGAAGGCATACACCAGTACCGGACATCAGGCAGCCGCGGGTATTATACGTTGACCTCCTGTTATGAAGGCGACCAGGATGATGTGCTGATCACGGATACCGGCCATGAGACGGAGGGATGGAGCGAATTTACGGTATCGATCCGTCCGGATAATCGGGGCGTTCGACTGCGGCGCCGCTCCGATCAGATGACCGGCCAGCAAAAGGCCACTGTCCATGTCGATGGTATCCTCGTGCAGGAGCGCAGCTGGTATACCGCCGACCGCAATCCGTACAAACGCTGGCTGGAGGATGAATACGAGATTCCGGCTGCCTATACGGCAGGCAAAGGTCATGTAACGATCCGGCTGGACTATGTACAGGCAGGCGAGACGCGGGTCTGGAATGAGTTTTACTATCAGGTCTACAGCCTGTATTAAAAATAGCCCGGTACGGGTTTCCTCTGGAGGAAGCCTGCCGGGCTATAGGCGTGTGATAATCTGCAAATTATTTGTTCTCCTGGTAGTTGATCTGATCCTCAATGCGTCCATGCTCGTTATGAATGATGGCCATCGTACCGGCTTCTTCCGCACGGCGCTTGGCTTCATCGACCGCCTCGGACTGTGAATCGGTCGTCAGGACCGGTTCGTCAACACCTTCTTCTTTGACTGCCCAGCCGTTGTCATGCGGCACAGCATGATAGCGTGCTTGATCGGTACCTGCCCGATCCTCAAAATACTGATCGCGTTCCGGATTCTCGCCTCTTGTGTTAGCCATGGTCTTACCTCCTCTTCGGATGTACAGGATTGTAGGATAGAGCTAAGATTTATTACCCGATTGGCAGAATATCATCCGATTATTTCCACTTTTTGATGAATAATAAGGGGTTGAAAATAATTTGCGAAAAAGCTTGTGCTTTTGGAAAAAGCATGATATATTATTCCTTGTGATTGCGTAATGCAGCTCACTAACTAATTTGCGGTCGTGGCGGAATTGGCAGACGCGCACGGTTCAGGTCCGTGTGGGCTTACCCCCGTGGAGGTTCGAGTCCTCTCGACCGCATTCCTAAGCATTAACAAATAGACTCATGAATTTCTCTTGTAGAGATTCATGAGTTTTTTGTTTTCAAAAATAGTAAATGTATCACTCCCCATGTTCCTTCACAGCAATAAACACACCGCTACATACACACCCGTTTCCTTCAGTTTGTACCCTTCGATGAGTGCACTTCTTTATTTCTCTGCCGGAACTATGATTAAATACAACAGACAACGATATATAAGGTAGATCAGAATGTGAACACGTCCTTTCAAATGAGGAACAAGAAATAGATGCGCAGCTGCATCATATACGCTGCGCTTTGCCTGATAGGCGTACTGGGAGAATCCAATTTGTCGAATTCCATGAATCCGGAATAGATTCTGTCTCAGCAGCTGGCTGTATGACGATCAGCAGCCTTTGATTCATCTGGAGGCCAACCGGATCTTTGCCATGCTCAAGACGGAGATGAACGATGGATGGTTTGAGCAGCTGCAGGCGTGCAAAAACAGCCTGACCAGCTGACAGCTTTCTTTGAATTGGGCTCCTAATTGTCAGATATGGGTTGACAATACAATCGCTGGAACAGCACTATAGACTATAGTTAAATGGAAGTCATTCTAAAAAAAGAAGTGAATACAAATGGAAGAGAGTATACGGGCAAGTTGGGCACAACGGCTGCTGGAAAAGCATTTTTCCGGAGCAACAATGAATTACCGCCAGATGATCGCGCTGTTTATTCCGATTCTGATCGATCAAGCGTTTGTGATGGGGCTGAATCTGATCAACACGGCTATGATCAGCTCAGCAGGTGTAGCTGCGGTCAGTGCAGTCAATATGGTGGATTCGCTGAATATTTTCCTGTTAAGTGTATTTATCGCGGTAGCGACAGGCGGTACGGTCGTCGTCGCCCAGTACAGGGGCAACGGCAATGAACTCAAAGTATCGCAGGCGAGTGCAGGTGCGGTATCGTCAGTCTCGGTGCTGGCACTCGCTGTGGCGATCATCGGGATTGCCTTTCACGGGCCGCTGCTCAGTCTGCTGTTTGGCTCGGCCGAAGCGGAAGTTATGGATCATGCACGTACATACCTGATCGGGAGCTGTATTTCCTTTGTCGGAATTGCGATTGTGGAAGCGGTCTGCGGAGCGCTGCGCGGAGTGGGCAGTACGAGGGCTTCACTGGTGTTATCGCTGATTATGAACCTGCTGTATGTGCTGCTGAATTTTGTGTTTATCAATGGACTGGATATGGGTGTGCTCGGAATGACCCTGTCAGTCAATATTGCCCGGTATGGCGGCGCCGCGTGTGCGCTGTATTATTTGTTCAAAATGGACGTGAACCTGAAAGTACGGGTGCGTGAGCTGTTCGAGGTCAAATGGGAGATGTTCAAAAAGATCCTGTTTATCGGATTTCCGTTTGCGACCGAGCAGATGTTCTTTAACGGCGGGAAAATATTGACCCAGATCTTTATCGTCGGCATGGGCACCTATGCGATTGCCGTCAATGCGATCTGTTCCGCGCTGGCAGGAGCGATGCAGATTCCGGCCAATGCACTGTCGTTGACGATTATTACGGTAGTTGGTATGTGTATCGGCAGCGGCAATATCGACGAAGCCCGCAAGTTCACCAAGTCGTTCCTGGTGCTGGCGTCGATGTCCTTTGTATTGATGGGGCTGATTATTATGCCGCTGTTCTATCCGCTGATCTCGCTGTTTGATCCGCCGGCAGAGATTGTCGATGAGATCTTCTGGGTGCTGCTCATTAATACGCTGGCTCAGATTCCGCTGTGGGCGATCGGATTTATTACACCATCGGCACTGCGGGCGGCCGGGGATGCCAAGTTTACCTCGATGGTGTCAATGCTGTCGATGTGGCTGTTCCGGGTCGTGCTCGGGTATGTGCTGGGCGTTACGCTCGGCTGGGGTGTACTCGGGGTATGGATCGCGATGGACTGTGAATGGGCGGTGCGCGGGCTTATTTTCCTGAGGCGATTCCATGGGAAGAAGTGGCTGCAGCATCGGATTATTTAATGGATTCCTTTAGGGTCAGATTTATTGCAATTCATTTTTAAAAGGATACTATTTCTGTACAAAAACAGCTTCTGGATCATAATATGAAATGCCAAAGTGACGTATCTATAACGTGAACTTTGGCATTTTTTATATTGTCGTGTCTATGGATACACCCGCAAATTCCACAAATTGTAAAGTGGAATGCTATACTGGGGATATTCCGAGTTGAAGGAGGAGCTTCCCAATGGGCATCGTTTATCTGTCAGGCATTATTCTCATCATGGCGCTGCTCGTAGCGATATTGGGGCATGTGATGTACCGCTGGTCCAAGCGACATGTGACCGGTATTCTTACTATGGTTATAGCTATTGTGTGGGTAATGCTGGTTCTGAGTGCTCCCAAGCTGTTATTGGTCATTATTCCGACGCTGATTATATACGCTCTATTGGCGCGTTATCCTTATGTACTCAAGGCAAAATAAAGCTGTGCAGCAAGCATTCCTCCTGATTGTGGGTTAGAACAGAGTACAGGGCAATTATGTATCGCTGATTATTTTGTATCGTTCGCTGCACTGCGAGTGCATTATATACTTCATTGTATATGGAACCTGGATAAAAAGTAAATATTTGTAAAAAGAGAGGGTGCGGCTTATGATTCGGTATTCCAGTAAGGCAGCCCGTTTGCTCATCGTCCTTCTCCTTGGAGCCGGAATGACAGCCTGTTCCTCTTCGCAAGATTCGGCAGACATAGAGGCGGCAGCTGCAGAGGACAGCCAGGGAACTGTATACTATGTCGCGCCCGGAGGCAGGGACACCCAACCGGGTAGTATGAATGCGCCGTGGAAGACGATACAGCATGCTGCCGATCAGGCGGGTCCGGGCAGTATGATTTATATTCGCGGCGGCGTGTACAAGGAGCGGGTGGATATTCGCCACTCCGGCTCAGCTGCGGCAGGCTATATTACATATGCCAGTTATCCGGGAGAACAGGCAGTGCTGGATGGCACCGGGGTAAAGGTGAGCGGGCTGCAGGGACTGATCGATATCGCTAACGCCAGTTATATCCGTATCCAGGGTCTGGAAGTGCGCAATTACAAGACCCATTCCCGCAGTGCGGTGCCGGTCGGCATCTATGTGCATGGCAGCGGACAGCAGATTCAGCTGACCGGCAATCATGTACACTATATCGTCAATACGGCTGTCCCGACCGGTCCGGATCTTACAGGGCGGGATGCGCACGGGATCGCGGTATATGGCGACCGGGCACCTGCTGCGCTGAAGCAGATCACGATCGACGGCAATGAGCTGCATCATCTGGTACTCGGCAGCAGCGAGTCGCTGGTCATTAATGGTAATGTGGACGGATTTCGGGTAGCGAATAACCGGATTTACAACAGCGACAATATTGGGATTGACCTGATCGGATTCGAAGGAACATCTCCGGATGTGCGGTATGATCAGGCACGCAGCGGCATTGTCCGCGGTAACCGGATCTATCATATTTCGTCCAACCATAATCCTTCCTATGGGCCCAAGCTGCCAAATCATAGCAACTCGGCGGGCGGTATCTATGTCGATGGGGGCAGAGACAGCATTATCGAGCAGAATCATACCTATGATAACGATATCGGCATCGAGATTGCTTCCGAGCATGCAGGCCGGAGCACGAGCCATATTACGGTGCGCAGCAATGTCATTTACAACAACCGGCAGACGGGCATCGCCATGGGCGGTTACGATGAGGAGCGGGGCTCCACGACAGATTCCCGGATCGTGAATAATACGCTGTATCACAATGATACACTGGGAGCAGGCAATGGACAGCTGCTGCTTCAGTATGATACCCGAAGCAATGTAATTCGCAATAATATAATGGTCGCCAGCACTTCCGGGGTGTTGATCTACAACGAATACACCCGCAATTCCGGTAATATTGTAGACCATAACCTGTATTTCTCACAGGACGGCAGTTCTGGCTCCACCTGGGTCTGGAAAGGCAGGGAATACAGCGGACTGCAGGCGTACCGCACGGGCAGCGGCAATGATCTTCATTCCCTTTGGGCCAATCCGCAGTTCCTGAATGAAATGGCTGATGATTACCATATCCAGCCTGCATCACCGGCGGTAGACAACGGGTCTCCTGATCCTGCACTGCAGGATACCGAGGATATCGACGGACAGTCCAGAGTCTCCGGTAAGGCTCTAGATATCGGAGCCGACGAATCCACATAATATAATTGCCTATAGCCGCAAAAGAAGCCTGCCGATAGCACCATGCTGAATATTTTTCAGCAGATGCAGCAGTAACCAGCGTCATCATAATACTGGGGAGCATGTAAATTCTCTCCTTTTCGGAATAAAATGATGATCCCAGGACGGAATTGATTTTACCGAATCCAGCAGGATTATGTAAAAAATACCTGTACTACCCATTAAAAAGGGCAAAAGTGGTGTAATGAAAGATAGGAGTCAAATACAAATACAATGGGCAGGTGTTCCCTTTGAAATATATTGAGGATGGAGTAAGCATTGCAGAAAGCTGGCTGGACCTCCATGAAGAACTGTTTAACTTTCCTCCTCATCCCGAACATGGCCGCTTCCATTCCCCTTATGCGTACCGGGGCATGGATAGCGCTTCTTTTGATCTGAGTACCAGTCTGATGAGGATCGAGAATACAGGGATGGAGTCGCATTTGCTGCGCAATTTCAAAAAGTTCGCCCGCGCGTCGCTGAAATATGAACGCAACGACTGGGAGCTGCTGGCCGTCGCTCAGCATCACGGGCTGCCGACACGGATGTTGGACTGGTCGTTCTCCCCGTATGTGGCCCTGCATTTTGCCACGTCCGATCTGAAGCGGTATCACGAGGATGGGGCAGTCTGGTGTCTGGATACGGACCAGGTGCATTCCCATTTGCCGGCCAAGCTGAGACACCGTCTGGATGAGGAAGATCTGCTTGTTTTCACCGTAGAGCTGCTGGATGAGTTGTTCACCGATATGAAGGATTTTGACAGTCTGAAGGGCGACGATGACTTTGTAATCTGCCTTGATCCTCCATCGATCGATGAGCGCATCGTGAACCAGTATGCCATGTTCACGATTATGAGCAACCGTGATCGCGGGCTCGACGACTGGCTTCAGCAGTACCCGGGACTGTACAAGAAGATTATTATCCCGGCGGAATTGAAGCTGGAAGTCAGGGACAAACTCGATCAGGCGAACGTCAATGAGCGAATCATCTATCCGGGTCTGCAGGGCATCAGCGCCTGGCTGAAGCGCCACTGTACCAATACCAGACTGATGCGGTAAATGCATGCAGCATCCGCCAACTGCCCTTATATATCCGGGGATACAGCACAAAAGCCGGGCTTTGCCACTTGTTCATCGGAACAGATCGCAAAAGTCCGGCTTCTTGGATAGAACTATTGAAGAAATTCGTACACGAGCCATTAGAGAACCTCATATACGGATACAAGATCAGCTTTGTATCCAGTGAAAATGCGAGAAAGGCCAGTAAATCATTTCCGCCCGGCCGACCACATCGTTCACCGGAATATAGCCGATCATGCGGCTGTCCTGGCTGTGAGAGCGGTTGTCGCCCATTACAAACAGGTACCCTTCCGGTACTTTGCCGTCCGGCAGTGCTGGAGTAGGAAAGTCATTGATATTGTATGGACTGCCCTGTGCCTGTGCTGCGGCGACTGCAGATTGGATATAAGGTTCATCAACCGCCTTTCCGTTGACCATCAGGCTGTCACCTTCCACTTTGACCGTATCTCCACCGACCGCGATCACACGTTTGATAAAGTCTCTGTGCTGGGAAGGTACTTTCAGCACGATCACTTCACCCGGCTGAGGCGAACGCAGATCATACAGCAGCTTGTTTGCGATCAGGCGCTCATCATTATGAAAATTAGGTTCCATCGATTGCCCGCTTACCACAAAGGGTTCAAACAGGAAGAGCCGTACGAGAGAAATCAGACAGACGGCCACAATCATCCGTATCAGCCATCCCTTGACTTCGCTCATTTTGCTCGTGGGGGGATGGTCATCTGAAGAGGGCAATTGGTTATGAATATCCGGATCTGCAGATGGAGTACGATCATTTTGCTTGGGTTGTTGAGTCATGGAGGGTTCCTTCTTTCATTGTTGATGTCGTGTATATCGTTATGAATTAAGGATATCCATTCCAGACGCCATTGTAAAATTTTGCAAAAAAAGAAGCCGGAGACCTGTGCGGTTCCGGCCGAATATTTATTTCGCTTGCTCGATCAGTACTTCATTGACCAGCTCGCTCATGCCTTTCCAGGAATCCTTCATCAGAAAGTCCTGCTGCAGCGCCAGATTCCACGGACGCGGGATGCCGATCGTGCGTTTGCCGGCTTCACGGGCCGCCAGCAGATTATGCGGTCCGTCATCGATCAGCAGATCGAATTCCAGCAAATATTTACGCTTGGCCACAAAGAAATTCTCATAGGAGATAAAAGGCAGATGCTGCTGCAGCCATCTCCATTTCTCCGGTACCGAAGAAGGACGTGCGGCCGTCACGACGATCAGATCGTGCTGCTCATGAATACGGCGCATCTCCTCTACCGTATGCTCATCAAAAATCTCCAGTTCTTCATACAATCCCTGTCTTCCGAAAAAGACTTCTTCCGAGCATTCGTGATGCCAGATCCGGCTGAGGTCAAAGCTGTTCACCTGCTCCATCGTGAGCGGCAGATCCGGGTAAAGGGCATTGTGGTAGTGAATGGCTCTGGGAAGAAGATGACAGATCGTGTCATCCATGTCGACAGCTACAATTTTACGGTTCATTTTGCAGGTTCCTCTCCTTATGTAAAAAGCTGCCGGGCTCGTGCCCGGGCAGCTCTGTTCAATATACAGTCTTTGATTACAGCGTTCCCCATTTGCGGTCGCCGTTCAGGTACTTCTCGGTCAGAATCGACAGCAGCTGGATACCGACTTCGTTATGTCCGCCTTCGGGAATAATCAGATCGGCGTATTTTTTGGAAGGTTCAATAAAAGCTTCGTGCATCGGCTTCACCGTCGTCATGTACTGCTGGTGAATCGACTGGATGCTGCGTCCGCGCTCTTCGATATCGCGCAGCACACGGCGCAGGATGCGCACATCCGGATCGGTATCGACGAATACCTTGATATCCAGCTGTTCACGCAGCTTCTCGTCGGACAGCACATGCAGTCCTTCGATAATCACAATATTGTTGGGCTGAAGTTCCAGCGTCTTGTCGGTAAAACGGGCATGTGTCGTAAAATCATACACAGGTGCATGGGCCGTTTTGCCTTCCTTGAGCTCACCCAGATGCTGGATCATCAGTTCATTATCAAAAGCGAACGGATGATCATAATTGATCAGCGCCCGCTCTTCCAGATTCAGATGCGTGTGATCTTTATAATAATTGTCCTGAGAGATGAAAGTAACTGCTTTTCTCGTTCCCATACGTTCGATGACGGAGCGGGCGACGGTTGTTTTGCCTGAGCCGGTACCACCGGCAATACCAATAATGAGCATGGCGTTTGAATAAACCTCCCTAAAGTTAGAAACACAGTATAATTCAGCGTCAGAACCAACGCATTATGAAATCAAAATATTTGCACGGGACGAACATGAAGTTTGCACAGCAAAATGGGTGTATATTTCACCACCCGACAAGTACCAGTGTCATACCACCAAAATTCATATAGGCGTAACAAAATCAATGATCTCTTCTAATATTTTAGGATAGCATAGCTCTGAAAAATTTTCACCTGATTTCATAGGGTCAACGTACAAAATCTGCAAAAATATTAAATTTATTTGCATTCGCTTTACAATTCGTACCAAATGGCTTGAGTATTTCAATTTTTAGGTTAAATTAAGCTTATAAGAAACAAATCAAATCATGATATCAATATGGAATGCTGTCTACCAACGATCAGGAAGGAACATGCATATGACAGAACTGCAGGGAACCTATAATACTCCGCTTGTTCTACTTTCCTTGTTTATCTCGTTTTTTGCTTCCTATTGTGCATTGTATATATATGAAAGGGTCCTGGTAGTCCATGGACGTTCACGGTTAGTCTGGATTATGTTTGGCTCGATCATTATGGGGCTGGGGATCTGGTCAATGCATTTTATCGGCATTCTCTCCTACAACCTGCCGGCAGAGGTACATTACAATCCGGTTTGGTTGCTGATCTCCATGCTCCTGCCCATTGTTGCGGTGCTGGCTGCCTTTTGGATGATCAGCGTCGACTTTATGAAAAACAGCAGTCTGCTCATGGGCTCGTTATGGATGGGCTTTGCGATTGTGGCCATGCATTTTACAGGAATGGCTGCGATGGAGATGCCTCTTCAGCAACATTATGACTGGTGGATTGTCTGCCTGTCCGTCCTGATCGCCTGTGGTGCTTCTTTTGCTGCACTAAAAATTTCGGCACGTCATCGTCATCAGCAGAAGGCGATTACGGGTCGAGCCAAGCTATATATGGCATTGCTGCTTGGCAGTGCGATTGCAGGTATGCATTATACCGGTATGGAGGCTCTGCATGTTCATGATAGCCCTACCATGCATCCCATACCCGGCAAGCCTGCCGAGATTCCAGCCAATCAAACCAATGAAATCACTCTGGCGATCATGATTGGTGGAGCCATGCTGCTTATTCTGCTGCTGCTGATGATCAGCCAGATTATCGACAAACGTTTTGCACTGCGGCAGGCGCATATCAACCAGCGTCGGTATGATTCAATCTTTGAACATAATCCGGATGTGGTACTGCTGTTTAGCCGCAGTGGTGAGTTGCTTCGTGCAAATCCGGCAGCCGAAAAGATTATCGGTTATTCCACGAGCCATTTGAAAGGTCTTTCCTTTGCAGACATGATTACGGGGCCATACATCGATATTGTCCGAAGCTGTTTCATGGATGCGCTGGAAGGTATTTCCCATACGATTGAAGTGACCATCCGCCACCAGGATGGCAGGGAACTCTGGTTGAGCACCACCATGGTTCCCTGGCTGGAGAATGACGGAATCAAGGATATTTATACCATCTCCAAAGATATTACCAGCCGTAAGCAGGCCGAGCACGATCTGCTGCAGACCAAGCAGGAACTGGAAGAAGCGCTGCGTGTAAAAAGCGACTTTCTGGCAATGATAAGCCATGAACTGCGCACCCCGCTGAATGGGGTGCTGGGCATGAGTGACGTGCTAATGGAGATGGATCTGGATGAGGAGCAAAAGGAATTTGTCGGTCATATCCACCATAGCGGGACTGTACTGCTGCATGTCATTAACGAAGTACTGGATTATTCCAAGCTGGAAGCCGGTAAAATGAATCTGGTACAGGAACCGCTGAGTATTCGGCTGCTGCTGGAAGAGACCGCCGGATTATTCACCACACAGGCACGACAGAAAAATCTGTATATTCACTTGGCTTCCGAGGAAGCGATACCGGATATGGTACTTGGTGACGAACAGCGTATCCGCCAGGTGCTGATCAATCTGATCAGCAATGCGATCAAGTTTACTTTTGAAGGGGGCATCCATATTCGCGTTCAGGCAGCGCCCGATCCGGCAGCATCGGCAGATGAACCGATCTGGCATTTCAATTTTACGGTGGAAGATACGGGGATTGGCATTAATGAGCAGGACCAGCGGAATCTGTTCCAGCCCTTTTACCAGATTGATTCCAGAATCAGCCGCATGTATGAGGGAACCGGACTTGGTCTGGCCATCTGTAAAAATCTAATTGAGCTGATGGGCGGAGAGATCAGTGTCCATTCTGTCGAAGGAACGGGATCACAGTTTTACTTTGTGATTCCAATGAGCCGGTACGAAGATCGGCATAATGATCTGCTGTGGGAAGAGAATTTGGGTTAGTCCAAAGTCTAAAAAAATGCCATTCCCAGCACAGCTGATCCGGCAATAACGAGCAGCGGATGAAGTTTATATTTGACAATCGCCATAAAAGCGAAACCTCCGATCAGCAGAATCATCCAGTTCATCGGCTGCAGCAGGGAAGCCCATCCGCTGGCGAACCCGAAGTGAATCGCCGCATAGATGATCAGACCTGTAATGATCGGTCGCAGGCCGTAAAAAGATGATTTCATCATCGGACTGTTGTTGATTTTGTAAAAGAAGCTGGCGATCAGCACGACGAGTACCAGCGAAGGCAGGACAATACCGCCGGTTGCAGCGAATGCACCGCCGATTCCTGCAGTCTGATAGCCGATTAGTGTCGCACTGTTGGTCGCGATCGGGCCGGGAGACATGCCCGCAAGCGATACGGTCTGCTGAAAATGCTCCGGGGTCAGCCAGCCGTAACGTTCGGAATCATGCTGGATCATCGGGATGACCGCATAACCGCCGCCAAAGGAAACAAAGCCTATTTTGAGAAATGAAACAAACAGCTGCCACAGTATCACCGGAGCACCTCCTTAAATATAATATTCAATCTGCGCCTGGCGATCCTGATCGGCAGGTCTTTCTTTTTCCGTTCGGGCATTCAGTCCGAAATGCTTTTTAATGCGGATAATCAGGATGCCGAGCAGCAGACCGCACAGAATAAGAATAACCGGGTTCAGCCCGGTGATCAGCAGCAGGATGAGCGAGCCTGCCGCTACGGCGATCGTTGTACGGTCGAACAGTGCATTTTTGCCCATCCGGTAAGCGGCCACAGCGATCAGACCGATCACTGCCCCTTTGATTCCGAGGAAAGCGGCCTGTACCTTGTGCACGTCTCCGAACCGGGAATAGAACAGGCTGATCGCAAACACAATCAGAAATGTAGGAAAAGTAATCCCGAGCAGCGCTGCAATCGCGCCGGGAACCCGTCCCATCCGATAACCGATAAAGGTCGAAGCGTTTACCCCGACCCCGCCGGGAGCCGAGCCAGCGAGCGATAGCAGATCATCCAGCTCCTGCTCGGTGATCCAGCGGCGCTTATGGACAATCTCGCGTTCAATCATCGGAATCATGGCATAGCCGCCGCCAAAGGTGGCAGGACCTATTTTAAAAAAGACAAGGAATAACTCCAGCAGTATGTGGAATGAATATCTATATGGTTTCTTCATTACCGTCTCCTTTTCTACTTTGTTCAGTATACCACCTTTTTACCAAAATGAAATTAACTTAGGGAAAGAGAGAGCGGAGTGAACAGGAAAAGGGAGCAACAGCGCCGACTGCGTCTGGATCACGCGTAAAAAGCAATGACAATAACGTGAAAGTGCAAATAAGCAGCACAGCATTGGAGGCGATTATAACAGGGAACCCTGGTACAAATAGCTTTATGCTATTTTGGTTAAAAGATAAGAGATGAAAAATAAATGATAAAAATTAAAAGGTCAGACCTGCAAAATACATATACATACTCTCTTCACTGTCGGCTTCGCCAAATTACATCGTTCTCTTCCAGAGCATTATAACGCGCTCGTTTGACATAGCGATTGCAGCCCTTATATGATTAATTGATATCCATGCCTGTCCTATATACAGATATTCAGGCAGCCCGGGATCAGTGCATCCGTACAATGGTGAGAATCCGATCCGCTGCGCAGTTTGGCTTATTAACAAGCAGCTTCACTGTCCGTTTATTTTCGACTGCTGCGAGAACTGTATCCAATTCGTTGAGCCAAATTCTGCGATCCCACTCACCCATGATCCGGCACACAACAAGGAGGTAGTACAACCATGCTGTCATTTTTCAAAAAAAACAAAACACAGACGATAGACATTCCTGCACCCATCACAGGGAAAGCGGTCGATCTGTCCAATGTACCGGATCCGGCTTTTGCCCAGAAAATGATGGGTCAGGGTATCGCTATCGAGCCTACCGAAGGCAAAGTATTCGCTCCATTTGATGCCAATGTAGCCCAGATGTTCAAGACCAAACACGCGATCATGCTGGAGCACAGCTCCGGTGTTCAGATATTGATCCACGTCGGTGTGGATACCGTTTCGCTCAAAGGTGAAGGCTTCCAGGCTCATGTAGCGACAGGTGATCAGGTCAAAAAAGGCCAGCTGCTGCTGGAGTTCGATATTGCCCAGATCCAGGCGGCAGGCTATCCGGTTATCACGCCGGTCATTATTCCTGACGGTCAGGACGCACTCCAGGGTGTGGAAGAATATACCGGCAGTGTCACTGCTGCGCAGGATAAAGTACTGACCATTACCGTTTCCTGATCAGATATACCATTCAGCATAAAAGCATCATAAGCGCATGGTCGGTTTCTTTTGAAGCGAACATGCGCTTGTTGTTATGGAAAGAGAGGATCATCCGGCGTAGTAGTGGTTTATAGGTAGAGAGGAGGGATGAATATGCGTGCAGAGAAGCAGAATGCAGAGCATCATGAAATGACGACGGAACCAAATGCTGTAGAGACCGAGACGCTTACTCTCGGCATGGGCTGTTTCTGGGGACCGGAGGCATTGTTCGGTCATCTGGCAGGTGTGCTGCATACCCGAACCGGCTATGCAGGCGGCACAACACAGTCACCGGTATACCGTCAGCTCGGAGATCATTCGGAGACAATAGAGATCACCCGTCCATTATTACGCTGAAGCAGCTGCTGGAGCTGTTCTGGAATCATCATAATCCGGCAGTGATCAATGATTATAAAGGACGCCAGTACCGTTCACTGCTGTTTTACCGGAATGAACAGCAGCTTCATATGATGCAGCAGATGCAGCAGTCGGCAGCTTCGACCAATGCATTTTTCATCAATAACAGGAATCATGCCCATACGTCCAGATCGTCCACAGCCTCCTCTCCAATCGCTCCAGATGTACCGGAGAAAAGGCGGCTGACCGAGATTCAGTCTTATGATGCATGGTATCCGGCTGAAGAGCGGCATCAGAAGTATTATTTGCAAAGACAGCATGAGCTGATGGATCAGCTGGGTGAACTGTATCCGGATCGGGAAGAGCTGTTCCGCTCCACGCTGGCTGCCAGGCTGAATGGATACAGCCGTGGACATGTGACGCTGGCACAGATCCGGCAGGAACTGGTATGTTGGCGGATACCCGTGGAGCAGCAGCGCAAGATCGATGGTTGGCTGGCGGATACACTGTAGACCGGTGCAGCAGATGTACGATATCAGTCATCTGCTGCACCGGAACAGACCGCATATATCACATGGGATAGCATCCTTTTTTGAAATTAGGAAGCATTCTTTGTCAGATTACTATTTGGCGTGAAATGGAAACCTGTTTTATACCCTGCTAAAAGGACATTCTAAATTCAAAAGGAAATTTGGCCTTTTTCAATATAAACGCATTCATTTATAGGCTATATCATTAATACATCTTGGGAATAGGCAAGAACAGCCCGGACCCGTCCATATGCTGCCGTCTCTAATTCTGACCAACCTTCTTATTACCCGGCACCTATCGACCGATTTACCCCAAACAATTTAAACAATATACTGGGATCAAATTCAATTAAATGTCTTTATGTGATAATTTTAATAACATATAAAAAATAGAAAATGCCTATTTAGCAGCCATCTAGTCAAATATACTCACATAAAAAGTGCGAAAATCGGAAAATCCTATTGTAATCAGCAACAAGATCATCTATGATAAACCCAATCAAAAAGTTATAACGCTTTAATTTTAAAAAGTAAATGACAGATACGATCTACTGGCTGTCTCACTACAGAACCTTACGCAACAGAGGGACTATCATAACGACATCTGCATGCTAAAAGTTATCACTCTGCCATGTATGTATCATCATTTTGCAAAAGGAGGATCGGTGTAATATTATTCGTTCCTGCAAGGCTATCCTGTTACAATCATTCATCAGGTGTATCTTTTGTCTAAAAGTTAAAGCGCTATAACTTAAGGTTTAAATTCAACAGCTGGGAAGTGATCAATTGCTGACTCGTGAGATGAGACGTGAGACTTGGTTGATGTACGCTTTTATATCGCCCTGGATTATTGGCTTTACAGTGTTTGCCCTGTTCCCGATTCTGGCTTCGCTGTATTACAGCTTCACCGACTATGACATTATCCATTCGCCGCGCTGGGTCGGGCTGGATAATTACCGGGAGATGTTTGCAGACGACCTGTACTGGAATTCGGTTATGGTCACGCTCAAGTATACGTTTATCAGCGTGCCGCTGCAGCTGCTGCTGGCAATGGGCTTCGCCCTGCTGCTGAATCAGAAGCTGCCGTTCAAAGGGTTTTTCCGAACGGCCATGTATTTCCCGAGTATGGTGTCGGGGGTGGCGATGTCACTGCTCTGGTACTGGGTGTTCAATCCGCAGATCGGGCTGTTCAACTACGTGCTGTCCTGGTTCGGTGTCAAAGGGCCTGCCTGGCTGATGGACCCGGATACCGCATTGTATTCACTGATTATCATGTCGTTCTGGGGTGTCGGTGGAGCGATGATCATTTTCCTGGCCGGTCTGCAGGGGGTTCCGACGAGCCTGCTGGAAGCGGCCAGACTGGATGGAGCAGGCAGGTTGTCGATTTTCTGGCATGTGACGCTGCCGATGATCTCGCCGGTACTGCTGTTTCAGCTGATTCTCGGTGTAATTGAGTCGTTTCAGGTATTCACGCAGGCTTTTGTTATGACCCATGGAGGTCCCAATTATTCGACCTGGTTCTACGTGTACGGGCTGTATACAAGCGCATTCAAGGAATACCGAGCAGGATATTCATCAGCGATGGCCTGGATTCTGCTCATCGTGGTACTTATCGTCACGTACATGATTATGAAGCTGTCCAACCGGTATGTGTACTATGAAGGAGGGAAAAGCCGATGATTACGTCCAACCGGATGCAGGAGTCGGAAGTATGGACAGCGACCCGGCCGAGGCGCAAAGTCGACTTTACCCGGGTGCTCAGCTTTATCCTGCTGATCCTCATTACGCTGACCATGTTGATGCCGCTGGTCTTTATGGTTACGACGTCGTTCAAGGCCCAGCGGGAGACGATGCAGTATCCGCCGACGCTTTTCCCGGATAGTCTGCAGTTCAGCAATTACGTGGATATTTTCTCCCGGCTGCAGTTTGGCACGATGTATCAGAACAGTCTGATGATTGCGGGGATTACGGTGCTGGCTACGCTGCTGTCTTCGTCACTGGTAGCCTACGGATTCGCCTGTTTTCGCGGGAAAGGACGCAATCTGATGTTTATGCTGCTGCTCAGTACGATGATGCTGCCTTATCCGGCGATCATGATTCCGCAGTTTGTGCTGTTCAGCAAGCTGGGCTGGGTAGATACTTTTTTGCCGTTGATCGTACCTGCCTTTTTCGGATCTGCGTATAACATATTCCTGCTGCGTCAATTTTTCGCCAATTTGCCGGAAGAACTGTTCGATGCCGGTCGGATGGACGGATGTACCGAGATCGGGATGTACTGGAAAATTGCGCTGCCGCTGTCCGGTGCCGCGATGGCGACGGTGGCGATCTTTTCCTTCATTTATAGCTGGAACGATCTGCTGACTCCGGTACTGTATCTGAACTCGTCGGATATGTTCACACTGCCGGTCGGTATGGCTTCGCTGACTTCATCCAAATTCCGAGTCGCGCCATGGCATCTGCTGATGGTAGCGTCCGTACTGGCACTGCTGCCGATTGTCATACTGTTTATCCTGGCCCAGAAGCGCTTTGTCGAAGGCATCGTGCTGACAGGCATCAAATAAAGGAGGAGTCAGACATGATCAACAGAAAAAGGAAATGGTCCACCAGAATGCTGGCTGCGGTCAGTGCATTGTTTGCGATAGCTGTGATGCTGAGCGGATGCGGAGGAGGGAACAGCAGCGTGGGAGCCGATGGAGAGGCCGTCACGATTACGTACTATACGATTGATTCGCCGGACCGTACCTTTGTCGAGCAGCTGATTCCTGATTTTGAGAAGCAGCATCCCAATATCAAGGTCAAAGTCGCCACTGCGCCGTATGAGCAGTTTGACAGCAAGCTGCAGACGATGATTGCAGGCGGCAATGCGCCGGATATTACGTCTCATTTTGGATACGGCGGGTTTGCCGAGTACTACAACAAAGGCATGCTGCTGGATATGACCGATCTGCTCAAGCAGGAAGGATTTGATGCAGAAGAGTACAAGATTCCTAAGAACCTGATGGACATTTACCAGGTGGACGGTCATACGTACGGCATTCCATTCAGCTCCTATGTGACGCTGCTGCTGTACAACAAGGATCTGTTCGACGCTGCCGGTGTACCATATCCGCCATCGGATTATAACGACAAGAGCTGGACCTTTGACAAAATGGTCGCCGATGCGAAGAAGCTGACCGTGCTCTCCGATGATCCGAACAAGCAGCAGTATGGACTGCAATTCGGCTGGGGAGAGCTGGACAACCGCCCGTTCTACTTTGGTGCCAAGATGTATTCGGATGATACCTGGAAAAATGGCGGCATGCCGTCAGAGACCTACTTTGACTCGCCGGAAGCAATAGCAGCCTACAAGAAAATTTTCGGTCTGGTATTTGACGACAAGGTATCTCCGCCATCCGAATGGTCGGCCAGTGTAGCCGGTCAGGGCGGCGATCCGTTTGTCACCGGCAAAGTCGCCATGTCGGTCGGAGGATCGTGGATTCTGTCGGGAGCGAATGATTTCGGCTTCAATGTAGGTGTAGCAGCGGTGCCGGCTGGCAGCAATGACAAGGTTCGCAGTACATTGTTCGTCGATCCGCTCTTTATTCTCAAGGATTCCAAGCATCCCCAGGAAGCATTGACCTGGATTCAGTATCTGCTCCAGACCGATATCCAAAAGGAATCGATCGAACTGAGCGGCGGTACGCCTCCGGTCAACCAGGAAGCGGCCGAGGACTATTATGCCCACTTCAATACAATCGATCCCAAAGACCTCAAAAATGTGTACGAAGGCGCCTACCAGTACGGCTATGAATCGTTCAATCATCTGATCGCCAACTACTCCCAGATCAACGATATGATGATCAACGAAATGCAGCCGGTCCAGAATGGCAGCGCCAGGGTAGAGGATGTGATGCCGGGGGTCCAGAAGAAAATGGAAGAAATCCTCGCCCGTACCAAAAAATAAAATTCTGTCATAAATACCTGCAACTGTAGTGAGTACCGTATTCCTTCCTGTATAATGAGCACAAAAACGGATGTCAGCTTTACTGCAGTGAAGGAACTCATATTCAGTTCGCTGATACAGGAAAGACTGCATCAACGAGGAGAATACACAATGAAAGCCAGTATATTTGATGTTGCCAAACGTTCCGGTCTATCCGTGGTCACGGTATCCCGTGTGCTCAACGGTGCGGATACCGTACGGGAGAAAAATCGCCAGAAAGTACTGGATGCGATCAAAGAGCTGGATTATCGCCCGAGTGCGGCGGCACGTTCACTGGCCCGCGGCCGGACCGGAACGATCGGCCTGATCGTCACGACACTGCATGATTCCTTCTTTGACTCGATCGCCAAGGAGATCAATGATGCGCTCGCTCTGCACGGCTATTATCTGGCGATCTCGGTATCCAGCGGATTCGGCAATGAAGAGAGCCATTATCTGATCCAGGAAGATCGGGTGGATGGACTGATTCTGCTGTCACCTGTGGAGGAAGACCGGTTTGTCGCAGAACTCAAAAAGCGCAATATTCCCTATGTGCTGATCGATAATCAGCTGCAGGAGAACAATTCGGCCTCGATCAGTGTCGATAATTTCAGCGGCGGCTATGAAGCGACCCGGCACCTGCTGGAGCTCGGCCACCGCGAGATCGCCCATCTGAGCGGTCAGGAAGTATTCCTCAGTACCCGCGAGAGGCGGCAGGGCTTCCTCTGGGCGATGAAGGAAGCCGGATTGGAACCTTTTGCGATGGAACAGGGCACATATGGGGTGGAATTTGGCTATGAGATCGCGCAGAAATGGCTGAAAAGCGGCAGGCTGCCGACAGCATTGTTCGCCGGGGATGATCATATGGCGATTGGGTTTATCAATGCGCTGATGCGCGAGGGCATCCGTGTGCCCGAAGATATGTCGGTGATCGGTTATGATGACCAGACGCTCGCTTCGCAATTACATCCGCTGCTGACGACGATCCGCCAGCCTGCCGATCAGATCGGGCTGGCCGCCGTCGATATGCTGCTGCGCAAAATAGACAGCAAAAATAAACGCATGAATGGACTCAAATTAAAACCGGAGCTGATTATACGAAAATCGACTGCCGCTAGAGGTGAATAATGTGAACTACTACCTGGGTATTGATGCTGGCGGAACCAAGACGCTGGCCTATGTCACCGACGACCGTGGTCATCTGCTCGGCCGCGGCCTTGCAGGCAATGGCAATCATCAGGTCGCCGGACAGCTCGCTGCCGATCATATTGGGATGGCGGCGGATCAGGCGCTTCGGCAGGCCAGAATCCGGCTGGAACAGCTGGCCTTTAGCTGCTTTGGACTGGCAGGAGCTGACAGGCAGACCGATTATGACATTTTGCACCCGATGATCCATGGTCTGGGATTTGTGAATTATGAGATTGTATGTGATACGATTATCGGCCTGCGTGCCGGAACCCGCCGACCTTATGGCCTATCCGTTATCTGCGGGACCGGAACCAACAGTGCCGGTGTCTCGCCGGATGGAGAGATTTTTCAGTGCGGAGGATTTGATTACATGTATGGCGATTTTGGAGGTGGAGGATCGCTCAGCATCGAGGTATTCCGCACTGTGATCCGTGCATGGGATGGCAGGGAGCAGCCCACAGTGCTGACCGGGCTGCTGCTGGAGATGCTCGGTTATCCGGATGTGTCGACGATGTTCAACGATTATCTGGATCATCATCGCAGTGTTCCGCTCCGGGCAGCGGAGCTGTTATTTATAGCTGCCGCACGAGGAGACTCGGCAGCACTGGATATTCTTACACGTCAAGGTCGTGAGATCGGCAGGTCGGTCACGGCAATCGTTCACCGGCTCGGTATGCAGGAGGAGGCATTCGATGTGGTGATGGCCGGCAGCCTGCTGACCCGGGGAGACCGGGGCTGGATCAGCCCGCATATTGAATCAGCGATGAGCTCATGTGCTCCTCATGCCTCGTTGGTCCGGTTGGATATGGAACCGGTCGTGGGGGCGATACTTCGTGCGATGGATCATACTGGTGCTACGATCCATGAGAGCGTATACAAAACGCTGCGTAAGCATGGCAGTCTGCATCCGGTATCTGCAGAGACGATTGAACCATAAACCATAAGAACAAATTCTTTTATCATCACATATTGTGCCGCGTGGAATAGGGAATTATAGATTTTGACTATAATACAGGATGTGATCTGATATGCAAAAAGGATTGAAAATTGCAGTGATTGGCGGAGGTTCCTCCTATACGCCCGAACTGGTGGAAGGCTTTATCCGTTATTACAGCGAACTGCCGGTACAGGAGCTGTGGCTGGTCGATATTGAGCCGGGACTGCACAAGCTGAATATTGTTGGTGAACTCGCCAAAAGGATGGTAGCTGCTTCGGGATTACCGATGGAAGTTCATTTAACAACGCATCGTAGAGCGGCTATCAAAGGTGCCGATTTTATCAGCACTCAGATGCGTGTTGGTATGCTGGATGCAAGGGCACGGGATGAGAGCATTCCGCTGAAATATGGAGTGATCGGTCAGGAGACGACCGGACCGGGTGGCATGATGAAGGCGCTGCGTACGATACCGGTACTGCTGGACATCTGCCGGGATATCGAAGAGCTGGCGCCGGACGCCTGGCTGCTCAATTTTACCAATCCTGCCGGCATGGTGACCGAGGCGATAACGAGACACAGCAAAGTGCGCAGTGTGGGACTGTGCAATGCCCCGATTGGGATGATCAAATGGCTCACTTCCCAGTATAAAGTCACTGCCGACCGTGTATATGCCGAATTCGTGGGGCTAAACCATCTGCACTGGGTGACCCGGATTGACGTGGAAGGACAGGATAAGCTGACCGAGCTGCTGGACAGCCGACAGGAATATGCCGCAGTCAATGTCTCCCACCAGGATTGGGATGCAGATTTCCTGCGCTCGCTGCAGGCGTTGCCATCGTATTATTTGAAATACTTCTATATGACGCCAGCTATGCTGGAGGATCAGATGCAGGCCATTCAGGGTGAAGGCAGCCGTGCCGAAGTCGTGAAAAAGGTCGAAGAAGAGCTGTTCCAGCTGTACAGCGATCCCAATCTTCAGGAGAAGCCCAAACAGCTGGATCAGCGCGGGGGCGCCTATTATTCCGAAGCTGCCGTCAATCTGATGCGCTCCCTGTATAACGGTACCGGAGATGTACAGACGCTGAATGTACCCAATCGGGGCATTATCGATTTCCTGCCGGATGAGGCCTGTATTGAAGTGAACTGCGTGGTGACTGCGAATGGTCCGCTGCCGATCCAACTGACCAGGTTTCCCGAGCATATCAAAGGGCTGATCCATGCGGTGAAGACGTATGAGCAGCTGACGATCGAGGCAGCCATTACAGGTGACCGGGATATCGCGCTGCAGGCGATGGTTCATCATCCGCTGGTGCCTTCCGTCAACATTGCCAAAGCGTTGCTGGAAGAGATGCTGGAGACAAATCGCCCATATTTGCCGCAGTTCTTCCGCAGCAGAGCCGCTGACGTGGACAAAGCGCTGGTCTGATAAATAGGCAAACGGCTGTTCATTTCACCTACCAAAATGAAGGAGGAATTCAAATGATGCAACTTGTTGTCCGTAAGAGGAACACGATGAAAGCACGTCTGACCTATCTCTCCCTTGTTTTCGCAATGATTATCGCGTCCGTAGGCATGACCGGTGCCCCGGATACTGCCTATGGAGCCGGAGAGAAGAAGCCTTTTCCGCAGCAGGTGAATTATCCGGGAGTCATCAAGCCCAATCATATTACCCAGGCACAGATGAACCGGGATGTAGCGGGTTATTACGATTACTGGAAGTCGACCTATCTCAAACATGATCTGTCTTCACTGCCGGGCGGGTATTATGTGCGCGGTGATATTACCGGCGATGCCGAAGGATTTGAGCCTCTGGGTACGTCGGAAGGACAGGGCTATGGCATGGTGATCACTGCCCTAATGGCAGGGCACGATACCAATGCTCGTACCATTTATGATGGACTGTTCAAGACGGTCAGAGCGTATCATAGCAGCGGCAATCCGGCACTGATGGGCTGGGTGGTAGCGGATGATCCAGCCGCCCAGGGTCATTTCGGATCAGCGACCGATGGTGATCTAGATATTGCCTACTCGCTTATTCTGGCGGATCGGCAGTGGGGCTCCAGCGGCGCGGTCAATTATCTGGCCGAAGCCAAAAAGATGATCAATGCGATCAAAGCCAGCTACATTACGAGCAATAACAGCATCAATCTGGGCGACTGGGATTCCAAATCCAGCTACGATACCCGCCCTTCCGACTGGATGCTCAGTCATCTGCGCGCCTATTATGATGTGACCGGTGACCAGACCTGGCTGAATGTGATCAACAATCTGTATAACAAATACTCGCAGTTCAGCGCAGCGTACTCCCCAACAACCGGCCTGATCTCCGACTTTGTCGTTGGCAACCCGCCCAAGCCGGCACCGGAATGGTTCCTGGACGAATTCAAGGAGACCAATGAATACAATTACAATGCTTCCCGTGTACCGCTGCGTATCGTAATGGATTATGCGCTCTATGGCGATACACGCGGCAAAAATATCGCCAATAAAATGGCGGTATGGATTAAGCAGAAAACCGGCGGCAATCCGGATAATATCAAGGACGGTTACCAGTTGAACGGTAATGATCGCGGCAGTTATGCGACTGCTGTATTCGTAGCTCCGTTCATCTCGGCCAGCGTCACGGACAGCAGCCACCAGGCCTGGGTGAACAAAGGCTGGAGCTGGATGGTTACGCACAAGGAGAGTTATTTCAGCGATTCGTACAATATGCTGAACCTGCTGTTTATCTCGGGCAACTGGTGGAAGCCTTGAGAATGAACAGATAAGCTGTCGTGTCATACATTTGTAGGATGAAGTACCATCCTGTCTGAATTCAAAGCTCGGATGAAGAGGACAGTTCGAATTGAGAGTCTCATTTCCATCCTGCACAGCAAATTCGCCAGACCGGGCAGCAGGGTCTGGCGAATTTGCTGTGTACTTCTTTACTATTGAACGACCCGGCAGCATGCCGAAAGTACCTTTTTTATAAAAGGAGCCGTAAGGGCATATGGTATAGTGGATACATACAGATTATCCGGCAAGACGATACCGGCCAAACAGGAGAGAAACCAATGAAATTACTTACACTGAACACCCATGCCTGGCACGAAGAGAATCAGCTGGAGAAGATCGGCCAGCTGGCTGCCTTTATTAATGAACAGCAGTTTGACGTCATTGCGATGCAGGAAGTGAACCAGCTGGCTGCCGAGGAAGTGGTAGCTGAGCATGATCTGGGGCGGTATTACACTGCAGATCCCGGGACGATTATTCGCAAGGATAATTATGCGTATGTGCTGCTTCAGCAGCTGGATGTCGACTATTACTGGACATGGATTCCCGTGCATTCCGCTTCCCAGCGCAAACTGGACGAGGGACTGGCGATTCTGTCAAGAACACCGCTGACTGATCATATGTATGGACATGTATCTCAGCTGCAGGACTACAACAATTCCAAAACCCGCAAAATCCTGGCCGTGCAGACCGAGCAGTCCGGACAGCCGGTCTGGCTGGTGAACGGTCACTTTGGCTGGTGGAATGATGAGATCGAGCCGTTCCGCCAGCAGTGGGATGAAGCCGAGAAGCTGCTGGAGCCGTATCAGGATCAACTGCTGTTCTTCCTCGGAGACTTCAACAATGTAGCCGAGATTCGCGGCGAAGGATACGACTATATGATGAAGCAGATCTGGCACGATACCTACACAGCCGCATCCGTCAAAGACGATGGCCACACTGTCGTTAAATCGATCGCCGGTTGGGAAGGCAATGCGCGCAATCTGCGAATCGACTACATTTATGCCAACCGCCCTGTACAGGTGCAATCTTCGCATGTCGCTCTTAACGGTGTAAATGGTGCAGTGGTGTCGGACCATTTTGGCGTGATGGCTGCGGTGGATATTTAAGGCATGGGAAAAGGACGAGCGGTTAGTTTTCTCATAAAGCTATCAAGCGCCGATAAAGGGACCTCCTCGTGACCCCGTCTTTCCGAATCACTGAACGAAAAGTGAATACTAAGTGCAAATAAACAAATACAAATAAAAGAAGGCTTTTTCTTAATGCAATGATGGATGTTGCTTAAAGAGAAAGCCTTCTTTAAATAAAGCTGCCATTTTTTGATCCTTATTGTAAATGTAAGTCAATAGAAAAATGATAACTAAATGGTACTTTATGGTAAAATAAAATTGTCTTATACGCCAACAGCCGCATGAAATACGACTACATCGAAGATAAAGGAGAATAATTAATGAGAAATAAAAAATGGATCATTTCACTCACCTCGGGAATAGTGATAAGCGGAATAACCATATTTGTCTATGCCCATTCATTTGCAGCCGAGATGCAGCAGGTGACACATGCTCCGCGGCAGCAGGTCGAGACGTATACGACACCGGTCGTAAAGTCGGATCGTTACCCGAATATGATTGATCCCAATGTCCCGCTGCCGGTATATTTTAATGTGACCGCCGATTATAAGCTGAATATTCCGACAAATTTGGCAAACAAGCAAGGATCTGCTGCTGCAGAAAACAGCTCACTTTATCAGGATGATCCTGACAATCCGATTACTGTGCTCAAGCGCACTCATGGAGTAATCACCGGCAAGGATAATCAACTAGTAACAATTACATACGGACTTCAAGACGGTAAATCAGAGATACGTGTCAGTCAATCTTTTAATGAAGGTACCAACGGCAAGCCGGTAACGATCAAAGCGTGGAAACAGGGCTTTGACGATCCGGCAACCGTGCTTACCGAGTTGGAGATCAACGGTCATCATGTGCTTGCCGAAGAAACGAATCATATCCGCAGACAAGTGTTCCTTTTTACAAACGATTACTTTTATGCGGTAAACAGTGCTGGTGGCAACGCGACTATGGAGCAGCTGCTCTATGTAGCCAGTCAGATTAAGGTGAACTGACAATCAGGAGTAAATACATCTTCATTTTGGGCTATGCGTATAAAGTAAAAAAAGCGTGATTGTTCTCTGAACAAATCACGCTTTTTGCGTATTCATTTTTGCCAATCAATTGTATATTCCTTTAACTTTTACACTTCAACCCACTCGCGCCGCAGACTGAACAGGCTCTGCAGTTCATCATTGGACAGCTCGGTAATCCAGCCTTCCGACGTGGAGATGATATTGTTACTGAGCTGCTGTTTGCTTTCCAGCATCTCGTCGATGCGTTCTTCCAGTGTCCCGAGAGAGATGAACTTGTGTACCTGCACATCCCGGGTCTGACCCATTCGGTATGCCCGGTCTGTCGCCTGATTCTCTACGGCCGGGTTCCACCAGCGGTCGACGTGGAAGACGTGATTGGCGGCGGTTAGATTGAGGCCGACGCCGCCTGCCTTGAGAGACAGAATGAATATATTCGGTTCGCCCGGAGACTGGAACTGCTCGATCATCCGGTCGCGTGCCGTTTTGGAAGTACTGCCGTTCAGGTACAGTACCGATTCGCCCAGATCCTCGCTGAGTACCCGCTGAATGATCTGCCCCATACCGATATACTGGGTGAAAATCAGGCATTTCTCGTCTTTGGAGCGCAGCTCGCGCACCATTTCCAGCAGCCTTTCCATCTTGGCGGAGCGGCTGACCAGCGCATCCAGATCTTCCGGTACATCCTCTACTTCCGGCGCATCCGGGTCCGGTGTCTGGACGCGGGTGTGCAGCAGTGCCGGATGATCGCAGATCTGCTTGAGCTGGGTCAGTGCAGACAGGATCGCGCCTTTGCGCTTCATGCCTTCCAGATCGTTCATATGCTGCATCAGCTGGTTGACCGCCTGATCGTACATGACACCCTGCTCCGGCGTGAGATTGATGTAGGTTTTCATTTCGTTTTTCTCCGGCAGATTGAGCTGGATATTCGGGTCTTTTTTCGTCCGGCGGAGCATGAACGGTTTGACCAGCTTTTGTAAATCCAGTGTTCGCTGCTCGTCCTGTTCTTTTTCAATGGCCTGGGCGAACCGGTCCTGGAATCCTTTCATGCTGCCCAGATAGCCGGGAGTGATAAAGTCATAGATCGACCACAGTTCGGCCAACCGGTTCTCGATCGGCGTACCGGTCAGTGCGACCCGGTGCAATGCCGACAGACTGCGCACCGTCTGGGACTGGCGGGTCTGGGCATTTTTGATGTTTTGCGCTTCATCCAGACAGATGGTTGCCCATGTTACCTCCTGCAGCAGCTCCTGATCGAGCGATGCGGTGGCATATGACGTCAGGATTACATCATGATCGCTAACCAATCGGTGAAAGGCTTCACCGGACAAGCGTTTACTGCCATAGTGCAGTGCGACCTTGAGTGATGGTGCAAAGCGCATAATTTCCTTTTGCCAGTTGCCGAGAACCGATGTCGGGCAGACGACCAGTGAGGTCGGATTGGATACCGCCGGGCTGACCTGGAGCATGGCAGCAGATGCAGCTGGGTCTGTATCCATGGTCTGCTGGCTGCCGACTGCGTTTACCGGTTCGGCATCGGTCATCTTGCTGATAAGCTCTTTTTCATCCGAGACAGGCGTGATTTCTGCTGCCGCTGCCAGCTGGGTATGCCGCATTTCTTCTTCAGCCGTCTCCCTCAGCAGACGGGACAGCCGCAGCGTCTCGGAGGCGGCATCTTCCTTGATATGCAGCAGATAGGTGATCAGCTGGATCGTTTTGCCGAGACCCATATCATCGGCGAGGCAGGCACCCAGTCCGAATCGGCGCAGGAACGACAGCCAGGAGAATCCTTCCTGCTGATACGGCCGCAGCTGGGCGTTTAGACTGGCAGGCACCGGGATGAGCGGCATGTCATTTTGCTGGCTGATCTGGCTGATCAGTCCGGCGAGATGTTCATTCAGTTCCACTTCGATCTCAATTCGCTGATTCTCTTCTTCTTCCGCTTCGACTTCTTCCTCTTTGGCAGTGGCAGCACGGCTCTGCCGCATTAGATGCAGCTGCAGTACATCCTGAAAGGACAGCCCGCGCCGCCGGTCGATTCCATTCATCGCGCGGCGAATCTGTTCCAGCAGTTCCGGATCGAGTACAATCCACTGGCCGCGGAACAGGGCAAGACGCTCCTGTTTCTCTGCCAGTTCGGCGAATTCTTCTTCGGTCAGCTCGGTCTCCCCAATCGAGACCCGCCAGTCAAAGTCGATCAGTGCATCCAGTCCGAAGAATGATTTGCCGGTGCGTTTCTCTTCGTCCTCGCTGACCTTGGCTTTGAGCTTCGGCCGCTTGCGCCGGGCAGCTTCCCACCACGCCGGTAGCAGCACCAGCCAGCCGGATTGCAGCAGCCGGTTGCTGTACTGGGACAGGAAGCGCCACGCCTGTTCATTATTGAGCGTTCGGCCGATCATATCGTCGGATGTCGCAAACTGCGTCACCGGCAGAACCGCACGCAGCTGCTCCCGCCAGCCGGCAGAGCGATCACGCACATGATGTTCCCATCCCGCCGGCCAGTCGCCTTCCGCATATCCATTCATTTCCAGTCGTATCGGTACCAGATGGGTCTCGTCCGCTTTGTCCTGCAGTACCAATCGCAGCCGCCAGCCGCTGTTCGTATCCTCGGGTTCCAGCAGTTGCAGTGCCGGACGGAAAGGCGCTGTATCGCTTTTCCAGCCGATCGAGACGAGCCAGGTATTCTCATCCAGCCCGGCGGTGCTGTTATTCCGGTCAAATAACTGCGGATATTCCCGGCGCAGATCTGCGGCTTCCGCTTCATTATTGTAATAACGTTCAAATACCGATGCCGAGAACGCCGCCTGCAATCCCTGCAGGAAGCTGTTATCCGCTTCTTTCAGTACCGCCTGGACTTCGGCCTTTTGGCGGCCCCGTCCGGCGGATTTGATCACTTCATCCGTATCCCACTGCCACTGCAGTTTGCCGCGGCGGTAGGCGGTCAGACTCGGCATATATTTTTTGTTGTCGAGGCTGGAGAGCAGATAGGGAGCCAGCATACGCAGCTGGGCGGCATCACCTTCCCACTGCCAGTTCACATGGTGCAGCAGCTTCTGATCGGCAAAGAACGAGATCACCTGCTCCGCAGGCAGAATGATCAGCTCCACCTCCGGCGTATGTTCCACCTGAAGCTCTGTACCGTAAAAGGAAGGCTCATGCCAGGCAAACAGCAGATGCTTGAGATACATCGCCGGGACGAACCCGTACGCTTCCTTGGAACCGTAGATCAGAGCATCACCGTATTCGCTGATCCCCGCCTGTATCGTGATATTTTGCAAATAATGGCTCATGGAATCAGTTTTCCTTTCCGTAATTCTTCCTGAAGAGCGTGCAGGCGGCTGTGCCGTCCGGTGAACTGCTCCATGAACTGTTCCCAGCGCTCTTCCTGTTTGATTTTTTTGTATAGTTTGGACAGGCGTTTGAGCAGCTTCACTGCCGCTTTGTAGCCGTCCCTGTTTTTCTGGGCCATATGACGCTCCACCGCCTGATGGTAAAAGGGCAGGAGCATTTCCGGGGCGTTCATTTCCAGCGGCTTTAGCTCGGTCACCTTGTAACCTGCCGGGTCCTTGCCCGAGGAGAGCTGATAATCCATCCACTGCTGCCATTTGCCGTATTCCAGCAGCTTATCTTCGTAAAGGCGTCCGCCAAGCGGCAGCAGACTCTCCAGTACGGTCCACATGTGGCCTTCCGCTTCCGGCTGATGGCGAATTGCCTGTTCCCAGTAGTCGCCATAGCGATGCAGATCCGAGTACTGCCGCCGCAGAATCGGAGCGAGTGCGACGAGCCATTTGACCATGCGCGGCCACTGCTCATCCTGCTCCAGCTCTGCGAGTACATCCGGCAGCCGTTCGGGATAAAAGTCATGCCGATCTGCAGCCTGCTGCAGCGTCTCCAGTGCCTGATCGTCCTGTCCCAGCTGGAAATAAATATAGCTCTGCGCCAGCAGCAATGTAGCTTCAAACGAACTGCCAACTCTTCGTATACCCGTCTGCCGCTCTTCCTGCGGAACAGAATGTTCCAGTGCAGAGAGCTCCGCGCCGAGCAGCTGTTGTCCACGATCCAGCGGGAGAATCCAACTGCGCCAGAACCGATAGTAGCAGGACAGCAGCGCATACGAATCCCGAACTTCCGCCAGCATTTCGCGTCGGATATACGAGAGTGTATCGGTAAGCAGCCGATCCTCCTCCTTTTGCAAAGCAGGCAGCGGCTGAGTGAGCTGGGCTTCCAGCAGATTCTGCATCTCTGTCACCGCGAGCCGGGTATGATAACCGAGCGAGAGTGGAGTGGAGCCGGTAATTTTGTGGGTAGGCAGCATGACACTGCGATAGATCAGCAGCAGTGCATTGAGCCGGTACAGTGTCTGTCCTGCAGGTGTCAAATCCGGCCGATGTTTCATCATCAGCTGCAGCGCCTGTTCGGTATATTGAACATTACGAATGCTGTCTTCCAGCGGAAGGAGCAGCTTATGCATCTGCTGGTGCCAGATAGATATGGTGTGTCTTTCCGGATGCGAAGGGGCATCTGTATATGTTATGTCTTTAGGTTCCATAGGGTTCATTTCTCCTGCAATAAACTCAGAATTGGTATCCCCTTATTATATCACTTGAAGGTCATGAAATTGGTAGGGTTCGATAAAAAGATATAATTGCTTTTTGACGGGCTTTTCGATGAATAATGTTACTATGACTACTGTATATGGCATAGATCAGCAGCGGATATTTCATTGCGAACAGGGCCCTAATGTATACATCATAAAATTTCGCCAAAATTTTCTCCAAATCGGCGCTGTTCTCTCAATATTTGTCGTTGCAGCCGATATATCTTTTAATGAACAATACGGAAGGATAGGGATTCACCAGGGAAGGCGATTATTATTCCGCATCTCTGTTTGCCATCTCATCTGAAAGGAGGATAACTGATGGATTTTCACCAGTCGCTGCTTTCCAGCCTAAATGACCAGTCCCAGCTGCGTACGCTGATTGATCTGATTCCCGAATTTATCGTGCTTAAGGACGGTCAGGGATGCTGGCTCGTATGCAACAAGCTGGTTATGGATATTTATGATTTGGAGTTGGAAGATTATCTGAACCGTACCGATCTGGAGATTGCCCGTTACCGTCCGCAGTATACGGAGATTTTCGAATACAATCATCAAACGGATGAACAGGTCTGGACCAAAGGCTCTCCACTGCTGGTCGAAAAGTCATTTGTTACTCCTGATGGTGTACACCGCATATGGGAAGTCATGAAGACGCCCATTTTCGATGAATACGGCAACCGGCATCGGTTGGTCATTGTCAGTCGGGACGTAACCGAGCGCAAAAAGGCAGAAGAAGCCCTGCTCACCAGCCAGGAACAGTACAGATTGATCGCTGAGAACATGTCGGATGTGATTACCATGATGACACCAGAGCGGCAGCTTCAGTATGTCTCCCCTTCGCTGGAGTCGATGCTGGGCCATTCGCCCGAGCAATTTTACCAGCAGGAGCGTTTTTCTATGCTGCATCCCGAAGATTTCGAACGCTTTATTGCTTCATTCGAAAAAACCGTTGCTGATCGTTCCACCAATATCAAGGAAGAGTGTCGTTACCGCCATGCGTCAGGTCATTATCTCTGGTTTGAAATGAATATGACTTATGTAGCTCGCAGTGGAGAGGATACCGATTATGTGCTAATCGTATCCCGTAACATTATGGAGCGTAAAAATCACGAACAGCAGCTGCGCTCGCTTGCCTATATGGACCCGCTGACGGGTGTGCCCAATCGCCGGTACCTGATGAATCAGATGCATCAGGATATGCAGACCACTACCGAGAACGGAGCGCTGCTAGGAATTCTTTATCTGGATATTGACCGATTCAAGGAAGTGAATGATACGCTGGGACACGAAGCGGGCGATGAACTGCTCGTACAGATGGTGGAACGTATATCCGGAGAGCTTGGACCGATGGACACGATTGCCCGGATTGGCGGCGATGAATTTGTGGTTATTTTGCCGCTGATTGCAACGCGCAGCTGTATTGCCGAACTGGCCAACCGGATCTGTGGACATCTTCAGCAGCCGTGGACGCTGCAGTCGCAGCCGGTCATGACAGGTTCTTCGATCGGAGTATCGGTATATCCGCAGGATGGAGTGAAAGCGGAGGAGCTGCTGCGTTATGCCGACCGGGCCCTTTATACCGCCAAGCGATACGGACGGGGACAGGTCTGCTTTTATACAGATCATAAATAAGTAAGCATAAAGATGACCGCCAGAGTACGATATTCTGGCGGTTTTGTAATATGCGGCTGGAACACTACAGCAGCATCAGAATGACAAGCATAATCAGCAGGATCATGATAAATCCCAGTGCAGCCACAACAAACCAGATCAGTACACTGGTCGATTGAAAGCTTTCATTATTAATACCGCGCCGCTTGCGGAAATAGCTGTGTGTCGCAAGACCGAAGACACAGCCTCCCATCAGCACGGCACCGATCCCACCAATCGAAGCGATCAGATGACCGGTATGTGCAAACATTTCCGAGCGGAAAGTAAGCCCCGGAGCGAGAAAGCCGATGCCGAGAATGGCGAGACTGGTGCGAATCCATGCGAGATAGGTTCGTTCATTGGCCAGGTGCTGCTGGGTATATTTCGATTCATTGACCGATTCGGTATGAGGGGAATCAGGCATACACATCTCTCCTTGGTATAGATAATAACGTCTTTTCTCGGGTGTTCCCGTGCTGGTATGATAAGGGAAATAAAGGCTGCTGAGTGTGCTTGGACAGCAGCCCTATAAGAATGGAATTCAGATTGGAATGCTGAATACATATTATAGATTATGTTTAACCGCAAAATGGATTTGTATTACAATGAACTGATCATAAAGACTGGAACTCCATCCAGGACAGGTCTCCATTGGGCGAAAATTTCATGGAAATCAGCAGACGCGAATGCAGTATTTCCTTCCGGCAGTAACCGGGATACGCAAAACATTTTGTCCCGTAAATATGAATTATGTGATAGCATAAAAAGACAAAATCAGACATCTGGGATACAGCTATAATGTAAACGCTATCAATAGGAAGGAGTGCATATTACACTGCAGTACAGTGAGTGCTGCAGACATATAGACAGAGCGATCCGCAGATAAGCAGGAATTTCCGGTATGCTCATAATCGAACGTATAACTGAGGCATCTGGTGATATAGGGAGTGTCTGAATGAAAGAATTATGCAAAATATTGATCGTAGACGATGAAGTGCTGGTTCGTCAGGGAATCAAGCATTATCTGGTATGGGAACAATATGGATTTCAGATTATCGGCGAAGCTTCCAACGGTAGGGAAGCACTGGATCTGATCGATGAGCTGCAGCCTCATATTGTCATTACGGATATCGTAATGCCGGTTATGGACGGCGAGGAATTCACTCGGATCGTCAAGCAGAACTACCCGGAGATTGAAGTGATCGTGCTCAGCAGCTATGGGGAATTCAGCTATGTGCGCTCTACGTTCCAGAGTGGGGTGGCCGACTATATTCTCAAGCCCAAGCTGGAGACGCAGGAGCTGCTGCAGGTTTTGCAAAAGACTGCCCGGCGTATTCCTTCCATTGCCTATGACGAAGCGGCCGACGATGAGCAGGTAACTGTCGATCATATTATCGAGAAGCTGATTGCTGGATACGAGATGGATTATGATCCTGAGATGGTCGCCATTCATTTTCCGTATAACAGCTATACACTGGTCGGCATTCAGCCGCAGCAGCTGCGTATATCCGGCAGCGAACTTACCCTGCAGCAAAAAAGCAGCTATGTCTCAGCCATCAGCAGCCGGTTGGCCGAATGTATCGAGTCCGCCGGTGTACCGCTCAGTTTCCGCCCGGTAGCAGCCGATCCCCAGCTGATTATATTTCTATTGAATATGAATTCGGGTGACGAGAACCGTGTGACTGCGCAGATTCGGGAACTTGCTCAGGCGCAGGCAGCGGAGGAGCGGCAGACGGCCTGGGCGATGGGCGAAGCCTTTACCCGTATCGACCAGCTGGGGGTCGTTTACCAGCAGCTGGTCAAACTGCTGGAATACCGCTTCTATTTTCCGGAACGGATGCTTATAGTCGAAGCGGAACTGGGTGAACCTGTATCGCTTCCGGGAACATTTAATCTGAAGCAGTTTGCCGAGGAGATGCGCCGCGAGAACTTTGAGTCGGCATTTACCGAGCTGGACACGTATGTGCAGGCAATGGCCGGCAATTACCGGGCCACACCGTTTGAACTAAAATCCTTTCTCGGCAATATTATATTTAATATCATTACATTGCTGGGCAACCAGGATTATGACGTCAAGCAGCTGGATGAAGAAAAGTATGACTATTTCCGGGAGATTAACGATGCTGTTCATGTGCAGGCTACGGTGGCAGTGTTGAAGGAGTTTTTGGATCGGGTGAGTCTGCAGATTCAATCCCGTTCCTCCCAGAATGGCAGTGCCAATATGAAGATGCTGCTGGAGTATATCGAGGAACATTATGCAGAGCCGCTCAGCCTCACCGGACTGGGACATCATTTTCATTTCAATCCATCATATCTGTCGAGCTACTTTACGACGCATACCAAGGAAGGATTCAGTGAGCATCTCAACAAAATCCGTGTGGAAAAGGCCGCCGAGATGCTGCGCACCGATAGGTATTCCATTTCCGAGATCAGTGGCAAGGTCGGCTACTCGGACCATAGCTATTTCACCAAAGTATTCAAAAAATGGACCGGATTGTCCCCCAGTCAATACCGCCGCCAGCATGTACGCGGCTGACCCGGCGCAGTGTATCCGAACAGAAAATGAGTGTGAAGCCAGATGAATTGGAAGAAATATGCGCTCCGGTTTGAGCAGCAGGGTCTATTTTTTAAACTGTTTATCGTGATGGTCGTCAGTATTATCGCCGTTTGTCTGCTGACCTCCCTGGTGACGATACGGATGTCGGAGCGATTGTTCACAGAGACATTCAGCATTACTAATTCCAAAGTGCTGAATCAGATCAAAAGCAGTATGGAATCATTTAATGATTCGATTGTAAATGGGGTGAGCCATGCCTCACAGAACGGCACCGTCAAAAATTACCTGACCAGCGGGGAGAGCGACTCGATTACGATGTCCAGTTCCTATTTCGCCATGGGACAGCAGATGAAGCAGATCAAGTCAAACGTGGATGCCTATGATGTAGGCATAGTTGTGAGCGGTGTCAATGGACGCAGCTACTCGTCTGACTGGTCCTACTGGCCGGTCGATCCGGGCCAACTCGCCAAAAGCAAGCTGACCGAACGGACGATAGCCGAACCCAAGCGGCTGATGTACCAGTATGATGAAGAATCGGCCCAGTCCGGAGTGCTTAAGGACAGATACATCGTAGCCTCCAAAGCATTAATGGAGCGCACCAGCGGATTTCTGTACGGTACCATTTATATCGCGATCAAGGAGCAGGAATTCAAACGCTTCTATAGTAATTTTACGAGTACCGGCAGCGATGTGCTGCTCCTGAATGCCAATGGCCGGATCATCTCCAGCAATCAGGAGCAGCTGATCGGCACCTTTTCCCCTGATCTGCTCGGTTATGCCAAAGAAATTAATAAGCAGAAGCTCAATTACAAAAATGCCGATGTGATGGGCAAAAACCATATCATCCTGTCCAACCATATCCCGTCCTATGATATCTACCTGGTCAATATGATCGACCGCGAGTATGCTGTCGGCCAGATCGTGAATGTGCGCGATATTGCGCTGATCTGTATCGGCATCGTCATGGCGGCTCTGCTGACCGTCTTCCTGATCTCCAGACGGCTCACCCAGTCACTGACCCGGCTGGTACGCCAGATGTCGACCATTACGGAAAAGGACTTCGGCAATTACGTGCATGTGACCGGCAGCTATGAAGTGCAGGAGCTGAGCCGTGCGTTTAATTATATGCTCGATGAGCTGAACGATTATATCGCCCGTCTGCTCCAGACGCAGAAAGAACAGCGCAATGCCGAGCTGGCTGCCCTGCAGCGGCAGATTAATCCGCATTTCCTGTACAACACCCTGGCTTCGATCAAGATGCTGGTGCAAAAAGGCAACAAGGATACCGCCGCCGAGACAATCAACGCGTTAATCTCGCTGCTGCAGAATACGATCAGTAATGTCAGCGAGACGATCACCATCGAGCAGGAACTGAATAATATGAAGAACTATGTATTCATCAACCATGTACGCTATGGCAACAAAGTACAGGTCAATTACTTTGTATCCCCGGATTGCATGGAGTATCATGTACCCAAGCTGATCATCCAGCCGTTTATTGAGAATGCCTTTTTCCATGCTTTTAATGAAAAAGGTGCTGGAGTAATCTATATCCTCGTCTCCAGGCTGGAAGATACGCTCGTCTGCGAAGTCGTCGATAATGGAGATGGCATGGACGGCCTCGAACAGGGCGAGCAAAGCGTACTGCCCAATCCCAAAAGCAAACGCCAGCTGTTTACCGGAATCGGCATCCAGAATGTACACCATCGCATCACCCTCCTATATGGAGAACAATACGGCGTCACCATCTCCAGCAAAAAAGGAGAAGGTACAAAAGTTAAAATCAGCCTGCCTCTGATTATTGAACAGCAATAGGGAGTCGGCAATAAGCATAAAGCATGCCAGACAAAAAAGAGAACAGAGAGCAGAACAAAAGCCATAACTCCTATAAAATAAAGACAGCACCAAGGTCGCAGATCAAAAAATAGAAGTAATACAAGAGATACATCCAACACATTTGCTCTTCCAGCAGATCGAAATGGGTGTATTTTATTAGAAGTAGGTGAATCTTTCTTCTATGTATAGTAGAGAGTAGATA
>NZ_CP096398.1:4410000-4827500 GCF_054161335.1 Paenibacillus sp. Z6-24 | reverse complement strand
TGTTATCTTGTTATCTTGTTATCTTGTTATCTTGTTATCTTGTTATCTTGTTATCACTATTCATCTGTTGGATTATCCGGCATCAGCGGCAGGATAACGGTTATTGTTGTGCCTGTACCATATTCGCTTTTAATACGGAGCTGGCCGTGGTGAAGGCGAACAATTTCTTTGCTGATCGCCAGACCGAGTCCGCTGCCGGACATTTTGGAGCGGCCTTTGTAGAAGCGTTCTCCAATTTTATCAATATCTTCCGGAGGGATGCCTTCTCCGTTATCCTGTACCGAGACGTGTACCTGTCGATCCTGGCGTACGGCTTTGAGCCAGACATCGCCATTTTGTTTGGAGAATTTGATCGCATTATCGATCAGATTCACAAATACCTGTTTGAGCCGGTTCAGATCGGCCTCCATAGGCAGTGCGTCTTCAGTCAAATTTGTATGGAGTGTGACATTGCGCTTATTGCCAGCGTAGCTGTATTGTAGCTCCATCTCTCTGAGCAGCTTGTGCAGATTGGCAGGTGTACGACGCAGCTGGATCTCGCCAGCCTGATATTTGGAAAAGTCGAGAAGGTCCTCCACCAATCCAATCAGCCTATCTGTCTCCCCATTGATCACCTCAAGACCAAGCAGAGACTCCTCTTCATCCTCCAGTCCTCCGACGACCAGCGTTTCTCCCCAGCCTTTGATCGAAGTCAGCGGAGTACGAAGCTCGTGAGATACAGTAGATATGAAATCGTTTTTCATCTTCTCGCTTTTGGCAAGTTCTTCATTCATATGGTTAAGCGAATCGGCGAGTGTACCGACTTCATCATCATATTTGCGAACGGCTCTGGCGGAGAAATCGCCCGTAGCCATTTGCCGTGAGATTACGGTCAGTTCTTTGACAGGATCAATAATTCTCCGGGCGATGATCAGGCTAAAGGCGAAGCCCAGCACCATAACAGCGACTCCAATAACAATTGCCCAGCCAACCAGGGTAAATACCGCCTTGTACAGCGGCTCTGTCGATACGGAAAAGCGCAGTATCCCAATTACCTGCCCCGAACTGATAATAGGACTGGATACTGCCATTATTCGCTGTTCAAAGTGTGGAGGAAAGCCAGTATAATTGCCGATCCCGCCCTGCAGGGCAGTCTGCACATCCTGGGTATCGATATGCTCGGGAGAAGAGAATCCATAGGAGTCGATGACTGTCTGGCCTTCAAGATTCAACACTTCGACCCGGCTGTTCTCGTTGGCTACAAGGTTCTCCAGAATATATCGTGCCCGGTCAGCGAGCGGGTAACCGTCCATAAACTGATTGGTAAAGGTTGTTGCCGTTACAGCACGAGATTGTATAATTTGCCGTGCACTGCTGAAGTAATAGGAATACACGGCAAAAGCAAATACGGCTTCCAGCAGCAGTACGATAGCCAGAAGCAGCATACCAATCTGGAACAGCAGTCTAACTTTAATTCCCTTCATGATGCGGATCCTTCCTCCAGAGATAGCCATATCCCCAGACCGTCTCGATATATTCGGGATTAGCATCATCTTTTTCGATTTTCTGTCGGATACGTCGGATATTGACATCAACTGTCTTCATATCACCGGTGAAAAAATTGCCCCATACTTCATTCAGGATATTATCACGGTGTATTGCTTTATTCGGATTCTCCATTAGCAGCCGCAGAATATCAAATTCCTTGGGCGTCAGTAGAATCATCTGCTCTCCCCGCACGAGCTTGCGCTGATCCAGCAGCAAACGGAACGGATGACTGAACAGTACATGTTCTTCAGGAAGCTCTTCTGTGGGACGGAGGCGCCTGTACAGAGAGTTTAATCTGGCAACCAGCTCACCAGGACTAAATGGTTTGACGATATAATCATCTGCTCCCAGATCAAGTCCATTAATTTTGTCGCTCTCCTGTCCTCTGGCAGTCAGCATAATGATGCCCATCCGGGCATTGAGCCGGCGCAGGGAGGAGCATACTTCCAATCCGCTGATCCCTGGCAGCATCACATCAAGCACAGCCATATCAATATCCGGATGATTACCTATCGTTGCCAAGGCGGCTTCGCCGGTTGCTGCTTCCACAACATCAAAACCTGCCCGTTTAAGATTAATCCGTACAAAATCGCGAATCGGTTTTTCGTCTTCAAGTATGAGTACTTTCAATTACTGCGCCTCCTTTCCCGGTATGACACCGGTATTGCCTGCCAGCAGAAGAACTTCGGATACATTCAGTCGCAGCTGCTTGTACTGCTGCAATGCTTCACCTGTTAGTCGGCTGCTTTGATTAGGTAGCAGCGCTACGCTGACATAAGGGGTTGTACCGGTCATGACTGCACTGATATGCTTGAGCACCATATAGGCTTCTTTTTGCTTTTCAAGCTTTTCTTCGAGCTTTTTCCAATCCGATTGTGGAAGCTGACGCAGCACCAGCAGGTCTGCTGAAACCTGTCCATTTTTCGGATATATGAAATGGATCTCGTTCTGAGGATTCATCGGATCACTGGACAACTTTACACGGTATTGTCCCTGCCAGCGGTCTGGAATACGGAAATTATAGCCCCACTGCTCGAATCGGTCCTGTACAAAAGTCAGATGCCGCTTGCCATCCCACTGGTAATAGGAAGTGATATAAGGTATGGTCAGCGGCGCCAGCGCTTCCGTGCCCGGCGGAGCGGTGAGCAGCGCGATCTCGATAATGCCATCATTATTAATATCCTGGTTGCTGGTTGGATAGTGTGTTATGGACAGATCGTTAATAGAGATTGGAGCATTGCTGCTATCCGGCTTGTCGATAGGCAACGGCTGTCGTTTGGCGAGCTCTTTCGGTGCCGGTTTTGAAGAGGATATGACATTAGCAAGCGTATTATTCTGCCATATTAGCAGCGCCGTGTAAGCGGAATGTCCTCCTGTCGGACTCTGCAAAAACAATCCGGTGCGATCAGCAGCGACCTGGCCCATCTGCATATTGATGACCACACTTTCGGTATTGCGTTCTGCCAGTCTCACGACTTGACCATCCTTGCCACCAAACAATATAACCTTATAAATAAGAATTTCCGTAGACTGGGATTCTTGCATATTCGTTTCTGGAGGAATAAGTGCAATCTGGGTCAGACCATTGCCAATCATATCACCCAGGGCTATCTGGTTATATGTCTGATTGAATATCGGAGTCGCTTTGAGATTGTGGTAGGCATACACGTACAGCTCTTTTGGCAGACCATTTCCATTATCCCCGGCGTTAAAGCCGATGACCAGATTGGAAGACGCTTGGCTGGTGACAGGCAGAAGTCCAACATAATCGATATTCAGGGCGCTGTGGGTAATCAGATCCGCCTGTTCCCATGTACCATTCTGCTGATGCAAAATGAGTATGTTAATCTCATAATCGACTTGGTTTTTTTTATAAAAAGCAATTAATTCCTGTTGTCCATCTCCATCAAGATCCGCGAGACGGATCGCACTGCCCTGATCATAGGAAGCGGGAATGGTTAGTCGGTAGCCGGTAGGAAGAAAAGGCTGTACGGCTTGGAATAAGGTCTGTTCTTCATTCGTACGGTTGGGAGCATGCAGCAGATCGCCGGGAGAGACAATCTGGCTGCAACCCGATATAACCAGAAGCAGCAGACAAAGGCTGATTAATTTCATCATTTTCATGGTTTGGCCCCTTTCACACTTATTATACCTGTGGCCGGACCGGACTGTCCTCTACCGTGGAAATGGTAGAAGACATAGGTATGGATATAATACAGCTACTGTATTATATCGGCTGAATAGCGGAAAATAAGAATGGCCGAGTACAGGAAATCCCTGTCTCGGCCGATATAGTGGGACAGACTTGTGCTCCGCTTTAGCGGAGCGCAGGAATGGTGAACTCAATCACTCCTGCAAGTCCGACAGCAATGGTATCGGGCTGGAATACCACCTGTACTTTTCCATTCTTGAGGTAAAATGGTTGGGCTGCAGCAATTCCTTTAAAGCTTCCGTTAAAATAATGTTCTTTGGAATGTTTGATCTGTTTGACAATGCTGGCATTGATGGTCTTCTGATAATTGCTGCCAAACAGGGATTTGAGGGAGACGGCTGAAGCCTGGGCATCATTTTTGACATTGTATGTTTTGACTTCGCGTGTTCCACGCATTCCGGAATACAAGGTAAACGTCTCTACACGCAGCGAGATGATATTATCTGTACAAGCAGCTGTATAGCTGACTTCGATACGATACGGATTAAAGTCGGTATGGTCGCTATGGGCTTCTTTTTTGTCAATGGAGGCTTGTTTACGAATTTTGTCCAGATTGGCGATGATTTGCTGATTAATCTCCTCATTCCATTTCTTCTCATATGCAGTATCTTTCATTCCGGCGATAACCGGAATTTTGATGGCGGCAGTGTAGGTATCGGTAGAGATATTGATCGGCTTGGTGGCGATCTTGACGTCAGTTGCAGGTACCTGCTTTGTGCTGACCGAAACATTGTGGACAGATTTCTGGATCGGTGTATTGATGGCACCCCATACGTAGTTGGTCGGCAGAACGACTGTACCGATTGCAGCCGCTGCTGCAGTACTCAGGATGATTGTTTTGATGAGTTGGCTATTATTCATTATAAATTCCTCCGTAAATTGAATATGGATTTGAATGTAAATTTGGTTATGGAGACATTCGGCTTGTGACCTCATTTTACGAGCGACGCGATTAAAAAGAGTTACAGACCGGTTAAGCGGCCGAACCGGAATATTGATCAGGGTAAAGAAAAATACTGATGGAAAAAGGGGGGCTGCTTCGTCTAATTAGTAGTTGGAGTACGAAAGATGGTAAGATGAATATGGCATGTGGAATTGAAACAGGTTTGGTTTAATAATGTACATCGGACGGTATGATGATCAATGGAGGAATCAGATATGATCAAAGCATTTTCCAGACTGGCATTATCAGTGGTAGTTGCTCTCAGTGTAGGAGCCGGGACCGTACAGGCCGCTGTTCCCGATATTCAGGTTGTCGTTAATAATTCAACGGTCTATGCCGGCGTAGAGCCGTATGTGGAAAAAGGGACCACCATGATACCGATCAAAGCCCTGCAGTACATACCAGGTAATTCAACGATTTGGAACAATACAACCCAGACGGTCACCGTCAGCCAGGATGGTACGGTTATCAAGCTGGTGATTGGGCAGACGACAGCCACTATTGGCGATCGCACCGTTAATCTGCCGGTTGCACCGACGCTGCGGAGCGGACGTGCGATGGTGCCGCTGCGTTTTCTGGCAGAAGCGGCACAGGCGACGGTCAGCTGGAATCCGGCAAGCCGGACAGTCTATGTAGCCAAGACGCCGCCGCAGTTGATTCAGCAGGCAAACGGAAGTGATCTGGCGCTCGGGCGCGAGGCAGCTGTGAGTATGCCGCGGATCAGCAAGCTGAAGAGCTATGCGCCGTCGGACGATAGCAATGCGGGATACACATATTATTTCCCGGAAGGACAATCTTTCCCGTTTTTCGAACAACGAGGAGATGTCGTCTCTTATTATGAAATGCAGGATAATCACAGTGAGCTGATATGGACAGCCAAGCTGAATATGAATCAGACGTCCACCTCACCTATATTCTTCCTGCCTTACGAAATCGCATCACAGACGGGAACGACGCCAACTGTAACAGGCCGGGTGGCCTTTTATAATACTCTGCAGGTCAGCGGTGCGACACGTTCCGGATATATTGCTCCTGCAGCACCGTCTACCGGAAGCAATCAGGCTCCGGAACGATTCAGCAATATTACTGGAGAAACGAAGAAATAAGTTCAGGAACCAAGCTTCAGGCCATAATTCACAGTATCAAGCATCCACAGCAACATAATTAATGGATATGATGTGGAATCTATACAGCCATGTACATGAACTTGAACAGGTCTCTATTGCATCTGCCCAAGCAGCCGGATACAGGAAGTCATACTCCTGTATCCGGCTTTTTTTGTAATAAACCAGAGTGGATAGAGGGAGAGCATACGCCGGAAAGATGAAGAACAAGAAAGCTGTCCGTCTGCGTGTACAGTGTATTTGCTGAAATGTATCCGCTTGCATTTATGAGTAGTGAGAATCTTTAAATTTTACCAATATCCAAAAAAAGTACAAATGATAGCGCTATCATTTTTGTGAGAACCAACAATATGACAAATCCGTACAAAGATATTCCTAACAAGAAAATAGATAGTGATGATAAGATAAATTCATAAACAAGCAAGCGCTTTCAAAAAAAGGCACACCGTTCAGGCATTGCACGAAAAGCGTAATGCTTCCATACCAGCGTATCCGGATGTACGGAGCAGGTGGTATACAGATGCACATCATACAAAGAGCAGGGGTTGAACAGAATGAAGAAATTAATGTTCCTTTTACTGGCAAGCGTACTATTATTGTCCGCATGTTCCGGTGGTGGCGGTAATGCAAGCTCTGACCCGGGCAAAAAAGAAATTACGGTCTGGGCATGGGATCCGAACTTTAACATTGCCGCACTTAATCTGGCAAAAGAGAAATATATGGCGGCACATCCTGACGTAACAATTAACATTGTGGAAAATGCGCAGGCGGATATCGTACAGAAGTTGAACACCGGTCTTAACTCCGGTACAACGAAAGGGCTGCCGAACATCGTATTGATCGAGGACTATCGCTCACAGGGATTCCTGCAAGCGTATCCAGACGCTTTCCGTGATATGTCCTCTTCCATCCAGGCTGCTGACTTTGCCGATTACAAAGCGGGTCCTACCAGCTATCAGGGCAAACAATACGGCGTACCATTCGATTCCGGTGTAACGGGTCTGTATGTACGTACGGATTACCTGGAACAAGCCGGTTACAAAGTGGACGATCTACAGGATATCGATTGGGATCAATTTATCGAGATCGGTAAAAAAGTAAAAGCGGCAACAGGCAAAGACATGCTGACACAGGATCCAAATGACCTCGGTCTGATCCGCTCCATGATCCAGTCTGCAGGCAGCTGGTACCTGAAAGAAGACGGTACCACGCCTAACATCGCTGGAAATGCAGCTCTGAAAAAAGCGCTGGAAAGCTACAAAGCGATGTATGAGGCCAACATCGTCAAAGCCAACTCCGACTGGAGCCAGTTCCTGGCTGCATTCAACAGCGGCGCGGTTGCTTCCGTACCTACAGGTAACTGGATCACACCGTCCATCAAGGCTGAAACTTCCCAATCCGGCAAATGGGCAGTCGTTCCATTCCCGGTACTCAAAGATGTACCTAACTCTGTACACGCTTCCAACATCGGTGGTGCTTCCTGGTATGTGATGAACGTGGACGGACAGGACACTGCAGCAGACTTCCTCAAGTCCACATTCGGTTCGGATAAAGATCTGTACCAGGATATGCTGACCAAAATCGGCATTATCGGTACACTGAAAACGTCTTCCGAGAATGAAGCCTATGACAAGCCGGATGAGTTCTTCGGCGGACAAAAAGTATATGCTGACTTTGCGAAATGGACAACCGAAGTGCCGAACGTCAATTACGGTCTGCATACGTATGCTATCGAGGATATCATGACGGTAGAAGTGCAAAACTACCTGAGCGGCAGCAAAGATGTAGATACCATGATGAACGATGTACAGGCACAGGCTGAAGCCCAGCTGAAATAATTCATCAACAGGCATGAATGAATCAGGAGATAAAACCTTGGGCTTAAACGTTCAAGGTTTTATTTTTCCTTATGGATAGGTGTACAACCCGCAGGCGAGCAGACCATACAGAAAAAGCAAACCGGCGATATGAGGGAGATGAGACGATATGAAGACAGCAGAACCTGCTTTGAATCCAAGCAAAAAAGCGACCCGTTCCCGAATGGGCAATCGTGTAAAAGAAGGCATTACGGGCTGGATGTTCGTGGGCGTAGCCGCATTACTTATTTTTATCTTCTTTTTCTATCCAATGCTCCAGGCGCTGATTTTGTCTTTCCAGACAGGAACAGGCATGAATTTGAAATTTAACGGCTTGGCGAACTACACGCGTCTGTTCACAGACAGTATGTTCCTGACGGCTGTCAAAAATACATTCATTTATCTAATTTTCCAGGTTCCGCTGATGGTCATTCTGGCACTGTTCATCTCCGTATTGCTAAATGATAAAAACCTGAAATTTAAAGGATTCTTCCGTACGGCGATCTTCCTGCCGTGTATTACATCGCTGGTTGCATATGCGGTTGTGTTCAAATACCTGTTCTCTTCGGACGGACTGGTAAATGCAATGCTGCTGAACCTGCATTTGACCAATACCCCAATCGAATGGATCACCGATCCATTCTGGGCAAAAGTCACGATTATTATCGCGATCACCTGGCGCTGGACCGGTTATAACATGATCTTCTATCTATCCGGTCTGCAAAATATCGACAGTTCCATTTATGAAGCGGCCCGTATTGATGGTGCTTCTGCGATCCGTCAGTTTTTCAGCATTACGGTACCGCTGCTGAAGCCGATCATCTTGTTCACATCGATCACTTCCACGATCGGTACGCTGCAGCTGTTTGATGAAGTCGTGAATATTACCAAGGGTGGGCCGGGTAATGCGACGACCAGTATCTCACAGTACATCTACAATCTGTCCTTTGAATATTCACCGGACTTTGGTTATGCGGCCACCGTATCGTATTCCATCGTTATCATGATTATCGTTCTTTCCTTCATCCAGTTTAAAGTGGCAGGTGAGCGCAATGGCTAAAACAAAATTAACGTTTACGTATCTGTTTCTGATCGTCGCTGCATTTGTCTCGATCTTCCCGTTCTTCTGGATGATCGTCAGTTCGACCAATCTGTCGGTGGAAGTGACCGGCGGCAAGCTGCTTCCCGGTGCCCATCTGATCGATAACCTGACCAAGCTGACCGAATCGGTGGATATCTGGAATGCGATGTGGAATTCGGCCAAGATCGCTGTCTCCACAACCATTCTGGCGATGCTGATCGCTTCGCTGGCCGGTTATGGATTTGAAGTATACCGCAGTAAAGCCAAAGACATTTTGTTCAATATTCTGCTGCTGTCCATGATGATTCCGTTCGCAGCCTTGATGGTGCCGTTGTACCGGATGTTCGGACAGGTGACCAACTTTATTCCTTTTATCGGAATTGATACACCGGCTGCTGTCGTTATTCCAACAATGACAACAGCGTTCCTGATCTTCTTCTTCCGTCAAAGCACCAAGATGTTCCCGAAAGATCTGCTGGAAGCCGGACGCATGGATGGTCTGAGCGAATTGGGACTGTTCTTCCGGGTGTACATGCCAACGATGAAAACATCCTATGCAGCCGCTGCAATCATTACCTTTATGTCCAGCTGGAACAACTACCTGTGGCCGCTCGTTATCCTGCAGACGCCGGAGAACCAGACGATTCCACTGCTGATCTCCAATCTGGGTTCCAGTTACTCACCGGATTACGGTGTAATCATGATCGCTATCGTCATCTCTACGCTGCCGACAGCGATTGTATTCTTCCTGATGCAGAAACACTTTGTCGCAGGTATGGTAGGGTCGGTCAAATAAAATTTAGCTGATGCTATCAAAAATACGCTGGTAGGGTGCTTCACCCGCTTCGTGCTATGGAAAGGGCTGAAGTATCGCCATAAAGGACCGGATATATTGAGATTCCTTTGAAAGGGAAACGATCCGGTCTTTAAATATGAGCGTATTGCAAGCATGAGCTCTCCCGGCGGGTGAAAGAGGAAGTAAAGCATGCGACCTGTAATAAACATAAGAATATGGAATATATTATAGTGCGATTTTATTATGTTAATAAGACATGACTCGGAAACATATAATAAAAAATGACCGAAATGAAACGAATGGAGTGATTGTAATGAGTAAGACGGAAGCGAAATGGATGCAGGATAAAGTAATATCTCCTTCCCTGGATTGGCTGAGTGATACAAGTGTATTTGCAGTGAACCGCCTAAAAGCGTATTCGGATCATAAATATTATGCGACACTGGCAGAAGCCCAGGCGCGTGGAGTAATGAATTGGCGTCACAGTCTAAATGGCAGCTGGAAGTTCAACTATGCGGTGAATCCGGCAAGCCGCCCGCAGGCATTCTATGAGCAGGACTTTGCCTGTGCAGGCTGGGGAGATATCCAGGTGCCAGGACATATCCAGACGCAAGGATACGGACAGATGCAGTACGTGAACACGATGTATCCATGGGACGGTCAGGAGAATCTGCGTCCGCCGATGATCTCGCAGGAGTCCAATCCGGTCGGCAGCTATGTGAAGAATTTTTATTTGCCGGAAAATATGCAAGACGGACAGCCTGTATACATTTCCTTCCAGGGGGTGGAGTCGGCCTTTTACGTATGGCTGAACGGGCAGTTTGTCGGTTACAGCGAAGACAGCTTTACGCCGTCGGACTTTGATTTGACGCCGTACATACAGACCGGTGAGAACAAGCTGGCTGTGGAAGTGTATCAACGCAGTACAGGTGCATGGCTGGAAGATCAGGATTTCTGGCGCTTCTCCGGTATTTTCCGTGAGGTGTATCTGTATACCGTGCCGGAAGTGCATGTGCGTGATCTGCATGTGAATGCCGGACTGGATGACAGCTATACACAGGGGCAATTGAATGTGAAGCTGAATCTGGAAAAGGCACAGTCGTCTGCCGGAACACGGGTCCTTCTGGAGCTGCATGATCGTGCGGGACAGGTCGTCTGCTCGGGCGAAAGTACATTTACAGAGCATAATGGAGCAGCTCAGGCTTCCTTCGAAGCTGAACTGCAGGGAGTGAATGCATGGAGTGCGGAAAATCCATATCTGTATACACTCTATATCACCGTCTACAATGCTGCGGGTGAAGTGGTTGAAATGATTCCGCAGCGTGTGGGCTTCCGCCGCTTTGAGATGATCAACAAGGTGATGTGTCTAAACGGCAAGCGTATTGTCTTCAAAGGGGTCAACCGCCATGAATTCAACTGCCGTACCGGACGGGCGGTGACCGAAGAGGATATGCTGTGGGATATCCGTACGATCAAGCAGAACAATATGAATGCGGTGCGTACGTCGCATTATCCAAACCAGACGCGTTGGTATGAGCTGTGCGATGAGTATGGCATTTACCTGATCGACGAGATGAACCTGGAGACACACGGCTCCTGGCAAAAGATGGGCGCTGTAGAGCCGTCCTGGAATATACCGGGCAATCTGCCGGAATGGCAGGATATTGTTATGGATCGTGCGATCTCGATGGTCGAGCGGGACAAGAACCATCCGTCGATCCTGATCTGGTCCTGCGGCAACGAATCGTATGCCGGTCAGGTGATTCTGAATGTGGCAGACTATTTCCGGGAAAAGGACCCGACCCGTCTCGTGCATTATGAAGGGGTATTCCACAACCGTGATTATGATGCGACCAGTGATATGGAGAGCCGGATGTATGCCAAACCGGCAGATATCGAAGAGTATCTGAACAGCAATCCGTCCAAGCCATATATCAGCTGTGAATACATGCATGCGATGGGCAACTCGGTCGGCGGCATGCACAAATACACCGAGCTGGAGAACAAGTACGAGATGTACCAGGGTGGATTCATCTGGGATTATATCGATCAGGCCGTAATGAAGAAAAACCGCTATGGTATGGAATATCTGGCCTACGGCGGAGATTACGATGACCGTGCAACCGACTATGGATTCTGTACGGACGGTATCGTCTATGCCGACCGCCAGGTATCCCCAAAAATGCAGGAAGTCAAATTCCTGTACCAGAATATCAAGCTGGTGCCGGATCAGGGCGGCGTCAAAGTGGTCAATGAGAATCTGTTCGAAGGAACGGACGCTTATCAGCTGCTCTATCGTCTGAACCGTAATGGCGTACAGATGTATGAGATGACTGTCGATGTACAGGTAGCTGCCGGTCAGGAAGGTCATGTGGATATGAAGCTGCCGGATGTCTCGGGACAGCCGGGCGAGTATGCGATCCATGCGTCACTTGTACTGAAGCAGGATGAGCTGTGGGCGGATGCAGATTATGAAGTTTCCTTTGGCGAGTATGTATTCGTGGTGGAAGGCGAGCAGGAAGAACCTGTCTCTACCGGAACGATGCGTGTAGCTGAGGGGGATGTAAATATCGGTGTACATGGTGACGGCTACAGCATTATGTTCTCCAAGGGAGCAGGAAGCCTGACGTCCCTGCGTTATGGCAGCCGCGAGTATATCTCGGCTCCGCCGGTACCGATGTTCTGGCGTGCGACGACAGACAATGACAAGGGAACGGCTCAGGGCTATACTTCCGGAGCATGGCTGGCCGCGAGTCTGGCACGCCGCTGTACCCGTGTGGAGCTGCAGCAGGAACAGGATTATGTCACAGTGACATTCCAGTATATGTTCAGCATCCATACCGATGTGCGTATGACAACTGCCTATACGGTCTATCCGGATGGAAGTCTGCATGTGAAATCGCGTTATACCGGAGCAGCCGGACTGCCGAATCTGCCGATCGTGGCCCTCTCATTCAAAATTCCGGCGGATTACCATCATCTGGACTGGTATGCAATGGGACCGGATGAGAATTATATCGATCGTGCCTTTGGCGCGAGACTCGGACATTTCCGCAATGATGCAGCTGACAATGTATCCGGGTATGTGGTACCTCAGGAATCCGGCAACCGTACAGGTGTGCGCCGGGTCGATATTATGAATGATGAGCAGCATGGTCTGCGCCTGACTTCACCGGCAACTGCACCTGTGGAATGCAATATTTCCCCGTACACGGCGCTGGAGCTGGAGAGTGCAGCGCATGTGTACGAGCTGCCGGAAGTTCATTACACGGTCATTACCGTAGCCGGCAAGCAAATGGGTGTCGGCGGTGATGACAGCTGGGGAGCACCGGTACATGAAGAGTATCAGATTCCTGCGGATCAGGAACTGGAATTTGAATTTACTATCCGTAGTCTTCAGCCATCTCTGTAAGTAAAACTGTATGAATATGCAAAGCTGCTGAAGCAGGGATGATGGCTTCAGCAGTTTTTTCATAGGTGTAATATTATTTGTTCGTTGTCATATGAAGTACAGGAGTATAGTAAAAACAGCCTTAAATCCTATATATTACATCAATTGACAAATGTAAAATCTTAACTTATAGTTGAGTAGTCTAATTAATTCCTAAATAATATAGAGGTGATTATAAGAATCTGAGATGTGAAATACTACATAATTATTCAAATTACACAGAATGGGAGAATGAACAAATATGCGTAACTTTATGACTACAATTAAATTCACAATGCTGGCAGCCATGCTGTCCACTATTTTCTGCCTGCCGGTATTTACTTCCCAGGCTTCCGCAGCAACTACACACACACCAGTTCTTTTTGTCCATGGATTGGGCGGATCTTCAAGCAACTTTATGTACATCAAAAGCTATCTGCTGAGCCAGGGCTGGACGCAGGATGAACTGTACTCTATCGACCTGCCAAGCAAGAATGGTACACAGGCAATGAATGCTCCGGCGATCCGTCGTATGGTCGATGATATTCTCGCCAGAACAGGCAGCACCAAAGTAAACATTATCGCTCACAGCATGGGCGGTGCCAACAGTCTCTACTATATCCTGAACTACGGCGGTGGAGATAAAGTCGACAAGCTGATTACGCTGGGCGGTGCTAACCGTCTGACTACAGGTACTGCACCTGCAGGTATCGATATGACTTCGATCTACAGCATCAACGATCAGGTCGTCAGCAACTACCTCTCCATCGTCGATGGTGCGAACAATATCCGTATTTCCGGTGTCTACCATGTAGGTCTGATCTTCAACTCCTATGTGAACAGTCTGGTACTGAATGCTCTGCAAGAGTAGGACAGCCGGACAGATAACAGGTAAATGATTGGTCAATTAAATAAAGAGCATTTCATATCGCAAAGTATGGTAATGTTCCAGCGCAGCCGCTGGTCAGGGAAACTCCTTGACTGGCGGCTTTTTGCTATCCATACTATTCGACAAAGGAGGTGCGTAACATGGCTGATATGATATTTTACCGTCACCCGGATCTGCCTTTTCTGGAAGCCAAGCAGTGCCTGGCCGATGATCTGGCATATCACCGACATTTTCATGAGGAATATTCGATCGGGTTGATCGAGCAGGGGCGGACGAATGCCTGGTGCGATGGGACATCGATGATGGTAGAACAAGGACGTGTGATCAGTTTTCCTCCGCAGATGCTCCATGCCTGTCATCCCGAAGAGGGAATGAATTGGCAGTACCGGATGCTGTTCATCCAGCCGGAATGGCTGCAGGGACTGGAGCGGCGGGAAAGGGAAGCTATCCATATTCCGTATCTGCTGTCTGCCGGCAAAAATGAAGCCTGCCGCTGGCAGATCCGACTGATCATGCAGCAGCTTCGGCAGCAGGAAAGTGCGCTGGCTGTAGAGAGCGCATTGATCGAAATGATGCAGACACTGGCAGGCCAGGAGTCCGGTGATGTGCGTCATGGACATTCATCTGATGGAGACCATAAATACATAGGGCGGATTCGTGACTATCTGCATACCCATTTCAATGAAAAAATCACACTGGCCCAGCTGGAGCAGGAGGTGGGAATCAGCAGGTTTCATCTGATTCGCCTGTTCAAGCAGTGGAATCATCTGCCGCCGCACCGGTATCAGAATGTACTGCGTGTTAACTATGCCAAAACCGAGCTGGCTCGCCAGCGACCAATCGCCGATATCGCGGTGGAGGCTGGGTTTTACGACCAGAGTCATCTGACACGTCTGTTCACCCGGATGGTCGGTGTGACGCCGGGCAAATACAGTCTGTCGGTGTAGCTGTATGTGGTAAATAGCAATTTTGTACAATCCCTAGGGGCACTGGTCCTGTATGCTGGCAACAGATCAGGAGAAGGGAAGGTACATGATGAATACAATGAATCCATTAGCACGCAATGAATCGATGGAAAAACAGCTGTCCGATGCACTGAAATCTGTTGCCCGCAGACAGGATATCAAGGAGTATATCGATCATGATCCGGTCATGAACCGGCTGCTGAGGAAAGCGGCGGATCGCTATGTGACCGGAGAAAACCGCTCGCAGGCGCTGCATACCGGAAGGCGGCTGGAAGCTGAAGGCTACGCCGTATCGCTCGAATATATTGGGGAAAATACGCAGTATGCGGAAGAGTGCGAGCAGGCAGTACAGGAACTGTCTGCGTTGATCCGTGAAGCAGGATCGGATAGCCATGGAAACCGGGTATCCTTTGACCTGTCGCATATCGGGCTGCTGCTGGATACGGAAATAACGCTGCAGCATCTATTGGAGCTGGCTGGACAGGCAGAATCGGTGGGAGTGGAGCTCTTCATCAGCATGGAGGAGTCTGCCAAAATAGACCGAATCCTGTCGGTGTATACCCGTGCAGTCCGGCAGTATCCGGGGAATATTGGCATTACGCTGCAGGCCCAGCTGCACCGGACACCGGAAGATGCTGTCACGAGTCTGCCTGCCGGTTCCCGCGTACGTATCGTCAAAGGTGCCTACCAAGAGCCGTCATCCATCTCCCTGCCGCGTTCGCAGCAGCTGGATACACGTTATATGGAACTGGTGGAATATGCGGTCAGGCAGGGCTGCCGGGTATCGGTGGCCACACATGATGAAGCGCTGATCGAGCAGATGCTGGAGATGGGACGCGAAACGGATAGCTATGTGGAATATGAGCTGCTGTATGGCATTCGCCCGGATCTCAGCCGTCGTCTGCTGGATGACGGTCATCCGGTACGCATTTACCTGACCTATGGTCATGAATGGTATCTGTATCTGTGTCACCGGATTGCGGAGTATCCGCCGAATCTGTTCCAGGCTGTTATCGATATGGTCAGCGAGGAACAGCCGGACTTTGTACAGCAGTATATGAAAAAAGCATGAGCGGTCCGAGTTTGGATCAGCAAAAAAAGCAGGCTGTTTCCCGATAAGGGACAGCCCGCTTTTTTATGCGGCAAGGGTGAATAACCGATGCCTGTTGCTGAAAATCGAGATTACTTGAGCTTCAGCAATTTGACCAGTTTGTCGTGAATTGCTGTGTTCTGGTAGTTGCCGGTGAACTCTTCGGAACCCGGGCCCATCGCTGTCAGTGCTACGTCTACTGCACTGTGGCCGCCTGTTGTCCAGTCCACATAGAATTGCTCTTTGGAACCGGCGATAGTGAACGGGCCGTCTTCCTTGGATTCGCCGTCACCGGACTCATCATCAGCGTCGACTTCTTCAATCACCATACCGCCTGTCTCATGGTCAGCGGTAACGAGTACGAGCGTGTCAGGATGCTTTTTGGCATAGTCTTTGGCGACTTTGACGGCTTTGTCCAGCTGCTGGCCGGCTTTGATCGTCAATGCAGCATCATTGTCATGGGCCATCTCGTCGGTGCCTTCTTCCTCGACCATCAGGAAGAACCCTTTATCGTTTTTGGACAGTACGTCCAGCGCTTTGGTAGTCATATCCGGGAGGGATACGGTTGGATTGTATTTGTTGCCCAGTTCATTATGCGCCTGGAACATCTCTTCGTTGGCGAACAGACCGAGCAGTTTGCTGCCTTTGGAAGCTTTCATCTCGGCGGTATCGGTGACATAGTCATAGCCCAGTTTCTTGGCACGGTCGACGAGATTACCCTGGGTACCTTTGCTGCCTTCCGATGGGTCTTCAGCCGGAGCGTCCGGATGAGCACCTGCTGTTCCTTTTGGATACCAGAAATCTTCGCCTCCGCCGAGCAGAACGTCGATTTTGCTGTTCTCAATGTACTGCTTGGCGATCTCGCTCTGTGCGGAACGGTTCTCTACATGAGCGCCAAAGGCCGCGCCTGTCGCATCCGTTACCTGGCTGGTCGTTACGACGCCGGTGGACATGCCTGCTTTTTTGGCCAGTTCCATAATGGTAGTGACCGGCTTTTTCTTGGCATCCATGCCGATCGCACCATTGTATGTTTTGACACCGGTCGCAATCGCCGTTGCAGCCGCGGCAGAGTCTGTTACCAGGCTATCGCTGGAACTGGTGCGTACGAGTCCGGACACCGGCATTCTGTCCATTTCCAGGGTACCGTTTTTGCCGACAGTGGCATAGCGGATAGCGTTGCGGCTTGCTTCGCCCATACCGTCTCCGATAAACAGAATAATATTTTTGGGAGCCGTCACTTTTTTGGCCGCGGCGGTAGCTGCTGCATCAGCAGTCGTGAAGCCGCTGGTGAAGAGGGGCACACTTAATACAGCGGCAGCGCTCAGAGCCAGGGTTGCTTTTTTCATGGAAGAGGTATTCAAGATTGTCACACTCCTAATATGTATTCATATGATACATTGATCATATATCTCATTTGTCATATAAAAAACCTTATTTTGTAAATGTGATATAAAATTGCATATTTACCCTTGCTTAATAATAGGCTGCCAGCATGCAAAGTTCCCGGAACGGACACTATGTACAGTGACTGTTCCGGAAATTTGCTGTTATATGTCTTAGAGGAGAGGTCGAATGATGGATATTACACTGACTGTCACTGCGGAATCAACTATAAATACGGCTGCCGCCAGCCTTGAATTCCTGTGACTTCTCCTGCATGGCCTGTTCCACTTCGGCAGAGCCATATTGGTCACGGATATCGTGGGTAATCTTCATGCTGCAGAATTTGGGTCCGCACATGGAGCAAAAATGAGCACTTTTGGCGCCTTCGGCTGGAAGGGTCTCATCATGGTAGCTCATCGCCCGCTCCGGATCGAGTGAGAGGTGGAACTGATCGCGCCAGCGGAATTCGAACCTCGCTCGCGACAGTGCATCATCCCGCTTGCGTGCCTGTGGATGACCTTTGGCGAGGTCGGCAGCATGGGCGGCGATTTTGTAGGCGATGACGCCTTCCTTGACGTCTTCCCGATTGGGCAGGCCGAGATGCTCCTTGGGTGTGACATAGCAGAGCATGGCAGTTCCGTACCAGCCAATCATCGCCGCTCCGATCGCTGAAGTAATATGGTCATAGCCAGGGGCAATATCTGTCGTTAACGGACCCAGTGTATAAAATGGCGCTTCGTCGCACACTTCCAGCTGACGGTCCATATTTTCCTTGATCAGATGAATCGGCACATGACCCGGTCCCTCGATCATTACCTGCACATCATGTTTCCAGGCGATATGAGTCAGCTCTCCAAGTGTACCCAGCTCGGCAAACTGGGCTTCATCATTGGCATCGGCAATCGAACCCGGACGCAGCCCGTCACCAAGGGAAAAGGTAATGTCATACCTCTTCATAATCTCGCAGATCTCTTTAAAATGGGTATATAGAAAATTCTCCTGATGATGCGCAAGACACCATGCCGCCATAATCGAGCCGCCGCGGCTGACGATGCCTGTCACCCGATTGGCCGTCAGCGGGATATAACGCAGCAGTACACCGGCATGAATCGTAAAGTAATCGACCCCCTGCTCGGCCTGCTCTATCAGCGTATCGCGGAAGACTTCCCAGCTCAGATCCTCAGCACGGCCGTTGACCTTTTCCAGTGCCTGATAAATGGGAACCGTACCGACGGGCACGGGAGAATTGCGGATAATCCACTCCCTTGTGGTATGAATATTTTTGCCGGTGGACAGGTCCATGATCGTATCGGCACCCCAGCGGATCGCCCAGGTCATCTTTTCCACTTCTTCCTCGATGGAGGAGGCGACAGCCGAGTTGCCGATATTGGCATTAATTTTCACATGAAAATGGCGGCCGATAATCATCGGCTCACTCTCCGGATGGTTGATGTTGGCCGGGATTACCGCTCGTCCGGCAGCGACTTCGGCACGGACGAACTCCGGCTCCATGCCTTCACGCAGGGCGATAAATTCCATCTCCGGCGTAATGATTCCCTGGCGGGCATAATGCAGCTGGGTGACATTGCCGCCGGGGATAGCCGCCGCAGGCTGGCGGTGAGCCTGAGGGAATATTTCGGCGCCCTGTCGAACTGCCCGTTCACTGTCCAGAAATCCGTTATCCTGGGGCAGTACCTGTCTGCCTTCATACCGCAGCGTATCGCAGCGTTCCTCGATCCAGCCCTGGCGCAGCGGCACCAGTCCCTGACGAATATCAACGGGCTGCCCGGTATCCGTATAGGGTCCGCTGGAATCATAGACATGAAGCGGAGGATTGGGTACGGCCTCTCCGCGTATCTCACTATCGGATAAAGCAATCTCGCGTACCGGTACCTGAATGTCTGCCCGTGATCCCTGAATATATACTTTGCGGCTGCCGGGTAATGGTGTCTGATAAATAGCCATAATGCAAAAAACCTCCTCGCGAATGTGGATATCCGCCAGGAGACACACTAATACAGGGAGGAAGCAGCAGGAGTATACAGGATGGGCTTCAGTGCTGACAATCTGCGGTACAGCGAGGAATCAGAGAACGGCAGTCTTTGAGGTTCACGATCTTTGTTCCAGCAGGAATCTTATTGGGGCCTCAGCAGCCATAAGTTCGTCAAACCGGCAATCGTCTATTCCCATCGGCCTGCTGCCTATGTATCTGTGCAGACTGACAATCGATCCTCTCCACTTCCTCCCGCAGACAGCACAAAGCCGCCTCCGGGCAGGAAGCGGCAGAAACCGTATCGTCGTATCAACGAAGTCTCAACCACTTTCCTACGCTGGCATAACCCAGATCAGGTTCAAAGGGACCAAAGCAGATGCTTTATCTCAGCCCGTACAGGCGCCCCTAGTGGATACAGTAAGACTATATGCCGGATCACTTGTATTTGTCAAATTTAATCCTTTTCAGGGAACAAATGTATAACGAAATGGAAGTAAGAAGCAGGAGCTATTTATTCAGTCTTTCAACGCAGAACATCTGCGTTGAAAGACTGATGTTTATACGTAATTTTAAATATATAATTTGGTATATATAGCTGGCGCAAGCAGCGAAGGTTCATAATTTCATTCCGGGAGATGATTGTATGCCTACATGGCCCAGCTGCATATGAGCAGCCTGGCGATTCTGCTGACAATCGTGTGCCGCCGATCGGTTGTACGACTCCGGCAGATGAAGCACAGCGTATCCTAATAGACGATAACGATTTTGAAAGAGCCTCGGAAATGAATAAAAAAGACTCAGCACTGGCGTGATGCCGGTGCTGAGTCTTTTTCTTTTGCAGATGGCTGATTGTTATCTGCCGGTCTGTACTTGATCAGCTACCAAACATACAGGCAAATATACAAACAGCAAAACGGTAAACCATTCCTGGAAATTGGATGACCAGATCAACACCAGCTTCAGCCCAGTTGGCACGTGACCATGCGTTATTGGATTGCTTTACCTGGGTATCCATTATAAATTACCTCCTTTCACTAAAAGTAAAAGCCTCTTCATACCGATTACAAAGTGCATATGATTCGTACTTAAGCCATTGCTGTAGGGAAATCCTGATTGCAACCTCAATTTACATACGTGGAAAATAATGGTTCGTTGCTGGAAATTGAAATTCAGGCATACATCGGTAACGCGATGTACCTGTTCAAACCTGTTCATCCCCAGGTCTTTTTACTGCGCGGATATCTATTTCGGGCTGTACAGGCTGCTGCGTCTGGTGAATGCGCTGCCGGATATGGCATAATCGAGTAAGCGATAAGCTGTGCTTTTACTGTCAGGACCAAAGGAGAAATTACATGAGTGAACCGGAACAACCGATTCAACCGATTACGGTCGAAAGTGTATTGATTGTCGATACCAAGGGCAGCTTTCTCACCCGGCAAGTACCGGAGATTCAATTAGAGCTGGCAGGCATACCCGGCGACCGGACGGATCTGTGAAGGGGAAAATGTACCCTGCCGCCAAAAAGCGCCGCGGCATCGTCTGTTCGGTAGAACGGGAAGGCCTGATCCGCCAGGGAGATATGATAAAGATCGTGAAGGCGCATCTGTGATCTATGCAGATGCCAATCCTAAGATAGCTGCAAGGCAAAAAAGGCTGAAAGATACAGCCGGACAGGAGCATACTTATGAGCACTGAATTCAATCTGCCATCCATTCAGCTGTGGTGCGGCAAAACTTCCTACAGTAAAGGAATGGCTTATTACCGTGCAGGCAAGGTCGCTTTTACCCGTTATGATGACCACCGGAGGCAGTATGAAGCGAGCGTACAGATCCGGGCGAATCAGCAGGAGCAGGTGCGTCTGCATTTTGATGAAGCCGGTAAGGCACATGCACACTGTACCTGTCCATCGCTGGCTTCGTATACCGCTTATTGCCAGCATGTAGCCGCCGTGATGATCCATGTCTACGAGTCGGGCGAGCTGGGTCTGCCGCCGGTACTGGCCGCAGGTACAGACAGCAGCATACCGGCTGCCGGTCATGATCTGCCCGAATTGCCGGTTCATCCAGCTGCCGCAGACCGGGAGCAGCTGCTGGCCGCCGAACTGCTGAGCCTGTTTACGAGCCCGCCGAGGCGACCCGGCGGAAGAAGGAATTATTTTGAGACCCGCACAGCGTTGACCATTGAATGGATCTGCAGACCGGTGGCCTATGGCAATGGACAATACCGGCTTGGTCTGGAAATGAAAGCAGGATTGAAAAGGCCGTATGTGGTGCAGCATATTCAGGAATTGCTGGAATGTGTACGCAGCCGTACGAGCTATGTACTCTCGGGTCGATTCACCTATGATCCGGAGCTGCACAGCTTCAGCCGGGAAGATGATGAAGTCATCCGGCAGCTGCTGCTGATTCAGCGGGATGAGCAGCCCGAGCTGCCGCCAGACCGTTTGACCGGCAAACGTACGGGCAGCAAAAATGCTATGCCGGCCGCAGCGGTGCAGCATAACCAGCGTATACTGATGATCCCGGTCTCCCACTGGCCGCATCTGCTGCAGGCACTGATCCGCACACCGGCGGCACGGCTGGAGTATCAGGGACAGACCTTTGCCGGTATCACCCACCATATGGGACCGCTGCCGCTCTATTTTGAACTGGATCTGCTGGAAAAGGACGATGGAGATGAAGATGCATATCCGCAGCAATCTTCCTCCACCAGCCGCAGAAAACGAAAGCAGAATCCGCGGATGTATCAGCTGCGTATGGAAGGCGTTCAGCAGATGATTGTGCTCGAATCCTACGGGATGGTGATTCATAACGGTGAATTGATCTCGCTAAAAGAAGAAGATTGCCACCGGCTGAGCGGACTGCAGCAGCTGCTGGCTGCCTCGGATCATCAGCAGCACCGGCTGATTATTCCGCAGGAGCAGCTGGAGCCGCTCGTACAGCAGGTTATCCCTGGATTGACACGGCTTGGCAATGTACAGATGACCCGGCGGGTATCCGAAGTGGTCGTACAGACACCGCTGCAGGCCAGACTTTACCTGGATCGTGTTCGTGACCGGCTGCTGGCAGGTCTGGAATTCCAGTATGGGGATGTCATTATTAATCCGCTCAGTCCTACGCCCGCACAGGAAGACGAACGGATTCTGCTGCGTGACGGTGAACGGGAAGAGCAGATCCTCCAGCTGATGGATGAAGGTTCTTTTACCGCCACCGAGGGTGGATATTTTCTGACCGATGAGGAAGCGGAGTATGAGTTCTTGTATCATATCGTTCCGCGGCTGGAAAAGCTCGTTCAGATCTATGCCACTTCTGTCGTGAAATCGCGGATTCAGGATCCATTGGCGCCGCCGCGTATGACGGTACATACGGATTCGAGGCATGACTGGCTGGAGTTCAGGTTTGAGCTGGATGGCATTCCGGAGTCGGCGATTGTGCAGGTGCTCAAATCGCTGCAGGAACAGCGCCGATATCACCGTCTGCCAACTGGGGCATTTCTGCCGCTTGAAGACGAGCAGTTCCGCCAGGTGGCTGATTTTATCCGCAAAACAGGAATGGCACTGCCTGTCGATGAACAAGTGCTTGAAGATGGTGTATTGTTCCGTATACCGCTCATTCACGGGCTGGAGGCGCTGGATGCCCAGGATCAGAACGAAGTGGTCCGGTTTGACCGTTCGGTAAGAAAGCTGCTGGAAAATATCCGCAATCCCGATCTCTATGATGTTCCGGTGCCGCCGCTGCTGGCACCAATTCTGCGGGACTACCAGCAGTACGGTTATCAGTGGCTGCGTACGCTGGCCCACTATGGATTCGGTGGGATTCTGGCAGATGATATGGGGCTGGGCAAGACGCTGCAGAGTATTACCTTTATTGCTTCCGTATTATCGGATATTCGCAGCAGCGGCCAGCCGGCGATCGTCGTGTCCCCCGCTTCGCTAACATATAACTGGCAGTATGAATTTCGCCGGTTTACACCCGATATCCGCACTGCCATTATCGATGGCAGCCGGGCTCAACGCGAGCGGCAGTGGCAGGAGATACAGCGCCCAGGCAGTGAGGGATTGTCGGTGGATGTGATTATTACTTCCTATCCGCTGCTGCGCCGGGACATAGAATACGCCGGGAAAGGGTCCTATCATACGATGATTCTGGATGAAGCCCAATCTTTCAAAAACGCGCTCACCCAGACCGCCAGAGCCGTCAAGCAGATTAACGCACGTCACCGATTTGCCCTGACCGGCACACCGATCGAAAATTCGGTCTATGAGCTGTGGTCAATCATGCATGTGATTATGCCGGGCCTGCTTGGGACGCGCAAGGAATTTGCCGATCTGGAGGCACGTACGATTGCCAAGCGGATTCGTCCGTTTGTGCTGCGGCGCATGAAGTCGGATGTGCTGAAGGAACTGCCGGACAAGCTGGAGACGACCCATGTGTCCGAACTGCTGCCGGAGCAGAAAAAAATATATGCCGCCTATCTTGCCCAGCTGCAGCAGGATACGCTGGAGCATCTGTATGAGAAGAATTTTGCCGAATATCAGATCCGTATTCTGGCCGGACTGACCCGTCTGCGCCAGATCTGTTGTCATCCCGGCTTGTTTGTGGAAGATTACCAGGGAGGCTCCGCCAAGTTGGAGCAGCTGCTGGAGATTATTAACGACTCCAGAGATGCCGGCAAGCGAATGCTTGTGTTTTCCCAGTTCACCGGGATGCTGTCCCGGATTCGTGAGGAACTGCGGCAGTATAATGTGCCGTATTTCTATTTGGATGGTTCGACGTCTTCGGCGGAGCGGGTAGAGCTGTGCCGAAGATTCAATGAAGGGGAACAGGATGTATTTCTGATTTCGCTCAAAGCGGGAGGAACAGGGTTGAATCTGACAGGTGCGGATACGGTCATATTGTATGATTTGTGGTGGAATCCGGCTGTAGAGGAACAAGCTGCCGACCGGGCGCACCGGATGGGTCAGCAGAACCGGGTACAGGTCATCCGTATGGTAGCCAGGGGAACAGTAGAGGAGAAGATGCTGGAATTGCAGCAGACCAAAAAAGATCTGATCGACGAAATTATCCAACCCGGTCAGGAAGCCAAACCGATGCTGACCGAGCAAGATATCCGGGAGCTGCTGATGATTTAGGTGGTAGGTGCAGGCATATGGGCATTCATGCCTTCTACCGCTTTAATCATAACGGTATGGTGAGCCAGCAGATCCATATCAAATGGTGCCATAATTCGCTCACCGACTTCGTTGTACAGAATGCGTACGATAGGGCGCTGCGGAATGGCGGAGTGAATATGAACGACTACCCCTTTGAAGCCGTTACTCAGGGTAACGGTCAGACCAATCGGATAAATGGCGATCCGGCTTTTGAATACGGACAGCATATCCTTGTCGTACAGACTGCCGGAGCCGGAATATAGTATTTCCAGTGCTTCGTGAGGCAGCATGGCTGCCCGATAGACCCGGCTGGTTGTCAGCGCATCATAGGAATCGGCAATACCGATCCATTTGGCATATTCATGGATCTCGTGTTCACGCAGGCCGCGCGGATAGCCGCTGCCGTTCAATCGTTCATGATGCTGATATGCGCAGTGAGCCGCCAGCAGGGGGATACCTGGCTCGTCTTTTAGCATTTTGTATCCGTACTCGGTGTGAAGTTTGATGATATTGTATTCCGCATCTGTCAGTCTGCCCGGCTTGAACAGTACTTCATTCGGAATATAGGATTTGCCTACATCATGCAGCAGAGAGCCAATGCCCAGCACCTTCATTTCCTCATGGGAATAACCGTGCACTTTGCCCAGCAGAAGCGTGTAGATGCATACATTGAGCGAGTGATAATACAAATAGTTATCCTTGGTATGCATACTCATCAGCATAACCATAACTTCCGGGTCTGCACTGAGCTCACTGATGATCGTATCAATAATACCGGAAAACGACTTGCCGATGATTGGGTAGGTCGACTTCTGTACACCGGGATCGGCGAGGCTGCGGAAATGGGTACGGATCTCGCGCAGGGCTTGACGCTTTGTATCCTGAGAGACAATATCGCGGACAATCACATCATCTGTATCTTTATCCTGGATATAGATATAGTCCAGTCCATGTTTATATAACTTGCGAATAATACCGGAGGTCAGTTCTACGCCTTCGGACAGCAGAACAACGCCATCCTCGTTATATATTTTCTTTGCGAGTCGCATCCCGGGCTGGAGCGAGGTGATTGGTAATAGCCTCAATATTTGTCACTTCCATCTGTTCTGGAGTTAGCCACTCATAAGATCGGCACTGGCCACATGATTCATTTCTGTATAAACTGCCGTAGAATGACTATGTATGTGGATGAGTGCAAAAGTAGGGGCATGTATGCGGACAGTATATAAAGTATATCGTCATTTCTTCACAAATTTATAATAATTATAGGCCGGATTTGTAAAATACGACAGAGCTAGTATTGGAAGTGCAGATGGGCGAATGGAAATCTGGTCGATTAAACGCTCGTACGTTCCCATTTTCATAAAAATAATAGGAAACAGTTGATTTTCGAATTAGGGTCAGTCCAATTTCGTTTGTTAAAGAGCATTATTATACACTGCAAGAACAGGAGGAAGAACGATGGAACTCGGATTACATGGGAAATCGGTATTTATAGCAGCAGGCAGCAAGGGATTGGGACGGGCAAGTGCGCTGGAGTTTGCCAGGGAGGGTGCAAGGGTGACGATTGCGAGCCGCAGTCTGGAGCATCTGATCGAGGCGGCAAAAGAGATTGAGTCAGTCACCGGCCGGCAGGTGAATACGGTTCGCATGGATGTCGGCGACCCCGAACAGATTACGCTGGGAATCCAAAGTGCACTGGATGTGTACGGGCGGCTCGATGTGCTGGTGACCAATGCGGGCGGACCGCCAGCCGGTAACTTTGAAGATATGGATGATCACAGCTGGCAGAGTGCCTTTGAACTGAATCTGCTCAGCACGATCCGGCTGATCCGGGCAGCTGTGCCGTCACTTCAGGCCGCAGGCGGCGGGCGTATCGTGAATATTGCTTCCTCCTCGGTCAAGCAGCCGATTGACGGACTTATTCTCTCCAATGTATTCCGCGCCGGTATCCAGGCACTGACCAAAAGTCTGGCCTCGGAGTATGCCTCATCCGGTATTCTGATCAATACGGTGGCTCCTGGCCGGATTGCAACCGACCGGATTATGGAACTGGATCAAAAGCGTGCCCAGAGCGAGCAGCGTCCGGTCGAAGACATCCAGGTCGAATCGCTGCAGCAGATTCCGCTGGGCCGACTGGGAACACCGGAGGAGTTTGGTCGGATGGTCGCTTTTTACGGTTCCTTTGCCAATACGTATGTGACCGGACAGTCGCTATTGGTGGATGGTGGAACAATCCGTGCTTACTAGCATCGGACGACAGTGTCAATTGCAGCAGGAATGAGAAGCTATAGCCGATATAAAAAATATTCAGCTAGTTCTTTTGAATGAATGTGACAATGTTGTGTCACCTCTGTGAGATAATGTGGCATAAAAAAGACCGAAAAATTCGATTTTCGGTCTTTTTGGCCTTTTATACGATAAAAATCGACTTTTTCCAATAATAATGGTAAAAAGTAACTACTTATTTATTTTATTATTTGTGAAAGTATGCACTGTTTCTTTGTTTCAAAAAAGTGATACAATATGTATCACATGAATCGGAGCTTATTAATATAACACTTGCTGTTGAGTAGATGAACAAATCATTAACAAAGAGGAGGAGATGTAAGAAATGATAAACACGAGCTTGAGCAATATTGGGATTTGGGAACTGGTGGAGCCGGGGGTACGACGGAAAGTATTTGAACCGGGTACTTCCCTGATGATGATGGAAGTTCACTTTGAGGCTGGCGCGCAGAGCGCTGAGCATTCCCATCCGCATGAGCAGATGACCTACTGCATGAAAGGCTTGTTCCGCTTTGTGATCGACGGTAAGGCGTATGAACTGAGTGCGGGTAAAGCGCTGAATATCCCGGCGGGCGCTGTGCATTCTGCACGGGCACTGGCACCGGGCATTCTGCTGGATACGTTTACACCTGTACGTGAGGATATCGTTAGAAACGTGTAATTTCATTTCGGACATAAAGTACGGTGGTATAGTTGTAAAACCCACATTGATGTTGGGTTAGCGGTGGGCTTTGGCAATATTTTGCTGCAGTGCAGACAGGATATCGTCAAAGCTAACCGCTTTTTTTGCGTGGACAGTCATACGGGCACAGAATTCTTTTATTATCTGTTAGGAAACTGTAATCATCTAGAACCTTTGTTCTGCTATCTATTTGGTATGTAACTTGAGGTCATACGGAATAGTTACTCATCTTCCATAACGCGATCAATAGTTACCTGTTCCACCGGTATATAGCCGTATTTTGACAGATCAATCCGCTGCTGCAGGCCGAATGTCACGCCTTCCTCTTCCAGAAGGGTACGCTGGAGAAAGCTTGCTTCTTCCTTCAGAATAGCGATCTCCCCATGCTTGTTAACGACACGATGCCAAGGCAGATGATGCTTGTGGCTCATGGAATGCAGTATCCGGACGATCTGTCTGGCGGCGCGCGGACTACCTGCAGCAGCGGCTACCTGTCCATACGTCATCACCTTGCCTTCGGGAATGGCTAGAATCACTTCGATCGCTTGTCGGGTAAATGGCTGCATTCTGCACCTCCTTTCTCAAAATGGACGAAACGGGCTATTCTTTTTATAGCATGCAGCAATCCATACAGAAGAAGTCTGTTTGATTGTATCATTTCTGGCAATGAGCAGAGTATCTATCCAATACAATAGCGACCCTAAAATGGTGATAAGGAATATAAATACATCCTATTTACTATTGATTCAATTATATTTTCATAAATTATTCGAAAAATGTTGTATGAAGTCGAATGATGGGCATAAAGACTTATGATATCTTGCTGAATAATTACGAGAATAGAATTAAAGCAACTCTAAAAGAATATTTAGAGAATTATTTAACAACGAATGTGAATCAGTTTTTTGAAAAAGGCAAGCCACTGGCTGTACAGCCGCATTACAGAACGAGCAGGCTAATGACCTGTACAAAGGAAAGAATGAATATCTATTTTTGCTGTCAAACGTAATCATGTGTTTGTTAACGAACTGTTGGAGATTGTGGGATAGGCAGGTGGAAGCCGGAGATCCTTTGCCCATAAAATCTAGTATGCCCAGCTGTGTAATAAAATATTTGCAAAATAGAAAAAGCCTCCGGATAGATTATTGTAAATGATCTATCCGGAGGCTTATTTTTGTTTTGGTACATGTGTAGAAACAATAAAGAACAGACGAAGCTGATTATACCTGCTGGATTTTGAGAAGGTTGGTATTACCGGATTGACCGATCGGTACACCGGCAGACAGTACGACGATATCGCCTGCACAGATATGACCTGTCGTTACAGCATTGCGGATCGCGGATTCGAACATCTCATCCGTGCTGGATACCGCTTCGCCTTTGACCGGAATGACGCCGGACAGCAGGCACATTTTATTCAGTACCGCATCATTATGCGTCACGGCAATGATCGGAGCGCTTGGGCGGTATTTGGAGATCATGCGCGCGGTAAAGCCGCTTTCTGTGGAAATAATAATTGCTTTGGCGTTCAGTTCCAGGGATGCACTTACCGCGCCCTGGCTGATTACTTCGGTAATATTGGTCGATTGCAGGGCTCTTTTGCGGGAGAACTGCTCCTGGTAATCCAGCATGCTCTCAGCACGTTTGGCTACAGCAGCCATCGTCTGTACGGACTGTACCGGATATTTACCGGCAGCGGATTCTCCGGACAGCATGATAACGTCTGCGCCCTGCAGCACCGCATTGGCCACGTCACTTACTTCGGAACGGGTCGGACGCGGATTCACCTGCATGGATTCCAGCATATGGGTAGCGACGATAACCGGTTTGCCGGCTACGTTACATTTATCGATCATTTCTTTTTGCAGAGCAGGTACGTCCTGGATTGGCACTTCTACGCCCAGATCACCACGGGCAACCATGATACCGTCGGAAGCTTCGATAATATCATCGAGATTCTCCATACCTTCGGCGTTCTCGATTTTGGAGTAGATCTGTACGTCTTCGGCATTGTTTTTCGCCAGAATATCACGAATCTCGCGAATATCATCCCCTTTGCGGACGAAGGAAGCGGCGATCATCTCGATGTTCTGCTCCAGTCCAAAGTGGATATGCATCACGTCACGCTCGGTAACGCCCGGCAGGGAAGTATGAATACCAGGCAGATTGACACCTTTGCGAGGCTTGATTGTGCCGCCGCTGACGATATCACAGACAATCTCGCTGTCACGTACTTCACGCACGGTCAGATCGATCAGACCATCATCCAGCAGAATGCGATCACCTGCATGAACGTCCTGGTTCAGCTGCGGATAGTTAACGCCGATCCGCTCTGCATCACCGAGAATTTCTTCGGTCGTGAGGATCAGCTGGTTGCCTGTACGCAGCTCAAATGAAGCTTCTTTTAATTTGCCGATACGTACTTCCGGTCCCTTGATATCCATCATGATCGGTACGAAGGTATTCAGTTCGGCTGCTGCCTGGCGTACGTTGCGAATACGCATCACATGGTCTTCCAGCTCACCATGAGCCATATTCAGGCGCGCTACGGTCATGCCGGCCTTGATCATTTCCTTTAGCATCTCAATTGAGTCACAAGCGGGTCCCATTGTACAGATAATCTTGGTTCTTAACATTCGATAATCCTCCTTAAGTATGCAGGCTGGTATATTCTTCAGCCCTGTTGAAATAGCGGCTGTCGGAATCTATTACCCTCTCCTGCCAAGCATGAAGGATCTTTATCCGGCAACCTGTAGTATATAATTCATTGTAGCTGTAATATACACAGGTCGCTATGAACTATTGTACAATGAGTGAAATATAGTATGATTTTAGCATAACAATAAAATGCATTTTATGGACAACATAGAGAAAACATCTGTCCATTCTCCACATACAAGAAGAAATCAGGTCAAAAGCAAGGGAGGTGCCCCGTATGCTGAAAGTGCTGGATGTGCAGGAGCAGCATCAGATGGACTGGTATGAAGAGCAGTATCTGGATCAAAACGAATACTGTCTTAGTCTAATTACATACGGCAATTGTGTGTACTGGGTCAGCGGACAGAAGATTATTTTGGAAAAAGGAGATCTGCTGCTCATCCCGCCTGAATCCGCCTATTATGGCAAAAGCGTCCCAACCCGTGTGCACACCAAGCAGGTGGTACGCTTCAGCGTGCAGCAGGATGAAGCGCTGCCGCTGCTGCGGAGCAGCGATACGGTACAGATGAAGCCGGGCGGCTACGATCTGTACCATGACCGTCTTCAGCATATTGCAGCCCAGTGGCGGGACAAGCCTCCGTATTACCGGCTGCTGGCGGATTCTCTAATGGTTCAGCTGCTGGTGGAGCTGAACCGGGAATACGACCGGGGAGCCATCCGGGAGGACAAGCATCGGCTGGTAGATACGATGAAGCGACATATCCAGCAAAATTACAGCCGCCGGATTACCAAAGAGCAGCTGGGCGAGCTGATTCAGCGGACGCCCAATTACGCAGCAACCCTGTTCAAAAATGTAACCGGCCAGACGATCAGCGAATACGTGCACGATCAGCGGATGAAACGGGCAGTGTACATGCTGACTGAATCCCAGCTGACGATTGCAGAGATCGCCGAATTTCTCGGTTATCAGGAAGTGTCCTACTTTTACCGGATTTTCAAGCGCAAAATGGGCGTGCCGCCTGCGGAGATGATGAATGATCGTCCTTCTGCGCTGTAAGTGGGAAGACGGCAGAATGTCGGAGCATATACGGTGTAATGACATATGCTCTACCTGTTTCGGCAGCGGAATGCTATCAAAGACCGGTCTGAAGCAGTTCCTCGCGCAGTCTGCGCGGTGAGGCGCCTTTGATTTTTTTGAACATTTTGGAGAACAGGAACGGGTCTTCGTATCCGATCGAACGGGATATCTCGCTGACTGACAGATCGGTATGATGAAGCAGCTCCACGGCGCGGTTCATCCGGTATTCCAGCAGGAAGGCCTGCAGGGACATGCCGAACCGGGCTTTGAACAGGCTGGATAGATAGGTGCGGTCGAGGCCTGCCGCCTGCGAAATATCCTGTACGCTGATCTTCTGGCTGTAGCTGTTATCGATATACTCGATCGCCTGACGAATATGCATTTCCTTGGGGCGGGAATGATTGGATGCAGCAGGCTGGACCGGCAGGCGGGCGATCAGCGTGTACATGAGCTGGTATAGAATACCCTGTGCCCGGATATCTCCGGCAGACTGGTTGGCTGTCTCCAGCAGCAGCTCGTAGAAGCGGCTGAATATAGGTACGTCATGCATGGCATAGACCGGACTGGACGTCGCGAGCTGCGCCCGTTCCATCAGCGACAGTGCCTGCAGGCCGCGAAAGCCGATCCATGAGTACACCCAGGGATCATCACGATCCGCCTCATACTGCACCACCGTCTCCGGCAGAATCAGAAATCCCTGACCTTCGCCCAGCCGATATTCGGCATCGCCCATTCGCAAAATGCCTGTTCCTCCATGGATATAATGCAGGATATAAGCGTCTCGTATGCCAGGGCCCCAGACATGGCCGGGAATACACTCTTCCTTGCCGAAAAAAAGCAGATTCAGATCAAGCGGCTGATGAGCATCGGAATGCGTATAGATGGTATGATTAAGCGGCATAGCTTTAGATTCCTTTCCTCGTGTATAGTGCGCATATACTTATATTATGACAGGTTATTAACTGATTTAGAAGCGTGTATAGGATAAATATGATTGCATTATGACATGCAGGTATGATAAAGGAAAATTGCTGCGACAGCATATAGAGCGGCCTGCAGATTCAGCTGCAGATGATTTGCCGGTATAGAGGAAAGAAGAAGGGGATTATGATAGTATGAAGTACATATTATTCCGTGATCCGATCAGCATTGGACTATTATCAGAAGGGAGCGGAAGCATATCGAGAAGAACCTGCTAATCACCTGCGTAATTGTATTCATGCTGATCTGTATGTTTTCTTATTTCAAATTCGTCCGCTCTCCGCGGCAGAACGCTGAAGCCAGTCAGCCTGTCGATCCGCTGGAAAAGATGTTCCGTCCTTCCAGTCTGTTCGATCGTCTGTCGATGGCGGTAATGATCTCGCTCGGATTGGTCGTTGTGGTAGCCGGGGCATCCTTTGCCGCGTATGCTTATTTTTATCTTGGTTCGCTGGTGAATCTGATCCGGTTTGACGGACGGGACAGTGCGCTGATCTATTCGGTCTGGACGGTGGCGGGTTTATTTTTACTGGCCATTTATGTGCAGCCGGCCACGGTAGAGTATGTCTATCCACTGCTGCGGCGCAGTCTGACGTTCTGGCAGACCCAGGTGATTGCAATTGTACGCAATACCATTCTGCTGTACACGTTGTCCGAGATTCAGCCGGGTGTTGATACGTCGGGGATATGGGGAGCTCTTGGTCTGGCAGCGGTGTTTCAGCTGATCCAGTGCATCCGTTTTGATGAGGATCTGGAAGAAGAGCTGCGACGCAAATAAGAGAATTTTATTGGAAACAGCGTCTGTTGCGAGCTGGAATGTGCTAAAATAGTACAAAAAATGGAATCTGGATTATACAGGCGCTTACTGCCTGTATGATCTACCTTTATGATCCAAAGGAGATACTGGATGAATACAAAACAAGACAAGATGATCAGACGTTCGGGCGGATGGGCCGGTAGGGTGCTGCTGCTTACTGCCTGTCTGCTCATGCTGACATCATGGACAGCAGGACAGATTGCGGCTGCGGCCTCCGGACCGAACTCCGCAGCTGGAGAGGATTGCACAGTGAATCAGAATGCACGCAAACATTATGTAAATGTGGCGGTAGCTACCCTATGGACAGAGCCCGGACTGGCGCGCAAGCTGGATGCACCTTCGCTGACCAATCCGGTGAACATGGAGAAATGGACAGCAGCCATGTCGACCGCTGACCAGCGCCGCTGGCTGACCGGCAAGCTGGAGACACAGGCACTGTACGGACAGGAAGTGCGTCTGCTCAAAGTCAAGGGTGACTGGGCGTATGTAGCTGTTATCGGACAATCTACACCGCGCAGCAAGTACGGCTATCCGGGCTGGCTGCCTCGCCAGCAGATTCTGACAACGACGACCGGCGCTGCCTACAGCAAGTGCCCGACAGCCATAGTCAGTGCCAAAACAGCCAAGTTGTATGATACAGACCGCAAGAAAAGCTTGTTGACGCTGAGCTTCAATACCCGTCTGCCGGTGGTAGCCACCGAAGGCAGCTGGCTGCAGGTGCATACGCCGGATAATGGCACCGCCTGGCTGCGCAAGCAGGATGCCGATGTGTATGATCAATTATCCGATATTCCAACACCAACGGGAGCGGAGCTTGTGGAGACCGGTCGACAGTTCCTCGGACTGCCTTATCTGTGGGCGGGCGTATCAGCTTATGGATTCGACTGTTCCGGGTTTACTTCCACCATATATGGATTCCATGGCATTGCTCTGCCGCGGGATGCGTCGGCCCAGATCAAGGATGGCACCAAAGTCGGCTGGAGCGAGATGCAGCCGGGTGATCTGATGTTTTTTGCCCATATTAACGGCAAGGGCAGTGTGCACCATGTGTCCATGTATATCGGCAATGGCCAAATGATGCATTCTCCAAAAGCAGGCAAGACGGTGGAGATCATCCCGATCGATACACCTGCCTACAAAAAGGAATTTGCCGGTGCCCGCCGCTATCTGAAATAATCATTATTGATTGGAAATACAGGAAATATATATAATTGTATACATCATTACTGTCATAACAGGCATGTAATCAGGGTAATGTACTTCTACAGTCTAAGGAGGTCAATACATGATTACATGCCTTATTTTTGATCTGGATGGAACGATTGGCAATACCGAGCCGCTCTGTGTGGAAGCATTCCATCAGGCGGTTGAACCATGGGCCGGCAGGAAGATCAGCGATCAGGAGATTATGGATGCATTTGGCCCGTCGGAAGAAGGGATTGTGCGCGCACTGCTGCAGGATCACCGCGAAGAGGCGCTGCATGACTATATCCAGTGTTACAAGGAAATGCATGATGCGATCTGCCCGGCCCCGTTTGAAGGTATCCGTGAGCTGCTGTCCTGGGCGAGGGAACAGGGAATTCATATTGCCATGGTAACGGGAAAAAGCCAGCCGACGAGCGATTATACGCTGCATCAATTTGGTATTGCGTCCTATTTTGAATGGATAGAAAATGGCATTGCCGAGAAAGAGATCAAGCCTGAGGGTATCCGGAATGTACTGAAGCAGCTTAATATTCCAGCAGAGCAAGGATTGTACATTGGAGACAAGCCCGGCGATATACAGGCTGCACGTGAAGTGGGCATTCCCATTGCTTCCGCATGCTGGGCCGGGGCGGCAGACGAGCAGGCGCTAAGGGAGGCGCAGCCGGATTATCTGTTTACGACAGTCCTGCAGTTAACGGCCTATCTCCAGCAGGAAGTGCAGAATTAGAAGTCCCACAGGCTGCAGACGGGCAGACAAAGGCATAAATAAGCATGAAGAAAGATTACGCTAAATACACTGCTGAGCAGCATGGATATACTGGATACAGCACCTACAAAGCCCGCCATCAAGGAATATGGCCGGGCTTTTTTGACGAAAAAAAGGAAGGGTGTATAGATAATCGGCAGCCATCCGGCAGCATTAGAGCATGTATGCATATAACTTTATGGAACTCTAATAGAGATGTTTGTTTAACAAAAACATTTATTATACATAGATATGTGAATATATTTCTTGCTTAATGCCATGGTTGTGAATTATGATGTTTGTAAGCGCTATCTCTGGCTATTGCAAGCATTTATGCAAGCGCTTTATATTGTAAAAATAAACATATTCATTAATGATGTAGTGGATGCTGGTTACCCAACCATCGATCCCTGTATCACTTTATTCATATACAGAGAGGAAGAAAATGATGAAATCAAAAAAACTGTTATGGCAAAAAACCAGCCTGCTCGCATTGGGAACAGCGTTATTATTACCGGGGAGCGTCTCCGCAGCCGGATCGGATCAGCCCAAGGCGCCGGTGCAGGTAATGTCCACCGATTACATCCAGCAGCAGATGAACTCGCTCCAGGCCAGCCGTACAGCAGTGCCAACGTACAAGGAAGCTTCCGTACATGATCCATCCGTGATCAAAGTCGGCGATACCTTCTACATATTCGGATCTCATCTGGCTTCTGCCAAATCCAAAGATCTGATGAACTGGGACATGATCTCTTCCGGAGTAGCCGACGGCAATCCGCTGATCCCAAACGTAACGACCGAACTGCGCGAGGCGCTGGACTGGGCCCAATCGGATACACTCTGGGCGGCAGACGTGATCCAGCTGGCTGACGGCAAATTCTATATGTACTACAACGCCTGCAAAGGGGACTCCCCGCGCTCTGCCATGGGTATTGCAGTAGCGGACAGCATCGAAGGTCCCTACAAGGACAAAGGCATTTTCCTGAAATCCGGCATGTGGGATCAGAAGAGCGAGGATGGCACCATCTATAATGCACAGATTCATCCGAATGCGGTAGATCCCGATGTGTTCCTGGATAAAAACGGCAAGCTGTGGATGGTATACGGATCATACTCGGGCGGCATCTTCGTCATGCAGATGGACCCGGCTACCGGCAAACCGCTGCCTGGACAGGGCTATGGCAAAAAGCTGATCGGCGGCAATCACAGCCGAATTGAAGGCGCGTACATGATGTACAGCCCGGATACGGATTATTACTACATGTACCTGTCCTTTGGCGGTCTGGACGCGACTGGCGGTTATAATCTGCGCGTCGTTCGCTCCAAGACGCCGGATGGACCTTTCTACGATGCCGCAGGCAACAATATGACCAACGTCAAGGCAGATCCGACCAAGCCGCTGTTCGATGACGATTCCATCGAGCCTTATGGTGTCAAAATTATCGGCAACTACCAGTTCAACCGCGAGATCGGCGATCCTGGCGAAGGCACCGGAGCGGGCGCCGTATCACCGGGCCATAACTCGGCATATTACGATGAAGAGACCGGACGTTATTTCCTCATCTTCCATTCCCGCTTCCCGGGACGCGGTGAAACGCATGAAGTGCGTACCCATGAGATGTTCATGAACAAAGACGGTTGGCCGGTCGTCGCTCCATATCGCTATGCCGGTGAACAACAGCCGCTCGCTGCGGTCAGCAAAAGCGAGATTGCCGGCAGCTACCAGTGGATCACACAGGATAAAAATATCAGCGCAGACATTCACCATTCCGTCTCCGCCCAGCTGAATGCAGACGGCACCATTACCGGCGATATCAGCGGAACCTGGGAGCTGCAGGACAAGAATACCGGCATTTTCACGGTTAATGGTGTGAAGTATACCGGCGTATTCCTGCATGAGACCAATGCGGATACCGGCAAAACGGTGCTGACACTGACTGCTCTCTCTTCCTCGGGTGTAGGGGTATGGGGCAGCCAGCGTGAAGTGCTCAAAGACAAGCAGATCGTCTCCGGGGTGGATGAAGATCTGAGCCTGGGCGATACGAGTGCCGTCTTTTATAATCTGGATCTGCCGCTGCAAGGAACGCGCGGTTCACAGATCAGCTGGCGTTCGACCAAGCCGGATATTATATCCAATACCGGACAGGTCACCCGCCCGGCAGCCGGAGAAGGCAATGCCAAGGTAACCCTGATCGCGACGATCACCAAAGGCGGCTCTAAAAAGAACAAAAATTTCAAAGTGACGGTGCTGGAGCAGGGACGCGGTCCGCTGCTGAGCCACTACAAGTTCGATGAGAATTCCGGTACGACCGTGATCGACAGCACCTACAATCACTATGACGGTACGCTGATGAACGGCGTGACCCGGAATGTGTACGGCACAGGCGGCATGATTACGCTGGATGGCCAGGATGATTATGTACAGCTGCCGGGAACCGTGACAGATGGCGAAGACTTTACCTTTGCCACCTGGATTAAATGGGATGGCGGCGCAGCCTGGCAGCGGATTATGGACTTTGGGAATGGTATGAACAGCTTCATGTTCCTGACGCCGTCACAGGGAACAGGAATGCAGTTCACGATCCACCAGAATAATATCGACCAGAGCATCGTGACCGGCTCGACCCTGCCGCAGGGCAAGTGGGTACATGTCGCAGTGACTCTCGCGGGCGATACCGGCAAATTGTACCTGAATGGACAGCTGGCCGGCAGTAATGACAAGATAACCTTCAATCCGAAGAACCTGATGACCCGTGAAGCCTATCTGGGCAAAAGCCGCTTCGCTGCAGATGCCTATCTGAAAGGCAGCCTCGACGATGTGCATATCTACAACAAGGCACTGAGCGCAGACGAAATCGCCGGACTGGCGAAGTAAATTCATCCAGCATAGTGCTGTGCAATACAGTGCACAAAGGCAATAGACTGAAATGGGTAGTAAAAAACAAAATAATAAAAGAGATAAAAAGCCAAAGAGCTATCCCGTATGTTAAGGGACAGCTCTTTGGCTTTTTGGCCAGGTTATATACTGCAGCATGTACAATATTCATATATGTATAATTCTGCCTACTCAAACCTATCCGGCAGTGTTATAATCTGGTTGAATTTCAAGATACGGCAAACTACATAACAGCACGTCCAATCTCACATACCTGCCGCTAATCATGAACTGACAATATAACGATTAGAGAGGTAATGTCCATGTCCAATTTTCAAGATCCGTATCCACAGGAAGATCCGAACGATGTACAAGCCAACAAAGTAATGGCGATTCTGGCGTATATTCTGTTCTTCGTCCCGCTGCTGGCAGCGCGTAATTCATCATTCGCGATGTATCATGCCAATCAGGGGCTTGTTCTGTTTATCGTGGCCGTAGCCGCCCAGGTCGTAGTGCAGATCATTCCAATTATCGGAGGACTATTGTATCCTTTTGTTTCCCTTGCGATTCTTGCCTTTATGATCATCGGCATTATCAATGCAGCGAACGGACAGCGCAAGCCGCTGCCGCTGTTTGGTAATGTTCAGCTGATCAAGTAAATTGAAGAGAACGCCTGATTGGCGAACCCCAACCTTTTTGTAAAGGGGACACGGATTTGCAGTCTGGGAATGTTGTTCAGATGCGTGTCATTTTTGAGCATAATGGAATACCAAGCCAATAAAAAGCTTCTCTGTCCGTATGAACGGATAGAGAAGCTTTTAGCGTTTCTTTTGAGGGCTTGTATATCCCTGGGAATCTATACGGTGCGATTAGAATCCTACTGGCTATAAGGTAGAAAAAGATCTCTTACAATGAACGCTGCCTGGATGTTCCCTCACGGAATTCCTACTGCTGTTCACGCAGTATCGATTCCACGTAATCCAGCGTATCCTGCTCTGTATTAGGTCCCCATATCGTATGACGGGTCACTTCCGGTTGATCAATTATGGTTAATTATTACCCAGCTGCTGGAACTGGTTGAGCAGTCCGGTGATCTGGTCGATCGTCTGGAAAATAGGGGAGTTGTTCAGCGTCTCGGGAGTCAGCTTGCCGGCCTGGGCCTGATCGATCAGACCGTTCACTTCCGTGCTGAGTGTATCGGTGTAGCCGGACAGCTGCTGATGCAGTTCCTGTGCAAATCCGGGTACCTCCAGGTTCTGGAACTGGCTGATCTGGGATTGGGCATTTTGCAACTCCTGGATCAGCGTCTGGCGGGCATCCGGGTTGGTGATCGCTTGCTGGGCCAGATCGGGCAGCTGCTGGGACAGCTGGGAAGTATCATTAATATATGCGGTTACCTCGCTTACATAGTTCACGGACTGATTGACCTGATCCAGTGCCGAACAGCCGGACAGTAATCCGACGAGCAGCAGCATGGGCAAAATATATTTTTTCATGGGGAATGCACTCCTTTTCGGATGGTTACAGTATACTACTGTTAGGGAGAACCTATGGTTTCACAAAATCGTGCACCGCTATCCCGCCGGAAGCAAGCTGAACCGGCTGTATCGTATAGGTTACACATTTGAATGACAGCATATCGCTAAGCAATTAGCACGGAAAGGAAGACCGTATGGAACCTACAATAACAACAGAGCAGCAGATCGCACAGTGGATGGTCGACCAGATTCGCCAGCAGGGCATGTTAAAGCAGGAGGATGCCATTGCCCATGTACGCGCCGAATATGGGGAGCAGTACCTGTTCACCAGCGAGAGCGGCAATATTTCACTGGACAAGGAAATCAAAAAAGCATTCCGCAAATCCCACGGCGGCCGGGTTGCCTGGGATCGTGACGGATTTTTCTGGGCATGGACATAAGGGAGTCAGTTCTCCTTGTATCCGGAAATAAACAATAGCTGCCGGAACTGCGGCATCAGGTACAGCAAAAAGCGTCTGCATGAAGCAGGCGCTTTTTTATAATAAGCTTGAATGCAGTGAATGTATGAAATGCATCTTGCCCAGCAAGCAGGCTGCAGCCTTCCGGGAAATCGTTATGTCTAAATGTCTATTAATTGCGCAACAGCAGCGATTGACGGGATACTTCCGCAGACGGATCGGATTTGTCCATCATCAGCTGGTGCAGATCGTCCAGGTCCTGAATATGCAGCTGCTGTACACCGCTGCCTGCACCGCCATCCTGAGGAACGAGCCTGTGATCCAGATATACATACAGCGCCATGCTGCTGGCAATCAGAAAAGAAAGCAGTCCATAGATAAGTATTTGTCTCGGTTTCATGTTTACAGTCTCCACTTTGAAATATATTCCACAAATTGTATAGTATAATGAAAAGAAAGTTGGCCGATGGTTCTGACCATGATTGTGATGCGCAGTCTCTCTTCTATACACTATATAAGCCACACGGCAAGCAAACAATGAAATGAATCTGATGAAATTGTCACTGTCTCTGCGATCATCTGAAGGAAGAAATGCTTTGGCAAAATACCCGAAAGTGAGAGATTAACATGCCGGACATGATTAAATTGATTGTCGACACAGCCGGCCAGGAAGGCCATGGTTCGTTTGTTTATGTGGAAAGTCAAAAAGAAATAATGATCGGCAGGCATACCGGTACGACCCGGCTGGATCTGCCGCTATATAACCAGCTGGTATCCAAGCAGCACTGCCGGATTACCCGTCAGCACAATGAAGTATACATCGAAGATCTGGGCAGCAAGAACGGCACCGAGCTGAACGGCCAGCGCCTGCAGCCTTACCGGAAGTATCCTGTTGCGGACGGAGACCAGCTGACTCTGGTTAACGGTCTGGTCGGTCTGCGTCTGGAGCGCGGCGTCGACTTTGAAGAGACGCGTGAATACCGGATCAGCGATCTGCTGGAGCATGAGATCCGGCTGAATGATTATTTGCAAAATATTCAGGTGGGCGGCGACAGCATTACCCTGTCCAAAAAGGAGTATCAGCTGTTCAAGATGCTGTATAACTGCCTCGATCACTTTGTGACCCGGGAGCAGATTGTACGTGAAGTCTGGCCGGAGCGGTGCGTGGAAGATGCCGAGCTGGTGGGGGTGGACGAAGTGAACTCACTCATTTATCGGACGAATAAAAAGCTCGGTGAGCACTTTGTTATCAAGTCAGTATACAAAAAAGGGGTATATATGAAGAAGCAGTCCCAGAATGAAGAGATCGACACCGTATCTCCATCCTGATGCTGTAGGGTATATCTGTCACAAGGGGGATGCACATGTCGCTTATGTTTGCCTTTCTCAAAAAGTACCGGGTTGCCGCTGTGCTGGCGCTGCTCATGATGTTCATCGAGCTGGCGCTGGAACTGCTGCAGCCCTTTCTCATCTCCAAAATTATTGATGATGGTGTCAGCCAGAAGGATGCGTCTACGGTACTGCTGTGGGGCGGCATCCTGGTGGGAGGCACGATTATTGCTTTTATCGCCGGGATCTTCAGCTCCTTCTATGCCTCGTATGCGAGTCAGGGACTCGGTTATGATCTTCGGGAAGCGCTTTATAAAAAGGTACAGTCCTTCTCGTATGCGTTGTTCAGCCGGTTCTCTTCGTCGTCGCTGATCACCCGTCTGACCAATGATGTGACCATTTTGCAGGATATGCTGTTCATGGGTCTGCGCTTTATGCTGCGGATGCCGCTGCTGGTCGTCGGCAGCAGCGTGATGGCACTGATCGTCAATGTGAAGCTCGGTCTGCTGCTGGTGGTGGGTATCCCGGTGCTGCTATTGTTCGTTATCGCGGTAATGAAGCGGGCTGCCGTCAGATTCCAGCTCGTACAGCGGCGTCTGGACAAGGTCAACAATGTAATGCAGGAAAATCTGACCGGTATGCGGTTGATCCGTGTGTTCGTACGCAAACATCATGAGCGGAAGCGGTTTGAGCAGCATAGCGGTGAGCTGATGACCGATACGGTAGCTGCGCTGCGGCTGACGGAGACGACCATGCCGTTTATCCTGTTTATTATGAATGCCAGCATTATCGCGGTGCTGTGGTTTGGACATCGTGACATCATGTCCGGCAGTGCTTCGGTCGGTGAAGTGGTAGCAATTATCAATTACTCGATGCGTACGATGGGAGCATTATCCGCGTTCTCGATGATCGTGGCTTCCTTTTCCAGAGCGCGAGCGTCGGCAGAGCGGATGGAGGAAGTGATGAACGCATCGGAGAAAGAAGTGAGCAGCCGGCTAACAGCATCTTCCTCCGATGCATCGACTGCGGTCAGTCATAATAATCATAAAGATGCTGCATCAGGGCAGGATGTCAGCGTATTACAGCATAACGGAGCTGCAGCAACAGGACAGCAGGATAGAATCATCACTGAAAATAAAGATGCTGCTGCGCCCGGTCCCGCTCTTCATGTGAACGATTATCCAGTGCCAGAACAGCAGCGGGGGATTGTATTTAGTCAGGTCTCCTTTAAATATCCGGGTGTGGATACGCCAATTCTGACGGATATTTCCTTTACTGCGAGATCCGGACGCATGACTGCAATCATGGGGGCCACCGGTTCGGGCAAATCCTCGCTCGTACAGCTGATCCTGCGATTGTATGAAGCGAACAGTGGGCATATTTATTTGCAGGAACAAGATATTCGGGCAATGAGTGATGAGCAGCTGCGCGGCATGATCGGCTATGTACCGCAGGAGATTGTACTGTTCAGCGGCACGATTCGTGACAATATCGCCTGGGGCTCCGAGCATGCCAGCATGGAAGAGATTGAAGCGGCGGCGCGGATGGCCCAGATTCATGAGACGATCGCCAAGCTGCCGAATGGATATGATACGCTGCTTGGTCAGCGGGGCGTGAATCTGTCCGGCGGACAGAAGCAGCGTCTCTCTATCGCCAGAGCCCTGGTACGCCGCCCGCAGATTCTGCTGCTGGATGACAGTACGAGTGCGCTCGATGTACGCACGGAATCGATGCTGCTGGAGAGTATCAGCAGTCTGTCCTGCACGACCATTCTGATCACCCAGAAGATCAGCTCGACGATTCGGGCAGATAAAGTACTGCTGCTTGGTGACGGACAGCTGATTGCCCAGGGCAATCATGAACAGTTGCTGCAGGAGTCGGAGCTGTACCGCAAAATCTATGCATCCCAATTTGGAGAGGAGGAACCCGGCCGTGTGGAAAGCATTCACTGATCCTTTTCGTATCCCCAGACCACCGGCAGTGGCGGCCGAGGAGCCGGGGGATACTCCCCAGCGTACTCCCGCAGCAGGCAAAAAGCGGCGGGCCAAAGACTGGAAAGGCACGCTCGCACGCATCTGGAGCTATCTGTCCCATCGCCGGGCCAAGCTGTTTCTCGTGCTGTTCATGGTACTGCTGACTTCGGCATTAACCCTGCTTGGACCATATCTGGTCGGCATAGCGATTGATGATTTTCTGGAACAAAATGCAGGCAGGCAGTGGATCTGGTTCCTCGTCGGCTTGGCAGTTGTCTACCTTCTCAACTCGCTTACCTCCTGGCTCCAGAACGTATGGATGATCGAGATTGCCCAGGAGACGGTCTACCGGATGCGGTCGGATCTGTTCTCGCATTTGCACCGGCTGCCGATTCCGTTCTTCGGGAAAAGGCAGCAGGGGGAGCTGATGAGCCGGGTCACCAATGATATCGAGAATGTCAGCTCCACACTGAACAGCTCGGCGATCCAGATTTTCTCCAGTGTGCTGACGCTGATCGGGACGCTGGGAGTAATGCTGTGGCTGAGTCCACTTCTGACTCTGCTGACCTTTATCGTCGTGCCGCTGATGGCACTGGGGATGCGCTGGATTACCCGGCGCACCGGTCCGCTGTTCCGGGAACGGCAGCGCAATCTGGGGGAGCTGAACGGTTATATTGAGGAGACGCTGTCCGGGGAGAAGATTATCAAGGCATTTGCCCAGGAGCAGCGGGTCGTTAGCGAGTTTGGCGAGCGAAATGACAAGATACGATTCTCCGGATTCTGGGCGCAGACGATCTCGGGATTTATTCCCAAGCTGATGAACGGGCTTAATAATCTGAGCTTTGCCCTGATCGCAGGCGCAGGCGGACTGCTGGCGATTCGCGGCGCGATTACAGTTGGGGTGATCGTCATTTTCGTGGAATATGCCCGTCAATTCACCCGTCCGCTGAATGATCTGGCGAACCAGTGGAATACGCTGCTGTCTGCAATTGCCGGAGCCGAGCGGGTATTCGAGATTATGGATGAAGATGTGGAAGAAGCCGATGAGCAGCGGGCGGTTGAAGTGAAGCAGATCCGCGGAGAAGTGGAGTTCCGCGATGTGTCCTTTGGCTATGATGCCGGAGAAGGACGCAATACGCTGCAGCATATTTCATTTCGGGCAGAGCCGGGTGAGATGATCGCACTCGTCGGACCGACCGGGGCCGGCAAGACAACACTGATTCAGCTGATTTCGCGTTTTTACGATGCGGATGAAGGTATTATTACAGTCGATGGACAGGATATCAAGCAGCTGCGACGGGCGAGTCTGCGTGAACATATGGCCTTTGTGCTGCAGGATTCCTTTCTGTTCGAAGGCACGATTATGGATAATATCCGTTATGGACGGCTGGAAGCGACAGATCAAGAGGTGAAGCAGGCGGCGGTGATGGCCAATGCGGACAGCTTTATCCGTCGTCTGCCGGATGGCTACCAGCATCATCTGGGCCGTGATGGCGGCGGCATCAGTCAGGGACAGCGCCAGCTGCTGACGATTGCGCGCGCCATGCTCGCGGACCCGGCGATCCTGGTTCTTGATGAAGCCACGAGCAGTATCGATACCGTCACCGAGATCCGGATTCAGGAGGGGCTGCAGCGCCTGATGGAAGGCCGGACGAGCTTTGTCATTGCCCACCGCCTGAACACGATCCGTTCGGCCGACCAGATTCTTGTCCTGCGTGACGGACAGATTATGGAAAAGGGTTCCCACGAGCAGCTGTTGGAGCAGGGCGGATTCTACAGCGACCTGTTCCACAGCCAGCTGAAGGTCTCTTCCTGACCTGCTGAATTGAAGGACGCTGCATGCTCACGATTATGCCTGTAGCTGTAATGCTGTAATTGTAGTCGTTTGATCCATATAAATAAAAGAACGCCCTGTCATCGACAGAGCGTTCTTTTTGGTATGTTCTATATGTGTACGTTGCAGATCTTATTGCTATCGTGGCCAATTCTTAAGACTGCGGCGGCTGGTATCCTGCAGGCTGTACAGCCGATGCAGGAGAAGCCATAGGTTCACGTGCTGGTGGAGGATTCTGTCTCAGCCACTCGATCTGCTGGAGTACATCATGTTCCGCTCGCTGATTCCAGTCGCGTACCATACGCGGAATGAGGAACAGATCAATCACAATCCAGACAAACAAAGGAAAACCGGTTAGCAGTGTCAGACCAAGAAACAGCCCACTTGCATCGTTATTGAACTCTGCGGTAAAGACAAGGCCGAAATAAGCAGCCATGGCCAGTAAGAATAAAACGAGCTGGATAATTGCACTGACTGTGCGTCTCAGATAAAAACGGTGTACCCCCAGATGTCCGCCAATTAGCATCAGGTAGGATAATGCCAGAGATTTCTCTCTGGGCCGTAATTCCGAGTTGAGCAGCATCAGTTCCTGTGGTGATAGTTCGTATCTTGTCAGCATATCGGAATCAGTAGTTGTAACTTGGCGGTGCGATTGGCTTTTGAATTAGAATCTGATCGATGATATTGCTTTCTACATAAGCATTACGTTCTTTTACCCAGGTATGCAGCAAGAATGCATCCACAACCCACCATACGCCCGTTACGATCATACCTACACCTGTTAATGACAAAATCAACTGTGTTACCGCTGTTCCGATTTTACCCATGTAGAAACGGTGACCTCCAAAAATACCAAGGAAGTACCACAGTACATAGGCAACAACCATGTTTTTGCCGTACGTTTTTACTTCCGATTCGAGCAGCATCAGTTCGCGTGCGTCCAACTGACTTTTGCGCTGCATGTTATAACTCATTCCCATACCTAACCCCTCGATTTCTAAATGTAGTAGCGCCTTCCAATAACAATGATATTTTAACAACAATATGAAATATAATCTACCATCTTCTACGGGATGAGCTGGAATCAGGTTACAACCAATTTGTAAAAATCAACCTATATATATTTGTCTGACCGCTGAAACAGAGGCGTTATTCATTTATATGGACGTAAAAAAACCAGAATCCAAAAGCAATACTTCTGCGGATTCTGGCAGGTAGGTTCAGTATTGAGTTAATTCTCGATTACATATGTCTTCACAAACGAAGGTCTTGGGAAAATGGAAGGCTGCTGTACATCAATGCCTTCTTCGGTATTCCGTTTGCGATGGGCGTGACTGTAGGCCTGCGATTCCTGCCAGGCAGTAAAGTTCTCCTCTGCATCCCAGAGCGTCAAAATCACATACGTATCATCATCCAGCGGCCGCAGCACACGAATGCCGACAAAGCCCGGTTCGTCCTCCACTTTACGTGCCCGATTCATAAAGCGTGCTTCAAAAGCGGAACGTCCGTCAGCGGTCACCGGGATATTGTTGAGCACGGCATAACCGCCGCCAATAATGCCGCTGCTGTCGAGTATTTCATAGCGGAATGTATTTTCAGAAGGAATATCAACAGGCAGAATCTCGTCAATCTCCATTACATAGCGGGTCTCGCCATTATGGTGCATCTCCACCGCATTCGGCAGATGGGCAGCCTCAGGGAATTGATCATGAATATTGCGCGAGCTTAGATAAATGTACATCGAATCACCCTTCCACAGTTAATGACTGAATCCTGATAAAAACTTGATAATTCCAATGTAGCATAGATACCACCTGTACAGATCACTGTAAAACAAGTCTGTTATCTACATACCCGGCGATTATACAGGCTAACCGGACCACTGACTATTGAAATAAAACAAAGCGAGGTCATGCAGATGAAACCACTTTTTCAGCATACCGGCGATTATATGGTGCGAATCCCGTTAAGTGAAAGTTCTGCCAATAAAGGAACACTTTCTTTTGGAACGATAGAAGAGCAGGAAGAGCAGCTTCGGGGCTGGTGCCAGGACCCACTGTTCCGGGAACAAATCCTGATTGCCAGCAAGACGCTGTATCATACGATGGATACGTATTTGCAGTATCCCGATAAAATAACCGGCAAAAAGAAGCGCAACTTCATCAACGCCATGATGAAGTATGCTGGACGACGAACACATCGTACAACTCCGTTTGGCTTATTTACCGCTGTAGGAAAGGGAGTATTCAGCCAACATAATGAGTGGAGATACAATAGGGATTCCATTTATAAAAAGGCCAGAGTAGATCTGGAATGGTTATTTCAGCTGATCTACCGGCTGGAAGATGAGCACATGGAACAGCTGTCGATTAAGCTGAATCCTGCATGTTATATCAAAGGGGATCGAGCTTATCTGCTCTATAGCACAGATGGAGAGTCTGAAGAAATTCAGATTCGGGCTACGCCTGCTTTTCAGCTGATCTACAAATATTGCCAAGCCCCTGTTCATTTTATGCAGGTGATCCGGCTTCTGCTGGAGCATTATCCAGAGACAACAGAGCAGCGAATCCGGCAGTACATGAAGGTCATATTTCGCCAAGGCTTTTTAATATCCAATTTGAGACCGCCGTTGACTGATCCTGATCAATTTGCCTATGTCATCCGGCAGATGGAATTATGCCGGATTGAACCGCAAACCTGTGATCAATTGAAAAAGATTGAGCAGAAAATTCAAGAATACAATCGGATGACACCAGGAACAGGCGAAAAATCTTATCTTGAACTATTTAAGCTGATGGAATCTGTACATACGTCGGGTACACCTCTGCAGATAGATGCAGGGATCGCGGAGTCAAAATTAACTCTGAATGACCAAATTGCTGAGCATATGGTGGATCTTGCTTCCATGCTGACTTCGATCGCAGCTCCGGTAGAGGGACGGCGAGGCTATATGGAAGATTACCGAAACAAATTTATTGAGAAATATGGAGTGAATCGCGAAATTCCACTCATTGAAATGCTGGATACAAGCTCTGGGATCGGGGCGCCTTTCTCCTATACCCATCCAGCCAATGATTATTACGAGCCTGCACCAGCAGATGGATCCTGCTCAGCAGCATTAAAGAACTTTTTGCTGCTGAAATATGTAGGTGCTGTTCAAAACAATCATCCTATTCAATTGACCAAAAAGGAATTAGTAAAGTATATAGGTGAGCAGCCTGCCGCCGAACAGATTCCAGTATCACTGGAACTTAACTTTCTGCTGCGGTTGAAAAATGGTCAACCGTTAATCTACTTGGGGCCCAATGTAGGTTCAAGACATGCGGGTAAAACTTTTGGCCGATTCTCCCATTTATCCGATGAGATTAACGATATTCTATATCGCATTTATGAGCAGGAAATAAGAATACGCAATAATACCGGACAGCTATGTGAATTGAGTTTTGTTCCCAATCAGCTTCGTTCTGGTAACGTTACACGAAATCATAGTTTTCGGAATAAAGAGATGGCTTTGTTCACAAACAGTTCCCGGTGCAGCACCGACCAGGTGGCCATTGAGGATGTATGGATTGGAGTACATCAGGACCGCTTCTATGCAAGACATCGCCAGACCGGAGAAATTCTTATTTTCGGTGCAAATAATATGCTGAATCCCCTGATGTCCAGTAATGCAATTCGTTTTCTGCAGGAGATGGAAGAAAGCCGCCGTCGAAGCTGGAGCTACTTTCCCTGGACAGATGTGTATAAAGGATTCAAATACATTCCGGAAATCCAATATGAAGGCATTATTTTGTCAGGCCAACAATGGCAGATTGGTCTGGATGACTTTTTTCATTCAGAAGAGCTGATGTGGGAACCATTTCTGCATAAATTTGAAGCGTTCCGCGTGAAATATAATCTGCCAATATCCTTTTATATAGCTAATTCAGATCATCGACTAATGATAAATACAGAAGATGAACGCTCGCTGCGTATCCTGTTTGCCGAATTGAGAAAGGCAGGAGAAAATACACTGCAGCTGGTTGCACTGGAAGAGGGTCAGCCTGCAATAACCGACCAAAATGGGCAAACTTATGCAGCAGAAATTGTAGTTCCCTTGGTTCGTGTCGAAAACGAAGCCGAATGGCTGATAGATAAGCGTCATTACAGTGCAGATTTGGAACAGCAGCGTTTGAAGATGCCTTTTGATGACTGGCTGTACATCAAACTGTACGGCAAACAGTCCAGAGAGGAAGAACTCATTGCTTTGGAGTTTCCTGATTTTTGCAGCCAAATGGCGGAAAAATTTCAGTTGAGTCATTTCTACATGCGTTACATGGATCCTAAGCCGCATATTCGGCTACGGTTTCACGCTGATTCTTCTGCATTGTTGATTGCCATGCCGCATATATTGTACTGGTTGAAGGGATTAAGGAAGCAAGGATTAATCTCGGAATATATCATAGCCTCCTATGATCGTGAAGTGGAACGTTATGGAGGGATTGCTCCGATGGAAGCGGCAGAGCGGTTGTTTGGCGCAGATAGTGCAGCTGTAGAAGCTATCTTACGTGGAAAGCGTATGAAGCAGATCGAGCTGGATATGGAATTGATAGCAATGATATCTGTCATCCGTTTGCTGCAGCAGCTTGGATTGAATACAGAGCAGCAGCTGAAGTTGATGGAATATCAGAATATATCCAACAATGAATATCGACAGGAATTCAAGCAGCAATCCGAACAGTATATCCGGCTATGTGATTGCACCGATCATTGGGCCGGGCTGCGGGAGCAGCCGGAGGGCGAACTGTTGCTGCAACAATTGGAATTACGAAGTAAAGCAGCAGCTGAATATATGCAAACATTAAAACAACAGCCACAACTGACAGCGGAACCAGATGAGATTATAGGCAGTGTGGTTCATCTGCACTGTAACCGACTGCTGGGAACTAATCGTGAGTTGGAACATCGCATTATGACATTGGCCGCTCATACACTATATGCCCTGCATAGTCGAAGCAGGGAAGGGAGCCGGTTATGGAAGTAAAAGAAAAGTTTCGTCTACGTGATCTGGTTTGGACGCTGCGTCAGATGCCTCGTACTTTGCAGCTTGTATTTCGATTGGAAGGCAAGCTTTTTACAGTGATTACATTATTGAGTCTAATTGCAGGGGTAACACCGATTGCTACGATGTATATATCTCAGGAGCTGATCAACTCACTAGTTCATATCCAGGGAGGACTTCAATCGGTACTGATTCTGTTTGGAGTATATATTTTTGTGACGCTCGTCGCTGAAATGCTCTCGCTTATAGCCGATTTTTATAATACCCGTTTCCAGTTCAGTATGGGATACAAGCTCAATTATCTCATTATGGAGAAGAGTGGCAAGCTGGCATTGGAAGATTTTGAAAACCCGGAAGTGTACGACCGACTGGAAAGGATTACCCGTGAGATTTCCTACAAGCCTTTTCAGATCTTCCAGTCGTTCATCGGCATGATTACTGCAACGGTTACGCTGATATCGGCGATTGTATTTTTGATGACCTGGAACTGGATGATCTCGGTACTGCTGCTGATTGTTCCGATCCTTTCGCTGATTTACTTTTTAAGAATCGGACAGCAGGAATTTTTTATCCAATGGAAACGCACTGGCGAAGAGCGGCGTGCATGGTATCTGAATTATATTCTGACGCATGATTTTTCTTTTAAGGAAGTCAAGTTATACGGGTTGAAAGGATATATTTTGGAACACTATCTGAATATCAAAAAAAAATTTCTGGCTCAGGATACAGCTGTTCTGCGCCGGAAGACTACATTTAATCTAATGTATGAATTAGTAGTACAGATTGTGGGTGCAGCGGTTATTTTGCTGGCCATTATGTCCGCTTATACAGGCCGTATCATGGTAGGTAATGTGCTTAGCTGTATTCGGTCGGTCGGTATGGTGCAAAGCAATTCACAGACAATTATGAATCATATTTATTCCATTTATAATAGTAATCTATATATGAATCAGCTGTTTGAGTTCTTAGAGTACCGTGAAGAGAAAATACCTGTGGGAGCAATCACGGCAAACGAGCAGGGCCCGATTATATCAATCGATATCAAAGAAGTAAGCTTTATGTATCTAGGCAGCGACAGATACTCTCTGGAAGGAATAAGCCTTTCTTTCCGGGCAGGCGAACGTGTAGCTATTGTAGGTCCCAACGGTTCAGGTAAGAGTACGCTTATTAAATTGCTGGCAGGATTATATCGACTTCAGGACGGAGAGATTCTGATAAATGGCCGTTCATTGATGCAGATGCATCCGGAAGAATATAGCAGGCAGCTGGCTGTACTTTTTCAGGATTATATGAAGTATGAAATGACTCTTCAGGAGAATGTAGGATTCGGACAGGTTGATCAAATACAAGAAAAAGAAAAAATGACCCGGATTTTGGATCGGATGCAAGCTCAGTTCTTGAAAGAAGATAGCAGCTATAACCTGAATATGCAGCTTGGACTGTGGTTTGATGAAGGACGGCAGTTGTCCGGGGGCCAGTGGCAAAAACTGGCTTTGGCCAGAACATATTTCCGGGATGCTTCTGTGTATATTCTCGATGAGCCGAGTGCAGCTCTGGATCCCATTGCCGAGAAAGAAACATTTGATACCTTTTTCCGACTATCCAGGCAGAAAATCGGTATTTTTATTTCCCATAGACTTGTAGCTGCTCAGCAGGCACACCGCATTATTGTTATGGATAAGGGACGGATTGTAGGGGAAGGAATCCATGAAGACTTGTTGCAAAACTGCCCTGTATATCGACAGATGTATGAATCAGAAAATTATGAAATTGATACGGGAGGAGACATGGAATGGAAACAGGTACAGTGACCGGAACCGGCATGCCTATCGTAGATCGGATCAAACAAATTGCGCTTAACATGAGAGAATATGACAGACTCCTGCAGATCGTAACCGATCCGCATAATGACTTGCAACTCAATGGGGAACGAATACGTCCATGGTCTGCCACTACACTCAGTCATGGTATTCCGGGCCTCTGTATGCTTTATGCAGAACTGCATGTCCATTTTCCCGATGAAGGCTGGGATCATACAGGACATCAGTATTTATCCATTCTGGTAAAAGATATTGCCGAGAATGGTATTCGTACGCCTTCGCTGTTCTCGGGTGCAGCAGGGATAGGTATGGCAGCGGTATGTCTATCCCTGAACGGAGAACTGTATCGAAAATTTATTGATCGGATTAACGATTATTTATGGGCACATATACCGGACATGATAAAAAACTGCCAGCAGCGCAAAGCCCGCAGTGGAGATTACGACGTGATAGAAGGATTAAGTGGTATTGCCAGTTATCTGTTGTTGTTTCATAAGGAGGAGAAAATGCGTCCTCTGATCGATAAAGTATTAAATTATCTGATCGAACTTACCAGAGAGCAGGAATATCATGGAATTATGGTGCCGGGCTGGCATATTCCATCTGAATATCAGTTTACGGATCAGGAGAGCCAGAACTATCCGGAAGGAAACTTTAATCTTGGACTATCTCATGGTATCCCTGGGCCGCTAATTATACTATGTAAAGCCTGGCAACAAGGTATTCGCCAGCCCGGACAATTGGAAGCGATCAGAGAGATGGCTTCCTTCCTGATTTGTTTTTCCAGCCGAGATGAGCAAGACCGTTTGTTCTGGAAAGGTTGCATCAGTATGGAGGAATACAGACATGGAGCCGCTGGAAAAGAGAATAATTTTAGACGGGATGCCTGGTGTTATGGAAACCCTGGCGTATGTCTGGCACTCTTTTATGCGGGCGAGGTACTGGAAGTGCAAGAGTGGAAAAGCTTGGCACTGGATACATTCAGCCAGACACTCCAGCAGGTGCATCATATTTATTCACCTACTTTTTGTCACGGATATGCAGGTATTGCACAGATTGCCAGCCGCCTGCAGCAGCTTTCGGGTGAGAAACAATTTGAGAACGAGCTGCTCAAACTTCGTTCCATTATTATGGATTATGATCAAACAGAGTATGTATTTGGTTTTTGCAATCATGAGCATTTTGAAGGTCGAGGGCTGACGGCTGTCCAATATACAGGTTTGTTGGATGGGACAGTCGGAACGGCACTTACCTTACTACACTTGCTATTGGGAAGCCGCACGCCATGGCAACAAGCCTTTTTATTATAGGTTTTGCAGTTGATTTAATTAATAATCGACGAATTGTCAATCCAAATGCAACAGTTCGTTTTGAAACGATTCGTGTGTCGACTTCCAGCCTAAACAGTTGCGAGGCCGGTTGTTAATCACGTGAAGCGCGTGCTGAAGCTCCGCGTCGGACACTTTGGCAAAATCATGGCCTTTGGGAAAAACTCTCGAAGCCATCCGTTCGCATTCTTGTTGGAACCTCGCTGCCAGGAAGAATACGAATCGGCAAAGTAAACCTCCACACCATGGAGCTGCTTGAGCACGGCATGGCAGGCCAATTCTTTGCCCGGTCTACGGTTGCCGTTTGAATCGCCGCTTTTGGATATTGCGCAGCCAATACGCCGAAGGCGATCTCCATCGATATCGCTGTTCGGTTCGGCATCTTAATCGCCTGATAAAATCGAGTTTTCCGTTCAACAAAGCTTGCGACGCAAGCTTTACTTTTGCCACGACTGAAAACGACAGTATCCAGTTCCCAATGTCCGAACGTTTCTCGGCTGTGAATTTCTTTCGGACGCTGCTGAATCGAAGGGCCGAGCGTAGAACAGCCGCGCTTCTCTGGCGGTTTTCGGCGCTTGCCTTTGTGCCGAAGAACCTGGAGTTTCCCTTGGTTTAACCGGCTCGAGTAGAGCCAGTTGTAGAGCGTTTTAAAGGCTATCGTAGGAAATTCCTTGGCTTTACGGCTGCTTGTGATTTGTTCGGGGAATGGGTTCTCTTGAGGTCAGATTCGATCTCGCTCGCTAATTTCGGATTCCATTTGCCGTTTGGTTTCGAAGCCTCTCTTTGGTAAGCATAGGCCTGCTGAGCTTCTTGCGCGTCGTACCGCCCAGACGATCCATTACGTTTAAATTCTCGGCTGACAGTTCCCGCTGACCGGCCCAGCACCTGGCCAATCGCTCGGATTCCGGCTCCCTGACTATGCAAGAGTTCTAGTTTGCTGCGTTCGATAGTGTAGCTCATGATGGATTCTCCTTGTAGAAGGTGGTGTGGTAACTTCATTCTACACGAATCCGGCCATGAGCCTTTTATATTTCATTCGAGGTGTTGCACTTCATTTTACAATCCGTCAATCGATATTACTTGGAAAAAAAATAAATATAAACCATATCCTGATAAAATCCTGATAATTGCTTTATAGAATGAACTCATCAAGAAGAAAGGAGTGAATTCAATGGCAAAGTTCGATGATTTTGATCTGGATCTGATACAAACCCCTAAGCAATCGCAACAAATCGAACCTCAGTGGCAAAGTAAAAGTCTTTGTACACCAGGTTGTGTAACAGGCCTATTGCAGACATGTTTTATCCAGACTGCAACTTGTAACTGTCACATCAGTAAATAAACAAGCAGTATACATACTTATACTGCAAACAGACTGATACCAGCTTTGCTTACAGTCCATACAAGCGGGGGAACGATAGCAGACCTTAACCGGGAAGCGCCGTCCTCCGCTTGTTTTGTTACCCAATCAGAAATTGGATTCAAGTAGCAAAGATTAAAGGAGGAACAATTATGAAAATATCCTGGATTGTGCGAGGCTCCGCTTGTATAGTACTCGTTTTACTAACTACAGCCTGCCAAAATATACAACAATTCAAGGATAAGGTAGTTACGGAAACACAGAAAACAGCCCATTATACAGTCGAACCGGATCAGACGCCAGTGACGATGGAGCAGTTGATTGATAAAGGACAGACCGATCATTTTATTTTTAATGATCAAGTGTATCAAATGGATAGCGAGGTGACTGACAAACAGGTAGGAAAAGTTATAGGTGCAGTAGGCCAGCTGTATTACGTAGATCAATACGGAAAACGATGGACAGCGGAAGAGCTTAAAAACACGAAAATTTACCAAAATCCGCAGGAGATACGAGAGAAAAAGCCATTACATTATGATATGGTATTTCGTCCAAAATCAGAAAACGATAAAGAAGACTTTGTTATTATTCGTTTTAATCATAAATATTTCAAAGCTGTTCCTGTTAAAAAAACTAATACGCTTCTAAAGGATGGATAAATGATGAGTAATTATATATTGGAAACCCGACATCTGACGCGAAAATTCGATCGGGACATGGCGGTTCGGGATGTGTCCCTGACTGTAGCGCATAATAGTGTATACGGCCTGCTGGGGCCGAATGGTGCCGGTAAGTCAACTACACTCAAAATGCTGACCGGTCTGCTGGTTCCGACTTCCGGAGATATTCTGTTTGATGGACATCCATGGAGCCGTAAGGATCTTACACGGATTGGAGCGCTGATCGAATCCCCGCCTTTGTATGCGAATCTGACCGCTTATGAGAACCTAAAAGTACACAGCATCCTGCTCGGTCTTGAAGATGCACGTATTTATGAGGTGCTGAATATAGTAGATCTCAAAAATACCGGCCGTAAAAAGGCAGGACAGTTCTCCATGGGCATGAAGCAGAGACTCGGCATCGCGATTGCCCTGCTTAACCGTCCTCAGCTGCTGATTCTGGATGAGCCGACCAACGGTTTGGACCCAATCGGTATTCAGGAATTGAGAGAGCTTATACGCTCTTTTCCGCAGATTGGAATGACCGTCATGTTATCCAGTCATATCCTGTCCGAAGTAGAGCTGATTGCAGATCATATCGGCATCATCAGCGATGGGAAGCTCGGCTACCAGGGGCAGATTGATCGCGGTCAGGATCTGGAACAGCTATTTATGGATGTGGTACAGGCAGGTCGCATGAAAAAGGAGGCGGTATTATGATCCGGTACTTGCGCTCCGAGCACCTCAAGTTCAGACGGTCCTTCTCACGCAAATTGTTGTTTATTGTGCCGCTGCTTAATCTGCTCGTTTCTTTTTTGATGAATCCGATGTATACAGTGACCAATACATTCAACTGGTGGTCCATTTTCTTTATGCCATTGGCGGCGGCTTTGTTATGTGGATTATCCCACCAAAAGGAGCAGCGTGCAGTAAATTATAACCGGATCTTTTCCCTTCCCGTATCGTTGTCCCGTATCTGGTATGGCAAAGTGTTCGTGATAGCGATTTACCTGCTAGCTATGCTATTGATATTTGAAGTTATGCTGACTGTATTGCAGATGGTGTTGCCTGGAGGCGTCCAGCTATCCCATACACTGCTGGCGGTACTGCTGCTCTGGCTGGGCTCTTTATGGCAAATTCCGCTCTGTCTGTGGCTGGCGCGCAAATGGGGGCTGGTAACTGTGCTGATCATTAACGCAGTTGGCGGAATGGGATTGGGTACGTATGCTGCACCCCAAAGCTGGTGGTGGCTTAATCCATGGAGCTGGCCCATTCGTATGATGTGTCCTGCGATTGGAGTACATCCCAATGGAGTCCCTTTAGCTGTCGGTGATCCGTTATGGAATGTAGCAGTTATCTCTGTAGGAATGCTGCTGTCCGTCGCATTTTTCCTGATAATACTGGCAGGAACCGGATATGCGTTTGCCGGTCAGGTACGCACACGTTCTGCTCAACCGGAGGTGAGCTAGGATGGCTGCAATATGGCGCTGTCTGTATGCAGACTACTACAAAGCTAGACGTACACCGTTTCCATGGCTGCATATTGGCCTTCCATTCGTATGGACCCTGATCTACCTACTGTATATGCACGGCCGTTCGCCAGCTCTAATTACTCTGTATTCCGGCTATATGGAAATGCTGGGCGTGGTTCTGCCTCTTTTATCAGGTATGATCTGCGGTATGGTAGTGATGCAGGAAGAGCAGGCCGGACAGTTCCAGAATATACTGATTCGCAGCCGGATCAAGGAAACGGGCTATATGAGCAAACTGCTGTTTGTCTGGGGAAGCGGCAGTCTGGCGATTATACTGGCACCTCTGCTGCTGGGAATTGGAGCGACCCTGCTGCTACAGATCGATTCAATCCCGTACTCGACCTTTCTGTTGGGGGCCATATATTTATCAGTGAGCAGTGTTATACTATATATAATCCATTTATGGGTCAGTTTTATATTCGGCATGGGAGCATCCATTTTGCTTGGCGGTGCAGGTACACTGGTGGCTGCACTGATGATTACCAGCGTCGGGGATGCAATCTGGCACTATATTCCATGGGGTTGGGGAGTGCGCATGGCGGATAACACTGCTATTCTTCGGTTGGGCGTACTGACGGGCGAGATGAGAATGTATCTGCAGCAGGATATGCGGAGCGGCTGGTTATGGATTATTCCGTGTACCCTCCTGTTGCTTATCGGAAGTTTGCTCTGGTTCCGCCACTGGGAAGGCAGTAGACATGTGGAATAGGCACCGAATGGCTAACTAATTACAGCGCAGGAGGAACAACCATGTTCAAAATATTGGCGATAGATGATGATCGTGACATTCTGGCGCTCATTCGTAATATTTTGCAGCGCGATCAACACCTGGTAAGCGTGCAGGATCAGGCACATCAGCTGAAGACAGAGGACGTACAGGGATATGACCTAATCCTGCTCGATGTCATGATGCCGCAGCTGGACGGTTTTGAATTTTGTCGGCTGATTCGCAGTGTGGTCGATTGCCCGATTTTGTTCCTGACCGCCCGCTCGGAAGAGGAAGCGATTGTTGAAGGACTAATGACCGGGGCAGATGATTACCTGACCAAGCCATTCGGTGTAAAGGAGCTCAGCGCCCGAGTCAATGCTCATCTGCGCCGGGAACGGCGGGAAAAACACAATTCCCGGCAGCAGATTGGACGATTTCTTTTTGATTTTGATATGAAGCAGATCTGGATCGGAGATGAACTGCTTCATCTAACCAAAAACGAATATAAAATATGCGAGTATCTGGCACGTAACCGTAATCGTGTATTTACCAGGGAAGAAATTTATGACGAGGTATACGGAATGGATGGTCATGCGCTGTATTCCACGATTACCGAATTTATCCGCTCCATTCGTAAAAAGTGCAAGGAGCATGAGGTTATGCCAATTACTACAGTTTGGGGTGTAGGTTATCGGTGGCAATAAATATACATAAGAAAAAGACCACGCTGCGTCATGAACTGTTTAAGTATCTGATCTCATTGGGTATTAGTTTTGTTATCGTTTTTGGACTTTATCTGGCAACGACATTCATTGCGATCAAGGCCGGCTGGTTACTGCCTGCCAACTATAGCGAGCAGCTGATCCGGCAGGGGCGGAGTACGATTCAGACAGCTCAAACGATCAGTGAGAGTATGCTCCCGCCAGGCTCCAAGTATGTCATTCTGGATAAAAAGAGTCGTACGACTCTGTACGGCAATATGGATGACGTGGAGATCAGACTGGCAAGCCAGCTGATCAATGGACAATCTCCGGCTTATTATGGCCAAAAAGTATACACGTTGATTGAACGTGAGTATGATTACTGTATACTGCAATCCGATCTGCGTCCGCAGTTCAGTTCGCCCTATCTCCGGACGCATCTGCCTAATTATGAATTAACCGGTAATGTACTGCTGGTGGTAGCGATTATACTGGTTTCTTTTATTATCACAACGATTTTTGCCAACCGGTTTCGCAACAGTCTCAAAGCGCTAATACGGATTACTCACCATATTCAGAATCAGAATCTGGATTTTACAGAGAGACAGTCGGGAATCAAGGAATTTGACGATGTGGCCCAATCACTCATCGATATGAGGGAGGCCCTCAAGCAATCCCTAAAGAACCAGTGGAAAACGGAAAAAACCAAGCAGGAGCAAATTGCTGCGCTTGCTCATGATATAAAGATTCCAGTAACGATTATCAAAGGGAATGCCGAGCTGTTGTCTCTGTCCGAGCAGGATGAGGAGCAGCAGATGTATACAAGTTATATTCTTAGCGCAGGAGACAAAATTGAGCAGCATGTACGCATGCTGATTCTGATGTCCAAAACCGAAAGTATGCTAACCCTCAACAAAGAAGCGGTACCACTGGTACAATGGATGGAGGAAGTGCTTAGCGACACGAGAGCCTATGCAGGTTGCAAGGATATCCATATACAGCAGCAGATCGAATGTTCTGAAGTTACTGCATATCTGGATCCTCAGCTGCTGCACCGCGCACTGATGAATATTATCGCCAATGCCCTTGATCATACTCCCGAGGGAGCCAGTATGAATATCAATATTTATTGCCAATGCCGGCAACTGTCGATCACTATTACCGATCAAGGACCTGGCTTCACTGCCGAAGCACTCGAAAAGGCCACAGAATTATTTTACAGGGGGGACAAAAGCCGCTCTACCAGCGGCCATTACGGTATGGGATTAACATTTGCCGATTATGTAATTAAGTTGCATCAGGGTAAGCTTCAGCTGCAAAACGATTTAATCACCGGGGGAGGTAAAGTAGTGGTGAATCTACCCATAGAAGTAGATATCGACAGAAATGCAGAAGGATAGGCAGTTTCCGGAGAAACTGCTTTTTTTCGTATACAATTCCAAGAGGGGGAAGCTCGCGAATACTGTGGGCTTTTTTGGTGACCCGATTTTTACTGCCTATTTAATATTGTTATTTATAGAGAATGTTCTTTTATATGCTGTTGAATGTAATCCATTTCAAGCCAATTTATTAAATGTACAGACTGTTCCTGCAAAAAATGCGCATAAATTAGTCGGTTTATTCTTTTTTGGTTACACTGTAAATAGGATATAAAGTGGCAAATGTTCTGAAAGGATATTAAATTGACTGCAATACATTTTTGTATTCCAACGCGTGTCGAATAAGCTGAGATGCAAGTACTGAATGATATGCTATACTAAATAAACCCGTTAGAGCGCAAGATAATATCACTATGGAATCCAGTTATGAATGAAGCACTGAAGGAGGAAATCTATGAATTCCAGATATTTGGCGGGGATCTCGCTGGCGATCATGGCGGTTGGATTTATCATCACGCTGTTTTTGCCGGATACCCTGCTGGTCAAGATTATTCAGGGAGGCTTTGAGGCGGGACTCGTCGGGGGGATCGCAGACTGGTTCGCGGTTACCGCATTGTTTCGTCATCCGCTCGGTCTGCCTATTCCGCATACATCCTTACTGACCCGTAACCGGGACAAGATTATCCGTTCGCTGATCTCGGCGATGGAGAATGAGCTGTTGAACAAAGAAAGTATTGAAGCCAAGCTTCGTCATTTCAAATTGTTCCCTTTTGCCGTCTCTGCAATCACACGCCAACTGGGTAAAAAAACGATCCGGCGTGAGCTGATCGATCTGGTCATTCCGCCGATCAGCCGTATTCCGCTGGAACCGGTATCCCGGTTTATTGCTACGGGCCTGGCCGATTATGCCCAGAAAGCAGATCTGCAGGCTGCAGGCAACAAAGTACTTACCTATGCGCTGAATGAGCGATACGATGAGAAAGCGTTGGATCATATCCTGAATCAGGTACATGAATGGGCGCTGCGTCCGGCGAGCCGTGACAAGCTGGGCGAGATCGCCAGCGAACAGCTCGAGAACATTAATCTGGGCGGACTGAAAGGTTTTGCTTTCCAGGCGTTTGCCGGCATGATGAATGCCGAGAGCCTGGGCGGAATTCTGCAAAATATTTTGCTGTCTACCGTCAGCAATCTGCAGCAGGAAGACAGCGAATACCGTGAATCTATTTTGCGCGAAGTGCGTGTGCAGATGTTCCAGGTGGTGGATGAAGAGAACAACTGGGAACGCATCAAGGATTGGACGCGGGCTACACTTGAAGGCGATGCAGCCAACGTATTCATGATGGAACGTCTGGAAGAGCTGCGCGGCATGATCGTCGGCATGCTGGAGCGGGAACGCGACAGCGGTGGACGCCATCTGTTCATCATGTACCGTTCGATTATCCGTGACCTGAGCAAGGATCAGGAGAAGATCAATGCCTGGGAAGAACGTCTGCTGCAGGGAATTATCAGTGTCGTTGGACGTAACCATTACCGTCTCGGCCAGCTGGTCAAAGAAAATCTCGATCAGATGGACAACGATACACTGGTGCATATGCTGGAAGAGAAAGTCGGCAACGATCTGCAGTGGATTCGCGTCAATGGCGCGATCTGTGGATTTATCGTCGGTCTGATTCTGACCATTGTGCAGCTGCTGGTGGCATAACGGCAGGTTTTGTACTCATTTAAATTTCAAGCATCGACGACTATTTGTATTTGCTTATACCAAAAGGCACTCCATTTCGATCATGGAGTACCTTTTTTTGTGCTGTTCATTTATAACATCAAAAGGGATCTTGTCTCACTTGTTCACAAATAAAGCTGTTTACAAATACAGTGCTGCTTCGCAGCTGTCCGGCCTCGCGTCAGTGTGTATTGTCGCTTCACTTCGACGATTTTTTTTGGGAAAACAGCAGCGCTTCGTAAGGCTGCAGCTGAACCTGCTTGCCGGACAGAATAGCTGCTGGGTCGGCGCCCCGGTCCGGATGGGTGTGCAGCATCAGTTCAGCATCGGCCAGCGAACCGGCATCCGGCAGCTGGAAGTCGGCCGGGGAAGTGGAGAAGTTCAGCACGATCAGCCAGCGATCTTCCTTGCCTGCACGAGTATAGGCGTAGATCTGCTCATCCTCGGGCAGAATGTCTTCATAATTGCCATACACCAGCGTCTTGTGCTGCTTGCGGATACGGATGATCTCCCGGTAAAAATTCAGGATGGAATCCGGATCATCCTGCTGCTGCCGGACATTGATCTCCCGCGTATTCGGATTAACCGGCATCCAGGGTTCGCCGGTAGAGAAGCCGCCATTTGGTCCATCTTCCCATTGCAGTGGGGTGCGGGCATGGTCTCTGGACTTGGTGTAGATGCGCTGCATGATCTCCTGCTCGTCGTCACCATGCTCCTCGACCCTTTGCCGGTAATAGATTTTGGCCTGCTGCTCGGTAAAGTCGTCGATCGTCCGCAGATGCTGCGCATTGGTCATGCCAATCTCGTCGCCCTGGTAAATGTAGGGCGTGCCCTGCATAGTCATGAGGAACATGGCCAGCAGTTTGGCCGATTCCTTGTGATACCTATCGGCATCGCCCAGATAAGAGACGAGCCGGGCGTGGTCATGGCTGCTCAGATAGACGCCGATCCATCCTTTTCCATACAGATTGCGGTTCCAGTCGCCCATGATTTTTTTGAGATCCTGCAGCGTCCATGGCTGGTACTGCCACAGATCATTGGTGACGGTATCGATTTTGGAAGCTTCCATCATCAATACCATATCCAGCTCCTGACGATCCGGGTGTGTGTATAGCGCAGCTTCGTCGGTACCGATCCCCGAAGGCTCACCGGCTGTGAAGATGGAATAATGGGCAAATACATCCTCATACAGCTCATGCAAATACTCATGCACCCGCGGCCCTTCCTTGAAGTACTGCTCGGCGTTGGCCTGCCGCCGCTCGGTATCATCCGTATTCGGGAAACGGGTATCCTTGGAGATACTGTTCACCGCATCGATCCGGTAGCCGTCAATGCCGAGTTTTAGCCAGTAATGCATAATATCTTTCATCTCCTGGCGTACTCTGGGGTTCTCCCAGTTCAGATCCGGTTCTTTCTTGTGATAGGAATGCAGGTAGTACTGCTTGGTGGTCTCATCGTATTCCCACATCGATTCACCCAGATAGGAGATCCAGTTGCTCGGCGGACCGCCATCCGGCGCCGGATCGCGCCAGAAGTAGTAATCCCGGTATGGATTATCTACCGAGGAGCGGGATTCGAGGAACCAGGGATGTTCATCCGAAGTATGATTGATAATCATATCCATAATCATTTTCATATCCCGCTCGTGGACCTCGTGAATGAGCTGCTTCAGGTCGTCCAGTGTGCCAAAGACCGGATCAATGCTGTAAAAATCCTTGATGTCATAACTGTAATCCGCATTGGGAGAAGGGTGAACCGGCGAGATCCATACCACATCAACCCCCAGCTCCTTGAGGTAATCCAGTCTGGAGATGACGCCCGGGATATCACCAATGCCGTCTCCATTGCTGTCCTGAAAGCTGCGAAGGTATACTTCGTACACGATACTCTCTTTCCAGTATTCCGGATTAATCACTGTGTTCATACGAGTTCTCCTATTCATCAGAAGTAATAAGATCTTGTTAGGCAAGGCAAGTACTTATTAATACATAACCGGGCTCGTACCGGATTATACAGGGATTCAGGAAAATAATGGATTGAATACCAGGTTAAAATCACTGTGGCTCGGCAACATACTGATAGCTTCCCCGTCAGAACTGCAGTGCGTATTGAACACAGCAAAGAACCTGCCATTGCCGGAGCAAGCAGGTTCTATACATATGATTTTTGGTACATTTTCTGCAAAGACATGGCTGTGGTTTCCCCGATTCCGATTAGTTATCCAAAATGGACAACCCACGGAATACGAGCGACTCATACGGATGGAGGGTAACCGTACGGTGGGCTCTCGCATCCTCGGCAGCCTGCCGGGAATGGTCGCCATGTGTGCTGATGATCAGCTCGGCATTCTCCAGTCTGCCGGATAGCTGCTCGGTAAGCTCCAGCTTCGCCTCCGAACGGGAGAAGTTCAGGATGATCATCCAGTGCTCATCATTCCATTCCCGGGTATAGGCAAAGATCTGCTTGTGATCGGAAATGATACATTCGTACTTACCGTACATCAGCGCAGAGCTTTCCTTGCGAATATGAATCAGCTTGCGGTACAGATGGAAGATGGAGTCGGGATTATCCTGCTCTGCCTTCACATTGATCTCTGATGCATTGGAGTTCACCGGTATCCACGGCTGATGAGCGGAGAAGCCGGCATATTCGCTGTCATCCCACTGCATCGGCGTCCGGGCGTTGTCACGGGCTTTGGCACGGATTCGCTTCATAATTACTTCAGGATCTTCGTCGTACTGTTCCACCATTTTCTTGTAATACATCCGGGCCTGCTGTTCGGTCACGTCCTCGATACTGTGCAGATGCTCCGCATTGGTCATGCCAATTTCGTCCCCCTGGTAGATGTGCGGGGTACCGCGCAGAGTCAGCAGGAAAATACCCAGCATTTTGGCGGATTCCTCACGGTATTCCCCTTCGTCGCCCAGATAGGAGACCAGACGTGGGTGATCATGGTTGCTCAGATAGATGCCCATCCAGCCTTCACCGTACAGATCCTTTTGCCATTTGGCGATGATTTCCTTGAGCTCATGCAGCTCCCATGGTTTGCTTTTCCACATATCCTGCGGATCATCGCATATTTTGGACGCTTCAATCATTAGGATAATATTCAGTTCCTCCCGGGCGGGGTTGGTATAGGCTTTGACATCATCAAGGGTAACGTCGGATGCTTCGCCGGTCGTGAAGATGTCGTAATGCGAGAATACTTCTTTATACATCTCATGCAGGTACTCATGAATATGAGGACCGTTTTTATAAAATTCCGAAGAATTGGCCTGCATCTTGCCGATATCTGTAGCGTCAGGGAAGCTGGTATCCTTGGAAATGGCATTGACCGCATCGATCCGATATCCATCAATGCCCAGATCGAGCCAGTAGCGCATCGCCTTGTGCATCTCCTGCCGAACCTTGGGGTTATCCCAGTTCAGATCCGGCTGCTTGACCCCGTAGGAATGCAGATAATACTGACCGGTCTGCTCATCCAGCTGCCACATGGAATCTCCGAGAAAGGAAGTCCAGTTATTCGGCGGCCCACCATCAGGTGCCGGATCACGCCAGAAATAATAATCCCGGTACGGATTGTCCCGGGAAGAACGGGATTCCTGGAACCAGGGATGATCGTCCGAGGTATGGTTAATGACCAGATCCATGATCAGTCTCATATCCCGCTGATGCACCTCATGCAGCAGCTGCTTCCAGTCGTCCAGCGTACCGTATTCCGGGTTGATATCATAATAGTCCGTAATATCATAACCATAATCCGCATTGCTGGTCGGGTAGACCGGAGTCAGCCAGAGAATATCAATGCCTAGATCGTGCAGATAATCCAGCCGGGAAATGATGCCCTGAATATCGCCGATACCATCACCACTGCTATCCATAAAGCTGCGCGGATAAATTTCGTAAATTACACTTTCTTTCCAGAATTCCGGTTTCATAATTTTCTTCATAGCAGTTCTCCTGTTCCAGCGCAAGAATGATTTCTATATTTATAAAAAGGCTCAATCTCGATTGTGCGATATAGGATTGTAGACAACGTCTATAATACATACCCGCATAGTGCTTACAGAAATCCGGCTACTGGGAAAAGATAAGTGAAAAAACGTGCACCACCCAGGTCAATCACTTGCTGTCTGTTCAGGGTAATAGAATAAAGAGAGCTGCAGGAAGGGGAACGATATCATGATACAAGCTGAAGTGATCCAAGCGGAACAGGGGTGGAAGTGGTACCGTCTGGAGGATAGCAGTCATTTGATTGAACATCCCGATTTTGACGAACGTATCCGAAAATGGGCATCCGACAGTCTGATGTGCCGTCACAATCACATTTCGACCAGTTCGCATATGGAAGGAACCCGCATGATGAACGGTACACTGACAGCCAAATTGACGGACGAGCCGCACGACAGCTGGCTGCTTCATTATTATATTTCCGGCGACAAGCTGGTGACGGTAGGCGATATGAGCTGGCTGGTGCATCAGATGGAGCCGCAGGAATGGGAAGCATATATTAGCGGGATGCCCAGACCGGTAGAAGGATTTTTATTTATTATGAATTCCTTTATCAGGGCGTTGTTCGCACGGATGGATGAGATTGAGGTGGATCTGATCGATATTGAAGAACGGATGCAAAGAAGCAACGGCAGCCGCCTGCTGCGCGAAATTATCGATCTGCGCAATCAGCTGACTCGTTGGAATCTGCACACCGTGGCATTGCGGGAGATGGAGTACGGGGTGGAAGAGACGTTTCCCGAGATTATAAACCATTCGGAGACCTACCGGGTTCTGCGCATCTATCTCAAGCGTATCGCGATGCTCCAGCAAAATTACGAGCATGAGATTGATACCCTGCTTAAGGTCGATGATAATATTGCCAATTACCGCTCCAATACGATTATGAAGACGCTGACCGTATTCACCGTGCTGCTGACACCGATGACGGCTCTCGGCGCCATCTGGGGCATGAACTTCAAAAATATGCCCGAACTGGAGTGGCAGTGGGGGTATGCAGGTGCGCTGGGTCTGATTTTCGGTCTCACACTGGTCACCTATCTGTGGCTGCGCAGTACCGGTCTGACCGGCGATATTCTCAATATGGATATGAGCCGGGAGCAGAACAAGGACCTGCGCAAATAAATCGATTTACTGCCCGGTATGACTGCTTTACGAAGAGGAGCCGGTGCAGCTGTCTCAGACGCTTTTTGCCAAAGCGTCCTGTTGGCATGCCTGTTTTCCAAATTCCATCTGAGCCGTAAACAATTGCGTTACTTGTTCCGATAATGAATAAATTGTTGCCATTTGTAACATTTCTTGAGTTGTTCAGCCATTTGTTAGATGGTAACGTACATATAGTCTGGAAAGACAAACAGGAACGATTTCCAGAATCCAGGCGACGGAATGTTGGAAGTTTTAAGTTACAAGACATCATGGACGAGACAAAAACGGTGACCCGTACCTAATAAAAAGATAAACGGGGTGGTAACTTTATCCGCACAGGGGCTGTCTAATATATTGGCAGGGATAATGGGACAAGTACAGTTAATCAGGGGACAAGGGGATGACAAAGTGAAAAAGAAAATTAGTTCAGCGCTGTTGGCAGCAGCATTAGCAGTTAGTGGAGGCGTACATACACCTTCTGCAGAAGCAGCAGCACCTATCAAAATTACCGTGAATGGGGTTCCGCTGGTCACCGATCAGGCACCGGTAATGTCCGGCTCTCGGACCATGGTACCATTGCGAGGCGTTTTTGAAGCACTGAATGCCAAAGTACTGTGGAAGCAAAGCACCAAAACCGTCACAGCAGTCAAAGGCGCAACCACCGTTGTGCTGCCGGTAGGCTCCACCCGTGCGACGATCAATGACAAATTGACCGCCATGGATGTACCGGCCAAAGTCATCAAAGGAAGAGTTATGGTGCCGCTGCGTTTTGTGACTGAAGCAATGGGCAGTAAAGTCGGCTGGAATAAAGCCACACAGACCGTAAGCATTACCACCAATACACCGACCAAAACCACACCGGTAACGCCTGCTCCATCGACAGGCTCCGTATCGCCGGTGTCCTATGTGAATGCCAGCGTAATTGGACAGCAGGGCAACGGCAGCGATCTGCAGATTGCTTTTCCGGCTTCTGCGAGCGTATCCGCTGTCAGCCAGTATCGTATTCTGGTCGTCAAATCTACCAATATGAATTCGTTCAATCTGGCGTCCGCACAGGCGGTGCCTACAGCCAATTATCAGGTCGTACCGAAGGGCAGCAGCAATTACACCATTACACTGCTTCCGCAATCACGGGATACAGACGGCGCATTGATCCAGAAAAATGTCGGCTATCGTGTTTATGTACTGGCTGTCGGCAATCCTGGCTATACCAGTGCATTGACCATGGCACAGACCATAACCAATCTGGGCAGCACCGTCTCCGCCTCCGCAACGCCGGGCGATGTCAAAGCCAGTGATGTAGCGGATAACGGAGATGGACGCGATCTGTCCGTATCATTCAGCAAAGTATCGGACGAGAGCAAAGTGTCTTCCTACCGAATCTTTGTCGTTCCTTCCAGCAATGCGAGCAGCTTTAACGTATCCGAAGCAGGCAAAGTAAACAGCGACAACTATACCAGTGTGAGCAAGGATGGTTCCAACCATACCGTACGTTTGAAGTCTTCCACACGGGATACAAACGGTAAATTACTGACAGAAGGTGTCTCCTATACCGTGTTTGTCACAGCAGTGAGCAGCAGTGGAGACATACTTGGCCTGTCCGCGGCTTCCGGTTCACTGACACTGGGCAAAGGGGTGGATGCACCGTCGATCACCAAGGTATCTGATGTGGGCAACAATGGTGATGCACGCGATATCCAGGTTTCCTTTGACAAAATCGCCAATGAGTCCAGAATCAGCGGCTATCGTGTGTTCGTCGTGCGCAGTACCAATTCCGGCGACTTTGATCTGGAAAAAGCAAGTGCGCTGAATTCCAACCGGTACATGGATGTATCCAAAACAGGCAGCGACCGTGAGGTCACCCTGTCCGCTTCGCTCAAGGACAATAACGGCGACAATATCAAAAATGATGTCTCTTACCGCGTATTCGTGATGTCCAGAGGAACAGGCTCTTACAGCAACTCCCTGTCTTCCGCTTCTTCGACCATCACCCTGTCATCCAGCAGCAAAACCGTAGGCAGCACCAACGGTGTAAGTGCCAGTGATGTGAGCGATTATGGAGACGGACGTGATCTTCAGGTATCCTTTAACAAAGCAGGCGACGAGAATCTGGTCAGCCAGTATCGTATTCTGGTCGTCAAAGCAGGCGATTCCAGCAACTTTACCCTGTCGAAGGCTCAGAAAGTATCCAGCTCCAACTATACGTCGGTCAGCAAAAACGGCTCCAACCGTACCGTTGTGCTCTCTTCCGGATCACGTGATGTGGATGGCGATCTGATCAAAAATGGAGTCGGCTACCGTGTATTCGTATTGAGCGTTGGTTCGGGAGATGCGTCGGATTCGTATTCCCTGTCCTCCGCATCCAGTACGATTACCCTGGGAGGAAGCAGTGCAGCTTCGGTCGTTACCGGTGTAAGTACAAGCAACAGCAGTGCCAACAGCAATCCATCCGATATTACGGTGAGCTTTACGCCTGCCAATGATACCGGCGTCTCCGAATACCGGATGATCGTAGTGCGCAATGACCAGAGCAGCGGATTCAACCTGAGCACAGCCAATTCGGTATCTTCCGCGAATTATACACGTATCGCGAAGACAGCTGCCAAAGTCACTCAGGCTCTGCCTGTCGGTACAAAGGACTATAACGGCAATGCCATCGACAAAAATGTAAGCTATCGTGTCTTCGTATTGACTGTGGCAGACGGTTCCGTACGTTCGGTAAATGCACTGTCCGGAGCGTCCAACGAGTTTGTGATCGTCAACAAAACCGTAACGGCACCGACCAATGTCAATGCAGTGGCAGACAACAATGCCGGCGCGATCCGTGTAACCTTTAACCGTCCATCCGATAGCTCGGCAATCGGCTCCTATTCGATCATGCTGGTGCCTTCGGCCAATGCAGGCAGCTTTACCCTGGCGGATGCCAACCGTCTGAGTGGTTCCCGTTATCAGACCGTTACCGGCTCCACGTACAGTGAGTGGGCATTCTCGACAGCCAATGTCGACGTGAATGGTGCGTCCATTCGTCCGGGTGTAGCGTACAAAGCATTCGTGCTGTCCGTAGCCAACGGACGCGATGCTACCGTAAATGCGCTGTCCACCGCTTCCCGTGAAGCACAGCTGAATATTCAGTAATCCGGTAGAGCACCTTTCTGCCCATTCCAGAAGCCCTTTCCGGTTCAACAGCCGGAAAGGGCTTTTCTGGTTTTAAGCCAGCTATGCCGGTGCTGGTTCTAAGCAGCTTGATGCCACAAGCCGGGCTGCCTGTTTTGCGGATTTGACGGATACCGGTGTAAAAGGGGTAAGATGAAAGAGAACAATCCTATTCTATGCCGGAAATGGCGGAAAGAGGCAATATAATGGACTATATGAAGCTTGGACGTACAGGGCTGGATGTATCCCGGATTTGCCTGGGATGCATGAGTTACGGAATTCCTGATCGGGGACCCCACCCTTGGACGCTGGATGAGGAAGAGAGCCGTCCGTTTATCCGGCAGGCACTGGAAGCTGGCATTAACTTTTTTGATACCGCCAATGTCTACTCGGACGGAACGAGTGAAGAGATTGTGGGACGGGCGCTTCAGGATTTTGCCAATCGTGATGAAATTGTCATTGCCACCAAAGTACACGGCAAAATGCGTCCCGGTCCGAATGGCGGCGGATTATCCCGCAAAGTGATCATGGCGGAGATCGATAACAGCCTGAAACGGCTCGGTACGGACTATGTGGATCTGTATCAGATTCACCGCTGGGACCCGAATACACCTATCGAAGAGACACTCGAAGCGCTGAATGATGTGGTCCGAGCGGGCAAGGCACGCTATATCGGTGCTTCCTCGATGTATGCCTGGCAGTTCATGAAGGCGCTGGATATTTCCAAAGCCAACGGCTGGGCTTCCTTTGTGTCCATGCAGAACTATGTCAATCTGCTGTACCGGGAAGAGGAACGGGAGATGCTGCCGCTCTGTCAGTCCGAGGGAATTGGTGTGATTCCATGGAGTCCGCTGGCCCGTGGACGACTGACACGTGACTGGGAAGCGGAGACAGCCCGCTCCGAGAGTGATACATTTGGTCAGGGGCTCTACGCCAATACGGCCGACGCCGATCGCCAGGTCGTGGAGCGTGTGGCACAGATCGCCCAGCAGCGCGGCATTTCGCGTGCACAGGTCGCGCTGGCCTGGGTACTGCAAAAAGAACCGATCACCGCCCCGATTGTCGGTGCGACCAAGCTGAATCATCTGGAGGATGCCGTAGCCGCGCTGGACGTAAAGCTGACCGAAGAAGAGATTCGCCAGCTGGAAGAACCGTACATGCCCCATCCTATAGTAGGTTTTCAATAAGGAAACGGACATCATATTACTGTAACGAAAAACTGTAACGAAAAGAAAGCACGGCGGATTGTTTATCCATCCGCCGTGCTTTCTTTAAAGGGGTCATGCGATACTGCGTGCAGTAATCGTTTTGTTCTTGCCGGTGCGCTTGGCTTGATACAGATAATGGTCGACCTGCTCGAACAGCTGCTCCTTGGTCAGTCCGGGTTCGCAGCTGTGCAGTCCCACGCTGACGGTAACCGCCTGATTGTTAAGTTCCTTCCAGCACAGTCCGGATAGGTGACTGCGGATATTTTCGACAAGCCGGTATGCTTCATCAAAATTTTTGTCCAAAATCAGCAAAGCGAACTCTTCTCCGCCATATCGTGCGGCAATATCGCTGGAGGAGACATACTGCTGGATGACCTGGGATACAATGCCGAGTACCATATCACCGACACGGTGTCCGTACGTATCATTAATCTGCTTGAAATTATCGATATCCAGCAGCGCCAGATGCAGCGACGTCCCCTGATCGGCATATTTGAAGGCCGTATCATAATAATCCCGAAATGAAATCTGATTGTACAAGTTGGTCAATCCGTCAGTTTTGGAGAGCTTGCTCATGATGGCATTGCGGACGATCAGTTCCTGTTTGGCCTGCATGGTAGTCTGCAGATCAGCCATTAGCTCACGGCCGCTAACCAGAATGATATGAGCGATGAGAGTACCTGCCAGAATAAAAGAAGGGGTAGCGACAGCGTCAAAGGAGGATAGGAAATCACGGAAGTGTGCGTCACTCAGATATAGAGTTACAAACGTTATCATTTGCAGGACGGAAGAAAACCAGAGCAGGCGTTTTCTGAAAAAAATGACTGAAGAGAGTATGGGTATCAGACAAAGCGCCGGAATAATGCGGATATCGTAATGGAGATAAATGATAACCCACGTAATAAATGTACTCGTGATTGACATGGCACAAAATACAAGATGCGGCTGCTGTCTGTGAATCCACTGCGTCCAGAGAATCATCCCGCTCATCAGTATAATGGGAATCAGCAGCGTATCAATATAGAACTCATACCGGCTTATTGGGTAATACAGAAATAGAAAAGATACTAACTGGGAGATCGTATGAACGGAGACGACGAGCCAATAGGAATGGATGAACTTGCGGATCCATTTGGATTGCTTACCCAGCTGCTCCGGATCATCATGGGGAAGCTCTAAAAATTTCATAACATCACCAAACTGCCTGTTCAGATGTAGATTGCACGTTAACTTAATTATTATAGATCATTATTCAGCCAGATTAAAAGGCAAGCATTACCAGTCAGTCACCAAATAAAACAGCGAATTTTGACATTCGGCACAAAAAGGAGATCAGTTGATATGAAGCCATCATGGTATAAGGAACTGGAGCTGGACGATTACCCGTACGACGTATCGGAAGAGGTCATTCTGTCTGGCGAACTCCCGATATCTTTTGCGGGAAAAGAGCCTGCTCTGGTACAGGTGGAGTTTGTGCTTGCGCCGGAGAGTGAAGAACAGATTGACGAGATTACCGAACCGACCGCCCGGCAAAAGGAAATCTGGGAGACTTATCTGCAGCAGCAGGAAAATATTCATACGGAGATTCTCCAGGCGATCCATGCCTACTATATGAAGGTAGAGGATCAATACCGCCAGGCTTATGCCGGTCAGGAAGCGGGAGGAGAGCCACTGGAGTTGGAATCCATCGTTCCTCATGTCACCCGGCCGCAGGAACTGCTGGATTATATCGACCTGATAGGCTTCCTGATCCAGAGCGTGCCGAAGACGGGAGAGATGTATCTCAATTTTCACTGTACATGGGATACGGAGCACGGACTCGGGGTTAAATTGAGTGACTGGCATCCTTCCTATATAGGCGGTGCCTACACACTGTATGATCTATGAAAATATGGCGGATATCGTTTCACTTTTTGCTGGAGTGTTAAATATACAGGGATGAACGAATAAGGGAACCGGCTGTAACTTCGATTCGCAATAACGTATTGATGCACATAACATCCAATATTCAATATCGATCAGGGAGGCGCAGACTATGACTACTTTTACGACACCGCTGGAGATTGAACATCATATGATCGCTACGAATGGAGTCGACCTGCATGTAGCCCAGGCGGGTCCGATTGATGGACCGCTCGTGATCCTGCTGCATGGATTCCCCGAATTCTGGCATGGCTGGATGAATCAGATCGAGGCACTTGTCGGTGAAGGGTACCGGGTATGGGCGCCTGACCAGCGCGGTTATAATCTGAGCGACAAGCCGCAGGGCATCGAATCGTATACACTGGATGTACTGGTGGATGATATCGCCGGTCTGATCCGTTCGTCCGGCCGTGAACAGGTGGATATGATCGGTCATGACTGGGGAGCGATTGTGCTATGGAGACTGTCCGAGCGCTATCCTGAACTGATCCGTCGTCAGGTCATTATGAATGTGCCTCACCCTGCCGTTATGATGGACTTTTTGAAAAGTCATGCCAAACAGATGATGAAGAGCGCCTATGTATTCTTTTTCCAGATTCCCGATCTGCCCGAGAAAATTCTGGCGGCCAAGGATTGGAAGCGCCTGACCGGTATGCTGCAGCAGTCTGCCAATGAGGGGGCGTTTTCCGAAGAGGAGCTGGATATGTACCGCGAAGCCTGGTCACAGCCGGGAGCTGATACAGCCATGCTCAACTGGTATCGTGCACTTATGCAAAAAAGACCCGAGATTTCCGATACGGCGATGATCACAGTTCCGACCCGAATGATCTGGGGGTCCAATGATCAGGCGCTGAGCAAAGAAATGTCCGATCTGAGCATCCGCAAGTGTGTAAATGGAGAATTAATTCATCTGGACCACTGCACACACTGGCTCCATCATGAAGATCCAAAGCGCGTCAATACCTTGATATTGCAGCATTTAAAGTATGATTAACAGCTATTGAAAAATAAAATTACAAAAATTACCTTATAGTCATTGTTTTTCTTCAGGTTATGGGTTATAATAAGAATATCGAAATCGTGACCTGAACTCACATATTGTAGAGGGTTATTATTTTGAAGGTTTATAACCTTGTACAATATGTGATTTTTCTATTTTATCGGATGTATTTTCCTCTGAATAAAGAAGGTCATGTAAATTTAATTTTGGAGGTATTCCACATGCAAACAGGTACAGTAAAATGGTTTAACGCAGAAAAAGGTTTTGGTTTTATCGAGGTTGAAGGTGGCAACGATGTATTCGTTCACTTCTCCGCTATCCAAGGTGACGGCTTCAAAACTTTGGACGAAGGCCAACGCGTAGAATTCAACGTAGTTGAAGGAAACCGTGGACCACAAGCTGAAAACGTTGTAAAACTGTAATTCAGCTAAGAGACGCCCTTAACGTTTGTTAAGGGTGTTTTTTTATTAAGCAAGCCCATGTATTTCTATGAGCTGGATGATACGGTATTTCTTACTGTTGTTATATTAGTTATCGGTAGTACGCCGTGTACATTGAATAGATGGCCGCAAATACTAGCGAAATATTGATCACGCTCTGGGAGGGGACTACATGTACTATTCACGGAAAAATCCATTGCAAGAAATTCCTACAGAAATGACTGAGATCTGGGTATGCACGGATTCGGAATGCAACGGTTGGATGCGTAACGATTACGCGCTCGCAGAAGAACCGGTTTGTTCACAGTGCAAGTCACCTATGACCCGAGGCCAGAAAGAGCTGCCTGTTCTGGATTATGCGTATTCCAGCAAGGGGAAAGCCGCTAAAAAGAAATAATATTTTGGCACATAGGATCATATACACGCACCACTTTATTGAGAGCATCTGAAGAGGCTCCGGTAGGGTGGTTTTTTGTTTGTGTACAGAAAGAATACTCCTTTACATAAAATTTACGCAAATCACTTTACAACGTGTACAGGTGTTGTATGATATAGTTTGTTCCAATGAATAATGAAATCGATAAAGCCGGTGAGCAGTTGATCGGAAGGCACGACCTATACCATATGAATAAGGTGAATAATACGAATGAAACCAATTGATTTGCAATATAAGATGCCTGCCGAGTGGACAGCGCATGAACGTACCCTGTTATCCTGGCCAGTACAGGACTCTATGGTGTATCCGGAAGATTACGAGAATGTATGTAAAGGGTACCAGGAGCTGGTAAGTGCGATTGCCGAGTTCGAGCCGGTAACACTGGTCGTGAATCCGGAAGATCTGGAGGCGGTTCATCCGCTGTTCGAAGGACTGGCTGTAGATTTCCTACCTTTGGCACATAATGATGCCTGGCTGCGTGATAATGGACCGACGATCGTCGTCAATGAAGCCGGCGAACGCGCTGGTATCAACTGGGGATTCAACGCATGGGGCGGCAAATATGAGCCATGGGATCTGGATGATGCGGTAGCACCGGCTGTATTGAAGCATCTCGGTATGCGTCAATTCGATGCTCCGCTCGTACTGGAAGGCGGCTCGATTCATGTGGATGGCGAAGGAACCATGCTGACTACCGAGGAGTGCCTGCTGAATACCAACCGTAATCCGCAGCTGTCCCGCGAACAGATTGAACAGCATGTCAAGGATTATACGAATGTAGAACAGATCATTTGGCTGAATCGTGGTCTGGCCGGCGACGAGACCGATGGTCATGTCGACAATGTAGCCTGCTTTGCAGCGCCGGGTAAAGTCATTCTTCAGGTATGCAATGATCCTGCCGATGATAATTATGAGATCACCCAGGAGAATCTGCGTATTCTCGGCGAAGCGACCGATGCACGCGGACGCAAGCTGGAAGTCATCCAGATCGAACAGCCGCCGCTGGTCATGTATGGCGAGCAGCGTCTGACCCTGAGCTATCTGAATTTCTATTTTGTCAATGGCGGCATTATTCTGCCGGTATTCGGCGGCACAGCCGAAGAAGCGGACCGCAAGGCGATTGAAGTGCTGCAGCAGACATTCCCGGATCGCAAGATTCGTACAATTGACGGAATGGCGGTTATCCGCGAAGGCGGCAACGTACACTGCACTACACAGCAGATTCCGGCAGGCCAATAAGCCGCTGCAACCTGTCCTATTATAGACAACTGTAAAACGGTATATATAGAAGCAACGACATGTCTGCTTATCAAAGACAGCAGGCAAGAAATGCAATCCACTATGGGAAGGATGACTTCGATACGATGAGAAATGTAAAAGTGGCAGCCACACAAATGAGCTGTTCCTGGGATATTGACGATAACATCCGCAAAGCGGACCGCCTGGTACGCGAAGCGGCAGCACAGGGTGCACAGATTATTCTGCTGCAGGAACTGTTCGAGACGCCGTATTTCTGTCAGAAGGAAAAAGCGGAATATTACCAGTATGCTACAGAGCTGGAGCATAACAAAGCGATCAACCATTTCCGTGCTGTTGCCAAAGAGCTGGACGTTGTACTGCCGATCAGCTTTTATGAGAAGAAAAACTATGCGCGTTACAATTCACTCGCTGTGATCGATGCAGACGGCGAGATTCTGGGTCGCTACCGCAAAAGTCATATTCCGGATGGTCCGGGCTATGAGGAGAAATTCTACTTTAACCCTGGAGATACCGGATTCCAGGTATGGGACACTAAATATGCCAAAATCGGCGTAGGCATCTGCTGGGATCAATGGTATCCGGAAGCGGCGCGCTGCATGGCACTGATGGGCGCAGAGCTGCTGTTCTACCCGACAGCGATCGGCTCGGAGCCGCAGGATACGTCCATTGATTCCAAAGATCACTGGCAGGCGTGCATGCTTGGTCATGCAGGCGCCAACCTGATCCCTGTTATTGCCTCCAACCGGATCGGCAAAGAGGAAGACGAAGATTCTTCGATCAACTTCTACGGTTCTTCCTTTATCGCCGGACCACAGGGCAACAAAGTCCAGGAAGCCGACCGCAGCAGCGAAGGTGTGCTGGTAGCCGAATTCGATCTGGATCTGCTGGAGACCCAGCGTCTGGAATGGGGCATCTTCCGCGACCGCCGTCCGGATCTGTACCAGATGATCGCCACGTACGATGGCGAGCGCAGAATCAAGTAATGGATATATAAAAGCAGGCCGTAGATCATGAGGTATGATGATCTACGGCCTGCTTTATTTTGTTTGGGAGGTATTTTGAGTACATAAACCCACCCAAAGTGCTACTTGATAGCAGTCAATTTCCGCACGGCAATTGTTGGTCGTACCACTGCATGGATCAACAGAGATACACGTTCTCATTTCCTTATTGAGAATTATTATCATCTTTAGATAAGTGCAAAATAACATAATTATCCGGTTCTTGACTATGACGTATCTGTCTTTTGCCATTCTCCTGCAAAGACAATAGATTCATCATGTTTTCGGTTCTTCACCAGTCCATAGCGGTTAATGGTTAGATAGGGGACACCGGCAGTATAAGCCGGAAGCCGACATATCGTTAACCAGGCAAAAGAATATAAAAAGCCTATCATAAACAGCCAAGTAGAGAGGAGCTTCCACCGATGAATAACGCACGCTATATTACGTTAAAAGATGGAACACAGCTGCCTGCCATCGGGCAGGGGACGTGGAATATGGGAGATGATCCTGCTCGCAGAATGGAAGAGATTCAGGCGCTTCAGTATGGGCTGGAGCTCGGAATGACCGTGATCGATACGGCAGAGATGTACGGGGAAGGACGGTCCGAATCCCTGGTCGGTGAAGCGATCAAGGGACGGCGGGATGACGTATTTCTCGTATCCAAGGTATATCCGCATAATGCTGGCGGTGAGCGGCTCGTGAACAGCTGTGAAAACAGCCTGCAGCGTCTCGGCACAGACCATCTTGACCTGTACCTGCTGCACTGGCGCGGACAGATTCCGCTGCACGAGACCGTAGAAGGCATGGAGAAGCTCGTCCAGCAGGGCAAAATCCGCCGCTGGGGCGTCTCCAATCTGGATGTCGAGGATATGAATGCGTTGTTCAGCCTGACAGATGGCAAGAACTGTGCGACCAATCAGGTACTGTACCATCTGGGATCACGCGGGATCGAACTGGATTTGCTGCCATGGCAGCAGGAGCACCAGATGCCGGTTATGGCCTATTCGCCGCTGGCGCAGGCAGGTACGCTGCGTCGGGAACTGCTTTCCCATCAGGCGCTGCAGGATGTTGCGGAGCAGCAGGGGGCGCATCCTTTCCAGATTATGCTGGCCTGGTGTATTCGCAGCGGCAATGTTATGGCGATTCCCAAGGCATCCAGCCGTGAACATGCGGAGAGCAACGCCGGAGCAGCTGCGATTGAGCTGACTACGAAGCAGCTGGATCAGCTGGACCAGGCATTTGCCGCGCCGTCACACAAAGTACCATTGGATATGATCTGATATGGCACACCACTATCTGTTCGTCAGCAGCTGGAAGATCGGCACACCCCGGGAGCAATTATGGGAGCTGGCTGATCATATTGAAGACATTGAATTCTGGGACAATGTAAACTTTGAAAAGATTGAACAGGGCAGCGGGCCCGAAGGCATCGGCGATGTATTTCGCTGCACATTCAAGACCAAAATGCTGCTGCGGCTATCGATCCTGCTCAAGGTAACGGACAAGCAGAAGCCTGACCAGTTTACACTGGAGGTCGAGGGTCCATTATCCGGTACGGGTACATGTTTTATGAGCAAATCGGACGATGGCCGCTCTACCCATCTGCGCTGTGAATGGAAAGTGCGTATCGACCACCGTATGCTGCGAGCCGCCAACCGGTTCATGCGCCCGGTGTACATATGGAGCCATGACAAGGTGATGGACGAAGGTGTATACGGTGTAGCCAGACAATTAAACGCGGAAGTTACGGACACTCACCATGAGACTACAATATACCGCTAATTCCCGGCAATGAACGAGATCATGGAGGGTTGAGAATGGGGAAGTACCAGTTTACGGACAGGCATCAGGGATTGGCGCTGCCTATTTGATGAAAATGAAGACCAAGCTGTGGTACAGCCTTTCTTTTCGCTTCCATGCGATAGAGAAGCAGCAGCCCTATCTGATCCGGCTGAAGGCATCCGGTGATCTTAAAGGTCATGGAATCTTTCGGCTGGAGCCGATTGGGGAGTGCACCGGGCTGGTGTAATGTATGCTTCTATAGTATTCGGCAATGAAAGAATCTGGTTGATGGATATTGTTAATTTGCATGTTTACTTTCTACAGAGAAGGGTAAATTGTAGTTAAGCAACAACGCGAAGAAGAAAGCAAAACAATTGAACATCTAAGGAGGAAAAACATCATGACTGGAAGAAAAGCTCTATGGACGACAATTGGACTGGGTGCTGTATATCTTATGCGTAACAAAGGTGCACGTGACAAAGTGATGAATCAGGTTCGCAATATCTCGGGTTCCATGCGTCAGCGTAAAGACACAACGACAACAACTACGCTCAATCAGTAATCCATACAGAGAATCAAAGCCTAACCTAATCTGCTCAGGCTGGATTGCAGCCAGGCAGCAAGGTCATACGCAAGACACTGGTGATGCACAAATTGCAGCGCCGGTGTCTTTTTCATTTGCCGCTTTGTTGTACCCCACATTTCATGGAAGAAAGATAGCGCGATACTATTCGGTTATCCAATATAAGGGTAATCTGCAGTATATATAAATTATAAAGAAAAGATAAAGAAGAATCCGGGCAAGTGTGTTATTGGAGGGGAATAATGTGATTAATCAATCAGGACATGACCGAATAATTTACGAACATATCTATCATGCTGCCTCTATAGGGATTGCAATAATTGATCCGGAGAATGGTACGTGGATGCAGGTGAACCCTGCGCTTTGCCAGCTGCTGGGCTATGAAGAGAGCGAACTGTATGCATTGCGTGAAGAAGATCTTGTTCACCCGGCAAGTCCGACCACCTATCCATACACGACGATTGCATCGGAAGCAGCTGTCTCCCAGGGAGAACCGTACTGTACCCGCAAATATTATAAACACAAGCTCGGACACATGCTGCAGATAGGCATCGAGGTTTCTACCATACACGATGCAGCGGGCCGGGCTGTATATTATATTGCACAGTTTCAGGAAATCCAACCGGTTCGTCGCCATGCGTATTTGACCGGGATCGACCAGGAAATTTATCGTCTGATTACGGAAAATGCCAATGACCTTGTCTCTTACAGTACGCCGGATGGGATTCTGCGTTATGTGTCCGAATCTTTTTATAAGGTACTGGGCTACAAACCTGAAGAGATGATCGGCCAGAGTCGGATGCAGTATTATCATGCTGACGATTCGGCAGGCATGATTGCCAGCGGTCGGGGCTATCTGGATCAGGGCATGACGACCCGGAGACTCAAACACAAAAAGGGCTATTACCTATGGTTTGAAATTTCTTTCCAGGTCGTTCGCGATGAGCATGGCGAAATTACCAAGGTGCTCGGAATCGGTCGCAATATCAATGACCGCAAAAAGTACGAAGACAGTCTGCGTGAAGCCCAGCGGATTGCGCATATCGGCTCGTGGGACTGGGATATGTCCACAGATCGGATTACGGTGGGCAGTGAGACACAGGAGTTGTTTAGCTACATTTTCGAATATACCGAGGTACCGATCGAGAAAGTTCGGGAGATTGTGCATCCGGAAGACCTGCCCTCTCTGCAGGCCAAAATCCGCCAGTCCATGCAGACCGGAAGCAACGGAGAGGATATATTCCGTGTCCTGCTGAAAGACGGGTCGATCCGCTATCTGCAATCTCACTGGAATGTCACAACCGATCATCAATCCCAGCCGGTTCAGATTATCGGGATGACCCAGGATATTACTCCGCGGATTGAGATGGAGGAGCGGCTGAAGCAGAGTGAGCGCCAGTATCGGCTGATCTCGGAACAATCGCTGGACTTCATTTCCCGCCATTCTGTGGAGGAGGCTGTGTATCTATATTGCTCTCCTGCTTGTTATAACATTCTGGGTTACCAGCCGGAAGAACTGGAAGGGGAATCCAGCCTGCATTACGTTCATGGGGATGATGTAGCTGCGGTCAAAGAGTATATAAATCTTCATCTTGCCGGTGAGCAGACCAAGCCTGTCATTTACCGGCATCGCCATAAATCCGGGGGATATGTCTGGCTGGAAGCATCCGGCCGCTATATCCATGATGAGGAAGGCCAGGTCAAAGAAATGATCTCGATTGCGCGGGATATTACCGAGCGTCGTCAGGCTTCTTTGCTGATTCAGGAAAGCGAGCAGCGGTACAAATCGCTGTTTGATTATAACCCGGCCAGCGTATTTTCCTTTGATAACCAGGGCAGGTATACGACGATCAACGCACAGATGGAGCAGTTGATGGGCCGTACGGAGGAGGAGCTGATCGGCAGATCCTTTGAGTGCTTTGTCGCTCCGGAAAGTATCTATGATACGGCAGAGCATTTTGAACATGCCCTGCACGGCGAGCCGCAGTCGTACGAGTCCGAAGTAGTGGTCAAAGGCGGCCAATACCGCCGGATCAGTGTCGTTAATCTGCCGATTGTGGTCGATCAGCAGATTGTGGGCGTCTACGGTATAGCTACCGACATTACGGAAATGAAACGTCATATGGAACAGATCGAGAAGCTGGGCAATGAGTATACATTGATCCTCAATTCCGTATCGGAGGGCATTTTCGGTCTGGACAATGAGGGCCGGGCGACATTCATTAATCCGGCAGCGACCCGGATGCTCGGATTCAGCACCCGTGAACTGGCCGGTCAGCTGCTGCTGGATATGTTCCAGCTGACGCATGCGGACGGCACCACGTACACGTCGGAAGACAATCCGATCGATCAGGCACTGCGGGAAGGCACATCGTATGAAGAACAAGAAGCGATTTTCCTCCGCAAGGATGGTTCTAGCGTCCTCGTCTCTTACCGGATCACTCCGATCTGGGATCGCGGACAGCGCAAGGGAGCTGTCGTTGTCTTTAACGACATTACCAATGAGAAGCAGATTATTCGCGCCAAGGAACTGGCGGAAAGGGCAGATCGGGCCAAATCGGAGTTCCTTGCGATTATGAGTCACGAGATCCGTACGCCGATGAACGGCATTATGGGTATGACCGGTCTGCTCGCAGATACGCCGCTCGATGAAGAACAGCGCAGCTATATCGATATTATCCGGGACAGCAGTGACTCCCTGCTGCATATCCTGAACGAAATACTCGATTTTAGCCGGATCGAAGCGGGCAGAATGGTGCTTGATCATGAGCCGATCCAGCTGACGAACCTGCTGGACAGCGTATTTGATCTATTCTCCACACGAGCTGCCGAGAAGAAGATCGAGCTGACTTATCATACTGATGACCAGGTTCCATCGATCATTATCAGTGATGCGTCCCGGATGCGCCAGGTGCTGGTGAATCTGATCAGTAATGCGATCAAATTCACCGATAAAGGCAGTGTTAATCTGTCTGTCCGTCAGCTGGAACGCCGGTCAGATGAATGTGTACTGCAGTTCGAAGTCAGTGATACCGGTATCGGTATCTCCAGTGACAAGCAGGGGCTGCTGTTCCAGTCCTTCTCTCAGCTGCATCCCGCGATCAACCGCAAATATGGCGGTACCGGTCTGGGACTCGCTATTTGTAAAAAGCTGATTGAACTGATGGGCGGTACGATCAGCGTAGACAGCGAAGAAGGCATGGGAGCCACTTTCCGCTTTATTCTGCCTATGCAGTACATTGTGGAAGAGGCTATTATGGAATCTGCTTTCAGTTCTAATGCAGTCTCCGCTCTCAGCGAGCGGCAAGTCTATACAAGCGGCAGCGGCAAATATGGATTGCTGCGCATCCTCGTCGCCGAGGATCATCCGGTTAATCAGAAGCTGATGCAGGAAATGCTGCGGAAGCTCGGTTACCAGACGGATATTGCCTACAATGGCCGGGAAGCGGTAGTAGCTGCTTTAACTCATCCGTATGACCTCATCTTCATGGATATCCAGATGCCTGAGATGGATGGCATCGAAGCGACCACGGAGATTCGCAGCCGCCTGCAGCCGCATGAGCAGCCGGTCATTGTCGCCACGACAGCATTTGCCCGTAATGAAGATCGTCAGATGTGTCTGAACGCAGGAATGCAGGACTTTATCAGCAAGCCGCTGCGTCTGCAGGAAATCGACCGTATTCTCAAAGAATGTGCGTACTATCTCCAACAACTCGACCAGGGAGGACGACTATGAAGCGCAAATTACTCATTACCGGAGCTGGCGGCCGCATCGGCAGCGCGCTCTATCAGGGACTGAAGAAAGAGTATGATATTGTGGCGACAGACGTAGTGGCGAATGAGGCAGAGGGGATCCGCGAACTGGATATTACAGATCCCGACCGCATTGAGGAAATGATGCAGGGGGTGGATACTATTCTGCATATCGGCTGGCAAAAGGACAATGACGATTTTCTCGGCGTCGCCCTGCCGGTCAATGTCACCGGCGCGTATCATTTGTACGAGGCCGCCCGTAAAAGCAGCGTAAGGCGCCTGATCTTCGCCAGTTCCAACCATGCGACCGGCTTTTATAAGGTTGGTGAAGAAGTGGATGTGAATGATCCCTACCGCCCGGACAGCATCTATGGACTGAGCAAATGTTATATCGAGCTGCTCGGCCGACTGTACGCGGATCAGCATCAGCTGTCTTCATTTAATGTACGTATCGGTAATTTCCCCGGTGATGATCGTCCGCATTCCCAGCGTGCTGCTCATATCTGGATTTCGGAGCGGGATATGGTACAGCTGATGCGCTGCTGTATCGAAGCGGATGACAGCCGCAAATTCATGAATCTGTATGGCACATCTGCCAATACGGATAACTACTATGATATTGCCTATCTGGAGCAGGAGATTGGCTATAAGCCGCAGGATGACGCCGCCGAGCTGCTGGCTGAGGAGGAGCGCCGTCAAGGTGAAATTCCGCAGGACGAGACAATCTATCAGGGGGGTCAAAAAGAATAAATAGAAAGAATACGTTTAAAAACAAAAGCCTGGAACCTAGCTCCTTTTTAATAAGGAAAGGTTTCAGGCTTTTTATTGATTGAATGATTACACTTTAAATACGGAAACGGAGTCGTTGAGTTCTTCGGCCAGTGAAGCAAGGGATTGTGAAGAAGAGGCCGTCTCTTCGGCTGCAGCGGCAGATTCCTGACTTGCAGCAGCAATGGACTCTACCGCAAACATGACCTCATTGGCCTGAGCGGATTCCTGCTCGCAGGCAGCAGCAATATCATTTACTTTAAGTGCTGAATTGTTGACCATTTCGATAATTACCTGGAAGGAATCCCCGGTTTGGGTAGATTGGTCTACACTCTGTTTTACAGAATCTACGCTGTCCTGAGTGTTTTTTTGCATCACTTTGATAATGGTGGAAATTTGTTTGGTTGCATCCATACTGCGCTCAGCCAGTTTACGTACTTCATTAGCGACAACAGCAAAGCCTTTACCCTGATCTCCTGCTCTGGCTGCTTCAATTGCAGCATTCAGGGCAAGCAGATTGGTTTGATTGGCGATATCGTCAATTACACTAATAATTTCACCAATACGCTGTGAATCTTCTTCCAGGCGATGCATGGATTCGTTGACATTCTGCATACTTACCATGGACTGATCTACAATACGGCCACCTTGATGAGCCATTTCAACTGTTTTATTGGACAGATCTGCAGCTTCACTTGCGCTAACCGCTACCGAATCAATAGCAGCAGATAATTCCTTGAACAATTCGGTAATATTGGCGGAAGATTCGGCTTGTGTACTGCTCGTATTGGCGATTTCCTCGGTAGTGGCTGAGATTTGCTCCGATGCAGCAGCTACGCTTTGGGAGGAGAGGGAGATTCGTGCAATTAGGTTACGCAGATTATCTGCCATAGTATTTACAGAAGCGGATAATTGGCCTACTTCGTCTTTTGTATCAATATCGGATTTACCGCTAAGATCTCCCTGAGCGAACTGGGAAATCAGTCTGGACAGCTGAATCAGCGGATTCGAGATTGTCCGGGCAATCAAGTATCCAAGCAGAATACTGAATATTGTAGCCGTTACAAGGACGATAATAGTGATATTGCGTGTACTTTCATAACTGGATTGAGCATCAATGCTGGCCTGACTGGCTAGATCTGTGTTGATTTTGAGCAGTTGCTCCAGAGAAGCAGTCACTTTATCTCCGGCCTGTTTAAGAGTTGTCTCTTTAAATTCTATAAACTTTGCTGTACCTGCAATAGTATGCACCTGAGCCATTTGACTAGCCTGATCATACAATTGAATATATTGAGAATAATTAGTATGAAATTCAGCTAATGTTTGCTGCTCTATTTTTGTTGTCGCTAATGGAGTAAAGAGTGAAATATTTTCGTTAATATTTGCTTTGAAATCAACCATTTTATTTAGGTAAGATTGCTGTTCTGCCTCAGCTGTAACGGTGTTGAGATCCCTTACGGCTACTCTAAGACGTTGGTAGTAAATTTGGATGGCGGACAGACTTTGTACCGAAATCAGATTGTTACTTGTAATCTGATGGGTACGTTTATTGGATTGCTCCAGATTACGCATGCTATAAATACCAAATGCGATTAATACAAGGATAATAAGGGAAAAGGAAGAAAGGACTTTAACGGATGTTTTCAAGTTATGAAACCACTTCATAGTGTGCCTCCAATTTCAAATTGTGAATTTATTATATATTTCGACAAAGTTAAACAAATGGTAATAGGTAAAAAGAACTATAAAAGCTTAATTAGTTAATTATTTACAAGAAAATTTTTTTGTGTGAAAAATTTATATGTTAATAGTTTATTAGATTAGGTATTTGGCAAGCAGCCGTGTTTCTGAGATGGAGATTAAGGGGATAAAAGATTAGTTGAAATTTTACAATAAAGGAGATAAGACTTATGCAGGAAATCAAACAAAATGACACGGGATTCGTTATGGAAGTGGATGGAGATCCCAAAGCGGAAATCGGCTTCGGCCCGTATGATGAACAGTCGATTATCATCGACCATACTTTTGTCTCGGAAGAGCTGCGCGGTCAGAAAGTAGGCCAGCAGCTGGTGCAGCGTGTAGTGGATGTGGCGCGCGAGCAGGGCAAGACAATTGTACCAGCCTGTTCCTATGCACTGGCACAGTTCAAGCGCAATGAGGAATATCATGATATCTGGCGTCAGGATACGTAAATAACGCCCCAATTGCAAAACGTTCAAACTGTTGTCACCAATCCGCTTATCCTTATCCGGTTTATTAAAATATAATATAATGAGGATATTTCGATATTCCCAGTATGAATCGCAAGGATGGGAGAGTACACATGGACAAGGGTACACAAACCGGCAATCTTAAGCCAACGACCAATAAGAATTTTACAGGTCTGATCATTACCGTATCTGTAATTGCGAATGTCATCATTTTGCTGCTGTTTTTCTCACCGGCTATCGGCTACAAAGGAACGGTTGGCTTTGATATTACCCTGCTGCCGCGGATGAATGCGATCTTTAACAGCTTTACCTTCATCTTCCTCGTCGCAGCGCTTATCTCAATTTTGAAAAAGAACATCAAGCTGCACAGGAGCTTCATTCTGGCGGCATTTTCATCCACACTGCTGTTTCTGGTTACCTATTTAACCTTTCATTATCTCTCACCGGAGACTGCCAAATACGGCGGCGAAGGATTTATCCGTACCGTCTACTTCTTCATTCTGATTACGCACAGCTTCCTGGCCGCGATTATCGTACCGCTGGCACTGTTTGCACTGGTATGGGGATGGACGATGCAGATCGCCAAGCACAAAAAAATCGTCCGCTGGACGATGCCGATCTGGCTGTATGTAAGTTCTACCGGAGTTATTGTCTATCTGATGATGGCACCCTATTATTAAGCATATCGGGTACGAGGATATGTACAAAAAACCGTGGCTTCCCGGGCCACGGTTTTTTATTATGCTATTTGAAAATAATAGTGTTATATCCAATCTTCATCTCATGGAATGTCGGTGTGTACGATAATGGATGCATCTGTCCAGGGCGGTAATTGTAGTTCTTATTTGATACCGTCTTTGTAGTTTTTGCTCCAGTTCTTGTCACCCAGGTGGGAAAAGTCTTCTACTGTTCTTTCCAGTGTCTCAATCAGCTGAGCTTTGATTTCGGAAATGGTATCACGATATACACGTTCTTCGTTGCCATTGATGCGATCGCCGTAAATAGCCAGAGAAGCAGTGTACTGACGATGTTTTTCGACCAGCTCATCGATGGATTGCAGAGCGTGTTCAACATAGCGTGTAATTCCTTGCTGTTCTTGTGGCAGCAATTCCCGAAGTTGCTGTACTTTGTTATGAGTTGTCATTTTCGGTCACCTCGTGTTTTAATTGTAAATTTACATTAACATATTTTCATGGATTATTCATTAAAACTAGATTAAATATGTTAATTTTTTCATAGACTAGCCAACATTGAAATAAATTAATTACTGATAACATCTATATATCATCAAGATTTAGTGTGAAAACACCATAATCATTGGTTACAGAAAAATGATGTGTCTAATCTGTGAATGTGCTCGCTTATAATATCATTTCGGCAGTTTGTTTCACTAAGTTAATAGCTTCAGTGACTTTAGTCGCAATTTGTCGACAAATAGGAAAAATCTCCTATGCCAAATGATCTATTTAAGAGTGGGCAAAAAGGAGCGGGTTAGAACGGGCTTTTTGCGTGTAGTTAGTTTTATAATGAAATGTATCTTTATAGAGCTGTAAATCGACAGCTCAAGTCAAAATCATACTAGGATGGTGAATGAATGGAACTACAATCGTTAAAACAGGTGGAGAAGCTGGCCCTGGAAAAGAATATGATTTTTAGACAGAGCAGACTCCGCTACCTGTCGCGCTCCATGCTGGCGAGTATGTTTATCGGATTCGGGGTTATCGTAGCGTTTAAAACAGGGAATTTCTTTTATGCGGTGGAATCTCCTGCAGCCTACCCGATGGCAGCACTCACCTTTGGCGCGGCGATTATTTTGATCTCGCTGGGCGGAGGAGATCTGTTTACAGGGGATACGTTCTATTACTCCTATGCAGCACTTATACGTAAACTACGCTGGCTGCAGGTGATCAAGATGTGGGTGACCAGTTATATCGGCAATATTATGGGGGCTTGTGCTTTTGCCCTGCTGATCTATCTGACGGGGCTATATTCGGATTATTCGGTCAATGCTTTTTTGCTGAATGTGGTGGAGCATAAAATGCAGGCGCCTACGTCCCAGCTATTTTTCCGGGCGATACTATGTAACTGGCTCGTCTGTCTGGCATTCTTTATCCCTATGGGTCTCAAAAATGAGGTCGCCAAGCTGTTCTGTATGATGCTGTTCGTATTTTGCTTCTTTATTTCGGGCTATGAACACAGTATTGCCAATATGTGTACATTTGCAATTGCTCTGGTAATCGATCACCCGTCCACCATCAATTTTGCAGGCGTTATTCATAACCTGATTCCGGTAACCATCGGAAATCTGATCGGCGGTTCGGTCTTTATGTCGATGATGTATTATTATGTGAACAAGCCTTTTATGGATACCGATTCAACGGATGAACATACTGCAGACCAGGATTGATTTATATTCCTTTACGCAAAAAAAAGATAATCAGCGGTATTTACTGTAAATAACTACTAATATTTTATGATTCGACAAAATAATTAATGATATAGTTCTTAGTACCTTGATTATATAAAATTATTTTAGGTATATAGTTTCGATTGGGTTCTTGGCTGGTTACAATATACTAGAAACAAGAATGATTGTAACCAAAGGAGAGCGTAAAACCAATTATGAGCGTATATCAATTTGCGGCAACAACAATGGCTGGTAAGGAAGTATCTTTGGAGGAATACCGTAATCAGGTTATTCTGGTTGTGAACACAGCGAGCGAATGCGGATTTACTTTTCAGTTTGAAGATCTACAGAAGCTATATGATCGTTATAAAGATAGAGGCTTCATCGTACTCGGATTTCCTTCCAACCAGTTTGCCGATCAGGAACCGGGCGATAATGAACGGATACAGGCTTTCTGTATGCTGAATTATGGCGTAACTTTTCCGATGTTCCAAAAGGTGGATGTACGGGATCAGAATGCGCATCCTTTGTTTACGTATCTGGCGGATTCCAAGCCTTTTGAAGGTTTTGATATGACGCATTCGGTCGCGAGAATTCTGCTGCCGCTATTGCATGAGCGCCATCCTGAATACATGCCGGGCGATTCAATCAAATGGAATTTTACCAAATTCCTGATTGACCGTAACGGCGAAGTGATCAAACGCTTTGAGCCTACAACCGATCCTTATGATCTTGAAGGCGATATTGAAGCTCTACTGTAAGTAAGGCATCCAAATAGCATAAAAAAAAGCCCGGTGATATTTTCACCGGGCTTTTTGGATACTGCAACAACCTAAATGGGATATGAGGAATAGACCATCGTGCAGATCCATGTATTGAGGATAGAATGAGAAGCCCATTTGCCCTACATCGCACTCGCAAACATGCGTATAACATCTTCCCTGGAAGGCTGAATCGGATTAGTGGCGCCACAGGCATCCTTCATCGCATTGGCAGCCAGGGTATCAAAGTCTTCGGGCTTGACGCCCAGCCCCTGCAGACCGGAAGGAATACCGACCCGCCGGGATAGCTTCTCGATCGCCTGAATCGCCAGCTCTACACCCTGCTCGGGCTGGGACTCATCGACCTGCTCGCCCAGCGTACGGGCAATGATGGTCAGGCGGTCTGCGGCAGCCTGCATGTTATAGCGTTCTACGTGAGGCAGCAAAATGGCATTGCACACGCCGTGAGGCAGATCGTAAAATCCGCCCAGCTGATGGGCCATGGCATGAACATAGCCAAGACCCGCATTATTAAAGGCCATACCGGCGAGGAATTCGGCATAGGCCATTTGTTCACGGGCTTCTTCGTCCTGACCGTTATCCACGGCACGAACCAGATAGTCGCGGATCAGCTCGATCGCTTTGAGTGCACAGGCATCCGTGATCGGCGTGGCATCCGTGGATACATATGCTTCAATTGAGTGAGTGAGCGCGTCCATACCGGTTGCTGCTGTCAGCGATTTGGGCATCGCCATCATCAGCTGCGGATCATTGACAGCGATCAGCGGTGTGGTGTGCTTGTCGACGATCGCCATTTTCACATGACGCACTTCATCGGTAATGATGCAGAATTTGGTCATTTCACTGGCCGTTCCGGCAGTGGTATTGATCGCGATCAGCGGAGCAGCCGGATGGGAAGAGCGGTCAACGCCCTCGTAATCCTCCATAGTGCCTCCATTGGTCGCGAGCAGGGCGATGCCTTTGGCACAGTCATGAGGTGAGCCCCCGCCGAGAGAGATGATGCAGTCGCAGCCATTATCGTTGTACGCCTGCAGCCCTTCGGTTACATTGCTGACCGTAGGATTGGGACGTGTGCCGCTGTAAATGACGGATGTAATGCCTGCCTGCTGCAGCATATCGGTCACTGTAGCGGCAATACCGATCTTCACCAGCGGTTGGTCGGTAACGATGAGCGCTTTGTGATATTGGAGCTTGCGGATTTCCTCACCGGCGTCCTGCAGGGAACCGGAACCCATCAGACTCATACCGGGCATCATGAATTTTGCTTTACCTGCCATTCTGATCGACCTCGCTTATTGGATGTTAGAAGCAATTGGGTTATACTTACTTTATTAAGTATAGCTTGAGAACGGATACAAAAATATCAATTGCTGCCGTAAAATATACGTGGTTTCAAAGAGGGAGAATCTATGGAACAGGCACTGCATGGTTTTGACCGTTACGATGAACTTCAGTATGGATATCAGACCGATCTGCTGCGTATTTTGTACTATGATCTGCCGGCGGATTACAACGAAAATTATGCCGCTTATGAGTCTCCCAAGCTGTGTACGGTGCTGGAGGGACAGAAACATGTGCGCACCTGCACAACAGAGCAATTTTTCACCCATGACTGCAGTGAAATGCTGCTGCTGCCCGCCCATTCACGGATTGAAATCAATGTGCCCGTACCGACACGTGCGCTTGTGTTCGAGCTGAGTGACCAGCTGATATCACGGCTGCACCCTGTTGTGGAGGAAGAGCTGGGCAGCGATATTGCGATTGATAGCAGCACGATGCTGCGCTGTGCAGTGAATCATCAGAGCCGGGATCTGCAGGAGACGATTCGGCGAATCCGGCGTCATCTCAGCCTGCACAATGAGGATCGGCGCTTCCTGATTGATTTGGCTGCACAGGAGCTGACCTACCATCTACTGCATATTCAGGGGGCAGAGCAGGTATTGAAGCTGAACCGGAGTGATCCGGTGTATCAAGCGATCCGCGATATCAACGATCATATCGGCATGATCCACCATATCCGGGATCTGGCGAGCCATTACCGGATGTCCCACACGAATTTTACAAGCCGGTTCAAAAAGCTGACCGGGCTGACGCCGCGGGAGTATATTACCAACCGCAAGCTGGAGGAAGCCAGCCGGATGCTCCGGCATCACACGGTAACCGAAGTGGCAATAAGCCTGCAGTATGATAATATTTCCCACTTCATCGGATTGTTTCGCCGGAAATATGGCATTACGCCGAAGCAGTACCAGCTTAGTCTGCATTCGGCAGTTGAGCTTCCGCATTAGGCTGGAGATGATCGGTTGGAGGGACAGAGAACAAGGGCAGACCGCTTGGTAAGGTTGATAATATTTCTCACTGCTTGCTCTCTATATGCAAGTACAAAAACCAGGCGCAGCAATAAATAGGCACAACAAAAAACCGACTCCTCGTTAGGGTCGGTTTTGTCATATATGGATGATTCTGCACTTACTGCAACGGAAGACTAGCGGCTGCGGGAAGGTACAGAGCACTTTTTGAGATACTCCAGCTTACGGATAATTTCTTTTTGCCATTTGTGGTCGCCCACATGAACAGCCAGATTGAGAAGATCCAGATAATCGTCGATTTGTAGTGAAGTTTTCTGAGTCATTGCGTTCATCAAGATTCCGTCTCCTTTGAAGCGCAGGGATAGCAGCGCATATATAATGAGGCACAGGGTGCACGTTGCAGCAATCGTCAAATTTCCGTATTCAGGAATTATCAGTGGATTATCAACCGATCAGGAATGATAATCATTATCATATCTACATTCTTATTGTAAGCATTCAACCGGTGAATTGCAAACCATTTATCTAAATTTTTTTGGAAATTATTCAACTGTTCACAGGTTATACACGGTTCGGTCATGGGATAATACGGATAGCATGTAATTGTAGCGTCGTCTGGCGCAATAAAATGGACTTCCGGTGTCCGATGGCACCGATCAGCGGAATAAAGGAGAATGATATGTCTTACCGATGGATGAAATGGACGATCTTGTTTTTACCGACCGTTACTATTGGGTTATGGGAGTATGTGAGGCATCAGCTGCTGATGCCGTATCTGTCCATGGAAGTGGGCAACTGGCTGTCGCCGGTGATTGTATATATTGTCAGCGTCACCCTGCTGCGCCGGCTTTTCACGATGATGGAGCATACGCGGGCTGCACTGGACCGGGAACGAATTGCCAAAGGCAAGTTGGAGGAACGGCAGCTGCTCGCCGGGGAACTGCATGACGGGGTCGCCCAGTCGCTGTTCCTGCTCGGAGTCAAGCTGGACCAGGCCCGGCGCCGGTTTGATGACCCGGAGGTGCACAAGATGCTGAACGATATCAGCCGCACTGTCAGTGAAGCCAATCATGATGTACGCCAGTCGATTGCCAATCTCAAGTATTCCCCCCGTCAGGAGGATGCCGGAGAGACCTCACTGGAATATCGCATCCGTGAGATGATTCCGCTGGCCGGGATCAAGGTGGATTTGGACTGGCAGCTGGATGACGGATTGTTAAAGCCGGATGAGCAGGCCGAACTGCTGGCCTGTATCCGGGAAGCGCTGCTGAATATCCACAAACATGCGGGAGCACGAAGTGCGACCATTTCCGGTATACGCAGTGATGCAGGCTGGCAGATCATCGTGCAGGATGACGGACAGGGATATAACGAACAGGAACTGACCGATCCGGGCAAGTTCGGACTGCGCATTACGGCGGAACGGGCCGAACTGCGCGGCTGGACGTTTGCGCTGCGGCGTGAGCAGAACCGGACCCGATTCGTACTGACAGGAGGAAACGGACATGGATAGAGTACGTGTACTGATTGTGGATGATCATGCCCATGCCCGGGAAGCCACAAGTGTTATTTTATCGGAAGAGCCGATGTTTGAAGTGATCGGCACGGCCGCCAGCGGTCAGGAAGCACTGGAATTTACAGAGAAATGGATGCCGGATCTGATTCTGATGGATATTTCCATGAAAGGCATGGATGGACTGGAGACGACGCGGCTGATCAAGCTGAGATTTCCCTATGTGAAGATCATCATGATGACCGTGTCGGATGATGCCGCCCATCTGTTCGAGGCGATCAAGCAGGGAGCACAGGGTTATCTGCTCAAAAGCCTGCCGCCGTCGACCTGGCTGGAATATCTGCGCAGTGTGGCCTCCGACCGAGAGGGCATGAGCCAGGAGATTGCGCACCGGATTTTGCAGGAATTTCCGTTTGGCAAGGCACAGAGCGATCCGGCTGCCGATACGCTGACCCGGCGGGAGCGGGAGATTCTGCAGTGGGTATCATCCGGCATGACGAACCGGGAGATTGCTGCCGAGCTGGTCATTTCCGAGCAGACGGTCAAAAATCATCTCAAAAATATTTTGCAAAAATTGCAACTCGAGAACCGTGTGCAGCTGACCCGGTATGCGCTGGAGCAGGGCTTGGCTTCGGATCAGCGTCCGCGTCCATAATTCATTCAAATTTGAACCGGTGAATGACGGTTATATAGCCCTATGTAGTCATTTTCCACCGACAGATGTTCCGTTATGATGAGAAAGGTTCATTGGATTGGGGTCCCATGACCGTTCGGAAAGCAGGTGAAGGATTGAGCAACATGATAATACGATCAGATAAATCACAGAATGTACAGACAGCAGGGTTACTATCGTTCGCTGATCGCTGTGACGGGTCTGCGAAAGGTGGGAGCTACCGCGGAAAGCATGCAGCCCGGCGTGGCGCAGCAGGCAAAGGCAAAGCCTTGCTGCACAGCGTACTTGCTCTGCTGGTACTGCTGATGTGTATACTGTTCCCGCAGCAAGGTATGGCTCACTCGGCGGTCGTGGAATCATCACCGTCACAAAACGAGGTGCTGGAGCAGTCCCCGCAGCAGATCAAGATCCGTTTTAATGAAGATATTCAGCGTGCGTATTACAGCATCCAGCTGATGGATTCGTCCGGCAAGGTGATCGGACCGATCCAGGCGAAGATTGATGAGAATGACGGTACCGTGTTAAAAGCGGATGTGCCGATGAAGCTGGCAGGCGATATTTACAATATTTCCTGGAAAGCCGTATCCGGCGACGGACATCCGGTACAGGGTGGAATCGTGTTTCAGGTCGGCGATGGCGCCGGCAAAGACGTAAACGATACGGATGTGCGTATTAGCGACAAGCCGGTCAATCCGCTGCTGGTCGTTATGCGATGGCTGCAGTATGCCGGACAGGCGATGCTGCTCGGGGCACTCTGTCTGACCCTGTTCTTGCTGCCGCAGCGGCTGCGTGCCGGGGAGCATACCGGATGGATGACAGGCGGCCGCTACCGCTGGTTCGTGATAGCGGGCAGTGTGATTGCCTTGGCAGCTCTGGTGGCACAGCTGCCGCTGCGAATCGCCTGGGATGCGGATGTACCGCTGTCCGGCACCGGTGCCGAAGTAATGACGACTTTGCAGGCGACCGTGTTCGGCAAGGTCTGGTTGTTCCAGATGATCTTTACCATACTGGGCATCGCGGGTCTGCTGCTCATACAGCTGCGCAAGTTATCCGTATCGGTCCGCAAAGGGATCGGTATGACAGCATTTGTAATGCTGGTCGCAGCGCTGCTGGCCAAGGCATTTGATGGACATGCCTATGCAGAGCCGTATGCAGGTATTGCGATTGCGGCTGACTTTATCCATCTGCTGTCGGCTCTGATCTGGAGCGGAGCGCTGCTTGCACTGGCACTATTTCTGCCGAAGATTACGGAAGCGTACAGCGGTGAAGAGCGCCGACTTGTATACTGGAGCATCGTTCGCCGGTTCTCCTGGTGGGCGATCGTATCGGTAGCGGCGTTGCTGGTGACCGGGATTTACGGCAGTCTGGTCTATTTGCCGGAGCTGAATTCGTTGTTCACGACCGCGTATGGATTGACACTGCTGGGCAAAATTCTGCTGTTCCTGATCATGGCAGCCTTTGCCGGGCTGAATTATGTCAAAGGGCGCAAGCAGGAGGAAGAGCTGGGCAAGGATCTGATCTGGGAAGTGCTGACCGGATTCGTCATTCTGGTGCTGGCTGCGATCCTCGTGCATCTGTCGCCTATGGGCGGCTCGCTGGTCAAGGTCAAGCCGGAAGAGATTACGGCGCAGACACAGCAGATCGAAGGCTATGAAGTGAGTCTCAAGGCGACACCGCTGGAGATGGGCAGCAATGACTTTATCGTGACGGTCAAGGATGCCAAAGGACAGCCGGTGAATGTGGAGCAGATTCAGATTACGATGACTCACATGGATATGGCGATGGCACCTGCGGAATTCACGATGAGCAGCGCAGATGAGCAAAATGGCGTGTACCAGAAAAAGTCCATGATCAGCATGAACGGACGCTGGCAGATCGACATGCATATCCTGACCAAAAAGCTGGATAGCATGGATGTGCAGTTTACGATCAAAGTAGGATAATAAACAGCAACAACTGCAGGACACATTGCATGATGGAATGTGTATAACTCAGACAAAGGGGCTTATTCATTTATGAAATCCAAATCCGTATTTACCCGTATGATCTCGCTTACCTCGGCTGCTGTTCTGGCCGGATTCGTTACATTCGCAGGCGTTGCCAGTGCGCACGTGACCGTCAAGCCCGCCGCATCCATGACCGGTGCCTGGGAGACCTACACAATCAAGGTACCTTCGGAAAAGGAAATTCCGACAACCAAGGTAACACTGAAAGTGCCGGAAAATCTTTCTTTCAAACAGTATCAGCCTGTTCCGGGCTGGAAGACGACCACCGAGAAAAATGATGCAGGCGAAATTGCAGCCATCACCTGGGAAGCGGAAAGCGGCGGCATTGAAGCCGGACAGTTCCAGCAGTTTGTATTTGTCGGTGAGAACCCGGCCAAGGATAGCGAACTCGCCTGGGATGCCTACCAGTACTACAGTGACGGCAGCATTGTGGAATGGACCGGAGACGAGGGCAGTGATACGCCTCACTCCATGACTGTGGTCAGTGCCGAAGCGACCGGTGCAGCAGCGCCGGCTGATCATGGACATGATAGTGCAGGTACGGCAGGCAGCGGCACTACCGGTACGGATAGCGGAACCCCTACGACCGGTGAAGATGCAGCGGGCTCCGCGCAGCCAGCTGCAGACAGCGGTGCAAATGCCGCTCCAGCCGCAAACAGCGGTATGCAGACGGCGACACTGATCCTTTCCATCGTTGCTCTGATCGCAGCGATCGGCGCATGGGTGACGGCTGCACGCAAACGCAGCAAATAAATATAACAACTCTACTCAGCAAGCCTGATTTCCCGCTAGAAGGAGATCAGGCTTTTTCATGGCTTGGATGCTTCTTTTTGCCGGGGGAATTGGTATACTTGCTATAATAATGATAGCTGGATTGATAACAGATGACATGGTGAAGGAGAATGCTATGACGTACCGTCTTGGTGTAATCGGACCTCAGCCATCCGTCGACCATATTCTGGAAGTGACCCGGAATATGGCGGAGGATGCGCAGTTTATCCCATTTGTCTATAATCATCCGCAGGAGATTCCCGGCATTCTGGAGCAGAACCGTCCTGGTCTCAAAGGCTGGTTCTTTTCCGGACCGGTCCCGATGTCTGCAGCGCGTCCTTACTTGCGGGAAGCGGAACTGTCGGTTTACTGCAAGCCTGCCGGTTCTGGCCTGTACAGGGGAATGGTGCAGATGTTGATGTCGCAGCAGATCGGAAGCCGCCCTTATTCGATTGATATGGTACGTTCGGAAGATATAGATTTGCATGAATCCCTGGCAGAGCTAGGGATTGTGACAGAAAGATTGTACATGCATATTTTTGATGCAATGGAAGATCCGGAGACGATCATCGATTTTCACTTGCAGTTATGGAAAAGCGGCAAAAGTGCCGCTGCGCTGACTTGTATGCACTTTATCTACAACGGGCTGCAGAAGCATGGCATGCCGGTGTACCGGCTGACGATTACCCGGCAGGATATCCGACAGGCGGCAGAGCTGCTTATCCAGCAGGCACGCAGCTCTTATTTCAAGGATACCCAGATCGGCATGCAGATGATCGAGGCGGATCTGATGACGCTGAGCAATCGTACAGGAAGAGGACGTTACTCCATCCAGTATGCCGAGCTTCAGATGCAGCAGCGCATGCTGGAGCTGTGTGAGCGCATCGATGGAGTCATGATGCCGCATGGAATAGGCAGCTACCAGTTAATCAGTACCCGCGGTGCCATTGAGCGGGAGCTGCCGGAGCTGCGGCGGGCGGTTGGCAAGCTGGAGCTGGAACTGGATATTCCGGTATCAGTTGGAATCGGCTACGGGGATACGGCTTTTACAGCGGGCAACCATGCGATACTGGCACTGCAGCATGTACGGAGTCGGCAGCAGCCGATGCTGGTCATCATGCAGGATAACGGCGACATTCGTGAAATGGTCAAAGATGAAGCGCAGTGGAGCTATGCTTCACGGTCCGTGGACCCCAGCCTGCTCGCCCTATTGAATGAAGCCGGAATCAGCGTCAAAACCTACAGCAGAATCGAAGCGCTGACCCGTCATCTGAACTGGGACGGCTTCACCACTTCTCAGCTATCCCAGCAGCTGTCCATGACGATTCGCAACGCACAGCGCATTATGAGCAGTCTGTGCCGTATCGGACTGGCAGAGGTGGAAGGAGAAGAGCAGCAGTCAGTACGCGGCAGACCGCGCAAAATTTACAGGCTGCGCCGGGATCGGCACGATGAATAGTGAGAGGGTGAAAAACGTGAAAAAGGGTACTTTCCCAATCAATACAATACTTAAAATATATTATCTGATCATGGCAGTGGCCGTGATTGCACTAATAATCGGCAAGGAAAGATGGCTGGAAGGTGCTGGAGGCACGCAGGCAGCGATGTGGCTGTATTACGGAGCGGTGACTGTGGGCATACTGATCCTGGTGCCTGCGTTGGTAATGGCATGGTTCTGGCTGCGGCGCTGGATGACCACCTACAAGGTTGAGCCGGGACTGCAGAAAGTTCTGCTGATTATTACCATTCCGATGATGCTGGTGATCGGGTATATGCTGGAACTGGTATTTATCATGATTTTTATTGGTCTGGGCGGCAGCTCTTAATGCTACGTTTCTATTGAGGCTGTTGATCCATCAAGCCGGAAGACCATCATCTATAATATAAATATGTAAATCATATCGACTTACCCAACAAGCCCATGCAGCTGTAATATCTGCATGGGCTTGTTGGCGATTCACTGTGAAGGTGAATCGGTTATTGAAGTGGAGTCGGTGCTCGCAGGAATCACATTATTCGATCCGGTCGACACGAACCACAGGAGCACTCGTAGTTACACCGATTACCCCGGATGGTTGAGTGTCACCCAATCCATATTCCGGTTCAAATTCCGGATCGGGCATTCCCGGTGCTCCGGTATCTGCACTGCCGTTAGCTTCATTATCCGTGGCAGCACCGGAATCGGGACTGTTGTCTGTATTATCGGCGCCTGCTCCGGATTGCTCCGGGGTCAGCGATTGGAATTGTCCGTTAAACTGTCCATAAATGGTAAAGCTGCCGGTGGCAAATTCCATATAGCCGGTCAGCCATACATAACTGTCTCCCTGCCGTGCCAGCGCACCATTCTCATCCACCGATATGATCTCGGCGCTGAACTGTATCGTCTCATTCGGATGAGAAGCCACTTCAGCAGCCGTGATAGAGCGATACATGCTGTTATCGGTCCGGCTGTCGCTGAGTGTATAGCTGCCATCCTGAACAGGGCGGTAAATATCCGTCTGTCCAGCAGCGCCGTCAGCAGGTTCATGTACATCAATACTGCCGTCCTCTGCGGTCTCATAACCGGCGGCCGCAACAGACAGCAGACTGCGGAACCCGCTTCCGGTCAGTCCATAAAAGGAATACTGATGACGGTCATCTTCAGCCGAGCCGGACTGGACGACGATGACCGGCTGCTCGCTGCTGCTGAGCCGCGGCTCAAGGGTCAGCGACAGTATCTGATTCGCAGTTTGGCCGATCTCCCCGGACCATACACTGGCTGCGCCATCGGACGACATTTTGCCGAAAAATAGACGGTTATTATGATCGGTAGCGATGCTGTACACCGGCACATCCGCCCAGTTGACCCCGCCGGTTACATGCTCGTAGGCGACAGAAGCGTTGGAGCTCTGCAGCAGATGGACTGGATCGGCGGTCGCCCAGGCAATCTGAGTACGGGCGATCGGCTGACTCATATCTTCCAGTGTGCCCAGGGATTCATACAGATTCACAGCCTGCTGGAACTGCCCGGCAGCAGACAATGAAGCAGCCTGACCCTGAAGGGAAAGGATCTGCTGGCTGATTTGCGTCAGCACCGGAGATGAATCCAGTCCCAGCTCGCTGGCAGCATCCCTGAAGCTGCGGGCATGGGATACAAACTGCGCAGTCCGTTTTGCCTGGATGTCCTTGGTAATGACCGAGCGGGTCCCGCTTTCGGCGAGGCTCACGATCCATGGAGCCTTGTAATTATGCTGCTGATACATCTCTGCTGCATATACCGCCTGATTCAGAAATTCCGTGAAATTCCCGGCTGCCGCCAGCCGGTTCAGCTTGGTCTGGTCATAGCTTTCCAGCAAATTGCGGATATACTGCTGCATCGGTTCCCTGGTATCCCAGTAAGCCTGCGGGATACGCAGCAGGTTCCATTTATAGGATTCATCCTTGTAATTCGCAGTCTTTAGATTCTCCTGCAGACCGTCTTCAAAGCTCTGGCGAAATTGGGTGAAACCGGTCTGCAGCTTTTCTTCCATCGTATAGTCTTGCTGAATCTGTTCGTATTCCTTTTGAAAGCGATCGTCGGCCTGCTTTTGAGCGCTGACATGCCCGCTCCAGCGCTCATAGGCGCTGAGAAAGGAATCGAATTGCCGGGTGTCGATAGCAGCCTGCAGCTCACTGGCACTGGCGGATACGACGCTGTTCCACTGGCTGATTGGCTGCAGCTCAGCCAGCCGGCTGCGGATATGCTGTTCCTGGTAGGACAGATACCGGTTCTCGGCCGCCCGGCTGTACCACTGTTCTGCCGGAATCCATTCCTGGTGGGCATAATACTGATCCGCCAGCTTGATCCAGCTGATCTTGTGATAAATGCCGACACTTTTGAACACGATCAGTATCAGGCCCACTGTGCAGCAGACGAGCAGCAGATTGCGTAACGAAAACAGCCGAAGCACGCTCATGGACGTTCAGCTCCGGCGGCATCCGGTTCAAAGGCAGGATCGGACGGATACAGTTCTGCCCGGATACTTTCCATATCCTGACCGAGTACTTCGCTCTGCAAAGCCGGATCGCTGTGGACCACATGATATAATCGGACGAAGCGTTCCCGGGGCAGGAAGCGGGCATACCGGCGGATAAAGCCCTGATACATGGTCACATACCGCTTCATGCGCACAGCAGCCGATGCCACGCTGATCAGAATATTCCAGCCATTTTCCATTTCCAGAATTCTCGGTTCGTTGGCAATAATGTAGCGGATTGCCCGGTCCTTGATCATATCCCGTTTGAGCCGGGCAATTTCCCCGATATAATCGGCGACCAGCGGATCAAAATCCCTGGTAATCAGCGATTCCAGCTCCAGATCCATATCGCTGCGCAGCCGGAAGTTCTGCAGCAGGGACAGCAGCGCGAGCCGCAGTCGATCATTGCGGACGAGTACGGCGGTCTGACGCAAAATATGATAGCCTTCCACATCTTTCCCGCTGCGCACGGTCTCTACGCCGGTCGACTGGTCATGCACGAGTCCGTCGTGTATGGTGGCATGATCATAGCGGAACATCCGGCTGAGCTGACGCAGCGTCTCCCGCTCTGTCATCCGGCGCTGTACGAGCACCAGCAGAGCGAGCAGGATCAGACCGGTACCGGCGGCAATAGCGATCTGGGTCATATCCTGTGCCAGTAAAATGGCTATGATTATAAGCAGCACTGTAAATAAAATTTCGTTCAGCATTTTCCGGCGTGCCCGGGAGCGCGCCCGTTCCATCACCGGTACCAGTCTGGCTCTGCCGCAGCTCGGACAGGCTTCGCCGGGCAGGATGGTGTACTTCCCGCATCGGCGGCAGGTCCGCAGCCGGTCATAGTTGCGGCGGCTTCGTTCGAGCACAGGCAGCTGAACCGCTTTTTTGGTAGTTGTCATAGTATGCAATCACTCTCTGTAATTCATATTTGGTTATTCCCGTTCGTTGACGGCGGCCAGCAGCTGTTTCTCCAATTCTTCCTCGGAAGGGGCCTTTTTACGGCGAAAGGCATAAGCTAACAACCGGCTTACGACAAAAAGAAACATAATCGCGACACATGCGTATGCAAGTATATCCATAGGATAATCCTTTCTGTATGTTCAGGTAGTAGAAGTTTGGTTATTTTCTATTTTATGCGAAAATCTATTCCAGAATAAAGGGAGCGGTGAAGAATATTCAACTTTTAGCCTGTAGTCCAGTGATTTCCCCCGTCTTAAGGTGGGGAAAGAATTCAACAAGATACGTTATAATGGTATCCGGCTTCCTTTGAGGAATCAGACGGCAAACGAGACTTTTTGGATGTGTATGGATTATTATGGATATTGTGGTGAAAATGGTATCAAATTTTTCACTTTATGTGTTTTAAGGCATGTTAAGGTGAATTTAACCGGCTTTTAATCATAATCCGCTAAACTATGAGAAAATCGCCTGTCCTGTGTGTCTACATTTTACCTTAAGCGAAGGAGTAGAATGATGTTCCGTAGAAAACTCAATCTTATGTATATAACGCTGGCAATGATTCTGTGTCTGACACAGCTGCCAGGTACGCTGTTCGCCGCATCGGCCGCAGCCAACAATAACAGCCCGTCCTCTGAGGTGGACGCGGTACTGCTGCTGGATGTCAGCAACTCGATGAAATCCAGTGACCCCGAGCAGCTCGGGAATGAAGCGATGAAGCTGTTTATCGATATGCTGCCCACCCAGGGTGACCGGGTCGGCGTGGTTGCCTATACCGATCAGATTGAACGGGAGAAGGCGCTGACAGGCATTAACTCAGCCGATGACAAAACGAATCTCAAAACCTTTATCGATGATCTGAACCGCGGTCCGTATACCGATATTTCGATCGGGATGAGAGAAGCGGTCAATATTTTGCAGGACAGTTCGCAGCAGGGCAATGAGCCGATGATCGTGCTGTTCGCAGATGGCAATAACGAACTCAACAGCAACTCGGGCCGCTCCAACAGCGAAGCCGATCAGCAGCTGCAGGAAGCGGTGCAGCAGGCCAAGCAGAAGGGCTATCCGGTCTATACTGTGGGTCTGAATGCCGACGGCAAGCTAAATCAGCAGGCGCTGAAGAACATCGCCACCGAGACAGGTGGTAAATCTTTTGTAACCAGCTCAGCGGATGATCTGCCGGGAATCCTGAGTGAAATCTTTGCGGCTCACCAGCAGGTGAACGTGGTGCCAGTGGATTCGATTACCGGTAACGGACAATTTCAGGATGTGAAGATCAATATCCCGAATGCCAGCGTCAAGGAAGCCAATATCTCCATTATGTCTTCACAGAAAGTGGAAGTGAAGCTGGTCGATCCGTCAGGCAAAGCAGTGGGCGTTCCTTCGGATCAGGTGAGCATCTCCACCTCCAAAAGCTATTCCCTGGTCAAACTGCTGAAGCCTCAGCAGGGAGACTGGACGCTGCAGGTCAAGGGAGCCGATCAGGACAATATCGATATCAACCTGATCTTCAACTACAGCCTGGAGATGGCGCTGGACCCGATTCCGGCCAAAAACTATGGCAAAGGCGATAAAATCGATATCGTATCCTATCTGACCAGCAATGGGCAAAAGCTGACCGATGCCTCACAGGTTGGCAACCTCAAAGCTGTACTGAACGTCAAAGACATGGACACCGGAGCGACCAGCCAGGTGTCACTTAGCGGCAATGGAACAGAGTTCAAGGGAACTTTTGAAGTGACGGATAATCATAAATACCAGCTCGTTGTGAGAGCGGAAGAGCAGAGCTTTTACCGGGAGACGACTCCGGTTACTGTAGATGCGACCGGCGCTGGTGCAGGGACCGGCAGCACGGAGGAAGCGGCCGGCCTTGGCACAATGGCATGGGTACTGATCGCAATCGGCGTTCTGCTCGTACTGACCGGAATTTGGTTCCTGCTGCGTCTGCTCAAGCAGAAAAACAGAGGATTCGTCGGTCAGATGGTCATTGAGATCCGCGACGAGAATACCGGAGAGAAATCCTACCCGCAGTACAAGAAACTGACGACCTTCCGCGGCAAGTTCAACCTGCATCAGCTGCTGCAGCTGGCGCCGGAGCTGAAGGAGACCGAGAGCATTACCTTTACACCGGGCAATAATGACCGTATCATCGTTCGCAACAATGCGGACAGCATCATTGAGAAATCCGGCCGTGCAATCGATGCTTCCCGCGGCTATGAACTGAAGAGCGGCGATCGTCTGACGATTGCACTGCGCCAGGTGGACAAGACCGTTCTGCTGGAATACCTGACCTGATGATGGACATGCCATTTCCATAGCCAGGGTTACCGGGGAGATGGCATGGCAGTTGGGTGCAGACAGATAGCCGGACATATTTAATTCATGATTGAACCGTATAATAAATCAGACACCAACTGGAAATACCAAAATACAACAGACAAATGGGAAACCAATCAGAGCATAATTCAATACGTTAAAAATAGAAGGTTACAAGGGGGATCATCCATGAAACCAATCGTTAGAGAACATATCCAGCAGCTCGACGTATCGCTTGGCGGCGGTATTGTCAGTGAGAAAATAAGAGTCGATACCATCGACAATCCGATCCTGATTATCGGCCTTGGAGGCACAGGGATTGATGCCCTGCTGCGTCTGAAATACCAGATTAACCGCCGCTTCCGTCTGCCGGAAGATCCGGTTACCAAGAAAAAGCAGGAAAAACCGGATAATGTGGAATTCCTCGCTTTTGAGACCAACGAACAGGATCGCAACAAAAAATACAAAGGCATCGGCCTTGATCCGCATAATGAATTTGTACTGCTGTCCAATCCGGAGATCGGCGGACTGCTGCAAAACCGCAGCCTGCTGGAGCCTTATATCACTGAATGGCTGTCGCCGGAGATGAGCATCACCGACGGCATGAACGGCGCGGCGGGTGTACGCCAGGCCGGTCGTCTGCTGCTGTTCACCAAGATCAACCAGGTCGTACAGAGCATCGATAAAAAGATCAAAACCCTGTCTGTCGGCACCAATAAAAAGCTGATGGTGTTCCTGCTGACCGGTCTGTCCGGCGGTACGGGCAGCGGTTCGTTCCTAGATATCTCATATATCGTACGGGGTATTGTAGAGCGCGATTACGGCTCTGCCGGGATTGACCGTCTGACCATGCTGGGCTACCTGTTCACACCGGACGTTAACCTCTCCAATAAGAGCCTGAGCGAGCACACCCGTGAATATATTCGCAAAAACGGCTACGCCGCGCTCAAGGAACTGGATTACTGGATGAACGTGGACAGCCGCGGCGAACGCTTCAAGCAGCAGTACGGCAGCATCCTGAACGTGAATTCACCGCTGCCGCCATTTAACCTGTGTCACCTGATCTCGGCGACCAATACCGAGGGCAAGCTGCTGGAGAATGCCTACGATTACTGTATGAATGTAACAGCTGAGAATATCACCAACTTTATGGCCAGTGAGGAAAAAGCCTCCGGCGAAGAGTTCGCGATTCATGACTATATCAGCAATATCCGTACGAATATCGCGCAGATGAACCGCGCCTATCCGGCGAACTATGAATACAACATTATCGGTGCATCCTCTGCGGTGCTGCCGATTGAGGAAATGACGACCTATCTGGCGTATCGCTTGTTCCAAAAGATGGACAAAATGTTTGATCAGGCACCGGATCAGGAAGCGGTAGAGAACTTTGCCCGCAAGCTGGGCGTCGATCTGGATACGATGACCAAAACATTCGAGTCCCGTGTACCGGAGCCGCTGCCAGGCTTTGAGAACAGCGAGCGTCTGAGCTACAACAATGTTGTCAAAATGCAGGCGGTCAATATGGATACCGAGCTGGAACAGACATTCCTTGTCCGTGCCCGCGAAGAATATATCAAAGCCAAGCAGCAGCTGCCTGGTGAGATTGTCGGTCAATTCTCCGACCAGATCCGCCGCATGTTCCTGCATCCGGAACAGGGACCATTCTACGTATCCCGCCTGCTGTATACGGAAAATGGCTTCTCTCTGCTGAAAATGCTGCTGTCCTATATTGAGACACTGCGCGAGAGCCTGACACGCATCCCGCGTGATATCGAATCGGCGGCAGAGTATGCGAACGATCGTCTGGGCGATGCCAAGAGCGCCTTTGTCTCCAAAGATAAAAAGAAAAATGTCTATATCGAAGCGAAGATCGACGAGTACTGGCTGCGTGCGGATATCGAGCGTACCCAGCAGATGATCGAATTCTATGAAGATCTGTATCAGCTGCTGAACCGTGAGAATAACCGGATTTACGGCGTATTCACGGAAGTGCTGAATGCTCTGAGCTCCATTTTCGAGAAAAATGGCGAGTTGCTGACCAGCGGTACCGAGCAAGCCGACCATCGCGGCAACAAAACGTACTACTGGAATCTGGTTAGCGTGCCGGACATCTCCAAAGCGGTCAGCGACATTATGGACAGCAAGGACGGCGATGATCTGATCCGTGATTTCTCTACCCAGCTGCTGGATCATTCCGATCAGTGGGTCAAAGAGCAGGAAGTGGATATCGTACGTTCCATCTCCGACTTCCTGAGCGACAAGTTCGGCGATCTGATCACCCGTTCGATGGAAGACTTCCTGGTGATGAAATACGGCGAAGACGAGCCGATCGAGAAATTTGTAGAGCGCCAGATTGCCAGCCGTCTGGATGACGATGCAGTACCCGTATTCCACCTGAGCAACAGTGCAGGCAATCTGCACTTCCCTTCGTGGGGCTTTGTGTCGGTGCCGGTACAGGCGCCAAGCATCCTGCGCGGTATTCGCAACTACCAGACCAATGCCATCGGTAAATCGCACTTTACGATCAAGGAGAGCCAGGTCAAAAACCGGATCTTCTGGCTGAACACCCGCAATGGTGTACCTCTGTTCGTCTATACACCGCTCAAAGTGTATGAAGAGAACTACGAGCGCACCATTCTGGACCGTGAAGGCGTCGGCCGTCACCTCGTGATGACCGAGAAGGAGAACTGGACGTATCTGCCGTCTCCAATTCCTGAGCGTTCCTGGGGAGAGACATACGTCAATCCGCGTGTACAGTCGTACAATGCGCGCATTCGGGCTGACTTTGCCCGTGCCCGTGCACTGGGAATTATCTCGGAGAAAGATGTCGACCAGAATACGAGCAACCGGTTTGCGATGAACTTCAGCCAGCCGTTCGATCTGGATGCGGTACTGAGCGGATACGATCTGCGTCTGGATGCTGCCCGTCCGAATCTGGGTGAAATCAAGCGTGCGCTTACCGAACTGCGCCGCCTGATGGGCGAGGGACTGCCAGCGGAATCGTCCAAAGATATCTTTAACAGCTACAACGAAGATCTGGCTGCCGAGAATCTGATCCGTTCTCCGAAACTGATCGAGCGTCTGCGTGAAGAGTTAGCCAAGTACGACGGCATTCAGCTGAAAATCACCGAGCTGGAAAGCATGCTGGGCCGTTTTGAAGGCGAGGAAAAGCTGACCGATCAGTTCGTACAGGCATTGTACACCGATACGATCACCAAAAAAGGTGCATTGTACGTATATGACCGCGATCCGGAAGAAGAAGCATGGGAGCCGTTCGCGAATCTGATGAAAACCAAAAACGTGGTCGAGTTCGAAGTGTTCGAACATTTCCGCAAGCTGGATGAGAAAAACCGTGCGGTACTGATGCGTAAAGCCGACCGCCGGGATAACGAGCTGACAGCATCCGAGGATATTGCTCCGCTGCTGTCCAAGCTGGATGAATTATATGAGACTTATCTGGAAGCGCGCGATCGTCTGGAATACGAGCGTGTCGAGCTGGTCAATGGGGACGAAGCCTACCAGTTCTACAAGCAAATGGTAACCAAATTAAACGATCTGCGCCGGAAGCTGAGATAATATGGATGTTCGGCTGAGACAATTCGCAGAGGCATACGCTGCTGCCGAAGAGAAAACAGCCGGGCAGGGAGACGGGCGGAGCAGTATTCACTACCCCGCCGTTTTCCTGTTTATCGGGGACCATGTCCGCGATGCGGCTGCTCATATCAGAAGCGTAAATGCACAAAAGTGGGATAATGGCGCTGGTGTCATGTATGTTGAAGTATTACCGGAATCTGCTGCAGACTCTTCTTCCCGATCACCAGAAGCGGATGATCCGCAGCAGATTTTGTCATACCTGTCTTTACCTGCTGTATCTTCCGGCAAGCGGGGGCAGCGACCGGACTGGAGCACGCATTTCCGGGAAGACGGCAAGCATCTGCTGGAGCTGAACCGGGCATTTCGCCAGGCGGCCCGCAGACTGGCCGACTTTGGAAGAATATATTCTTCCTTTGACCGGCTGCATCTGTCGGTGGTGACACGGGTGGAAGATCCGATGAATATACTGGTTCCGCAGATTGCCCTGCTGGCCCGCTCGATTCTGGGACAGTCCTTCAAATCGGTACAGATGGATATCTATGCACTGATTCATGAAGGAGAGCAGGAGGAGAACTTTGGGTATGCCAACTCGGCTGGGGTTGCTTTTCTGCTCGAGCTGGAGCAGGTGCAGCGGGAAGATTACAGTCTGAGCGCACCGCTGCAGCGCACCGAGGATGGACTCGCGGTGATGGTCCATCATACGGCGGCTCCGCTGTTTGAACTGGCTTATATACTGTCGGATCGTAACGAGCGCGGGGTGGCGGTTAGCGGCGGCGTGAACAGCAACTACGATATGATCTGCCGAATCAGCCTGCTCAAAAACCGGCAGCGTCCGGAAGATGGCAGCGATCTGGCTTTTAGCGGCTCGGATTACAACAATACGGCTTTTAAAAACAATATCCGCAATGCGGATGGCAGCCAGGGGCTTGTATCGGCCGGGTATGCCCGTGTGCGCAGACCGGATCTGGCAATTGCGCTGACCGTATTGGAGCACTTTTTCCAGGGGATTGTGGAGCGGATGAAGCGGGAGCCTGCGCTGAATATACGGGAGCGCGAACAGCTGCTGGGGATGGATGAACCATCGATGGACCGGCGGCTGGAGCGGCTGATTCCGGATGAATCGCGGCTGGAAGATATGAACAGTCTGATGACGCGTTCGGTCAGCTTTTCTTCACTCAAATCGATGAGTCTGCGGGAAGCAGAGTATGCTTTATTTGAAAAGGGCGGCGATGCGTTCTTCCGGGACAATTACGAGCAGGAAGCTGAACGCAGACTGGCCCAGTGGGATGCTGCACACGAGTTCAAGCATATCGTGGCCGAGCAGATGTGGGAGCATCCGGATGTGCACTTTTACCAGCTGGCTGCGTGGAGTGATGAAGCGGAGAGCACCAGTCTGTGGGAAGTGCTGCGCAGCCGCATCCGCGATCTGAATATAGCGATCGAGCAGGCGCAGCTGGAGCTGGAACAATGGTATAACAGCCGAGCCGATGAACTTTCTTTTCCCAAAATGCCGTTTATGGACAAGCATAATGTGCGTAATCTGACCCGGGCGCTGATCCAGGCGATCTATCCGCATCGTCTGCATATTCTTCGTCTGCAGACCCGGCTCAGGCTGTATCGAAGCTGGGAAGAGCAGCTGGCTGCCCTGCACCGGGGCAGCATGGAACTGATGCGCCGAATGGACCAGATCGGTCGGGACCTGCACACGGCATCGGCAGAAAGCATCCGTACCGCCGATGATTATATCGGCCAGAATATCACCGACTACTACAGCCGCCTGACGGCCGAAGTAATGCGGGATATCGAGGATAAGCGCGGCGAGAAAGCCTTTTTCGAAGAGCGCAGCATGGCGGATGTAACCCATCTGCTAGAGCAGGGTTCCGCGGTACTGATCGAACGCCTGATTACCGTATGCCGCCAGGAACTGCTGCCGTCACCGGCACTGTCCCAGACGTTCGAGCAGGAGCTGCTGCAACGGGCGAATGTTACAATCGACTACGCCAACAAACAGGCTCTGTCGCAGGAGGACCTGTTCAAGGAGCTTTACCGGACGCTCGAAGACCGGGCGACCATTCATATCCGGCTGCTGGATTATACCCATAAGCACCGGTATGAAGAAAAGTACATGTTCGGCAACGCGAACGGAGAGTTCGTCCGCTACGCCGCCGGCGTCGATAATACGACCCGCATTTACAAAACCGGCTTCATCCATGAAGACCGCACCAGCGGCGTCGAAAAACTCAACCTGATGGGCGGCTTCGGCATCACCGATCTGATCTATTACCGCAACGGCAAAACGTACTACGATACGTATGTCCAAAACGGCTACGAATTCCATACCGAAGAATCCGGCCTGAAAGAAACATAAGTTGCAGTAGACTAGCTGGTTAAGATGTAGAATCATAAAGAAGACTTCAACACACTAACGAACTAGTAATAAAAGTAGCAATCAAAAATTACCAGCTTCTACAACCACCAATATTTACCGACATAACAGCGCGCGCAGCGCAAGCCATCATTCTCTTTGCCAGTCTGTTCCCGGGTGGCAGGAAGCACAGAGCGAAGGGGGAAGAATGATCCAATCGAAGCGAAGCGTTCGCCTTTGAAAATGGATATCGACTGCGGTAGGCAGTTATTTCGGATATCCGTTTTCAACAGCGATCGGCTGGATCATCTTCCCCCGCAGCGCTGTCCCTTCCGCCCACCCACGGACAGATGCAGCAAGAGAACCGATGGATACTTATAATGTGAAAAGGGGAGACGCCAGAGATGCAGCGCAAAGTAAACTGGCTTATGGTTTTATTCAGTCTGATCGGAGGAGCAATCGGTTTTATTCTCAGCGAATGGTTTTTACATTCCTATCTGGACCGGATGCCCCGTATTTTTTTGATGGGGATTTATTTCGGGATTATCAGTCTGATGATCGGCATTTTCTGCCTGCTGGCTGAAGTGATTTCGCCCAAATTAAACGGGGCGTCGTGGAGACAGCGCTATACGGATGTGTCATGGAAATTGCTCGTGCCGGCTACACTCGTGGTAATGTTTATCGGCGGACTGGCGGCCGAGGCACTGTATCAGCTTGATTTTAACGGAGCCAAGACAGTAAAAGATGTTGTGGTTGTCATTGATAATTCGGGCAGTATGCAGGGAACCGATCCACAGAATCTGCGCTATCAAGCTGTGAAAAACATGGTTGATTCCATGGATAAGGATATGCGTGTCGGCATTGTGCAGTTCAGTGATGAAGCCAGTGTGGCACTACCGCTGACCGTACTGAATCCAGCTTCCAAGCAGCAGGTACATCAGACCATGGATACGATGGTAACGACCGATGGCGGTACGGATTTTACGCTTGCCCTTAACACGGCGATGCAGATGATTCAGGAACAAAATGATGATACCCGTGGTACTGTCGTAATTATGCTGTCGGATGGAGACAGTACGCTGGATTCCAACACATTGCAGCCTTTTCAGCAGCAGGGAATTGCCATCCATACGATTGGTCTGAGTCTGCAAAATGGGGTGAATCCGAATCTGCTGCCTGAGATTGCTTCGCAAACCGGTGGACAATACTATGATGTGTCCCAGGCTACCGACCTGCCGAAAACATTCCAGCAGATCTATGACACGCTGGACAAGCGTACACTGGTCACAGAGCGCAGTGAACCATTCAACAGCAATCTGTATTATCAGATTCTGCATGTGGTCCTGATTATGATTCTGGGAGCACTGCTCGGCGTAGGTCTGGGGTTGCTGTTTGATAACAGGTTCCTGGCACGAAGCTTCGGTATTGGAGGCGGCGTTGGCGGTCTGCTGGCCGGTCTGCTATTGGAATGGGGAATTGGCAAGACGGACTGGACGGACGGCGTTATCCGCTTTCTGGCGATTATGATTCTGGCGCTGGTCATTGCCCTGTTCACCCTGGTGATTCCAATCGGGGAGAATAACAAGCGCATGATTCGCCGCAACGCCCCCCCGCCACCACCAACAAGTTCAGGCAGTCCACGCCGCAGACGCGGTGAGAGTGCGCGCAGCTTCCAGCGGTAGAGTGGTATCATTTACAATTGCATGGATAATGAAAGTAGATAATAAATATGAGGGTACAATCAAGTCCTGAACAGGAAGGAGATGGTGCAATGCGTTATATCGATGCAGAGCCTGAAGGTGAGCAGGGGATTCATGGGCTGACCGCTCAGGTGGAGGATGGATGGTGTACACTGCGGTGGTTATGGCCGCGTGACGCCGAAGCGGTATATATTCAGCGATTATCCGGGAGCGGCACAGCAGGTCCTGCTGCCGCTAATGAAGAATATGCTCCGGCAGCGGATGGGCAAAGCGACCAGGCTCCTTCCGCTGCCGGACTGAAACTGTATACCCGTGAAGAATATAAAGCCGTCAATGGCTACCGCGACCGGCTCGACCAGTTTGGCAAAATGGGCTATGTGATCCATCTGGTTGTCGAGCATAACGGTGAACAGGCGCTGCTGCGCCAGCCGGATGGGCGCAACCGGATTGAAGTCAGCGCTGGCCGGGCGAAGATCCATTATTCGATCCGTCAGCAGGGCAGCTGGCTGAGCAAACGGAAAACGGTGCGCATCGAGGTGCATGCCGAAGTACCGGTCGCCCGCGATGTGCTCTGTTATGTTAAAAAAGAAGGCGGTTATCCGGCAAACCGGGAAGACGGAATCGTTTACCCGTTTGCGGAACCGTTCCAGGCCGGACGCAATGAGCTGCCGGCTATAGAGATGGGCAAGAACGAGTATGTACGGCTCTTTTTTACCGATGGGCGTATGTATGGACAGATGTATGAATTGATTTTGGAATAGGGGGAAGATGGTGAGATGAAGATCTTCGATTGGTTCAAGAAAAAGCCGGATGCCGAACCCAGACCGCTATTTTACGATATCGTGTGCCCATTTTGCTTTAACAAGTTCTCACCGGATGATGTGGAATTCCGGGCGAGCCATCATCGTGAGGATGATGAAGATTATGCACTGCGTGAAGATGCGCGTCTGAACCGCTATCGTGAGCGTTATGGTCTGGATACGGTCCGTGATATGGAAGCGGTGCTGCTGCCGGGAGATGTGCCGGAAGAGCACCGGATCTACTCGGATCATGTGTTGGTGGGGCTGAATGACCGGTATGGCGAGGTCACCCGTCGTCGTCTCTGTCCGCACTGTCATAACGAGCTGCCGGTTACTGCCGGCAAAGTGCCAAGCAATATTATCTCGATCGTTGGCGCTTCCCAGGTCGGCAAATCGGTCTATATGACGGCGCTGATTCATACGCTGCAGAACACGACAGCGGATAATTTTGAAGCGGCCTGTATGCCGCTGACGACAGAGATCAGCCGCAAGTTCCGTATGAACTATGAGGAGCCGCTGTTCGAACGCGGTGATTTGCTGGCTTCCACGCAGAAGGAACGGATGCAGGAGCCGTTTATTTTCCAGTTTGTGTTCAAGGATGAGGAAAAGCCGCCGCTCACACTGGTGTTTTTTGACGTGGCCGGTGAGGGAATGGTCGATCAGGATTATCTGGGACTGCACGGTCAGCATATCAAAAATTCGTCCGGCATCCTGTTCATGGTTGATCCGCTGCAGATCCGGTCCATCCGCGATCGTATCCGTATTCAGCTCGGTGACAGCCGCGGCGAATGGGTGTCCCGTTATGACGAGCCGCGTGATGTGGTATTGACGCTGTTCAGCGACTTTATCGCCCATCAGGAAGACAGCAAGACGGATATTCCGACGGCTGTTGTACTGACCAAGAGTGACATGCTGGAATCGCTGCGCGGCGATGATGGCGAATATATTAAGTCCAACAGTAATATTTTCCATAATGTCGTGCACCGGAATCATTTTGATCTGGATGAGTTTGAGAATATCGACGGAGAGATCCGCCGCTTTATTGAGCGAGTGGATCGTCCTTTTAAAGGGACGATGGATGTGTATTTCAAGGATACCGCTTACTTTGCCGTCTCGGCGCTGGGCAGCAACCCGGTCGAGCAGAAGCTGCAGAGTGTGGTCAGCCCGATCCGGGTGGATGAGCCGTTTATCTGGCTGCTTTACAAACTGAATTATATTGAGGGGAGACGAAAAGTTTGAGTTTACTGTCGAACACTCCGATTCAGCAGCAGCTGTATACACGCGAGAAAAGCGGCATTTTCCGGACGACCGAGGGTTACGATACGATTGCCCGGTCGCCCGGTCTCGATGACGCCTATATCAAAAAGTATCTTCACCCGCTCTGCAGCTACGATGCACCGGTGGAACTGTCATCACAGGGAGAGAAAGATGCATCGCTCTATCCCGAATCGCTGCAGCTGGTGAGGCTGGATAACCGGGATGCGGTACTTGGCCGCAGCCAGTATGTCGCTGCCGACTTTACCGGTCTGCGCAGTACCTTTTTTACCCATAACTATGTATTTGCTTCGGCTTTGACAGAGGAGTGGGTGCATCATTACGAGCGGTGGCTGAATGCTTCCTTCCGAAGCAGTTATGATGTGGAGCAGGGCACGGTGCTGGAGCCGCTGAATGAACTGCCGCAAGAGCCGGCTGCCGCTGCAGATCCATTAACCGTGCTGGCTGAACTGAATATCGATGAAGCGCTGTTCCGGCAAATGCTGGGCGCTGTCATGTCGGCGATTCATAAGCACCGCAAAGTATATATTTCGCTGAATGTACCTGTACTGGAACTGCCGGTGCAGGCGAAAAAGCTGATCGGCGTCCTCATGCAGGCGCTGCCGTATGCATTCCGCCGCAGACTGGGCTTCACTACATATGCCAAAGAGCCGGAAAGCCGCAAAGGCATGCAGCTATTATTCGTGGAGACAGGCTCGATTCGTGCGGGTGACCGCAATATTGAACGGGATTACATTTTCGACCTGAGCAATGGACGTATTCAGGCAGCCCAGGCGGGCAAATCCGGTCAGATCTATATCGACTGGGCCTGGCGGCATCTGAATCAGCCGGAGCGGCTGCGTGAACTGCTGGAATTTGCCGATCAGGGACAGGCGGGTATCGATGCTGCCGGGGAATCGCTGCCTGATCCGGGGCAGTATGATGAATGGACCTTGCTGTTCCGGGTGGAACAGGGAGACGAGCAGCTGTACCGCGAGCAGCAGGGCATGATTCTGCAGTCTCTGCTCAAGCATCTGCGTCCGGCCGGTGCACTGGAATCGGCGATCCGGCTGAATGATCTTTTTCTGTCGCGGTTTGACCGTGAATTTGACGTAGTGCGGAATGGTCAGGTGCCGGATGTATCGATCGCCGAAGTATTTGCGGAATATTACGGCATTGATCCGGACCATACCGGTCGCAAAATTGTGGAATATTTTATCTGGGCGATCCGCAACGCTATCAGCAGCGGCCAGGCGGTCAAGAGTCAGGCTTTTTATGCGATGATGGAGAATCAGCCCCGACTGTATGAGGCGTTTCTCGCTATTGTCGGCAGCCAGCCGGGTCTGGCTACGATGCTGCTGACACCGCTGATCGACCGCAAGTTCCAGCAGGCACAGTCGGTGGAGGAAGTGATTCACCTTGCTGCCGAGTGGGGCAGCAAATATCCACAGCTGCTGGAAATGGAAGATTACTGCAGTCGCGCCAGTCAGTCATTTATGGAGGCACTGCGTCGCAGTCCGGATCTCATGACAGCGACCGGTAATGCCTTTCATATGCTGGAGGAAGTGGAGCAGGATAACCAGGCAGCAGACATCAACAGCGAAGCCTGGATCAGATCCGGTCTTGGTCAGGAAATGCGTGCACTGGCAGAACGTTTCCTGCTCAGCGAACTGGAATGGTCCTCGCTCACCCGCGAACGCCTGCTGCAGGCGGATTTCCTGGCGAGTCCGCTGCCAAGCGACGATTATCCCGAACTGGCAGAACGTCGTACCGCTTCCAAAAAACTCGCGCTTCAGCTGCTGTACATCTGGTTTACCGAAACTAAAAATCCCGAGCAGGTAGTCGATTTGCTTGAACATCTGCCTATCGCGGAAAAGGACCGGATTCAGCAGCTGGGCCGTTCCTGGCTCGGTGAAGATATACGCAGCAAGCAATTTGGGCGACTGCTGGGAGCTTTTAGCTACAGCGCCCAGCCGAACGATATGGACTATTCCGGCATGGTGGAGGAAGTGCGCAAACAGGCACCGGATTCGCAGACGATCTATGACTTTTTCCGCTGGTCGGAGGATCGTCCTGAATTTATGCGGGAGGCTGGAGGAAATGATCGCGGATTCCCCGAACCTGCGCAGCGAGCTGCCGAACGCGGCGCTCGTAATGAGCGGACAACCAAGCGTGCAGCGGCAGAGCCGCGCTTTGTCCCTGCCTATGAAGCGGCCATCCTGGCTTATTTCCGTAAATACGATCCGGAAGCATTCCGCAAAGGTACGCTGTCCAAAAGCGACTCTGGCAGCGAAGGTCCTGCCCTGCAGGCGGTCTACGGCCGTGCCCGTGACGAACTGGCGACACCGCTGGCCAAATGGATGAAGCGCAACCGCAAGCGGCTGCCTTTTCTAGGACTGCTGTCGGTGGTTGGGCTGGCTGTTATCGTCGGACTGGCATTCTATCTGGTAAACGTGTTCAGTGGCGATCCGATCCAGGTCGCGACTCCGACCACGTCTCAACCAGGCACAGGAACCGAGTCGCAGCCAGCGGCCGATCTGCCGGAAGTGATCGTGACGCTGACCGGGCTGCCGGATGAGGAAGATGCTGCAGGAGCAGCGACCGACTCGACCGACGCAGCCTCCCCAACCGGGAGCAACACAGCCGCAGCATTTTCCGGCGTTGTCAAGACGAGCAGTACCGGCACGTCTACCGACACCGGAAGCTCGACGACCGGTTCGGCAGATGATGCGCGAATGGTGTTCCATTTTACCAGTATGACGGCCTGTCAGGCATTCCAGCCCAAACAGGCTACATTCATCCTGGGTACCGGACAGACGGCAGACTACAATCAGCTTAAACCGCAGTCTGCCTGCGACGCACCGGCTGCCGATGCGGGAGCGGCGGATTCTTCCACTGCTGACAGCAAGGGTACAGCCGGAAGCACTGATTCGGAAACAAATACGGACGCTGCTACCGGCACATCAGCAGAGACGAACAGCGGCGCAACTGCCGGGACTGCAGCGACCAATGACCCGAACGCTGTGACCAAAGAAGATTCATCTACAGCAGTGACGGATAGTTCGGCAAACCGTTCAAGTACCGGAACATCCACCAATGGCAGCGGAACTGAAACCGGCTCTTCGACAAGCGGCACTTCAGCAGCCGGCACGGATAACGATTCCGCCGCACTGGAGACGCTGACCGAGGAAGAGCTGGAGACGACGCATCCCTTTACGGTAACCGTCAGCCTGCCCAAGGATATTGAAGCCACCAATATTAATCAGGTCAAAGTTGATGGCAAGCAGTATCCGGTCACTTCACTCACCAAACCGGCCGGTTCAGATACTGAAACCGAAACTGGAACTGAAACTCCGTAATCTAATGCTCTCCAACTCGGTGCTTTTCCTGATATTTACGCAATGACATTATACGAAATACAATCCATTACGCAGATGTCAGGTCCAATGACCGGGATGAATATGGAACATTAGGCAGGACGACAAGCAGGAAGATAATAGAATTAAATTCGCTTTATCCGATTAAGACGAAGATGAGCAGACCGCTGTTTATATTATAAATAGCGGTCTTTTTTTATACGGAGAGAATCTTATCGAACAACACCGGACACTATTTCAGATGAGGGACAGTCCAATCGATCCAAGGAGGCGGGGCAATGCCGAGCAATCAGGAACGCAGACCACCGGAAGAAGGGCAGCAGTGTGATGTGCTGATCGTCGGAGCCGGTCCGACCGGACTGACACTGGCGATAGAATTAATGCGCAGAGGGGTAAGCTGCCGGATGATCGACAAGGCAGCAGAGCCTTCCCGCCAGAGCAAGGCGCTGGGCATCATGGCGCGTACGCTGGAGCTGCTGGATCATTCGGGTATTACAGAGCAGCTGGTGGAGCAGGGACAGCCGGTAAAAGCCGTACAGGTACGCAGCGGTACCAGTATACTGGCGGATGTGGAGCTGACACCGATTATCCGCAGCCGGTATCCGTATATTCTCACCCTGCCGCAGAGCCGGACAGAACAGGTACTGTATGAGCGGTTGACCATGCAGGGAGGAATTGTCGAGCGATCCACCGAGCTGGTCGCGTTGGAGCAGCTGCAGGGGGAAGGGGCGGATTTATCGGATACTACGGTGCAAGCGACGATTACCTCTGCCAAGGGAAGCGAAATGATTCGTACCCGCTGGGTCGTCGGCTGCGATGGAGCCCATAGTACAGTCCGGCATCTGCTCGGTCTCTCCTTTGGCGGAGATGCGATTGCCCAGCAGTTTGGACTGGCCGATGTCCATGTTCATTGGCCGGTGAAGCCGGAGGGAGTACGAATTTATCTGCATCAAGGGCATATTGCAGCCTTTTTCCCAATGCCTGAAGAGCGGTACCGGGTTATTATCGCTGCACCGCCGGATGCCCCGTTCACCGGTGAGCAGCGGCAGAGCGGTTCGTCGGCGCATAGTCAGACGGATGTTACTTCTTCTCATGGAGAATGGTCCCGACCGGAACCTGACGATGCCGAAGGTGAATATGCACCGCTGGATTCAAACCATAACGGTTCGGCAGAGATGGCGCTGCCGGATATTCAGCGGATTGTGGATGCCTGCATGCCGGAACGAGACAGGGTGGAACTGTATGATCCGATCTGGACGGCACGCTTCAAAGTAAATGAGCGCAAGGTGGAGCATTACCGCCGGGGTGCAGTCTTCCTCGCAGGAGACGCAGCCCATATCCATTCTCCGGTAGGCGGGCAGGGAATGAACACCGGCATCCAGGATGCGGTGAATCTGGCCTGGAAGCTGGCCCTGGTCTGTAACGGGCAGGCGTCTGCAGCCATACTGGACAGTTACGATGAAGAGCGCGAACCGGTCGCGCGTGCACTGCTGCGATGGACCGGCTTGTTCACACGGCTGGTGATCAGTCGGTTGCGGCCGCTGACCTTTATGCGTAATACGGCTGCGCCGCTGCTCTCCTCCCGCCGCTTTGTACAGCTGCAGGTGGCCGAGCGTCTGTCGGAGACCGGCATTCGTTATCCGCACAGTCAGATCGTCAGCCAGGGAAAAGGATGGCACAGAGGCATGCCGCTGCCCGGAGAACGTGCTCCGGATGGGGGCAGACCGGATCGTGGTGTTGTCTCCGGCAGGCATGTGCTGCTGATATTCCCCGGCACGGTACAACCGGAGCTTTCTCCATCTTCCGCTGCACGTAAGGATGTGGAGGATCTGGAAGAACGGGATGAACGACCGCTCTGGATGAGGGTCTCGGATTCATGGCGGAACGTGATTGATCTGTCCGTACTGCTGCCGGATCAGCCGCTGATGCTGCCGCAGCCTCTGCCTGCCTATTACGAGGTGGATCATGCCCAGCTGCTGCATCGACTGTATGGAATGGAGCGCGGCGGATATGTGCTGCTGCGGCCGGATGGTTATATCGGTTTTGTGGGAAGTCTGGCGGATGAACTGGAGTTAATCGGCTGGGTAAACCGGTTTTTTCGTATTCCGGTCCGTTATTCATAAAAAAATATCAAACAGTGCAGTGGAAGGGAACTGTATGAGCGGCGGCTATTGTGAGTCTTTCATGATAACAACCGCTCGTCAGTCTCCCGGGTGAATCACGAAAATATGTTCGTTTCCTATACCAATCCGGGGAAGGCATCATGTATAATATGGGATATTATGTTGACCAATTACGGAAGAAAGGCAAGGTTGTCCCATGATGTTATCTTCTCCGGTATCCTGCACGGATAAATCGTATATTGCCCTGCTGAGCTTCGAGGAAGATCGGGGCTTTTTCCTGCATATTTCCTATGGAACTCAAGCGATGGAGCTGGAGAAGGCCATGGAAGTGCAGCAGCTTGTGATGGGCCGCTCATTGAGCGGCAGTGACCGCTGGCAGATCAGTGCCGCGGGACACAGTGAATGCCTGCTCATGCCCGAAGAAGCGGGCAAGCTGTACAGCCGCCTGCTGCGTCTGCTGCCTGGTACACTTGAACTGGAAGAAGGCATTCCGGTACAGACCTACTGGGACAAGCATGCCGCCGCGGTACTGGCTGGCGGCGAATCGTTCTCGTCCACTTCCCTCTATGAGTCCGACTATATAACGGATGTGACGGATGAGGCAGATGAGGCAGTCAATGAATATGCTGCAGATTCATCCTCCGATGATCATATAGCTTATGCTCCGTCTGCCACAGAATCGGCATCTGCGACCTATCTGCATACAGCAGCAGTACAGGAATCAGGGATTAGCTATGGTGAGCCGGAGGAGTATATTCCGTATGAAGAGGAATCTTTTGCAGGGGATATTCATCAGGAGGTGCGCTGGGTACTGGAAGGACGCCGGGAAGAGCGCAGCGGAATCGGACAGGTGACAGCCGTACCGATGATCGAGATCGGCGGCATTCGTTATCCGGCGATTGAACTGTCACGCCGTCTGGGCTCGGCAGGCAGTTATGTGCAGCTCGATGGACACGGACAGATTGAGACGGAGCGTCTGCGTGAACTGGGACTCGGTCCCATGGGCAGAATGGCCGATGGCACTTCACTTGACCGCAACAGCAAGCTGACCCCGCAGGAGATTATCCAGCGCGGCTCGGAGCGGCTGCGCGGTCCGTGGGAAGAGATGGTCATCCCCGAGCTGGAACTGCCGGATACCAACCGGGGCATCCACGGTCATTTTGACTTTCTGTGCCGATGGGGAATATCCGGGGGCATATTGGGCGGTGTGATGAGGCATGCCGAGGAAATGGGAGAGTGGCTGTATGAGCTGCTTCGCCGCGCTCCAAGCTGCCGCATCGGTCTGATCGGCAAGAAGTCCCTGCTCGGTACACTGCACAAAATGTGGTCAGTCACGCTCGGCGGGTTCTGGCAGGATGCCGATACACGTCCCCCAGGCAAAGGAAATCCGGATCACGGCGGTCTGATCGCCGTACCGGTCAGTATGCTGACACAGCGCGGCACAGTACTGCCCGGCGGTGTGGATATCGCCATCTATCTGGAGCCGGACGAGATGACCGGCGACGTATCCAGCAAAATGTATAAAGCGATGAATAAAATCAACGCCCGGCTGCGCCTGTCCGTCTATTCGGCGGAGCAGCGGCTGGATGAACCGCATATGCGAACCGCCCAGACCAGCCTGCTCAAGCTGTTTCATTCGGTCGTGCGCGAATATGCGATTGCCGACCCGGATCATCCGCTGACCGGGCTTCCGCCTGCTTTTGCCATGACGATCCGTAAGGCTGCGACAGGAGCAGGCGCAGCGCCTGCAGTGGAGATGCGGACAGGAGGATTTGCCGAGTTCGAGCTGGGAAGTGAAGATCAGGGATGGAGCATTCCGGCACGTCAGGAGCAGCCGAATACAATGATCCGTCAGGGGCAGCGCAGGGCATGGACGGATTCATCCGATCGTTCCCGGCGGACGGCAGGGCTGCTGGAAGAGCTGTCCCTGCAGGGAATCGAGATCGGGATATCGGGCCATTCGCACGGCAGTAATCCAGGAGACAGCCGACCGATTGGGCAAAAGGATACTCCTGCCGAAGAAGGATCACGTTCGATACCTTTCCGCTCGCTGGTTCATGCAGCGGACAAGGTGGATCACGAGAAATATACAGGTATGGAGATTCATCTGGCACCGCTGGATCTACAGGTGCAGCCGCTGTATGGTCTTCCGTTGGCCGGTCGTCCCGGTTCGCTTGCCATACCGGAATATGAGGCACAGCAGGCCGACCTTCCGCAGCGCGATGCAGAGCAGCCGCATTCATCGGCCGCTGACGAATCCGACCCGGCTATCCTGCTTGAGGACGGATATGCACTGGATCTTGAAATGGAGATCGAACCGCTGAATATATCCGCTTTTGCCGCGCCTACTGCAGCCGAAAGGGGCAGACCGGTTATAACAGAGGCAGAGCAGGAACAGACCCGTTCGATGTCTTCGATTCAGAGCGCCGAACATATCTTTGCCCGCCGGGCACATGAGATGATGGAGCATGCCGAGGAAGAAGCGGAGTTTGTGCCGTTTATGAGCTACTGGCCAACCTATGAGAGCATGACCTGGCGGCAGAAGAAATGGTACTTTTACTGGCGTCAGGAAGTCCGGCAGGGCAGATATCCGGTGACGGATCTGTCGTATATTTTCCTGCTTTGTTATGAAGTGATCAATGGAGCAGGCTGGCAGGAGCCGGTCGAGGGACATCATCTGCTGATGAATCTGTGGCGCAGTTACAGGCAACGGTTCAGCAAGCTGGACCGGTATCTGCCGCAGTGGATTGTGGACTTTTCCCAGGTGCATGAACTGCGGGAGCCGCTGATCGAGCTGCTGCGGGAAGTGCCGCGTCATCTGCCGGTCGAACTGGCCGATCTGGAATGGGAACGAATCTGGAGCGCATCGCCGGCAGTTATTCCGTTTGACCTGCTGCCGCAGCTGATCCATTATGATATGGAGCGCAGCCGCTTCTATGCAGAGGTGGGCGGCGAGCAGATGCGGGAATATATCCCCAAAGTGCTGGCTGCAGTCGATGCCTTTCTGGACAAGCAGCAGGGCATCCGGCTGATTCAGCTGTTCCGGCCGCCAGTATACCGAGAGACGGAGCGTTACCTGTTCCGCAGTGCGGTCTATGATTCGACCCGTTATGGCCGGACTTGCACCATTCGCCGTCTGCCGCTGACCGAGCATACGCCGCTGCGTGAATTTTTGACCGGCATCGTCAAGCTGACGGAAAATGAGCTGCGCCGTCATCTGGGATTCAGCGGCCGTCTGCGGATCAGTCCGCCGGTCGAGCCGGAGATTGCGCGTCTGATCGAACGGTATGTGAAGCGTGCCTTTACCGTGCCGGAAGAAGCACCCGCGCCGCGTCAGGTACAGATCGATGCGAGTGTGCTGGAGAAGCTGCAGGCGGACTCGGATGTCGTACGCGATATGCTGACCCTGCAGGAAGAGGAAAAAGCAACCATCCGCCGCGAACAGGCCGAGGAAGCGCTGCTGGAAAGCTGGAGTCAGGCAGCCGCTGCGGTGGAGCCGGATCATAATGATCCAGTGATCATTTCAAAAGAACTGACGGTAGCATCTGCGGCGGCGGAGGAGTACGAAGCAAAGACACAGTATATGGAAAATCCCCATGAATACAAAGAATACAATCAAGATCAGGATCATACGCACCGGATCGGCGCGTTGGATCAGGACTCTGCAGCGAATACGACGGCAAATAAAGTCTCTGTCACAGAACAGTCCGTCTCGCTGGCCGCCGCTCGCCTGCATCTGACCGACGAGCTGGAGGAAGAATGGAGAGACTGGGCCGAGGCGCTGCAGTCGCAGCATATCGGATTCCTGGCGGCTGTCCTGGATGGCGCGGCCGAGCATGAGCTGCAAAAGATTGCCGGTACGCACGGTACAATGGCCGCGCTGCTGGCAGATGAGATTAACGACCTGGCGATGGATACAATCGGCGATCTTCTGCTGGAAGATGGGACCGTGATGGAAGAATACAGATCATTGCTGGATGCAATCATCATGAGGTGAACTGGAAATGAATGAAGTGAAAATACCCAAACGGGTCACAACGGCGCTGGTGAATTCCTTTGCCGCCGGGGTGGTCCCGCGTATCGGACTGGAGCATATCGCTGTCGGTCGTAAATATGAAGTGGAATCCATTTTGCGTGAACTGGAAAATGTCGCCGATGGCGGAGCAGCGTTCAAGCTGATCACTGGACGCTACGGCAGCGGGAAAAGCTTCCTGCTGCAGATGATCCGCAACTATGCGATGGACCGCGGATTTGTCGTCGCCGATGGCGATCTGTCACCGGAGCGCCGTCTGACTGGTGCCAAAGGGCAGGGACTGGCCACGTACCGCGAGCTGATGACCAATCTGTCGACACGCACCCGCCCGGATGGCGGAGCGCTGGAATCCATGCTGCAAAAGTGGATCTCCAATCTCCAGCAGCAGGTGATGGAAGAAAATAACGTCTCTCCCGATGATCCTTCGATCGGTATCGAAGTGCAGCGCCGGATTCATGCGGTCACCGCAGAGATGGAGGGCTGGGTGCATGGTTTTGATTTTGCCAAAGTACTGTCCGCCTACTGGCAGGGCATCCGGCTGAATGAGGATACCCTCAAGCAGTCCGCCCTGCGCTGGCTGCGCGGCGAATACCAGACCCGCACCGAAGCCCGCCGGGAATTGAATGTAAGTGTCATTATCGATGATGACGGCTGGTATGATTACATGAAGCTGTGGGCGGAATTTGCTGCCCGGATCGGCTATCGTGGTCTGCTGCTGTTCGTCGATGAAGGCGTGAATTTATATAAAATATCCAACAGTGTCTCCCGTCAGAGCAACTATGAGAAGCTGTTGACGATCTTCAACGATACAATGCAGGGCAAAGCTGGGCATCTCGGCGTCTTTGTCGGCGGTACGCCGCAATTTGTCGAGGACCCGCGCCGCGGTCTGTACAGCTATGAAGCGCTGCGCTCCCGGCTGTCGGAGAGCCGGTTCGGCAGCAGCGGCACCAAGAACTTTGCCGGTCCGGTTATTCGCTTGGAAATGCTGTCGCATGAAGAGATTCTGCTCATGCTGCACAAGCTGCAGGATATTCACTGCCAGCATTACAAGTATGAACGGGTGCTGGAACAGCATCAGCTCGTCGCCTTTATGCAGACCGCTGTATCGCGGCTTGGCGCGGATGAGCTGCTGACTCCCCGGGAAGTGGTGCGGGACTTTGTCGATCTGCTCAATACGCTGCACTTTAACGAGGAGCTGACCTTTGACGGGCTGCTTGGCCAGCTGGCGGAAGCGCCTGCCCAGGTCTATAGCGGAGCGATCGACCGGAATGATCCCGATATGATCATTCATCCGGGCTCCTCTTCGTCAGCAGGTGGACGCAAGGATGCGCGGGCACAGACTGGTCCTGCAGCCTCCACTCAGCCGGATGAAGTCGATGATTTCCTGGCGGAGTTTGACCTGTGAGCGGGCATCCGTTTTACCGGCTGGCTCCATTTATTCAGGAATACATTTACCGCAGCGGCTGGAAAGAACTGCGAGAAGCCCAGGTGGAAGCATGCCGGGTACTGCTTGATACGCCGCATCATCTGCTGATCGCGTCGGGTACTGCCTCGGGCAAGACGGAGGCGGCCTTTTTCCCGGCGCTGACTGCGCTGTATGAGCAGCCGTCCCGTTCGGTCGGCATTCTGTATATCGGGCCGCTCAAGGCGCTGATCAACGACCAGTATGAACGGCTCAAGGGTGTGCTGCGCGATTCGGAGATTCCGGTGTGGCATTGGCACGGCGATGTACCGCAGTCACACAAGACCAAGCTGGTGCAGAATCCGTCCGGCATTCTGCAGATTACGCCTGAGTCGCTGGAAGGTCTGCTTATGAACAAGCCCAATGCGATTCCGGCGCTGTTCGGTGATCTGCGCTATATCGTTGTCGATGAAGTGCATGCCTTTATGGGTGCGGATCGGGGCATTCAGGTATTGTCCCAGCTGTCCCGCATTCAGCGGCTGGCAGGCTGCCGTCCGCAGCGGATCGGATTATCCGCGACGCTGAGCGATTATGAGAGCGCCTGTCACTGGCTGTCTTCCGATACCGGACAGCCGGTCGAGGTCGTCTCGCCGCAGGGTTCGCGCAAGCTGCGCATCAGCATCGAGCATTTTTCCTTTCCCGACGCGCGCAATGAAGAGCAGGCCCAGCAGCTGGAGTATGCCCAGCAGGCATATCATAATTTCATCTACGATCAGACCCATCACAAAAAGGCGCTGATCTTCACCAACAGCCGCTCGGATGCGGAATATCTGACTCTGGAAATGAGGCGGGTCGCCGCCAAACGGCAGGAGCCGGATATTTTCCATGTGCATCATGGCAGCATCTCGGCGATGCTGCGCGAAGAAGCCGAAGCGGCACTGCGCGAGGGCTACGGACCGGCAGTGGCAGCTGCCACACTAACCCTCGAACTGGGCATTGATCTCGGGGAACTGGAGCGGGTCATTCAGCTGGGAGCACCGTATTCATGCTCCAGCTTTGTCCAGCGTCTTGGCCGCTCGGGCAGACGGGAAGGATCGGTCTCGGAGATGATCTTCGTTTGTCCGGAGGAAGAGGACGAGCAGGCACAGCTGCCGGCACGGATGCCGTGGATTATGCTGCGAGCGATTGCCGTTATCGAACTGTATGTCAAAGAGCGCTGGGTCGAGCCATTCAGCGCACGCAAGCTGCCGATCGGTATTTTGTATCATCAGACGATGAGCACACTCAAAAGTATGGGCGAAGCAGAGCCGTCCGAGCTGGCGCGCGCGATTCTGACACTGCCGCCGTTTCGTCATTTTACGGTGGAGCAGTATCAGCTGTTCCTGCAGTATCTGCTGCAGCTGGATCATATTCAGCGGACCGAGGAAGGAACGCTGATCATCGGTCTGGCCGGGGAGAAGATCGTCAACAATTTCCGCTTTTATGCGGTGTTCAAGGATGATGAGGAGCATTCGGTATACAACGGGTCGGAGGAGATCGGTTCGATCACGACTGTACCGCCGCCGGGCTACTGCTTCTCGCTCGCCGGCAAGCTGTGGAAAGTGGAAGAGGTTGATACCCGCCACAAAGCCGTCTACGTCAAATCGTCCAAGGGCAAAGTGGATACCCTCTGGCTCGGTGCAGGCGGTGATGTGGATACCCGGATTATGCAAAAGATCCGCGATATTCTCGCCTCCTCTGACATCTACTCGTATCTGGCGCCAAATGCAGTCTCGCGGCTGGAACGTGCACGTCGTCTCGCTAGAGAAACGGGACTGCTGGAGCAGATCGTGATTCCGGCAGGCGGCGATTCCTGCTTTATCCTGCCATGGGTAGGCAGCAAGGCGTTCCGGACACTGGAGCGCCTGCTCAAAAATAATTTGTCCGAGCGTCTCGCCCTGCGCGCGGTAACGCCAATGGAGCCGTATTATCTGGTCGTCTCCGGCAAAGCCGATGCGGCCGAGATACTGGCGGAGATTATCGCCGAGTGCAAGCGGATCGATTATCCGGAGCAACTGCTGGCCGATGAGGAAGCCCCTTATCTGGGTAAATACGACGAATTCATTCAGCCTGGACTGGTCCGGCAGGCATTTGCCATGGACGGTCTGGATATGGAGGGACTGCGCAGCGGACTGAATGTGCCCGGTGTGCAGATCAATATGATGCCTCCGATAAATGAAGATCACTATACAGGTATAAACGAAGAAGCTGGAGAGTATTAATCTCCAGCTTCTTTTTTGGGTTGGATAGATGGCTGGAATAATGCGGTCAGCAGCGGGACTATTCGCGCCGCCAGCTGCTGCGGCGTCTCACGGTCGCTGGATCGTTCCTGGCTTCACTGAAGCGTCGAACCATACAGCGACCAGCTGACCATGGTAGCAATTACTTTCGGCTGGACAGGTTTCTGATCCGGCTGCTGCTTTTGGCTATTTTACAATAACTCCTGTCTGGGCAGAAGTGACAACTCCTTTATAAATCCTCGGTAAAATGGTCCAGCACCATACAGCCGGCGCCCTGAGCCACAATATTGTAGGCTTCACTCGATTCATGCAGCTGGATAGAATGGTTCGGATAATGGCTCAGCCGGCTCTGTGCGGTAGCTGAAGCGACTTCGTAGAAGAGCGGCTTCGGAACGAGCGTACCGCCGAACACGACTACATCCGGACGCAGCAGGAAAACAAGATTGCTGAGCCCGATGCCAAAATAATAAGCGGCATCCCGGATTACTTCCAGACAGAGCGAGTCTTCCTGTTCGAGTGCACTGAGCACATGATGGAATCCGATCTCCTGGATATCACTGATTCCGTCTTGCAGCATCGATACATGACCGCGCTTGATCCGCCGGATCACTTCATCCCGGATCGCCGGCAGGCTGCTATATGCCTGTAGACAGCCATACGATCCGCAGCTGCAGCGATGGCCGTGGATATCCACAATCATATGACCGAACGCATCATCCATCTCTGTGCGGCTGCGCACCATTCGTCCCTGCACGATCATACCGCAGCGAATCCCAATATCACTGGAGACAAATACCAGATTGTCGGACGTCTGCCAGTAATGATTGCGGTATTCCGCCAGCGCCGCCAGATTGGTTCCGTTATCCAGGAACACGCGGATATTGGTCAGTCGTCCCAGCATCTCGACGACAGGCAGCTCCTCCCAGCCTTCAGCAGGAAACAGATGGGCTTTGCGGAGAATGCCATGCTCCCGATCGATAGGGTCGAGCACCCCGACGCCGATGCCCAGCAGCTGTTCTGTCCGGATATTATGCTGATTCATAAAGTTCAGCACACAGCCGGAGACAAACATCAGCGTATATTCCCCGGTACAGCGGGAATCCATCTGCAGCTTGGCTGTATCCAGAATATTCAGCTTGAGATCGAGCAGCAGTACAGTAGTGTACAGACTGGTAATCTCCACGCCGATCAGATAACAGGCTTCCGGCTGGATCACGTACATGAGCGGCCGCCGTCCGCCGCTGGACTCTCCAATACCGCTGTCATAAATAAGCCCGGCATGTACCAGTTCTTCCAGCAGACGCGCGCAGGTCACATTCTTGTAGCCGGTCATCTCGGCAAGGGTATTTATACTTACAGGTCCGAGCTTTCGTACCAGGCTGTATAGCAATTTCAGGTTTTTAAGTTTTGGGGAGGTTAATCCGACAAATTGCTTTAACATATTAGTCCTCCAACATAGTGGTATGTCGAGCATACGGGTTAGTTGTATTTTATATGAATATTCCATAAAAAAGAAGTTTGACTTGCGTCTCTTTTTATAATAAATGATAAAAGTTGATTTATTATTATTTGTTTAATTCTATAATAATAAATTGTATAGATACTTTTTATATAATATATTTAAAGTTCGTTTACATCCGTTATGTTATGCATTAGACTTAATACCGTCCAACACCTGCACAGCCGAAATGAAACCGATGATACCAGCGTTGCCACTCATAATATGGAGGGAACTATAATGCACAATATGAAGGATATTCAGCAGACCAAAGATTTTCTCATGAGTCAAACTACACATCGTCCGACAATCGGTCTGATTCTCGGCTCCGGCCTGGGATCGCTTGCCGATGAAATTGAGAGCGCTTTTACGATTCCATACAGCAAGATTCCCCATTTTGCCAAATCCGAAGCGGTAGGCCATGCCAATGAGCTGGTGATCGGACAATTGATGGGCAAGACTGTGGTTGCCATGAAAGGCCGGTTCCATTATTATGAAGGTTTCACACTGGATGAAGTTACATTCCCGGTACGTGTTATGAAAGCACTGGGCGTGGAAAATGTGATTATTACTAATGCCTGCGGCGCAATCAATACCGACTTCCAGCCGGGTGAACTGATGCTGATCACCGATCATATCAATCTGGTGGCAGCCAACCCGCTGATCGGTCCCAACAACCCGGAGCTGGGTACTCGCTTTCCGGATCTCTCCAAGGTCTATCATCCAGAACTGCGCCAGATCGCTTCCCAGGTGGCACAGGAGATGGAGCTGTCCCTGCAGCAGGGTGTATATGCATGGTGGAGCGGCCCGGCTTATGAGACACCGGCGGAGATCCGCATGATCCGTACGATGGGCGCGGATGCTGTGGGCATGTCCACCGTACCCGAAGCGATTGTCGCTACCCATGCCAGCATGAAAGTACTGGGCATTTCCTGCCTGACCAATATGGCCTGCGGCATTCTGGATCAGCCGCTCAATCATGAGGAAGTGATCGAGGTAGCCGGCCGTGTCAGAACCGATTTTGTCCGGTTGATCAAAGGAATTTTGGAACACCTGGAATAAGTGTGAAGCAGGAGTAAATTGCTTCTGTAGAGTTAAGATGGGGTGAAGTATTGAAAGGGATTATCTATATTTTACTGGGTGCATGCAGCTATGGTGTGCTGTCCACCTTTGTAAAATTGGCGTATCACGACGGATTTATCGTCAACGACGTCGTAGGCATTCAGATGCTGCTCGGCGCATTGTTGTTATGGGGATTTCTGCTCATCAGCCGACTCGGCCGAAAAAGCAGACGCGCTCCCCGATATGCGGCTATCAGCCGCAGACAGATTGTGCTGCTCACGGTTATGGGCTCTACCACCGGATTAACCGGTATGTTCTATTATCTGGCGCTGCAGTACATTTCCGCTTCACTGGCGATTGTGCTGCTGTTTCAATTTACCTGGATGGGTGTACTGGCAGAAGCAATCATCAGCCGCAGACTGCCCGGTACAGGCAAGCTGCTGTCGCTGATTCCGCTGTTAATCGGCACATTGAGCGCCACCAATCTGCTGGCGACAGGATTCAGCGGTATTCACTGGCTGGGCTTCGTGTATGGTCTGCTGGCAGCAGTCTCGTATACGATCTTTATCATGCTGAGCGGCAAAATGGCCGTGCAGGTCAATCCGATGCTGAAGACCGCTCTGATGGTAACCGGTGGATTTATCGTTTGCGCGGTTCTGCTGCCGCCAACATTTTTGTGGGATGCAGGTCTGTTCATGAAATTGGCGCTCAAATACGGTTTGGCGCTCGCTTTTCTCGGTCCATTCCTGTCTACACTCATGTTCTCCAAGGGAGCGCCATTAACCGGATCAGGCATGGCTTCCATTCTGGGTGCCGCAGAACTGCCTACAGCCGTGCTTATGTCAGCGATTGTGCTGAATGAGCAGGTTGGCCTGCCGCATTATATAGGCATGCTGTTGATCCTGCTTGGGATTGTTTTTCCGGAAATATGGAGAAGGATCGGGTCACGCCGGCATTCGCTGTCTTCCAAATATCACAACCTGTAAATGTAATCTGTAAGTGTCGATTGTAAGTACCAGGTGTAACTATCAGAACATGAAGCCTGTGCAAAAGCATCTTTTACGGTAATCACCGGATAAAGTTTGGGATATCCGCGCCATAACGATAAGAGGTGCTTTTTTTGTGCTGTACCAAAAAGGTTTTATAAAGTTGACAAGACCCGTTCACTTAAATATAATCTACTTATTAAAAGTAAGTTAACGACCATAAATGTAATTGCTATGACAAATAAAGATACTGAAAATCATTAGAGAAAGGGGGATTCGATGGATCTGAATACACAGGCCTGTATTGTCGGAGCAGGGCCGGGTGGAGCACTGCTTGGTTATCTGCTCGCTGCCCAGGGGGTATCGGTGATCCTGCTGGAACGGCACGGGCATATTGACAAAGAGTTCCGCGGTGAACATCTGAATGCAGTGGGCGAGCGGATTCTCCATCAGCATGGACTTTATGAGCAGGTTCGCCGGGAAGGACTGCTGCAGATGGAGCGTGTGGAATATTTCCAGAATGGGGAGATTATCAAGACTATTCTGCCGGGACCAGGCGAGGAGCATACCGGTATTCATGTGCCGCAAAAGAATCTGCTGCACGTTCTGCTCGGGCAATCCTTGAAGTTCCCCAACTACCGTCTTATGATGGATACAACCGTCACCGACCTGATCCGGAACCCACTGGATCACCAGATTACCGGTGTCCGGGTTCGTCACGATGGCAAAGAGCTGACGATTCACAGCCGGCTGGTCATTGGGGCGGATGGCAGATATTCGACCGTTCGCAAGCTCGCTGGCATCCAGGCGACCATTATCAAGCATGGATTTGATCTGCTGTGGGCCCGCATTCCTGCACCGGACGGCTGGCCGCCTACTGTGCGTATGGCGCTGGCACAGGAGGCCCAGCTGGCGCTGTTCTCCCAGCAGGGTGGCTATATCCAGATCGGCTGGAATATTCCGCAGGATACGTATCCGCAGCTGCGCAAGTCACCGGTTGATCCGTTTGTCGAGGCACTGATTCATGCCTTTCCAGAGCTGCAGGCGACTGTGCAGGAGCATATCCGCTCCTGGAACGACTTTGTTCTGCTCAAGGTGCAGAGCTGTGTATGCGATACCTGGGTACAGCCTGGACTGGTCATTATGGGCGATGCCGCCCATACGTTCAGCCCGACCGGAGCGATCGGCGTGAACAGCGCGATGCAGGATGCCCATGTGCTCGCCCCGCTGCTGCTGGAAGCACTGGCTGCAGACGACGTGAGTTTGGAGCGGCTTGGTGCTTTTGAACAACTGCGCCGTCAGGAGACGGTGGATGAACTGGACAGCCAGTTCATGCGGGAAATCGGTTTTCGGGCCCACTTTCCGGCTCATCAAGCCTGAAGTTCCTTTTATTACATGAATAATCTATCTGGAACCACGATACAAGATTAATAATTCTCTGTTAGAGTAAGTATAGGAGCCCGGATATCCCTCAATAAAACAAATATTGCAGGCCGGATGCTGATCCAATTGGAAGCTATCGACGTATTTACAAATACAGCATTCCCATTTCCGGAGGTAATTGATATGATCAACCCTAAAATTGCAGCTGCACTCCAGAATCACATTCAAATTGTACCGACCGGCGAGAAATTCATCTATCTGGTCGGCCCGATCCGTCTGCCGGTCAATCTGGACGGCGAGACTGTTGTGTTCCAGTGGTACTGCTGGCTGCGCTGCGACAGCATGCCGGGCGCCGACTGCGGAGATCGCAGCTATGACCACGCCGCTATTATCGAGATGCTCTCTTCCTCCAATCTGGCCGAAGCCCAGCAGTCCAGCGTCCTCGTCTATGGTGATTTCAAGGAATCGCCGGATGCGCTGATCCGGATGCACAGCATCTGTCATACCGGTGATATTTTTGGCAGCAAGCGCTGTGATTGCGGATACCAGCTTAAGCAGTCGATGAAAATGATCGCCGCTCACGGCTCGGGTGCGCTGTTCTATCTGGCCAACCACGAAGGACGCGGTATCGGTTTGTTCAGCAAAGCGATGGCCTATGTACTGCAGGAGCAGGGTCTGGATACGGTCGAAGCCAATCTGGAACTGGGCTTTGAAGACGATATGCGCAACTATGACGATGCGATTGCTGTACTGAATCAGCTGCGTCAGCTGCCGGTCACCTTGATCACTAACAATCCGCGCAAGCTGGACGCTCTTCAGCGCTCCGGTGCGGAAGTGAGCGGCAGAGTTCCGCTGTGGGGCGATATTTCCGAATTTAACGAGAAATATTTGCAGACCAAGGTCGACCGTTCCGGACACTTCGGCAGCGGCCCGCTGACCCATGTGATTACGGATTAAGCCTACAACCGGAAGACCTGCGTGCAGCTTCATGCAGCAGGGCTTTCGGTTATGTTATATTTCTATAAAGCATTAGCGACATCCTTTAGCTCCATGTCACTTTATAATATAAAGTACATGTAATTGTAACATGGTAGAAATAGGAATCGTTTGGTAAAATTCGTAGACAGAGTAGTAGATGACAGACTGCATAAAGATAGAATAAACAGATAGAGATATGCAGCTGTTTCTTCAAGACATCGCGGCAGGAGGTGAGTTTCTTGGAAGAGCTTAGATTGATTGAAGCATGCATCGAACAAGAGCGCCGGGAACTTAATGAAATGGTACAGTTTTATGACCTTCAGGACCACCGCGTATTGGACCAGTCGAGAAGAGTAGACACCATACTTAACCATTACAATCATTTGAAGCAGGCATTATTAGGTACTCGAAGTTCAATCGTAGGGTCATAAGCATTCAAGCAGGGAATATAAGTATTGGAGTGAACACATACTTACTTATAAGCTTGGGATATTATAGGGAACAAATATAATATAATGGATAGGCCTCCGTGCAGACGGGGGCTTTTTTATATGCCCACACATCAAAAAGGCACAACGGGAATAGTCCCGATGTGCCTGTATATCCGCAGCAGTGCTGCAGAATAGAATTTAGAAGTTAAAGTTGTCCGGATCCGGACCGGTGCGCTCGTTTTTGTTGAGTGCATTCAGCTGATCCACTTCATCCGCTGTAAGCTGGAAGTCGAAAATGTTCGCGTTATCCACGATACGCTCTTCTTTGACCGAGCGGGTCAGCACGACTACGCCTTTGTCCAGTACCCAGCGCAGCAGTACCTGAGCCGGGCTCTTGCCGTATTTCTCGGCAATGGCGGTTACGACTTCGTTGTCGAACAGCTTACCTTGCGCCAGTGGGGACCAGGCTTCGACCTGGATGCCTTTTTGGGCGCAGTAGTCGAGCAGTTCGTTTTGCGTCAGCAGGGGATGGAATTCGATCTGGTTCACGGCAGGCACTACTTCTGCGTCTGCCAGCAGATCGTCGAGGTGATGCGGCTGGAAGTTACTTACACCGATCGCACGGATGCGGCCTTCTTTGTACAGTTTCTCCATGGCGCGCCATGAATCTTTGTATTTGCCTTTTACCGGCCAGTGGATCAGGTACAGATCCAGTACGTCCAGACCGAGTTTCTCCATCGTCGCGTCAAAGGCTGCTAGTGCGGATTCATAGCCCTGGTCACCATTCCACAGCTTGGAAGTGATGAAGAGCTGGTCACGGGGAACGCCGGAGTCGCGGATCGCTTTACCGACACTTTCCTCATTTTTGTAGGCGGCAGCGGTATCAATGGAGATATAGCCTGCCTTAATGGCGGCCGTAACGGATTGTGTTGCGTCTTCGCCTTCCTCTACCTGCCATACGCCGAGACCGAACCAGGGCATTTCTACGCCATTGTTCAGTTTTTTGGTGGAGCGGATATCAGTTGTCATGATTGAGTTCCTCCTCTTGGTCGCTAAGATTGCTTCTTATAAATCATACCCTATTTTATAGTTATTAATCGATAGTACGTATATTTTTGTCATTTGTCGTCTCTGGATAAATGAATCCGCGGCTTCCTGCACCGAATCCCGTGTACATCAGACTGGCTGCAGCAGCGACGAGCAGCATCAGCGGAATCGTCCATGTACCGGTCGTATCATGCAGCACACCGAACAGGGTCGGTCCGCACGCAGCAAGCAGATATCCGACAGATTGGGCCATGCCGGATACTTCGGTGGCCTCTTCCGGTGTACGGGTGCGCAGGTTGAAGAACATCATCGACAGACTGAAGGCGGCGGCCCCGGCAATCCCGAGCAGAACCAGACAAAAAGCAATCCAGCCCATATGCCCGCTGCCCATCATAATCCCGAGCAGTGCGATCAGATACAGCACGACCGTGCCGAATACGAGCACACGCTGCGTCTTCAGCCGGGCGGCCAGAATCGGAATAATAAAATTAAACGGCAGCATTGAAAACTGCATCAGGGACAGCATATAACCGGACTGTACGCGGCTCATACCCTGCTCCTGCAAAATATCCGGCAGCCAGGCAATGGACACGTAGTAGATCATCGACTGCAGTCCCATGAAAAAGGTGATTTTCCAAGCGATCGGTGACTTCCATACGCTGTGACCGGAAGTGTGCGAACGGGCAGCCAGCTTGGCGACTTTGTTGTGACGCAGCTGCGGAATCCAGCAGAGCAGGGAGGCCATCGCCAGCACCGTCCAGGTGAGCAGCGAACCCTGCCAGCCCAGTCCGGCATTGACCGCCAGCGGCAGGCTAAGCGCGGATGCAAGCGCGGCAAATACATTGGTACAGATCGAGTAGACGCTGGTCATAATCCCGATGCGGAGCGGAAATTCCCGCTTGATCAGCCCGGGCAGAATCACATTCAGCACTGCAATCGCCAGACCGGTCAGGAATGTACCGGTGATGAGGATACTGATGCCGCCGAACGGACGCATCCAGCCGCCGACGACCAGAATAACCATGGCAAAGAAAATAATTTTCTCCATGCCATAACTGCCGGCCAGCCTGGCGACAAACGGGGACAGCAGCGCAAACGCCAGCAGTGGAATCGTCGTCAGGAAGCCGGCCATCGTATTGGATACGGTAAAGTCCTGCCGGATCTGTTCCAGCAGCGGACTCAGACCGGTAATCGGTCCCCGCATATTAATGGATACAAACAGGATACAAAAAACGAGAAAGGCCATATTCCGCGTAGATGCGGAAGAGCCGGGAGTTTCGATAGTTGTGCGCATTGCTTATAAATTCCTTTCCATGATGATACCGGTGAAATGAGAAATATAATTGTCGACGATAGAGGCTGCACGGTCGGGCTGCTGCTCACGAATCGCCAGAATCAGATCACGGTGTCCGGTATGGTAATGATCATTGCTCATCTCGGTCGTACTCAGGATGGACATCTGAATCTGCACGAACAAATTGGCATACAGGTCGATCAGCAGTCCATTATACGACGCAGCCACAATGCTCTGATGCAGCTTCATATCGACTTCCACAAACGCTTCTACATCGCCCTCGTCGGTATACTGCTGACACAGGTCGGCATACCGATCCATGGTCTGAAGATCTTCTTCGGTCCGCCGCAGACAAGCCAGCCGCACCGCTTCCCGGTCCAGTGCATGACGCACCTCCATGATCTCTACCATCGTCGAACGCTGCACACGCTTTTGCAGAACAGAGTTTAATTCACTGCTCGCCGTCACAAAGGTCCCATCCCCCTGCCGGGTAGATAGCAGCCCCACATGCACCAGTGCCCGCACCGCTTCCCGTAATGTATTGCGGCTGACACCAAACTGCTCCATCAGCTCCGCTTCACGAGGGATGCGCTCACCGACCTGCCAGTGCCCTTCCTTGATCCGCTGCTCAATCTGCACATACACCTGATCCACCAGCGATTTCTTTTCCAGCTTGTCAAACAAAAGACTCACTCCCAAAGGTAGGATGATTGGTACATTGGCTATTCTATAAGAATAATCTCTATTTCGCAAGATGGTTGGGGATAGTTGTGAGGTTGGCAAGGGTTACGGATTGTCCAGCGTTTTGCTTCATCCGCTGCAGAAAGGAATAAGGGCACGTCCTCCGGTTAAGCCTGGAGATTCTTGAATAGGGTATTGGAAATGAGAATCTCCAGACTTAAAGGTCGTCCGGTGCCCTTATTTCCTTTCTTCCGCTCTGCAAAACTGTGGGAATCCGTAAACAATGCAAACCCATAAATCGGGGTGGGGTAATTTGTAACCTTTACATTCGTCAGATCATGCGTTCATAATCCAGCAGAAAGCAGAAAGCAGAAAGCAGAAAGCAGAAAGCAGAAAGCAGAAAGCAGAAAGCAGAAAGCAGAAAGCAGAAAGCAGAAAGCAGAAAGTAGTAGCCGCAAATCCAGCCCTCCTCCCTAAAATCCTCCCCCACAAACCACACCTCATAAACGCAAAACCATACCCTGCACCCTGCAGCAACCACCAACCGCTCCTCTCACCAGCCTATTACCCTCTCTCGTCTTTATCCCCCTGCCACCGCCCCCTAATAAAAAAGAATTTAAATCTTTCCCTAAATTGCGGGATGGGAGAGCTTGGCACGGAGCGGAGGGAATGGAATCCTTCTAGAGCCATCCTTTAAGACCGGCTATCGACTGCTGAAGGCAGTCATTCAAGATAGCTGGTCTTAACAGAGGGCGGCAGAAGGATCCATTCCCGCAGCGCTGTCCCTAAGCAACCTCCACCCACAACTCCCCCGCAAATTTAAATTCCTTTTTATTTAATTTTTACATAAAAGAGGAATACGCTAGATAAAAACGAATTATGATAAATAAAGAATCAACTGTCCCATCGTTTGACCATTTAGCCAGAGGAGGAACGTACATGCAAAATGCAGTATCCCGAAGGTTTCATCTGATTTTCCTTGCCCTGATGCTGACGGCTGTATCCCTGTTTGGAGGTATGCCGGGTACCAAAGCAGAGGCGGCTTCAACACTTACTGTGGCACAGGCGATTCAATCGCAGACCGCAGGCACGATTACCGTTACTGGAGTGATTGTCGGACATGCCAGTGGGGCACAGACGGCGGATTTCAGCAGTCCGTTTGCCAATGATTTCAATCTGCTGCTGGCAGACAGCAAGGGGGAGACCAGCAACAGCAAGCTGCTGAATGTACAGATTCCGAGCAGCTATCGTTCCCAGTTTGGACTGCAATCCAACCCAGGGCTGATCGGCCAGACGATTACGGTGACAGGTACCGCAGGTACATACAATAATTATCCGGGTGTAAAAAGCCCGACGTCGATGACGATTGGCGGAACTACACCAACAGACCCAACTAATCCAACCGATCCGACGCCAGGTACACCAGGCACCGGAACGACACTGCCGGATGGCACAGGCAAAAAAGTACTGTTCGACAATACGCATGGACAGACAGCCGGAGCAGCCGACTGGATCATTAACGGTGGATTCTCCGACTTTGCAGCTGGACTGCGTGCAGTCGGCTTTACGGTAGAATCGCTGGAGCGTCCGATTCCGTACACATTCGGCGAACAGGCGATCACGTATGACAAGCTCAAAAATTACGATGTATTCGTTCTGGCCGAGCCAAACGTTCCTTTCAAATCAAGCGAGCAGGCAGCGATGCTGCAGTATGTCAAAGCAGGCGGCAGCATTTTCTTTATCGGTGATCACTACAACGCCGATCGTAACAAAAACCGCTGGGACGGTTCCGAGGCGATGAATGGCTACCGCCGCGGCGCTTACAGCAACCCGGCCAAAGGCATGAGTGCAGAAGAAGCCGCTTCCCCGGCGATGCAGGGTGTAAGCAGTTCCGACTGGCTGGGTGCGAACTTTGGTATTCGTTTCCGCTACAATGCGCTGGGTGATGTAAATGCAACCGATATCGTTGCTTCGAATCAGTCGTTTGGCATTACGGCAGGGGTCAAATCGGTAGCGATGCATGCCGGCTCCACGCTGGCAATCGTTGATCCGAGCAAAGCCAAAGGCATCGTCTATGTACCGTCCGGCGTCTCCAAATGGGGTAACGCGGTCGACCAGGGCGTATACAATGGCGGCGGACGCAATGAAGGACCTTATGCAGCGATCTCCAAGCTGGGCGCGGGCAAAGCAGCCTTTATCGGAGACTCTTCTCCGGTAGAAGATGCTTCACCCAAATATCTGCGCGAAGAGAACGGCGCATCCAAGAAAACCTATGATGGATTCAAAGAGGTGGACGATGCCACACTGCTCGTACAGACAGTGAGATGGCTCGCCAACAAAGAAAGCTACACGAGCTTCAGTGCAGTCAGTGGACTGACGTTGGACAGCCCGACACCACTGCTGCCGATCGAGACACCATCTTCTTCGACCGAACCGCAGGCTGAACCGTGGGCGACGCCGCAAGCAGGCTACAAATGGTATGATCCAAAAACATTCAAACCGGGTTCCTACGGCGCAGCTTCCTGAGTGGAATCCCATTTCTAACGAGATACAGCAAAACAGCCTCTTCTCCTGTACCAATACAGGGAAGAGGCTGTTTTTTTATGCGCAGCTTGATATTATACCGACAGTATATGCTTTATCCATTCAGACGATTTACATCAGGAACGTCCCGATCACAAATGAAATACCGATGATCAGCGAGCGAAGCAGCTGAGCCATGGCCATGTTGCCATTTTTGATCTGCTCGCATACTTTGGTGCGTGGGGTGATCAGATCGAATAGGATATACACCAGGCAGAGAATAGCGATGCCGACCACCGACCAGATAATCACATCCAGCCAGTTGTTCGAGTTGATCGATACGAGTCCGACAATAATACAGAGGCCGAGCAGCTTGCTGCCCATATACATTCCGGCTGCTTCATTGCCCTCGGCAATCTCCTTGTTGTCGTTATACCGGGTGACCAGGCTGAATATATAATAACCGACCAGCAGTACGGCAAATAAGATGACCAGTCCAATCCCGACATGTAATAAATCCGTTCCAAAATGTCTCAACAATAGTCCCTCCTGTAAATTAAGATGCTTCATGCATCGTTCAATATCATGCAGTTTTCGAATTCGTATTGTATTCCGTTCAGCGGCGGATATCGGTGCGGATCTGAACGATTTAACTGCTCGATTCCCTGTCAAAGGCAGAGTGTTCGTCCGCTGGTGCGACAGCCGCCGCGCAGTAACAGGCCAGATTATCCGTCACTTTGCCGCCAATGCGCGGCAGCAGTCCGGCAAAGCGCCCGCCGATCACAAACGCACCGGTCAGAAGATACCCCTCATGGGTACCTTCCTGTGTAACAGCCCGCACCGGTTCCATCGGATGCAGCTGCTGATAGATTTTGGGTTGTTCTTCGTAATAGGCCGTAATCGCTTCTGCTGCGAGTCGTTCCTGCTCGGCTTGATCAGAATCCGGAGATATAGCAGTACTATCTTTTGTATCCGGGCCAGATTGTTCGCCAGCATCATCGGGGTTAGCGTAGAATTCGCCTGTATCTGCAGCCGGAGTCGTTTCTACCGATAATTTTTCCTGTCCGGGCTGCTCCACCAGTCGGGTTCCTTGGCCTTCACGTCCAAAATAACCTTTAGACACATACGGAATCTGATCCCGCCGGAACGGTTCATCTGTAAAATAGGTCGGCAGCAAATACTGCCTGATCCAGCTGCATTCCTCTGCAGTAAACAGGGTAAATCCGGCGTAGTCCTGCATCTGGTCATTACGTTCATACAGCGACCATAATGTTGCCATAAATCCTTTGCTCTGCGTAAGGATATGCTGCGCCGGATTGATCAGGCCGAGTCTGCCGTCAGCGACGAGCTGCAGCAGATCCTCGCCGACTGCCCGGCCGGAATCTGCCTCCCGGTCTTCCACGAGATATTCGAGCGGATACAGGCGATAGAGAATCGTAATCCGTTCCTTCTGATGATACAATCCCTGCTCGGGTACGATGGTGAGCTGCTCCAGAGGCACATAGGCTGCTTTGATTCCAGCGGCCTGGCACTGCTCCAGCAGATACATCGTATTCATCCGGTCTTCCTCATGCCAGTCATAGCTTGTGAAATGAATGTTGTCGCCCAGCCCGCGCTCCGAGTAATACGCCAGTGCCTGCCGGAACATGTACTGAATCTGCTCGTTCATCCGGCCGGAAGCCGGCAGCAGACCGGGTATATGCGAGAGCAGCGCTCCTTCGAGAAAGGCGACCTCAGGTATGCCGCTTGGGGTATCAGTGTTATTCTCAATACATTTCAGTTCACCGCCCGGGCTGATAATCCAGTCGAGCCGGGTCAGTCCATCCCATGGAATACGCTCCCTGGCAATAAGAGCGAGCAGTGGATGAATGCCCAACTGTTCGACCAGATAGTCATCCGGCAGATATTCCTGCACGAAATGCAGCGCTTTCCGATACAGATGATCGACCCGCTCCGAACCGATTCGCAGTTGTTCATACTCTTCTGCTGTATAGATTGTCAGAGCCGGCAGGCAGTACGGCTGTCCGTACATGGTATGATATGGAATTCTACGGGCAATCTCGCCGCTGAACAGCTGTTCACGGGATAACGGCAGTGTCACTGTCTTACGCATACCGGTTACCCTCCAAAGAAAGAGCTGTGTGAGCCGCTGCTGCCAAAGCCGCTGTGCGAGCCGGAGCTGCCTTTTTTGTAGGAAGAGCCGTAGCCGCCGTAATAATGCGAACCGCCGCTCGAATCATCGCAGTTATATGGATTACCGTTCTGGTCGTATTCGCAGTAATCGTCATCGTCTCCGCAGCCGGTCAGGGCGACCGGTACAACCAGCATGAGCGAGAAGGCAGCCATGCGGGCTTTGGAACCGAGCGAACGACCGGACTTTTCCGTAGGGTTTTGATAAATGGTGGAACTTTCCGTAATCGTACCGGCCACATCAGGCAGCTGCTCCGGTGCACCGATATGGGCAGTTACAGCCGCAGGAGGGATAGTTATTGCCTGATCCTGTATGTTGGTTTTCAGATTGTTATGTAGCTGTCTTGTCATGGATGTCTCACCTCACTCAGGAAAAACATGACTTTCTGGCGATCTGCATCCAGTACCGTATAAAGCATGTCATACGTGATCCCGTTCTCTACCCAGTAATGATCCAGCAGCCGACGGGCGATATCCAGTGGCGGCATGGAATAATCGTAGCCGCTGATCCGCTCGAAGCTGTCACTGTTCCAGATCCAGTATTCCGGCTGCAGCGCGGAAGGATAATCCTTTTGCCCGGTAATCGTGCGAGCGAGACTCTTCTGATACGGATGCGGCAGTTCCTCTGCGAAAGGACGCGCGTATACCAGATGCTGCCCGGTATCCTCGGATTCATGGGAGATGTGTACCCAGATCCGGTGGTTCAATTTGATAGCGTCTACCAGCTTGTGCACAAAAAGCTCATCCTGATGAAGGGATGGGTATTCATGGATCAGACCGAGTTCGCGCTGTTTGTCCTCCGACCATTCAATGTATCGTAGAGGATATTGCATGATGTTCACTCCCTTTTGAATCTTTCGTTGCAAGTACACCCATGTTTACGCACCTTGTTATAAAAAGATGCACAATTTCCATTTTCCGATAAAAAGACCTATTTGGGAACAGGAAATATTAACCATGAGTAATCAGACAAAGTACCCGGGGGAAGTACCGTCAGTATTTGACTTCACCATATAAGTTTATCTGTTCCAAAACATGATTTTACCATCTGCGCCCATCTGGCCGGCAAGGTTGCAACCGGTAGTGCCGTCCACTGTATAATGAACGCAGCAACGTTTCTGGCATGGCAACCAAACAACCCGTGCCTTCCTTGGATAAACGTCTGTCACTTGTGAAGAACAGGGAGGGACGACAGATGAGAAGAAGACCATCTACAAGTGTGGCATCCAGATTGCAGCCTGCTTTGCAGTACCATCGCAGAACGGGATTCACTCGGTGGCAGTGGTGGGGAATGATCCTGCTGCTGGCAGCCGGACTGGGGATAAGGATCTGGTGCGGCAGCCGGTATGCTGGATTTGTCACGGATCAGGAGCTGTTTGTGCAGTGGATGAATCAGGTGAGGGAATATGGACTCGTTAGCGTCTATCTTCATAATGGCGGCATTAACTATCCGCCGCTGTTTCTCTGGCTGCTCAGCGGCTATGGAGCGTTATTGCAGCTGCTGGACATAACAGCGCAGCCAGGATTGCTGTCTTATAAAAGTATTGTCATCGTGCTGGATATGATCGCTGTTGCAGCGGCCGTCTGGTGGTCGTCCGGAAAAACAGATTATCGGACCCGCTGGCTGCTGCTGGCAGCATTTGCCCTGAATCCGGCGCTGATCGTAAATGGGGCGGTATGGGGGCAGGTGGATATACTGAACGGTATGCTGATGGCCGGTTCCATTCTGCTGCTGCTCACTTCGCCGCTCGGTGCGGGCATCCTGTTTGCACTGGCGCTGCTGACCAAGCTGCAATCGATTATTATTGCTCCGGTGCTGGGCTGGTATGTGCTGCGGGAGCTGTGGAACAGACGCTTTCGCATGACGGTGCTGTTGACTGTCGGCGTCGTTATTCCTTTCGCCGTGACTGGTCTGTATTTTGCCAGTCAGGGCGGTCTGCAGGCGATGATCCGATCCGCCTATCTGAGCGCGGTCGGCATGTATACCCAGGTGACGATGAACGCGCTGAATATCTGGTACTATCTGGTCGGCACCGCTCCGGATACGAGTGATACGGTACGCTTTTGGGGCATCCTCTCGCTGCGTGATGTCGGCTTCATCCTGCTGCTGCTCGCAGTCCTCTATGCGGGGGTGTATCTCTGGAAGCTGCATACCATCGATACCGCTGCCCTGCTCAAAACAGGAGTCTGGATATCCTTTGCCTTCTTTATGCTGCCGACGGAAATTCACGAACGTTACAGCATCCCCGCCCTGATTCTGCTGCTGTTCACAGCCATGCTGGACCGCAGATGGTTTGGACTGGCTGCCCTGCTCAGCCTGACCATTACCTACAATCTATGGCAGGTCGTCACCAGCCAATTGCAAATGACTGGCGGCATGATAGCGGCCGGTCTGCACATGATCGCCCTGCTCTGGATGGGGCTTCTCCTGCTGCTGGATCTGCGCCGTCAAAGGCAGGGAATGCATGGTTAATCATACATTGCAGGAAAAGCAGCAATACATGATAACTACAACACAAGGAAGCAGATATAACCTCATAGATTAGGCTTATAGAGTAAGAGGCCAAAAACACAAATGAACATCACCACCCTGCTCATTTCTGCAAAAACCAAAAAGGCCGACTTCATGCACCCACCGTGCAATCGTCAGCCTTTTGTCATTACACGCATTCTATCGCTATCCAGCGAACAACCGCACGGATGTACACTCATCCTGCAACACTGCCTACTTTCCGCATCCGTTCAGATCGGCGATCCTGCTCACTGTCCTGCCCACACCCGCTCAAATTGGCGGATTATTGTAGCATTTGCGGCACACTGGATAATAACTCTCGTTGCCGCCAATCTGGATCTGTTCCCCGGTATATACGGGACGTCCGTCCTTCATGCGCAGGTTCATCGTGGCTTTGCGCTCGCAGAACCAGCAGATCGTCTTCATTTCCTCGATTTTGTCTGCATAGAGCAGCATATACTTGCTGCCTTCGAAGAGATGATTCTGGAAATCATTTTTCAGTCCGAATCCCATGACCGGGATATTCAGTTCATCTACAATACCGACCAGCTGCAGGACCGCTTCCTTTTTCAGAAACTGGCATTCATCGATCAGGAGGCAGGAAGGCTTGGGTGTATAGTTCTGGACAATCGAGTAGATGTCCGTATCTTCATGTATGGCAATTGCCTGACGGCGTACACCGATCCGGGAGGAGACATAACCCATCTCATCGCGCGTATCGAGCGCCGAGGTAAAAATCAGAACATGCTTGTTTTGTTCTTCGTAGTTATGGGCAACTTTGAGGATCTCGATCGACTTGCCGCTGTTCATCGCGCCATATTTAAAAAATAACTGTGCCAATGGGAAAAAGGCCCCTTTCTCTGTATCATTTGCTCTGTCAGCCTGATCTATTGTAACAGGAAATACTGAAGAGACCAATGCTGTATGGATCAGGAAGAGGCCTTTTCCAGCAGATGCTCCAGCGTCGTCACCAGCCTGTCCAAGTGCTCCATCTCCACCAGGGTACAATCTCGTGGCGGTTCCTGCAGCACAATCGCCAGGATATCGTTGCATACCTCATCCATCTCTTCATAGGACAGAATGAGTGCCAGTCCCTTGATCGCATGGGCATGGCGATGAATGGCATACTGAAGTTCGGGTATGCCGACAGGGGAGGGATCGTCATAATAAGTATGAAAGCGAATACGCAAATCTTGCATTTTCAACTCAGCGTCCTGCAGAAAACGAATCCGGGTCTGCTCCATCATCTGCTGATAACGATCGGTTTTGGACATATGATTCCCCTTCTTCCATAATATGTATAAAATAGACGGTCGCGAGCCCGGCCGAATTTTGCCGGATCAAAGAGGGCGGATAGAACAGGGGTATAAAGGAAGAATGTCCGGCTGAGTCAGTGCGCCGAATTCCAAAAATAGTAAAATATGCTCGTTTAGTTTAACATATTTCGCATATGTTCGTGAATTGGTTCAGGGAAGAAATACGTCGAATTTTAAATACTTTTTACTTAAATTAAAACAATAGTATATGAAGTTATTGAATACCCCCACGGGGTATGTTATGATTGGGTTGTAAAATCATTTACCCTGACATGTCTATCCATCAGATATACGGGCAGGTGAAAGAGGAGGCTGTACGATGGAAGAAACAGAAATGGTCCATGAGGATCGTTCGCCGAATACTGCGCTGGCAGATCATACGGAATGCAGCAGTATCCGGCGCAGCCATCATTCCGAAGAAATGAAGACGAATATGGTTCGTCGTCTCAATCGGGTAGAAGGACAGATTCGCGGCATCAAGGGCATGATCGAAAAGGATACCTACTGCGATGACGTGCTGAATCAGATCGCCGCTGCCCAGTCTGCACTCAATTCGGTCGGCCGCCTGCTGCTGGAAGGTCATATGAAGAGCTGCGTAGTCGAACGTATTGAAGCCGGAGAGAATGAAGTGATTGACGAGCTGCTGATTACGATTAATAAATTGTTGAAATAACGTGATGTGTTAGATGGATGACGATCCAACATCCATCTGGATGACGATCCAACATCCATCTGGATGACGATCCAACATATATTTTGAAGGAGGAATAAATCATGACACAAATGACAAATGTAACGCTGGAAGTGGAAGGCATGTCCTGCCAGCACTGCGTACAATCCGTAGAGGGGGCACTTGCTGAGATCGGCGCCAAGGGAAAAGTAAATCTGGAGGCCAAATCCGTGAACATCGAATACGATGCACAACAGCTGGATGTCGTTAAATTGACCCAAGCAATCGAAGATCAGGGATACGATGTTATCTCGGCAGGAGCCTGAGAACCATTACTCATTCACGAATAGGACAGGGCAGCCGCATGGGCACCTGATGGCAGATGATGTTTTCAGGTGCTAATGTCGGATGCCAATCCGGCGTTGTCTTTTTAATAACGCTGTCAACAACACGTATTCAATAAGCGCGGAACCAAGCCCATACGGGCTTTTATTTAACACTTATATGTACCCCCTGGGGGTATTTTGGATAAAGAATATGATGCAACAGATCCTAACAGGATAAGAGGAGGTTATCGTATGAATAATCCACACAACGCTGCTAACGATTCTGCAGCGGATACACTGCCATCAGGTACAGCTGCCGATCATTCTGCACGTCAGCTGCAATTGCAGATCGGCGGTATGACCTGTGCGGCCTGCTCGGCCCGAATCGAGAAAGGTCTGCGCCGACTGGAAGGCGTGCAGGAAGCCAATGTGAACCTGGCGCTAGAACGTGCTTCGGTAATCTATGACCCGGCACAAATTGATGAAGCCACCGTCGAGCGCAAGATTGAACAGCTCGGCTACCAGCCGCTCAAGGAAACTGCCGATCTCGATATTATGGGCATGACCTGCGCCGCCTGTGCGACCCGAATCGAGAAAGGAATCCGGCGGATGGAGGGAGTATCCGAAGTCAATGTGAACCTGGCGCTGGAGACCGCGCGGGTGCAGTACAATCCGGGCAGCGTGACACTGGAAGAGATTACCCGCAAAGTGGAAAAACTCGGCTACAAAGCCGAACCGAAGCATGAGGAAGGCATTGAGCAGCGGCGCGAGCGGGAAGCGATCATGCGCAAGTGGAAACTGATCATCTCGGCGGTATTATCGCTGCCGCTGCTGTGGGCGATGCTCGGTCATTTTAGCATCACCTCATGGATCAGCACCCCTTCGATTCTGATGAATCCATGGTTTCAGCTGATTCTGGCGACACCGGTGCAGTTTGTTATCGGCTGGCAGTTCTATGTGGGCGCGTACAAAGCGCTTCGCAGCGGCAGTGCCAATATGGATGTTCTGGTCGCACTCGGTACATCGGCAGCTTACTTTTACAGTCTGTTCCTGATTGTTCGCTCGGTATTCGTACCGGGAACACAGGTGGAGCTTTATTTTGAAGTCAGCTCGATTCTGGTGACGCTGATCTTGCTTGGTAAATGGTTTGAGCACCGGGCCAAAGGTCGTTCTTCCGAAGCGATCCGCAGCTTGATGAATCTGCGTGCCCAGACGGCACGAGTCGAGCGGGACGGCGGGGAGATGGAGATACCCGTCGATGATGTGCAGCTCCATGATATTGTTATCGTCAAACCGGGTGAGAAAATTCCCGTGGATGGCGAGGTGCTGGAAGGACAGTCTTCGGTCGATGAGTCGATGCTCACCGGTGAGAGTCTGCCGGTCGACAAAACGGTCGGCGATGCGGTGATCGGAGCGACGATCAATCAGAATGGACGGCTGCGCTTCCGGGTGAATCGGGTAGGACGGGATACCGCACTCGCCCAGATTATCCGGGTCGTCGAGGAAGCACAGGTATCCAAAGCCCCGATTCAGCGGATGGCTGATGTGATCTCAGGCATATTTGTACCGATTGTGGTCGGGATTGCGCTGCTGACCTTTGGCGTCTGGTATCTCGGTCTGGAACCGGGCAACTTTAGTAGTGCACTGGAAAAGGCGATCGCCGTGCTCGTCATCGCCTGTCCATGTGCGCTCGGTCTCGCTACACCAACGTCCATTATGGCCGGATCGGGCCGGGCGGCGGAATACGGCATTCTGTTCAAGGGCGGCGAACATCTGGAAGCCGCCCATAAGGTGAATACCATCGTACTGGACAAGACGGGTACGATTACACGCGGCGAGCCGGTGCTGACCGATGTTCATTTTGTTCCGGGAACAAACGGACTGGAAGAGCGGGTCTGGCTGCGGGCTATCGCCAGTGCAGAAGCTGCTTCCGAACATCCGCTGGCCCGGGCGATTGTACAGGGGCTGCAGGAACGTGATATTGCTGCCAGCCCGGTGCAATCATTTGAAAATATACCCGGGAAAGGTATCCGGGCTGTCATTGGTGGACAGCAGCTGCTGATCGGCACCCGGCTGCTGCTGCAGGAAGCAGGCATCTCCGGCAATAATCTGGAAGAAGAAGTACAGCAGGTGGAAAGCCAGGGCAAAACCGTAATGCTCACGGCAGTGAATGGCCAGTATACCGGCTGGCTGGCTGTCGCCGATACGGTCAAGGAGACGTCCAGAGAGGCGATACAGCGTCTGCGGCATATGGGCATGGAAGTGATCATGATTACCGGTGACAATGAACGCACGGCCCGGGCAATCGGGCAGCAGACCGGAGTGGACCGCATTCTGGCCGGCGTACTGCCGGAAGGCAAAGCCGCCGAGATCAAGCGTCTACAGCAGGAAGGCCGCATCGTCGCCATGGTCGGAGATGGGATCAATGATGCGCCGGCACTGGCAACCGCAGATACCGGCATTGCGATCGGCACCGGCACCGATGTAGCGATGGAAGCGGCGGATGTCACCCTGATGCGCGGGGATCTGAACGGTATCGCCGATGCGATCCTGATCAGCCGCCGTACGATTCGCAATATCCGCCAGAATCTGTTCTGGGCGCTCGCTTACAATGTGATCGGCATTCCGGTGGCGGCTGCGGGGCTGCTGGCGCCATGGCTGGCCGGAGCGGCAATGGCATTCAGCTCCGTCTCGGTCGTACTGAATGCACTGCGTCTGCAGCGGATCAAGCTGCAAAAGCCGCAGCTCCATACTGGCAAATAAGGTATACTATACTCCTGAAGGTAGATAGTCTGGGATGCAGACGATTTTATAGTCTTTTGGGAGGGTATTATGCACGAAGATCATTCCGGCCAGCAGGGCCAACCGTATCAGACACCACCACCGCTGCCGGGTTACCGGTCGCCTCCGAATGGGTATTATCCGCTGCATCAACCAGAGCATCCCGATCAGCAGACTGGCAGGGATCGGTTCGTTATGGCACTCATATCATTTGTACTGAGCCTGATCGGTCTGATCAGCATGTCGGGCGTTGTGTGTTTATTTATTATTCTGGTTGCCGCCAATGCGGAATTTGGCGTGATGCCGATGCTTGTTATAGTGGGACTGGTCGTCTCGGTGGCGATTATCCTCTTGTCACTTGTATTTGCGATATTATCGCTGCGTTCTTCACGCGGCAGGGGATTTGCGATGACCAGCCTGACGATCGGGCTGCTGCAGATCATGGGTTGGGCCGGATTTGTTGGATTGACGATCTGGTTGGGCTCGCTGTAAGCAGCATGAGTGTCTCCGACCCGTGCAGATGTAGGTTTTCGTTCCGCTTCTGCAGCATTACAGTATTGTGTATTATAATGTGCAGGATACAGTCTGCTTCATCTGATCCTGCGCATGGTTAAGATACGATTACATTGTATAGACAGGAGTGTAGTGCAACCGTGAACGATACGATTAATCTGTTAATGAATCACCGCTCAATTCGCAGTTACAAGCCGGACCCGGTCACCGATGAACAGCTGGAGACGATTATTGCTGCTGGGCAGATGGCCTCCAGCTCCAGTAACGTGCAGGCTTACAGCGTCATTGCCATCCGCGATCCAAAGCGCAAGGCTCAGTTGTCCGAGCTGGCCGGCAATCAGCGTTATATCGTGGAATGTCCGGTCTTTCTCGTCTGGTGTGCCGATCTGTATCGTCTGGAAAAGGCAGTACAGCAGCACGCGCCAGAGCAGGAATCATATACCGATGCGGTTGAGAACTTTATCGTAGCTACCGCCGATGTGACGCTTGCTGCCCAGAATGCAGCCGTTGCTGCCGAGTCGATGGGACTGGGCATCGTCTATATCGGCGGAATCCGCAACGATATCGAAGGGGCCGCCGCACTGCTCGGTCTGCCGGAGCTGGTCTATCCGGTATACGGCATGTGTATCGGTTATCCGAATCAGGAGCCGGACCTGCGCCCGAGGCTGCCGCTCAAGGCCGTACTGCATCATGAATCCTATGATACCGCTGCGACCGAGCAGAGTGTAAAAGAGTATGATGAACAGATGGCGAACTATCTATCCGTTCGTACAGCGGGAGCCAAGAATACACCATGGTCTGCGCTGATGGCTCAGAAGTTTACCACTCCTTCGCGGATGCAGCTCAAAGAATTTTTAGATAAAAAAGGGTTCAATAAACGTTAAATTTGGAGATTTGGCAGAGTTAGAGATAATGCAGCGTTCACCAATCTTCCTGTCAGCGAGATAGCAGCCGCCAGAATGGAAACGACATTTCTTCGTGAAGTGTTATTGCCGTCCTGGCGGCTTTTTATTTGTTTTTGGTAATACTAGCAATCAAATATGGAGAGATCGACACCAAAAGCAGGCAGATAGTGTATATACTGTTAACGTATACTTTTGTAAATGAGCAAAGCGTATACGGATGAACAAATATTGCTTGATGAGCAAAGGAGGAACAGGATGTCATTTACCGGAGCCAAAATGAGACCACTTCATCCGGACTGGAAATCCGCAGAGCGTCTGGGAGCACTGATCGGCTATGGAATCTTCCTGCTGATCCTGGCGGCGATTGCACTGCTGCCGGGCTGGCTGGGCTGGTTTGAGATGCCATGGTGGCTGAAGACGGCACTGATCGGTCTGGGTGTGCTGCTGATCGTGTTCTACGTGATGATCGCCCCATCGGTCCGGTACAACCGTTTCCGGTTCGCCGTATCGGATGAAGAGCTGGAGATACATAACGGGCTGTTTTTTATCAGTGAGACGCTCGTCCCGATGAGCAAGGTACAGCATGTGGAACTGGAGATTGGACCGATTCTGCGGCGTTATCGTCTGGCAGAGGTACATATTGTTACTGCGGCGACCACTCATACTATTGCCGGAGTGAAGCTGGAGGAAGCGGAGCAGCTCAAGCAGCAGATCGGACGTCTGGCACGGAGGGTAGACGAATGAATCAGCAGCCGCGCCGGATGCACCTATTGTATGTCGCTTTTGCACTGCTGCGTACCGTTAAGAATCTGGCTTTCCTGCTCGTGCTGGCTGCTGTACGGATCATCAGCGGTGATGGTCTGTCTGCGTCGGTGTACTGGACGATCGGCGGAGTACTGCTGCTGCTCCTGCTGAGTGGGCTGTATCAGTTCGCTGCCTGGCGCCGGTTCACCTACCAGGAGGAAGAAGATCGCCTGGTGATCCGAAGCGGACTGCTTCAGCGCCGGGAGAAAGCCATCTATTATTCGCGGATTCACTCGGTCAGTATTGAACAGCCGCTGATTCAGCGCCTGCTCGGTGTTGTACAACTCAAGATCGAGACGCCGGGAGGAAGTTCAGATGGAGATGCCGTGCTGGAAGTACTGTCTTCTGCCGAAGCGGAACGTCTGCAGGGAATGCTGGAGCAAGCTGCCGTTACCATGGAAATGCGACCGGGATCTTCTTCCGAACCTGCAGACACAACAGCAGAAAATGACGATTCTCCGCGCAATCATACAGGAGATGAAGGTGATGGTTTGCCGAATTCTTCTGCTTCCTTGGGGAATGGTAGAAGGGGCAGCGGTGCTGGTAATTTTCCGAACGGTACCGCCAGTTCGCCGCAGCTCGTGCCACAGCTGTTATACCGGTTGACCACTCCGCAGCTGCTGCGAGCGGCGCTGACCGAGCTGAACCTGGGATTGGGACTGGCTTTTATCGCGGGTATTTATTCTTTTGCCGGTGATCTTCTGCCCGGCAGTTTGGTGAACCAGCTGATGGATAATGCACGGGGGTATATTACCGGTATTCAGGCACTGTTGGGAGCGGTGCTGATCGGTCTGATTTTTGCCTGGCTGCTGTCGCTCGTGCTGTTTATTGTCAAATACGCCGGATTCTCCGTCTATCGCAGCGGGGAGCGGCTGTCTGTCCGCTATGGACTGCTGGAACGCAGGCAGTTCGTGTTCCACCCGAAGCATGTGCAGGCGGTTACCGTCAAGGAAAGCGCGATTCGCCGCTGGCTCGGCTTTGCCCAGATTCAGCTGCATGTCGTCTCCTCCGGCAGGGATGCCAAGGTACCTGTGCTGCATCCCTTTATCCGCAGAAGCGAAGTGCAGACGCTGCTCGACTCGGTTGTGCCTGGATTTCTGTACCGCAAGCCGGAGTATCGTTCACCATCCCGGGCGCTCTGGGCATATGTATGGCCGGGACTGCTGATCGGCGGCATTATTACCGCGGTAGGTACCTATTTCCTGTCGATGTATGGCCTGCTGATCGGTCTCGTGCTGATACTGGTCATTGTGCTGCTGGATTACGGTCGTTATCGCCGCTCCGGTGCTGCACTGGAGGGAGAGCGGCTGATTATCGCGAATCGGTACGTGTCCCACTATACACACTGTGTGTTATGGAAGCATATTGAAGCTTTCAGCTTTACCGGCAGTCGGCTGCAGCGTCGCCAGCATCTGCTGACGCTCCGTTTGTATATCGCGGCAGGACATGCTACTTTCCAGGCCAACCGATTGGAGCGCCGGGAGGCGGAACAGATCAGCGGCTGGTATAGCCGCAGCCACCGAGCAGCGGATTGGGAACAATGAACAAGTCTGTATTGTTTTTATTTTCAGTAAAATGGTCATGCAAAAAGGCTGCGCTCCCTCATACCGGGGAATCGCAGCCTTTTGTATTGTGGGAAAATCATTTACAGCGGAGTCTGTAATCGCTGCTCTCTTGCTCCGGCAGATCAATCCGTCATCCAAATCAGAATTAGCCCGGATGTGTTACTGCTGATGATTCAGCAGCCTGCTGCTTGGCGGCAGGAACAGGGCGACCAGCAGATTCAGGACAGCCACTGCGAGCATCAGGATAAATACATAATGAATGCCAAGCGCCAGCTCGCTCGCTGTACCGTGGGTAACGAACGCGTTGAATACGAGTCCGAATACTGCGACGCTGACGGTCTGTCCGAGCGAGTTCATCAGCGTATTGGTGGACGTCGCCACACTGCGCATCTGGAAGCCTACTGCGCCCTGAATAATGACCATGGACGGAGTTACGATACAGCCCATGCCAAATCCGATCAATACCAACGAGGCGACAATAATGAGATAAGGCGAACCGGAGTCCATTACAGCGACCAGCAGACTACCGATAACCGCCAGTGCCGAACCGAAAATAATCAGCGATTTGGCGCCCAGCTTGTACATTAGTCGCCCCGACAGCGTGGAAGCGATCGGCCAGGCGATCGACATTGGCATCAGTGCCAGACCGGCAAAAGTCGCACTGTATCCCGACACATCCTGCAGCCATAGCGCACAGTATACGGTAACCCCCATCACCGTCCAACGGGTAGTAAAGGCCAGAATGTAAGGAACCGTCAGCACGCTGGTACGGAACAGCGACAGGGGAAGCATCGGCTCCTGCGCTCGTTTTTCAATCCGCAGGAACAGCCCGAGGAAGATTATCGTAACAACAAACAGGCCGATAATAATGGGCGACGTCCATGCATACTCCTCGCCTCCGGTCAGCAATGCCAGCAGCAGCGCGGTCATCCCGATGGTAAAAGTGAGTGCACCGGCATAATCAATCGCCTTTTGCTGCTTCTCAAACGATTCATGATAGTACATAAAGATAAATAGAATTGCGATAACGCCAACCGGCAGATTAATAAAGAAAATCCAGCGCCAGGAGATATAATCGACGAAGTAACCGCCGACGAGCGGCCCGAATAATCCGGCAATTGACCACACAGAGGAGAAAATCCCCTGTACTTTGGCCCGTTCCTTGCCCGGATACAGATCGCCGACAATGGTAAAGGTAACCGGTGTAAGTGCACCTGCACCAATGCCCTGCAGCGCCCGGTACCAGATCAATTCGGTCATGGAACCGGCGAATCCGCACAATACCGAACCGAGGATGAATAATCCGAGTCCGATCGCGAACACCAGCTTGCGTCCGTACAGGTCGCCCAGCTTGCCAAAGATCGGTGTAGCGATACAGGTCGTCAATGTATAAATGGAAAAGATCCAGCTGATCAGGCTGAGACCACCCAGTGAGTCGATAATACGTGGTGAAGCCGTGCTGACAACCGTCGAATCCAGCGCCCCGATGAAGAGTGCAGCCAGTAGTCCGACCGTTACCATTGCCCGGTTGGTTTGCTTGGACATACGTATGATTCCTTCTTCCTGCTTGAGTTTCAGTATTGCCATATATGACTCCGTGCAAATAGGCTATACGGATACAATTACACTGCGTATCCGGTCATGAAGCATTCCAAATCGTATACCGGAACAAAGAGATGCGTCAAGGGGAAAACGGAAGAGTTCATGTAACAATGAGTCAGCAGAGTGACCGATTGGAATCTCTATGCGACAGCTAATCCCTCAAGTACAGCACGAAATGGATTGCTTTCACTAACGAAATTATGGCGTTTTGTTTTCGTAAGCAAAATACCATTTACTATTAGATGAAAATAAGTCCAAGTTTCTACAGACAAAGTACCAATGTTCACGTATCATTGAGAGTATATTCAGCCAGCGTTTCTGCTATAATCTCGCCTACATCAAGAGAGAGGAAGAATGCAATATTTATGAATTATAAACACCAACAGATTATTGGGTTTAGTTTTATGCTAATGCTGGCAATCCTATTTATTATTATAGAAGGGTTCTTTTTACAATATACCTTGATGTCGGAACGATGGGTGATGACAGGAATGCTCTCCTTTATCCTGCTGCTGGCAGGTATCATCATTTCACTCTGGACGATTCGCCGGACGACAGGCCGCCTTCAAAAGGTGACACATGTCATCACCAATGTGAATTTTGACAAGATTCACGAGATTCCTTACTTGGAGATCAAAGGCAAAGATGAAGTAGCGAATATTGCACAGGCATTCAACACCATGTCCATGGCGCTGGTAGAGTATAACCGCAAAATGCAGGAAGCTGCTTCCCGGATGGAAGATACGAACTGGGTGCAGACACAGCTGGCCCAGATCGGAAATGTATATCAGGAAATCAATAATACTCCCGAACTGGCGGAAAAGCTGCTGACGAGAATCGTTCCTCTGCTGGAAGCTTCGTATGGATTATTCTATTATGTCCATCCAGAGGTCAAGGGAGACCAGTTTCAACTTGAGTATTCGTATGGCGCCTATGGAGAAATGTCGGGTACCGTTCCTGGATTCAATCCCGGAGAGGGCGTCATCGGACGTGCAGCGATGGAGCAAAAGGCACATACGCTGACAGCCGATGAAGACCATCCGATTCGCATTCAGACGGGACTTGGCTACAGCATTCCCCAGCAGATCGTCGTAACACCGATTATCTTTGCCGGACGTACGGTAGCGGTACTGGAGCTTGGAGCGGCGTCGAAGTTTGCATCGCGTCACTGTCAGCTGATTGATCAGATCTGCAGCAGCTTTGGGGCGATTATCAGCAATATCGAGAACCGGATGCAGGTCGAAGAACTGCTGCGCAACAGCAGTATGATGAATAAGGAACTGCAGATGCAGCAGGAAGAGCTGCAGACCCAGCAGGAAGAACTGCAGGTACAGCAGGAAGAACTGCAGACGACCAACGAGCAGCTGCGGGAACGTACAAGTTTTGCGGAGAACAAAGCGCAGGAACTGGAAACGACCCGGCAGGAACTGGAATTGTATGCCGAACAGCTCAAGCTCAGTTCGAGCTACAAGACCGAATTTCTGGCCAATATGTCACATGAGCTGCGTACACCGATGAACAGCATTCTGATCCTATCCCAGCTGATTGCCGAGAGTCAGCCGAGGGATGACAAAGATGAGATGCCTGGGTATGGCCATATCATTAACCGCTCTGCCCAGGATCTGCTGGCACTGATTGACGATATTCTGGATCTGTCCAAAGTGGAAGCGGGCATGGTGGAAGTACAGCGTGAACTCATTTCCATCCATGATATTCCGGAAGTAATGGGTTATAACTTCAACAAACTGGCTGAACAGAAAAATCTAGAGTTCTACAATGAAGTCGATGATGATGCACCGCCCACTTTTTATACGGATGGCAAAAGACTGCAGCAAATCCTCAAAAATCTGCTCTCCAATGCATTCAAGTTCACGAGCGAGGGCACAGTACAACTGCGGATTGCTCCAGCAGACAAAGCCAAGCTGGCGGAGGGTTACAGCCTGCCGGAAGACGCGGAGAGCATGCTCGCCATCTCGGTAACCGATACCGGGATTGGCATCGCGGCGGACAAGCAGCAGGTTGTTTTTGAAGCATTCCGTCAGGCGGACGGTGCCCGTACGGATCGTGATTATGGCGGAACCGGATTAGGATTATCGATTTGCCGCGAGTTTTCGCAATTGCTGGGCGGCTTTATTACGGTGGAGAGTGAAGTGGGCCAGGGAAGTACATTTACACTGTATATTCCTTCGATGCCCGAAGACACTACACCGAACAGCCCGGAAACGGCATCTTCCGTGCCCGCCGGTCTGCCGGAGGAGCTGAAAGTACTGCAGGGCAAAAAAGTACTGGTAGTCGATGATGACTTCCGTAATATTTTCGCTCTGGAAGGTGCCCTCAAATCCAAAGGCGTGGAAGTCATGAGTGCCTACAACGGCAAGGAAGCACTGGAAATGATGGAGCAGGGCCAGCCGGATCTGGTTCTGATGGATATTATGATGCCGATCATGGACGGCTACAAGACGATGGAGAATATCCGCAGTCAGCCGCAATGGAAAGACCTGCCGATTATCGCCCTGACCGCCAAAGCGATGAAGGATGACCGTCAGCGCTGCCTGCAGGCAGGAGCCTCCGATTATCTCAGCAAGCCGCTGCAGATGGAGCAGCTGTTCTCGATGCTGCTCGTATGGCTGAGCCCGATACCTTCGATGAAGAGTGATGGTTAGGGCTTTTGAGAAGCCTCCGGATGTCAATATACAAATAAAAGCCTGATCTGCATGAAGGAATCCATCCTTCTATACGGATCAGGCTTTTTTTGCATGAACAGAAATCTCTCTGCATTTTGTACTGAGCGAATCATGGATACATCATTGATTGATCCGGTAAAAGGCACATGTATTAGTATACAGAATCTGCCGCGCTTCCCGTTCGCTCAATCCCTGGATCTCTGCCCATGTCCGGCATACGTCTGCAGTCATGCGCGGATGAGTAGACTGCCCGGCAAAAGGTTCTTCAAACGGCCAGGGGCCATCCGTCTCGGCCATCACCAGCTCACGCGGATAAAGTGCGGCCAGTCGGCGGATCTCCGGTTCATACACAATATCCGGTGTAAAGGAAATATGATATCCTCGCCGTACCATCTGCTTGATCGTGGCTTCGGAGCCCTTGAACCAGTGGAAATGCGCCCGCTGGATACGATACTGCTCCAGCAGCTGGCAGACCGTATCGGCGTCCTCATAGACGGCATGGAGTACCACCGGCTTGTCATGCCGGGCAGCCAGCTGCATATACTGTTCCAGCAGCCGGATATATCCATCTTCGTCCAGTGCTTGACCCTGCCCGGCCAGCTCTTGACGACGGTAATAGGGCAGCCCGATCTCGCCGACTGCCACAGCACTATCGATGCGGGATTCTATCCATTCCAGCAGCTCCAGTGTCTGCTGATCATCAGGAAGCGGCTGCTCGGGATGATATCCATACGCAGAATGCACGAAGCCCGGATAACGCCGGGCGAGCTGACGGGTCCGCTGACAGGAATCCATGTTCATCGAGACAGCAACGACCGACTCTACCTGATGCTCCGGCAGGCCCTGCATCATCTGCTGTATCTCGTCATCCCCATACTGGTCGAGATGAATATGACTATCGATCAACGGAGACAGTCGCTGCTGCGGAACCTGCTTTTCCGCCAGCCGATGAGCATGGAGAGGGGAAAGAAAAATAGAATCGCTCATCGCACATTCAACTCCGCTCGCAGCGCTTCGGTCAGCTGTCTGCGCAGCGTGATAAATTCCGGCGTATCCGTCAGTTCCTCACGCCGTGGTCTTGGAAAAGGCACGTTGACCTTCTGCATCACATGAGCCGGACGGCTGGACAGCACGTAGATCGTATCCGAGAGCAGCAGTGCCTCTTCGATATGATGCGTAATAAAGACGACCGACCGCCGGTTCTCCTCCCAGATCCGCAGCAGCCAGGACTGCATCTCGCTGCGGGTAAAAGCGTCCAGTGCGCTGAACGGCTCATCCAGACAGAGCAGTGACTGCGGTCCGAGCAGTGCCCGCAAAAAGGCAACCCGCTGCTGCATGCCGCCGGACAGGGTATGCGGATAGGCACGCGCGAATTCGCCCAGGCCCACTTTATCCAGCCATGTACGAGCCAGATTCAGTGATTCCTGACGCGGCAACCCGGCTGTCTCGCGAGCGAGGATCACATTCTTCTCGATCGTCCGCCAGGGCAGCAGGGCAGGCTGCTGCGGCATATAGCCGGCTTTGCCTTTGAGTCCGTTAATCCGCTGCCCCTGCAGCATAATATCGCCTTGATCCGGCAGCATGACGCCGCCGATCATCTGCAGCAGTGTGCTTTTGCCGGAACCGGAAGGTCCGATCACCGATACAAATTCACCTTCATGCACGGTCAGCGAGATATTTTCCATCACCTGCAGCTGCTGTTTTCCCTGGGCAAAGGACTTGCTGATTCCGCGCAGCTCCAGGAAGGGAGTGCGAATTGTCGGGGAGTCGGCAGCAGAGACATTTTTCTCCTGCTCCGCCATTTCTCCTGTTGTGATTGCTAGGCCGGGTTGTTCAGACACGATCGGTTCCTCCTTTACTAATGGCGCTACTGCCATTTTGCCAGCGTACACACCATTTCTCCAGCAGCACGATCAGCGAGAACATGATCAAGCTAAAGGCGATCACGATCATGATCGCAACAAACATGCGGTCGGTGCGGAAGGCAGACTGCTGCAGCAGCATATAATAGCCAAGACCTTCGCTGCTGCTGATCCATTCCGCGATAATCGCGCCCATGATGCTGTAGGTAGCGGCGATCTTGAGTCCGGAAAAGATCGACGGCAGACTGTAGGGCAGTTCCAGCTTCCAGAAAATCTGGCCCCGCGTCGCGCCGATCATCTGCATATAATTCATCATCGTACGGTCGGTCCCGGCGAGCCCGCCAAGTGCAGCCACCGTAATCGGGAAAAAGCAGACCAGCACAATCACGATCAGCTTGGACAATAGCCCGAATCCGAACCAGATAATGAGCAGCGGCCCGAGGGCGATCAGTGGAATATTCTGGCTCAGGATCAGCAGCGGATAGAGGGCCCGTCGCAGAAACGGAATATAGTGCAGCACACCGGCGACGATCAATCCGGTCGCTGCCCCGATGCCGAATCCGGCCAGTGTCAGCTTCAGCGTCGCCCATGTATGCCCGAGCAGACTGACGTAGCTTTTCTCCGCTTCCCGGGCGATCCGGGCGGGACTTGGCAGAATCCAGTCCTCAATCTGGAAAAGGGAGGTAGCCATCTGCCATAGCACCAGTAACAAAACGACCGCCCCAAAGGGCGGCCATATGCCTTTCCACCATGCTCTGATGGACATTAGCGGTATTTCTCCGTTAATCCGTCCATGCTGATGCCGGATGGATTATGTGCGATTTTGATCTGGGAAATGATACTCGGGCTGCCCTTTTCCACCAGCGCCTCATGCATCTTCTGTACAACCTCCAGCAGCTGCGGAAGTTCGCCTTCCAGCGTCGTCTCCAGCGGATGCACTTCATATTTCAGTCCGGAAGCCTGAATGACCGCAATCGCGGCATCGACGTAATCATAGGAATTTTCATTATTAACGGTCTTCGGAATGACCTGAATGCTCAGTAGTGTCGTAGCCATGATTTAATAACCTCCTGGTAGAATGACTGTAGTATTGAATTCGATCAGGCAAAATAAATTAATGATACCGGCAGCGATACGGCCGGCGATTCAGCGCCCGGGAGCCGTACTGCTTGATTTTGCTTCTTATTTACTACTGTCTGCTGCAGGCAGATAGTCGTTGGTAAATGCCTTGGAAGCATCCAGCTTGTCGTCGAGCAGACCCTGTTCATACATCCAGTCGGCATAACCGGACCAGATCTCAGGCTTCTGCATGCCCCACTGTTTGGCATCATCCTGATATTTGGGTGACAGCCACTTCTGGCTGGCTTGGACCAGTTCAGGGTCCAGATCCGGTACCGCCTGGATCAGAATATCTGCGGCTTTGTCCGGATTGGCGATTGTATATTCATAGCCCTTGGCGGTTGCTGCCATGAATGCCTTGACCAGATCGGGGTCCTGCTGAATCTGCTTCTCGTTGGTCACGATGACCGGTGTGTAATAGTCCAGATTCGGTGAATAATCCTTGACGTACATCATGTTGAGCGGCTCTCCGCGCAGTTCGGCCTCCACGCCGGTCCAGCCGTAGAAGATCCAGGCAAAGTCGATGCCTTTTTTAACCGCTGTGAAAAAGTCGGCGTCCCCGATATTGACGCTTTTCACCTTGGTTACATCCCCGCCGTCAGTCGTCATGATCGATTTCATAACCGCTTCCTCAACCGGTGAGCCCCATGCGCCATAAGATTTGCCTTCCATATCCTTGGGCGTCTTGATTCCGCGGTCGACCGGCGAAGCAAAACCGGAAGTGTTATGCTGAATCACGGCTGCAATGGAGACGAGCGGTACACCCTGCACACGGGCCTGGGTCACGCTCTCCTGATAGCTGATGCCAAATGGCACTTTGCCCGAGGCGACCATCGTATCTGCACCGCCCTGTCCCGGCGCAATAATCTCTACATTTAATCCGGCATCCTTGTAGTAACCCATCTGCTGGGCGACATAGAGACCGGTATGGTTCGTATTCGGTGTCCAGTCCAGCACGACCTGTACATCCTTAAGTGCGCTGCCGCTCGTGCCTGCGGTGTCCTGACCGCCGGCTGCCGGACTGCTGCTTCCGCTCTGACCTCCGCATCCTGCCGTGATAAGCAGCAGGCATACCGCCAATAGCGGCAGAAGCTTGTTCCAGTGTCTGTTCATTTCGTTACCCCTTCTTCCTTCTATATAAAAAGATATAAAAAAAGCGCCCCGGATCGGGACGTCATAGGTGCATATCGTATGAGACACATACAATGCTTGATTCGCTTCCTACGCTGGCATTATCCAGATCAGGTAAAGGGTCTGTATTGGTCGAATACACTCTCAGCCGGCTAGCCCAGCTCCCCCAGATCGTATGCGCTTTTTCTAGCTGTAATTATAGACGAGTGCCTGCCTGCTGTCCAGCAAGAGAGGCATCCGGGAAAGGTGGAACAGGCCGGGAAGGTTCAGCTTCTTGCTGACCGGGTAAGTATCCAGTATAGGCACTCAAAGTTAAGTACTATCTAAAATTCAGCGCCATGCAGTACAGGCGTGTTGAATTATCCAAGTCCATATCGCGGAAGGAGCTTGATCATGAGTCAAACACCAGTAGAACAATCTATCGTTAAAGCACTGGAAGAGAACCGTTTTTGTGCATTTGGCACAGTGGAGAACAATAAACCAAAGGTGCGCTATATGGCCGTATATAATGAAGGTCTGAACATTCATCTGGCAACAGACCGCAAAACACAAAAAGTGGATGAACTGGAACAGAACCCGAACTGCTATCTGCTGCTTGGTTATGAAAAAGGCGGCAATAACGAAGTGGTTGAGATCGAAGCGACCTGTGCCGTGTCCACGAATGACGAGCTGAAGCAGCGCGTCTGGAAAGACGAATTCAAAAACTGGTTCTCCGGACCGGATGATCCCGACTATGTGGTACTTGATATTACACCACAGACGATTGAGTATACCGACAAAGAAGGTCAGAAACAGACCTGGAACAGCTAAGTCGCCTTTCCGTCGAATACCTGACAGCATTCCTGTAACAAGTGATTCAGCATAAGATTGTATAATCCGGTGACGAATTTTGTAAAATGCGCAGGCATACTACAGAATCGGCACCGGATTTTTTGTCATTTTTTGCTTCCAATAAAAGGATAAAATAGGGACCCTAGAAACTTGATCAACAGCATGAATTTAGGGTATAAACAATGTATTACTACAAATTTTATCTATTTCAAATATAAGGTAATTGCAAGAAGTGAAAGGGGTAATCTACAGGAGGTGCTTTCCTTGGACCTAAAAAAGATCGAGCAGCAGATTGAACAGGAACGCCGCATATTGAACCAGATGGCCGAAGAGCACGGAATCCGCGATCACCGGGTGATCGACCAGTCCGAACAGCTGGATCGTATTCTGGACTCTTATTTACAGCATAAACACCGCAAAGGGAATCAACCTGCAACCGGTATGAGTCAATAAGGATATATATAAGCCGTCATACATCACAGAGAGCAGCATGTCCTTTGTTTTGGTTTGCTGGATTTGGATAAAAAAACGAATAATATCTGACGTATATATGTTATATATACGTCTTTTTTGTAACTAATTTAGTAAAAATCGTAAAAATGAATCAAATATCCCTTCAAATATATCAATTGATAGTATAAGATTCTATCATGTCACTATATGCTTTGCTCTTTTATGCGTCTACACTCTCATTTTATTTCAGCAATATGTAAATAGTAGTGTAAATCCGTAAATCAATTTCACACCCGCTTTACATATGCTTTATACATAGATGAGTGTAAGCGTTTATACTGAAAGAATCAGAGAACGTATATGTGCTGAATATATTCGGGAGGGGTTTTGATTTTGAATCTGGGGAAAAAGACACTCAAGAAAACAGTAGCGGCGATTGCAGCGCTGCACCTGTTTGGCATCACGGCTATGCCGGCATTTGCGGCGGATACAACTACTGCAGGTACAACGGTTAAGCTTCGTCTGATGGAGACAACTGACCTGCACACGAATATGGTGAACTATGATTACTATTCAGACAAACCTACGGATGAATACGGTTTCGCCAAGACGGCAACGCTGATTAAAGCGGCGCGCGCCGAAGCTGCGAACAGTGTATTGATCGATAATGGTGATCTGCTGCAAGGCACACCGCTGGGTGATTATGTAGCCAAAATCGAACCGCTCGCTCAAAATGCGACCCATCCGATTTATGAAGCCATGAATCCGCTCGGTTTTGATGCAGCAACCTATGGTAACCATGAGTTTAACTATGGACTCGATTTTCTGAATCAGGCTGTAAAAGGTGCCAAGTTCCCTTATGTGAACGCTAATATTTATAAAGACAACGGAAACGGTGAAGGTACCGAAAACTACTTTACACCGTACGTTATTCTGGATAAAGAAGTAACCGACGAAGCCGGAGCAAAACACACGCTCAAAGTAGGCGTACTCGGTCTGGTCACTCCGCAAATCATGCAGTGGGATGGCGGCCACCTGAACGGCAAGGTCATCACCAAGGATATTGTGGAGACTGCCAAAAAATTCGTGCCGGAAATGAAAGAAAAAGGTGCAGACATTATTATTGCAGCTGCCCATACCGGCTATGATGATGCTCCGCAAACCAATATGATGGAGAACGCGGTACTTTATCTCAGCCAGGTGCCGGATATTGATGCCATCATGTTCGGCCATGCACACAAAGTCTTCCCGGGTACTGACTTTACAGGCAAAACCGGTGTAGATCTGGAAAAAGGAACAATTAACGGTGTTCCGGCAGTAGAGCCTGGATTCTGGGGTGACCATCTCGGCGTCATCGATCTGGAACTGAAGCAGACAGGAGAGGATTGGGAAGTTACCGACTCTCAGGTAGCAGCTCGTCCTGTCTATGATAAAGCAGCCAAAAAAGTGCTGGCTGAAGTAGACCAATCTGTGGTAGATGCTGTCTACAAAGAGCATCAGGCTACCATCAATTATGTGCGCGGACCTGTAGGCGAGACCTCTTCCCGCATTACGAGCTATTTTGCACTGGTACAGGATGATCCTTCGATACAGATCGTAACCAATGCACAAAAATGGTATCTGGAGCAAAAGCTGAAAGGTACAGAAGTGGAAGATCTGCCTATTCTGTCTGCAGGTGCACCATTCAAGGCAGGCGGACGCTCTGGCCCGGCGTATTACACTGATATTGCTGCAGGAACGATTGCTATCAAAAACGTATCCGACCTGTATGTATATCCAAACACTGTCTATGCCGTAAAAGTAAATGGCGCAGAAGTGAAAAACTGGCTGGAATGGTCTGCAGGACAGTTCAACCAGATCGATCCATCCAAATCCGGCGAGCAGCCGCTGATCAACATGGATTTCCCGACGTATAACTTTGACGTTATTGATGGTGTAACCTATCAGATCGACGTGACCCAGCCGCAGAAATACGATGCCAAAGGCACACTCGTTAACGAGTCCGCCAACCGTATCGTCAACCTGCAGTACAATGGCAAGCCGATCGATCCCAAGCAGGAATTTATCGTAGCGACCAATAACTATCGTGCTTCTTCATCCAAGCTGGCGAACCCTGATGGCAAACGCATCGTACTGGCTGCTCCGGATGAGAACCGTCAGGTAATTATCGATTACATCCGTGAGAACGGTACAATCAACCCGACCGCGGACGGCAACTGGTCCCTGGCTCCGGTCAAAGGCAATGCCAAAGTAACATTCACCTCTTCACCAAAAGCACAGGATGCCCTGAAAGCAGCACCGTCTCTGACGGCAGGCGGCAGCAGTGAGCAGATTGCTTATGCAGGCGAAGGCACCGATGGATTCGCCAATTATACACTGGATCTGTCCAAAGCAGCATCCCCAGCAGCAGGCACCAAGCCAGCAGCTCCTGCCAAGGACAAACCGGCTAAACCGGCAGCTCCAGCAGCGACCAAACCTGCGAAGCCAGCGAAACCTGCTGTGCCAACCAAGCCGGCCAAGCCCGTTCCGGCAGCGACTGCAGAAGAAGGTACGTATACAATCCAAAAAGGCGACAACCTCTATCGCATCAGTCTTCAATACGGTGTGACTTGGCAGGAACTCGCCAAGTACAACAAAATCACCGACCCTACCGGTCTGCAGGTAGGCGACGTACTGGAGATTCCAGCGAGCTAATCGAACGCATCCAGTTATGCATTGTATGTACTACAGTAAAAGGCTGTCGGATCTTCCGGCAGCCTTTTATTTGCTGAATCTTCGGATGCTGCTACGCTCCAAATTGCTGTGTCGTATCGAAAATACTCTCGTTAGTTTGCTTTTTACAAGCTAATGTGATTGGATAAAATTATATAAATTACCCATATGTGTATTATAGATAGAGATATATTAACAGGGATAAAGAAACGAGGAAGGCGGAGTGTCATGAAACCAACAATTGGGATCAATTGGAAGCTGATTAATCTGTCTGCGTGGCTGGTCGTCATCTTGTCGTATGTGCTGCCTTTTGAGCCGGGTGATAACATAGGGATTCAGATAGGATTTCCGCTCTCTTTTATGACTATTTATGAGATAGAGGGGCAGCGTAATCTGCTTTCTGCCTATCGTATGGATCTGCTAGCATTTCTGTTGGATGCTGCGCTCCTATATGGTGTGTCTCTGGTCTGCTTGAGACTGTACAAGCATTTTAGAAGGTAGAGAAAGAAGAGGCTTTGGTAATTATGGAGAGCGTAGACGTTTAACTGCGGTCTTTTTGTTATTTCCGCAATCTTTTACATTAAGAGCAAAGAATAGTATTACGATGAGGATTGTACCGGTCGATATATATAGGGATCTAAAACGTAAACATAATGATATTGTATTTTAGTAACAGGGAGGACCCCCATGAATTGTAGCGGATGCAGTTTTATTCAACCGATTGAAGATCAAGGCACGGTGTCATTGCGCCCGCTCTCCCCTTCCCTTGAGCAGTTAATCAGGCAGCAGTCTTATGACTTTTATATAGTAGAAGATATTGGTTCGATCTCCTATCATTCACGAGAGCAGATGCTGGATATTTTGAAATGGGTCAGAGAGCTGCGTGATGTCGAAGAAAATAAACTGTCGATCGGAATTCTTGGCATGGACGATATTGGTGGCGAACCAGCCTGGTTTCCGTTGTCTATGCTGATCACACGTCTGCAGAACTACGATATTGTAGAGATTATCCGTCAAAAGCAGTTTACCAGCCATATGCAGCCAATCGTGAATGAACAGGAGCAAATCATCGCTTATGAGTTCCTGCTGCGTCCGATTCCGGATGGACCGGGTTTCCAGCCGTATCAGCTGTTCGAAGTAGCTCATCGTACGGGTCTTCACTCCTTCTTGGACCGGGCAGCCCGCATCTCGGCAATCGAGACGAGCGCGCTGCATCTGCCATCCGGTGTGAAGCGGTTTATTAACTTTTTACCGTCGTCCATCTATAATCCCAAATACTGCCTTAGTCATACCTTTGCGGCGATTGAGCGCCTGAAGCTGAATCCGCAGGATTTTGTGTTTGAGGTTGTGGAGACCGAGAATATTATGGAAATGCCCAAGCTGCAGGATATCTTCGATGTCTACCGGAGCAACGGTATCAACGTGGCACTCGATGATGTGGGCTCCGGCTATTCCCTGCCCGAGCTGATCGGCAAGCTCAAGCCCGATTACGTCAAAATCGACCGCGGCCTGATCGACGGCTGCGACCGGGACGAGCAGAAGCAGCGGGATATCCGCAATATTGCCGAACGTACCTGGGATATCGGCAGCCATGTATTGGCGGAGGGTATTGAACGCCGCGAAGAATTCGAATTCTGTCGCAGTATCGGTATCAATCTGGCACAGGGATATCTGTTTGGCAAACCTGCAGAGCGTCCGTTTACAGTCATGTAAATTGTATATATAAAAAAGAAGCCCCTAATGACTTAGGGGCTTTTGTTGTATCTATTGAACAATAACCCGGCAGAATCTCTTTTCGGAACGAGGGCAGCGCATCCGTCTAACTTAAGCTTTCAGACTTTTGAACTCTTCGTAAGCAGCCATAATCTTGTTGTAATCCTCGCTGTCCTTGGCAAACCCGGTCACATCACTCACGACAGGTCCAATGTCATCGGCCTGGATACGACCCTGCAATTCGGCAGACTGTGGATCGTTGCTATTGTCGTACAGGAAAGCGGCGGCTGCACCCTGCAGCAGGTGATCGCGGCCCAATCCCAGCTCGGCAGCCATATTGGCCGGTCCGATCAGACGGTCGGCAGGACCCAGCTTGCGCAGCGGCTCACGACCGACGCGGATGACTTCATCACGGATATACGGGTTTTTGAAGCGAGTCTCGATTTTGTCGATGTATTTGGCATGTTCTGCCGCATCGAATCCGTATTTTTGCACCAGGGCAGCGCCGCTTTCTTCCATCGCCGGGCGTGCAATCGCGCGTACGGAATCATCCTGGATGCTCTGGTCAATCGTCTCGATGCCTTTCAGGAAGCCCAGATAAGCAGTGATCGCATGACCGGTGTTCAGGGTGAACAGCTTGCGCTGTACATAAGCGACCAGGTTGTCGGTCAGCTTCATGCCGTCGATCTGCGGCGTGCCGCCTTTGAGCTTCGGTTCTTCGACGATCCACTCATGGAAAGCTTCCACACCTACATCCAGCAGGTTCTCACCCTGGAAAGGAGGCACGATCCGGTCGACGGAACAGTTGGCAAATCCGACATGCTCACGCGCATACGCTTTGCCTTCTTCGGACAGATGGATCTCCACCTGCTCCTGCAGATGGCTGGTCGCACCAACCATGTTCTCGCAGGCGATAACATTCAGCGGACCTGCACCAGCTGCACGACGGGCTTCGATACCCTGGGCAATTGTAGGTGCGATGAATTTGAGCACATTCGGTCCTACTGCAGTTGTGATGATCTCGGCACTGGCGATCTCGTCGACGATTTCCGGGCCATTGGACATGCAGCCGGAGACGTTGGTAATCGTCTCGACGCTTTTTTCCAGATCGAGAATGTGGATCTGGTAGCTCTTTTTCTCGTTCAGTTCCTGGATCATCTGTTCATTCACATCTGCGAATACGACATGGTAACCGGCATTTGCCAGCAAAGCTCCGATAAATCCGCGACCGATATTGCCTGCACCAAACTGAATTGCTTTTTTCATAACTTGCACCTCCGTAAGTATAGGCTTGCTGCCGGTTTGCAGGAATATTCAGACAGCCGAATATTGGCTTTCATGAATCATTGCCATAAGGGCAGCAACCGTAAATGGGTGCCCGTACACGTATCGTCTACGGGCAAGAATATGGATAAACAGGTTAAATCAGCAGTTGATTCGCTGCTGATTTAACCATGAGAAATTTGCTATTCAATATTAGATAGAGAATGTGCGGTAGATTTCATTGGCATCTGTAACCTGAGCCAGATGGTGAACGACAGACTCGTCTTCGATCGCTTCCGCAATCTTGGTCAGGATCTGCAGATGTTCGCCGCCTGCACCGGCAATACCGATAACGAGATACGCTTTGCCGCCTTCAAACTCTACGCCCTGCGGATATTGCAGAACGACGATACCGGAAGTCTGAATTTGCTTTTTCGCTTCGCCGACACCGTGAGGAATGGCTACGCCGTTACCAATGTAAGTGGTAGCGACTTTCTCGCGCTCATGCATGGCTGTTACATAGTCCGGTTTGACATAACCGGAGCTTGCCAGCAGTTCACCGGCTCTGCGGATCGCATCTTCTTTGGGTTCGCTGGCCAGGCCGAGTACGATATTTTCCTTGCGCAGTACACCGGAACCTTGAGCTGGAGCGGAAGTGCTATCCTTTGTATCTTCTACCACGTGTGGAGCGTTGTGACTGAGTACTTCGCTGACTTCACGTTTGACGCCGGCAGCTTCATCCGGAATGGAAGATTTGGCATTGCCTGCTGCTGTGTCTTTCAGCTTGTTGATCATTTCATCATAGATCGGGTTGTTGATAAAGTTGTCGATCGATACATGTTGTGCATTTGGCGCTTTGCCGCGTGCACGGCTGGTCAGGTTCTGCTGGGTCACGACGATATCGGCATCCCCAGGGATGGCATCAACCGCAGAGTTGGTGACCTGAATCGGCAGACCAGCCTGCTGTACTTTTTTGCGGAAAGATGAAGCACCCATTGCACTGGAACCCATACCTGCATCACAGGCAAATACGATTTTGCGAACTTCACCGGTTTGCAGATCAGCAGCTGTTGTCAGTGCCGGACCGGAAGCATTCCCGCCAGTTTTCATGTTTTTGGAAGCGGATTGTGCTTTTTCCAGATCCTCATCGCCAACGGAAGCTTTGCGCAGGAAGAGGGCAGACACCAGGAATGAAACGATTGTAGCTGCAGCGATACCAGCAATTACATGGAGTTCGCCGCCTTGTGGAGCCAGTGCCATAATCGCAATAATACTACCCGGAGAAGCGGCACCGGTTAAGCCGGAACCCAATAATACGTTGGTAAACACACCTGCCATACCACCGAGGATAACAGCCAGGAACAGAATCGGTCTCATCAATACGTAAGGGAAGTAGATTTCGTGAATACCCCCGAAAAATTGAATGATGATTGCACCTGGTGCAGAACCTTTAATGGAACCTTTACCAAAGACCCAGTATGCAAGCAGAAGACCAAGACCAGGACCCGGATTGGCTTCCAGCAGATAGAAGATGGATTTACCATGTTCCAATGCATCTTGCGTACCCAGTGGAGTGAAGATACCATGGTTAATTGCATTGTTAAGGAATAAGATTTTACCAGGTTCAATAAAGATAGAAACAAGTGGCAATAAGCCGTGGTTAATTAGGAAGTTAACGCCAGCTTCCAAAAGATTAGTAAACCCGACAACGAGTGGACCAATTCCGTAATATCCGGCTATAGCCAGGAACATACCGATGATACCGGCAGAGAAGTTATTAACGAGCATTTCAAAACCGGATTTGATTTTGCCTTCTACCAATTTGTCGAATTGTTTGATAATCCAACCACCCAGAGGACCCATGATCATGGCTCCGATAAACATTGGAATCTCGGCACCGACAATAACGCCCATTGCTGCAATGGCACCAAGTACGCCACCACGATGTCCGTGGACTACTTTACCGCCTGAATAAGCAATTAATAGAGGCAGCAAAAATTTGATCATTGGATCAACCAGTTTGGCGAGGTCTACGTTTGGCATACGTCCTGTTGGAATAAACAGGGCAGTCAACAGACCCCAGGCGATAAATGCGCCGATATTAGGCATAATCATGGCGCTCAGGAAGCGTCCGAATGCCTGGACGCGGTCTCTGGCGCTTTTCTTTTCGCGAGCAGATGTATCTACTGTGCTCATAATTGTTCGACCTCCATCATATATTGTTCAATTTTGCGTGTGTACAGATCTTTCATCATGCTGGAGATCTCTGCCTGCAGTCCGGCAGGAGGATCGGATACCAGCCGTGTAACAAAGCCGGGGCGGTCGATCAGTGATTTGCTGACTTCATTTACGGCTTCGAGATAGGCTTTGCTGCTGTCCCTCGGGGCGAGCAGCACGATGGCAGCATACAGGTCGACGGGACTCGTCGCTGCCTGGATCGGCTCGCTGAATCGAATAATGCCGAGGAAAAGCTTGTTCACGACACTGGAACGGCAGTGCAGCAGGATCAGTCCATCCTGTGACAGTACCGTCTCCCCCATGCGCTCACGCTCATGCAGCTCCTGCTCCAGAATACCGGAGCGTTCTGCTGAAGCAGTGAACATGCCGGCGATCCGGTGGATCAGGTCGGGGACCGAGGAGACAGCGAACCGGTCCTTGATCACTAGTCCGTTCGTTAGATCGAGCATGCCGGTGAGCGTTTCCTTATGATTGCCGAGTGTGTCGGTCAGGCGTGTTGCCGGATCGGCAGCAGGCTGGTCGATCGGGGGATGATCCCCGGTTACTTCCAGCTGGGAGACGGCAGTACGGATATCGCGGATATCTTCCGGCGAGAGCAGGGGAGAGACACGGACCGTCGGAATGTGACTATCCACCTCTACCGTGGAGATAATGATATCGGCACGGTTCTCCATCCGGATCGCTTCCGAGGAAGAGACCACATCGATAATTTGCAGTGACGGGAATTCCCGCTTGACCCGAATTGAGAGCAGACTGGACGTTCCGAGACCGCTTGCACAGGCGATGATCGCCTTGACCGGTTTGCGCTGGGCGGCTGCGTATTCGGACATGGCGCCGATATGCATCGCCAGATAGCCGATCTCTGCCTCCGGTACTTCCCGGTGAGTGAATTCACCGAGCAGCCGTGAGCATTTGCGGGCAATCTCAAAGGTTGGCCCGTACTGCTCCTTAATCTGCGTAAGCAGCGGGTTGCGAATATCCAGCCCCAGTCGCAGCCGCTCAATCGCCGGTCCCAGATGATTGATGAACCCGGCGAACAGCTTGCTGTTGCCCTTGAGTTCAAAGCCGGTCTCGGCTTCTGCCATTTTGAGAATATCCCGCGCCAGCTTCACCAGTTCGAAGCTAACATGTTCGTAGTATGGATCGGACTCCGCACTCAGCCGGGTCTCGGCTCCTTTGAGATGCATGGTAATGTACCCCAGCTCATCTTCCGGAATCGAGATGTCAAAAGATTGCTCCAGACGCTGGGCCAGCTTGCGCGCCGTCTGGAATTCACTGAGCTGCTTGAGTTCATCCAGGATGTGCGGAGCAATCGTGATGCGCTGCCCGCGCCGGATGCGTTCAATCGCCAGTGCCAGATGTACGGTCAGACCGATGTAGGCGCTGTCGGTTAGCTTGATATGGGTATCCCGCTCCAGATCGCTGAGATACTGCTGCAGCTGATTCATCATGCCGTCATCGACCAGATTCAGCAGCCGATTGCGAATATGGAACTGGACACGCCCGGTCTCTTCATCGGCCGCGAGCGGATCGCGCACCAGATGAGTGAGCTGGTATTCATCCACACTCTCATATAGCAGGTGAACCAGTGCAGAGCGGATATGACTCTCGGTGCCTTCGACGTATACGCCCAGCCCGGGCTTGCGGACCAGCGTAATGCCAAAGGAAGACAGCCAATGTTCAATCCGGTCCAGATCGTTACTCAGTGTGCCTTCCGTAACTTTGAACTGGGAGGCAAACGCATATAGTTTAATCGGCTCTTTGGAAAGGAGAAGTTCGCTGATAATGAAGTAGTGCCGTTCTTCGCGGGTGTAGTCTTTCCGGGGTGTCTGTTCTTCCAGTTCACGCTGTGTACTGGCAAAGTCGGATTCACTGCCTTCCAGCGCAAGTCCGGTTCCCGGTTTGCGAAGCAGCTTCAGCTTGTGTTTGCGCAGCCACTCTTCGGCGGCAGGCAGTTCACGCTTGACCGTTTTCTCACTCACATCCAGATGATCTGACAGGTCACGGATCGTAATATACTCTCCATGAGAACCGACCAGGAATTGCAGCATCATCGTGAGCCGTGCGGTCAGCTTCTCCAAAATCGACAACCTCCTCTCCAAATTCCGACTGAAAACGATATCATGAAAGCAGTGTAAGAAAATAGAACTAGTTCTGATACTTAAAAGTTTAAGCTTCCGAGGATGGGAGATCAATTGAAAGATGCCATGATTTGTCCTTTATTCATAAGGGACAAAGGTAAAGAAAGAGCAGAAATGGGTACGCGGCAAGCTGGGAAATGTCCCTTTTGTTGAACATATGAGGAGGTATACGCAGCGCTGTGAATATAGTTCGTACAGATCATTATTGATTAGTAATTTGCGACAAATAGTGACAGGAGGAAATGCGGTGAACCTCTATATCTACAGAGTTCGGCTGTTATGCAGATTATTAATTACTTCATCCATTAAACCGGAACAAAACTTGTCTAAACATATTATGAAAGAGTAAGCGATATAAATATACAGCCCAATCAGACAGGAGCAGCGGATAGGAGAATACCGGGTTGTCCCGAATATAGTAGATGAAGCGAGACGATACACGATATGGCAGCATGACCACAACTACCCGGCAAAGGAGAGATTGGAAATGAAGCAAAATCAGATACATAGCAGGCGAAGAATTCTGTTTCAGGGCGATTCAATCACTGATGGCAACCGGGGGCGTGATGATGACCCCAATCATATTCTGGGACATGGCTATGCATTCTGGATCGCCGCCGAGCTGGGAGCTTCGCTGGCTGAATCGCAGCCGGAATTCATCAATAGAGGGATCAGCGGCAATCGTGTCTCTGATCTGGAAGCCCGCTGGCATGAGGATACGCTTGGGCTGGGACCGGATACAATCAGTATTTTGATAGGGGTCAACGATATTCTAATGTCAGCCCGAACACCGGCAGGCTTTGATCGGCAGAATTATGAAAGTGGCTATCGTCGTCTGCTGCAGCGGACCCGTCAGGAACTGCCAGATGTACGGCTGATACTTTGCGAACCGTTTATCCTGCCGGGTGGACATACGGATGCCGACTGGGCGGGATGGCGAGCGGCAGCAAATGATTGTGCCGCCATCGTACGCCGATTGGCGGATGAATTCGGTGCGGTCTTCGTACCGCTGCAGGATGCGTTTGACGCTGCCTGCAAGATCGCACCGGCACCCTACTGGATCTGGGATGGCATCCACCCGACTACAGCAGGACACGGCCTGCTTGCCAAGCGCTGGCTGGAAGTTGTACAGAACAGTCCGGTACGAATAAACTAAGGGAAACGAGGCGGTTAATCGGGCTCTGAACTGTCTATCGGCAGCGCATGAATTGGCAAAGTAAAAGCAGCGGAATGGAAAATGAAAACTCCCGTTATCCAGTAGAATACATTAGGATAACGGGAGTTTTTTATAGGAAAGTGCAGCAAACAGATCCATTTCGTGTGTGCATACTGGCTGTGAGGGTGGTTTTGTCTGGCGTGCATAATGAAACGGAGCAACCATCCACCTCATTCTGGAAGTCCGCTATAGCGGCTTTCGTGAATCGAATTCCACTGTCACTTCGTGCTCCTGCTCTTCACCGGCATACCATGGGTTCAAATGGACAAGCACTTCGGTGACCTGTGTATCGGCAGTCATAATATTTTTCTTCATCATCCGGGAGATATCATGTCCCTGCTGGATGGTCAGTGTGGCATCGACACCGATACGGACATCGACGACGATATACTGGCCATGTTCCCGGGCGCGGATGCGGTCGATTCGTTTGACCTCCGGCATATTCTGGAGTACGGTGGCATACGCTTCGAGCTTCTCCGGATGAACAGCCTTTTCCATCAGGATATCAATGGAATCGCGTCCGGTCTCATACGCCAGCTTGAGGATCAGCAGGGCGACGATGATTCCGGCGAGCGGATCGCCATAGGAGAGCAGGGACCAGCCGTACGCTTCACCGATCAGCCCAAGACCGATACCGGCACAGGCGGCTGCCGAGGCGTATACATCGGCCAGATGATCCTGGGCGGTCGCGATCAGCCCTTTGCTGTTGGCTTCGCGTCCGATACGCATTGTGTATACATACAGCACCATTTTCCAGATCAGCGAGATAATCGCCGCGAACAGTGCGATAATATGCGGCTGGGCAGGCGGCTCGAACAGCAGCATAAAGGAATGATAGCCGATATACAGCGCAGCGATTAGCAGGATAGCGGCGACGACGCTGGCACCGACGACCTCAGCCTTGCCGTGGCCATACGGATGATCTTCATCCGGCGGCATGGACGAGATGCGCATGGAACCGAGAGCGGTTGCCGAAGCGATCACATCGCCGGCGTTATGGATGCCGTCCGCGATCAGTACCTGACTGTTGAACAGTACGCCGACGATCAGCTTGAGCAGTGTCAGTATGACGTTACTGACCAGACTGGCCCAGGCTGCGAGCATGGATGAATTAAGGGTTCTATTCATTAGTATGGCCTCCTGCAATATATATACTGCCGGAAGTTGCGCCGGCGTATGAGCATAAGGATCACATAATAAGCTTCTTTATTATGTAAACGAAATAATTTGAATATAATCGGTAGGCTGCGAGCTGACAGCTCCAGGCGATTCAGGTACAGAGAGCCAGGCTGCCGACACAGCAAAACAGTGCCATTCCAAATGACACGAAGTATTAATATAGCATAATTGTGCCTATTAACCAAGCCATTTTCCAAACCGAATCATGACGCAGGAAAAGCGCCTCGTCTTCAGACAGAGAGGCGCTTTGCAGTATAGGTACAGTACGTAAATTAGGCTACGATTGCTGCTTCAGTGTCCTGATAATCATACGGCTTTAGCGCCTAGGATTACTGTACTTATCTGATCTGCCGGATGTTAGGGATTAGCAATTAGTAAACTTTGTACTCAGCCGGTCTGCTGCGGCTGCTTGTCCTCGTCCAGACAGCGCAGTACCTGGTAACCGTAGGCTGGCAGCTGGCATTTCAGCAGGCCGCCTTCCAGCTGCAGTTCCCGATTTTTCAGCACATCTTCCCATTTTGTGCCTTTGATATCAATCTCGATATCGATCGGCTCGCTGGAGCTGTTCATGGCAATGATGAATTTTTCTTGGTCATCGTAGCGCTCATAGACCAGTTCATTGCTGCCCTTGCGGGAATGAAGGAAGCGGAAAGTACCCTGGCGCAGTGCAGAGTACTGCTTGCGCATTCCGATAATCTGCTGGTAGTAGGCAAACAGTTCACGATCCTGTTCTTCTTCCTCCCAGACCATACAGCGGCGGCAGTCCGGATCGCCCTCGCCTTCCATGCCGATCTCATCTCCATAATAGATACAAGGGGCACCGGTAAAGGTCATCTGGAACAGCGCGGCCAGCTTGAGGCGGTTCTTGTCTCCGCCTGCTACCGTCAGTGCGCGCGGGGTATCATGACTGTCGATCAGGTTAAAGGCCACTTCCGCCACCTGACGAGGATAACGAGACATCTGGTTGCCGATCGCATGCGAGAACGTCTGGGCGTCGGTTACATCTTTAATGAAGAAATCCGTTACGGCATTTTTGAAAGGATAGTTCATGACCGAGTCGAACTGGTCGCCCTGCAGCCATGGAATCGATTCGTGCCAGATCTCGCCGAGGATATAAATATCCGGATTGATGTTTTTCAGGGTCAGCCGGAATTCGCGCCAGAACTGGTGATCCACCTCGTCCGCTACGTCGAGGCGCCATCCGTCGATACCGTACTCTTCCGCCCAGTAACGGGCTACGCCGAGCAGATATTCTTTGACCTCGGGATTCTCGGTATTCAGCTTAGGCATGAGCGGCTCAAAGTCAAAGGTGTCATATGTCGGGATGCCGTCTTCCACCGCCAGCGGGAATTTGCGCACATGGAACCAGTCTTTGTATTTGGACTGTTCGCCTTTTTCCTGTACATCGACGAAGGGAGCGAACGTTTTGCCGGAATGGTTGAATACCGCATCGAACATGACGCGAATGCCTTTGCTGTGGCAGGTGTTGACGAGCTTTTTGAGCGTTTCCTCGTCGCCAAAGCTCGGGTCGATCTTCATATAATCTTCCGTGTCGTATTTGTGGTTGGTCGTTGCTTTGAAAATAGGGCACAGGTAGATCGCGTTCACGCCCAGCTCGGTCAGATGATCCAGATGATCGATAATGCCCTGCAGATCACCGCCAAAGAAATTGTTCCACTCCGGCTTGCCGCCCCATGGCAGCGTGCCTTCCGGATCGTTGGAGGTGTCGCCATTGGCGAACCGTTCCGGGAAAATCTGATAAAACACAGCATCTTTTACCCAATCCGGCGTGGTGAACACATCGACCGGGTTGATAAACGGAATATCGAACAGACGGTCCATCTGCGGCTCTTCCGCACCGAACTTGTCTTCGTCCATCCAGATCTCTTCCTGGTCATCCGCCAGCTTAAATCCATATTTGAGACGGCGATACGGCGGCTTGACGGCGCATTCCCAGTAATCGAACAGATCATCGGTCGCAAAGATGCTCATCGGTACGAGTTCTTTGGACTTTTCCCACATGTACTTGTCGCCTGCGAGTGCCCAGGCCTGCTTGACATCCTGCTTTTTGGTGCGCAGACGCAGATGGATGGTCTCGCGGTCGTACGGATAACCCCAGTTCAGTTTTGGACGGTGATAGACGGCTTCGATCAGCATGCATGTTCCTCCTGTGTTTGTTATGTAAAGGCTAACGATTTTTACCCCGAAAGGGTAGAGTGGAACCAGAATATGCCACTTCTTTTAATGGCTGTTATCCAAATCGTGAGCAGGCTGCGAAAGAGCTGTTTTATTGTACCGCATAAGGTTTGAGGATTAATGTAACGAAGATCTTTATTTCTTTAAGAAATGAGCCTGCTGTAGGCAGACCACTGATCAATCCATACACAGATAAATAGGTACAAACCAAAAGGAGAATCCACCTGATCTAACCCTAGGCAAGATTCTCCTTTTTGGATATGGACAATTACTCCAGCCACTCTGGAGAGCACGAACCATGAGGCACCAGCACTGTCCGATACTCACCCGGCGTCTCCGACATATACACCTGATCAGTCACGCCCTGATAATGGCCGCATACCGTGTCGGCCGTAAACAGCTCTGGATCAAGATACAGATATTCCTCGGACGATCCTAATAGATGTCCATAAAAACGAGAAAAGTTTCTGAATGCGAGTCTTTGACCGTCTTGTTATTTGCATTGATATGACGAGATTCCAAAACTGCAATATATGTAAAAAAACAGGCCAGAGCATGACATGCCCCGGCCCGTCTATTAAGCTTATTCTTCAGTTGCAGTTTAGATCTACTTGCATTTACATTCCGCAGAAGGCAAAAGTGACCAAAAGATGCATCAGCACCAAGCGGAGAAAAGGGAATAGGGGCAAAGGACGACCTTGGAGCCTGGAAATTGACCTTTGACCTCTTCCATAATTTCCAGGCTCCACCGGAGGACGTGCCCCTATCTCTTTTCGGAGCGGATGCTGCCGAGCAATCCATCTTTTCAAAGCGACTACTGCCAAGCGCCCTAACGCCCCAGCTTTTCATCGCAAATGATGCCTCTGCTCCGTAGGCTGCTCCAAATGCTCAACCACTCAGGAATTGCGCTTCATCACACTTTTCAGATGAGAAAACACTTCAAAACTCTGCTGCCCATGATACGAGCCCATGCCACTTTCACCCACACCGCCAAATGGCAGATAATGCGAAGTCATGTGGGACAGCGTGTCATTGATACAGCCACCGCCGAAGGATACAGTGCTCAATACCTGTTCCTGCAGCTGCTCATCCTGGGTGAACAGATACAGTGCCAGCGGTTTTGGACGGCTCACGATTTCGTCCAGCAGTGGGTTCAGATCGTCATACTCGATCACCGGCAGGATCGGTCCGAAGATCTCTTCCTGCATGATTGGTGAATTCCAGTCTATGCCGCCGAGCAGAGTCGGTTCGATCAGCAGTTGATCACGATCGGAACGGCCGCCGATCAGCACTTCTTCGCCTTTCATTAGAGTAGACAGGCGGTCAAAGTTGCGCGCATTTACGATATGCGGGAAGTCCTGATTTTGCATGACATCTTCGCCCTGCTTGTCCTTGATCTCTGCCTGGATCAGTTCCAGCAGCTGGGCACGTACATCCTTGTGGACCAGCAGATAGTCCGGGGCTACGCACGTCTGACCGGCATTGAGGAACTTGCCGCGAACGAGACGCTGCGCCGTGATCTGCAGATCCGCATCATGATGGACAATGCTTGGGCTTTTGCCGCCGAGTTCCAGCGTTACCGGAGTCAGATGTTCGGCAGCGGCTCTCATGACGATGCGGCCGACGCTGGTGCTGCCAGTAAAGAAGATATAGTCGAATTTCTCTTTGAGCAGAGCAGTGCTGGCTTCCACTTCACCTTCGACGACGGCGATATATTCTTGAGGGAACAATTCATGGATCAGATCGTAGGTCAATTTGGATACGGCAGGAGTCAGTTCGGAAGGCTTGAGCACCGCACAGTTACCTGCTGCAATCGCACCCACCAGCGGACCGAATGCCAGCTGGAACGGATAGTTCCATGGTGCGATAATCAGCGCCACACCATACGGTTCCGGATAAATGGTGCTGACCGCATCCGGCAGCGCTGCTGCGGTTGGAACCTGACGTGGTGCTGCCCACTGCTCCAGGTGCTCCAGTGCAAAGTCGATCTCGCCCATAACGATGCGAATCTCCGAACCGTATGCTTCGGCTTCTGACTTATTCAAGTCAGAACGAAGTGCATCCAGAATACGCTGGTGATAATTTTCGATTCCCTGTCTCAGCTGCCGCAGGGCAGTCATCCGGTAAGCTACGTCTTTGGTCTGGCCTGTATAAAAGAACGTCCGCTGCTGCTGGACGAGTGGTTGTACATTAAGCATGAATAGTCAGCTCCTCAATAAATGTTTGATACAATTGTATTTATTTACATATGATTACTCGCAATATATCGGATTATAAGACAGGAAATGTTATGTTACAATAACCAGATGATCCAAATATGAGGTTTATGCCACAGATGGGTAATAAATGTAGGCATAACTGCCGAATAAATAGAGAAATACCCGGTTACAGAAAGGATGCAGCGATGAAAGAGCACAGGGAAGATCCGCGGGTGCTGCGGACGCGTACTGCGCTGCATAATGCACTCAAGCAGCTGATGCAGGAGCAGGCGTATGACAAAATTACGATTCAGGATATCACCAAGCTGGCTGCCGTGAATCGCAAAACCTTTTATCTGCATTATGAATCCAAGGACCATCTGCTGTACACCGTGACAGACGAGATGCTGGATGAATTGTTCGGTGAGGCGAGGGATGCGGGTTCTTTTGACCAGTCGGTGGATGAGCTGCAGCGTTATATCGCCGGCCGGATTTTCGAATATATGATTCGGTACCGGCGCTTTTTCGAGGTCATGTTCGAGCGCAAGGCGATGTTCAACTTTGTCTCTTATATGAAAAGCTATATCGCGCGGTTCTATGAAGAGAAGTTTGCGGAGCTGGATGACGACAAGCTGCCTGTGCACAAGGATGTCATCGCCAGCTATATCAGCTCCGCCTACGTAGGCATCATTCACTGGTGGCTGGAAAACGGCATGCCGTATACCCCCGAAGAAATGACCGAGCAGATGATCCTGCTCAACTCCCACGGACCGATCCATATTATTCGTACGTACAAAGGTGAGGAATAACAACGCAGCACGCCCAAAATAGCGCAGTACGCAAAGCGAGGAGAGCACACCTGATCAGGCTGTGCTCTCTTCTTTGTCGTTGACATAAAAGCTGAAGGATGTAAATTCTTAGACGTAATGCATACTTTTTGCTGTAACCAACGTCCATAAACTTAGAAAGGATGTGTTGATCATACTTAAAATTACAATTGCTCTTGCAGCTTTAACGCTGACCATCTGCTTGGCGGGCTGCAGTAAGGAAACTACTGCTCCCAGTCCGTCCCAGGAGCCAGCCGCTGCTACCAACCCGACAGTACCAGCCCCTTCCGAACAAGCTAACAGTGCAGAGGAGAAGCCAACAGCCCAGCCAATTACCGATAAAATCAAGTGGGATCAGGTCAACGATCCGCTCGTGAATAATGCGATGAAAGCACAACTCCAAGCAGCAATAGATGCCATGGCAGCCGGGGATGTCGATCAATTTCATCAAGCGATCGGCAGGGATATGGGAACTGCTTTTGATTACCTGTTGAATAATACGATGGAGTTTACAAGCGTGCTCGCGGCGTACAAAGAATACGGACGTATCGTTGTTCCTATTCAGGGTCATTCAAAAGAGACAAAAGAAGAGAGTGAATTATCCCTTTCTTTTTATTTTGTAAAAGATAAAGGCGGAGAATGGAAATTGGGATCAATTGATTAGGGACATTACTTTACAAAAAAAGAAAAGACGCCGTCAGGGCGTCTTCATTGCTTGGGAGAGAATGCTTGAGATCAGCTGACTTCTGGAACGAGCTCCAGAAGTCAGCTGATCCCATGGCGAAATAAATGAGCTGCCCGATCCTCAGGCAAGCTTCCCCGGTTATGAATTAGCCAGAAATGCCGACACTGTCCGTTTCGTTGACCCGTGCGTTGTCCTTAATCTTGTTAAGCAGTCGGCGCAGCACAATCAGTTCCTCATCCGAGATGCCGTCCATCAGATCCAGGCTGATCTCTTTCATAATGACAGCGACGTCCTGTTTCAGCCGTGCGCCTTCGGGAGTCAGATAGATTTTGAAGCAGCGGCGGTCATCGGTGCAGGTGATCTTGCGGATAAAGCCTTTGCTCTCCAGATTGGAGATCATGCGTGTAATATTGGTTTTGTCCTTGCCGAGGCGTTCGCCGATCTCATTCTGGGTGAGGCCGTCTTTTTTCCATAACAGCATCAGTACAAAAGTCTGTTCGGGAGCAAGATTGAATGGAGCCAATTTATTTTTAATATATCCGGCAATCGCAAGATGAACGTCACGAATGAATACGGTATAGCTCTTTTCTAAGTCATATGGCATGAGTATTCACCCTTACATGTTTTCGTATTTGGTATCGCATACATAATTATAGTTGCTATATCAACCTTTTAATCGACGTTAGACTAACACTTTTATTCGTACCTGTCAACGCAGCTATTCACAAACGATCAAAAGTTACCGATAAATAATTTAGCAGACAAGTAATATTCATTGTGAAACTTTCATTTTTACTCTTGACATTGTTCGACACAAGGTCTATTGTAAATTTTGTAAAGAACGACTGTCACAAAAGAGACACAATGAAAGATTGACTTCACGACGAGGCTTCGATATAAGCTGTGTTTGCTAAAACCAGTCCACATACCGGGTCGCTCGTTTATTTTTTGCCGATATAGTTGCTATATCAACCGTATAGTAAACCCATGAACTAAGTCTGAATACTTACACCCATGCGATATAGAGAAAAGGGTGAGGTACATTTTGGAGGAGAAACCATTATGGAAGCTATGACATTTGTATTGTTCGGTTCAACAGGGGATTTGGCAAAACGCAAAATCTTCCCTGCATTGTATAATTTGTTTATTGATCGCAAAATGCCTGAAGCATTCTCCATTATTGGCCTGGGACGCAAATCATTCAATGATGCGACTTTCCAGACTTATGTGGAACAGGCTCTACAGGAATTTTCCCGTAATACACCGGAAGATCGTGAGACAGTGGACGCATTCCTGCGTTCGATCCGTTATCACATTCTGAATGTTGATGATACAGCCGGCTATCAGGAATTGCTGAAGCTGGTGGAACAGCGCGAGACCGAGCTGAATATCCCGCAAAACCGCATGTTCTACATGTCCGTAGCGCCGGAATTCTTTGAAGTGATCGCGGATAATATCAAAGCAAGCGGCCTGGGCAATACAACAGGCTGGAAACGTCTGATCATCGAGAAGCCGTTTGGTCATGATCTGGCTTCGGCACGTCAGCTGAACGAACAGCTGAGCAGAACTTTTGCTGAAGAAGAAATTTTCCGTATCGACCACTACCTCGGCAAACCGATGGTACAGAACATGGAATCGTTCACTTCCGCGAACCCTGTCATTCAGTCCCTGTGGAATAACCGCCACATCGCAAATGTACAGATCACCGCTTCCGAAGTGGTAGGCGTGGAAGAACGTGCAGGTTACTATGATCATACCGGAGCGATCCGTGATATGGTGCAGAACCATATGCTGCAGGTGCTGATGATGACAGCGATGACGCTTCCTGGCGGCCATACGGCTGACGATGTGCGTACACACAAAAAGTACATCGCCAAAGCACTGCGTCCGATTACCAAAGAAGATGCGCACAAGCACTTCGTACGTGCCCAGTATACTGCCGGTGAAATGAACGGCAAGGAAGTACAGGGTTACCAGGACGAGCCGGGCATTGCGCTGGGTTCCAACACGGACACATTCGTGGCTGCACGCGTCTGGGTCGACGATTTCTCCTGGCAGGGCGTACCGTTCTACATCCGTACCGGTAAACGCATGAAAGAGAAATCCACCCGTATCGTCGTGGAATTCAAGAACACGATGCAAAATAACGATATCTGCGTCGATTGCGACGGCCAGCCGAACATGCTGACCATCAGCATCAATCCCGAAGAGAAAATCATGCTGCAGCTGAACCGCCGCAATGTCAAAACCGGCCAGCTGGAGCCAATGACTTCCGAATTCGTCATGGGTACCGACAACGATCCGGAAGCTTACGAGCTGCTGATCGGTGACGCCCTGAACGGCGACGCTACTTTCTTCGCTCACTGGGATGAAGTGGAACTGTCCTGGCAGTGGATCCAGCCGATGCTGGAAGCTTTTGCAGACAACAGCCTGCCGGTTCACGAGTATGCAGCCGGCACTTATGGTCCCGAAGCATCCAACGCACTGCTGGCTGAACAGGGATTCCGCTGGCTCGGAGACAAAGCGGTTACTCCGGTCAGAGAAAGCGCCGTTGTACGCTAATCGTTAATCACGACCTGATCCTTATATAATTGAATGAGTGGCATACGCTCTGGTTAATGATGGACAGAGCGTATTCTCCATGCTTTCAGAGCCGGATTCCGGCTTTGTCAAACCGCTTTGTGTCTCCATGCACAAGGCGGTAATAGATTCGGACGTAGGAACAAGCGTCCGGGGTGAGTGTTATATACTTGCCGCAGTGGATAGAGAGTACGACCAAAAAAAGAGGGATACCAATCCCCAACAACACGGAGGACTATACAATGAAAATCGGACTGATTGGCTTAGGCAAAATGGGTATGAATCTGGGACAAAACCTGATGGACCACAATCATGAAGTGGTTGCATTTGACCTGAACAAAGAAGCGGTAAAAGAACTGTCCGGCATGGGCGCACAGGGTGCAGACACCATCGCTGAAATGGTCGGCAAACTGGAAGCACCGCGCGTGGTATGGGTAATGGTACCTCACGGCGTCGTTGATTCCGTACTGGCTGAAGTAGCTCCGCTGCTGTCCGAGAACGATATCGTGATCGAAGCAGGGAACTCCCACTACAAAGAATCGATCCGCCGCTACAACGAAATGAAAAAAAGCGGTATCCGTTACATGGACGCAGGTACTTCCGGCGGCATGAGCGGTGCTCGTAACGGCGCTTGCTACATGGTTGGTGGCGACAAAGAAGCTTGGGAAATCGTAGAACCGATCTTCCGCGATACAGCTGTAGAGAACGGCTACCTGTATGCTGGTGAAGCCGGTAGCGGTCACTACCTGAAAATGGTCCACAACGGTATTGAGTACGGTATGATGGCAGCAATCGGTGAAGGCTTCGAAGTTCTGGAGAAGAGCCCATACGACTTCAACTATGAAAAAGTGGCACGCGTATGGAACAACGGTTCCGTTATCCGCTCCTGGCTGATGGAACTGACTGAAAATGCATTTGCCAAAGACGGACGTCTGGAAGAAATCCAGGGCATCATGCATTCTTCCGGTGAAGGTAAATGGACCGTTGAAGAAGCGATGGATCTGCAAATGGCAACTCCGGTTATCGCGCTGTCCCTGCTGATGCGCTATCGTTCTCTGGATAACGATACATTTACAGGTAAAGTCGTAGCTGCTCTGCGTAACGAATTTGGCGGCCACGCTGTTGAGAAAGCAAGCAAGTAAGATTGCAGCAACCCAGATTTGAATATATGACGGAGTAAAGAAGGGCATCCTTGCCGGTCATAGCCGGCCCATATGGGTTTTGACTTCTGCGCCGTTATATAACAAAGCCTCTGTACCAGTGAAGAGATATCTTCCTGCGTACAGAGGCTTTTTGTGATGCCTGTAGGTCGTTCTATACCTGTATATGGTTGATCGGCATGTGTTTAATAGTGCGAGGATATGACCACCGCAGATACATGAGTGTACTGTGTAATCAGGTCTCCTGCGGAACAGGATCGCCGGGATTATCCATATCACGGATCACATTCAGAATGACCAGAAAATCCGCTGTCTCCTCGGTTTTGAACAATTCCACGACCTGATGAACTTCTACATAATCATTCTGATACTGTCTCTGACGACGGACGATCTCGGCGAGTGTGGCACCGAGTGACGTATTTTCCCAGCTGGCAATGCTCAGTTCGATATAAGCTTGTGATTTCAGAATATTCATGGGTTCCTCCTGTTTATAGGAATTTGTCATTCAATTCCATAACTGTCTTCACCACCATAGCATACCTGCGGCAAGGAAACCAAATATAAAGCGCACAGCCTGCCTAAGGGTACATAAAAGGAAGTGTATACCCGGGCAGTCTTTGAGAGAATGCCGTTCATTTTCGACAAATCTGTAAATGGATATCAAAGCGCCTATTTTCTTTTTTTTCTGAAAAAACAGATTTATTTCTCAAATGACGTTGACGTTAACGTGAGATAGTACTATTATATTCATATAAGATATGTAAATATTTAAATAAAGAAGGTGGACACAATAACTCTTTACAAGATTGATGAAGTGGCAACGGAATGCAATCTGACCAAACGTACACTTCGCTATTATGAAGAGATCGGATTGGTGTCACCGCAGCGGAGCGATGGCAACACCCGGCTGTATACACGTGAAGATATCGAGCGGCTCAAGAAAATCATCAGCGCGCGTGATGTGCTCGGATTTTCGCTGCAGGAACTGCAGCGGTATATCGAAGTTGTCGAGATGCTAAGAGGACAGCGTGAGCGTTACCGGAGCATTACCGATGATGAGCAGCGCAGACACCAGCTGGAACAGATTGATCGTACGCTCGGCGAGCAGCTGGCGATGATGCAAGAGAAGATTCGCACCATTCATTCATTCAAGGATGAAGCGGAGCAGCTGCGTGAACAGGTACGTGAAGGTCTGGCGAGGCTGAGCCGGGAAACGGACAGCTAAGACGGTTTGATTTGTAATTTGCAAGAGGGTTGAATCCATTTCTGCAGATCGGTGAATATGTCAATAGATTCACATTACAGTTCATTCTTTACACATACCGGATATTCGATGGAGCCGGTCTTTCCTTTTGTCTCTAAATACTTAGCAAAACAATAAAATAATTTTGGTGTGAATCAGCACAATCAAGGAGGAGTTTTTCATTATGAGTAGTAAACCAGCAACTGCAAAGCAGCTGCCACAGCAGGGCGGATTATTATCCCAGCCCAAAGCCGTATGGGCCGTTGCTTTTGCCTGTGTTATTTCATTTATGGGTCTTGGATTGGTTGACCCTATTTTGCCAGCGATCGCGAGTCAACTGAACGCGACACCAAGTCAGGTGTCTCTGCTGTTCACCAGCTACAATCTGGTAACCGGTCTGGCTATGCTGATCACTGGCGTCGTATCCAGCCGGATCGGTATTAAATGGACATTGTTAACCGGTGTGCTGCTGATCATCATCTTCTCGGCACTCGGTGGATATTCGGATACGATCGGTCAGATCGTCGGTTTCCGTGGTGGTTGGGGACTTGGTAATGCACTGTTCATCGCAACCGCGCTGTCTGCTATCGTTGGACTGTCCACTTCCGGTACAGCCAAAGCGATCATTTTGTATGAAGCTGCACTTGGACTCGGTATCTCGGTCGGCCCGCTGCTGGGTGGTGAGCTGGGTTCCATTTCATGGCGCGGCCCGTTCTTCGGTGTCAGTGTACTGATGCTGATCGGCTTTTTCTTCATTCTGTTCATGCTGCCCAAGATTCCCAAACCAAAAACACGCAGCACGCTGGCGGACCCGTTCCGCGCACTGAAATTCCCGGCGCTGAAAACGCTGGCGATTGTCGCTTTCCTGTATAACTTTGGTTTCTTCACCCTGATGGCTTATTCCCCTTATGTCATGGGACTGGATGAGCACGGTCTTGGTTATGTGTTCTTCGGTTGGGGGATGCTGCTGGCGATCACTTCCGTATTCGTGGCACCGAAGCTGCAGGCTCGCTTTAACCTGGCCGGTTCGATGGGCGTTATGCTGACCCTGTTTGCACTGGATCTGGTATTTATGGGTCTGGGCGCAGCGACTGGTTCGCCAACGCTGGTCATTATCGGTGTTATCGTCGCCGGTATTTTCCTCGGTATCAATAATACGCTGATCACTACAGCGGTGATGGAATCGGCTCCGGTCGAGCGTTCGGTTGCTTCGGCAGCATACAGCTTTGTCCGCTTCCTCGGTGGTGCGGTATCGCCATTCCTGGCAGGTAAACTGGCAGAATGGTACAACTCGGCGACTCCATTTTACTTTGGCGGTGCGATGGTGCTCGTGGCGGTAATCGTGCTGGCGGTGCGTCGTCGTCATCTGGCGGGAATTGATGTGTCGCACGGGCATTAATTTGGGGTGTGCTTGCATCATCCGCTGCGCAAAGAGATTCTGCCATTCCCTCCGGTTAAGCAGGGAGATCTGGAATGACCGCATGGCGGTCGATCTCCCTGCTTAAATGTCGGTCATTGGCAGAATTCTCTTTGCTCCGCTTGGTGCGGGAAGCTTGGATTGGAGCAGGGTAAAAGACCTTAAAGAACTGAAAGAGTTAAAAGACCTGAAAGTGTTAAGAGATTTAAAGAAGAGTTGGAAAATAATTAAAAGAAGCTCCAAAGGAAGATTCTATGAGTAAGGATATGGAGCATTGGAAAAAAAGTTAAGGCTGTATATGGAGTATATAGTGGACTGACAGGTATCAAATAGATGAAATGGAGGAACAGATCATGGCAGAAGTACAGGGTAGTTCAGCGTATCAGCGTATACTGGTGGCAGTTGATGGTTCCGAGCATGCGCAGCGTGCATTGGAACATGCGGTGCAGCTGGCGAAAGGGCTGCAGATCGCACCACGTCTGACCGTGCTGCATGTGAATCCGGTCATGATGGTAGCGGAGCCGCCGCTCGGGGTGGATGTGGATGAGCGTCTGGATGAAGAAGGTCATGCGATGACCGAGCCTTATCGTGCGTATCTGGATACGACAGGCGTACAGTATGAGGTGCGCTATCACACCGGTGATCCGGCGACTGTGATCTGTGATGCTGCCAACGATGAAAAGATGGATCTGATCATTATGGGTACACGCGGGAAAAGTGCGGTATCCGAGCTGTTCCTGGGCAGCGTGAGTCACAAGGTGATTCAGCATGCTCATTGTCCGGTCATGACGGTGAAGTAAGAGAACGGATAAGAACGTACGAAAGAGGATATGAAATCCTGTATTATCGCGTAGATATTAGGACTTTTTTGAGTGGATGAGATTGGTCCGGCCTTTTTGAAGAGGGAATATGATAAATGGCAAAGCACCGGTACATTATAGTCATGTATCGGTGCTTTTTTGTAGCCGTTGGTCTTTATTTCTATATAGCAGTACATCAAACAGTCCAAATACGGCTATATAAACCGACAGAATTTGTATGTCCAGTACAGTCAGGACAGACACTACATATAGAACCAGTGCAATAGCCAGAAAAAGGGGCAGTACCAGCCGTTTTGCTACAAAATAACGAAGCAGCGCAGATAACAGGCCTCCACCGATCAGAATAAAACTCCAGCTGGTCATCACCGCGAAGATGACTATTCCGATGAGGTCTTCCCAGCCGAAATGAATCAGATCCGTATCCGAATCTCGATCCATAATCAAGAGCAGGGTAGGAACAATGACCGAAGTTAGCAGTGTAACCCATAAATAATGTTTGATCAGTGGATGCACAGTGCGATCTCCTTTTCCAAAAGGTTGATGATTATATTCCAGCATAGCCCAACCCATTAGCTTATTCAATGTTATGGTTCTTGCAGCCTTCAACATTGAGCCAAGCGGGATACAGAGTAATAATGAAAGCAAGATACTGAAACAAAAAGAACCCGGTTTAACTACCCGGGTTCTGTATATCCATATGATCGCTATGTGCCTATAAGTTCATAGACAATACCTATAAATCGCTGGGTCTTGTGAGCCTATATCGCTGCATTCTTTACACCATTACCTGTACCTGCTCAATGGCAGAGCGGATCACCTGGCAGGAATGATGGAACTGGCGCTGTTCGTTTTCTTCCAATCGCAGCTCAATGATTTCCTGAATACCTTCTCCGGAAATGATAGCGGGTACGCCTGCACATACATTTTGTTCACCATACTCACCGTCGAGGATCGCAGATACGGCAATAATCCGGTGCTCATCATACAGAATCGAGCGGGCGATATGGGCGAGCGCGTTGCCGATGCCGAACTGGGTATGGCCTTTGCGGGTGAAGATCTCCCAGCCGGCATCCCGTGTCTTAAGTGCCACATCGTCGAGACTGAGCTCGGGGAAGCGCTGGGCATGCTGCTCCATAATATGCAGCAGCGGCTTGCCGCCGATCGTGACATGTGACCAGGCGACAAATTGGGATTCGCCATGCTCGCCGAGTACATAGCCGTGTACGCTGCGCGGATCAATCGAGAACACATCAGACAGAATCGTCTTGAGACGGGAAGAGTCAATGGATGTGCCTGTACCAATAATGCGTTCTCTTGGCAGACCGGAGTACTGCCATGTCAGGTAAGTGACCACATCAACCGGATTGGCGGCAATGATAAAGATACCGTCAAACCCGCTTGCCATGATCGGATCGGTAATCTCGCGTACGATCATTGCAGCTTCATGCAGAAGGGTCATGCGGTCCTGGCCCGGCTTGGGATTGGGCCCGGCTGTAATAATGACGATATCCATATCGCCACAGTCATTCAGTGTGCCTGCATACACTTTGGTTCGATGAGACGTAAAGTCCATACAGTGCGAGAGATCCAGCGCCTGAGCGACTGCTTTCTCGTGGGTGCGTCCCACCATCATAATCTCATCGGCAATCGACTGGTTGATCATGGAATAGGCACATCCCGCTCCGACCATTCCTACGCCGACAATGGCTACTTTTCTGTTCTTTTTTCCCACGCTGTACAGCCCTCCTGTATTCATAATATTAAAGTATTTCCCGGACGTGCCGGTGAATACTGTGCTTGGTTAGAATGATTGCTTCAATTCGAATGTTAATTAACTTTCCATATCTACTATTATACATACTTTTATCAGAATGATAATAAGGAAATATGTCACAATAATTAACTTATAGAGCGGAAATATATCGTTTCCCCCTTTTATATATCTGAAAATACATATCAAAGGCGAACAATCTACCTTCTTTGCTGAATCGGACAGCGGGAGAAAATGAAATTCATGCACAGAAGTTCGGCAGCAGAAATTGCAAAGCTGGAATCTGGCTGCAGGAGACTTATCGGAAATTTGTAGGATAAATTGGCTGATTTCATCTTAATTTCAGGTAGGAAGGGTAATAATAGAAGTGCCATGCCGATTGTGCTGCATCTGCAGGAATAATCGGGCATGCAGATTATAATGCATAATAGTCTTTTGGATCGGAATACTTAATTTATGGGAGGAATTACTTATGGCTGAAGAACAAAATGAATATATTGCACTGGCGAGTCGTCCGCAGGGAACACCTGAGATGGAGAACTTTTCGTTTAACAAGGCTGAATTGAGCAGTCCGGAAGATGGGCAGCTGCTCGTGAAGACACTGTATGTATCTGTCGATCCGTATATGCGCGGACGGATGAAAGATGCCAAATCCTATGCCGCTCCATTCCAGATCGGAGAACCGATTACCGGCGGTTCGGTCGGCAAAGTGCTCAGCAGCAAGCACCCGGACTACAAGGAAGGTGATATTATCGCAGGCGGCTGGGGCTGGCAACGTTATGCGATCGTCGATGGCAATGGTCAGCGCAAAGTCGATCCGGAGCTGGCACCGATCACGACAGCCCTTGGTGTACTCGGCATGACCGGACTGACGGCTTATTACGGCACACTGCGTATCGGGAATCCCCAGCCGGGCGAGACGATGGTCGTATCCGGTGCAGGCGGTGCGGTCGGTATGATCGCCGGACAGATCGGCAAGATCAAGGGCGCACGGGTCGTCGGTATCTCCGGTTCGGATGAGAAGAACCGCTATCTTAAGGAAGAGCTGGGATTCGACGAAGTAATCAACTACAAGACCGATCAGCCGATTCGCGAAGCGCTGCAAAAAGCATGCCCGGATGGCATCGACGTGTACTTTGAAAATGTGGGCGGGGACATTACCGATGCGGTAATCGAGCAGCTGAACCGTAATGCACGTATTCCGCTGTGCGGACAGATTTCCCTGTATAATCAGGAAAATCCGGAGATGGGACCGCGCATTCTGCCGGCCTTGCTGACTCGCACCGTGCTGCTCAAAGGCTTCCTGGTCGGCGATTATGCCGATGAGAATGTACAGGCGCTGCAGGAGCTGGGACAATGGGTCCGTGAAGGCAAGCTCAAATACAAAGAGAATATCGTCGAAGGATTCGACCGTATTCCGGAAGCATTCCTCGGACTGTTCACCGGCGAGAACCTGGGTAAGCAGCTGGTCAAAGTAGCAGAAGAGTAAAAGACCAACCTTATCGATATGCTGCTGGACGGCAGAGGATGGTGCCGTTTGGTAAAGGGATTGCCCAACTCATGGGATACGAAAAGGTAAAAGCGCTCACTTTGCCACATGGTTTATAAAATGAAAAAGTAAGCCGCAAAATAACAGCAAAAAAGCTAACCACCATTACCAGGCGGTTAGCTTTTTTGCTGTTATATGTGCTGCTGACAGAGACACAGAAGATTAAAAGGATGAGCATCAAAGGTACTTATACATCTTTGCGAAAACACTCGATGCAGCATCATGATTTTATTTATACCGTAGGCTTGGAATCCGCAGCTGCGGTAATTTTGCGGTATTTGCGGAACATATCGAGCCGCCAGTGCAGCAGGGTACCAAAAGCAAGGATAAAGAACACACCTGCCGTCTGCGGAATAGTAATGTAATTCTCGATAAACCGGTGCAGCAGCAGACGAATCAGCAGCAGCCCGATCAGAATAAACAGGAAGCTTTTGGAACGCTGTACAACCACATCGGTGCCGTTATGCTCGAACCGGGTACCGCGAATCAGCGGATACGAGAAAATAAACCAGCCTGCGAGAAACGCACCGAGTACCCACAGCCATGATACGCGGAAGTCAGGCACAACAAACATAAAAAATCCGGTGCTCATGCCAAGCGGCGGAATCAGAATCTTTTTGACATTAACAGGTCGGTGGTTCGTTCGGGAACGTACGAGAATGGCGGTCAGGGCGATAACGAGCAGACCGACGGTAGAGCCTATCTGTAAAAAGGAGGGACTGAATTGTAACATGATAAAGGACAAACCCCTCTCCTGAATGTAAGTTATTTTGTAAATATGCGATATTTTTGCTGTACGACTCTCAGTTGGAAGAACGGTAAGCATTCAGCCATAACAGACGCTAACTGTAAAGTGAAATACTTTGTTATTATATCATATTTTGGTGATTAATCGCATTGTAGAACCCGGCAAACGTGAACATCTCCCGAAAAGTAAATACCGGACAGCAGAACCTGTAATATCGGGCTAATCCACAGGAGCCGGGCATCCGTACATAAGTTAGATCCGCTGCCCATTTTCCTGACACAGTAGTAGGGGAATGTAGTTGCAGATTAAGCTTCAGGACCTATTGGTATATTCATCGTTATAACCGACATAAAATTGAAAGTCTATTCTTTTGTCCGGCGCTGGTTAGGCGGAGCGCTCTCTCCAATACTTGCAGCGACACGGAAGTCGATGTATCCAAAATGGATTTATTCCATGAACAGAACTCAGCAGGACGCTACAACTATGGTAAGATTAAATTACTATTGTTTTTAAATTAGTCCATTTATTGTTAATTATTATCAGGTAGTAAAATGTACATTTCACCATATTCAATATACAGGGAGGAACAGATGATGTCATCATTTCGTATTTTAATTGCCGAGGATGAGCCTGCGCTGCGATTCCTGCTGCTGGAGACACTTGAAGACGAAGGGTATCAGGTTACAGAAGCCGAAGATGGAGGGCTTGCACGGGAGAAGCTGGCTGATCAGCCATATGACCTGATTATTCTCGATTATATGATGCCCGAAGCGACAGGAATCGAGGTGTGCGAATGGCTGCGTGCCAGCGATAGTGTTAATGCGGACAAGCCGGTCGTTCTACTGACCGCCAAGGCACAGGAAAAAGACCGGATTCGGGCAGAGCAGGCAGGGGTTACGCTTTATATTTCCAAGCCATTCAGTCCATTGCAGCTGCTGGATGCGGTAGAGGAACTGCTGCCTGACGCTGCGGGGAATAACTGATGCAGACCCGCGGGGGATTGGCGCGCCGAATTGCCCGGTGGACGATTGTCGTTTTTTTGATTTTCGGATTGATCGTATTTGCTGTGGAATGGACGTTTAAGCAGCAGGTCTCCCAGATTACGGGTCAGATCAACTATCATCTGGATCAGCAGAATCGGCTTCAGAAAATGGGCGAAGATTATCGTTCCACAGTATCGAATTTCCTTGCGTACCTGGCGTATGGCCGGCAAGACTTTCTGACGGCTGCCCGTACCGATCGGGACAGCTTCCGGAGTGAACTGGAGGATTATCGTACACAGCTCAGCCATACGACCAGTATGGCGCAGCAGCTGGATGAACTGGTGCAGCACAGCGAAGAGTATTTCAGTTACTTTCCAGCCATTCAACAAATGAAGCAGGAGGACAGCCAGGCGGAGATTGAGAGGATGTCCCAGACGACGACCGCACTGGTCGGTGTCGTTAATGAAGAAATGGAGCGGCTGATTACCAGCGAACGAGATCAAGTTAATCTGCTGATGCAGCAGAGTCAGCAGCTCAATTCGCTGGTGCTGTTTATCCCGCTTGTGTTTATCGTATTGGGATTGGGGGCAGCGCTGCTGCTGATTCGCTATCTGCGTGAATTGATCGTCAAACCGGTTATACAGATGGAATCCGCTGTCCGGCGCATTAGCCAGGGGGAAGATATACGGCTGGATCAACGAATTAATAACGATGAGATTGGCGGACTGATGGTTGGCATTAACCATATGAACGATCAGTTAAGGGAGCGTCATCACGAACTGGAAAGAAATTTGCGTCAGATGGCCGAGCAGCATGATGAACTGGAAGCGCAAAATGAAGAGATTCTGGTGCAGCAGTATGAGCAGGAAGTCATTTTGGCAAAGCTGACCGACCGTGAGCGCCAACTGCAGCTGATTAACTCGTATCAGGAAAAGCTGAACGGTTTCATGACGATGAATGCATTTCTGGAGAACAGTCTGCGGGCACTGCTGCAAGCCACCCATCATGATGCATTGATGCTCGTTGTTCAATCGGGACAGGAAGATTCGACTTTTCATGCCATTCATACTCTCGGATGGCCGGAAGATGTGAAACAGACTGCTGAAACTACATTATTCGGACCGGCTCTGCAGGTTATAGAAGAAAAGAAGCCGATCGTACGCAGCCGGGTACTGAGCGGTGAAGAACGCGGTATTCACCGCGGATATGAGCGTGCGGATGACCACTATTATCCTCTTTATGACGATCAGATGCAGGTGATCGGATTTCTGCTGCTGACCAGCTATGGAAGTGCAGCTGTACAGATTCACGACAAAATGCTGACAGAGGGACTGATTAACCAGTTTGGTATGGCGTATCAGGCCCAGCTGGCTGGGGAAGAACGTCTCAAGCAGAGCATCCGGCTGGAAGAACTGAATGCCGAGTTGGAAGTAGAAAAGCTGATGATCCGGCAGCAGCGTGACGCTATTCAGGAGATTATTGATTCGCTGTATGAAGGACTCGTATTATGCGACCGGGAGGGCACGGTGTCCTTTTCCAATAAGCAGGTGAGCCAGGTGCTTCCGGATTTGAAGACCGGTGCGAGTATTGCGTCTCTCGGAGATTATTTGGATACACACAGCGTGCATACGGAGAATCTGAGCGAGCAGATTCAGCAGGCGATTCTGAGTCCTGCCGACGACTGGAAAACCCAGTTCTCGCTTCAGGGACGTGACGGTTCCATCTATTATCTGGAGCTGTATATCAATACGATTACAGGCGTAGACATGAAGGAGTATTATCTGCTCGTCTTCCGTGACCGTACTGAGGAAGAGCAGGCAGATCAGATGAAAAATGAGTTTGTTAGCATTGTCTCCCATGAGCTGCGCACGCCGCTGGCGAGCATTCTCGGCTTTGTGGAGATTCTGCTGCACCGTGAAGTAAAGCCCGAGAAATCACGCAAATATATGGAGACGATTCATCGCGAGGCGAACCGGCTCTCTAATCTGATCAGTGATTTTCTGGATCTGCAGCGGATGGAATCCGGCAAGCAGAGTTATACGCGGGTGCCATTTGACCTGAGAACGGTCGTACATGATGTGGCCAGACAATGGGATGGCAAGCAGGAGCATCAGGTACGGATCGAACTGCCGGCAGCATCCTGCTTTGTCGAAGGTGATGCAGACCGGATCACCCAGGTGATGCATAATCTGATCAGCAATGCGGTCAAGTATTCACCAGGTCAACCGCTGATTGATGTGCGTATCAGCGACGGAGGAACCGACTGGATCGCAGAGGTGCAGGATTACGGACTCGGCATACCGGATGAAGCCAGAGACAAAATGTTCGGCAAATTTTACCGGGTCGATAATTCGGATCGCCGCCAAATCGGGGGGACCGGATTGGGACTGGCGATCGTACGGGAAATTGTGCGCGATCTGGGCGGAGAGGTGACGTTTGACTCCCGTCTGGGTGAAGGCAGTACATTTTCTGTTCGGCTCCCCAAATACCATATTCCTCAGCTTGGCAACAAGGTAGTTATTATCGAGGACGATGATAATCTATCCGGGCTAATCCGGGCGACTTTTGAAGAACAGCATTATGATATTTTGTCGCTCCATACTGCCGAAGCGGCCATGCTCAGTCTAGAGCAGAGCGAGCAGGCGCCGCTGCTGTGCATCGTCGATATTCAGCTTTCAGGCTCCCGCAACGGGTGGGAATTTATCAGTATGCTGAAAAGCCGGGAAGCAAGCCGACATGTACCGGTCATTATCTCGTCGGCGCTGGATCAGCCAGGTGATTTTGCCGAGAAGCCGAATGAGAAATATTTGCAAAAGCCATTTACCGTCGAGCGCATGAAAGAGCTGGGTATGACACTGATCCAGAGTGGAACTCATACAGCCGATGTGGTGATCGCCGGGCACAATGAGCAGGTGATCCAATCGGCATTGAAAAAAAACGGGCTGCATGCCGCTCAAATGCAGGTGAATGAAGACTTCATCAGCGTGGATTTGCTCGGTGAAGAAGACTGATATTCCTGCTAAGATGGGTAATGAAACAGTAAAAGAAAACTAACTCCGGATATGAAAAAAGGCTGATTTTTGGTGCCGCATTTTACAGCATGAATGCATAGCAGCCAGGGGAGGCAATATGGATAAGTATCAGCGGCTTTTTATAAAGCAGATAAAGGATAAAATCAAAAAAATGACGCTATCCGGTCAATCGACACCGGAGCCCGAACTATACCGGCTGGTTCACTCTGCAAAAGGAACATCAGGTACTATCGGATTGGACGACTGGTATCAAGCCGCTTCCGGACTGATGGACCGTCTGGACCCGGAAAGCGAACAGCTCTGGTCGGCTGAGCAGATACGTGAACTGCTGGCACCAATGGTCTATCTGTTCCTGCAGGCAGAGGAAGAATCGGAGGGGGGAGATGTGGCAGTTAGTGAGCTGGAGTCACGGCCAGTTCCTGCCTATCAGGGTACCCTTCTCGTCGTGGATGATGATATGAGTCTGCTAAAGATGCTCAAGGATCAACTGGAGCAGGCAGGCTATATGACGCTGGCTGCCTCGAATGGGACGAAGGCAATGGAGATTTTTTATAATATGAAGCCCGATTGTGTCATTCTTGATGTAATGCTGCAGGACAAGGACGGTTTTGAGCTGTTGCAGGAAATTCAGGCACGCAGCGAACAGTATCTGATTCCGGTCATCCTGATGAGTACAAGTGCTGATCGGGAGACACGCATCCGTGCATATAAATCGGGTGCTGATGATTTTATAGGCAAACCGTTGGATATGGAAGAATTTATTGTACGTATTCGTCATCAGGTAGTGCGGCGGATAAAGCTGAATACCCTGTTGATGTCGGATGAGTTGACCGGTGCCTACAACAGCAGTTATTTTGCGCAGGAGCTGGTTCGTCATTTACAGCGGTTAGTGGACAGCCATGAGCCGGCCGTACTGACACTATTCGATCTGGACAGCTTCCGTCATATTAATGAGCGGTTTGGATATGCCGAAGGTGATCGTCTGCTCTGCTATTTTTCCGATCTGGTGCGCAGTTCGCTCGGACCGAAGGATATCTGGGCGCGTGACCGATATGACCGTTTTTATCTGCTGCAGCCGGGAATCGGAGAGAAAGAAGCTGTTTCTTTTGCCAATCAGCTGCTGGAACGGCTGGAAGCGGAGGAGCACTGTGTAGGCCCGGATAGCTACCGGATCACCTTTTCTGCTGGTGTATTGGAACTGAAGCCGGGAATGACAGCGCAGTCCTGCTACGATCAGATTCTTCGCATTGTAGCCGAGGCCAAGCGCTTGCATGACGGTGTCATGATTGTACCTGAGCGACGGAGGATAACAGAAACCCGTTTAACCGGTTCATTTGGACAGATGGACAGGGATCAGCCATCCGCTCATGTACCATCCCGTAAGGAAGAAAATCTCAAATCCGACACCTATTCTACTGCTGCGGAACAGGAATATACAGGTTCGGCAAATCAGATGGAAGTCCTGCTCTCTTCCGTATCTTCGCGTCTGAAAAAATATGCCAGCAAGGAACCTGTCTTTCCTACAGATCGGAACGAGCAGGCGGAAGCGTCCGCTACTGGACAGCACGAATCAGAGATGTTCCCGGATCATGAGTCCTCTGCCTCGACTGACAGGACAGCCGAAGAGATTGCCATACCGGTCGGCTCCGCAGATCCTGCCGAGCTGCAGACTTTGGAACCATCATCGGTGTCACCGCTTCAGGCCGATACAATCCGTGAGCGCGAATCAGCCGATGGGCAAGGCACACGAAGTACACTCGAATGGGTAGGACATGAAGAGCGGATACTGGCCAGCCAGCAGACTGCCGAAGTAGAAGTGGCTCCGGTACCGCCTGTTGGAATCAAGACATGGCGGCTCGCCATTATTGATGATGATGACCTGATCCGCGGTATGCTCAGCAAGCGGCTGGGCGGACTGGATATCGAGCATACGCTGGAAGTGAGAACATTCAGCGATGGAGAGGACTTTTTCAGTGACCCATGGCATGGCGAAGATGCGCAGTATGTGATTATCCTTGACCGAATGATGCCGCGCATGAACGGGATGGAAGTACTTCGCCGGATTCGCGGGATGGAGAAGCGGGCCAACTATATGATACTGATGCTGACCAGTGTAGGCGATGATCGTGAAATAGCGGAAGCGATCCGTGCGGGTACAGATGATTATCTGACCAAGCCGTTCAGTATCGTGGAGCTGGAAGCTCGCATTCGCCGTCTGCTTGGGAGGATGGGCCTATGAATATGATAGACCCTGATTCCGTACTGACCGTCGTCTTATGGTTATGTGCCGTTATGCTGGCTGCGCTGATCGCTCTGTACGTTTACTTGGCTATACGCAAGGCCAACGCCAATCGCAGACAGGCTGCCGTCTACAAATTGCGCAAGGAATTGGAAATGTCCGATTCGGTGCTGGAAGAATATTTGTCCACCGGGGAGACATCGCGTCGGTTGTCGACCAATGATCCTTTTCGGATGGAAGCGATTCAGGAAGCGTTGCTGCATCGTCTGTCGATCAGCCGCACCCCGGAGGAACGCATTCGGATTTATGATTTTGCGGAAAGGTATTTCTCCCGCCAGTACGAGGAGTGGTTGCATGACCGCCAGTGGAGTACCAGGATGAACACATTATTCTGGATTGAACAGTTCCAGATGATTTCCATGGAAAAAGATCTGCTGGAATGGATGAATGACCCGAACTGTTCGGAAGAGGAATACTTTCAGATTCTGCGAATTCTGTCCAAGCTGAACAGCCACCGAATTCCCGAATATCTGCAGGAAAATGACCATAATCTGTCTGACAGTCAACTGCTGCAGATTCTGCTGCCGCTGAACGATGAACTGCAGAGTGAGCTGATCGCGGGTTTTGAACAGTATCCATTCCAGGTGCGCTGCAGTTTTATCGACTCGCTGCGTATCCGCAATATCCGCTCTGCCGAAGTACTGGACCTGCTGGAAAACCAACTGTCCGGCGAGGATAGTGAACTGCGCATCCGAGCGCTCAAGGCTATTTCCAACTTTGGCTATCTGACACCGGAAGCGACCCGGCAGCTGGTGGAGCGGATGGAGCATGAGCATGATGAAGCCGTAGAGCAGGTTTCCTGGCCGGAGCGGCTGATGCGGGCAAGAGTAATGGGCAATATCCGTGAGGATATATTTGTCCCCTATCTGGAAGAAATGCTGGGGGATTCGGCGTACCGTGTTCGTCAACAGGCAGCGGAATCGATCGCTGCTTACAAAAATGGTCTGGAGCTGCTGGAAAAGGTAGCTGCCGGTGAACATGCGGACCGCTATGCACGCGAGATGGCGGAGGAGACGCTGGAAAGGAAACAATATGAGCGGAATCTGGCTTGATATCATAGGGACCATTTTCGAGATTTTTAGTATTATCATTATGATCTATGTGGTCGCGGTCAGTATCGCATATGTTGTACTGTTTTTTGTGGCCGCCCGCAAGCTGAACCGGGAAAAGGATCTGAACGAGAGTCAATATGATCAGGTACTGGAGGAAGAACTTGCGCCTCCGCTGTCGATCATCGTGCCTGCCTATAATGAAGAACTGAATATCGTCTGGAGCGTGCGATCGCTGCTCGGGATCAATTACAAGCAGTTCGAGATTGTCGTCGTCAATGACGGCTCCAAGGACCGGACGGTACAGTATTTACTCGATGAATTCGATATGGTAGAGGTTAAGAGCCGGGTACGCTGGTCGGGGCTGGGCAAGCCGACCAAGCCGATCCGGGGCATCTACCGCTCGCTCCAGCATAACAATCTGGTGCTGGTCGACAAAGAAAATGGCGGCAAGGCGGATGCGCTGAATGTCGGCATCAACGTCTGCCAGTATCCGTACTTTGCCTCCCTGGACGGGGATACAGTACTGGACCAGAATGCTTTCATCCAAGTGATGAAGCCGATCATGGATGCCGGCCCCAATGAAGAAATTGTCGCCACAGGCGGCAGTGTAGGCATCGCCAATGGCAGTTATGTGGACAGTGGGTATCTGAGCCGTGAGAGTGTGCGTCTGTCCACCAAGCCGCTGGTCGTGATGCAGGTGATCGAGTATTTGCGTGCCTTTCTGATGGGGCGAATCGGCCTTAGCCGACATAATTTGCTGCTGATCGTCTCCGGCGCTTTTGGTATTTTCAAAAAAAGCTGGGTGATCGAGGTAGGTGGCTATGAGGTGGATACGGTCGGCGAGGATATGGAATTGATCGTACGACTGCACCGGCGCATTCAGGAGAAGAAAAGTAAAGCGCAGATTGTCTATGTGCCCGATCCGGTCTGCTGGACGGAAGCGCCGGAGAAAGCCAAAATCCTGCGCCGTCAGCGGACACGCTGGCATCGTGGGTTGTTTGAGAGTCTCTGGCGGCACAGAGTGATGCTTTTCAATCCCAAATACGGCAAGATCGGCATGATCTCAATGCCGTACTTTCTGTTCGTGGAGCTGCTTGGACCGGTCGTGGAACTGGGAGGAGTGCTTACAGTCATCGTTGGCATTTTCCTCGATACGGTCGATGTGCGCATTACACTCGTACTGGCCCTGCTGATGCTGCTGTACGGTTCCCTGCTGTCGATGGGCGCTGTATTATTCGAAGAATGGTGCTTCAAGCGATATAAACGGGTGGCAGATCTGACGAGGCTGTTTCTGTTCGCGCTGTCCGAGACGTTCTGGTACCGTCCGCTCATGACATTGTGGCGGTTTGAAGGACTGATTCAGATTATACGGCGCAAAAATCAGGGTTGGGGAGATATGGCACGCGGCGGTGTCATGAACTCCAAAAAACCAGATAACCGTACAGGCGGAGGGCAGACATGAAACGTAAACGTATATGGACATTTTGGTTGATTCCGCTGCTGGTCGCCTTGCTGCTGCTGACTCCGTGGATATGGTGGGAGTCCAAGCCGGCCATACCGCTGCAGGTGGCTATTTTCGACAAAACGGTACCGGATATGACGTATCGTGAACACAAGGGATTGGTCTGGCTGCTCAATCAGCAGAAATATGTGAAGCAGGACAATCAGCCGTATGATTACACCCGTGATTATTACGGATTTATCCCGAAGCCGGACCGTCAGTACGAGACGACTGGTCTTCCGGGAGATTTGAGCGGCACAGATATGATCTATGTCGCCGATACGTACGGTATCGAACGTGCACAATATGAAAACGAAAACTCGACTACCGGCGATTTATCCGCCGGGATGCTCTACGGAGGGCTAAACGTCTCGGATGTGCAGCGCATCCGGAGCGCTGTGACAAGTGGTGGGGTCAAGACGCTGATTGCGGAATTCAACAGTCTGGCGACGCCTACCCAGACTGGCGCACGGCAGGAGTTCTATCCGCTGATCGGAGCGGAATGGACCGGCTGGACCGGACGTTATTTTAGCGACCTGAAAATAGGCGGTGAAGTGCCATCGTTTCTGAGCGGCGATGGCAGCGATCCGAACCGCTGGCCGTACCAGGGACCTGGCGTCGTATTTGTTCATGAAGATGGCCGGGTCGTCGTACTGGAGCAGGACAAGCAGATTGGGGAAGAAGGCGTGCAGACTGTGCTGACGACCCGGGGCGAGGCGCAGCTAGGTCTGGACAGCACCATCCGCTATAATTACTGGTTTGATGTGATGAAGCCGGCTGAAGGTACACAGGTACTGGCCAATTATAATCTGGGGCTGACTGAAGATGGCAAGCGCAAGCTGCAGGCCGCCGGGATCAGCTATGAATTCCCGGCGGTGATCAAGAAGCAGCATGAGACGTACATGTCCTATTACTTTGCCGGTGACTATGCAGATTATGATCATTATGCCTTCTGGCGTAAATATCAGGGCTGGGAGACATTCAAGCGATGGCTGACCTTTGACCGACCGAACAGTGAAGATGCATTTTACTGGCATATCTATGTCCCGCTGATGAAGTCGATTCTGCAGGAAACGGCTGCCGCGAGCGGCAAATAAACACCGGATACAGGTTGGTCTCCATTACGGACGGGGAAGCTTGCAGGCTTTCTCTGCCGTAGATGGAGGCTTTTTATTTGCGGTCAGATGGATTTACTCCATATCGCTTCTGTGATACTATCGCACTAATACATATAACAACCGGGGAAATATCGATCATTCATAACAGTAAACGATTACACTCTATGTCGGGATTTGGAATATACCGCTACAGTCTGCCGGATATCAACCGACATGGAGACGGAGGGATAAAGAATGGATCAGGTAGATCAAAATATTCTACTGCATTTGCAGCAGCAGGCACGTATCTCGATGACGGATCTGGGCAAGGAAGTCGGTCTGTCGCAGCCTGCTGTGACCGAAAGGGTGCGCCGGCTGGAGGAAAGTGGAATTATTCAGGGTTATCGTGCGATCCTCTCACCGGAGAAGATCGGTCATCAGTCCACCGCCTATTATTTATTTCGGACCAGTGACGGTCTGAACTTTCTGGATTTCTGCCGGGAAGCGCTGGAGATTGTGGAATGTCACCGAACCAGCGGAGCCTATAACTATCTGCTCAAAGTAGTCACTTCTTCGATCCGTGAGCTGGAAGAGTTCGAAGATCGGATCAGTAACCATGGAGATTACACGACACTTATCGTGCTGTCTTCTCCTATTGAGCACAAGGCGCTCAAGCCCTCCCTGCTGGAGGACCAGCGGTTGATCTGACCGGAAAGGCAACTTTTCCGGAATTTTATTTTATAAATGCAGTCATGAAACGGCTGTATTCAATAAAAACCCTGCCATAGCATATGGCAGGGTTTTCGTTATTTTACCGGCTGGAGCTGCCAGGGATGCTCGGCCGTGATTTCGTTCTTTTAGATGAAATACGGCAGAACGATAGCCCCGTAGGCAAAAGCAGCCAAAATAACAAAGGCTGGGTGGATTTTACGTATCTGCATCGCCCAGAAAGCGACGATCGCGATTCCGAGCGTCTGCCACAATCCAATCGAACCATACGACTCATCCGCCAGCTGCCAGGTCAGTACGAGCATCATAACAGCGATCACCGGCTGCACGAGCAGAGTGAGTCCTTTGACCACCGGTGAAGAACGGTGCTTCTGCAGCAGCCGCAGCAGAATAATCATCGCTGCCGCAGAAGGCACAATCGTCGCCAGCAGGGCGATCAGCAGCCCGGGAATCCCGGAGACGTCAAAGCCGACAAACGCGGCAATCTTGGTAGCGATAGGTCCTGGCAGTGTATTGCCAAGCGCCAGTACATTGGAGAATGCCGTGTCATCCAGCCAGTGGTAATGCGTCACAATCTCGTTGTACATGAGCGGAATGGAAGCCGGCCCGCCGCCATATCCGAGCACATTAGCCAGGAAAAATCCCCACAGTAGCCGCAGCCATTCCAGCCAGTCGCTCATCAGGGAATGAGCCATCAGTGCTCACCTCCGTTCATGCGCCGTTCACGCAGACGCTGCACCAGCCTGAAATGAAAAGCACCGTATAGCAGAAATACGGCAATAACGATCGCCGCATGAACATTCAGCACCTGCAGTAAAATAAACACGATCACGAACAGGATAATGCCGAGCGTCTTGCCCAGTCCTTTGACGGCCTTTTCTCCAAACTCATACGCCATTACGCCAAGCATCACGGCGATTACCGGTACAACCGCAGCGATCATGCCCTGAATGACCTTGGAGCTGCTCAGATAGGCAACTGCCGACAACAGCAGGATCATGGCGATGGAGGAAGGAAGAATATGCGCGATAACTGCCAGGATGGCGCCGGGGATACCTTTGCCGCGGTAGCCGAGATAGGCGGCCATTTTGGTGGCGATCGGACCGGGCAATGCATTACCGAGCGCCAGAATCTCGCCGAATTCATCATCGCTGATCCAGCGGTAGCGGGTGACTGCCTCATACCGGAACAGCGGCATCACAGACGGCCCGCCGCCGTAGCCGAGCACGCCGGTACGGATCATTGCCCAGCTTAGTTCGCTGTAGGTGGCCTGCCTGTAAGCGGGAGTGTCGCCGGGCTGCGAAGAGTTGGGAGGAGCATGTGTATTCATATCGTTATAACCTCATTCCCATCCGGCTCTTGTAGCGGGTGATCAGCACCTGACAGTCCACGCTCATGATTCCCGGCATGTTGTATAATTTCTCCCGCAGAAATGTCTCCATTTCCTGATTGTCTTTAAACAGCCCATGCATATGCAGCTTGCTCGGCCCGGTCATATGGTAGAGACTCGTCACAAACGGCTCCTCGGCGAGCCGGTCGGCAGTCTCGTGCAGATGCTTGGGTTCTACTTCTACGTTAAAGAAAGCGGAGACAGCAATGCCGATTTTGGCCGGATTGATAACCGCGGCAAAGCGTTCGATCGTTCCATTTTCCATTAGTGCGTTGACCCGCGCCTGTACAGCGACCCGGGATAATCCGATATCCTTGGCCAGATCGGTATAGGATATGCGTCCATTCTGGTTGAGAATAGCAATAATCTTGCGGTCAATATCATCAATATGATTCTCCTGCATGCCGCCGGAGGATTTGGATTGGCTCATCGTATTCACTCCCTGATCGTCCTGTTGTCCGTGACCTGGTCTGCACCGATAACCGAACAGCAGGTATAATTTCGATTCATCTTTCTTTTTGAATGAAAAATAATGCTTTTAATTACAATATGAATAAATATATAATGTTTAAAAATCGTTTTCAACATCAAAATGAAATAATGCTTACGTTTGTCATCATGCGGCCTTGCTGCCGCTTACCGATTTTAAGGGAGGAATCCGTATGACGTCTGAATGGAATGCATTTGTAAATGAGCAGTTTGAACTTGCGGCAAGCACTGCTGGAGGGCCGCTGGCCGGATTGAGCTTTGGGGTAAAGGATGTATTCGCACTGGAAGGATACGCTTCCGGTGCCGGCAATCCGGATTGGCTGCGCACTCATCCGCCAGCCGAATATACGGCTCCGGCGATTCTGTCTCTGCTGAATGTGGGAGCCGTACTGCGCGGCACCACACATACGGATGAGCTGATGTACAGCCTGAACGGACAAAATGTACATTACGGTACACCGGTTAATCCCCGGGCAAAGGATCGCATTCCGGGCGGCTCCTCCAGCGGCTCTGCGGTGGCTGTCGCTGCCGGTCTGCGTGACTTTGCCATTGGCACGGATACGGGAGGGTCGGTACGGATTCCTTCCTCGTACTGCGGCATTTACGGCATGCGTCCCACACATGGAGCGATATCCCTGGAAGGTGTGATTCCGCTGGCTGCCGGTTTTGACACGGTGGGCTGGATGGCGAATACGGCAGAACTGCTGCATAATATCGGTCAGGTACTGTTGGCGGAGGATCCGCTGCAGTCTGCACCGAATACGAATCTTTCTTTTGAAAAAATATATTTTCCACATGAAGCTTGGGATCTTGCCGAAGCGGATACGAAGGAATTGCTGCTGGCTGCAGCACATGATCTGCTGTCCCGGCTGGCAGATCAGTCAGTGGCTGAGGAGTGGATATCGATTGCTCCAGAAGGACTGGCTGCCTGGATGACAGCCTTTCGCACGGTGCAGGGAATACAAATCTGGGAGCAGCACAGGGAATGGATCGAAGAGGTACAGCCGGTGTTTGCACAGGATATTGCCGGACGTTTCGCCTGGGCAAGCACACTGAAGCGTGAGGAACAAGGCGAGGCATTCACACGAATGGACGAAGTGCGGGAATCGCTGCGATCGCTGCTGGGAAGCAAAGGGCTGATCATTGTACCAACTGCTACTGGCCCTGCGCCATCGCTGAATATTCAGGGCGAAGACAGTGAGCGGCGCCGTTCGCAGACGATGCAGCTGTCCTCCATTGCCGGTCTGGCCGGTCTGCCGCAGATTACGATTCCGGCAGGTACGATCGACGGTGCGCCTGTCGGGCTGTCCGTGATTGCCGGAGCGCATCAGGATCTGCGTTTGCTCCAGTGGATACGTCAGGGTGCAATTATCACTTCCTGAGTGCAGTACACCTGCTAGGCGGCTCAACAACTAGAGCAGAACGAACCGATTACTATAAAAAGGCTGCTGCAGAATGATCTGTGGCAGCCTTTTTATAGTAACTTTTCGTAGTTGATAGAAGAACGATAAATACTGTAAGAAACCTGACCTCTTTGGGTGTCGGATCGGTGTACCTTTTTAGATGGGGCACCCAATTGCAAATGGAGGGTTTTTATAAGATGAAGAACATGTAACTGAGCATAAAAGATATCCAAATATAATGTAGAAGGTCTGTAAGGATGAACCATTTTATGGAAAAGGCCGTAACTATACATGAGTTCCTCCGGCCTGGCTGCCGATCAATTATGGTACGTCGCAATACCTTGGGATAGCATTTTGTAAGAAAGGCTGGGTATGATGCTTGTTAATCTGCTGCTGACCTATCTGAGCCGCTCCAACCGTTCGATCTATCTGCTCAAGGAAACGGCCAGCCGCGATTACCTGACCGGACTGCATAATCCACGTGCTTTTGAGGCGATTTTTGAGCAAAAGGTACCTTATGCCATACGTACCGAAGAGCCGTTTTCCCTGATCGATCTGCAGAGGAATTGCTGGATCAGGCAGATCAGGCGCTGTATCGTGCCAAGGATGAAGGACGCAATCGGCTATGTGCAGCCTGGGTGTGAAACAGGTGAATAGTCCCTGCTGTGATTTTTGACAGATGCTCAGTTGGAACGGGATAATAGATATAGAGACAATAAAATTATAGGGAGGTGAACCGAAGTCTAGCGTTAGACTTTGGGAATCAGTGAAAATTACAGATACCATGGAAGTCATTGAATTCAAGCTGGAAGTCGGAGGCCGCGAGACGGTAATTTATCCGGTCGTTATTTATGAAGAAGGTCAGGCGGTACTGATCGATACCGGATTCCCTGGCAGTTACGAGCTGATGCTGCAGCATATCGATCCGGCTTACCCGATCAACACGGTTATACTGACCCATCAGGATCTGGATCATGTCGGTACATTGCCGCAGCTGCTGGCAGCGGCAAATGGCGGACTGAAAGTCTATGCCCATACAGGCGATCAGCCGGCAATCGACGGCAGGGCTCCTTTTCTCAAGGCTTCACCGGAGCGTCTGAATATGATGCTATCGGCACTGCCTCAGCCGGAGCAGGAGGCTTTTCGCTCGGTCTTCTCGCCAGAGACTCCCGGCAATATCACCCATACGCTGCATGGCGGGGAACTGCTGCCATTTGCAGGCGGTCTGCAGGTGATTGCTACGCCCGGCCATACACCGGGGCATATCAGTCTATACCATCCATCCAGCAAAACGTTAATCGCAGCAGATGCCATGGTCGTGGAAGATGGTCAGCTGATGGGGCCTGTACCACAGTATACTCTCCATATGGATCAGGCGATCCAGTCGCTGAATGCTTTCCGCAGTCTGGATGTGGAGACAGTTGTATGCTACCATGGCGGATTGTTCCGCGGGGATCTGCAGCAGCGGCTGGATGAGCTGGTGCATTCTTCATGAACAGCCCGTCCCGCTGGCTAAGCTGGGGATACACCCTGCTGCTGGCACTACTGGGCGGTCTGCTATTCACATGGCTTCATTTGCCCGTCCCGTGGCTGCTCGGCCCAATGATTCTGGTGTTTATCGGGTCCCGGCTCTTCCGGCGATTGCAGCTGGATTGGCCGGCAGCCATGCGGGATGCGGGGACCACCATCGTCGGTTACTCGCTGGGTCTGTCGCTGACTTTTTCCACGCTATCCCGGATCGGGCAGCAGCTGCCGTCAATGATTGTGATGACGGTGCTGCTGCTTTTGTTTTCAGCGGCAACCGCCTATCTGATCTCCCGCTGGACAGGGATCTCCTTTCCGACGGTATTGATTGGCAGTATCCCGGGCGGACTCACCCAGATGGTGCTGCTGGCACAGGAAATCAAAGGGATTGATCTGACAGTGGTTACCTTCCTGCAGGTATCGAGGCTGATGATGATTGTGATCTTTGTGCCGCTGCTTATTTTTAGTCCGCTGTTCGGCGTGGATCTGAATATGGTGACAGAGGCGATCGCCCATACTTCCTCCGGTTGGTCATCACTGCCGCCGACGATTTGGCTGTTTGCGGCAGTATGTCCGATTGCTGCAGTGATCGGCAAAAGATTCAATTTCCCGACCGCCTATATGCTGCTGCCGATGATCGTCACTGCCGGAATTCAGCTCTGCGGTATTCCGGGTCCGGCACTCCCGGCATCCCTGCTGGATGCGGCCCAGCTGATGATCGGCAGCTCGATTGGGTTGATGCTTCATCCCGAACAGTTGGAACGCAGGATGCAGATGATTCTGCTTGCGGTTGGCAGTGGGGCGGTACTGTTAATCTTTGCCTGCGTCATGACGGTGATTCTGATCCAGTGGCATCATCTGACCCCTGCGACCGCGCTGCTCAGTCTGGCTCCCGGCGGCATGGACCAGATGGGGATTATCGCTCATGAGGTGAGTGCGGATATTGCCACGGTCAGCTGCTATCAGCTGTTCCGTACGCTGCTCATTTTCCTGGCAGTGCCGGCTGTTTTACGCATGGTGTTCCGTAAGATATCCCTGCGTGGATGATTCATCCCCTCACAGAATCGGTATTAATTAGAGAATGCACATGCCCGCTCTACGACGATATGTACAGGAGCAGGCCAATACGGATTGGAGAGGGGAATCATCATGTCGGTAACCGATAATCAGGTATGGATGTACATTGGTACATACGCAGGCAAGGAAGAGGCCGGTATTCATGTGGCTGTGATGAATCAGGAGACAGGCGAGCTGCGCATCGTCTCGGAGACCAGTGGAGCGGAGAACCCGTCGTATCTGGCGCTGTCCGCAGACGGCAAATATCTGTATGCTGCCTGTGAGATCGATGAAGGAGAAATTACAGCTTACTCGATCGACGAACAGACCCATGAGCTGCATCTGCTGGACCGCAAGCCAACCGGCGGCGGTGCGCCATGTTATGTGCAGCTGACACCGGACGGTCGTTATCTGCTGGCTGCCAACTATACCGGTAAAAATGCCAACCTTTTCCCGGTACAGCAAGACGGTAATTTGAGTGAAATGAGCGGTGAAGTGCATCATGAGGGCAGCGGCACTCATTCGGAACGCCAGGATGCGCCGCATCTGCATTCCGCGGTATCCTCGCTGGACAGCCAGATGGCTTATGTATCCGACCTGGGATTGGATCAGATCGTGAGCTACCGGATCGAGAATGATCAGCTGGTCAAGGTGGGAGTGACCGAGCTGCCTGCGCAGTCAGGTCCTCGTCACCTGGTCTTCCATCCGAACGGTCAGCTGGCCTATGGCATCAACGAGCTGAACAGTACCGTTACTTCCTATGCCCGCAATGTCGAGAACGGTGTACTGGAGATACTCGGTACGGTATCGACACTGCCGGAGGACTTCCAGGGGGAAAATACGGGTGGGGATATTCGCTTGTCTCTGTGCGGCCGCTATGTGTACGCCTCCAATCGTGGACATGACAGCCTCGTGCATTACAATATCGATGAACAGTCCGGTGAGTTGACACCTGTCGAATGGGTATCGGTCAAAGGCCAGACCCCGCGCAACTTTGCCATAGTGCCCGGCGGATACGTACTCGTCTGCAATCAGGACAGCAATAATATTGTCCAGTTTGCGGCCGAGCCGGATACCGGCCGCCTGACGCCTACCGGTCATGAGCTTGCCCTGAATCGTCCGGTATGCCTGATGGCAGACCTGAATGAAGTGGAAGGCTGATCACCAGCAGTCGATATAAGGCTGTGTACAGGTCATTTTTTATATATTCCATAAATTAAAATAAAAAACGGTGCAGTACCTCTGGACAACCGGTTGTGGTTATCCAGGGACTGCACCGTTTTTATTCATATTCCCCGGCATAGGGGCGTTCCTTGCGCTTGGGCTCCCGGGTCAGACGATACCCGGCCGCATACATCAGAATCTGCACAACCAGCACATACGGCGCAGCCATCAAGCTCAATAGGTGCAGCAGTGTCAGTGCACCTATCATCAGTGCCACCATGACAAAGGAAGCCCGCCGTCCGCTCTCCCGGAACTCCGCGCACATCACGCCATACAGCAGCAGCAGCGCGCCGGTACAGGACACAAAACGCAGTACCGCGAATAACGGTGCAGGCGGTCCGAGCCCGGCAGCTTCCTGCAAATCGTCTGCCAGATGCCAGCAGAACAGCAGCTCTACAATGAGTGCGACAAATGGCAGCAGCGGACGCAGCGTCATCCAGAAGAGCATTCCCCAGCGTGGATGTTCACCGCGCGTAAGCAGCCCGGCACGCTCGCGGGTCAGTCGGCTGATCTCCATTTCCAGCGTCCGGTAGAGGAGCAGCATGGACTGCCGGTCCTGCTGCTCCATATACTCGTCGATCCGCTTCAGCAGTTCAGCGGAAGCATACGGTGCTGCTTTGCAGCTCAGGATGGCCGCCGTCAGGCTCTGATCTGCAGCATTACGTGGTTTTCCCGAAGAAATGCCCAGCGCTGAGGCAGGCAGAGCAACAGCCGGATACAATTGTCCGGCTGCTTGGGTAAAGTAATCCAGGCTGGATTGAATCCGGCTCATTCGTTCCTGGTCCATACTGATCCGCTGTCTGGCGGACAAGCCGTATGTCAGGGAAAGAACCGCCAATCCGGCAAGAAGAACAAGCACAAGGAGTGCCGGATTATGTTGAAAAAAGGTCCATTCCAGTGATCCCACCCGATTCACTCCTTTATTGATCGACTAATACGATAATCTATTCATGCTGATAATATCACTATTACACAAGAAATGGTGGGAAACAAGACAGGTTCCATTTAGTAACGGCGATAACGATCCGTGCTGCGGGCTCCGGTTACAGCGATCGATTCGATCAGCAGCAGGATGGCGGCGATACAGTGCATGATCCAGCCAAGGAACGGAATCCAGGCCAGTGCGGAAGTAATGACACCAAAAGCATTACCGAACGGCGAGCGTCCCAGACGTATAGCCAGCACCAGCGCAATCAGATGCAGAATGAAGGCGATGAACAGCGGTGAATATCCATAGGAGATCACGAATGTGCCTCCAATGATCGGAATCGCCATCAGTGCCTCCAGTGCAAAGGTAACCCATTTTAATACAGGCAATGCGGATGACATAATATCAGCTTCCTTTCTTGGAATAGTCATAGCCAACCGGCAGTATCATAATATGTTTACTCTTACTTCTATATAAACGAAAAATACACTTTTGAGTTTCACAACTATCACATATTGCTGCGGCAGCCTATCCGATCAACCGATTTTACAGCTGCCGCCCGAAACGTATCCATAAAAAGCACGGTTTATCCTCAGCATTACATAAACAATATTGGTTTTGCGCAAATTGCTGGTATACTAAATTATGGACTGGAATTGTAATGATTATAAATAGACAATTATTCATATAAATGGGAACCTGATCTCTGTATCAGAACTGCCAGCAGGAAAGGAGGAATCCAGATGGCTTACAACAGCCGTTTTGCCGTAGCGATTCACACACTGTCATTGCTTGATTCCACAGAAGAACGTATCACTTCAGAGATGATCGCAGGCAGCGTCAATACCAATCCGGTGGTAATTCGCCGTATGATTAGCCAGTTAACCAAATCAGGACTGCTGCGTACCCAGCCGGGGGTGGCCGGTGCACAGCTGACGCGTCCGGCTGGCGAGATTACACTGCTCGATATTTACCGGGCGACGCAGAATGATACGCGAGATGAATTATTTGCAATTCATGATAATCCCAATCCCAACTGTGATGTGGGACGCAATATCCAGCAGGAGCTGGAGCAGGTATTTGCCCGGGCCCAGCGTGCGATGGAGCATGAATTGGAACAGATTACCCTGCGACAAATTACGACCGATCTTCAGCAGATGGAAGAGCTCCGCCAGGCGATCCGGCATTGATACTGAATCATCAGCGGCAGCTCAGGGTATGTAAAAGACAGAAACAGGCATAACCTGTCAAGACGGAAAGGATGGATGAATGATGAAAGTAATTATTATCGGTGCAACAGGCACCATTGGTCAGCGTCTCGTACAGGAGGGACTGCGCCGCAAATACGAAGTAACCGCTGCGACACGCGATTCTTCCAAAATCGATCAGAACACCGAGCGTCTGCACGGTATCCGTATGGATGTAATGGACCCGGCAAGCGTGGAAGCGGCTGTAGCCGGACATGATGTGGTGATCAATGCATTTGGTCCACAGTTCGGACAGGAATCCGACCTGCCGGAAGCGGCACGTTCTATTGTGGAAGGCATGAAAAACGCCGGTGTTTCGCGTCTGGTAATTGTCGGCGGTGCAGGCAGTCTGGAAGTGGCACCGGGCGTGCGCTTGATGGACACACCTGATTTCCCGGCAGAGATCAAGCCACTGGCGCTGGCTCATGTAGAAGCTTATGAGGTCTATCGTCACAGCGATCTCGACTGGACCTATGTCAGCCCGGCCAGCTGGATCGAACCGGGTAAGCGCACAGGCAATTTCCGCATCGGCACGACCCGCCTGGTAACAGACGATGATGGAGCAAGCCGCATTTCGGCCGAAGATTATGCAGCAGCACTGTTTGACGAGGTGGAAGATCCACAGTTTATCCACGACCGCTTTACGGTAGCTTATTGATCTTAACATGATACGGTCCCTGTACGTTAGCAGGGAACAGACACCGCCCATCCGGCGGTGTTTTTGTATGCCTGCAAATTCGGTTATATAGTAAGAGAAAGTCTTACAGGGTGAATCAGGAGAGGAGCAGAATCCATGTACATTGTAACCGCGCAGCAGATGCGTGATATGGACCAGTATACGATAGAGCAGCTCGGTATTCCGGCGATGTCCCTCATGGAGAATGCGGGAAAAGCGATTGCGGAGGAAGTGATCGCCTGGTGCGGTGGACATCAGGAGGAGCAGGCGGCTGTACCGCGTGGACGGGCACTGACCAATGAAGGCGGTATCCGCAGCGACGAGAAGGCGATTCCGGATCGTTCCCGCCAGCACTGGCTCGTACTCGTAGGCAAGGGAAACAACGGCGGAGACGGACTGGTCGCCGCCCGTTATCTGGCGGATGCAGGACTGGCAGTCACACTGCTGTATGCAGGCGATCCGCAGGAGCTGACAGGAGATGCCGCTGCCCAGCGAGATGCGGCGCAGCGTTCCGGGATTCCACATCTGATCTGGAATGACGAGTGGAATCTGCAGCCGCAGTCTGGAAATAACGAACAGAAAACGATGCCAACCGACCCGGCAGCAGCGAATGCCGAACCTACCGGACAATCCCCAAATCACTGGGCGGCATATACCGGCATCATCGACGCCTTGCTGGGTACAGGCAGTCAGGGAGAACCGCATGAACCCTATGCCTCTATCATCCGGTCGGCCAATGCATCGGGCAAACCTATTATCGCTGCCGATATTCCGAGCGGTCTGAACGCGGACACAGGTGAAGTGGCGGAGAACTGTATCTGGGCGAAAGTCACGGTCTGTCTCGCCTTTCTCAAACAGGGGCTGACCCAGTATCCCGGTGCCGGAGCAGCAGGCGAAGTGGTCGTACGCTCCATCGGAATTCCGCGCGCAGCTGCCCGCCAAGCCGAACTGCGTACACATCTCATTACTGATGACGTACTGCGGGATGTGCTGGAGATCGACACCAGTCGTGCCAGGGCGATCGACGGACACAAAGGCACATATGGTCATGTGATGGTCGTAGGTGGCAGCATGAACACGAGCGGCGCCGGATTGATGGCTTCCCGCTCCGCACTGCGTATTGGCAGTGGACTGGTTACCTGGGCGCTGCCGGAGCAGCTGATGAAGCATATGGTCGGACATGTGCCCGAGCTCATGATGGTGCCTGTTTCACAGGACCCGGATGGACAATGGACAGCAGATACAGCTCATACGATTATGGAGCAGGCGGCCAAAGCGGACGTGCTGGCCATCGGTCCGGGTCTGGGCCGATTTGAAAAAGATGGAGAGTGGCTGCATACTCTGTGGGAAGAGACCGGGCAGCCATGGGTGCTGGATGCGGATGGGCTGAATATATTATCCGAAGCGGATGGACTATCCCGTTGGCCGCGCCGAAAGGCAGATACGGTACTGACTCCGCATCCGGGAGAAATGGCCCGCCTGGTCGGTGTATCCACAGTCGATATCCAGCGCGACCGGATCGGCATCGCCCGCGAGTTTGCCAGAGAGCATGGTGTGGTGCTTGTGCTCAAGGGTGCCCGTACGATTGTGGCTTCGCCGCAAGGAGACATATTGGTCAATACGACCGGCCATCCAGGCATGGCTACCGGCGGATCGGGAGATGTACTTACCGGTGTCATTTCCGGACTGATGGCTCAGGGATTGAGCGGATGGCAGGCTGCCGCTTTTGGCGTGCATCTGCATGGACATGCCGGAGAAGAGGCTGCCCGCAAGCGGTCGGGCAATCCGGCTTCTCTATTAGCCGGTGATATTATTGAATCTCTCTAGTTCCACTTTTGGCTTCCATTTCCGGTTCGAATACGACCTCTATTTCCTGTTTCGGAGCACAAACAGCAGAACAAATATAACTACAACCATAAGATACTGTAAGTACGGAAAATCCCCTTGTCCGACTGTAATGATGTCGCGGACAAGGGGATTTTTTATTTGTATCAGATTTTGAATGTATTGACGGCAGAATGCAGACGATCGGCGAGCTGTGCAAGATCCTGGGAAGAGCTGGCGGTTTGCTCACAGGCCGAAGCCACTTCTTCGGTAGCCGAAGCGATCTCGGTGACTGAATTCATCACCTCAACCGATTGGGCACTCTGCTCTTCGCTGGCTGCAGCGATACCGTTGATCTTCATCGCGGAATCACTGACCCGGCTTACAATATCTGTAAATGTTTCGCTGGTGTGCAGCGAGTGCTGGGCATTGCGTTCAACCGTATCCAGCGTCTGTTTCATATTGGACTGCATGGAGCGGATAATACCGGTGATTTCTTTGGTGGCTGCGCTGCTGCGCTCGGCCAGCTTGCGTACTTCATCAGCGACAACAGCGAATCCAAGTCCCTGTTCGCCTGCGCGTGCCGCTTCAATAGCCGCATTGAGAGCGAGCAGGTTGGTCTGATTCGCGATATCGTCGATTACTTCGATAATATCACCGATCTGATTGGAGTCTTTCTCCAGATTGTACATCTGCTGGTTCATTTCCTGCATGCCATTCGCGGATTGAGCGACAATTTCGCCGCCTTTTTGCGCTTTATTGACCGTATTGTTGGACAGTTCGGCAGCTTCTTCGGCGCTGTGAGCCACATCATCTATGGCAACCGACATATCTTTGAACAACTGGGCGATGGATTGTGCATATTGGGATTGATTAGCGCTGCTTCCAGCGATCTCCTGGGTGCTGGCGGAGATTTGCTCGGAAGTAGCTGCTACGGTCTGAGCGGAATCAACAATTTCGGATACAAGTACATTCAGTCGTTCGGTCATTTCATTCGCTGCCGTAGCGAGCTGGCCCATCTCATCTCGGCCGCTTAAGGAAGAGCGTTCCCGCAGATCGCCGGAAGCAACCTTTTTGAGCAGCTCGGCAATATTTTTGAGTGGACCGCTGATCATGCGGGAGATCATGGCTCCGAGCAGTAGACAGAACAGGAAAGCGGCTATAACCCAGATTGTTGTCCACAGCTTGGCGCTTTCAAATACATTTCCTGCGGTGGTATATGCTTCTCCGGCTTCTTGGATATTCATTTCATTCAGCTTGGCAATACTGTTATACATATCGGTTCCGGCAGGTACAACTTCGGTCTGTACAAAGCGCTGGAATTGCGCAGGCGAAGCATTTTCTGCCAGGATTACGGCACGATTATAAAGTGCATAGTACTTGGTCCATAAAGCATCAAAATTTTGCAGTTCTGCACTTTCCGCTGCAATTAGCGACGTGTCGCGGTATTTATCCATATTCTCAGTCACCGTGCTGATCAGACCTGGTATGGTATCCAGTACTTTTTGTTTGTCTTCCCTGCTGCTGAGGGCAATATCACGGGAAGCTACGCGCATTTTCTGAAGAGACAACTCGGCGGCTGACAGGGCTTGCATAGAGACCAGGTTATTCGTATATAGACCATCAATACTGTTCTTCATCACATTCTGATTATTCAGTCCGTAGAATCCTATCGCAGCAACGATGAGAGACACGAATATAAATGCACTGATCAGTTTGGTGAATGTTTTGAAATTACCGGCTAGTCGCATAAAAATCACTCCAATGTATTGTAGTGTGAGTGACTTGCAGAGTTTATGTAACACGTATATTCAAATTATATAATAAAACCCTCTATACACCTATAATTTGGAATATATTCCATATAAAATTCTGAAGTACTCACCGATTCAAGCTCATATATTTATTATTTCGACCATAAATTGAAAATTATAATAGATAATTCAAAATAATGGTAATTTAATTAGGATTTCTATCTATGTAAGGTTTATTGGAATTTTCATACAAAAAAGAGCGAAGCTCCAAATGGAGGCTTCGCTCTTACAGGTCTGCAAGAATAGGCATTCGCTCTGGCGGTGATTAGAGATGCAATAACACCGGGAAAAAATTATCACCTATCACTTGCGGCCAGACGATGGTATCGGGTTTACAGATCTTCTTTGATTTCTTGTTTTACTTCTTTTACAGCATTTTCATCTTCCGTGATCGTTACTTTACTGGACAGGAACCAGCCAGCCAGTGCGATAGCGACGAGGACCACGTAGAAGCTGAGCTTCCAGATGGAGTTTTCCGGGAAATGCTCAGGCAGGATAGCCAGAGCCGGATGCGCCAGGGTAATAACGGTCAGCTTGATACCGACCCAACCGACGATTACGAATGCAGCCACTTCCAGGCCCGGACGTTCCTGCAGCAGTCTGACGAAGAACGAAGCGGCAAAACGCATAATGATCAATCCGATTAGACCACCCAGGAAGATGACGATAAATTGTCCGCCATCCAGACCGCCGATTGGTGGAAGTCCACTCGCCGGCAGGGCTACTGCCAGCGCTACCGCCGCCAGAATGGAATCGACGGCAAAAGCGATATCCGCAACTTCGACCTTGAATACGGTCATCCAGAAACCGGACTGCTTTTTCGGATTGGCTATAGGGCCTTTTTCCTCGGCAGCTTCCTCGGTTCCAGCCCGTTTGGAGATAATCGTACGGACGATATGATTGATGGAAATGTACAACAGATAAAGAGCACCGATCGCCTGAACCTGCCATACATCGACGAGGAAGGAGATCAGGAACAGAGAGCCGAAACGGAATACAAAGGCTCCGAACAATCCATAAAACAAAGCTTTCTTTCGCTGGTCTTCCGGTAAATGTTTTACCATGATCGCCAGCACGAGCGCGTTATCTGCGGCCAACAGACCTTCCAGCGCAATCAACACGAGTAATACCCAGCCATACTCTAACAACAAAGCTGCATCCATGAGACTCCTCCTAAAATATAGTATATTCCGGTCAGATGACTGAACCGTGTATTAAAAAAGACCTTTACCACAAAGGTAAAGGTCTCCCAAAAAATAGCGGGTCTTCACCAATTTGTGGTAAAGGTCTCGCTAACAATGTTTGTTAATCATTGCCAGGCAGAACCGGGGTTATTCACCCGTAATGACGACTGTGCCTGTACAGCTACTCCCCTTTAACAGGAATAGAATTATGAAGTTAATACCGGTAAAGGAGCCCGATAAAACAATAATTTTTTTTGCAAATTCAATCTGCATTAAGGAAATCATATGCAATTCAATCGCAAAAGTCAATCTTTTTATTTCCAGTATTATTATGATATAGAAAAAATACACAGTCATAACAAATTTCAATTCCAAATCACATGGTGATCGGCTGACCACTGATCAAGCTGCGGGCAATATCAATAATGCGCTGATTGCTGCTTCCGCGATAGAGCAGGGAGACATCCCGCTGCTGCTGAACAAAGCGACCATCTACCAATACGTCGCATAATTGCAAAAGTTTCATGTATTCAGGAGAAGTGTGTTGAATTATTTCGTCCCACGTATATCCGCTGTAGATCCAGATGGAGAAATCCGGCAAAGCCGCACGAACACGAGATACAAATGCGGATACTTCTGCCGCGGAGAAAAAAGGATCGCCACCGGCAATGGTAAGACCGCTGAGCAGCGGATTGTCCGCTATTTCCTCGATAATCTGCTGCTGGAGCTCCGCAGTAAATGGTTTGCCCGCCTGAAAAGACCATGTATGCGGGCTGAAGCAGCCGGGACAGCGGTGAGTGCACCCACTGATAAAGACAACAGCCCGCAGCCCGGGCCCTTCGTTGATCGACTCGGGAATATAACCGCAAATATTCATCAGCTGTGCTTCAGTCGGTCGCGTACTTCGGCCTGTTTGGCCGGATTGAACCGGGTCTGGTAATCGCCGGTCAGATATCCCGTCACCCGGCGCAGTCGTGCGATATGGACTTCCTGTTCGGAAGCACCGCAGTCCGGACAATGCGAACCGATAATGCCTTCATGCCCGCAGGCGGTACAGCGGTCAATCGGATGATTGATGCTGAAATAGCTAATATCGCAGGACAGCGCATACTGGATAATCCGGGTCATCGCCTCCGGATTTTGGCGTGCATTGCCATCCAGTTCGATATAGGAGATGGCGCCAGCATTGCAATAATGATGGAAAGGCGCCTCCAGTCGGATTTTGCGTGCAGCGGTTACCGGATAGTAGACCGGGATATGGAACGAATTGGTGTAATACTCCCGGTCGGTCACGCCTTCGATCAACCCGTACAGTTGGCGATCGTTTTGCACGAATTTGCCGGATAATCCTTCGGCAGGTGTCGCCATCAGCGAGAAGTTTAGATTATGCCGCTCGCTCAGCGCATCGCAGGCTTCGCGCATATAGGTAATCAGGGAGAGGGCACGCTCGTACACCTGCTCGTCTTCGCCATGATGGGCACCGTAGAGAGCCTTCATGCATTCGGCCAGACCGATAAATCCGATCGACAGCGTACCATGCTTGAGACAGCCGCCCACCTGATCGTCCGGCTGCAGCTGGTCTCCGCCTTCCCATACCCCTTCACGCATCATGAAGTCGGAGGCCTTGGCAGGCTGCATGGCCTGAATCCGGTAACGATGCAGCAGTCCCTCGGCTGCAATTGCGATACATTCATCCAGAGCGCGGTAGAATCCCTGTTCATCCGGTACAGCCGTGCCCGATGAACGGGGGGATGCAACGGTACCGGCGAGCCTGATGCTGCCATGAATGCTATCTGCCTGCTGTCTATTGGTGTGATTATGATCAGCAGCAGATCCGGCCTGACGGTAAATGCCGTGATCGATCCCCAGCTTCACCAGATTAATCGTATTAAACGAGAGATTACCCTTGCCGGACAGGTGATTGCGTCCGAACCGGTCAGCTACGACCCGTGTGCGGCAGCCCATGGTGGCAAATTCGGTATCCGGCTCTCCGGGAATCATGTATTCTGCATTCAGCGGTGCATCCAGATTGGCAAAGTTCGGATACAGCCGCCGGGAGGAGCATTCCACCGCCTGCAGGAACAGGTCATAGTTGGGATCGCCCGGCTGCTGATTGATGCCCTGCTTGCATTTGAAGATCTGAATCGGGAAAATCGGTGTCTCCCCATGACCGAGTCCACGCACAGTGGCAGCCAGCAGACTCTGCACAATCAATCGTCCTTCGAGCGATGTGCAGGTACCGTAGTTGATGCTGGTAAATGGAATCTGGCCGCCGCCCCGGCTGGACATCGTATTGAGGTTGTGAATCAGACTCTCTGCCGCCTGGTACGTCTCTGTACGAGTCTCTTCGACTGCATACGCATATGCTTGTGGATAATCTGCAGCCAGCTGCTCATCGCCTATGTAGGCTGTTAGAATTATCGCTTCCAGATCTTCAGGACCGGAAGCATTGGCTGTTGCAGATGCAAAGTAACGCAGCCCTTTGCGCAGATGCTTGCGGAAAGAGCGGGTTACATAGGGAGCGAGATCATAGTCCAGCTTGTTGGCAGCCACGCCGCCGTACTGGGCATTTTGCTGGCACTGGAAAATAATCGCCACCTGTGCCATGGCGGTCATGATGGAATTGGGAGTGCGCAGACTGCCGTTGCCGCTGCTGAATCCGTTCCGCAGCAATTTTTCAAAAGGGATAAAAATACAGTTAGTCGTTCCTAGTGCATAATGATCGAGGTCATGAATATAGATGCGGTTCTGCCGGACAGCCTGAAATACAGATTCAGGCAGTACATTTTGGCGCGTATACCAGCGGGCATATTCGCTGCCAAGACGGCTCATTTTGCCGGAGAAACTGTCTCCGTTCAGGTTGGCATTTTCTCTGGCGGACTCGTGTTCGCCGTGAATAATATGATCTCCCAGCTCTGCAAGCGGCAGCAGATGGGCATATGAATCCGAAGGGTCAGCAGCCGATATAACCGGCTGAGGAGTAGAGGAAGGTCGCAATATGGTCATAAATCATCATCCTTTCCCGATATAAGTATGGAATCCGTTCTGCTGGCTCTAAAGGCAGCAGAAGTTCATCTTATTCTATATATAGATGCATCTATGATGATATGACCCAATATATTGACAAATGCAGCGAAAAAAGCATTGCTGGAAATGGAGATTACGTGACAGGAAAAAGGCAAATACGTGAAATTCGCACATATGGCAGAGCAGCGCGGACAGGCAGCCTGTTCATCCGAAGCAGAAGCAGACGAATACCTCTTTGGCAGCAGATGCGGTTGGAAAGAGGACATAACAGGTTTAATATAAGAGAATAAACGTATTTCACCCGAGGAGGAGATTATATGGCAATTGCAGAAGTAACGGTTATTCCGATCGGAACAGGCAGTACAAGCCTAAGTACGTATGTAGCGCAGATGCAGCGCGTGCTGAACAGCCAGCAGGGAATTACTTTTCAATTAACACCAATGAGCACGATTATCGAAGGAGATATCAAGGATGTGATGCAGGCGATTCTGGCTCTGCATGAGTGTCCGTTTGACGAGGGAGCAGGGCGTGTATCCACTTCAGTCAAGATCGACGACCGCCGGGATCATCCGACATCTGCCCAGTACAAAATCGAGTCGGTTCAGCAGAAGCTGGCTGATTCCTAAGCAAAATGGAGCAGAGTCAATCCCTTTTTAATAGGCCAGGGCAAAATTAATGCGATTTTTAGGTGTACTTCATGAACCTTTAAGATAACCCGGTTATAGTAAGTGCATACCCCTTTTGAATATATATAAACGACTTGAACGCCATGGACTGCGACCATGGCGTTCACTTTTTTTGCCTAATATTATAAAAGAAGATACCTAAAAATCGAAAATTAATGTTTCTTTCAGGTTTCTCTCAGGTTATTTTAAGATGAGCAGGCTACAATGTATGTAATAACCCCTTTTGAATTACTATATCTTGGACTCCATCAGCTGCGAATGATGGAGTCCCTTTTTTTGTTCTGTGATCAAATTCCGCTTTTGGAAGTGTGTTGGGTGGTTGTCGGAGCCGAATGGGTACCGATGAACCATTGGACGAAAAAGACGATCACCGCAAAACCAGCGTACCCGATTCTCCCGCCCGCCGTATTGAGCATCAAATCATCCACATCGAATATGCCCATGCCCGTCAACAGCTGTTTCACCTCATAAGCCAGGCTAAGAAGAAGAGATAGCGGCAGTACCAGAACAGCTGATAATAACCGGCGCTTCAGCAGTACAGGAATGAAGATTCCCAGCGGAATAAAGGCGAGTACATTACCGATCAGCTGGATAGAGGTGTGCGATGGATGCAGGGATAGTCTATTCCAGTCTCTTGAAATTTCCTGGAAGGGTATCAGGTTAACCGTTCGCGTATAGATCAAATCGGGCTGCTGCGCGGTGTAGGATGATTCATGTAGGACTCCTCTCCTGGCATATGGCCGTTATTTTTTGGCGGTCACAATAATTCCTTCTCTATTATCTCCGGATATTTCGTAAGAACCCTGCAGCGGGGCATAAATCGTCGTGTTGGGTGCGGCATGGTAATAGCGGATATGATACTCATGCCCATCCAGCTCGACCGCAATTTCTTGCTGTTCTTTTAGAAAATCAAGGTATTGTTCGAGCACCATATTCTGTTTGTACATAATGGCACTATGCGGGAGTCCCACATACCGAAAATGCCATGGTTCGTATTGAATACCCGTAATATCAACCTTGTCCTTCGGATAACGCAAAATGAAGCCGTATTTCCATGCGTTTTGCTCCAGCCATTTTCCTTCCGGCGCTTCGTTCATCGTTGTTAGAGTGGAGCCGATATCAAGAGACAATCCGAAGTTATGCTCGCTGTGACCGGCAGGAAGTGCATAGTCAGCTCCCTTTTCCCGGTACAGCTCGTCCTGCTTGTCCCAATTACGGTAGCCGCTGCTCAAAAGGAAGGAATGGACGCCTTCTTTGGCAGCCGCTGCGGTCATCTTCTGGAACTGCTCTGTCGCCTGCCGGGACAGCATAATTTTCCGATCCAGTAACCCGTAGTGTTGTTCCGGATCAGTCTGCTTGGCAACAACTGCAATATCGTTCTTGACGCCTTCCGGGTGGATCGGATACTGATTGTTGATCAGCAATAAGTTCCCCTGATGTACCAGACTCTCTATATTTTTGGTTACAGGGACGGTATAGTTCCAACCGTCCTGCTTTGTATTTTCCGTATCAATGGATAACCATTCCCTGTGCTGAATCCATACGGCTGTTGCGGCGGCAATGATACAACAGAGCAACAGGATGCCTAACGCAAAAAACCACTTTTTCTTCATCCGTGTTCCCCTCCTCTGTATACTATCCAGAATAGGGGAAAGGGATTAAAGAAAAAGTGGGGCATTTTTAAAGTTTTTCTTAAATTTCATATCGGAACTCATGACAATGCGGGCAGGCGCACCTCGAACAGGGTACGTACGACATCGCTCTGAACCGAAATGGTGCCATCGTGCTGTTCCACAATATTGCGGGCGATAAATAGGCCGAGTCCTGTTCCGCCTTCCTGCGGAGTACGTGCCCGATCAGCCGTATAATACATATCAAAAATGTAAGGCAGATCCTCGGGAGGAATATGTCCTCCGTAATTGATCACTTGAATAACGATCTGATCCTCTTCCCGTGATCCATGAATATCCACGTATACTCCATCTTTGCCATGACGCGAAGCATTCATTAACAGATTCTCGAATACACGGGCCAGCAGCTCGCCATCACCGGAGACGACCAGGTCGGCATCCAGTTTCACACGGGTGATCAGATGATTTTTCTCAAAGACGGGATACATTTCCTCGTTCATCTGTTTGAGCAGTTCGCTCAGATTGAGCTGCGTTTTCTGTACGGTCAGCATGCCATAATTCATGCGGGTAATCTCAAACAAGTTATCGATCAATTTCTCCAGGCGTCTGGATTTGGTAAAGGCGATCGTTGTAAAGTGCCGTACCTGCTCTTCGGTCAGCTGATCGTCCTTCATCAGCAGATCGAGATAGCCCAGTACCGAGGTCAGCGGGGTTCGCAGATCATGTGCAAGATTGACAACAAGCTGATCTTTGCTGTTTTCGGCAAAATCTCCCCGTTCGATTGCCTGCTGCAGCTTCTCGCTCGCCAGATTCACATCTTCGGCAATCATGCCCAGCTCGTCCCGGGAAGAAATCTGTACCCGATGCTGAAAATCCCCATTTGCCAAATGGCTGATGCCTGCGGAGATATCCCTGAAGTAGGCGGCATACGGCTTGGTAAACCAGAAGAAAAACAAAATGGCGAGCGGAATAAACAGCAGCAGGAAAAAATAAATATCCCCGATATTTCTCATAAAATGGCGGTATTGGGCAAGAGGATCTTCCGCCCGTACGCCCGAATAATAGGCCTGCAGCAGTTTGTAGACGCCATAGGTGATGGCGCCGGAAGCGAGCATGCTTAAGCCCAGCAGCAGGATCATGGTCGTGCGGAAACTTCTTTGTTTAGTCATTGAACGTGTACCCCACGCCCCAGATCGTCTTGATAAATTTGTTCTTGTCCAGATCTTCCCCGAGCTTTTTGCGGAGGGTACGAATATGGACCATTACCGTATTGCCGCTCTCGTAATAGGTCTCTCCCCACACCTGTTCGAAAATGCTTTCTGCGCTGAATACCTGTTTGCTGTGGCTGGCGAGAAGATACAGAATATCGAATTCCTTGCGCGTCAGTTCCAGCGGTCTGCCGTAGAGTGTCACACTGTGCTGATCCGGCATAATGATCAACCCGCCCTTTTCCAATATGCTACGCTGCGCAGGCGCAGACTGGTTGAACTGCAGAGAGCGCCGCAGCTGGGAATTGACCCGTGCCACCAGCTCCATCGGATTGAACGGCTTGGTCATATAATCGTCTGCCCCTGTAATCAGGCCTGTAATTTTATCCATATCCGATGTTTTGGCACTCAGGAAAATGATCGGCATATGATGATGTTCCCTGATTCTGCGGGTGACTTCATAGCCGTCCATGCCAGGCATCATGATATCGAGTACCGCCAGATCGATCGCCTGGGTCTGAACGGCATCCAGTGCGGACTGCCCATCCAGTGCCTTGACGGTCTGATATCCTTCCTTTTGCAGATGCAAAGCGACCAGATCGGCGATCTCTGCTTCATCATCGGCAATCAGAATCGTAATTCGCTTCATGATGCATTTCACCCCTGTATATGATGGTATCAAAGCACGATCTATTTTGAATGTAACAGATACGACGCGGAAAGCAAACTGTCCGCCTCAATTATGAAAGGAGAGTACAGAAGAGAGGGGGAGACAACAGATTATAACCCCATAAATTGGACGATCCCCGGCAGAAACACTGTGTGAGTGATTCCGCCGGGGATCTTGGTATTGCGTCTTATGTTTGATTTTACTGAATGCCATAAGCCGTTATGCAGCTTACGAGCCATATGTGAATTGCTTCATGCTCAACAATTTGTGTATTGATGTCGCCGGATTTTGCGGATGGCATGTTGGGATGCCGTATGGTGCAAAATGTACTGCTTTAGTTACAGAGTCAGATTGCGTAGATCTGCTCTCCGGTGTTCATATGGCTGCTTAACTGCAGCTATCGTTAACCCGTTAACCCCGTGTGCGGTGAAAGTGAAATGTGTAGACGGGGACGGTTTTGGTTCGCTTGCTTTGTGTATACAGAGGCAACCTGTTATGAGATGGTGTGTGTCTGCATACGTTAAATCCAAAACAACAAAAGCCCTACCTCTCTTCTGTCCTTGCGGCTCCGATGACCGCGCCAGTGTGAATCAGATCGTCAAATTTCAAATGTGTTGGGATAAAAAAGAAATTTGGGATGATTCCGGCAGCACCCGGAAAAATTTGCGAAGGATAAAACCGAGGGTTAAAAACAACTCTTCTATCATATAATAAATTGAATTGAAAGTCAAATAATTACAATATAACCTGTATTATTAAATAATAAAGTTAAAAGCTATAAAGCTGCTTTGTTCCCAACAAAAAGACACTCCCCGTAGAGAGTGCCTGTTGTTAGCTGGCGAAATGGTGATCTCCGGAAATAAACCCGGTCCGAACCATCAAAGACAGCGCAGTATATAAGAGAATAGCCATTAATAGCGTTTGTACAAGGTCACCAGTCCATTTTCATAAACAAGTTTCCAATCAAGCGTATCGGCTACCCATGAAGCAGGAACAAGTATATGACCATTTCTGGAAATGATCGGCGCATCCGCTCTCATCTCCATATTGTCGACTCTGTAACGGCTGCTGTTATCCCAGAATTCGTAACGGGCGAGCCCGGTGTCCAGCCAAGTCGTACCTGTGGCTGCATCGTAGGATACGGTCGCGCCATCCATGCTGTCGGCCAGATCGCGCAGCGGAATATAGGCTACATTGTTATACACCGTAGCCTCGGTATCCACCGGTTCGGATAGTCCGTTAACCATATACATATCGCTGCCAACCGTAAACTGAATAACTTTGGTCTGCAGCTCCGGATTCTGGTCAGCGGTCGTCTCGGCGGCAAAAGCACCGGCAGCAGGCAGCAGCAGAGAGAGGGACAGAGCAGGGACGATCCATTTTCTGAGTTTCATATGCACAGCTCCTTTTCAAATCATGGGATTGGAAAAGCCTTGGAAAACATGGCAGCATGAAAAATAATATGGACAGCAGAACGTATTCTTGATCAATCATTAATTAATAAACCCGGCATAAACCGCTCAATCAGTTTTTGACATAAAAAGATACAATTTTGTAAACTTTTATAATATATTTTGCATGCAAAAGCCCTGACCGCTATAACAAGCAGTCAGGGCTGTAAGGGCGTGACAGGGAACGATGGTATTCGATCCTGATCGCCGTAGTATGAAGTATGAAGAATGGGCGGATTAGTACGTTTTGGTAAGAGTGATCATACCGTTGTCGTAAGTCAGATTCCATTCAAAGTTGTCTGCGAACCAGCGAACCGGTACGAGGACATGTCCATTTCTGGAAATGACCATGTCGTTCATGCCTTTGCGCATGTTGTCGACTTTGTATACTTTGGAGTTCGCCCAGAACTCATAACGCTGGATACCTGTGTCGAGCCATGTCGTGGAAGTTGCCTTGTCATAGGAAACTCTCATGTTGGCGTTGTTGGCGAGGTAGCGCAGCGGTACATATGTAGTACCCATGTATTCGACAGGCATAATGCTCATGCTCATGGATTGACCATTAACCATGTACATTTTGCTGCCCAGATTGAACTGGATAGCTCTTGTTTTCAGCTCGGGATTGTAATCTGCAGTTGTTCCTTCGGCAGCGAATGCGCCAGCAGCCGGCAGTAACAGGGAAAGTCCTAGAACAGGTGCGATCAGTTTTCTCATTTTCATTGTGTATTGCTCCTTTGTCTAATGTATTATTTTGTCTGTACAAGGATGAGTAAAATTAAAGCGCTATCATCAGGTTAAAGTAGTCAAGTGGATCTTTCGGTCTTTGCCGGCCGTGCTGGTCTATTGGAGCCAGGGCGGAGAGCCCGGAGATCAAGTTTGTTACCTTGCTGTCTATGTATTGTATAAACCTATTATGGAGTAGTTAATCAGATAGTACCAAAAAAGGTGGATTTATACGCTTCCCCCTATAAGAAGACCTAAGTCTATGGAAACAGATTCCAGTTTGGCAGAGCAGGGAGAATATACCCGGAATTATGGAGGTGCGGGGTAAATATATGCAGAATAAGCCGCAGATACAGGAAGTATCAGTAAGCCGAGAGGGGATATCAGTCATTATGCAGCCGCACCGACTGCTGTCGGCAAAATCAGCATAATAGCCATCAGCAGAATACTGACTCTGGACAGTAAAGATTTGTACATTCCGCCATACTCCTTCAGGTTGTAATGAGCAGACAGATGTATGGCAAACCATATCGTCTGTTCGGCATAACGGATCAAGCCAACTGCCGAATTGCGGGATAAACGGAATAAAAAGTATAAGGGAAATGGCTGCAAATAATAACGTTTACCCGAAAATAAGGATAATAAAAGAGAGCCGCCGCGCCTTGAATGACAGAAAATAAATATTGCGAAAAGTCATCCATCGCAATATTTCCTGCGAACGCTATAATATAAGGGAATGGGAAAGGAGCCCTTGGATGAATGACATAACTGATGATAGAGAACTCATGCGGCGTATTGCCGAGAAGGACACCGACGCATTGGAGCATGTATATGACCGTTATGAGCGGGCCGTATACTCATTTGCCTATCGTATCGTACACGACACGATGGCTGCGGAAGAGGTTGTTCAGGAATTATTTCTAAGAGTATGGAATAACGCGGAACGTTATGATCGGAGCCAGGGGAAGCTCTCGACATGGATGTTCACCATTACGCGTAATATAGCAGTAGACATGCTGCGGCGCAAAGCATCCCGTGCTACAGCCGATCCGGCCGGTGATGAGGCACTTCAGGTATTACCGGATACGAAAACAAATGTACAGGAGCAGGTATCGCTGAATTGGGAACGACAGCGTATACGTGAGGCTATGATGGAGCTGCGGGAAGAGCAGCAGCAGGTGATTGAGTCGATCTATTTCCAGGGACTGACTCAGCATGAAGTATCTGAAAAGTTCAGCATTCCGCTTGGAACCGTGAAGAGCAGGGTACGCCTTGCCATACGGCAGCTTCATAACAAGCTTGCTGAAGCGGTAAAGGGGGGAAACGCATATGAGTAACGATTACAAAAAAAGCGATATGATGGATATGGTCGAAATGTATGTGCTTGGCGGTCTTGATCGTGAAGAACAGGAGCGGTTTGAAGCCTATATGATACAGGATGATGAATGCCGTACAGCCGTAGAAGAGCTTCAGGATATTATCGGTTTCCTTCCGCTGACTTCCGAGATTGTGGAGCCGCCGCAGGGCATGAAGAACCGTGTTCTGGAACGGGTACTGGGCAGCAGTAACGAGGCAGGCAGCAGCAGCGCAGCCGAGGGTACGCCGATGGCCTATCAGGATGCCATACCCAGCACGATACCGGCAGCGGTACAAAAGGAGGCTGCGCGGCCGTCGACCGCTGCATCAGTGGCACAAGACCGGCAGCGATCAGATTCCGGCGCAAAACCAAAAGCAGGTATATTCTGGCGTGCCACAGCAGCCATAACGGCAGCAGCAGCGATTATTGCAGGCTTGTATGCCGGTAACTTGCAGGGGCAAGTTCAGGATCTGCAGCAGCAGCTCGCGATTGCGGATAGTCAGAAGGACAGTCTGCAGGGGCAGCTGGCGACCGTCTCGATGCCGACGCAGGGAGCGCGCGTGGATGAAGCGGTCAAGCTGAGTCCGGCAGCCAAGGATATTGTGGCACAGGGACTGGCTACGATCGTCATTGATGACAAAGGTACGCATCTGCTGGTACAGGCGGATAATCTGCCGAAGCTCCAAGGCAAGGAGGCTTTCCAGGTATGGCTCATTAAGGGCGATGTCAAACAGAGCGCCGGAACCTTCTGGGCAAGCGACGGCAAGGGCGCGATGTACTATACCTTTGAACCGGAGGGATATGATACGGTAGCCATTACGCTGGAGCCGGATGAGAAGGGCAGCCAGCCGCGCGGGCCGGTTATTCTCGCAGCCAGTATTCAGGATCAAGGTTAATTGAATAACCTGCCGAGCAGGTAGTCCATGGTAAAAAAGCAGCGTATCCTGTCAGGGGACGCTGCTTTTGCTGTGTTCAGGGTTATAATTCGCGCTTGATGTTCAGGAAGCGCCGGATGAATCCGGAACCCGTTCACCGGTGAACAGGCGGCGGATATCTTCACGTTTGGCTTTTGGACCGAGCAGATAGACCTTGTCTCCGGGCAGCAGAACGGTATCTCCACGAGGTGTGACAATCTCTTCATTGCGCAGTACGGCGGTAATCAGTACACTTGGCGGCAGATCAATCTCCTGCAGCTCGCGGTGGATCATCCGGCTGCGACCGGTCAGTGTCATATGGGTAATCTCGGACGTGGTGCGCCCGGTAGCGACCAGCTCCAGAATCGACGGCTGCTGATCCAGTACCTTCTCGGTCAGTCCGAGCCGCTCGGCGAGCGGAGCGATCGTCGTTCCCTGAATGAGCGTGGAAGTCAGCACGATAAAGAACACAACGTTAAAGAACAGCTGGCCATGCTCGATACCGGCCAGCAGCGGGTATGTAGCGAGTACGATCGGTACGGCTCCGCGCAGCCCTGCCCAAGAAAGCAGTGTCTTCTCGCGGAAAGAGAACTGACTGAATAGCAGGGAGAGCAGCACGCCGACCGGACGGGCGACGATAATCAGCAGCAGCGATAGAGCCAGACCCTGCCAGATGATAGAGATCAGTTGATCGGTAAATACGAGCAGACCGAGCAGGACAAACATCAGAATCTGCATAATCCAGCCGAAGCCCTGATTGAACTGTAGAATCGTGCGGCGGTAGGTCAGATCGGAATTACCCATTACGAGCGCCATTACATAGACGCCGAGAAAGCCGCTGGCCTGCGTCAACGAACTCACGCCATAGGTGAATAGTGCGCTGGACACAGCGAGCACGGGATAGAGACTGGACGTCTCAAAATCGATTTTATTAATCAGAAAGATAGCCAGCTTGCCGCAGATAATCCCCAGCACCAGGCCGAATCCCATTTCCCAGACAAAGGACAGAATTTCGCCCCATACGCTGGTCTCCGGGTTGTTCAGCAGTTCGATAAACATCAGCGTCAGAAAAACCGCCATCGGATCATTACTGCCGGATTCCACTTCCAGGGTGGAAGTGAGTTTGTTGCGTACATTTTTGTTGCCGAGGACGGAGAACACGGCCGCTGCGTCGGTCGAGCCGACAATGGAGCCGAACAGCATGCCTTCCAGCAGACTGACGCCGAGAATCAGATGGGCGAAATAGCCGATAACAAAAGCCGTGAGCAGCACCCCGATAGTCGCCAGCGACAGAGCGGGCCGAATCACTGGTTTGATCAGCTTCATGTCGGTCTGCATACCGCCTTCGAACAGAATAATGACCAGGGCCAGTACGCCAAACCACTGGGTAATAAACGCATTGTCATAATAAATAAAACGGCCGAGAATCATCCCGGCTACGATAAAGAAGACAAGTGCCGGCATGCCAAAGCGTGAAGAGAATTTGGTCGAGAGGACGCCGAGCAGCAGCAGTGTACCGAGCAGCAGGATAAGATTACTGGTAAGATCGATAGCTTGCATAAATAGCCCCCTCAGAAAATATCAATATGTAAAATCATACCAAAATAAATTGTATGCAATAAATATAGAGTGTAACATCAACTTTTGACCAGTAAAATCCGAAATAAAGAATTAGGTTAAGATGATCATGGATCGAAACAAAATCGAAGGAAATACAATACTTTCCCTAAACTATGTAATCCAAATAGATCATAAATGAAACGGAACATATGCCTCGTAACCGCAGACAAAAGCTTGAGAAATGAGGAGACATCAGTGAATGAATATCGAAAATTTCTCCGTCAGGTATTATTTAACTATATTTTGGGATCGTTAATCGCGGTTATGGTCGTCGGCGGTCTGCTCGTATGGAACACGGTCGATGCGCCGGTCATGCAGAACGTGCGCATGGTAAGCATTATGCTGGTCGCATTTATGATTATGCTGTTGGTGGAAGGAATGGTATTCCGCAGGCATATCCAGCCGATTCGCGATGCCATGCGTGAAGAAAACCCTACGGAAGAGCAGCTGGAACGGGCGTATACGCAGCTGCACCGTTTTCCCAAATTGTCGATGTACCGGATTATGCTGCCGCATTTTCTGGGTCTGACGGTCCCGTCTATGATCCTGTTCGTGATTGCTATTCGTTATGAATGGATCATTATGCCGGGATATTATCTGTGGATCGGCATTGCCGGGGCGCTGATGGTCGCCAGCATGCACGCTTTTATCGAATTTTTCCTGACGTCCTCGGCGATTCGGCCGGTGCTGATCGCGGTCAAGGAACGGCTCAAAGCCCTTTATGGCAAAGAAACGCTGCTGCTGGGCAAAATTCACCTGACGGTTCGTCGGAAGTTCCAGCTGAGCATTTTCCTGATCGGGGTATTCCCGATTATGCTGTTCAGTCTGGCCGCCCAGATTCGTCTGCAAGAAATGACAGGTATTGAAGCTTTGGAGTACTGGAGATGGGCAGGTCTTGTAATTGCCGTCAGTATCGCTTTCAGTATTGTGGGTGCGCTGCTGCTCGCCCGTGATGTGGAGCATCCGATCAATAACCTGTACAATGCGATGTCGAGGATCAGGGAAGGCGATTTCAGTGCGGATGCACTTGATTATTACTCTGATGATTTCTCCTTGCTTATCTCGGGATTTAACCATATGGCACAGGGTCTCAAAATGCGGGACGAACGCAATCAGCTGCTGCTGGACAGTTATTTTGCTACGCTGGCGGCAGCGCTGGATGCCCGTGATCCGTATACGGCCGGTCATTCCCTGCGTGTTGCCGATTATGCGGTCACGATCGGCAAGCGTGCCGGACTCTGTGCCTATGATCTGGATCAGCTGCGCAAAACGGCGCTGCTGCACGATATCGGCAAAATCGGCGTTCAGGATTCCGTCCTGCTAAAGGATGGCAAGCTGACCGATGAAGAATTCGACCAGATCAAAAAGCATCCGGAAATGGGCGAAAGTATTCTGCGTCAGGTCGAGCCTGCGGATGCGATGCGTCCCTATCTGCCGGGAGTACGCTCCCATCATGAACGATTTGACGGACGCGGGTATCCGGATGGTCTGGAAGGCTACCATATTCCGCTGTTCGGCCGTATTATTGCGGTAGCGGACGCTTTTGACGCGATGACCTCAGACCGCCCGTATCGTAAAGGAATGCCCAAGGCTAAAGCGATTTCCATTCTGGAAGAAGGACGGGGTACCCAGTGGGACCCGCAGCTGGCGACGCTGTTTATCGAGCATTATTACAGCACCCGGGAAACCAGACCGGTCGTTCCCAACACTGACAACATCAATGTTCCACGCAAAGAAAAAGACCTGATCTTATGATCAGGCCTCGGCCTGCAGTGTATATACTGCAGGTTTTTTTATGGAATCATTTTGGTTTTTTTGGCTTTCTCCGCCATTTTCTCGGTTAACGGACCGAGCGGCTTTTTGAACAGCAGGGCAAACAGGATAAACAGCAGCATGAAGATAACCAGATACAATATATCCTTGTACACCGTCGTCATCAGCATCCCGCCTACCGTCTCGCGCAGCAGTTCGACCGCATAGGTGAAGGGGAACCATGGATGCAGATGCTGGAAGAATGTACCCGTCATGCTGACCGGGAAGGTACCGCCCGAGCTGGAGAACTGAAGCACCAGCAGGATAATGGCCAGTCCTTTCCCGATATTGCCAAATACGGACACGAGCGTGTACACCATTGTCACAAACACCATACTGATCAGCATACTCATCGTCACGAACCATACCGGGTCCGCGACGTAGGCTTTGAGAATAAACAGATCGCCCATCGAGATGACAAATGCCTGCACCAGACCGATTGTCATAAAGGTAAACAGACGACCAAAGTACACTTGATATGGACGGAAACGGCGCTCCGGATTGTCGACTTCGGCTTTGAACATGGAGATCAGCAGCATGCCGCCGACCCAGATCGACAGGGTCGTATAGAACGGTGACATCGATGAACCGTAGTTCGGAATCGGATAGGTGCGCACCTGCTTCAGATCGACAGGGCTGGAGAGGAAGTCGCTTTCCTGCTGAATATCGCCTTTGAGCCATTTGATAATCTGGGACAGTTCACTATCGCTGTTTTTGAGCAGCCGTACTTTGTCGGCTGCACTGCGAACGGATTTCTCAAGACCCGGCAGGTCGTTGCGAACAAAGTCACCAACCTTGTGTACCGCCTCTTCCGCTTCGGGTAGTTTGTTCTGGATCAGATCGGTAATTTTGTTCAGCTCTCGCTCGGCACGGGGCAGATCATTGCGGACAAAGTCTGCTGCCTGATGGACTTTATCTTCAATGCCGGGCAGATCATGGTTTACGAAATTGGCGGCTTTGTTGACCACCTCGGTAAACTGGGCCATCCGGCTCTGGATCAGCTCATTGGCATCATGCAGCTTCTGCCGGATCTGCGGCAGGTCCTGCTTAAGAAGTGCCAGTTCTTCCTGTCCGAACTGTACGCCGTTCTGGGCATCATTCAGCACGGCTTCCACATCAGGCAGTGTAGCCTGCGCTGTATGCAGCACATCCGCCGCATCGCGGGCAGCCGTCTTGAGATTGTCCAGTCCACGATTAATATCCGGTACGATCTCGGCGTCATAGATGGAGATAATATCGCCGAGTGTATCGCTCGCCTCGGTCGACAGCTGGCGCAGATTGTCCAGAATCTCGCGAGCCGGCTGCTGTCCATTTTCAATCGCCTGACGGATGCTGCGCACGAGTGTAATCTGGCGTTCCATCAGATTATGCACATTATCCAGCCGGTTGATCACCCGGTCCAGCGGATGGTTCGGCAGCACGTTATTGATCCGGCTCAGTAGATCGGTCGTACGCTCCAAAATGGCTGCGCCGCGGGATAGACGTTGATCGAGAAACGATAAGGTGTCGATCGCTGTCTGCGGATCAATATCCGCATTTTGCACAGCATCGACCAGCTGTGTCGTCGCATCGGCGGTCTGCTGGAGCAGCACCAGATTCTGGCGGATGACCGGTGCGATCGAGTCAAAGGCCCCATCATTCTCATCCAGGAAGGTATTCACCCGGTCGGCAAATTCGGTACCGATGTTCGTAATTTCCTTGACTTTGGGCAGTGCCTGCTGGGCCGTATTGATAATATTCGCGAGCTTGTCCGCATCTTCAATCGCCTGATTGAGGGCATCCTCGACTTTGTAGAAATTTTGGTCCAGTTCACCGACTTTGTCGGCAGCATTCTGGATTTCGGGCAGCCGCTTTTGCAGCATTAGAATCTGATCGCCGGCTTCGCGGATTTTCGGCAGATTGTCCTCGACTTTGAGGATCATATCGCCGGCTTTCTCGATATCGGGAATGCGCTTTTGCAGCTCGACAATTTTCTGGGCCTGCGCATTGATCTGCGGCAGCTTTTTCTCCAGTTCCAGCGCCTGATCGGCAAACTGGTTAATCTCCGGCAGCCTTGATTCCAGCGTCAGAATCTTGTTCTCGATATTGCGGATCGTCGGCAGCTCTTCTTCCAGCTTGATGCCGGCTTCCTGCATTTTGGTCAGTACCGCTTCGCTGGCAGTGCTGACAAATTCCTCGCTGATCTGCTGGGTCAGCGTGGTGGCCCCTTTGTCCGTAATCTTGGGAGCGATAGCACTGATCTTCTCATTAACCGTATACAGAATCTGCGGTTTCACCGGCTTATCGGTCAGAATACTGCCGATTTTCTCGGAAAAGTCGGACGGAATCAGCAGCGTCGCATAATAATCTCCATTCTCCAGCCCTTTCTCCGCCTGGTTCCGATCGACAAAGGTCCATCCCAGCGTATGATTTTTTTTGAGGTTATCGATCACCTGGTCTCCAACATTAACTTTTTTGTCCTGAATGGTCGTGCCTTTGTCCTCATTCGTAACGGCAATAATGATGCCCGATGTATTGCTGTAAGGGTCCCACATCGCCTTGATATTGAACCAGGCGTAGACAGAGGGCAGCAGCATGATCGCAATCACGAGCAGGATGCCTGTCGATACGCTGAATAGATTTTTCCAGTCGGTTTTGTAAATTTCCCATATATTTTTCATAAAATGATTCTAACCACCCGATACATAATATTCAAATCTGCAGCATGTCTTATTACCCTGAAATAGGCAGACTGTGCGATATAATCCAATAAACCTTTCATAGCAGGGAGTGGGTTTATAAAAAAGGAATGATACTGCCTGGTCGGAAGCGCGGACAGGAGGTACGGGAGGGGGGAAAGCAAAGTATACGAATTGACACTCCCGCAATATAAGGAAGGTGGAGTGAGAAACAGGATACTGAAGAGCATAGTGTAAAGGCACGATCTCTGAGTTGGTGAATCTGCTATAGATAGCATGCTCTGGCTGCAGGTAATCAGCAGCTGCACACAGAGCAGTAATGAACAATTTAATTAGGTAACCTATCTAATTATACTCCAAATGAGTTTGAATTGCACGGATCATCGGAGGATTTTTTGGAAAACTTATGAATAGAATCACGCCGTACAGCCACGCTCACATTAATGGGAGGTGGCTGAATGGCGAAAACGGGCATAGGCAATTACCAGAATAATGACCATAACGACAATCGGAATCCAGATGCCGAGCAGAGTATGAGATTGTTCAATCAGCGCTGCGACTACAGCTCCTGCTCCATAAATGATAACTGCAGCGAAGCGCAGCACCGTGTCTGTAGAGAGCCGGCGTCCCTGCTCGGCAGAGGATCGTCCGAACCACTGGCGCACATGGGCGACCAAATCCTCAATCACACTGGCAAGATTATTGGTAAGTACGGTCGTCGAGATCCCGGCGACACCGAGCTTGCGCGCCATCGTCGTCTGCATCCCCATCGTGAAGCTGAGCAGAATGATCAGCATATACTCCATCGCAGGCACCAGCGGAGCAGAGGACAGCCAGGCAAACACCAGGAAAAAGACCAGCTGCACCGAGATGATCATCGTCATCCGGGAAGACCAGACCGAACCCGGATGGGAGCGTCCGAGGAAAAGAGCGGCTGCCGCATTTCCGACAATAAAGCCGGCAAAAGCGGCGCCCGAGCGCAATAGTGAGACGGTGTGCAGATGACCGAGCGCCATCCCCATAATGATAATATTACCGGTCATATTGGCCGTAAATACATGTCCCAGCTGCAGATAACCGATCACATCCACGATACCGGATACCAGGCAGAGCAGCAAAATAATCAGATTGCGGTAAAATACGGATTGCATAAAAAAAACTCCTTTTCGAACATGATTAACAGTCATTAATCATACTATAAATGGAGCATTATATTCGATAGATTATTCGCTTTATGAATATGTAATATTTACCAAATGGCAATTTATGATCAAAACCCCTTGCCAGAATGTTAAAAGTGCGTTAAGATTACTATGCATGTGACTACGACATAGATGGCACATAATATAAAGGGCGGCTGTAGAATCCTGATCAAGGAGACTACAGCCGTCTATTTTTATTTGTCCTTTTTGAGCTATTTTTTATTTCAAAAATTATTCAAATGTGATTCTATAGCGAGAATATAGGTCTTACAAGGGCAGCAGAGCGACCTGATCACGCTGGCCGACCTTCTGTACCATTTGCTCCCAGGCGTCGGGTTTCTGTGCCAGAACGGCATAGTAGCGGCGCAGGAACTTCTCGATCAGCGCGCCCGGCAGAGAATGGACGGATGGGTCGTAGGACAGGAAGCATAGATCCAGCTCGGATACCGCTTCACCGTCATTATTCCATGATGGATGTACGTAGGTGAAATCCAGACGACGATATCCGAGATGCGCCAGCACTTCACGGCGTACGAACGGGTCCATCGGCTTTACACCACCGAATTCATGACGCTCGGCACGATAGGGATCATAGATCTCTGCGAACATGCCGGACAGTTCCTTGCCAGCCGCTGCAGCGACTTCCCGCAGATCCGCCTGACGATGCTGAGCCAGAAACGGCCCGATGCCCAGTCCCGGCTCCCCGATAATCGTAAAATCGGTCATGGCGACATTATCGTCCTCATAGTAACGGTATTCGGTCGCACCAACCACGTTACCTTCATGCACAGCAACGAAGACACGGATGCCCGGATCTTCCAGGGGCTCGCGCCACAGCTCGAACTCCAGCACTTCTTCCGGCGGGAAAATGCGTCCCATCAATTTGTGCATATCGGCGAACAAAGGATCATCAATATGAGTAATGCGTACATAATCCATCTTTTAATTTCCTCCCTGATTGGCTGCCGGTGGCAGCGGATTTTTCCATTCCATTAATACTGCATGGTTGAGCGATTCCTCATCATCCAGATAATCGGCAATCACTCCCAGCGGCGTCCTGCCGCATCGCATTAGAAAAGAAATGACCGGATCATACAGATCGCCGCGAGTGACACGCTCGACATACTGCTGTGGAGTACAGCTGTCCGCTACCCGGTGATAGCCGGGCATCCGGCCTGCCCCAAGCAGACGCTGCAGCCCGAGCGAGGCTGTCACTTCATACATCGACTGCATCAGCAGCTTGCCGAGCCCCCACTGACGGTAATCGGGGTGCACACATAGATCAGCGACATAAAGTGTATCTCCGTCAGGCTGATGATTGCGTATATAACCGTGATCCGTAATCTCCTCCCATGTATGCTCCGGATGCTGCTCGTCAAAATTGATCAGCAGACCGGTCATCGAACCTGCGATCACTCCATCAATCTCCACGCACAGCGCTCCCTGGGGGAAGCGGCTGATATGCTCCTGCAGCTGCTCTTCATTCCACCATAGTTCCGCCGGATAGGGCGGAGGGAAGGCAGCCGCCTGAATCTCGATCAGCCGCTCAAAATCCTTTGCCGTATAAGAGCGTATAGCAGCAGGATATGGGCGCTGTTCATGGAATACATAACAGGACTTCTCATACTGACTTGCTCGCTGGGGCAGCGAATTCATGCTCTTCAGCTCCAATCGGTGTAGAGATCGGTACGGCGGTCGCGCCAGGTAGTGACCGAGCCTTTTTCCCGTACTTTGTAGAGCAGTTCCAGATCCAGATCAGCGGTAATGATCATATCGTCATTGATTTCACCTTCGGCGAGAATGCCGCGCGGGGGGAAAGGTACATCATTTGGTGTGATGACAGCCGCCTGACCAAAATTGCCGCGCATAAAGTCCACCGTCGGCAGGGAACCAATCGTGCCTGTGGTAACCACATATACCTGATTCTCTATCGCACGGGCATGGCTCGTATACCGTACCCGGTGGAAGCCGTGCCGATCATCGGTACAGGACGGGCAGAAAATAACGTCCGCTCCGCGCGCTTTGGCCATACGTACGATCTCGGGGAATTCAATGTCGTAACAAGTGAGCAGGGCAATCGTGCCTTTGTCCGTCTCAAATACGGTCAATCCGTCACCGGCAGACATATTCCACTCGGTCACTTCGGTAGGGGTAATATGGATTTTGGGCTGGGTGGCTACCCGGCCGTCCGGATAGAACAGATGGGCTGTATTATACAGCTTGCCTTCTTTTTCCGTAACATGGGTGCCGCCGATAATATGTGTTCCGGTCTCACGGGCCAGTCCCTGGAACAGCTCCAGATAGGCATCCGTAAATTCAGGCAGCCGCTCAATACCAAGCGCTGCACCGGTTTCGTCTCCGATCGACAGCAGCTGTGTCGTGAAGAATTCCGGGAACAGGATAAAGTCTACTTCGAACTCCTGGGCAGTCCGTACATAATGGGTGACCTGGGCGGCAAATTCGTCAAATGAAGATATGGTATGAAGGTGATATTGCACCGCAGATACGCGAAATTTCATAATAAAAGCATAACCTCCCTGTCATTTCGTGAGTGATAGTACATCATGTATATTCATATCGAAATACTACTGATATCATACCAGAAAGACACTGTACGACAAAGAGGATGAATCGCTGTATTTTTATGATATGATATAGTTACTATTTTCCATTTATTTTCAATTATTAGGACGATTACTGGAAGGTAAATGGGGAAATCAAATAGTACAATATTTACCTATCTGATCTCAATCAGGAGTGAGCATATGGGATTTGTGAAAAATTTCCTTATGAATGCGGGAATGATGGTAACAATTGCTTACATAGCCAACCTGCTCTACAAATATGGTCTATCCCAGATGTCCGGCAGAGCCAAATATGCCAGTTCGGTGCTGCTGCTCATTTTTGCAGGGTGGATGAGTTCCTTTTTTGGCTTCCGACTGCCGGGGGATTTGATTTTTGATCTACGATTTATGCCGGTTATCGTAGCTGCTACTGTGTATTCCCGTGGATCAGTAGTTCTGCTGATCGGCTTCGGTATTGGTCTGGCCCGGTTGACCCTTGGGCTGAGTGAAGCGGCTTTTGTCGGATTGCTCAACCTAACGATTATCGGGGTCGTGGGAGCTGTGCTGAATGTGTGGATGCGCAGCAGTACGGCCAAGCTGTCGGTCAAAGGGGCGGTGACCGTGCTGACGATCAATCTGGTCAATACGATCAACATAGCAACGTTTGGAGTGCTGCCCACCCATACATATCTGACCGAGATTATGCCTGTTATGCTGCCGGTGTCCATTATTCTCAGTACAGTGCTGATGATCCTGTTGCGCGAATTCCATCTGGAACAGCAGCGCATGCTGCAGCTGGAGCATGCCAATCAGCTGCTCTCGGAGCAAACGAGAGAGCTGCAGCAGACACATCATGTGCTCGAAGAACGGGCCAAGCAGCTCATGCTGGCTTCCCAGTACAAATCGGAATTTCTGGCCAATATGTCGCATGAACTGCGCACGCCGCTCAACAGCATTATTAATCTGGCCCAGCTCATGTATGAACAGGATGAAGAGCGTGTACCCGGAGAGACCCGCATGTACAGCGAGATGATTTACCGTTCCGGTCTGGATCTGCTGGGGCTCGTGAATGATGTACTGGATCTGTCCAAAGTTGAGGCAGGCAAGCTGGAGGTTGCCTATGAAGAAGTGAGTGTGCAGGAGATTCCTGAGCTGCTGCAGATGCATTTTGAGATGGTAGCGGTTCGTAAAGGCATGGAGTTCCGGGTGATTCGGGAAGATAATGTGCCGGATACGATCATTTCGGATTCCCAGCGGATTCAGCAGATTCTGCGCAATCTGCTGGCCAATGCATTCAAATTTACCCAGCAGGGCAGTGTGACCCTGCATATTCGCCGGGTGGTGGAAGGCGAAGAGAAGCTCAGCTGGCTGGTATTCGATGTCAGAGATACCGGGATTGGCATTGCACAGGCGCAGCATGAGCAGATCTTCGAAGCATTCCAGCAGGCGGATGGCTCAATTGCCCGGCGCTATGGCGGAACCGGCCTTGGCCTGTCGATCAGCCGCAATCTGGCCAATCTGCTGGGCGGCCATCTGCGCCTTCAGAGCAAGGAAGGTGAGGGCAGCGTATTCTCGTTATATCTGCCGGCTAGCTAGCCGGACTTCAAGCATTGGGATAAAAAACAATTTTAGATCATGCGTTCAAATTTTGTGTGAAATAATATGTATTAAAAAATCCCCTTTATTTATAGAACGTCAGCAGAATCACTTTAACCAATAATTTTGCTGATGTATCTATTAAAAAGGGGATTTTTTTGTGGCTAATCTTTTCATAATCATTTAAATATGATAATTAACAGCAGTGCCAGTATAAAAGTCATAATAGAAATCTTCGAATTGAGCTGAAAAGTTGGTGCTGCTTTAAACATATATCTGGCTATAATATGTTGATAGAACAAATACAAGAATATTGTGTCTCCTAAGCAAACTATGATCATTCTCCAAAAGTGAGCAAGAGTGTTAGGTGAGTAGGGGATTTGGATAGTATTTAGTAATACCAATCCACAGAAAAAGTAAAGCAACAAACCTAAAAAACTTAATAATTTCATCATTGTATTTGCTAGCATTATTACCCTCCTTGCATGTATATCTAGAATAATAAAGTATGAAGAAGTGAGGCCAAAGGCCTCATTCTTCGTACTAAACTTTTAACTTTAATTATAGTATGCTTTTTTAATTATCTTCTAGTGAGAGTTGGTGTAATAGTGATCTTACCATTATCACTTTTTATCCATCCATTTGCTTGAAATGACATATAAGCAACTACTCCTGAAAAACTACGATAATCCACTAATTTGTGATAAGAGATGTTATCACCTTTATCGCTTAAGCTAATATTAGCGATAATGCCGACTCCGTCACTACCAACTACGCCATAAGCCGTTCCGATTAATTGATTACCAATCTCGCTATGATATTTTTTATTTACATCTTTTGTAGTCATATTAACATTAACAGTATGATTTATGACTCTTTCATTAAATGTCACCGTACCAGTAGTTTGATATCCTAAACGACTATTAGAACCATTAATATCCCAAGTAGTAGTCCGTAGATTTTGAGTTATAAGTCCATTAGTATTCTCTGATACTGCATTATTTTCTACTGGCAAAGCATATTGTTTTATAAATTGAGCATCTTCGTCTGAAAAACGTTCACCTAAATTGTATTTACTATTGATTTCATTTAATTTTTGATTTACTTCTTCTTGGTTAAGTACTTTAGTAGCGTTATAAACATCTGAGGTTACATTTTAATTAATAGGATTAGCATGAATAGCTGAATTGTAATTAACGCTGCAAATTAAAGCTAAAAAACAAAGTGGAGTACAATATTCTTTTTTTCATGATTTTCCTTCTGAAACTTATTTTATGGTTCTGCTAACAACTAAATAAAAATAAAATCGGGCTAAAATACTAATAACGTAGATTAAAGAATGGAATTCATTATATTTGTTCCTCCTCCTTTCTTAAATTCTATTTACCCGTGGTGCTAGTTAAAATTAATCTTGGATCACACCTGTCTTCCAAAGCGTGTATGCCAGCAAGATTCTATCTAGATTAGTTTCGAATCCAGATGGACTCTCCGAACGAATCGATTTGCACGTGTAGCTTGAATCCGTAATAATGACTCTTCTCGAAGCGCAATAGCTAACGTCAGCGAGGCCTCGAAAACATCGTGCCCTGTGTAAGCGAATCGGATGGCATGAGGAAAGCGGAAGGCTGTCGATGATGGAGTAGGCGCTTCCGAACTTCGACGAAGAGAGCCGCTTGCGTAACATTTGAGCGCGAACCGAAGATCCCGGCGGTTATACCGAGAACGCTCCACGACAGGACCTAAATCCCCCTGGATAAAGCGATACCATGCACGTTCCGATGTAAATCCCAGCCCTTTTCCCAGCAGATGAAGCGCCAGGATGTTTGCATCGGTTTGCTGAAGCAGATGTTGGTTTTTCCGTCTAAGAAAGGGAGCAAAAGCGTGCAATTCATGCTGAACCTTTTTAAAATAGCGACAAATCGGCTTTGTACCGAGCGTGGTTTTTATGTAGAATAAAGATGTCTTTGCACAAGAATCCACCTTCCCAAAAGGGGCTTGGTCACTTTTATTGTGGACGTTTTTCTGGGCAAAGGCTATTTTTTGACTAGCATCACGGGTATTTATATAATTTTTTCCTTATGATACAATTATAAGGAAAAAATAAAGTTAAGGAGCGTACATATGTTAAAAAAAATCATTACAAGTACCTTGGTAGCCTCTCTATCTTTATCCATTTTTGGTGCTGCATCGACGTCAGCATCCGCGACGCTATCACCAGAAACCATGTCTGTACAAGCACAATCTATGACCTATGGTCCCTATTCTTTTGGGCAAAAATCCACAAAATTAGATCTCAACGGAAGCGTGGATGTACGTATATTCATTTACAATCCTGCTCCAAGACAGCTATTATACTTTACTGTATATGCTAACGATGGCAAACAAGTACTCGTTAAAATGCCTATGCGTGCAACAGGACCTGGTGGTGCTGTATACCAATCTACTGTGGGATTTGGTAGTTTCCACGGTTCTGGCTACCAAGTATCCATTACCGGTACTGATGGTGCTCAAGGATCTTTTACAGTTACACCTGTCTAAATACTGAACATTTATTAAATAACACCTTCAGATTGTTGAGAACCTCAGTCTTCTAAAATGGAAGAACCGGGGTTCTTTATTCTTCCTCTACCCTGTCTATACTAGGAATACTTATGCGGTAAGAGTAGGATGAAGTATAAAAAAACAGACATTACCCATACATAGATAATGTCTATTTGGTCTATGGTTTAGCTTTTGCCGTCTTTTTTTCCTAATGTTTTGGCTGCTTGTGATTTTGTTTTTGAAGAAGAAGACTTTCTTGCCAAATCCCTTCCTGCTCTGAACAGCGAACTTCTCGATGATCTGGTAGACATAGTAATCCCTCCTTATATCAGTGCTTGCCAATATTTAAACTTTTAAACACCTAATTGAGATCTAGTGTTTTGAAATAAGACAAGCATCTTTGTAAGAATAAAAACAGATATTACCGATTTACTTGGTAATATCTGTTTTTATGTATTCGGCAATGCTCACAAAACGATTTTACTGTATTGTGCCAAACCCCGTTATAGATCACATAAGGAATGCGGCGGACCACTACAGGACGTTCTCCCTCACAGCTATCCAGGAAGCTGACAATCCGATCCATGGTGTCCAGCCAATCTGACAACTTATAGGTGTTCATAACCGAGTACACCAGTGTACTCGTAATCCCATAGGCGTGACATAGTTCTAGTTTGGTCCGGAACTTCATATTTCGGAACTCAATCGGTGGTTTGACAAAGTTCAACTGACGTACTGGTGTAGCAGCTGCACGTTCAATGCGCCATCCGGAATAAATTCGATCATAAAACGTACTGGGACCAATTTTATTTTGTTTGGCCACATCGATATAAGAGCGTAAAGATTGTCCGGCACAGTAGATCTTTTTATCCAGTTAATAGTTAACCGTTTCTTCCATGTTGCCTGTCTGATAATATTCTTGATGAAATCCGCTAAAGGGTAACTGAAAATGATCTGCGATATCCTCCAACTATTCATACGTATTTCCCACAATTCAATCGGTTCGATTTTATTCATAGCGTCCCTTCCCATCGAAATTATTCAGTTCTACATACTTCACATAAAGCTCAAACTATCAATAAGTAGTGTGTATATAGATTGCTGCTGAAGTACCTGGGGGATACGCTTTCGATGGATCAGATCTTTATATGCTGCCAGGTGAAGTAAATCTAAAATTTCCGTCGTATGCAATGGATTAAATAGATTACCTTCAAAAGTTTGACCCGTTTTGACAACCATTTGAACGAGGCTTTGGTCTGACCAGTAAGAAAATAGCCAGCGATCCCCCAAATCCGAATAGACGTGTAATTCTGTATGTTCATGACCGATTAAAAACCGATAACTTCCAGTCCAAATACATTTTACACCAACGCAATACGTACTTGAGATTCTACCATTTGCTTAAGTTGTTTATTATATGAATATTTCCCATTTTTGAAGTTTTTTTGATTATTTAAACTAGTTAAATGATCCTGGAAAAATGATATTTTATGTAAAAAAAGAAATAAAAACACTAGTATAATAGTAACAAAACTTCATTTAACATTGTATTCCAAAATTTTATATGCAATACTTCAAAAGTATTTAATCCGGATAAATACATAATTTGTTTAAAAACTTGGAGGGTTACGTTTATGATGAAATGTTATAAGCCTATAGCTTTACTTTTAACAGGTATTATGTGCTTGAATATTTTGGCTTTTTACCCCGAGTTAGCTAATGCAAATACTGTCACTAGCGACACTTATAGTTCTTCAACTACTCTTAATGAAGATATTTATGATCAAAAATTAAATGAAGCTTTAGACGCTTATAACAGAGAAGCAATTCAAAATGGAAGATCTATTCAAAAATTTTCTACAAATTCAGAACCTGCTGTTATTGGTTCTTTAATTAGACTAATTTTCAAAAATCTTGTAAGTAAGCAAACTGGTAAAGCAGCTGCTTCTGTCACTGTGAAAGCTACAAATAAGCAAATCCTTACTAAAGTCACTGCTCATGCTATAGAAGAAGCGGTAAAAGACGGAATTACTAGTCTTATGATCGATAATATTTTAGCTAATAAACCTGCTGGAGTAGTTGGAATTGAAAAATTTGAAGATCATACAGGTGGTTCGAGAATCATGTACGATCGAACTAGCAAATTAACAGTGGTTCTCAGTAAAGCAACTAATACTATCATTACAATTTATAAAGATAATGGGAAAACTACTATACAAGACAGACTTGATAGTGGTAGATGGGTCAGATCAAACTTTAAATATCAATAATGATCGCAATTAAGAAACAAACGATTCATTTTGTTTGAGGAGAATGATATGGCAATATTAAGAGGTGCAGAAAACTCAGATGCTTATATCGAGTACACTGTAATAGATCACAGAATAGACGAGCTTGAAGGAAGTAGTCTTGAATTCAAATTCATCAAAAATGATAGGGTCTCTTACCATTCAAAGTTTGGTTGGACTAATTATACTTTACGTCTATTTATTGAAATGTTACAGCATTTTCCTATAGAAAAGTATGAGGGATATTTCTCACATTTTGAAAAGCATTTAGAAGTGACCTGGCAGCTGTCTGATTTGCCTAGCTGCTATACATTGCAATTCAAAGATGTGGATAATGTCGTAACTCTTATAACGACTTCAAAAGATATTATATCTTTTGGGATAGAGTTAGAAAAAGAATGGAAGAATTCTCCTATAATAAAATAAGTTTTTCTATATTAACGATTAAACTTTACCCTACAAGATGAACACTTTGAGAAAAGTTTTCTTGTAGGGTCTTTTTGTGTATTAATGAAGAAAAATGAGCGGAGGTTGAGTCGGGTGACTAAACTAGGTATAGCGAGCATAGAGAGTAATCCATTTACACATAATTGCTGAAAAAGAACCTGGAACGCTCAAACTATTAATAAGTAGCCCGTGGTGCTAGTCAAAAAATAGCCTTTGCCCAGAAAAACGTCCACAATGAAAGTGACCAAGCCCCTTTTGGGAAGGTGGATTCTTGTGCAAAGACATCTTTATTCTACATAAAAACCACGCTCGGTACAAAGCCGATTTGTCGCTATTTTAAAAAGGTTCAGCATGAATTGCACGCTTTTGCTCCCTTTCTTAGACGGAAAAACCAACATCTGCTTCAGCAAACCGATGCAAACATCCTGGCGCTTCATCTGCTGGGAAAAGGGCTGGGATTTACATCGGAACGTGCATGGTATCGCTTTATCCAGGGGGATTTAGGTCCTGTCGTGGAGCGTTCTCGGTATAACCGCCGGGATCTTCGGTTCGCGCTCAAATGTTACGCAAGCGGCTCTCTTCGTCGAAGTTCGGAAGCGCCTACTCCATCATCGACAGCCTTCCGCTTTCCTCATGCCATCCGATTCGCTTACACAGGGCACGATGTTTTCGAGGCCTCGCTGACGTTAGCTATTGCGCTTCGAGAAGAGTCATTATTACGGATTCAAGCTACACGTGCAAATCGATTCGTTCGGAGAGTCCATCTGGATTCGAAACTAATCTAGATAGAATCTTGCTGGCATACACGCTTTGGAAGACAGGTGTGATCCAAGATTAATTTTAACTAGCATCACGGGTTCTATTTATATCATTTTATTACAATAAAATGAAAAGTTCGCTTTTTTAAATGGATACTTATTATACAAATTATAATTTTATAAATAATTATAGTTACAAAGTTAGGAGATAGTCGAAGCTTATAGTCTTTATAAAATAGAAACTATACATAAGTAATAAATTAAAAGACTAAATGTTTGATAATTATAACAATGTAACCGTTCACCTTAAGATTAAGATATTATATCAATCGTTTAGTATTGAACGAAAAGGGTAAAAAGAAAATATTCAGCCTTTAAAATAAGTACTTTACAATGAATAATTTTAAAGAACTTCAACGTGACCATTTATAATCTTTATCTCCGTAATTTTATTTATGTTTCTGGGTTTTGATGGTAACTGTGTTATTCCAAACTATTACAATATCAAAAAACCAAAAAAACAAAAGTTTCATGCCTTTAAAGGAGGGATCGTTATTAAACGAAGACATGCCTTGGGGATGAACCGATTGAATATGCAAAAGCGCCGTTATTCGATGTACCGCAAGCATCTGCGCATTGCCACTATAGAAGGTGTACCCTCAACGATATTTACTACCCTGCTCGGGGGGCCCTTCCTGACAGGATTTTTGCTGTATCTGGGAGCGAGTTCGGCACAAATCGGCTTTGTTATTGCGCTGACTACGCTGGTTAATGTGGCGCAGGTCATTATCGCCTTTTTGCTGCAGCGCCTGAATACACGCAAATGGGTGCTCGTTCTGTTCACCATTCTGCAGCGGGTGCTGTGGGGAGCGACAGGGCTGGTACCATTTCTGTTCGAACGATCTTCATGGGTGAACTGGTTTATTATTCTTTATATCGCCGCTTTCCTGTGCAATGCGGTGATCGGTGTCGTCTGGGCTTCGCTGATCGGCGATATCGTACCGGGACGGCTAAGAGGACGCTATTTTGGTATTCGCAACACGATTCTCAACGCGCTCGGCAGTCTTACGTTGTTTGTCGGCGGGATTCTGCTGGATGCGGTACCAGGCGGACAGGGATTTTTGTTCCTGTACATCATCGTCTGGATCTGTGCGATTATCAATATCGGGGTTATTCTGTTTTATCCGGATGCGCCGTTTGAGCGTTCGACCGAGACCAAGTTTGTACCGATGCTGCGCCAGCCGCTGCATGACGGGCCTTTTATCAAGGCATCGCTGTTTCTGGCCGTCTGGCTGCTGTTGCAGACGCTGGTCGTTCCGCTGTACTCGTATGTCATGCTGGAAGTGCTCAAGGTCAGCTACTCAGTGACTACCCTCATGACCGTCGTACAGACGATGTTCATGATGCTCGGATTTTACTTCTGGGGCAATCTGAATGCACGGTTCAGCAACAAGACGCTGCTGTACTGGACGCTTCCGTTTATTGCGGCAGCATGCATGTCGTGGGGACTGCTGGCCTTTTTACCGGTAATTGTAGGTCTGCTGGTGATTCATATGCTGCTCGGTATCGGAATTGGCGGATTCAACCAACTGTCCTTTAACTTCATCATCGGGGATACGCCCAAAAATGCGCGTCCGATGTTTATCGCCGTCTATTCCGGGATTACCGGACTGGCTTCCTTTATCGGACCACTGGTGGGTGGACAGATCTTTGCCTGGATGAAGCCGATGCCATTCTGGGTACAGGCATATGGATTCCAGATGCTGGTCGGCGTCATGCTGATCCTGCTGGCGGTAACCGCCGGACGTCAGGTGCTCAAGGCACCATCTTCCGTACCGATCCAGCAGTACCGTGAAATGGAGGCCTGATCGGCTCGGGAAGAGGGCAGTCAGTACTCTGCCTTTTATCGGCAAGCTTGGCATATCGCAGCTGCAGTATTCTTCGCATCACTGCCGTACAGCGGTTGCCAAGCGGTCCGGTGCCCTTTAAAATAAGGAAAGTTAATGGTATTGCAATGCAGACTTCATAGAAGAAAAGAGGGCATATACAATGAGCAAACAACCGATTGCAACCGATCGCGCACCAGGAGCACTGGGACCGTATTCCCAGGCAATTGATACAGGCATGTTTATTTTTGCATCCGGCCAGCTCGGTCTGGATCCGGTCAGCGGAGACATGGCTGAAGGTGTACAGGAGCAGGCGCGTGTTGCCCTGCAAAATGTAACAGCCGTATTGGAAGCCGCAGGCAGCAGCCTGGATCAGGTCGTCAAAACGACTGTTTTCCTGCAGGATATGAATGATTTTGCAGCGATGAATGAGATCTACGGTCAATTTTTCCAGGAACCTTATCCGGCACGCAGTGCGGTACAGGTAGCCCGTCTGCCAAAGGATGCACTGGTAGAGATCGAAGTCATCGCGCTCAAGAAATAAGAGAACACCTATTTCAAATGGTCATGAGTCAATGACGAAATAAAACAAAAAGGGACACTGCCTGATCATGTGGCAGTGTCCCTTTTTTATTATGGGCTATCGGTTTTCAATCGTAGTGGAAAAGAGCCGACGAGCTTGGGCAAAAGATTCAATCCCTTGATTTGTTACGGACAAAGAAGATCCAGATCGCATATACAAACAGCAGTCCGGCAGCAATCAGTGCAGTCCAGTGAGTGGTCGGCAGATCGGGATGCTTCACGGCAATGGCGATATACGCCCAGACGAATACCAGCGGATAAATACTGTCCCGGAAACGGTAGCTGATGATGATCGCAAGCAGTGCACCAGCGACCAGACCAATGACTGACCAGACAGTCGGTGATAATCCAAAGCCGTCCCATTCATTTTTGTTCAGCGCGATTCCTGTATTCAGAATCGTAGCGACCGATACCCAGCCCATATAGGTGCTGTAAGGCAGCTTCACGAGCAGAATCTGTGCCATGGAGGGCTGCACAATTCGGCGTATGTGGAGATAGGGGATGATCAGGGTGACGAGCATCAGTGCGATCAGAAGTACGCCCCATTCCAGTTCGAGCGAATGCCAGAGCATTAGCCATCCCATATTACAGAGCGAGTTCAGGAACAGCCATGGACCAATCGCTTTGACCGATTCGCGGCTCTCATCCGTATTGCGGAACTGGTAAATGATAAACCCGATCAGTAGCACATAGATCAGCGACCAGATCGAAAAGGCATAACCTGCCGGAGTAATGTACAGTTCGTACTGATCCGAGATGTCGCCTGTGTCTCTTCCGAACAGGGTAAGCGCGCTTGCCATATAATTGACAATCAGCACACCGATAATTCCCAGCACATTGAGCCAGCGGTAGATATTCAATTTTGCCAAGAGTTTTTCCTCCTTTGATGGGATATGTAGTTGCAGACATTACAGTACTCTCTTTATATACCCGTAGATAGGCTGCTTGTAAAGGCTGACAGCAGATTATTTTGTGAACAATCCACTGTTTCTCCAACAATCAACTGCCAACCAGCCGGTATCCAACTGAAATGATTGCGTTTACAAAAAAAGACGAAGGAATGTCATCATTCTGACAATGTTTGGGTATATAACAATATATTGCGAATAAGAATATGGAAAAAGTCGATTATTAAAGGGGTTGGAAGCATGAATGATACCAGAGCGGCGCAGGCAACACGCCATGTTACCCGGACATCGGGCCAGCGCAAGCTGTCACAGTGGATTCAGCAGCTTGTATTTGTAGGACCCGCTACATTTTTCTTCATTCTCATTGTGATTATTCCTTTCTTCCTGGGCGTCTATTATTCCTTCACAGACTGGAACGGTATCTCCCGCCAGATCAATTGGATCGGAATTGAGAACTACACCCACATCCTCACCAAAGACCCCGATTTCCGTAACGCGTTCTGGTTCACCGTCAGATTCACCATTGTCGGCATTATCGTGACCAATTTGCTGGGATTTGTCCTTGCGTACTTACTGACCAAACCACTTCGCACGAGAAACATACTTAGAACGGTCTTCTTTATGCCGAACATGATTGGTGGTCTGCTGCTCGGTTTTATCTGGCAGTTTATCTTTATCCGTGGATTTTCCGCTGTTGGGGAAGCGACTGGCTGGTCGCTGTTCAACCTGCCGTGGCTCGGTGACCGGTCGACTTCCTTCTGGGGAATCGTAATTGTATTCGTCTGGCAGACAGCCGGCTATCTGATGGTCATCTACATCTCTGCACTTAACAATATTCCCAAGGATGTACTGGAATCGGCCGAGATCGACGGAGCGAGCCGCTGGCAGGTGATCCGCAATATTATCCTGCCGCTGATCATGCCTGCGGTAACAATCTGTCTGTTCCTGGCGATCTCCTGGGCGTTCAAAATGTTCGATCTCAACCTGGCGCTGACAGGGGGCGGACCGTTCAAGGCTACCGAATCGGTCGCACTGGATATTTACAATGAAGCCTTTACCAACAACCGTCTCGGACTGGGTACCGCCAAAGCGGTCATCTTCTTCGTAATCGTCGCCATCATTACCAGTATCCAGGTACGTGCTACCAAGAGCAGGGAGGTTGAAATGTAATGGACGTACAAAGCAAATACAGCGCCCGGACATTGATTCTGGAAATTGTCGTTATTTTGCTGGGACTGGTATTCCTGATCCCTTTTTACTTTCTGATTATTAACTCGGTCAAATCGTTCGGTGATATTCTGTCCAATTCGGCGTCCTGGCCGCAGCAGTTTGTATGGAGCAACTATGTGGAAGCATGGAAAGCGATCGACTTTCCTTCCGCCCTCAAGAACTCGCTGATCGTGACGATTGCGAGCGATCTTCTGCTGGTGCTGATCAGCTCGATGGCGGCGTACCAGATGGTGCGTCACCCGAGCCGATTCAATCGGATTCTGTACTTCGTCTTCGTCGCTGCGATGGTGATTCCTTTTCAATCGATCATGCTGCCGCTGATGGAGATGGCGAGCACCTATCGTCTGAATAACAGCATGATCGGTCTGATTATCAGTTATCTGGGTTTTGGAGCTCCGCTGTCAATCTTCCTGTTCCACGGCTTTGTCAAAAACGTACCGCTGGAAATTGAACAGGCGGCACGTGTCGATGGCTCCAACCGTTACGGCGTCTTCTTCCGGATTGTCTGTCCGCTCATGATGCCGATGTTTGTCACAGTCATTATTCTGAACACGCTGTGGATCTGGAATGATTACCTGCTGCCGTCCCTGATGCTGTCCAGTCCCGAGCTGCGCACGATTCCGATCGCGACGTACAGCTTCTTTGGCCAATATACCAAGCAGTGGGATATGGCACTGCCAGCGCTCGTGCTGGGTATCACGCCGATCATTATCTTCTTCCTGTTCCTGCAGCGTTACATTATCCAGGGCATCACTGCCGGATCGGTCAAAGGATAATACAGGCAATCATCCTGCAATAGACAGGGGTAGCGATGATCTTCATGGATTAGACAGTTCATGCATGATGAATATCCATAGATATGACAATCCATGTACGACCCGTGCACGATGCTTACAATATTGGAATAATGCTGCACAGCCCCAGCCAAGCCCAGAAAGACAGGAGGACCCCCAATGAAAAAGTTATGGCTTATCCCGCTTACCGTGCTGCTCAGCCTGTCGCTGCTGATCGCCGGATGCGGGAACCAGCAGGGCGGCAATTTGACCGCTGACGGCAAGAAGGTCATTCATATTTACCAGGGTAAAGTCGAGATTGCCGACGCCCTGAACAAGCTCAAAGCAGAGTACGAGAAAGAGCATCCCGATGTGGAGCTGGAGATTCAATCGGTCGGCGGTGGAGCCGATTATGCCGCCTCTCTCAAAGCTAAATTTGCGGCCGGAGATGAGCCGGATATTTTCACCAACGGCGGAGATGAAGAGATGAATCTGTGGCTGGAATACCTGGAAGATATGTCCGACCAGCCATGGGTCAAAAATATTGTGGATGGAGCGGCCGAGCAGATCAGCAAGGATGGTCATATCTACGGCCAGCCGAACGGTCTGGAAGGCTACGGATTTATTTACAATAAGGATATTTTCAAAAAGGTCGGCATTACGGAAGTGCCGACAACGATCGATGAACTGCGAGGTGCCTGCGAGAAACTCAAGGCAGCAGGCTATACCCCATTTTCCAACGGATTTCAAGAATGGTGGGTACTGGGCAACCATAACGTGACGATCCCATTTGCCCATCAGGATGATCCTAATGCGTTCCTGGAGCAGCTCGATAACGGGACGGCCCAGATTCCGGGAAATGTCAAGTTCGACGAGTGGCTCAATCTGTTCGATCTGATGGTCAAATACGGCAACGCGAATCCGTTGACTACCGATTACAATACTCAAGTGACCCTGTTTGCCAATGGCAAAGCCGCCATGATGCAGCAGGGCAACTGGACACAGGTACAGATCGATGGAATCAAGCCGGATATGAATATCGGTCTGATGCCGATGCCGATCAACAATAACAAGGAAGAGAATGACCGAGTCTATGTACGGGTACCGAACAACTGGGTCGTTAACAAAAATTCCCCGGTTAAAGAGGAAGCCAAAGAGTTCCTTAACTGGCTCGTCAGCTCGGAGACAGGCAAACGCTACATTACCGACGAATTCAAATTTATCCCGGCATTCAAAAATATTCCGACTTCCGATAAACAGCTCGGCCCAATCGGAGCCGATATTGTGAAGTACAACAATGAAGGCAAGATTCTGCCGTGGATTTTCCCGAAATTCCCGATGGGATTGAGCAAGGACTATGCGAGCACAATGCAGGCCTATCTGGCCGGCGAGCTGGATCGACAGGGCATGCTGCAGCAAATGCAGGAGCAGTGGGTCAATCTGCAGCTCCGCTAACCTATAAATTAGAAGGAATATTCAAGCAGCTGATGGAGCATTCCACGGCTGCTTTTTCTTTTTTTTGGCAAGTCTGCTGTCTACGGTATCCGATAAGAACGTGCTTGCCCTGTTTGTGAAACGATCATGGTTATCCGTAGTACTATCTTCATTTTTGTGAAATCAGCGTATGTACCAGCATAATCGCAAATCAGCGAGGAAAAAGCCTCTCCGCAGGGGTGATGATCTATATAATCCTGTTGTGCAAACGCTACCACAAATGCTATGATGCAAAATATCATGGATTTTCTACATAGCGGATTAAATGGGAGTTACATGGCTTATATACATTTATAATCGGCATGCTTTGTACTCTTATTGGGATCAGCGAAGACAGCATGTTATACAGCCAGCAAGTTCAGTCATTCGGCAATTCGTAGGTACCAGACCACCACACACATGGAGGGAATATACGATGATGAAAGATACGAGCGAAGCAATACACCCGGACAAGGTCGATGGACCAGCGGTCCAGGAAGTCTGGAGTTCATTTGGCCAGCTGAGAGAATGGAGAGAATATGACGGTGCCTATCTCTGTCATGGACAGAATGCCGGAGCTGCACTGGTATTTTTGTCGGATGCGGAATTCCGCTTTAAAGTATTCGGTGAAGGTGTACTCGATCTGTCGACGACAATCGCTGTACTGCCGCAAAGGGAAATCATCAGGCCGGACGTGGAAGAGAGCGAACAGGAACTTATTTTTCGTACATCGATGCTTGTCGTCACCCTCGATAAGCAAACGTTTGCACTAATCGTGAAAGATCATAAAGGCAACGAGATTGCCCATCAGGAGAGCATCAGCTGGACGCCGCGCGGAGCGACCAATGCGCTGTTTAATATGCAGGAAGATTCCCATTTCTATGGACTGGGCGAAAAGTCGAGCTTCCTGGATAAGCGTGGTGAGCGGTATACGATGTGGAATACCGATGTGTACGCTCCGCATATGCCGGAGATCGAAGCATTGTATGAATCGATTCCGTTGCTAATCCATATGCATCAGGGCTCCACCTACGGGATATTTCTGGACAATCCAGGTCGTTCGGATTTTGATATGCGCTCTCATGGAGTCGCTTACACGATTGGCTGCACGACCGGATCATACGATATTTATTTCATATATGGACCGGAGATCAAGGACGTGGTGAGCCGCTATACCGCTCTGACCGGACGGATCACGCTGCCTCCCAAATGGGCTTTGGGCTATCATCAGTCCCGGTACAGTTATATGGACCAGCAGGAAGTGATGGAGCTGGCATACAGTTTCCGCGAGAAAAATATCCCGTGCGATGTGATTTATCTGGATATTCACTATATGGATGAGTACCGGGTGTTTACTTTTGACAAGATTCGTTTCCCTGATCCGAAAGGCATGATCGCCGAGCTCAAGGAAATGGGTATTCGTATTATCCCGATCGTCGATCCGGGAGTGAAAAAAGATCCCAAGTACCGGATTTACCGGGAAGGGGTGCAGGAAGAGCATTTCTGCCGCCATCTGGAAGGGGATATTTATTATGGGAATGTATGGCCGGGCATCAGTGCTTTTCCGGACTTTACAGAGACCCGTACCGCCCAGTGGTGGGGCGATCATCATGCATTCTATACTTCGCTCGGAATCGATGGCATCTGGAATGATATGAATGAACCCGCTGTATTCAATGAGCTGAAGACGATGGACCCGGATGTGATGCATCTGAATGATGGTGATCCGATGACCCATGAGGAGATTCACAATCTGTACGGTATGCTAATGTCAAAGGCAACCTATGAAGGCATGAAGCAGCATATGAACGGCAGGCGTCCCTTTGTACTGACACGGGCCGGATATTCGGGTATTCAGCGGTATGCGGCGATATGGACTGGAGACAACCGCAGCTTCTGGGAGCATATGGCGATGGCGATGCCAATGATTCTGAATATGGGATTGTCCGGGCTGCCTTTTGCCGGACCGGATATTGGCGGATTCGCGCATCATACATCGGACCAGCTGCTGGTGCGCTGGACGCAGATGGGAGCCTTTTTCCCTTACTGCCGCAACCACTCGGCGATTGGGACGATACGACAGGAGCCGTGGTCGTTCGGCGAGCAGGTGGAAGATATTATTCGCGAGTATATCAGCCTGCGCTACCGATGGATGCCGCATCTGTACAATCTGTTCTATGAATCTTCCCGAACAGGCATGCCGATCCTCCGCCCGGTTCTGCTGGAATATCCAAGAGATCCGAAAGTGACTAATCTGTGCGACCAGTTCCTGCTCGGTCCGGATGTAATGATTGCGCCGGTGTACCGCCCGGATACCGATTGCCGTACGGTCTACCTGCCGGAAGGCATCTGGCATGATTACTGGACCGGCGAGCAGCATGAAGGCGGACGTCATATTCTGGCACCTGCTCCGCTGGATGTAATGCCGATGTATATTCGCGCCGGAGCGATTATTGCCGAAGGGGAGCTGCGTCAATATGCTGCCGACCACCGGATGGATGATGTGGTGACCTTCCATATTTATGGAGCGGAGGCGAAGGATTCGTTCCAGGCGGAATATACGCTGTATGAAGATGATGGCGAGACATTTGCTTACGAGAATGGCAAATACTCCAGACTGCATATCCGGGTGAGCGGTGAAGAGGGCGCACTGGCACTGTCGATCCGTTATATGGATGATGGCTATCAGGCGCAGCGCGAGCATCTGCGCTTTACACTCCGGCAGCCGGCATTCACGCCAGTTGGCATCGACCAGCTGGAGCGGATTACACTGGATGAACTGGCTGCAGGGCAGACCGGCTGGAGTCTGGATGACAGCAGCGGAGATATTCTGATCCAGATTCCGGATCGTCAGCTGGAACAGCTGATTCTGCGGGCGTAATTTATGGAATAAGGAAAGGCAAGGTTGAAACGAACGAAGAGCAGGCGGCCGGTACAATCGGCTGCCTGCTCTTTTTTTTCATATTCCTCCATGGCAAGTTTCTTTATGATACGCTGTATATACCTTTATAAGTAAACAATGGAATTTGTTAATGGGTACGTTGGATGGCATATAATTGGATATAACCGAGAGTTAGAGGGAAAGCTAACGATTTCTCTGAAAGTACACGATAACATTGTATATATCCTGGATACTACATAACACATTTAAGCTCATGGAGATGATCAATATGGAATCTTGCTGGATTGGTATAGATATAGGCGGCACCGGAATCAAGGGTGCACTGGTAAACGAACAGGGTCAGATGATTGAGCGGATGGAGCTGCCTACCCAGGCGGAGCAGGGAGCGGAATTTATCCTGAACCGAGTCCTCTATATTGCCAATGAATTGAAAAGCATTGTCTATGACAGTATCAAAAAACAATTCATTACCATCCATGGGATTGGTATCGGATCGGCAGGCCGGATCGACCGGGAAAAAGGAATCGTTATCGATGCGACCGATAATCTTCCCGGCTGGAAAGGGCTGCGCCTGGCGGAACGGGTCATGGAATCTACCGGTCTGCCGGTCTATACCGTTAACGATGCCCATGCAGCAGCAGCGGGAGAAGACTGGATCGGTGCGGCGGCGGTTATCCGCTCCTGGATTATGCTGACGATCGGTACCGGAGTAGGCGGAGCGCTGGTGCATTATGGAGAGATCATCTCTGGTCAGTACGGCGGAGCCGGAGAGCTGGGACACATGATTCTGCATCCCGGCGGTCTGCCATGCAACTGCGGCAAAAGAGGCTGTGTGGAGCAGTACATTTCCGGACGGGCACTCAACCGGATTGCTGCCGATTACCATGCAGGGTGGGGATTAGCCGATCTGATGGATGCCGCACGGGCAGGAGATGCAGAAGCGCGATACTTGCTGGATAACTGGATTAATGACTTTGCCAGTACCATTATTAATATTGATCAGATCTTTGATCCGCAGGCCGTTATTATTGGCGGGGGCGTTATTGTTACACGTGAAACATGGTGGCCGCTCCTGGTACAGCGTATTGATGAACTGGGCGGCAGACCGGTACTGCTGGAGCCGGCGCTGCTCGGCAATCAGGCAGGAATGGTCGGGGCTGCCCGGATTGCCATGCAGAATCACCGGATGAAAAAGTAAAAAAAGCAGGCAGATAAATTTCTGTCTGCTTTTTATTTGCGAATGGGCTGCAGGTGGTCGGATGAGAACGTGCAGATACAACAGTATGCTTTTTAAGATAATAAAAAAAGTAGCACAAAATAAACTGTAACCTATTAAGAAGGCAAACTTCCCCGGGGAATTTTTCGAGAGGCTGGCTTTGACGTGGACACTTTAGGCTCCAAACGGATTCAGGCGGCTTACCATCGGGTGGGAACTACTTGCAAGAAGAAGTGAATTATGGGCCTTGCAGATGCCAGAAAGCAGGCGTCCGGATGCCCTCTTACCCGTGAACTCAGCATAGAAGAACAAACGCCCGGTTGGAAACTAAGCTGGAATGGCTCGAAGTGGAGAACGAATTTTAAAAAAGCCCGAACAGCTCGGTGACTACGATCAAACGCATTTTATCAAGGATTTCAAAACGGTCGTTGGCGTGACGCCGGAGGCATACGTGCTGGATTCGCAGGCTTGAGACCCTCAGCCGCGATTCTGCCGGAACTGCTTGTTTGTCCATTCTGCATAAGACGGATGAGTGGCGAGCAGTTCTTGATGCCGTCCCGTGCCTGTAACTTCCCCGTACTCCAACACAACGATCTGATCGGCGTTCGTGATGGTCGAGAGCCGGTGCGCGATGACGACGGTCGTGCAATCTTGCATCAAATATTCCAAAGCTTTCTGTACCTCGTGTTCGGAGTCGCTGTCCAGACTGGCAGTCGCTTCGTCGAGCAGCAGAATGTCCGGCTTGCGCAGTAGAGCCCGCGCAATCGCAATACGCTGCTTCTGTCCGCCCGACAGGCGGATGCCTCTTTCTCCGACTTCTGTATCGTATCCCTTGGGCAGCGAAGCGATGAAATGATGGGCATACGCCTGTTTGCTCGCCTCGATGATTTCCTCTTCAGTGACTTCGTCCATACGTCCGTATACGATATTTTCCCGGATCGTACCGTGCACCAGTGGACTTTCCTGCGATACGTACCCGATCCTGCTCCGGAACGATGCGACGTCGAACTCGTCTATCGGCTGTTCGCCGTAAGTGATCAGTCCTTTGGCCGGCATATAAAACCGTTCGATCAGCGAAAACACGGTCGTTTTACCGCTGCCGCTGGGACCGACTAACGCAGTGACCTGCCCGGCACGCAGAGATAAATTGATCTTTTTCAAAATCGGCTCTTTGTAAGCATAAGCGAACTCCACGTCGCGAAACACCAGGTCGTACCGCTCGTCCGGCATCAGAAGTCCTCTGCCGTTCTGCTCGTCTTCGGTATCCGCTTCAAGAATAGGCTTCAGTCGATCGGCCGTTCCCGATACCTTCTGCAGGTTGGAGTAAAAGGTCGCGAATGTATTGATTGGAAGCATGATCTGGAACAAAAGCAGCACGAACGATACAAGCACGCCTGTACTCAAATCGCCGGAAGATACCCGCATGCCGCCATACGCCACAACAGCCGTAAGCAGCACGATCATGATCATGGACATCAGCGGGGACAGGATCGCGTAAATCTTTGATTCTTTCATGCTAAGCTGGAACAGATGATCCACTTTTTCGAAACCGTTTTTTTCTTCCCGCTTTTCGGCATTCGAGGATTTCACCAGCCGGATTTCTCCAATAACCTGGGTCAGTACGGCAGCAAACTGCGCCAACTGTTCGTACATCGTCATCGAAATTTTGTACATTTTGTTTCCGATGGGCATAATGATTGCGGCGCCTAGCGGAGCGGCAAGCAGAACGACGAGCGTCAAACGCCAGTCTAACCAGAACAGAATCGCCAGTGCGCCGATTACCGTGAGCAGGTTGGAGAAAAAAGAAATCAAATGTTCGGTAATCAGCGTCCGGATTTCGTCCGTATCCCTGCTGATTCGGCTCATTATGTCCGCCGATCGATGCCGATCAAAAAAGTGAACCGGCAGAGACAGCGTTTTAACCCACAACTGCTTGCGAAGCAGGGTTACCGTGTGGTTGCCCGCATACGCCAGCATGTAATAAGAAATGCCCGAAGTCAGTGCTTCCAAAATAAAAACACCTACCAGAAGGGCGATCAGGCCTGCATTGATGCCCCCTGTTGAAAATTGGTCGATAAAGTTTCCAGTCATCACCGGCCAAACCAAGCCTGTCAATGAAGAAACGATGCTCAGCAGTGCGGCGACACCCAACATCTTTTTGGGCATGCCGATCGTCATTATAAGATTGTACACGTAGCGAATCGTCGATTTATTTACGCGTCCGATCGGCTCTTTTTCGAATTCGTATTGCATTTTTTTGAACTCCTTCAATAATCTGTTGAATAATTCGACTCTCTTGCATGTTTTAGCGAATTTTTATGCCATTGAGCAGGGCATGGATCGCCTGGCGATAGAGCAGCCTTGGTTCTTCCAGAGAGTATCTGGATATTTCACCCAGTCCTTCAAACAGGGCTTCCAAAATGACGGCCAGCATATAAGAATTTCCTTGAGCCAACTCTCCTTTGGCCATATACTTTTCCAACATCTTTCTATTGAATTCAATATGGCTGGTCACATAAGCCTCCATGGCGTCTCTCACTTCATTGCTGCTTCCTTCTTCATCGAAAAACTCGTCTGCTGCCTTCGTTAAGGGATGGTTCAAATCACTGTCCAGCAGATATTCGACCAAAGCCAACAAAGTTTCTTCAACCGTCGTATACTGCTCTACCTTTTCCTCCCATTGCTCGACGTATTCCCGATCCCATTCCTTAAGCAAATAGATAAACAAACCTTCTTTATTGACGAAATGGTAATAAATACTACCTTTGCTAACCCCTGTAACCTTTACAATGTCTTCAACTGAAGTTCCTTTGTAACCTTTTTGCGCAAAAAGAGTCTTTGCCGCTTCAACTAACTTTGTTTGGGTTTCTTTGCTCTGAATTTGCTTTTTTTTCACTGAATTCGCTCCTTTTTAATTCTCACGCAGCAGACTTGTACGAACAAAATACTTGTTGTAGTAGAGGTGAATGGTCACTACAACAATGCCTTCGGACAAAGGAACGGCAGCCCATACGCCTTGAGTTCCGAAGAATGATGGCAGGATTGCAAGGAAGATCAGCATTAGGATAATCTCGCGGGCAGCCGTGACCCAAATCGCCATTTTGACATGATTAATCGATTGGAAATAAGTCATCATCACGAAATTCACACCAATAAATAAGTATGCCAGCGAGAAGACCTTAAGACCGGTTACCGCAAGAACTGTCACTTCGGTCGGGAAGTCGCCGAAAATGCCAACGATTGGCGCCGCCCAGAGCTGAATGACGATCAGTAGTCCGATTCCGATTCCAAGAGCGGTTTTGATCGCGATTCGTACCGTATGACGCTTGCGTTCTTCCTGCCGTGCGCCGTGATAGTAACTGATCAGCGGTTGAATCGCCGATCCCAATCCCAAGAAAGCCATCAGCATGACGCCGTGCAGATAATTCAATGTAGAGAAAGCTGCAACTCCCGCCGTACTGGCCAGTCGCTCCAACACCACGTTGTGAGCGACCGTAAAGACCGACATGCCTACTTCCGCGACAAAGCTTGGAAATCCGACCAGGAAGATGACCCACAGCATTTTTTTGTTCCATTTGAATTTCCGCAGCTTAAGATGCGTATCTTTTTTGAAGAAATGAGCGGACAGGACTAACAGCCCGACAAACGCAGCAGACAACGTTCCGATCATAACTCCCTGCACGCCCATATCCAACACGTATAGAGCAATATAATTGAATCCTATGTTGGACAATGCAAAAGTAATCTGTGCAGCCATGGCCAGATTCGGATTTCCGTCGTTACGGACAAAAATGCTGAGTGCGCTCTCGATTGTAAAAATAAACCCGAACAGCAGCATGACCTGCATATAAGCAAAGGTGTAAGGATAAGTTTCTTCATTGGCCCCAAGCGCATACACCAAAGGTTCTTTGAACGCATAGGCCGTAATCCCGATAACGAGAGTCGCTACAAAAATGATCGTCAGCGACTGGGAAAAGACCTGCTTGGCTTTTGCATAATCCTTCTCTCCCATAGCCTGGGAATACAAGGTTGCACCGCCGATTCCGATCCACAGCGACATCGCCGCAAATAGCGTATAAGCCGGGCCGGCAATTCCAACGCCTGCTAAAGCCACAGCTCCCAATTTATTGCCGACCATAATGCCATCGATAATAAAGTTAGCACCCATAATCAGCATGCCCAGCAGCGAAGGGATCAAGTATTTTAGAAAGGCACGTCCTACAGATAAACTTTCCAGGGAATGTACATTTTTCGTTTCTTGCATGATGGTTTTAAGCTCCTTTAGACAGCTTTTTAAATTGTTGTCTATAATACTGAATGAACGTTCAGTATACATCTTAACAGATATTCCCCTTCGCTGCTACTTCATGATGAAAATTTTAATAGTTAGACGTTAAATATAAAAACGCACCCTCAAATGTGCATGAGATGACCAGAAGGGTTTTTAGTAAGTATTTGAGGGTGGTACGCTGTTCAAGTCTTCTATTTCAAATCAAAACTCTTACCAAACTTAATTTAAAATATGAAGGAGAAATTCGAGTTTCATTATAAAACGATTAGGTAACAGGCTGCTTTAGTCTGTGCTTAAAAGCATAATTATATGAACAAATACTGTAGTTAGCTGGACAGCAATATCGCTTTGGCCTGACGGATTCGCTCTGCATCCAGCGGCAGGTGAATATCACCTTGCTGCCGGACAGCGCTGCCCAGATGGACTTCCTGCACTCCGGTATCCCGGACAAATTCTCCCAGTGTGTCCAGCGTCAGTCCGGCTCCCGCGAGCAGGCGGATCTGATGCTGGCGGGCGATCTCATCCAGCCGGACAATCTTGTCGCGTGCATCCAGTATGGAAGGCTGCCCGCCTGAAGTAAGAATACGCGTAATTCCCGGATAGCGGGCCAGTGTATGCAGCGCCTGCTCCTGATCCCGGATCTCGTCAAAGGCCCGGTGAAAAGTAACCGGCAGACCATTCGCAGCTTCCAGAAGTCGGTTCAGGGCAGGCTCATCCACCTGCTGGCGGTCGTTCAGTACACCGAGCACCAGTGCGGCAGCCTGCGTGTGTTCAGTGACCTGGCGGATATCGCGGACCATCTGCTCCAGCTCGTCAGCCGTATACTGAAAGCTGCGACTGTGCGGGCGAATCATGACATGAACCGGTATGCTGCTCTCGGCTGTAATCTGCCGGACAAGGTTCATTTCGGGCGTTAATCCGCCTTGCTGCTGGGCGGCAATCAGTTCGATCCGGTCCGCTCCGACAGCGGCTGCGATTCGTGCATCTTCCGCAGTAGTGGCGATAACTTCGAGCAAAATGGCATTTGTCATGATCATTTTCTCCCTTATAATTATTGTATTTTTAACAGTGTATATGGAATTTTCGAACATCCAACCTTATAATGGATAAGATACCTGCTTTATTTGCATTTATCCGGAAAGCAGATGCCATGCACAGGATGGCCTGAAAGCTTGCTTACGTGTAAGGAGAGGAATATCCTGTTATGAGAATACACACTAACTATTACAATCGTAAAGATTTGACCGAGATGGACGGGAGACAATGATGGATCAACCGTTATATGGAATATGGATTGGAGACGTATTTTTTTGTTTTTCCGGTGAAATGTCGGAACCCAAAGTGGATGCATGGATGAAAGTCATGCGCCGGATGGAACTGCCGGTAGGGCGGCGTCCTTTTGCCCAATCGGGATTGCGACTGGCCGAGCTCAAGTCGGGACCGGTCAATGCTGCGTCCAAAGAGACATTTTCACGCCGGGCCGGCCGCAATAAAAGGCTTCCCGGACGCATGGTGGAAGGACTGGCGCTCTCGGCCGAGCAGGCGTATGATCTGCTGCTCGAATGGGATGAGAAGCTGGTAGCCCGTCAGGGTATTCAGGCTGGTGCAGAGATGCGGTACTGGCATATTGCTGCGAAATTCGCCGAGAAACTGCTGCGGGAAGGCAAGATTTTGCCGGACAGCCGTGTCATTGCCGGTACTGGCCGACGCAGTTCTCAGGCGTCGCTGCGCGGCGTATGGAAGCCGCTGCTGGTCGGCGAGGATCGGGAGATGTTTGCCCGTCTGGCAGAGTCGATTCCGATGATCGGATTGTCGGCCTTGTCGCTGTTCACGGGAGGAGAGCCGTCGGGCATCTCCCAGGCTCGTGCAGAAGTGCTGCACTCTTTTCTGGTGGCGATGATCGATGCGGAAGTTCGCCGAATGTTCCGGGATGCCGGCTACGGCAAGTTCCGCGCTTATCAGGCGAATTACCGCAGGGGATCTTCCCCGCATGCACACCTCTGGTGGAATTCCATGTTTGATGCGACAGCCGAACTGGCTGTTCAGGGAACCGCCGAGGATATGGCAGAACTGGAAGAAGTGATCCGGGATCATAATGGAGCGGAAGTGCCGCTTCCCGAGGCGGGAATTCTGGAGGAACGTATCGGCGAGCTGGGTCTCGTGGTTCGTCTGGAGCCGCCGCTGGAGAGCCGGGAAAAGGCTGCCGAGATGCCTTCGGATATGCTGCCGCAGTGGCGGATGTCCTTCTGGGCAACAGACGAGTCCGATCCGGCGGTACTGCTTCCGGCGGCGATGCTGTGGAAGCAGGCGGAGAACCGTATGATTGTACGGGGACGCACGTATGAACATGTACAGCAGCGTCTGCTGATGCAGCTGGGTCGCGCTGCAGAGTGTTCCCCGATTGTATCGTTGTTTATTCGGACGGCCAGTCCGGTAGGCGGCATGATGGAAGCGGGCGATGTCTATGCTTTTCTTAAGGAAGATGTACCGCGTCTGCGCAAAGCGGGCATTACCGTACAGATTCCTTCTCGCTGGACACGTGAGGGCAAGAAGCGTGCCGGCCTGAAGCTGAAGGTCAAGTCGCCTCAGCCGCAGGAGAATCGCAATACCAATGAAAGTTCCAAACTCGGGATGGAGCAGATGGTTTCCTTTGAACCGCAGGCCGTACTGGATGGCCGTACGCTGACTGCTGCCGAGATGGCCCAGATTGTCAAAAACGGAGTGCCGATTATTCCGCTCGATGGCGGCTGGATCGAAGTGGATCTGAATGAGATCAAGCAGGTACTGCGCTTTATCCGCCGCCATGAGGAAGGCGAGATTTCCTTTAATGAACTGATGCATATCTACGCGGAAGAAGAGGATGCGCTCTGGAACGGGCTGCATATCTTCGAGATTGAGACCAATCCGATGCTGACGAATCTGATGGAAGGCAGCGGATGGCGCGATGTGGAGAAACGGACCGTACCGGAGGGTCTGCATGGTACGCTGCGTCCTTATCAGGAGCGCGGATTCCAGTGGCTCGCCACGATGCGTGATCTGGGATTTGGTGCGTGTCTGGCCGATGATATGGGTCTCGGCAAAACGGTGCAGGTCATCACTTGCATCCTGGATCAACCGGTGACCGCACCGAGACTGATCGTCTGCCCGACTTCACTGCTGGGCAACTGGCAGCGTGAGCTGGAGCGCTTCGCACCGGAACTGCAGCTGTACATTCACCATGGCAGCCGCCGTCCGCGCGGCGAAGAGTTCGCGGCCGAAGCGAGATCTCATGATATCGTACTGACTACCTATCATCTGGCAGGTCGTGATGGCGAAGACCTGCGACAGATCGAATGGGCATCGATCATACTCGATGAAGCACAGTATATTAAAAACTACCGGACCAAGCAGGCGCAAAGTGTAATGAAGCTGAATGCGCCGCACCGGATTGCCATGACAGGTACACCGGTGGAGAACCGTCTGAGTGAACTGTGGTCCATTTTCCAGTTCCTCAATCCGGGTTATCTGGGAACGGCTTCTTCCTTCCGGCACAATTATAATGCAGGCGTCGGTCAGGAGATGGAGGACAAGCTGTCCACACTGCGCAAGCTGGTGTCTCCTTTCATGCTGCGCCGCCTGAAGAGCGATCCGGACATCCGCCGCGATCTGCCTGATAAGATTGAACTGAAGTCCTACTGTTATATGACCGTCGAGCAGGCGGGCATGTATCAGAGCGTGGTCTCCGATATGCTCGGACGCATGAGCAATACGGAAGGTATCACCCGTAAAGGGATTGTGCTGTCCTCGTTGACCAAGCTCAAGCAGATCTGTGACCACCCGTATCTGCTGCACAATACCGGCAAGGGCGACACTGGCAAGCAGGAACGCTCCGGCAAAATGGCGCGTTTGATCGAACTGCTCGATATGATCCGCGACAGCGGGGAAGCTGCGCTCGTATTTACCCAGTATGTCGAAATGGGGGAACTGCTGACCGCGCGGCTGAGCAAGCACTTTGGCGAGGAGCCATTCTTCCTGCATGGCGGTGTCAGCAAGGCCAATCGGGATGAAATGATCAGTCTGTTCCAGCAGGGGGAAGGTCCTCCGCTGTTCGTCCTGTCACTCAAAGCCGGCGGCGTCGGGCTGAATCTGACCCGTGCCAATCATGTTATTCACTATGACCGCTGGTGGAATCCGGCGGTAGAGAACCAGGCGACAGACCGTGTCTTCCGGATCGGGCAGCAGCGTAATGTGCAGGTGCATAAGCTGATCTGTCAGGGAACGCTGGAGGAACGGATCGATGAACTGATCGAGAGCAAGAAATCACTGGCAGAGCAGGTTGTCGGTGCCGGGGAGCAGTGGCTGACCGAGATGTCGGATGAAGAGCTGAAGCAGCTCGTATCCCTGCAATCTGCAGAATGGGGGGCTGACGAATGAGTACACCAAAATGGACAGCCCAGGACTGCGAGATCGCAGCAGGCTTGATTCGTGGAACCGTTCAGCAGGCTGACGATCCCAAGGTATCCGCCGGGCCAGTGACAGTTCGGATTCAGCCTCCTTCTGAACAAGAACAACGTCATTTGCTGAACCGTCTCAGCGCATCCGCCCAGAATGTATATTTGCTGCTGCGTGATGTGTTCCGTGAGGAAATGGAGGGAAAGGATGCAGCTGCTCCTTCCCTGCTGTCTGCAATCGGACTGGAATATGTACAGGAGCTGGCGCCGGATGCCACGATCGCCGAAGCGCTGTGCGCATGTACCCCTTATCTGAATACCGGTGAAGACCTGATGTCTTACCGGGTAAAAGCTGAGGATACACAGGGAGATGAACAGCAGATTCAGGTACTGCTGAAGCAGGCTGCCGAGCAGCTGAAACAGCAGCCGCTGCTCGCCTGGCAGTTGGCCGGCTGGAATACGGAGAAGCTGCTGCACGAGATCTGGCAGCAGTGGGGACAGCAACTGCCCGCACCTGCCGAATGGAACATTTCCGAGCAGGAAGACGAAGTCGCTTCGGCCCTGTCCGATGAACCGAGTCTAGGCAGTCTGCTCGCCGAATCGGCCGCAGCAGGAACGCTGCATCAGACCGGAGAAGGTCTGGCCGAAGTCGAAGAATATTTACAAAATGCCAATAAAAGCTGGCAGCAGCAGTTGAAGAAAAATGCTACAGTTGTTGTATATACGCCTTCTCCCGGCGAGGAGACGATGCCGAATCTGCAGAAGCTGCTGCCTGAAGTCAAAGGTGCCATGGACGGATATGAAGAAGTACGCCGGAAAGTGGCCGATCGTATCAGACAGCGCCATCTGTCCCGGCAGGGTAAAAAATAAGGATCACCGTATGGAGCCGGTATGTACAACCGGCTCTGTTTTCTTCCTGATGGAGGCAGTGAGCAAAGGAGATTTATCATGATGGATAAGCAAAAACGGGCAGGTTGGAAAGTCATGCTGCCTGCAGGAGTACTCATGTCCGGTCTGCTGCTGGCAGGCTGCGGTGCAGCAGATGGCGGTACCGATTCAGCCGCCGCGCCGAAGACGCAGACTCCTTCCCAGACAGGCAGCACATCCGCACCTGCAGCAGGCGAGGCAAAAGGAAATGCAGACGGCAGTTCTGCTGCAGCTCCGACCGGTAATGCATCTGGTCAATCCGCAGCAGGTGGTGAGCAGTCGGCTGCTTCTACCGACAGCAGTAAGGATCTGACTGTACAGCGCGAAAAGAGTTCCCTGCAGTCGACCATCAAACAGGTGAAAGGCAAAGACGTGGTCACCAATCCGGAGTCCATGACCGTCATCGTCAACAAGAACCGTTACCTGCCGGAAGGCTACGAGCCGCCGGATCTGGTCGTGCCCGATGTAGCTTTCTCCTACGACGGTGTACTGGAGAAAAGCCATATGCGCAAAGAAGCCGCCGGAGCACTGGAAGAGCTGTTCAAAGCGTCCAAGTCGGCCGGACTAGATCTGCGCGCGGTATCCGCCTACCGTTCCTACAAACGCCAGGTATCCATTTACAATAATAATGTTGCTACCAAAGGCAAAGAATATACAGACCGTGTAAGCGCACGTCCGGGTACAAGCGAGCATCAGACCGGGCTGGCAATCGACGTCTCCGGACCGGGGATCGGTTATGGACTGGAGCAGAGCTTTGGCAAAACGGCAGAAGGCAAATGGCTGAAGCAGCATGCAGCGGAATATGGATTTGTCATCCGCTACAAAAAAGGCGCGGATGATATCACCGGCTATACGTGGGAGCCATGGCATATCCGCTATATCGGCAAAGCACTGGCCGAGGATGTCACTGCCAAGGATCTGACACTGGAAGAATATTTTGACCAGGGCAAGATCAAGCAGTAAACTGAAATGACGCAAGCCTGTCCAACACACTCAGATTCACCCCATAAATGAATTCAGCTTTTATGAAATAAGCGATAATAATCCTACTTTATTCTGAGGCTGGTATGGTGATCTGCATTTATCTTCAGAGCAAAGGGGGAACATTCATGAACCATCGGCGGTTTTTGACGATACTTGCCGCTTTCACGCTGTTGGAAGCGACAGGATGCACATTCAGTCCGGCACCGGATGATTCGTCTACGCCCGCCCGGACGTCAGCTGCGCCACTGGTTCAGGAAGGTCCAATTCGTCTGTATGCCAGTCAGAACAGCGATGGGGTCTATCACCATATAACCGTTGAAAATGAAAAAACCGGCAGCAGCCGGCAGTATGAATGGCAGACGGTCAGCAGTCCCGGCTATGAGCCGCTGGTCTATCATACCGATCTGAACGGAGATGGCGGAGAAGAAGCCATCGTTATTACGACCAGAGGATATGGCACGGGGACGTACATTACCGAGCCGCATATTGTGGATTGGAACAGTACAAAGGAGCTGGAGGTACAGGATCCGCTGGACTATACGCGTGAGCAGGTATCCTTCTCCGTTTTGCATCAGGAAGGCAAGCAGATTTTACAGGCCCGTGTACCCGGACAATCACCGGTCTCCCTGCCGGTCAATACAGTCCACTCTGCAGAGCTGCCGCAGTTTGGCTCGGTGATTCGTTATTATGTGGATGACAAGGGTTTGCTGAACGCTGAAGTGGCTGCCCAGATGTCCAGTGGAGAAGCGGTAGCTGCAGCCATCCTGCAGTACAGCTGGCAGTCCGGTGTATTGCGAGTCGAAGACATCACGCTGGAGCCTATAGCTTCCTGATCTCTTGTTACCTATAACCTAAAAAAACCTGCCGCTGAGTATGTTCAGCAGGCAGGTTTTTTTGTATTTGCTATGGGTGAGGATCGGTACACAATGGATAGTGCCCATCCAATTATTTCACTGAAAAGCTTCCAGCAAAAAGCGCGAAGGAGGTACTGTCTTGCCATGATGCATCACGGGTGAGGAGATGTACAGTTCATGCTTGGCCCGGGTGACAGCGACATAGGCGATTCGCCGTTCTTCCTCCAGGGCAGCCTGCATCAGTTTGCCTTCGGGGTCCGGTCCGGTGACGCCCTGTCCGGCTTTGACATCTTCGGGTGCTTCTTCCTGCAGGGCAGCTTTGTGCGGCAGGATGCCTTCCGATGCGCCAAGCAGATAGACGCATGGGAATTCCAGTCCCTTGGCCCGGTGAACAGTCATCAGATGCACACCTTCCGGCGCTTCCTGCTTCATCAGCTCGATCATCTGCTCTCGTTTGGTAGACAGTTCATCGGCAAATTTGACCATTTCTTCGACCGTGGCGAATTTGCCGGCTGCACTTTCCAGCTCATCGAGAGTCTCGCGGATGTTATCCTTATGCCGTGTGGCAGGTCCGCTAAAGTCCGCGCTGGCGAACTTGTCGTAAAATACCCGGCGGATCTCGCGGATCGCGTAGAGCGGCTTCATTTCCTTGATCTTTTTGAGGAAGACGATCCGGTCTTTGACCTGCTGGCGCTGGAACGATTGCAGACGTTCCCAGTGGAACAGGTGGATCAGCGGGTATTTCTTGGCCTGCTTCTGTTCCTGCTGCATAATATGCTCTATGCCGGCATCTCTTGAAATGTACAGGGGACCAATCACGCCGGGCAGCGCATCCATCCGCCGTGAATTGACGGACAGCCGCAGATGGTCCATAACCGGCCGGATCAGCGCGTGATCATAGAATACCGGTGCTTCCCCGTACTGGATAAACGGAATATCCTCCATCAGCAGCCGCTCGGCGATCGCCCGTGTGCCGCTGACGGTCCGGTGCAAAATAGCGACATCTCCCAGCGAACGGCCATCAGTCTGCTGTTTTTTGAGCCTTTTCACAATCTCGTCCGCTTCTTCATCGGCATGGGCCGGCCGTATATACATGGGGCTCTGACCGACCGAAGCTCCAGCCTGCAGCGTCTTGTCATGACGGGCTTCATTGCGGGCGATCAGTTTGACGCCGAGTCCCAGAATCTGCGGATGGCTGCGATAGTTAATATCCAGCGCAATGATGCGTGTGCCGGGATATTCCTTGGGGAAATCAAGAATATATTCCTGTCTGGCCCCGTTAAAGGAATAGATCGTCTGGTCATCGTCACCGACCACCATCAGATTGCGGTGAACAGCCGCGAGCTGGCGAACCATCTCATATTGAAGCCGGTTCGTATCCTGGAATTCATCCACCATAATATAACGAAACCGATCCTGCAGCATCGCCAGCAGATTCGGGTCCTGGAGCAGCTGCTCGGTACGCAGCAAAATATCATCAAAATCAATTCGACGGTGTTCCTGCTTCCATTCTTCATATCGGCACAGCAGGGCGCAGCGATCCCGTTCTTCCGGTGTATCCTTGGGCAGATCATCCGCAGTACCGCCCTCCAGCTTGATCGCTGACAGGGTAGCCAGCAGGGTCTCCGGCGGAGTGATACTGGTAGAGCCAATCTCCCGGCGCAGACGCTGGAGTACCGCATGCTGGGCACGGGCATCTCCAAAAATTTCGTCCTTGAGATTGCCGTATCGGCGCAGCAGCAGCAGACCGAACGCATGAAATGTACGCGCTTCGATCGCACGTGCGGTTTTGGCTGTGACACCAGGCAGGGCAGCGATTCGTGATTTCATCTCGGCCGCAGCCTTGGTCGTAAAAGTAACAAGCAAAATATGCTTCGGATCGACTTTGCGTACGGATAACAGATAGCCGGCACGCGCAGTCAATACAGTCGTTTTGCCGCAGCCTGCACCAGCCAGAGTCAACAGCGGTCCTTCTCCATGGCGCACCGCTTCGATCTGCGGAGCATTCAGCAGAATGCCCTGCTGTTCCAGTGCGCGGAAAAAGGCTGCATCCTCCGCATCATCGGGAACCAGGGTAATACTTGTATCGGCAGGAGCCGGTTTGGCGGCCGGCAGCGGGGTATGCACAGGGATACCTTGAGGTCGGAGTGCTTCTTTGGTCATCGTGTCTTTCAACAGGTAATCTTCCTTTCCGGCTTCGCTTTTTTTCAAGTGAAGCAGAAATTTGGTATGATAGGGTTGTATCAACCTATATACGGGTACTGTTATGCATATCCTTCTATTATAATGGATGTATAACCGATGAGTAATCCCCAATATGGAACTTCATCAAAAATAGTAATGTAAACAGGTACGACCGTTTACTATAGGGATACAGTGATACGGTGGAATTAGAGGAGGAGAACAGTCATGAATTTGTTACAACGGCTGAAAAGCGGTGCGGGAAAAGCAACCGAGCGGGCGCAGAATGCAGTGGAAGTGAATCGTATGAACGGTCATATTGTGGATATTGAGCGAGAGATCGGGGTTCATTATCTGCGTATGGGTGAAGTCTTTTACGAAGGATACCGCGCCGGCGATATGTCGATTGCCGAAGAAGAGATGACTGAGCTGTGCAAGGCATGCGATCTTCTGAATGAGGAAATTGAGGAAATCCGTACGCGGATTGCGATACTTAGAAATGAACGTGTCTGCGAATGCGGGGCAGTCGTGGCACTGGATGCGAACTTCTGCCCGAACTGCGGACGCAAAATGGAAAAGCTGGCGATTCCGCGTGAAGACCGGGAAGAATTCCAGAGAGACCGGGATATGACGCGCGATGAGCCGATCGTCTTCCCAACCGATTCCACAGTGCATGATCGGGAAGAAGAGGAATATGAGCACGAGGAACTGACAGCAGACGAAGCCGAGAGCCGGCGGGCAGCCCGTCTACAGGAAGAGCGCGAGCGTCAGGAAGAATTGGATCGTCTCGTACGTTCATGGAAGCAGGATCTGGGTATTGAACATGATGATGAACCCGAAGAGGAAGTGCCTGCTGCCGCTGCTCTGGATCAGCGGCCTGTACAGAATGAATCCCGTACCGAGTTTCGCCAGGAACCGGTAAAAAAGGTCGTTACAATTACCAAGCCGCTGGAAATGGAAGCCGATGATGATACCGACCTCGATACCGATACATTTAGCTGCCAGGTATGCGGACAGGTTCTGCAAAAAGGCTCCAAATGGTGCCCGCACTGCGGCGCAGAACAAATATAAGACAGCAGGCAGGCTGATCATCCAATTGTGATCGGCCTGTTGTCCCATACATACACTTCATTGGATCAGACAGCAAGCCAACCGGGAAGGATGGAATGCCTGATGGAACAAGTGCTCAATCATTTGCGTAATCTGGGATTTACCGAGCTGGAGGCCAAGGTCATGGTGGCACTGGCACAGCAGGGGACACAGTCCGGTTACGAAGTCGCCAAGCGAATCGGCGTCTCCCGTTCCAATGTGTATGCTACCCTGCAGCGTCTGTCTACCCGCGGCATGGTACAGCTTACACCGGGCGAACCTGCCCGCTACAGTGTGCTGCCCGTCAAGGAGCTGACCCGGATGATTGCCGGTCAAGTCGGGGAGTCACTCTCCTATCTGGAACAGGCGATGCCGAGTCCTGCCGAAGACCCGCCTTCTTTTTACAGTGTCGAAGGGGAGCGGCGGATTATGGAGATTCTGAACCGGGAGCTCGACAAGGCTCAGGAGGAGATCATCGCGGCGATCTGGCAGCAGGAAGCCGCCTGGTTTCGGCAAAAGCTGGAGCAGGCAGAGCAGCGGGGCGTGCGGGTGCTTTGGTCTTTTGAAGGTGTGGAAGAAGAAGGGCATCCCGGTACCCGGATGCTGCGCGAGGGAATCAGCGGGCGCAAATTCTGGCTGGTGATCGACCGCCGCTGGTGTATTGTTGGTATGCGCGGAGACAGTATACCTGCCCAGGCGCTGGTCACCGAGCATCCGCTGATGGCGGAGCTGCTGCTGCAGCACTTTTCCCAGGAAGTGATTCTGTATGAGATGGAGAATGATCTGGGCCAGGAATTGATCCGGCGTTATGGCAAGGGATACGGTCTTATTCTGGAGAGATATCTGCCGGGACTGCTGCCATTGGAAGAATAACTCGGGCGGAAGTGTGCGCATGAGAGCTGTTCATTGTTTCCTTTCCGGTTGCTTAAAAGTTAAATAGTTCATATTCTTTTAAACGAGTTTCTTCTATTATAATGGAGAGCTGCTGCACAGCAGGTTGTTTATTGTAAAGGGGAAGTAATCCTTTGCTATTATCTCCGTATCATGCGTAGCGGAGGCTGCGGAATGTTTACAATTCCGTAACACACCACGAATGAAAGGATGATAAACAAGATGGAATGTATAGTAAAGTTTGATGTCGTGCACAATCAGGAGACTAAATCGCTGCGAGGACTGGTGTTTGTAGATAAGGATTCGATGCCAGGCACCGAGCAGTTGACCGATATGTTCAAGGATATGAGCTACCAGGTAAAAGTGGATTCCGAGGATCCGATGCGCTTTTTGCCTGCAGGACCGCAAGCCGGCTTTGAATATATCCGCATTCGAGAGCTGGATACCGGTGAACAGAAGTATACCGAGGACCGGGACCTGAAGAACCTGTTATCCAATCTTCTGCCTAATCAGAACCGGCCGATCTAAGCAGCAGCTGATCCGCAAGAATTAGAAAAATAAGCTGCTGGACGTGAAAGCAATTTAAAACAAAAGCGCCCTTCAATTCCTTCATCGGAAAAAGGGCGCTTTTTGCATTTTTACGCAAACAATGAAAACGCATCTGCAGTTAACAAAAATAGGGGTTATCTACACCTATTTACAATTCGGACGTGCATTGGGAGCAGCGGGTTGCTTTGAGAGCAATCTCGTTAAAGCAGTATGGACATTCCTTGGTCGTTTTTTCCGGTTCCGGCTTGGCATGTTCCTTGCGCTTGATCATATTGACGCCTTTGACCAGAAAAAAGACGCACATGGCGACGATCAGAAAGTCGATTACCGTATTAATGAACTGTCCGTATGCTATAACAGCTGCACCGACCTGCTGCGCTTCCGCCAAAGAAGCATATTGTGTGGTACTTGTACCCGTCAGATTGTCCAAATCCCAGAATCGATCGGCAAAGTTCACGCCGCCGAGCAGCTTGCCGACAGGCGGCATAATAATATCATTCACCAGGGATGTTACGATTTTACCGAAGGCTGCCCCGATAATAACCCCGACTGCGAGGTCAATTACATTCCCCCGAACGGCAAATTCCTTGAATTCCTTGATTAAACCCATAGTTCTTAGCTCCTTTTTATCGAGAAGATGGCAGAATCACCCTAAATCATGGGTAATATTGTCGTTTATGCGGATTTGTGGATTATCACTCCTGTTTTTGATTGTTCTAATTTTATCATAGCTCCAAGGGAAATCATTTATTTCCAATCATTTTCATGACAATGCTTTGTATATCAATAAATGAAAACGGATACACGAGTAATGATATATTGGTTAAACTACTGAATTAACAATTATTACCTGCTTCAAAATTAAAATACTGTTTAAATTACCAGATAAGCCTTTTTTAGTAGAGAACTAGACAAAAAGGCCTGTAAACTTTTTGTAACTAATTAAAACCGAGACTATAGGCGAGAAATACGACAATTTATATTGCTTAATGCTCACTACTAAAGGTACAGAAAGTCGAAAATTAAATAAATAAAGTTTTATTTTTATCCTAACGTTCGACATGATTTTTAGATAACCTATTTTATAATTATTCAAAACGAATAAAAAGAAACCTGGATTTATAGGAGGGAATTAACGGTGAGAAATCAGCACGTCCTAAAAGAGAACTGGAATGAAAAGAATCAAGAGGTTAAAACATTCTTTCATAAACTGGCTACAGATCCTACGCTTCAGCCCACGCAGACATCGGACACGATTGAACCTCTTATGGATTGGTTGTCTCTGGCCCGTTATCCTTTAAACGAAGAAATCACCTACTACCACGGGATTTACAAGGATAAAACATATCGTCCATTACCGGATAATGGCAAACAAAGCATCAACGTAGCACTGCTGCTCGATATGATCTTCCAAAAAATGGGCATGAAATGCAGTGTAAACGATCTGATGGAACACATAAATAGTGGTGGTACACTAGAAGGATTCATTACAGCGCAAGAGAATTAATCTCTCTGAAAACGACATGAAAAAGATAAATGTAATCATTTACGCAATTAGAGGTGGTTTACAAAGTTTTCATGAAGGATTATAATGAGCGCATAAGTTATTCAAAATGAATAACATTTGGATTGCAAATCAAAACCTGCCAGGCACGGCCGCCAGCTCGAAGATTTTTAAGCTGGACAGGCTGCTGCAAAGGTTATGTTGTGAGCAAGCACAAGGCAAGCGTAAGCGCCGAACTTGATCCTGCTGTAACCTATCTGTTATAAATTAAAAACAAGACATGCATGTGCAAAGCAATTTTACCGCTTTACGACAGTCATACTATACAGACGGCATTCTCTCTTATTCAGCAATGAAGTGATCGCCGTTATTTTCTGTTTTTTAGATGTTACAAATTTGTAATTTCGTAATGACAAAATGTAACTAAGGGTGGTACACGTTATTCGAGGGGGATGGGAGATGCTGCTGGCGTACTTCCGAATGCGATGAGAAGAAAGGGGAATGCAGGAACTTTTACGAAACAGGCAGGTACGATTCAAGCCAATCGATGTGCTGCTTAATTTAAAAGTAATTGGAGGAACTATAGTGGAGATTAAACAGTATTTTAATATCATCAAGAAGCGTCTCTGGCTGGTGCTTCTTATCGTCGTGGTGATAACGGCAGGAACCGGAATTTACGGGTTTATGACGAACACGCCGATGTACACTGCCACTGCCAAGCTTGTTGTGAACAGCACACCGACTTCGAGTGACGGCAGGGCTGTGAACCAGCTGGACCTGGGAACAATCAATTCCAATATCCAGCTGATCAAGACGTATGAGCAGATCATCAAAACACCTGCCATCATGAACAAAGTGGCGGAAGAGCATCCTAAACTTGGATTAACGGCTGCCCAGCTGATTAACAGCATCAACGTAAGTTCGGTAGATGAGACGCAGGTCATGTCATTGACCGTAACGGATACTTCCTACCAGCGGGCTGCAGAGACAGTAAATGCAGTAGCCACAGTGTTCAAACGCGAGATTCCACAAATTATGAAACTTGACAATATCACTGTGCTGGATCAGGCTGACCCGTCAGCATCCGCACCGTCAATTACGAAAAGCCCGCTGCTGTTCGTTCTGATCGCTCTCGTACTATCTGTAGTGATTGGCATTGCAGTTGCCTTCCTGCTGGAGTACATGGACGACTCGATCAAGAGTGAGGAAGATATCCGAGATGTACTGGGTCTGCCGGTACTGGGCGTGATCGCCAAAATGAAAGAGGAAGACATGGAGGCCAAGAGTACAATGCCTGCCAAGCCTCTTGTAGGAGGTGGAGAACGTGCCAACCACACTTAAATGGCCGCTGATTACAAAGCAGAATCCCAAGTCATTGATCGCAGAATCCTATAAAGGACTGCGCACCAATATCGATTTCTCCCGGTTGGATGCCAAAGTGAAAAGCATTATGGTTACTTCGGCGGCACTCGGTGAAGGCAAGAGCACAACCGTCGCCAATCTGGCGATCGCTTATGCAGAGACTGGACGAAGCGTACTGATCGTCGACGGCGATCTGCGCAACCCGGCGATGCACAAGATCTTCAACCTTTCGAATGAAAAAGGTTTATCCAATGTGTTGTTCAACACCGCCGAGCTGGAGAAAAACATCCAGCCAAGCCGGACGATGAACCTGAGCGTGCTGACGTCAGGTCCTGTCCCGCCGAATCCGTCGGAGATTCTGGGCTCCCGGCAAATGGAAGCCTTGATGGATGAAGTGAAGTCGCAATACGATCTGGTTATTCTGGATACGCCGCCGATTCTGCCATTTACGGATGCACAGGTAGCTACGCCGCTGTGTGATGGTGCTGTGCTGGTGATCAAGGCAGGAGGCGAGAGCCGCAAGGATATTGCCAAAGCGATCTCCAGCCTTGAATTTGTAGGCGCCCATTTATTGGGAGCCGTACTGAATCAGGCCAATCGCAAAACATTGGCAAGTGCGTACCACGAACAATAAATAAGGCAATTCCATCTCCATGTACTTTGATTGACATCATTACAGGCCAAGCTTGGGGTAATGTCTTCTGCACCCATATCACTGGAGGCACTCGGTCATGCTGTGGGCTGCCATGCAGCCTTAGACGTTTATCGTCAAAGGTATGATGATGAGGAAGGGTTGAATGCCCTGTACCTTACTTTAAAGCCGGTCCGATGAATGACGCTGAAAACACGCGTTATAGGTAAACATACATGGAGAGAATATAACGCGTATTTTCAGATCTTCTGTGCTCTAGTGGATCGGCGGGAACTGTAATTGCCAGAACAAGGGGTTCTGGAGCTGCAGTACCTACATACTTGCAACTTGGTCAGCATGATAGAACCAACAAAAAAAGGATAGGGTGTGATCTTATGAAGAAGGTTCGTAAAGCAATCATTCCGGCTGCAGGACTTGGAACTCGCTTTTTACCTGCAACAAAGGCTATGCCCAAGGAAATGCTGCCGATCGTAGACAAGCCAACTATTCAATACATTGTAGAAGAAGCGATTGCTTCCGGTATTGAAGACATCATCATCGTAACAGGCAAAGGCAAACGTGCAATTGAAGATCATTTCGACAATGCATTTGAACTGGAAGCGACGCTGTTGGAAAAAGGCAAGCTGGATCTGTTAGATGAAGTGCAAAAATCGTCCAAAGTTGATATTCACTATATCCGCCAGAAAGAACCAAAAGGACTGGGTCATGCCGTATGGTGTGCACGCAACTTTATCGGGGATGAGCCGTTTGCGGTTCTGCTGGGCGATGATATCGTCGAATCCGAGACACCTTGCACACGCCAACTGATCGAACAGTATGAAATGACGGAAAAATCGGTAATCGGTGTACAAACTGTACCTGAGAGCCATACTCACCGTTATGGCATTATTGATCCACTGGAGCAATTCGGTCGTCTGCATCAGGTTCGCCAGTTTGTAGAGAAGCCGGCAGCCGGTACAGCTCCATCCAATCTTGCGATCATGGGCCGCTACGTACTGACACCGGAAATTTTCGAATTCCTCGGTGAACAGCAGGTAGGTGCCGGTGGTGAAATTCAGCTGACAGATGCTATCCAGCGTCTGAATGAACTGCAGGAAGTATTCGCCTATGACTTCCAGGGTACCCGCTTTGATGTGGGTGAAAAACTGGGCTTCATTCAAACCACTATTGAATTCGCTTTGAAGAATGATGATCTTAAGGCGCCCCTTCTGTCTTCTCTCAAAGCTGTAATCGAGCGGGAGATGCAGGAGGAAGCGCTCATAGCAAGAGGTGAGAGCTAATGACTCCAAGACAAGGGAGTGAAGCGGAAGCTTTAGCGAGCTATAGCGAGTTTTATGCGACACATGTCGGTAGTATGTCGGCCAAGCTCCGGTTCTACATGATGGTCAAGCGCACACTCGATATCATTTGCTCATTGCTGGGCTTGATCGTTCTATCACCACTCTTTATTGTACTTGGCATTTTAATCAAGCTGGAAGACCCGAAAGGCAAAGTGTTTTTTTACCAGACCCGCGTCGGTAAAGATGAACAGCCTTTCCGAATGTACAAATTCAGGTCTATGGTGTCAGACGCGGAAGAACGGCTCAAGGAGCTGCTGGCACAGAATGAAATTCAGGGTGCCATGTTCAAGATGAAGAACGACCCACGCATTACACGGATCGGACGCTTTATCCGCAAGACCAGTATCGATGAGCTTCCTCAGCTCTGGAATGTGCTGCGCGGAGATATGAGTCTGGTTGGACCAAGACCGCCGCTGCCAAGAGAAGTAGAAGAATACAGCCAGCGCGACAAGCTGCGCCTGAGCGTAACACCGGGTTGTACCGGATTATGGCAGGTCAGCGGCCGCAACGAACTCAGCTTTGAGGAAATGGTTGATCTCGATCTGCATTACATCAAGAAACGGGGAATCCTGTTCGACTTGTTTATTCTCTTAAAAACCGTGAAGGTGCTGTTTGGTGCCAAGGACGCGTTTTAAAGAACCACAATCATACCGACGATGAAGAGGTGACCATTAATGAATAAAGACTCCAAAATTTACGTAGCAGGACATCGCGGTCTGGTAGGATCAGCGATCCTGAGAGCACTCGAGAAACAAGGGTATACCAATCTGGTAACCCGGACAAGCTCCGAACTCGATCTGCGCAAGCTGCCTGAAGTATACGCATTTTTTGAACAGGAAAAGATCGATTATGTGTTCCTGGCCGCGGCAAAAGTTGGCGGGATTGCGGCTAACAACGATTTTCCGGCAGATTTCATCCGTGACAATCTGCTGATTCAGACTAATGTGATCGATGCAGCGCACTTTAACGGCGTACAGAAATTGCTGTTCCTGGGCTCTACCTGCATCTATCCGAAATACGCTCCACAGCCGCTCAAAGAAGAATATCTGCTGACCGGCGAGCTGGAACCGACGAACGAACCTTATGCAATCGCTAAGATTGCCGGCATCAAAATGTGTGAATCCTACAACCGTCAATACGGTTCGAAGTTCATCTCGGCGATGCCGACCAATATGTACGGGCCAAACGATAACTTTGACCTGAAAACATCCCATGTACTGCCTGCATTGATTCGTAAAATTCACGAAGCCAAAGAGCAGAGCTCCCCAACCGTGGAAATCTGGGGAACCGGTACACCGAAGCGTGAATTCCTGCATTCCGACGATCTGGCAGACGCTTGTATCTTCCTGATGAACAACTACGAAGGCAACGAGATTGTGAACGTAGGGGTAGGCGAGGACATCGCGATCAAGGATCTGGCACTGCTGATCAAGGATATTGTGGAGTATGAGGGTGAACTGGTGTTCAATTCCTCCGTGCCGGATGGTACACCGCGCAAGCTGGTGGATACAACGAAAATCAATAATCTGGGCTGGAAAGCAAGCATTCCGCTGGAAGAGGGTATTCGTGCCGTGTACGAAGATTACCGCAGCAGCCTGGCCGTTCAGTCATAACCCTTCAGCCCGGCTGAAGCACAATAATCTATTATCCATACCCAAACAATAAAAAAACATACTGTGGAGGGAATTAATTTATGAAAAACGCGTTGATCACTGGTGTTACAGGGCAAGACGGATCTTACCTGGCAGAGCTTCTGCTGGAAAAAGGCTACAAAGTATACGGCGTGCGCCGCAGAACAAGCACACCGAACTACGAAAACGTAGAGCATATCAAAGATCAAATCGAATGGATCTCTGCTGATCTGGGTGACCTTGCTTCCCTGATCGAAGCGGTTCGTCTGTCCGATCCGGACGAAGTATACAACCTGGCTGCACAATCCTTCGTTGCTGCTTCCTGGCCACAACCTATTGCTACCGGTCAAATGACAGCAATGGGCGTAACCAACATGCTGGAAGCGGTACGTCTGGTAAAACCGGAAGCGCGTTTCTACCAAGCATCCAGCAGTGAAATGTTCGGTAAAGTACAAGCGATTCCGCAAGTGGAGACGACGCCTTTCTATCCACGCAGCCCTTACGGCGTAGCGAAACTGTACGGTCACTGGATCACAGTCAACTATCGTGAGAGCTTCAACATGTTTGCTTGCTCGGGTATCCTGTTCAACCATGAGTCACCACGCCGTGGTCTGGAATTCGTAACACGCAAAGTAACAGACGGCGTTGCTCAGATCAAGCTGGGTCTGGCAAGTGAACTGCGTCTGGGTAACCTGGATGCACAGCGCGACTGGGGCTTTGCCGGTGACTATGTAAAAGCGATGTGGCTGATGCTGCAGCAGGATACTCCGGATGATTATGTCATCTCCACAGGCGAGATGCATACCGTAGAAGAACTTGTACAAATCGCGTTCGACCATGTAGGTCTGAACTGGAGAGACTATGTGGTTATCGACGAGAAATTCGTACGTCCGGCTGAAGTGGATCTGCTGCTCGGCGACTGCACCAAAGCCAAAGAACAACTGGGCTGGGAGCTGGAAGTCGGATTCGATCAACTGGTAAAAAATATGGTTGACGCTGACCTGAAGAGACATTCTCTGAAGCCGTCCGCTGTACCTGTCTACTAAGTGAGATGATTATGAATGGCTAACGCAATTGCCAAAATAAAGAATAAATTCTCCATGACACCGGAGAAGCGCAAAATCTTCTTTAACAGCAACTGGCAATTGATGGACAAATTCCTGCGACTGGGAATCAACCTGATCGTCAGTATCTGGATTGCGCGCTATCTGGGACCGGAACAGTTCGGACAGTATAACTTTGCGATATCCTTCGTAACAATTATCGCTGCCGTCGTTCCGCTGGGGCTGGCCAATATTATCGTCAAGGAACTGGTCCAGGACCCTGGTAATAAGGATGAGATACTGGGAACCGTCTCCACGCTGCGCTTATGCAGCGGAGTCATTGCCTTTGCGATCACGATTGTACTGGCATTCATGATTCCGGGACAGGATCCGATGGTTCGCTGGAGTATCGTAATTATCGCCGCCAACATGCTGTTCCAGCCGCTGGATGTCATCTCCCAGTGGTTTGACTCCACGGTGGAAGCCAAGTATGCGGTCTATGCCAAAGGGATTGCGTTTGCGATCACTTCCGTAATGAAGGTACTGCTCATTGTGTTCCATTCATCGCTGATCTGGTTCGCTGCATCCTATGCACTGGAACTGATTCTCGGCTATCTCTTCTTATTATTTACCCAGAGAAAGAAGATTTCATTAACAAAATGGACATTTAATTGGGAATTGGGCAAAAGATTAACAAACAGCTCCTGGCCGCTGATTGTGGCTGGAATATCCACGATCATTTATCTGAAAATTGACCAGGTCATGCTCAGCTACATGATCAATGATACGGCTGTTGGGATCTATGCGGTAGCTGCACGATTGTCGGAAGTCTGGTACGTGATTCCGACAGTCGTCGCCGCTTCTTATTTTCCCAGTATGATCAAAAACAAGCAGCTCGGCCCCGAGGTCTACAAAGCCGAACTGCAAAAGCTCTACAATCTGCTGTTCTGGTTCGCACTGTGTATCTGTATTGTGGTAACTCTGATGGCCAAGCCGGTCATCTCCATTCTGTACGGTCAGGAATATATCGAATCGATCGGCATCCTGGTCATTCACGTCTGGGCCTGCCTGTTCATCTTTATGAGAGCAGCGCTGAACAAATGGATTATCAGCGAAGGCATGTACCGGTTCGAATTGATCAGCCAGGTGATGGGCGCAGTTACCAAGATCATCGTCAACCTGATCCTGATCCCGCTGTTCGGCGGTGTCGGAGCAGCTATCGGTACCGTCCTGGCCTTCATCGTGTCCAGCTACGCGTTCACTTTCCTATTCAAGGAAACCCGCGTATCCGGTGTGATGATGTCCAAGACACTCATCTCCCCGGTGACGGCGATTATCGCCAAACTAAGACCGGGCAAGGCCAAGCTGCCTGCCAACCAGGAATAACCTAAAGAAGCGGTTCCCCTTCACCGGGGAACCTGTCCTTCTTAGCGTCAGTCATTGAAAATGCCTGAAATCATATGAAATAACGCACAACTGACATAGCAACAATTGACACAAACATAACGGATATACTACAACAGACGATCGGTTACCCACATGGTAAGCCGACGCAATATCTTCTCTTAAATATTTTTGAATGTGATGTTCGCAGAAGTGGTGCGGACAACCTGAGCGAAAGCAACGGAATCGTTCTTGAAGAAGCCTTTAAGATTAAATGTCCACTGCTGAAAGCAGTATTTCAGGATATTCAATCTTAACAGCGCCTGAAAGAATGAGCCGATGCTGTAGCGGTGTATCGCTGAACTGTCGCCAACTTCATATTCAAGTGAATTTAAGCAAAGAAATAAGGAGGCGTAGGCATTGAAAAAAGTACTGTATGTCCATCATTCGGGTTATATGGGTGGCGCACCGAGAAGCTTGACCTACCTGATCAGCCATCTGGACAAGCAAAAGTTCCAGGGGAACGTGCTTACGATTCGAAATGGTCCTGCGGTCAAGCTGCTGGAATCCGGCGGATTGCCGGTAGAAGTGGCGAAAGGCATGTTTCCTTTCCACGGATCTACCGTATCCGGCATGACGCCGAAGCTGTTTATTCGTAACCTGATCGGTGCGTTGCCGACTTATTTTCAGGCTAAAAAATACATTCGCAAATACCAGCCGGACATTATTCATCTGAACAGCACCTGTCTGTTCCAGGTGGCACGTGCAGCCAAAAAAGTATCCCCGGATACCAAAGTGGTCTGCCATGTGCGTGAGCCGCTGCTGAACTCTTTTGCCGGTAATATCCTGAAGCGTATGAATCACAAATACGTGGACGGCTACATTTCCATTGATCAGTTCGATTCCGAAACCGTCGACAGTGCGGGCCGTGAATTGGAAGTCGTGTACAACTTTGTGGATTTCAAATCTTATAACCCGGATGTAAGTGGTGCCGGAGTACGCAGAGAGCTTGGTCTCGCAGATGACGATATCGTATTCCTGTATATCGGTCGTGTCGTCAGCGGCAATGGTGTACTGGACATGGTCAATGCCTTTAATAAAATCAGTAAAGATCATCCAAAATTCAAATTGGTTGTTGGTGGATTTTATTTTAATAAGAACAACGCGTATGAAGACAAAGTCATGGAAGCCTGCAAAGGCAACGACCAGATCTATCCGCTGGCGTTCCGTGATGATGTGCCACAGATGATTGCTGCCAGCAATGTCATGATGTGCCCGTTTGTAGAGCCGCATTTCTCGCGCAGTATTATCGAAGCCGCTTCGATGAAGAAGCCGGCGATCGGTACCAACATCGGTGGACCGAATGAACTGATCCTGCATGGCAAGACCGGTTATCTGTTTGAGTCGGGTGACTACAATGAGATGGCACAGTACATGATCAAGATTGGTACAGACCCTGCGCTGTACGAGAAGCTGGGACAGAGCGCATTGTCCTTTGCCGAAGAGAACTTTGATGCCAGAAAGAATGCAAAACGCACCTTTGACTTCTACAATCGTTTCTTTGTCAGGGAGCCTGTATGATTAATTCTTTTATTAAAGTAAAACGTAAAGTAGCCAAAAAATGCTCGACCTGGGTGACCCGCCGGATGTTCAAGGAACAGCGGATCTCCTTTGGCCCCAATCTGATCGCGGTCGGCATGCCGATTGTCGATCAGGAACCGGGCAGCCAGATTACGATCGGTCGCAACGCGATTTTGTGTTCATCGGATTACAGTAATCCGATCGGGCTGAATCACCGGACCGTGATTCGTACGCTGCGCAGTGGAGCGAACATTACGATCGGCAACGATGTAGGTATCAGTGGTGCCAGCATCTGTGCAATGTCGAGTGTTCAGATCGGTAATGAAGTGATGCTTGGTGTGAATGTGCAGATCAGCGATACGGATTTCCATCCGATCAAGCCGGAAGGACGGCGTTTCAACAAGCAGCCCGAAGATATTGGCACAGCGGCAACGACCATCGAAGACAATGTATGGGTCGGCGCCAACTCGATTGTGTTAAAAGGTGTAACGATTGGCAAAAACAGCATCATCGGCGCAGGCAGTATTGTCTCAAGCTCCATTCCTCCGAACTGCATCGCAGCCGGAGTGCCTGCTAAAGTGATCAAACGTTTGGAAGTGAATGATAATGACGTTAAATCCCTATACGCTGTCCAATCCAAATGACATCACGGTCAAAAACAAGTTTCTGACGTTTATTGCCGTCATGCTCATTGTGATTACATCGGGCTCCGTATTATTCGGTAAACTGCTGTATTCCGAATTTATTATGATTTTGTTCGCGATTTCGCTGGTGTTCTATTTTCCGAAACGGATTGAACCCAAACAGTTCCTGATTCTGCTGTTCATTATTATCTTTCTCCTGTTTAACATGCTGCTGTACCAGAATAATTTGAACGGCTATATCGGATTGATCCTGAAGATGGCAGCGGTATTCATGGTGCTGAACCGGATCGATCTTCGTCAGGCGGCCCAAAGCTACCAGTGGCTGATTGTGGCACTCGCTCTGCTGGGCATGCCGTTCTATCTGGCTGGTGTGCTGGATGCGGCGCTGGTGCGCCAGCTCGTTCCACCTACACCGGTATGGGGAGGCGCCTACCGGATTACACCTTTCCATGTATACGGACTATGGAACATGACACGCAACCAGGGGATCTTCTGGGAGCCGGGCGCTTATCAGGTGTTTCTGAATTTGGGCATTTTCCTGATGCTGTTCACCAACCGGAAAGTGCCGAAATGGAAACTGCTTATCCTGACGGCTACCCTGCTGACAACGATGTCCACATCGGGCTACATGATCTGTGCACTGATTTATCTCGCGTATGTCATCCGTAATGGCAAGCGCGAGCAGCTGGCACAGATGGTCATGTCCCTGATTGTATTTATCCCGCTGGCCTTCTTCATCGTCCAAAGCGGTGTCATTACCGACAAGTTTCAGGATGACAATGCTTCTTTTAACCGGCGATCAATGGATACGACGTCCAATCTGCAGCTGCTGGTGGAGAAGCCGCTGGTCGGATGGGGATTCCAGAATAATGAAGTGTTGATGGAGCGATACGGGCTACCGGATTCTTCTAACTCCCTGCTCACTTTTGGATACCAGTTCGGACTGCCGCTGCTGCTGATATTGATGATTTATTATTTCTTCCAACTGCTCAGGCCGATTGGCGGCGTGTTTCAGACACTGCTCATCTTTATCGGTCTGGTGATTGTCTTCTCCACAGAGAATATGCTGTTCCAGCCGATATTCCTCGTGCTGATGTTCCTGGATACGAGCAGACTGAGACTAAACGAAAAGATAGAGAGTGGTGAAATCCGTGGAAACGAAGTCAGTCGCATACGTCGCCCCTTACGTCAACAGCCAGTTACAGCAAAAGAGGGGATATAGCGCCAAGCATACGGCAGGTAACAAAAAGATCGATTGCATTTTGCTGGCCATGGAGGAGAGCGGCAATGACATTACCGTCATCTCCCCGCTGCTGCTCAAGCAAAATACGATGAAATGGTTCAGCCGGGATGCTTATCCGATTGGCAACAACAGTGAAGTGGTCTATCCGGGAACGGTGGACCTGAAGGGTGTCAGCCTGCTAATGACCCTGTTCACAACCTTCTTCCAGCTCGTACGCTGGAACCGTGAGCACAAGAAAGAACCAAGAGCGGTTGTGTTTTACAACTACCGCCTGGAGACGGCACTGCCGGCGATTCTGTTCAAGCTGTTGTACCGTGTACCACTGGTTGTGGAATACGAGGATGGCATCTACGCGGTCACCGAGACGAACAAACACTACAAAAAATTATCCGTAGCCGTTGAGAAATTCGCCAACAAGCTGCTCGATGGCGCCGTACTGGTGACCTCGGTACTGAAGAAAAGAGTTACCACGGATAACTATACCGTCGTACGCGGCGGTACAGTTCATCCATCCAGATTGAAGCCGGTCCGTGAAGTGGATCTCGGGACGGACGAGCGCCCGTTCCGGATGGTCTACTCCGGACGACTGGATTATGATCGCGGCATTGAGATTCTGCTGGATGCCCTTCCTTATGTGAACACCGGCCGCAAGCTGGAGCTCGATATAACCGGCTACGGGCCGCTGGAAGACAAGCTCAAGCAGTTTATCCAGAGCCATCAGAATCCACAGATCAAGATTACATTCCACGGGTTCCTGGACGATCACGATTATGCACAGCTGATGGAGACCGCTGACCTGTTCGTTAACACCCAGCGCGAGAAAATCAGCTTCAGTGAATGCTCGTTCCCGTCCAAAGTCGTGGAATACATCAAATACGGCAAGCTGGTACTAACTTCCGGCGTGTCCGATATCAATGTGATTAATCAGAATATGTTTGTAACGTATGACAATGATGATCCCAAGGAACTGGCTGCCGGATTGAACGAGATTCTTGCTCATCCGCAGCAGTACAGCCTGTATCCTGTCCGAGCCATGGAATGGCTGGTCAGCGATTGTGCCCACGAAGTGGTGGCTGGCAAGATCGACAAAGTACTGCGCCGCGCGATCAGCGGCAAGCCGGAAGCATCGGTATATTCCGAGTCCGCACCGGCAGAGTAGAGCGGCAGCAGCCCTGCCGCCGGAAGGGAGGAGACGGAAATGACGCAAATCAGACTGGATCAATACACCCAGGCAGAATACTCAAGGGGCAAACCCGGCTGGTACTGCCTGATCTGGTGGTTCATTCAGGGAACGCTGTTCCGTTTCTCGCTGCATAACATGTACGGCTGGAGACGATTCCTGCTCAATGCCTTTGGTGCCAGACTGGCGCCAGGCGTAAGGGTTCGCCCAACCGCCAAATTCACCTATCCATGGAAAGTCACCATCGGTGAACATTCCTGGATCGGAGACAATGTCGAATTCTACAGTCTGGATGAGATCGTAATCGGCAGCCAGTGTGTCATCTCACAGAATTCCTATCTGTGCACTGGCAGCCACAAGCTCAGCGACCCCACATTCGGCCTGATTACCAAGCCGATCATTATCAAGGATGGCGCATGGGTGGCAAGCGACGTATTTGTCTACCCGGGCATCACCATCCACGAACTGGGCGTAGCCGGAGCACGCAGCACCGTTATCAAAGACATCCCGAGAAACGAAGTCCACATCGGCTTCCCCGCTGCTTTCCATAAGCACCGGTTCCCGGAAGAACAGCAGCCCGCTGCTGTCCACATCGTGAAGTAATAAAGTATCTATGCTCATAATACTTATCTTTTCAGTAATCCAGATCTTAAATAAATCTTTAAAATGTATTCAAAAATATTTGGATGTTACAAACGCAACTGAGCATATGCACAGAGCGCAGGCAAGGGAATTCGGTCAAAGGACGACATTGGACCAGGGAAATCATCATTCCATCCCATTCGAGGATTTCTCTGGTCCACCGGAGGACGTGACCGAATCCCTTGTCGGAGCGGATGAAGCACTATAGCAACATCGCGTTTTAAAATCCAAACGCTGAATATGTAAGATATTTTGCTTCGCAAAAATCACTGGCTCATTGGAACTCGCGTTTCAAATGCCAAACGCTGATATGTAAGATATTTTGCTTCGCAAAAATCATTTTTGATGCAACATCGCGTTTTAAAATCCAAACGCTAGAGAGGGATAAATGTGAAGGATAAACCGAAAATCGTATTTGTCATTAACTACTTTTATCCCGATTATGCCTCAACGGGACAACTGTTAACCGAGTTGTGTCTGTACCTGCAGCATGACTTTGATATTACTGTCATTGCCGAATGTCCTCCGGGCTATGTGAGTCCTTCCGGTGCCAAAGGCCGCGTCCTGCGTGACCGTCTGGAGAACATCGAAGTGGTTCGCATCCGTCTGCCGGAGGTGGACAAGCAGAACAAGCTGAGCCGGATCAAGTACATCTCGACGTATTTCTGGTTCGCGACGTATCAGCTGCTCAAGGAAAAGAACACCGACTTTATATACACGATCTCGACGCCGCCGGTACTGGGCGGACTGATCGGTACGATCGGTAAAGTACTGAAACGTTCCAAACATATTTACAACATACAGGATTTTAACCCCGAACAGGCGGAAGCGGTCGGTTATACGGACCGTAAATGGATCTTCAACATCGCCCGGGCGATCGATAACGTCAACTGCTCCATGTCCGATCATGTCATTACGGTCGGCAAGGATATGCAGGAGACGCTGGACAAACGATTCGGCGGACGCAAGCAGATTGCCAATACAGTCATCAACAACTGGACCAATGAGCAGGAGATTGTGCCGGTCGGCAAAGACCATCCGCGTGTCGCACAGTTTATTCGAGAGAATGGCTGGGAAGGCAAATTCGTCGTTATGTATTCGGGTAACCTGGGACTCTACTATGATCTCGAAAACCTGATCAGTGTGGTGCCGAAGCTGAAAGAATGCACAAATATGGTATTCGCTTTTATCGGCGAAGGCGCAATGAAGCAGAAGATGATGGATTATGCCGAACAGCACGGATTGATTCAATCCGGACAAGTGTGTTTTCTCCCCTTTCAACCGAAAGAGGATTTGAAATATTCACTCAATGCCGCTGACGTTCATCTGGTTGTCAATCAGAAGGGAATCAAGGGTGTATCGGTTCCCAGCAAAATCTACGGAGTCATGGCTGCCGGTAAGCCGGTACTCGGTGTACTCGAGGAAGGAAGTGAAGCGCATCGCCTGATTGTGGAAAGCTACTGCGGTCTGGTGGCAGAGCCTCAAAATTATGATGATGTCGCTGTAAAACTTCGCACACTGTATGCGATGGATCGCCTGGAACTGCAAACGGTCGGTCAAAACGGAAGAGACTATTTGGAAAAACATCTCCGCCGCGATGTATCGCTGGAGAAATACCGCCAGCTGCTGCTGTCTATGGTTACACCGTCCTCATCGCCAAGTATGCTACCTGAATCCAGGTAAGCTGTGTCACCAATGATTCGCGAGCAAGACAACAAATACACAGAAAACATAGGAGGGATCGGAGTGAAACTTATCCTTTTATCCGGAGGTTCAGGAAAGCGTCTGTGGCCTCTATCCAATGATGCGAGATCCAAACAGTTTTTGAGAGTGCTGGAAAATGAGCAGGGTGAGCTGGTATCGATGGTTCAGCGTGTATGGAATCAGCTGGACATCAGCGGACTGAGCGAATCCAGCTATATTGCCACCGGCAAGTCTCAGGTGGAGATTATGCGCAGTCAAGTCGGAGCCGATGTACCGCTAATCGTTGAGCCGGAAAGAAGGGATACGTTTCCTGCCATTGCACTGGCAGCAACCTATCTGTATTCCATTCAGGGTGTAAGCCTGGACGAAGTCGTTACGATTCTCCCGGTCGATCCTTATGTCGATAATCATTTCTTTGAAACGGTACGCAGTCTGGAGGACGCGTTGGAAGAATCCAATGCAGATCTGGCGCTGATCGGTGTCGAACCGACGTATCCGTCTTCCAAATATGGCTATATCATCCCGTCCGGTGAGACGAGCGTGACCGGTCTTCGTTCGGTCAGCCGCTTCCAGGAAAAACCGACGGAAGAATACGCAGAACAGCTGATTGCAGAGAAAGCGCTCTGGAACTGCGGCGTATTCGCCTTCAGACTCGGCTACATCATCAACCTGCTGGAGCAAAAGGGAATGCCGATTCATTATGAGCAGTTCCTGCGCAGTTATGCGAGTCTGCCGAAGATCAGCTTTGACTATGAAGTCGTGGAAAAAGCGGAAAATATCGTAGCGGTTCCTTATACCGGCTACTGGAAAGACCTAGGTACCTGGAACACATTGACCGAGGAAATGAGCAGTGTGCAGATCGGACGCGGCATTATCAGCGTAGACTGCGAGAACACACATCTGGTCAATGAGACGAATATTCCGGTTACCGTACTGGGCATGAAAGATGTTGTCGTGGCGGTCAGCCCGGATGGCATTCTCGTATCCGACAAGGCGAGCAGCCCCAAATTGAAAGAACTGGTGAATTTTGACCAGGGTCCAATGTTTGAAGAACGCCAGTGGGGCTGGGTACATGTGCTGGATGATCAGCAGTATGAAGATGGACGCTGCGTCTCGACCAAACGGATCGGACTCAAAGAAGCCCATAACCTCAGCTACCGCAGCCACACGGAACGCGAAGAAGTATGGACGATCGTCAAAGGTGAAGGTGAATTTGTTCTTAACGGTAATGTAATGCGGGTAAGTGCAGGCAACGTACTGCATATTCCGGTCAAAGCGATGCACAGTATGCGGGCGTCAAGCACAATGGAATTTATCGTTGTCCAGACAGGAATGTATGCACGCAATAATCAACTGGTGGAGCTGTTTCATTCATGGGAAGATATCGCTCAAAACTGCCTGAAGATCTGACGACCATTTGTTACTACGTCTCTGATTACGGATATGGGCATGCCACACGCAGTATTGCAGTGATTCGGCAAATGCTGGACAACTGCACGGAGACGCCCATACGCCTGATTATCAATTCGGGCAAAGCACTATCGTTCCTGAAGGAATCCCTTCAGACCACAGGCAAGCATCAGCTGGAGTTCAGGAATACGTTCTCCGATACCGGCTATGTATTGCAAAAGGATTCGATTGCAGCGGATATTCCACGCTTGCGTCATCAATATAATAACGACATGTCGTTGTTTGATGAAAGAGTGGGAGTGGAGAAGAATTTTCTGCTGGAAAGCGGAGCACAGCTGGTCATCAGCGATATTTCGCCGATTCCGGTAGCAGCAGCGTCTAAGGCAGGCATTGAGTCACTGGGCATTTCCAACTTCACCTGGTATACGGCCTACCGCGATATGCTGGAACTGCATGAACTGAACGGACTGCGCGAAGCGTATGCTCGCATGGATCATTTTATCGGTCTGGCCGGCAGCGCAGAACCCGCATGGGGCTGCAAATGCAGGATCGATACCGGGTTTTTCTGCCGGAAGCCTGATCCGGTAGAAGTGCAGCGGATTCGCCAGGAGCTCAATCCGGGCGGCAAGGGCAAATTGATCTTCTTCGCACTCGGCATGAGCATTCAGGTGGACGAACTGTCTTCTCTGAAGCTGTGGGACAGTGAGGATTGCCGGTTTATCGTATCTGCCAATATGGATATCGAGCGGCCGAATATTTCCCATATTCCTGCACACTACAGTGAGTCACAGAATTATGTGGCTGCCGCAGACCTGGTCATTACCAAGCCGGGCTGGGGCACGATCTGTGAAGCGGTCGAGCTGAACAAGCCGCTGGTTCTGCTGAACCGGAGCAGTTTTTATGAAGACCGTCATACTATTGCTGCTATTCCGCTGGAACATCCGGTAACGTTAATGTCATGGGAAGAAATGCAGCAGCTTGATCTGATGTCCGGGCAGGGCCTGGAACTCTGGAATGATGAACCACATGAGCATGTTTCCTTTAACGAAACATATGGATATTCACGTTCGGCACTGACAGACATTACGGACTATATTCATAACCTTTTACAACATGTAAAAGTGTAGTGGATCAGACGCAGCGTCGATCAATCAGTGCATAACCATCCAGAAGATAGCGGCCCACAGCAGCAGAGACATTGCAGTACCCCACAGACAACCTTTGGCAAATGTCGGATTTCCCTGGTTTCTCATAATGATCAGCCTCCAAATATAGAAATGAGATTGGATACTCCAATACTTATACAGACTATATCGGTTGATTAACATTATACGTGAATAGAGATTACCCAATCACTTGGTGAAATAGTATCGCTTTCAATACTCAACAACAAACAGAAATGGGAGTGTGAATAATGAAAATTACGGTTATTGGTACAGGTTATGTTGGTCTGGTGTCTGGTGTTTGCTTCGCAGAAGTCGGTAATACAGTGACTTGTGTCGACAAGATTCCTGCAAAAATCGAAACACTGAAAAATGGCGGTGTTCCAATCTATGAGCCGGGCCTTCAGGAAATCATGCTGCGCAACGTCGAAGAAGGACGCCTTTCCTTTACAACGGATCTGAGTGCTTCCGTACCTGAATCCGATCTGGTTATCATCGCGGTAGGTACGCCGCCACTGCCATCCGGTGAAGCGAATCTGGAGTACATCGAGGCCGCTGCACGCGAGATTGCGCTTTCAATTAATGGTTACACCGTAGTAGCTGTTAAAAGTACTGTACCTGTTGGTACCAACGAGCGCGTCAACAGTATCATCGCCAGCCTGACCGATCAACCGTTTGCTACAGCATCCATGCCGGAATTCCTGCGTGAAGGTTCTGCAGTCAAAGATGCATTCAACCCGGATCGTCTCGTTATCGGTGTAGAGACACAACAAGCAGCTGACATGCTGATCGCTCTGCACAGACCGCTCACAGAGAACCTGGTCATCACGGATATCCGTAGTGCCGAGATGATCAAGTACGCATCCAACGCCTTCCTGGCGACCAAAATCTCCTTTATCAATGAGATTGCCAACATCTGCGACAAAGTAGGCGCTGATGTGGATCAGGTAGCCAAAGGTATGGGGATGGACCGTCGTATCGGCGCTTCCTTCCTGAATGCAGGTATCGGTTACGGTGGTTCATGCTTCCCGAAAGATACTCATGCACTGATCCAGATTGCCGGTAACGTAGAGTATGACTTCAAACTGCTCAAGTCGGTTGTTGAAGTCAACCAATCCCAGCGCTGGGCAGTCATCGACAAGCTGCTGGATTCACTCGGTACCCTCAGCGGCAAAAAGATTGCTGTCTGGGGTCTGGCATTCAAGCCGGATACCGATGATGTTCGTGATGCACCATCCCTGGAGATCGTGCCGAAACTGGTTGAATTTGGTGCTCTGCCACAGGTATTCGATCCGGTAGCAGCAGATAATTTCCGTCGTGAATACGATCACCCATCCGTCACTTATGCAGCAAATGCACTGGAAGCCGCGCGTGGCTGCGATGCGATCTGCCTGCTCACCGAATGGGGCGAGTTCGTAAACGTGGATCTGGTGGAAGTTCAGGCGGTTATGAACAACCCTGTAATGATCGACGGACGAAATGTGTACAGTGCCGAACGAATCAAGGCGACTGGTCTGAACTACCATTCCATGGGTCGTCCATCACTCTTGCGTGATAGTTTTATAGTAGCCAATTAACCTAAATTTGAACCAATTATTGTCAAAAAACCCACCCGACAGCTGCTGCAGGCTGCCGGGTGGGTTTTTTATGCTGCTTTTCGGCCGATCAAGCATCGCAAAATATACGAATAAGCCGGTCTGCTTATGACCGATCAGACCGGCTTATATTGCTGCATATAGTATAGAGAAATAGGTAGGTAAGAATCTATATTATAATCATGATGTTGGGCAGGAAAGAAGTGAAAGATTAATGATGTTCTTCTTCAGGGTGCGCACGATCCCGTACCACACGCTCCAGCAGCTGACGGATCAACTGAAGATCATCAGCTTCGAGGGGAACACCATCCCAGTGAAGATGGGCATGGTTGAGAAATTCACGAGCGTTTGTATTGGAGGAAATGGGATCGTACTGCTCTGTCAAGCCAAGCAGATAATCCGAAGTAGTGTTCAGCTTGCGAGCGATAGCCTGAATTGTTTCAAGTGTAGGTTGACGATAGCCGGACTCGTAGCCTGCATAGGTGCTCTTGGCTACTCCAATATAATCTGCGACTTCTTTCATCGACATATTTCGCCGTTTGCGAAGTTGTTTGAGGCGTTGGGCGAACAATACAAAGACCTCCTAATGAAGCAATAATGTATGCGACTTGAATAATAGAAGAAGTAGGAGAAAAGCCGCAAACAATATATAAAGTATATCATGGTGTGATATTATTGCCTACTTTGGATAACTTCTATAGCTGTGTCACATAACCAATATACTTCCATTTTCAATAGTATACGCCTATTTACTATAGTATAGGCAATTTTTACAAAAAAATATAAATAATAGATTTATAAGCAGTATAAACTCTAAACGGGAGAAAAGAGATAAACATCATATGTAATACTGTTATAAACTATTATTCAGTTTGCGTACAGTTTGATAACAAGATACTAAAATAAACAGGCACCTCTGCAAATGCAGCACCCTATTATATATCGGATTTGATTTCAAAATCATAAGTTTTCGGCTGAATTATCAGCAGATTGATAAATAATCTGGAGATTGCAGTCAAAAAAGGATTCAGCGATACAGGCAAATGCGGCCGGAAGGATGCGACTTTGGCAGGAAGGACAGGGCTAACGCTTTATTTCCCATAGGATAGCGGCCATCATGAACAGGTTCGACAGTGGATACAAGTTTGCAGTGTGGATGTTGAGCCATGAATGTGGTATATACAATGTAATCCAAAAGAGATGGAGTTGAGATCAATATGGAGCTGCTGCGGAACAAAGTAATCAATGAAGGTATCGTACTGGAGGGCAATGTACTCAAGGTCGATTCCTTTCTCAACCACCAGATGGACCCTGTACTGATGAAGGAGATCGGCAGGGAGTTTACACGCCGCTTTGCCGGTGAAAATGTGACGCGTGTGCTGACGATTGAATCGTCCGGAATTGCCCCCGGTATTATGACCGCGCTGGAGCTGAGTGTGCCGCTGATTTTTGCGCGTAAGCAAAAATCGCTGACCCTGACGGAGGATATCTATGTGGAGACTGTCTATTCGTATACGAAGCAGCAGAGCAACGATATTACCGTATCCAAAAAGTTTATTCATCCCGGAGACCGGGTGTTGATTATTGATGATTTCCTGGCCAACGGCGAAGCGGCTTTTGCCCTGGCACGTATCGTGCGGCAGGCGGGAGCACAGGTGGCCGGGATAGGCATAGTGATTGAGAAGTCATTCCAACCCGGCGCCAAATTGCTGACAGATGAAGGCTACCGGCTGGAATCCCTCGTTCGCATCGCTGGCCTTGCAGATGGACAGGTACAGTTCGCAGATTGATCTGTGGCTGTCCGGTCAGGTCACTCAGGCTGTCCGAGTGAGAACTCACTTTTGCAGTTTTAGACATAACGGCTATCCTGAAAAGCCAGCCTGGGCCGTATGGCAGCCGCTTCATCGGTCACATGGGTGAGGTAACGCCCAATTAGCTCCTCTGCAATCTGCGCGGAGGCAGGCGGGGTACGCAGCATGCCCATCTGCCGGCGCATGGCTGCCAGTATGTCCGGCTGATCAAGTGCATGTCTCAGCGCGGTATTCAGTTCCTGAGGAGTACTGCAGATCTGTGCGGCCTGTCTGGCCTCGAGATAGAGCGCATTCTCCCGTTCCTGTCCGGGTACCGGGTTCATCAGGAATGCCGGCAGTTTGCAGCTGATACATTCTGCCATCGTCAGACCGCCCGGCTTGGTGATGACACAGTCGCTCATAGTCATCCACTGGTTCATTCGATCCGTAAATCCTTCAATCCGTATATTCGGATGATGGGCATATTGCTTGTCCAGATCCTCGCACAGTTCCCTGTTTTTGCCGCAAATCACGATCAGCTGCGTATCGGTACGCCGGTTGACAATTTCGCATATTTCCTGCACATTTTTCAGTACACCATAGGCTCCGGCCAGCAGAAGGACGGTTGTGAGCTCCGGATCCAGTCCGGCCTCCTGCCGTAATGTCCGGCGCTGCAGTCTGCGCTGCATTTCGTCCGGCTCCGGCTGCTCAAAGCTATGATGCAGTGGAATGCCGGCCACACTGATCTTCTCGGCTGCAATGCCGCGGCGTACCGCCTCTTCCTTCATCTCTGCGGAAGGTACATAATAATGATCGATTTGTGGATGCAGCCAGCGTCCATGCAGATCATAATCGGTCACAATATTCACGAGTGGAATCGTCAGCCCCCAGCGAGTCCGAAGATGCGGCAGAGCCAGCTGGGGAAAGGTATGTATAACCAGATGCGGCTGTTCACACTCCATCACTTCACGCAGACGACGAATGCCAAAAGAATGCAGCCAGTTGGAGAGCAGGGTGCCTGCCTTCATTTCGCGTGTTCGGTAATATACCCAGCCGTACAAATGTGGAATCGTCTTGAAGCTCTGCATATAGACAAACCGGGTTATCTCATTAATCCAGGGATGTGATTCTGCCATCAGATCCAGCAGAATCACCCGCTGGATGCCCCGCTCATGCAGGCTGTCCCGAAGTGACCGGGCAGCCTGCAGATGTCCATCGCCGTAACTTGCGTATACAATCAGAACACAGGGTGAACCATGCTGCATAAGAGGATATTCCTTTCCTGCTTGGATTCATTCACCTTGCGCTTCTTGGGCTTCCTGAAGCGCAGGGAACAGCATTTCCGGCAGCAGATGCCGGGGATTTTTATATTTGCGGACTTTGCTGTCCGATGTAAATACAATAACCGTATCCAGCTGTGGCAAAATAATAATTTCCTGCCCGCCATGTCCATGTGCACAGGCATACTCCAGCCCGTCCTGCTTCCCGGTCCACCAGCCATATCCATAATAGCCATAACCGGCATATCCTTCGGATTGGGGCGTAAATGACTGCTCCAGCCAATCGGTCGGGATAATCTGTTGTTCCTTCCATCTGCCCTGCTGCAGGCAGCAGACGCCAAAGCGCAGCATATCCCGTGGGGTCAGGCAGAGACCGACATGTCCCATGGAATCTCCTTCAGGTGACGGTGACCAGGCGGCCTGCTCAATACCGAGTGGTCCGAATAAAGTGTCTCTGGCATAGCTAAAGGCATCCCGGCCGGTCCAGCGACTGATCAGTACCGATAGCAGATGGGTATCGATGCTGCGATACTGGAAAATATTCCGCGTCTCCGGCAGAATCGGACGTCGCAGCGCAGCACGCGCCCAGTGGCGGGTACGGTGAAACTGGTGAATATCCGGCTCGCCCAGCTTTTTGCCCGTCTTCCAGGCAAAGCCGGCAGTCATTGTCAGCAAATGCCGAACTGTCGTCGAGCGCAGCTCTGCAGATGGATGGGCGGGAAACAGGTCTGCCAGATAATGATCAATCGGTTCATCAATATCATGAAACAAACCCTGCTGCCTGGCGATGCCGACGAGAACGGACGTAAAGCTCTTGGTCGCCGAGCGCAGATCTGCCAGATTGCCGACTGTATTGCCATTATAATAGCTCTCGTACACCAGTTGTCCACTCTGGGCGACGAGGAAGCTGTTGATACGCGGATATTCCCGTTCCAGCCGCTGATCGGTCTTGCGGAGCTGCTGTTCATCAATTGCCGGATTTCGGGCAATCTCAACAGGCAGCGCAGGACGCAGCAGATTGGATGAGATTAGAATGGGTATCTTCTCGTTCATGGGTATTCTCCTTTGAATAGGTTACTGTTCTTTACCCGATTTGGAGGGCAATGCTATGCTTGCTCCGGAATCCTTACGAATAGAAGCTGTTTTCCCAAAAATTAAAGTCTTACGTGCTAAATAACTTCTTCCAGAAAGATGATATGCCGCCACAATATGTGGTATGATGAACCTAGATGGTGCTTAGATAAGTACTGATTGTAGACAGCCATGCCTGAACAGTCGGTGCGCCAGAGAGGCACACTCATTACAGAGATTCCAGAGTTATACAGGCAACATCGGCCTTGTGCAACAAAATAGGAGCAGGCAGCCGGATTGATTCAGCACCACTTTACAGGGGTATTGTTAAGGATAAATGCCTACCGAAAGTGCTAAAAGATCACAGACGACACAACTTCATATCACACTACACATCACGGATCTTTTCGGCGTTCTCAAAAACAAGGCACGTTTTGGGGAGGGAATTCCATGGCAACTAAAGGTCATAATGAAGTCAAGGAAAGTCTACGGGAGATGACAAGAATCTTCCGGCCTAAGGATCCAAAGAAATTCGTGAAGGAATATGTGCGAAAATACCACATAACTGGAGGATACGAAGAAGAACTCACGCTTCTTGTGGAGGATGAGCTGATCCGACTGAATTCATCCGTCTCTTAATGAACCTGTGTATAAGCACATTGAAAGGAGCGGCTACCGCTCACATTCAAAGAAACACCCGAATTCGATTTTAATCATACTGAAATTGCAAAATACATGCCCCCTGGCAGCTCTTGCCAGGGGGCTTTTTTTATTTTTTTTCCAAAAGGGGTTGCATAGTGTGTATAGTGTGTATATACTGTGCTTAAGGGTATACACAATATATACACTATACACAATGATCACAGAGAGGGTGTAATCATGTTCGACTTTAAAAATGGCTGGGTAATCACCCGCAAGGAAATCACACAGAACCGGATGATGTTTGTATGGGCGACCGCATTCATGCTGTATATGAGCTTGCTGGTAGGAGGTATTTACTTTGTAAGCGTTGATGAAGTTCTGGATTCCGGCTTAATCGACTTTATTATGCTGATATCGGCATTGATGCTGGGGACTGATTATTCCCGTCGGGCCTTCCGGATGATGCAGGAAGATATGTACACCGAGATGCTCGCCTACTACCGTACACTGCCGATTCCGTTCGCAGCGGTGCTGGGGAGCCGGTTGCAGCAGATGCTGATTATGTTCATTTATAACTCGCTTTTATTTTTCACCGTCATCTATGTGCTCGGTGCCCGGCATATCCCGGATATGACACTGAGCGGTTATCTCGCTTTTGCTCTTTCCTGGGCGGGTATCGGATTAATACTATTGAGCATCTACATTTATTGGGAGTTCACCACCAATTACAAGCAGTACCGAATGTATAACCTGATCGTGATGGCAGTGATTATTATCATTGGCGCTATCGGATCGTTCAGCAACCGGAATATCTCAGGTCAGCTGCTGCGTCAATCGCTGCAAAGCGAACTGGTTTCGCCGCTTCCCTGGATTTTGCTGGCAGCGGGAAGTGCGGCGGTATTTATCGCATTTTGGATGACCGATCGGAAAGCCAAACGACGTGATCTAATGTGAATACGACACAGGGAGGGCAAGAAGTATACGATACGGAGGATACAATCATGAGAATACCGGTACAAATTAATGAAAACAGCGCAGAGCCGTTATATCGTCAGGTCGAAAACCAGCTGCGGGCGCTGATTATCAGCGGTCAGCTGGAAGAGGGAACCCTGCTGCCTTCGATCCGTGAATTTGCTTCTGATCTCAAATGCAGTGTCATTACGGTTCGCAGGGTCTATCAGGATATGGAAAATGAAGGGTTGCTACGGACAAGGCAGGGTACAGGTACCTTTGTCACCCGAGTCGAGCAGGAGACACGAACCCGAATGGGCGAGGAGAATATCAGGCAGCTTATGAACGAAACGATCAACCGCAGCTACAGTCTCGGCTGGAACCGCCAGCAGCTGGAACAGCTTTTTCAAGAAATACTGGATACTCGTGAATAGGATTCTTAAACAGGAGATGATGGACAATGAACAGGACTACCGCTTATGACATGAAGAATATTGGTGCAGCCGATATGGAGTCGGTTATCGTACTCAAAGACGTATGCAAGGGGCGCAGACAGCATATGATCGGCCCACTGAACTGGTCACTGCCGCAGGGCTGCATCACCGCTCTCGTCGGTGAGAATGGTACAGGTAAAAGTACGCTGCTCCATATGCTGCTGCGTACCCTGTACCCGGATCGCGGAGAGATCAGCTGGTTTGGGCAGACAGTAGAGGGAGAGATGCCGCTTGAGCTTAGACAGCAGATCGCCTATGTATCGGAGAAGCCGTCACGTGAAGAAGACCGCATGACCGCTCGCAAAGCGGCCCAGTTCCGCTCTCAGTGGTACCCGGGCTGGGATCAGCAGCAATTTGAGCAGATGCTGCAGGCATTTGATGTTCCGGCAGACGCGCTTCTTTCCAAAATTTCCAAAGGGCAGCGCCAGAAGTTTGAGTTGGCTGCAGCGATTGCAGCCCAGCCGAGACTGCTGCTGCTGGATGAGCCATCATCCGGGCTGGACCCTTTTGCCTGGAAAGATATGATCGTCATGCTGAACCAGGCAATGGAGCAGGGAGACCTGACCATACTGATCACCACTCATCGGATGGAAGAAGTGCAGCGGCTGGCCGATTATGTGGTGCTGATGCACGAAGGGCAGATCTGCGGCATGCAGGAAAAGGATGAGTTGTATCAACAGTGGAAAGAAGTATGGTTTAATCCAACAAAGGATATGCAGGCGCTGAAAGGGCTGCGGGAATGCCCGGGCATTATTGAATGGGATGGTAAGCCGGACGGTTCGGTACGTATTATCACTTCTAATGCACACATCCTTCAGCAGACAGCCGAAGAGAGCGGTATCATAACACAGGTACACGGGCTCGAATGGGAAGAACTGCTGTCCTGCTGGGTAAAGGATCACCATCTGAAAACAGGCAAGGGGGCACATTCATGAATCCGTTGACGCTGGACCAAATTATCAAGCAATATGCTGGACATACCGCCGTAGATCATCTGTCGCTGGAAGTGGAAGAAGGCGAAATCTACGGACTGCTCGGAGCCAATGGAGCAGGCAAAACAACGACCATGCGGATGGTACTTGGACTGATTCACCCGGATGGAGGCAGCATCCGCTATCACGGACAGCCTTATCGTACCGAGCTGCAGTCCATGATGGGATATCTGCCGGAAGAGCGGGGATTATATCCCAAGGTCAAGATCAGCGATCAGATGCTGTATCTGGCACAGCTGCGCGGAATGAAGGCAGCCGATGCCCGGCAGAGCCTCGATTACTGGCTGGAGCGCTTTGACGCGATGGAATATTGGGAGAAGCGAATCGAAGAATTATCAAAGGGCAATCAGCAGAAAATGGGCTTCATCGCTGCCGTGATTCACCGGCCGAAGATTTTGATTCTGGATGAAGCGTTCAGCGGTCTGGACCCGGTCAATGTGGAGATGCTCAAGCAGGTGGTGCTGGAGCTGCGCAAGGAAGGGACCGCTATCCTGTTCTCCACTCACCGGATGGAGCATGTGGAGGAACTGTGCCGGCATATTACCGTATTGCGCCGGTCCAAACCTGTTCTGCAGGGTGATCTGACAACGATCAAAAACAGCTATCCCCGTGAAAAGGTTGTGCTGCGCACTGGCGGAGAAGTACAGGGACTGGAGACGATAGAAGGAGTCACTGAAGTGACCCGCCAGGACAACGGCCGTTATCTGATTCGGATCGAACAGGAGCAGGCTGCACAGCATATCCTGCAAATGGCGATGTCACAGGGAGCAGTAGATCAGTTTGAGATTAAGGAACCGACGCTGAATGAAATCTTTATTAAGGTGGTAGGATCATCTCATGAATAAATTAGGTGCAGTTATCGGATTTACGTATCGGAACAAAACGAAGACCAAGGCTTTTCGCTGGACGACGCTTACCCTGCTGCTGTTGCTCGTAATCGGATTGAATGTTCCATATTTTATCCAGTTATTCTCCGGTCAATCGGACAAGGATCTGGTTCGTATCGGGATCGCTTCCGGTTCGTATACGGAAGTTGCCGAACAGATTCGCGAAAGTATGGGCAAGCAGCCTGCTGAACCTGCACCCGGAGACAGTAACAGCAGCTCCGGAGCTGGCATGGCACTGACCGGAAGCGAACAGACTCGGATCGAATGGCAGACCAAGCCTGCAGATCCTGCGCAGCTGGGCAAGCAGATCGAGGATGACAAGCTCGATGGTTATCTGCTGCTGCAAAAGCCTGCTGCCGGAGATACATTCCCATCGATTACCTATGTCAGCAAGAAAAATAATCTAACTGTACAGAGTATGCTGCAGGCCGCGGCCCAGACAGCCAAGGTCCGATCTGTCACCACCGGCCAATTGACCGAAGCACAGCTGAATGAAATCAGCACACCGGTCAGCCTGACCCGGGTCGCACTGGATGATATGGATCGTCCGGACGGCCAGCCGAGCCAGCTTACTCTGGAAAATTATATTCTCGTCTACCTGCTCATTATTCTGTTCTTCATCTCCCTGACGATGACCGGTAATATGATCGCTTCAGAGATCACGGCAGAGAAGAGTTCCAGAGTTATGGAGATTCTGATTACGAGCGTATCTCCACTTACACAGATGTTCGGCAAAATTATCGGTATCTTCCTGGTGGGATTAACACAGATGGGGCTGTATGCAGCCGTGTTCCTCGTTCATCTGATGCTGCCATATTACCAGCAGGTGCTGGCACAGTTTGATATTCATATCGGCAATCTGTCATGGGAAGTCGCCGTGCTCGGACTGATCTATTATGTGCTGGGATACTTCCTGTACTCCACACTGTATGCGGCGGTTGGTTCCATTGTCAGCCGTACCGAAGATCTGGGACAGGCGGTATCGCTGCTCACCGTGCTGACGCTGGCTGCTTTTTACATCGGAATCTTCAGCATGACCAATCCGGATTCGCTGCTGATGAAGATTTCTTCCTATATCCCGTTCTTCTCGCCGACAACAGCCATTGTACGGATTGGACTTGGTAACATGCCATGGTGGGAACTGACGATCTCGATCGTTATTCTGCTGATTGCGATCTTTGTATTCGGCTGGTTGTCAGCCAAGATCTACCGTACCGGTGTACTAATGTACGGCAAGCGTCCAAGCTGGAAAGAAATTCGCAAAGCGATGAAAGCCTACAAGATCTAAAGCGCTTCATACTATCTACCATTAAAGGAGACCTGATCCCATGCAAATGAAACTATGGAGAAAAATGCTTCTGTCCCTGACCATCTCAGCCAGCCTGCTCGCAGGCACATCCGCTCCAGCCATGGCCGCACCGCCGCAGCCAACGATCGTCAAAGTAAATGACCAGAAGATCGATTATGGCACCGGCACACCGGTTATTAATGAGAAAACAATGCTCGTACCGCTCCGCTCTACGTTGAAAGCAATGGATGCCAAACTGGCCGGCACGACCAAAAACAGCATTACTGTCGTTGTAAATGGCAAAAGCGTTACCCTGCAAAGCAAACTGACACAAATCGACGGTGTTGCCTATGTGCCAATCCGGATTGTCGGCGATGCAGCAGGCTACAAAGTCCATTGGGATGCGAAAACACGCACGGTCCAGATGATCTCTCAAAATGGTGGAGCCGCTACTGCGACTGCCCCTGCATCGGAGACATCCCAGGCTGGCGGCCGCGGTTTCATGTGGGAAGTGGAGAGCAACGGCAACACTGTCTATCTTGTCGGCTCCATGCATCTGGCGGATGACAGCTTCTACCCGCTGCGCAAAGAATACGAAGAAGCTTTTGCTGAAGCCGATCATCTGGGTGTAGAGGTGGATATCAGCAAGGCAGCCGGTGAAGAGCAGCAAAAGCTGGTTATGGAGCTGGGTATGTATCAGGATGGCAGCACCATCAAGGATCATATCTCCAGCGAGACGTATGCCAAGCTCGGTGAGATTCTGAAGAAAAACGGTATGAAACCGGATGCCCTGGACCCTTTCAAGCCATGGGTAGCGGAAGTGACGGTCATTACCCTGAAGTCAGCCAAAGGTGGGTATGAGGCATCTGCCGGTATTGATTTGCATTTTATCCAGCAGGCAATGGAGCGCAAAATTCCGATTATCGAGCTGGAAAGCTATGAATCCCAGCTGAATATGTTCAATAACTTCTCCCGGGAGCTCCAGGAGAAAAACCTTAATACCGCGCTGGATCATTACGATGAAGAGGACAATGCAATCGGCCATATGGCAGAAATGTGGAAAACCGGTAATGAAGAGGCGTTATTGGAATTCACCAACCTTATGGCCGGTGACGCAGAATACAACCAGGCGATGCTGGTAGACCGGAATATCGGTATGGCGAACAAGATCGATGGTTATCTGAAAAATGGCAAAAAGGAAGAATACTTTATCGTGGTAGGTGCCGGGCATTATATGGGTGAGCATGGAATTATCCAGCTGCTAGAGAATAAAGGATACAAAGTTGTACGGAAATAATCACTCTCCAAACAGGTTTATCGCAGTAAAGATGCATATATTAGGAACTGTTTGTTAACGTGGCATTTGCAAAAGAGCTGTTTGACTTCAAGACAGCTCTTTCTTTGTACCTGAAACCTTGTCTGTACTCATGTGATCAAGGAGGAATATTCAATGGAAATCATACACCTCACATCAGTAAACAAGCGACAAAAGACAAAACATAAGTATCTGCTCACTTCCGGTATGCTGGCAGCCATACTTCTCGCCGGCTGCGGACAAGACAGTACCAACAGCGCTTCACCCGGTACAACGAATGAAGCAGCAACGACTGCGTCACAGCAAAAGGAGGAAGGGACAGACATGAAGGACAACGGTAATACAGCCAAGGGTACGACAGCAGGCAAATTGCGGGCGGAGGATATTCCGGCAGCCCTACTGTCCGGTCAGACAAGTCAGCTTTATGCCCAGATGACAAATGAATTCAAAAAGCAGGTATCCGAAAAAGATTTGCAGAGCTCCAAGTCCATGCTGCAGGGTATTCAATCCTTCAAGTCTCTGGGCGACGAAATTGAATTGAATGGTGAATTGAATGGATACCTCCAGTACAACTGGATCAGCGATAATAACAAGCTGGGATTGACCAGCATACTGGAGAAGGATGGCCAGATTGCCGGCATGCAGCTGCAGCCGATCGAGCAGTTCCCGGCGACCGATAATACACTGTCCAAAACTACCTACCGGATGCCATTTGACGGGGAATGGTATGTATTCTGGGGAGGCACCAATGTGATGCAAAATTATCATTATGCCGTAGAATCCCAGCGGTACGCCTATGATCTCGTACAGGTGAAGGATGGTATGTCCTACAGCGGAGATCCGAAAAAGAACGAAAGCTATTATGCATTCGGCCATCCGGTGCTTGCACCAGCAGATGGCAAGGTGGTATCGATCGTTAATAATATCGCCGATAACGATCCAGTCGGTGAAATGAATCCAAAGCAGCCGGGCGGTAATATGGTCGTGATCGATCACGGCGGTGAATATAGCATACTGGGCCATTTGCAAAAAGGATCGGTTACCGTGAAACCAGGCGATTCTGTCCAGGCGGGCGATCCTATAGGCAAAGTCGGCAACTCCGGTAATTCCAGCGAAGCCCATATGCATTTCCAGGTATCCAGCGGACCGGATATAATGACCGATCCATCGATCCGTATCCACTGGGTCAATGATCTGGACCCGGTCAAAGGCGAGACTGTCGACGCGACCAACAGCAAGATAGTAGAATCCGAATAATCATTTGGACGCCCAGGCATATTGCCATGTTATAACTCACAATATCTTCTTGTTCTGCAAGAAAATATTGTGATTCCAAAGGGGATATGCAATAGTTAAAGAGACACGTCCAGCTTGGTCTGCATGTCGGAATTCAAAGGAGAAAGACAGCCCGTTCGCATCCAAAAAAAGATAATATTCAGAAGGAGTTTTGCGATGAAATCCTGGTACAAGAAATTAATGCCTCTGGTACTGGCAGCGGGACTGCTGACCACTGCAGCACCGACGATGGCTGGCGCAGCACAGCCGCTGGTTGTCAAAGTCAATGATCACAAAGTGGAATACCGCACCGGTGGTGCACCAACCGTACAAAAACAGACAACACTGGTTCCGCTGCGCTCCACCCTCAAAGCGATGGGCATTCAGCTGGTATCGGCATCCAAGGACAGCATCATCGTCATTGTGGATGGCAAAAGCATTAAGATCAAAAGCAAGCCAACCCAGATCAAAGGCGTTACCTACGTGCCGATCCGTACCTTTGGCGAACTGCCGGGTTATGCGGTAAGCTGGAATGCCAAATCTTGTACGATTCAGCTGACTTCCAGCGCACCTGCACCGACTGCTGACGCACCAGTCAGCAACCCAGCGACAGAGAGTACAACGACTCCGGCAGACAGCATCACAATAAGCACAGACAACGCGGTAGCATCACCATTATCAACAACGCCACCAACACCTGCACCAGCCAACGCAAGTACAGCACCGACAGCAGAACCTGCCCAGACCGGTGCGCGCGGCTTTATGTGGGAAGTGAAGAACAACGGAAATACCGTCTATCTGGTAGGCTCCATGCATGTGGCCGATGCCAGCTTCTACCCGCTGCGCCAGGAATACGAGCAGGCATTTGCCGAAGCGGATTCCCTGAGTGTTGAAGTGGATATTACGAGAGAATCGACAGAAGACTTCCAGAAGCGTGTACTGGAGACAGGCATGTATCACGATGGCAGCAATCTTCGCAATCATATTTCTTCCTATACATACGAGAAGCTTGGCCGTATTCTGGAGGCCAACGACATGAGGTCCGGTGCGCTGGACCGCTTCAAACCATGGGTCGCCGAAATGATCGTATCCTCGTTTGCAACCGATGATTCCGGTTATGATTCTGAACTGGGCATTGATCTGCATTTTATCAAAAAGGCTGCAGAGCGCGATATCCCGGTAGTCGGACTGGAGTCGGAAGAATCCCAGCTGCGGATGCTCAATAATTTCTCCGATGAACTGCAGGAGAAATTACTGTACGGCACACTGGCTTCATTCGATGACAAACGCAATCAGGAAAGGGATGCTACCACCAGAGCAATGGCCGAGATGTGGAAGACCGGTGACGAAAAAGCGCTGATGGAAGTAACCAACAGCACCGTAGTTGAGCCGGAATACCACAAAGCGATCCTGGTCGATCGCAATATCGGCATGGCCAACAAGATCGATGGCTATCTGAAAAGCAGCAGCAACCAGCAGTACTTTGTCGTGGTCGGAGCAGCCCACTATCTGGGCGATGACGGCATTATCAAACTGCTTGAGAAAAAAGGCTACACCGTTACACGCAAATAATTTTAGCTGATACAGAAAAGAATCAACGATGTATTTCGCTGTATACCAGGCATGGACACTGTCAAAAACCGCCCGGCTCAATCATTGAGTCGGGCGGTTTTTTGTATGATTGTTCGGTTTAATGATCCTTGATGAGCCTTTTCTTTAACTAAAGTATGGGTACTTTAGTTGGAATATACTTTATATCGATCCGGGGGTAATGGATGAGTGTATCTGTTCTACTGATCTGTTATTTGCTGCTGTCTGCCATCAGGCGATTGGCCAGATTGCCCCGGTCAGTGGAATCGTAAGCATCATGAATGACTTTCCATTGCCCATCGATCTGCTGCAGCTGCATGGTGCCTTCCAGAGGAAGCTGTTCCTTGGTTAGATCCAGCTGGATGTTCATCTTGTAGTCAATTTCCATGATGCCTTTCACCTTGAGCACAGGATCAGCATGAAGTTCCAACTGCTGCGGACTTACTGGAGATTTCCCATGAATGGCCAACCGCAGCGGCACATCAAGCAGGCGAGTTTTCAGATTATAGGTTAACGCTGATTCTGTAGCATACTGGAGCAGCTGATCATAGTGCTGCTGTATGGAAGGCGGGAGCTTTGGCGGATCGTCCGTTTTCGCAGGTATCTGAAACTCGATATCCAGATTTTTGTAGTCCGGTACGGTATATTCGGTTTCTTTGTACTTCTTCGCCACTGTATTGCGGCCTGTACCTGTTGTTCGCTTACTTTGTCCCCCTGCTTGCCGGAAGCTACGGATTCGCCGGTAGTTGTTGCCGTGGGAGCCGTTGTGGCTGTATTGGTATCCGTATTTGCTGCTGGTTGGTTGCTGCTGCTTGCTGTGGGGCTGCTTTGCTGGGTGCATCCAAGCAGTGACGTGCTCATCACCAGCGTTAGCAGCAGAAAAGTATACTTTTTCATATGTAATTGTCCTCCTTTTATGTCCTACATGGATGTTTAGAAAGACTTTACCATTAAAAGGAAGTCAGTTCAATTTGACAGATATGACAAAGGCGTTTGCAGTGGATAGTGGTATCCTGCGAACGCCTGAGGGAAATCAGTATTTAGCAGCTGTGGAACAGCAATCTAGAATTAGGCTACATAGTTAAATAATTCCGTATTATATTGATCGATCCACTTTTTGCCGGATTTCAGTTTATTATTGGCTTTATAAAAGAGAGGATCATCGCGCTTGGCTTTGCTAAAGTATTTTTGCAGCAATTGAAAACCTTCCAGCTGCAGGCTGATTCCTTTAAGAAGATTTTGATGAAGCTTGTTCAATTTGGGATCAGCGGGGTTTACCGTTTTCATCAATGAAACAAATTTCTTATAGTTGGGTATAACGGAATGGGTCATACCGTTATACGATTGCACACGGGTCTTGACGGAATCCACACGGTATTTTTGATATGCTGTATTGGCCAGACCTTCGTATTTCCGGTGTTTTAGCGTCGTAGTTAAATAGATGACGTAATCATCATAAGTCTCCAGCATATCAGGTTCTACCAGTTCACGATAGGTGCTCAGGTATTGCTTCAGATCTGACTGAAGTGAAGGCTGGGTCAGAATATCTTCGTACGTAATGGGAGCAACAACGGATGAAGAGTCCGCAGCAGGGTCGGCAGAAGCCACGGCAGGCAGCTGGAATATAACCGATGCCAGCAGTACACCGCTTAGTAGCCATGTGATCAAACGATAATTTTTCAATGGTTTCTCTCCTTTAAATCTATGTATAATTGTCTTCTTTCTTCATATCGGCAAAATGCTAAGAAAATGGAATATCCAAGGTGAATTTGGGTAAAAGCTGTCATTTTTATTGTTGTTTATGAAAAGGTCTGTGCGGGATACAGGTGGTTATTCGGCAGTTCGGAAGATACAATAGAACAAGGTGCTGTTCGCAGCCAAAGTTACCAAGGACAGGGAGAATGAATGATTGTGTATCAGACTGCAGCCAAAACGTTAAAACGGCAGGTGTATGACCGAATAGCCGTTCAGGATGACGTTTACAAGCTTGAACTGATGAAAGATATTGATATTACAAGCAGCAGTCTGAACCGGACGCTGGATGAACTGCTGCATGAAGGTTGGATCGTCGAATCGGGTCTTGGACCATCGACCGGCGGCAGAAGACCGACACTGTACCGAATCAATGCCGGCCACCGGTATATTTTCGGACTGGATATTTCGCGGATCTATTCGGTGCTGGGACTGTACGATCTGCGTATGAATGCATTATATACACACCGCTGGCAGATGGATGAACAGATGGAACCGGAAGCGCTGGTCGATTACGTCGCTGCCCGTATCCGGGAAGCACTGGCAGAGCGCCATCTGAGCCGCAAACGGATTCTCGGTATAGGTATTGGCGCCGTCGGCCCGCTGGATCACCAGCAGGGAACGATTGTGAACCCGGCGCATTTCCCGGCAGCCGGATGGCAGAATGTGCCGATCTGCCGGATGTTGACCGAGCGTACCGAATTGTCTGCCCGGCTCGATAATGGTGCCAATACAGCGCTCATCGGAGAGCACTGGGCGATGCGGGAAGATAACATCCAGCATATGCTGTACGTCAATGCCGGAGCAGGGATTCGCTCGGCGATTCTGTCATCCGGCCAGCTGGTGCGGGGAGCGATGGACAAGGAGGGTGCCGTCGGACAGATGGTCGTCCAGGCTGGTGGTGCACGGCTGCATGATGAAGGAAATTATGGTGCGCTGGAAGCCTACGTATCCATCCAGGCACTGGAACAGCAGGTACGGCAAAGGAGCATGATCGGTCTGGAACTCAGGGGAGCCGGAGAGCCGCTGCAGCCGGAGCAGATTCATTTTGATACGCTGGTAAAGGCGCTGAATGAAGGCAACCCGGTGCTGCGGGAGCTGTTCAACCAATCAGCCGGCTATATGGGAATTGGTCTCGCCAATCTGATCAATACGCTGCAGCCCGAAAAGGTCATTCTGGGCGGCGCACTGATCAATGCGGACCCGGGTTACTATGATACGGCGATAGCGGTCGCGAAAAAGCAAATCTATGGCGAGGAACGCTTTCAACCCGCTTTTTCCAGAGGGATTCTGCAGGACAAGGCTGTGTCGGTCGGAGCGGCGGTGATGATCCTGTCGCAGATGGAGATGTAATACGGATGTTAGCAGAAACGGGTTGAACGGCGGCATCAATGGATGTGAGACCTGAATGCATAGGAAGCAAGCAAGAAAGTAATTGACAATAATATACTACTGAAATAAGATATGGATATTGATAGATCGAGTAGGATCAAAGCGAAGCACGCTGAATGTCTTGGGCATTTTGCGTGCTTTTTTTGTGCGCGACGGCATCCGATCAGGAGAATGGAATTATCCGAAAATCCCGTTTCTTCCGATAAACATAAGGGATGTCCTGGCACTGAGGCATCACAACAGACTGTCAAAATGAACCTACATAAGCCAGACATTCGTTGAAGTACGACCCAAACATAATTGGAGGAATGAACGATGAGAATGAGAGCCAACCAATCTACAATGATGAAAGTTGTAAAAAATGTGGCGTGGAGTGTGACAGTAGCAGCTGTATTGCTAACAGGCCTGCCGGGTATATCTTCGCATGCAGAAGCAGCAGCCAGCCGATCCATTGAGGTGCTGCTCAATGCCCGAAAGATGAGCTTTCCTGATGCCAAGCCCTTTCAGGATACCAATAGTGCAGTGATGGTGCCGATTCGCTTCGTATCCGAAAAGCTGGGTGCAAAGGTAGGGTGGAGCAAGTCCGGCAGCCAGCAGGTCGTCACCCTGAAAACAGATCAGCACAGCGTATCCATGATAATCGGCTCGACAACAGCTGTTATCGATGGGGAGAGCAAACAGTACGATAGCAAAGTCATCCTCAAGCAGAGCCGTACCTTTGTCCCGCTGAGACTGGTAAGTGAAGGACTGGGGCAGAAAGTGGAATGGGACTCCATCAGCCGCTGGGTGTGGATCGGCAGCAAGGAAGTACCAGGAGTAGACCAGTTAAATGTGAAAACACAAAGTCTGGAATCCTATAAAAACTTTTTTAACAAAAGCAAATTCTTGCTAAAGAACATATATGGCACACCTTATGAAAATGTACTATTGCTGAATGAATCTCAACTGCCGGTCAAGCTGTTGAGCAGTATATATGATATAGAGCCATACAGCTCCCATGGAGTCGATTATTTAAGAGTGCGTTCCACAGGTATCGCTCCTGATTTATTTTATATTACCAACAAGGGAGATGTTCGTTTTAGAGCCGAGAGAAGTAATCTGGCAGAAACGAATAAAGACAATACAAAATATCATTATTATCAACTGGTTTCTTATGCAGATAAAGATCTGGACGGAATTGTAGATGCTAAACCGCTAACTATAAAAGATGTAAAATATATTGGATTTAATCTGGTATCTGAAAAGTCCATGGTATTGATGCCTAATCCATGGAGTAATTAGCATGAGTTGTGCAAGGCTTTCAAAGAAATATGGCATAAGCTTAGTTTTAATTGTATTTGTAGCGGTACAGCTGCTTTTTTTTCTGCCGCAGTATATGGATACAGTTAATGCCGCTTCAGTAACGCCTCTGCGTTATTACAAAAACACGGCACCCGATGCTACCAATGCGAATTATCGATACTTTGTTGGTTTGATGTACCACGATATGTGGTTTGGCAGCAGCTGGGCAGGGAAGCAGCCTAACACAGGAGACCATGGGATGGCTTCTCAGGAATACGTATTTAATTTTCCTGAACGTACAGTAAAAAGTATTACTGTTGAGCCGTATAGGTATCAACCCAATACGGCAGAATACTTTGAGGCCTCCAGAGTAGAGCAATCGGATACAGCTGCAACACTTTGGTCCAAATATAGCCCCTACATGTCCACCAATACATCAGCTGGAGACTTTACGTACAGCCGCCGAGGGATTGGTACAGATACAGCAACAATTCCTCTGGATGTGGATATGGGATTGAATGCAGACCGGCTGCTAGACATTACTGATACCTGCGGGGACCGATGCAACGATGGAGTTCGCGGATACAGAATCTATACCCCCGTGTTATTTACAATCGAACTGGATTCCAGTCTTACCGTCCAATACTACACAACGACCGGTAAGTCTCTAAAGGCTATTTTTCCGACACATAAGGAAGAGATGAAGCCGGGGCAAAAATATTCATTCAAACCACCGGAAAATGAAAAATACGAATATGTCGGTTATAAGAAAAGTACTACCGGTGAAACGCCCAAAGGTGAAATAGTCGAGGGTGAGCCGCCTGCATTCACCTATACAGGCTCTTTTGAAAATTATAAAGCCATCCAATATTACAAAGAGAAGTCGACGGTCCTGTGCAAGCCCGGAGAGACCAGCGCTACCAACCCGGATTGTGATGATGAGGATAAGGAGACCGATCCCGGAGAAGGCATCTGTACATGGACAATAGATTCATCAACTACAGCTTCCAAGATGGAAAAGGCTTTTATGGACCCGCAAGCTCAGGGACATATTCTGGCCGATGATCGGGTGAATGACCGGCATTTTGATGTGACTAGAGGCATTCCGACCAGTGAGAATCTGTATGCCAATACATGGAGCTATCCGTATCTGTTCCAGCATGTATTCAATAACCGCAAAGGCCAGATTACCTATGATTGTCATATGGAGGTCACCTACAAGCTGGTATGGTACGAAAAGAGAAAGGATAAACCGGACCGCAAGCGGACTGATACCAAGGATGTTCAGTATCAATTTTCCTTCCAGCGTCCTTATGATTACTGGGATATCGGCAAATTGGAAGTGCTGGATATTCAAAAAGCGATAATGAATAACTATGCGTTACCAGGTGGAACGGTAACACTGGGGGCGAATTATACTCCGCCGCAGATGGAGCTGCTTCATTATGAAAAAGTACAGGACCATGTGAAACCAGCGAACACAGCACGATTTACATATAAGCCGGAGCCTGTTGATAAAGGAGGGCATTCCAAGCCGAGTCCGCCTGATGATACAGGTAAGCTGCGAAATATGGCAGAATCTCATACCAGTGATCCTAAAGTGCGCAACGACCAAATTAAATTTACCTTTGAGCATAAAGATACCGATGTAATGAACGGCAACTGGGTAACAAAGACAGCACCTGCACCCAAGGAAATTCCAACTCCTACCAAGATTCATTCCTACAAGGATTCCGGTGAAAAAGTGCTGTACAAAGGTGCCCAGCTGATCAGCAGCAAGCTGGTCAACAAGGCGAGTACGTCATCCAGTGGAACCATTTTCTATTCCATGCTGAGTGAGAATGTACAGGGATCAGGCAATAAAAACTTTCCGATCCAGAACATCAATACCGTCACCGTACATACACCGGTCGTCGATTATGCCTCCATCTCGGATGACAAGGCTCATAACCAGAAAACCGTGCCCAATCCGAGCCGGATGGCGCTGATCCTGGATCGCCCGTTTACCGTACGTATCCCCACTACCGGGCAGCACTTGGATGGATCGACCTATCCCGGTTATGGCAGCCGGGAGTATGCCAAGTATTTCAAAACCAAGCAGGTGCAGTTCCCGTTCGACGTCTATGACCAGCAGCGCAAGCACTTTTATCCGAGAAATACCTGGATCGATGTCCCGGTCAGTCAACTGGATACAGTGTTTGTACTGCCCGTCTGGGTCGATGAAGGCGACTATACGGTCTATTTCCGCAATATCGCCGAGAATGCTCCGACCGGGTTCACGACCCAGCCGGATGCCAATACGAATCTGACGCATCATGTGGCCACCGATACGGTAGCAGTGGAAGTCATTGGACGGCTGTACGATTTCCATGTGACCGATATTGCCGACTTTAATTGGGAGAGTGTCTTCCGTCAGAGCAGCGGCAGCCGCCAACCGACAGGTAAATCTTTCTGGGTAGGAACCGGCAGTATCGACGGAGCAGCGAGGGGCAATACAGCTCCTTATACCCTGCCGATTATACGAGGCAGCCATCCTCTGTCTGGCTACAAAAATGTTGCTGTAAAAACCGGTTACCATTTCAAATTCGATCTGAAAACGAAAGGCAATATGTTTGGTGACAAAGATGGCATTCGAATCACTCCGACATTCTTTTACCAGGACAAAGATGCGGCTACCGCACCAGAACGCGTGCCGGTCGATCTGTATTACCATACCGACGAGCGGAAGTTTATCCGGATCGGCTCCAGCCAGGATACCGAGCGGCGCATGGTCACGCTGAATCAGCGGCTGCGCAATGTACCGGCCCAGGATCTGATCGATACCGCCGCAGCGATCTATGAGCTGTCTACCGGATGGACGCAGAGCAAGGCGCAGTATATTGCCGCTTTTCAGAAGCGAGCCAACCAGACGACCTATACTGGCGGATATGATATCCAACTGCTGCCTTCGCCGCTGCGTACTTTTATCCAGTCAGCGGAGCAGCGTCCAGAAAACGCCAGTGCTTCACCGGCCAGAGTAACAGCGAGCGTACAACAGTGGTACGGCGAATACAGCCTGCCTGCGCAGGTGTATGTGGTGCCCGGAGGAACCGATCTGGCCGCCTATGGACGCAGTCATGTACTGGATGAGAAGTCACCGGTCTTTCTGAAAAATGGGTATATCACGGTGAATTTTGATATTGAAAGTATCGTGAACGCAGACACCCAGCATCCTCACCTGCAGTACATCCATGCCCGGCTGAGCAACCAGTGGTGGAGCATGGAAGGGTACGACAATACCGATGGCAGCCGGGATCACTTTGTAACCGATCCTTATCAGGTAAAATACCGGGTGGAAGATGGTGACGTATTGTTCTATGATACCGACCAGTCTTCATACAGTGACTTTACTTCAAGAGGAACGCATTAATTGACTGGCTGTTGCTATGCGAATATCCGGAACTGCTTTTTCTGCTGTAAGAGATCGGAGTATGATCCTGATTACACCGTGGAAATAACTCTAAGATTACTTGCAGCCCAAATGTTGTTCAACCGGGGACTGGATGGATAAAAGCAGCATGAAATTCAATTACCACTATAAGTGCAAATGAAATGCCGGTACGAATATAGATACAGATACGAATACAAATACAGATATAAGAACAAGAAGAAACACAACCACAAAAAAGCCACCGCCCGGATCATCCATACCTTATAGGGAATTATGATCCGAGCAGTGGCTTTTTTTGCAGCTGTAGCATATGTCTGTATCCCAAGCAACCAATCCGGTTATTCGAATTTCTTCGAATACTGTTTCATGTCCTCATAGTATTCATGCAGCATTTTGATGCCTGCATCCACTTTGAGATTCGCCTGCTTGAGTGTGGCGGACTTCAATTGAGGAGTGGATACGTATTTTTTGAATAGGGTTAGCGCCTGTAGCTGTAGGGAAGCGGCTTTGATGTATTTGCCATGAATTTTAGCCAGTTCCGGTGTAGATGGCTTGATCTGTTTCAGGCCGGTGACAAACTTGGTATAGCTGGGAACAACCGTATTGTTCATGGCTGTATAGGTTTTTTTACGATTGGATGATGTGACATAACGGACCGAATTGTACGTATCGACAGCCTTATCTTCATAGGCGGCAATTTTGCCCAGCTGATCCAGGTAATCGAGCAGATCGTTTGCTTCTGCGACAAGGGCCGGGTCCAGATCTGCATAATCTTCGCTCAGTTCATCGCGGGTGGATTCTTCGGTAGATGCGGAACTGCTGGTTGTCTGGTCGCCTGCAGCATGGACAGGACTCAGCGGAAACAGACTGGTGCCGGACAGCAGGAAGGATAGCGCCAGCAAAAGGATTAATTTCTTTTTCATGGGTTGGTGAACTCCTTGGAATCGTATTTATTTAGTATAAGGTTGCGATTTGATCGTCATGTAGTGCCGATCGCATGCTTTTACTGCAATGCATCAAATTTGTCGACATATTTATCGATTTCTTTATTAAATTGGTCGATGAGCTTGCCGCCAGCCTTCAGTTTGAGCTTGGACTGGTTGAGGACGGAATCGTTGAGTTGGGCGCTGGATACATATTTTTTGTACAGTACAAATCCTTCCAGTTCCAGATAGGCCCCTTTTACATATTTGGCATGGATTTTGGCCAGTTCGGCGTTTTGCGGTTTGACCAGCTTGATGCCGGATACGAATTTGGTATAGTTCGGTACCACGGTGTAGGTCATCAGCTTGTATTCCTGTTTGCGATTGGAGCTTTTCACATATTCATTGATATTGTAGGCATCCCAGGCTTTGGTCTCGTACGTGAACAGCGGTTCCATTGCATCGGAATATTCGAGAAACTGACTCGCTTCTTCGACCAGTGCGGGGTCGGCGTCTGTCCGGCTGTCTTCGCCATCGTAGGTATCCTGTTCACTACTGTCTGCGGCAGGTGCTGCGCTATCTGCGCTGTCATCTGCATTACTGGTCAGGTCCATCGTATAACTGCCGTCAGGTGCATCGTCCGTTGCTGCGTATGTTACATGGGCAGAGAGTGCGGAGGAAGCAGTAACCAGTGCTGCGAGCATCAAGGTCAGTAGTAATTTGTTCTTCATGTTAGTAACCCCTCTATTATGTATTTATTAGATTATTTTTACAATTTAACACGTTAAGTCATGAAAAAGAAAGACTGAAAAGGTAAGAAATGCAATATAATGCCAGATCAGGCCGTATACCGATGAAATTGGTTGAATAGTCGCATAAAACGGTAGGATATCGGTCACTGTCCTCTATAGCTACCAGATTCGTCATTACGCAATACTGCTGCCGATTGTGGTTGTCATTTGGAGTTTAAAAGAATAAGAGAGTGACTTCTAACCAGGTGACTTGAATTCAGATAAATGAGGCGATAATTGATGGAACAGCATTTTGATCTCGTGGTAATCGGTACCGGTAGTGCAGGAGCCGCTGCGGCTCAAGCCTGCCGTGAACAGAACTGGGAAGTTGCCATTATCGATTCACGCGAATACGGAGGTACCTGTGCACTGCGCGGATGCGATCCCAAAAAGGTATTGGTTGGAGCCGCAGAGCTGGTCGACCGTACTGCACGGATGGTTGGCAAAGGATTAGAAGACAGCGTCCGCATCAACTGGCCGGACCTGATGGCCTTCAAGCATACATTTACCGACTATATCCCCGGCGCACATGAGCAGAAGCTGCAGAATGCAGGCATTCATACGTTTCACGGACATGCCGGGTTCGTCAGCGAGGATACGATTGAAGTGGACGGCCAACGGCTGATCGGCAAGCATATCCTGATCGCCACCGGTGCCAAGCCTGCGCCATTATCGGTGGCAGGAGAGCAATACCTGGCAGACAGCGATCATTTTCTGAATCTGGAACAGCTGCCTTCTCCGCTCGTATTCGTCGGTGGCGGCTATATTTCGTTTGAATTTGCGCATATCGCTGCCCGTGCAGGTGCAGAGGTACATATTTTGCATAAGGATGAACAGCCGCTCAAGGGATTCGATCCGGAGCTGGTACAGGAACTGGTCAAGCGGAGCCGGGAGATTGGCATCAAGATTCACCTGAATACATCGCTGCAGTCCATCGAACAGCTATCTGCTGCAGAGAATGAGCAATCAGCGGAAAATGAAAAATACGGTCGTAACGTCAATGCTGTCAGCCGCCCCAGCTATCTGGTTCGTGCCAGTCATAACGGTACAGAGGGTGATAAAGAGCTGCAGCTGGAATGCGGACTGGTCGTCCATGGAGCAGGACGTATGCCTAACATTATGGATATGCAACTGGATCAGGGCAATGTGGAATATGGCAAAAAGGGCATTCATGTTAATGAATACATGCAAAGTGTGAGCAACCCGCTCGTCTATGCTGCAGGCGACTGCACCGATTCTCCGGGACTGCCGCTGACACCGCTCGCAAGTCTGGAATCGCAGGTGGCTTCCCATAATCTGTTGAATGGCAATACACGCACACCCAATTACCGGGAAATGCCAAGCGTAGCCTTTACCCTTCCCAAGCTGGGTGCAATTGGCATGACGGAAGAGGAAGCCCGCAAACTGGGCGATCATGTGAAGATCAATACATTTGATACTTCGTCCTGGTATACGTACAAGCGTACCAATGAATCATCCTCGATGGCCAAAATTATTATCGACACCACCAGTCGAAAAATACTCGGCGCCCATCTGTTGAGCGGAGAAGCGGACGAGCTGCTTAATCATTTTGCCATCGCAATGCGGCTGAACCTGACGATCGATCAGCTGCGTGATGTACTGTATGCCTATCCGACGGCAGCATCCGATATCGGCTATATGCTGAAAATCTAACTTACGGTCTTGCTTCGGTACCATCACAAAAAAGCACCTGTCCTCCGTATAGGATGATCCAATCTCATCGAACGGATGACAGGTGCTTTGTATGAAATGATCTTATTTTATTTCCCGGATGTTCTGCGTTCAGCAGAATGTCTGCGTGAGGCCTGTACCTGATACAATACCAGGCCCATTGCCAGCAGTGCTGCACCGGTCAGCCAGAATGGCATCCGACTGGATTCCCCTGTTTGCGGCAGCATCGGCTGCTGCAGGGATGGAGTACGATCCGGCTGCGTCGTTCCCTGCGGTACCGGCTCGTCACTCACCGGGATATCCGGTTGTTGAGCAGGTGCCGGTGGAACAGTTCCGCTTGGAACAGGTTCATCCGGAATCGGCATATCCGGCTCGGCAGGATTGCCTGGTACCGGAGGTGATGTTTCCGGCAGTACGGACGGATTGGATGGTATCGGATCGACCGTACCTGATGGGGTTGGCTCGTCCTCAACCGGAATGGTTGGTTCCGTTACCCGTGTACTCCCTGATGGATTGCCGCCACCCGGTGGAGTTCCCGGCGTTCCCGGCTTGTCGTTATCGGGTTTATTGTCTGTTGGACTACCCGGGGTGCCGGGAGTACCTGGGTTTCCTGGATTTCCAGGAGGTACCGTTGGCTGTTTGGTATTGGTTAGCGTCAGGAACAGCGCATTATTGGTCTGCTTGATACTGGAATTGATCGTTATCGTGTGTATAGTCGGATCCAGTGTATAACCGGCAGGAGCAATCGTCTCCTGCAAGGTATAATTACCGTACAGCAGTCGGGTAAATAAAGCCCTGCCCTGCGGATCGGTAGTAACGGTTATTGCCGGTCTGGCTTTGGCAGCATCTTGTAAAACAAAAGTTGCGCCTTCCAGTGGAAGTGTTGCATCATCCTTGTCGACTTTGCTTACGATCAGGTTGCCTACTACTCCTGTACCTGTACCGGAAGCGGAAGATGTACGCACGATGATTTCCTTGGTCGTATCTATTGTGCCGGTTGTAATGCCATCTCCGGCAAATTGTACCGTGTTACCGATTTGCTCTCTGTCTTCTGCCGTAATCATGGAGGTATACTCCAGAATCATGGCGGAGCGGATCGGCTTGAGGAAAATCAGTTCGAATTGCTCCGGACTGCCTGATATAATGCTCAGTTTGTAATCGGTGCCGCTTACCAGTTTGGTTCCTTTGGCCAATCCGCCGTTGCTGGCGACACTGGCCGAGTAAAGGTTAAAGGAGTCGGTCAGCAGTATCTGATTCGCTGTCGGCTGATCGATAATCCGGGCGTTTTCCACATAGGATTGTCCACGGTTAATATAGACGGTCCAGTAGATTTTGTCGCCATCCTGTGTACCTGTTTTGGATACATATTCTCCACCTTTGGGAATGCTCACAGACGCGGCCCATGGGTAGACGGCCTGATCACTGTGCAGGATAGCATTGTTACGGATCGCCGGCTTCACCACATGATTTTCCAGAGTGGTCTTAAAGGTAATCCAATACGGCGAATTGATCGGCTTGTTGAAGCGTAGCTGCAGCCTGCCGCCATCTTCACCATCAGCTGGAAGGACGACAGTGTAGTCGGATGGAGCAACGGTCTTGCCACGGGTTACACTATTCCAGACGCCCACCAGATTCATATGGTTGACCTGCAGGGATCCGGGTACATACGATTGACCCGGTTCCAGCATATCCTCGATATAGGCATTGGTCAGCTGACGGCTGCTGTAATTGGCTTTGATGTTCCAGGTGACTTCCTTGGTAGTGGCATTGTACCAACCATCCTTGGAACCGTTATTTACGGTCATGCTATCCGGCCAGAAGCGTGCTTCTGCATCGGCTGTACGTGTTTTTCCATTTTCGATCCAGGATAGCTGTGCATGGTTTAGAAACGATGCATCGGTCTTGTCCTTTTTCCATTCCGGATCGAACAGAGTACGATAAGTAATCGTTAAGGGCTCCGTAAGATCGGTGTGAAATGTGATCTTGAATCCGGAACGCAAATTATCGCTGCTTACCGTATAGGAAGACGCAGGATACACGCTGCCATCTGCACGTTGAAGCTGCAGGGAATTCTGCTGGAACTCCAGTCCGCTGTTCGGGAACGTGTCATTGATAATCGCATTGGACATTGGATAGCCATCACGGTTAAGCGTCAGCTTCCAGGTCGCATCCTTGCGGATATAGTTGGCATCACTCAGCACTTTAGTGAACACGACATTTTTGATAACCTGTGAAGCCGTGCCGGTTGCTCCGCCTGAAGTGACGGTATTGGTCACTTTCTCGTCTTTGTCCACACGATTGACCGGTTGGGTCTGATACTTGATCGTGTAGGGAGAGTTGATATCATACAGGAACTTCAGATCAAATCCGGTGCGACCGATTTTGATGGCTGCTGGTGTTACGGTATAATCCTGTCCTTCGATGAGAAGCAGGTTTGTCGTTGCGTTGTACACTTTGATTGAATCTTTGACCAGCTCCTGGCTGGCATTAAAACGATCCTGCAGTACGGCCTGATCTTGAGGGATCGAACGACTGTTGAAGTTGTAACCGATAGACCATGAGATAATACCGGTCTTCTCATCGTAATTTTCCACCTTTTTGGTCAAAAACTGCTGCTGCACCGATACTTCCGCTTTGGCAGTCAGTGTGCCTTTGTTACTGGCAAAAGAGGCGGTGTTGGTGAACTTGCTCTGCGCATCCGCTGTAATATTGGTGATGTAGGTAATGCGATAAGCCGAGCGAATCACCTGGTCAAATGTCAGCTTGAAGCTGCTGTTGTCGGATTCCAGCTGATAGCCGGAAGTCAGCTTTTGTCCGCGGGTAGTGGTACCGTCCACGTTGACATTCAGCGCATACAGCTGAATCGAGCTGGTATCAAGCGACATGCCTGCAGCGATCGGATCGGTCACTACCGCATTCTCGATTTTTTCCTTGGTTGTATTCACGTCGATCGTCCACTCGATATGGTTCTGGTCGATCGCCTGTCCGCGCTTGCTGATGGAAGTGCCTTTATCCGGCTTGAAATATACCAGAATAAACTGGGAGTCGCCATTTACAGGTACCGGAATCTGTACCTCGGTGCTGCCATGGATGACTTCCTGGCTGAATGCGGTACGGAACTGCATCGTCCCGTGTACATTTGAGTATTGTTCAATTGTATCGTTAAATGTCATCGTTACATGTCCGCTGCGTGTAGCGCTAAAGCTGCCGACGGTGCCATTCTCAAATTGCAGAGGCACATTTGTAATGTCGTTATACAGCTGGAAAGCGGATGGAAGATCATATTCAAAGGTAGATCCATTATGGTAGGACCCGTCATCCGGCAGGGCCCATTCGTAATTCAGATATACCGGCGCATCGGGGTCAATCTGGGTATCCGGATTGACCTGACCATCAATCACGTTCTGGTTGGCATCCGTTAGAAATACCCGGGTAATAATATTCTGATATGTATCAGCTGCTGGAGGTGCAGGAGGCTGGGAATCTGTTCCTGTATCCGTAGAAGGTGGTCCAGAATTCCCATCTGGTGTCGTGTCTGTGCCGCCGTTATCCGGCTGACCGTAAGTGTCGGACTGTACGCTTGTTCTCGAATTGGAAGGCGCAGCAGAAGAGACGGCATTATCAGAGGCAGTACCTGTATCGGCAGCATATATGGATGTAGAACCGAACAGACCTGGCAGTACAATGGTTAAAGTAAGAAATAACATACTTACTTTCTTAAGTATATTCATGAGTAGCTCCTTTTTTGTGTAGTTTTAGCAATAAGCGGGTAGTGGAAACACTCCTTCAACAAGAGAAAGGATGAATATCTCTTTGCTGGTTTTTTATGTAAAACATGTTTGATTCATTATACATGATTATATAGAATTAGTTGCTGATAATATTTTAGGAATCGCAAAAAAATAATAGGTATATTTAGGAATCTATACACCCTTTTGAACTTAACGCAGAATACACCATATGAAACATGGAAAATAATGGAATATATATCGGAAAAGGAGAGAATTAACATGATTTCATTATCGATATTGGACTATTCACCGGTAGATGAAGGCGGTAACGACCGTATCGCATTGCAGCAGACCGCCGAGCTGGCGCGCGCTGCAGACCGGCTGGGGTATCGCCGATTCTGGGTATCGGAACATCATTATCTGCCGCCGCTCGCCGGCAGTAATCCGGAACTGCTGATGATGCATCTGGCTGACCGAACCGAACGTATCCGGATTGGCTCAGGCGGCGTCATGCTACCCAACTACAGTGCTTACAAAATAGCAGAAAACTTTCGTATGCTGGAGGCGCTGCACCCGGGACGGATCGATCTCGGAGCCGGAAGGGCTGCCGGCGCTGGCCGGATTGGCAAGCAGGCGCTGAACGAAGGTCGTACCGAGACTGTACCTTATGAACGGCAGCTCGGAGATCTGATTCGTTATCTCCATGATGAAGAGTCGCCGGATCACCGCTTTCCAGGCCTGAAAGCAACGCCGATGATCGATACCTGGCCGGAACTGTGGATGCTGGGCACCGGCCGGGGAGGAGCGGAACTGGCTGCTGTTCATGGGACCGGGCTGGCCTTTGCCCATTTTATTAATGCATCTTCAGTCGGTCGTGCAGCTATGCGGCAGTACCGGGAGAATTTCCGTCCTTCCGCCGGACTGGCCAAACCAAAAGGCATGGTCGGTATCTTCGTGACAGTGGCGGATACAGAGGAAGAGGCCGAACAGCTGGCCCGGAGCTGGGATTACTGGCTGTTGATGTCGGAGAACAAGGGACAGCGCCGGTCCTTTTTCCCGGCACCGGCAACAATACAATCCCAGGAGTATACGGAGAAGGATCGGGAAGTCATATCCCGCAATCGCAGCCGGATGATTGTGGGCACCGCTGATCGCGTACGGGAGAGGATTGAACAGCTGTCTGCCGACTATGAGGCGGATGAAGTGCTGATTCTGCCGCTGATCTACGGATTTGCCAACCGAATGCGCGCGATCGAGCTGTTGGCGGAAGCGTTTGAATTGTAATGGGCAGGGTGCTCTCTTTAATTAAGGTTTGGAACTACCTCGGTTTGGGGTAAAGAAACATGTGAGTGTGTAAATTGATTCCCGTAACGGAGATTACAGAGAGGGGCTTGGCATGATGATAAAAACATTTAAAATGAGCGCAGCAGCAGCATTGCTGCTGTCCAGTGTGATAGCAGGCTGCAGCGATGCACAGGAAAGTCAGAGCAATGATCCGACAACAGCCGGACAAAGTGCCTCCGAATCCAAACCGGACGATACCGGAAAGGATAATACCAATCCGGTAACGACAGATGCGGATTTCCGCCAGTATTCCAGCGATCCGAACAAGTCCAATACCGACTCGGATTATAACCTTGTAGGTACTTATGTAGCTGAGAATGAAGATACGATGACGCTGGAGGTCAATGGCAAGCAGCTGGTCATTCCTAAGAGCAATTCATATGAGCCTGCATCTTCCCTGCCGCCTTCTACCGATCTAGCGGGACAGCAGATCAGTGTCACGCTGAGTGCACAGGACAGCACGATCACTGTAGCCCAGCCTGCCGACCAGGCAGATGATGCAGATAATTCCCAGCAGGATCTGGTAGGACAGTATGTATCCGAGACAGCTACCCAGGTTGTCATCAAGCAGGGTGAGAAAGAAAAGACATATACCAAGTCTGCCCAATTTGAAGGCGACAAAGAGCCTCAAAATGAAGAGCTGCAAGGTACAACCGTACGTCTGGATCTGGATAAAGACGGCAATGTGCTGCGTATCCGTACCCAGTATCAAGACGGCAGCTCGGTCGGCGAATAATACGCAGTTTCATATGAGCCACAACAGAAAAAAGCTCCTGTCACCGCAATCGGATGGCAGGAGCTTTTGTTATGCGTTATGCATGATGGGAGCCTGTATTATTTGAAAAATTTCACGCGCTCATCTACCGGCTGATACGTTTTCTCGCCAGCAGGTGCGACCGGTTTGCCAAAAGGCATTTGAGCGACCAGCTGCCATTGTGCAGGAATGTTCCACGTGGATTTCACTTCTTCGTCGATAATCGGGTTGTAGTGCTGCAGAGTAGCACCCAGACCTTCTGCTTCCAGTGCAGTCCAGATTACCAGCTGCAACATACCGTTAGCCTGCTGTCCCCACAGTGGGAAGTTATCACGATAAGCTTCGAATTGATTTTGCAGATTTGCAATAATGTCCATATCTTCAAAGAACAATACGGTACCGTAACCGTTTTTGAACATGTTCATTTTGTCGGCAGTGGATTGGAATACTTCTTCATTGTTCACGATACCGCGCAGCGTTTCGGTCGTGATATCCCACAGCTTGTCATGCTGCTCACCGACGAGTACGACTACACGTGCACTCTGGGAGTTAAAGGAAGATGGTGTATATTTAACAGCTTCTTCAACGATGTGTTGAATCTGGCTGTCCTCGATTGGTGATTCCTTGCTGATCACATAGATGGAGCGGCGGTTCTCAAGAGCTTTCATAAATTCAGTAGACATATTCGGTAATCCTCCTCGTTTATATGTAAATGTTTGTTACTTACTTTTATAATGATACTACAAATAAAAAAGAAATCAAGCCTTTTAAGAAAATAATCTTAATTTAAAGATAATGACTGCAAGTATAAAAAAAGCAGCCTTACTCATCAGAAATGAATAAAGCTGCCTGCAGCATAAACGATTAACATGTATGGCAAACACAAGCGTTAAATATGAAACCGATAAAACGGGACGTAAAACGTTCAAACTGCTCAGATAGCCTGTACCAGAATCGCAGCGAATTCCTCAAGGAACTTCTGATCCTGTTCATCAAAGCGGGATTTGAGCGGGCTGTCGATATCGATGACGCCGATCAGTTCGCCGTTTTTGACCAGCGGTACAACGATCTCGCTGTTGGATGCGGCATCACAGGCGATATGGCCGGGGAATTCATGCACATCGGCGACCAGCATCGTACGACGCTCTGCTGCGGACGTACCGCATACGCCTTTGCCCAGCGGGATACGGATGCAGGCAGGCAGACCCTGGAAAGGACCGAGTACCAGTTCCTTGCCGTCATACAGATAGAAGCCTGCCCAGTTGGTATCGGTCAGAAACTGCTTCAGCAGAGCGGATGCATTGGACAGATTGGCGATGCGGTCGGGTTCATCGTGAATAAGGCCTTTGAGCTGGCTTAGCGCCATGCTGTACTGCTCTTCACGGGAACCGGAATAAGCTATATTTTCAAACATGAGATTCACCTTTTCCGAAATAGAATTTACAGATCATTTTCTGCAGGGATGGCAGCTGTACGGAAGCGGGACTTCGGTAACAGCGCATAGGGATAGTATACAACCCGCAGGTGTTTTTGCAAATGAAGATACGATGTAATCTGCAGCAATGAACCGTCTCGGCTCATAAGGTAAAATTTGGAATAAACGCCCGGAAATATGTTTACCAAGCTGGCAAGGGGGGTAAGTACAGCATGAATCCCTTAAGGACAGAAAAGGCTAGATCTGCCGCGGCTATTCCCTGTTTGAACGAACTCTTAGCCAGGAATGGATACACGGCCTTCATACTTACACATCACTGGAAGGAGAGAAGAGTATATGCATGCGGAGGTACAAAATCTTTTTATTCGAATTCACATGCTGCACCAGGCTACTCAGCACAAGCTGACGATCAACGATATGCAGCCGATTCTGGAGAGTCACGGCTATCGTGTAGGAGATCGCGAAGTAAAGCAGGAACTGGAGCATCTCACTACGGAAAATATGCTGACGGCCAATGGTGAGGAATATATGATCACCGGCACAGGTATCGGAGAACTCAAAGAAATTCGCAAACGTCTTACTATGCTGTGCAGTGAAGTGGTCTCCCATCAGACCGGTAATCTCTCTGACCGCACCCGTTCGGAAAAAAAATCATCTGTCGTTGTCTGATCGCTGACTACATAGGCTGCAGCGGTCTTCTTTCATGAGAAGAGCGTATCCCATAATGCATTATGGGATACGCTCTTTTTGTGCGAAGTCAGGCGGAAGAGACATAGGCAAACGATTGGGGATTGACGGGGCGGCGGTTTTTCGTCAATATATGAATGTTCCATTAGAGAAAGGATAGATCGCATGACTGTAACGAAAAATAAACCGTGGCCCCTCAACTTTCTTTACCGGATGGACCCGCTGACCAAAATGGTCATGCTGCTGTGCGTCTCGGTGCTGGCCGTTCATATCGAACACGTGCTGCCGCAGCTGCTGTTATTTGCCGCTGTATGGATCGCTATAGCGCTCGGTTCTGGACAAATGGTGAGTACCCCGCTGATCCGGCTGCTGGCTGCGATCGGCATTCCATATTTCGGCCTATCCATGCTGTCGGTCAGACAGGGTGATATCTGGTGGCAGTGGGGAGCACTGCAGCTGACTTCCGGTGGACTGGAATATGGGGCAGTGATGACCTTGCGCATTTTTATCCTGTGTCTGACATCGGTGGCTCTGTCGATGACGACCGATTACCGTGAACTGGTGGGCGCGCTTGTACTGAAGCTGAAAGTGCCTTACCGGCTGGCATATGGTCTAGCGCTTGCACTGACATTTTTGCCGCTGCTGCGTGAAGAAGCCCGGCTGATCCTGGCTGCCCGTCGGCTGCGCGGTCAGCGCAAAGCAAGGGGACTGGCTGCACTGCTGCAGACCAAAGATTACATGGGGGCGGTGTTTACCGGCTCGATCCGCCGCATCCAGCATATTGCCGGTGCTATGGAATCCAAGGGATTCGGGGCTTACCCGGATCGCACCTTTTATCATCCGTTTGTACTGCCATCATCAGCACGGTACTGGATGGGGGGCAGTGTGCTGGTCACAATTGTATTATATATTGTAGTATAACTTTCCTGATCGTAGACGGGGGCATACAAAGAAAAAATTGACTTATTCATATTGTTAACCTAAATTATTAAATGTAGTTAACAATTATAAGTTTGAGGAGAGAACCATTTCATGAGCAATGTAATGAATCGCAGTGTAAATAAAACCCTGCAGGCATTTACCACGATGGAGATTGTACTCATGGCTCTGCTGGCGACGGCCAATGCGGTAATGACCATGTACCTGTCCGGGGTAAATCAGCTGCTGAGCAGTATCGGCGGTCCGATTATGACGTCCAGCATTACCGGTCTGTATATGGTTTACGGACTGCTGGCCTACTATATTATCCGTAAACCGGGTACGGCAGTAATCACCTATGCACTTGGTGCGCTGGTGCAGTGTTTTGTCGGTACATCGTACGGGATTGCTTCGGCCTTTGCGGCAGCGATCTGTTATATGATGATCGCGGAATTGATCTTTGCCTTGCTGCGCTACCGCCGCTGGTCGATGGGTGTAATGATGCTGGTCGGCGGAGCCATGGTACCGATCTGGTTCCTGGTAGCGATCCAGATGTTCGGTTATTCCAAATGGGGTATGACCGTGCTGAGTATCGCGATGATCGTACGAATCGCCAGCGGTGTCATTCTGTGCGGCATGTTGACGGTTGTATTTGGCAAGGCGATTGGCCGCACGGGACTGCTGCGCCGTTTTGCCGCTTTCTCCAAAGAGCGTTAATATGCTTACCGATTCAGCACCGTTCGTACAACTCAGCGGAGTATCCTACACGTATGAAGACAGCGATCACCGGACATTGGAGCAGATCTCGCTGGATGTGCATGTCGGTGAGTGGCTGATGATTATCGGCAGCAGCGGCAGCGGCAAATCGACGCTCTGCCGTGTGATCAATGGACAGCTGCCGAGGATTGCCGGCGGCCAGCGTGAAGGAACGATACGTATTGGCGATATGGACCCCGGATCAGCAGAGCCGGGTCTGCTCGCCAGCCGGATGGGATCGCTGGGACAGGACCCGGATGCCGAGCTGGTCGTAGGCACGGTCGAAGATGAGATTGCTTTTGGACCGGAGAATTTGCGCGTTCCGGGCGAGGAGATCGGCCGCCGGCTGGATCGTCTGACCAGAGCGCTGAATCTGGAATCGATTCGCCATGAATATGTACACCAGCTGTCCGGCGGCCAGCGTCAGCGTACAGCGCTGGCCGCTGCCCTGGCACTGGAACCGCAGCTGCTCATTCTGGATGAACCTGCAGCCAGTCTGGACCCGGCAGGAAAAAAGGATATGCTGCGCATCATGGAACACTGGCACGAATCCGGAGGCACGCTGATTACGGCTTCTGCCCGTTGGGACAAGACTGTCCTGCAGTGCAGCCGGGTCGTAATCCTGTCTGAAGGACGTATCCTGCTGGAAGGACCGCCAGCTGAGCTGCTGCGCAATCACCGTGAATTATTGGAGCAGATGTATATTTTACCCCATGGTACAGTGAGTCATAATGATCAGCAGGCAGATGCTTCTATAGATAACGATACAGCTAATCTACCTTTTGCAAATGAGGATCATCATCGACAGCCTGTTGTGGAAGTATCTGGTCTGACCTATATGTACCCCGGCGCACTTCGTCCGGCGTTGGATCACGTCCATCTCATTCTGCAACCAGGTGAAATGGTACTGCTATGCGGTGCCAATGGCTCCGGCAAGACGACACTGACCCGTCTGCTGTCCGGTCTGCTGCAGCCGCCAATCCGAAGCATTTACCGTAACCACCAGGATACTGCCAGGCAGTCGATCTATGACCGGGCTGCGGATACGGCGTATCTGTTCCAGCATCCGGATCACCAGTGGGTCGCCGCAACGGTCTGGGAAGAGTGTGTATACGGTGTCCGGGCGAGTCTGAATCTGCATCCTCGTGATCTTTTGCCGGATCGTTACAGGCAGGAGACGGAGGATATGCTGCGATTTGCAGGACTGCTGGAGCGGCGCGAAGATTCTCCATACAGTCTCAGTGGCGGGCAAAAGCGCCTGCTGGCGGCTGTATGTCAGTTCCTGCTGCCGCGTCCGCTGTACATTTTGGACGAGCCCAGCTCGGCGGCAGATTATTTGACCATCGACCGTCTGCTGTATATGTGCCGCAGGGCGGTAGGCCAGGGAGCTGCGCTGCTGATCGTTACCCATGAACCGGAGCTTTTTGCGGGGGCGGATCGTATACTCACTCTGGAGCAGGGACGATTGATCGAAGCAGCCAGCCCGGTATAAGCATGTCCATACTGTTCATTAATCGGAATGAAGAACAGAGACGGGCTGCTGCTCAAAAAGCCATTTCCTTTTCCCGGCCTGTATGCGGCTGGAGAAATAGAAATGGCTTTTTGCATATACAATATATTGAGTGCGTGAATGATTACTTACGCGCAGCAGGAGACAGGCGTTCAGCTTCCATACCGAGCTTTTTGAGCAGGTAGATAAGTTGTTCCTTTTCCTGTACATTCAACCCGCCCAGGGCATAGCTGAGACGGTCTTCATACTTCGGATAGATCTCGTCCATCATGGCACGTCCGCGGTCGGTCAGCTCGGCATAAATCACACGACGGTCGGTAGGGCAAGGATGACGACGCAGCAGTCCGCCATGCTCCAGTTTGTCGATCACATAGGTAACGTTGCCGCTCTGCAGCAGCAGTTTGGCCCCGATTTGCTGAATAGGCTGGGCGCCCTTGAAATATAGTACTTCCATAACGGAAAAAGCGGTAGAGTTGAAGCCTTCGATTTTGCTGCCGGCGACAGCATGTTCACTCAAACTTTTGAAAGCCTTGGCGAAGACACGGTATAGATGCATGGATTGTTCGGTATTGTTCATAGACATGTTAATCATGATACAGTCACCCTTTCTGATGATGAGTTCTATAGAATCGATTGGATAAAGTGATAGAAGAGGAACGTTAATCTAGGTTTATCTTATATCCATTTAAATTAGAAGAATATGTGATTTGTCACAATGCCGGACTTTTTAAATATTAAATTTAAATCTTAAATTGCGTTTAAGTAGATGGAAAAAGGGAGACGCAAATACGTTGGATAGGGTGTGGATAACTATTTTTTTTGCAAATAGGCTATAAATGAAAAATGGAAAATAGTTATACATGACCTGTGTACTTTTTGTGGATAAGTGGATAGAATTTGTGGATAACAATGTGCATAAATAAACAGGACCTCTAAAAGGGTGGATTTTATGAATATTTTTGTACTCATATGCAATCATTTCGAAAAAAACGGCTATTTCCCACTATTTATCCACGTAATCTTTTGCATATTTATTTTTGCCTGTGTATAGAATGGTAAGAATTTACTGAAATCTATCCTCAGGCTGTGTATAACATGTTGATAACTTGGGTAAAAACGGTTGATATCTGGTCCTAATTTGTGTATATAGTGTTGGTAACTGTTTTGAAGCTTTTACATAGGGATTGCACAAATATCCATTACAGTTAACGCTCAGGCGGTAGAGTAGTAGAAAGTCATTTTCCAACATTACCCTAAGGATATGAGTGAATATATGAATCGGAGAATAGATGCGATGAGAGATGATTCCGTGACGATCTGGCGTGAAGAGTACAGGCCTGTGATTGAAGAGATTATATCCAGCTTCCTCGATAGCCGGGGGCGGATGATGGTCGCTGCACACCGTGGCAACTGGAAGCAGGCACCGGAGAACTCTCTGGCGGCGATTCAGTATTCGATCGTGGCAGGGGCTGATATGATCGAGATTGATGTGCATCGTACGCGTGATGGTGCGCTTGTATTGATGCATGATGAGACTGTGGACCGGATGACCGATGGAACCGGCCGAATCGCCGATATGACGCTGTCCGAGCTGCGCAGCCTGCGACTGCGTCAGTATCAGGGAGGCGCCGGTCAGCCGCTGACCAACTATACGATCCCCACGCTCGAGGAAGCGCTGATCCTGATCCGCAGCAAGGCGATGGTCAATCTGGACAAATGCTGGGAGTTTCGCGAAGAAGTATATGCGGCGCTGCTGCGTACCGGTACGGTGGATCATGCCCTGTTCAAAAGCAGTGCACCCCCGGAAGAGGTACAGCATTTTTTGCAGGATAAAATTAAACCGCCTCTGTACATGCATATTCTGGATGAATCCAATGCACCGCTGGTATACGATCTAAATGCGCTGTTCAGCCAGGTCCGTCCACAGGCCGTGGAGATTTGCTTTGAAGAGGAAGACAGTATGCTGATTCATCCATCTGTGCTGCAGGAGATCAAGGACGAGGATTGCCGACTATGGGTGAATACGATGTGGGATTCGCTGTGCGGCGGTCATACGGATGGTGCTTCACTGATCGACCCTGAGCAGGGCTGGCAGTGGCATCAGCAGCGCGGATTCAATATGATCCAGACCGATTATACCGAAGCGTTGATTCGCTATCTGAATGAGCAGCAGGGTGCGTATGGGTGGCAGATGTAACCGAGTCTTTGGATGAACATATAAGCAAGATGAAAATATAGCCAACAGGAAAAGCCCTTTGCGAGCGCAAAGGGCTTTATGATGAGAATTTGTACTTCTGCATTCTTCTATATAGAAGGAAGCTGACTGGAGCAGGCGATAGCGGGCTTTGCTTATCCGAGGTATTCCTGCAATGCCGCAGCTGCACTTTTGCCGGCTGTATGTCCGGTCGTAAAGGCAGCTGTAATGTTATATCCGCCGGTGTAACCGTGAATATCCAGCACTTCCCCGCAGAAATACAGCCCCTGGGTCAGCTTGGACTCCATCGTCTGCGGATTGATTTCCTTGAGGTTCACTCCGCCGCCGGTCACAAAGGCTTCCTTGAGCGACAGTGTGCCGTTGGCCGCAATCGGGAACTGCTTGATCAGGCGAGCCATCTCCATCCACTGCTGTCTTGGAATATTATGATAGGTGAGATCATCCGGCAGATTCGAGCGCTGCAAAATGAGCGGAATCAGGCGCTCTGGAATATAGCCTTTGAGTACGTTTTTGATCGCCTTTTTGGATTCCTGTTCGGCGAGCTGAAGCGCCTCCTGATAGATCTCATCGGCTGTTTTGTCCGGGAAGATATCCAGGGTGATCTGTACCGAAGTGACCGGGAACTTTTTGAGTGCTTTGACGACATACTGGCTGCACCGCAGAGCCGCCGGGCCGGAGATGCCAAAGTGGGTGAACAGCATATCATCGTCATGCGTGACCAGTTTTTTCCCTTTTGGATTCCATACGGTCAGACTGATATCACGTAGGGACAATCCCTGCAGTTCCTTGCTCTGGATAAAGGATTCCGGTGAGGTGATCGGCACCTCGGTCGGATACAGCTCCGTAATCGTGTGTCCTGCCTGTTCTGCCCATGGATAGCCGTCTCCTTCGGAGCCGGTCTGCGGTACGGATTTGCCGCCTACGGCAATAATCACCGCATGGCTGCGGATAACTTCACCGGAGCGCAGACGTACACCGTATACTTTGCCGTCCTCGTACAGCACTTCCGCTACCGGACTGTTAACCCGGATATCCACGCCCTGGGCGCGTACCCGATTCACCAGCGCGTCAACGACCGTTTTGGCCTTGTCGGTCACCGGGAACATGCGTCCATTGTCTTCTTCCTTGAGGGCGATACCCATGTCTTCAAAGAAGCGCATAATATCCGTATTGCTGAATTTGGCGAGAGCGCTATGCAGAAAACGCCCGTTGCCGGGAATATATTTGATCAGTTCGTCAATTTCCTTGGCATTGGTCACATTACAGCGGCCGCCGCCGGAGATGCCGAGCTTGCGGCCCAGCTTGTTGCCTTTATCCACCAGCAGTACACTGGCACCGTCTTCACTGGCAGCTACACTGGCCATCAGGCCGGCAGAGCCGCCGCCAATTACAATAATATCGTATTTCAAATGTATCTTTCCTTTTTATCTGATGTCATAAATCGCTATTTTAATATACCATTAATCCCAGGGGAAAAACGGCTAAAATTCAAGGCTTTCGACTATTTTGGCGTCCTGACGAGCAGCAAACGGTCAGGTCGGCAGGAATCTGTTTATAATTGGCCTTATTAAGGGTATTGTATTAGTGTTTTGAAAATGCTGGGTCAACATACTATATATTGTAATGTTTGGCCTGCTATGCTTTAATCGAATTACGACAGAGAGAGAGGGAGGGGCCCATCATTATTATTGCAGTAAAGGAAATCCTGCTGCAAATGCTGGCTGTAGGATCTGCCGTGTTTTTGTTCTCGAACATCGTGGAACGCAGCGGCGATGATTCCCTGCACAGTGTACGACTGACCTGGCGGGGATATTCCCCGATTCTTATGCTCTCGTCTGCGTTCAGCATTGTGATCTGCTGGATACTCTCCATATATAGTGCAATTACGCTTGAAATTCAGATGAGCCTTGTGGCTCTGATTATTGGAGTGCTTTACATAGGAGCTGTGCGCGGGCTTCTGCTGCTGATACTGGAGACACTGATGTATCTAATATTTGGTGCCGGCAGCGGAATGATCGATTTTCTCGTTCATAGCGGTGTGTTATTATATCCTGCCGCTGCGCTGTGCTCGCCTAAATTCATCAGATCCTCCATTCGGAAAAAGCGGCTGCTTACCGGGCTGCTCATCCTGTTAAGCGCTACCTTGACGATGCTTGCTGCCGGATTGCGTATGCGCCTTCATAATCTGGATTCCTCTACCTGGTGGGTCATTCTTCTGATTGTCGGAGCTGCGATGATTGCAGGAAGTTATTCGATTCAGGCGATTGAGCGGATCATGGAGCGCAAGCAGCTGAATCAGCAAATGCTGGATCTGTCCAACCGTGTCATCACCGAAGCGGAGAAGCTCCGGCAAATTATGAACGTGGCACCGATGATGATCACATCCATTGATGCCGTTGGGCAAATTACAGCTATTAATGAACGGGCCCTGGAAATTCTCCAGCGTTCGCTGCCTGACATTACGAGGGAGACAGCGCTGAGCGTAAATCTCTTTCAACTGGACCCGGAAAAGATTACGCCCGGACTCAAGCATACGATCGAAATCATTCAACAGCTGCCTGAGGAACAAGCTATTCATAATGAACTGATGCGACTGGATTATGGAACATTCTATATTAGTGTAGCACCGATTCGCCAGTTACCGGAGCATAATCTGACCGGTGTGGTGGTCATTGCCCAGGACATTACCGAAGTGGAACGTCTGCGCAACGAGTTGAGTCATGTCGAGCAGCTCAGCCTGGTCGGCAAAATGGCGGCCAGCATTACGCACGAGATACGCAACCCGATGGCAGTCGTTCGCGGATTCCTGCAGCTGATGCGCGAGAAAAGTCCGGCGTCTCTCGATCATTATTATCTGATCGTTATGGATGAGCTGGACCGTGCAAACAGTATTATCAATGACTTTTTATCTCTGGCGCAGAATCGGATTGTTGAAAAGCAGCTGTATGATCTGCATGCCATTATCGAGGAGCTGCTGCCGCTGTTATGGGCGGATGCCAACCTGCGTGGACAGTCAATTGCCTTTATTCCAGGTCAGGATGTACCTCGGTTGGATCTGAACTCCAAAGAGATCAAGCAGTTAATCCTCAATCTGGCACGCAACGGCATGGAAGCGATGGAAGATAAGGGTGAGCTGACGATCGAGACGGAAGCGACTGCCCATGAAGTGATCATGCGCATCCGCGATACGGGTCCCGGCATACCGCAGGAGAAGCTGGACAAGCTGTTCGAGCCTTTTTATACGACTAAAGCCAAAGGTACGGGGCTTGGATTGTCCCTCTGCCTTAGTATTGTGGAGCGTCATCAAGGCCGTATTGTAGTGGATTCGGTGGAAGGGGAAGGCACAACGTTCTCGGTTATTTTCTCGCATTCGTTTGGACCCAAAGAAGAGGCATCGGAAGAGTTGGCCTAATTTCTCCGGTTCTCCATGGGACAGGAGTACGGAGAGCTAAATGCTTCTCGTTTTCACGAGTAAGAAGATCCTCATTTCTGCAGGTATAATGTGATAAAATTTGCCCGAATTCGGCCTCATTCGTTGGTATTCTTGGGCAACCTGTGTATAATATAAGTTAATGCTTATTAAAAGTAAGGAGTGAATAAGATGTCCATGTCATTTGATCAATATATGAGAGATATGGTTCAGCCGATGCGTGATGAGCTGACCAGCATCGGAATTACCGAGCTGCGTACACCTGAAGAGGTGGAAGCGAGCCTGGAGAATGCTTCCGGTACAGCACTGGTTGTTATCAACTCCGTCTGCGGATGTGCAGCGGGACAATGTCGTCCGGGTGTAGCCCATGCCCTGCAGGGCAGCGTGAAGCCGGATCATCTGTATACTGTATTTGCCGGTCAGGACAAAGAAGCCACTGCCAAAGCGCGTGAGTACTTTGCTCCGTACCCACCATCTTCCCCGTCGATTGCGCTGCTCAAAGACGGCGAACTGGTTCACTTTATTGAGCGTCATCAGATCGAGAATCATTCGGCTGAAGATATTGCAGAAGCACTGAACGAAGCTTTCGCAAAATACTGCCAGTAATCCTGGGCAGCTGTTATGCACATCCTGCACCTGTCACTTTATGTGATGGTTGCAGGATGTTTGTGTTTTGGGTATATATTAATAGAATGAATGCTGTGCTGGTGGCTTCGGGGATCGGGGTACCAGGCGTCACAAGATTTGCGATTCGGAAGAAGCCATGCCAGTACAGCCGCAGAACAGATCAGAATAGCCGAAGGAGTGGATGACAATATGAGTATGCAGCAGCAAATTATTGATGACCTGAAAGTTCAACCTACAATCGAACCGGAAACAGAAATTCGCAAGCGTGTGGATTTTCTGAAATCCTACATTGAGAAATCCGGTTCCAACGGACTTCTGATTGCGATCAGCGGTGGAATCGACAGCGCTGTCGCTGCAGGTCTGTGCAAGCGCGCGACCGATGAGCTGAGCGAGTCTACAGGCAAGGAATACAAGACGGTTGGTGTCTTCCAGCCTTATGGTTCCCAGGTGGATATCCATGACAGCTATGCGACGGCAGAAGCTTTTGACCTGAAATACAAAGTTGAGACCAATATACAAAAAGGCGTGGATGCGATCGAAGACATCGTGAACAGCGTGATGCCTCAGCTGGAGCAGCAGCCGATCACTCCACAGGCCAAAGGAAATATCAAAGCGAGAACACGCATGGTGGTACAGTACGGTATTGCCAATGCGCTGAATCTGCTGGTTGTAGGTACGGATCATGCCTCCGAAGCGATCACGGGCTTCTTTACCAAATATGGTGATGGTGCCGTGGATATCACGCCGCTCAGCAGCTTGAACAAGCGTCAGGTGCGCCAGCTGGCTTCCCATCTGGGCGTTCCTCAGTCGATCCTGGACAAAGCCCCTACAGCCGGTCTGTGGGAGAACCAGACAGATGAGACTGAACTGGGTATCAGCTATGCCGATAACAGTGACTATCTGGAAGGCAAAACTATCGCTCCTGCAGTAGCGGAAAAATTGGAGTCGTATTACAAACGTACAGCGCACAAGCGCGATCCGATTCCGGGTATCTAATATAACTTCCCGGCAGACTGCAGTATAATCAAAGAAAATAAAATAGGAAAGGGCAGCTTTTTCCATTTCGGAAGGGCTGTCCTTTTTCATGGAGAGATATCTGCTGCCAGAGAGTGTGCAGCAGCGTTGTAACCGAATGAAGACAAGGACTTTTCAGGATGGAAGAAGATTGGATGAATACATCCGTCAGTGGAGATTTATCCCGCCACCTCTGTTACAATAAGGGAATCCAATCATGCAGGAGGTAGAGTAACCTTGATCTATGGAGTAGGGCATGATGTACTTGAGATCAAACGGCTGTCCATTCTGATCAGCGGCCCGCAGGGTGAGAAATTCATGAAACGGGTACTGACCGAGCAGGAACTCGCCATCTCCAGAACCAAAGGCGCCAAACTAAATGAATTTGTCGCCGGGCGATTTGCCGCCAAGGAAGCAATCACCAAAGCTTTTGGCTGCGGGATCGGCCGGACAATTAATTTTACCGATATGGAAATACTGCCGGATGCCCTGGGCAAGCCGGTCGTTCAGCTGTCTCTGGCTGCCTGGGAGAGACTTGATCTGGAAGGTGGAGCGGCAGCCTACCATGTACATCTGAGCATTTCACACCAGACAGAGATTGCTTCGGCATTCGCTGTCGTAGAGAGAATACAGGCTTAACACAAGGGAGAATCAGAATGTCCAATATAACAGCAGAACAGGAAGCGAAGCGTTATTTCAGCCGCGAACTGCTGGCATGGTATGACGAACACAAACGGGATCTGCCCTGGCGGCGCAGCCGGAATCCGTACCATATCTGGATCTCGGAGATTATGCTCCAGCAGACTCGGGTCGATACGGTCATTCCATATTTTCTGCGCTTTGTTGAGAAGTTCCCGACCGTAGAGATTCTGGCGAACGCGCCGGAAGAGGAAGTGCTCAAGTGCTGGGAAGGGCTCGGCTATTATTCGCGTGCCCGTAATATTCAGTCAGCCGCCAAGCAGGTCGTGGAGCGTCACGGCGGCATCGTACCGGATACGCCGGAAGAGATCTCCGCACTGAAGGGAATCGGTCCATATACGGCGGGCGCTGTGCTCAGTATCGCCTACAACGTACCTGTGCCTGCCGTCGACGGCAACGTGATGCGGGTGCTGTCACGCTATTTTTGCCTGGAGGATGATATTGCCAAGAATCCGACCCGGATCAAAATGGAAAAGCTGGCCGGCGAGTTAATTCCTGCCGGCAGAGCCTCCGATTTCAATCAGGCGCTGATGGAACTCGGCGCGCTGATCTGTACGCCCAAGTCGCCGCACTGCCTGACCTGTCCGGTCATGAAGCATTGCAAAGGACGAATTAACGGAATGGAAGAGCAGCTGCCGATCAAGACCAAGGCCAAGCCTCCGCGTCCGGAGCATCGTCTGCTGGCGGTGATCGAGGGCGAAGGGGAACATGCGGGTAAAGTGTTGATTCGTCAGCGTCCGGCGACAGGACTGCTCGCACGCATGTGGGAACTGCCGCATGTTATCGCGGAAGAATCCAAAAAAGCTGGCGCCGGTGCCGATCTATCCGAAGAAGCAGCCATGCAGCGGCTGAGTCAGGCGCTGCACAATGAAGGCGTGGATATACGGCCGGGTGAAGCATGGATGACTGCAGAGCATACATTTAGCCATATTCAGTGGTATATGCGTGTGTTCCTCTGCACCGAAGTGAATACATCCGCTGACCAGGCAGCATCAACTGCAGCCGACAATGCATCTGCGAATACGAATGCCGACGTATCCGTAAAGGATGCAGACCCATCGGCCATTCATACGGATGCCAAGCCATCTCGCGGTACCCGTCAGCCGCAGGTGAGCAAGATGCAGGAGCTGGAACAGGGTACGCTTGATATTAAGCTCTCGGGCACAACCCCGGAGAGCCTGGAGAATATCCGCCAGCAGCTGGCCGTCAGCGCGGCGACCGACATGCTGGACAAGATCGGCCACGTTGCCGAGCAGCAGGAAGTCTATACGGCCGTACCGAGCACACTGCTTGGTGAAGCCTTTGACTATGATTACCGCTGGATCAGCCGGGAAGATATGGAGAAGTACGCGTTTCCCAATCTGTTCCTGAAGATTCTGCAGCAGTATTTTAACGAGAAATAGAGTGTAATATAACATGGTCCTGCCGAGTACAAACGGCAGGGCTTTTTGCGCCCAATCATGCTGTAATCGAATGTATAGATATCGTTAGATGATAGCGCAGGCTGTGAGAAATGATTAACCGGCGGCGGAGCCGGGTACTCGATGAGTAAGAGAGATAGCGGAACAGCCTGTACCGATGCGCCGATCCGCGATGAGGAGGGAGATTTATGTCCAGAACAATAGCCATGGTCAAAGGCACCATATGGGCGCCGGAGCGCAAGTTGTATCGTGATCCGCTGACCGGTGTGCAGGTGCATCAGCTGACTGACTATAGAGGTCATAGCCGGCATCTGCATTTTACCCAAAACGGTCTGTATGACGAAGGCAGACGTCTGCTGTTTGTGTCCGACAGAGACAACAGCGCCAATCTGTTCTCAATCCATCTGGGTACCGGAGAGATGACGCAGCTGACTACGTATACCAATAACGACGAGCTGGGCGTCTGCCTGACACCGGATGGACAGCAGGCACTGGTGCAAAAGGAAAACACCATCTCGCTGCTGGATCTGACCTCTTTTCGCGAGCGGGTCAAATACCGCTGTCCCGAAGGCTTCCGGATGGGCAATATCAGCTGCACAGCGGATGGCGAATCGGTACTGACATGTATCTGGAAGAATCATTGGTCCGGGATAGATTATGAAGATATTCATCGTCCTGGATCAGAGGCACCTCAGCTGTTCAGCCAGATCATAGCGATCGATATACAGACGGGACGATCGGAGGTCATCTACGAGGAGCCAAGCGTCATTACACATGTTGATGCTTCGCCCGTGCATCCCTGGTTGCTGACCTTTTGCCGTGAAGGCCCATGGACTCAGGTTGATCACCGCATCTGGGGAATGGACCGGCGCACCGGCGGCGTCTGGCCGATCCGTACAAGAGTGGAACCGGATGAGTTTGTAGAAGATGGGCATTTCCTGCACGACGGCGAGACGATCGGTTACCACGGAATACGTTCGGATGGCACATCCTTCTGGGGCAGCATTCGCTACGATAACTCCAACCGACAGGAGCAACTCATCCCATTTGCCATCTGGCATGCCTACCTGGACAGCCAGCACCAGACCATCACAGACGGCCAGGCCGAAGTGCAGACCCTGAACCTCTGGAGACGGCGTCCCAATGGAGCTTATGACGGTCCACGCATACTATGCGAACTGAAGTGCAGCTTCCATTCGAATAAAGTCCATTCCCACCCCATCATCCCCCCCGGCGGCGGCCGCCTCTTCTACACCAGCGACCGCACCGGCTACGCCAATATCTACATGATCGAACTCCCCGACGACATTACCACACTGCCTCTATGGCAGCCATAAAAGCACAAGGGGGAAAGAAGAGGAATAAAGCAGCACACAACCGTATGAAGCTGCTTTATTCCTCTTGCGTTTGCTTTGTGCTGACTTAACCGGAGGACGTGCTCTCATTCCTTTTCGGAGTGGAGTGCTGCCATCCGCATTGCCAAACTGAATATCAACAGCCACCTCCAAATGGCAGCAAAAACAGCACAAAACAGCAAAAAAGCTGCCTATAAACTATAGGCAGCCTTCTGCTCATCACCGAGTAAACACTGCCGTATAAGCAGCCTGCCCAATGATGCAATATATCGTTGCTGTTAAGTAAGAAAGGGGATCTTCCGATTACTTCGCAGCAGTGTAACGTGCGTTTACAGCGTCCCAGTTTACTACATTCCAGAAAGCGGAGATGTAATCAGGACGTTTGTTTTGATATTTCAGGTAGTAAGCGTGCTCCCATACGTCCAGACCGAGCAGTGGAGTCAGACCTTCCATTACCGGGCTGTCCTGGTTGGCAGTGCTTGTGATTGCCAGTTTGCCGTCTTTGTCGACAACCAGCCAAGCCCAGCCGCTGCCGAAACGAGTTGTAGCCGCTTTGGCGAAATCTTCTTTGAATTTGTCGAAGCCGCCCAGTTCGCTGTCGATTGCAGCTGCCAGTTCACCAGTAGGTGCGCCGCCAGCGTCAGGACCGATAACTTCCCAGAACAGGCTGTGGTTGTGATGTCCGCCACCGTTGTTGCGTACGGCTGTACGGATACTTTCAGGTACACTGTTCAGGTCGCTGATCAGTTCATCCAGGCTTTTGCTTTGTAGTTCAGGAGCGCTTTCCAGAGCAGCGTTCAAGTTGGTTACGTATGTGTTATGGTGACGATCGTGGTGAATCATCATCGTTTGTTCGTCGATGTGGGGTTCCAGAGCGTTGTTAGGATACGGTAATGCTGGTAATTCGAATGCCATCGTAAAATACCTCCTGAGATTTGGATTGGGGATACCGATAAAAGAAGTCCCCTATGTAGATAAACATGTTACTGTCTCTATTAAACCGTATATTTCAGACTAAAGCAACATTTGTGTTTAGAAAGTCCATGGGGCGCGGGATGCAGGGGATTTTATTTTTATTTGGATTTACCTCTAATGAGGTGTTTTGTACTCTGCCTTTATATTTTTGCACTTCCATTTATAGATAAGCTTGATCTACAGACAGCATTTCGCCAATTACGCTTTAAGTAGAAAAAGAAAGTGCTCTGTAAAAGGAATGGGTAAATGCACATAAACCGTACTATTTCGGTAAAGCTAGAATTTTACATACGTCCGGCGTCCTTTTTTTATCGACATAATATAAGCCATATTTCTTAATTATGACAAAAAGTATAGTGACATGATCATGGTAGTGTTATACTTATATGTGTTGCTAATATAATTTCAATTTGAGATGTCATTTTTGTGGTGAATATTTATTCGATATGATCGATATTCATGCACTGCAAAGATTTTAACAACAATTGTATATTACTGAAGCGATTTGGCGAAAAACGGAGATATAAAGCGCTTTCACAAGAAAAGTGATGTAATTCCGCGAAAGTTGTGGTTTAATTAACATTGAGATTATATTGTGCAATTATTTGCGCTTTTTTGCCGTCTTATCGTCTTCCTGTACAGCAGGATTTTACAGAACTCTTTATGTAGGGCGTATGGGGTAGTATGCGCAAATGTCCTTCTTTTTTTGTGTTGTAGCATGATTGTCAGGGGTTATTAACGAAACGGTGTTTATCAAGCTGATGAAAAGGGAGTTTGGATCATGAAAATTCGTTCCTTTAAGCTAAGTGATTTGAACCTTGTGAAGGAGCTGCTTCAGGTAGCTCTGTCGGAAGAATGCTATGAGCATACAATGGGACCATTTGCGAGACAATTGTCCTGGGATTCCGAGCTGATTATGGTTGCGGAGCAGGGAGAAGAAATTATTGGCTTGTTAATTGGTACGATTGACCGCAATTTCGGTTGTTATTACCGTATTGCTGTTCATCCGGATATGAGAGGCAAAGGAATCGGCAAAGCGCTGGTCGCAGCTATGGAGAAACGTTTCCAGCAGCGTAATGTCAGCGGAATTATGATCGCAGGAGACGAGCATAACGAGGCGGTAATGCCACTTTATGCAGCTCTGGGCTATGATGAGAGCAAAATTCTTCGTACGTACGAGAAGTTGAGCATTGTAGCAGCTAACGCATAATATTATAGAGATAACTTAGAAGATAACTACAGATTAGAATCATACTGTTTTGTATATATGGACACATCTTGCCTTCCGGCCTAGTGGGGGATGCAGATGTGTTTTTCTATTTTTTAAACGTATTTCCAGTTGGATCAGGTATAATGGAAATGGAACCCTGTTTTCGGGCAACCGGACAATCAGTGCTCCATGGACGATCTGTACTACTGGCGAAAGATAAATATGGATCATGGAACAATGATCCATCCATTATTATAGTGTCTATCGTCTGCTTCTAATACGATCGACAAAAGTACAAACACAGTATAAAACCTATAAATAGTAAGCCGGCATCCGTCGGCAGGAGGTGACAGTGAGTGACGCAGCAGCAACAGACGATGCCAAGCCCGACGACAACAAGATGGGAACAGCTTAAGCTTGAGATCAAGGAAGCTGCGCCATCGCTGGGAATTGACGATATTGGCTTTACGACTGCGGACCCCTTTTTGTTCCTCAAGGAAGTGCTGGAGGAACACCGACGCAAAGGGTACGAATCCGGATTCGAAGAACCGGATCTGGAGAAAAGAATCAACCCGTCATTAACCCTGGAAGGCGCACGTTCGATCATCGCCATCTCGGTGACTTATCATTCCAAAATGGAAAATCCTCCGCGCTCGGAGCCCGGTCAGTACCGGGGCATTATGGCGCGCTCGGCCTGGGGCCGGGATTATCATCATGTGCTGCGTGACCGGATGCAGCGGCTGGAAGACTTTATCCATGAACGGGTACCGGAGGCACGGATCGAGAGCATGGTCGATACCGGCGCACTCTCGGACCGGGCGGTTGCCCAGCGCGCGGGAATCGGCTTTTTCGGCAAAAATTGTGCGGTGATCTCGCCGACGCTCGGTTCATGGATATTCCTCGGTGACATGATCACCGATATTCCGTTTCCGCCGGATACGCCGGTGACCGAGGACTGCGGCACATGCACCAAATGCATTGATGCCTGCCCGACCGGCGCACTGGTCGGACCGGGACAGCTCAATTCGCAGATCTGTGTATCCTTTCTGACGCAGACCAAGGGAATGCTGTCGGACGAACATATGCGCAAGATCGGCAACCGGCTGTACGGCTGTGATACCTGCCAGATCGTCTGCCCCAAAAACAAAGGCAAGCACTGGAACCATCAGGAAGACCTGCGTCCTGATCCGGAAAAAGCCAAGCCGCTGCTGCTGCCGATGCTTGACCTGAGCAATAAGGAGTTCAAGCAGGAGTTTGGCGATACGTCAGCGGCCTGGCGCGGCAAAAATCCAATTCAGCGCAATGCGATTATCGCGCTCGGCAATTTCAAGGATAAAAGTGCAGTACCGCGTCTGACCGAAATGCTGCTCAAGGATGTACGTCCGATGATTCGTGGCACGATCGCCTGGGCCCTTAGCCGAATTGGCGGTCCGGATGCTCTGGCTGCAGTAGGACAGGCCCTGGAACGCGAACAGGAACAGGACGTTATCGATCGATTGATCGAAGCGAAAAGGATACTGGAGGAGGAATCCGAATGACCGATGCACCTCATGCAGCGAATATGCTGCCCCCGAATCTGCAGCAGCCGACGACACTGTATTATGCCGAAATGGATTCACCTGTCGGCCCGGTGACACTGCTGCAATCGGCAGATGGATTATGTCATCTGGAATTCCGTTCGTACACCGAGGCGCAGCCCGGGCTATCCGCCTGGTCCCGCCGCTGGTATGGAGAACATGAGCATGTGCATTCACCGTCACAGCTGAGTGAAGCCGTGCATCAGCTGGGGCAGTACTTTGCTGGAGAGCGGCGTGAATTTGATCTGCCGTTGGATCTGCGGGGAACGGACTTTCAGCGTCAGGTCTGGCAGGCACTGCAGGTGATCCCATATGGTGAGGTGGTCTCGTACAAATGGATCGCTGCCCATATTGGCAGTCCGTCTGCCGTACGTGCTGTCGGGGGAGCGAATAACCGGAATCCGGTCTCGGTCATCGTACCGTGCCACCGGGTGATCGGCATGAATGGTCAGCTCGTCGGATACGGTGGCGGACTGCACCGCAAGGAGCTTCTGCTGGAGTTGGAGGGATATGCACGCCAGGCGGTGCTTTTCTAAATAAAGGAATCGGCGGCTTTGAATCTTCTCGCTTGAATCCGGATCAATGAAATGAAGTATCTATCATTGTAAGCCAAAGGGGATTGCTGATGAGGTACGTGAGTATAGACAATGTAGAGACCGGACAGCATTTGGGGAAATCCGTTTATTCCAGTAATGGTACAATCCTGCTGTCGGCAGGAGTGCAGTTGACGGTATTTATGATTAACACACTGAACCGGATCGGCGTTACGATGATCTACATTCAGGATGATCAGTTCCCCGATGTGGAGCCGGAAGAGATTCTGAGTGAGGCGACCAAGCAGCATATGATCCGGGAGATGAGCGATACCTTTGATGCGGTGCGGTCAGGTAAGGACTGGAGCCCCGCCCGGATTACGCTCAGCGTCGAGAATCTGCTGGAGGATATACTGGGCGCGCGCGAAGTACAGGTGCAGCTGACCGATATCAAGACAGCCGATAATGCTCGTTATCTACATGGCATGAACGTCTGCTTGCTGTCTGCGATTATCGGCATGAATACCGGTATGAACCAGCAGCAGCTGCGTGATCTGGCAATTGGGGCACTGCTGCATGATGTGGGCAAAGTGTCCGGCAGTGAAGCTTTTGACGTGATTCCGGGTTCCAAAATGCATCATACCTGGAGAGGATTCGAGCTCATCAAGTCCAAGCGGGATTTCAATCTGATGATTGCGCATGTGGCGCTGCAGCATCATGAACGAATGGATGGCACGGGACAGCCGCGCGGTCTGAATCATGAGGAGATCCACCGTTATGCCCGGATTGTGACGATCGCCAATACGTATGATAATCTGATCACATCCAAGGAGCACGGCGGCAAGGGACTGCTGCCGCATGAAGCCTGTGAAGAGATGATGGCACTGTCCGGTACGGCGCTGGATCATGATCTGCTGGTGGAATTTAACCGGATCATTTCCATTTATCCGAACGGTACCGGCGTACGATTGTCCACGCGGGAGACCGGAGTTGTAGTGAGCCAGCACCGCGGACTGCCGGGGCGTCCGGTGGTGCGGATCGTGCGCGGCAGCGGGGATTCGCTGGATGTCAAAGAGATCGATCTGGCGAATGCTACAACCGTTTTCATTGAAGCGGTAATGAATTAGACAAGATGCAATATCCACTTTGAAAATGTTTGCTAGAGCAGGCGGTAAAATGGTATGATAAGTGCTGTTCATGCCTGCAACGGCAAGGAAAGCCATGGGTTTTCCCAGAACGAAATACAATGAATATACAGGGGTGGCACTTATTATGTGGTGGAACTGGGTCATACCTATCGTGACTCTTATCGTGGGTCTCGTCGGGGGCTTCTTCATTGGCGCATATTACCTGCGCAAACAACTGGAAAAAATGCAAAGCGATCCGCAGATGATGCAGAAAATGGCCAAGCAAATGGGCTATAACCTGAATCCGAAGCAGATGCAGCAAGCACAGCAAATGATGAAAAACGGCGGCGCTCCCAAAAAAGGCGCCAAGCCACAAATGCCTCCAATGGGTCGTGGCAATCAGGGCAAGCGTAGAAGATAATTACATGACAGGCATCAGTACATGAAGGCCTTGAGTGTGGAAGGAGGTCAGCATGGCTGGAATTAAGGATTATACCAACCTGAAGGTCGCAGCACATCGCGACCAGATTGAATATCATATCAAGGAAATTCTCAACCTGATCGGTGAAGATACCGAGCGGGAAGGATTGCTGGAGACGCCTGCACGGGTAACACGGATGTATGAGGAGATTTTTGCCGGATACAGCGTGGACCCGCGCGAGGCGCTGGGCGTTACTTTTGACGAGAATCATCAGGAGATGGTCATCGTCAAGGATATCGTCTACTATAGCCAGTGCGAACATCATATGGCCCCATTCTTCGGCAAAGTCCACATTGGCTATGTACCGAGCGGCAAAATCGCCGGTCTGAGCAAATTCGCCCGTCTGGTCGAAGCGGTTACCCGCCGCCTCCAGGTACAGGAGCGCATTACGAGCCAGATCGCTGATATTCTCGACGAAGTACTGAAGCCAACCGGTGTAATGGTTGTCGTTGAAGGTGAACATCTGTGCATGTGTGCACGTGGTGTCAAAAAGCCGGGCAGCAAGACGATCACGTCGGCTGTACGCGGCGGATTCCGGAATGATGCGCCGCTGCGCGCAGAGTTCCTGTCGTTGATCAAGGATCACTAGGTTCTGAATGGCTGAATAGCTGAATCATCCAAACAAACAAATAGGCAGGCAGTCGTTATCCGCGGCTGCCTGCTTTTTTATATTCGGGTGTGCCTGATATCACTGCGGGTACAAATAGGGTGGTATAGCATGGAGAACCAGTGGGTATATTTTAATCAAAGGCTTGCTCAAAGCTTGCTTTGTAGATTAGACTCTTATGCAAGGTTATTACAGACAGCCTGCTACACATAAGAATAGGACGAGTGGAGGAGATTATATGGAAATACGTGAATTTCTGGACCAGAGGCTGACCGAGCTGAACGATGAAGAGAAGACAGCTTTTATCAAGGAAGTGTGCCTGATTCTATACAACCGCAACAATTCGGATCTGATCGTCCGTGCCAAAGTCAATGAGCTGGTACAGCGTTACGAACTGGCTCAGCAGCAGTAATAGGGTGGTCCATTTCAAATATTGGCGTACTCCTCTCCGGTTTGGAGGGGAGTATTTGCTTTGTCCGGCGGCCGTTCTGGTTGAAGGTTACCCTTTCATGCGCTGGATCGCGTGGCGGCTTTGCTCCAGGTAATCCAGCGAACGATGATACCTGCTCGATGATGTGCTGGATGGAGTCTGCGGGATGAATCTCCTGATAACCGCCAATAGGAGATTCATCCCGTAGATCGCCGGCGACTTTGAGCATCAGCTCCTGATAGCCTTTGAATCCGGCAGATTTGCACAGCCGGATAACCGCAGCCCAGTTCCCGCCGTTCTGCTCGGCGAGCTGGGCCACAGACAGACCAACCAGCTGTCGGGGATGCTCCAGAATAAAGCTGGCTACTTTGCGTTCGGAAGGGGGATTGTCCCGATGATTTCATACAGTCTCACTCATCCTCCATTCATAAGGCTGCTCCTTTGCCGATGGTTTGTAGGTTGAGTCGCAGCAGTTTGCGTAAGCGGATAAAAGATTTTATGTACGCTATCCAGTATCCGTCAGATCACTCAAAGCCTTGGAAACGGCAGTATGGAAGTCCCTGCGCAGCTGCTGGATCGACTGCTGGCGTCCATAATGTACCCGGTTCGTCAGCAGTACGATCGCCAGCTGCTGCCGAGGGTCGATCTGAATGCTCGTTCCCGTAAATCCGGTATGACCGAAGGCAGTTGAAGAAAGGCAAGGACCCGATACGTCCGTCTCGTCGCCTTGGAGTACCCAACCGAGTCCTCGCCGGATTCCGGGAAGGGCGGGTGTCTGGGTCGATATAGCTTCCTCCACAAGCTGGTTTGACAGAGAGAGTACAGTGGCTGAACGTTCCTTGGACAGCTGCAGCGGGATAATCGGTGCAGTATGAGTCATGGCTTCCAGCCAGTATTGGGCATAACGCAGCAGATCACCGGCAGTGGAAAATAACCCTGCATGCCCGCATATACCGCCCAGCGCCCGTGCATTCTCATCGTGCACGATGCCCTGCAAATAGGTGCCTGTGTATGTATCATATTCGGTCGCAGCGATTGCTGCGGTTTTGCTTTTCCCCGGTGTGAACAGGCTGTGCTTCATCTGCAGCGGATCGAAAATAGACCGGGCTGCCCCTTCCGCCAGAGTTAGGCCGGTAATCCGGGTAAACAGCTCCCCGAGCAGCATAAATCCCGGATCACTGTACACCCGTGCCTGTCCGGCTGTATAGGCTGGCGGCATCTGGCTGATCTCCTCAATGACTTCGGGTATTGTCCGGATGGAGGAGTGGAAATCTCCGATTGCAGGCAGTCCCGAAGTATGGCTGAGCAGCTGCCGAATCGTAATCTGCCGGTGTGGACCTGATCGGAGTTCGAGGAGGTGCGCTGATGCTGGCTGATCCAGCTCTATCATGCCACGCTGAATGAGTGTCAGAATCAGAGGCAGCGTAACGGCCACTTTGGTAAGCGAAGCACAGTCATATACAGTGTCTGTATGGACAGGGATCTGCTGCTCGGCTGTATCGACTGCCAGACCACCTGCCTGATGCCAGGTGTGTCCCTGCCAGTATACAGCAGCCGAAGCACCCGGAATGAGCCGCTGATGGCAAGCAGTATACAGTGGTTCCCACATGCGGTTCAGCTGCTGCAGCTGCTCGGATGTTAACGGAGGCGCAGTTGCACGCGCCTGATGTATGGCTGGTGCTGAGTGTATATGTTCATTCACGGTATTCCCTCCATGAGCCGGCGTGTAAATTGTTGCATACAACAGTGAGCTTTAAGCAGAATAATATGTTGAATGTTGAATGTTGAATGTTGAATGTTGAATGTTGAATGTTGAATGTTGAATGTTGAATGTTGAACTGGAGTCAACATTTTTATCCAATTGGAGCAATAAGAAGGTCAGAGATTAATTGTATCAAAGTGTTACTATATTGTTAATTAATATAATCTCATCACCAGTGCTATGTCATCCAAATTATACATTTAAAAATCATAATCTAAAATAAGCTTAAAAATTTAACATATAATTTCAAAAACAGACATTAAGCTATTTTTAAACGTGCTATAATGAACCCGAATTATACCTGTATGTCAAATTTTATTACAGTAAAGTGATAGATCTGCTGTGAATAAAACATAAGGGATGAGCATATGGAATATGTGATCGGTATCGATGGCGGCGGCACGACAACAACAGCAGTCGCGCTGGATATGCAGGGTACGCTGCTGGGCCGGGCAGAGGGGCAGGGAAGCAATCCCAAGTCTGCTGCCGGGACCGAATATATGGAAAATATACATAATGTCATCTCGAGGCTGTTGGATCATGGTTCATTGCAGTTGGCGCACTGCCGCGGAATAGGAGCAGGGCTGGCGGGTATCTATACTCCCGAAGAATGTGCAGCCGGGGAACAGCAGCTATGCCGATACTGGCAGGAACGAGGACAAGCCGCTCCGGCTGTTCGGGTCGTAAGTGATGCGGAGACTGCGCTGACTGCCGCTTTTGGTACCAATCTTGGGATTGTGGCGATTGCAGGTACCGGTTCGATGGTTCTGGGGGTGCTGCCTGACGGTCAACGGGTGCGTGCCGGGGGCTGGGGACATATTCTCGGGGATCAGGGCAGCGGCTATGCGATCGGCCAGCGAACACTGCAGACGGTGATGCTCGGATATGATGGCATTTTACCGGTGAGCGGGCTTACGGAGATGGTGCTGCACTATTATGGAGCCAGGGCGCCGGAAGATCTGCGCCGGATCATGTATCAGACGCACATTGGCAAGCGGCAGATTGCAGCCGCCGCCAGACTTTGTATACATGCGGGACAAGCGGGAGACGAGCTGGCACAGCAGATCATCCGGCAGGCGGCCGGGGATATGGCGGTATTTGTGATGGCTCTGCTGAACCGGCATCCACAGCTGGAACAGACAGGCATTGCGGTGGCGGGTTCGATATTCCGGTATTCGGAACTGTACTTGGAGACATTTATCCGGCAGCTGCAGCAGAACCGTAATCCTGTGCCATCGGTGCGAATGGCTGAACAGGAAGCGGTGTACGGGGCAGTTACCCTGATCATAAACAAGCTGGCGGAAAAGAAACATTTCATGGAACCGGGAGGAGAATAAAAGATGAATCCATCATTAGGCAGGCTGCTGACCGAGCAGCAAAATCCGCGTACGATCGGGATCGACAGCATGACAGCGGAACAGATTCTGAGAGTGATTCATCAGGAAGACCGAACGGTACCGGCTGCGGTGGAGCGCTGTATTCCCGAGATTGCCAGAGCAGTCGAGGCGATCACGGATAGCTTTCGCAGTGGCGGCAGATTGCTGTACGCAGGTGCAGGAACGAGCGGCCGACTGGGCATTCTGGATGCGGCCGAATGCCCGCCTACCTATGGAAGCGATTCCGAGCAGGTGATTGGCCTGATTGCCGGAGGTACCCGGGCGATCCAGCAGGCTGTCGAAGGCGCGGAAGACAATCCACAGCTGGGACGCCAGGATATATGTGACTATCAGGTATCTGACCGGGATGTCGTCGTCGGCATCGCTGCCAGCGGCCGGACGCCGTATGTACTTGGAGCGATGCAGGAGGCCCGGGAACGCGGTGCCATCGTCGTCGGCATCAGTAACAATCCCGATTCGGAAATGGGCCGGATCGCTGCTATTATGATCGAAGCGGTCACCGGCCCGGAGGCTATTCTCGGCTCTACACGCATGAAGGCCGGCACAGCCCAGAAATTGATCCTCAATATGCTGACCACAGCTTCGATGATCCGCAGCGGTAAAGTGTATCGTAATCTGATGGTGGATATGCAGCCGACCAATGAAAAGCTGGCTATTCGTGCCCGCCGGCTGATTCAGCTGGCGACCGAAGCGGAAGATGAGATTGTGGAGAAGGCCTATACGGCTGCCAAGGGTCATGTGAAGACTGCAATCGTCATGATCCTGCTGCAAATGGATGCCGAGCCTGCAGCAGAACTGCTTCAGAGCAGCAGCGGCATAGTCCGTCAGGCGATTGATGGACACGGCAGATAAATCGCTGTGTATAGGCACCATAGAAATCAAATGCTGCGTACAGGCATCATGGACTTTTACTTATTTCATTACAGGCGCCTGCACATCTGCGGGCGCTTTTGCTATGGGTTGTGTTCCGCTATAGCTCTGCAAAGAGAACTGGTATAATGATAAGAAATGCATTTAATTCAGATAAAATATAGATAAGACGAAACTGTTGGAAACGGAGGGAGCAGATTGACAGATAATCAGCAGATACAGCCCACAGGAAAGGGGGCGGAGGAGATGCAGCGGCCGGAGGGACTGGCGCAAGCCATATGGTATGAGACACCGCTGCTGAGCCGGGAAGTACCGGTGCTTCAGCCGCTGGCTTGGGAAGAATTAATGTGCCGCCGGGTCGGTGCCGGCCATCCGCCGGTGGTCCACATGTGGCGGCATACAGACGGAATGACCATCGGTCTGCGGGATCGCCGGCTGTCGAATGCCGCAGCTGCGATGCAGCAGATTCAGCAGGAAGGGACCTCGATCTGTGTACGTCCTTCCGGCGGGGCAGCCGTACCGCTGCATCCGGGTATACTGAATCTGTCGATCATTTTGCCGAATCCAAAGCATAGAATCAATATTCATGACGATTTCAAATTCATGGCGGAGTGGATCAGCCGGGCGGTCTATCCATGGATCAGGGATGTGCATACAGGCGAGGTGGATGGCGCCTTTTGCCCCGGAGATTATGACATCAGCATCCACGGCCGCAAGTTCTGCGGGATCGCCCAGCGACGTCAGGCCAAAGCGTATATTATTACGGCCTTTGTCATTGTGGACGGACACGGGGACGAGCTGGCGGCACAGATCCGGCAGTTCTATGAACGGGCATCCGGTCCTGACGATCAGGGCTATCCGGAAGTCCGGCAGGGAACGATGGGCGGGCTGCAAGAGCTGGCAGGTGTCCCATCGGTTGGCGAATACATGACTGAGCTGCAACGGCTGCTTCGTAACGGACAGCAATCGGATCTGCTGGATGGCTCACATGTATTCAGTACGGAAGAACTGGATCAGATGATAGCTTATCTGCATGGACGCTACGACGAATAGACAAACAGGCACAGACAGAGGGCATCACCTGACCGTATCCGCTGTCTCCATTCGGGGTAAAAGTCGTACTGTTCGAACCGGGTTCCTACCGGACTGATATCTGGGGCAAAGGACTGGACAGTATTCATACGGCGCCGGATTCCCCGTATCAGACACAGCTGGAAGCCATACTCCGGTATTCACGCCACTCTGCCGAACATGCTCCGCATCCCCGTCAGGTAGCCGAACTGATCGGACGCATTGTCAACCGCAGACATCCGCGACTGCGCTACCCGATTGGACAGGGCAGCGGTCTGCTCGGGATTGCCCGCAGGCTGCTGCCATGGAGCTGGCTGGAATGGATCATCCGCCGGGCTACAAAATAATTCCAGAAATAAACTTATAATAATGATTAACGCCTCGACCCGAAGGTTAATACTAGAAGGGACATACAACAGCAGCCATACCTGAACACACAACATCCTGTCTGTATGACAACTTTGATAGACAAAAGGTGAGGACATGAATAACACACATAACAGCAAAAACACATATAAAAGCAAAAACTTCGTCGTATGCAGTCAGTGCGGACACCAACTGGAAAATGTACTGGAGCATGTGAAGTACGTATTGAACGGACATTGTGAGCACTGCGAGAGCGCAGGCATTCACTCGGTTGCCAGGCTCAGACGTTCTTCCTGATCATACCGAGAAGGTACAGATCTCACCCGGCGCATATGCGAACCCTAACGAATGGAATGACTAAACATTGAATAGAGCAGCTTCCAGCAGCAATAAGGCATGATCCCTACCGGATATCCGGAGAGATCATGCCTTATTATTTTACAGCTTATTAAATAAGGCGCTGCCTGTGATAGATCTGCACAGCTAAAGGAAACTCCAGCTTTCATGGTGTATGCAGCCATTCGGGAATTGTGCATACACCTATGAAGTTATTGTGCTGTATCGTTCTGCTTTTCGGTATCTTTGGCTGAGCTGCCGTTAGTATCCTTTGCCCGGGTATTACTGTTGGATGAAGAAGTGTTATCCGGATCAGTTGTATCTGTACGGCTGTCTTTTTCCTTTTCCGTAGATTTGCCTGCTTCCGAAGCAGGGATCGGCGGCGACGGTGGGGTAGAACCGGAATTTAATCCGCTGTCGTCGGTGGTTCCGTTCAGCATCGGATCGGTATCCATCTCATCGCCTGTTGCCAGGTCAAGATTGCTGAGGAAGTTGGATACATAGCGAAGGTATTCGCGCGGATGCTCCCGGAATTCCAGTTCGTGATGCGCACCAGGGATAATCCAGACTTCCGAATCCGGGTTGGTCTGGTTGGCCGCAAGCTGCTCGGCAATCTGATAAGGAGCCTTGTTATCCTGGGTCCCGTGAATAAAGAAGATCGGGAACGGATAATCCTTTTTCTTGACTGTCTGATAAGGGATCTGATTTAAACTGGTCCCGTTGACGACCGGCAGCAGGGTCTCCAGAATCTCGATTGATGGATGCTGAGGCAGAGCCATCTGCTGGCGGATGTTATAATACAGTGTATCCGGCTCCAGCAGGAAGGTGCTGTCCAGAATCATCGCATCCACCTGATCGGTCAGCAGACCGGTCTGCAGTGCGGTTCCGGCTCCCATCGAGAAGCCCCAGACGACGAGTTCCTGAGCGCCGCGCTGCTTGGCTAAATCGATGGCCCCTAGCAGCTGCTGGGATTCTTTTTTGCCGCCGGTGGCGACTTCCGGATTGGTCTTGGAGGCGAATCCGTAATCGAACATGATGACGTTAAAATTAAGACGGTGGGCGTAATGGGCCAAATCATACATCGGAATCCACGTTTCCTCACGATTGGCACCATAGCCGTGGCTGAATATAATCGTCTTGGTGGAGTTTTTCTCCGCTGGTATATACCAGCCCTGCATCATCCGGCTGCCATCACGGGCAGGGAAAGTGACATCTTCGTATGCCATATTTTTGGCCTGCATCGGGTTGGAGTAGACACTCGCAACCGTTGGGTATGAGAGAACCCAGGCGATATAAGCATGAAGCGCAATGAAGCAGAATAAAAAGAAAAAGACGACAGATAGCAAAAGAGCTACGATGACGTGCTTCACACGGACCTGTTTTGGCTGGATGATATATGTCTCTTCCGGTTCGGATGAATGGGGCGTTGTATTACGTTGTGCAGTTGAAGACATAGAGCCCCTCCTGATTTCATAAATAAGTCATGTCTTGCATACATACAGCCGACGAACAATAAGCATCAAATCATCTACAGTTGTGTATTATCGTAAAAGGCTGCCTCGCCAAAGTCAATTTTGAGCCTTGTGACCGTAGGCAGTCTACATTGTTATTATCGACGTATTTCGCTTTACCTTTAGAGTCAGCTTCGATATAATTTATGTAACCATGTTTCATTGAGTGAAACAATAGTGTGGTAAAGTGCTGTTCATCCAAGTCATTGATCAGGGCTATGCAATCAGCCAGCCATTGGAGGCGAAAGGAAATGGAAGACCGGAAATTAACCGTGCGTGCTGTGGAGCGTGCATTAGACATATTACTCTGTTTTACCCGATCCAGCGATCTGGGACTCACGGAAATTGCTTCTGAGATCGGACTGCACAAAAGTACGGTACACCGACTGCTGGCGACTCTGGAGGAAAAAGGCTTTGTCGTACGCAACAGTGCCACCGATAAATACCGGCTGGGCATCAAAATCTGGGAGCTGTCCACCCATCTGTCACAAAATGACGATCCGGCAGCCATGCTGCTGCCCGATATGGAACAGCTGCGCGAACAGCTGGGCGAGACGATCAGCCTGTATATCCGTGACGGCGACGAACGTCTGCGTATTCAGGCGGTGCAGAGCAATCAGGCGATCCGACGGGTGGCACAGGTGGGTGCCAGACTGCCGCTGACCGTGGGCGCATCCAGCAAAGTGCTGGTCGCCTTTTCCAGTGAAGCCGAGCAGGAGCAGCTGCTGGGCAGCGCTGAGTGGCCGCCTGCCGTGGACCCGGACATGTACCGCCAGCAGCTGGAGGAAGTGCGCCATAATGGCTACTCCACCAGCTACGAAGAACGCGAACCCGGCGCAGCTGCTGTAGCCGTACCGATCTTCGACAGTGCCGGACAGCTACGCGCATCGTTGTCCCTGTCTGGACCGGTCAGTCGGCTGTCGATCGACAAGCTGCATGAGTACGCGCCTGTACTAATCGCAGCCGCCCGCGAGATGGGTATCAAGCTGCGCTGACCCAAGTTTGGATTACCAACTGGATTCCGGTAGCAAATAGCTGAGGCGAATGCCGGGCGATGTTGCCTGTTGTTCCTTTGCAAAGAATCCGAAAGGAGCTGGAGCAGCTGTTCCTGCTCGTACCTGCGGAGTGGCACTGTTCAAATTTTCCCATGGATACGCACACGGACTTGAAATTCCGCAACTGCTCCGTCCGGCTGCGATGGATCGGTCTGATCGTCGGAGTGAATCTGATCCTCCGGTAAAGTAACAATCTGAAAGCTGCCAGCCTTTTGGTATATAACACAAAAACAGGTGCATATCTGCCGCTCCCGAAACCGGGAAGCAGCAGGATATGCACCTGTTTTATTTTGGAAAGAATACGTCTAATTGGCAGCGGAAGCTATCAATTAAACCGTTTCGCCTTTGTTGGTGTTCTGGATCATCTGACGCAGAACGGTCTGCAGGATACCACCGTTATGGTAGTAGTCTACATCCACAGCACTGTCCAGACGGACAATGGCAGGGAATTCGAACTTGGTGCCATCTTCACGCTGTGCAGTCACATTCAGTACCTGTCCTGGCTTCACATCATTGCTCAGGCCAGTGATGTCGAATACTTCCGTACCGTCCAGACCGAGCTGTTTCCAGCTGTAGCCTTCCTGGAACTGCAGCGGCAGTACACCCATACCGACCAGGTTACTGCGGTGAATACGCTCGAAGCTCTCCGCGATAACCGCTTTGACGCCCAGCAGGAATGTACCTTTGGCTGCCCAGTCACGGGAGCTGCCTGTACCATACTCTTTACCGGCAACAACGACCAGATTCTGGCCTTCTGCCTGGTAGCGCATGGATGCATCGTAGATGGACATTACTTCATCCGTAGGCAGGAACTTGGTTACGCCGCCCTCTGTACCAGGAGCAACCTGGTTACGGATACGAATGTTGGCAAATGTACCGCGCATCATGACTTCATGGTTACCACGACGGGAGCCGTAGGAGTTGAAGTCTTTGCGTTCGACATTGCGCTCTTTGAGATATTGTCCGGCTGGAGACGATGGAGAAATGTTACCAGCTGGAGAAATATGGTCAGTTGTTACGGAATCGCCCATCAGTGCCAGTACGCGTGCGTTGCGGATATCCTGGATATCGTTCATGCCGTTAGCGAGAGACTGGAAGAACGGCGGATTCTGGATATACGTGGAGTTGTCGTCCCACTCATACAGTTCACCCTGTGGTACAGGGATCTCGTTCCAGCGTTTGTTGGCAGTAAATACATGCTCATATCTACTGCGGAACATTTCCGGGCTGATCGACAGGCCGATCGTATCACGGATTTCCTTGGAAGTTGGCCAGATATCCTTGAGGTATACAGGCTGTCCTTCCGGATCATGTCCGATTGGGTCTTTGGTCAGATCGATATCTACCGTTCCGGCCAGTGCATAAGCAACAACCAGCGGCGGAGATGCCAGATAGTTCATTTTCACCTGGGCATGGATACGTCCTTCAAAGTTACGGTTACCGGACAGTACGGAAGCTACCGTCAGATCGTTATCCGCGATCGTCTGGCTCACTTCATCAGGTAATGGACCGGAGTTACCGATACATGTCGCACAGCCGTAACCTGCCAGGTAGAATCCGAGTGCTTCCAGGGATTTGTCCAGACCGGCTTTTTGCAGGTACTCGGTAACGACCAGAGAACCTGGAGTCAGACTTGTTTTGACATAGCCCGGTACTTTCAGTCCGCGCTCTACCGCTTTTTTGGCGAGCAGGCCCGCACCGAGCATAACGCTAGGGTTGGATGTGTTCGTACAGCTGGTAATCGCTGCGATGACTACTGCACCTGCGCCCATTTCGCTGGTTTTGCCGTTCGGATGATTCACGGTGACTTTCTCAGCCAGCTTCTCATCGGACAGGCCATAACCGCCGGATTCAACCGGTGTGCGGATCGCTGTGTCGTAGCTCAATTTCATATTGGTCAGTTCGATACGATCCTGAGGACGTTTTGGACCGGCAAGGCTCGGTACCACGGAAGCCAGATCCAGCTCGATCACGTCGGTGAAGACCGGATCAGGTGTCTCGGATGTACGGAACATGTTTTGTGCTTTGTAGTAAGCTTCGACCAGCTCAACCTGCTCATCGGCACGGCCGGTGTTGCGCAGGTAGAATAGCGTCTCATCATCGACAGGGAAGAAGCCGATTGTTGCACCGTACTCCGGAGCCATGTTGGCTACAGTTGCACGGTCAGCCAGGCTGATGTTCGCAAGGCCCGGGCCATAGAATTCGACGAATTTGCCGACAACGCCTTTTTTACGCAGCATTTCGGTAACGGTCAGCGCCAGGTCAGTCGCCGTTGCGCCTTCGCTCAGGCTGCCTGTCAGTTTGAAGCCGATAACTTCCGGCATAACGAAGTACAGCGGCTGTCCGAGCATACCTGCTTCGGCTTCGATACCGCCGACACCCCAGCCGACAACGCCCAGACCATTGATCATGGTTGTGTGGGAATCTGTACCTACGAGAGAGTCAGGGAAGACCTGAGTCTCACCATCAACTGTTTTCGTAGCGGCTACGGAAGCCAGATACTCCAGGTTAACCTGGTGAACGATACCGGTGGAAGGTGGAACGGCACGGAAGTTGTCAAATGCAGTCTGTGCCCAGCGCAGGAAGCGGTAACGCTCTTCGTTGCGTTCGAACTCTACATTTACGTTATATTCAAGAGCATCGGAAGTACCGTATGCATCTACCATTACAGAGTGGTCAATAACCAGGTCTACAGGTACGAGCGGATTGATCTGTTTTGGATCGCCGCCGGATTTTTTGACGAAGTCGCGCATTGCTGCAAGGTCAACGACTACCGGTACACCTGTGAAATCCTGCAGTACGATACGTGCAGGGATAAATGGAATTTCTTTTTCCTCACGGCCCTCAGCCCATCCCGCGAGTTGCTTAACGTGCTCTTCAGTGATGGCATGACCATCAAATTGACGAACAGCAGCTTCAAGCAGTACCCGAATGGAGAATGGCAGCTTGTCGATGCTGGTGTAGCCTTTTTCTTTCAGCGCTTCGAGGCTGAAATAACGGTAAGTCTTGTCTTTCACTTTCAGTTCACGGCCAACGGAAAATGAATCTTTAACGGACATAGATGAACCTCCTTGAATGAAATACGGCTTACTGGTTACAGGAAAAGATAACATTATTGAAAAAAGAATCAATCCGGAGGAAACAATCTTGTATATACAGAATGCTTGTTTCACAGAATGAAACTTGATTTCAAAATCAATCAACACTCTAAGTATACCGTTTACATGTGAGGTAGTAAAGTGGTTTTTGGTTAATTTCTTGGAATTTTATGGAGAAAATTAAATTGAATGAATCAAACGGAATATTAACTGAAAAAACCGCCATTCCCTGTTCAGTTCAGAGAATGACGGTCTGGATTACGTAAGTACTTTGATCCAGCAAATAATACCAGCAATGATCACCATGGAGGGAAACAGCAGCATACGAATGCCACGAGGGATTTTGATCCACATGTGCAGCAGCTTCATGGTAAATTCATTCCATTTCTCGGGATCGATCAGCATAAAACAACTCCTCGCATGATGTTATAGAAGCATTTCTATTGTAGCGAATTTTTGAAACGCTGGATAAACAGACGCGCCGCCCGGGACAGGGAGTGATCCCGTGAAGTGACCAGGCACAGGTACGACTTGCCCTGAGCCGGCAGCTGAAACGGAATATTGACCATCTCCGGATTGTCCGGTGTAGTGTACGCCTGCAGCGAGTAGCTGGTGGCGACGGTTACTGCGAGATTGGATTTCACCGCTTTGATCAGGGCGTCGACGTTGTTGCTTTTGAACAAGATATCCACATCCGGGCCGATCATTTTGACAAATTCGATAATATTCGGATCATTGTACAGCACAAAAGGAACCTTCAGCAGATCCTGCTTTTGAATGGAGTCAATCTGGGCCAGTGGAGATCTGGCGTTGGCTACAATAATCACCCGATCTTCCGTCAGCTTGTCGAACAGCAGACCGGGATGGCGGTGCAGCAAGTGCTCCTTCATCTGTACGAATCCGAGATCACTCTGTCCGCTCTGCACATCTTCAATGACCCGTTCGGTGTTATCTTCGGTAATCTCGATCCGGCAGCCGGGAAATTCATGCTTCATATCCGTCAGGATATCGATCAGCAGGGAGATCGGTCCCGGGATCGCAGACAATCGCAGTTTGGCATTGTTCATTTCACTGTAGCTGCTGGCTTCGAGCTTCAGCTCGCCAATCTGGTTGAGAATGCCGGCGATTTTGGTTGTGATCTTTTCCCCTTCCGGAGTCAACACGGCGCCGGTACGCGAGCGAGTGAAAATGGGCATGCCAATCTCTTTCTCGAATAGAGAGATCGAGCGGCTGATGCCGGTCACTGTAATATGCGCATTCTCGGCAGCACGTGTGAATGAACCGGACCGGGCCACTTCCATCACATGCTTGAGCTGTTCGATATTCATTAGTTTTCCTCATTCCTGTACTTTTAGTTCACTTACGTCTACTTTTGGAGAATATATTGTACTTGGAGTATATGATATATTGAGGGAAAAGTAGAGTCGAATCTCTAAAATTTTCGGGAGGATGAGGGGAACCAATGAAATCCAGAAAATATATCGTGTACGGTGTGGTAATCGTATTAATTGCAGCCGGTATTTACGGGCTGGTCGCTTTCGGTAAAAAAGGCATCAGCAGCGGTCAGGCCTCTTCACAGCCTACTGCCTATGTGGAGTCCGATACAATCAGCGTCAGTTTCAAAGTCGCCGGCCGAATCAAGGATGTGCTGGTGGACGAAGGGGATATGGTGAAGAAAGGACAGGTCATTGCCCGGCTCGAAAGTCAGGAGCTTAATGACAAGACCGCCCAGGCCCAGGCTGCTTTGCAGGCTGCCCAGGCGAATGTAACCCAGGCGCAGGCAGGCGTATCCCAGGCCAAAGCAGGCATCGTCCAGGCCCAGGCAGGCGTTACGCAGGCCCAGGCTGCGGTGGGTGTGGCCGAGGCCAAGAAGCAGCAGGGCAACGTCGCTGTCAAAGTAACCTCACAATCCGCTGCCAGCAAAATCGCCCAGGCTCAGGCGGCTGCTAACGCCGCCAAAGCCAAATGGGAAGCAGTCAAAAGCGGAGCCAGACCGGAAGAGATCACCCAGGCCCAGATCAGTGTCGATTCCGCCAAAAAGACACTCGACACTGCGAATAAATCACTGGAACGGGCGCAAAAGTTATTCGATGCCGGACTGGCTGCAGATGCCTCACTGGATGATGCCAAAATGAAGCAGCAGCAGGCGGCTGCCCAGTATGAAGCCGCTGTGCAAAAGCTCAAACTGGCGCAAAATGGAAGCCGTCAGGAAGAGATTGACGCCGCCAAAGCCCAGTACGAGCAGGCACTCGCCGCTGTCAAGGAAGCGCAGGCAGGCGCGGGTCAGGTGGATATTCAGGCCCAGGATGTCAAAGCCGCCGAAGCTTCCGTGCATCAGGCCCAGGGAGCCGTATCCCAGGCAGACGGCACCGTCGCTCAGGCCCAGGCTGCCTATGAGCAGGCTCAGTCGATGGTGGAAGCCGCCCGTTCACAGGTCGCCCAGGCGAAAGCAGCGCTGCAGGAAGCCAAGACTTATGTCGGCTATACCGAACTTCGTGCACCGGTAGACGGGGTGGTCAAGTCGCGTTCCCTGCATGCAGGTGAAATGGCCAGTGCGGGTTACACCGTCTATTCACTGGAAACGTCCAATCAGCGCTGGGCCAAATTTTATATTAATGAAACCCAGCTGCATGGTCTCAAAGTAGGCGACCCGGTCACCGTGAAGCTATTGTCGGATGGCAGTGAAGTGACCGGCAAAGTCAAAGTGATCGATGCCGCCGCAGACTTTGCCATTCAAAAACCAAGCCAGAGTTCGGGAGATACCGACATACGCGCTTTTGGCGTGAAAGTGCTGTTGACCGGATTGTCTGCGAAGGTGCCGACCGGGGCGACGGTCATTTATCCGGTTCAGGGAGAACAGTAAAATGAGCCGGCTGAGTGTATGGCATGTATTTCTCGAAGAATGGAAGCAGATGGTACGCGACCGCAAGCTGCTGGTCATTTTATTGCTTACGCCCATTCTGTATTCCGTGTTGTTCGGGTTCCTGTATTCGCATGAACGGATTACCGAAATGGCTGTCGTCGTGTACGATGGGGATAATTCGCAGCTGAGCCGCCAGATTATCCAGGCATTTGATGCGACCGATACCTTTGCGGTAAAGGGTCAGGTATGGAATGAAGAAGAAGTCACTCTGAAGGTGCAGAGCGGGGAAGCCAAGGTGGGGATAGTGATCCCCGATAACTTTGCCGCCCGGTTAAAACACGGGGAGAATGTGCCGGTGCTGACACTGATCGATGGCAGTAATATGATGTACTCCAACAGTGCCAGCCGGATCGCCAATCAGGTAATCAGCAGCGTCAGTGCCGGTGCATCCCTGCAGACGCTGGAGCAAAAAGGAATGAACAGCGACCAGGCATCCTCTGTGCTGAGTACCATTCCGTTTCGCTCCAGAGTGCTGTTTAACCCGGTCTATAATTACAAGCTGTTTATGCCGCTGGGTGTGATCGCTGCGGCCCTGCAGCAGTGTCTGCTGCTCGGAATCGCTCTGTCCTGCACACGGGACAAGGAACAGGGAACCTGGGCGCGCTTCGCTGCTTGGCGGTTAACGCCGTGGCGGCTGGCGATAGCCAAGCTGCTGCCGTATTTTCTGGCCGGTATGTTCAATGTGGTGACGACCTTCGGAATCTCCTGCATTGCTTTTCATATTCCGTTTCATGGTGCGGTGCTGCCGCTGATCGTGGTGTCGATCGCATTTAATTTTGCATTATGCGGGCTGGGATTTGTATTCAGTTTGTTCAGCAAGAGCAGACTGGATGCGACGCAGACATTGATGCTGATCGCAGTCCCTTCGTTTATGCTGTCCGGATATACGTGGCCGCTGGAGGCGATGCCTGCGCCGCTGCGCATGATCGGTGAATGTCTGCCGCTGACCTATTTCCTGGAAGCGGTCCGTAACATCACACTTAAGGGACTCGGCTGGACTCACGTCTGGCACGATGTGATGGCACTGGGCGTGATCGGAATGGTGGGCTTGCTGCTGTCCTTCCTGCTCTATCCATTCGTCTTCCGCCAGCATGCGGCAGAGGAAACGCCGTCCGAGGCTGGCGCAGAGCTGCCGATCAAAGGATGATTGGATGGAAAAATGGTGAATGAATAATCTGCAGCGATATAATGGGCAAATATGTGAATAGATGAATAAGCAAACAAGCCATGTCCGCGATATAACGGGCATGGCTTGTTAAGTAGGATGTGATGCCGCATCATATTAATGGATTGTACAAATAAATGCTATAACTGCCTATTCAGAAAAACCACTCTAAAATAAGGTGTCGACCAAACACAAAGGACTCTGCTGTCACGCCGCACATACTCGTACATCCTTCAACCGTTACTCGTAAAAATTGCGTACCCAGCGGTGCTTCTTCAGCAACTCGACCTGTTCCTGCGGCAGACCTTTACCATCACCGATCGCCATATTGCGCTCGACATTGCGTACAGAGCGCATACCCGGAATAACGGTGGAGACAGCCGGATGACTGAGTACATAGCGCAGTGCGGTTTCAGCCATCTGGTCGGTGGAGATGTTCAGTTCCTCGGTGATACGTTGTACCCGATCATATACCTGCTGCTTGCGATCATCACGGAAATAGCGATTGCGGAAGTCGCCCTCCGAGAATTCCGAATCTGAAGTAATCGTACCGGTCAGGGCACCTTCATCCAGGGCGACACGGACAATGATGCCGACATTGTGCTTCTGGCAGGCGGGCAGCAGCTCATCCTCGGGACTTTGATCGAAAATGTTATAGATCACCTGCACCGTATCTACTACACCGCTCTCAATCAGCCGGATCGCATTGGCAGGCTGATGATCATTGATCGAGATGCCGAAATAGCGGATTTTGCCCTGATCTTTCAGCGTTTGCACACCTTCCAGCCAGTCACCCTGACCTACCCATTCATCCGACCAGACATGGAACTGCTGTACATCGATGACATCGAGCTTGAGATGGATCAAGCTCTGCTCGGTGCTGGAGATAACATGCTCTGCAGTAAAAGCGTCCGATGAAGGGATACCTCCGGGAGCGGGCCATTTTCCATTTTTCGGTGGAATCTTGGAGGCGACATAGATGTGTTCAGAATGCTCTCTGACGACCTGACCGACCAGCTTTTCGCTGTGTCCATCACCATATACAAGTGCCGTATCGATAAAATTAAGCCCCAGTTCAATCGCGCGGTTCAGCGCTTGAAGGGATTCATTATCATCGGCACCGAGCCAGGCCGTTTTGCCGATTCCCCATGCGCCATAGCCAATCTCCGATACGTTCAAGCCTGTTTTGCCGAGTGTTCTGTAGTTCATCATCTGTTCAACCTCCCTGATAATTGGAATGGTAATTGCTACCATTCTATTCCTTTTAACCACCATACGCCTATTATTGTCGGCAATAGATGGGAAAATTGTCCACACTACAAGAAAATCAACAAATCATGCGCTCTTACTTACAGGAACCGATCGATACATGGATAGGCCGATATCATGAGATTACACCTGCGCTGTCGGACGGATAATAATCTCGTTCACATCCACATCATCCGGCTGCTCCATGGCAAAGGCAATTGCGCGGGCGACCGCTTCCGCTGGCATGGCGAGTGCATCGCGGGCAGCTTCCAGACGGAAGCGGATGTCCGGGTCGGTCACTCCTTCGGCAAATTGGGTACGGGTGATGCCCGGCGAAATGATCGTGACCCGCAGCTTGTCGCCGGCTTCCTGGCGCAGCCCTTCGGAAATGGCCCGTACCGCAAACAGCCGGTCCGGCCGTCTTGCGCCGAGCACCAGCTTGACGCCACGTTCAGCAAGCAGGATGGCTGCTGCCTCTCCAATGCCGCTGCTGGCTCCTGTAATAATCGTGACTTTATTGGTTAGACTCATCGTTATTCCTTCTTTCTCCTGTTGTATTGACCGGTTATTGGATACACCGGGCTTAACTCAAGAATAAGGAAAAGCCAACGCAGACAGGTAGAACATTCCTGTTCGCCGCTTGCCTATTCCTGTTCGACTTCACTACAATAAGCCCATAATCACCGTTGGCTGCCTGCTGCTGACAGAGCATACGGAAGCGGCAGATGCCGGATTCCGGGTAGGCTACGAGAGTCCTTCCCAGTTCAGCCGGGAGTATGCCCGGATGTTCGGACGTCCGCCGATCAGCGATATGCGGCATCTGCGTGAGAATGTGGACGCGGCGAATGAATATACTTAATGTATTGTTAGCTGACTATTGTGGACATGTTGAGAAGAGGAGATCTACGACGTGTAGCGGGCTGGGGGAGAACGAAATGGGTGGAATACGACAATCCGGATGTGGATAGGGCCTGGGAGCAGGTGTAACTGCCAAAGTTTTTTTGCAGCCTTCCCTATGAACATTTATACTGAATAGAGGCCGGATTGCGGCCTGTCTGCTTTATCTTTTTCATAACGAATCATTCGGTACTGCAGACGATGATAACGGTAACGATAGACGATGAATTTTAACATGCCTAATGACTAACGGGGGTTCCAAAATGACAGCAGCAAAATTGACCGTAGGCCTGATCTACGGAGGCAAATCCGGAGAACATGAAGTATCACTACAGACCGGATTTTCCGTACTGAACGCAATTGACTATACCAAATATGACGTAGTACCCGTATACATTGACAAGGAAGGCCGCTGGAACATGGGCCAGGCGTATACAGCAGCACCTTCCCGCCCGGAAGAACTGCAGATCAGCGGCGGACCGGAAGCCACTTCCCAGGCGATGAGCATCCTCTGGCAGAAGCTGAGCGGACAGGAGAGCACGATTGATGTACTGTTCCCGCTGCTGCATGGTACATATGGCGAGGATGGCACGATTCAGGGACTGTTTGAAATGATGGATATGCCATACGTGGGCGCCGGTGTACTCGCTTCCTCTGCCGGTATGGACAAGGTGATCATGAAGAAGCTGTTCGCCCAGGCAGGACTGCCGCAGTGCAAATACGAGAGCTTCATCACTGCCGAGTACGAAGCGAACAAGCATGAGCTCCTCGGTGTCATTGAGCACAATCTGGGCTATCCATGCTTTGTCAAACCGGCCAATCTCGGTTCCAGCGTCGGCATTACCAAAGCCAAGGACCGCAGTGAGCTGGAACGCGCGATCGAATACGCATTCCGCTACGATCTGAAAGTAATCGTCGAAGAAAATATCGACGCACGTGAAGTCGAAGTCGGCGTCCTCGGCAATGAGCTGCCGCTTGCATCCGTACCGGGCGAGATCGTGTCCACCAGTGACTACTACGATTACGATGCCAAATACATCGATGGCACCTCCCGCATGGTCATCCCGGCTGAGATCGACAGCGAACTGGCCGAGAACCTGCGTGAACTGGCACTGCGCGCTTTCAAAGCGATCGACGGCAGCGGCCTCTGCCGCGCAGACTTCTTTGTCAGCCGTGTGGATGGTTCTGTCATGATCAACGAAGTCAACACAATGCCAGGTTTCACTGCTTTCAGTATGTACCCGCTGCTCTGGCGCGAGACCGGCAAATCCTATCCGGAACTGCTGGACGAACTCATCCAGCTGGGCATGGACCGCTATAACAAACGCCGCCAACTGCAATTCGGCCGCGATTAAGCCTGACTTATTTGTATTGCGTTTGATCTGCTGCCCAATGAAGCGACCATCACCGAGCGAAAGAAAGGGAATGAAGCCAAAGGACGACCTGGCTTCAGCCCCTTTCGCAGCGGATGGTGCCCAGCAGATAGATCGCACAATGCACAACGCTAAAGAGCATGTTCTAATGCTCAATATGCAATATGCAGATGATCCAATTCAGCATTTAACAGATGCTCCGACACAGCACATATTACTTTACAGCTAAATGATGATGTCCAGGGAGGCGAGACAATGGGATTCCAGACCGAATTCAATTCCGTGTGCAAATTCAAAAACACGCAGGAACTGCTGGATCTGCTCGAATACGGCAGAGGGAAAATGGTCAAACAGGGCTTTCGTGTATTTCCGACCGGCCAGAAAGTAATCGCCTACACGCCGGATAACACCGCAGTTGCGATTGTGAAAATCACCGGATGTATGGCGGAGATTAACTTTCAGGGTAATGAGGTAACAGAAGTGGAGATGCAATTAATCCGCAAATTGACACCGGAAGAATCCAGGGTGCAGACCGACCTCGCATATGAGATGTTTTTCGGGGAGCAGAAGTAATCCTTCTGTATACAGCACGGTATGGTGATGGAGCGCTGTCCCTGGCTCCGGTGTCCACAACCAGACGGAACCAGAGGAGGCACTCAGCCCTATGATCGTACGATTCGGATATGTGGCGATGTCGCTTGAAGTCAAAGACTCATCGCCTTCCAAAACCATGACCATGGCCAGGTTCAAAAAACTGCCTGACCGTGAAGCCGGGCTGCGAGCGCTTGAACAGATCGCCCGCACCAATCTGCACAACACCCTTCGTCTGCTGCGCCACAACGTAGCTGAAGATATTCAGGTCTACCGCATGACCTCCAAAATTATTCCGCTGGCGACCCATACCGATCTGAGCGACTGGGACCCGTACCCGGCGCTGGCCGACTCGTTTGCCGAGGTGGGCGAGTATGTGCGCAGGCACAATCTGCGGGTGTCTTTTCACCCGGATCATTTTACCGTATTGAGTACACCGCGTCCGGAAGTGCTGGAGTCCTCCATCCGCGATCTGCGCTACCATGTGAAAATGCTCAATGCGATGGGCCTGGATGCCCGTGCCAAGAATAATATTCATATCGGCGGCGCCTATGGGGACAAGCCCACGGCGTCAGAGCGATTTATCGAACATTTCCACCAGTTGGACCCGGATATCCAGTGCCGGATTACGCTGGAAAATGACGACAAAACGTTTACCAGCGGGGAGACGCTTGCCGTCGCCCAGCGGACCGGACTGCCGATGGTGCTCGATATCCATCATCATATGGTCAACTGTGCCGGGGAACCGGCATCGTACTGGTGGCCAGAAGTCGCTCGTACCTGGGATTCACCGCTGGCTATGACCGATGTGCCGGAGGGCGTCCATCTGCCACCCAAGATTCATGCGTCCAGTCCCAAGAGTGAGACCGATCGCCGCAGTCATGCGGATGGGGTCGAAGCCGGACCGCTGCTGGACTTTCTGCGGGAAGCGGCACGTACTTCAAGCCATCTCGATGTCATGCTGGAAGCCAAGCACAAGGATGCGGCGCTGTTCCAGCTGATGAAGGACCTGCATGCGTACCAGGGCGACGGTGTCCGCATCATCGACAAAGCGAGTATCGAAGTGTTACCGTAAAGGCAGAGCAAAGCAGGGCGGCAGCCGGATGCGGTGACGAACCGCGCGGCTGTCTGTACCGTACTCTGCCGGATAGCCTTTAGACTGCTGGCGAACAGCTGTATCGCATGGCTGTGAACCGCAGATATTTCATTATATGCAGGGGGATTGAACATGGAAGATAACCAAAAGCAACCCTATGTCGTAAGCAGTAAAAGTCGGGTGGCGGTAGCCATCAACGCGGCATCCAAAACCGGCGAATGGATCAAGACCAAGCTGGGCAGCTACAAGCATCTGGATACCAAGACATCGTCCCAGGATCTGGTGACGGAAGTGGACAAGGGTGCCGAGCAGATGATTCGCAAGCTGGTGCTCACCTACTGCCCGGATGATGAATTTCTGGGAGAAGAAAGTGCCGGCATCGGCGCGGAAGCTTCCATTCAGGCGACCGAGAATGTACTGGACGCCGACTATGTATGGATTGTGGACCCGATTGATGGTACGACCAACTTTGTGCATGGTTTCCCATACTATTGCGTATCTATCGCGGTCGCCCACAAAGGTGAAGTGATTGTCGGTGTCGTATATGATCCGACTCATGACGAATTGTTTGTCGCCGAAAAAGGCAAGGGCGCCTATGTACACGGCAATCGGATGCAGGTAGCCGGTGAGCAGACGCTGGCCGAGAGTCTGGTGGCAACCGGGTTTCCGGCCAACGCCGGTCTGGAACGCAATACCCGGGCACTGGTGGAAATGGTACCCAAAGTCCGCAGCATCCGCAACGGTGGTTCGGCGGCGCTGCATCTCGCCTATGTGGCGGCAGGACGTCTCAATGCCTACTGGGAAGTCGGCCTGAATGCATGGGATCTGGCTGCCGGAGCGCTGCTTGTGCAGGAATCCGGCGGACGAATCGGTGACATTTCAGGAGAAGACTACAAATTGACTGTCCGTAACGTTGCCGCGACGAACGGTCATATCCATGACGAGCTGATTCGTGAACTGCATACGGCCGGTCTGACTGATCTGCCGATCTGAGTGAATGAAATGGCTGCAGCAGGGTAAATAAAGGGTAGAGTTTATCTTCAGATACTGCAGGGTGACATCTTGCGAAAGGCCCCTTTATCGGCTGCCGGTCATGAGCCAATCGCCTGTAGTCTTGAATGATACTGCTCCAGGTACCGTGTTGCCTGTCAGATGATCGTGATAAGGAGTGAACCGATATGTCATCATCCGATGAACTGGAACGTGAACTCAGCGAGCGCTTAACCGAAGGACAGATGGAAGAAGAAGAACGGGACAGCCGGGAACGCCGCCTGATTCCGCCCAAATATGAAGTGCGCATCCAGACGGAGAACGATCCGATTGTGGAAGAGACCCGTCAATACCGTGCGATGGCCAAGGAACTGGACGGACGTTATGATGATTACCTGAACAAGGCCAAACGTCCCGATCCCGAGGACAAGGAATAGTCTGGCCGCTAAGGAATAAACGGCTGTTGTAGTCCTTCCGGGCTGCAGCAGCCTTTTTATATTTGAGGATGCATGATCCGAGCTATCCGACAAGGAAAAGGAGAAATGGTGATGTGCAATCTGTTCCAATCGTTCATAGCATTCCGTATACGCAGGGATAGCGCCGCAAGGGCAGCACAGCATAAACAGGCCGTTACCGGCAATCATTGTCGTCCGGCGAAGGAGGGAATATTTATTTTTATTCAATATTTGATGGTACTGATGCTGCTGGGGTCCGGGAGCGCAGGCTCCGCATCTACTGTATATGGTGCAGCAGCCATCGGTGCGGACAAGCAGCAGTCTTATGAACATATGGTCTTTCTCGGTGACTCACTTACTGCCGGCTATGAGCCGCAGCTGCGTTATGAGGAGTATGACGGGTTCACTACCCGGCTGGCCGAGCAGCAATTGTTCCGTGGGCGCAGCACGGCAGCGAACTATGCGATCCTCGGTCTGACCAGCTCGGGTCTGAAAAATTACATGGATGCGATCACTGCCGGCCGATCGATCAGTACCGCCAATATTCAGACCGGTCTACCTGGCAGCAGTCGTACGCTGGATGGCGCGCAGACCGCCCGTGATATTCGTGACGCCGATCTGATCACCATTACGATCGGAGGCAATGACTTTCTCAATGCGCTCGGATCGCTGACTGCACTGCCGGATGATCTGTCCGCTATCGATCTGACTCCGATTACCCGGGGGTATCGCAGCCATATGACGTCGATCATGGATCAGTTGACCACGCTTAATCCGCATGCGACGATTATTATCGCCGATCAGTATCAGCCGGTTCCTCTGCTCGCCGGAGCGGGATTGTATCGCGATCTGAATAAGGCAGCAGCCAGCTTTAGCCGGATAGTGGAAGAGACTGCAGATCATTACAAAAAGCAGGGAAGAGATGTGCGCGTCGCCCATGTGGCCGCTTCGTTCCAGGGCAAGGAACTGGCGATGACCCATATTGGCGAAGGGGATATCCATCCAAATGCGACCGGTTACCAATCGATGGCCGTTGCCTTTAGCCAGGCGATCTGGGGAAGCAGTGGCTATATCACTCCCCCTGCTGCCGGAACCAATGCAGCCGGTACGGTGATCTATACGAATGGCCGCCAGCTGAAGACTGCGTATCAGCCGATCGTCAGAAATGGCCGCACCTATGTTGCTCTGCGTGATGTAACCGCAGCACTGGGAGCCCAGGTCAGCTGGTCGGGAGCGAACCGTTCAGCTGTCATTCGCAGCAGCGGACAGAACATTACCATTCCGCTGAACAGCAAGACGATTCAGGTGGACGGCAGAGCGGTGCGTACGGACGCAGCTGCCTTTATAAATGGTACGGGCAGCCAGGGCAAAGTCTACGTGCCGCTTAGCATACTGGCGGACAGTCTCGGCTATGACGTGAATTACATCAATCGCTGGAAAGTCGTCTTTATCCGCAGCTAAGTGTGTCCGTAGCATTGGATTGACGTAAGGCAGCAGGGTTATAGGCGAACAAGCGAAAATGATTCGTGATAATCAAGGCCCGAATGAAGCAGCTTTTATAACGCAGCTTAACGATATGGTAGCCCAAGCATCATCAGGTCATTAATTGTATCCTCATAGATATGCAGAAAGGACAGGAGCATCCTGTTCTTTTTTATTTGAATTTCACCGTCTATACATAGTAAAAATGTTATACATAAGGACACCAAAGAGCTGAGTTTTCACTTTCTACTTTGTAAAAACTTTTCACATCTATAGCTTCCATGCTTTTTCGACAATTCGGGCTGAACCATATGTTCAGCGGTTTTTTTCTGGTTCATTAGCCTTGTTTGCCAGAAATCTGCTGTTTTTTACACAATATCCAAGCTATAATAATATACAGTTAATTACATTTAATTTATATATTTGTAAACGATGCGGATGAATAGCTGCACCTATATTCCGGTCATCACGCCCGCTGGGCAGCCCGACTGCTCCATGCTGCTGCAGGTCACACTTACCACATATTGCATTACGGTAATGGAGGAAGGTACTATGCTCACTCGTTTTAAAAGCGCTTACATCAATTTGGGGATTCACCGTCAGATGCTGCTGCTTATTTCCGTACTGATGCTGGGCAGCTTTGCTTCTTATCTGCTGGTACTGAATACCGTATACAACACCTATGACAGCCAGATGTACGAGAAGACGTCGGAACTGCTCAACATGTCCTCGGTGGAGATTGAGAACCAGCTCAAAGATATCGAGAATCTGTCCTTTCGGGTGGTGACGGATGAGCAGCTGCAGCGGTATCTGTCCCAACTGCAGCAGGAATCTTCGATCTACGAGAAAAATGTTATCCGCAAAAAGATCACCAACCGCCTGATCGCCTTTGCCGGGTCGGAGAAATTCGTCTATTCGATGATGGCGATTGATCGTGAGGGGGAGGTCATGTCGGCAGGCAACCGTGAAGGCATTCCGGCTGTACTGCGCACCGATCTGGTGAGGCTGGCCAAGGACAAAGCCGGTTCCAACTCCTGGTATGTGGGGGAGCAGGGATCGCTGCTCGCAGTGCGGCAGTTCAAAGAGTTCAGTGGGTCTACCTTTACCCTGAACGATCTGGGAACAATTATTGTCCGTATCCGCATCGACCGGATTGTACAGCAGCAGATGGAGAGCAGCTCCGGCAGCCAGCTGATTATCTCGGATGGCGAGGAGATTGTCTATCCGTCCGAACTGGTACTCCCGCTGAATAAAGACGCAATCAGTCAGGAACTGCAGCGCAGTCAGCCGTACGGTGTGGTGACTTTGCCGGAAGAGAGCTATTTCTCGGCACGGATTCAGTCGGCCTATACCGGCTGGACGTATCTGCATATGACCCCATTTGACGAGATGTTCCAGCGGATGGTCTGGATCAAGCGTATGGTGACGATTGTATTTATCGGTATCTTCCTAATGGCCCTGCTTTTCGGCACCTGGCTGTCGCGCAGCATTACCCGGCCGATGGAGCGGCTGCTGCAGAAGATGCGTACGGTCGAGACCGGCAATCTGGATCAGCTGGGCGAGCTGACGACCGACCCGGTAACCGCCAGTGCGCAGAATGAAGTGGGCATGCTGCATCGTACCTTTAACCGGATGCTGCGGCGGATTCGCGAGCTGATCGACGAGAATTATGCCAAGCAGCTGGTCATTCGCGAGACCGAGCTCAAGGCGCTGCAGGCGCAGATTGATCCGCACTTTCTGTATAACACGCTGGAGTCGATCAACTGGATGGCCAAAGTAAACAAGCAGACCGAGATCTCCCGCATGGTGGAGGCGCTCGGATTCCTGCTGCGCAGCTCGGTCAATATGTCGGACAAGCTGATCCGGCTCGGAGATGAACTGGATATTGTACGCAGCTATGTGACGATCCAGCGGATGCGATTTGAGGAACGGTTGGATTTTATCATTGATGTCCCGGAGGAACTGCTGGATACGCATATCCCCAAGCTGACCCTGCAGCCATTGGTCGAGAATGCGATTCATTACGCGCTGGAGCCCAAAATCGAGGTGTGTCATATCCGCATCACTGCACGGCTGGAGCAGGATGTGGTGCATATTACCGTAGAGGATGACGGACCCGGCATGACCCCGGAATTTCTAGACAGACTGTATCAAGGACAGGTGCGTACGCGGGGCAAAGGAATTGGACTAAGTAATATCATGGAACGGATCCGGCTGACCTTTGGCCCGGAATACGGACTGAGTATCGAGAGCGAGCCGGATGTCTGCACTGCATTTCATATTCGCATTCCATATGAGAAAGGGGAAATGTACGATGTACAAAGTGCTGTTGGTGGATGATGAGCGGATGATTCTGGAGGGCATCTCCCAGGTGGTGGACTGGCACGGAAGCGGCACGGAACTGGTAGGTACGGCCCGCAACGGGATCGAAGCGTATGACCGGATCGCGGAGAAGCGCCCGGATATTGTGATCAGCGATATCTCGATGCCGGGTCTCGACGGTATCGGTCTGGTCGCCAAGACGTATGAGCATTTCCCCGATGTACGGTTCATTATGCTGTCCGGCTACAAGGACTTCGATTATGCCCGCCGGGCGATGCAGTACGGGGTCAAGCATTATCTGGTCAAGCCGTGCAATGAACAGCAGATCCAGGAGGCAATCGGTGAGCTGCTGTCGGAGCGTGCGGCCGAGCAGGAACGCGAACTGTTCGTCAGCAGCATGCGTGAACAGTTCAACCGGATGCTGCCGCAGGTCAAGGAACAGTTCCTCAAGGAATTCATCTCCAACAAAATGTACGGCAGCCGGGATCTGGACTATTATGAACGGCTGTTTCATATGCAGCTCAAGGATCGGCCGGTACGGATGGTGCTGATGCGTGTGGAAGATTCCCATGAATACGAGCACTTATTTGCCCTGAAAAATATCGCCGAGGATATACTGGAAGGCGTGCTGATGGGAACAACGATCCAGATGCAGGATGAACTGCTGCTGCTGATCGATGATCCCCGGGCGATGAGCGGACTGATCGACGGACTGCAGCAGGTCAAGGAAGTGTTCGGCGGCTTTTACAAACTGGAAGTGACCATTGCACTCAGCGAGCCCGACCGGATGATTGATCTACGCCGGATGTACCGGGATACCCAGCAGTATATGAACCACCGCTTCTATGTCGGTGAAGGGAGCGTCATTACCCGGCAGGATGTGGCGCTGGCCGATTCCCGGGAAAGTACGGGCTTCGAGCTGGATGAGGAGAACTTCACCCTGCTGATGAAGTCGGGGCAGGTGCAGGAGGTCGAGACGGAGATTGACCGCCTGTTCGCCACACTGTCAGCGCTGCGGCTCGATATCGGAGTGACCCGCTCGTATGTGCTGCAGCTGTATGCCGTCATGATCCGCCTCTATCCGGCGGAGGAGCGCTCTCGGTACACCGGCCGGCTCGCCGATTTGTCTGTGTTGGAGACGCTCACGGGCTTGCGCGACTTTATCCGTCAGGCCGCTTCGGAGCTGACCGCCGGCTACTACCGCAGCAATATCAACCGCCAGTCCTCGGTCGTGAACAAAATGCTGCAGATTATTGAAGAAAACTATGAGAATGCCGAGCTATCCCTAAACGGCGTCGCCCATCAAATGCTGTACATGAACCCGGATTATCTCGGCAAAATTTTCAAAAAAGTGACCGGCGACAACTTCTCCCAGTACGTCAACCGCTACCGAATCGAACGCGCCACCGAACACATCCGCCGCAGCGGCGATGTAAAGGTATTTGAATTGGCCGAGTTGTTCGGCTTTGGCGGTAATTCGCAGTATTTTAGCCAGGTATTCAAAAAGGTGACCGGCATGACGCCGACGGAGTACAGGAAGTGCGGGGAGTAATCCGATTCCTGCCACTATGCTGGAGGAATGGAAGAAAGAGCAGAAAGGAAAAGGAACCGATCTGCTTATGATCGACCGAATAGGCTGTACAGAACTGTATCTCATGGATCGGCCGAAGCAGCAGAACTGCTGTATAACAGGCTCTCATGCGATGCAGTTTTGCTTTGTACATAGACGAATTTCTCCATCTCGCTTACAGACCTACAGACCGGAAATGAATTATTCATGGGCAGTGAATCTGACAAGCTCCTGAAGTCAAAAGATCAAGCCATAAATAATCCGTTCTTCTGCGCCGGAAGACTACTCTGTTTTTTGAACCAAAACATCGGATTTGTGTATTCATTTGCTTTCCGGCATTTGAGAGAATAAGAGCGTACCCAATATGAAAGCGTTAACAAAATTGCTACATAACACTGTCCGTACTATGCTCCGCACTCTATTCCTACATCACCCGCAAGCTGTATGCGTTAAAAATGATCTGCCCGCAGGCAGGATCATTGCTGCTCCAATCGGATAAGCACCCATCATTCCTGCCGGATGGATCATGGCATGTACTGCGGTATTCAGGCAAAAAAGTTGCCAGATCCCACTGAGCGGAGGCAATGAATCGATCTGCATCCATCCTTTAAGACCGGATATTCACCTCTATCATCCCTTATTCCAATATATCCGGTCTTACCAGATGGCGAAAGACGATTCCTTGCCGCAGCGTATGATAGGTCCAGCAGCATTCGCCAGATGCATCATGGTTCTCTGTTACCCATTAACAGCTATTGATCAGCACCACATTCCGCTCCAGGCACGTTTAACCGTACAGCTGCCAACTATCGAAAGGGGAGACTGAAATGAAGATGAGAAAAACACTAGCACTGGCCGCCATGGTCGCGATTTTACTCCTGATTACAGCATGCGGCAATTCCGGCGGAGGCAATGCCAGCGGCGGTGCGCAGGATGGCAAGACGCTGCGGATCGCCTGGTGGGGATCGGATGCACGGCATGAATATACACAGAAAGTTATCGATATGTACAAGGAACAGAATCCCGGCGTGAATATCGATATCGAATATGCTTCCTTCGACGACTACTGGAAAAAGCTCGCCCCGCAGGCAGCCGCCAATCAGCTGCCGGATATTATACAGATGGATATCTCCTACATTAGCCAGTATGCCAAAAACGGCCAGCTGGAAGATCTCAAACCGTACATCGGCAGCAAAATTAAGCTGGATGATGTGAGCGAGAACGTTATCAGCACCGGCCTGATCGGCGGTACGCAGTACGGTATCCCGACAGGGGTGAATGTACTGGGCTTCCAGTACAACCCGGAACTGCTCAAAAAAGCAGGCATTAACGAAATTCCGGCCGACTGGACATGGGATGATTACAAGAAAATGGCCATGCAGGCCAAAGACAAAGGCATTTACTTTGACGAGTCGATGACCGCCGATATTTTCTTCAATTATTTCCTGAGAACTAAAGGTCACTCTCTGTATAACGCAGAAGGCACGGCACTTGGCTATGAAGATGATGCGTTGTTCAGCGAATTTTTCGGAACACTGTCCCAGATGATCAAAGAAGGTGCAGCTCCTTCCCAGGAGACACTGAGCCAGAATAAAGGCATTCTCGAAGAATCCACCGTCGTCAAAGGTACCGGTATCGGTACATGGCAGTGGTCCAATCAGTTCGTGGCTCTGCAAAAGATAGCCGATCGTCCGATGGCGCTCGCGCCAATGCTCGGACCAGATATGGAAAAAGGGATTTACATGCAGCCAAGTATGTACTGGTCGATCGCCAGCAGTTCCCAGTCCAAGGACGAAGCAGCCAAGTTTATCGACTTCTGGGTGAATAATGAAGAAGCCAACAAACTGATCAAGGGTGAGCGCGGTGTACCGATCTCCAGCAAAATCAAAGAATCCGTCACACCGGATCTGACCGAAGCGGAAAAGCAGGTATTTGATTTCGTCAGCGAAATGGAGCCAAAAGCGTCTCCAATGAGCCCGCCGCCACCGGTTGGTTCGGCAGAAGTAATCGCAACGCTGGCCGACTATGTGGAACAGATCAACTTTGGACAGACAACGCCGGAAGAAGCCGCACCGAAGTTCCGTGCGGATGCCAACGCTATCCTGTCCAACAACCAGCCGTAACGGAGCATTTGTCGGTACAGTAGTGCATATCCTGGAGTCCGTAATGACTAAAATAACTGCGAATAGAATGAAGGAATGCCTGCAATTCACGAACAGACCGTACGGATAAGACAAGGCTGGGCGTAATGGTAAACGGGAACGGGGAGAAGCGGCGGCAGGGCGGATCAGTATAGCGCCAGGCTGCGCGGTTCTCCTTTTCCCGGCATTATGCTCATCACTGTAACCGAGATTCAGTATTGTCATGCAAGTATCCCCTGAAGGAGGTGCACAGATTCATGCGGAATCATTCCCTCAAGGCCAACCTGACCGGTTATGCCTTTATCAGTCCGTTTATTATCGGGTTTCTCGCGTTCACGCTGATCCCGATGTTCATCTCGCTGTATTTGTCCTTTACGAGCTACAATCTGTTCAGCCCGCCGCGCTGGGTAGGGCTTGATAATTTCCAAAAAATGTTCACTGGTGATCCCAAGTATTGGAGCTCGGTCAAAGTCACGCTTTACTACGTATTTATCGGCGTACCGCTGCGTCTTACCTTTGCGCTGTTTGTAGCGATGATCCTCAATACCGGCTCCAAGATGATCGGTACCTATCGTACCATCTATTATCTGCCGTCTATTATCGGCGGCAGCGTGGCCGTGTCGATTATGTGGCGCAATATTTTTAGTGAGCAGGGGATTGTCAATGGACTGCTGATGGCGCTGGGCGCTGCTCCTGTACAGTGGTTCGGTGATCCGGGCGCTGCACTCAGCATGCTGATCACGCTGTCGGTATGGCAGTTTGGCTCCTCGATGCTGATCTTCCTCGCCGGTCTCAAAAATATTTCCCCGGAAATGTATGAAGCGGCGAGCGTGGATGGTGCCCATCCGGTACGCAAGTTTTTCAGTATTACGCTACCACTGCTCAGTCCGATTATCCTGTTCAACCTGATCATGCAGACGATCAGTGCTTTTATGACATTCGTTCCGGCCTATATCATCTCCAAAGGTGAAGGCGGACCGATGGACGGTACCATGCTGTATTCCCTGTATCTGTTCCGTCAGGCATTTATGTTCAACAATATGGGCTACGCTTCCGCGATGGCCTGGGTCATGCTGATCTTTATCGGCGTGCTGACACTTATTTTGTTCAAAACATCCAAGATGTGGGTGTTCTACGAATCGGAAGGAGGGCGCTGAGTTATGGCTGAACCCAAAGTTCCCGTTAGCGAATATGGCAGTATGGCCGGCACCCGGCTGCAAAAAGGTGCAGTCTGGCGCAAGGTCAAATGGCCGGTCTATCATATCCTCGTCGGTGCCCTGGCACTGCTCATGCTCTATCCGATCATTTGGATGTTTTTCAGTTCTTTCAAGGAAAGTCGTACGATCTTCACCACGGCGACTACGCTGCTGCCGGCAGACTGGGTCTGGTCCAACTATGTATCCGGCTGGAAAGGCATTGGCGGTTACTCATTCGGTCATTATATGTGGAACTCGCTCGTCATCGTCGTACTCTCGACGCTGGGCGTCGTCGTCTCTTCGGCACTGATCGCCTTTGGATTTGCCCGGTTGAACTTCGCCGGCCGCAACTTCTGGTTTGGCGTCATGATGGTCACGCTGATGCTGCCGCATGATGTGGTACTGGTCCCTCAGTACATCATTTTCACCAAGCTGGGCTGGCTGAATACGATCAATCCGATCGTCATTCCGCAGTTCTTCGGCGCACCGTTCTTCATTTTCCTGATGGTGCAGTTTATCCGTACGATTCCCAAGGAGCTTGACGAAGCAGCAACAATCGACGGCTGTGGCAAGTTCCGATTGTTCATCCAGATCATCATGCCGCTCATCAAGGCATCGCTGGCAACAGCGGCAATCTTCTCCTTTTACTGGAGATGGGAAGACCTGCTCGGGCCGGTCCTGTATCTGAACTCTCCGGACAAGTACACGGTCTCCATGGGTCTGAAAATGTTCCTCGACAGCGAATCGGCCTCCAACTGGGGCGGCATGTTCGCCATGTCGATGGTGAGTCTGCTGCCGGTCATTCTGGTGTTCTTCCTGTTCCAGAAGCATATTGTTGAGGGGATTAGCAGCAGCGGGATCAAAGGGTAAAGCTTTATTCCGCTGCTTTGGCGGTGTGGTTCTGTTTGGCAACGTTTGGCAGCAGGATATAAGTAGCGTCATGTTGGATGAAGGAGATCAGTCGCTCCGGTAGGGGATCATTCCGCCGACCTCCGGTTAAGATCGGATATCCTGAATGACCGCTTGCAGCGGTGGATATCCGATCTTAAATGTCGGTCTCTGGAATGATTCCCCTCCCTGCGCTATGAGGTGTTCAGTTTATGAGTGGGAGCTGATGACCATTCATGCAGAGCAGAATACTGGAAGTGTGTGCTGCAAACATATGTTACAAGCAAATGTTACAAGTACATGCTGAGCTGATTAGTGCCTATTGCCTAAGCTTTATGGATAGTAGAATGGATTGCAGGAACAATCAGGCGGAATCGATGCAAGTGGCAGTTCACTGCCATCCAGTTGCAATAAACGACGGAGCGAAGGGAAGGGAATCGTCCTGCAAGCCGACATTTAAGATTGGATATTTACCGATGGAAGCGGAATTCATAAATATCCAATCTTGACCGGAGGCCAGCAGGACGATCCCTTTCCGCAGCGGTGCCGATCACTACATCTCATGCACCAGAATCCCGCTCGTTCCAGCCGATCAAATGCAGCAGACGATGCAACAATAGCTCAAATGAGTTTACAGGATGTCAGGAGGATCGTGACGTATGCAGGCAAAGGACAGTGAGACGGCAGAGCATATTGTTCCTCACGTATGGCGCTTTGACGCGGGACCGGGTGAGCCGGTGGAGGGGTCTATCTGTCTTCCGCCGGACTGCCGGTATACGGTGGAACAGGAATATGGATTTCTGGCGGGTGGCGAAGTGTATGGACGTGACCGGAGCGATATGCTTGCAGCTGAGGATGCAGACGGAATCAGTCATGTGCAGAGCAGTTTTTGCATACCGCTGGGGGCTTCGTTTGCACTGGATATGCCGGATGGGTATTATCAGGTGAAGCTGACGCTGGGCGATCTGCTGACGGCGACACATACGGTGATCCGGGCATATGGCTCCCGGCTAATGCTGCCGCCGGTACGTACACAGGCGGGGCAGGTGCTGGAAGTTATATTCACCGTGGCGGTACGGGAAGGACAGCTGCAGCTATCCTTTAGCGGCCGGGCACCACGGCTCAATCACCTGGAGATCACAGCGGTTCCGGAAGTGCTGAAGCTGGTGCTGGCAGGAGATTCGACGGTGACTGACCAGCCGGCAGACGGATATCCCTATGCGGGCTGGGGACAGATGCTGCCCGCCCGATTCCGTCATGATGTGTGCGTCGATAACCATGCCATGTCAGGCCGCAGCTCCAAGAGCTTTATCCAGGAAGGACGTCTGGATACGATCCGTGACGTGCTGCATCCCGGCGATTTTCTGTTCATCCAGTTCGGTCATAACGATGAAAAGACAGATACAGCGCGCCATACCGACCCATTTACGACGTATAAGCAGTACCTGACCGAGTACATTATGACCGCCCGGGACCGAGAAGCCATCCCTGTGCTGATCACCCCGGTGAGCCGGCGATCCTTCAATCAGCAGGGGGAGCTGGAAGATACCCACGGCGATTACCTGATCGCCATGCGGGAACTGGCAGCCGAACAGCAGGTCCCCTTGATCGACCTGGCCGACCGTACGCGCCAGCTGCTGGAACAGCTCGGTCCCGAACAAAGCCGTAACCTGTTCGTCCAGCTCCATCCCGGCGAATACATGAACTTCCCGGCTGGCGCCCAGGACAACACCCATTTCCAGGAATACGGCGCAGCCCAAATCGCCGACCTGGTCACCCAGTCCATCCGTGATCTCAACCTGCATCCCCTAACCATGTATCTAAGATAAGCAGAGCCCTGCACTAAGTCATACCTATCATCAATAATCCAACACAACAAATAACCAACCAATCCGCCGCTCACCATGACATCCCATACACAGAGTCGAATATGAAAATCACAGTCCCATCGCCGCCAATCTTTTTTACAATACTTCTTGTCAAGAAACAACGGTGCTGGTTAGTTCTGGATAACGACAGCGGAGGGGACGGAATTGTTCTGAAATCCTCCTTTAAGATTGGATATCCACTGCTGAAAGCAGTATTTCAGGATATCCGATCTTAACAGAGGATGGAAGAATAATCCGTCCCCGGAGCGTCCGTACCTCCAGAACGCCAATCCACCCCGTTTTACTTTAATTCCCCAAAGGAGGATGATTCTCATGCCAGCATTGCAATTTGATGAGCAGCATATCAAGCAAGTCATCGATCGTGTCGTCGAACGTACATTCAATATGGATTTTAACTGGGACTGGCCGGGAGGCGTAGCCTTTTACGGAGTATGTGAAGCTTATGAAGCGACCGGCAAGCGGGAGTATCTGGACAAGCTCCGTGTCTGGGTCGATGAGAACATTGCTGACGGACTGCCGCCGCTGTCGGTAAATGGTGTATCGATCGGCCACTGTCTGCTGACGCTGTATGAAGCGACCGGCGAAGAGCAGTATCTGCAGATTGCCAAGGAAATGGCCGAGTTCCTCGATACCAAGGCCGAGCGTTTTGCCGAAGGCATTTTTCAGCATACCGTCAATTCCGTGACCGATGTATTCCCGCAGCAGGCCTGGGTGGATACGATGTTCATGGCCGGCTATTATCTGCTGCGCATCGGGCATCTGCTCGGCAACCAGCGTTACTTTGACGATGGACTGCGGCAGTATCATGGTCATGAGGAGCTGCTGCAGGACCCGGATACGAACCTGTATTATCATGGCTGGGATCATATGAATCAGAATCATATGTCGTCGATCTACTGGGCGCGCGGCAATTCCTGGGCGGCCCTGACAATGGCCAAAGCACTCAAATTCATTCCGGTTCAGCACCCGTCGTATATGATTATCGATGGTTCGATGCGGGATCAGCTCAGTGCGCTCGTACGTCTGCAGTCACCGGAAGGTCTGTGGCATACGGTGCTGGATGATGAATCGTCATATCTGGAGACATCCGGTTCCGCCGGGATTGCGACAGCACTGCTGATGCAGGGACGCCTTTATAACAAGTACAGCCAGAAGTCCATCGATGGCATCTTGTCCCGCATCAAGGACGATGGTACAGTGACCGGCGTATCGGCAGGTACAGCGGTTATGAACGATATTGACGGCTACCGCCAAGTACCGGAGAAACGCATTCAGGGCTGGGGACAGGGACTGACGCTGGCTTTCCTGGCCCAGATTCTGCGTACCAAGGAAGATCTGTATGGACAGTCGATGAGCAAATCGACAGCGCCGGAAGCCTCGCAGCCTCTGGATCAGGCAGTGGATACTTCATCCGAATCCAGAACCGGTGTAGAGACGCTCTGATCGGGTTTCCATTTAAGGTATCCAAATTAGGATATCAACGAAATACGCTTAACTCTTCTGCCCGAACCTGAACAAATCCCCCTTTGCATGGACAATCCGCTGTATGCCGGATTCGTCGCGGTGAAGGGGGATTTTGACATGGAGTTATTGTGCATATTGATAAAAAGGATAGCCAAAGCATCTAAAATGTCATTAGAGGTGTATCAGCGAAGCCGAAACGTCAGACAGCAGCCGAATCCCGCTCGCTCTCCAAACGGCAATCTGCCGGTTACATCACCGGCATTTTGGCAATGGAGAACTCCCGGTCGATATTTTCCACCAGCAGATACACCATGCCCTGCTCGTATTTGATAAACCGGTAGCTGATCCGTTTGGAAGGCTCGGCCGTTTCCCATATTGGCTTACCGCTGCGATCATACAGATAGAGCTTGCCGGCAGCCCTGTCAGCGAGGAACAGCTGGCCCTGACTGTAATCGGTCTGCCACTCTTTATGCTGATCGGACAGCGTGCGGGTAATCTGAGCCAGCAGTTTCCCTGTTTTTACATCGTATCTGACATAGATCGGATACGGTACATCTGCATTCAATCCGAGCGGACTGCCCAGAATATTGCTTGTATAAATGACGGCTGCGCCATTCTCCAGCTGCATCTGTGCCTTCAGATTCCATGGTACCTTGACCGTATGCGGCTTGTTGCCTGCCTTGGATGTGTCCAATAGGTCAAATACATACTGAGTCTGCATCAGGCTGACTGCCTGATAAGCAATGACCAGATCATTGCCCTGATATTCCACTCGGGTGCTGATCAGATTCTCATAGTTACTGCTCTGGCGTGTCGACGTGGTGAAAGTCTGCATCGGCTTTTTCCATGGATACTGGTAAATGTAAATATGGTCGCCTGCCTGAAGCGCCAATTTCTCTTTTTGCCCCGATTTATCTGGAGCGGACCAGCCGATCTGGGCAGACAGGGAGGGTTCGTTCTTTAGTATTTTTAGCATGGCATCGGGATAGCTGTACCGGGATAGTGTTTTGCCAGCGGTGGATAGGACGATCTTTTGCAGCTTATTATGATGCTCCACCAGCAGTACAATTTTGGGGCTGCCGGGTATGACTTTGTAGTTGTAGATATGATCGTACGACTTGCTCCACTCTTCCCTGGACGTCTCGGCATTTGCCATATAGATACGCTGATGATCCTTGTCGGCGAACAGCGTATGTCCACCAGCCATGCTGACCATATCCGTTTGGATATAGAAGTCTTCCGGAAAAGACTGCAGATCCTCCGGCAGTCTGCTTTGTTCTACAGATGGAATGTTGTCTGCGAATGACGACGGTGCAGCATGGGCAGTCAGTGGCAGCGCAAGAGCCAGTGCGAGCAGCAGCGAGGCGGCTTTTTTCATCATGGGTTCCTTCTTTCCGGTCTATGTAGTTAGATAGTTAGGTTAGCAATGTATCTGGTACTCTAACTATACTGCATTTGACGGAGAAAGAGTAATCCGGTGTGAGCACATTGTGCCTCAGTGATATCTGCTTTTTGCTCTCGTGTGATCTTATTTGGAGGAAGCGCCAGGACGCCGCTTGCGGCTCCAGTTGGTGCCGAGTACCCCTGTGATGATGAGCACCGCGCCGATAATATGGTAGTAATAGAGCTGCTCCTGCAAGAAGACGGTGCCGGCGATCATCGAAGTCACGGTGGCAAAATTGCTGAACACGCTCATCTGTGTCGCCTTGAGCCGGGACAGCGCATAGCTGGACAGCAGCGTAGTGATCAAGGAAGACAGAATGCCCAGATACAATAACGCAACGACATAATCAACATGCTGCAGAGGTGTGACATAGGCAGACCAATCGCCATTCAGCATATGTCTGCCCAGTGCGATCAGATTGAAGACGATGCAGGCGACCAGCATGGTTACCCAGGTCAGCTCCAGCGGGTTATATTTGCGGGTGAGCGGCCGGGCCAGTACGCCATACCCGGCAAAACAGAGCGCCGAACCGGCGAGCAGCGCAATTCCGGTGAGACTTGCAGCAGAGAAGCTGGCGCCGCCTTTCATGGCGAACATAAAGACCACACCTGCGACCGACAGCAGCAGGGACAGCTTTTGCACAATCGACGTTTTTTCCTTTAGAAAATAAGAAGCGAGCAGGAGTGTGAATACCGGCGTCATTGCCTGGATAATGCCTGCTTCGGATGAGGAAGCACTGAGCAGTCCATACGCCTGCAGGGTGAAAAAGAGAATCGGTGACAGCAGCGCCAGCGGCAGAATCCGCCATACATCTGTCCAGGCGATCCGAATGCGTATCCAGCCCAGCAGCACCGGGATTCCCATCCCGATCACCGAGATCAAGAAGCGATGACCGAGCACATCGAGCGGATTGGCAATGTACACCGTCATTTTCACGAACAAAAAGGAAAACCCAATAATAAGCGCATATCCCAGCGCAGCCAGATAGGCAGGCATCCGGCTGCTGCTCTGCGGCTGTTCCTGTGTAGATGCCGAATGCCGCAAAGCACGTGCAGATGAATCTGCCGCTTGGGATTGGGATGCGAGTGAATGTCGCTTGATCATAATATACCTCCAAATGGGAAAGAAATCGGTTGATCCACAAATAATCATTTCATGGATCACTGTATCTGTTGTAACGGGATTGCGGCCGCATATTCAATATATAGGTGCATCACGATGAACGGCAATGCACCTCATATGCAACTGTACCGATACAGTTCTTTCCGGAGAATAATACATTTGAGAAGGAGATGGATTATAATTTGTGACAAAAGAACATCATCGTACAGGGGATAAGAACCCGGAGAGGAGTGATTTCATGACCAAACATCTGCAGCTTGCAACGCTGCTGGAACAGCAGATACGCGATGGTACACTATCTGCCGGAGAGAAGCTTCCATCCATTCGCAAAATGTCGACTGACCGCGGCTGCAGTCCGGCTACAGTTGTTCGTGCTTATGAGCAGCTGGCACGGGATCGGTGGCTTTATGTCATGGATCGCAGTGGCTATTATGTAGCCCGGCAGCAGCTGGACAGCCAGCAGGATCATGGTATACAGCGAATCGATATGGCATCGGCGGCACCTGCTGCAGAGATTTTTCCATTTGAAGACTTCCAAAGTTCGCTTCAGGGGGCTATGCATATTTATCGGGATCAGCTGTTCACGTATGGAATGCCGCAGGGCTTGCCGCCGCTGCTGGAAGAAATCCGTCAGCAGCTGGAAGAGGTACAGGTATTCGCCCAGCTGTCACAGCTGCATATCACATCTGGCGTACACCGGGCACTGTCCATTCTGACAATGATGCCATTTCCATCCGGCAGGGAGACGATCCTGATCGAGCAGCCGGGCTATCATCTGCTGATCGAGATGCTGGAGACGCTCAATGTATCGGTACAGGAAGTACAGCGCACGTCCGAGGGACTGGATCTGGAGCGAGTGGAGGAGTTGTTCCGACAGGGAGAAATCAAGTTTTTTTATGTGATGCCAAGGTTTCATAATCCGCTGGGCACCTCACTGACGAAGCGGCAAAAGAAAAAGCTTGTTGCCCTGGCTCACAAGTACGACGTCTATCTGGTGGAGGATGACTACCTGTCTGATCTGGAACAGCAGTCGTCCAATGACCCGCTGTATGCCTACGATATGTCCGGTCACGTTATTTATCTGAAAAGTTATTCCAAAATTCTATTCCCTGGTCTGCGTATCGGCGCTGCTGTGCTGCCGGATGCACTGATCGATACATTTGCCCGGTACAAAAGCATGCTGGATGTAGACAGCTCGGTATTGTCCCAAGCGGCACTGCATGTCTATATCCAAAATGGCATGTTCGCCCGTTACCGCCGGATCGTCCTGGATGCCTACCGGGAACGAATCCAGCAGCTTCGCCATGCCTTGCAGGAATTGGCAGCCGATCATCCGGTATTTGCCGGCGCTGAACAGACCGATACAATTCATACCATCCTGCCGCTGCCTGACAACTTTCCAACCGGGATGCTGATTCGAAGGCTCGCCGAACAGCAGATCACGGTCGATTCTACAGATCGCTATTTTCTGAGCAGCAGTTTGTACCGCTCCAATCAGCTGCGAATCAACGTATCCAATGTGCCGGCGGAACAGATCGAATTGGCTCTGCGCACCGTTGCATATGAAATTGATCGTCTGCTGATATCTCCCCGGAACTAGCCGGCTGTCCAGACGAGCAGCCGGGCCATCTGGATTCCAATCCGCATCGGGAAGGTACAGAGGAGTTTATTACTGTATTTGACGGAGAACTTGTTCTTACAGTGGGGGAAGAGAAATATGCTCTTACTAATGGGGATTCTATTCGTTTTCGGGCTGATCGCCCCCACAAATATGCCAATAACGGTGACCAAATGGTCCGTATCAGTATGACGATTCATTATCCAGGCTGAATAAAGCAAAAGCACCCGGGAAAGGGTGCTTTTGCTTTATTTACTTTATTTATTTGCTGCAGTTTTGATCAAATGCTGCTATTATTTGCCCTCGGCAACCAGCTTGAGCGATTCATCAGCTGCCTGCAAGGTCAGGTCGATGTCCATGTCCGTATGGGCAGTGGTCAGGAACCAGGCTTCGTATTTGGAAGCGGCAAGACAGATGCCCCGATCCAGCATATGCCGGAAGAAGGAAGCGAACTTCTCGCCGTCCGTATCCTGTGCCTGATCATAGTCAGTTACCGGATGATCACAGAAGTGAGTCGAGAATGCACCACGAATCCGGTTGATCGTCAGCGGCACACCGTAACGCTGCGCTGAAGCCTGGATGCCATCGGTCAGGCGAATCGCGAGACGTTCCATCTCCTCATAGACGCCTTCGCCCTGCAGCACTTCCAGACAGGCGATACCCGAGGCGATGGAAGCCGGGTTGCCTGCCATCGTGCCTGCCTGATACGCAGGACCGAGCGGAGCAACCTGATCCATAATATGCTTGCGGCCGCCATAGGCACCGATCGGCAGCCCGCCGCCGATAATTTTACCGAGCGCTGTCAGATCGGGCATGATTTGTTCATGAGTGTCCAGACCACTGTACGTCTGGGCAGAGCCATAATGGAAGCGGAAAGCAGTAATGACTTCATCATAGATCACGAGTGCTCCATGATCATGAGCGAGCTTGCACAGTCCTTCGAGGAACCCTTTCTCCGGCATAACCATACCGAAGTTGCCGACGATCGGCTCGACCATAACGGCAGCCACTTCATCTCCCCAGCGTTCCAGGGCAGCCTGCAGACCTTCCAGATTGTTGAAAGGCACAGTAATCACTTCGCTCGCGATGCTGGCAGGTACGCCCGCACTGTCCGGTGTACCGAGCGTGGAGGGCCCCGAACCTGCGGCCACCAGCACCAGATCGGAATGACCGTGGTAACAGCCGGCGAATTTGATGATCTTCGTACGGTTGGTGTACGCTCGTGCCACGCGGATCGTGGACATAACCGCTTCGGTACCGGAATTGACGAAGCGTACTTTGTCCATCGACGGAATGCTTTCTTTGAGCATCATCGCCATCTGGATCTCCAGCTCGGTCGGTGTACCATACAGTACGCCATTTTCCGCAGCACGGGTAATCGCCGCTGTAATATGCGGATGGGCATGACCGGTAATGATCGGACCGAATGCCGCGAGATAATCAATATATTTATTGCCATCCACGTCAAAGAAATGAGCGCCTTTGGCCGAAGCCATAAATACCGGTGCGCCGCCGCCTACGGCCTTGAACGAACGGGAAGGGCTGTTCACTCCGCCTACAATATGCTTCTGGGCCAGTTCATACAGCTGTGCAGACTTGCTGCGATTCATAGTAATCTCTCCTCTGGCGCTTTCCGGATCGGAAGCGCGATAATAATAAATGCGGGCCGCTTTGCGATGTATACGCCATGTACAGCATTATGCTGCTTGTTTGCTCATGAAGTTACCAGCGCTGGCGCCGTAATGTGCACAGGGCAGACATAATAAAAAGCACCCATGATCTGGGCGCTTTGCTTGGATCTCATGTATTTCGTATCAATGCCAGACCGTAACCATTTTAACACGATTACCGGTCCGGGATGAAATGAATAATGTTACTGCATGTTCCGAATCAGACGAATTAATGGCTGGAACTGCCGGACAAGCTGGTTGCTCCAGGAATGGATGCCGGCGAATTGGATGAGCTGGACGACAAACCGGAAGGGGAACTGCCCGTTCCGCCGGTGGTGCTGTCTTTGCCGTCAGCGGATAAAGGAACAGGTTCGGTTGTATTTTTGTTCAGGGTATCCTGAATGAACTGCTTGAGCTTATCCCCGCTCTTCACACCGATCACGGCGGCTCCGTTTATATTCTTCTCGGCCAGCAGATCATTTGGAGGCAGCTGCTCACTGCCGCTCATTTTGCTGTCATAGGCGACGCTTGAGAGCTTCCACAGATCATCGGTACTCAGATTGGTATCAATGTACGGATTGATCTGCTCCAGAATATCCGGCAGGTTCATGATGGATGTGGTAGACTTCAGTTTGTCGCCTACCGCAGTCAGAAACGCACGCTGCCGCTGGGTACGGGTAAAGTCGGATGTGGCATCATGACGGAAGCGAACGTACTGGAGTGCCGTTTTGCCATCCAGATGCTGCATGCCGGCTTTGAGATCGATATCGTACTCGTGTTTGTCGGCTGCGCTGGTGTAGTGCATATCTTTTTCTACGTTGAAATCAATACCGTCTACCGCATCCACCAGCTTGATAAAGCCCTGGAAGTCGGTGTATACGTAATATTGTACCGGAATGCCGAGCAGGTCACTGACCGTCTGCATCGCGGTATTCGGACCGTGGGTGATTGCAGCGTTGATGCGGCTCTGGCCATGACCCGGGATATCCACATACGTGTCACGCAGGATGGAGAACAGATGAATCGTCTTTTTGACCGGATCGAGCGAAGCGACCAGCATGGTGTCCGAGCGCGGAATCTCGCCGTCGTCGGAACTTCGTGAATCGACGCCCATCAGCAAAATATTGACCGGTTCGGTACCGGTCCAGACTGGTGGCGCAGCCGCCGCAGCCGTATTGGTAGGTACATTTTTGAATGGAGAGGCATCCCCTGTTTTCTGCAGGGCATCAATCTGGTTATATACAGCTGTAAAATAATAAATCGCATAGCCTATGATCGCAACGGCGATAACGCCGAGGCTCCAAAGCAACGTTCGCTTTGTTTTTACATTCATGCACGTTCTTCCTTTCAACGATAAGGTTTGCCATGTATCGGATGGGTCTCCTGTCTGCTGTCATATGTAGATTGGTAGGACAGACAGCTGACGGGGGTATTCTGCGAAATACCCGGTAGGGAAAAGTTAGTTACTTTGCATTGTCTTAACAACACCCGTACATTATAATTTCTTTTCAGGCAACAATCAATTATCACATAACCATGGAACAAGTAAGTTAGCTAGTGTCAACCCCTGGCTCTGTGTGTGATTATACTGTTCACTCGTACTACAAAAAAGACCTCAAAAGTTACAAACAGGTCACAAAGGAGACATTCATGCAGGCAATAGAGGTACAGGATCTACGCAAAACCTTTCGGATTCAGCAGAGCCGGGGCGGGCTCAAGGGCGCGCTGCAGGATTTGTTTGCTCGCGAATATCACGAGGTCGCAGCGGTTAACGATATCAACTTTACGATTCCGCAGGGCGAGATCTGCGGATATATTGGGGAAAATGGAGCCGGCAAATCGACCACGATCAAGATGCTTACCGGTATTCTGGTGCCGACTTCCGGCTATATCCAAGTCAACGGCTATGTGCCTTACCAGGAACGCGAGAAGTTCGTTCAGGGCATCGGTGTGGTATTTGGCCAGCGGAGTCAGCTGTGGTGGGATATCGGGGTAATTGAGTCCTTCCAGCTGCTGCGCAAGGTGTACCAGGTGTCCGAAGCAGATTACAAAAAAAGACTGGATGAGCTGGTGGAGCGTCTGCAATTGCAGGAGCTGCTGAGCCGTCCGGTGCGCAAGCTCAGTCTCGGTCAGCGGATGCGCTGCGAGCTGGTCGCCGCGCTGCTGCACAATCCGTCGATCGTGTTCCTCGATGAACCGACGATTGGACTGGATATTGTCGTCAAATCGGAGATACGGGAGTTTCTCAAGGATCTGAACCGCACACAGGGCACGACCATTCTGCTGACGACCCATGATCTGCAGGATATCGAAGCACTCTGTTCACGGGTCATTATGCTGGACGCCGGCAGCATCATTTACGACGGCGGACTGAATGAACTGAAGACCCGCTGGGGACGCGGACGCGAAGTGCGCTTCCAGTTTGGCGGTGCGGTCAAGGCTGAACAGCTGAATGGCTGGACGATGGGACTGCCTGTTACCTGGACTCAGGAGAGCGAGCTGGTTGCGACGGCGCTCGTACCGGCGGATATGGCGGTATCGGATGTGTTTTCCCGTATTCTGAGCCAGGCGGAAGTGACGGATGTGCAGATCTCGGAGACGAGCACGGATGAGATTGTGCGTCAGATTTACAGTTCCGGTTCGGCAGAGAAGCCGGAGGTCAAACTGCATGTCTAGTCTGTATCTGGATTTTATTCGTATCCGGTTTCTGACGATGCTGGCGTACCGGGTCAATTATTATTCCGGCATTCTTGTGTATACGCTCAATATCGGGGTGTACTATTTTACATGGCAGGCGATCTACGGCGGTAAGGAACAGCTCGCCGGCTTTACCGCTGCGCAGATGACCACGTATGTCGCCGTATCCTGGATGGCACGGGCGTTTTACTTTAACAATCTCGACCGGGAGATTGCGACCGAGATTCGTGACGGTACGATTGCGATCCAGTTTATCCGTCCGTATAACTACCTGCTGGTCAAGATGATGCAGGGGTTTGGGGAAGGCATTTTCCGATTCACGATGTTCATGATTCCGGGCATGATTATTGCAGTGCTGCTGTTCCCGGTGCAGCTGCCGACAAGTCCGGTATCGTGGATCGGATTTCTGGTGATGCTGTTTTTCAGCTTTTTGATTAATTCGCAGATCAATATCCTGATCGGCCTGATGGCCTTTTTTATCGAAAATAATGACGGATTGATGCGCATGAAGCGAGTGGTGGTCGATCTGTTCTCCGGTCTGCTGATTCCGATCAGCTTTTTCCCGGGCTGGCTGACCGGCATCATGAACTTCCTGCCGTTTCAGGCGATTACGTATTTGCCGGGTTCGGTCTTCACCGGACGCGTGCAGGGGACCGGCATTCTGGAGGTACTTGGCATTCAGGTGATCTGGTTCCTCATCCTGCTGGTACCAATCTATTTCACATGGCGTGCTGCCCGGGTGCGGCTGTTCGTACAGGGGGGATGAGTCGATGTTTTATTTAGGATTAATCTGGGAGTACTTTACTAATTATGTGAAAACAAGACTGACCTACCGCGCCGATTTCTGGGTAGAAGTGATCTCGGATCTGCTGTTTCAGGCGACCAACCTGATCTTTATCTTCGTTGTCTTCGCGCATACCGAGACGCTGGGCGGATTTACCGAAGCGGAAGTGGTTTTTGTGTATGGTTACTTTATGGTGCCTTACGGATTGTACAGCTGTTTCATTAACCTGTGGAACTTCGGTGACCGCTATATTGTAAAAGGCGAGATGGACCGAATCCTGACGCGCCCGGCACACAGCCTGTTCCAGATATTCCTCGAGAATCTGGACCCGCCGTCCCTGATCGGTTCGGTGATCGGCATCATCATCATGATCTGGAGCGGCGGACAGCTGGGACTGGAGATGGAATGGTGGTACATCCCGGCGCTGATCATTATGACGATTGGTTCGACGCTGATCTATGCGGGAATCTACATTATATTGACGTCGGTGTCCTTTTACTCGGATTCACCAACAGGCATTATTCCGCTCATGGTGAACATTCAGACGTACGGACGTTACCCGATTACGATCTATAACCGCGCGATCCAGATTATCCTGACCTGGGTGCTGCCATTTGCCTTCGTCGGTATCTATCCGGCGGCGCTGTTCCTGCAGCGTCAGGAGATGATGTCCATGGCCTGGCTGACACCGGTGATGGGCTTGGTGTTCTTCAGTGTGAGTCTGCTGCTGTGGAACAGCGGGGTGAAAAGGTATCGTGGAGCGGGGTCCTGAACACGCACGCTGCTGTATTTACATCCTCTTCATCATGCATGCCGGCGCTCGCCAGTGTCGCAATTGAGTGCGATTATGAGTGAGCAGCTGATGTTGAGGTTAGGACTTGCCATAGAATAAGTTAAATTTAAATGCCAGCAAGGGGGATTAAGCGCCTGTGCTGGCATTTTGTATATGTGGATGCTATTCCTCTATCCAGCATATTACGGCCAACTTGCTCTCTCCCTCTTTAGTGGATAACGCAGTTCCTCCCAACATACAGAGCGTAAGGAAGGGAATTCTGCCAGAGACTGACATTTAAGCCGGGATATTTACCGCTGCAAGCGGTGTTCCAAATATCCTGGCTTAATCGGAGGTTGCCGGCAGAATCCCTTCCTGCAGCGGTGTCTATCCCACCTCCACACTAGCGTTATCTACTCCACCTCCCACTACATTTGCTAATTATAAAAAGGATTGGAAACTCTTCAAGTAACATGCTACTATATACAACGGGTCGAAAATAGATAATATGACCTAGTTCATTTTAACTACATACTGGAGGAATAAAAATGGCTTTTTGTACAAAATGTGGTACACAGCTTCACGAGAATGAAATACATACCTGTATGGCGGAACAGCCTCCAACTGGGGCTGCAGCACCAGCAACTGCAGCGCCAATGATCACAACAGCCAGAGAACAGCTGGCACGAGTGGATCGTCATAAAATTCTGAATCTGCTGAAACGTCCGATGTCTGCTCTGCAGTTAAGAGGAGATAGCGATCTGTTGTACGGTTTGCTCGGTATTATCGCGTCACTGGTCGGATTTGTGCTGTGGTCCTGGTCGTTCAAGCATCAGCTGATCAAAGCGCTGGTTGTACAGTTTGGCGGTAGGCTGAATGATTACGAGGAATCCTACAGCAGCGCCAGCGAATATTTACCGATTGTGAATCATATGCTGGTGCTTGGTCTGGTGTCTCTGATCGTGATGCTGGCAGCAGTCTTCCTGCTGGGCAGCAAGCTGGGTTCCCAGCGCCACGGATGGAAGGATAGTTTGGTGAAGCTGGGCGGTTTGCAGTGGATTACCGGTGCAGCGTTGATCCTGTCCGCGCTGGTTATATTCGTTTCCGTGAAGTTTTCCTTTGTCCTGCTGCTGACTACCGTAATCGCCACACTGGTCTTAACGTTGTATGCAGGGATAGAGATGTTCCGTATACATCGGGATCGTGCAGTTTGGTTCATCGGGGCAGTGGTATTGATTCAGGTGGTCGCTGTACTGCTCGTATTTAACTCGTTCGGTGCGGAAATGGTAGATGAATTGAAGGAGATGGGCGGAGGCCTTTTCTAACAGCATCATAAAAAGTTAACTATTATTACCATTAAATGAACTATTTTCTATATAAGGAGAGAAGTGTATATGTACTGTGGACATTGCGGTACCCGGACGGAGCCGGATTGGGTGTTTTGCAGAGAATGCGGACATCGCCTGGAGCCTGAATCCGCTGCAGCGAGTACGACCGATACAACGGCTCATTCACAGCCGCAGCCGGTCAGGGAGCCGATTCAGCTCTCGCCACGAACCAAACGCATGCTGATGATCGGAGGCGGCGCGCTTGTCCTGCTGCTGATCGCTTTCTTCATTCTGCGGGCAACAAACGGCCCATCAACGCCGGAAGAACTGGCCAAGCAGCTGACTGCTGCTGTAGAGGCAGGCGATGTAAATGGACTGGTCAAGCATCTGGATGAGCCGGATTCACCACTGCGGGAAGAGCAGCGGCTGGCGCTGTTCACTGAGTCACTACAGACCGAAGACACCAAATCATCCTATGTGGAACAGATTGATAATGCGCTCCAGAGCGCCGAAGCCCATGAAGACGCAGGGTCAGCAGTGGCCGAATCCGTCAGAAGCCAGATCCGTAACCGTCTTAATCAATCCTACTGGATGACACTCGTACCGGTCGATTCCTGGCGGGGAACGCGCTGGATGGTTCATATCGAACCTGTAGACGTCAAAGCGGCATTGGTCTATATGAACGAGACGCTCACCACCTCCATGGCGATCGGCAATCTCAAAGCAGACCATGATACGATCAAGGATCTGTGGCCGGCGATGTATACCTACCAGGGCACGATCAGCAGTGCATATGCCGACGTACCGGTAACGGATAAAGTGGAAGCATTCAGTGTGAATCAGCCGGCCCAAGCGACATTGGACTATACCAAGATGGCTTCCCTGGATCTGCGCCTTCCGCAGTCCGAAGCGACGGTTATGCTGAATGACAAGCCGGTTACCGGCGATCCGAGTCAATATATTCAGATTCAGCCTGCTCCGCAGCAGTCTCATATTACAGTGAAAATGACTGCTCAGGGCAAAGATATTACAGGCGAAGTCACGCTAAACCCTTCCGAGCAGAACACCTGCGATCTGAATACTGTAGTGCAAAAACCAATCGCCGAGCAGGCGCTGGATATCGTATACAATGCGTCTACCAGTCTGGCGGAAGCGATCAATACAAGCAATGCCAAAGCACTCAAAAGTGTCAATCCCGACTCCGGTTACTATAACCATGCGACCTGGGAGATGAATGATTACTTTTCAGGCAATCGCAAATACAAGCTGCAAAAAGTCGTTATCGATCTGGACTCCGTTAAGATTGACAAAGACAGTATCGAGCTGAGTGCGACCCAGGTATACAAAGTCACCAATGAAGATGGAAGTACAAGTGACAAAAACATAGACTGGACGTATGATATCACCCAGCAGCCCCAAAAAGATAACTGGTGGATTAATGCGGCCTATCCGGGCTGGAGCAATGCCATCGGTTCAAAGCATACCATCGAGAAGGCTGCTTCTTCCGGAGCAGCCTAGACAAACAGGATTTTACGTATAATAGAAGTACACATTAATAGGCCAGTATGCCGCATAAAAAGCCTGCTTTTCCAGATCAAATGGAAAAGCAGGCTTTTTCCTGATGTTCCCGGTTCTGGTACTGGGCGATCCGGTTGTACAGATTCCAATGCCTGTATTGGCGGGTATTATGATTATAGTAACCATTGGTACCTTTGACTGGTCGTCGTTTTTCTATTTAAGAAAAGCGTAGTGATGCCATAGTCATGCTGGCGACAGTAGCAGTGGTAGTCGTAACGGACAATCTGGCGCTGGGTGTAATAACAGGTATTTTGCTAAGTACGGTGTTCTTTGCCGCCCCAATCTCCAGCATCGGTGTACGATGCAAGGAGACGCCCGAGGGAATCGGGTATACGATCACAGGGCAGCTGTTTTTTGCTTCGGTGGAAGGATTCGTCAATGCATTTGATTTTACACAAACAGATACAGATATCATTACTGATTTTACCGAGGCGCATATCTGGGATGATTCGGGTGTAGGTGCCGTCGACAGGATGGTCATCCGACTGCGTGAGCAGGGCAACAGGGTCACTGTAAAGGGACTGAATGCTTCCAGCGAGAAAATGATCAATCGGCTGGCGGTCTATCAGGATGCTGGTACCCGTATCAAATCCCACTAAGAAAGACAATATCTATCCAGAACAGGAGTGAAAGCTTATGTATCAGCATATTTTACTCGCCGCCGATGGGTCCGAGAACTCGATTCGGGCAGCAGCGGAAGCCGTCAAAATCGCTTCGCTGTCACCGGATGCTGCTGTAGAGATTCTGTTTGCCGCCGATCCGTCCAAAGTCAAAGACGAAGTGCTGCATTCCCATACCCATGATGAGATTGAATTCAGACGCCGGCAGCGACTACAGTCGGTCGAAGAGGTGCTGACCGCAGCAGGTCTGCAGCCCAAGGTCACCATCATCAACGGCGACCCTGGCCCCTCAATCGTCAAATATGCCGCCGAGCATCATGCCGATCTGATCATCATCGGTACACGCGGATTGAATGCACTGCAGGAATTCGTGCTCGGCAGCGTCAGCCACAAGGTCGTCAAGCGGGCCCATTGTCCGGTCCTGATTGTAAAATAAGGCTGTACCGAGGTCACCGCATCCCCTAGTTCTGATCGTATAATAACGCTGTACCCAAGATCACTGCATCTCCAGCAATGAGATGTGAGGCTGTACAGCAAACAGCTGCAAGGCTTGAAGTCACTGCAGAACTGGGATACATTGAACAATATCGACCATACCACCAGCCGAAGCAGAAGTTTATTCCATACGGCGCAAAGGAGTTATCCATATGAGCGAATTGCAGCAGGGACAGCCCGTTCCTGATTTTACCCTGGAAGCGTCCGAAGGACGCGAGATCTCCCTCAGCGGCTACCGCGGCAAAAAGGTAGTGCTGTACTTTTACCCGAAAGACAATACGACCGGCTGCACCCAGCAGGCATGCGATTTCCGTGACAGCACAGCCGGATACGAGCAGTACGGCGCTGTCGTGCTCGGCATCAGCCCGGACAACGTCAAGTCGCATGACCGCTTCAGTGCCAAGTACGAACTGCCCTTCCCGCTGCTGTCCGATCCGGATCATGCGGTAGCCGAAGCCTACGGCGTCTGGCAGCTGAAAAAGATGTACGGCAAGGAGTACGAAGGCATCGTGCGCTCGACCTTCCTGATCGACGAAGAGGGCAATCTGCAGCGGGAATGGCGCAATGTGAAAGTGAAAGGGCATGTGGAGAACGTGATGGAAGTCCTGCGGGGAGAGTAGGCCTGTTCATCACCCGGATAATCGAATAGTGTATTCCTGATAATCCATCGCAAAAAAAGCAGCTGATTCAGCTGCTTTTTTTGTATTTATAATGAATGCAATAATTACACAGGCATACTAACCTTCAACTGCGCAGCAGCACGCTGTATCGCCTGCCGCATCTGTACAGACGGCTGCATAATCATACTTCCATGCCCAACCGCCAGAAGTGCAGGCTCCAGTTCCAGCAGCCGTACGGCACTTTGCAGAGCAATTTCCTTGCTCCATGTCGCCAGCGCCGGGAAAGGAAATCGGATGCGCATCGAGCCGGCGACTGCCGTTCCGCCTCGGGTCTGAAAAGCATCTCCGGCAATCAGGAACCGATTACGCTGATCCAGCAGAGCGATCGAGCCGGGGGTATGCCCGGGAGCGGCAATTACCTGCAGAGAGCCAATGTGATCCTGCTCATTTACCAATACATTGGGAGTGGTCTTCAGCTTTTTGGGAACGGAGCCGCGGATAGGTGTCTGGGGTTCATGATTATCAAGGGACAGATCGCCTGTTATCAGACGTGCATCACGCCGGGATACGTAGACGGTCGCTTGCGGATAGAGCCGGGTGAGCGTATCCAGTGAACCGACATGGTCATCATGGATATGGGTCAGCACAATTCGTGTCAGCGGCTTGCCGATATGCTGTATCGCCTGCTGAATCCCTTTGTAACTGTTTGGTAATCCGGCATCGATCAGCGTCAGACTATCGGCTTCCTCCACAATATAACAGTTCACCGGGAATATACCGGGCAGAAAAATGAGCTGATGCAAGTTGCCCTGACTAATCATTTTCATTATCAACACCTCTTTGAATTTATTTTATGCTAATACTATTAGTTTATGCAATAATAACATTAGTTAAATAATAAAATAAAACTGGAGATTCTCATCCAAAGGGAAGAATCTCCAGTTCACCAACCTATAATGTTTTACTGTTTTGAAAAGTATGCAGTCCGGTCAAAAAGGTGCGGATCGCCATCTCAAAGCTCTCATCGATATCTACCAGAAGCCCGAATCCACCAGAGCGTTCCAGCGAACTGAATCCGTGCAGCACGCTGCGCAGCCCACGAGTAACGTGGATGAGTGATTCTTCTTCAAGCCCGAATCCTTGCAGTACCCGGGTAACCAGCTGCAGTACTTCATCTTTGAGACGATCCAGCCGTTCATCCGGCTGCTCCGGTGTATAAAAGGTAGCTTCATACCATCCCGGATGAGAGCGGGCGAACTGCAGATAGGCTCTGGATATTTCATGGATCGCGGTGTCCCCGGACCGCCCGACTGCGGCATGCATGAGCGCTTCCTTCAGCTGCGTCAGCCCCAGGACAGCCATCTCCCGGTGCAATCCGGGCAGCCCGTCAATATGATTGTATAGAGAAGGTGAACGTACCTCCAATTTTTGTGCCAGTGCGGACAGGGTGATGTCCTGCACACTGCGTTCGTCTGCGATTTCTGTAGCGGCTCTGAGAATGGTATCCAGGGTCAAGCCGATTCGAGGTGACAGAGCGAACACCTCCTTTGTGATCAGACTCTAAATATAAATCAGGAAAAGTACTGCAGCAGCACTTCGTTATAAAAGTAAATTAACTTCATCTTAATATCAGGCAGCCGATATTATTCCTCCGGCGACTTCTCTGGCTTTTTCTTGCCAAATCGGTTCACCAGATAAATGCCCAGCTGGCGGCGGAACTTCACAATGATCGCTGCTATGATCAGCCCGACCAGAATAGTCACGGCTTCAAACGAATAATCGTGAATCCAGTGGAACACCATCGACCACTGCGGACCGAAGATTTTGCCCAGCGCCAGGAACACACCGACCCAGACCAGCGCACCGCTGTAGGCATAGGCAGCGAACCGCCAGAACTTGTAATTCATAATCCCCGAGAAATAACCGGTAAAATGCCGCACCCCCGGAATAAAGTATCCTACAAATACCAGCGTATAGCCGTATTTGTTAAACCACTTCTGCGCCTTGTCGAGTTTGTGCTCCGGCAGCAGAATCCATTTGCCGTACTTGCGCATAAAGGGCAGCCCGGCCTTTTTCCCGATAAAATACGTAATCGTCATCCCGATCGTCGTCCCTGCAAAAGCGCACAGCAATAACAACGCCATATTGAGGGTACCCATATACGATAAATAACCCGCGTACGCCATCGTCGTCTCTCCGGGAAAAGGTAACGCGATAAATTCAAGCAGCAGCCCCAGGAAGAGAACCAGATAGCCATGCTCGGTAAAAAGTGATTGCAGATAGTCCATGAATCCCATAGATTGCCCCCATGCCAAGTTGTAATATCGTCTTATTTTGCCAGGTAGTCTATATATCGGTTCCTGCCGCCAGCAAAATAATGCGCTAAACGTATTGTCCATTTTCTGTTATATTTTTACTGTAGCTGTATCTTTCTATCATAATCGTTCTGCTAGGGCAAAGTCCACCGGTTAGAGCGTCCACTGGACGCGTACATGGTACGGATGATTTGGGATCAGAGCAGCCGCATACCCCCTTCGATTCCCCGGTTTAACCCATATATGAAAGTGATATTGCAAATTTTTGAAAAATGCTGAAATCATAAGGCTTCAAGCCTTGACGGTCTCTTTTCCCCATAGGTATAATTAGACTCATTGAAAAGTGGGAGGCACATGAATGAACAGTCCAAATGAAATAATCGTTGTCCTTGATTTTGGTGGACAATATAATCAGTTAATTGCAAGACGTATCCGTGATCTTGGTGTATACAGCGAGTTACTGCCGTTCAACACCCCTGTCGAGAAAATCCGTGAGCTGGCACCCAAAGGAATCATCTTCTCCGGCGGTCCATCCAGCGTGTACGCGGAGGATGCCCCTCATGTCGATCCGGCGATTTATGATCTGAATGTGCCAATCTTCGGTATTTGTTATGGTATGCAGCTAATGGCTCAACAACTGTCCGGTAAAGTAGAACGCTCCGCCAAACGCGAGTACGGCAAGTCCGATGTGGACTTCATGCCGCACTGCGCACTGAACAAAGGCATGGAATCCAGCCACACGGTATGGATGAGCCATGGTGACCATGTTGTCGGTCTGCCGGAAGGCTTTGTCGTGGATGCCAGTACCGAGTCCGCACCGATCGCAGCGATGAGCAACGCAGAGCGTCATCTGTATGCGGTGCAGTTCCACCCGGAAGTGCGTCACTCTGTATTTGGTAACGAAATGATCCGCAACTTCCTGTACGAAGTATGTCAGTGCCACGGCGAGTGGAGCATGCAGACATTCATCGAGGATACCATCCAGGAAATCCGCGAGCAGGTGGGCAACAAGAACGTACTGTGCGCACTGAGCGGCGGTGTCGATTCTTCTGTGGTAGCAATCCTGCTGCATAAGGCAATCGGTGATCAGCTGACCTGTATGTTTATCGACCATGGTCTGCTGCGCAAAGGTGAAGCTGAAAGCGTAATGGAGACGTTTGTCGGCAAATTCGATATGAAAGTAGTCAAAATCGACGCACAGGAGCGCTTCCTGTCCAAATTGGCAGGCGTAGACGATCCGGAGCAAAAACGTAAAATCATCGGTAACGAGTTTATCTATGTATTTGACGAAGAATCCAAAAAGCTGGGCGACTTTGCCTATCTGGCGCAGGGAACCCTGTATACGGATATCGTAGAGAGCGGAACCGCTACAGCACAGACAATCAAATCCCACCACAACGTCGGCGGTCTGCCGGAAGATATGGAATTTGAACTGATCGAGCCACTCAAGGCACTGTTCAAAGACGAAGTACGTAAAGTCGGCGAAGAATGCGGACTGCCGCGTGCGATCGTATGGCGTCAGCCGTTCCCGGGTCCGGGTCTGGCGATCCGCGTTCTCGGCGAAGTGACCGAAGACAAACTGACCATCGTTCGTGATTCCGACTATATCCTGCGCGAAGAAATCGCCAAAGCTGGTCTGGAAAGCGAAATCTGGCAGTACTTCACAGCGCTGCCGAACATGAAGAGCGTAGGCGTTATGGGTGATGCACGTACGTATTCCTACACGGTAGGTATCCGCGCCGTAACATCCATCGACGGTATGACTGCAGACTGGGCACGTATTCCATGGGATGTACTGGAGAAAATCTCTGTACGTATCGTTAACGAAGTAGATAACGTCAACCGCATTGTGTATGATATTACGTCCAAACCACCAGCAACGATTGAGTGGGAGTAATCAAGCGATACTCGGCACACTGAAAAATATAAATTTCACGTCGTTTAGATAACACTCCTATGACTTTCTTAGAACAAATTCTTTTGAATTGTCTCTAAGATCGTCGCCAAAAACTCTCGCCGAATAATTGTCGGTGGGAGTTTTTTTAGGCTTTAGCTGGTTAAATGCGTGAATCGCGCGAAACATTACAGCATCGGCTATTGAAGTGACCTCAACAACACAAGCCAATTCATTTATAACACATGTGGAATAGATAGCTTTGTAGATGTCATTATATATATCTAAAACTGCACAAGCATATAGTGCAGATGCCGAAGGATTGTCCTTCGGTACATTTTTAAACGATAGGCTTCACTACGATGGCATAGTGTATAATGTGTAGGTACACTCATGTTATTAAATTTGGAAAGAAACTAAAGGTAGAAGGAAAATTTGGAGGTATACAAATGACAAGTGCAGCACAACGTGCCGAATTACAATCCCAAATCTGGAAAATAGCCAATGATGTCCGTGGCTCTGTAGATGGATGGGATTTTAAACAATATGTTTTAGGAACGCTATTTTATCGTTTCATTAGCGAGAACTTTTCTAGCTATATTGAAGCTGGAGATGAGACCATCAACTATGTAGAACTTCCAGATGATGTTATAACGAAAGAAATCGAAGAAGACGCGATTAAAACAAAAGGGTACTTTATATATCCAAGTCAGCTGTTCGCAAAGATTGCAGAAACTGCTAATACAAATGAAAATCTGAATACAGAGTTAAAAACTATATTTTCTGCTATTGAAAGCTCAGCAAACGGTTATCCATCTGAACTGGATATTAAAGGATTATTCGCTGATTTTGATACCACAAGTAATAGACTGGGAAATACGGTGAAAGACAAAAACAGTCGTTTAGCTGCTGTTATTAGAGGGGTTGCAAGGCTTAATTTTGGTAAATTTGAAGACAATCAAATTGACCTTTTTGGTGATGCATATGAGTATCTAATCTCTAACTATGCTGCCAATGCTGGTAAATCTGGAGGAGAATTCTTCACACCGCAGAATGTGTCGAAGCTTATTGCGCAATTAGCCATACACAAGCAATCAACCATTAATAAAATTTATGACCCGGCAGCTGGTTCTGGTTCGCTCTTATTACAAGCAAAAAAACAATTTGATGCCCACATTATCGAAGATGGTTTTTATGGACAGGAGATTAACCATACCACGTATAACCTTGCACGTATGAATATGTTTTTACACAATATTAACTACGATAAATTTAACATTGCTTTAGGAGATACACTTCGAGATCCTCACTTTGGTGACGAAAAGCCTTTTGATGCGATTGTATCGAATCCTCCTTATTCCGTAAATTGGATGGGTAGCGATGATCCAACACTTATTAATGATGAAAGATTTGCTCCAGCAGGTGTACTAGCACCCAAATCTAAAGCCGATTTTGCTTTTGTACTTCATGCGCTTAGTTACCTTTCAAGTAAAGGTCGTGCTGCTATCGTGTGCTTCCCTGGTATTTTCTATCGTGGAGGTGCAGAGCAAAAAATCAGAAAGTATCTAATTGATAACAATTTCGTGGAAACGGTTATTTCATTAGCACCTAACCTCTTTTTTGGGACTTCAATAGCAGTTAATATCTTGGTTCTTTCTAAGCATAAAACTGATAATAAAACTCAATTTATTGATGCAAGTGGAGTAGAGTTCTATAAAAAAGCAACTAATAATAACATACTTACAGATGAACACATTGAGCGAATTATGAGAGTGTTTGACAGTAAAGAAGATGTTGACTATGTTGCAAAATCCGTTGACTATGATGAAATTGTTAAAAAAGAATATAATCTTTCTGTAAGTGCTTATATAGTAGCAAAGGATACAAGGGAAGTCATTGATATAAATGCGCTTAATGCAGAGATAAAAACCACTGTAGCAAAGATAGACCAACTTCGTATTGAAATTAATGACATTATTGAGGTGCTTGAATCATGATTAAGCCAAATTATATAGAAAAACTGCTTGAGAAGGTTGAGGTTAAGTGGAAGACCTTGGGAGAGGTGGCGACAATATATGACGGAACTCATCAAACACCCAAATACACAAACTCAGGAGTTCCATTTGTAAGCGTCCAAAATATTAGTGATTTATATGCAACAGAGAAATACATTTCATTTACTGATTTTGAAAAATATAAGTATAAGCCACGCAAAGACGACCTATTTATGACTAGAATAGGGGATATTGGTACATGTGCAGTCGTTGAAAATGATGAACCTCTTGCATATTATGTTACTCTAACTTTAATCCGTGTAGATCAAAAATTTATTCTACCTAAATACCTTAAACATGTTATTGAAAGTAATATTGGAAAATCAGAATTGTACAAAAGAACTCTTATACATGCAACACCGATAAAAATTAATTTGGGTGAAATTGGTAAAATAATTATTCCCATTCCCCCAATTAAAGTGCAAGAAGAAATCATCCGTATTTTGGACGCATTCACAGAGCATACAGCAGAGCTTAAAGCAGAGCTTAAAGCAGAGCTTAGAGTTCGTAAAAAACAATATGAGTATTACCGTGATAAGATGCTGACTTTTGAAAATACTGAAATTGAATGGGGTTCAATAGAAAAGATTTTCATATTGAAAAATGGTTATACACCTTCTAAATCAAATAAAGAATATTGGGAAAATGCTTCTGTCCCTTGGTTTAGGATGGAAGATATAAGAAGAAATGGCCGTATCCTTAACAATTCAATACAATGTGTGAATGAAATTGCTATAAAAGGAGGCAATTTATTTCCCGAGAATTCAATTATTGTTGCTACTTCTGCAACAATAGGAGAGCATGCTTTAATCACTGTACCATATTTGGCTAATCAAAGATTTACCAATCTTAGTTTAAAAGAAAACTATAAGAATAGATTTTCTCCTAAATATTTATTCTATTACTGTTTTTTATTAGATGATTGGTGTAAAAAAAATACAAAAATATCAAGTTTTCCATCTGTAGATATGAGAGGGTTTAGAAAATTTAAATTTCCTATCCCCACCCTTACCGAACAAGAACGTATAGTATCTCTTTTAGACAAATTTGATACATTAACATCATTAATTATCAAGGAATTATCTTGTGAAATAGAATTGCGTCAAAAACAATACGAATACTATCGAAATTTGCTTCTTAGCTTTCCAAAAGAGGAGGTAGAGGAGTAGTATGAGCGTTTCATTAATTGATATTGCACAACAGTTAAAAGGCAATAATAAAAAAATACAACTAATATACGCATTTAATGGAACAGGTAAAACTAGGCTTTCTCGAGAATTCAAATCGTTAATTGAAACAAAAATATATAATGACACGGAGTTAGAAGAACTAGAAGTAATAGATAAAAAAGTACTTTATTACAATGCCTTTACTGAAGATTTATTTTATTGGGATAATGATTTGGAGTTTGATGCAAAGCCAAAACTAAAAATCCATCCCAACGCATTTACAAAATGGATCTTTGAAGAACAGGGACAAGACAGAAATATTGTTTCTAATTTTCAACATTATACTGATGAGAAATTAACTCCACATTTTAATGAAGAATATATTGCTGTTGATAAGGATGGGAGAGAAAAAATAGTAGAGGCTTTTACAGAAATAACCTTTTCATATGAGCGTGGTCATGATGAACGTTCCAATAATATTAAAATTTCTAAAGGAGAAGAGAGTAACTTTGTATGGTCTGTTTTTTATTCTCTAATTGAACAAGTTATTGAAGTATTAAATGTAGCTGAACCAACTTATAGGGAAACAAATCAATTTGATCAACTGGAATATGTATTTATAGATGATCCAGTGACTTCATTAGATGATAACCACCTAATTGAATTAGCAGTAAATATAGCAGGATTAATAAAATCATCTGCATTAACAGACCTTAAGTTCATTATTACCACTCATAATCCTCTTTTTTATAATGTATTGTTTAATGAATTTAGTAATTCTGATAAAAATATAGGTTACAAGAGCCATAGACATTTTAAATGGTATAGACTCGAAAAGAAAGAAGCGGGTACTTACGAACTGTTTGAGAGGCTTAAGGATTCGCCATTTTCTTATCATCTTTTTCTAATAAATGAGATCGAAAAAGCTATTGAAACTGATCAAATATATAAATACCATTTCAACTTTCTTAGAAATATTTTAGAAAAAACTGCTACTTTTTTAGGGTATTCTGATTGGGCAGAACTATTGTTACCTGTTAAAGGAACTCGGGATGCATATGTAAGAAGGATTCTAAACTTATCTAGTCATTCAAAACATTCAGGTGAAGAAATTATTGAGCTCACAAACGATGATAAAAATGTTATAAGACATCTTATGAATGAAATCAATGAAATATATAGATTTAAAAAGTTTGTCGAGGAGGAAGCTAATGAATGATTATAAACCAATCGCAGAATCAAATCACTATATCATTCTAGATAAATATAGCAAGACAGCAGAACAAGGGACAAGCTATCAAACGGAAGCTAGTTTAGAAAGAGAACTGATTCAGAATTTAGTAAATCAAGGTTATGAATATCTACCAAGCATTAATAATCCTGAAAAAATGCTGGCTAATGCTCGTGTACAACTTCAAGACCTTAACAAAGTAAAGTTTTCAGAAGCTGAATGGATTAGATTTTGTGAGCAGTTTTTAGATAAACCTAGCGATAACCATATCGACAAAACCCATAAAATTCATAATGATTATATTTATGACTTCGTTTTTGATGATGGACATATTCAGAACATTTACCTATTGTACAAAGAAGATGAGAAGATTGCATTAAATAAGGTGCAGGTTATTTCTCAATTTGAACAAAAAGGAACTCAAGCTAATCGATATGATGTCACAATCTTAGTCAATGGCTTACCATTAGTACAAGTGGAGCTTAAAAAGCGTGGGGTTTCGATTCGCGAAGCCTTTAATCAGATTCATCGATATAGTAAAGAGAGTTTAAATTCTGAAAACTCTCTATTTAAGTATTTACAGATTTTTGTAATTTCTAACGGCACAGATAGTCGTTATTTTGCAAATACGACAAAACGTGATAAGAATAGTTTCGATTTTACGATGAATTGGGCGAAAGCAGATAATATCCTAATCAAAGATCTAAAAGATTTCACAGCTACATTTTTTCACAAACATACTTTATTGAATGTACTACTGAAATATTCTGTGTTTGATGTGAGCAACAACCTACTAGTTATGCGACCTTATCAAATTGCCGCGGCAGAAAGAATAATATGGAAAATTAAAAGTGCAAACGAAGCAAAAAAATGGAGTACTCTTGAAAGTGGTGGATATATTTGGCATACGACAGGTTCAGGAAAAACGCTCACGAGTTTTAAAGCAGCTCTCCTGGCTACTGAACTAGATTTTATTAATAAAGTTTTCTTTGTTGTAGATCGGAAGGACTTGGATTTCCAGACAATGAAAGAGTATCAGCGTTTTTCTCCTGATAGTGTTAATGGTTCAGAAAGTACCGCAGGATTAAAACGTAACATCGAAAAAGATGATAATAAAATTATTGTGACGACCATTCAAAAACTGAATAACCTAATGAAAAGCGAAACAGAGTTACCTATATATAATAAACAAGTGGTATTTATTTTTGATGAAGCACACCGTTCACAATTTGGTGAAGCTCAAAAAAATATTAAAAAAAAGTTCAAGAAGTTCTATCAATTTGGATTTACAGGTACACCTATTTTTCCAGAGAATGCGCTAGGTTCTGAAACAACTGCTTCTGTCTTTGGTCAAAGGATACATGCTTATGTCATTACAGATGCGATTAGAGATGAAAAGGTTCTAAAGTTCAAAGTGGATTATAATGATGTACGTCCCAAGTTCAAAAAGATCGAACAAGAACAGGACGAAAAAAAGCTAACTGCAGCAGAAAATAAAGAAGCACTACTACATCCTGAACGTATCAAAGAAATTTCTCAATATATTCTCAATAATTTCAGAGTGAAAACCCATCGTCTACACGCGAATGGAAAAGGATTTAATGCCATGTTTGCTGTGAGCAGTGTCGATGCAGCCAAGCTCTATTATGAATCATTAAATAAATTACAACAAGGAAGCAATAACCCTCTGAAGATTGCTACAATTTTCTCCTTTGCTGCTAATGAAGAGCAAACTGCGATTGGTGATATTCTTGATGAAACTTTTGAACCTTCAGCAATGAATAGTAGTGCAAAAGAGTTTTTAAGTTCAGCCATCAAAGACTACAATGCGATGTTTAAAACTAACTATGGCGTAGAAAGTAAAGAGTTTCAAAATTATTATCGTGATCTTGCTAAACGAGTAAAAGATAAAGAAATTGATTTGTTAATTGTTGTTGGAATGTTTTTAACTGGTTTTGATGCACCTACATTAAATACTTTATTTGTTGATAAGAATCTTAGGTATCATGGTTTAATACAAGCTTATTCGAGAACAAACCGTATTTATGATGCCACTAAGACTTTTGGAAATATTGTCACTTTTAGAGATTTAGAACAAGCAACGATAGATGCTATCACTCGTTTTGGAGATAAAAACACTAAAAATGTAGTTTTGGAAAAAAGTTATAAAGAGTATATGGAAGGATTCGCTGATGTGGCAACTGGTGAAGCCCGTCGCGGTTACGAAGATGTAGTCAGAAAATTAAAGGAACGTTTTCCGAGTGTTGATGAGATTGATACTGAAAAGGATAAGAAAGAATTCACTAAACTATTTGGTGAATATCTTCGTATTGACAATATCCTCCAGAATTACGATGAATATTCAGCTTTAAAAGCTGTACAAACATTAGATACGACTGATCCTCAAGCTGTAGAAAATTTTAAGGCTACTCATTATGTGACAGATGAAGATATAACTGCCATGCAAGATATTCAGGTGTTAGAAGAGAGAGATGTTCAAGATTATCGTTCTTCTTATAATGATATTCGTGATTGGTTTCGTCGTGAAAAAACAGAAGCAGAAAAAGGAAATTCCTATATTGATTGGAATGATGTTGTCTTTGAAGTAGATCTTTTAAAATCCCAAGAGATCAACTTAGATTACATTCTTGAACTTATTTTCGAGCATAACAAAAAGGTGAAAGATAAAGATTCATTGGTTGAAGAGGTACGTCGTTTAATTCGTTCTAGTGTAGGAAACCGTGCAAAAGAAAGCTTAGTCGTTGATTTTATTAACCAAGCTGATTTGGATAGTATTCAAGATAAAGCCAGTATTATTGATGCCTTCTTCTCATTTGCCCAAACGGAGCAAAAACGTGAAGCAGAGGAATTAATTAATACTGAGAAACTTAATGATGAGGCTGCAAAAAGGTATATTTTCAATTCATTGAAAAGAGAATATGCTAGTGAAAATGGGACTGAACTCAATGAGGTTCTTCCTAAAATGAGCCCGCTCAATCCTCAATATTTAACAAAAAAACAGAGCGTTTTTCAGAAGATCTCTGCCTTTGTGGATAAGTTCAAAGGTGTAGGTGGAAAGATTTAATAAATCTAAAAGAGCAGTTAAACATCAAATATTTAAATCTCATTCTATATGAACAAAATTTCATTGATGAGGCTATCGTCCAGTTGATGGCAAGCATTATTAAAATTGAAATTATAATCAGTAAGAAATTTACATTTGTCGGTAGTCAAATGGTGAAGTAATTATCGCCAAAAGTGTCTCCACAGTGATAGAGACACCTTAGAAATATGATGATAACAGGCTTTATATGCCCTACTCGCCCCACCGAGTGGGAATAGGATTCAATTGGGTATATAACTCCAAAGGGCAGTCTGGTCTTGGGCCAGACTGCTTCTTTATTTCATGGACAAAGGAGTCGCATCATGCCGATTATTACGCACGATATCTATATCGAAGCGCCGGTTGAAGTTTGTTTTGATCTAGCTCGAAATGTAGACATACATACGCAGACAACAGCAAATACGAATGAAAAAGCAGTAAGCGGTAGAACAAGCGGCTATATGGAAAATGGTGAAGAAGTCACCTGGGAAGCAGTTCATTTCGGTATCAGACAGCGGTTAACAGCGAAGATCATACACATGGAGAAGCCGCATATTTTTGTGGATGTGATGGTTAGTGGAGCCTTTCATTCCTTTACGCATACCCACAAGTTTATCAAGCTTGGAGCAGGCACAGCATTAGCCTATAATTTTAAATACCAATTTTGGAGAGCATCCATCTCTGCAGCTGTCGTCCCATTTATAAAATAGAGCAGCTGCCACTTCTGCGTACGCCTGGCAGCTGTATTCAGTTCATCTTCCCAGTCGGGGTATACCCGCATTGCCATTTTCCCTTTCTGATCACCACTCCGCAAGATTCCGTGCTTCAGCAGAATTTCTCTGGGGAAAATAAATTGTCCCTGTTTATCATGATTCATCACATTAACGATCACTTGATCGGGGCACTCCTTATCACTGTACGCCCGATTGTTGTTATCAATATCTTTTTCCCAGAACACCACAAAATAGCCTTTCTTTTTGGGAGTGTGTTTGGCGAGTCTGCTTCGGAATGTATGTGTATCTATTTCAAAAGTCATGCCTTCATAGGCTGCGTTCTGACTTTCAATCTGCAGATTCGTTATGTCCGGCATATTCGCCTGCAACAGAATAGAACGTATCCACTGTAACGATGCAAAATGATGATCCATGTACTGACCTCCCGGTATGATATGTAGTTGAACCAGCGCTATACTGCAATGTACAAAATGAATAATTTAACACAACTCTAACTTATACAGCGAGCACGTCATATGCTGCATCACTCACGCAGCGCAGGAAAGGGAATAGGACAAAGGACGACCTTTAAGGCTGGAGATCAGCTGCTGCAAGCGAACGTTCATGATCTCTAGCCTTAACCGGAGGACGTGTCCTATCCCTTTCTGGAGCGAATGCCCCGAAGCACGCCAATGTTTTACTTTTGCAGATTTGAATTCGATGATATCAATCCCGCCTCATTTATGGTAGGATGAACACCTATATTGAATAAGGAAGTGAACCGCAATTGATCCAGATTACCATCCCTACGCCTAACGTTTCGATTACCAAGCAAATCAATCCGGAACTTAGCCATATTTACGGTTTTACCGATTTTCATCTGATCTCCCGTGAAGTAGGCGGCATCTATATGTTCTACAACGAGCAGGATGAGCTGCTGTTTGTCGGTAAAGCCCGCAAACTCAGACCGCGTATCAAAAAGCATTTCGAAGATACCGTATCCCCGATCAAGGACCACCGCGACGAGGTTACCCGTATCGATGTATGCATCGTGGAAGACCCGACCGAGCGCGAGATTTACGAGACGTATATTATCAACAGTCTGCAGGCCAAGTACAATGTGGACAAAGTCTTTTACAAATAAGAGACCATAGCGACGCCTCCCGAGGAACGTTCTGCTGTGCATTACGTTAACCACATCTGAGGTGTCTCTCGATCACCCTATACGATAGGTATGTTGCAAGTACACGCTAATGCATGTCCGATAGCGATAGATCCCTATCAAAAAAAGCTGCTCCTGTTCATGGAAGCAGCTTTTTGCGTTATTGCCTTTTTGCGTTTTGGGCGCAGAATGCCATTATGGGCAGCCCGCCTGCACGAATAAATCAATGTGATCTCGGTGTATAGTCGAGGTCACGGAACAGCTGGTCCAGTTCGGCAGATGTCAGATCTCGCCACTGGCCGATCGGCAGATTGCCCAGATGGATATTCATGATCCGGGTACGCCGCAGGCCGTGTACTTCATAGCCGAGCGCTGCACACATGCGGCGGATCTGGCGGTTCAGTCCCTGGGTCAGGATGATTTTGAATACATATTTGGACTGCTGGGTCACTTTGCAGGGCAGGGTCACCGTATCCAGAATCTCGACGCCCGAAGCCATCTTGTTCAGAAAAGCCGGCGTGATCGGACGATCCACGGTAACGATATATTCCTTTTCATGCTTGTTCTCGGCACGCAGGATTTCATTAACGATATCCCCGTCGTTGGTCAACAGGATCAGTCCGTCCGAATCCTTGTCCAGACGTCCGATATGGAAGATGCGCAGCGGATGATTCACAAAGTCCACGATATTGCCTTTCACATGCCGCTCGGTCGTACTTGTAATGCCTACCGGCTTGTTGAGCGCGATATAGACATTTTCCTGTTCCACCCGGATCGGCTTGCCGTCTACCCGCACATCGTCGCCGGGTTCTACCTTGCTGCCGAGTTCTGCTACTGTACCGTTGATCGTTACCCGGCCTTCATTGATCCATTTGTCTGCTCCCCGGCGGGAAGTAATACCGGATTCGCTAATATATTTATTAATTCGCACGTATCGCACACCTTTAACTCTTTTTTTGGAAAAACAGCGGTTCGCTGATTCCAGTCTATATCTAAGATACTCTTTTTACAGCTTTTTTGAAAGGTCACAGCGCTGAAAAGGCAGAGGATATACCGACAGATCGCGGGATATACAGTGATCCCTATGTAGAAAACGCCGTGCATGAATGTTCGGAAGACAAGTGCGGTTGGCCGAGAGCGTTCATGGTTAAATCTACACAGACCCCTGTATGCTGTTTAGCCGTGCGGATCGCCAGGCAGCATGAACAGCGAAGACAGGAAGCCGCTTTGTGATAAACAGGGAACAGGTCATGTACAATAGGAGAATATTTTCACGTACGAATCCCCTGCTGATCTGGTAATATACTCAGTGATAGCGTTTTCGGCATGCCGTTTGCGCATACATTTTCTGTAATGTAGATTCCTTTTAAATGAGGTGATGGTATGCAATATATTCCGCATCATACGGACCGTCTGCAGGAGATGTTTCCGCCGGAACACAGAGCGGTAGAGCAGGATCATTTGCTGCTGCGCAGTCGGCCGGATACGGATTTCTGGATGAGAACCCATTACGGGTTCGAGCGATATAACGGGCATGTGCTGTACGATGAGATCAAGGGCAATTTCGAAGCGATTGTCGAGCTGCAGATGCATCCGCAGCGTACGTATGATCAATCCGGCATTTTTATCGGTATCGATCCATCCAACTGGCTCAAGACATCCGTGGAATTTATCCCGGAGGAAGCTTCGCATCTGGGCGTGGTTGTCACGCAGCGCAGTTATTCCGATTGGTCGACACGTAATGTGGACAGCAGCATTTTTAGCCAGCGTCTATCGTTCCGCGTGAGACGGGAGGGCAATGACTTTTTCGTCTATTTCCGAGAGGGAAGTGCCGATCTGGCTGCAGAATGGGAGCAGCTGCGCATTACCCATCTCGATTGCCCGCCAGGCCAGCCGCTGCGTGTCGGCATTTATTCGGCCAGTCCGATGGATATGGGATTTGATACCGCCTTTTACCATTTTGAGATTCAGCATGTGGATTAACAGCCTGTCCGGTCTGGAAAAGGAGTGGTGTGTATGGACCCTCATACGCTCATCATCAGCTGTGTGCTGCTGCTGATCGTATTTGTGCTGGCTGTTGTAGTACTGCCTGCCCTGCAAAAGCGCGAGAATGTGATAGAGCGCATCATTCAGGATGGTTATACGGCGCGCGGGCGTATCCTGAATATCGAACCTACCGGTAACTACAAAATGGGTCAACCCGAGCTGCGGCTGGATCTGCGAATCGAGAAGCCAACCCAGCTGCCATTCGAAGCGGCTGTGACGGTAACCGTGTATACGATCTACCGTTCCCGTTTCCAGGAAGGCTCTGCCGTCAATGTCAAAGTACTGGAAAACCGCAAAGGCCGGCATATTGCTGTCAAAGGAACAATGGAATACCCTTGATCCTCAAAAGCTCAAACCTTTCAAACTAATCGGTTCTTCCATATTTAAACTTCAATGCAACGCTTCGCTGAAAATTCCAAAATTCACAAAAACCGCCTATAGCAATGCTGAGGCGGTCTTTGTCATGTATCCAATGTACTCGCCATATATCGTAACAGCGCTGTCCTTCCTTTTATTCTTCTCCGTCTCCCGGTATCACTGCTGCATAGGCACAACCAGATCGCAGTATCCCCATATAAAGATAGCGAATTGCCCACTTTCAGATGCATATCCTTAATGTTATATAAATACAAGGTGTAAAACTCGCCGAATTCCTTCTCAACTGCGTACTTTTACACATTATTTTTATATAGTACAGCCGCTAAGATATAAGGGAGAAGACATACGGGCAAAGGAGAGGAATGGCAATGAATCTCATCGGCGACAGTATGCTTGATTACCGTTATATCGGACAGCGCATCCGGGAAGTCCGGCAGCAGCGCGGCATGACCCAGCAGCAGCTTGCCACGGGTATTTGCAATCAATCCCAGATCAGCCGAATTGAGAAAGGGGTGGAATCCGTCTCAGCGGATACGCTGTACCGGATCGCCCGCAAGTGCGGAGTGGATGTACGTATATTTTATGATATGGCCCAGAATGAGATCAGCGAGATGCAGAATATCCGCAAAAACATCCTGTATTTGCAGCGGCAGCAGATGTACCCGGAGCTGATCGAATATATTGAGCACTGCCAGACAGAAGAGAGTGGACGCCTGTCAGTAATCGACCAGCAATTTATTCTCTGTCAAAAGGGATATGCCTATCTTCAGCTCGGACAGATACCACGCGGATTCCAGATGATTCAGCAGGCGCTGAAGCTGACCTACCATACCGATCGTCTGCCTGCGCTATATGAAGTGGAAGTGATCCTGGCGCTGGCAGCCGGTTATGCACTGCAGGGTGATCAGCGTTCCTGCATCAGCTGGCTGCACAAATGCCGTCAGTCGCTCCACCTGTACCGGGAGCCGGATTACCGTTTTCCCGAAGTATTCTACTGTCTGGCGAGAGCCTATAATGCCAGTGAAGATTACCGTCTTGCGATCGAATATGCTTCCCAGGGTATCCGCTATTGTGAAGATCATCGCTTCTGTCACTGTCTGGAGAAATTGTACTATGAGTGCGGCTATAGCTACGAACAGCTTGGACAATCTGGCAAAGCCGAACGCTGTTACGCCAGATCACGTATGCTGAGTGAGCTATTTTGCCTTCCGGAGTAAATAATAAATCGGTATATTTATGCAATTTTGACACTTTAGCTGACGTCGTTCATGACTTTGCCTCCAAATATGCGGATATACATAATTTTTTCACAATTCAAACATTATAATGAATAGTGAAACCAACACCGTTATGGAGGGAAAAGGAGGGATACATAACAGGAGGTTTACAGACGGATCAGACGGCTTGGCATCATTGGTTTACGATCACATACTATTGCTGAAGGAGTGTATTACATGACCGTAATACGTACACGTAAATTGGGCAAATGGCTGATGGCCGGAGTAATGACCTGTTCCATGTTGGGGATGGCAGCACCGAGTGGATATGCAGCAGAAGACAGCGCTGCTGCCATGCCGAGCATTGCCGGCAAGAAAGTGATGGTAGGGTACTGGCAGAACTGGTCTTCTTCAAGTGGAGACGGGTATGCCGGCGGCACTTCCCGCACGATCCAGCTGAGTGATTCTCCGGCTGCCTACAATGTAGTCACGGTTGCCTTTATGACCGGAGCCGGTATCCCGACGTTCAAGCCGGAAGGCATATCGGATGCGGCATTCCGCCAGCAGGTGGGTATGCTGAATGCGAGAGGTACAGCCGTTATTCTATCGCTGGGCGGAGCAGGGGCGCATATTCAGCTGAGTGCCGGACAGGAGCGAGCTTTTGCCAATGAGATTATTCGTCTGGTGGATACCTATGGATTCGACGGATTGGATATCGATCTGGAGCAGAGCGCCATTCAAGCCGGAGCCAATACAACCGTCATCCCGGGAGCGCTCAAAATCGTCAAGGATCATTACAAAGCCCAGGGCAAAACCTTCCTGATCAGCATGGCTCCCGAATTCCCTTATGTAAAACCGGGTGGTGCCTATGAGCCGTACCTGACCAGTCTGGCCGGCTATTACGATTTCATCGCACCGCAGTTGTATAACCAGGCTGGTGACGGACTCTGGGTAGACGAAGTGAACAAATGGGTCTCCCAGAATTCGGATGCCGACAAATACAACTTCCTCTATTATATGGCCGATTCCTTTATCCATGGTACACGCGGCTTCCTGCAGATTCCGGCGAACAAGCTGGTGCTCGGACTGCCAGCCAATGCCGATGCCGCCGGTAATGGTGAAGTCAAAGACCCGAGCGTCGTATACAAAGTATTCGCCGATCTCGCTGCCAAAGGCCAGCAGCTCAAAGGCGTCATGACCTGGTCGGTCAACTGGGATCTGGGCAGCAATGCGGCGGGAACACCATATAACCAGAAGTTTGCCCAGTCTTACGATGATCTGATTTATGGCAGCGCTACCACGCCAACTAATCCACAGCCGCAGCCCGGCCAGCCCGGTGCTGCCGCATGGAGCGCTTCTGCCATCTACGTAGGCGGAGATACGGTAAGCTACAACGGCAAGACATACAAAGCCAGATGGTGGACAACCGGAGAGACACCAGGCCAGGCAGAGGTATGGCAGCTCGTCTGATAACAGCAACGTCATTTAGCCCCATTCAACTATTTGATAACTGGAGGGAATACAATGAATTTGAGAAAAACCCTGACTGCCGTAGTCGCTGCAAGTACCTGCATGATGATCCTCAGTACTTCTGTTTTTGCCCATGGATACATCTCCCAGCCGGCCAGCCGTGCCTATAAAGGCTCCAATGCGGTTGGACTGAATACGAATGTAGGCAGTGCCCAATATGAACCGCAAAGTATTGAAGCGCCCAAAGGCTTCCCGAATGCAGGTCCTGTAGATGGCAAAATTGCCAGTGGCGCACTGGCAGGATTTGCTCCACTCGATGACCAGACAGCTACCCGCTGGCACAAAACAGATATCAAAACAGGTGCACTGAACATTACCTGGAATCTGACCGCCCAGCATGCTACAGCGGGCTGGCAGTATTATATGACCAAGCCGGGCTGGAATCCCAATCAACCGCTGACCCGCAGCTCACTGGAACGGATCGCCTATATTGATGATGGAGGAGCCAAGCCGGCCAAGACCGTATCCCATACGGTCAACGTTCCATCCGATCGCAGCGGCTACCATGTTATCCTCGGGGTATGGGATGTTTATGATACCGGCAATGCCTTTTATCAGGTGATCGATGTTAATGTAAATGGTCAAGGCGGCACTGTACCGACACAACCAACCGAACCAACAGAGCCGGGCCAGCCATCCGCCAGTGCATGGAGTCCGACAGCCATTTATGTAGGCGGTGATCTGGTCAGTTACGAAGGACGTACCTACAAAGCCAGATGGTGGACCAGCGGCGAGACTCCCGGAACCGCAGAAGTATGGGAACTGCAGGGCAAGCTGCAATAATACCTGTTCTGCACACAGTGAATTGATAATCCGTTGTCGGGCAGCCTGATAGCTCCGATCTTCCCGGCAGTCTCCACACCAGATAATGGAGATCTTACTATCCAGGAATAAAAAACAAATATTCATGATGCCGATTAATGTATGAACATGCAGAAGAGCATCGTTAACCTTTCCATCCCGTCCGTCATCGCTATAAGATCAGCATAGTTATCGCCTACTCAGCCCGTTTTCCTTTCCGTCAGAACCTTGCGAGGATCTGTTACGGAAAAGGAAAACGGGCTTTGTGCTGTTATCCTCTATTTAGTTTCATTCAATCCCCGGCCGCTTATTGGCTCCAACGAATAACGTATATTTCTGAACCATTTTCTGTCCTTTTACTCTATGTTACTTCCAAATCACTTCCGAATCCTCAACTTTCAATTTCACTTCATAATTTCCTGTTTTCGGTAACTATAACTATAGCCGAACGTTATGCACGCGCTTGCAAAACAACATTCGTATTTTTAGATTGACAACAATAATATCGTCCCCTAGAATGTAACAGGTAAAGCTGTTTATACACAAACAACATGAAGCGCGGATGTATAATAAAGTCTTCGACAGATTAACATATTCGTATAATCCTGCGGATTGGCGCAGGAGTCTCTACGTGATCACCGGAATGATCTCTCTACGGAATTCAGTATCTGCCAGCGCTCCCTTTTGTCGCTTATTATTAAAGCTGCTATTTGCTTTGATATACAGTCAGCAGGGGAGAACTGTCTAATGCTGACCCATGAGACCCCGATGAGCATATTGTCATCGGGGTTTTTGTCGTTTTCTTTATCTATTGCCAAGAGGGGGAAAAGTATAACAATGGAGCGTTTCTTTAAACTGCGGGAGCATGGAACGAATGTAAAAACAGAGATGATTGCGGGTCTGACCACCTTCATTACCATGGCTTACATTTTGTTCGTCAACAATTTATTTCTTGGACCGGATGGAGCGGGAATTCCTGCACAGGGCGTCTTTTTTGCCACGGCTGTAGGTGCGGGTCTGGTAACGATCCTGATGGGACTGTTCGCCAACATTCCGGTAGCACTGGCACCGGGAATGGGCTTGAATGCGTATTTCATGACTGTCGTGCTCGGTTCCAACGGTATGATTACGTGGCAGGCAGCATTGGGAGCAGTATTCCTGTCGGGTATTATCTTCATTATTCTGACGATTACACGGGTAAGACAGCTGCTGCTCG
>NZ_CP096398.1:1207500-4405000 GCF_054161335.1 Paenibacillus sp. Z6-24 | reverse complement strand
ATACTCCCTAGCGACCGATAGTGAAGCAGTACCGTGAGGGAAAGGTGAAAAGGACCCCGGAAGGGGAGTGAAATAGAACCTGAAACCGTGTGCTTACAAAAAGTCAGAGCCCGATATAGGGGTGATGGCGTGCCTTTTGTAGAATGAACCGGCGAGTTACGTTCCCGTGCAAGGTTAAGGTGAAAAGCCGGAGCCGCAGCGAAAGCGAGTCTGAATAGGGCGATTTAGTACGTGGACGTAGACCCGAAACCGGGTGATCTACCCCTGTCCAGGATGAAGGTACGGTAACACGTACTGGAGGTCCGAACCCACGCACGTTGAAAAGTGCGGGGATGAGGTGGGGGTAGCGGAGAAATTCCAATCGAACCCGGAGATAGCTGGTTCTCCCCGAAATAGCTTTAGGGCTAGCCTCGGAAGGTGAGTCGCGGAGGTAGAGCACTGATTGGATGCGGGGCCCGCAAGGGTTACCAAGTTCAGTCAAACTCCGAATGCCGCAGACTTTATTCCGGGAGTCAGACAGTGGGTGCTAAGGTCCATTGTCAAAAGGGAAACAGCCCAGACCATCAGCTAAGGTCCCCAAGTGTGTGTTAAGTGGGAAAGGATGTGGAGTTGCTTAGACAACCAGGATGTTGGCTTAGAAGCAGCCACCATTGAAAGAGTGCGTAATAGCTCACTGGTCGAGTGACTCTGCGCCGAAAATGTAACGGGGCTAAACACACCACCGAAGCTATGGCTTGATGCTTGCATCAGGGGTAGGGGAGCGTTGAATTTAGGTTGAAGGTGTACCGTAAGGAGCGCTGGACAGAATTCAAGTGAGAATGCCGGTATGAGTAACGAAAAGATCAGTGAGAATCTGATCCGCCGAAAGCCCAAGGGTTCCTGAGGAAGGCTCGTCCTCTCAGGGTAAGTCGGGACCTAAGGCGAGGCCGAAAGGCGTAGTCGACGGACAACAGGTTGAAATTCCTGTACCACCGAAAGCCGTTATGAGCAATGGGGTGACGCAGGAGGGTAGTGACGCGGACTGATGGATGTCCGTCTAAGCAGTGAGGCTTGTGTGTAGGTAAATCCGCACACTCCAAGGCCAGGCTGTGATGGGGAGCGAAAATTACAGTAGCGAAGGTCATGATCTCACACTGCCAAGAAAAGCCTCTAGCCAGGAAGCAGGTGCCCGTACCGCAAACCGACACAGGTGGGCGAGAAGAGAATTCTAAGGCGCGCGGAAGAACTCTCGTTAAGGAACTCGGCAAAATGACCCCGTAACTTCGGGAGAAGGGGTGCCCCGGTAGTGTGAATAGCACGAGGGGGCCGCAGTGAAAAGGCCCAAGCGACTGTTTAGCAAAAACACAGGTCTGTGCGAAGCCGCAAGGCGAAGTATACGGGCTGACGCCTGCCCGGTGCTGGAAGGTTAAGGGGAGTGGTTAGCGCAAGCGAAGCTATGAACCGAAGCCCCAGTAAACGGCGGCCGTAACTATAACGGTCCTAAGGTAGCGAAATTCCTTGTCAGGTAAATTCTGACCCGCACGAATGGCGTAACGATTTGGGCGCTGTCTCAACGAGAGATCCGGTGAAATTTTAATACCTGTGAAGATGCAGGTTACCCGCGACAAGACGGAAAGACCCCATGGAGCTTTACTGCAGCTTGATATTGAACTGGGGTGCGATTTGTACAGGATAGGTGGGAGCCTACGAAGAGGGAGCGCAAGCTTCCTTGGAGGCGCCGTTGGGATACCACCCTGATCGCATCTGAGTTCTAACCTGGTACCGTGATCCGGTACAGGGACCGTGTCAGGTGGGCAGTTTGACTGGGGCGGTCGCCTCCTAAAATGTAACGGAGGCGCCCTAAGGTTCCCTCAGAATGGTTGGAAATCATTCGAAGAGTGTAAAGGCATAAGGGAGCTTGACTGCGAGACCTACAAGTCGAGCAGGGACGAAAGTCGGGCTTAGTGATCCGGTGGTACCGCATGGAAGGGCCATCGCTCAACGGATAAAAGCTACCCTGGGGATAACAGGCTTATCTCCCCCAAGAGTCCACATCGACGGGGAGGTTTGGCACCTCGATGTCGGCTCATCGCATCCTGGGGCTGAAGTAGGTCCCAAGGGTTGGGCTGTTCGCCCATTAAAGCGGTACGCGAGCTGGGTTCAGAACGTCGTGAGACAGTTCGGTCCCTATCTGTCGTGGGCGTAGGAAATTTGAGAGGAGCTGTCCTTAGTACGAGAGGACCGGGATGGACGCACCGCTGGTGTACCAGTTGTTCCGCCAGGAGCATCGCTGGGTAGCTACGTGCGGAAGGGATAAGCGCTGAAAGCATCTAAGCGTGAAGCCCCCCTCAAGATGAGATTTCCCAATTAGTAAGACCCCTTGAAGACGACGAGGTAGATAGGTTGGGGGTGGAAGTGCAGCAATGCATGGAGCTGACCAATACTAATCGGTCGAGGGCTTATCCAATAAGCTTCTAAAGCAGCGAAGTTTCGTTTCGGATTCAGTTTTCAGGTGATTAACACCTGCAAGGTAAGACGTTTGGTGATGATGGCGGAGGGGTTCCACACGTACCCATCCCGAACACGACCGTTAAGCCCTCCAGCGCCGATGGTACTTGGACCGCAGGGTCCTGGGAGAGTAGGACGTTGCCAAGCGTTTCCCCACTGGGGATTTTTTTTCGGCCATTTGTGGCCAAAAGTGATATTGATTATGCCGGTGTAGCTCAGTTGGTAGAGCAACTGACTTGTAATCAGTAGGTCGGGGGTTCAAATCCTCTCGCCGGCACCATGTTTTTTTAGGGACAGGGCGTATACGCTTTTTACCCATACATTAAGGCGGTCGTGGCGAAGGGGTTAACGCATCGGACTGTGACTCCGACATTCGCGGGTTCAATTCCCGTCGATCGCCCTTTATCTTATGTATTTTGGGGATTAGCCAAGCGGTAAGGCAACGGACTTTGACTCCGTCACGCATAGGTTCGAATCCTATATCCCCAGCCATTATTAGAGCCATTAGCTCAGTTGGTAGAGCACCTGACTTTTAATCAGGGTGTCGAAGGTTCGAGTCCTTCATGGCTCACCATTTACCTTTTGTAAATGGATATGTTTTATCTTTGTAATATGCGGTCGTGGCGGAATTGGCAGACGCGCACGGTTCAGGTCCGTGTGGGCTAACCCCCGTGGAGGTTCGAGTCCTCTCGACCGCATACTTATTTTGCGGACGTGGCTCAGCGGTAGAGCATCGCCTTGCCAAGGCGAGGGTCGCGGGTTCGATTCCCGTCGTCCGCTCCATATATATTTTTTTTGGATGTCAGAATGTTAGAGAAAACAATATAAGTATTCTTGTTTATTTAGCAGTATGACATTTCTGTTTTGGGTTTGATGCTGTAACCTGGTGTTGCCTCATCAGATCATGATCCCCTGATCCGCGGGTGTAGTTCAATGGTAGAACTTCAGCCTTCCAAGCTGATAGCGTGGGTTCGATTCCCATCACCCGCTTATAAAAAAAAGGATGTCTGACTATGTCAGGCATCCTTTTTAGTTTATTCGGTGATTGTTAAGATTTGGGATTCCAGTGGATAAGCATTCCCATTTGAGTCAGACCGGCTCCGAAACCATAAAGAACAAGATGATCTCCAGCTTTTAGCTTATTATCCTGAATTCCCTGCTGCATGGCGAGAGGGATCGAAGCGGAAGATGTATTGCCGAACCATTCAGCACTGGTAAGAGCCTGGTGGGGCATAAAGCCGGACTTTTCGCTGATGGATTCAATCATTTTCAGATTGGCACTATGGGGTACAAACCAGTCTATCTTGTCCAGGGTATAATTGGTTTGCTGCAGCAGGCGAGAGATTCCCTGAGGAACAGTACGCACTGCCCATTTATACACTTCGCGTCCATTTTGATAAATCTTGCCTTGTCCATTCATGGTCGTTCCTGCAATCTGGTCAGACAGGCCGCTGCGGTATACATGGCAGCCTCCGCTGCCGTCGCTATCTGTAACGGTACCTATAAAGCTGGGCATCTCTGCATCGTATTCCACAAGTGCGGCTCCTGCTCCATCCCCAAATAATATACAGGTGTTACGATCGGTATAATCGACAACTTTGGTCATCGTCTCTGCTGCAATCACGAGAACTTTACGATGCAGACCGGATGTGATAAAGCTGTTGGCCATATGAAGAGCATATACAAAGCCTGCACAGGTCGCATTTATATCCAGTGCACCGGCACGCGTAATATTGAAATAAGATTGTACCTGGGTAGCTACACTCGGAAATTGGTAATCTGCTGTAGTTGTAGCTACGAGGATCAGCTCTACATCATCCAGATTAACCGGATGGTTATTCAGCATATTCTGGACAGCTGCGATGCTGAGATCCGAGCTGAACTGCTTGGGAGCAGCAGCACGGCGTTCCCGTATACCGGTACGTTGTACGATCCATTCATCCGAAGTCTCAACCATTCGTTCGAGATCGGTATTGGTAATTCTCTGCTCGGGTACATAAGTACCGAGTGCTGTAATTCTTGCAGTGGATAGAGTCATATGGGTCACCTCAACTAAGTATGTGTATGGCTTCAGAAAAAGCAATTGTATTATTTTAAAGGACTATTCTAAAGGAAACATGTACAACGATGTGTTAACCGTATAAGCAAGTGATAGCGGAAGGATTAAGCTATGCCGGAACCTTTTACATACTTTAGTTAATTGTATAGCTTGCGGGCAGAGTGTATCCTATGGGGAGTTTACGATGTCTATTCAATGAATTTTCGCAGCAGGAGCAGCTACATAGATTAGAGGAGAAGTTATTTAGAACCTTGTATTAGTACCAGATACTAATTTAATATAACGTATTAGAGATTGGAAGTAAATAGAATTGGAAAGTAAATCATAAATTCATTATATCAGTATTTAAAATACAAGGCGCTTGATGGTACAGAAGATGGCTAATTTCAATAAGACTGTATGTAATACGGTTGAAATTTGTTTTGGTTCTTGATTTCCTGGAGACAGGTAGAGAATTATACAAGCAGATAGAAAAACAGATGGATAGATTCATTACATAGGCAGACAGATGGGAGTTCAATAAAGGTAAGTCAGGTAGATCACGGCATGGGTGAAGCTATAAATGGTTAAGGAAGGGGAGGAAAAAAGCAACGAAAAAGAGTGTAAAGGTATGTAGGAGAAGGCCGCATGGAATTGCAATGTGGTCAAGTAAGATGCCATAATGGCAGTATGATTAGATACCGCTTGCAGAATGACAATTTTATTGGCAGGTGAGATGGCTGTATTCATGTGTGCTGGCGCAGATGAGGATATCAGGTTCCGGCAGATCATAACTATTCGAATGAGGTGATGAGCACGATGGAAATCAGGCAATTAACCGCAGAAGAATTTGAACTACGTATGGAACTGTCGATGTATGCTTTTCAATATCGTAAATCGGCAGAGGAATTGGAAGAGATCAAGCCCCGTTTTAAACCGGAAACGGTGTGGGGTGTTTTTGAAGATGGGGAGTTGAGTGCGCAGCTCACTTTGCTGCCTATGGAGACATACATACATGGCCGCCGTTATGCAATGGGAGGCATCGCCAGTGTGGCTACCTGGCCGGAGAAGCGACGTCAAGGCTTTGTAGATCAGCTGCTTCGGCATGCGCTGCAGTTAATGAATGATACGGGCCAGTCAATTTCCTTTCTGCATCCGTTTTATTTCCCCTTTTATCGTAAATATGGCTGGGATCTGTATATCGATTACAAAACATATACCATCCCTACGGCACTGCTGCCTGCCAAGGTACAATCAGATGGTCGGATCAAGCGTGGAGTCAAGGATATCACGGTGCTGAACGCAGTATATGAAGCTTATGCATCCGGCTATAACGGTACACTGGTGCGAAGCGAGGAATGGTGGACACATTCCGTTCTGGATGATTCTATGCAGACGACTGTCTACTATAATGCTTCAGGAGAGGCGCGTGGTTATCTGCTGTATGCAGTGAAAGAGCGCAAGATGGATATTGATGAGCTGGTGTATTTGGATGAGCCCTCCCGGCAGGCGCTATGGACGTATATTGCCAATCATGATTCGATGATTACAGAGGTGAAGATCAAAGCACCGGTAGATGATGGCTTGCCTTATCTGCTTCGTGATCCGCGGATAGAGCAGCAGACAACGCCTTACTTTATGGCACGAATCGTGAATGTGAAGCAGTTTCTGGAAGAGTATCCTTTTACACCGGGCGCGGTACAGGTTATTCGTATTACTGTAAATGATCCGATCGCTGAATGGAATGAAGGTATTTGGGAAGTGCTGATTAATGAATCCGGGCAGGCTAAGGTTAGCCAACGTGCCGAGCTGCCGGAAGGGGTTCAGCAGGATATACAGCAGTACAGCAGCATTCAGACTGATATTCAGACACTGACAGCAATGATGATGGGGTACAAGCGCCCTGCAGAGCTGTACCGGTGGAACAGGCTGGCTGGCAAAACGGAAGCGATCAATATTTTGGAAAGCAGAATACCGGCGGCTACAACTTATTTGATGGACTTCTTCTGATCGCTGCGGGGTAATTGTTAAGCCTGTAGCTTGGAGCTTGGAGCTTAGTGTTTATGGCTCATGGAGTATATAGTAATTGGGACAAAATGATATGTTTTGAAGATGGGTTCATTTAGCGAGATTAAAAACGATCTTTCAGACTGGCGTGCATAACAGTCTGGAAGATCGTTTTGTTCTAGAGAGGGGTTATTCAGTTATTAAGGGAATATTCATTTTGAAAGGTGAACTGGGATGAGACTTTTTTATATTCTTGCTTCCGTTAGATAATAGCTCTTTGGTTTATCGGCTCATTGAATCATGAAACTATGGAGTTAATACAGGTGCTTTCCGATTATGGGTACCTTGCTCGTAGCTGTAGGCCAGTTTGATCAGTGTGCTTTCGTCGAAAGGGCGACCCAGGAACTCGATGCCTACAGGCAGGCCTTCGGGGGTGAAGCCGGCAGGCACGGTAATCGCCGGGAAGCCGGAAAAGGGACTGAGGCGGTTATTGTTGCCTGATTCCTGTTCTTCACCAATCATGGCGGCAGGCTCGGTGGTGGTCGGGTAGACGATGGCATCGAGATCGTTATCGGCCATGACTTTGAGCAGGGATTCACGGGTGATCTTGGTGCGGTTCAGAACAATATCTTTGTACGCTTCTGTATCGAGCGACTCCAGTGCATTTCGTTTCTGCATAGAATCGGTCTGGGAAGGGTCGAACTGTCCGGATTGCAGAATCTCTGCAAGTGTATGATAAGGAGCATCCTCACCCAGGCTATCCAGATAGTCATTTAGCTGGAATTTGAATTCATAGCCGCTGAGGCTGGGAAATTGCATAATCTGATCCAGCTTTGGAATCTGTACAGGCACTGCAGCAGCACCGAGACGCTGAATATCATCGACGGCACCATATACGGCTTTGGTAACGGACTGTTCGGCTGAAGAAGTGCCAAACAATTCATAGGCAACTCCGATACGCGCCCCTTTCAGTCCATCCGCCTGCAGACTGTCCATATAGCTGTCCGGAATATGACCTACACTATAGGCGGTAGCCACATCATCAGGGTCATAACCTGCGGTGGCATCCAGTAGAGATGCTGCATCCGCAACGGTACGGGCAATCGGGCCACCCACATCCTGGGTAAGTGCGAGCGGGATAATGCCATCACGGCTGCTCAAGCCAATGGTAGGACGGATACCGACCAGGCTGTTAAAGGCGGAAGGAATCCGGATCGAGCCGCCGGTATCAGTACCGAGGCCGGCCGCTGCAAAGTTGGCTGCAATGGCTGCACCTGTTCCGCCGCTGGAACCGCCCGGATAGTGGTCCGGCATGTATGGATTATGGGTCTGTCCGCCCAGTGAGCTGGAGGTCGTAATGCCAAAGGCAAATTCATGCAGATTGGATTTGGCAAGAATGATGGCTCCGGCTTCCTTGAGTCGGGCGATTTGTTCGGCATCGTCATCAGGAATGGAGTTCTTCAGACACACACAACCGGCGGTCGTCGGCATATCGTCGGTATCAAAGTTGTCTTTTACAATAATAGGGATGCCGTGCAGCGGACCGCGTGAACCCTTACTCTGGCGTTCGCGATCCAGGTCAGCGGCAATCTGCAGAGCCTGCGGATTGAGCGTGAGGATTGCATTTAGCTGTGGTCCCTGATCGTCGTATTTCTCGATACGGTTCAGATACTGCTGAACGAGCTGTACGGAGGTGACTTTACCTGCTGCCAGAGCCTGCTGCATATCGGCGATAGTCGCTTCGGTTACGATAAATGGCTCTACTGTTCCCGGTGTGGATTCGGCATAAGCGGTATGTATCAGTGGATGATATGTACTGACAGAGAGTGTAACCAACAAGGCAGCAGCAAGATAAATCAGTACCTGCTTTTTCAGCCTGGATAACCTGGAGTGTCGTGAGTGATGTAACATTACGTCGCCTCTTTTCTCTTTTTGGTTAATTATTATGCCATTACTTGTTTGATTATGTATTTTATTGTCAATAAATATAACATGTCAATGGATTTATGCAGAATTGGTATGGAAGTCGTAGATCAAGGCATGGATAACGTCCCTGATCAGTGATACGAAGAATCTATGAGCCAGTAATTTATGTTAAAATAAAAGGATATTGTTACTGGTCAATACAGTTTGGACATCAGAAAGTGTTCGTGTGTAGCATGGATATTTATATATACAGGGTAAGGAAAGGAAACATAACCATGAAAAAATTAGTACTGGCTGAGAAGCCTTCGGTCGCAAGAGAAATTGCCCGCGTGCTGGGCAGTAACCAGAAGCAAAAAGGTTACCTGGAAGGTCCTCAGTACATTGTTACCTGGGCGCTGGGACATCTGGTGGGCCTGGCCGAACCGGAAGATTATGATAACCGGTACCAGAAATGGGAGCTGGAGGATTTACCGATTCTGCCGGATAAAATGAGACTCAAAGTGCTGCGGGAAAGTGCCCAGCAGTACAAAACGGTCCAGCATCTTATGAAGCGCCAGGATGTAGGCAGTCTGATCATAGCGACCGATGCTGCCCGTGAGGGAGAGCTGTTGGCCCGCTGGATTATACAGATGGCCAAATGGAACAAGCCATTTCAGCGGCTGTGGATCTCGTCGCAGACAGACAAGGCGATCAAGGAAGGCTTTGCCAGACTGCGTCCGGGCAAGGAATTTGACCGTCTCTATGAAGCGGCACGCTGCCGGGCAGAAGCGGACTGGATGATCGGACTGAATATCACCCGAGCCCTGACCTGCAAATTCGATGCCCCGCTGTCTGCCGGACGGGTACAGACACCTACACTCGGGATGATTATGCAGCGGGAGCAGGATATCCGCAATTTCCGTTCGCAGGATTATCGTACTCTGCAGCTGGATCTGGGCAACTTCCAGATGCAGTGGCGGGGTAAGCAGGGAGATGGACGCATATTCGATGCGGAAGTGGTGCAGGGATTGCAGCAGAAGCTTGAGGGCAAGCAGGTACAGATTACCCAGGTGAAAAAGAGCGAGAAGCAGGAACCTCATCCGCTCGCCTATGATCTGACCGAGCTGCAGCGTGATGCGAACCGCCGGTTTGGCTTCTCGGCCAAGCATACTTCCAATGTACTACAAAAGCTCTATGAACAGCACAAGCTGGTCACCTATCCGCGTACCGATTCCCGCTATCTGTCTTCCGATATGACGGATACCCTGCAGGAACGGCTGGCCAGTGTAGCGGTAGGGCCGTATGCCTCGCTCGCTCGTCCCTTGCTGCGGGGCAAGCTGAATATCGGCCGCCGGATTGTGGATGACACCAAGGTAAGTGATCATCATGCGATTATTCCGACCGAACAGACGCTGCTGCTGAATACGCTCACTACCGATGAGCGCAAGCTGTATGATCTGATTGCGAGACGGTTTATCAGTTTATTTTATCCGGCAGCCCGTTATGATACGGTTCAGGTGGTCGCCGAGGCGGCAGGAGAATCATTCCATGCCAGAGGCATGACTGTTAAGGACAGCGGCTGGAAAGTGGTCTACGGGGATCAGTGGGATGAGGATGATGACGAAGAAGAGGGAGATCCTGGAAAATCGCAGGAACGCCAGACATCGGCGCAGACGCTGCCGGAACTGAAGCAGGGCGATACCCTGATGATCCGCCGGTCACTCGTACAAAGCGGCAGAACGATGCCGCCAAAACGGTACACCGAGGCAGCACTGCTGTCCCAGATGGAAAAGCACGGACTCGGTACACCGGCGACACGCGCGGATATTATCGAGAAGCTGGTCTCCTCGGATACGATCGAACGCCAGGGCAATCATCTGCATCCTACCGGTAAAGGTACCCAGCTGATCGAGCTTGTATCACCGGAGCTTCGTACACCGGAACTGACGGCCCGCTGGGAAAGTGAACTGGAAAAAATCGCCCGTGGACAGGGCCAGCCGGAACCATTTCTGCAGGGAATTCGTCAAATGGCGGAGTCGCTCGTCAGCGGTGTCAAACAAAGCGATGCGCAGTACAAGCCGCATAATGTCTCGAACAGTCACTGCCCGGACTGCGGCACCAGAATGCTGGAGAAAAAAAGCAAAAGAGGTACCTTCCTCGTCTGTCCGAGTGAGGATTGCAGCTATCGCCGTTCGACCGGCAAGCAGCTCTCCAACCGCCGCTGTCCGCAGTGCCACAAAAAAATGGAAATCAAGGATGGCAAAGCAGGAAAGTACATCCAGTGTCTCGGCTGTGGAATCACCGAGAAGCTGAACAAAGACGGCGGCAAACCGGTCAACAAACGGGAGCAGCAAAAACTGGTCAAACAGTTCGAGAAAAAAGAGGAGTTTGGCTCCAGTCTTGGCGATCTGCTGAAAGCTGCTCTGGAAAAGAAGGAATAATGCAGCAGTACCCATAATTTATTAACAATCATCATAATCAGCTGCAGCGGACAGCCGGGTAATCGGGCAGCCTGCTGCAGCTGGTATATCATGCAGATTAAAAGGCCAATGTGGAGGCGAAAATGAGTAAAACCATTTCAGATATTGCTCAAATCGCGGGTGTGGCTAAAAGTACAGTCTCGCGCTACCTGAACGGCGGATCGGTCAGTGTAAATACCCGGAAAAAGCTGGAGCAGGTTATCCGGGAAACCGGATATATTCCGAATACATTTGCCCAGAGTCTCAAAGCCAAAAATGCCAGTATTATCGGAACGATAGTACCGCGGCTGGATTCATTTGCGACATCGCATACGCTAATGGGCATTGACGATCAGCTGCGGAAGTTCGGTTATCGGATGATTATCTCCAATACGAGTCAGGATATGAACCGAGAAATTGAGGCGATCTACGAGTTGGCCCGTCAGAAAATCGCCGGGATCATTCTGCTGGCAGCCCGGATTACGGACGATCATCTGGTAGCGATCGAGGAGACCGGTGTCCCTGTACTGTTGGTAGGCCAGGAGCATGAACAGATTCACAGTCTGATTCATAACGACTATGAAGCCGGCTATGATCTCGGGCGTTATGTGCTGTCGAGAGGACATCGGCATCTGATCTATCTTGGCGTAACCGAACAGGATATTGCCGTTGGCGTCAAACGCAAAGAGGGATTTGCCCGTGCAGTGGAAGAAACAGGTGGCTGTCAGGTGGAGTATTACGAGACCAGCTTCCGTATTCCGGATGCGCGTGAAGCGGCGCTGGATATTTTATCAGGCGATCTGGAAGCTTCGATCATGGTGTGCGCCACCGATAATATTGCGCTTGGTGTGATGAAAGCTGCCTATCAGCTGGGAATACGGATTCCGGAACAGCTCTCGGTTACCGGGTTTGGTGGATATGATGTGACTGAGGTAGTTCATCCGGCGTTAACAACGGTGCGCTATCCGTACACCGAAGCTGGCAGAATTGCTGCGCGGAATATTATTCAGCTGGTCAATGAGCAGCCAGTAAATAAAGTAACAATCATGGATCACCAATTATTAGAGCGAGAAAGCGTTGACAAATACTAAAAAATGATTTTATAATAACTTTGGAATCGGTTCCATAGATTCCTCCACAGGTGGTTGCGACGTAGGTTTATTCTGACTGATTCTATAACCAAAAGGATCAGTTCTTATTTTAATTTATTTTGGAACCGGTTCCTATTATTTTAATTAAAATTGGAACCGGTTCCTTAGAAAAAACGGGGAACAGTTATGAAAATGAGCAGAGAACAAAAATACCGTCTGATCGAAGAGGCGGATGAAGAGGAAATTGCGCTGCTGAAGCAGCAGGTGAAGCAGAGCCCATGGCGGCAGCAGTATCATATTCAGCCGCATACCGGACTGCTTAATGATCCAAATGGATTTGCTTATTATCAAGGGGAGTATCATCTCTTTTACCAGTGGTTTCCGCTAGGCACGGATCATGGGATGAAGTACTGGTACCATCTGAAATCAGCGGATCTGTCGAATTGGCAGGACTGCGGGATCGGTATTGCGCCGGGCGACCGGCAGGATTCCCACGGCGCGTATTCCGGCAGTGGATTCGAGCATGAAGGGCATCTATACCTGATGTATACCGGCAATACGCGTGATGAAAACTGGGTACGGCATCCGTATCAATGCATGGCGGTCATGGACCGGGAAGGACGGATCACCAAGTGGGAGCAGCCGGTAATTGATGAAGTGCCAGCCGGTTATACGGATCATTTCCGTGATCCCAAAGTATGGAAGGATGGCGAGCTATTCTACTGTGTGATCGGTGCCCAGCGTGAAGATGAGACGGGCAGTATTACGGTATATCGTTCAGCAGATCTCAGACAGTGGGACTTTGCCGGAGAGCTGAACACATCGCTGCCACGGTTTGGCTATATGTGGGAGTGTCCGGATTATTTTGAAATAAATGGACAGGGTGTACTTCTGTTCTGCCCGCAGGGATTACAGCCAGAGGGTGATAAGTATCGCAATATTTATCAGTCGGGTTATGTAACCGGCAGCAGAATGAATCTGGACACACTGGAGCTGCAGCATGGCGAGTTCCATGAACTGGATTACGGCTTTGACTTCTATGCTCCGCAGACGACAACCGGACCGGATGGAGAGCGGATCATCGTCGGCTGGATGGGACTGCCGGATATCGCCTACCCGACGGATAATCAGGGCTGGGCGCACTGCCTGACACTGCCGCGTGAGCTGCATCTGCATAACGGCAAACTGCTGCAAAAGCCGGTACCCGGTCTGGCATTAAGACGCGGCAGCAAAGCATCATTCAGCGGCAGCTTGACAGGAAGACAGCAGATGCCGGACTTTGCCGGAGAAGCATATGAACTGATCTGCACCTATATGATGCAAGAGGAACAGACAGCGGAAGGCGGGCATACAGCACAAGATAGGAATACAGAGCTGACAGGTGAAGCATCAATTGGAGCTGCCGGGCAGGCATCTTCATTCGGGATCGAGCTGCGCACAGGGGATACCGAGAAGACGGTGCTCACTTACGATGCTGCCTCCAAACGGCTGACACTGGATCGCTCCGCTTCGGGACAGCCGGTGGCCGAAGAGTATGGAACGACCCGAAGCTGCGTGCTGGAACAGCCGCTGAGCCGACTGCACATCTTTGTCGATGTATCTTCGGTGGAGATTTTTGTAAATGATGGTGAAGTCGTATTCACAAGCCGTATTTTCCCGGACCCGGATAGTCAGGGCATTGTCTTTTTTGCAGAAAATGGAACGGTGCATCTGCAGGCGGAGAAATGGGATTATCATTGATAAAATCAGGTGGAATTCATTAAGAAGACGTAACGGGATTTAGATCAGAGAGGATGAACAGGTATGGCACAAAATCATGAGATTGCCAAGGAAGTGCTGGATGCGGTTGGCGGAAGAGAGAATATCGCTTCCTTTGCCCACTGTGCAACAAGACTGCGGATTATGGTCAACGACAAGGAAAAGATCGACCAGAAGCAGGTAGAGAATATCGATAAGGTCAAAGGGGCCTTTTTCAATTCCGGGCAGTATCAGATCATTTTCGGTACCGGAACGGTCAATCAAATCTATGAAGAGATGGAAAAGCTGGGGCTCGACGGTTCCAGCAAAGAAGAAGTGAAAAGTCAGGCCAAGCAGCAGGGCGGCCGCTTCCAACGGGCGATTCGTACATTTGGGGATGTATTCGTACCGATTATTCCGGTACTGGTCGCGACCGGATTGTTCATGGGGCTGCGTGGACTATTGACCCAGCCGCAGATTCTGGCACTGTTCGGCATGACTCCGGATCAGATCTCGCCGAACTTCCTGCTGTATACGCAAGTACTGACAGATACGGCATTTGCTTTCCTGCCGGCACTGGTCGCCTGGTCGGCATTCCGGGTCTTTGGTGGTAGCCCGGTACTCGGTATTATTCTCGGCCTGATGCTCGTTAACCCGGCGCTGCCGAATGCTTATTCAGTCGCTGACGGTTCTGCGGAAGCGCTTCGATTCTTCGATTTTATTCCGGTCGTTGGTTATCAGGGCTCGGTGATTCCTGCCTTTGTGGTTGGTCTGCTCGGAGCGAAGCTGGAACGTTTTCTGCGTAAGCGTATTCCCGAAGCGCTTGATCTGATCCTGACGCCGTTTCTGACTTTGCTGATTATGATTACGCTGGGTCTGTTTGCGATCGGTCCGATCTTCCACTCGCTGGAGGAAGTGGTACTAAACGTAACGACAACTGTGCTCAATCTGCCTTACGGGGTGGCCGGTATCGTGATTGGCGGTCTGCATCAGATCGTCGTCGTTACCGGAGTGCATCATATTTTCAATTTGCTGGAAATCCAGCTGCTGGAGCGTACAGGCGCCAATCCATTTAATGCGATCATCACCTGTGCGATGGCGGCACAGGCAGCGGCCTGTCTGGCTGTCGGTCTGAAAACGAAGGATACGAAGCTGAAAGCGCTGGCACTGCCATCTTCCTTCTCCGCATTCCTCGGTATTACGGAACCTGCGATCTTCGGGGTGAACCTGCGGTATATGAAACCGTTCATTATGGGTCTGATCGGCGGGGCAGCGGGTGGATTCCTCGCTTCACTGCTGCATCTGGCCGGAACCGGTATGGCGATCACCGTACTGCCTGGTACACTGCTGTATCTGAATTCCCAGCTGCCGATGTACATTTTGTGCAATGTGGTGGCGATTGCCGTCGGCTTTGCACTAACATGGTTGTTCGGATTCAGTGACAAGATGTTGAACGATATGAAGATTGCCGAGAAATAAGCCTGGCTGCAGTATAAGTATCAGATTGGAATATTAGAAAAGCGGACCACATTCCTTTGAGGAGGAAGGTTCGCTTTTTTACATTTCATAGTTAATTTCGTAGTAGGAGAAGTATGAGGAATGAGAATAACGTCATAATATTTTAATGAATCAAAATCGAATTATCACGACATCACGCCTGAAATTGAATTTTGAAAACATCACGTGGATAATAAAGGATACAATATATGTAAGAACTTCATGCAAAAAAGGTACAAAAGAGATATAAAAGAGCTGGGAAAGAGCTAAAACAAAAGTATATCAACGAGAGGGGAATAATCAATGAAGCTCGATGATCTGGGTTTGCAAGGTAAGCTGATCGTATCCTGTCAGGCATTGGAACATGAACCACTGCACAGTTCGTTTATTATGAGCAAAATGGCACTCGCTGCCCAGCAGGGAGGCGCTGCGGGTATCCGTGCCAATACCGCAGAGGACATTACCGAAATCCGCAAAGAGGTGAATCTGCCGGTGATCGGAATCGTGAAGCGCAATTACGGCGATCATCCGGTATTCATCACACCGACACTGCGTGAAATTGCCGAACTGGCCGCAACCGGTTGCGAGATCGTTGCCCTTGACGCGACCAATCGACCAAGACCGGACAGAATGAGCCTGAGCGAACTCGTACAACAAATCCGCCAGCAGTACCCACAGCTCCTGCTCATGGCAGACGTCTCCACAGTCGAGGAGGGCCAGGAAGCAGAGCGCCTTGGATTCGACCTGATCTCAGCAACCCTGGTTGGATACACCGAACAGACCCAGGGGCAAAAGCTGTACGAGAACGATTTTTCCATTTTAAAAGAAATGCTTCAGCACATCTCGACACCCATCGTGGCAGAAGGAAATATCCTCACCCCCGAAATGGCAGCCCGCTGCCTCGAACTGGGCGTATACAGCGTCGTAGTCGGGGGAGCCATTACCCGCCCCCAGCAGATTACAGAGCGATTCATCCATGAAATGAACCAGCGAATGCAAGATGAAGGATAAAAGATAGAGGATTCCAAAGCAAGCCCAAACGCTAACCCTGCGATGTATCTGCCAAAACTTTCAACTCCCCAAAGATGATCAAGCACGGAACGCAAGAAAGGAAATAAGAGCAGCGGACGATATTTAAACCTGGAGATCCTCATTCCTTCCCACCACTCAAGGATCTCCAGGCTTAACCGGAGGACGTGCTCTTATTCCTTTCTGGAGTGAATGCTGGAATACCGCCCCATTACATATCGTGCCATCATTTGCTTGCATCATGCCATGTGCCTGACCGGCAAGACAGGATAAGATAAAAGTGTAATCCGCAGCAACTATACGAAGCGGATCAAAGCGAATATGCAGCCAGCCGTCCAGGCAGGCTGATCAGGAGGAACTATTTATGTCCATATTTTACGATGATCAGCAAAAGACTTTTCATTTGCAAACGTCTTCAACGAGCTATGTGATCCAGCTTATCCATGACCGCCATCTGGCGCATTTATATTGGGGACCGGTACTCCGGCACTCTACCGTAGGCAGTCTGCTGCGCAGAATCGAACGGGCATCGTTCAGCCCGAACTACCACGATGAAGATCGCACCTTCTCCTTCGACACCCTGCCGCAGGAATATCCGGGATACGGACGCGGGGATTACCGGGAGCCAGCCTTTGAAGTGATGCTGCCCAACGGTTCTACAGTCAATGATCTGCATTATGTCAGCCACCGGATTACGGCAGGCAAGCCGGGACTGCCGGGGCTGCCTGCGACCTATGTGGAGCAGGACAGCGAAGCCGATACGCTGGAAATTACGCTCCGCGATGAACTGACCGGTCTGGAAGCGATTGTACAGTACTCCGTATTCGGTGAGCTGAATGCGATTACACGGGCAGTCCGTCTGCATAACCAGGGTGGCGAGACGGTATCGATCCGGCGCGCGCTGAGCAGCAGTGTGGATTTCCATGAGGATCAGTATGAGATGATGCATCTGTCCGGCGCATGGGTGAGGGAGCGGCATGTTCATTACCGCCCGCTGACTCCGGGACTGCAGCGTGTAGAGAGCAAGCGCGGCTCCAGCAGTCATCAGCATAATCCGTTTATTGCCCTGCTGGAAAAAGGGGCGACCGAAGATCATGGTCGGGTCTATGGCATGAGTCTGGTCTACAGCGGTAACTTTATCGCACAGGTCGAGGTGGATCAGTTCCGTACGGCGCGGATGCAGATAGGATTGTCTCCGTTTGATTTTGAATGGAAGCTGGAAGCGGGCGAGACGTTCCAGACCCCGGAAGCGGTACTCGTCCATTCGGCAGAGGGAATCGGGGGGATGTCGCGTACCTATCACCGACTGTACCGTACACGTCTAAGCCGTGGTACGCACCGTGACAAAGTACGTCCAATTCTGATCAACAACTGGGAAGCGACGTATTTTGACTTTGATGCTTCAAAAATCAAAAGTATCGCCGCAGCCGGAAAGGAACTGGGTATCGAACTGTTCGTGCTGGATGACGGCTGGTTCGGTCACCGGGATGACGACCGCACCTCGCTCGGCGACTGGGTGGAAGATCGCCGCAAGCTGCCGGAAGGTCTGGGCAAACTGGCCAATGACATCGTGGCAACCGGTATGCAGTTCGGGCTGTGGTTTGAGCCGGAGATGGTCTCACCGGACAGCGATCTGTACCGCCGCCATCCGGACTGGTGTCTGCATGTGCCGGACCGCAGCCGCTCGATGGGCCGTCAACAGCTGATTCTGGATCTGTCCCGTCAGGATGTATGCGACTATATCGTCGAGTCGGTCAGCAGCGTGCTGTCTTCGGCGCCGATTACGTATGTGAAATGGGATATGAACCGTAACATGTCGGAGATCGGTTCTGCCCTGCTGCCGGCAGACCGCCAGCGGGAGACGGCTCACCGTTATATGCTCGGACTGTACAATGTGCTGGAACGCATCACGTCTGCTTTCCCGGATGTGCTGTTTGAGAGCTGCTCCGGTGGCGGCGGTCGCTTCGATCCGGGGATGCTCTACTACATGCCGCAGACATGGACGAGCGATGATACGGATGCCGTTGAACGGCTGAAAATCCAGTATGGTACGAGCATGGTGTATCCGGCGAGCTCGATGGGATCGCATGTATCGGCTGTACCGAATCACCAGGTGGGACGATTCACTTCCTTTGCCACGCGCGGGCATGTGGCGATGTCGGGGAACTTTGGCTATGAACTGGATCTGACTTCTCTGACCGAAAAAGAAAAGCAGGAAGTTCGGAAACAGGTGGCCCAGTACAAGCAGCTGCGTGAGCTGATTCAGTTCGGTGAATTCTATCGTCTGCTCAGTCCATTTGAGGGCAACTGTACGGCATGGATGTTTGTCTCGGAAGATCAGCAGGAAGCTTTTGCCGGTTACTTCCAGGTACTGAGCGAGCCCAATCCGCCGCTGCGTCGTCTCAAGCTGAGAGGACTGAATCCGCAGAGCCAGTATCGTATGAACGTAAATGGTGTGGAAGAAGAGCAGGTGTATTATGGTGATGAACTGATGTATCACGGTATTGCCCTGATCGAGAAATATGAAGACTTCCAGAGCACGCTGTTTACATTTGAGGCTGTAAAGTAAAAGAACAAACCGCACCCCTAATGATGCCAAAAACAGCTGGCTGTATAAGGAAGATTCCACTTTGTTACGCATCCCGTTTGTTGTGAGGCTTTTCAAAAGGTATACTGTGAATAGCTCGCTTCCGTGAGGCGTGCTGTACAGATGCAGAACCGTTCCCGGAGAAATTCCGGAGAGCCTGACAGACCAATAAGGAGACGGAAACATGATGGGATCAATCACGCCAGAGTCGCTGCTGTGGATATGGCTGCTGGTCATCAATAGTATTGCGTATATTACGATGAGTGTGGACAAAAGCCGGGCCGAACGCCGGCGCACCCGGCATCGTATACCGGAGAAGAACCTGTTCCTGCTGGCTGCAATCGGCGGTGCGCTGGGAATCTGGGTATCCATGTATACGCGCAGGCACAAGACCAAGCATCGTTCGTTTGTGATCGGTGTACCGCTGCTGCTCGCGCTGAATGTGCTGGTGTACGGGTATGTATTTTACCGCTGGTTCAGCTGAAAGCAGGCTGCACGGTATAGAAATAACTTGAATATGAGAATATCCTATCCAATGATATGGATAATCAAAGGCCTGGCGGTGCAGCCGGGTCTTTGGTTTCATTAGGGAAGCGATTCGGGTAATTTAGGGTATAAGCGCCTGCATTCATTTTACCAAACCATGCAGGTGAGAGTCTGACATCCTGGCAGGGCAGCGATCATTGGTGAACAGTACTGTTATATATGTAATAAGTGATATAATAAAAAGTGCTGCACGCCGCTGTTACTGCTGCTGAAGAACTACATACCGCATGCTGCCAGCTAGTGCACGATATATGCAGCCTGCGGGCGCATACAGTCATAGAAAGAAAGGGAGGGGAATACAATGTTATTCTCAAATATTCTGCTTGCTTACGACGGTTCCAAAGCGTCCAACAAAGCGCTCAACCGTGCTGTCGAACTCGCCAAAGCCAATCCGGAGGCACATATTGACGCGATTCACGTGTTTGATTTCCCGCGCTACTTTATGGGAGAAGGCATCGTACCGGTTCCAACCACATCCAATGAAGAACTGTACGAAATGGCGATGCAGACAGCCAAGGAAGCGAAGCGCCGTTTGGAAGAGTCCGGCATTCCGAACAAATTTGACGTCGAGATGATCCAGGGGAATGCCGCGCAGGGCATACTCGACTTTGCCGCATCCCATAACTCCGATGTTATCGTGATCGGCAGCCGCGGTCTGGGCAGTATCCGCGAGTTCGTACTGGGCAGTGTCAGCCACAACGTGGTACAGCACGCACAGATTCCGGTATTGATTGTAAAATAAAGAAAGACCGTTCCGCATGACAACTGCATACGATGCATGAGACGTACTATTCTGTATTTCACCTCTACCTTGGAGGCGGATGAATGGTGCGTCTTTTGTTATTTAGACAGCAATCAATCTGAAAAAGGCGTTTAAATCAATAAAAATACGAACGATTGATTATGTGAACTTATGAACGTTCGCCTTTTAAGTTGACATGGCATGTAGCTGGTTGGTACACTGTGTAATGTAGCTTGAAGCGATGCAACAATCGAATGACTCGTATAAAACCGGGGATAAGGCCCGGAAGTTTCTACCCGGAAACCGTAAACTTCCGGACTACGAGGGTGAACAGCGGATGATCATCATCACCGCGGAATCTGCAGCGAGATTGGAACCGCCTGCTCCGGTATGGAAATGGAGGAACAATCTGCCCAGCAGCAGCGTGTTGATGATGAATGACCGTCTGCTGCACCCGATAAGTCCGGAAATCCTGAAGATCGATATTATTTCTGATCAGGGTTTGCGGATTTTTTTATGACCAATCCGGGAGAGATGCATTCATACTGTGAGAATATGATGCTGTTATGCTGTAAATAACAGTGTCCTACCATATCGCTGCCAGTACGGCAGCCATCTATAATTACAGAAAGTGGGTTATCACATGTCAGTACAGGTCGCTGTCGTTATGGGCAGCAAGTCAGACTGGGAAACAATGCAGCACGCCTGCCGGATGCTGGAGGAGCTGGAAATCACTTATGAGAAAAAGGTCGTCTCCGCCCATCGTACACCTGATTTGATGTTTGAGTTTGCAGACCAGGCTTCGTCCCGCGGGATCAAAGTCATTATCGCCGGTGCAGGCGGTGCAGCTCATCTGCCGGGAATGATTGCGGCCAAGACGCTGCTGCCCGTTATAGGCGTGCCGGTTAAATCAGCCGCGCTGAACGGACTGGATTCGCTGCTGTCGATCGTACAGATGCCGGGTGGTATTCCGGTCGCCACGGTTGCGATCGGCAAAGCGGGCGCGACCAATGCAGGACTGCTCGCTGCCCAGATACTCGGCGCTTTTGACCCGGAAGTGATGCAGCGTGTGGAAGCACGCCGTGAACGGATCAAGCAGGAAGTGCTGGAAAGCAGTGATACCCTGGGAGTGGAACAATTATGAATCCCGATCATAATCATCAACAGGCAGGCAAAGTGATTCCGCCGGGTTCAACGGTAGGCATTCTTGGCGGAGGTCAGTTGGGACGAATGATAGTGCTGCAAGGCGCGCCGCTCGGCTACCGGTTCATTACACTTGATCCGGCTTCGGATTCGCCCTGCGGTCAGGTGAGCCGCCAGATTACAGCGGAATACGATGATGTAGAGGCTGCCGGCAGATTGGCGGAGCAGGCGGACGTAATTACGTATGAATTTGAAAATGTGGATGCCGGCGTCGCAGCTTTGCTGGCCGAGCGATCCTACGTCCCGCAGGGCAGTCAGCTGCTGTACACAACCCAGCATCGTCTGCGTGAAAAGCGGGCAATCGAAGCGGCAGGTGCAATCGTAGCACCGTATGCGGAAGTGACCAGCGCAGCAGAGACGCTGGCGGCTGTACAGAAGTTTGGCGTACCATGTGTGCTAAAGACAGCGACCGGCGGTTATGATGGCAAGGGACAGTACGTGATTCGCTCGGAAGAGCAGGCCGCACAGGCATACACGGAACTGAGCGCAGCCGGCACGGAGCTGGTCGTGGAGCAGTTCATTCATTTCCAGTGTGAACTGTCCGTCATCGCTGCCCGCAGTACGCAGGGAGAGATTACTACTTTCCCGGTCGCAGAAAATATTCATGTTGATAATATTCTGCATCTGTCGATCATACCTGCACGTGTACCGGAAGAAGTGCAGCGCCGGGCTGAGCAGATGGCAGCGGATATCGCAGAATCGATGAATGCGGTCGGACTGCTGGCAGTGGAGTTGTTCTGTACGGCAGATGGGCAGCTGTATGTGAATGAACTGGCGCCGCGTCCGCACAATTCGGGGCATTACACGATGGAGGCCTGTGACACGTCACAGTTCGAGCAGCATGTACGGGCGATCTGCGGACTGCCGCTCGGCAGCACGGCGCTGCGTACGCCGGTCGTGATGGTGAATATTCTCGGAGAACATATCCCTGCTGTGATGGAGCGGATGGTGTCGACAGATGCTGCAGCCAAGCAGCTCGGCGTCGTACCGAAGTACCATTTATATGGGAAAGAAGAAGCCAAGCACAAGCGCAAGATGGGACATATCAATGTGCTGTGTCATAATATAGAAGATGCTCTGGCATGGATCAACCAAACGAACATATGGAGGAATAAATAAACTTATGATTGAACGTTACAGCAGACCGGAAATGCGAACTATCTGGAGTGAGGAAAATAAATTCAAAGCCTGGCTCGAAGTGGAAATATGTGCGTGTGAAGCATGGGCAGAACTCGGCGTTATCCCTCAGGAAGATGTACAAAAGCTGCGTGCGAATGCTTCCTTTGATATCGACCGTATTTATGAGATCGAGCAGGAGACGCGTCATGACGTGATCGCTTTTACCCGTGCGGTATCCGAGAGTCTCGGTGAAGAACGCAAATGGGTGCACTACGGCCTGACATCCACCGATGTGGTGGACACGGCACTGGGCTACCTGCTGCGCCAGGCGAACGAAATCCTGGAGCGCGATATCATCAACTTTATCGATATTCTCAAAGAAAAAGCGGTAGCCTACAAAAATACGCCGATGATGGGCCGCACCCACGGTGTACATGCCGAGCCGACGACATTCGGGCTGAAAATGGCACTATGGCATGAAGAGATGAAACGCAATCTGGAGCGCTTCCGCCATGCGGCAGATGGTGTACAGTACGGCAAAATGTCCGGCGCTGTCGGAACCTATGCCAACATTGATCCACGCGTCGAAGAGATCGTGTGCGCCAAGCTAGGCACCAAGCCAGCTCCAATCTCGACTCAGACGCTGCAGCGCGACCGTCACGCCGAGTACATGGCAACCTTGGCACTGGTAGCCACATCACTGGACAAATTCGCTACCGAAGTACGCGCTCTGCAAAAGAGTGAATTCCGCGAAGTCGAAGAAGCATTCGCCAAGGGTCAAAAAGGATCTTCCGCAATGCCGCACAAGCGCAACCCGATCGGCAGCGAGAACATCTCTGGATTGTCCCGCGTCATCCGTGGTCATATGCTGACTGCGTATGAGAATATCGGCCTGTGGCATGAGCGCGATATCTCGCATTCGTCCGCCGAGCGCGTCATTCTGCCGGATGCGACGATGCTGCTGAACTACATGCTGAACCGGTTTGGCAATATCATCAAGAATCTGACCGTATTCCCGGAAAATATGCAGCGCAATATGCAGCGTACGTACGGTGTACCGTTCTCCGGCCGCGTCATGACCAAGCTGATCGACAAAGGACTGAGCCGCGAGCAGGCTTATGATACCGTACAGCCGCGTGCGATGCAGGCGTGGGAAGAGCAGCGTTCCTTCCAGGATATCGTGCTGGAGACATCGGCGATTACCGATCTGCTGAGCAAGCAAGAGATCGAGGATGCATTTAACCCGGCATGGCATCTGAAGCATGTCGATACCATTTTCAAAAAGCTGGGCCTGGATTAATCCCTCCGGCGGATGACATACACAGATACAGATTGAGCGCATCAGGCTGCTGCATCGTCGTACTAGGGCTGATCGCAGCGCCTAAACGCTATATTCCAAGTTGAGATAAAGGGAGAGGGAACGCAAGATGACAGCACAGGCATTATCCACGGCAGCCGATCTGATCGACGCGCCACTGATCTATAAGGGCAAAGTACGCGAGCTGTACGATCTGGGAGAGCATTACCTGATCGTCGTCACCGATCGGATATCGGCATTTGACTATGTACTGGACCCGCCGGTTCCGCACAAAGGAGAAGTACTGAATCGCCTGAGCGCCTACTGGTTTGAGGAGACCAAGCATCTGATCGATAATCATGTCGTACATATCGATGTGGATCAGCTGGGCGATATCGTCCGCGACCGTGAAGCGCTGCGCAACCGGATCATGGTGACCCGCAAAGCCGAGCGGATCGACATGGAATGCGTCGTTCGCGGCTACATTACCGGCGGCGGCTGGCGTCAGTACCAGGAGACCGGTGAAGTTAATGGCATCCGGCTGCCGGAAGGCCTGCGCAAAAATGGCGTCTTCCCGAACCCGCTATTCACCCCGGCCGCCAAGAATGATGTCGGGCACGACGAGGATATTTCTTTTGACGAAATGAAAAATCGTGTCGGTGCGGATCTCGCGGAGCAGCTCAAGCAAAAGAGCATCGAGCTGTACGAGTTCGCCCGCCGTATCTGCGACCAGCACGGTATCATTCTGGCGGACTGCAAATTTGAGTTTGGCCTGATCGACGGCAAGCTGATCCTGATCGACGAGATCTTCACGCCGGATTCCTCCCGTTTCTGGGCCAAGGACAATTACGCGCTGGATATCGAGATCGACAGCATGGACAAGGAGCCGGTCCGCACGTATCTGGCGAATACCGACTGGGACAAAAACAGCCAGCCGGAACCGCTGCCGGAAGCAGTCGTGCAGGCGACGGCTGAGCGTTATCTCGCGATCTACGAGAAACTGACGGGGTTGAAACTGGTGTAGCAGCTGAGGAGAACGGGCAAAGCATCCGGGTGCCTGAGTATGTGTGATGACATCATACTGCAGTTTATATACTCATCAGAATCCAGGGCTTCTTAGCAAACGTCAGTATCTCAATGCTGAGAATTTAAATTATTCCTTACGATATCCAGTCATAACTGCTGCTATCGATTTGCGAGTATCGTTATCTATGCACAAGCAGTATTTGCTAGTTCTTACGCAGTTCATGGTTCATGCATAATCTAGAAAAACGGTCGGCTGCTCATTCGCCAAGCGGAGGGAACGGAATCGTTCCGAAAGGAGCCTTTAAGATCGGATATTGTCCGCAGCAGTGGACGCTTAAAAATATCCGATCTTAACAGCGACTGCAGGAATGATCCGTACCCGCAGCGCCGTATCCCGGCAGCAGCCATTTACGTCATAATCTGCATTGCAGCGCCATATCCAGAACGTATCAATCTTTTGTAGCGAAAAAGCAATATCGTATTCACTCATTCAAGCGTCATCATCCCAAGGAGGAACGAGAAGATTATGATCAAAGCGACAGTCTACGTTACCATCAAAGAAAGCGTACTTGACCCACAGGGGGCCACTGTACAGGGTGCGCTGCATTCTCTTGGATTTAATGAAGTGGAAAGTGTACGTATCGGTAAATACATGGAGATTGAACTGGACACGGACAACCGTGCTGAAGCGGAAGAACGCTTGAAAGTGATGTGCGAGAAGCTGCTCGCGAACACCGTCGTTGAAAACTACCGATTCGAACTGGAGGGTTAATTCCATGAAATTTGCGGTACTGGTATTCCCGGGTTCCAACTGTGATATCGACTGCTTCAAGGCAGTGGAAGAGACGATTGGCGAACCGGTTGATTATGTGTGGCACACGGCGACCGACCTGTCGGCGTATGATTGCATTCTCGTTCCCGGCGGATTCTCCTATGGTGACTATCTGCGCTGCGGCGCGATTTCCCAGTTTGCACCGGTGATGGCAGAAGTGGCCAAAGCGGCGGAACAGGGCAAATATATACTTGGCATCTGCAACGGATTCCAGATTCTGACTGAAGCGCGTCTGCTGCCGGGTGCACTGCTGCGCAACGGATCGATGAAGTTCCGCTGCCATGATGTGGTGCTGACGGTAACGAACAACAAGACGCCATTCACACTCGATTATGCAGAAGGTGAAGAGATCATTATCCCGATCGCTCACGGCGAAGGCAATTACTACTGTGATGAAGCGACCCTCGAACAGATGAAAGCCAATGATCAGATCGTATTCCAATATGGAGACAACCCGAACGGCTCCCTGCATGATATCGCAGGCATCAGCAATGAACGCGGCAATGTGGTCGGCATGATGCCGCATCCGGAGCGCGCGGTCAATGAACTGCTCGGCTCAACAGACGGCAAGAAAATGTTCACATCTATTCTAAAAGCCTGGAGGGATCAACATGACGCAGCAAACACCCGTTAAGGAACCGACGGCGGAGCAAGTCGCAGACCAGCAGTTATACAAACAAATGGGTGTATCCGACACCGAGTTTGATTTGATCTGCGGTTTCCTCGGACGTAAACCGAACTACACGGAAATCGGCGTATTCAGTGTAATGTGGTCGGAACATTGCGCGTATAAAAACTCCAAGCCGCTGCTGAGACGTTTCCCGACCGATGGCCCGCGTGTTCTCATGGGACCGGGTGAAGGTGCAGGGATCGTCGATATCGGTGACAACCAGGCAGTTGTATTCAAGATTGAAAGTCATAACCATCCCTCTGCAGTAGAACCGTACCAGGGTGCAGCGACAGGCGTAGGCGGCATTATCCGTGATATCTTCTCCATGGGTGCCCGTCCGATCGCTTCCCTGAACTCCCTGCGCTTTGGCAAACTGGAGAGCGACCGGGTCAAATATTTGTTTGAGCATGTGGTAGGCGGCATCGCCGGCTATGGCAACTGTATCGGTATTCCGACCGTTGGCGGCGAAGTGATGTTCGACGAGAGCTATGAAGGCAACCCGCTCGTGAACGCGATGTGTGTCGGTCTGATCGATCATGACAAGATCCAGCGCGGCGTAGCCAAAGGGGTAGGCAACCCGGTCTTTTACGTAGGCCCTCCAACCGGACGCGACGGTATCCACGGCGCGACATTTGCTTCCGAGGAGCTGACCGAGGAATCTGAAGCACGCAAGACAGCGGTACAGGTCGGCGATCCATTTATGGAAAAGTTGGTTATGGAATCCTGTCTCGAACTGATCGACTCCGGCATCGTGCTCGGTATTCAGGATATGGGTGCAGCCGGTCTGACATGCTCCAGTGCCGAGATGGCGAGCAAGGCGGGCAATGGTCTGGAGCTGTATCTGGATCAGGTGCCGCAGCGTGAGCATGGCATGACCCCTTATGAAATGATGCTGTCCGAATCCCAGGAGCGTATGCTGTTCGTCGTGGAACCCAAGGACGAAGCACAGGCGATGGAGATCTTCGAACGCTGGGGCGTTATCTGTGCCAAAGTAGGTAAAGTGACGGACGATGGACGTCTCAAGCTGTATCATCACGGCGAAGTGGTCGGCGATATGCCGGTCCATGCGCTGGTGGACGAGTGCCCGGTCTACAATAAGCCTTCTTCGGTTCCGGCTTATTATGAGCAGATGGCCAACATTGATACAGCGGCCTTTGATGAAGTAACCGATCTGGGCGGCGCCCTCAAGTCCATACTCGCTTCTCCGACGGTAGCGAGCAAGGCATGGGTGTATGACCAGTATGATTACATGGTGCGTACGAGTACGGCTGTTCGTCCGGGTTCGGATGCCGCGGTGGTACTGGTCAACGGCACATGCAAAGCACTGGCGATGACGACAGACTGCAACTCTCGCTTCGTCTATCTTGATCCGGAAGTGGGCGGCAAAATCGCGGTCAGCGAAGCGGCGCGCAATATCGTCTGCTCTGGTGCCGAACCGCTGGCGATCACGGATAACCTGAACTTTGGCAGCCCGGAGAAACCGGATATTTTCTGGCAAATGGAGCAATCGGTTGACGGTATGGCAACCGCCTGCCGCGCACTGGAGACGCCGGTTATCGGCGGTAATGTGAGTCTGTACAACGAAAATACACGCGGCTCGATCTATCCGACACCTGTGGTCGGCATGGTCGGTCTGGTACATGATACCGATCATATTACGACGCAAGGCTTCAAACAGGATGGCGATGTGATCTTCCTGCTCGGCGAGACCAAAGCGGAACTGGGCGGCAGTGAATTCCAGTACATCGTACAGGGCAAGACCGAAGGCCGCCCGCCAGGACTGGATCTGGTCGTAGAGAAGCAGCTGCTGGACGGCGTACTGGATTGCATCCAGAGCGGTCTGGTACAGTCTGCGCATGATCTGTCTGAAGGCGGTCTCGCAGTGGCACTGGCCGAATCCTGTATCAGCGGCAAGCTGGGTGCAGAGATTGCCCTCAAAAGCATCGGTTTGCGTAATGACCATCTGCTGTTCAGTGAAAGCCAGTCCCGCATCCTGCTGTCTGCAACCGCAGCACAGGCAGATGTTCTGGAAAGCAAGCTGGCCGAGCACAAAGTACCTGCTCGCCGCATCGGTAAAGTCACATCTGCAGCACAACTACAAATCACAGTGGACGGCAAACAAGTCCTGGCGGAAGAGGTAAGCAGTCTGCGTCAGGTCTGGGAGGATGCGATTCCATGTCTGATGAATTAAATAATCAGCCGCTCTGGACCGGCGACTACTATAATCAGGGGACCGGTCCGAACGATATTTTCGATACATTAAAAGAGGAATGCGGCGTCTTCGGTGTCTACGGACATCCGGGGGCCGCGTCCCTTTCTTATTATGGTCTGCATGCACTCCAGCACCGTGGTGAAGAGAGCTGCGGCATCTGTGTCAGCGACCATACCGAATTTCATTATCACCGTGGCATGGGACTGGTCAAGGAAGTATTCGATAAAGAGACGATGGCTACGCTGACCGGCGATATCTCGATCGGTCATGTACGCTATTCCACCAGTGGCAGCAGTCATCTCGGTAATGCCCAGCCGCTCGTATTCCGCTATCGTGCAGGCGAGCTGGCACTGGCGACCAACGGCAACATCGTCAACGCACCGCAGATCCGGCGCGAGCTGGAGGAGATGGGTTCCATTTTCCAGACGACCAGTGATACGGAAGTGCTGGCGCATCTGATCGCTCGTTCGTCCAAGCCGCTCGTGGAAGCGGCCAAGGATGCATTTCGCCGTATTGTAGGCGGATTTGCCTTTATGATTATGACGAATGAACAGCTGATTGTCGCCAGCGATCCTAACGGACTGCGTCCGCTGACGATGGGCAGACTTGGGGAAGCATATATTTTCACCTCGGAGACCTGTGCTCTGGAGACGATTGGCGCGGAGATTGTCCGTGATGTGAAGCCCGGTGAACTGCTGGTGCTGAATAAGGACGGACTGCATGAAGACTTCTATACCGAGCCGCAGCGCAAGGCGCTCTGCTCGATGGAATATATTTATTTCGCCCGACCGGACAGTGATATGAACGGTGCGAATCTGCACTCTGCCCGCAAACGGATGGGTTCCATGATGGCCCGTGAATCATTTATCGATGCCGATCTGGTCACCGGCGTGCCGGACTCCAGTATCTCGGCCGCGATCGGTTATGCCGAGCAGACCGGTATCCCGTACGAACTGGGCATGATCAAAAACAAATACACCGGCCGTACCTTTATCCAGCCCAGCCAGGAACTGCGCGAGCAGGGCGTCAAGATGAAGCTGAGCGCCGTGCGCCGGGTCGTCGAAGGCAAGCGTGTCGTCATGATCGATGATTCGATCGTACGGGGAACCACGTCCCGCCGGATCGTCAATATGCTGCGTGATGCCGGAGCGATCGAGGTGCATGTACGGATTACGTCGCCTCCTTTCAAAAATCCGTGCTTCTATGGAATCGATACGCCGGATCGGCGTGATCTGATTGCGTCGTCCAAGACGGTGGAAGAGATCCGGCAGGAGATCAATGCGGATTCACTCGCTTTCCTCAGCCGTGAAGGATTGATCCAGGCGGTTGGCGGAGACAACAAGGACGACTACAAAGGCGGCATGTGCATGGCCTGCTTCGACAACGACTACCCGACCCAGACCGACTTCGGCGGCGAAGAACAATTCGGGTGTGGGTGCTGAACTGCGCCGGCTGTTCGGAACGGGGGGAGCGGGGAGAAGGTCCGCTGCGGAGAAGGAATAGGCCTGCGATCGCCCGGTTGAAATCGGGGGCCTTCGAATTGGTAGACCCGTGTAGAGGAAGGCCCCCGATTTCAAAAGGCGCTCTCCGGCCTATTTCCTTCCTCTCCGCTCCCCGCACCACGTTTCTGAGAACCTGACGGTTTCAGAGCCCTTGGGGGTAAGGGGAGAGAAGAGTGGGAGAGAACGCGCGGGACGGGCTGGACTGCTTTGCAGGAGGGAATGTTTAAGGCATTAGGAGCATTGATGTTACTTGGTAGGGATGTATGTTTTACAAGTAAGGATGGGAAGGTTTGTAAGAGTGAGTGTGGGGATGATTTGTAAAGATGGATAGATGGATAGATGGGTTGATGGGTTGATGAAATAAAAGATCAACTCTATAGCCTCTTAATCATCCTTCAAATCTCAGCCCTATAAATCAAACCCGTTCAGATTAAACCAGGTCCATCCAAACCCTACAATATAAAATAGCAGTACCTGGATACGTAATTTTTTAAAACTGAAATCCTAATCTTATGGACGGTGAGGGAATGTTTGGAGATGGGGGTTCTCCATGCTCCAGCGGAGGGGATGGAATCGTTCAGGAAGGAGCATTTGCAGGCTGGCTTTTGGGGGACCCCAAAGTCAGCCTGCAACGGCGACGCCCGAACGATCCAGTCTCGCAGCGCTGTAGCAGTAGAACGCCCAATCTCCACTCCTTCCCCCGCCAATGTCCAAAGAACCTACGAAAGGTGCGATGGCAGTGTCAGATGCATACAAACAAGCCGGAGTCGATATCGCGGCAGGCAATGAAGCAGTAGAGCGGATGAAGAAGCATGTGAAAACAACGTTCCGTCCGGAAGTAATGACCGATCTCGGTGGTTTTGGCGGGCTGTTCGGTCTGAACAAGGACAAGTACGAAGAGCCGGTACTGGTGTCCGGTACGGATGGCGTGGGTACGAAGCTCAAGCTTGCTTTTGCCATGGATAAGCACGATACGATCGGTATTGATGCGGTAGCCATGTGCGTGAATGATATTATCGTTCAGGGCGCCGAGCCGCTCTTTTTCCTTGATTATCTGGCCTGTGACCGGGTTATTCCGGAGAAGATCGAAGCGATTGTATCCGGTATTGCGGATGGATGTCGCCAGGCAGGCTGCGCGCTGATCGGCGGTGAGACAGCGGAGATGCCGGGCATGTACTCCCAAGGCGAATATGATATCGCCGGCTTCACTGTAGGGATCGTCGACAAGCCCAAAGTCATTACGGGCAGCGATATTGCAGCAGGTGATGCGGTCATTGGACTGGCATCCAGTGGTATACACAGCAACGGATTCTCGCTCGTGCGCAAGCTGCTGCTTGAAGATGGCGGATATGAACTGACTGCACAGGTAGCCGAGCTGGATAACGCTGTACTTGGCGATGTACTGCTGGAGCCAACCAGGATTTATGTGAAATCTTCGCTTGCCCTGCAGGAAGCGGTACAGGTCAAAGGCATGGCGCATATTACCGGAGGCGGATTTATCGAGAATATTCCGCGGATGCTGCCGGATGGCGTTAATGTCGATATCGAGTACGGCAGCTGGCCGATCCTGCCCATTTTCCAATTGATGCAAGCCAAGGGTGCGATCAGCAACCGCGATATGTTTACGACGTTCAACATGGGAATCGGCATGGCGATTGTGGTACCAGCCGATGAGGCAGAGCAGGCGCTGACAGTATTGCAAGAACAGGGCGAAGAAGCCTATCTGATCGGCAAAGTAACCGAAGGCGAGAAAATCGTTACTTTTACCGGAGCTGAAGTGGAATGAAGCCGATGCGAATCGCCGTCTTCGCCTCCGGACAGGGCAGCAACTTCCAGGCGATGGTCGATGCCCAGCGCAGCGGTCTGCTCGGTGCGGCTGCGGTGGAACTGCTCGTATGCGACAGACCGGAAGCACCGGTCGTGGAACGTGCCCGGCATGCGGAGGTAGATACGTTCGTCTTCCGGCCGAAGGAATACAGCAGCCGGGAGCAGTATGAGCTGGAGATCCTCGCAGAACTGGCCAAGCGGCAGATTGATCTGATCGTGCTGGCCGGTTATATGCGGCTGCTCACTCCGACGATGGTCAATCCGTATATGGGCCGTATGATCAATGTACATCCGTCATTGCTGCCAGCCTTTCCCGGTAAGGATGCGATTGGTCAGGCGCTGGCATATGGCGTCAAGCTAACCGGAATCACCGTTCATTTTGTCGATAACGGTATGGACACCGGGCCGATCATCGCTCAGCAGGCACTGCCTATTGAGTCGGAAGATACCGCCGACACGCTGGCTGCACGTATTCATGAGATTGAGCAGACTCTCTATCCGCAGGTGGTTGCCCGGATCGCTGCAGGTAAAGTCCGGCTGGCTGAAGATGGACGGCATGTAATCGTAGAGTCGTAGTATACTATATTCACATTGATCAAGGAGGCTTTTTATAACATGACGATTAAAAGAGCGCTTGTCAGCGTATCCGATAAAACAGGCGTAGTCGATTTCTGCCGAGAGCTGTCCCAGCTGGGCGTAGAGATCATCTCCACCGGCGGTACCAAAAACCTGCTGGCTGACGCAGGCGTACCAGTGATTGGTATTTCCGATGTGACCGGATTCCCGGAAATTCTGGATGGACGTGTCAAAACACTGCATCCGGCTGTACATAGCGGTCTGCTGGCTGTACGCGACAGCGAAGAGCATCAGCAGCAAATGAAAGACCTGGAGCTTGGTTATATCGACCTCGTGGTCGTAAACCTGTATCCGTTCCAGGAGACGATCTCCAAGCCGGATGTATCGTACGAAGATGCGATCGAGAATATCGATATCGGCGGTCCGACCATGCTGCGCAGTGCGGCGAAGAATCATGCCTTTGTGACTGTAGTAGTAGATGCGGCTGACTACGCGACCATTCTGGATGAGGTTCGTGCAGACGGCGATACGACGCTGGATACACGCAAGCAGCTCGCTGCCAAAGTATTCCGTCATACTGCAGCCTACGATTCCCTGATCTCCGATTATCTGTCCGAGGTACTGGGCAATCCGATGCCGGAACGTTACACCGTAACCTACGAGAAAATTCAGGATCTGCGCTACGGTGAGAATCCGCACCAATCCGCAGCCTTTTACCGCAAGCCGATGGCTCCGGCAGGTACGCTGACCACTGCCGAGCAGCTGCACGGCAAAGAGCTGTCCTACAACAATATCAACGATGCCAACGCAGCGCTCCAGATCGTCAAGGAATTCAATGAGCCGGCTGTCGTTGCCGTGAAGCATATGAACCCGTGCGGTGTGGGCGTAGGTGCTACCATCGCCGAAGCGTACAACAAAGCCTACAATGCCGACCCAACCTCAATCTTTGGCGGCATCGTCGCAGCCAACCGGACGATTGATGCGGAGACGGCACAGCCGCTGAGCGAGATCTTCCTGGAGATCGTGCTGGCGCCGGACTTTACACCGGAGGCACTGGAGATTCTGACCAAAAAGAAAAATATCCGCCTGCTCAAAATGGGCGAAATTGCTGCATCCGCCGAGCGCAAGCCGCAGCATATCGTGACCATGGTGGAAGGCGGTATGGTCGTGCAGGATAGCGATGTGCATGCCATCACCGAAGCTGACCTGAAAGTAGTCACCGACCGTGCACCATCCGCTGAGGAGATGAAGCAGCTGCTGTTCGGCTGGAAAGTTGTCAAACATGTCAAATCCAACGCGATCGTACTGGCCGCAGATGACATGACCGTTGGCGTTGGCGCAGGCCAGATGAACCGTGTCGGTGCAGCGAAGATCGCCATCGAACAGGCTGGCGACAAAGCCAAGGGCGCTATTCTTGCATCCGATGCCTTTTTCCCGATGGGCGATACCGTCGAAGCGGCAGCCCGCGCAGGCATTACTGCCATCATCCAGCCGGGTGGTTCGGTAAAAGACGAAGAATCCATCAAGGCAGCCAATGAGCACGGCATCGCAATGGTGTTCACAGGCGTCCGCCATTTCAAACATTAATCCTTTCTAACCGCTTCAGCATAGTATTGCATCCTACACAACACAAGAGAACGGAGCCGAATATCATCAGGTTTGGCTCCGTTTTCCTAAATAATCACAGGTTTTCGAGAAGCGGGATGGAGCGAGACCCATCGTCTGTATCCGGTATCCCTTTTCCGTACTATCATTTCTCTATCAAAAAGGAGCGTGATCCTTTATGGATATACTCGTAATCGGCAGCGGCGGACGCGAACATGCCATCATCTGGTCGCTGGCCAAAAGCCCGCAGGCCGATCATATTTACTGTGCACCCGGCAATGCAGGCATCAGCCAGATCGCTGAATGTGTACCGATTCAGGTGAGTGAATTCGAGAAGCTGGCCGATTTTGCCGCAGAGAAGCAGGTTGGTCTGGTCGTGGTCGGACCGGATGATCCGCTGGCAGATGGTATCGTGGACGTATTCGAAGCACGGAACATTCCCGTCTATGGACCGCGCGCCAATGCGGCCCTGATCGAAGGCAGCAAGACCTTTATGAAAGACCTGCTGCACAAATACAATATCCCGACAGCAGCGTATGCCAAGTTCGACGACTATGACACCGCGCTGAACTATCTGCAGCGCCAGCCGATTCCGGTCGTGATCAAAGCGGACGGACTCGCCGCAGGCAAAGGCGTAACCGTCGCCCATACGATGCAGGAAGCCATCGAAGCGCTGCAGAACATCATGCGGGACAAAGTATTCGGCGAAGCCGGCAGTAAAGTGATCATCGAGGAGTTCATGGAGGGACAGGAGATGTCGATCCTGGCTTTTGTGGATGGAGAGACCGTGCGAGCAATGCCGGCCGCGCAGGATCACAAGCCGGCCTTTGACCAGGATAAAGGGCCGAATACCGGCGGCATGGGCACCTATTCTCCGCTGCCGCATATCGACCCGGCGATCATCGAGGAAGCGATCGAGACGATCGTGATTCCGACTGCCAAAGCCATGGTGGCGGAAGGTCGTCCTTTCCAGGGGGTGCTGTTCGCCGGTCTGATGATCACCCCGGATGGCAAGCCAAAAACGGTGGAATTCAATGCCCGCTTCGGCGATCCGGAGACCCAGGTCGTCCTGCCGCGTCTGCAGACCGATCTGCTGGACATTTTCATGGCAACCGTTAACGGTACACTGGCCGACGTGGATATTCAGTGGAGCGACGAAGCTGCCGTATGCGTCATCCTCGCCTCCGGCGGCTATCCGGGTTCGTACACGAAAGGTCTGCCGATAGAAGGACTGGACAGCGTCGAACAAGGACTGGTATTCCACGCGGGTACCGCCAAGAACGAAAGCGGCGAGTTCGTGACCAATGGCGGTCGTGTGCTGGGTGTGGTCGGACTGGGAGCGGATATCGCTGCTGCACGCACACAGGCATATGAGCAGGCGGCAAAGATTACCTTTACCGGCAAGCACCAGCGCAGCGATATTGCGGCGAAGGCGCTGGCAGGAAAGTAAGTATAGACTGGAAAGAACAAAGAACAGCCAGGCCACTCTTCGGAGTGGCTTTTTTTGTTATGTAAATGGCTAAACAGTTAAAAGGATGAAAATGTGAAAATATAACTTTTAATATTCATAAAACTCAGTAGGTTACCTATTGAGTAGGGATTTATCGTCTAAATTAGCTAACCGATGTAAATGATGCTATTCAGGGTCATACGTCACAGGCGGCCGATGCATTTGGACAGATTACGCAGATGGTCGATGCCAACGGCAACCAGGCACAATACCAGTACGATCTGCTCGGACGTCTGACCAATGAGAAAGATGCGGCAGGCGGCAGTCACACGTACACGTACAACAAGCTCGGACTGCTCAGCCAGGAAACGGATAAAAACGGTCGGGATACGAAATATACGTATGATGCGGCAGGCAATCTGATCCAGTTTGCCGATCAGGCTGGCAGCGTAGCATATCAATACGATGCTAACGGTAATATCCTGTCGGTCACCGGCAGCGATGGCAAAGTGCTGCGCCGCACATTTGACGCACTTAACCGCGTCGAGACCTATACGGATGGCAAAAAGGTACATTACACGTACGATAACGCAGGCCATATGTCCACAGTCACCGACTGGAACGGACGCAAGACCAGCTATGGCTATGATGCCAACGGACGTCTGACATCGACAACCCGTCCGGACGGTACCAAGGAGACACGTTCCTACAATGCTGCCGGTCAGATGACCAGCAAGACCGATCTGAACCCGGACGGCAGTGTACTGACAGAGAGCAGTTACACGTACGATGCTGCCGGTAATATGATTCAGGAACAAGGCGGCGAAGTTCAGAATCCGCTGAACAGTGTCACTTACGACGTATATGGTCCGGGTCTGTCTCCAGAACTGGAAGACGTCATGATCCAGAGCGGTATGGCAGAGCCGACTGCAGACCGTAATGACAGTGTACAGACCGATGTTTACAGCGCTCCTGCTGGAACAATCAATGCTTCCCTGACATCTTCGGATGCAGGTAATACAGCAGAAAGTCTAACCGTAACCGAAGATGTATACGGACTGTATGGCGATCTGCAAATGACCTACACCGCAGATAACCGTCTGGCTACGGTCAACGGACAAGCCGTAACGTACGATGCGGAAGGCAATATGCTGAACGGCCCGCTGCATGGCAGCATGCAGGATTACCGCTATGATGCCCGTAACCGCCTGATCCAGGCTGGTGGCGTAAGCTATGGCTACGATAACGAGAACAACCGCAACGCCATCACGGTAAATGGCGTGACAACGAAGCAGATCATCAACCCGCATGCCGTGCTCTCTCAGGTGCTGATGGAGACCGACAATGCCGGTACACCGCAAGCCTGGTATGTATATGGGATGGGACTAATCGGACGTGAAGATGCAGCTGGCAACTACCAGACGTATCACTTCGATCTGCGCGGCAGCACGATTGCTCTGACCGATGCACAGGGACAGGTAACCGATACGTACACGTATGACACGTACGGTGAACAACTGGAGCACGAAGGTGCGAGCCAGCAGCCGTTCCAGTACAATGGACGTGACGGTGTGCAGACCGATGCAAATGGTCTGTACCAGATGCGTGCCAGATACTACAATCCGGAGATCAAGCGATTTGTGAACCGGGATGTGCTGACAGGCAGTATCGATAATGGATTGACGATGAACCGGTATGCGTATGTGAATGGCAATCCGGTGTCGTATATTGATCCATTTGGACTGAGTGCGGACGGAGCCGACTGGATGGTCATTGGTGGTGACGCTCTTGCAGACATGACCCCTGTAGTGGGCTCCATCAAAGCCTGGCAGCAGACCATTACCGGCGTAAACTATATCACTGGTGAACAGCTCAGCGTGAGCGACCGGATTGGTGATCTCGTAGGCGGCTTTGCTGGGTTGGCTCCTGTTCCTGGCTCTAAATATGCGGGTAAGTATACTGTTAAAGGAGTCATCTGGGCAGGGGAAAAGGCAGCAGATTTGTTTGGCTGGAGTACCAAAGCTGAAAAGTCTGCGGGTAAGCTCATCAATGCCTGCAACTGTTTTACAGCCGGAACCAAAGTAAAGACCGACCAGGGTGATAAAAATATCGAAGATATTGAGGTCGGCGATCAGGTTCTGTCCAAGGATGAAGCGACAGGTCAAGAAGATTACAAGACGGTCACCGCTACATTCAATCATATGGCAGAGGAAATCTATACCATTTATGTGGGTGGTCAGGAGATTGAATCGACCTACAACCATCCATTCTGGGTAGACGATAAAGGATGGACCTATGTCAAGGACCTGAAGGTTGGCGACTGGCTGGTAGAAGATGATGGAACGAAGCAGCAGATCGAGAAGATAGAACTAGAGCAGCGTCAAGCCAGAGTATACAATATGACCGTTGCCGACTTCCACACGTACTTCGTGAGTGACCTGGGGATCTGGGTGCATAATACGAATAATGGAGATTGTGACCTTGGTGGTATTATTGAGGGGATTGGTAAAGTAGATCCTATTTTCAGTCCCAACTTTGATAAAAAACTAAAAAAACATGCTCAAGATATTTATGAAACTTCACGAGATTTAGATGTCCCAGTCAAAAAGGGTGATAAAGAAGGAATGAAGAATTTTATTCTATCGATTGTAACCGATTCAAAAAATGCAGCCAATTCGAAACCATTTGAATGGAATACAATTAGCTCAGTAGATGCTTTCGTTAAAGGCAACGCAGTTGTTTTAATTAATCGCAATACAAACGAAATATTAACGTTCTTGAATAAAAAAGGAGATCGTTTATCAAACAAATTGAAATCCGAATTAGATTTGATCTGGGAGTGAGATTAAATATGAATAATTATATAATTTCTTTCATAAGAAAATTTGATTATTTTTTTAAGCAACAAGAAATTTTGAATGTTATTTATTTATATGATGAAGAAGATAATGAAAAATTAGACCATGTTCTTTTCTTTGAGACAATCTATGATAAGGTTATAGGAATATATATAAGGGGTATGAATCCATTATTTTCAAAAAATCGGATTTATGATTTAGATGATTTTAACTTATTTGCTAGCTATGAGAAAATCATTGAAACTAAAGAAAATATGGTGCTCAAGGTAGAGCAGATGAAGCTTTTTTTTAGTACTCAATATAATGAGTTGTTAGGTTTTTATTTGTCAGATAACGATGCAACCAATTCTATATTTATTGCATTTTTACAAGATGAAATATATTTAGAAAGAAATTGTAGTGAATATGGTGCCAGACAGCGAATTAAAGAAAAAGTTACTCATGAAGCTATTATCACTTATGAAAAGAAATATAAAGATGACTGGAAACAAATAGACTTATAAAATAATTTGATTTATGAGACTATGTTTAATTATTCTAAATACCTTAGCTGATATCTATATAGATATCGGCTTTTTCTATATGGATTTGAAAGTGAACAATATACGGTTTAGCAATCATTAAATGAATATTGGTTAGCTCAATACCGGTCCAACGGTCTGTACCAGATGCGTGCCAGATACTACAATCCGGAGATCAAGCGATTTGTGAACCGAGATGTGCTGACAGGCAGTATCGATAACGGATTGACGATGAACCGGTATGCGTATGTGAATGGTAATCCGGTGTCGTATATTGATCCGTTTGGCTTAAGTGCGGATGGAGCCGACTGGACGCGAACCGCGTTTAGTGTTGGAGCTGACGTGACTCCATTTGTGGGTACGGTAAAAGGATTACAAGAGGTATTTACTGGTGTGGATCTGATTACCGGAGAACAACTATCAGTTTCCGATCGAGTTGCGACAGGGTTTGGAACAGCTCTAAGTGGGCTTCCTTTCGGTAAGGTAGTTGGAAAGACTGTTGCGAAGGAAGCCATTGATGGCGGAGCCTGGTTGATTGGGAAACTAGGCAAAACCACTTCTAAAAATGGCCATTTTAGTGAAGAGACAATTGTAAAAAGATATATGGCAGATGGGCGCGCTATAAACGATATAACCAACTTGCCTGGTACAAAAGGTATGAGAATTCCTAATAGGTTATCTGTTGAAGATATGGATTTTCTCACTAAAGAGTATGGAGTTGAGTTTGCACAGATTTATCGAGCAGGAACTGGGAGAAATGGACGTGGTGGATACTACGAGTTGTATTCAGGAGTACACAACCGTGTTAATGTTCCTCTTGGTAAAGATGTACGGTTAATATCTCATACTCATCCACGTGGGACAGCTCGACCTAGTCCAGATGATCTAATACTCATGCAATTACTAGAAAATGCTGGATCGCCTCAACGTACTTCGCAGATCGTTCCTGTAGGTAAAGCACCTGTCAATTTTGATAAAAATGGATTAAAATAAAATATATTCTTTCATGTAGGAGGAAGAAATGGACCTTAATGACTATAAAGACATGTGGACCATACACAAAGATCAATATGCTTTACTCGAAGTGGCCCAAAACAAATATGCCATTGTGGATATTCAAAATAAAGCTGCCGTTATAATTGAAGATAGTAAATTTTCAGAAGAAGTAAAAAGACAAATGATGAAACATGGCAATAAAATTCTAGATAATAGTTGGTTTTCTAACAACTAAATCAGTATTAGTTACTACTAGTAAGTAATAATGAACTGAAGTTAGAAAATTGAAGTTTAAATTACAAAGACGACGTCGATATCTAAAAAAAGCAACCTTGATGGGCAAAATGCCTCTCAAGGTTGCTTTTTTCAAAATTAGAGATCAAGCGATTTGTGAACCGGGATGTGCTGACCGGCAGTATCGATAATGGATTGACGATGAACCGGTATGCGTATGTGAATGGCAGTCCGGTATCGTATATTGATCCGTTTGGCTTGAGTGCAGAAGGTTCAAGCTGGTTGGAGATTGGATTAAGTCTTGGAGCAGATGCTACTCCATTTGTAGGTACGGTAAAAGGTTTGCAAGAGATATTTACAGGAGTAGACTTGATTACCGGAGAGCAACTTTCAGTAGCCGATCGAGTGGCTACTGGGGGAGGAACACTTCTCAGCTGGTTCCCGGGTGGTAAAATCGGAGGCAAGTTCCTGATTAAAGAGACCATTGACGGTGGAGCCTGGGTGATTAGTAAGATCGGAAAATCACATGCGGATGATGTGATTGGAACTGCACCTAAGTTGACTCGTCCTACAGCTGGGGACAATATGGGATTGATGTTGTCTAAGGAGATGGGAGAAGTTCCAACACCGAAGTATGTTCCGAAGGACGCTAGCGGTAATCCTATGCCTCTTCCTAGAACAGACGGAAAAATGATAAATGGAACTGTTCATGTGCCTGAATCAATGAATCCTCACACACAGATTGGGTGGCAAAAAGGCAGAAAAGGGGATTACATTCAAACCCTTGAGTGGGGGAGAATGGCATTCCAGTAAAACGTACAGATTGGACTGACCATGGTCGTCCGCAGAATCATACCAATCCACATGACCATCCTGCAGTCTTTCAAGATGGCTCATGGAGTTTTAAGTAATGGAGGTGGGAAAGTTGGAGGACAATTATCTTAAAAAACCTACTTTTATACTTAGATTAAGTGGGGAGCATTTTCAAAGTGAGATAGGTTGCTTGGGAAAACAGCTTGCTCAAATACTAACCTGCATCCAGGATGAAACTTCCAGTTTTACTTGGTTTGCTTTTGATGTATTTGGCAGCAGTAACCAACCATTCGAAGTGTTGTTCCCAAAACCATACTCAGAAATCCTAAGCACAGATGACCTGATTAAAAAAGCAAAAGAAATAGTGCAGTTCCATTCGGGAGTGTTCATCGGGATTAGGAAGGGTAAAGAAATAGGGTGGGAAACCAATACATTACCGGAAACAGAAGAAAGTGAAGGGTTACAACATCCTGAGGCTGAAATAGAAATTCGTCCATTTGATACTTCGTATTTTGAAATTTACGGTATGGACATTGAAATCGGAAATAAAATAAAGTTTAGTTTTATGTAATTGTTTTGGGAGCACCAGTAGAAATTATACTGGTGCTTTATTATATTATATGGTTGAGGGGGCTACCCAGTGCCGAATGAACCCATCATTCAATCAATAACACATATAATCCATGTAATACCTGTATAAAAATTTTAACATATGGATGGAAAATGACCACAAAAAATGGTGGAGCTTCAATTAAATTAAAAATAGGCGATGGAAATAATCTGATGATAAAGTAGAGGAGAACATGGAATTATATAAAGAAATAAAAAAAGTTAGTGATAAAGATCAATTTACAGAATTTATTGGTTTGTTAGTTAAGGATTTTAAATCAAATCCTGATGACTGGGAAAATAGAGACATTGAGAGTTTTCTCGAAGGGATCAAGTCTTGGATAGAGGATATGGAAGGATATTATGAAAATAACAATTTACCAATACCACAAAATATAGATTGGAACTTTCTTGCAAATTTATTTTATGTGGGGAAATTGTATGAATAATGAATGATCCTGCTAACCTTGATTGGCTCGTAGCCTTTCAAGGTTTTCTTTTTTTAAATAAATAGCTAATCCACAATTAAGCAGATCATCAACCCGCATGCCGTGCTCTCCCAGATGCTGATGGAGACTGACAATGCCGGTACACCACAAGCCTGGTATGTGTACGGGATGGGGCTGATCAGGCGCGAAGATGCAGCCGGGAACTACCAGACGTACCACTACGATCTGCGCGGTAGCACGATTGCGCTGACCGATACACAAGGACAGGTGACCAATACGTACACGTATGACACGTATGGTGAACAGCTGGGGCATGAAGGTGCGAGCCAGCAGCCGTTCCAGTACAATGGACGTGATGGTGTACAGACGAATGCGAACGGTCTGTACCAGATGCTAGGTAGATCTAGCAGAATAAATAATGGAAGGAAGCAGCAGTAGGGGAGAAGGTATCTAAGTAAAAATACCTACCAATCTGGATCATTTAAATTTATATTGTGGCTGTTCTCAATCAGGGAAATCTGGCAGGTACTCATTTCATAAATGCTGATCTGCGTAGATGCGGATCTTGCAGATGCAGACGTATGGAATATCGATTTTAAATAAGAAGCATTAAAAGACGCTGTTATGCTCTCCAGGAGGATTGAGTACATCATGTTAGAAGAATCCATCTACAATGACTTTAGCATCTGGCCGCCCTTTTTCAATCCTCTTGCATATAGAGCTGTCAAAATAGAATCCTAGGCCTTTTCCACCATCGACAAATCATCGTACCCGATAATCTGCTCGCCTTTCCAGTGCACCAGCACCCCATGTGGGCGGCAAATATCCAGTGTCCCTTCCGCGAATCGTACCGACCAGTACAGATCATCCCAGAACGTTACTTCCGGATGGGATACAACCGCGTTTTCATCCTCTCCAGGAGGGCAGCCGAATTCGGCGATGAGAAACTGCCTGGCATCCCGGCAGTATCGATCCAGGTGACGCAGCTTCTCACGTATAAATCCGTAAGGCAGGTGTTCGGTACGATTCTGTTCATCCAGCTGGATGGAGAAGAATATACTGGCCGTTTCTCCTTCCTTGCTCGTACCCTGTGCGAATGCCGGACCTTTTGCTGGCTGGTGAAGCGTCAACTCTCCTACAGGTGTCAAGATGCGATCTGTCATATGGGCTGCCTCCCCGTGCAGATTGGATTTTGAGCTAAATGGCCTCTAACCGCAATATGGTACATATGTCCTTAATTTAACACACCAGCCCTCTGGTGAAGCGGGATAAAGGAATCTCGCTGCAGGTATCGGAGTACCTGTTTCTCATTTTCGGTGTTTTCGAAAAGCATTTGAAGGTTAAAACCATTTTCATAAGCTTCTTAGCTATATGTGCATAACTATTGATAAGTGATCTTTTTATCCTTATTATACGAAACAGGGATCATGCAGCATGTTATATTTTCAATTAAAATTAAAGTATAGTGAATGTTAAGCAGCGATCTGAAACTACATAGAGATTTGCCTGTATCAAGACAGGAGTTGGCCTGGAAGGGAGGTGATAACCTCAGCAGACTAGTTGGATACGCACCGATTCACCGAACATATTTGCACTTTTCTGTATAATAGAAGGAGAGAGAAAAACAATGAAAAACAAAAAATATTACACTTTATTGCTGGCAGGTACGCTGCTGACAGCAACAGCCGGGGGCTATGCCAGTGCAGCGCCTGTTAGCAGTGTCGCTGCAGAGGGTGGAGGCACGATAAAAACTCAGGATACTTCCAATACAACGGTCGACTACTATACCCTGACCGAGAAGGACGGTGCCTTTGTAGCCGCTCAATTTAATTCGTCCGGAGATAGTTATGTGGGGCTGGATGTACAGCAGGATGGCCTGATGGTCGTGTCGATCGAAAAGTATAACTTCGAGACGCGCAAGTGGAACCCGGTCCAGGTGAAGCTGATTAATGGCTCGGACAGCGTCTATTACCGGGTACCCACAGATGTGATCCATATTCCTCCTGTGCCTTACCGGGTAGTTCTCTCCACAACAGGCACAGCGGATGTTACGATTGAGACGACCTATACCTGGGAAAGTGACAGTGACCCGAGATAACAAGAGACGGAATGCTGGATCATATCAACCAGGTGTAGTTTTGAGATAGCGGTAAGCAGCACGTAGAATATATAGTAAATTAGAGCAACAACGAAAGCAGACCATGGATCGATCTATCCGGTATGCAGTCTGCAGCAGATTGGGTAGAATGATACCGCCAAAAGGATAGAGGATCCGGTGCTGCCGGAATCCTGCGAGTGACCAACCCGCAGGATTCCTTTGTACATAACAGGCCGATCCGGTTGGAATCCCAGTAAGATTTGGGAATTATCCCCTTGCATATTATGGATGGAAGCCGCTCTGCCGATACTAAAAGAGTAGAGATTGGCCAAACCATTGTTCAGGGGGATAAAAAAATGAGTATTGTGGAATCCGTTGTTCAGTCGATGCCGTACATACAGCAGCTGATTCGGGAAGATTGTATGCTGGCCGTTATGGACCGGGAACGTGTGTTATATGCTTCACCTGCCCGCTCGTTCAATATTGGTCTGCATGCGGGAGACGTACTACCGCCGGATCAACAGAACTTTGTATTTCTGAAAAGTAAAACCGAACGCAGCTTTTTGCATTTTCCCAAGGAAGTGCTGGGTACCGCTGTCGATGTGTTATATGTGCCTATCCATGATGAGAAAAGACAGGTCGCAGCTGTCATTGCACTCGGCATGAGCATGGACAACAAGCAGCGGATGGAAGAACTGATGCATGCAGCGGCAGAAATCACCAGCCAGCTCGTAAGCAATGTGCATCATGTCGCGTCCCATTCCGATCAGCTGTCTTCCGTATCCAATCAGGTGCTCCGCAATTCCAAAGAAGCGGTACGCAAATCGTCTTCGGTCACCCAGATTACCGGTGTCATCCGTGAAATCTCCGAACAGACGAATCTGCTCGGACTGAATGCGGCGATTGAAGCCGCACGTGCCGGTGAAGCTGGCGCAGGCTTCAGCGTTGTTGCTCAGGAAGTACGCAAGCTTTCCGTGGATGCCAAGCAGGCCACCGGACAGATTGAAGACTCACTGAACGATATTCGCAGCTCTATTGTCCAGATGGAAGGAGATATTTCGCAGATTTCCTCTTCATCCACGCAGCAGGCCGAGCTGGTCGTTAATTTCCAGGAAGCCCTGCAGAACATGTCTGCAATCTCTGCCGAGATTCAGGTGCTGTTCAATACCATTTTATCCTATGACAAAAATAAATAACCCTTGCAGTGAGCAGAGACCGGAAGATTCATTTAATGAAGAGAACGGTCTCTTTGTTATCTATTTTTGCCGAGGGAACGGTGATATTCCGGTGCACCGCACACATCCCGATATCTGCGGGCTAACTGCTGTATTGAGCAGCAGCCGGTTCGCAGGTTATGATAAGGATGAATCATACCGGAAAATAGGGAACCGTAACAGAAGCATCTGCAATCATTAATCCTGTATATCCACGAATCGTCACTAAAGAAAGGGCAATGCACATATGGCGAAAGTAACGATGGCTGATGTAGCCCGTGAGGCAGGCGTGTCCAAAAGCACGATCTCCCAGTACCTCAATGGGCGTTATGAATATATGAGTGCCGCTACCCGTGAACGGATCGCCGCTGCAATCGGGGAGCTGGACTACCGACCGAACATACTGGCCCGGGGACTCAAGCAGAAGCGTACCTTTACGATCGGGGTCATTGTGGCGAATATGCTGCATCACTTCTCGATCGAGATCTGCCGTGGCATCGAGAGCTACTGCCGGGAGCAGGGAATCAGCGTTATTCTCTGCAATACGGATGAAGACTATAGCCGGGAGCAAAATGATCTGGAGATGCTCCGGTCCAAGCAGGTGGACGGTGTAATCGCCTTTCCTTCGGGATCGCTCACTCCGGTCTATCGCAAGCTGGTCGAGGAGAAATTCCCGCTGGTCTTTATCGACCGCAAGCTGGAGGATGTGCCGGTCAACCGGGTCGTGGTAGAAAATGAACAGGCTGCCCATGAAGCGACCACACATCTGATCGGCGCCGGGTACAAGCGTATAGCGATGCTGACCGCTCCATTATCCATCTCCACCCGTCTGGAGCGCGTCGAAGGTTACCGCAGGGCCATGCAGGAACAGCTGCCGCAGATCGAGCCGCTCGTGATCTCCGAAGAGGTCAGCCAGCTCAAGCAGCGGCTGATGGAGCTGGAGCAGCAAAATGCACTGCCGGAAGCGATTATTGCCGGGAATGATCTGGTGCTGCTGGAAGCGCTGGCTTTTCTCAAGGAAAAAGGGTTGCAGATTCCCCGCGATATGGCGCTGATCGTATTCGATAATATTCCGTTCGCCGAGCTGCTCACGCCGACACTGTCGACGATTGTACAGCCTGCCCACGAGATGGGGCGTGAAGCGGCTGCGATGCTGCTGGCAGATATTGAAGCGGAGAGCCGCAAGCAGGAATGGCCGCCGATTCAGGAAAAGCAGTTCTCCTGCCGCTTGATGATCCGCGAATCGTCCGGGCCGTCTGTGCCGGTCTGACTGTATTCGGGAGGCGAATATTCCTTTTGGCAAAGAAGGCATAACCAATATAGTAGTAGAAAAATAATATCCCACTAGCAGGACCAGTACGCAGCCGCTTGTAAAAAGCAGCTGCGTTTTTGCGCTGTCAGGGTACAAACTGCATGATATGGATCGATCCGCCTTATCCGGGAATGAGAAATATTTTATAGATAACGCTTACAAAAAAAGGTTGATATTATAAAATGACAGGTTTATACTGATTTTATAAATCGATTTACTAAATCGGTTTATGTAAGCGATTAACGGTTTATATGTATAGCAGGAAAGATTCTCGTTTTGCTTATGAAATCAAGCAGAACAAGCAATGCTACAGGACACATAATGCTACAGAATACAAAATACTAAAGAACATACAATCCAGCGAAATCCATCATTCAATAAATAAAGCATCGGGATTCGCACATCATTATTAATTTCAAATCCGCAGGCATGACCAGAGAGAGGAAGGAGTATACAGCATGAGAATCATCATCCCTACGTCGGTATTCAGTGAAGTGGTATCCGGGCAGCAGACACAGATGGAAGCAGCCGCAAGAGCAGCCCGTATTGGAGCGGAGGGCATCGAGATCCGTAGAGAGCTGTTCACGGACAGCGAGAATATAGAGAGCCAGCTGAGAGCATGTCGGCAGGCGATACAGTCGACAGGGCTGCAGACGACGATCTATTCGGTACCCATGCAGCTGTGGCAGCAAGATTATCGGCTGGATGCGAACGTACTCTCTCTGGCGTTAAATGAAGCAGAGCTGCTTGGAGCCGATAAGGTCAAGCTGTCGCTCGGACACTACGATGCAGAGCTGTCACCGCTGGCAGTACTTGAAGCATTTTTGAAAGCGTATTATTTACCAAAAAATACAAATCAAAAAAACAAAAATCATTCGAACAGAAAAAAAGTACAACTGCTGATTGAAAATGACCAGACGACCTATGGCGGTGACCCGGCACGACTGCGGGCCTTTTTCCAGGAAATAGAGAATTGGACACTGGAAGGCATGCCTCCGGTCCGCATGACACTGGACACCGGCAACTGGCTGTACGCCGGTTATGAAGATGCACTGCAGGCAGCCGGGCAGCTGTCACCCTACGTCTCCTATATTCATGCCAAGTATTCCGTGATTCATGCTGACGAAGTGGTCACTCTGCCGCTGCCGGAAGAGCCGGATGCCCTGTGGAGACGAATCATCCGCCAGCTGCCTCGTACGGCGCTGCGGGCGATTGAATTTACACTGACGGACGATACCGCAATCTCTCATTACTGCAGCCTGCTGGCTGGCGAAGGAAAGGAAGAAGAGAACATGTCACAGCAGTATGGAAATGTACAGAACGTACAGACAGACGGGCATCCTGCGCTGGATGTGGTTACCTTTGGAGAAGCGATGGCGATGTTTGTCGCGGAGCAATCCGGGCCGCTGCATGAGGTGAGTCTGTTCAGCCGCAGACTGGCAGGAGCGGAAGCGAATGCGGCTATCGGGTTTGCCAGACTGGGACTGCGTTCCGGCTGGGCGAGCCGTGTGGGCAGTGATGTGTTTGGTACCTTTGTCCGTGAGAAGCTGCTGGGTGAAGGTGTAGATTTGGGACATGTGCTGACCGACAAGCAGTCTCCGACCGGCTTCCAGCTCAAGTCGAGAGTTACTTCCGGTGACCCGGAAGTACAGTATTTCCGCAGAGGATCGGCAGCGAGCCGGATGAACCGGGAAGAGCTGGATGAGGCATACTTTACCTCGGCACGGCATCTGCATATGACCGGTATTCCACTGGCATTATCTGCAGCCAATCGGGAGTTTGCTCGTGGGGTGATCCTGGCGATGAAGCAGATGGGCAGAAGCATTTCCTTTGACCCGAATCTGCGTCCGCAGCTGTGGGAGAGCCGACAGCAGATGGTGAGCGTCATCAATGAATTTGCCGCGTATGCCGATCTGGTGCTGCCGGGGATCGAGGAAGGCGAGATACTGACAGGTTCCCGTGACCCGCAGCAGATTGCACAGTTCTATCTGGATCGCGGGGTGAAGCTCGTCGTGGTGAAGCTGGGGCCATCCGGCGCCGCCTATTACAGCCATGAGCAGTCCGGCCAAGTGGTGGGATTCATCGTACCCGAAGTGATCGATACGGTCGGTGCCGGTGACGGATTTGCCGTAGGTACGGTGAGCGGCTGGCTCGCCGGACTGCCGCTGGAGCAGGCGGTCAGCCGCGGCTGTGCGATCGGTGCGCTGGCTGTACAGTCGGTCGGCGACCATGAAGGTTATCCGACCGAAGAACAGCTGCAGCAGTATATGCAGCAGACCGCACGATTGATTGTCCCGGCAGAGCCATCTGTACATGCCACTGCAGCTTCCTCAGTAACATCCTCATCTCTGGAAGGAGTGAACTAACATGGGAAATGTAAAGTCTACCAACAATCATGGCACATCCGGGCAATCTGTTACTCCGCTGCCGGCTTCACGCTGGCTGCGACTGATTCCGATTATTTTCATTACTTACAGTCTGGCCTATCTGGATCGTGCCAATTACAGTTTTGGCGCAGCATCCGGGATGGCACATGATCTCAATATATCGGCAGCGATGTCTTCGCTGCTGGGAGCTTTATTTTTCCTCGGGTACTTCTTCTTCCAGATTCCCGGTGCCCATTATGCGGAGAAGCGCAGCGCCAAGAAGCTGGTGTTCTGGTCGCTGATCCTGTGGGGTGGACTGGCTGCGGCGACCGGTATGGTGACCAATGTGGATGTGCTGATCGTTATCCGGTTTGCGCTGGGTGTGGTGGAGAGCGCTGTCATGCCGGCGATGCTGGTGTTCAATGCGCACTGGTTTACAAATAAAGAGCGTTCCCGGGCGAATACGTTCCTGATCCTCGGTAACCCGGCTACTGTACTGTGGATGTCGATTGTGTCCGGTTATCTGGTATCTTCGGTCGGCTGGCGCTGGATGTTCATCATTGAAGGGATGCCGGCGATTATCTGGGCCTTTATCTGGTGGAAAGTGGTTCAGGACAAACCATCCGAAGCCAAATGGCTGACCAATGCGGAGAAACAAGCGTTGGAGACCGAGCTGGATAATGAACAGGCAGGCATGAAGCAGGTGAAAAACTACCGCGAAGCTTTCCGCTCGCCGACCGTAATCAAGCTGTGTCTGCAGTATTTCTTCTGGAGTATCGGGGTATACGGATTCGTAATGTGGCTGCCCTCCATCATCGCCAAAGCACCGAACATGAATATGGTATCGACCGGCTGGTTATCTGCGGTCCCTTATCTGCTGGCGGTTATTCTGATGCTGGTGACGTCCTACTTTTCCGATAAAATGCAGATTCGCAAAGGATTCGTCTGGCCGTTCCTGCTGATCGGTGCGCTGGCCTTTTACGGTTCGTATCTGATCGGACCGGATCATTTCTGGATTTCCTTTGTCCTGCTCGTTATTGCGGGCGGAGCGATGTATGCACCGTATGGACCTTTCTTCGCGATCGTACCGGAAGTGCTGCCGCGTAATGTGGCCGGTGGCGCGATGGCGCTGGTGAACAGTCTCGGTGCACTGGGTTCCTTTGCCGGATCGTATATTGTTGGTTACCTGAATGATCTGACTGGCGGCTTTGACGCTTCGTATATGTTCATGGCCGGTTCGCTGCTGCTGTCGGCGATTCTGACGATGACTGTAGGCAAAAGCAATAAGCAGTCGACTCCGACCGGACAGGGTACGAGCGGCAAAAAGAACTGGAAACAGAAAGTGAGAACGACCCAGCTCTAAGGAGATATGGATATAAAAGAAACGGTCGTGCCGACACAAATCGGAAAGTCGCTTCCAAATAATATCGACTCCAGTGCGCATTGGACGAGTACGAAATAGTAGATAAATAGGGAATAGTGGATAGGAGCTAAATCATACTGCAATCGGAGAGGTGGAAGAAAAAATGAGTAAGCTGGAAATCGGCAAGACAGGCTTTACTAATACGAATAGCAAGGTCAATCTCGGTAACAGTAACAATGCCAAGCCCAATGCCAGTACGGACAATAGTACGAACCTGCATGCCGGTACAGACGCAGCAGATGGCCTGGGTGCTGTACAGCCTGTACGCATTCAGCTGGCGCTGGATCGCATGACGATTGAGCAGGCGGTCGATATGGCCCGTCAGGTGCAGGATGCCGTGGAATGGATCGAAGTCGGCACGTCCCTGATCAAGGAGTTCGGTATGGACAGTGTGCGCCGGATGAAGGAAGCTTTCCCGGACAAGGTCATCGTGGCGGATATCAAGACGATCGATAACGCCAAATACGAATTCGAACTCTGCTTTCGTGCAGGGGCGGATGTGGCGACCGTCATGGCTGCTGCACCGGATGCCACACTGGATCTGTGTATGCAGACTGCACAGGCTCATGGCGGTACGGTCATGATTGATCTGCTGAATGTATCGCCGCAGCGGACAATGGAGCTGCAGCGTTATACAGAGGCTGTACTGTGCCAGCATGTGAGCAAGGATCAGCAGGAACACACAGGCCAACTGCTGGGTAAAGGGAATCAGGAGTACCAACAGGAGCATACCGGCCAGGCACTGGCTAAAGGGGTTCAGGAGCATCAGGAGCGCATCGGTCAGGCACTGGGTGAAGAGGTTCATGAGCATCGCCAGAAGGTAGCAGGCACCGAGAATGAAAGAAGTCAAGACATCACGCTCGCTGCGTGTCCATCCATCGCTGCAGCCGGGGGCATTACACTGGAGACATTGCCGGCCATTTTGCAGGATCAGCCATCCGTCGTTATCGTCGGTTCGGCCATTACCAAAGCCGATGATCCTGCCCGGGCGGCACGTGATATCCGCAGTCGTATTAACGAAGTGATGCAAAATATGCCGAAGGGAGTCCATACTCATGACTAATACCACCTCATCGATCAAGGCACAGCGCATTCTGGAAGAAATTCAGCAGGTCGTTAGCCGTGTACCGGAAGAAGCAATAAACGGACTTGCCGCGACACTCGCTGCAGGAGGCCGTATCTTCGTCACCGGGGAAGGACGCTCCGGCTTCATGGCCAAATCTTTTGCGATGCGGCTCATGCACCTGGGAGCGAACTCCTACGTAATCGGGGAGACGATCACACCGGCGCTGGCATCCGGCGATATCCTCATCGCCGTATCCGGCTCCGGCACGACCAAGGCAGCCGTATGGACCGCCGAGAAAGCGAAAGAGCTGGGCTGCACCATCGTGGCGGTAACTACCGACGAGTCATCGCCGCTTGGTCAGCTCGCTGATCAGCTGCTGCATATCCCTGCAGCTACCAAATATCGCCGCGAAGGCGAGGCTGCCAGCATCCAGCCGCTTGGTTCGCTGTTTGACCAGTGTACCCATATTCTGCTGGATGCGGTCTGCCTGAGCTATGGAGAGCTGAAGCATGTGGAGCATGGCGCTGCATTTGCCAAACACAGCAATGTGGAGTGACACCGGATTGCGAGGATTTTTCCCGGTGGCTGGACTGCAGATTGGATAACGGGACAGCTAAATGGGACAGAGACAAATAGTCTGTCACCTCATCAATCACAGGTCGCAAAAAACCGCGTACAGAGCATCTCTGCTCTATACGCGGTTTTTTATAGTTATACGGTCATACGAGTGTACAGTGGTAAGTTGTGTTCCAAATTAGCAAAGTTCCTGTTTGCGGCAGGCCTATATTCGGTTCGCTTACAGCACTTTCTCCAGGAAGCTGATCGTACGCTCATGCTGCGGATTGCCGAATACCTGCTCCGGCTCGCCTTCTTCCACGATGTATCCGCCATCCATAAAGACAACGCGGTCAGCCACTTCACGGGCAAAGCCCATTTCGTGGGTAACGATCATCATCGTCATGCCCTCGCTCGCCAGGTCTTTCATAACGCCGAGTACTTCGCCGACCATCTCCGGGTCAAGCGCAGAGGTTGGCTCGTCAAACAGCATTACATCCGGGTTCATCGCCAGCGCGCGGGCAATCGCCACACGCTGCTTCTGACCGCCGGACAAGCTTGCAGGGAATGCATCCGCTTTGTCAGCCAGACCAACGCGATCCAGCAGCTTCAGCGCGATTTCCCTCGCTTCTTTTTCGGTTTGCTTTTTGAGCTCGACCGGAGCGAAAGTGATGTTTTTGAGTACGCTCATATGCGGGAACAGATTGAAGTGCTGGAATACCATCCCGATATTTTCGCGTACTTTGTTGATATCGGTCTTGGGATCGCTGATGTTGTAATCGTCGACGATCACTTCACCGGCAGTCACTTCCTCCAGCTTGTTCACGCAGCGCAGCAGCGTACTTTTACCGGAACCGGATGGCCCGATAACACATACCACTTCGCCTTCGTCGATTTTCATATTGATATCCTTGAGTACTTCATTGGAGCCGTAGCTCTTTTTGAGGTTGGAAATTTGAACTTTACCCACGGCGTGTTCTCCTTTCGAGCGCATCTGCAATCTTGGTCAGAATTGTGATTACGATCAGGTACATGATGGCAACCATTCCGTAGATGACGGTAGATTGATAGTTGTCGGCTACGATCAGCTTACCGGATTGGGTAAGCTCGATTAGACCAATAGCAGACATGATGGACGTATCTTTCAGTGTGATGACCAGCTGGTTGATGAACGATGGAATCATCACTTTGACTGCCTGTGGAATAATAACCTTGATCATGGCTGTACGGTGTGACAGACCGAGTGAACGTGCAGCTTCCAATTGTCCTTTGTCGATCGACTGGATACCACCACGGATAATCTCTGTCACATAAGCACCGGCATTCAGGCTGAGTGCCAGTACGGCAGCCACAATCAGCGGCATTTTAAAGCCGAGAGCGCCGGGAATACCAAAGTAAATAAACAATCCGAGTACGAGCAGCGGAATACCGCGGAAGATATCGACAAATACAGTCGCGATCGCACGGGCCGTCTTACTCGGGCTTACTTTCATAAAGCCGAAGATCAATCCCAGAATAAATGCAAAGAACAGAGAAAGGATCGTGTACATCAGGGTCATTCCGAGACCTTTCAGCAGGGCTGGAATCGCATCGGACACGACTTTCCATTTGCTGACCGGTGCAGGTGGTGTAGTGGATTCTTCACCAGGCTTGGCGCTGCCCAGGTATTTGGAGACGATCTGATCATATTCTCCACTTGCTTTAACATTGGCAAGTCCTTTGTTGAACATTTGCAGCAGTTCCGGGTTTTGGCCTTTGTTGACTGCAAAACCGTAAGGAGCACCGCTTTCCTTTTCCGTAGCGGTCTTCAGCTGCACCCCTTTTTGGATGGCATATGCCACCACGGGAAAATCTTCAAAGCAGGCTACCGAATTGCCTGTGGTCACTTCTTCGTACATTTGCACGGAATCATCAAACGGTACGAGTGTAAATCCATATTTGTCCTTGATCGAATTGGCGAAGTTATAACCTTCTGTACCTGTTTTGACAGCAACACGCTGTCCGCGCAAATCTTCATAACTTTTGACTTCATTGTTATCCTGGCGTACCGCCATAACAACACCGGATTCATAATAAGGCTCCGAGAAATCAAATGTCTGCTTGCGCTCATCGGTAATACTCATACCGGCAATCATGCCATCGAGCTGATTGGATTGCAGACCTTGTACGGCAGCGTTAAAACCAAGCGGCCGGATCTCGTATTTGAAATTCTGATCCTTGGCAATGGCAGCGAGCAGATCAAGGTCGATCCCTACATACTTGCCGTTCTGCTGAAATTCGAACGGTGCAAAAGTAACATCCGTTCCAATAGAATACGTCTTGCCTTCTCCGGCTTGGGCAGTGGCCGTCTGGCTTAAGTTACCGGCACATACCACGAAGAAAAGAAGGAAAACCATGGATAACCACATAAACCTAGATTTCTTCATAAAATCCTCCATTTCGTTTACTCTAATTAAAGAGGGGGACTAATATCACATGATATGTCATATTTAATATCTTATACCACATGTCTTCTTATTCTACAAAAAAATTAACTAATTGACTATAGTGCTATATAGATGGAGTAAACCAGTTAATCGTGTAATTATAGAAATCCACATTAACTATAAAACTGTATAATATTTTTCAATAAATTTTAAGAAGTTGAAAAGTTTAAAAGATATAATTAAATAGCAACCGTCTCTACTAGAAGTAAGAGAAACGGTTGCTATTTTAGATACTATGTTCACAATTATTGAATCAAGTTACTTTACATTATGATTAAAATCGTCCAGTTATAAAGAATGGTGATCTAAATTCATGTACAACTCCTGAATTTGATATACCAGCAACAAGTTCTATTCCCATTTGAGTAAGCAATCCTCCATCTAGAACTTCAACCCATCCTTTATTACTCAAATCAATAAGAATGGTTTTTCCGAATTCTAATCCATATTGAGGTTGTATTTTAGTAGACTGTAGTTGACCACTACCATTAATTCCAGGTCCTTGCTGATTAATGCCTCCTGTTACAGCAGATATTCTACTTCGGTCAGGCGTACCTTCATAACGATAATAAATTTTGTCTAATCCGTAGTATGTGTTACCGTCTTTATTTTTAGCATGATAAAACATTCTAATTGTAACAGTGACATCGGATTTACTATCTTTTTGTGTATCTGACTGATCTTTATTACCTGGTACTGCTGCAGCTGAAATATCTGTCACATATTGCTTCATTAATTCGCCGTTATTTATATTTTTTAATTCTCTGTAAAGATGAGTTTCATTATTTGTAATGTTAGAGATATAGGTAGATTCTGTTGCTGATTCTTCTAATAATGAATTTTTATTAAATGTATTTTGCTGAGTTTTATCAGGGACTAACTGTAATGGACTAGCAACTTTTGAAGAATCACTATTAATATCGTATTGTTTAATAATAGAATATCCATCTGGAATAACATCACTTTCTGGAAATTTATCTGTTTCAGTAGCTGAAACAAGATTTGCTGAAGAAAGAACGATAATACTTGCAACTGTTACACTCAATAACTTTTTTAAGATTAAATTCATAAGCGGATACCTCCATTTATTTTATTTATTTCCAACTATAGGTTACAAAAAGAGATCAACAATTGCAAATTTTCATATGTAATTTTTTTCTTATAAAGGATTTGTATAGTTATAACTTGTAAACTAATGTATGGTGTTAATAATTTTATAAATTATATTAAGAGTATATAAATATAATGTTTGTTAAAAGATATTGTATATTTAAAAGTATAATTAAACTTGAATTTAATATCTTTTATTAGAAAGGAAAGGGAAGAACAATAATGATGAAATTTGTAATTCTGGATGTAGATACAGGTATCGACGATTCCCTCGCGCTGGCGTATGCGGCGCATTCACCCGAGCTGGAGCTGCTCGGCATTACGACTGTATTTGGCAATATCTCGGTTGAGGAAGCGACTCGCAATACGCTCGTTGTACTGGAGCAATTGGATCAAGAGATTCCGGTCTATCCGGGCGAAGCCAAGCCACTGAGCCGCGATTACACCAAGCCTTTTGCCCGTCATATTCATGGAGAGGACGGCATCGGCAACCAGTATCGCCAGCCTGCGCCGCGCCAGCCGGAGCGTATGGAAGCAGCCGAATTTATCGTACAGCAGATCCAGCAGAATCCTGGGCAGGTAACCGTGATCGCGGTAGGCCCGCTGACGAATATTGCACGTGCAATTCAGCAGCAGCCGGACATTGTAGGACAGATCGGTCGTCTGGTCGTTATGGGCGGCGCGGTGACGGTACCGGGCAATGTAACGCCTTTTGCCGAAGCCAATATCTATTCCGATCCGGATGCAGCGGCACTGGTACTTGGATCGGGCATGCCGATCACCCTGGTCGGTCTGGATGTGACAATGCGCACTCTGCTGACCGCCGATCATCTGGAAGAGTGGAGACGCACCAACAGCGAGCTGGCGCTGTTCCTGGCGAATATGACCGACTTTTATATGGAAGCGTACAAAGGCGTCGTCAAAAGCGGCCGCGGCTGCGCACTCCATGATCCGCTCGCGGTCGGCGTGGCGATCGATCCGAATTTTGTCCGTACCGCCTCTTATGCCGTGCAGGTCGAGTGCACCGATCCGGATAGCCTCGGCAAAACGACAGGCATTCACGATACACCTGCTGTACATATTGATGTGGCGCTTGATGTGGATGCAGACCGCTTTCTGGAGCATTTCCTGAGCCGTGTGATTTGACTGCGTTCTGCAAAAGCTGGCTGAATATTATTGAAGCGGCAGCCTTAACAGAGCAACAGCCGTAGTAAAGCAGCGTATCCATAGATATCAATAACGCCCTGATCAATTGCGATCAGGGCGTTATTATTTGTTTTGGCCGTAAATATGGAGAAAATTGCGCATACCATACAGGCTGCTGGAATAGATTGTTACTATATACATGTGGACATGCGTACATATAGAGCAAGATCCAATGAATAGCTGCTTCAGACAGCTATAACCGGGTTTATTTTGCCGGCTGGCTGTTGAGGATCATATCCACGAATAATGGAATTTGCCCTTTGATTGCGATAGGGTCATAGGGATAGAAGGTATTATAATCATTGTAAAAAATATGATTGTTTTTGGCAGCAGGCAGTGAACTCCATACCGGCGACTTTTTCAGTTTGTCCAGTGCTTCGCTTTTGCCTTCGGGATCATAGAACGTCAGGAACATATAATCCGCATCATGTTCCGGCAGGGCTTCCAGCGAAAGCTGGGTTGTCTGCGCATCTTTGGCTATCTTGGCAGGCATCTTCAGCTGCAAAGCATCATATACAGCCTGACCACCGCGTCCGGCATTATCGCCAAAGATCCAGAGTGCATTTTTGTCAGTCAGCTCATACAATCCGACTGTGGTATTGGCGTCTACTACGCCCTTAATTTTCTCGCGTCCGGCAGCAGCGGCTTTGTCATAATCGGCGAGGAACTGCTTGGCCTGCTCGGTGTTGCCTGTCAAATCTCCAAACAGATTTACCGTTTCACGGATATTTTTGGCTGTGCCAAACGGAATATGCACAGTAGGTGCAATTTTGGACAGCGCATCATAATTATCATCGTACATTACGACGATCAGATCCGGGTCAAGCTCAAGAATTTTCTCCATATTCAGCGGAGTGCCTACATCCTGAGCCTTGCGCTCAGCCAGCTTGTCCTTGATAAAAGGATTCTTGAACGCTGTCGGTTCTACACCGATCACATTCGCATCCACAGCCAGCAGTTCACCACCATAGTAGTCGGTGATAATACGCTGAGGCTTGGCCGGAATAGTGATTTTGCCTTTGTCCGTATCGAATTCACGGGTGGTAGAAGCCGTAGTCGCTGCTTCACCGGTCGTGTTGCTTGCCGAAGAGGTGGTGCCTGTGGAACTGCCACCGCATGCGGTAACAATAACCGACAGGGCTAGTGTCAGCGCGAGCAGCAGCGCGGGTTTGTGCTTGAACATAATAACCTCCTGATCTCTAATGGGCCGCTGTCTGAATAGACACGACATATGTAAGATGGTGTGACTTTATGATAATGATAATCATTTTCATATAGAAAGACAAGAGGTATCCCATGAATTATACAAAAGTTGTGCTTTGGGAGAAGAGGCAGCGAGCGTAATGATCCCTTTTATTCAATAACTTCAAAAGAGATAACAACAACAAAATACATTAAATGTAAAAAGTGACACTAAATTGAGATTTCCAATGATTAAATAAGAGAATAAGCCCTTTTTTATTGTGAGTAACTCCTAAATACGGTATATTGAAATATATGAACATTTTGCAGACGCAGGGTCATTAACAGTGCAAACAATAAGCGTTTACATGCGGTTATGATGCCAATTATGCGGATGCAGATGAAGCATTCCGCCAGTGCAATATACTGGCACATCCAAGCGGTTAACTGATTTTATGATCCATGCCCGACAGGTTGGAATACCTAATGATATATGGAAACGGCTACGAAGCTTGCAGATTAGATTGATAATTTATAATAGTAAGGCCAGGTGTACTCAATGAGCAGCAAAAATCCGAGGCGACAAGACGCATTATCCGCAGCACAACGCAAAATGGAAACTCTGCGTATCCTTGAAGCGGAAGGGACAGTCCGGGTATCCGGGCTCAGCCGCCGTTTTAATGTAACTGAAGAGACCATCCGGCGTGATCTGGAACGGCTGGAGCTGGAAGGTATCGTTGTGCGGACTCACGGGGGAGCGGTATTCAATCGCAACCGTGAACAGTATGAATCTCCGGCGATTCAGCGGGAGACCCAGAACATAGAAGAGAAGAAAGCGATCGTAGAACATGCACTGTCCCTGATTCAGCCGGGCGATGTTATCGCACTCGATGCGAGCACCACCTGCCTGCATCTGGTCAAACAGCTGCCCAACCGTCCGCTCACCGTCCTGACCTATTCGCTGGCGATTGCCAATGAGCTGGTACCCAAGACAGAGATTAACGTGATTCTGATCGGCGGTTATCTGGACCGCGATTCCATGGCGAACACAGGCATTCATGCCGAGAAAATGGTGGAGAGCTATCATGTGGACAAGTTCCTGTTCTCCTGCCACGGCTTTGACCTCACCCGCGGATTGACCGAGCCATCCGAAGCGCATGTTCAGCTCAAAAAGAAGATCATCGAGATCTCCGATGAACTGATTCTGCTGACCGACAGCTCCAAGTTCCGCCGCAAATCCCTTGTCCGCTTCATGGGCATGGAAGATCTCAACCGTTTTATTACCGATGACCAGCTGCCCGAAGAAGCGATCCACGAGCTGGAAGAAATGGGCGTCCAGGTCATCGTCGTCGACTAAGCATACCACCGCCGCATTTTCCATTTGCGCGGGTTGAAGGCTCCTTGTATAGGAGCCTTTTGTTGTATGACGGATTGTCAATCCCAATGCAACAGTCATTTTGAAACGATGCGTGTGTCGACTTCCAGCCTAAACATTTGCGAGGCCGGTTGTTAATCAGGTGAAGCGCGTGCTGAAGCTCAGCGTCGGACACGAATCCGGCCATGAGCCTTTCTATATTTCATTCGAGGTGTTGCACTTTATTTTACAATCCGTCAAACAAATAAACTGTGGAGCAGCAATAAGGAATGTACCATTGAGAAAAAGTGAGCAATAATGCAGAAATAGATGGGCAGCAAGCAATGTGGAAATAGGCAAGCAGGTCTAAAATCAATGGAGTATCTCTTTTGCCCGTCTGCATGCCAGGGGACGAACTGCTTCGTGCACTTCGTGCACATGGTTTATGTGGCACAATATTTAAAAAATAGAGAGAAAATTCACTGATCCATAATAATATTCTCAGAGCATGAATGAGATCTCCGCCCTTATCTTTGAACCCAAAGTAAATAGACCCCGCTGAGCGAAGCAAAAGGAATCGTACTGAAGCTCTCCTTTAAGATCGTCTATCCACTGCTGCAAGCAGTTATTCAGGATAGGCGATCTTAACAGAGAGCGGAAGTACGATCCTTTTGTGCAGCGCCTGCTGACCCTTATCCACTTTTTTCAATATACGCAACGCATACATTCCACCCATAACTAGCTATATGCCCACACGCAAAATGCACCGTATCCACAGCAGCACCATTCCCGCCAATGCACAAAGAAGTTTGCCATTTTCATAAAGATACTTGAAAATGAATAAAGTTAGGAGTACTTTAGAAAAATGGCAGGTTAGTGAGAAAGTGAAAGTGAAAGTGAACGAGAACGAGGATCAGACAAGATAACTATTAGACTCAGGCGTCTGGAGTGAGGAGAGAATCGATGAAAGCAACGGATGAATACAATTCGCAGACCGTCGGCATGGAGGATATTATACGTGCCCATCATGTGCTGAGGGATGTGATTGTGCGTACGCCCCTGCAGCGGGATGCGACATTATCGGAAAAATACGGATGCGAAATCTACCTGAAGCGTGAGGATATGCAGGTGGTCCGCTCTTTTAAAATTCGGGGCTCGTACAACCGGATCCGCAGTCTTTCCCCTGAGGAGCTCAGCAAGGGTATTGTATGTGCCAGTGCGGGCAACCATGCGCAGGGATTTGCCTTTTCCTGCAGACATCTGAATATACGCGGCAAAGTCTATATGCCGAGCACCACACCGAATCAAAAGGTGAAAATGGTGAAAAAGTTCGGCGGTACGAATGTGGAAGTCATTCTCGTGGGTGATACATTTGACGATGCCTATGCCGAAGCGATGAAAGTATGTACGGAGCAGGGGATGAGTTTTATTCATCCATTTGATGATCCGCATATTATCGCAGGTAACGGCACGATCGGTATGGAAATTATGGAGAGTCTGGATACACCGGCGGATTATGTATTTGTGACGATTGGCGGCGGGGGTCTTGCGGCTGGTGTCGGAAAGTATATTCATACGATCAGCCCATCGACCCGTATTATTGGAGTCGAGCCGTTGGGTGCGGCTTCGATGAGCGAAGCGATTGCCCGCAATGAAGTCATTACCCTGGACGAGATCGACAAGTTCATCGACGGGGCAGCGGTTAAGCGGGTCGGACAGATGACCTATGATATTTGCCGCGAGGTGCTGGATGATGTGGTCAAAGTGCCGGAAGGCAAAGCCTGCTCCGCGATCCTCGATTTGTACAATGAAAATGCCATCGTCGCCGAGCCGGCAGGAGCACTCCCGGTCGCTGCGCTGGATATGTACCGCGAGCAGATCAAGGGCAAAACGGTCGTCTGCGTCATCAGTGGCGGCAATAACGATATTGACCGGATGCAGGAGATCAAGGAACGCTCCCTGATCTACGAAGGATTGAAATACTACTTTACGATCAAGTTCCCGCAGCGTGCGGGTGCCCTGCGCGAATTCCTGGAAAAGGTACTTGGACCGAATGACGATATCGCCCGTTTTGAATATACCAAGAAGCACAACAAGGAGAACGGCCCGGCACTGGTCGGGATTGAGCTCAGCTCCCCGGATGATTACGGCGCGCTGATCGAGCGGATGGAGAGTCATAATATCCAGTATGTGGAATTGAACCGTGATCCGAATCTGTTTAATCTGCTGATCTGATCGGGATGGTGATGGATATGTCCATCGTTACATTCACATCATAGCTGCGCCAGGAATAAAATAGCTGCTTGGGTTTGGGATTTATCGCATATTAGGGTATACTTATAAAGTAAGCATATTACAGTTCATAACTACTGAGGAGGATATACCTATGTTCATTATTCATGCGAATATGTTGATCAAACCCGAGAAAGTCGATCAGTTCCTGACCGAGATTGATGCACTGGTAACAGCTTCCCAGGCAGAAGAAGGCAATATCAGCTATGTGCTGAAACGGGATGTGAAGCAGTCCAACCTCTTCACTATGGTCGAAGAATGGAAAGATACAGAGGCGATGCAGGAACATAATGCAACTGCACATTTCCAAAAGTTTGTTAAAGACATGCAGGAATTCGCAGCGGCTCCACTGGATGTCAAAGTATTCGAAGCCACAGAAGTGAAGCAGGGTTAATCCCTACGAATCATTATTATGAAATACGGCATCAAGCGGATAGATTCACTCTGTTCCAGCCGCTTGGTATCGACTGCCTGGCTCGCCAGTATGTTCTTATATGTATCCTCCCATTTTTGGGAGGATATTTTTTGTGTTTACTCTACATAATCGCTAACTTTCATCCGATATAATCCACTAAGTTAGCTTGTCGAAACTTTCCGAAATATGATTAAATTCGTTGATTTTATCCTTTCCATCCTCCTGTTTCCCTTCCCTATTCCTGACTATAATCGCAGCCTTTCGTGATGAATCAATACATGCATCCTTATTCGGAAGTTGGCACATTCTGGCTAAGACTATAAGACAGACAGCACAGCTACTTCGTTCGGCGGCCCGCCGGAGTCGAATATATATCGTAATCCTGATGGAGAGCCTGGCAGCTCTCCCGAATGATGAACCGGAAGCCATGAACGAGTCTGAATCTTGTCTGACCAAAGGGAGACCCGCATCTATGAAGAAAATAATGCCCGTATTTACAGCCTCCCTGCTTACACTGTCCTGTGTGCTTGGTACAGGTCTGGTGTATGGGGAAGAGTCCGTCGTTACAGCGTCTGGCCCCGACCAGGAGGTCATCGTTGTCTACAAAAACCAGGAAGGCAAGGAAGCGGTTCTGGAGCAGAGTGTGAAGATCCAGCACGAATTTGCCACCGTTCCTGCCGTGTCGGCTACAGTTAGTCCAGCGGACCTGACAGAGCTTGTACAGGACCCGAATATCGCTTATGTGGAACGCAATGTTCCTTTTACTATTGCGGATGAGCAAGTGATCGCGCAGGCATCAGCCATTAATGTGAACGAACAATCCCGCTGGAACTATCAAGCCCAGCAGCCTAATATCGCCTGGGATAAAGGATACAACGGTACCGGAATCAAGGTGGCAGTCGTCGACTCCGGTATCGCACCCCATCCGGAGCTGACGATTGCCGGCGGCGTATCAACCGTTGATTATACGTCGTCATATACGGATGATAACGGTCATGGTACCCATGTCGGCGGCATTATCGCTGCACGGAACGGAGACGGACAGGTGACCGGTATGGCTCCTGGCGTTCAATTGTACGCAGTCAAGACTATGGGACCGGACGGCAAAGGCAATCTGCAGGATGTACTGGAAGGTGTCGACTGGGCGATCAAGAATGGTATGGACGTGATCAATATGTCGCTCGGTACCGAGTACGATTCCCAGCTGTTGCACAATATGCTGGATCAGGCCTACAATAATGGCATTCTGGTTGTCGCTTCCGCCGGCAACAGCGGTGCAGGTACGGATACGGTCAACTATCCGGCCCAGTACAGCAGTGTTATCGCTGTTGCAGCGGTAGATAGCAATCTGAATCGCGGCAGCTTCTCCTCTACCGGTCCCAAAGTGGAAGTGTCTGCACCGGGTGTGGATATCGTCTCCACTTATCTGAATAACCAGTATGCCATCATGGATGGAACATCTCAGGCAGCACCGCACGTCGCTGCGATGCTGGCTATTCTGAAGCAGCAGTATCCGGGCGCATCCTCAGCTGCGTTGCGCAGCGATCTGCAGAACTATGCAGTCGATCTGGGTCCGACAGGCCGGGATAACCAGTATGGTTACGGCTTTGTGACCTTCAAGCCGCAGGTCGATACGACAGCACCAGGCGAAGTGAAAAATCTGCAGCTGGCTGCCAAAGGGACGGATTATCTAACCTTTAACTGGCAGAACCCGACAGACAGTGACTTTGCTAAAGTCCATGTATATGACGCACAGAACAACCGGGTACAATCCGTGACTGGTAATGTTTATTCAGCAGCCGGATTGACCGCTGATACCAATTATACTTTTACAATGAAGACCGTGGATGTTAAAGGTAATGAATCTTCCGGAGTTACCATCTCCGGACGTACAGCAGCTGTACCGACTACCGAGAGCACACCAGCTCCTGCACCGGCACCAGCTCCTGAAGCGGTAACGCCAGCACCAGCACCTGCCGTATCGGTTCCGTTTGTACCGACTCCACCTCCTAGCGATCAGGTCGCACAAATTCCTGCCGGTGGCGGAGGGGGCGGTGGAGGTGGCGGCGGTGGCGGCGGTATACCGAGACCTGCTGCACCAAAGGCTCAGGATACAGCACCAGCCGCTCCAGCTGTCACTACACCAGCCCAGAAGGCACAGCAGCATCTGGACAATGCCAAGTCTTCCGGTAAGGCATCCGACTTTATGAAAGCCCGCTTTGCCGCGAAGGATATGAACAATGCCGAATTCAACAAACAGCTCAACCAGCTCAAACAAAGTCTGGGCATCAAGGATCTGCCAAGCAAAGCGAATTTGCGTGCATCGGTGCCGGTACGTATCAGCCTGCAGGCTGCACTGAAGAGCTCGACGTACAAATATATCGACAAGTCCTCGATCACTGCCGATAATGTCACCATACTGGATGGCAGCGGTAATGCGGTCAGCAACGTGAATCTGTCCGTGAAGTTCAACCGGATCTTCATCACCGCTGCCAACGGATCGTTCGCAGCGAACCAGACGTATACCGTTATTATTGAGAAAGGGGTCAAAGGCAAATCCAGCGCAGCTGCAGATCAGTCTATTGGTCTGACGAACCCGCTTGTGATGCAGTTTACGACCCGTTAATCACTGCTTTATTCACTATTACCGAATTACCACCGGACCTGTGCCGAGCTGTACTGCCTGCGGGCGGAAGCACCGGGCAGGGCCGGTATCCCATCCCAACCATTTACACATCATGCCGATGTTGAGAATAGAAAGGTGTACAGCCATGAATCTAAAATCATTCACAAGCATGCTGCTCGCGGTCTGTCTGCTGCTGTCCCTGTTCAGTGCAGGTGCATCGCGGACGACGGAAGCGGCGACAGGTCTTCCTTTCTCCGATATTTCCGATAAGTACTGGGCGCTGGAGACGATCCAGTGGGGGTACAGCTCCGGATTGGTCAAAGGCTATCAGGACGGCCAATTCAAGCCGGGCAAGACGGTTACCGAAGCTGAATTTCTCACGATGCTGATCCGCTCCTATGAGCCGGAAGTGACCGCCAGCACCAAGGGAAACTGGGCGGCTCCTTATTATAATCGCGCCAAAGCGCTGAACTACCCGGTTAAAAGCTACACCGCTCTCGCTTCCCGCAATCAGGTGATCACCCGTGCCAAAGTGGCGGAAATGATCGCTGCGGCAGACGGCGTTAACTTCAGCGGCAACAATGCGATCCGTTATCTGCTCGCATTTGGCCTGGCGAACGGCAGTGACTCCAATCAGGTCTCGGTCGCTTCTTTCAAAGGCAGCCAGCCGCTGACCCGTGCTGAGGCCCTGCAGTTTATCAAAAACTTCACCGATTATGGCGCTGGTGCCCTGCTGGATCGTCCGCAGGAAGCCTCGGACCCGACCGATATCCCGCCGGTTGCTGACCGTTAATCGTTGAGCATTTTCTTCTGACCGTTTCAATTTGGAACAGAAGCGATACACCGGATAGAAGAGATGTACTGGATAAGAGATTGGACAAGCTTCTAAACAAGATCGAACCAGGTGAGAATATTTAGATCAAAAAGGACCGGAGATGCGGCGTTTGCCAGCATTCCGGTCCTTTTTGCTTACTTATATGGAGCTCTTTTAGAACGCCACCGGTGCAGAGCCGTCCGGGTCATGCTCCAGATTCAGCAGCTCTCCGATATTGGTGCTCGACACGACGGTCAGTCTTTTCAGCTTGAGCGGGTCATCGCCGGGGCGGACAAAGCCCTGATGCACGGTAAAGGCCATCCGGTAGCCGGACTGCTTGAGCGCGTAGATCATCTGCATCCGGAAGTCGCCGAATGGATAGGCAAAGTACGGCGTATTGATGCCTGCCTGTTCGCGCATGATATGATCATCGGCCATAAACCGATCCGGGTCCATACCGGCAGCATAATCATCTCCGCAGTGCAGAGGTGCCTTGAAATGCAGATCGTACGTATGGCTGTTGTATTCAAATACATCCTCGCTGGCTTTCATTTCTTCGCGGGATACATAGCTGGTGCGCGAAGGATTGAACTTTTGCGTCTTCTCCTGAATCTTGGAGCCGACGACGAACATGGTCGCGTGGAAGCCGTACTTTTTCATAATCGGATACGCATAGATGATGTTGTTCTGATATCCATCATCAAAGCTGATCACGACGGTCTTCTCCGGCAGCGAGATCTGTTCATTCACATACTGCTCCAGCTGCTGCAGGGTAGCGGTATGATAATGATGGTCATGCAGGTATTTCATATCCTGTTCAAACGACTCCAGGTTGATAATGGAGTTGTTGGTCGGTTCGGTATTGAGCTTTTGCGGGACGATATAGTGATACATCAGTACAGGCACTTTGTCGGCGGTGCCTTCCGGTACCACATAATCGGCAGCCAGCGCCACATTGTGGTCATCCAGCTGGTTGTAGTGTTCGTAATAGAACACCTCGTTTTTGGCGGCCACCCAGGAACTGCATATTTTGTGGGCCAATACGGAAGAATGCGGGAAATTCACCCCGAGAACATAGACGACGAGCAGTATCGCCAACACGGCGATGGAGTACTTTTTCCAGGGCTTACGCATACTTGTGAATAAATCTCCTTCGTTTATGGGATGTGCTGGGGAATATCAGCGATATGGTGTGCATCAGACGATGCACCTTATGAACCAAGAGGATGAGCGATTATATGTAGCATCCGTTCTCTATCTTATCGAAAAAAAATAGTGTAAAAGTTACAGCTGGCCAAAAGAATAGTAACAAGTTGAGGGTTGAATTTCGGATAATATGCAGCCATCCCTGTAATGACACGGGATGAGACAGATGTCGAAAATGCGCAAAAAAAGGCATTACCGCCCTCATAAGACAGTAATGCCTGCATGCAAATGCTTGTCAAATGTCATTCATCCTGTGCTGTGGCAGTATGCTTATCCGTACCGGAGATCAGGCTTCCGGCTGCAGCTCAATCTCCAGCGTTCGGATCTCATATGGCTCCAGTACAAAGCGGATCGGCAGTTCGCGCTGGAACTCCTGCTCCGGCTGCTCCATCAGATTGCATTCGCGGTAACCGGCCACAGCGAGTGAACTGTCCAGTGTCAGCGTCTGACGGCTGCCGGAAAAGTCATGCACACGCAGGATGACCCGGTTATGATCCTCAGCCTTTTTGACAGCGGAGATCATCGCCGTATTTCCGGATAGTGTGAACAGGGAAGCCGAACCTGTGCCCATGCTGCCCTCTGTGATGCGAAGCGGGTTGTTTAGCGCCCATGCAGCAGGCACCGTGCCGCCCTGCAGCCAGTCGCCCTGATGGGGCAGCAGGGAGTAGGTGAACTCGTGGTATCCCTGATCCGCCTCGGTATCTGGATGGATCGGGCACTTGATCAGTGACAGGCGCATCACATTGTCCTTGATATCATAGCCGTATTTGCAGTCATTCATCAGGCTGACCCCATAGCCGCGATCCGACAGATCCGCCCACTGGTGACCGACAGATTCGAAGCGTGCGCTATCCCAACCCGTATTCCAGTGGGTCGGGCGTCTGACATTGCCATACTGGATATCATAAGTGGCTTCGGTAGCGCGGATATGCACGGGAAAAGCGACCTTGAGCAGCTGCTGGCGCTCATGCCAGTCTGCCTGTGTCACAAAGTCGATCCGGCGATCCTCCGCATACAGGATCATCTGCTGCGTAATGCTGGATTGTCCGGTCTGCCAGCGGAACTGGACGACGGCGCGCAGCGCATTGCATTCGACCACCTCGGTCTGCACCAGAGACGTAATTTCTTTCATTTTCTCCTGATAAAAGATATCGATATCCCATGCATCAAAATTCAGCGGCTTGTCCTCGAACAGCTGCAGCACATTGCCCTGAGCTCCCGGAGCCAGCACCTCACGCTCGGCCTGCCGGTCATACAGCCGGGTCAGCTGACCCTCCTCGTTCCACTCCATTTCGTACAAAGGAGACGTCGCTCTGTAATCTTCAACGATCAGAGGCAGCCCGGAAGTGGATGCGGTCACTGTGGATATGGTAGAGGCCATGGATGTTGGAGATACCGAGGCTGCCAGGAATGCTTCAGACGATTCGGCAGTGACAGACGGATCAGCGATGGATGGATCAGGTTCATCCGAAGTGTCCAGTGTGATTGTTGTGCAGCCAAGTGCCGGTACACGATCCACCCGGATGATCCACTGATCCTGCTGCTGCACAGCCGTCAGTTCCTGTCCGTCGGCATCTCTCCAGCGGCCTGCCGGAGTCTCTTGCTGTACTGGCAGGGTAATGATCTCGGTACGCGGCCATGGCGAGGAGTTCCAGACGGTATATGATGATCCGGTCAGGGAAGCATCATTCGCCGTCGCTGCCAGTTGCTGACTGCCCTGTTCCCAAATATCACTGCCGATCTGCCAGGCCTGCTCATATTCGATCCTGCTGTCTTCATAGACTTCACGGATCGAGGAGCCGGGGATAATATCGTGGAACTGGTTGCGTAGGATGATTTTCCAGCCTTCATTCAGTTCCTGCTGCGGATAGGCAGACCATTCGCCCGACCGGGCGCTCTGCCAGGTGCGAATCCATTCGGCATCCCGGTACAGCAGTTCCAGCTTGCGGTTCATGCGCTTATTATAGGCCTGACTGGTATACGTTCCCCGGTGATATTCCAGATACAGCTCACCATCCCATGTATGCACATAGCTGTCCGTCTCCGCGACCGTCTGCTGCAGACGGCGGAAGTAGTCACCGGCTGTGCCTGTACGTACGTGGGGCAGGCCGGGAACCCGGTCCAGCCGCCGCCGCATCTCCAGCATCGTGCGATTGACACCGCCTCCGCCATCACCGTAACCATAAGCGACGAGCAGTTCGCGGTTCATTTCCTTGTCCCGGTAGGCTTCCCAGCTGCCCTTGACGGTCTTCGGCACGAGCTGGCCGTTATACGTATAGAACCAGGAGCCCGGTTGAGACCACGGCTCTGTCGTCGTGATGAAATGGGTGAGCACCTCGGAACCGTCGATTCCGCGCCAGCGGAAGGTGTCATGCGGCATCCGGTTGTACTGGTTCCAGCTGATCTTGGTCGTCATAAAGGTATGGATACCGGATTTGTGCAAAATTTGCGGCAGTGCCCAGCTGTAACCGAACACATCCGGCAGCCAGAGATAATCCGATTCTACGCCGAATTCCTGTTTGTAAAAGCGTGTCCCCATCAGCAGCTGCCGGGTCAGCGATTCACCGCTGATCAGATTGCAGTCTGCTTCCAGCCACATCGCACCGCCGGCTTCCCAGCGTCCTTCAGCAATTTTCTCCTTGATCTGTGCATACAGCTCTGGCGCATCCTGCTTGAGGTAGTCATACAGCTGCGGCTGGGTCTGCAAAAAGACATATTCCGGGAAACGTTCCATCAGCCGCATCACGGTGGAGAACGAGCGGATCGCTTTTTCCCGGGTATGCTTCAGCCGCCAGAGCCAGGCGACATCGATATGGGTATGTCCGACAGCCGTCAGCTGAATGGAACTGTGCTTTCCGATCTCTTCCAGCATGGACGTCAGCAGCTGTTCCGCCTGCTGCACACTGTCATAGAACGCCGGAGTGCCTGGTTCGGACCAGTCGATCCGGCGAAAAGCACGGTCTATCGCCCGCAGCAGATCGGCGCGCTCGGACGAATGCTCCTCCAGCACTTCCACCGTCTCCAGAACCGTCAGACCGGTGTAATACAGATTATCCGCGGATTCGTCAAGCCAGCAGATCTCGGCTGTTCGCAGTTCATGCCGCTGTACCCGCGGCTGCCCGCCGCCTTCAAGCCCTGACCACAGGCGAAAAGTTAGCTGATAACTGCGTCCGGCCGCGTCATCAGGCAGGAAGACTTCGATATGATTGGAATCCACTCCCTGATAAGGCTGTCCGTTCAGATACAGCAGCGACTCAAATCCGGAGTTGGTCCCGCCGCCGGTCAGACCAAAATGAAAACGCCCCAGCAGCTGACGTCCCTGCCAGCTCTCCGGAACTTCCGCTTCGGCAGCGAGCCAGATATAACGGTCACGTCCGCTCCAGTGCTCGCCCAGCTCCATCGTCGTCCAGCTTTCGTCCGGCTGCGGCGCAGCGGGATGAATCGCTTCGCCCATATCTTCTTTGGCTGCAAAGGAGGGGATCGGGATCGCTTCACGGTAACGGTAGGCATTCAATTCCTGCAGTCGGGATTTCAGCTTTTGCTCGGTTAAAAACATAGGTTCACTCCTTCAGGGTTGGTAGGTATAGCAGCGAATGTTGAACTTTCTTTTATAGTTATCAAAGGGCAGGCTGCTGCATGGCCAAGCGATGAAAGACCACCAAAATGCTGGATAAAGGCTACAAAAGAGCTAAAGAAAGAGCATGAGAGTAAGGTAGTCGTAATTGGGGTACGATATGAGGGAATGGTCACATATTCAGAGACGGCTGACAATATGTAGCCTATGAGCAGGGGGAATGGAGCTGCATATCTGACATATTTTCCGGGATAATGCGGTTGGCAGTATGTGTGGTCAAAGGGGAAATGACGTATCCATCCGCATAGGACTATCTGCATAATCAACATGTATTCCATATTTCGATGAGCGTTGAACTATTGGGCGTTTATACTGAGTGAGACCAATTCATGATGAACAAAGGAGAATGATAATGAACATGCTCAAATTTATGCCCTTAATCTTGCTGACTACTTTTCTGATGGGATCGTCTTTTGCAATCGGAAAAATGGGGCTCGCGTACGCCTCGCCGCTGATGCTGGCCGGGCTGCGATTTGCGCTGGCGGGAGTGATTATGGCGGTAATCGTCCGGCTGGTACGCCGTCCGCATCCAATACATAAGAAAGAATGGATGAAAATGCTGATTATCGGTGCCCTGCAGACGGCAGGCGTGATGGGATGTATCTTTATCAGCTTGCGTACGATTACGGCGAGCGAGTCGTCGATTCTGACCTTTACCAATCCGCTGCTGGTTGTGGTGCTCGGTACGATATTCGCAGGAATGCGGTACCGCTGGTATCAATGGCTTGGGGTACTGCTGGGCGTAGCGGGCGTGAGTATTACGCTGGGCGCGCAGCTGGAATGGAAAGCAGGAGTAATCTATGGATTGTGTTCGGCGGTCTTCTGGGCGACAGCGACACTGCTCGTCAAGAAATGGGGCAAAGGATTGGATACATGGGTGCTGTCCGCTTATCAGATGCTGGCGGGCGGGGTGCTGCTGCTGATTGCCAGCATGCTGCTGGAAGATCCATTTTTCCATTGGAACGGGGAGTCGATCATCATTCTGCTGTGGCTGAGTCTGTTGTCTTCGATCGTGCAGTTTGCTGGCTGGTATTATGTACTGCAAAAAGGCGACCCGGCGAGAACGAGCGCCTTTTTGTTTCTGGCGCCGTTCTTCGGGGTGCTGACCGGCTGGCTGCTATTGGGAGAGCCGCTGTATCCTTCGCTGATCGGCGGCGGACTGTGCATTATCGCCGGGATCTATCTGGTCAACCGCCAATTCCGGCCGGCCATCAAGGCCAATCCAGATGAAAATGCTGCCTGAATGCCAGGCGACCCTGGTCCGTTACTTTGACAGCGCGGATAGAAGGTACGCGGATGATCCATTCTTTTTGCAGCAGCAGATTCACCAGCTCATGTCCGAGTGCGCCGCCGAGATGATGCCTGCGTTCGCTCCAGTCCAGGCAGGCATGGGCAAAAGCACGGCGCTTGCGGCGCACGAGCGTCAGATTCAGGCCAAGACCAGCGAAAAAGGCTTCGCCTTCAGTGGTGACCTTGAATTCGCCGGACTCGGGCAGCAGATAGCCGGAGCTTACCATCGCCTCGGTCAATTTCACACCGAGCTGCCCGGCCAGATGATCGTAGCAGGTGCGAGCTTCGCGCAGGGACTGTACTTCAGTAGACTGGCGCAGCGAGCGTATCTGCGGCGGGGGCGACAGTGTCAGCATCGTCTCCAGCATCTGCGCCACCTCACGATTCGCTAGCCGGTAATAGCGGTAGCGTCCATGACGCTCAGCCGTAATCCAGCCGCCCTGAACAAGCTTGGACAGATGGAAGCTGGCGGTCTGTGGCGTGACGGATGCCATATAAGCCAGCTCTCCGGCTGTATGAAACCGTCCATCCAGCAGGCCGGTCAGCATAGCGGCGCGGGAAGTCTCCCCGAGCAGGGAGACGACTTCGGCGATATCGGGATTGATGCTCATGATATTCCTCCTCAAATGGCATTCCTATGTAATTGATACTTTGATTGCAGAGAATGTTCCTGATCAACTCATCCGTCTGGCAATGGGATGATCTTCGTTTAATTCCAGCAGATCCCACAGATTGCCGTACAGGTCTTTGAATACAGCGACCATGCCATAATCCTGCTTTTTGGGTTCGCGTACAAACTCGATTCCCCTGGCGACCATTTCGTTATAATCTCTCCAGAAGTCATCCGTATTCAGAAACAGAAATACCCTGCCACCGGTCTGATTACCTATAAATGGCTGTTGTTCGGACTTGGATGCTCTGGCGAGCAGTATGGTCGTGCCTACCGAACCTGGCGGAGAAATCACAACCCAGCGCTTGTCCTGTTCCGGTTGGTAAATATCTTCGACTACCGTGAAATGAAGCTTGTTTGTATAAAAGTCGATCGCTTCGTCGTACTCCTTAACTACCAGTGCAATATGAACGATAGATTGAATCATAAAAGGCTAGCCTCCACGTATTATAATAAATGCTATACTTGCCGGTATTCATAATTTTTACTGCTCGTGATCATAATATAACGGTATTTTTCTTCTCAGTTCATCCCTTCTATAGTAAGTGTAGACAATAAATTCATCACAGGCAATGAACAGGGGAGAAGAACATGAATATCGTAGGAAACAGTATATCCAGACCAAAAAACAGACAGGGATTTGTCTGGGGAATAGGAGTGACGCTGGTGATTGCGATTGTGATCGGTATTATGTGGAGAGCAGGAATGGGCGTACGGGAGAATATGGATTTATTTCGCCGCATAGGCATGGGCGCCTTCACTGCTGGTCTGATCGGTTCGGTTATTCTTTCCGCATTGGGCTTGGTACTGATTCTGTTGTTCGGACTGAATGATTAACGATTCTCCGTTTATCCTGCAGAAGAGAGACTTGGTAATAAGATGATGTAAAAAGCCGGCGTAACTCAGGATGCTCTCGCATCCGGGGTTACACCGGCTTTACGTTTTAGATCAAATCGGATTTTTGCAATAAATTCTGTACCATAAGTGCGACTTCGGCACGGGTCACATGCATTTTGGGCGCAAGCATCTGCTGGCTTCGTCCCTGTACGAGACCTGCTTTCAGATTATAGGCGGCGGCCTGGTGTGCCCAGGAGGCTACGCTATTTTTATCCTTGAAATTGTTCAGGGCAGAGGCGGCATTAACGCTGCCCAGCTTGTCCTGCAATCCGCTGAGCTTCATCGCCTGTGACAGGATGACCATGGCCTGCTCCCGGGTAATTTTGTCCTGCGGCTTGAATGTGCCGTCGGCATAGCCCTGAATCAGCCCGTAGGAAGCGGCTGTCTGCACGGCACCGCTGAACCAGTCGGAAGACTTCACATCGCTGAATGTTTTACCGCCGGCATCGTTTTTTAGTCCCAATCCCTTGACGATAATAGCGGCAAATTGAGCGCGTGTAATATCCTGCTGAGGCTTGAAGGAACCGTCCTCGAATCCTTCCACAACCATGCGTGATCCCATATTGTTGACGGCATTGACCGCCCATGGCTGGGTCACATCGCTGAATGTAATCGGATGCCAGACAACGGCATACGTGCTGTTGGTCAGACTGTTGATGACGGCATGGTACCGGTTATCCCGCTGTTCGACTTTTGTAGGGACATGACGGGTGGTACCGTCAGCTTCAACGACAATCCCTGTAGTGATCCGGTTCGGATCAATATCCTGAGGCAGAACGACCGAGCGCTCCACATAGGCATTGAACCGGCTGACATCTACGACCTGCCCGTTATGGACGGCCTGAATGTCCAGATTCACAGGTGGTGCGACCAGACTGAACGATTGGGCGGAAGCTGCCTGATTAACGATTGCGAGCGTATCCGCATCAGGTACAGCAATGCGGATACGTACCTGGATATCCTGCAAATTCACGCTGCTGCCCAGCTGTGAAGAGATGGAGGCGATATTGATCTGGTTGGCCGGAATTGTGTAGGTAGCCCGGTTGGTGACAATCTCCAGCGTCGCCTGCTGCTGCTCCATATTGCTGACCATCTGTCCGTTCAATTCCCCGATAATAATATCGGCATTGGAAGTGACCGGAATAGTGACAACCGCGCCATTACCTTCGGCGGCCAGGCGATCAGCCAGACGCTGCTGGTCGATCGTTACCGTCGCTGCGGATTGACCGCCGATCTCCGACTCGGTCACTGTGCCGGCCCGTTCGATTTTTCCATTTACCAGAATATCTGCGCCGGAGCTGACTGGTGCAGACGGATCAGGTGTGGATGGATTGGATGGTGTCGTCCCTCCACCGGAACCGCCGCCTGATCCACCGCCACCGGAATTGTTGTTATCATCCTTGTCTTTTTGCCAGATGGCGTACAGAGTAATATTCTGATCGGCAATCTTCAGTGTCTGGCCTGGTTGATAGGTTGTCCCGAAGCCGTCCGGCTGAGTGTTCCAGCCGTTAAAGCTGTGCCTGCTCAGCGCCAGATTTCCAGTGTTGGCAGCTACCGTAACCGTATCGCCCTGACGATAGATGTTGGCATCTGTCGGAGAGGTACCGGATGTGCTGCCATTGCCGCTATAAGTGACCTTATAGGTGAATGGAGCGGTGACCGTTACACTGGCAAGCCGACTGTTGGAGCTGGCGGTCTTGCTGCCATTCATGCTGTCGTCGGTATTTGTGACGACCACATAATAGTATATAGTACCCGCGTCGGCGGCCGGTGCAGTATAGGTACTGGATGTAGCGGTAGGAATAGCGCGGGCATCGGAGAGACTGCCGGTTGTATTCTCATACCACTGGTAGCTTAGTACTCCGCTGGCTGCAGCAGTGACCGAGAGTGTAACCGGACTGCCGACAGCAGTCGTCTGATCGACCGGCTCTGCTGTAATTACCGGAGCTTTCGCATTATTCAGCGTATTGACGGTAACCGAGACGATCTGGCTGGTGACCGAAGCTGTCGGGTTGCCTGTACTGGTATCGTCATTGTTGGTAATTACCACATAGTAATACAGGGTGCCTACAGTGTCGGTCGGTGCATTGTAAGTGGCACCGGTTGCACTGCTGATTGCTGTACTGCCTGTCGTGCTGTTGGTCGTATTGCTGTACCACTGATAACTGAGTGTACCGCTGGCTGTGGCAGCTACAGTGAGCTCGACAGGTTCTCCAACATTGACCGTCCGATTGGATGGCTGGGAGGTGATATTTGGCGCTTCCGCATTGGTTTTTGCTTTGACTGTCACACTGGCGGGCTGACTGGTGATAGTTGCCGTCTGTGCACCGTTTACACTGCTGTCGGTATTGGTGATGACCACGTAATAATAGGTTGTTCCCGCACTGGCAGTTGGTGCAGCATACGAACTGTTCGCAGCGCCGCTGACAGGTGTACCGCCAGTATTGCTGCTGGTCGTATTCCTGTACCACTGGTAGCTGAGCGTACCGCTGGCAGTCGCGTTCACCGCCAGTATTGCGCTGTCGTTGACGTATACATTTTGGCTGACAGGCTGGGAGAGGATGGCTGGCGGTGAAGCATTGGTAATCGTGTTCACCGTTACATGTGCCGCCCGGCTTGTTGCGGCAGCGGTTGGGTTGCCATTTACCGTATTGTCCGTATTGGTAACGACTACATAATAGTAAAATGATCCGGCTGTATCTGTCGGTATGGTATAGGTGCTGGAGGTCGCACTGCTGATCAGTGTACCGCCGGTATTGCTGTTCGTTGTATTCCGATACCACTGATAGCTGAGCGTACCGCTTGCTGTAGCGGTGACAGACAGATTGGCAGCTTCACCAGTGTTTACTGTCTGGTCGTCAGGCTCTGTGGTAATCGTTGGTGGTGAAGCGTTAGTAAGTGCATTTACGGTAACGGTGGCTATCTGACTGGTGGTGGAAGCGGTCTGCGTACCGTTTACCGAGTTATCCGTGTTAGTCACAACTACGTAGTAGTAGGTGGTGCCTGCAGCGGAGGTCGGCGCAGAATAAGAACTGCTTGTTGCCCCGCTGATTAGCGTGCCGCCGATCGTACTGTTGGTTGTATTACTGTACCACTGGTAGCTGAGCGTACCGCTCGCTGTAGCAGTGACGGACAGATTGGCCGTATCGTCGACATTGACCGTCTGATCGACAGGTTGTGTGGTAATTGTTGGTGGTGAAGCATTGGTAACCGCATTTACGGTAACGGCAGCCGTCTGGCTGGTGGTTGAAGCAGTGTTGGTGCCATTTACCGAGTTATCCGTGTTGGTTACAACTACGTAGTAGTAGGTTGTGCCCGCAGTGGAAGTAGGGGCGGAATAAGAGCTTGCTGTTGCCCCGCTGATCAGTGTACCGCCAGTCGTGCTGTTGGTCGTATTACTGTACCACTGGTAGCTGAGTGTACCGCTCGCTGTAGCGGCAACAGACAGATTGGCGGTTCCGTCAACTGTTGTGGTTACATCGGCAGGCTGAGAAGTAATGACCGGCGCCGAGGCATCGGTCGTTGCGCTAATATTGGTTACCGTAATATTGTCAAAATTCAGATTGGACGGGGCAATGCCGGAAGCGAATGTCCATGTAATATCCATGGATGCCACATTGGGATACGAATAGGAATCGGAGCTGCCCATCAGCTCGGACAGCTGGTAAATACGGACATTGCTGCCGACTTCCATCGTATAGGTGCCATTGCCGCCAATCGTGGCAATCGTACTGCCTGCCGTGTCTTTTAACACGATTTGCAGATTACTGAGAACATTATCTCCAGGAGCAGCACCCTCAAAGATGCTTATCCCGAGATCCTTGAAAGTGAAATTGTTATTGACACTTCCACCTTCGGCTTTGAGTGTAATGGAGCCGCTCGTATTTTCATTTTGCTGATTGTCGGTATAAAAAGAAGTCTCTACAGTGCCTTGGGGAGGCAGCGAAGCGACCATACCGTTGCTGACAGCGAACTTATCAGCAATTTTCTGGAAGCCGGTGCCGCCGGAATTGTTGGCGCCCAATCCACTGAAATCATAGGTTCCATCCGCCGTGCCGGTCTGGGCATAGGCAGCATAAGGGGAAACGTTGAACATAAGCATGACAGCCAGCATAAACATGACCGGCCATTTGGAAGCATGAACAGGTTGAAGCTTGAGGGAGTTACGCTGTTTTTGCATATCTGAAAATTCCTCCATCCTCAGTCTATGGGGTTCAGGCGTCTCCGGTTAATCGGGTCTGACCGGATATTCACCCTGTTCCACGCAGATGATATAGTAAATTGCGACATACGGCTGCATATTGTTATGGGGCTGCACCGGATTGCTGCCTGCCGGCAGTAGGGCAGCGGGGTGAAGCGGCTGAAGTGCGGATATAGTATCCGTATACAGCGCCTTGGGTGCAGGCGGTCTGCCGGAAGTCAGCGTCGCCCAATAATGATTGGAGGGAGTGCTCAGACCCTGGCTGGAATTCTGGGAGACAGCGGTATGAATATGGGACGGCAGCTGGTTCGGTGTTAGGCTTACTGCTGCTGTCCCGGTCGGTTGGCCGAGAGTGCGCGGCGTCAGCCCGGGACCATTGCCCGAACCGATAGGTACAGAACCCATCAGATTCGGCAGATTAAAATTTTGGGAATCACCTCCATAGTTGTTACCAATAATGGAATAGAGTGCCTGATATTGCATGACCGGCAGAGATTGTCCATTACAAAACAGCCAGTTTAGCGGAGCAAAGCTGCCAGCGAACAGGCGGATCTCCCCGAGATATGCGTCTGCCATGAATAATAAGCCTCCTTGGTTAAGGCCGCTGCGGGTAAATACCCTGCGTGGCGATACAGAATTGGACAGACAGGTAGGGCTGCATATTGCTGTGGGCGGTACTGCCGCCAGTCGCTGTCAGTGTACCCGGATTCATGGCTGCCGGCGTTGAACCGGCGGCGACCGGTGCGTACATTGGCGGCTGAGCTTTGGCCCAGATCTGGTTGGCGGGCTGCGTCTGATTGGCAGTGGCAGCTGTCGCATTGGCATTATGGGTATGCTGCGGCATCTCGGCGGCATTCAATGTATGAGCAGATTCACCTGCGGATGTACCGACAGGGAGCGGGGGATTGGCCGCTGGATTTGGATGCAGTGCTGCTCGGCCTCTCAGATCAGGCAGCTGAAAGTTGCTTTTGCCGTCACCGCCAAAGGTAATACCGATCAGGGAAAAAAGAGCTGTATTGCTGTTGATCTGCAGCAGCTGTCCATCACAAGGCAACCAGCCGTAAGGTGCATAATTAATAGGAAATAAACGGATTTCTCCTATAAAGGGTTCAGCCATACCAGTACCTCCTTGGATATCATTATCTTCAACACAGGCAGCGGCTCACGAACGTGGAGGGTAGATACCAACGAGTGCAATAATAAAAGTAAGCGGCAGGGAAGGCATCATGTTATTGTGAGGCTGGGAAGCGCCGGCGGCAGAGACCGCTGACGGATTCATGGGAGCAGGAGTCGTGCCGGTGCCATCCGAGTACATGGCTGCCTGTGCCCAGAGAGCGCTTGCATCCGGAGACTGCTGGGTGGCCGGCGTGGATAGAGCCTGTACCGTATGGGAATGGGCAGGCATCTGGGCAGTGGTCAGACTGACCGTTTCGCTGCCAGACTTTCCACCTAGCGGGTACGTATTGTTGGGGACTGCGGAATAATGAATGGGTACCCGTCCGCGAAGATCGGGCAGGCCAAACGTATTTACACCGTCTCCTCCGTAAACGACGCCAATCAGGGAATACAGCGCCTGATTGGCATTAATCGGAAGCAGTCGTCCATCGCATGGTGCCCATCCCTGTGGTGCATAATCACCGGTAAACATGCGGATTTCACCCAGATAGCTTTCACTCATTTTCCAAGACACCTCCGTTACTGGATTGAAAAGCGGACCACTCCATTTCCATGTGAAGCTCTTGTGTGCATACTTCGGTAAATCCCATCCGCCGGTACAACCGCTGTGCATCCGGATTATCCAGTCGTACCTGAAGAGTGATCGGTACGCGCTGGACCACTGCTTGCTGCTGCAGTTCCCGCAGCATAAACGTGCCAGCTCCCTGGTTGCGATAATGGGACAGCACAGCGAGGTCTACCAGCCGGTATCCCTGTTCTCCGTAAAAGACCGTCATCTGACCAATCGCCACATCACCGAGTGTAATCCGCCGCCTGTCCAGCCGGGGATACCGGGTGTTCAGATGAGTCTGCTGCATGTTAAACTGCATATGTAAAAATGAGTGCAGCTGTTCCGGTGTCCAACCCCAGGAAGATACCTCCGGCAGACGTGTGTCGGCATAGACTTCAAACCAAAGTGCCCGGTCTGCGTCAGTCATCACCGCAGCAGCAGGTACGGAAGAAAACATCAATGACCAACCTCCTTTTACCTAAAAGTAGATTATAATTACATTATATCCCTTTAATTATAAAAATATACTTATATATTATGATTATTCCAAAAAACAATAACATAAAAAGAATGGAGAAGTTCCAGATAATCCTGGAACGTCCGTTCTTGCTGGCAATTACCGACCACACGACAGGATTGATCGTGCTTATGGATGAGCTTCACCGTCCGGTCTGAACTGCTTCATGGTAAAATACAAGCAGTTGGATCAATAACATTCAGATCCATGGACAATGGAAAGGGGATGGCTATGGAATACTTTATTGCTGTACTGGCAATGCTGCTATTGATTGGAATCTCCAATGTGTTGAACCGCCTGATCCCCTTTGTTCCTGTGCCGTTATTCCAGATTGCGCTGGGCATTGTGGTGGCCCTTGTCGGGATCAAGATTGATCTGGACCCGGAGCTGTTCCTCGTCTTGTTCATTGCCCCGCTGCTGTATAACGATGCCCGGCAGACTCCGAGGAATGAACTGTGGAATCTGCGCGGACCTATTGTGCTGCTGGCATTCGGGCTTGTATTTATAACTGTTCTGGTCGCCGGCTATGCGATTCATTATCTGATCCCGAGCATTCCGCTGCCTGCGGCCTTTGCACTGGCAGCGATTCTGTCGCCAACGGATGCGGTAGCGGTAGGATCGCTGGCCAAGCGTATCCATCTGCCAGGTTCCATTCATCGGCTGCTGGAAGGGGAATCCCTGCTGAACGACGCTTCCGGGCTGGTTGCTTTCAAATTTGCCGTAGCCGCAATGGTAACAGGGACATTCTCGCTGTGGCAGGCTTCGTTTAACTTTGTGCTGGTTGCGCTTGGCGGTCTGGCTGTCGGCACGCTGATGTCCTTTGTCCTGATCCGGTGCCAGGTACTGGTCCGCAAATGGGGCATGGAAGACATTACCGTGCATGTGCTGTGGCAGATCCTGACGCCATTTGTGATCTATCTGGTGGCCGAGGAGATTGGTGTATCCGGCATTCTGGCGGTCGTCGCCGGCGGAATTATTTATGCCATGGAAAAGGATCGCGCCGAATCGGTTCAGCTGAAAATGCAGATCGTCTCCACCAGTACATGGTCGGTGATCGTCTACATTCTGAACGGTCTCGTATTTATGATGCTGGGCAGCCAGATTCCCGAAGTCATGGGCAGTATTTTCTCGGACCCGGCCTTTAACAATGGGATTGTGCTCAGCTATGTCGCACTGATTACACTGCTGCTTTATGTGCTGCGCTTTGTCTGGATCTATCTCTACTGGAGCGTACGTTATATGATGAGTCGGCAAATGGAAGATGACAAGCCGGATCTGCACGGCATTCTGCTCACTTCATTGTCTGGGGTACGCGGGGCACTGACGCTGGCTGCGGCCTTCTCGATTCCGTATGTGCTGAACGACGGATCTGCCTTTCCACAGCGGGAACTGATCCTGTTCATCGCGGCAGGGGTTATTCTGCTCAGTCTGATTCTGGCGAGTATCCTGCTGCCGATTCTGTCTTCCAGACCACAGCCTGTCGAATCGGGAGCAGCGGTTACCGTTGGCCAGCCGCCGACGATGCGGGATATGGACGATCATGTTCGGATGAAAGTGCTGCAGGCGGCGATCCAGTCGGTGGAATCGAGTACGACCGAGACCAACCGCGAGGTGGCGCAGGGACTGATCACGGATATTACGCAGTACATGTTCCGCAAAAATATGCTCAAGCAGCAGATTATGGATGATCCGGATCTGAACCCGCAGGAGATCGAGCTGTATCTGGCCGGTATTCAGGCCGAGCGCAAAGTCGCCCGCCGGATGCGGGACAGCGGAGAGATTACGCCGGAGCTGGCGATGGAGTTCGAGTACCGGCTGGATCGCATTCAGACGGTGCTGAGCAACCGGGTGGATACGGGTATTGCCGAGTGTGTGGACAAATGGAAAGGCATGCTGCCGATGCATATTCCCGCTCCGCTGCCCTTATCCGAGCAAACCCATTCCGGTGAGACCGACCCACAACAGGCAGTGGACAAAATTCGCATGCTAAAGCAGCTCAAAATGCAGGCCTGCCCGGCCGCAATCGAGTCCATTCGCAGCCGGATCGATGACCAGAATGAAGAAGCGGCGAACAAGGTGATCGCCAAATACCGCAAGGTCATGGAATCGATCCGTTATTATACGGAGAAAATGGTACCGGACATAACGCTGAACGAGGGCAAGCTGAACCTGATTACGACAGCTGTACAGAATCAGCGGGATGCGGTGCAGGAGCTGTACGAGAGCGGCGAAATCGACCGCCAGCATGCCCGCAAAATGCGCAGCTTTGTGCAGGATCTGGAGAAGTGGATTTTGATGGAGAGTTAAAGCGACAATTTTAAATATTAGACTTTTAAAGAATTAAATGGTAAATTATTGGGCATAGAGACCATACCTGTAAAAGACCCGGGACACATTGTCTCGGGCCTTTTTACTGTTTGATGGATGGTGGCTGCTAACATGCTGCCGACGAGAGTGTAAACACTGGTAAAGAAACTTACAAATACCCGGCTTGGTGGAGACACTCCCAATAATGATCCTATTCCGGACGGCCTGGTTGCCAGTCGTTATGACTCTTCGCTGACAGTTATCGTACTCCAGATTGCCCGCAAAATCTCAAGCGGAGGATGTTCACCGTCCGCTACATAATCCGGCCGGTATTCCGCCTGCTCCGGAATCTGGTGCTGACGGGGGTTCATCCAGATCGACTGCCAGCCGGCACGCTTGGCGCCGACGATATCATTGGCATACGAGTCGCCAATATAATACGATTCCTCCGGCCGAATGTTCATACTCTGTTCCACATGGCGGAAAAGGCCGGTATCCGGCTTGGCGATGCCCAGCTGACCGGAGATGAATACGTTCTGCTCCTCCACCCACCGATTCATGCGCAGCTGCCGAACCTTGCTCGCCTGATGCTCTGCCGGCCCATTCGTAATAATGCCCAGCCGGATGCCTATCCGGATCGCAAAATCCAGCAATTCCTCCATCTGCGGGTCCACAACAATCCGCTGCTGCTGCTCCGCATAACGCTCCTGAAAAGCAAGCGCCTGTTCGGCAGTGATCCGCATGCCGCAATCTTCCATCGCGCGGGTCATCCGGTATACATGCATATCGGCATTGCTCATCTGTCCGCTGCTGACCTGTTCAAACACTTCATCGCTGTAAACTCTGCTTTTGATAAATATTTGATCCACCGGACCATCCTCATACAATTGGCCGAATACTGATTGATACGCCTCAGTAAAAGGTGTTAATTGATCATACAGTGTATCATCCACATCGATTAATAGATTCATTTCGTGTACCTCCTGTATCCTTGCCATACCCTGTAGTCTGCTAGCACCTGGAAAAGGACGCAGAAACTATTTCGTATGTACAATAGTGCTTTATTGTAGACTGTACTAAAATAAGTTAGACTGTAAGCGTGATTATGTAGGAACGATCCGGATTTGTAAACCCGTACAGATCGGATTATACGGATAAAAGCAGCATTTTCCCGGCTGAACCCGTAAACGACAGGAGGATATTATGCAGAATACAATGGAGCACAGCCGTGTAGGCATTATGGATATAGGATCCAACTCGATTCGTCTGGTTATTTATGAGACGAGTCCGTCTGGAGGTTACACCGTTCTCAAAGAGTGCCGCGAATCCGCACGTCTCAGTGCCATCGTGACACCGGAAGGACAGATGCCGCTGGAAGCAGTGAGCGTGATTGTACCGGTACTCCGCCAGTTTGTGGAAGTGAGTCAGGTCTACGAAGTGAGCGAGATTCGCGCAGTCGCTACAGCGGCGATCCGCAATGCGGTGAACGGCGAAGAGGTCATCCGCTACCTGAACGAACATACCGGCCTGACTATTGAACTGCTGCCCGGCGAGATGGAAGGACATTACGGATTCATCGGTGTCGTGAACCGGATCGATATCAAGGATGGCTATATTATCGATATCGGGGGCGGCAGCACGGAGATCACCCTTTTCCAGAAGCGCAAGCGTGTGGCGACCGTCTCGTTCCCTTTTGGCGCGGTGAATATGAATGTACGCTTTGGTAATCATGTCAATGGCAAATGGGACGAAAAATCGGTCTCCGAACTGGAAGCCCTCGTACTGGAAGCAGCGCGTGAACATCCCTGGATCAGCAGCAATCCGGGTCTGCCGCTCGTCGGTCTGGGTGGTACGATTCGTGCAGTCGGTAAAATGCATCAGCGCAAACGCAAATATTCGATGGAGCAGATTCACCAGTATACGCTCCAGCCGGAAGACACGGACTACTATTACCAGCAGCTCCCGTCGCTGACCAACGAGCAGCGTAAACGCATTGGCGGTCTGAGCAAGACACGGAGCGATATTATCGTGCCGGGTACTATTATTCTTCATACAATGTTCCGCCATATGCAATGTGATCATTACATTATCAGCGGTACCGGTCTGCGGGACGGACTGTTCTTTGAATGGGATCGTGGCAAGGATAACGCGGTTCTGGATAATGTACTGGAATATGAGATTCATGCGGCGCTTTCCCAGGAGCCGCTGCCCCGTCAGCGTCATCTGCGCCAGGTGGACAAGCTCTCGGTTCAGCTCTACGAAGCGCTGGGCGAAGGGCAGGGAGATGCCTGGAACCGCAAACTGCTGCGTACGGCAGCCCTGATGCACCAGGTCGGGATGAAGGTCGGCTACCATGAATATGAGGAACACACCCGCTACCTGCTGACGACCCGCGCAGTAGCCGGGTTGGATCACCGGGAGACGGTGCTGGTCGCTTTTATCGCCATCTTCGGAAGCAAAGGCAAGATCAAGAAAAGACGCATCTCCGTGGAATACGCGGATATTCTGCATCCCAAGGATGAAGAGCGTATTCGTCGACTCGGGGCGCTGCTTCAGCTCGCCGCCGCTATGGATACGAGCGAGACACAGCCGGTCGATCGCATGACCGCTGTACGCAAAGGAAGAGACTTCGAGCTGACCATACACTGTCGCACCGAAGCCTCTATGGAATTAAACGATATTACCGACGCTGTTAAAGATTTGGAGAAGGAGTGGGATGTGCGGGTCCGGTTGGTGGTACATACGGTTTCCACGAACTGACATCCCATGCTTTGAACTGACTGCGCAGCGGCGGTTTACCATTTTTGAATAATTCATAATTGCCGCTGGGCAGGAGTATTCTGGCTTTGACGTTATCCTCAAGGATAAGGTTCAGAATATTCAGCATAGCGGTTTTTGTGTTTTTGTCGAACAGCGGGCACATCAACTCAACCCGGCGGGTCAGGTTGCGGGTCATCCAGTCCGCGCTGGAAAGCCATACTTCCGGATCGCCTCCATTGTCAAAGGCATAGACACGTGAATGCTCCAGATACCGGTCGACGATGCTGCGTACCCGGATACGGTCGCTCAGGCCCGGAATACCCGGACGCAGACAGCAGACACCGCGGATGATCAGATCGATATCCACGCCAGCCTGGGAAGCGGCGTACAGTTCGTCGATCATGCGCTGATTGGACAGGGAATTCATTTTGGCGATGATCCGTGCCGGTTTGCCGTTGCGGGCATGGTCGGCTTCACGCTGGATCAGCTCAATGAACTTGTTCATCATCGTGTCTGGCGCAACAGCTACCGCTTTCCAGTCATGGCTCTCCGTGTATCCGGTAATATGATTGAACACCTCGGAAGCATCTTCCCCGATCTGCTGATTTACGGTCAAAAGGCCGACATCGGTATAACTCTTGGCGGTCGAGGCATTATAGTTACCGGTACCGATATGAATATACCGGCGCAGCATGCTGCCTTCGCGGCGTACGACAAGAATGACCTTGGCATGTGTCTTGAGGCCGACGAGACCGTACACTACATGACAGCCGGCTTTTTCCAGCATGCGCGCCCAGACAATATTGCGCTCTTCATCAAAGCGGGCCTTCAGCTCCACTACAACGGTTACCTGCTTGCCGGATTCGGCGGCTTTGGCGAGCGAGTGGATCAGGGAGGACTTGCCGCTTACACGGTACAGTGTCATCTTGATCGCCATGACATCCGGATCTTCGGCAGCCTGTTCGATAAAGTCGCTGATTGCATCAAACGATTCATACGGATGATACAGCAGCACATCGCGTTCCTTGAGCACGCTGAAGTAATCCGTTTCACTGCCTTCCGGGAATTCGGGAGAGTACCTTGGAATCTCCGGCGGGTAGCGGAGGGAGTCATGCCCCTGAATCGAATCGGAAAAGGACAGCAGGAAGCCAAGATCCAGCGGACCGTCAATCTCGAATACCGCCTCGCTGATATCGAATTCCTCCATCAGCATCTCCATCGCATACGGATGGATATCCTTCTGGATCTCCAGGCGGACCGGTGCTCCGCGTCTGCGTTTGCGCAGCTGGTTCTCGATCTCTTCCATCAGGTCTTCCGCATCTTCTTCGTTAATGTCGAGATCGGCATTACGGGTCAGCCGGAAAGCATTTACTGCCACCGGTTCGTAGCCGCCGAACAGCGTATGCACATGATGACAGATCAGATCCTCGATGATAACGTACTGCTGCTTTTTACTGTTCTGGCGATGCGGCAGCGCGACCATACGCGGCAGATTCGAAGGAATCTGTACGATGGCAAAATAATATTTGTCGCTGTCTTCCGCATCTTCATGCTTTTCACCTTTACGTTCGAGCACGACCGATACATACACATTCAGTCCATGCACGAGCGGGAACGGACGGCTCTGATCGACCGCCATCGGTGTCAGCACCGGATAGATCACATCATGATAATAAATATCCGCAGCTTTTTGCTGGGAAGCGGTAAGATCCGTATAGCGGTTAACCGTAATACCCTGCTTGCCCAGCTGACGGATCATGTCGCGGTAGATACGATATTGCTGGGAGACCATTTTTTCAACTTTTTTGGTCAGGCGCTTGTAGAGACCTGCCGGTGTATAGCCGGTAAAGTCCTTTTTGGTGTATCCGGCCTTGATCTGGTTACGGATACCGGCTACTCTGACGCTCATGAACTCGTCTAGATTGCGGGATACAATACCGAGAAACTTGATTCTCTCCAGCAGGGGAGTCTCCGGGTCCTGGGCCTCTTCAAGCACGCGGGTGTTGAATTCGATCCAGCTTAAGTCACGGTTGATATAAGACGACTGAGATTGTTGTTGTCCATGTTTGTTTTCCATAATGCCTCCGGTTAATCATTTGCTTCCTGTCCTAGCGTACTGGTACTACCAGTATAGTGCAGGACACATAGGAATATTGTCGAAATCTGCAAAAATACATCATATGTAGCCAGTATAGCCTTCTTTTGTTAACGCTGTGTAAAATAAGGCGTTAAGTTTCATTCCATAAATTCGGGCCGTCGATTTTGGCGATTGATCTTTTCTGGGTACGGCCGAAATTGAAGCTGCGGATGCGTACCTCATAGCCCTCGTCATCAAGCGGCATAGTCTTCTTCAGCTCCGCTACCGTACGGGTCGGATAGCCGGGACGGCTCAGGTCAATCAGCAGCAGATCGTTGTGCAGCTGGTTCAGGCATTCGCCGAGAGTCATGGTGTCGGGCTCCTTTGTATACAGGGAATGGCTGCCGGTCATCCTATAGATGTACCGGCATAATTATTATTTATTACCCGCATATCTCTATTTTGAGTAAATAAATCTAAAAATGCAAAAAAAGGCCTAATGCTACCACTTCCTTTCAGGGAAGAGGCAGGCTCAGGCCAGGGTTGATTATTTATTTATCGCAGGGCTGCGGTTATTTTAACTTGACCGGATCTGCTGGATTCTCCAGCAAATAGAAGCCTTATGCTGGATTGTCCAGCAAATTGAGACGTTATGCTGGATTGTCCGGTAAATTAAGCAGATGCTTGACTGTAGTCGTCGAAGTCACGTTCATGCGCGGCAGGTACATCGGATCGTCACCGGGATGCACATAGCCGGGGCGTACCGTAAAGGCCATACGGTATCCGTTCATTTTAAGATCATAGACCATTTTGGGATCGTATTCTCCATAAGGGTAGGCAAAGTATGGTGTATCAATGCCGGTTTTGGATTTCATGAGCTGGATATCATGGGTGAAGCGTGCGCTGTCCTTGCCGGCTGCATAATATTCGGCGCACTGTACAAGCCGCTTGTAATGCAGATTGTACGTATGACTGTGATACTCGAATACATCGCGGGTCGCTTTCATTTCCTTGCGGGAAATGGTGGTTTTGGCGGTGGGGATGAATTTTTGCTTGTGATCCTTGAGCTTGGTACCGACGATGAAGATTGAGGCATGGAAGCCGTACTTTTTAAGTACCGGATAGGCATAGACCACATTGTTCTGATAGCCGTCGTCAAAAGTCAGGACGACTGTTTTCTTGGGCAGTTGGATCTCGCCTCTCACATAGCGCTCCAGTTCTTTGAGCGTAGCGGTATAATAACCCTCGTCATGCAAATATTTGATGCCTTCTTCAAAAGCTTCCAGATTGATGCGCGCGTTATTTGGTTCAACATTATACTTTTCAGGTACGACGTAGTGATACATCAGCACCGGGATGTGACTGGCTTTGCCGGGAGGGGCGCTGTGGCTCACTTCCGAAGCGGAAGCGACATTGGCGGCTCCTTCGGGGACTTCGCCGTTCAGCGTCTTAAACAGATCATCGGTCATATCATATGTGGCCCTGCATGTCTCATAGGAGAAAGCGGAAGCATGTGGATACTTCAGGCTCAGCACATAGAAGGTCACGACGAAGGCGATGGTGATATACAGTAGGATGATGAATAGATTACGGATACGCCGGATTCGCATTTCGCAGGCTCCTTTTCTGTCAACTGAGTGAGCAGAATTAAACTGCCCTTATATAACATCGGAAAAAGGAGTCTGAAATTTTATGCTACTGTCGAATCATGTAGAATGTCCTATATAAACGGACTGATCATCCCGGGTTGTCCTTTTTGCAGGCCTGTCGGACCGGATTAGGGACGACTTATAGGAGACGCCCGGCATGCGGATACGGCAGCAGAGCAAAAAAAGCCGCTCTCCTATATGGATGGAGAGCGACTGTGGAAGCCGGAGTGCGAATCTATTCCTGCCCGGCTGTTATTAGAACATCGTATTTTCATTGGCGGATTGCTCCGGTACCGGCTGGCTCAGTGTCCACATCTCGGCAATCTGACCATTCTCGATCCGGAAAATATGGGCGACAGCCGTACCGCGATCATCGGCACTATTTTGCATCTGGCTGTGAACGACGACCAGATCGCCTTCAGCGATCACATTGACCACTTTGGCTGTGCTGTCCGGATGCGCACGGAACTCGGTCAGATAATGGCTGGTGAGTGCGTCACGGCCGTTAGCGATGCCGGAGCCATGCTGAACGACATTTTCACTGACTGCTTCGTTGGCAGCATCGGTATTATGCTGATTGAAAAACGATTCATAGAAATTTTTGACAAAGTTCGCATTGGCTGCAACAGTAGCTCGCGGCGTATCGGCGACAGCCGCTTCGGTAGAAGTCGACGGCAGCAGATCAGCCGGCTTCTCGGAACCGGTCAGCTGGGATGGAGCCACGCTCCAGTGTTCGGCGATCAGATTGTCCGCGATTCGGTAAATGTCGACTACAGCACCAGCGGAAGCTTTGGCTGCATCTCCTGCCGGTGCGGATGGCTCGGAGAAGACAGCGACCAGATCACCCTGGCCGACCATGCCGCGTACAGTGAATTTGTAATCGGCATTCTGCTCGAAGAACGGTGTAAAGTAGGACACGAATCCTTCACGACCGGTTGCGGAAGCCGAATCATGCTGTACATAATCTTCTGCCACATACTGGTTGACCTTGTCCAGCTGATGACCGTTGAATACATCGTTATACAATCCAAGCACCAGCTTTTTATTGGCGGTGATTTTGGTCTCTTCGGCGGAAGCATTGGAAGAGCTGTCCGGTGCGGCAGGATTGGCTGTATCCGGAGCCGTACCGCCGGAATTCTCGGTATTCGGAGTGGTGCTCGGTGCCGGTGCACTGGAATTATTGTTGCCCGAGCATGCGGATAATACCGTGATCAGCATCAGACTTGCAAGCAATAGACTGGTTTTTTTCATAAATAAAACTCCTTTGATTGTTCGTTGTGTACACCATGATTCATGATGTCAGGCTGCTCTCGTTATATTAACCATTTGCTTAGCCGGCGAATGCATGTCTGCCTCTATTATAAAAGACGGGCACAGCAATTGCGAAGTTGCGGTACAGCGGCTAGTATTCCGCTGTTACTCAGCTTTATGGTTATGCTGCGCAAGACATTTCTGATCACAAAAAAAGCCTCCGCTGCGCAATTGACCGGAGGCTTCTTTCTATATTAAATGCAGAATGCCGTAGTTGCTGGATAATTCGAACAACAAACAAAGCGCAGCGGAGCCAACCACTCAGCGGCGCATAAAGATAAGCTTCTGGCCGAGAATCCCGATAATGCACAGAATCAGACTCACCCACGGCGAGATGACCAGCACCGGCATCACATTGCGCAGATAGGTTCCGACGACAATGATCGCAATCATGACGATCAGATAGGACATGACCGAGCGGGCATTGATCTGCATTCGCGGACGGTCCAGATCGCTCTTCTCTACAGGTTGATCGGCGACGCGGCGAACGAGTTCGACCAGTACAATCGCACCGGCAGCGACCAGGATCAGGGTGGAGAGGCTGATTTCACCGACAACGCCCGAGCCGCTGATATTGATTTTGAAAAAGCCCATCAGTGCCTGCAGCAGGAACACCCATGTAAGCGCGACCCAGACAATCATCAGATAATACATCGGTTTGCTCAGCTGCCGGGCCTCCGGCAGATTCTCGATGAGCTGATTGGCATAACTGTCCGATTCCTTGCCAAACAGCTGGCGGGCACTTTTGCCTTTTTGCTGGGCGTCCAGCAGGTGCCGTCCCATCTCCAGCAGCAGTTCCTCACCCGATTCGCGGCGGATACGAGCGTCCCGTACATGCACGATGACATCGTCATAATAGCTCAGATTATCCTGTTTGAGCTGATCGCGAATTGAATTAATATCCTTTACCAAATGACGCACAGTACTCATAATCGTTCCTCCAATCGTAATCAATTGTACCTGAATATATCCCTATTTATACCGGCTGCCTATAGTGCCGGAGATCGGTCTGGAAGCTATTATTCTGCCACACTTTTGCTCCATTGACAATTGAATTCCCGGGATGCTACTATAATGTTACTTTAAATCATATTAAACTCATCGGAATTATTTAAATTAAATATTTCACCTTTAAAAAAATAGGAGTTTTCTGATTATATACACAGCTATTGCGGGGAGGAATCATTATGGAGAGGAATATCGTTATTCGCCATCAGGAAGTGGATTTAACAGCCAGTATTCACTATCCGACGCATGACCGTCAGACCGATACACAGGGCAAAGGCAAGGACCGTACACCGCTGATTATTATCTGTCACGGTTTTGTCGGCAGCCGGATCGGTGTGGACCGCTTGTTCGTCAACAGCGCCCGTGAACTGGCTGCTGATGGATACATGGTCGTTCGCTTTGATTACGCGGGCTGTGGGGAAAGCAGTGGACTATATGGTCAGCAGGGACTGGACTCCATGGTCGCGCAGACCCGCACTGTGCTCGATTATGTCATGAACTGCAGCGATATTGATCCGACCCGGGTCACGCTGATCGGTCACAGCCTTGGCGGAGCGGTAGCAATACTGACTGCTGTCCGCGATCACCGGATCAAGCATCTGGTACTGTGGTCGGCGGTGGGTCATCCTTTTAATGATATTGTGAAAATTGTCGGTCGCGAGACGTATGATCAGGCGGTAATCGAAGGGGAAGCGGATTATCTGGGCTACTGCTTCAAGCCGGTTTACTTTGAGTCGCTGGGCAATTACCAGCCGTTCATCGAAGCGCGCCAGTTCAGCGGCGATGTATTGGTCGTGCATGGTACCGGGGATGATGTGATTCCGGTGGATTATGCCTTTTTGTACCAGCAGGAGTTCTGGACCCGGCAGGAAGGGCGCTGTGACAAGCAGATTATTTTCCAGGCGGATCATACGTATTCTTCCGGTCCGCATCGCCGCGAACTGCTTCGTTATACACGCGAATGGCTCGCCGGACGTGAAGCGGCACAGACGCAGTGGCAGCACTGGATGATCTGACCGTTTGGCATATGTACATCTTATAAGGCTGTGTATGGATATTAAAGCTCTGTAATGGAGCATGAACCGGCACGGCTGTGGATTTGACAGTCGGCGGATATCCTTATAAGATCGTAACTATAAAGAGACCAGAGGACACCGGCAGCGCAAGACGTTCGGTGTGCAATCCTTACTCATCATATTGCTTTGAATTCACTAGGGGAGCCGCGAGGCTGAGACGGATTATGTCCGGACCCTTGGAACCTGATCTGGGTTATACCAGCGGAGGGAAGTGGACGCGGATTTCACTCATGCCTATACGGCACGATATACCTGAATGAATGATACGACCCATTGATCTCCTGCTGGAGGTGAATGGGTCTTTTTTGTATACAGTTTGTACAGTCGAGGAGGAGAAGGGATGTCTTATTTGCAAAAGGTGCGTGAGCAGAATCCGCTCATTCACAATATTACCAATGTGGTGGTGACCAACTTTACAGCCAATGGGCTGCTGGCTCTGGGAGCTTCGCCCTTTATGGCGTATGCGCATGAAGAAGTGGCGGATGTCGCCGCGATGTCTGGAGCGGTCATGCTGAATATGGGCACGCTCGATGAATATACGGTGCAGTCCATTCTACTGGCAGGACAGTCTGCCAATCGGGCGGGAGTGCCGGTTGTGTTCGATCCGGTTGGAGCGGGAGCAACCGCTTATCGCACAGATTCGGCCCGCCGGATTAGCGAGCAGGTCAAGATCGATTTTCTGCGCGGCAATGTGGCAGAGATTGCGAATGTAGCCGGAGCCGAATGGAATATCCGCGGCGTCGATGCCGGGGCAGGAGAGGGAGATCGTACTCAGTTGGCCCGCCAGGCAGCCGAGCAGCTGGGCTCCATCGTGATTGTGACGGGGGAGGAGGATATTATCACTGACGGTCAGGCGACCCTGACGGTGGCGAACGGACATCCGCTGCTGACCAAGGTGACCGGTGCAGGGTGTCTGCTCAGCTCGGTGGTGGCCGCTTTTGCAGCGGCTGCCGGAGGCCGGGAGCACTGGCTGCAGGCAGCAGCGGAAGCGCTGGCTTTCTACGGCATAGCGGCAGAGATGGCAGCAGAGCGTACAGAAGGGCAGGGAACCGGCAGTTTTCAAGTGGAGTTCATCAATCAGCTGTCCCTGCTGACTCCTGAACAAGTGCAGCAGCGGGCACGGATCGAGACCCTGTAGATGTGGCCAGGCTTGGCAGGATAGTCAGGCAGTACATTTTATATCCCTATATCCCTAATTCAAAGGAGTGCAAACAAACATGAGCATCCATCAGGCATTAACGATCGCCGGCTCGGACAGCGGCGGCGGAGCAGGCATACAGGCCGATCTGAAAACTTTTCAGGAACTCGGCGTCTACGGCATGTCGGTCATTACGGCAGTGACCGCCCAGAACACGGCAGGTGTACAGGGCGTCTATCCGGTCGATCCGGAAGGCGTAATCCGCCAGCTGGATTCGATCGGGGAAGATCTGGCACCCGAAGCAGTCAAGACAGGGATGCTGTTCAGCGCAGACATTATTCATGAAGTGGCACAGGCGGTGCAGCGATATGGCTGGCGCAATCTTGTGATCGATCCGGTCATGGTCGCCAAAGGAGGCTCCGTACTGCTCCAGCAGGAGGCGGTTCAGGCATTGACCAGGCATCTGCTGCCGCTCGCCGAGATCGTCACACCGAATGTGCCGGAAGCGGAACTGCTGACCGGCATGAGCATCCGGCAGCTGCAGGACCGGGAAGAAGCGGCCCGCCGACTGACCGATATGGGCGCACGCTATGCGATTGTCAAAGGCGGTCATGATCTGTCGACAGCAGGTGCCGTCGATGTGCTCTACGACGGGCAGAACTATCATTATCTGGAGACACCGCGCATCGATACGCCGCATACCCATGGAACAGGATGTACGTATTCCGCTGCAGTTACCGCAGAGCTCGCCCGGGGCCGCTCTGTGCTTGAAGCGGTGCATACCGCCAAGCAGTTTATCCAGGCAGCGATAGAGGATGGGCTGGGGATCGGTTCAGTACACGGTCCGACCAACCATTTTGCCTATCGGCAGAGGGGGTATACTCATGAGCCGTCCTGATACCGACATCATGCGCCGCTGGTTGAAGCTCTATCTGGTCATGGGCAGTGTAAACTGTACAGAGACGCCGGAGCAGGTGCTGCGCCAGGCGATTGCCGGGGGGATCACCATGTTTCAATTCCGGGAAAAGGGAGTGGGCGCACTGACCGGTACAGCCTGTGTTCAATTGGCCCGACGTCTGCAGGAGATCTGCGCGGAGCACGGGATTCCCTTTATCGTAAATGATGATCTGGAACTGGCACTCGAACTGAATGCGGACGGCGTACATGTCGGTCAGGACGACGAAGCCGCTTCGGTCATTCGCCGCCGTCTCGGTCCGGACAAGATCGTTGGCGTCTCGGCCCATTCGCTCGAAGAGGCGCAGCAAGCGATCGCAGATGGAGCGGACTATCTCGGAGTCGGCCCTGTCTATCCGACCATTTCCAAGCCGGATGCGGAGGCGGTGCGGGGCACGACGGTCATCGAGCAGCTGCGCACTGCCGGACTGGATATTCCGGTAGTCGGCATCGGAGGCATCCATGCATCCAACGCCGCTCCGGTGATCGCTGCGGGAGCGGATGGCGTCGCAGTGATCTCTGCCATTGCCGGGGCGCCGGACAGCCGTGCAGCCGCCGCCGAGCTGGCCGGGATGGTGACCCGGTAAACACCGTACCGGATGCTTGAGATCCGGCTGATGATATAAAGAAAGAGCAATCCACACAAAAAGTCACTCTACCGGTATACGGAGACTTCCCGTATTTGGCAGAGTGACTTTTTATAATGTGGGCGGCAGAGAAGACTGCCGAGCGGGTATAAATGATTACGCTTCAGGTCAGGCCGCTCGATGCGTAGGTGCATGAGGGCTGCTGCCGCGGCGGTTATTCTTTTTGAAAAAGGTCGCTTTCAGATAAGGCAGTATCCAAAGATCGAGGCCGATCTTACCGGCATTGGCGCCAGCAACGACGATGAAGATTTCGAGCAGCAGCAGGTATGGGTTGGTGCTGACGGTTCCCGAGAACAGGAAAGCAAAGTTCATGACCATACCCATCAACGCTGCGAGCGTTGTGAATGTGCCCAGAATCAGTCCCAGACCAACGAGGAATTCACCGATCGGTACGAGTACGTTAAACAGCCCTACATTCGGTAGTGCAAAGTGCTGCAGGAATGCGCCCCAGCCTGCCTGTACGCTTGGGTGTTCGCCGCCGGTGCTTGCGATTGCACCAGTGAGGAACCCGGTAGCGTCGAATCCACCGGTGAGCTTGCCCCAGCCGCCTTCGATCCACTGGAATCCGACATACACACGGACGATAGTCAATAACCACATTGCTACTGCATTTTCTCTAAGCCATCTGTTCATAATGGATACACCCCTTAAGTATAATGACAAGCAGTTATGCTGAATCTGTGATGATTATCTCTTTCATGGCTTTATCTTAAAACATTCCTAAATTTTAATATGTAATAAAAATCACAATCTAGCTTACTTTTTAATGTTTTATAATTGAACAGCTTGAACTGAAGGATTTGTTTGAATTAACATATAATTTTTACCGAATTTTTCATGTGTTTTTATGTACCACAGTTCTTTCTTATAGTTCGATGTTTGCCAGAATCATTCATATACTTACAAAATATGAGCTTTGCAGTTCTCCAGCCGCAGCAGCTATGTATATAATGGATGTATTGTCTGCAGCAGCCTCTGGCTATGCAGCAGTGTCACCGATCACCCGCGTCACGCATACATAATGAACAGAAACATCTATTACAGGACACAGCCAGGCCGCAGATTCACCTGTGTGGCAGCATACGTTATAGACCCGCCAGTCCGGATGCCAGCAAGCGTTCATACGGAATTCATGCCGGCAGTCTATTCTTGACGAAGCAGCTGTCCGGCGTAATCGCTGCTCTGCTGATGTCCTTTATTCTGAGGAGGATGTTATGAAAATTTCTTGGTCACCCTTATTACGTGGAATGATGCCTGTACTGCTCGGAATTAGCCTCACCGCCTGTCAGTCTGACGAAGCCGCCGTGCCGCCGCCGTCAGCAATACCTGCCCCGGAAAAGGCAGAGCCTGCGCCGGAAGCGACTGTGCAGGCGCCTGCTTATACCACTCCGCTGACCGGGCTTCCCGTCAAACAGCCTGATCTCGCGCGACCGGTCGCCGTGATGATTAACAACGCACCGGCGGCACGTCCGCAGTCCGGTCTGGCCGAAGCGGATATGGTGTATGAAGTGCTCGCCGAGGGCGGTATTACCCGTCTGGTCGCTGTCTATCAGAGTTATCACGGAGACGCTGCCATCGGTCCGGTACGCAGCATACGCCCTTATCTGATCACACTCGGGGAGACGGTAAACGGACTGCTCGTCCACGCCGGAGGCAGTAATGATGCCTATGCCATCCTGCAAAACGGCGGCAAGGAGCATCTCGACGAGATTACCAACGCCAGCGCTCCGTTCTGGCGCGATTCCAGCCGCAAGGCGCCGCATAATCTGTATACCAATGAGCAAAAGCTTCGCAAAGCCGCAGCGGACAAAGGATATACCGAGCAGCTCACTTTGCCGGTGTACCCATTTCTGCCGCCAGCGGATCAGACGAACTCTGCCGACAATGAACCAGCAGAATCGTTATCCGCCAGCACCGATACGGATGCCGGTCTTACTACAGAACGTGCATCATCCCCTATGCAGACCAAATCGGATTCTGCCAGTAATATGGAAACGCCTGCCGGTATGAGCGAAAGCCCGGCCGTCAATAGCGCATCATCTGCCACAACCAGCTCGGAGCAGGTAAATTCCCTGCAGCTCAAATACCTGCTGGACAGCTATACCGTCGGTTATGCGTACGATTCGGCCAGCGGCGAGTATACGCGCAGCATGAACGGCAAGCCGCATATCGATCTCAATACCCGTGAGCCGCTTACCGCCGCCAATGTTATTGTACTCGGCGCCGATTACAAAGTGCTGGATGATGTCGGCCGTCTCAGCCTCGATCTGGAGTCTGGCGGCGAAGCGCTCATGTTCCAGCAAGGCCGCATGATCCGCGGTGAATGGAGCCGCAGTGACGGAGATGTGATCCGTTTTCGCAGCGGCGGGCAGGAGACACCGCTCGTTCCCGGCGTGACCTACTACAATATTGTGCCGAACAGTCCGACATTTTACAGTCACTTAACAATTGATGATAAAAAAATGGACAATAATGGATAAAATGAAGACTTTCAGTGTAATGATATAAAGAAGTGCTGAACTTTGTATGAGATTTGTATATTATTTGTTAAGCTATTCTTTACAAAACCGCACACGGATTGATAAGATAACAAAGGTTGTTATCAAAGCCAGAATTGTGCTTAAAATGCGATTTTACGACATTTTTCGGCAAAATTTCGAAAAGGGGTTATAGGAATGCGTATTAAAAAGAAGGATATCTTTTTTGAGACGCTGGAGAATATGGCGGATAGCCTGGTACAGGCTGCGGATTACTTCGCAGAACAGGTCGCAAGCCTTAAAGACATTCCACAGTTCACCAAAACGATGAAGGATTATGAGAACCAGTGCGATACGTATACCCATACGATCATCACCGAGTTGAATAAAACATTCATCACGCCGCTGGAGCGCGACGATATCATGGAACTCACGACCAAAATGGATGATGTAATGGACGGCCTGGAAGCCTGTGCTTCCCGCTTCGAGATGTATCATCTGAACGAGCCGGACCAGTATATCAATGCCTTTGCAGAGATTCTGCGCGAGTGTGCCTATGAGATTCAAAAAGCGATTCAACTGCTTTCCCAGAAAAAACTGCTGCCGATCCGCGAGCACTCGATCCGCCTGAATGATCTGGAGAACCAGGGCGATGATATCATGCGCAAATGCATCACGGAACTGTTTGCTACCGTTACGGACCCTATCGAATTAATCAAACGCAAAGAAATCTATGAACGTTTGGAGAATACAACGGATTCTTGTGAAGATGTAGCCAATACGCTGGAATCGATTATTATGAGCAATTCCTGATCCGGAAAGAAGCCGAACCGACGTAAGTGTGAGCTGGTTCGTTTTTCTTTTGCCACCTGGCAGAAACTGAGCTGCTTTTAGGAACAGATTCATTGATGCTAACAGAAGATTCGGATTTTGCCGCGACTGCAAAATCTTAAGATAATTAAGGAGGTAGTATCATACAGCTTCTCTGCAAATAGGAGTGGGGAGAAACTCTGTATGATGAATAAATATGGTAGAAACCTCATTATTCGTGCTATGTATTGTCGTATTCCTGGCGCTGGCGTTTGACTTTATCAACGGCTTCCACGATACGGCAAATGCGATTGCCACATCGGTGTCCACCCGGGCACTGCCACCGCGTACAGCTATTTTGATGGCTGCGATCATGAACTTCCTCGGTGCGATTACATTTACCGGTGTTGCCAAGACGATTGGCGGCAGCGTCGCCGATCCCGCCACACTGGAGAACGGTATACCGATCGTTATTGCGACACTGATCGCAGCGATTATCTGGAACCTTGCGACCTGGTGGTTCGGGATTCCATCCTCATCCTCCCATGCACTGATCGGTGCACTGGCGGGTGCTGTATTTGTCGGAGCAGGTTCAAGTTCGGTCAACTGGAGCGGTTTTATCAAAATCGTCGAAGGTTTGCTGCTGTCCCCGCTGATCGCCTTTGTTATGGGTTTTATCGTCATGTATATTCTGAAATGGATCTTCGCCAAGCGCAGCCCGCACTCGGTGAACAAAGGCTTCCGGACGATGCAGATTCTGACGGCTGCCCTGCAATCCTTTTCCCATGGTACGAATGATGCGCAAAAAGCGATGGGGATTATCACGTTTGCCCTCGTAGCGGCCAATGTCCAGGACAATCTGGAAGTACCGCTGTGGGTTAAAATTTCTGCCGCAACGGCGATGGCGCTGGGTACCTCGGTCGGTGGCTGGAAAATCATCAAGACGATGGGCACCAAGATTTTCAAGATCGAGCCAATTAACGGATTCGCCGCTGATGCAACGTCCGCAACCGTTATTTTCACAGCCACACTGACTCACCTGCCGGTAAGTACGACACATGCTGTTACCTCCGCGATTCTGGGTGTTGGCGCAGCCAAGCGTTTCCGTGAAGTGAAATGGGGACTCGCCGGCCGGATCGTGATTGCCTGGATCGTGACCATTCCGATCGCGGCGACGCTGGCCGGCATCATTTACAAAGTAATGTTTGATCTGTTCTAATTCTTATATAAGCACAACCGTATGAACGATTCCGCCGTTTCTTGCGAACGGCGGTTTTTTATGCGATTCTAGCCTTATCCGATCCCGAGAAAAGAGGTTGAAGCGTGATACGTATAATGGGCTTTACACATGAACATATGATTGTGGAAGATGTACCGCTGGAGAAAGTGAAGTCCGGCGATTATATATGGTGCTGGGTCGATTTTGACCGTCCGACCGAAAAGGAATCCGAGCTGCTCAGTACCTTTTTCGAATTCCACCCACTGGCGGTGGAGGACTGCATGCATCTGCTGCAGCGTCCCAAAATGGACTATTATACCGATGTGGAATTTTTGGTACTGCATGCCGTGAAGCGCGATACGCTGAATGTGGAAGAGGTCGATCTGTTCATCAGCGAGAATCTGCTGGTGTCTTTCCATCATCAGAAACAGCCGGAAGTCGACTCTGCCTGGGAGAGAGTGCTGAGTTACCGTACCGGCAAGCGGCCCAAATGGATGCGCGGCCCGATAGCAGCGGCCTATATCATTATCGATAAAATCGTCGATGAGTACTTCCCGTGTGTATTCGATATCGAGGATGAGCTGAACGAACTGGAGAGCCTGGGGCCGGATGAAGCGGTCGATGAGCTGCTGGCACAGGTATTTGCTCTGCGTTCACGGCTGCTCAAGCTGCGGCGTACGGTCGTGCCGATGCGCGATCTGATGTACCGTGTCGTCAATTCCCAGCATATCCAGAAGGTGGACGATCATCATTCCTATTTCGGGGATATCTACGATCATCTGCTCAAGCTGTCCGATATGATCGAAGCGGATCGCGAGATGACATCGGATCTGCGGGACAGCTATATCTCGCTCAACTCCAACCGCATGAATACGATCATGAAGACGCTGACCGTTATCACGACCATATTCATGCCGCTGACGCTGATCGCGGGCATTTACGGGATGAATTTTGAGTTTATGCCGGAGCTGCACTGGAAATATGGTTACTTTGGCGTACTGCTGCTCATGTTCCTGCTGGGCGGGTGTATGATGCTGCTATTCCAGCGGCGGGGCTGGTTTAAATAGATCTAATGGTAATTTTGGAATAATTTATGGAAAAGACGTGTTGATTCTGTGATACTGTACATCGTTAACGCTTGAAAAAACAAATGGTAATCTATACAATGAAATTACATTAACCGTAGTAGGGGATGATCTAATCGTGCAACTTAAAAAGCTTGATGATAAAAGTGTCGATCAATTATTCGAAGCGATCCTGACGCTCAAAAACCTGGAAGAATGCTATGTATTTTTTGATGACCTGTGCACAGTGAATGAGATTCAATCACTGTCCCAGCGTCTGGAAGTGGCCCGTATGCTGGGCAAAGGCGCGACGTATAACCAGATCGAAGCGGAGACCGGCGCGAGTACAGCGACCATTTCCCGTGTCAAACGCTGCCTGAACTATGGCAATGATGGCTACAAAATGACGCTCGAGCGTCTGGGGAGATAAATATGATGAAACCGGGTGTATTGATAATCAGTCATGGATCGCCGGACCCGACATGGATGCACTGGATCGATGATGCAGTGGCAAACACTTCCTTTCCAGCCGATCTGCCTGTAAGTGCCGTCTATCTGGACAATGTGCCGGGACGATTCATACAGGACGGGATTGATGAACTGGAGGGACAGGGAATTACCGATCTGCTCGTTATACCGCTGTTCGTGTCCTCCGGCAGTACACATATGGATGAGATTGCCTACGCACTGGGCGTCAAGGCAGAACCCGATCGGGAGACAGATCTGGAACCGTTTACCATTAGAGCGAACGTGCACTTTGGTTACCCGGTCGATGACGATGACGATATTGCCCATATGGTATGGGACAAGGTCAAGCATCTGTCGACTGTCCCGCAGGAGGAGACAGTGCTGGTCGTCGGTCATGGCAGTATTCATGATGGCTTCCGTCAGCGCTGGGAAAAGGGCATCTCTTCGCTTGCCCGCCGTGTCGGCGATATCAGCGGTACGGCTCATGCCGATTATGCATTGCTTAATCCGGACAGCCTGCGGTCCAAGACCGAAGAGTGGACAAGCCGTGGCTACCGTGTGCTGGTCGCGCCGCTGTTTCTGAGCTCAGGCATTTTCCTGCGTTCGGTGATTCCGGGGCGTATCGAAGGGTTAAGCTATGAATATGCCGGTGAAGCGCTGCTGCCCCACCCGCGCCTGTCCCACTGGATGGAGCGCCAGGTGGATCTGCTGATGCAGCAGCTTCAGGTTGTAGAATAAGACATAGCCGGCCTGACCGGATCGGGTGGCAACAGCTGCCGCTCCTATGATCTGTACAACAGGCGAATCACAACAATATTAGGTGGCATGAACATGAAAAGAGCGAGGTTAATCTATAACCCGACCTCCGGCCGTGAAGAGATGAGACGCCGTCTGGCAGACATTCTGAAGCGACTGGACGAGGGAGGCATCGAGGCCAGCTGTCATGCAACGACAGGCGAATCCGATGCGACCGTAGCAGCCATGGAGGCGATTGAACGCGGCGGTTACGATATGATCATCGCCGCTGGCGGCGATGGAACGATCTACGAAGTCATCAATGGCATGGCCGCATACGACAACCCGCCGCCGCTGGGCATTTTCCCGCTGGGAACGACCAATGACCTGTCACGGGCGCTGGGCATTTCCCGGAACTGGGAGCAGTACTGCGACCTGGTCATCCGTCAGCAGTCCCGTCCGATCGATATCGGCAAGGTCAACGACCGTTACTTTATCAATATCGCAGGCGGCGGTTCCTTTACCGAGCTGACGTATGAAGTGCCGAGCAAGCTCAAGACGATGATTGGACAGATGGCCTACTATATGAAGGGCATCGAGAAAATGGTCAATCTGGCGCCAACCGAGCTGATCATCCGGGCCGAGGGCATGGAGACGATTCATGACCAGTTCATGATCTTCCTCGTCGCCAATACGAATTCGGTCGGCGGCTTTGAAAAGCTGGCACCAGATGCGCGGATCGACGATGGACTGTTCGACGTGATTGCCGTGCGCAACTGCAATCTGGCCGAGTTCATCCGCCTCGTCACCATGGCGCTGCGCGGTGAACATCTGGACGATCCCAAAGTACTCTACTTCCGCACGAGCAAGCTGGATATCGAAGCGCCGCGAGCGGACGAAGTCATGCTCAATCTGGATGGCGAGCTTGGCGGCAGTCTGCCGGGTCATTTCGAAGTGATGAAGCACAAGCTGCGGATCTTCGCGGACGATAAGAAACGACTGATCTAATCCGCTGCTCTCTTATCTGATGGGTATGATGGATAGTGTAGAATTTAGATTTAACTAATTGTATGACTGACTTAAGCTCATAACAGCTTCTGTACACTCTATCGTTGACGTTTCTACATGGAAATGTCTCTGCGGAGTGGATAGGAGCTTTTTGCTGTTGCCAAAAATCAGAGTATAATAGATATAGTGGAGATGAATAGTATCGTTTATGACACGTAAATACATCCAGGTATATTCAAGTACGTTCAAATACATATATTTACCTGCCTGTACGACATCTTTTGCTGTATATGCATTAGAACTCAGTATTGAAGCAGGTTAGCCAGAATCATACCTATCCAAGTGTAAAGGAGATTGAGGATTACGATGGAATATAGCAATCTATTATCAGACGAAGAGTTGAAGCAGCTTATGGAACGATATGAAGTCCCTGAATTAGAAAACTATCTGCGAGAACATCAGCGTCCAGTGGTCAAAATGGTACGCGGTGAAGGCGGCAACGGTCAGACCGGCTGTTCACGCTTTGGAGGCAGTCCAGATCTGCCAGCAGGTATGGAGTGGCCGCGAAGTCAAGGTGGCGAATGGATGACATCGGTCGCTCAGCTAAACCTGTCACAGATCACGGCAGAGATCAAGGACTCGGCGTATAACGCAATTCCTGAATCGCTGCTGCCCGCTCAGGGGATGCTGTACTTTTTCGTGGGCAAAGACGAGCCTGCCTATAACATCGAACACCGGGTACTGTACTGGTCAGGAACGGATACCTCGCTGTTGTCCTGTTATGAGCCGGACAGTCTGACGATTCTGGAAGAGGAAGCAGAGGAGCCGTTTTTACCTTACCAGGTGCATGCACAGGCCAGAGTGGAATTCCCGAATTACGGATATAGTGAAGTCTATAATCTGGATAATGAAGAGATTACAGAAGAGACCGCAGAAAATTATCTGCTGCTCACCGAAGAGATGGGCTGGGAACCTGAAAATGTGATCGGCAAAATGCTCGGCTACGGTGATGGACAGCATGGGGATCACGAGTTCGTCGCGGCATCCTATATGCATACTGGGAAGCATACGTATAATCAGGAAAAAGACAAGAAGCGCATGATTCAGCACTTTGATGGAGATGAAGAGAAGGTGGATCAGGAGATTGATGAGATGCTGATGCTGCTTGAGGTGGACAGTGACCGGGATATTGGATTCCTCTGGTGGGATGCAGGATGTATTCATTTTTTCATTCGCAAGGAAGATCTGCTGGCAGGAAATTTTGAACGAACGTATTGTTCGATTTACTCTAGTTAAAATAGTAATGTGCTTAAAATGTAGCTAATCCATCATCCGTTTTATATGTTGAAACGGGTAAATACATAAGGAAGTGGAAGAGAAGCAAGAGGGAAGGGCGGTGGGGCATGAGTGGTTTGATTGTATGGATGATCGTAATCAATACGCTGTTTTGGTTAGTCTGCTGCCTTGGCACAGCTCATGTGGTTCGATTCTTGCCCAAGTCCTGGTACGAAAAAAATGATTGGTTTTTTGCGGAACATTCTTTCGAAAGAAAATTATATAAACGAATTCGTCTTGATCAGTGGAAAGATAAGCTTCCGGAAGGCGGCGGGTTATGGAAATTTCAAAAGAAAGAACTCCATGGGACACTTACTTTGGAATATACGGATCGATTCATTTTAGAAACGAAATATGGCGAAGTCGGGCATTGGTGCATGGCTGTATTAGGCTTTGCTTGCATATGGGTGAATCCAATCAGCTATGCGAATGTCGCTCTGATTTGCGCGATAGTCAATGTGATCGTTCAGATCCCGTTTTGTTTGATTCAGAGGTACAATAGGCCAAGGCTGATTCGTTTGAGATCACGTTTGGCCCGTAAGAATACGCAGTCACATACGACTAAGCCCCAGACCGGTGCTGGTGTCTAATCAAGCCGTATCCAAGCAGAAGTCCATTTCGAATTATCTTGCGTCTTCACAATAGGGTACAAGGCTAACTTATAATTGATTTTATCCAGATTGGGAGGCAGCTCTTAGATGCTGCGCTCAATCTTTTTTGGTTTGAGCATCATTTCCTTGCTGCCTCTCATTTTAAGATATACCGATAAGTAAGAAGAACGAGCTTTCTTCCCGTTAACTAAAAATATACTTGATGAAAGTATCTATATTGTATTGTCACATTCGTTGGTTTTCTATACAATTTAATAGTTGCCCATCCGGAAGTCTGAGGTAGTTACGAAGAGGCTAAGAATGACATGTGGAAATATGTATAGAAAATGGAGTAATGATTATGAATAAAGACCGCAAAGGCGGCAAAAAATATAATTCGAATAAGCGTAAACCGGCGGCAGTGTCGGCGGCGATCGCGAATCTGCCAGTTGCCAAGAATGATGAGTTGGAGCTGGATATTGTTGGGCTGACTCATGAGGGAGAAGGAGTAGGTCGCGCAGAAGGATATACACTATTCGTTGCGGGTGCGCTGCCAGGTGAGAAGGTTCAAGCTCGCGTAGTGAAGACGAAGAAGCAGTACGGGTATGCCAAAATGCTGACACTGCTGCAGGAGAGTCCGGATCGTGTCAGTGCGCCCTGCCCGATCTACTCCCAGTGCGGAGGCTGCCAGATTCAGCATATGAACTATCATGCACAGCTGGCATGGAAACGTCAGCATGTGATCGACAATCTGCAGCGAATCGGCAAGCTGAATGTACTGAGCGATGATGCAGATCAGAGTGGCAGCGGAGCGATTCAGGATATGTCTAAGATTGGTACAGAACAAGACCAGCAAGCAGCATCTGTAGAGCGTCCCGCAAGTGGCGGGATTCGTGTACTACCAACACTCGGCATGGCAGAACCTTGGCGTTATCGGAATAAAGCACAGGTACCGATGGGTGAAGAGAACGGTCACCTGATCGGCGGTTTCTACGCACGTGGTACACACCGAATCGTGGATATGCAGAGCTGTCTGATTCAGGACAGCCGCAACGATCAACTGGTCAATAAGGTCAAGCAGATCGGCAGCGATCTGGGCATCCGTCCGTATAACGAAGAGAGCGGCGAAGGACTGCTGCGCCATGTCGTGGTGAAGGTTGGCTTTAGCACTAATGAGATGATGGTGGTGCTTGTGAGCAACGGAGAACGCCTGCCGCGCAAAGCCGAATGGATCGAACGTATTCGTGCAGAGATGCCTGCGGTGGTGAGTATCTGTCAGAACATCAACACCCGCCAGACAAACGTCATTTTCGGCGATGAGACGCGCGTACTATGGGGCAGTGAAGTCATTCATGACTATATCGGCGACGTAAAATTTGCCATCTCGGCACGATCCTTTTACCAGGTGAATCCGACCCAGACCGAAGTGCTGTATGAGCAGGCTGTGAAGTATGCCGGATTAACCGGCAAAGAAACCGTAATCGACGCCTACTGCGGTATCGGTACGATCTCCCTGTTCCTCGCCCAGCACGCCGAGCGTGTGTATGGCGTCGAGATTGTAAAAGAAGCGATCGAGGATGCCCGCAAAAATGCGAAGCTGAATCAGATGGATAACGTGGAATTCGAAGTAGGCGCATCCGAAGATGTGATTCCGCGCTGGAAAGAGCAGGGCATTACGCCAGACGTCATCGTCGTCGATCCACCGCGCAAAGGGTGCGATGAGCGCCTGCTGGCGACGATTCTGGAGATGCAGCCGGAGCGGGTGGTGTATGTGTCATGTAATCCATCGACGCTGGCACGGGATTTGAAAGTGCTGGAGGATGGCGGGTATGTGACGACGGAAGTGCAACCGGTAGATATGTTCCCGCATACAGTACACGTAGAATCAGTAGCTGTTCTCGTGAAAAAGTAATACAGGTTCGAAATCCCTTGTAAATAGAGGATATATTGCGTAGTACAGATTTCTAGAAGTATATAAGACAGTAGATTTTTTTGTGGATTGATGTAAAACTGATGTGAAAATTCTAGTTAATATGTGCGATTTCGTAATAAAAAAAGCGAATAGAAAAGAATTAAAAGCGCTGAGAGCTGAGAGCTGATTGGTCAAGCCCCTATTTTGTAGACAGTTAAAAAAGCCTCATCAAGCAAACTGGCGTCGGTACTCTACCGGCGTCAGTTTATTTAGTTTTCGTTGTGGTCGTTTGGTGTTGTAAAAGCGGATATACGTTTCCATTCGCTTTTGCGCTTCCTTCCAGCTTCGGATAGAATAGAGGGAGAGTCCTTCGGTCTTTAACGAGGAGAAGAAACTCTCAATGGAGGCATTGTCATAACAATTTCCTCCACGAGACATGCTGATTTGGGCGCCAACCTTGGGCAGCATGTCGTGGTACAGATGAGACGTGTACGGGGCTCCGCGGTCGCTATGAACGACCACGCCCGTCACGTCTTTTCGTTTGCGAAACGCCTTTTGAAACGTACGCTGCACCAATTCCTTGTTGGGATGTTCGCCGATGGCGTATGCCACAATTTCGTTGTTGAAAAGATCTTTGACGGCAGACAGATACAACCAGCGCTCGCCGATGAGAACCTGCGTGATGTCCGTGACCCATTTTTCGTTCGATCGGTGAGCGACAAAATTCTGGTTGAATACATTCTCAGCGATTCGTGCCGCCTTGTTGGTCGTGTACCTATACTGACATTTTTTACGAATACGAGACTGAATGCCAAGGTTCTGCATGAGCCGAAGCACTTTTTTGTGATTCATCCACACGCCTTCGTCATGCCACAGGAACAATTGTAGTTGTCTGTAGCCGTAGATTCCCTTGTATTTGGTGTAGACTTTGCTTACGACTTGCTTATCCTCCATATCCCGGTCGATGGGTTGTCGCTTCAACCAGACGTAATAACCGCTTTTGGAGACGCCAAACAGCTGGCAGAGCCGCTGAATCTGTCCTCGTTCGTTTACTTGTCGAATGAGCGAATACCGCGTCTTCGTTCCTCCTCCTTCCAAATTTTCAAGCACTTTTTTAGCAGTTCATTCTCTCGTTTTAATTGGTTCATCTGTCGATCTGAATCGATGTACGTCTCTCTTCGTCCTCGCTGATCGAGTAATCCAAACTCGCCTTGCTCCCGATATTTCCGCATCCAGTTTTTGACCCGGTCTGCGTCGTGAATCTGCAAATGAGCCGTGATTTGACGATACGTCCAGGCTTCCTCGATATGTAAACGAATGGCTTCTTTCTTGAGTTCCAACGAATACCTTTTAAACTTCTGTCCTTTTTCTGTCATGAAAAATGCACCCCCAAATGCTCATTAGTTTAACCGAGGGGTTTTCTAATGTCCATTTTAAGGGGTGCAGTTCACAATGGTTAGGAGTCTTTATTTTAGTGGTCATTATTCTCAAGTTATTCCCAATAAACTTTTTGATCCAGGTCTACTCTTGCTGACCATACCAGCTCGGCATGGTTGTTAATAATAATAAAGTGATTTTATTTCAATAAAAAACCACAATTTAAACAATATTGTATTAAAACCATTTACTGCACAACTTTTGCGGTGAAATAGCGTCTTACATTTAGCAACCCCAATAGGGCGATGAATTTTGATTACATATTCAAAAATTACAAAGCATATACGAATTTACAGGATAAATACAACATGCAAAATGGTGTTGTAATCGAAGAGCTAACAAGTTTATTGGAGGAACTGAATTGCAGATTACAGGAGGTGAATTATGCTTCACCGTTAGCTCAGTCGCTACAATGTCTACAGCATCCGCCTAATTTCATGGAATGATGAATTCGAGTGATTGGGTTATTTTCCTGTGACTTCTTTTCATAAATAATAGTCGTTTTATAAGGTTGCTATTCAGTCCAGAATGTAATGATATGCAAATTAAAATCGAGGTGTGAAATGAAGAACTCCATACTTATACTGCTGTTTAGTATGCTTTTACTTTTTCTAATCCCCATGCATACGGATGCAGCCGCAAATCAAACCAGAATTATTTTAGATGGCCAAGAGCTGGTTTTACCCAGGGACGTTGGAGTCGTTAATGTACAAAATAATATTATGATTCCAATCCGGGTAGTGGCTGAGAATTTGAAGTTTGACGTGAAATGGGATCAGACAACACAAAATGTACATATCCAGCAGGGAGCCAATGCCGTTTCATTAACAGTTGGGAAAAATGAGGCTTCCGTAAGCAATAATACCGTGAAGCTTAATGTTGCTCCTCAAATGATCAAAAACACGGTTGTCGTTCCTCTGCGGTTTGTTAGTGAAGAGATGGGTTTAGGAGTAGAGTGGAACAATAGCGATAAAATTGTCACTCTAGCCAGTCTGGCCAGCAGTACGCCTATCGTATCTTTACCTGCTAGTGGAGACTCAACAGTAACCAATCTGATTCATGAGATCAATTATGTGAATAATCAGCTGGTTGTCTCTTTGGATCATGAAGTCAATCCAGTGATAACCACACTTCAGAATCCTACGCGCATCATTATGGATTTTCCAGCTACTAACTTTGGTAATATGCAAGATATACCTTCTGCAGGATCTATAGCAAAATTGGATACGAGTGGTCTTCCAAATGTGAAAGATATACGCTATTCACTTTATAAAAACGATCCTGCTCAAGTTCGGATTGTAATTGAATTAAATAATGTAAGTTCTTTTAATTATAAGCAACAGACCAGCACGGGTAAGTTTATTCTTGATTTAAGCATGATCAATGATCCTGGACCTACCACTCCTGTAAGTAATGATAAGAAAATAGTCGTTATTGATGCGGGACATGGAGGAAAAGATCCAGGAACAATAAGTTTTGCAAAAAAACCTGAGAAGGACTTTACTCTTCCGTTAAGCCTTAAAGTTCAGAGTCTTTTAAAAAATGAACCTGGTATAGAAGTAATTATGACTCGTGAGACTGATGTTTACCCTACCAGATCAGAACGGGTTAAACTTGCTAATGATCTTAAAGCAGATGTATTTGTATCCATACATGGTAATAGTGCTCCTCGTTCTCCTCAGGCAAAAGGAACGGAGACGTATTATTACCAACGAGAAAGTAGCAAAGACTTAGCCAATTGTATCCACAAAAAATTGATTCAGGCTCTGGGATTTACGGATCGTGGGGTTAAAAATCGTAGCTTACAGGTTATTCGTGAGACCACTATGGCAGCTGTCCTTTTGGAAATTGGATTTTTGAGCAACAAAGAGGAAGAAGAAGCCATGATGTTAGAAGACAATCAGAATAAAGCCGCGCAAGCGATTGTGGATGGCATCAAAGAATATCTGGAGTTATAAAGTACGGAATAAATAAAGAGGATGTGCGTTATGAAAAAAGGAATTTATGTGGCGATCATCATATGCGTCCTGAGCGTACTTGCCCTCGGTTGCGAGAGCAAGCCTGCTGCCAATACCGTTCAAGGCTCTGATCCGGCAACGAATAAGCCGGCGGCACCGGCAGATACCAAGGACAAGCAAGACGAGAAGTCGCAGGAGATCACAGTGTATTACTCGGACGTTCAAGTCATGCAATTGGAGCCACATACACAGACCATTACGTTTAAAGAGGACTCGGAGAAATACAGTGCGACCTATGCGGCTCTCCAGAAGAGCGATCAGAAGGAGCTGATTCCCTTGTGGGAGAATATTGATTTGCTCTTGGCCAAGTTGGATCAAGGGACATTGACACTGGATGTGCATGTTCCGGATAAAGCACGGATGGGATCTTCCGGAGAGATTCTGGCGATAGATGCTTTGAAAAAGACATTTTTCCAATTTGACGAAGTAAAGAATATTCAGCTGCTGGTTGACGGAAAACAGACAGATAGCCTGATGGGGCAAGCGGAATTGGACAATCCACTCACTCGTGAATAAATGAATACAAAAGCAGCCGATAGTTATAGAGGATCGGCTGCTTTTTTGTTCGGTGATAGTGCTGGTTGGAAATGAATTATGTCTATTTTGCTGAAAGAAACCATATGCGTTCAATGTTACAGATCAATCTTCCAATTATCCATCCTGCTGGCTGCTTCCGAATCATGATAAGACAGGAAAAGGCTCTCTTCTGTATTAAGAAGCCATCCATGCAGCGCTTACTGACAGAAAAAAGCTTGATAACTTGTTCAAAAAGGGAAATTAATCTTCTGTTTTGGTTGTACAATCTAGTATAATGGTTGAGGTCCATACCGTTATCGTGTATATGCCAGTGTGTACTGGGATATGTTGATTTAACAGATAAAGAATTACAGCTATATACCATGAAAGGATTTTTAAAATGACAGACAATTTTTGGCGTGATTTACCCAAGCCATTTTTTATACTGGCACCGATGGAGGATGTGACGGATGTTGTTTTTCGTCATGTCGTGAGTGCAGCGGCCAGACCGGATGTGTTTTTTACCGAATTTGCGAATACGGAGAGTTACTGTCATCCGGAAGGGCATCACAGTGTGCGAGGACGGCTCATGTTTACCGAAGATGAGCAGCCGATGGTGGCGCATATCTGGGGAGACAAGCCGGAGTATTTCCGGCAGATGAGTATCGGCATGGCAGAGCAGGGCTTCAAAGGGATCGATCTCAACATGGGCTGCCCGGTGCCGAATGTAGCCGAGAACGGTAAAGGCAGCGGTCTGATCTGTCGTCCCGAACTGGCAGCAGAGATCATCCAGGCAGCCAAAGCCGGCGGTCTGCCGGTCAGCGTGAAGACACGGCTTGGCTTTAGCGAAGTCGACGAGTGGCGCGGCTGGCTGACCCATATTCTGCAGCAGGATATTGTGAATCTGTCGATTCATCTGCGGACGCGTGACGAGATGAGCAAGGTTCCCGCTCACTGGGAGCTGATTCCGGAGATCAAGAAGCTGCGTGACGAGATTGCGCCGAATACGCTGCTGACGATTAATGGCGATATTGCCGACCGTGCAGCCGGGTTGGAGCTGGTAGAAAAGTACGGCGTCGACGGAGTGATGATCGGACGCGGAATTTTCAGCAATCCGTTTGCATTTGAACAGGAAGCGAGAGAGCATACCAGTCAGGAACTGCTGGATCTGCTGCGGCTCCACATGGATCTGCATGATAAGTATTCGGTGATTGAACCGCGTTCGTTCAAGCCGCTGCCACGCTTTTTCAAAATCTATGTTCGCGGATTCCGCGGAGCGAGCGAGCTGCGCAATGAGCTGATGAGTGCCCGGTCGACCGATGAAGTACGTGCGATGCTGGATGCGTTTATGGCGAAGCAGATGGAGACGGTAGAAGAATATTAAAGGTATGGCAGGCGGGAATGTTACTGTGCACAAGTTGCACAGGGCATTCTCGCATTTATTTATAAAGAAATGAAATAAGGGAATCAGAAATGGAAATTGATATTCAAAAACTGAAACTTATTAGCAGAAGGATTGGGAGTACTGTAACAAGTTCCTATATTCTATGATTATGAGTTATTATTAAACCATATGATTTCATAAAGATAGCTGAAAAGTGGTTCAGCCTGAAGAATATAGGAGGATATATGTCCTGGAGTAAATTAAAGCAAAACCTGGAGAGCTTTCTGGCTCCGGCGCTGGATGGAAGAGTGGAGTACCGGGCGACGAGTTACAGTTATATGACCGGCAAATCGGGCACCTGCTATATCACGGTAGATAAGAAGAACATTTTCAACATGAACGACAAGACCAGCCCGATTCGCTGGTATCAGACGGAGCAGGAAATCAAGAATGATCCGGAGCTGCAGATTCCGGTCAGCCCGGAAGAGATTGAAGCGATCCGCAAAGAAACGGGCGGCAACGTACCGGAAGAGCGGATGAAGATTATGGCGCGAAACCGCAAAATCACCACCTATGCCAAAGAAATCCTCGCCGCGCAGACGGCACTGAGCAAGTCCAACTTTACTGCGGTCGCTACCCGCTTCCTGGCGACTTCCATCGAAGACAGTCTGGAGAGCAGTGACATCCTGCTGAACATTCTGGCACTGATGGATCGGAGGGTCGGGAAAAAGCGGATTCTGAGCATGAGCAGCACGATCAAGCTCAAGCATCCGATTGTGCAGTACTTTTATGAACTGCGATTGGGGAAATGTTGATATACTCATAACTGCCTCTGCAGATATCCCTGCCTACATCTGTACACATTCACAACTGCAGTTATCTACCCGTAATTACCTCTTTATCCGACCATAAATATCATGAGAAATGCCGCTGGAGGCTGTCGTTTTTTCGGCAGCCTTTTGTGCTGCTTCCACATATTTGGCAGAAGCACCGGATTGTCTTCTATCCGTACGACTGCTTTATAGTCAGCAGTCCAAGAACCCCGTTCAATTCACTGTCATACATGATCAATACCGCTGTTATGCTCCATATCCTATTCAAGTTCGCTTATATTATATGTTGAAATCAACATGTTAGAAAAGGTTTTTGTTACTTAATATGGTATATTTAAAGTATGGCTATCGCTCTAATAATGACTTTGAATAAGTAATTTTGTAAGCGGTACCATAAACTTATTCCTTAGAGGAGGCAAAATATGTCTACATTCAAAAAGAAATTCCTGACTACCATTCTCGCTATTTCCATGAGTTCCAGCGTGTTCGCAGCGACATCCAGTGCAGCTACCGATTACTGGCAAAACTGGACTGATGGCGGCGGTACGGTCAATGCAGTGAATGGCGCAGGCGGCAATTACAGTGTTAACTGGCAAAATACCGGCAACTTTGTAGTGGGTAAAGGCTGGACGACCGGCTCACCGAACCGGGTGGTCAATTACAACGCAGGTCAGTGGGCACCATCCGGCAACGGATATCTGACACTGTACGGCTGGACACGCAATTCACTGATCGAATATTATGTGGTCGACAGCTGGGGAACGTACCGTCCGACTGGTACATACAAAGGTACGGTCACCAGTGACGGCGGCGTGTATGACATTTATACGACAACCCGTTATGATGCACCATCTATCGAAGGCGATCACAAGACATTCACCCAGTACTGGAGTGTGCGCCAGACGAAGCGCCCGACCGGCAGCAATGCGACCATTACCTTTAGCAATCATGTGAAGGCATGGGCGAGCCACGGCATGAACATGGGCAGCACGTGGTCGTATCAGGTGATGGCGACCGAAGGGTACCAGAGCAGCGGTAGCTCCAATGTGACGGTATGGTAAGGCAGATCCTGCCCTTGTAATACAAGTCCGACTTTATTCTTAATGCTAATTTCAAGATATGTAGGTTAATTTCAAGAATGGAATATCCAAAAGGCATACCCGCATTCTTTTGAAAGATGCTGGTTATGCCTTTTGTGCTGTTATTCAAGGTGAGATCGCATCGAAGAAATATTTCCCGGTAAATAATTACCGGTATGATTGCAAAACCACCCTGCGGCCAAATAAGTACATATAGAAGCTATAATTAGACAAATTACTTGTAAAATGGAGCTGGATTATTCAAACTGAAAGAAACCCATCGTGACCGGAATCGTATGCTGCAGCTCCAGACAAATGATGGGAACAGCAATCCTAAAATGGTTATTCAGGAGGGCAAACCCATGGAAGTTTTTGCGGAATACCTGAATTCGATTGACGATCCATTGCAGCGGGAACGCACGGAGTATGTATTGTCCTGGGTAGGTGAGACTTTTCCCGATCTCGTCCCCAAAATTGCCTGGAACCAGCCCATGTTCACGGATCACGAGACCTTTATTATTGCGTTCAGTGTAGCCAAAAAGCACCTGTCTATCGCTCCGGAAAAAGCGGGCATTCATCAGTTTGCAGATCGAATCGTACAGGCGGGTTATACGCATACGAACCAGCTGTTTCGCATCCCCTGGAAAAGTCCGGTTGATTTTGCGCTGCTGCAGGAAGTGATAAAGTTCAATATTTCCGATAAAGAAAATTGTACGACGTTCTGGCGGCAGTAAACTATCTTCATCTTGCTGGACGATGTATAGCCATGAAGCAATGAAGCAATGAATAGGTGCTGGGCAGGCAATTGTTACAACAAAAAGAGGCGGCCAGGGAAGGTCGCCTCTTTGTTTTGGTTATTTTAGACATTCGTATTCTGTGTACCCATCCGGGCGTTGTACTCCTGAAGCTGCTGCTCGTATTCACGCTGCTGTTCATGCAGCCGCTGCAGGGCATGCTTGTCCACCACATAGGTGCTGGCGATCATATCATGCATACCTTGCTTGTATGCCGTCCAGCCGGCCATCATATAGCCGATATAGAGGGTGAATTCGTTCAGCCATTTCGCCCAGTATCGGCCGCTGGCCCGGCCAAAGCTCAGTGGGCGATACTGTTGATCCACTGCTACGAGACCCAGTGCCATTTTACCCGGCGTCGCGTGGTATTTGGAATGTTCAAACAGACTAAAATACAACCATGGACATACGAGTCTGAACAGGATGAACACGAAAGGCAATAGGGCGCCAAAAACCTGTTCTCCGGTGGTGGCGGATTCATAGGTTTGATTACTGTCAAAGTAACCATTCAGATTGCCGATCAGCATAATGACGCCGATAATACTGCCAAGCCCGAGAATCAGAATAAAATAATCGATGCATATCGCCAGGAATCGTTTCCAGAATCCGGCATGCAGGTCTTTCCATTCATTGTTTGGATGCTGCTGATACTGGCTCTGATTGTACATGTTGTTGGCTGCCTGGGCAGCTGTTGGTTCATTCATCATTACTAATTAGTCCTCCATAATCACATATTGTACAGCTTTATTGTTTTAGTTTTCCTGCATGGATATCTGGGCTGCCTGCTGGGCATTGAACTGCTGAACATGCTGCTCATATTCAAGTCGCTGCTGTTCCAGTTGAGGAAGAGCATCTTTGTTAATGACATACGTACTGGCGACCAGATCATGGATGCCCTGTTTGCGTGCTGTCCATCCTGCCAGCATATAACCGATGCCAAAAGGAAGCGTACTGAGAAACTTGGCCCAGTAGCGTCCGCTTGCCCGGCCAAAGCGCAGGGGACGGTAATACTGATCCACGACTATAAGGCCAACTGCCATTTTGCCCGGTGTTGCCTGGTACTTGGACTTTTCAAACAGGCTAAAATACAACCACGGAAAAATCACCCTCAAAAAGAAAACCAATATTAAAGAGGTAAAGATATACACAGTCTGGCCAGTCGAATCGTCACTGTACGAATGATCGGTGCTGATATAACCTTTGAGATTACCAAACAAGTCAATGCTGTGCATTACGATAAAAAAGATAACCAGGTAAATAACAGCATCGATGCATATCGCCAGGAATCGTTTCCAGAAGCCTGCATGAATCCCTTTTTGTGCTTGTACATTGCCTTGACCATACATTCTCTGTTCATACATCCGATTTGCCGCATCGGGAGCGGGTTGTTCATTCATCATTGCTAAGTATTCCTCCATCACTTTTGCTGTATGCTATTGTGTGCTTCAGCTGTTTTGCATATATATGCAAAAAGCCGGCTGTCTGAAATATCCCGTTGAAGCTTGTTCATATCTATCAATATCTGCCTAAAGCTTATATGTATAAGACTTCTATATCCTGTAACAACCGGCTTGCCGAAAGCTTGTACAGATGCAGCAACCTGTTTATTGGCATCTGTGTTAAAAACGTATCGGATTTCCTCCTTTCCCCAAAAGAAGATTATATCGCAATTGGAACAAGGAGGATAGTCAACTATAGACTTATATTATGAGCAAGTAACTTTTGAGTTATAGGGCAGCAGGCGTAGTAGGGATTATAGAATTTCGTATGTATGCAAAAATGAGAGAGTATGAATACCATATGCAGAGACTCGTTTTATGAAAAATCCGGATTCAAGGTTCGATAACATCGTTATACCGAAACGATACCAATTGACTATTCCACGATATGGGAATAATGCATTATGCTAGTTAAGCAGTTAAATAATTATCCAAGGGTGATCGTATGTATGACGTGAAGATTGTTTTTACAGGCAATACCGAGCTGTATATTCAGGGAGTAAGTGACAAGCAGGTCGCCCAGCTCAAAGAGGCGGTAGAACGGGGCGAGAATTTCTACTACCAGAATTATCACCTGAAATGTGCGAATATCGCATACTATCATCTGACCGAAGCGCCACGACAAAAGCCAAGCACCAATCCGAATGAGTACTTTTATTTCAATTGATCCATAGGTACGTTTTTTTGGTAAGGCGCGTAGGTGGCGAAATGATTGGTATAGCTGTCAGATTGTAGTAATCAAAGAGAGAATATACTTATGCAATATGAAAAATCTTAAAAGTAGTAGGTATTTCATAATAGACAGGACATTAAGCCAACTCATTTATGTATTACTTGTTTTTATGAGCAAAGGAGAATTTAATATTTAATGTGCGCCACAGCTATATGAAATAAAAAATATTTTTTTGAACGATATTTTGATGTAAACACTTTGTATGGCGTCTTATGTACTAATTTCGTTTGTATTGTTTGATATTACTTTGTAATTGTATGTTTTCTTATATTTTTCGACTAAAAAATACAAAAAAATAAAATCAGCATGGTATATTTATCTTATTTACAATATTTTGATATATGTTATCTTTCTTGGTATTACATTCAAGGAGGAACATTTATTGAAAATGAAAAAGAAAATTACCCAAGTCGTAGCCTTAGGAATGTCGTTGCTTCTTTTACCCAGTGTCTCATATGCAGCCGTAAATCTAACACCCATTGAAATTGATGTGCCGACATCTCAAGCTGCTTACCTTGATTATTTAAACGATATTAAGGAAGGCAAGATTGTATTACCGATTAAAAAATTAGATGAGATTGATATTAGTAAAGAAGAAGCTTCGAAAAAATACAAGCATGCTATGAATCTGGTTGATAATTATATAAAAGATAATCAACTACTTATTAAGAATGATATCGATAATGCAGATTATCAAATGCTTGTAATTAGTTTGGGTGTGGCTTTAGAGCAATTTCCTTCATCAGAACAAAGCAGCATGCTAGAATACGTAAAATTTATGGATCGCTACGAGAATAAGAGAAAAAATAATTTGATAGAAAGTTATGATAAAAAATTATCATCAAACGACATAACTACTGATGAGATTGTTGACTTGATTGAATTAATGCCAGTAGCTGACTCAGAAAAAGCTACTATTCAGTCCACTCCAACTGAAATAACAGAAGCTCAAACCAATACAGTTCAATCCAATAATTCAGTTGAGCAGTCTGTTTATCAAAATTCTACATCGAAATTTATTTCTCCAATGGCTTATTCTAACGGGTATAGTTCAATTAAAGCCAGAGACTACGCATATAAATGGTGGGATGGAAGAAATCCAACATATTCTTATTATGCTAAATCAAACAATTGTTCCATAGCTTCAAAAGAATGTTGGAAAAAGTGGAATGATTGTACTAATTTTGTTTCCCAAGCCTTATTGGCTGGAGGTATGGAAGAGTGGCCTGGGCTAATAAACAGAAGCACGTCATGGTATTATGCGGATAGTTTGATTAATGCACCTTCTCATAGTTGGGGCGGAGCAAATAGTTTTTATAAGTTCTGGTCTATAAGATCCAAAACGGCTCCAACTGCAGCAAAAGCGGCTATGGGAGATCCTGTGAATGCCGACTTTGATAACGATGGTGATATTAATCATACGGCTTTAATTACATTGCTTAAAGATGGTCATTTTTATTTAACACAGCATACTAGTGATAAGAAAAATGCACCTCTTAGTAACTGGTATTCTTCAGGGTACAAGGTTTATATTTGGAAAATGGATCAAGCTATTCAAAGCCAAATACCAGGTTGAAAAATAAGGAGAAGGCTTAATTGAGTCTTCTCCTTATTTGTATGGACTTTATCTAAAGTTAGATATAACTCAAGCAAGTGCTTAGGCGATTGAGGAAAAAACCAAGCAGAAAAATTTATAATACATTCAGAAAAAATGTTGTGATAGTTATTATATTGAGAAATAGGGAGAATTCAGCAGTCTTCTCCGTCAGATCAGTTCCTGCCGCCTTTTCAAATACCCGTACAGCACAATTCCGGATAGGGCGCAGATTGCCGCACAACAGCCCGATGAATCCGTAGCCCGCCTGCAGTCCGCGCAGCAGCCTCAACTGTGTGCCCACACCGTACATATTTTTGACCCCTTCGATCATCCAGCCGATCAGATAGTTCCCGACCACACTGCCGACGCCCATCAGCATCACGACAAACGTAATTTCCGTATCGCTGCCATTCGGATACCGACGTGCGATAAAGGCCATGACGGTCGGATAGATTATCGCAATGCCTGCCCCGGATAGCGCAAACAGGAAAGCCACCCGTTCACCGCCTGCGATAGCGACAAATGTACAGTTCGCCGAGAAGGCAGAGAATACGATCAGCGAGAGCACGAAGCCGAATCGGTCGGTCAGCGGTTCGAGCAGCAGACGTCCCAGGGAGAATACGAGGAAGAACAGGGACAGCAGACCGGACGCTTTGACCGTACTCCAGTCGTAAGCCTTTTCCAGAAAGTTGACGAGCCAGCCGCCAAAGGACAGGATCATTACCATCAGCCACAGCGTTGGATCACGGGTCATCATTTTCATGGAAACCTAGTCTTTATGCGGCAGATCATCGCCGGGAAAGTGGCTGCGCAGCGCAAACAGGATCGGCAGCACACACAGTGACAGCATCACCAGATACATACCGCGCCAGTCCAGCTCCTGCCCGAAGACGGTCAGCGACATGACTCCGGTCGCCAGCAGCGGTGCCACGGTAGAGCTGAGTCCATAGGAAAAGTGGGACAGGCTCATCAACATACCGGTATTTTTGACAAAGATCCATGCGCCCAGAATTGCCAGCGCGATCTCCAGCATGCCGTTGCCGATATACATCAGGAAATACGACGAAGCGAACAGCGGATAGGTATACGACAGATAGATGAATACCCCCGAGATGACCATGAAGCCAAACGAAATGATACTGACCGCCTTGATTCCCCACAGACGGACCAGTACGGCGGTAAATGAACAGGCGAGCAGATAACCGAGCGCATTGAGCGACAGCAGCGTACCGAGCTGCTGCTCATCGAGATGAAAGTCGAACTGGATATGCGGGATCGCCGGGCCTTTGATATTCTCTGAGATGCCAAATACGATAAAACCGACGCAAATGGTCGCCAGCTGCATGGCATATACGCGATTGAACTTGCTTTCTTTTGCCTTCACAACAGAGTCCCGGCAGAATTTATGGGATAAGGTAGATGATGTCTAATGCCGCTCAATCAGCTGGATATTATAGGTAAGACTCTCCAGGGTCATCGTGATCAATCCGGTGAGATATTCATGCCGTGTGTCCTGCTGAATCAGCAGCTGAGGCATATGTTCAGCCGGAACATGCTGGCGGCAATCCTGATCGATTCGGTCCAACATCGAAGGAACAAGTGCATTGCCGGTCATTACAATAGCAGCCGGATTAATGATGGCGATGATGGAGACGATCGTATGTACAATCAGCGCATGCACACCTTCGGGAGTATGGAGCTGTCGGAGCTGTTCCTCACGGGTGATGCCAAAAGGCAGATAGGAGACTTCACCGCTGAAATAGCTGTTGCCGTTCAGCAGCCTGCCGCCGATAATAAAGCCGGCTCCGGGATAATGATTTTCCGGAAAGGTCAGCACCGCGAAATTACTGTCCTCCTCATAATTCTGCTCATGATACAGCCCATATACGGTCAGGTTCATATCATTCTGAATAATGATTTCCAGGCCGTTATAGCGCTGCCGGAGCATCTGTGCCAGCGGCTGTCCAGCCAGTTCCTTCACATCGCAGATACCGATTTGCCCGTTACGTGCCACACCGGGAATCCCGATGCCAACAGCCTGTACATTGTGATACTGGCTCAGCAGCTGATCCAGCAGTTTCTCAATCGTCTGTATGTTGATGACTTCATATTCGGTGGTATGCTGCTCCAGAATCTCGCCGTTCAGATTGGCACGGGCATGGGTAATGGAGTGGATACCGCTTTCCGTACGGATAATCAGGCCAACCATGCTGGCATAATCGGCGTTGAACTGATACCGGCTCGCTGGTCGGCCGCCGCTGGATTCATCCGGTCCGATATCCAGAATCTCCCCGGTTCGTACCAGCTCATTGAGAATCGTACCGCAAGTGGCGACGCTGAGCCGGGTCAGACTCGCGATAGAAGCTTTGGTACCTGTCCCGGTGGTACGTAGTGTATTTTTGACCAGCTCGATATTGATTTTCTTGACCTGCTGGGTACTGTAGGATAACGGTCGCATAATGGAATGTTCTCCTTTGTATCACTTTTGAAAAGATGTTTAAAAAGTGGATCGATTGTAGTCTAAAGCCAACGATCCGGAAAAGCAACCCTTTGCACAGGGTACGAATATCTATCCTATAGCGATAAAAGTGGAAAAGTATGGATAATAACAGAAGCGTATGCAATCATGGATAAACACAACATGTAAGCAAGGGAGGAATATACTATCAAAATATACATCATTACCATCGCTGTACTGCTGCTTCTGGTCGTATGCGCATCGGATGCGAACGCGATAAGGCTGAAGCGGGAGTCTGCTGCAGGTCCAGGCCTATCCCCGACTAAAGTCTAAGTTGCGAAACAGCCGCAGGGCGGTTGGAACAGCTCCTGTACTCCTATATCATGAAGGTATCACATATCAACGAGACAGCGTACATGAATAAGCCTTCAGAAGAAGAAATTCCGCTGTCGGCACAAGAATCATAATTGACAAAGGAGAGTATGGAAATGAGCAAATTATATCGTTCCAACCACGACAGGATGATGACAGGATTGTTGGGTGGATTCGCGGAGCTTCTGGGTATGAGTGCTACCTTTTTGAGATTGCTGTTCGTGGTCAGCGTATTCCTGACCGGAGGAACATCGATCATCGTTTACTTTATCGCAGCACTGCTGATTCCACGGGAAAGCCAGATTTACTAAGCCGGATTTACTAAGAACGTACAGATACAGATACTCATACTCATAGCGTATAGATCGATTACCATGCGAGACGAGACCCTGTTAGTAAGTAGCTGTAATAAATCATTTCTAAATAGCAACCAAGCAAAAGGCAGATAACCAGTAGATTTCAAACTAGCATAAATAACAAATAGCTAATAAAACAACAAAGGAACATCCTTCTTCTACAGTGGGATGTTCCTTTTTTATTTGGCATATCCATACATTTGCCCATATGAAAAGATAGAAATATGCCCGTTGCTTGAAGATGAATCGGCTATTTTTCTTCTTGCTAAATAGTAATCGTTACGATAAGATAAGATTCAATGTTTAAATCGTAACGTTTACTAAATAGAGAAATGCAGTGGGGGGAAGAATCATGAATCAGGTAGACAATGGCAGCAGGCAGGTTCGGCAGCCAGACCAGCATCGTACAGAATACATGAATACAGATCCGGGAAAGGGTTCCGTACAGCATCGCTCTGTATATGGAGGAATGACTGGAGGGAAGCGCAAAGGAAGACAGGCTCTCGGACTAACCGTGCTGCTGCTCTGTATCGCTATCCTGGGTGCATGTTCTTCACCTTCTTCCAGCGCCAAGGAACAGGGCAAGCATGTGAGCTTCCTGTATAACTTCTCGACCAACTCGCTCGATCCGCATGTTGATTCCAGTTATGTGCCGATCCGTGCAGGCATTACCGAGACGCTGGTGCGTCTGGATGAAGATAACCTGACGGTCGCGCCATGGCTCGCCGAGAGCTGGGAAGGAAAGGACGGACAGAACTGGAAAATAAAGCTGCGTGATGATGTGACGTTCCAGAATGGCAAGCCGATGACCGGAGAAGCGGTCAAAGCTTCATTGGAGCGGGCGATAACCGAAAGCATAGCGGTGAAGAATGCACTCAAGATCAAAAGCATCCAGGCAGATGGAAATACACTGCAGATATCAACGAACCAGCCTTTTCCGGAATTCATCTCGGAACTGGTGAATCCCAATACATCGATTATCGACGTGTCCGAACCGGATGTGGTGAACAAGCCGGTCGGCACAGGGCCTTTCCTGCTGAGTACATTTACTCCCGGCAGCAAGCTGGAAGTGAAACGGTATGACAAATACTGGGATGGTGCTTCCCTGCTGGACGGAGTGACGTTCTCCTTTAACGAGGATGCCAATGCCCGTTCGCTGGCACTGCGCTCCGGGCAGGTGGATATCGTCTATCGTCCGGAAGTGGAGAGCCTCGATACACTGGATGCCGAGCAGGGCATCAAGGTCGAATCAATTTCTACCTTCCGGGTGCATCAGCTGACGATGAATATGGAGCGTCCGGCACTGCAGGATGTGAATGTACGCCGGGCGATGGATGCACTGATTGACCGACAGAAGATTGTGGATACGATTCTGCTGGGACATGGAGAAGCGGCGACCGGGCCTTTCCTGCCGTCATTGCCATTTGCACCCAAGTATGAGCCGTCGCCGCTGGGCGCGGATGCGGCGGTCCGATATCTCCAGCAGGCAGGTTACTCACTGGTCAACGGCCAGATGCAAAAGGATGGCAAGCCGCTGCAATTAACGCTGCTCACCTATTCGGCACGAGCCGATCTGCCGCTGATCGCGCAGGTGTTCCAGTCTGATGCCAAGAAGATCGGCATTCAGGTGGAAATTCGCCAGATCGATACTCCTGAGGATTATATGGCAGCCAATCGAGATTGGGATCTGGCGACCTACAGCAATCTGACCGCCCCGCGCGGAGATGCCGGGTATTATCTGAATGCGACGTATCATCCGGATGGCGCGCTGAATTTTAGCGGAGCCGAAGATCCGAAGTTGACAGCCATTATTGATCAGCTCAACCGGACCGTTGAACCGGACAAGCGTGCTGTGCTGGCAGAGCAGGCTGCTGATTATGTACATGAGAATGTGATCAATTCCTTTGTGCTGCATCCATCGACGATTGTGGCTTATAACGAAGAGAAAGTGAAAAACTGGGTTACCACGCGCAGTGAATACTATATGATTACGAACAAGCTGGATGTGATGTAATGGGCCGGATTCTAATCCGCAAATTTTTGGAGACACTGGGGTTTGTGTTGTTTATTACCTTTATCAGCTTTCTGTTTATTCGTATGGCGCCGGGTGATCCGGTGCTGACGATTCTGAATGTGGATGAATTGTCCGTCAGTCAGGAACAGGTGGAAGCGCTAAGAGAAGAGATGGGATTCAATCAGCCATTGCTCGTTCAATACGGGCAGTGGCTGCTGGATTTCGTACGGCTGGATTTTGGCCAATCCTATGTAACCGGTCAGCCGGTCATGAAGATGATCATGGGCGGTCTGCCGGCGACGCTGGAACTGACGGCAGGAGCATTGGTCATTATGCTGCTGATTGCGCTACCGCTCGGTTCACTGTCTGCGCTGCATCGGAACAGCTGGATTGACCATGTGAGCCGGCTGCTGTCGATTATGGGCGCAGCGATTCCGAGCTTCTGGCTGGGGCTCATTCTGATCGATCTGTTCGGCGTGCGTCTCGGCTGGCTGCCGACGATGGGCAGGGACGGATGGATCTCGCTGCTGCTGCCTTCGCTCACACTGGGGCTGGCAATTTCCAGTGTATACGTGCGTCTGCTGCGTTCAAGTCTGCTGGATTCGCTCGGACAGGAATTTGTGCGGGCAGCGCGGGCGCGGGGATACAGTGAGGCGCGTATTTTCTGGGTGCATGCCCTGCGGCACAGTCTGCCGCCGGTCATTACGGTATTCGGCGTGAGTCTGGGCAGTCTGATCGGTGGAGTCGTTGTTGTTGAGGTGCTGTTTGCCTATCCGGGGATCGGCAAGCTGGTCGTGGATTCGATCCGGCAGCGGGATTATCCGCTGATTCAGGGCTATATTCTGGTCATGGCAGCCCTCGTATTTGTAGTGAATACGCTGGTGGATCTGTCCTACCGATATCTGAATCCGGAGATGAAGCTCAAGGAAAGGAAGGCTGGCTGATGAGAGAATTATCCATACCCAGATTGCCCCGGCGCAGCAAGCACAGCTGGCAGGGCATGATCGCTTTGTTGTTTGTTCTGGTCACGGCTGCGGCTTCAATCTATGCCTTTTTCTGGCTGAAGCATGATCCGAATACGACTGATCTCGGTGACCGGCTGCAGGAGATGAGTATGCTGCATCCGCTCGGCACGGATCATCTGGGCCGGGATGTGCTGACACGACTATTGCTCGGCGGACAGCAGACGCTCGGATACAGCCTGCTGGCACTCGGCGCCGCGCTGCTGATCGGTATTCCGTTTGGACTGATCTCCGGATACAGCCGGGGATGGGTCGACCGGATCTTTATGCGGGTCGCAGATGCCTTTTTGTCTTTTCCCGATACGATTGTGGCGGTTGTACTGAGCGGTCTGCTCGGTGCGGGGATCGGCAATCTGGTGCTGGCGATCGTTGTTGTCAAATGGGTAAACTATGCAAGGCTCGTACGCAGTACCGTACTGTCCGAGGCGCAAAAGGATTATGTGCAGATTGCCCGTACGAACGGACTGTCTCCGGCAAAAATTATGCGCAAGCATCTGCTGCCGCATGTGATCGGTCATGTGCTGGTGCTGGCGAGTCTGGATCTGGGCAAAATCATTTTGCTTATCTCGGCATTTTCGTATATCGGACTGGGTGCCCAGCCGCCGACACCGGAATGGGGAGCGATGCTCAATGACTCGCGTCCTTATTTCCAATCCCGGCCGGAATTGATGATTTATCCGGGTCTGGCGATTGTGTCTGTTGTGCTGCTGGCGAATATGCTGGGCGATTATTTGCGTGACCGGTTTGATGTGAAAAGGGAGGTGCAGTCATGATTCTGTCGATGGAACAGGTAACCATTCGCAGCCGTGAAAAAACGATCGTCGACAGCGTCTCCCTGACTGTACATGAGGGAGAATGGTTCGCACTGGTCGGTCAGAGCGGCAGCGGCAAAAGCCTGCTCTCCCAGGCTGCCGGACGAATGCTGCCGCCGAATCTGCAGCTGGAAGGACGCATCCGGCTGCACGGACAGGACCTGCTGGGTCTGTCTGCCCGGCAGATGCGCGATATTCGCGGACGCAGGCTGGCGTATGTATTTCAGGATTATCAGGGTTCATTTACCCCGTTCCGTACGATTGGACAGCATCTGGAGGAATACCAGAAGGTGCACGGCATTGCTCCAGGCGCTGTGCGCAAGCGGCAGGGAATCGCAGCGCTGGAATCGGTCGGGCTGGACGAAAGTCTGTACCGGCGTCATCCCTTCCAGCTGAGCGGCGGACAGCTGCAGCGGGTATCCATCGCGATGGCTCTGCTGCTCTCGCCGGATGTGCTGATCGCGGATGAAGTGACGACTGCGCTGGACAGCGTGTCCGGTCACCGGATTCTGGAACTGCTGGCACAAAAGCAGCGGGAAACCAAATGCGCGATTCTGTTCATCACGCACGACTGGCGTCATGTGCGCAAGTATGCCAGCCGGCTCGCGGTGATGCAGGAAGGACGCATCGTCGAGACCGGTGGCAAGCACCGGATTCTGGATCATCCCCAGCATCCGTATACCAGGCAGCTGATTCAGGCTGCACCGATCTTAAAGAAACCGGGTAATCTGCTGCCATCCGGTCTGCAGGAGGTGAAAGGAAGATGAGTCTGCTCCAGGTCAACCGGCTGAGTAAATCGTATGCGCCGGATAAGCGGGTACTGGATGAAGTCTCCTTTGCTATCGCATCGGGGGAATGTCTCGGTCTCGTTGGAGAGAGCGGATGCGGAAAAAGTACGCTCGCCCGCTGCCTGCTGCGTATGGAAGCGACAGACAGCGGTTCGATTACACTGGATGGTCACTCCATTGAACGGATGAATGACCGCCAGCTGTATCCGCACCGAAAGAAAATACAGATTGTGTTCCAGAATCCGTCGGCGGCCCTGAATCCCAAGCTGAAGATCCGGGATTCCCTGCTCGATCCGTATCTGCAGTACCGTGATGAGCTGCGATTGCAGCATTTCCGGCCTGCTTCGGAGCAGGAACTTGTGTGGCAGCTGATGGAGGCCGTCGAGCTGCCCGAATCGCTCGCAGATCGGTATCCCCATGAACTGAGCGGCGGTCAGCGCCAGCGGGTGACTATCGCCCGCGCGATCAGCATTGAGCCGCAGCTGGTCGTGCTGGATGAACCGACAGCCAGCCTCGATGTCATCTCCCAGGGAGCGGTGCTCCAGCTGCTGACCCGTCTGCGTACCGAACTGAATCTGTCGTATCTGTTCATTTCCCATGATCTTGCAGCCGTACACCAGATGAGCCAGCGAATCATGGTGATGAAGGACGGCAGGCTGGTCGATCAATTTCCGCAGGAACAATTGTTTGCAGAGTCCAGGCATCCCTATACACAGGAACTGATTTCCATTTTCTGATCGAATCCGGGCTGGATAGTCATCCTGGTATGTATGTGATGCCCGGAAGTTGTGTCATGCTGAATGATGACGGGTAACGACTGCTAGAGCTGCATATACCGTAATTCATGATTTGATCGGCATATTAAAGTGTAGCCAAACCATTTATGGGGAGGACCGCTCATGTTTTTTGATACCTGGGGAGATTTGTTTCGCATTCTTGTTATCGGCATATTTTCATATGTATATCTAATGATCCTCTTACGGATATCCGGCAAAAGAACGTTATCCAAACTGAATGCTTTTGATCTGATAGTGACCGTAGCACTGGGTTCAACTCTATCTTCTGTGATTGTCAATAAAAGCATCTCGCTTACCGAAGGATTTCTCGCGATGACACTTCTTGTGCTGCTGCAGTATCTGGTCGCTTATACCACCATACGCAGCAAGAAGATCAAGTCGTTTATCAAAGCAGAACCGCGCCTTCTTTTTTATGAAGACGAGTTCCGTGATGAAGCTATGGAAGATGAACGAATTGCCAGGGATGAAGTTATGCAGGTGGTTCGTCAGCAGGGAATGCAGGAGATGGATAAAGTAGCGGCCGTCATACTGGAGACGAACGGGAAAATATCTGTCATATCCAAGTCGTCCTGAGCCAGATACATCCAGAAAACACGTATCCACTATCAAACAGGCAACCCCTCCTTTTTCATAAAAAGGAGGGGTTGCCTGTTTTTTGAGCCTATCAGGATCAGTGAATGGTTCCGTCTATCGCTCGTTCCAGTGACTGCACCATCTGCGCAACAAATTGCTGTGACAGGTTCACCGGTATATCCAGCAGCGAGAGGTATGGTCCCCTGCTTTCACAAAATAGAATATCTACTGCAGTTCGTCATCCGGATAATGCATCATCATGAAAAAGCTTGCTTTCTCTGCAGTCGGATTGGTATAGCCATGCAGGTTCTGACCGGAGAACTGCATAGCATCGCCCTCGGTCAGCTCGTATTTCTGTCCCTTGAGGTCGACGACCATTAATCCTTCCTTGACGATCAGATACTCTTCACCCGGATGGGTCTTCGGTTCATGAATGCATCCCGGCAGAAGCTCTACGATATACAACTCAAATCTTCTATCCGGATGATAAGGGAAAAAAGGATACACCCGGTACTTGTCATCACTGTCCATAATCATGTTCACTTCATGGATATTCACCCTGCGAACGATAATTTCTTCTTCCTTGAGAAAGCTTGTAAATGATACCTGCAGACCATTGGCGATTTTCCATAGTGTGCTGACGGTAGGATTGGATTTTACGTTTTCAATTTGCGCCAGCATCGCTTTGCTGACACCGGTCAATTCGGATGTCTGATCAAGAGTGAGATTTTTGCTTTTGCGGATGCGAGCCAGATTTTTGGCAATTACACTCTGTATGGCTTCCATCGTATTTCTCCTTTTTCCCTTGTTTAATATAATGGAATATTGTATGTTATATTAAATAAAAGTACGTTATAGTAAACTTTAGTTTATTTTAACATACAAAAGATACGACAAACCAGCAGGGGGACATAACATAATGAAGGATGTTCAGGCCATTACAAAAGAACAGACCGAGCCTACTTTTGCCAATGGGGTTAGGGATGGCATTCCTACACTGCTTGGCTATATCAGTATCGGTCTGGCTGCCGGTATCGTGGGAGCCGCTTCGCATCTGAGTGTGCTGGAGGTCGGACTGATGTCCCTGCTTGTCTATGCGGGAGCGGCACAGTTTATCATATGTGCGATGCTTGCTGTGCATACGCCGATCTCCGCCATTATTTTGACCACATTTGTGGTGAATCTGCGAAATTTTCTGTTGAGCGCGACGCTGGCTCCACATTTTACACGGTATTCGCTACTGCGGAATATGGGTATCGGCCTGCTGGTCACGGATGAGTCATTTGGTGTAGCAGCCGGCCGGATCGCTCAGGGGAAATCGCTGAATGATCACTGGATGAACGGACTGAATCTGACTGCCTATGCCAGCTGGATCGTATCCTGTGTCGTCGGCGCCATGTTCGGCAGTTGGATCGCCGATCCGGAGCAGCTGGGGATGGATTATGCACTGACGGGCATGTTCGTCGCCCTGCTTGTCCTGCAGCTGGACCATCTGGCACCCGAGAAATTAAAGCATTATTTGCGCTTGATGGTCTATATGGTCATTGCGATGCTGCTGCTGTCCATGGTCGTATCTTCCCAGCTGGCCGTCATTATTGCAACGATCATCGTAGCAACAATCGGGGTGGTGACCGAAAAATGACGATACAATGGACGACTCTCATGGTCATCATCGGCTGCGCACTCGTGACCATGATCCCGCGTGTACTGCCTTTTATGGTCGTACGCAATCTGAACCTGCCGAAATCCATACTCCAATGGCTGTCCTATATCCCGGTGTGCATCCTGACGGCCCTGGTCGTCGAAAGTTTCCTGATTCAAAACGAACATTCCCTGCAAATCGACTGGCAGGCCGTTATCGTACTCATCCCCACCCTGGCTATCGCAATCAAAACCCGTAGCCTGTCTATCACCGTGATCTCCGGCATAATTATGATGGCACTGGTACGTTATTTCTTCTAATGTCCCCAACCTGATGGAATCCCATCAGGTTTTTTTGCCGAAGTGCTCTAATTCACACCCAAGTAATCCACCCTGTTCCAAGGTCGCTAACATATAATGAGCTTGTCCGATCCTGCAAATGCTGGGAAAGTGAAAGTAAAGGGTTTGAAGTCTATATGTACCTGCAAAATGTTGCTCCCCACACAGAACGCAAGAAAGGAGATCAGAGCAAAGTACGATCTAAGCGTTTGGCATTGGAAACCCAGATACAATGAAAAGTGATTTTTGCGCAGCAAAACACCTTACTGTTTTAAGCCTGGAGAGGTACGGCGTTTTCACATTGCAGATGCTAAAAAGGATGTACGATCCATCTGTATCATTTCTTGGTTGATTAGTGCTAAGGAACGCTTTTTATGAATCTTCACGATTAATTTTGTATCTTTATCTAAAGTAATAAGGCTTTACAGCAGATAATAAAATAGAATATTTAATATGTTAAATTAAAATGGTACTTAATGGTTAATTTATTAACAAAGCTGAACGGAATTTGTGAATGCGACACAAGAAGCGACAGGCAGGTAAGGAGACGATAAATGAAAAAGTCCCTCGTCAAAATTTTTCAGGAAGAGAACTTTATCGGAGCGGGCGTTGTCAAAACGAATCTCTGGTCCATCATGATTTTTTTGCTGATTGTGGTGTTTGGGTTATTTTATGTGAATCATTCTGTCCGGAATGATTATGGACAGGTTAAGGAAGCTGCCGATCTGCAGATCATGCTGCTATCGCTGGAAAATGCGCTGGTAGATCAGGAGACTGGACAGCGTGGTTTTTTGCTTACAAATGATATCTCTTTTCTGGAGCCATTTGACCGCGGGAGCATGGAGTACCAGATTATTTCCAGTGAGATTATGGACCGGCTGGACTACTATCCGGAATATAAGGCAGACACGCAGCAGTTAATTGACATCGGGACTAACTGGAAGCTCAATTACGGAGACAAACAGGTGCATAAGTCAATGTCCGGTCGTCAGGTGACCAGTGAAGAGCTGCTGGCAAGCAAAAAGCAGTTTGATTCCTTTCGGGAACAGCAGGTCGTGTTGAACAAAAAATTTGAAGAGCTGCGCAATCAGATGCGTAACCAGATGCTTCGTAATATTGTAATCACACTGGTCAGTATGGGAGCAATGTTTGTACTGTTCCAGTGTATTATGCTGTATTTTATCCAGCGGGGGCTGCAGCGGATTACTGTTCCGATCGTCCAGCTGGATAAAGTGGTATCCTCCTATGCTAACGGCAGCATAGCTGCCGAGCTGCCGGCCTATTCGTCTTCCAATGAAATCGGCCGGTTGATCCATACGTTTGAAGAGATGCGCCTGGAAATGCAAAAAGACCAGCGTCTCCTCGGATATACGTATCAGATGATCAACACGCTCAATCAGGCCAAATCGGTCCAGCATGTCTATCAGGAGACGCTGATGGGCATATGGAACATGATCGAATGCGAGCGCCTCTCAATTATTACCCAAAATGCAGATCGCAGCTTTTCCATCAAATCGTCGATCTATCACGGCGTTATCGATCACAAGGAAATCGCTCTGGCGGGAGAGCAAAAAGATGTAAATGAACTGCTGGAAGGCGGCTTCTCCATGATCCACGAAGACTGGAATATGTATCGTCCGGCAGGAGCGGTAACGAACTATTTGTACGAGAATGGGATTCGCTCTTCCATGCATATTATTTTACGCAAAGAAGCCCGGGTGGTCGGCGTACTCAATCTGATGTCGCCGAAACGGGACCATTTCTCGAGTCAGCAAAAAGTCCAGATTGAGAAACTGGCACCGATGATTGTGACAGCGATCGAGAATGCCAGAGAGACGGATAAAATCCAACGTCTGGCAATGAGGGATGGTCTGACCGGCCTGTGGAACCGCCGCTATTTCGATGAGTCATTACACCAACTGATGAGTCGGGTAGTCAACGTGGATGCCGAGCGTCGTCTGCTCTGTCTGATCCTGCTGGATGTCGATCACTTCAAAAGCTTCAACGACAATTGGGGGCATCAGGAAGGGGATCTGGTGCTCAAGCATCTGGGACGCGTGCTGAATGATTACTGTCGTCCGGGAGATACGACGGTACGTTATGGCGGAGAAGAATTTGCCGTGCTGCTGCCGGACACTTCGCTGTATGAAGCCCGCAGCGTCGCCGAACGTCTGCGCAGGCTGATCGAATTGGAATCACCCTCCCGCAAATATTCCGTTACTGCCAGCTTTGGCGTGGCCGAGTGGGATGGGGTCCAGTCGGCAGAGCAGCTCATTCAGGAGGCGGATAATGCTCTGTACCGGGCTAAGGATGAAGGGCGCAACCGGGTATGCTGCTCCGATCTGAAGCGCGGTGACCAGACGAATGAGGCTGGCTGAATCATTGGCTGTACAGATCCAACCGAGAGTTCCATATCATAAATAATTCAACAGCCCTGCTGACATCGACGTCGGCAGGGCTGTTTGGTATTAGCGATGGATTACTTGTCAAGGATAAGCAGGAGCATACTGAAATCTTGCTCAAAATCCCAGTCCAGATAAGCTGTTTTCAGCGGTCTGCCGAGAAGATCAAGTACCGGCAGTTCTTCCAGGAAAAGCCCCAGCTCCAGTTCACGCTTGGATACCCGAAGTGCACTATTGAATCCTTTTTTGATAATCTGCTTTTCCAGGTTGATGAGCTGCCCTTTGCGCAGGATAACCAGAATATGATCGGACAGCCAGAACGAATCGACGGATTTCGGCGTTTTCTGTACGGATTCGGTGATCTGGCTGATCTTCATATGCAGCTCGGCTTTGCCGGCATACAGATCCTCGTGGGGAGCCTCGGGTTCTGCTTCGAAGATCATGGCGATGACAGCACTATTATATTCCAGCTTCCAGTCGATAAATACATTCACCACATTGTAACCAAGTGTGGTTTCAATCTTTTTTTGCAGTGCAGGAAAAATAAACTGGCTGAGCAAAATGTAAATGTGAGTGTAACACTCATCCGGATCATCGGGCAGTCGTTCATCCCGGGGATCGGTTAGTTCATGTAGCAGAATTGCAGCTGTTTGTTTGTTGGAATACACATGAATTCGATCGGGTTTTTTACCGAACTGACTCTGGCACAGCAGATTAGCCTGTCTAAGGATCGGGTCCAGATGAAGTGGCTGTGACACAGTTAAATCCCCTTTGCAATATATAGTTAAAGTGTATTACCCATAAATAGCAAATTGATAAGCATTTGGATGTATCTTGATTGGGGGATGTGGTTTTAGAGAAAATAAACGAAGCGGCAGGTCACAATTTCGCTGAGCGCTTTATTGACCGCACAGTCAGAAAATAGTCAAAAAGCCCCTGACATTTACCTCAGGGGCTTTTAAAAATATATTAAATTGCGGCGGTATTAAGATTTGTTGCTAGTTAGAGTCTTTAGTGACAGTACCTGCGAATGTTGCGGTAATATAATTGGATTGTTGTGATACACTTACCCGTTTAAGAGTTCCGCCCCATCTTCCTGCGCTACCATTATCTTCTACATAAACAATAGTTGCAGGAATACTATCGGTAAGACCATAATTTCTAACTACAGATACATACTTCTGAGCATTCATAGTGCCAATTGTACCAGTACTATTATAAGAAACACTTGTTACGTCATTCATAGTGCCAATTGTACCAGTACTATTATAAGAAACACTTGTTACGTCATTCTTAGTATAAGTTGGAATAGGAGGCACTGCAGGTTCAATCAATTTAACATTAGGGTTTTCAAGGGAATGAACTATTGAACTTGTTAAAGATTGAGCAGGGCCTGGAATGGTGTGATTTTTTTTGACTTCTGGAGAATCATTTCCCATTGCTAATGCAGACCCGTTGCAAGATAAAACGAGCAGAGGAGTGGCGATAAAAGTATTTGGTAACTTTTTTTGGTAAAACATATAATGTGATGACATTATTATGATTTGTATATATTTTGTTTAACAAAGAAAAATATCTAAAATAAATGCAGATTTAAAATTAGTAAGCTTAAAAAGTAATCTTGAATTTAATACATCATATGAAATCATAACAAATTTTTTACTTATTACAAATCGCTTACTGTAATTAAGGGGAGGCTTTATTATAATTTCATATGAGATGTGAATGTATAGATTTACAAGGTTCAATATCTTGTCAACAGCCAGTTCTCCTTGGTCCAGCCCAGCTTGCCGGATCCTGCACCATCAGCAGCAAGCAGACGGGTAACCAGTGTAGCTGGATCATCGGTCTGGTAGTTGTAAGGCAGTGTGCTGAATCCATTCCACGAGAACGGCTTGGCCGGAGCCGGATAAGGAGCGAGAGGGCTGCCGGCGCTGTCGCTATCACCGCGGAACGTCTTGCCATCATTCACATAAATGGTGTCCAGTGCACGGATTTTGCCGGTATAGCTGGCATCGGTCGGGTCCGCCTGATTGTTGCGAATCGGAGAAGCGACATCCATAATACGGGATTTTTCCACCAGCAGTGCGCCATCTTCGGTAGAGATCGCGCCGTTACTGGTTACGGTAAAATGATAACCTTTGGATGTAATCGCCTTTTCCATCGCCGGAGTGATACGCTTCTTGGCTGCGGCGAGACCGGAAGCGTCCATCACAATATTATACGCATGGGCATTACCGCCGCGCAGGCGAGGCATCCGGTCCTGAATATCCAGATAATAGTTGTGATGCAGCGTCACTTCCAGATCGGCATTATCCGAGGCAAATTCGGTAGCGCCGACGAGGTGGGTCTTTTTCTGGCCGGAGGAGATGGCGATGATATCCTCCATGGTCATGCCAACCGCGCTGCTGCGCAAATAATTGTACATGGGATAGGCGGATTTGCTCGCTTCCATCGCCTCGATTTGCTGTCTGACCCAGCTGCCGCTGCTGCCGTTGTCACCGCGGAAATAGGACCAGGAGATAGTTACGCCGGAGCTGCCTTTTTTGACATCGACGATGCCGTCATAGGCTTTGTTGAATGTACAGTGATCGATCCACACTTTGGAGCTGGCGCCTTCGACGGTGAGGTAATCCCAGTCGTTTTTGTCATAATCGCCCTTGGACGCTTCGTCCCATTCCCATAATTCGTCAAATTCCAGATTACGGATGATGAGATTGGAACTGCGTTTGACCGTAATGCCGGCATGCTTGATTTTGGCACCATTGGCCGAGAAAATGGTCAGTCCGTCAAATCCATCAATACTCAGCTTGCTGACACCGGTTTTTTTGAGTACCGGATGGGTGAGCGGGGCATTATGAGCGGCAAAAGGCGAAGTCTTTGCGGCTGCTGGCAGCTCATTCCAGCCCAGATCCAGATCGTTCATAATCTCGATCACCTTGATGCCCGAATTTTTGCGCAGCGCCTGGGCGAGATCAGTGGCATTGTATACTTTTTTGTAACGGCTGTCGGTCTCCGGGATAGTGCCGCCGCCGATATTGCCGGTGGAGAAGCCGGTCAGATTATAGACGTTGTATGGAGAAGCAGCCTGCATTTCCGATAAGATAGCGCTTTCATAAGTGTTGGCAGAAACGGAATCGGCAGCATGGGTCTGCGCACCGGATAAAGGCAGAGCAGCCAGTGCCAGTACACCGCTTAACAGCAGGGTCATTCCTTGGTGCAGTCTTTTCTTTGTCATTTTATCCTTCTCCTCTTTGGACAAATGTGGTGGATGGAATATAAGATCAGTTCCCTGTATGCAGGATCTGATTCTTTCCTTTTCTGATCTTGCATATTCACAAAATAACACCGGTCTTATAAAAGGAAAAAGAGGAAGTAAGCACTAATTCGTAGACCGAAAATGACATATACCGCATATCTCAATCCAATCAGGCATGAATGCTGTTGAATAACGTCAGATTACATATATGTATACCGAAGGGCTGAATATGAAATAATAGAAGCAGAAGCCGGACAGGGAGTAATGGCAGTAAATGAAGAGGGCCTATAAGAGCGGCCAGACAGCAAAAGCCGGAAACGATCTCTGGGTAGAGACCGTTTCCGGTAGATATCTTGGCTGCTGGATTTGGATAAATTAGAAGCCTACGGATGAAGGAGTTCTGCCTTCCGGTAAAGCTTGTCCAGACGAGGAAGACTGGGAAGATGGCGAAGACTGTGCAGCCTGTGAAGAAGAGTCGGAAGAAGAACTATCACTGGATTTGAATGCCTGTACTTCGGTCTTCAGTTCGCCTGCAGAAGTCTGCAGCACTTCTTTCCATTCTTTGACTACACTGATCGCTTCCTGTACGACAGGCGTAATCTCACGGATCATCTGGATAATCTCCTGACCACGACTTGTAGCCAGCTGTGTTTTTTCTTTGGCTGTTACCGCCAGCTCGGAAGCGGAAGAGGCCGCACTTGCTGTACCTGTTTTGAGGCTGTAACGCATATCTTCTCCGGACTTCGGTGCCAGCAGCAATGCCGCCCCTGCTCCTACCAATGCTCCCGTAATAATTCCATATACCAGGTTTTTCGTTTCCATATTGATCTCTCCGTTCGTTATAGTGATAGAAGCTGTGAATAGTTCCTGTCTGGCTATCTACAGCATACTTACCCAATGAAACGGCATTCGCTCACATATCGGCAAAGGAATTCGCAATATTTTATAGAACTGGAGGAAAAGACATGATCCTGCATATTACAGCAGCAACCATGAATGACTACGAATATCTGGCGGCGAAGGATATCCATCTGTCCAATACATCAAAAAAGGACCCGGCAGTCTGGCCAGGTCCTTACTTCCATTATACAAAGGGTCAATAGCCGCACAGGCATGCCGGTTAGACACATACCCAGAACCATCTGACTCCTGCAATGCTGTCCATTTCCATCCATTCCTGCGTCAGCCGTTCACCGGCACACGCTTGGACAGCAGCTTCTCTGCCGTAATACCGAGGAACACGCATCCGGTATTGAGCAGCGCCTGTTCGTCAATATCAAAGCGCGGATGATGATGCGGGAAGCCGGTATGTTCGCTCTCATTTTGCGAGCCGACATAGAAGAAGTTACCCGGCTTGTGCTCCAGATAGTAGGCAAAGTCTTCCGCACCCATCGACGGTTCGGGAATATCGAACAGCGCCTCTTCGCCCAGTGTGCTCATGACGATCTGACGTACTTCCTCGGCCTGTGCCGGAGGATTTACTACAGCCGGGTAGCCGTGGGTATAATCAATCGTATAGGTTGCCCGCTCGGCAAGGGTAATGCCGTGCACCATCGTACGAATATCGTCTTCAATCTGCTTGCGCACTTCCGGATCAAAAGTACGCACGGTGCCTTCGATTTTGGCTTTGTCCGCGATCACGTTAAAAGCTGATCCCGCCTGGAAGACGCCAACGGTAACGACCGCGGATTTGAGCGGATTCACATGGCGGGAGACAATATGCTGCAGCGAGCTGACCACCTGGCTGCCGATCACAATCGAATCAATCGTCTGATCCGGCTTGGCCCCGTGACCGCCTTTACCCTGAATAGTGATGGAGAATCCATCGGCTGCCGCCATCGATGGACCGGCAATGACACCGATTCGTCCGAGCGGAAGATAGCTCGCCAGATGGGCACCGTATACTTCGTCCACACCATCCAGTGCGCCGTCATCGATCATCGCTTTGGCACCGCCGGGAATCTGCTCCTCGGCATGCTGGAAAATAAATCGCACATTGCCTTCCAGCTGCTCCTGATGCATGCTCAATACTTTGGCGACGCCGAGCAGTGCCGCCGTATGACCGTCATGACCGCAGGCATGCATAACGCCGTCATTTTGCGAACGGTAAGGAACATCATTCTCCTCATGAATCGGCAGGGCGTCAAAGTCGGCACGAAATGCAATCGTCGGCCCGGGCTGTCCACCCTGCAGATCGGCGAGAATGCCGCCTTCACCGACACCGGTACGCACCTGGTAACCAAACTGGATCAGCGTATCCGCGATGAACTGGGCAGTCTTTACTTCCTGAAACGAAAGTTCCGGGTACTGGTGCATATGTCTGCGCCAGGCGACAATCTGTTCATGCTGTGCTTTTAATTCCTGAATCCATTGCTCTTTCATGATGATTCCTCCTGTTCTGTATATCGTCCATCTTTTAATGATAAAATAAATTCCATAATTTACAAGAAAGGAATGACTCTAAATTATCACGCTTCACTTTATATGTCAAATTTTACATTAGAAAGTAGCCTGAAACTCCATCCTCATCCTGCCGATTGGTATCATCCACTACCATTTCATAAATAAATAGCTCGCATCCTGTTTCGCTGCATCATTATTGCTTGAACAATACAATATAGGCAAGACGTAGAGGGAGAGGTGTATACAATGGATACGCAAGAGCATATGCTGGACGAAATTATCAGCTGTATGGCGGTAGCCAAGGATCATCCGGAGATGCAGCGGGTTCAGACCCGGCATCGGCTGAATCTGGTGGATTTCTGGGATATTCCGCCAGGCAGCAAAGTACTGGAGATCGGCTGCGGTCAGGGAGACACAACCGCTGTACTGGCTCACCGGGTCGGCCGGGACGGGCTGGTGTACGGTATCGATATCGCATCACCGAATTATGGAAGTCCCGTAACTGTCGGAGATTCAGCCAAATTCCTGCTCAAATCCAAACTCGGCTTCCAGACGCGTATGGAATACGGAGTAGATCTGCTGTCACCGGAGACGGATTTCCCTGCCGCTACCTTCAGTCATATTGTACTATCCCATGCGTCCTGGTATCTGAATTCCAATGAAGAATTGACAGCTATCCTGCGCAAAATACACAAATGGGGCAAAAAACTTTGCTTTGCCGAATGGGATACCCAGATTCAGAATATGCACCAGTTTCCGCATCTGCTCTCTGTCCTCATTCAGGCCAAATACGAATGCTTCAAAGAAAGCAGCTCGGCCAATGTGCGTACTCTGTTCACCCCTCAGGACATTCGAGATGCTGCGGCGGAGGCAGGCTGGGTCATCCGGCGCGAGCAGGTTATTGCTGCCAACGATCTGCAGGACGGACAATGGGAGACCGAGACGGTACTGCGTGATTATGGCAGGGAACTCGACGAGCTGGAGCATTTGCCGGATAAATTAAAAATGCTGATCCGCTCGGAAGTTCGGCTGCTGGAAGATTCCGTACGCGGCTTGGACCATCTGGAATCGATGTCCGCCTATGCGATGACAGCAGACAGCGCAGAAATTAAATAGGCTGTGCTGTAAATCTGAGCCTTTCTCCATAAGATGGAGAGAGGCTTTTTTTGCTGTGATCCAAAACAAACAGAATCAGTATGGGATACGCAATATCGACGATATTTTTTATGAGTATTAATTATACATTTATGGGAAATAATTATTTTCAATAAGGTGTTAAATGATTATGATTAAGGCAGATTCACTGTAAAAGGAGGTGTGTAACGAATATCCTGCATATGCAGGGATTTGACGTGAATTCTGGGATAACCGGATAGAGACCAGCAGGATACAGCATACGAATAATATCGGCGGAGTACGTACTTCAGGCGGACGGGTACAGTATAAAGGAGGCTATTATGATGACGAGATCCAAAGGCTTTAAATGGTACATGTGCTGCTGTATGCTGCTGGTGTTACTATTGCCCGCAGCGGGTCGCTCGTATGCGGATACAATTGAAGATATGCAGGGCAGTACGCTGCCTGCGGGAACGACTTATACAGCCAGTGGCACCGAAGGAGTGACATTTGAACCGGAAAATATAGGCGATGGCAACTGGTACAGCATCTGGAAGCTGAATGCCCGGTATGCCCGTCTGCAGGTTGTTTTTCCCGAAGCGGTTAATATGAAAGCGGTACAATTGTCCACTGGCAGTATAGGCAAGCGCTACGAGACGTATACGGTGGAAGGCTTGCAAGATGGGAAATGGAGCCGTCTTGGCAAGAAGACGTATAAACTTGACCCACAAGATTACGTCGCTCTTGATCCGATTCCGGTGCCGGAAGGCTGGTATGATGGTATCCGAATTACAGCTCAGTCCACCCGGCCATATCTGCTGATCAGCGAGCTGCAGTATATTTCGGATCTGAATTCCCCGTCAGGATTGAAGACAATCTATGGAAATCAGCAGCTGCATCTGACCTGGCAGCCGGTATCCGGCGCTTCCGGCTATCGGGTGAGATATGGTCCTGAATCGGGTGTATATACGCAGACACTCGATGTAGCCGCCGATACGTATAGCGGGCTCACCATTCCTAATCTGAACAATCGACAGACCTACTATTTGACCGTAGCTGCTCTGGATGGTGGATCACGAAGCAACTACTCCAATGAAGTGCTCAATATACCGGTCGACGGTTTTGATTTTCCGAGTTATATGACCGGTGGCTCCAACGATGAGTGGTATCGTCATCCTGTAATTAATACGAGAGATCATAATATGTCCACTACGTGGAGGCATGATGGAAACGATCCGCAGGGCGAGCTGTATTATGAATTTTTCTATCCGCTTTATGTAAGCGAACTTCAGCTCATCGTCTCGGCAGCGGTAGACAGTAACCTGACCTATACCATCTTTAAGGGAAGAGGGTCATCCGAGCAAGTGCTGGCCCAGCGACAGATTCATCTGGAAGGGGCTAAGTCTCCGGTAGCACTGGAACCTTTTCCCGTGGCGCCGGGCTGGTATACCGATATTAGTGTGCGCATTGAGTCGTCCACCGCGCCAATCTTCGTCAACGAAGTACGTTATAACACCGACCATACTCCGGTACAGAATGTAAAGGCGACGAGCGGGAATGCGCAGCTCCTGCTCACCTGGGATAAGGTAGCAGAAGCCGATCAATACCGGATCACCTATGGCAATGAATACGGCGATATTGCGCAGACCGAGATGGTGACTGTGAGCGAGGACGCCTATGCCGGTTATACGCTGACAGGTCTGATCAACAATGGCAGTCCTTATTACGTACTGGTACAGGCAGTTGTGAATGGTGAAGACTATGGCTATTCGGAAGTGGCTGTCGCTACGCCGCGAAGCTATAGCACCGGAGACTTCCTGCCGCTGGACACCAAGGTGACCGCATCCGGTTCGTTTGATAACGCCCTGCCGGACTATGCAGCGGATCGTAACCTGCGCCAGGGCTGGGTGCCGGAGAGTGGAGAACACAAAAATGGCACAATCAATTTCGCCTTTTCCCAGCCTATCGATATTCATGCGGTGCAGCCGGTGGCTACCGTGCATCCACCCGCAGCACAGCACTATATAATCTATGGTCTCAAAGGCAGGGACTGGATACTGCTGTACGATGGACAGGTACAGGTGCCGTATAATCCGGCAGGGGGTGTGCTGGAGCCGATTCCGGTAACGCCAGGCAAATATGAGGGACTGATGCTGGTAATTGATGCATCACCCAATTGGGTGGTGCTGCAGGAACTGCTCGTATTTTATAATCAGCCGGGCAGTTCGGTTCTGGCAGATACGTATGGGGAGCAGGCGGTGCCAACCGTGAGTGATAACACCTACCAATAGCAGCAGTACCTATCGGTGGAATTTATCATGAGCGCCCACGTACTATCATTCCCTTTATTCTGATAAGAAAAGGACAATCCCCCTGCATGCTTCTTTAGCCGAAGCGTACAGGGGGATTGTCAGGTGATACACAGTATGGTTATGAAGGGAAGTGGGCGGTTCTTTATTTGTATATGAATCCGCTGGATGTTCTCTGGTTAAGCTGCTCTATGATCGGGAGCGGGTGCTGCAGGTGTGCCGCCATGTTTGGTATGTTTTTTGAAAAGAGTGGCTTTCAGGTAAGGCAGTACCCAGCGGTCCAGACCGATTTTACCGGCATTGGCACCAGCGACGACGATGAAGATCTCGGCCAGCAGCAGGTACGGGTTGGTGCTCACAGTACCCGAGAAAAGGAAGGCAAAGTTCATGACCATGCCCATCAATGCGGCGACTGTAGTGAACGTACCGAGGATCAGTCCCAGACCGACGAGGAATTCGCCGATCGGTACGATTACATTAAACAGCTCGACATTCGGCAGTGCAAAGTTCTGGAGGAACGTGCCCCAACCTGCCTGGACACTTGGATGCTCGCCGCCGGTGCTGGCGATTGCACCTGTGAGGAACCCGGTGGCGTCGAATCCGCCAGTCAATTTGCCCCAGCCGCCTTCAATCCACTGGAAGCCGATATATACGCGAAGTACAGTCAATAACCACATTGCCACTTTGTTTTCTCTAAGCCATCTGTTCATGATGGATCACTCCTTGGGTTGGTATAGGGTGCCGCTGTAACGGCCCGGTTGGTGAATGTATAATCTGAAGTCTGGTGACTTCGTGTTGGGTGCTTTTTGATGGAAGATGATCATCTCTTTCATGTCTTTATATTAAATTAAAACTAAAATTTAATATGTGATTAAAATCACAATGCTGTGTGGAATTTGAAATAAATTTGGAGGGTTTGCCATAGACCGCTCCGGAAAGAGATAGGGGCACGGCCTCCGGTTAAGCCTGGAGATCCTTGGGTTGTGGGAGAAGATGAGGATCTCCAGGCTTAAATGTCGTTCGTCGCCCCTATTCCCCTTCCTGCGCTCTGTGCATCTATTTGTACATATGTACCTTCATGAATATGTCTTTATGATCTCTTTGTTGTACAAACATAATTGATAATTCATTTGTATGGTAAGGCTTGGATAAAAGGCTGCTTGTCATGTTATAGTTTATGTATAATCCTGGTATTAACACAGCTTTTTCATAACAAAGCGAAGCAGCCAGACAAGTGCGATCAGTACAACAATCAGCATAATCACTCCGGGAATACCTACGCCACCAAACATAATGAATACCTCCTTAGTCAGGCTCGAGTCTGTTATCATATTTTATAAGTGAACAAGTACAAATACAAACAAGTGAGAATTCCAACGCTAATTCCTAGTACCCATTTCATGTCGGCAACTATTCTTTGTATCCGAGCGGTTACCGGCTCTTATTCTCTTCTCGCCATTTCTCCAAGCCTTCCAGGATCTGATAAATCCACACAGCTACGGCAATATAACAGGACAGACTGACCAGATACTTGATCCCATTTTCCAGCGTAAACCATCCGGCGGCCATATCATATTGCAAAAGGGAAAGTCTGCGAAAACTGAGGTTGCCGATCACGTTAGCCAGCAGAAATGCCAGAATGAACTTGCGAAGTGTTTTCATAGAAGCCTCCTTGAGATGAGGATCGATGGGAAGACGAGATTTATCTTCAGATAGCTGCCTAATAATTTGGGTTGTAAAATAAATTGCGTTGCAGGTAGGTAATTGCATGATATCGTCTATATTGCTGCTTATTACCCTTCATCTGCAGGGCTGATTCTCCTACAGATACAAAGGCGCTGATAAAACTCCTACTGAATGGGACAGTAGTGATAGTAACTGCAGAGGAGTCTGCAATACTACGTCGAATAAGAAAATATATAATCAAGAAATTAATGAAAGAAAGCGGTGTTGCAGACGAAACAGTTACGTAACGATACGATAGCGGCAGGTAATAATGATTACGGACAATGCAATGTAATAGAAAGCATCAAATAAGATCCAATGGATGATGCAAAGCGCACTGAAGCAGTTAAAGCAAAACCAGCTTAAACTGAGTACAACCCTGCACAACCTCTCCATACTCATATGAAAAAATACCATTTGCCAAAATCAAAACCTTGTGATATTTTATATATGTAACCGGTTACAGATTCGAGGTGAGCAGCAAATGACAACTATAAAAGATGTAGCAAGCCATGCAGGTGTATCGGTAGCCACCGTCTCCCGTGTCATCAACGAGACCGGCTATGTTCATGAAGATACCCGGCGCAAAGTTGAAAACGCTATCCAGGAATTGAACTATACGCCCAATGAAGTGGCGCGTTCCCTATATAAACGCAAATCCAGATTGATCGGTCTGCTGCTGCCTGATATTACGAACCCTTATTTTCCACAGCTCGCTCGTGGAGTGGAGGATCGGATGCAGGAGAGCGGATTCCGCTTGATCTTTGGCAATAGTGATGAGAGTCAGATCAAAGAGCAGGATTACATACAGACTTTTGTGCAAAATAACGTAGTCGGTGTGATCTCGTCTACCAATGATCCGGGTTCGGCTTCGTACCGTTCGCTGAAAATCCCGGTAGTTTTTCTCGATCGTATATCGAGTGATCGCCCGGCGGTCTATGCGGACGGCCGGGAAGGCGGGCGGCTGGCGGCACAGCAGATGGTTCAGCGCGGCAGCCAGCGGATTACGGTGATGCAGGGACCGGCTCATATTCGTCCGGCGCAGGACCGCTTTCAGGGTGCGATTGAAGTGCTGCAGGATATGGGTATGAACTATCAGGTCACGCAGACCTCGTCGTTTTCCTTTACCGAAGCCGATCGGTGGGCGAGAGAGCTGTTCAAGCAGCATCCGGATACCGACGGAGTGATCGCCAGTAATGATATTACGGCCGCAGCCATCATTCAGGAAGCCCATCGTCTCGGGAAAAAGATTCCGGGCGACGTGCAGATTATCGGATTTGATGATACCCCGCTCAGCAATTTGTTATCGCCGGCACTGTCGACGATACGCCAGCCTGCTTATGATATGGGGCGCGCGGCCGCCGATCTGTTGATTCAGCTGATCGAAGGCACTGCCGTAGAGAAGCGTACGATCCAGATGCCGGTGCAGTTTATCGAACGGGAGACGACCCGTCCGCTGTCAGAGAGAGAGTTGTCTTAATATAAAATAGTCATAACGAAAGGTGGAATCTTATCATGTCTCAATCTCAACATACATTATCATCTTCTGCCAAAGCCAAAATCTGCGTGATCGGCAGCTGCTCGATGGATCTGGTCGTTACGTCTTCCCGGCGGCCGGGTGCAGGTGAGACGGTACTGGGAGAAAGCTTCAAAACGGTACCTGGCGGCAAAGGAGCCAATCAGGCCGTAGCTGCGGCACGTCTGGGCGCGGAAGTAACCATGATCGGCCGGGTAGGCGATGATCACCTGGGCGAAGCGATTTTACAAAACTTTAAAGAAAATCATGTGAATACTGATTATATGGAACCGGTTACAGATATGGAGAGCGGTACTGCCCATATTATTCTGGCCGAAGGAGACAACAGCATCATCGTGGTCAAGGCTGCCAATGATCATGTCACACCGGATTATGTAGCCAAGGCGGTTGAAGTCATTCAGAGTTCGGATATGGTCATGATCCAGCAGGAGATCCCCGAAGAGACGGTCGCTTATGTAAGCGAGATTTGTGCAAAAGCGAATGTACCGCTGCTGCTGAATCCGGCTCCTGCACGTCATGTGAGTGAAGCGGTGATTAACAATGTCTCTTATATTACGCCGAATGAGCACGAAGCTGCGGTTCTTTTTGAAGGACTGACCCTGCAGGAAGCACTTCGTCAACAGCCGAACCGTCTGTTTGTGACTGAGGGCAGCAACGGAGTTCGTTATTACGATGGTGAGCAGGAAGTAGTCGTACCGACTTACAAAGTGGAAGCGGTAGATACCACCGGAGCAGGAGACACATTTAACGCGGCTTTTGGCGTGGCGCTTGCAGAAGGCCAGTCACTGCAGGATGCTCTGCGTTTTGGTAATCGCGCAGCGTCTCTCTCTGTCACCAAATTCGGTGCTCAAGGCGGAATGCCAACACGCCAGGAAGTGGAGGAACAACTGTAATGAAGAAAAGTGGAATCCTGAACAGTCATATCGCCAAAGTACTCGCAGATCTCGGACATACGGATTATATTGTGATTGCCGATATCGGATTGCCAGTCCCGGAGGGAGTGCCAAAGATCGATCTGGCACTCACCTATGGTGTACCAAGCTTCCGGGATGTGGTACAGGCCATCGCCGCAGACATGGAGATCGAGCAGATTACGATCGCCGAGGAGATGATCGGACAGAACCGGGAGACTTTTACCTATATGCAAAGGGCATTCGGCAATATTCCATTGTCGACATGCAGTCATGAACAGTTCAAGCGTCACAGCCAGCAGGCCAAAGTGATTATCCGCACCGGTGAGTCCAGACCGTATGCCAACTGCATTTTGCATGCGGGGGTATATTTTGGAGCTGAAGCACAGCAGTAGCGGCAATAGGTAACCGGTTACAGAAATAAGAAGGCAGCAGATTCAAAGGAGGCATTGTATATGCAGATTCAGATGAATGGTATTTACAAATCCTTCGGTACAAACCAAGTTTTGAGCGGGGTTGATTTTGATCTCCGTCCAGGCGAAGTTCATGCACTGATGGGTGAAAATGGAGCGGGCAAATCAACGTTGATGAACATTTTGATAGGTCTGCATGAGCGTGATCAGGGAACGATTATGATCGACGGTGAGGAGACATATTTTGATAATCCCAAAGTGGCCGAGCAGAAAGGGATCGCTTTTATCCACCAGGAGCTGAATATCTGGCGCGATATGACGGTGCTGGAGAATTTATTTATCGGCAAAGAGATGACTTCCAAATGGGGCTTGCTCAACAACAGACAAATGAAAACGTTAGCAAAAGAGCAGTTCCGCAAACTGGCTGTCGATCTTCCTCTGCAGGGCGAAGCGGGAGACTGTTCCGTCGGCCAGCAGCAGATGATTGAGATCGCCAAAGCGCTGATGACCGATGCCAAAGTAATCGTAATGGATGAGCCGACGGCGGCGCTCACCGAACGCGAGATTCAGAAGCTGTTCGAAGTGATTGCATCCCTCAAAAAAGAAGGCGTCTCGATCGTCTATATCTCGCACCGGATGGAAGAGATTTTCGCGATTTGTGACCGGATTACGATTATGCGGGATGGCAAAACGGTAGATACCAAGGAGATTCCGCATACCAACTTTGATGAAGTCGTGAAAAAGATGGTCGGACGCGAGCTGACCGAGCGCTACCCGGTACGATCTCCGCATCCCGGCGAAGTGATCCTGGAAGTGAAGGAAGCGAGCAAAAAAGGCCAGTTTCGTAATGTGAGCTTTAACGTACGTGCGGGAGAGATCGTCGGCTTCTCCGGTCTGATGGGTTCGGGACGGACCGAGATTATGCGCACCCTGTTCGGTCTTGATACGCTGGACAGCGGCGAAATATGGATACGCGGCAAAAAAGTGACTATTCGCAGACCGGATGATGCGGTCAAGCACGGAATCGGCTTTATTACCGAAGATCGCAAGGATGAAGGTCTGGTACTGGACTTCTCCATTCGTGAAAATATGGCGCTGCCCAATCTGTTCAGCTTCTCGTCCAAAGGATTTATTTCCGGCAAAAAAGAAGCCGAATTCGTCGATACACTGATCAAGCGGCTGCAGGTCAAAACGCAGTCGGCCGAGACGCCCGCTCGCAGCCTCTCCGGCGGTAATCAGCAAAAAGTCGTTATCGCCAAATGGATCGGTATCGGACCAAGTCTGCTCATTCTGGACGAACCGACCCGCGGAGTCGATGTGGGCGCCAAGCGTGAAATCTATCAGTTGATGAATGAACTGACCGATCGCGGGGTCGCCATCATCATGGTGTCTTCCGAACTGCCGGAGGTGCTGGGCATGAGTGACCGGATCGTGGTCGTTCATGAAGGACGAATCAGCGGGGAACTGTCCAGCCAGGACGCTACCCAGGAAACTATTATGACGCTAGCTACAGGAGGACAGTGATATGTCAACGATAACCAAACCAAAATCAGAGAAAAACTTCAAATTATCCAATGTTACACAGAAGCTCGGTCCATTGCTGGGATTCATTATTCTGGTCATTATTGTATCGGTATTGAACCCCGGCTTCTTGGAACCGCTTAATATTTTGAACCTGCTGCGTCAGGTTGCGATTAATGCATTGATTGCATTTGGTATGACCTTTGTTATTTTGACTGGCGGTATCGACTTGTCGGTCGGCTCGATTCTGGCGCTATCCAGTGCGTTTGTAGCGAATCTGATGCTGGCAGGCGTGGACCCGATTCTGGCGATCATTATCGGCTGTGCCGCAGGTGGCGTGATGGGTATGGTGAACGGACTCATGATCACCAAGGGCAAAATGGCACCATTTATCGCCACACTGGCGACGATGACCATCTTCCGCGGACTGACGCTTGTCTACACCAACGGTAATCCGATCACGGGGCTCGGCGACAGCATGGCATTCCAGCTGTTCGGACGCGGTTATTTCCTCGGCATTCCGGTGCCGGCGATTACGATGGCGATTGCTTTTATCATCCTATGGGTGATCCTGCACAAAACGCCTTTTGGTCGTAAAACGTACGCAATCGGCGGTAACGAGAAAGCGGCGATTGTATCCGGTATCAAGGTACCACGTGTCAAAATCATGATTTATTCGCTGGCTGGTGCATTATCCGCACTCGCCGGGGCAATCCTGACTTCCCGTCTTAATTCGGCACAGCCGACAGCAGGTACATCATACGAGCTGGATGCGATTGCAGCGGTAGTGCTCGGCGGCACGAGTCTGTCCGGCGGACGCGGACGCATTGTCGGTACGCTGATCGGTGCGCTCATTATCGGTACACTAAACAACGGTCTGAATCTGCTGGGTGTATCTTCGTTCTACCAGATGGTCGTCAAAGGGATCGTTATCGTCATCGCTGTATTAATCGATCGCAAAAAGTCGGCATAACCGATAGATTTTAAAAAGGAAAAGAGGAATCAGGCATGAAAAAAATCGTACCTTTACTGGCCGCTGTCATGATCGTTGTGCTGCTCTCCGGCTGCTCCCTGCAGCCGCCGGAATGGGCCAAATCGGAAAAGTCGGCCAAACCCGGTGAAATCAAAATCGGACTATCCATTTCCACACTGAACAATCCATTTTTCGTATCGCTCAAAGACGGTGTCATGAAGGAAGCGAAAAAGCTGAATATCGAAGTGATCGTCGTTGATGCACAGAATGACTCGGCGAAGCAAAGCAATGATGTCGATGATCTGATGCAGCAGGGTGTGGATGCGCTGCTGATCAACCCGACCGATTCCGCCGCCATCTCGGCAGCTGTGCAATCGGCGAACGGACTGGATATTCCGGTCGTTACGCTGGACCGCTCTGCAGATAAGGGCGATGTCAAAGCGCTGGTCGCTTCGGACAATGCCAAAGGCGGCAAAATGGCAGCCGAATACATCGTCAAGGAACTTGGCAAAGATGCCAAAGTCATCGAGCTGCAGGGCGTACCGGGCGCTTCCGCTACCCGTGAACGCGGTAAAGGATTCCACGATGTAGCCGACAAGGAACTGGATGTCGTCGCCAGCCAGGCGGCAGACTTTGACCGTACCAAGGGTCTGACCGTGATGGAGAATCTGCTGCAGGGTAATCCGGATGTACAGGCCGTATTCGCTCACAATGACGAGATGGCACTCGGTGCGATCGAAGCGATCCAGAGCTCCGGCAAGGACATTCCCGTGATCGGATTCGACGGCAACGAAGACGCGCTGAATTCGATTAAGGAAGGCAAACTGACCGCTACCGTAGCCCAGCAGCCCGAACTGATCGGACAAATGGCTGTAGATGCCGCGCGCGATGTGCTGCAGGGCAAAACGGTCGAGAAGTCGATCCCTGCTCCGCTGAAGCTGGTGACCAAGGAAAATCAGTAAGCCAAGTTAATGCGTCAACCTCCAACATGAATGTAAAAGACAGTTCTTCCCTATCGATTCCCCGGTCCTGGCGCTTTGAACAGCGTTCGGATTGGGGAACTTTTTCCATTATTAAGAGGAATATTAACTCTTTGTTGAAAAGATATTAATTCTTCCATAACCGATACCCATCTCCGTCCATGTTAGGTATAATTTAACAATATCCATTTGTACATCATTCTGACAGACGCAAAGAAAGGAACCTGATAACGATGCGCAATAACCAGCAAATGATGGATCTGATCCTGAACTATGCCCGTAATGATGAGCGCATCCGGGCTGTCGCCATGAACGGTTCCCGGGTGAATGAGAATGCACCAGAAGATCCTTTTCAGGATTATGATGTGGTGTATCTGGTTACGGATGTGGATTCCTTTACCTCGGATCATAGCTGGGTGGATTATTTTGGCGAGCGGCTGATCATGCAGATTCCGGATAATTCTACATCGGATCCGCCTCATCCCAGCGGCAGCTTTGCCTATCTGATGCTGTTCGCCGATGGCAACCGGATCGATCTGCGGCTGCTGCCAATTCAGCAGTGTGAAGCCTATCTGCAGGAGGACAAGCTCACGGTCTTGCTGCTGGACAAGGATGGAAGCATACCGGCTCTGCCGGAACCGACAGATGAAGACTACCGGGTGATGCAGCCGACAGCTGTCCAATTTGCGGAGTGCTGCAATGAATTCTGGTGGGTATCCACCTATATTGCCAAAGGGCTGTGGCGGCGCGAGATTTTGTACGCGCTTGAACATCTGGACAGGTATGTACGCCCGATGCTGATCCGGATGCTGTCCTGGCAGGCAGGAGATCGGCATGGGTGGCAGATCAGCATCGGCAAAAGCGGCAAATATCTGGATAAGTATGTATCGGCAGAGGATTGGCAGGCACTGCTGGCTACGTACTCCTGTGCAGAGGAGGAGTCTGTCTGGCAGGCGGTATTTGCAACGATCGATCTGTTCAGCCGAACGGCCCGGCAGGTGGCTTCCTGTCTGGGACTGGAATATAATAGGGAAGAAGAAGGAAATGTAACTGCCCATCTGCGTCATATAGCGGGATTACCGCATGATGCCATACGCATTTATCCGGACTGATTACATATACAGGCGAGGATTCCGAACAGACTGAACGTTACAGGTTACGGTACAAGTTACGGAAGAGATTCGCCCCATAGAGAGAGGAATACCACAATGAGAATGCGAGCAATTGATATTTTTGAATTTCCCACCAATCTGGGACTGCGGCAGCAAAACCCGGATCACGAACCGGGTGTCAACCGGATGCCGGAATGGCTGCATCAACACGAGCTTCATGAACGGCTGCAGGCCGAGCAGGTATTTCGATTGGAACCACCGGCTTATGGGATGGAACAGGATGAGCTTTCAGGCATACTGAATATGGAGGCTGCTTCGGATTATGCGATTCGCCAGGCACAGCTGATGAGCCGCCAGCTGGAGCGGGACAGCTTCAAGCTGATCCTCGGCGGTGACTGCAGCATACTGATCGGCAGTACACTGGCCCTGAAGCAGCGAGGCAAATATGGTCTGTTCTTCCTGGATGGCCATACGGATTATATAACGCCTGATCTCTCGCAGACCGGAGGCATTGCCGGGATGGATCTGGCGATTGCTGCCGGAGTAGGCGATGAGCGGCTGACCAATCTGGAACAGTGCAAGCCCTATGTGGAGCCGCAGCATATCTTCTGTGTCGGCAATCGGGAATATGATCAGGCTTATGTGAAGCCGGTGCTGGAATCGGACGTGCATTATTACGATCTGGCACGCGTGCGCAGCGAAGGCATTCAGCCGATGGTCGAGTCCTTTTTGGCGATGATGAATGAACAGGAACTGGATGGTTTCCTGATCCATCTGGATGTGGATGTGCTGAATGATGCGCTGATGCCAGCGGTCGACAGCCGGCAGCCCGATGGACTGAGTTATGAGGAACTGGCGGAGATACTCATTTCGCTCGTATCCCATCGGCTCGCTGTCGGAATGGAAGTGACCATTCTCGATCCTTCGCTGGATCCGGATGGACAATATACCGCAGCTCTGGTCAATCATTTGACCGATGTGCTGGATCATATGTAACAGCCAAAAAAGACGACAGGTATCAGACTGTCGTCTTTGATTTTATCATGATATGTCATCTGTTGAGTCTTATGGCAGACCCTCTATCCATGGAGCTGTTGGATCACTTTCCAGCGTTGTTCATACTGCTCATGAATACGGCGTATCTGCTGGTCATGCAAAATAGTCTGGGCGATATTGCGCTCCAGCATGGCAACTACACGGATCTGTTCGGCGATCTGTTGCACCCGGGTGATCCGCTCATCGGTGGATGGCGCGATCTTCCGGTACGATTCCCGGATGGCACTCCAGCTGCGCACACTTTGCCGAAAAGCATTCAAAATAAATTTCAGCGTTTCTCCTGCCGCCGGATCTGTGAGATGTTCGAGCAGCAGCAGGAACTGAATCCGTGCTTGCATCACCAGCAGCATCTCCAGCTGCAGATGCTCTTCGGCCTCCGATACGGCAGTGGCAGCATGCTGTTGTTCCAGTTGATCCAGTTCGACCAGCCGCTCGGCCAGCACATCCATCGAATCAAAGACCGGGATGCTGCCATCTTCATGCCCGAGATTACGCCGGGCGCACTGGATCAGCAAAGTATACGGATCAATGGCAGCTGACGGAGCACTTTCCGCTGATGGTATAAAGGTAATCAGATCGCCGGTAAATCCGGCTTCAAACTCTGCAAATGGCTGCGCATGATTTTGTGTCAGATAGGCTACATCAGTGCAGCGCAGCTGATGGGATAATTCATCATGGTGGGTCACAATATAGAAATGGGCATTATGTAGCTGCTGATAATCCTTTTTGAGCCAAGAGCAGCAAAAGGTATCGCCCTTGACAAGTACAGGACGCTGCTGCCGGCTTTCCTGCTGAATGATCTCCAGTGCCTGCTGGGCAGACTGATTCCGGTGAATCCGGTGCTGCAGCCGGCTGGCCCCAAGAATCTGCTCATATGTAGTGTGATACGCTCTTGCTTCCTGTCCGAGCGCCTGATATTCCAGCGGCACATGAGCCTGATACTCAGGGAAGGTCCAGGCATGGGCAAAAGCCTGCAAATAGCCGCGGTTAAAATAAGAGGCAATCGTCGCCATGTTGCCGATCAGATTCGCCCGTTCAAAGCCGGGCAGAGGCTTCAGCAAAAAGCTGTAATCGTTCGACATCAATCGAATCCTCCTTCGTGTTGTTCCTTATCATTATATAATAGTTCAGTTAATTAATGAAATGATGCCCGCGGCTCACTTAACATTGACATCCAAAATAAGGGTGTGATATATAAAAGATAGGGTTTAGCACTCTATTCATACGAGTGCTAAATTAACGGATTGGAAGCAAGTGCATAAGCACTTACATATACTCATGAAGGGAGCAATAATCGTTATGACGAAAAAGCAATTTCAGGCAGAATCCAAGCGTCTGCTGGAGATGATGATTAACTCGATCTACACACACCGGGAGATTTTCCTGCGGGAGCTGATCTCCAACGCAAGTGATGCCATCGACAAGATCTACTACAAGGCACTGACCGACGATCAGCTCACATTCAACAAAGAGGACTACTTTATTAAGATTACACCGGATAAAGCCGCCAGAACCCTCACAATTACCGATACAGGAATCGGAATGACCGAAGAGGAACTGGAGAACAATCTGGGTATCATCGCCAAGAGCGGCTCGCTCGCTTTCAAAAAAGAAAACGAAGCCCAGGATGGTCACAATATTATCGGGCAATTCGGGGTCGGCTTCTATGCAGCCTTTATGGTAGCGGATGAAGTGACTGTTATTACGCGTGCACTGGGCAGTGACCAGGCATATCGCTGGTATTCCAATGGAGCGGACGGTTACACGATTGAACCGGCGGACAAGGATACTGTAGGTACCGATATTATTCTGAAAGTAAAAGAAAACACCGAAGATGATCAGTATGATGAGTATCTGGAAGAATACCGTCTGCGCGCGATCATCAAGAAATATTCCGACTTTATCCGTTATCCGATCAAGATGGATATTACCAGCAGCCGTCCGGCCGAGAAGCAGGAAGGCGATGCGGAAGACAAAGCACCGGAATATGTGGATTATACCGAAGAACAGACCGTCAACAGCATGATCCCGATCTGGCGCAAAAACAAAAGCGAACTGACTGACGAGGACTACAACAACTTCTATCAGGAGAAACGCTATGGCTTTGACAAGCCGCTCAAGCATGTGCATATCAGTGCCGACGGTGCTGTCGTATACAATGCGATCCTGTTTATCCCGGAAAATACACCGTTCGATTATTACACTAAAGAGTACGAAAAAGGGCTTGAACTGTACTCCAACGGCGTACTGATCATGGACAAATGTGGGGACCTGCTGCCGGATTACTTCAGCTTTGTCAAAGGGATGGTTGATTCCGAAGACCTGTCGCTCAACATCTCCCGCGAACTGCTGCAGCATGACCGCCAGCTGAAGCTGATCGCCAAAAACATCAAAAACAAGATCAAATCGCAGCTGCAGAGCATGATCCGTGACGAGCGTGAGAACTATGAGAAGTTCTACACTTCCTTTGGCCGCCAGCTCAAGTTCGGTGTGTACAATGACTACGGCATGCATAAGGACGATCTGCAGGATCTGCTGATGTTCCATTCATCCAAAGAGAAGAAGCTGGTTACGCTGGATGAGTACGTATCCCGTATGCCGGAAGATCAGAAGTATATCTACTATGCAGCCGGTGATTCCATTGAGCGCATCGAGAAGCTGCCGCAGACCGAGATGGTCTCCGATAAAGGCTACGAAATTCTGTATCTGACCGACGATATCGACGAGTTCGCACTCAAAGTCATCGCTGCCTATAAGGAAAAAGAATTCAAATCCGTATCCAGCGGCGACCTTGGCATCGAGCCGGACGAGAAGGATGAAGCGGCACAGGCAGAGGAAAATGACAATAAAGAGCTGTTCGAAGCGATGAAAGAAACGCTGGGCGGCAAAGTGAAAAATGTTAAAGCATCCAAACGCCTCAAATCCCATCCGGTCTGCCTGTCCACCGACGGCGAACTGTCGATCGAGATGGAGAAAATCCTGCAAATGATGCCAAACGGACAGGATGTCAAAGCAGAGAAAGTACTGGAAATCAACGTCAACCACGACGTATTCCAATCCCTGAAAAAAGCGTATGAAGGCGACAAGGAGAAGCTGGGCCTGTACACCAACCTGCTGTACAACCAGGCGCTGCTGATCGAAGGACTGCCGATTCAGGACCCGGTTGAATTTACGAATGATATTTGCAAAGTGATGGTGTAAGCCTCACCTGATCAGCTATCGTGCAGCAAAAGAATCGCTGACTGTGCTATACCGAAAATGATCAACAAAAAAATCGCTGATCGCTCCATAACAGAAACGATCAACGATCATTCCACGAACTAATTTGGAAACCACAAAAAGACCGAAGTCTGCAAATGCAGTTTCGGTCTTTTTGTGGTTTGTGTTTTATGATGGGTGATGTATCAACAGCAGACCTTTTGGGCACAAAAGCTGTAATAATTTATTTCGTACCGTAAATGTCGGCTTCCTTGAGATAGTCATCCTTGATGACGGTATCACGGATATTGTCTGCAGTCACAGCGGTAGGCTCCAGCAGGATGGAAGGGACGTCGATTTTGCCGTTATTTACCTGGCTGGTCGTCTGGATGGCTGTCCCCTGTGCTACCTGCAGTGCCATATCGGCAGCCTGTTTGGCGATGGCTGTGATCGGCTTGTAAATGGTCATCGCCTGAGTACCTTTGGCAACGCGCTGTACACCGGCGAGTTCGGCATCCTGTCCGGATACGGGTACACCGCTGACACCTGCGGCCTGCAGTGAATTAATGACCCCGCCGGCTGTTCCGTCATTGGCTGCGACGACCGCATCGATCTTGTTGCCGTTTTGCTGGAGGGCAGAGGCCATATTTTTCTGTGCAGTGGCGGGGTCCCAGCCTTCGGTGTACTGATCGTACACGAGGCGAATATCGCCTTTGTCGATCAAAGGTTGCAGTACGCTCATGGCACCCTGGCGGAACAGGATGGCATTATTGTCGGTTTTGGCACCGCCGATATAGGCATAGCTGCCGGTCGGCTGACGTTTGACGATTTCCTGTGCTTGCATTACGCCAACCTTCTCGTTATCAAAAGACACATAGTAGTCCACATCCGCATTTTTGATCAACCGGTCATAGGAGACGACTTTGATTCCGACGGCGTGGGCTTTTTCGACGATAGCAGCGGATTTCTCGGCATCATGCGGCACAACGACGAGCACATCGACCCCTTCATGGATGAGCAGTTCAGCTTGCTTGAGCTGTACATCGTCCAGCCCGTTGGCTGCGAGCGTCTTGACCCGGCCGCCCTGATCCTGAATGGCTTTCTCGAACAGCGCTTTGTCTTTGTACCAGCGCTCTTCTCTGAGTGTATCGAGAACGAAGCCTACATAAGGCTTGTCGTCCGGCGTCAATTTGACCTTGGCAGGGTCGGCAGTCGGAGCAGCCGGTGCCGGTCCGCAGGCGGTCGACAGTACGGCAGTGGCAAGCAGCAGCGTTCCGAGCAGTGTTTTGGTTTTTCTCATGTTATATCCTCCTGATATCGGCTTCATCTACAGATGGAAGCGTCCGATCATGGTATTCATTCGTTCGACCATTTCCTTGAGCTGCAAGGCGCTGCTGGAGATATGATCGATGGAAGCTTTTTGTTCATGGACGGAAGCTGAGATCTCCTCGGCACCTGCTGCCGACTCTTCGGAAATGGCGGCACTGTTGTTGACCGCTTCATTAATCTGGCTGCTGGCGCTCTGGGCATGCTGTACCGTATCGGAAATGGCACTGACGCGTCCGGTCATGTCTTCAATATACTGCTTGATCTCGGCAAAGTACTGTCCGGTGATCTCGATCTTCTGCGTGCCTTCGGATACTTCTGCATAGCCCTGCTTCAGTTCCTGGGACATGACGGTAGATTGTTCCTGAATGTCGCTAATCACGCCAGTAATATCTTCGACCGAGCGGGAGACTTCTTCCGACAATTTGCGGATTTCTCCGGCGACGACCGCGAAGCCTTTGCCGGCTTCACCTGCGCGTGCGGCTTCAATGGAAGCATTCAGCGCCAGCAGGTTGGTCTGCTTGGCAATCGATTTGATCACATCGGTAATTTCCGTAATGGAATGCGTTTTGGCTTCGAGACTGGCTACTTTATCTACAGATTGGTTCATGACTTGATTGATCACGCTCATCTGTTCCAGGGAGGCTTTCATCTGATGGTCGCCTTTGATGGAAGCATTCAGCGCTTCACCGGAGAAGGTAACCAGCTCTTCGCTGTGCGCGCGGGCACGATCGAGACGTCCGCTGAACTCGTGTGTACTTTCGGCAATTTCTGTTGTTTCGTTTGCCTGGCTGCTGGCTCCGGAAGCAAGTTCCTCGATAGTGATGGCAATCTGTTCGCTGCTTTCTTTAACTCTGCCGGATACATCGGATAATGCGGTCCCGTGAGTATCCATTTCCACAGCGAGTACCTGCACTTCACGGATCATATTTTGCAGGGAAGTACCCATTCGGTTAATCGAGTCGGACAGCAGCCCGATCTCGTCATTGCCGGTATAGAGGAGCGGTTCATTATTCAGCTGACCTTCGGCGATACGGTCGCTCGCCTGAACGACCTTGTTCAATTCCCGGTTGATGCGGCGGCTGATCACATACATCAGGACAAAGCCGATTACAATAGAGGTGATTCCGGATACGACGAGCAAGGTGACGGTAGTGGTCATGCCTTTTTTGGTCTGCTCGATGGATTGGCCGCTCTCCCGGCTGGCGACTTCCTTGAGCTGATTGCCGGCTTCCATCGTTTGTGCTTTCAGCTGCTCGGCTTCTGTCTGAAGTTTGCTGAAGCTCTGTGTATTGATATTTTGTACATTGGGAACGATGGTACTGAAGAAGTATTGATCCAGCTTGTCATTGTTCTCCAGGATCTGATTAAATGCCTGCATCTGTTCGGCACTGAGCAGCGTTTTGGCTTGCTTGGCGGTCTCCGTGAATTTCATGCTGTCATCCAGATAGTCGGATAAAATCCGATCCTCGGACAGTAATATATATTCAGGAATATGATTATATTTCTGGTTGTACAAAGACAGCAGCTCGGATATATTCATCGCTCCCCAACTCTTCATACTGGATGTCTCCATTGTCTTCCGGGCGTTCTGCAGTACCGTATAGGTGGCTGCAACAGATGCCAGGAAAATAACCGATACCAGAGCGAAAATAAGCATATATTTCATACCGATTTTAAGATTGCTCCATTTCCATTGTGTAATCAAACTGATTCCCCCTGATCTAGTAATACTTAACATAAAATGTAATTACATATTTTATATCGGTCATAAGGAGCAGGGACTAAATAGCTAAGCGAGCTATAAAAGAGTAAGCAAGCAGCTAAAAGGTAACGCTTGCATTAAAATGGTGACAGGACAAGTCGGAGTCTGATTTTTATGAAAATACATAAAGAGAAGTAACCAATTCAGAAGCAAAAAAGCGTAAAATGAATTATGAAATGAAACCGAGGTACTTTTTCCATATTTTTTATAAAAAGAGATTAGTAGAATAGATTTGCCAAGCGGCAGAGTCATTTGAACGTTATACAAGACAGCTCAATGTATTTCAACAATTAGGCAGCAAGATTGGAAGGAGAGATCATATGTCTAACCATAACGGCCTGGAATTAACAGAAACCTACTGGCAGGCGATCATCCGTAATGATGCCTCTTACGACGGTATTTTCTTTTACGCTGTCCAAACGACCCGCATTTTCTGCAGACCGTCCTGCAAATCACGTATGCCCAACCGGGAGAATGTAGCGGTCTTCCAAAATGGACAGGAAGCGCTGGATGCCGGATTCCATGCCTGCAAAAGATGTCAGCCGGATCAACTGCAGCCGCCGCGGACCGAATGGGTTGAAGATGTGGCCCTGCTGATCGAACAGCGTTATGCAGAAAATTGGAGTCTGGATGATCTGTCCCGGGAAGTCAGTGTAAGCCCATTTCATTTGCAGCGCTCCTTCAAGGAACTCAAAGGCAGCTCTCCCGCCGAATACCTCCAGTCCATACGTTTGCAGCAGGCGGCAGAGCTGCTGCAGAAGACGCAGAAGACCGTTTCTGAAATCGGCATGGATGTAGGTTTCCAGAACCCTGCCTATTTTGCCACCCTGTTTAAGAAGAAAAATGGCCGGACTCCTACCGCCTATCGGCTGCAGATGTACAGCAGCAATGAACAAGCAAGATAACAAAAGACGGATCACTCTCGCCTCTTTTATACTGGGCATAACCTGTTACAGAGGAGTGATCCCATGCACCAAACTATCGATCCAAGCATACTGTATTTCGGCACACCGGTTGTACTGATCAGCACCCTGAATGAAGACGGAACCCCTAATCTGGCACCCATCTCATCGATCTGGTGGCTGAACCATTCCTGCATGATCGGCATGTCCAGCCGCTCCCAGACGATGCTGAATCTGCAAAGAGAGCAGCAGTGCGTATTGAACCTTCCTTCCGCCGACCAGGTCGATGCAGTCGACCGTCTGGCGCTTACAACCGGCAGAACGCCAGTACCCGAATACAAAGCAACGATGGGCTACATACACGAACCCGACAAATTCACCGGCGCCGGCCTGCACCCGCTGCAAGCCGATCAGGTCAACGCCCCAAGAGTACAGGAATGCCCTGTGCAGCTGGAAGCCATCGTCGAACAAATCCATGCCTTTGACAATAAGGGCACCGGCCATATCAACGCCGTAGAGTTGCGAATCGCCAAGGTACATATCGAGGAATCCCTGCTCATGCCCCCTCGCAACCATATCGACCCTGACCGCTGGAAGCCGCTGATGATGAACTTCTGCGAGTTCTACACCCTTGGAGAAAAGCTGCATCCATCCCGCCTGGCCGTTCCTTTCATGAACAGCCACGATCCATCGTAATTCCGAAGCGACCATGACTCCCTCAATACCGAGGCAGCCTGCGGTCGCTTTTCTTTTTCTTTTTTCTTTTTTTTTTTTTGAAAAAAAATTATCAAAATAAAATAGAAAGATAATTTTTTACCAAAACCTTCCCCTTCGTTAATCATCTTCTTACACTTCCCCCCTAATATGAATAAAGAAAGCGGCGCACGGCAAGCTGAAGGACAGCAATGCCGGAGGATGCCATTTATCATGTATTCCAGGAGGAATTTATGAAAAACGGATCAATAAATCACCAATGGATCAAACCTGCAGGCTTGCTGTCTCTGCTGCTCGTGCCTGCTCTGCTGTTATCGGCCTGTGGCAATACAGGAACCGAAGCGGCGGCGAACGGACAGGCGGCTCAGACGATAACGACGAATGAAACGGCGGACCAGCTGTACGCCCAGGCCAAGCAGGAGGGCAAGGTAGTCGTGTATTCCACATCCGGCCGGGCCAATGATGCCGCCGAGACCTTTATGAAAAAGTACCCCGGCGTCAGAGTCGAAGTGAGCAAAGTCAAATCCGACGAGATGATGGATAAAGTCACCAATGAACAGGATGCCGGACAGTTCAACCCGGATGTGATCATCACCAAGGAAGTGAGCGGAGCGGTCGGCAAGGAAATGGTCGAACAGGGACGTTATCTCAAATACCTGCCCGATGATATCGCGCCCAAAGTCGACGAGCCTTACCGCACCAAAGCGCCGGGGTATGCCAACTACGCCGAATTCCGCACGATCTTTTACAATACCGACTATTACAAAAAGACTCCCGTCACCAACTGGTGGGACCTGACCACGCCGGAGTTCAAGAACAACATATATGTCGCCGATCCGCTCAGCTCGCCGGCTTTTATGGATCTGTTCACCACGATGGTCATACATAGCGATGATATGGCTGCCGCCTACAAGCAAAAGTTCGGCAAGGATATTCAGCTCAGCGGTACGGAAAATGTCGGCTATGAATTCATACGTCAGCTGTTCGCCAACGGACTCACCGTCCTCAAGGGCAGTGACGATGTACTGGATGCGATCGGCAAAACGCCGAGCGGTGCAGTGGGTATTGCTGTCTCCGGCGATGTGTCCAAAGTCGAGGAGAATGGCTGGGATGTGAAGCCGATCTACGATATCCAGCCGAAGACGTCAGTAGCGGATTCCGGATATCTGTACATTGCCAACAAAGCGCCGCATCAGGCCGCCGGCAAGCTGTTTATCCGCTGGATGATGGGCGAGCAGGATGGTAAGGGCGAAGGTCTGGCTGCCTTTAACGAAGTGGGATCATGGGTACCGCGTTCGGATGTGAAGACCAAGAACCCGATCGGCTTTGAACAGCTGAACCTCTGGGATTACGATGCGGACACACTGTATATGACTTCACCAAAAGTACGCGACTTCTGGATTCAGCAAAAATAATCAAAGTCTGACGAAGCTGCACCGTGGATCAGCGTGATCGCTGCCATTGCTGCAGCTTCATAGCTTCAATCCTACAAACTCAAAATACAAAAGAAGGAGGGAGCCGGATGTCCAGCAAGTCATTGTCCCCCATCTCTCTGAAACGAAACCGGAGTCGTCTGTGGAATCAGGTGACTGGCTGGCTGCGCAATCCGGTGAACCTGATCGGTACAATAGGGCTGCTGTTTCTCGCCTATACGATTATCTGGCCGGTGGTGGAGATTCTGATCGCCACCTTCATCTGGAAGCAGCAGGATATGCGGATTACCGCAGCAGCGAATCCGGGGCATTTTACGTTTTATCACTGGCAGCGGGTGCTGGCGAGTGACATCAGTTCGTCCCTGTTTTACAAGCCGATTCTGCATGCATCGGCGGTAGCGCTGAGTGTATCGGTCATCTCGATGGTGCTCGGCTGTGGTCTGGCCTGGCTGGTCACCCGTACCGATCTTCCTTTCAAAAAAGGCATTACCTTTCTGGCGGTCATTCCGTATCTGCTGCCATCCTGGGTTATTGCACAGGCATGGCTGACTTTTTTCAAAAATGAAAAGATTGGCGGGACGCCGGGAATTCTGCAGTCGCTCACCCATATGAGCACGCCGGACTGGCTGGCATACGGATTCGTGCCGATCGTGGCGTCGCTATCGATCCATGACAGTGTGTATTTTTTCCTGCTGGTCGGCGCGGCGCTCAGTTCGATGAACAGCCAGCTGGAAGAGGCGGCGAGTATGAGCGGAGCGGGCCGATTCCGGATATTGCGCAGAATTGTATTTCCGCTGATGCTGCCGGCGATTCTCTCGGGATTTATTCTTACCTTTACCCGGGCGATCAGTTCGTACGGGGTACCGGCCATTCTCGGTACGCCGGTCGATTTCTATATGATCTCGACGATGCTGTATTCGAGTATGCGTGCTCGGCTGACGACAGAAGCGCATGTGCTCAGTCTGATGCTGATGCTGATCTCGATGCTGATGATCTATATGAACCACCGGATCGTCGGCCGCCAGCGCAGCTTTGTTACTGTCACTGGCAAGGACAGCCACAAGACCGTTATGCCGCTGGGGCGTCTGCGCCGTCCGCTGGCAGGGATCACAGTCATGCTTATGACGCTGGTGTCGGTCGTACCGCTGCTTATTTTGCTGCTGCAGACATTTATGCTGCGCGAAGGCGTGTATACGGCGGATAACTGGACATTGCATTACTGGATCGGCGGCTCGGTGAGCGGGATCAATTCCGGTGAAAAGGGCGTACTGCACAATCCGATCTTCCTGCTGGCACTGCGCAATTCGCTCTGGATTGCGGCCATCTCGTCGGTAATCGCTGCCGTGGTCGGTCTGATTCTCGGTTATGTGGCGGCCAGAGGCAAACAGACGTGGATCGGGCGTATGGTCGATCAGGTCTCCTTTTTCCCATATCTGATTCCGGGAATTTCGCTGTCCGCCATCTATATTACGATGTTTGCCAAGCCGCATTTTATCGTGCCCGCGCTATATGGTACGGTCTGGCTGATTATTTTGATTACCGTCGTTAAGGAACTGCCTTTTACCGTCAAGGCAGGCAGTGCGTCGGTCATGCAGATTGGCGGAGAGCTGGAGGAATCGGCCCAGGTGAGCGGGGCTTCCTGGTGGACCCGGTTTCGCCGAATTCTGCTGCCGCTGAACCGCAAAAGTCTGCTGTCCGCCTTTTTGCTCGTATTTATCGGGGCGATGAAGGAGACGGAGCTGATCATCATGCTGGTTACGCCGCGTACGGAGACACTGACGACATTAACATTTGAATATGTGGAAAAAGGCTACACCCAGCTGACCAATGTGGTGCTGATGATTATGATTGCGATTGTGATTCTGGTCTATTATCTGGCCACCCGATACGGCAAGGCAGATCTGACCACAGGGATTGGAGGACAATAATATGAATGCGATTGAACTGCAGGGAATCCGCGTCGATATGGGCCGCAAAAGCATACTGAAGGGCATCGATCTGACGATTGAGCAGGGGGACTTTATGACCTTTCTCGGGCCTTCCGGCTGCGGCAAGACGACGCTGCTGCGCACGATTGCCGGTCTGCAAAAAGCAGATGGTGGCACGATTGTGCTGCACGGTCAGGAGGTAGCCAATGGAGAGACCGCGTACCATATGGACCCGGCCAAGCGCGGACTGAGTCTTGTGTTCCAGAGCTATGCCCTGTGGCCGCATATGTCGGTCTATGAGAATGTGGCATTCGGTCTGCAGGTGCGCCGCCAGTCCAGAACCGAGATTCGTGAAAAGGTCACCGCCGCCCTGGAAAAAGTACGCATCGCCGATCTGGCCGAACGTTATCCGGGCGAGCTGTCCGGCGGGCAGCAGCAGCGGGTTGCGATTGCGAGAGCGATTGTGACCGAGCCGCAGGTGCTGCTGCTGGATGAGCCGCTATCCAATCTGGATGCCCGTCTGCGTGTGGAGATGAGAGCAGAGCTCAAGCGGCTGCACCGGGAGCTGGGCGCGACGATTATCTATGTTACGCATGACCAGCAGGAAGCGCTGACCCTGTCGACGCGGATTGCGGTGTTTTTTGAAGGGGAGATTGTGCAGCTGGATCGACCGCAGGTGCTGTATCGCAGACCGGCTACGCTGCAGGTAGCCGATTTCTTCGGTAGTGGCGGCATGGATACGAATCATCTGGGTGCCGAGCTGATCGCGGCGGATGGCGGGCGGGTGTACCTGAGTTCGCCGGTCTGCTCCTTTCCGCTGGAAGGCATTACATTGACGGAGACGATGCCAGTCATTTTGACGATCAAGCCGGAGCATATCCAGCTGCATCGCAGCTTTATACCGCATGCGGTGCCGTCTGTCGTCGAAGCTGTCTTCCCGGCAGGTGCCGAAACGCTGGTGAAGCTGATGACCGATGGCAGTGAACTGAGTGCCCGTGTGCTCGGGGATGCCGAATACAGCTGCGGCGAGACGGTGTATATGACGCTGAATCCTGAATATATGAATATATACAACCGGGATAGCGGCCGTCTGCTGACGGATATCCGCCCGGTAATGCCGACCCGGGAAATGGTTCGGGCCTGAGCATACCGAGAAGAACGGGAAGCAGCACCTCTAGCTGAAATGATGCACCTAATCGAATTTTAATTTTATGGAGGAACCTATCATGAGAATCGACTTTCATATTCACGCCAAATTATCCAAGAAAACAGACTTTTCACTGGAGCACTTCTATACCATTCTGGATGAAGCCAAAACGCACGGTCTGGATGCGATCATTCTGACCGAGCATTTTAATACCCGCCGGTTTGACGAGGTATATGGTACGCTGGATCAGCATCTGCCGTGCAACGGGCATTATTATGACCGGGATGGATTCCGCATCTTTACCGGGATGGAAGTCGATGTAGCCGAGGGCGGGCATATTCTGGTCAGTGGACCCAGGGAAGCGCTGCTCAAGGTACGTGAGGCACTGGAGAGCTACACTTCGCCAGAGCATTTTATCCCGCTGGAAGGGCTGTTCGATCTGTGTCATCCGGCAGGATTGATGGTCATCGGGGGACATCCGTTCCGCGAGTCCAATCATCTGTACCATGTGGCACCGGAGCTGCTGCGCCGGTTCGATGCCTTTGACCTGAACGGCAAGGATCTGCACGAGATCGGCATTCAGGAAAATATCGCCAAAGTACTCACCCTGGGTGAGCAGCATGATGTGCCGGTCGTCGCTGGCAGTGATGCGCACCAGATGTTCCAGGTCGGCTGTGTGTTTAACGAGCTGCCTGGTACTTATGAGACGGTTGACGAGATTCGTCAGGCGATTCGCGCAGGGCAGTGCCGCCGCAGTATCTCTCCTTCGCTGCATCTGCAGGTACGTGCCGCCAATGCAGTCAAAAAGCTGCTCAAGAAGAAGGTAGAAGTTACCGATTCGCCGAATTGAATCTTATTCCGGCAGCAGCTGCAGTACATTTACGTTATCCTGAATAAAAGCAGCACACCAAAAGCCGACTTGCACCGTCCATACTGGACTGGCCAAGCCGGCTTAATGAACAGAAAGCAGAGGGCCGCATCATGGAACTTACTTTTGCCAGTAACAGGCTGTCCCGTAGTCACCAGCGGGTCGCCGATTATATTATCAAAAATATCGAGGGTATTCCATTTATGGTAGAGGAAGATATCGCGGCAGCCTGCAAGGTCAGCGTCTCAACCGTCTCCCGCTTCTGGGCGGAGATTGAATGCCGCAATCTCAAGGAATTCAAGCACAGGGTCCAGAAGGAGGGACTGGTCTCTCCGTCGCGCAAGCTGCAGTCTGCCTTTGACCGGATGGAGGAGCAGGGTAATGCTTCCGCGCAGATTATGGATACGACTGTCTATCTGCAGCAGACTGCCGATCGGCTGGAGCAGGATGTATTCAACCGGGCCGTGCAGTATCTGGTGGAAGCGGACACGGTGCATATCTATGGTCCCGGCTCTGCTCGCTCGCTGGCTGTACTGCTGGAATTCCGACTGAACCGGTTCGGCAATCATGTACGCATGATGGACTATGGCGGTCATGAACTGCTGGGGTCCTTTATCCATATGAAAGCAGGCGATGCGGTCGTACTGTTCGGATTTGTCGCGGAGTCGCCGGAGCTGGCGTCGCTGCTCGATTATGCCCGCGAAGCAGGCTGCTACACGATTCTGGTAACCGACCTGGCAGTCAGTGATATGCGGCAAAAGGCCGATGTGGCGCTTTATACTGCCAGAGGCGAAGTATGGGAATTCCACTCCATGGCTGCGCCGCTCGTGCTTCTGGAGACGCTGATCGTCGCTGTCGGCAAATCGCAGGAACAGGAAGCACTCCACCGCAGCGAAGAACTGCACCGGCTGCGTCAGCAGTACGGCAAATGGCTGCCCAAGCAGGTCTGAATCTGATCCATCGTCCGAATAGATCAAGCAGTGGACGATAACGGCAGACGACAACATCAATACAGCCAATTGCACGAGAAGAGTCTGTCAGCAAAGACAGGCTCCTGTATACTGGATACAGTATGTATATCAATCCCATTTTGCGAGGAGGCATCCCTATCTTATGAAGCTCAAGGAAGCACTATCCATTATCCACGGCGATACCGAAGCTGCCGACTATCTGTCCCGTACACCAGCCCGCGCCAGACGCACGGCCAAGGGCGAACTGGAGACCTGCGTCCGGCTCGGCTGGCTGCTGTATGTTACCGGTGAACCGGAAGCGGCAGGCCGGCTGATCGAGCCGCTGACAGCCGTTTCTTTTGAAAACAACTATGATCACTGGACATGGATCGAGTACGCGCTGGTTCTGCAGGTGCAGCTATCTGCGGGGGCAGCGGACGAAGAAAAGGTCCGCCAGCAGGCTATATCCGCAGTCGAACAGGCTGTGCAGACCGGCGAAGAATCGATTGTGCAGGTAAAACAAAAAGTGCACGGCCGCTTCCTGAGAGGAGAGACCCTGCACCCTGAAAATATAGAAAAGGCGGTTCAGGACAAAGACGATATTCGCGAAGCCAACTATCGGCTCATTCATCTGATGGAGCTGAGCAAGCTCGCTGTACTGGGCGGCTCAACAGAATATCCGGCAGAGCAGGCTGCCCGTGAAGCTGCAGAGCAGCAGGCACGCATCCGTCAGATTGCCGAACAGCACGGACGAGCAGAACTGGACCCATTTAAATAAACATATCATTCATGGATTGCAGTCAGTATGCCAGCCCCCTGAATTGCTCGAATGGATCGAGCCGGACTCATTTAAAAAGACATACCGTTCATCCACCGCAGCCAGTCTGCCAGATCTTCGAACTTGCGCTCCTGCTGACTGTAATATCTGTACACCCGCGGTTCGGCCGACTTGTCCTCCGGCCAGACCAGCAGGGTGTACTCTCCATCATCTTCACTTATCACCGACAGTACAGACAGCCGGTCATCCGGGTAGCGTGCCGGTGCGCTGTCTTGTTGGTTGTCCCGCATCGCAGTGATCCATTCACGAAAAGGCTGCCCGTGTATCACTTCTCCCATCTGCATAGGGTCCAGCATATGCTCGCCAAGATCCAGCCAGCTGCCGGCATAGGCAAACCGCTCCAGCAGCTGTGGACTGACTGGCCGCAGGACACCCTTATCCAGTGTCGGAATCTGCTCTGCCTGTATGCCTGGCGCGATCTTCAGCCGGATATGGCTGCGGGCTTCCATTTCAATCATGCCTGTGGATACCAGTTCCTGTACTCTAGCTTCCATGCGTGCAGGGAAATTCATTTTGTACTGATCCAGCAGCTGCGATATAGTCGGCATGCCTGTTCCTCCTCCGATATCTTCATGTTATTTTCCGGTAATCCGATAATCACAAGTCACCTGATCACTGCACAGCTGCTGAGCAGCAAGCTTGCTGCTCGTCCACCAACATCATCTGCTTATTCCACCGATGCATATTTCACAATCACCGCTTCCCGTGTCTGTTCATCATAGGCGACCCACAGTTCATCACCTGCCACGACACCGTACAGCGGCTCAATCGACTGCTCGATCCGGTATTCCACACCGCCGCGCTCTGCCATAATGACAGCCCGCGGGCGTTCGCCGTTCGTACCGCGAAACTGCACTGAACGTACGATGGCGCTACCCTGCTTGCCGCGCAGCAGCGCTGCTTCACGGTTATATTCCTCGACTTTGACGCTGACCGGAATATCCACTTCCGGCTGCAGCATGTCGATCATATGCGGGGGCACAAACTGGCTGTTCAGCCGGGTCACACCGCCGCCTTCAGTTCGGGTGATCAGCTCCAGCAGCATCAACTGGCGATCGTCGATGTGCAGCGGATACTTCTGTACATGAACAAGCTGCCCGGTGATCGCCGTATGATCCTGCTTGCGATATGGAATCGCTTCGCCATAGCTGAATATCCGCACCGTACTGCCAATCTGCAGCAGATTAGCGGTCTCTCCGACCTGGTAAAAGAAACCCGGTGCCTGCACGACAGGTACACGGTATCGCTGACCTGCAGCTTCAAAATGCAGCAGCAGCGCTTCACTCCGGTGGATCGGACCATAGCTGTCGATCTGCTGCAGCACAGCGGATGCAATAACCTCAGGCTCACGGGGAGGCAGATTGTTCTTTTGCTGATCATTTTCGGTTATGAATAGAGCCTTGCCGTTCACCGGATTATAGCTGATCATCACCGGGTCGCCGGTCTTGGGCATATGCAGATAGGAGATGACCTGCCGGATCTCCACCTGTTCGCTGCGTCCTTCATGCATGAAGCTTACCGTGAACCGGATCAGCGGCTGGTCATTGATCTGTGTACCTGTCTCTGCCATCGAGACAATGGTTCCCTGGATCAGGATCCCCTGCTGCAGCTGCTTCTGTCTGCGAAGCGTCAGCAGCTTGATCAGCAGCGGCACACCTATGAAGATCAACAGCGTGATGCCCAGCCAGATCACCGAGTTGATCACGATCGCATTCCACTGTTTGACATAGGCGACAAAGCTTTCTACAGACACCGGATCGGCCTGCTGTGTCTCGGCAGGCAGTTGAAACGTACTCGTATAATCTTTCCATACCAGCACACTCAATATAATGACCGGAATCAGAAAGATAAGACCTGCTAGGGCTGCTGGAACTGCTTTTTTCATTTGCATTCTCCTCGAATAAAGTGGAATACCTGGTATAAATATTATGTAGACATGACCATCATGAACAGCGAAGTGGTATTCTGAACCTGTGCAGATCATTTGCTATAACCCGCTACGTGAATAGACCGGGCGTTACAGGCCATCACTATAAATGTAACATACTTGCCGATCATCTTCCTAAATCGACGCCGGAAGGAGCGCAGCGACGTTATTTTGGCAGATTCGGGGCGCAGATTGTATATTCCGGGAGCGGTCCGGTTATATATATGTTAGTATAGAAGCTGGATAAGAACATTTCCGTATAAGGAAGTACAGAGGAGACCTGAATATTTTGACAACTGAAGATCATTCCAATAAACAATACGAGCTGCCCGAGAATTATAGCGAACTGAAAAAAGCAGCACACCGTACAGCGGACTGGCAGCAGCGCCTGAGTGCCGTAACGGAACTGGGACAGTATGACCAGCCGCCGGTCATTGACCTGCTGCTGCATCTGATGAACAATGACCCGGTAACGGCTGTACGCAGAGAAGCCCACAAGCAGCTGCGCAGTCTCGGTCAGGATGTACAACTGCCGCAGCGTCACAACACAGAGCTGTTCAATCATATGACCAAGACGTTGATCCGTATCAAGAAGAGCCTGCCGCGTGAGCACACGTACGAGGACTTCAAGGACAAGCTGAACAAAATGCGTGCTGATATCTACAATGCCTACGAAGGCGAAAAAGGCGACGAGTTCGACAGCTGGCTGCGCGGCAGATGGGAATCCCTGGATCTGACCCGCAACCCGAAAAAAACACCGAAGCCAAATACCGGCTCCGAGCAATAAGAACAGCTGATTTGCAAATGCAATAGTCTGGCGGCAGAACCGCAGCCGCAGACCCCATCACGGAAGCAGGCAGCATGGCTGCTTTGTATATACCAATCCCACATGTAAAGGAGCTATCCATGGCTATTCAAATTAATGTTCAGACTACCCCTAACCCGAATTCGGTTAAAATCAACGCAGATCGTGCCATCTTTGAGGGAACAGGCAGTACTTCCGTCAAAGCCGGCGACAGCACGGATCATGCACTGGCACAGGCACTGGTTAACATCGACGGTGTCGATAACATTTTTGGGATGCGTGACTTTGTAACAGTCACCAAACTGCCGGATGCGAGCTGGGATGAGATCATGCCGCAGGTAGAACAGATTTTCGAAGAAGCATAATTTATAATCAGATCGGCAGGCCTGTACAGATTACTGTACTGTGCCTACCGGTCCAATCATTCAGCCGGCCTCCTCAGGAGCGCCGGTTTTTTGCTGTGGAGATCCAGATTGGAGTCGCCTTCTTCAGAGGGAACTGCCAATTATGATAAAAATATCATTTTTGCAGCTATTGTAATGGTTTCTTTTTAGGCGTATATGTTATCTTAACTGATAATTATTCGCATCGTAATTCATCTATTTCGAACGGATTAAATGATAACCAGACCATAAGGAGGAACTATGCCATACATTGCTGCTTTTATTCTGTCGTTTGTGTTTGTGCTGATCACGATTCCGATGCTGCGCAATTGGGCGATCCGGCTTGATTTTGTGGATAAACCGCGACCGGACAGCGAGCGCAAGCTGCACAGGGAACCTGTACCGCTGATGGCGGGGATTGCTTTGTTTGGTGGGTTTGCGATCTCGTACATACTGTTTATGGATGCGGGTCTGTGGAAAATGACAGCTGTCATGGCTGGGTCGCTGCTTGTACTGGGGATCGGGCTGGTCGATGACTGGTACAAAGTGAGCCGCCGTGAATTTCCGGCACTGCCGAAAATGATCGTGCAGCTGGCTGCCGCGCTGATTATCTATATGGCCGGTATCCGCTTCTCGGGGTTCTCGAACCCTTTTAATGACCAGTATATTCTGCTGCCGGACTGGCTGCAGCTGATCCTGACGCTGCTCTGGATCTTTGGCGTAACGACTGTCATCAACTTCAGTGACGGCATGGATGGTCTGGCAGGCAGTCTGGCGACGATCTCGGCGGTGACGCTGTTCATCGTGGCGATCACCCAGGGACAGGGCGGATCGGCGATCATGGCGATCAGTCTGGTCGGTGTGGGACTTGCCTATCTGCGGTACAACAAGCCGCCGGCCAAAGTATACATGGGGGATTCGGGAGCGACCTTCCTCGGATTCGTCTTGGCGATCATCGCACTGGATGGCGCCTTCAAGCAGGCGACGCTGCTGTCATTGTTCGTTCCGATTCTGGCATTGGGCGTGCCGATTTTTGATAATATTTTTGTGGTAATCAAGCGTATGCTGAATGGCAAGCCGATCTATGAAGCGGATGCGACGCAGATTCATTACCGTCTGCTGTCGAGCGGCCTGAATCAGCAGCAGGTGCTGCTCGTCCTGTGCCTGATCAGCGTCTGTCTGAGTCTGTCTTCGATTATTCTGGTACTGCTGCCGGTGTAGGTCACATTGTCATCAGACTACGTTGCAGTTCAAAAGTCTCTTCCTGGCGAAGAGACTTTTTTGTTGTATACAGGAGCTGAATAATCAATATCTGTCCGGCGCGATACGCAGCGATTCCAGCTTGCAGACGCGCTGCACAGCCATCTCGGCTTGAAGGACATAGTCCCCTTTTCGTCATATTTTTATAGTATTGATATAAATTACAATATATACATAATTTAGTTGATGCGGTATTGTGAAAGAAGAACATGTAGAGAGGAGAGGATTGCCGAAAATCCAGTAGTTCTGTATTCCGTCATTACACATTCAGGAGGGATTTTATGAAAAAGACAATGCTTTATCTGCTGTCCATGCTGCTTCTGTTTATGCTGATTATGCCTTCATCAACAAAGGCCAGCGCAGAAGGCAGTGCATCTTCCGACGTGTATGCAAACGCGGATTTGCTAACGATTTCATCGGAAACTGCTTCGGCAGCAAATTCGGAAAGTGCGGCGTCTTTTGAATCAAGGAACTATTATTACTATACGATGGTACTGAATGTAGAAGACGGTTTTGGATTCGGGGATGATCCGAACCGGACACACGGGCAGACGCTGGTCGGTACGCTGCCTGCCATGATCAAGGCCGAGACAGGCCGGGATGTTCAATTTTATGACTTCGGTGCGTTATGGGATGAAGATGGAGACCGGCTGTTCATAATCTACATGCTGGTATATGATGAGAAGATTCCCGATGTGGTTAAACTGCGTACCCGCCTCAATACAATAAAATGGTATGCCGATATGTTCCCGGTATACGAAGGCAAACCGCTGGTGGAGCGGTTCTCGTATGCTCCGCGCTGGTAGTATCGAATAGATCAGTCAGATGTCCAGGAAGCAGGTACTTTTCTTTGGATCGACACAGGATAGCTGCTGGTATGGAAATGGAATTATAGCGAATGCTGATGGCCTGTTCATCAAAAGCCTTTCTTCGGAAAGGCTTTTTGGCATGGTAGGAAAATGCTTCCTTTACTGTTAAACTGGTAAAAGAAGCACGGATACCTTGCAAGAGTGCATCTATACATTGAAAGCAGCAGGATACATATATCATTTCAAAACGAAGGAGCGTTGGATGATGGGAATTTTCGATATGTTTCGTAAAAAAAAGAAAGATCCTGTGCAGCAGGAGAGCGGTCATCGCACAGATGTGGAGGTGCAGGCTGCCAATATGAGCAAACCGGCTGCAGCCGATCCGGCCACCGAGACTCCCGAACCGGCGAGTATGCTGCTCGGATTTGCACTGCTGAACAGTGCCGAATATGACGTAGAACAGTTGGTCCGTACGATGCAGACAGATTGGAGCATCCAGGTAGACGGACTGGAAGCGGGCGAGAATATGGTATTTCAGCTGGGCGGCATGAATATCGCTGTCGCTTATATGCCGGGACCGATCCCGAATCAGGAGGTCGAATCCAATTGTAAATATAACGTATTGTGGCCGGAAGCGGAGCAGGTCGTAGCGACCCATCAGGCCCATGTTATCATTACAGTGATGAACATTACCGATCCGCTGATCGGTCACGCGCTGTTCACCCAGATTACGAGCAGTGTACTGAAGCTGAATAATGCGATTGCCTACTATTCTCCGCCGATGGTCATGTCTGCAGAATCGTATATTGAGAGCGCACGGATGCTGCAGGATCAGGAGCTGCCTGTGCAGCTGTGGGTGTTCCTTGGGTTGTACCGGAGTGAAGACGGCGGAGGCAGTTCCTCGTACACGATCGGACTGAAGCATTTTGGCAAGGATGAGATCGAGATTGTGGATTCCCGTGAAGAGATGGCGGATGTATTTGAATTTACACTGAATATTGTGAGCTATATTGTGGGAAGCGACGTGACTTTCCGTGATGGCGAGACGATTGGATTTGCCGAAGATCACAAACTGCAGCTGACCCGTTCGCCAGCGGTGGCGATGGAAGGGTACAGTATCAAGATCGGGTATTGATGGGATCGGTCTTCGATCATCATTTATATGCACGACAAATCTGAATATCAGCAAAACACTGCAAAAAGAGCAATGCGCCGGACTTATTATCGGTCATTGCTCTTTTTAATTCATGTGAAATAAAATTAAGATGCCTCCTCTGCGCCATCTTCCGCGATGTGACCCGAGCGTAGCATACGCCATCCAGTCAACAGAGCCGCAATCAGACAGATGCTCGCTGATACAACGAAGACCACATGCATACCTGCAAGGAAAATATCCGGACGATCCGGAATCAGTCCGGTGACCCGGCAGCCTGCTTCCCCGCTCATCACGCCAAAGTAGTCGGTGGAACATGTCGAGTATGTATCAGTATAGATGCGTTAGCAACTATTTATCGGATCGCATTCGTTCGTTTTTACTTTCTATACACATCATCATCGAATTCCGTTAAAATTAATGTATGAATTTCGGCGCAGAAATAGGGCTGAGACAGTGAAGTATATTACCCGGATCATATCCGGCTGGAGTGGGTGCACAGGCATGAAAAGGGATTCAATCGGCAAGCTCATTTCGTACATTAACCGTGTTAATCAGAAAAATCTGGCCCGCAGCTTCAAGGAGTATGACATCGGCAGCGGAGGACATCACAGCTATCTCAAAGCCATTTTGCAAAGACCCGGCGTCAATCAGGATCAGCTGACCACCGATCTCAAATTCGACAAAGCTACCACGACCCGTTCGGTTCGGCAGCTGGAGGAAGCCGGTTATATTGAGCGGCGAACCCATCCGAATGACCGTCGTGCCTATCTGCTTTACCCCACCGAACGGGCCAAGGCATTTGAACCGATACTGCATGAGATTCTCCAGGATGCCAATGCTCAGCTTACCCGCAGTCTGTCCGCCGAGGAGAAGGAGCAGCTCTGGCAGCTGCTGAAAAAAATCTATCACAGCAACAATGAATAAGGACAGTAGGCAATCGGTATAGTCTAAAAGACATGACTAAACAGAAAATTGTGCCTTATTATCTTTTGTTATGAACCTTTGTGCTTATTATATATAATCCAAAAGTCACAAAAAAATTGCGAAATGAATTGACAACACATCCGGCCTTCATATAAGATGGCTGTATAAATAAACAAATCTTGTTAAAGCGAAGCACGCTTAATGTCCTCTGGGCATTTTGCGTGCTTTTTTTGTTGTTCATTTACAGAGAGAGGAGTAAGCGTACTTGAGTATATCCCTAAATGATGCCGAACAGCTGGCCATAGCGCGGAAGCGAAAAAAGCTGTCCCAGGGACAGCTTGCCAGGCAGATCGGCTCCTATCAGACCCGGATCAGCCGCTTGGAAAATTCACGCAGCGAGCCTACAGCTGATGAGAAAGCATTAATCGAAAAAATACTGGGTACCCGCATCTGGTCTGTCACCGTATCATGAATCCAGCTGTCAGTGGCCTATCCGGAAGAGCCAACTATTAAGGAGTGTACAAACGTGTCCATCATTCGATTTCGTATGAAAAGCAAGATCTACGCCGGACTGATCGGCGGGTTAATCGTCGCCATTCTCGCTTCGGCAGGATACATATTTCTGATCAATCATCAGGCCAATCAGCTCAAAGCCGTCAAGCAGCAGTATGAAATGCAGCTGAGTCAGTCCCAGCAGGCGCTGGCCGACCAGCAGGCTGTCTCCAGCAGGATTGTCGTCACCACCGGTGAATTGAAAGCCGGCGACCGGATACAAAAGCAGAACGTCTCGGTCGCCTTCGTCTCCAAAAAAGGAGCACCGGCGAATGCCGTCACCGACCCCGGCCAACTGATTGGCAAAATCGTCAAGATCAATGTCGGCAAAGCAACGCCGCTCATCTCGTCGATGGTCTACGCCGAAGAAGCCACGCCAAAAGATCTGCGCAGCAAGGAATACAGTGTTGTCCAGCTGCCGACCAAGCTGCAAAAAGGCGACTTTGTCGATGTGCGTATCGGCTTCCCGAACGGTAATGACTATATCGTATTGTCCAAGAAAAAAGTCGAAGATCTCGCCGGTACGACGATCTGGTACAACATTAACGAATCCGAGATTCTGGCGATGAGCAGTGCGATTGTCGATGCTTATCTGCAGGGAGCCAAACTGTATGCCATCTCCTATGCCGACCCTTATATGCAGGATGAAGCTATTCCGAATTATCCGGCCAACAAAGATGTTATTAACCTGATCCAGTCCAATCCAAATGTACTGGAAAAGGCCACCCTGCTGCTGAGCAGAACTGCGCGGGAGACGCTGGATAGCAGCCTGAGCCGGATGAGTGAAGCCGACAAGCTCAAGCTGGGCGGCGGCAGTCAGCCGCAGGCAGCAGAGAGTGAGCAGCAGTCGACCATTCCAACGGCACAGTCGTCCGATCAGTTGAACGCACAGGCGACGGAATGGAATGTTTCTGCTACAGGAGGCAATGCAGAGCCGGTCACCGATCCGGCGGCTGTACCAAATACAGCCGATTCATCGCCGCATCAGCCGATCGTATCACCGGTTGAGCCAGCCGCGAGCCATTCAACACCTGCCACAACAGAGCAGAAGAGCGAGGCTGTTTTTGAACAGCCGCTCGTTAAATAAAGGAGGATCTCCATGAATTACACCTTATTTCTCGGATCAACAGATATCAGCGATCTGCTGGTCTACCTGAGCAAATTTTTACAGACCGCCGGCAAGCGGGTGCTGTTGGTCGATGCCAGTGCCGAAGGATTTATCCGCTATAATACGCCGATTCTCCAGACGGGTACCGGTGTATCGGAGTACGACCAGTTTGATATCGGATATGAGTTTACCAGCTTCCGGCATATGCAGGAGCAGGTGGAAAATGCCCAGGAGTATGACCATGCGATCGTACTCTGCTCCACGCCCGATTTTATCGGCGAAATGGACTGGGACCGTTTTGACCAGCGCTTTATCGCGATCTCGTCCGAACGGCGCTCACTGGAAAAGACGGTAGAGTTGCTGGAAGAGATGTTCGCGGACAGAGCAGAGAATCTGCTGCGGATCGGATTTACCCGCGTGTTGTTCCAGCAGGTGGACAACGGCTTGGCGGAGGACTATCTGGAGCAGCTGCTGGACAGGCTGCCGATCCGGTTTGAAGAGCAGTCGTTCGCAGTACCGTTTGATGAGATGGATTATATGCAGAAGATTCTGAATCAGAACAGCAGCAGTATCAGCATCAAGCGCATTTCCAGGGAATTCCGTAATGTTATCCAGGAAATCGCCGGCAGTGTATCCCAGCTCAACCCCAGTGAACTCAAGACCTATACCAAAAAAATGTCACGGAGGAATCAGCCGGTATGGGGAATGTAATAGCTTTCTGGAGTCCGCGCCACGGGCAGGCCGGTAACTCGTCGAATATGGTAGCTGCTGCGGCCGTACTGGCGATGGACTATGTGAGCCATACGCTTGCTGCCCATACCCATTATGGGATATCCATGGTCGAAAATGCCTTTCTACGAAACCAGCGTGCGACAGAGAATCGATCGGCGAGCTATTCTGCGCAGGGCATCGATTCCCTGGATACGCTGGCACGCTCCAAGCAGCTGACTCCATCGGTGATCAAGGATTATGCCGTGCCGGTATTCAGCGGTTCGCTCGATGTGCTGGCCGGTACGCAGAAACCGGAAGAGGATTTATTTCTGAAAATGCATGAAGTGACCGGCTCGATCTGCCAGGCCGCACGAAGCGCCTACGATCTGACACTGATCGATGTGAATAGCGGCTGCCGCAATGTGCTGACCAACGCAGTGCTGGAATCGGCGGATCTGGTAGTCGTCTCCCTGAGCCAGAATCTGGCGCTGCTACGGGAATTTTTCGAGCATCCGCCCGCTTTTTTGGAAGGCAAAAAGTACATCATTGTACTGGGACAATATGATGCCGGATCGAGGCTGACACTTGGCAATATCAGACGGCTGTTCCGAACGCGTATCCCGATCTTTGCCGTGCCTCATAACAGCAGTTATATGGATGCATGCAATGAACATAAGGTTGTCGAATTTTTCCTGAAACGAAAGCATATTAACGCGGTTCAGCCGGATTATGCATTCATGCAGGAGATTCGCAGACTGGCCCGTGGCATCTACGAGGGACTGGCTGTCGATCCCAATATGTATGCAAAGGAGGCGTAACACGCGGTGGATATCAGCCTCATTATCAACAGGGCCTGCATCGGTCTGATTGCACTCATCCTGATCGTACTCGCCTATTTCAAATTGACTTATAAAGGCGATGCCTCGGACAAAAAGAACAAGCAGAACAACAAATACACTCTGCCGGCGATCATTGAATATGTCAAAACAGCACTCCATGAGATGACCTCGGCGTCTCTTGATGATCTGGGATTGTCCGAGGAAGAATACAACCGGCGGCTCAACCAGCGGGCGACGCTGATCAAGTCGCTCAAGGACTGCACCCACGGCGATCTGAATGCCAAAAAGTTCGTTAAAGGCATTATTTTTGACCTGCTGCTCAAAACGTATGAATTTACAGAAGAGAATATGAATAAGGTCATTCCGTTTAACAACAGCATGGATCTGAGCAGCCAGGAGAAGTTCGATATTATGCTCTATCAGTATAAGGAAATGTACGGACTGAATGGACTGTCCCGGCTGATCGAGGATCATCAGCTGGCCGAGCTCAAGCTTCAGCCGGATTCCCAGGGGTCGGGTTCGTATGTCATCACAGCCCGCGAGATTGATGATGTGTTTGAAGGATTCCGCAGCATTCTTTACTTTGAGGACAAACTGCAGCTTATCGTGCAGCGTGTCTACCAGACATTCAAAGGATTCAGTGTGGTGGATGAAGTACGGGATATGAAAATCGACGGCGTCAGCGGCGGTGTGTCCGGCGTACCGGTCAGCCAGGTAGAGTACGACGATGATTTCTACGATTTTACTTCCCGGATTAATGAACAGCAGACACCGATGAGTCATGACAGCGTCTGGATTTTCTACCGGGGCAGATCGGTTCATCTGGAATTTCTGTCCTTTGGCACGGAGGCGGAGCTCAAGCGGGTCTGTCAGAACATTTACCGGTACAACAATCCCGGGCAGTTGTCCGAGGCCAATGGATTCAAGGTCAATGAGATGAAGGATGGCTCACGGGTCGTCGTGGTCCGGCCGAGCTTCTCGGAATCGTGGGCGTTCTTTGTCCGCAAGTTTGATCCGGCTTCGGCGACACTGGATCAGCTGATCACCGACCGGATCGGCAATCATCATATCGTCAAATCGCTGCTCATGTATCTGATGAAAGGCGGCCGTATCGTAGCGGTGACCGGCGCGCAGGGTTCGGGGAAAACGACGCTGCTGATGGCACTTGTCGCTTATATCAACGAGACATTCACTCTGCGGATTCAGGAGATGTCGTTCGAACTGCATCTGCGCAAAATCTACAACAAACGCAACATCCTGACATTCAAGGAGACAGAGACAGTCACCGGCCAGGCGGGGCTCGACGTGCAGAAGAAAACCGACGGAACCGTCAATATTCTCGGTGAGGTGGCGACTGATGAAGTGGCTGCCTGGATGATTCAGATGGCGCAGGTAGCCAGTCTGTTCACCATTTTCACGCACCATGCCAAAACGTTCAAGGATCTGGTCTATTCGCTGCGCAACTCGCTGCTCAAGCAGGGGATTTTCAATAATGAGAAGACTGCCGAGGAGCAGGTTGTACGGGTGCTGAACTTTGATGTGCATCTGCGCCGCGATCCGGATGGCTCCCGTTATGTGAAGCGGATCACCGAATGCATCCTGATCGATCAGGAGCAGGACTATCCGGAGAGCTTCAAGTCAGCCAGTAAGATGGATGAACGATTCGTGGCGATGATGGAGAGCATGACCGAGTACTTCCAGCGTTCCACCAACCGCAAGGTAGGAGAGGGGCGGAATATTATCGAGTACCGCAATGGTGAGTATGTGGCTGTTCATCCGATTTCAGAGCGCAACCAGCAGGAAATGCTGGAGATGATGGAACCTGCCGATCAGCTGCATTTCCGGCAATTCATGGCAGAGAACTGGGGTGCGGCAGCCGTTGAATCTTACTAATATTCTTATTTATATCCTGATCCTGTCCGGGTTTGCTTTTGTCGTGCTGCTGGCGGTACTGAAATATATCCAGCGCCGCAACCAGCAGAATGGTAATGCCGAAGTCTACCGGGCATACGCCGACTACATCGGCTCCGGCAAATCCAAGCGAACCAGGCGGTATAACGAGTTTCTGCAGGAATCGTACCATGCCTACATACGGATACCGCTGCTAAGGCAGTACATCCTGCGCATACGCAAGCAGCTGCAGTCCATCCACTCGTATGACGAGTTCTCGATGCGCCGGGAGACGATGAAGATTGTCTTCTCGACGATTGGTATTGTTGCGGCCTTTATCCTGGCGCTGCTGTTCATGAACAAGGATATGACCTTTATGTTCATGATCGCACTGACTGCGCTGGTCATGAACGGGATGCTGATCGATACGTTTGTGAACCGGGTTGAGAATCGGCTGCTGTATCAGCTCAAGTCAGTTATGGATGACGTGCGGCACAGCTACCAGCAGCATGGCATGATCGAGGAGGCGCTGCATGATGCCTCGGAAGCTTCCGGTCACGAAGCCTCACTCCATGCCAAAAAAGTTCATGAGATTCTGATCTCGCCTGAACCGGAGAAGCTGCTGCAAAATTATTACCAGGCTGCGCCCAACCGGTTTCTCAAGGCATTTGCCGGTATCTCGTATCTGGTCAAGGAATTTGGCGACAAGGTCGTCGACGAAGGATCACTTTATCTCAGCAATATGAACAAGCTGACCAACGAGATCAATCTGGAACTGCTCAAGCGCACCAAGCTGGGCTATATGCTCAAAGGACTGACGATCATCTCGATTGCACCGATCCTGTTCACCAAGCCGATTGAGCTGTGGGCACAGAGCAATTTTCCGATTATGGAGCAGTTCTATAACAGCAAGTTTGGCTTTTTTTTCAAAATAATGATCTTCGCCGTTATCCTGCTCTCCTATGTGCTGCTCAAAAAGCTGCAGGATCAGCAGGAAGGCACTTACCAGGCCAAAGTACGCAAAATTCTATGGGAGCAGAAGCTGCTGGAATTCCGGATCACCGAATGGATGGTGAACCGGTTTATGCCGCAAAAGCGAACGACAGCACGCTTTCGCATCCATACGCTGATCAAGGATGCCAATGCCGGCATTCCGCTGGACTGGCATTATCTGCACCGGCTGCTGCTGGCGACAGCGCTGTTCGGTACGATGCTGTTCTCTTTTGTCACTATGCATTCCATTACGGTAAATAATATTCTGCATGCACCTACCCAGAGTGCGACCATGTTCGGCGAATTATCTGCCGAAGATTTGCAGAAAGCCAAGGAGACGACAGCGCTGGATACACAGATTTTGCAGCAGCTGGAGGGGATCGGGCCGGAAGCAATACAGGACCGCATTATGGAACTGGTGAATGAGGATGACAATATTGCCGCCAATAGCTCGTTATTTCTGACCACGGTAGATCGGATTGAAGCCAAGATGAACATGCTCCAGTCCGAATACTTCAAATGGTACGAGCTGGTGATTGCGATTATGGCAGGCTATATCGGCTACCTGATTCCGTACTGGATTTTATTGTTTCAGAAAAAAGTGCGGTATATCGATATGCAAAATGAGGTCGATCAGTTCCATACGATTATCGCGATGCTGTCCGAGATCGACCGCATCTCGGTCGATATTATTCTGGAATGGATGGAGCGGTTCTCCACCATTTTCCGGGAGCCTCTACATAAGGCTGTGCTCGATTTTGAGAGCGGGGCAGAACAGGCGCTGGAGCAGCTCAAGCAGGATGCGCCTTTTGTACCGCTGTCCCGGACGATCGACAAGCTGATTCTGTCCGTCGAACGTATTCCGATCCGGGAAGCGTTTGACGATCTGGAGAATGAGCGCAATTACAATTTTGAGAAAAGAAAGCAGGACTATGAGCGTATGATCGAGACCAAGTCGGAGTGGGGCCGGATCATCGGCTTTGCGCCGATGACGGTATTGACGTTCATCTACCTGGTTCTGCCGTTTATCTACATGAGCTTTGAACAGATGAGTGCCTACTATGAACAGCTGAACCAGCTGTAATGGCCCTATTATCTTGATCCACTAACCAAATGTTAAACCACCAATAAAATAAAAATACCAACAAAGGAGATTACCCATGAATAACGCATCAGCCGCATTAAAAATAGCCGCAGGACTCTTCCTGACGATCGCCCTGATTACCATCGTTGTCGTCCTGTTTATCAGTGCCCAGGAGGCGACCAAGACGGCCCAGAACAACTTTTCCGGTATCCAGAAAGAGCTGGATCAGACGCAGTATGCCGTCTACGACAATACCAATATTTCCGGCAGCCAGGTCGTATCTTCGCTGCGCAAGTTCAAGGATCAGGGTTCCTTCGGTATTCAGGTCCTCACAGGCAAAAACCCGGCAGGCATCTGGTATTTCCATCAGGTAAACAATACCGCGTCGGTAGACAGTACGGACTATGGTTCGGTCAGCAAAGATACAGCATCAGGATCATTTTCAGATGCACTGGACCAGTCTTCCAATAACTATATCAACCCGACCGGAACCTTCAAAAGCGAAGTGATCCGGGATAAAAGTAATGTGGTACGTGCGCTGGTGTTTAGGCAGAATTAAGCGTTCATCAGGGTTATTGGGATAAATGGATAGAGGAGGATTTGAAGTATCCTCTATCTATCTATCGCCAGTTTTCGGATACACAGTGTTTCCAGATAGATGATGGTTTTTTCCATAAATACAAATGATTGATCCAGGCAGCACAGACAAGTTTTCCACGACATGCAAAAAAGTTAGCTGTGCCACGAAGCAATACATCAGGCAATGTTATTACAAAGGCAAGGCAGGCAGAAGAATCTATCCTGCCTTTACCACAAAGGATATGATCATGTATGAATATAGGCGAACATGCCCGCTCGGCTCTATGGCTGGGGGTCAGCTTTCTGATCTTTATCGCTTCGCTCAGTGGAGCTTATGCGCTGTTCCGGACATCAGCGCGCATCAATGAACAGACCTATCATCTGACCGCATCGTCAGACCGCAATATTCATTCCACCTTGAAAATTGAAAACAAATACACCTGCACCGGAGCCGAAGTTCGTCAAACGATTCACCAGATTAACAGTCTGCAGGTGGATATCGAGGTGAATGGCACCCTGTATCCCAAAGATCTCGACCCGGATGAAGTGGATGTATCCTCCATAGATTTGAACCAAAAATATACCTCTGCATACATCCGAAATACCGGAGGCCAGCTGGTCATGCTGAGGTTCACATAAGGGAGTATGGCAATGAGCAATCCATTGATCAAAATATTCGCAGCCTTTATCGCGGTTCTACTGATGGGCATCTGGCCGATCTATACGGCATTCAGCAGTCAGGACAGCAACTCGCAGATTATTGTACTGAATACGGTGACCCGGTTCGTGGACAATGTACGTGACAAAGGCTATATTACGCCAAAAATGTTTCAGGAATTCGAAGATCAGCTGTATCTGACCGGCAATACGTACGATATCCAGATGGAGCATCTGCACAAACGGTACGATCCGGTATACAATGACGATGGCACATTCCAGAATGATTTCAAGGTCAATTACGAGGGATATTACAACACCCAGATCAATGCCAGACTATTCCCGCATGGCAGCGATAATCCGGATGATCCGGCAAGAGTGTACAAGCTGAGCAGCGGCGACTTTTTTAATGTGCAGGTCAAAAACACCAACCGTACCATGGCTACGCTGATGAGTGATTTTCTGTTCAATGCCGTACAGGCGCCGAACGAGAAGATTGTTATTCCGTACGGGGGGATGGTACTGAATGAAGATTACTAGCTTTGCCGTCGTGCTGGTGCTGATTCTGCTGTTTATTTTCGTGCGGAACCATATCGATCTGGAAGATAACCGGATCAATATGCTGCTGCAGACGAGATATAACCGGGCGATCGATACCGCTGCCCAGGATGCCGCCCAGGCGCTGATCACCAACGTTAGCCAGCCGCTGGAATCCCAGTACCAATCCGCCAAAAATGTACGGATCAACAAGGAACAGGCAGCGGATACTTTTTTCAAAACGATGTACATGAATTTTAATGTGACCGACGACCCGACAGGCCAGTACGTGCTGAACAGTTATATCCCGGCACTGGTTGTTGTTGGTTATGACGGCTACTATATGTACCAGTTTGAAGAGTACCGCAATGCACGGGGAGAAACGGAGTTCCACCATGTATGGAGTCCCAAAAAGCCGTATGTATACAAGGATGCGCACAATAATACATACAGCTTCACCCTAGATGACTATGTCACGATTCAGAGAGCGGCTGACGAGCGGTGGATACAGGGATTCCGCGGGGAGATCGCAGAAGAGGCTAATATTCCTTTGCTAAAAGATGCCCCGGCCTTCGACGCTGCTCGCCGTACGACGATCGTCAACGTGATCCAAAATGATCTGGAACGGACTATTAATCAGTATAATGTCAATTCCAAAAGGTACGGCACCTCGTATACTTTTACCGTGCCGTATATCTCGCAGGAAGATTGGAATAATACGATCAATGATGCCGGTGTGCTGGCTTTTGTACAGGGGATTCCGCTGGGGAGTCAGTATTACAACAACTATGCGCTGGGCGGCGCGCGTATTGTGAAGAAAGAGACGTTCCAAGGAATTAATGTGGATGGTCGAAGATACTATTTTTCGTCTAAATCCTGCAAATCAGAATATAGTCCTGAAGAAGTTTTCACTTCAGCAAAAGAAGCAGCTCAAAAAGGATATATTCCTCTTCGCTGCGGTATTGGTAATTAACTAACTATTGCCGATAAAAAAAGTATGTGAAAATTCGCGCGATTTTCCATTTGAGCATAGCATATGTTCATAAGCTACATATCAGGCAGTGAATGTAGAAATCAAACTTAGGAGGATTAACAATGCAAACCAATTTCATCAAGAAAACAGTCCTGGCAGTTCTGGCTTCATCTTTCATTTTGAGTACTGTTCCGCAGTATCCGGCTCAAGCTGCTACCAGTACGAAACAGGTGGAGGTTCTCTTGAATGCCCGCAAAATGGCATTTCCGGATGCAAAGCCTTTCCAGGATGAGAACAATGCAGTCATGGTGCCGATTCGTTTTGTATCCGAAAAGTTGGGTGCAAAGGTCGGGTATGAACGAGTTGACGGAAAACAAAATGTCACACTGAAAACAGATAAGCACAGCGTTACCATGACTGTAGGTTCGTCGACAGCTACTGTTGACGGTACAAGCAAGACTTATGATAGTAAGATCATTGTGAAGCAGCAGCGTACTTATGTGCCATTGCGCTTGGTTAGTGAAGGGCTTGGACAAGAGGTGAATTGGGATCAGATCAGCAGATGGGTGTGGATTGGAAGTAAGGTTCCGCCGACTGTGGATGATCTGGGACTTCCAAAAGGAAATATAAGTTTAGTCAAGCCGTTTTTTTCTAAAAAGCCTGCATTAATGGATAATTTGTATGGAGTACAATATCAGAATGTTGTAAAAATGAATCTTTCAAATTTCCCGCTGCAGTTATCGGGTTATGTGTATGGTATGGACCTTTATACCTTTCATGATAATAGCCCGTATAATGGTCGCACATATATTCGAGTAAGAACTACTCGTTCAGCACCAAGTCTTTATTTGTTAACAAATAAAGGAGATGCGCGTTACAGATTCGAAAGAGAAGACTTGAGACATAAAAATAGTGATGGTACATTTTATCAGTTTTATGCTATTTATGCTGATACAGATGGCCTAATCGAAAATATTCATGACAAAAAGCCTTTAACTATAAATGATGTTAAATATATCGGGTTTGACTCTGCTTCTTCTAAAGATGGATTGTCCTTTATCTATATGGATAATCCATGGAGAAATCTTCAATGAAGTTTAAGGCAATCTCAAAAAATAGACGCTACTTCATATTCATATTGATAATAATATTTTCATTCAATACATGTATACCATTAAATGGAATTTGGCAAATGGCAAATGCAGATGATACTGTAACGCCACTTAAATATTATAAAGATGCCTCTACTAATACAACCGAGGCAAATTATAGGTATTTTGTTGGGATGATGTACTATGATATGTGGTTTGGATCAACATGGGTGCATAACAAAGCTCCTTACCGAGGAGATGACGGAACAGTCGAGCAGACTTATCGTTTTTCATTTCCGAATCGCACAATCAAAAGTATTGAAGTAAGTCTGTATGAGTATAATGCAGACAATGCTATTTACTTCGAATCTTCCCGAACAGAAGAACCAGAAGAAGGGCAAAGCAACATTTGGTCAAAGTATGCTAAAGCTGTATCGACAAGTGGAAAGAATACAACAGACGGAAAAAAGAACAAAATTACCTATAGTACAAATGGAATTGGTACCGATACAGCTACGATTCCCACTACTATAAATATGGTTTTAAATGCAACTTTAGCAAAAGAAATAACAGACACCTGTACAACTCAGTGTGGACCTGACACTAAAGGGTTTCGTATATATACACCAGTCCTATTCAAAATAGAACTCGACTCCAAACTAAGCGTTTATTACAAAACCAAAGACGGTAAATCCCTCAACGCTATCTTCCCTCCTCGGGAGGAAGAAATGAAGCCGGGAACCGAATACGAATTTACAGCACCAACAAATGAAAAGTACAAATACATCGGCTACAAAAAAACAACAGATGGAACAGACCCATCGAAGCAACCAGCTATAACAGAAGGGGAACCTCCAAAATTCAAGTATAACGGATCTTTTGAAGAATACAGGGCATACCAGTATTACGACATTGTCGAAGGGTGTAAGCCAGGGCAAACCAGTGCGGATAATCCGGATTGTGAAGATCCTGAACTTCCTTCGGAAGGAAAAGGCGACTGTACATTCACCATACTGCCTTCAACACAAGCACAAGAGCGTTCCAAAGCAGTAATGAATCCCGCAGCATCCGGGCATATTCTGAGTGATGATGCAGCGAATGGACGTCATTTTGATGCAACCCGAGGTATCCCTACGAGTGAGAACCTGTATGCAAATGCATGGGGTTACAATTACTTGTTCAGCCATAAGTTTGGAGAAATGAAAGGGAGAGTCGAATACAAGTGCCAGGTAAAAGTAAAATACAGCCTCAAGTGGAAAGAAAAAAATAATAAAGGGGATTGGAAAAACAAATCAGCCAATGCGACCAAAACGTACAATTTTGGCTTTATCCGTGATTACTCTTATTGGCAAATTAATCAATTAGCCGCTTATGGCATTCACCAGGCGAAAATGAATAACTATGCGCTCCCAAATGGAAGTGTAACGATCTCTGCAGCTGGCTATACACCGCCTACAATCGAAAAGGAAGATAGCACAGATGTGAATGATCATGTACGTCCGGATGAAACGGGTGCTATTAATTACCATCCTGGCGTCATTGATGGTGGCAAGTCAGGCAAACCTTCGGTTCCTAATGACGAGAGTAAGCTCAAAGGCATGGCTGAAAGCAAAACAGATGATCCGCAAGTTCGTAATGATGAGATCCAGTTCACTTTTAAAAATAAAGAAACTGAAGTGATGAATGGAGAATGGACGAAAAAGACAACGGTTGAACCCAAAGAAATTCCAGCACCTGCTAAAATTCGTTCCTACAAGGACTCAACCGAGAAGATCCTGTTCAAAGGTTCACAGCTGATTAGTCCCAAACTGACCAATAAGGCTAATACACCAGCAACCGGAACTATTTTTTATACAATGATTGATGAAAATGTAAATGGGGATGGGGACCAGAACTTTCCGATTACAGACATTAACCATGTGACTGTCTATACACCGGTTGTAAACTATTCATCCATATCCGATGATAAGCTACATAATCAAAAAACGGTGCCGGATTCAGCCAGGATGGCTTTGATTTTGGATCGCCCTTTTACTGTCCGCATTCCTACAAGCGGCCAACATCAAAGCCAATCCTCTTATCCCGGCTATGGTAAAAGAGACTTTGCCAAGTATTTTAAAACCAAACAAGTCCTCTTCCCGTTTGATGTTTACAGCAAGGATAGGAGTACATTCTATCCCAAAAACACCTGGATCGATGTGCCGGTGAATCAGCTGGATACAGTATTCCATTTACCGGTGTGGGTGGATGAAGGTAATTACACTGTAGCATTCCGTAACATTGCTGAAAATGCTCCCGGCAGCTTCACTGCAGAACAAGATGCCAACTTTGATCTGAAAAATCATGTGGCCAAAGATACCGTTGATGTAGAAGTGATCGGAAGAATATATGACTTCCACATTACCGATATAGCGGATTTTAACTGGGAAAAAGTGTTCCGGACTACGAAAGGGAGCAGCTCATCTACAGGGAAATCATATTGGGTAGGTCCCAATGAGATGGATGGAGAACTCCGTGGCAATAATTCTCCCTATGTACTGCCTGTTATGCGTGGAAGTAACCCGCTCTCAGGATTCAAGAACGTAACGGTTAAAACCGGTTATCACTTTAAATTCGATTTGAAAACAAAAGGGAATATGTTTGGAGACAAAGATGCTATTCGTATCACTCCAACTTTCTATTATCAAGATAAAAATGCGTCGACCCAGCCGGAACGAGTGCCCGTTGATTTATACTATCACTCGGACCATAAGAAATTCATCAAAATAGGCTCCACCTCTGATGTGGAACGGCGTGATGTAATGTTGAACCAACGCCTTCGTAATGTCCCCGCCTCAGCTATCAAAAATACAGCTGCATCGATCTATGACTTGTCGGAGGGCTGGATGATTACAAAAGAACAGTACATCGCTAATTTTATCAAACGTTCCAATAAGTCGACCTATACCGGCGGTTATGATATCCAGATCTTAACCTCTCCATTGCGGACGTTTATTAATACGTTTGAACGGCCGGAAAATGCTTCTGCATCGGCTGCCAGAGTCAATGCGAGTGTACAGCAATGGTATGGTGAATACAGCTTGCCTGCTAATGTGTATGCCGTACCCAAAGGAACTAATCTGGCCGAATACGGACGTTCGCATGTACTTGATGAGAAAGCGCCTATTTTCTTGAAAAATGGTTTTATCGTAGTGAATTTCGATCTGGAATCTGTAGTCAACGGAGATACCGCTCATCCCCATCTGCAGTATATTCATACTCCAGCAGGCTACAACAACCAGTGGTGGGATATGGAAGGTTACGATCATACGGATGGCAGCCGCGATCATATCGTTAACGATCCTTATCAGGTGAGTTATATTGTGAAAGATGGCGATGTTATTTTTTATGATACGGATCTATCTTCCTATGATGATTTTACTGCTTACGGCACACATTAAAATATCATAATACAATGAACTGAATCTTGTTAAAGAATGGAACCACATACAAAAAGAAGCACTGTCAAACTTTCGCTTGCAGTGCTTCTTTTTGTATGTGCTGCTTATTCACTTCATTCATTCTAATCTTCCCAATTCCACAACCGTACTTCCCCCAATTCAATACGATGGGCAAATGCTTCATTTTTGAGCTTCAATACTTCCTTGGTAGGCCCGGTCACTGCCATGCCATAGATCTGCACGCCGTTTTGCTCAATATAACGGGTAATCCGGTCAAAATCGTAAAAGGGAGCTGGCGCGCGCAGGATTCCTTTGTAAGGCTGGATCAAGTGCAACGTGTCGAGGAAGTTTTGATCCCGTATATCTCCACTGCCGTAGTCCTGCACTGTCGGATAGCTGTAGCTGGAACTGCTGGTGCGGCTGAACCAGCCGATCTTTTCTTCGCTGTGATGAAGCAGCGTCTGATCCGAATTATGCCAGAGCGGCTCATACGGGAACCCGATCACATTACTCAACATGGAAGATCCTGATTCGTTCATATCACTATCGGTTCCTGGACGTACAGCCAGCCAGAGCGGCTTCATATTCCTGCCTTTGAACAGCTGCAGCGCCTGGTCTGTGCTGTAGTATTTATCAAAGCTGATAAAAGCTTCAACTACCGTACCCTCCGGCAAATGTTCGAGACGCTCCCATGTCGCTGCGCTGTCATTGGAGACATTCGAACCTGGAGGCTGAAAAGGCAGAGAAGACGGAGTACTTTCTGTCAGCCAATCGGTATTGTACGTACGTGCGAAGTTAAACGTGATATCTACAGAGTAGTCTGCGATTTTGACCTGGCTGCTGCCGATTTGTTTCTCCATTGCACCTTTGATATGTAGGCCGGTTGGGTCAACATTGGCACCGGCGCTATCCAGGGACACATTCGGCTGGGTCACGGCAATAGCGGAACGAATCACGTCCCGGTAAGTATCGAGACGACCATTTTCTCCAATGCCGTAATAAATAATATTAAAGATCGAACATACGAAAATAAAAGCGAAAAATGCTCCAATCACAATCCCCGCAGTGCCCGAGCGCGAACGCCATTTGCTGCGCCGCATGATCCGCCGGACTTTTTTCTGATCCATCCGTTCATCGGTATAGAGCTGACCATACCGTCGCATAAAGGCCGGCTTCATTTTCGGGAAAGCAGCACTTGCGGAATGATCTTTATCCCGATGCTGCGCATGGTTCCCATTCAGCGGTTCATTCTGATCCACCTGTCGCTCGGTGGAATGCTGTTCATCCAAGTCCGTCTGTTCACCCATGTACTGCTGTTCGTCCCGATCCAGCTGTTCACCGACGTACTGCTGGTACTGTTCCAGCTTATTCAGTTCCTGTTCGACCTCGGCACGCTGCTCATCGGATAATTTGCCGTCATAATAATCCTGCAGCTTCTGTCTAAAAGGGTCACTCATCGTGGTCACCGCCTTTGTGAATATCGCGTAATCGCTGCCGTCCGCGAAACAGCAGCACTTTGAAATAGGACAGCGATATATCCATGATCGCTGAAGATTCCTGATAGGAGAACTGGTGAAAGTCATACAGGAGAACAGCCTGCTTTTGCATAAGAGGCAGCTGATCCAGCTGGTAGATGATTTGCTCCATTTGCTCCTGTTTAATGAATTGGTTGTCTGGCGCAGTCTGCGGATCGGTCATTTGATTGAAAAAGGCTGGTTCCTGCACCTGCTGCCGCTTTCGTTTGCGCTGGTCGTCGATAAAGGCATGATAGGCTGCCCGGAACAGCCATGGTTTTACCTTTTCGCCGTTATACACTTCCAGATACAGATAAGCCCGGTAAAAGGTCTCCTGCATCAGGTCTTCCGCCGTATGATGATTGCGGCTTAATGAATACAGATACCGGTAGATGTCATGTGTGTACTGCCTGTATAATTCATCCAGATGTTTGGACACCATAACCTCCTTTCACTGTAACCACGTGTGAAACTGGAAAATGTTACATATTTGGCATGGAAATTATAAATATGCCGAAATGAAGTACGGAGCTAAAAAGAAATAAAATGCAGAACTAAAAAGCAATATGTAATACATACCTGGATCGAAATATATAAAAAAGGACGGTAAAATCTCACCGTCCTAATATCCTGTATCTTTTCTTGGCATCCGTATCCATGGTACAAGCCGCATGTGATCCATATAATACGTTACTTGTTAAATTCCACCGACTGATGCATCGCATCCATGGCATTCTGGCCAATGATACCGAGGCGCCAGATGGCGATACCTTTCAGATCGTAGCGCTTGGCGAGACCGATCTTGCTGTTCACCGAGCTGGCATCTTCGCTGCTCAGCGAGATGCCGAGGATCAGCTTGCTTTTATTCACCTGCTTCAGTGCCAGCTGGATCGCATTGTCCACTTTGTTGATCGGCTCGGGGCTCTTTTTGTCGGTATAATCGTATGCCATAATAATCAGATCATCTGCCAGCGTACCGAGCGTTTTGTAATCGTAGCCGGTATAGGAGCTGTTCAGCGGGTGCAGTGCCAGCGTCAGCTTGAGTCCCTGCTGATGGGCTTTGGTGGCGATATTTTTGACAAAGGCGTTGTAGTCGGTTCGGGCTTTGGCTTTGTCGCCGCTCCAGCCGAGTCCTTCAAAGTCCAGCACGATGCCTTTGAATCCTTTGCTGGTCGCGGTATCGATGATCGATTGGATTGTCTGGTTTTGCAGCGTTTTATTCTCCAGGTTCTTGGTCAGTTCGCCATGGCCGTCTACCGAATAGACCATCAGGTAAGGAGAAGTTCCCTGTGCGGCAGTATTCTGTATAATCGATTCCGGTGTATCGCTGCCGGAAGCCTGAGGCCATTTGAACTCCGTATTGGAAGTGGAGAATTTGCCTTCGGTCGTAATGCGGCTCCAGCCGTAAGCTACCGTGTCAAAATTCGGTACCATCGCGCGCTCGTCATATGAAGAGATCGCATAGAATCCCAGCGTATACAGATCTTCTGCCGGCGAAGTGATCGAGACGGTGCGAGTGGAGGCATTCCATTTCACATCCGCACCGAACTGCTGGCTGAAAAAGCTCAGCGGGATCATGGTATTGTTGCTGATCGTCTGCGGTGCTACCGCCAGAGTGACTTTTTGACCATCTACCGTGGCTGTTTTACTGTTCATGGTGAGTACGACTTTCTTATTGCCATTCGTACCGGGAGCTGTCGCAGTAATTGTCCTGGAGGATTGATTCCAGCTGACCGGGATGCCGAGTGCTTCGGCAATCGCCCGGAAAGGGACCATCGTCGTGCCGCTGATCATCGTCGGTGCAACTGGAAACGGCAGATTGTAACCGTCCAGTGTAATGCTTACCTGGCTGTTCGCTGCGTGGGTCACCGGGCTTAGCGAAGTGCTGCTCCAGATACCGGTGCACAGCATACTGCTGCATAATGCTACTTTAAGTATGTTTTTCATAGGGTTGCTCCTGTTCCATTCAAGTATGAAGCTATATCCTGACCATTACAAAATAGAGAAATAGCAAAGTAGAGAAGTAAGGAAGTTGCGATTCGTCAGTTATATATATCCATCGTCAGCCTGGGAGCAGTGGTGGACTGCTCTCTATCCGTGGTCAGGAGAAATAAATAACGCTATACTATTATACTAAAATATGGATGGTTTGTTACTCACAGCCGAATGATATTTTTGTCATTAAGTATATGTTCGACTATCCACCTCTATTTATGGAAATAGACAACAAAGAGCCTGCTTCAGCGATACACCGAAGCAGGCTCTTTTCCAAGATCCATTGCTCATTACCATACGAGATCACATTACTCATTGCCACACAAGACAATACCAATCATTTCCACGCAAAATAACATCACGAGCTATTATCCAGTTATCCGATCAACCATCAGCCATTACAGTACCCACATACCGACGAGTCCGCACAGAATACCGAGCACAACGACCGATCCGGCGACGAACAGCATGACCTTGAGCGGGAATGAACGAGCGATCATCAGCATCGACGGCAGGCTGATCGCGGGCAGGGTGAGCATGAGTGCTGCTGCCGGACCGGCGCCCATACCGAGGTTCATAAAGGACTGGATAATCGGAATCTCTGCCGCTGTCGGAATGACGAACAGCATCCCGGCAAGCGCGAATCCGGCGATCACAAGCAGGCTGTTGCCTGTCGAGATATCCATCGTCGGGAACAGCCACACCCGTGCTGCACCAAGCAGCAGAACGAAAATAATATATGCCGGTACAATGCCGATCAGCATATTCAGAATACTTTTGCCCCAGCGTACCATCAGCGGCTGCTCGGGTGCAGGCGGTGGCGTCACATTGGGATCATCCACCTTCATTTCATCCGGCAGCTTCTCGGCCGGTACGAACCGGTTCGCCAGATAACTGACACCAAAGACGAGAATAAGACCGAACACGAGACGCAGCAGCGTGAATTTCCACGACAGTACAAACGTCATAAAGACCAGTGTCGCCGGATTAAGCGTCGGGTTACCGATCCAGAACGCCAGACTGGCGCCCACAGAAGCCTGTTTCTTGCGCATACCGACCGCGATCGGTGCTGCGCAGCAGCTGCACATCATCCCGGGCAGTGAAGCGACGCCCGCCAGTGCGGTACTGCGGAAGTCCGCTTTGCCGAGCACACGCAGCAGCCACTGGGCAGGCAGCATCACCTGCAGCAGCGAACCGAGCAGAATACCGAAAACGGCTGCTTTCCATACGGCTTTGAAATAAACGACTGCATAACCCCAGGCCGCTTCCCAGGATGGCGATCCTCCGGCAGCATCTCCCAGAATGGAAGCTCCGATGGAATGATCGGCTGCTGCTTTGAATGCTTTATGGTAATAGGGCCACCATTTCACATACATTAGCCCTGCAACGACAATAACCAAAAAGGCAACGACCAGCCAGATGACTTTCTTGTTCGGCTGACGTAAGCCTGTATCCGTTGTGTGCATATTGTTCCTCCTGAATAAAATATCAAACCAACTAACGTATCTATCCAAGTGAGCCGCAAGAGCAGATCACAAGTGTAAATTATAGCATAAAAATATAAGCGGAAACGTACGCTGCATCGAATAATTTGCCGGGCTAGTGGTATAATTAATAAAGTGCTGTTCTAAAATCATATTACAGGGAGGCAGGAGACGTTAGACCCTTCTGCAGCCTTCCATAGATACTGTACAAACCCCATACCGGAAAGGAACGATATATATGTCATCAACCGATACAATCAAATTAACTTCTCTCTCTTCCAAAGGCGGCTGCGGCTGCAAAATTGGCCCTGCCGATCTGGCACAGGTACTGCGCAATCTGCCGCAGGCGATTCCCAATCCGAATCTGCTCGTTGGACTGGATACGAGCGATGATGCAGGCGTATACCGTCTGACCGATGATCTGGCGATTGTCCAGACGCTGGACTTTTTCACCCCGATCGTGGATGATCCGTACTCCTTTGGCCAGGTCGCTGCAGCAAATGCAATCAGCGATATCTACGCCATGGGCGGCAAGCCGCTCACTGCGCTGAATATCGTCGCTTTCCCGATCCATACGCTGGATAAGCAGATCCTGACCGATATTCTACGCGGCGCCGGTGACAAGATGGCCGAAGCCGGTGTGACTCTTGTCGGTGGTCACTCCATCGATGACAAGGAGCCCAAGTTCGGCCTCGCAGTAACCGGAACCGTGCATCCGGACCGCGTACGTACCAATGCAGGTGCCCAGCCGGGCGATCAGCTGATCCTGACCAAGCCGATCGGTGTAGGCATTCTGACCACATCCGTCAAAAAAGACCAGTTGAGCGAAGCGGAAGTGGCGCGCGTTACCCAGGTGATGAGCACGCTGAACAAGACCGCTGCCGAGACGATGGATGCGTATGAAGTGCATGCCTGCACTGATGTGACCGGATTCGGTCTGCTCGGTCATGCTTCCGAAATGGCCAAAGGCAGCGGTACAGGCATCGTGATTCACCAGCATCAGGTTCCTATGCTGCCGCGTGTACGTGAACTGGCAGAAAGCGGATTTGTACCGGGTGGTACCAAAAACAACTATGCCCATCTGGAAGGGGATGTTACTTTCCCGGCGGAGATGGATCAGATTGATCAGTGGATTCTGTGCGATGCGGTGACTTCCGGCGGACTGCTGATTGCGGTCGCTGAACATGATGCTGCCCAGCTGCTGAGCGATCTGCTGGCGGCAGGTGTCGAAGCGGCACATATCGGTGAAGTGACTGCCGATCATCCGGGTCATATCCGGGTACAGGTATAATTTGTTAGGCAAGTAAGTATATTTGAATTTAAAATGCACATCCTGCTCAAGGAATGTATGCTTCATACGTGAGGCATGCACTCCTTTGGCGGGTGTGATTTCATAACTTAAGGAGCGGATGGTTTTGTTTCAGGATATCACCATAGAAGAACTGCTGAAGAAACGGGCCAGCGGCGAGATTACGACGATCGATGTGCGTTCGCCGTCGGAATACCGGAATGCTACCATTCCGGGCAGCCTGAATATTCCTTTATTTGATGATGAGGAACGTGCAGAAGTCGGTACGATCTACAAGCAGGTCGGTACCGAACAGGCCAAAAAGCGCGGTCTGGAGATCGCTTCGGCCAAACTGCCTGATTTTATCGCCAGTTTCCAGCAGATTGAAGGTCCAAAGGCAGTCTTTTGCTGGCGCGGCGGCATGCGCAGCAAGACGACAGCGACCGTTCTGTCATTGATGGGTGTACAGACGTACCGGCTGTCCGGCGGTGTACGCGCCTATCGGCAGTGGATCGTGGAGGAACTGGGTCAGCTGCAGCTGAACACACCGGCATTTGTACTGAACGGGCATACCGGCAACGGTAAGACACTCATGCTGGAAAAGCTGCAGCAGCAAGGTTATCCGGTCATTGATCTGGAAGCTATGGCCGGTCATCGTGGATCTGTATTTGGCGGCATCGGCCTGCAGGTGAACAATCAGAAAGCTTTTGATTCCCTGCTGATTGAGCGGCTGAACGAGATCGGAAAGGCTCCCTATATACTGTTCGAAGCCGAGAGCCGGCGTATCGGCAAGGTCGAAGTCCCTGCCTTTCTGCTGGACAAAAAGGAACAGGGTACCCATCTGTGGGTAGAGCTGCCGATGACAGAGCGTGTGCGTCATATTATGGAAGATTATCGCCCGACGGAGCACAAGGAAGAATGCCTGTCCGCCTTCGAGCGCATCAAGGCGCATATTCACCAGCCGATCGGCGTGCAGATTGAAGAAGCACTGCATACCGATCAGTATGAGCAGGCGATTGCGCTGCTGCTGGAATATTATTATGATCCCAAATACCAGTACTCTGCCGATAAAATGAAAAATGCCCGGCGCATCATCATTCAGGCGCAGAATGTGGATGAAGCGGTAGAGAAAATCAAGGCCTGTCTGGCGGAAGTATCCATTCCTCAGCAGAGTTAACCTGTAAATAAAAGCTGTCCTCCGGCAGCAGAGCGGAATCGCCCATCAGGGTGACCCACTCTCCATACTGCCGGGTGACAGCTTTTTTTATGAATTAGTGCGGATTATAAAAGGGGTCTAAGGCCATATTCATTCGGTCTGACTTCACTGGCCTGACAGTAAAAAATAATGAATACAGTTCCGAAAAAAAGGAAGATGTAATTCGCGAATTGAATAATTGAGCTATTTGTATTATCTTAATGAATATAGAGAAACAGTAGGTAATATACGGATACAATAAGCCGCAGTAGGAGTGAAATGTCCATACAAAATGGACTATGCCAAGCAGGGGCTGTTTATGATGCAGTTCGGTTACTTCATATATTCGTCGATTGATATAATGGTTTATAATAGGTATGGAAGGTTATATACGATGAGGCTTTTTTGAATTTTCTTTCTTTTTAGCGCGGATATTGTATATTTACCTGAGAAATAGGCGTATACTCGTACTGAATACTCATTTCCGATACTTTATCGGATATATAGGAGATGTGTCCTTATTAGGGAGCGGGTATATCCTTGTTTTCATTCTGGTCAGGAGCATTTCCAAATTGGATAAAAAAGAATTGATTAGCCGCGGAACCAGCTATATTTCTAAGCTGCTGCGGAGTCGCTTTGGAAAAGGACCCCAATCGGTATATATATATTTATCAGAGTATTGTATTATTATTCATCTCAAAAACTTTATGAGTCCGGTGGAAGAATTTCTGCTGGATCAAAAAGAAGAGCGTGCTTTCCTGTATACAAGGGAATTGATTATGAAGTCCCTGCTGCCGGAATTAAAACAATTTTTTCAGGATCATTTAAATCTGGACGTGGATGAGTTATATTATGATTGGGGGATGCATAACGCGTCCGGGATCATTGGCGGATTGTTTGATTCCAATTATGGTGAAGCGCCGGATTATGAAGGCAAGCAAAAGCTGCATGAGTACATTTTGGATGCTACCACATTGGTCCAGAAAAAAGCTGATTTTATTGACTCCTGGTGGGTCAACCCCAGAACGCTGGTCATCTTTCGAAAGGGTATAACCGTACTGCTGGAAAAAGAACTGTTGGATCTGGGGTATGAAAATGAACTGAGATCCGCTAAGCGTAATCTGGAGAAGAGAATTTTGTTGGAGTATGCCGATCTGGACCCTATACTCCACAAAAATTTGGAAGATATTTATATTGACTGGAATTTTGATACAGATCATAGTATGTTTGTATATACGTTTGCAGAATAATTCTGTGTGGAAAACAAAATAGGGATTCGGTAATAATTCAGACATAATGCATGCGCTGAAATTAGGCCGGGGATTGAGTTCATTGTAGAGAACTCTTTCTTCGGTCTATTTTTTTGAAAGGATGATTAAGAGTGAAACAGGATAAGACCACCGTTCTCTATATCGGTAGCGATCGGATCAACCTGGCTCTGCTGCGATTATTGTTCCGCAAAAAATTGTCTGATCTAACATTGCTGGAGACAGATGATACAATCAAAGGAATAGAGATTGCCCACACTCACAAGCCTGTATTAATTATGGTCGATATTCAATTTCCGGTAGCGAACAAATATGATATCCTCTCTATTCTGAAATCCTGCCCGGATACAGCAGCTATCCCCATCTGGGCGATCAGCGCCTGTGCCTTTAACGAGGAAATAGCCAAAGGAATACAGGCCGGATTCAACCGTTATATTACCAAACCGATTGATCTGAAAACATTCATACAACGGATACGGATGGATATAGCAATCTAGTCATGCAGATATATCCCAACTGAATAACGGATGTATCCTACCAATTTAGCTGGGAGTGTGTAATAATCATTGAACCACAAAAATATAATCACCCAAGCCACCAGTTATACTACCAAATTACTAAGGAACCGATTCGGCAAAGGTCCGGAGTCGGTCTCCATTTATCTGTGCGACCGGTGTATTGTTTTGCATCTGAAAAACTTCCTCAGTCCGGTAGAGAAGTTCCTGCTTAGCCAGGAAGAAGAGCAGGCTTTTCGCCATACTCGTGAATTAATTATGAAGTCCCTGCTGCCCGAGCTGCGAAGCTTCCTTCATGACAAGCTGCAGCTGGAAGTGACTGATATGCATTACGACTGGGGACTGTATAATGCTTCCGGAGTCGTCGTTGGATTGCTGCAGAGCGATCTAGAACTAACACCCGATTATGAAGGCAAGGAACTGCTGCATCAGCAGATTATCCGGGCGACCAGCGAACTGCAGAAGCCGCCGGCCTGGATCGATTCCTGGTGGATTAATCCCAAAACATTATTCGTTTTTCGCCAGGGCCTGACCATCCTGCTGGAAAAGGAATTTATCGGTCTCGGTTATGAGAACATGCTGCGTATGACCAAAGGGAAATTGGAAAAGTCTCTGCTGGAGAGTCATGTACAGGTAGAACAGATTTTTGATAAAAAGCTGGCTGATCTGTATGTCGACTGGAGCTTTGATCATGACCATAGCATTATTATTTATACATTTCATAACTAGCTCTTCGTGTAGAAGGATACAGTTCTTTTGGATGGTAAAACATTAAATTTTATGCATTGTATGATCCATTTTACCTGTTTACTGGAAAAAGGTCGATTATCACCAATTAGTTAAGGTATACTTAGCGTGGATCACTCAGATCTCGGAATTGAATATTCCAAGCGCCGTAACCCCGGTGGATGATGAGTTATCTTTTTCTTATTTTCCTAAGGGGGTGTACGCATTGAAATATAGACAGTTCGTCAGTCAGGCCACCAGCTTTACGACCAAGCTGCTGCGTGAACGATTTGGTAAAGGACCGCAATCGGTGCATATCTCTCTGAATGACCGATGCATTATTTTTCATCTGCGGGAGTTTATCAGTCCGGTAGAGAATTTCCTGGTAAATCAGGAAGAAGAAGAAGCGTTCCGTTACACACGTGAGCTGATCATGAAGTCGATGCTGCCGGAATTGAGCGCATTTCTGGAAGAGAATCTCGAGACGAAAGTGAACGACATGTATTACGACTGGGGCATGCACAATGCTTCCGGAATCATTGTCGGCCTGCTCGATGAAGAGTGGAAAAAAACCGTGGAGTACGGTGGTTGGGAATCGGTTCATGCACAGATTACCGAACTCAGCCAGTATATTCAAAAGCCGCCGGAACTGATAACTTCCTGGTGGGCCAATCCCAAAACATTAGTCATCTTTCGACAGGGTATACTCATACTGATTGAGAAAGAACTAATCGATCTGGGACAGGGCAATCTGCTCAAAACAGCCAAACGCCGGCTGGAAAAGCGGATGCTCGTGCAGGAAGTCCAGCTGGAGACCGTACTGGACAAAAAAGTCGCTGATCTGTACGTCGATTGGCGATTTGATCAGGATCACAGCCTTATTGTTTATGTTTTTGAATAATGATAATAAGAGATTGGAATAGTGCGATATCAAATTGAATAGATACGGTAATATACCAGACATTTGATGCGCTGAGATAGGCCGAAGAGAACGGGAGCAATAAGGTTCCTTCTCTTCGGCCTTTTATTTTATTAGATGGAATAGAGAGAGGATGAACTAATTGAATTCAGCTCTGAAAGAAATTTTATATATTGAAGATGATCAGCTGAGTACATTAACCATGCGCCATATTTTCAAGAAAAAATTTCCGGGCTTAAAATTAGTAGAGGCTTCTACAGCACAACAGGGGATTGAACTGGCGATCAGACGAAGACCGTTTCTGATTCTGGTGGATATTTTGCTGCCGGATATGAGTGGATATGAGAGTCTGAATTACCTGCAAACCCATGAAAAGACCCGCCTTACTCCGGTCTGGGCAGTAACTGCCTGCGCCATGGACAGCGATATTCGCAGAGGGATGGAGGCGGGCTTTGAACGCTATATTACCAAACCGATTGATATGAAGCGATTCATCCAATTAATGAATATCCATGTCATTAATGTAGAAGTCTGAATCAAAGAGTCGTACGCCATGACAGCAGTTGCAGCTGCTGCATAGGCTTATAGTATAACTCTTACCTTATTATTCGTATACTATCTAGAGCTGGATCACCTATTTTGTTAATATATAGCAGGAAGTCTGATCAGAGAGCAGACTTCCTGCTATTATTTTAGATAAATACATATCGTCACAAAAACATTTCATGATACAATACATAAAGTCTATTAACGAACATGTGATACAGGAAGGACATTCATACCCATGATACAATCCCCGTTTATCGCCGTGGAAGGCCCGATCGGCGCTGGCAAGACTACCCTTTCTTCCATGCTGGCAGAAGAGTTGAATCTCCCCATTATCAAGGAAATCGTTGAGGAAAATCCATTTCTCGGCAAGTTTTATGACAATATCGATGAGTGGAGTTTCCAGCTGGAAATGTTCTTTCTCTGCAATCGGTACAAGCAGCTCGAAGACACCGGTGTGCAGTACATTTCTCGCAATCAGCCGGTCATCTCGGATTATCATATTTACAAGAACATGATCTTTGCCGAGCGTACGCTCAAAGGGGTCAAGCGGGACAAATACCGCCAGATCTATCATGTGCTGACCGATGATCTGCCCAAGCCGGATATTATCATCTATATTCGTGCAAGCCTGGATACCCTGCTGGCCCGGATTGAGAAGCGCGGCCGCGTTTTCGAGGAAGCGATGGATACGGCGTATCTGGAGCAGCTGATGGCGGATTATGATGAAGCGATGGCTTCGATCGCCGTGCGCGAGCCGGAGACGAAGATTATTACCATTGACGGAGACAGCATTGATTTCGTGGAAAACCGGGAGCAATTTGATCATATTGCCTCTCAATTAAAGGAGCTTATACATGAACGAATACAACATACCTGATAATGCACTGATTACCATTGCCGGAACGGTAGGTGTCGGCAAATCCACGCTGACCGCAGTGCTGGCTGAACGCCTGAACTTCAAGACTTCCCTCGAGAAGGTCGATCATAACCCTTATCTGGAGAAGTTCTATCATGACTTCGAACGCTGGAGCTTTCATCTGCAGATCTATTTCCTGGCTGAACGCTTTAAGGAACAAAAGCATATTTTCGAAGCCGGCGGCGGTTATGTACAGGATCGTTCGATCTATGAAGATACCGGCATTTTCGCCAAAATGCATGCCGATAAAGGCACCATGTCCGCAACCGATTATGAGACATACACCAGCCTGTTCGAGGCGATGGTGATGACTCCGTATTTCCCGCACCCGGATGTGCTGATCTATCTGGAAGGCAGCCTGCCGTCCATTCTGGCCCGTATCCAGCTGCGCGGACGTCAGATGGAGATCGAGACGGATGTATCCTATTGGGAGCAGATGCATGAACGGTATGTCACCTGGATCAGCGAGTTCAATGCTTGTCCGGTGCTGCGCTTGAATATTGACGAGTACGATGTGAATGATCCGACGTCCATGGACAGCATTCTGTCCGAGGTCAGCCGCATCATTGCCGAATCCCGTCAGAGCAAGCTGAACGGTACACTGGCATAATGCAGCATGGCAGCCTACGCTGCACAGATACAGATAATGATCAGCCTGCGCTCTCAGTCAAAGCTAAAATTATACCCATGCAGTAAGACGATCATATTGAAGATGATATTTACAGCCTGTTCCTACAAGGAGCAGGCTTTTTTGTTATCAAATAATGTCTTCGGCTGAATAACGGGGTTACTTGCTAACTTTTGAGACTATAGACCTAAATAATATGGTCACAAACGCCGAATAATTAAATAGCTAAGTTTTATGAACATGAGTCCCAGTCGACATATTCAACCAAAGGAGTCCATTATGCGTAAAGCTTTCAAGGAGGAGCAAGGATTTACACTTATCGAAGTGATGGCTGCAATCGTAATTCTGTCGATTGTCTCCCTGGGCCTGATGGCTTACTTCAGTAATTCGCTCTCTTTTTCCAAAAGTAATGAGAACAAGACCGTCATGGTGAACCTGGCCCGCAGTGCGCTGGTCTATGCGGAGAAGCAGGATTTTGACAAATGGAAAACCTACCTGGAAGACAATAAAGCGATACAGGCAGAAGGGTGCAAAACGGCGGATAGCTGCAGTAAATACGCCCTGCTGACAGACGACACCGCTGCGCTTTCTTTTATATTGAATCCGGTGATCAATGGCATAACCTATAAAGTGTCCATCAACTCCCAGCTTCAAAGCCAAAATACCGGCTCATCGAAAAAGGCTTCTCCCTATCTCATGCCGATCCAGGTAAAAGTAAAAGGACCCGATATCGAGAGCCGCCAGGGAGATACAGTAGTGGAGGGATATATTACGGATGAGAAGATTCGTTAAGCGGCTGCGCAGCCAGCAAGGATTCACACTGATCGAGATGCTGCCGACTCTGCTGCTGTTGACAATGATCATGACAGCTGTATATGCAGTCGCTACTTTTGGGATGCGCAGTTACAGTCAGATCAATACAGAGAACCGGCTGCGGGAGGAAGGGGATATCATGATGTCCTCGATTATTACGCAGCTGTATACCTTTACCCCGGATCGTGTCAGACAGCTGACTGATCACAGCGGTCAGCCTGCAGGTATCCGGCTGGAGAAAAATGGTGACAAGCCGGAGAGCAAAGACATCTATATTTGCGGTGAGAAGCTCTATCTGGGGGCAAAAATTGAAGGCATTCCGCTTCAACTCAAAATACCTTCGTGTACAGACAGCGAGGCAGCGGTTCCGGTATCGGGCGGCAATACGGCACAGCTGTCACAGCCAGCCAGCACACCGGAGTCATCGGCCGCAGTGAATACGGCGCAATCGCCGGGTATAGATGCCAATCAGCCGCAATGGGTGGAAGCACAATCCCGCCTGGAGGAAGGCTCCATCATCGAGATTGATAACAGAGAAGGAAAAAGCGTATACGAGAGCGGCATTATCAAAATCAATCTAAATCTATCCCATTCGATCATGGGCGGAGATACGGCACAGACATCGCTGGAAAGCAAATTCGGATTCTAGAAAGAAGGAAGCATAATGTTCCGTAACGAACACGATCAGCCGCTGGATAAAAGGCCTTTCTGGCGGCAGGAGCAGGGATCGGCACTCGTCATGGTGATGTTCATCGTGCTGCTGCTCACCGTACTGGGAGTCGCTGTGCTCAGTGCGACAATCGGCGGGGCCCAGCGTACCGAGCTGCGCGAGAATGATGTGCAGAGCCTGCATCTGGCCCAAAAGTCGCTGGATGAAGCGATAGCCTATATTAGCCAGGAGCTGGATCGCCATCAGGATATCGATCCTATGAAATTAAATGGTGTGCTAAAGGGAATTCGGGATGATCTGCAGGCACAGATCAATCAGAAGAAGAGTACAGTGCATACGGAGCTGAATCAGACAGGCTCAGCGTCAGCCCGCCTAACGAATATTCAATATGTAGATAAGGATGTAATGGGATCGACAGAATCTCCAACCCTGTACCATATTACATTAACTGCTCAAGCACAGGTGAACGGTGTCACCCGTACACTGCAGCAGCGGGTAACAATTGATACTTTCCCTGAATTTCTGAATTATGCACTCGGTTCGGAGAGTAATCTAACCCTGAATGGTGCTCCAGCGATTACCGGTAATATCTATTCCGGCAAACTACTGAAGCTGAGCCGCCATGCGGAATATCGGTATAACGGCAGTGGAGATCTCAAGCAGGAGACCATTTATCCGTATCTGTTCCCGGATGGAGAAGCGTATGTGCAGTCGATCGATTCCATTCTCAAAGAAGGCATACCCGTCAACGCCGATACCCGCAGCACCGCGAACACGCTGAATGAATCGCTGGGTATCCCGCTGGAAAATGTCATGATCAAAAACAATAAAAAATTCGTTCAGATCAATCTGGAAGAGACTATGCTGGATAAGGTGACGGAAGCGCTGAACGGCACTTCCAGAACAGATGTACAGCAGTGGTACGAAGAGGAAAATCATAGCTTTGCCGGTCTGGTCGGTACCATCGCAGAAAAGGCGAGACAGCAATCGGCAGCTGATCCGACGGGGCAACCCGGCATGATCCGGGTGGCTGTCAGACCTGTGCCACCTGCCAATCCTGCCAAGGATGCCACAGAAGCGGAATTACAAGATTTTGAGACTCGCAGCCGGTTATATGAGAAGCAGATGACCGAACTGGATGATACATTTAAAAACATGCAGGATTCCATGCTGTTTGACGGTAACCTGGAGCTGGATGGAGTGACCTGTGAACAGATTAACTACCCGGATAAAAATCCGAAGGACTCCGCGGGGAATTCTGCAAATAAAGAATTCAAAAAGTGGCTCATCGTACATGGCGATCTTATCATTAACAATACGCTGGATACGCCTGTACAGATTAGAGCTAATATTATCGTCACCGGCAAAATGATTGTTAAGGGCAAAGCCGATATGGATGCGACCATCTATGTGATGAGTCCTGCTGCGACTGCAGCAGCTTCAGGCGATTCGACAGGTACCGGCAATCAGCCGTCTTCACCAACGGTCTATACCACCATCCTGCAGGATGCAACAATTCGTGATCTGGACGACAAGGAACTGGTACTGATGTCCAAAGGCGGCATTTTATTAAACCGGTTTGATGCTTTTAATAACACGATGATTGGCAATGATTCCAGTACGAAAAAGATCAGAGGTTTCTTTTATACCGAATCTTCAGCCTGGTTGTATGGAGTAGGCTCGATCTTTTCACTGGAGGGTGGATTTTTTGCCCGCGGTAATCTGACGGTCAATGCAGTAGCCGGAACAGCATCGGCAGGCGGATCGTCGATTCAGTTTAACCTGTCCAGCAATCATCAGGACAGCCGCTTCCAGGTAAAATATGACGATAAAATCTTCACCAAACAGCAGCCTTCGGGACTGCCAAGGGTCAAGCAGGTCAATATTCGAGTAGGCAAGCTGGAACTGATCAAGAACGAATCCAATTCGAACAAGAAAGAGGGCAGCAGTTCATAACAAGAGTGGACCCTTGGATCAGGACAGCGTAATTTATTTGATACAGAATACAGAATACAGAATACAGAACGCAGAACGTCAAAAAGAGCAGGAGTACTCATCCGGTGATACGGATTAGCGCTTCTGCTCTTTTTGGTATTTATGCTTTTGACATGGGCTGTAATGATCAGGACTGCTGTAACTGCAGCAGTCCATGATGATCGCTGAAGCCGATCAGTATCGGTCTCCATTGATATTCGGATCATTATTATCTGTAGTGTTATCCGGATTCGTCGTGCCGGACAGCACGATAATGCCAATCGTAACAGGCTTTACATCCGGTTTGCCGGTGTAGGAGAGGGTGACGGTTGTATAACCCGGACGGATCGCCTGGATTACACTGCCGCCTCTGATGATCGGTTCCTGCCCGGTAGAGCTGGAGTGTTCGAATCGAATACTTGTCTGATCGGCAGGCATGCTCCAGACCAGATGATCCAGCAGGGTAGAGATATCCACACTTCGCGGACGATAATCAAACCCGGAGATGCTGGTATCCATCAGATCAACGGTATTGCCGACATTCATCCGTATCGGTCCCTGCAGAATAAGTTCACGCAGTACCGGGTGGATGATAACCTCGATAGCTGCCTGCATCCCTCCAGCAGATACAATAACGTTGACTTTGCCCGGTTCCTTGCCGGTCAGTGTAACGCTGGAGCCGGTACTCGAACTCAGCTCAGCACTGCCTGGATGGGCTGCGCTGTCCGCACCGCCGGAACTTCCTGGACTGCCCGCATTATTCGAACTGTCGGTACTCGCCGGGCCGAGAGACCAGGTGAATGCCGGAGCCGGGGTAACGCCGGCAGGATCGGTGACAGCGGTTAGTGTAATCTTTTCGCCGTCATTCATGGCGGATGGACCATCGATGCGGATACTAAAAATCCATAATGTGTGCTCTGCCGTATACGTGCGTCCGTTGGCAGTCGTTACGGTGGCAACCACCGTATATTTGCCCGGATGCTGGCCGGTGATGGATGCCTGCCATGGATTGGCCGTGTTGACGGTAAGGACAGGTTTGGCAGATGTACCACTGCTGCTGTCTTTGACAGACCAGGTGATACGGGCTTTTTCATCGGATGGATTCAGGATAGCCTGAAGCGTACCGACCTGTGCAACGCCGATAGCGGCAGGTCCCTGAATGGACAACCCCGGCTGTATAACGGTCACAGCAGCTCTGTACGTAATATTGATGCCGTCGGTTGCATGGATTTCGATGAAGGTCTTGCCTGGTACAAGTGCCTGAATGGTTCCATTTTCTCCGCTCGGAGTGACTGTGACCATCTTGGGGTTGGCAGAGGACCAGTTTAACACTTTGTTATTGGCGTCTACAGGTGATACGGTCGGAATAAGCGTTTTCTGATCGCCGACCAGCATCGATATATCTTCCAGATACAGTGTTTTTACTTTGACAACCGAGTTGAAAATAATATCCGGGAAAACAATAGTCACTCTGTCTTTCTCATCTGGTGCCGGTGCAGGGCCTTCCACATCCACATCGTAGAACGGAATGGACGACGAACCATAGCCGCTTCCTGTCATGGAGGCTCCGATCAGGGAGCCTTTGACACTGCCGCCAAAGTTCAATGCCGCATTGGGTGCCAGCACGGAACCGAGTACTCCGATATTGTTCAGCTGCAGGCTGGAGGCCTGATTAAAGTTATACAGGATATGCTGGTAGTCCGGGCCGTTAACGGTTAACCCGCCGCTTATTTTGACATGTGAGCCGCTGATATTGACCAGTACATGGGAACTGGCTGGCGCCTCAATGACTATCGAATTGGTGCCATCTCCCAGCTGGGAATCGGCGACCTGGAATATATTGAGTTCGGGGTCTGTACCGGTTAGCGTCAGCGTAGAGTAAGATTTGGTCACCGAGCCTTTGGCGGGAAGGGCTGCGAGATCGTTGGACATGCTGCGCAGCTTGGTACCCATGGCGTCAAAGTCAATCGGTGTTCCCTGTACGGCCGTATAGTCCGTATACTCCGGCTTGCTGATCGTATCTCCATAGACGGCTTTGCCTTTGTAGACAGAACCGCTGCTGACGGTCAGGCTCTTGCCGGCGATAAGGACCGGTGTGCCTTTGGCATTATCGCCCAGTTCTGTACCGATACTGAAGCCGCCGGGCAGATTAACATTGCCTGCACCGGCTACTCTTCCTGCTGTCGAGAAGCCCGAACGATCCATTGTGATATCGCCAAGGATCAGTACGCTGTAATCTTTCAGATTGCCGAGCGCTGCAATATTACGGGTAGCGCTGTGGATATCCGCATAATTCAGCTGGGCATTCACGAGATTGTAGGCTCCTTTGCCGACAGGTGTCAGGGTAAGTCGGAACTTCACCGCAGGCTGGTCTTCCGGCATTACGGGAACATAGGACTGTACGCCGTTTTGGCCGGATAGTCTGTACTGAATATCCGGCAGCGGCATGGTGAGTACATATCCTGTGGCTGCCGTGCCTTCTTTGGTCATGCCTTCCGGGAGAGTGTCTGTAATCTCCAGCTGAGGAGGCAGCTGCTCCTTGTATTGAATACTGGAAATGACCAGTTTGCTGGATGCCTGTTCCTCCGGATTCACAGACTGGTAGCTGACTGGCTTCGGTGTAACCGAGTATTCGATGGTCAGCGGTGTATTCTGTTCGGCTTCGCCGTTTTGTACACCGGAGATAATCTCACGATTGGTCAACAGATTGGCCTCGGCTCGCTCGATCGTAAAGTTGACCGTTTTGGCCGCCAGCGCGCCCTGCTTGTCTTTGACCGTAATCTCAATCTGCAGTGTACCACCTTCCGGCAGCGGATTCTCGAATGTTTCGTTAATAGCCTGACCGGACAAGACGGTCTTTTCCGGAATGGACAGGTCGGTCAGCACTTTGCCGTTATGTTTGAATTTCACGCTGGCTGTCAGATTACGGTCTTTGAGATCCCAGTCATTGGCAGTATAGCTGAGTACAAAGTTCTTCAGGTACGAAGGTTTGGTGCTGCCATCCGCAGGTGCGGTGACGGTAATCTCCGGTGCATGATTGGAGCCGATAAAGGCGCGGTACATCGTATTGACGAATAATTTTTGCTCCCACTCCGGGAACCCGGTATTGGTATGACCGGTACCGGAATACGTAACATTGCCTTTGGAGTACGTATAGTAGTGATTCCAGCTGTCCTGTACATCCCGATTGCTGCCGGTAATGTTATACCAGGACACCACTTCAGGATCTTCCAGATCCAGGGTGAAATACTGGTCATGCGTCTGGTTAATCTGTCCTATATAACCATTGCTGTTGGAAGGGGGCTGACTGAGATCAAACGGATACTCTGTCAGCAGACCTTTATTCACTACAGCCGTGGTCCTGGATTTGTTGGGTGCATTAAGACCGATATTTGTCTTTGGCGCAATCTGGCCGGAGTCGGTCTGGAAATAATTGAGCCATATTTGCGAAGCAGCGTTACTTTTGTCAAACACCGTATCATGGGTAAACATTACTCCCTGGCCGGAAGCGATAAACTTGCGTACAGCTGCCGCCGATGCGTCATTGAGCGGAGCAAACTGATTATACTGGTCGCGGAAACCGAGCACGATCATATCATAGGTTCCGTTCAGATTCCGATACACGGTCGAATTGAACTCCTCGAAAGTCTTGACGGTAATATCCAGCTGGTAATCTGTTCCTGACAGATAGGATGGCTTCATATTGGCACTGTTCAGCAGACTGCTGTTACCGCTGGACTTGCCGTCCGATGGCAGCACCTGAAGTACGCGGACAACGGTCTTCTCATCCTGATACCGGATTACCCCGGTCGTATAATTTTTGAGCGCGGTACCTGATTGACGGTTGACGATCTCCAGTTTCCAGTACAGTAATCCCGAATAGGCCTTGGGCAGTTTGTAACTCAGGGTTCCCTCAGTAAGATTGAGCTGCTCGGTTGCTACCAGCTGGTCGCTCCCCATTTTCAGAACCTTATCGATCCCCAGGTACAGATTGGCTTCCACATTACCCTCGGTCAATCCCGATACATTGCCGACATTAAAATCAAACCGCAGTTCCTGGCCTTGTCTGTAGACAACGGATTGGCCTGCAGGGCTATCATAGTCTGCCGGCTTGTTACTGACACTAAGCTGTGGACGCTGGGTCATCATTTTATAAAGACTGGAATTGGTATCTTCCATCTGGACAGCCAGCGGCGGCAGTTCCTCATCAGCAATAAAAAATACATTGAAAGGACGTACCGTCGTATCCTGATAAGGTGAGAAATAATCATATAACAGATGGGCATTCTTGCTGGTAGCGGGCTGATTGAGCAGCGCCTTATTCAGGATGACGGGTAGTCCTTTCTCGATGTAGTTATCGATGATATCCCTGGCTTTGAGCTCGGTAATATCGTTCATGATGCCGGTCGTATTATGATCCTGACCCTGTACGCCAGTCGTATTGTACGTACCGCTGCCGATGTAGATAGCATCATATTTGCCATCCAGCTCTTCACGCATCGCTACAAACTGCTTCATGCGCATGGTGGTGACGGTGAAGTTGGATCTGTTCTGAAGCTTCTCCTGCAGCGGGAATATACCATTATCATTAATCTCCAGAATATGGATCTGATAACGTGTAGATGCCCCGGCGATCATTTGTACAAGCGGGATCGCAAGCAAGCTCAACAGGATAATGGAAAGGAATATTACTGCACTTTTGGACCTCAAGGACAAAAACCTCCAATATTTTTAAATTCCAATTAAATTATTGAGTCTAAAGTCCGATAAAAATAAATAGGTAATTTACTTAATATATCGGTTGCTAAATATTATTTATAATATTAGAATAAATGGGGCTTAAATAATAGGACTATTTTATCAATTTTGTAAAATAGTAGTTCTTTAGTTGTTGATAGAGAATCGATATTTCGAATTTTAATGATGTAAAAAGCTGCTCTGGCAGAAGTAAGGACACAATGGTAAGCGGCTGGCGATCCCGGGCGAAAAAGATGCGGTATATAGCCTCCGACTATGCCTGATGGAGTTGAGACAATAGATGAAGATAATGAAGAAAAAGCTGGGCGATCTTCTTTTTGAAAATGGACTTATTACTGAAGAACAGCTCAATCAGGCGCTGGAGGAACAGCGCAAATCCAAACGCAAGCTCGGCGATGTACTGTTGGCACAAGGATATATTACAGAGCAGCAGCTGATTGAAGTATTGGAGTTCCAGCTGGGGATTCCACATGTCAATTTGTTCAAATACCAGATTGATGCGGCTGTGACCCAGATTATTCCGGAAAGTATGGCCAAGCGTTATCAGGTGCTTCCATTTATGAAGGATGGCAGCAAGCTTATGGTAGCGATGGCAGATCCGCTGGATTATTTTGCGATTGAAGATCTGCGTATGAGTACGGGCTTCCGGATTGAGCCGGCCATCTCCAGCCGGGATGAACTGCAGCGAGCTATTGCCCATTATTACGGCCTGCGCGATTCGATGAGCCAGATGATGGGAGAGCTGCCGACGACCGAAGAGATTGAGGAAACCGAGATTACGGATGAATCCTCACCGGTTGTGCGGCTGGTCAATCAGATGATCCAGCAGGCGGTGCATCTCAGAGCCTCGGATATTCATATTGATCCGAGTGAAAATGATGTCGCGATCCGCTATCGGATCGATGGTCTGCTGCAAACCGAACGTCATGTACCGAAACAGATGCAGGGCTTTATCACGGCTCGTCTGAAAATTATGTCCCGGCTGAATATTGCCGAACGGCGTCTTCCCCAGGATGGCAGAATCAAGATGCAATTCGATCTGAAAATGGTCGATATTCGTGTATCGACGCTGCCTACGATGCATGGTGAAAAGATTGTAATGCGTCTGCTGGATATCAGTACCGGCGTCAAGCCGCTCGAACAGCTGGGCTTTAACCAATATAACTCCAAGCTTTTTAAGGGAATGATCGATAATCCCTATGGCATTCTGCTAATTACCGGTCCGACGGGAAGCGGGAAGACGACTACGCTGTATTCGGCACTGAATGTATTGAATGTGGAGAGTACCAATACGATTACGGTGGAAGATCCGGTGGAATATCAGCTGGAAGGGATCAATCAGGTGCAGGTGAATCCGGCAATCGGGCTGACCTTTGCCTCGGGACTGCGCTCGATTCTGCGGCAGGATCCTAACATTATCATGGTCGGGGAGATCCGGGATAATGAGACCGCAGAGATTGCCGTGCGTGCTTCCCTGACCGGTCATCTGGTGCTGTCAACGCTGCATACGAATGATGCGGTGAGTACGGTAATGCGTCTGCGTGATATGGGAGTGGAACCGTATCTGATCGCGTCTTCCCTGATCGGTGTCGTCGCCCAGCGTCTGGTACGCCGCATCTGTCCGGACTGCAGAATTGCCTATACGCCGTCAGAGCAGGAACGAATCCTGCTGCACAGCCATGGTATACAGACAGAGCAGCTGTACAAAGGTCGCGGCTGTGGCAACTGCAATCATACCGGTTACCGCGGGCGGGTAGCGATTCATGAAGTACTCAAGGTGGATAAGCGCATACGCCAGAGCATTACAGATAATGCGTCTGTGGAAGAAATACGGGAAGCAGCGCATGAACAGCAGATGATCACACTTGTAGAAGATGGCCTGCGCAAAGTAGAAGAAGGCATTACAACGATTCAGGAAGTCATGCGTGAGACCGTCTCGTATTAACAGGCTCAGATTCAGCGTAAAGGAGGGAAGATGCACGAATGGCCTCAACCACTCATAATATCCACGAATTACTCGACAGCATGCAGCAGCTGGGGGCATCGGATCTCCATCTTTCGGTTGGCTCCGTGCCCATCATGCGGATACATGGCCAGTTGACCGCACAGTCCGAAGAACTGCTGACCGCGGAAGATACCCTGGCAGCAGCCGGGATGCTGCTCACTGAAGAACAGCAAAATCATTTCCGGGCAAAAGGAGAATTCGATTTCTCATATTCCCTGGGCAATACAGCCCGTTACCGGATCAATATATACCGGCAAAAAGGGTCTGTCAGTATTGCGATCCGCCTCATCACGAGTCAGATTCCGACGGTGGAGCAGCTGGGTCTGCCGCCCCTTCTCAAGACGCTGACGGAGAAGCCGCAGGGGCTGGTCCTGGTAACGGGTCCAACCGGAAGTGGCAAATCATCCACACTGGCAGCGATGATCGGACATATCAACCGTCATCAGTCCCGGCATATCGTGACGCTGGAAGATCCGATTGAGTATATGCATACCCATGGCAAGTCGCTGATTAACCAGCGCGAAGTCGGCAGTGATACGGCCAGCTTTGCCAGCGGGATTCGGGCAGCGCTTCGGCAGGACCCGGATGTACTGCTCGTCGGAGAGATGCGTGATCTGGAGACGATCTCCGCTGCAGTGACTGCGGCAGAGACCGGCCATCTGGTTTTCGCGACTCTCCATACGACAGATGCTCCACAGACGATCGACCGTATTATTGACGTTTTTCCGGCACACCAGCAGGGACAGATTCGGATTCAGCTGGCGGCTGTACTCAGTGCAGTCATTTCCCAGCGGCTGCTGCCAACCTTGTCCGGACGCAGCCGGGTATGTGCGACCGAGATTCTGATCAACACGACTGCCATCGCCAACCTGATCCGTACGGAGAAGACACATCAGATTCGCAGTATGATGCAGACCGGGCGTTCATCCGGTATGCATACACTCGAAATGAGCATTCGTGAACTAATGCAGCAGGGGCAGATTAACCCTGCGATCGGTAAATTGTATCTGCCCGAGGTGAGTATCTGATGCCGCAATTTGAATATCAGGTACGTACCGTTAACGGCAAACAGCTCAAAGGCACATTGACCGCAGCGGATAAAACAACCGCAATGGACGAACTGCGCCGGCGAGGCCTTACGGTGTTCTCGCTGAATGAACAGCGCAAGACACTCATGACGACCGAGATCTACATCGGCAATCCGGTCAAGACGATCGACTTCATCGTGTACTGCCGGCAGTTTGCCACGTTAATCCGTGCAGGAGTGACGATTCTGGATGCGACACGCATCCTGGCTGAACAGACCGAGAGCAAAGTGCTTCGTAAAACGCTTCATGAGGTTCATTCCAAGCTGATGCGAGGGGTCGCCCTGTCACAGGCAGTACAGGAATCACCCAAAATCTTCCCGAGATTGTTCATCAGCATGATTCGTGCGGGTGAGGAGTCCGGTGATCTGGAAGGTACGCTGGAGCGGCTTGCCGTTTACTTTGAGAAGCGGCATGTTACCCGCGAGAAGATCAAGTCTGCGCTGACCTATCCGATTACCGTCGGTATTCTGGCTATTGCCGTCACCGTCTATCTGCTGGTGGCGATCATTCCACAGTTTGTCGATATGTTCGAATCGATGGATGCCAAGCTGCCGACGATCACCGTCGTCATTCTGGCACTGAGCAAAAGTATCCAGCAGCAGTGGTATTTCTGGGTACTCGGGCTGGTCATTATCATTGCAGCTTTTGTTATACTCAAGCGCTCTGAGCGCGGCGCATACTGGATCGACTATGCCAAGCTGAAGATTCCGGTGTTCGGAAGACTGAATCAGAAAGGCTCCATTGCCCAGTTTGCACGTACACTGTCATCGCTGTATGCCAGTTCGGTCCCGGTGCTGCAGGCACTGTCGATCGTAACGGAAGTTGCTGGCAACAAGGTGATTGAGCGGTATCTCAATCAGGCGAGCGAATCGCTGCGCCGGGGGAATGCATTATCCGATCCACTCAAGAAATCCTGGGTCTTCCCGCCGATGGTCACCCAGATGATCGCTATCGGCGAAGAGACCGGATCGCTTGACCAGATGCTCGGCAAAGTGGCGGATTTCTACGAAATGGATGTGGAAAATACCGTCGACCGACTCAAGTCGCTGCTCGAGCCGCTGTTGATCGCTTTCCTGGCAGCTGTCGTCGGCATTATTGTGGCAGCCATCATGCTGCCAATGTTCACACTGTATGATTCAGTAGGTTAAACGCGGTGAAGTACGCATCCGCGAATGGACCTGCTTTGATATCAATAATTAAGCAAAAGGGGAAAAGACAATGTTAAGCAAAGTGATGAAAAAGATGGGCAAAGAAGAAAAAGGATTCACCCTGATCGAGCTGTTGGCCGTTATCGTTATCCTGGCGATTATCGCGGTTATTGCGATTCCTTTGATTGGTAATGTTATTAACAAATCCAAAACGAATGGCGATCTGAATACTGCTTCGCAAATTTACAATGCAGCACGTATGTATGTTATTGATACTTCCAATGGTGATTTCAAAACAGCGGGCACTGTGAGTCTGACAAATTTGGTAGATGGTGGTTACTTGGATAAAGGTATTGCTTTGCCAAGCAGCAAGAAAAAAATTACCAAGGCTGATGTAGTATTCACTTCTACTGGACAATTGGATAGTGTAACCATAACACCTGCACCTGAAGGATCAGCAGCTGGGAAATATACTGCGGCCCAGGTTCTCGCTGTAGATAAAGATGCAACAGATACTGCAACAAAAGTTGAAACTCCTACCCCTACGCCTGCTGGAGGCAGTTAATTTTATTAAATAAGCATTTAAAGTTAGAAATGTAAACTAAGCACGTAGCGGAGAAAAGAGAATTCTGCCAATGACCGACATTTAAGAAGGAAGATACACTGCTGCAAACGGTCATTCCGTATCTTCCTTCTTAACCGGAGGGAATGGCAGAATCTCTTTTCGCAGCGGACAAGCTATAAACGCAGTCGACAAGCTATAAAGGCAGCGGACAAGCTATAACGAGCAAGTAAACCAGGGAACCGGACAACGACTCCGGTTCCTCTTTAAATAGAACACAAAATCCATCAGAAAGTGAACACACCCACCATGACTGCAATCATTGCAATTTACCTGCTGATCCTCGGACTGGCACTTGGCTCTTTTTACAATGTGGTTGCCCTGCGGGTACCGGCGGGAGAATCTGTCGTACATCCGCCATCCCGCTGTTCACGCTGCGGGACCAGGCTGGGAGCATGGGATATGATCCCGGTAGTCAGCTATCTGTTCAGCCGCGGACGCTGTCGGCACTGCGGAGTCTCGGTCTCTGCGCTCTATCCGCTTGGCGAAGCGGCGACCGGGCTGCTGTTTGTCTGGGTATATCTGCAGACAGGCATCAGCGGCCAGCTGCCGATCGGGCTGGTGCTGGTCAGCCTGTCGATCATCATCACCATAGCCGATATACATTATATGAAGATTCCCAACAAAGTGCTGCTCTTTTTCCTGCCGATTCTGCTGGCGCTGGTCGTACTGACTCCTGCCGGTTCATTATGGAATCATCTGGGCGGAGCACTCGCCGGTGGAGGCGTACTGCTGCTTATTGCCGTACTCAGCAGAGGCGGTATGGGCATGGGGGATGTTAAATTATTTGCATTATTTGGCTGGGTGATCGGGTTCCCAAATGTGCTGCTGGCACTGTTCGCCGCCTGTCTGCTGGGTCTGCTGTATGGCATGATCGTGCGCATCAGCGGACGTCATGGACACGGTCAGCCGATTCCATTTGGTCCTTTTCTGGCAGCAGGTACACTGATTGCCTATAGATACGGTTCATATATTATAAGCGGGTATCTCTCGCTCATGGGGTAGGAGGATACAATTGAAGAAGCTTCAACGTCATTCATCACATGCAGGTCTCTCGATTGAGCAAACCGGGGTCCGCTATGTCTCATTAAAAAAGAAAAAATCATGGGAAATGGATCAAAAGCGCTACCTGGCGCTGCCATCCGGCGTTATCGTGGAGAATCAGATTGAGGATGAAGGAGCCCTTCAGCAGCTTCTCCAAGAATGGGCGATCCGTGAGAATCTGAAAGGCAAATCGGTAACATTGTCCATCCCGCCTTCACGGATTCTAATTCGTACGATGAGCGTTCCGAATGCAAGTGTCAAACAGATTGCCCAGCTGGTCGAACTGGAAGTGGAGACTGGCATGCATTTGCCATTCGAGAATCCGGTCTACGATTATATGATCACATCGGCGGATGAGGAGCAGACACAGCTGCTCGTATTCGCAGCACCGAGCCAGCTGGTCAAGGACTATATCGCGCCATTGCAGGAAGCCGGTATCCGAATCGCTGCCGTTGAATTCTCGGCGACCTCATTATCGAGAGCCGTTGTGCAGGTACAGGATGCACAGTTTGGCAATGCCATGCTGCTGCAGCTCAACGCCGGACTGCTGGACATTTATATGTTCCGCAATGGGTATCCGGTGTTTATGAGGACAATTAATTTTGCTATGCCGGATGAATCTTCCGGCAGTGCTGGCAGCAGTATTCATCTGTCTGCACAGGAAGTCGCAGATATTACTCCCGAAATTTCGAGAATGCTGAACTTTTACCAGTACAGTCTGCATGATGGATCAGTGAGAATCGAAGAGATTGTCGTTACCGGCTCCTATGAGGAAAGAGCCCTGCTGGTGCTTGAATTGCAGCAGTCCATGGGAGAACTGGATATTCGGGAAGTGGATTTCCGACAAAAGGAAAATGATGCCGAACAGGACGCGGAAATGAATGATTACCGGATGGCTGTCGGAGCAGCGTTGGCCGGTGAAGATCGCCAATCGATTAATCTGCTTCCACGCCGCGAGTCCCAGCAGACGCAGAAGTTCTCTTATCTGGTCATCGGTGCTGCGGCAGTATGGGTACTGCTGATGGCACTGGCCCTCGTTGGCTGGATCAGTTATAAAGGAACGATCGCCGAGCAGGAAGTACAGATTCAGCAGCTTCGCGACAATAATACACTGGCGCAGCTGGAACTGAACAAGCTCAGTGGCGGAGGAGGAGCGGCCGGGCCGCAGGCAGTCATGGATGCGGTAATGAATTATCGGCTGGATGCAGTGAACATACTGGATCAACTGTCTTTGGCCAAGCCTCGTCCCTCCGCCATAGAGAAGATCAGGTATACCCGAAGTGACACGATTCAGCTGACCCTGGTCACACCTACGATGGCTGCCGCATCCGCTTATCTGGTGAAGCTGCAAGAGATGCCATTTACCGATCAGGTCACTGTGGATAAAGTCGTCCGCAATACAGCGGTTACTGCTGGAGTGAAATCTGGCGGCAGTCTGCAATCGTATTCGGCGTCCTATACGATTACTCTCAAAGGCAGTGCAGCAGCCCGTGCCGCTGAAGAGCAGAAGGAGGAGACCAATGGAACAACTGAATAAATATCGTTCCTCCATTATGCTGGGACTGGCGCTGCTGTTTATCATATTGCTGGCTGTCTATATGCTGGCTGTCCGTCCACTTGGTGAACAGGCGGAGACGTATGAGCAGAATATTACGGAGCTGCAGCAGGAAGGGCAGCTGCTGCAGACGCGGATTGCAGAACTGCAGAGCCATCAGGGAAATAATGCTGCCGTTATGGCAGCTGTGCCGGCTGAGGCTGCCAGCGAGCAGCTGCTGACCGCACTGGAACAGGTAGGAGAGAAAAGCCGGGCACGACTGACGAATATCGAGTTTCAGTCCATTGTGCCGGGAGCAAACAGCAGCGGTGAAGGCGTTCCGATTGGGAGCCAGGCAGGACAGATTCAGATGAATGCGGAGATTCAGGGCGGTTATGCACAGATCCATGAATGGATGAACCAGCTGCAGCAGATGCCCCGGTTGGTGACCATTGATTCTTTCAGCTTTGAGCAGCCTTATCAGCCGATTCTGACGGCCAAAGTGACTTTTACCGCTTATTATACGATTCAATAACAAGAAAAGGCCATTACAGCAACGCTCCCATCCAGGAACAGCGTTACTGTAACGGCCTTTTGTTATGTCGTCATAAAAGAGGATATGCCACTGGCTGTGCAGAACCGTTATAGATTCCGGTAATGATGCCGTCTATTTCTCAGCTGCAGCAGAGTACATTTCTCATAGACCCGTCATCCTAATACATTGGAGGTATTCCATGATATCCTATGACCCTTTATTCCATCCGTACCCTTCTCAGCGGCATTCTGTCTATGCACGCAATGGAATGGTTGCAACTTCCCAGCCGCTGGCTGCCCAGGCTGGCCTCGATATTCTCAAAAAAGGCGGCAATGCTATTGATGCCGCGATTGCTACCGCCGCCTGCCTTACCGTCGTAGAGCCTACCTCCAATGGAATTGGCGGAGATGCGTTTGCGATCGTCTGGACCAAAGACCGGCTGTATGGATTAAATGCCAATGGTCCGGCACCAGCGTCCATTTCCATGGAAGCGGTACAGGCTGCCGGACATGAGAAGATGCCTACGTATGGATGGACACCGGTTACCGTTCCGGGTGTACCGGCTGCCTGGAAGTCGCTGTCGGAACGATTTGGCAAGCTGCCGCTGACCGAGGTGCTGCAGCCGGCGATCGATTATGCGGAGCAGGGATTTCCGATCTCCCCGACGCTCGGCTATTACTGGCAGCTGGCGTACAAGCGGTTTTCGGAGATACTGACCGGAGAGGAATACCGCGGTTGGTTTAACACCTTTGCCCCGAATGGCCGTGCACCCCGGATCGGCGAAATGTGGCGGTCACCCGGACATGCGGCGACTTTGCGCAGTATCGCCGAGACTGGCGCAGAATCCTTTTACCGTGGAGAATGGGCGGAGCAGATCGATGCGCATTCCCGTGCGTATGGCGGCTTCCTGCGCAAGGAAGATCTGGCAGCCTTTGCCCCGGAGTGGGTGGACCCGATCTCGGTCAACTACCGTGGCTATGAAGTATGGGAGATTCCGCCAGCCGGTCAGGGACTGGTCGCGCTGATGGCGCTGAATATTCTCAAAGGCTACACATTCACCGGCCGTGATACCGTCGAGACGCATCATCGGCAGTTCGAAGCGATGAAGCTTGCCTTTAGCGATGGACTCAAATACATTACACAGGGAGACAAAATGACTACCCGCGCCGAACATCTGCTGTCCGAAGCCTATGCTGCCGAGCGGCGTGCACTAATTGGTACAGAAGCATTGCAGCCCTTAGCGGGACAGCCGCAGGCAGGCGGTACGGTCTATCTGGCAACAGCGGACAGCGAAGGTAATATGGTGTCGTATATTCAGAGCAACTATATGGGCTTTGGCGCGGGCATCGTCATTCCGGGGACAGGCATCGCCATGCAGAACCGCGGTCATTCCTTTTCCCTTGATCCATCCCATGAGAACCGGCTGGAACCGGGGAAGAAGACATATCATACGATTATCCCCGGCTTCCTGACGAGAGACGGCCGACCGATCGGACCGTTTGGCATAATGGGCGGATTCATGCAGCCGCAGGGACATGTGCAGGTCGTGATGAATATGATCGATTTTGGCCTGAATCCTCAGGCTGCACTTGATGCACCGAGATGGCAGTGGATTGAGGACAAGATCATCGAGGTCGAGCCCCATTTCCCGGATCATCTCGCCCAGAGCCTGATGCGCATGGGTCACCACATCCGCCGTGCCAACAGCGCCGGTGCCTTTGGCCGCGGCCAGATCATCCTCCGCGATGAACAGACCGGCGTACTGACAGGCGGTACCGAAATGCGCACAGACGGAGCCATTGCTTCATGGTAGGTCGCTATTTCCCATTTTCCATTACGCCTATTACCAGCAGTGCTGCATAAATAAAAACAAGGATAGACGACGGCCATCCACTGCCATCATCTATCCTTGTTTGCTGTACCCATCCCTTGCCGCAGCGGCTGCTGCCATCCCGTCATAACGATTGCCTCCATCCAGTAACCCCGCTTATTTGTTAATCACAATCGACAGCTTGTAATTCACATGCCGATTCAGATCCATGAGAAACTGATTCAGCACCGCATTGGACGGAAACTGGCATTCCAGCAGGTAACAGCTGTCCCCGCTGATTTTATAATTATGGATCACATACGCTTCCTGCGTTGTCAGAAAAGACAGATACGGCTGATGATACGTACTCTGGGTGAAAATGCTGATAAACGCATGTACCGCGTAACCGATCTTTTCCTGATTGACCTTGACCGTATATCCTTCAATAACGCCTTGATCCTCCAGCCGTGCTACTCTTGACGAAGCGGCCTGCCCGGTGAGATGGACTTTTTCGCCCAGCTGCTTCATGGTGATCCGGCTGTTACGGGACAGCTCCTCGATAATCTGTTTGTCTACGTGGTCCATGATGGTCCCAATCCTTTCAGAAATCAAGTCAAACGGCTCAAAGACTTGATTTTATCCATGTAACACATAATTGTTCTCAGTATAAAATAAAGACAAAGCAAAACACAAACCCATTTCTGAATATAAAGGAGCATCACTCATGAATATACAACTAATTCGCAATGCCACTCTGGTCATCGAATATGCAGGCCGAAAATTACTGGTCGATCCCTTTCTCGCGGAGCAGGGCGTTTACCCGCCATTTCCCAACTCGCTGCGTCAGGACCAGATGAATCCGCTGGTCGGTCTGCCGGTTGCAGTAGAGGATATTATTGATGTGAATGCCGTGATCGTCACCCATCTGCATCTGGATCACTACGACGATGCCGCCAAGCAGCTGCTGCCCAAGGATATCAAGATGTTCGTACAGAATGAAGAAGATGCCGCTGTGGTCATGCAGGACGGATTCACCAATGTGGAAGTGCTGCAAGAAGATACAGTGTTCGAAAATATTCAATTGATCAAGACCAAAGGCGAACACGGGCGCGGCGAGATTCTGAAAATGGCGGGTAATGTGTGCGGCGTCGTATTCAAGCATCCGTCCGAGAAAACGTTGTATGTAGCCGGTGATACGGTCTGGTATGCAGCCGTTCAGGAAGTGATCGACACCCATCAGCCGGAAGTGATCGTCGTCAACGGTGGTGACAACCAGTTCCTGCAGGGCGGGTCACTCGTCATGAGCAAGGAAGACATCTACGAAATATATCAGGCAGCACCGCAAGCGCAGATCATCTCTGTCCACATGGAAGCGGTGAACCACTGGACATTGTCACGTGCAGAGCTGAAGCGATATGCCGGGGAAAAGGGAATGTCCGATCATCTGCATATACCGCAAGACGGCGAATCGTATACATTCTGAGGAATCGATGATCCTGTTGATTCCGAACGATCTCGCAGATTGAGGGATAGGCTAACATACAAGAACCACGGTATAAGATGCAAAAAGAGACCTTTGTAAGGTCTCTTTTTCATCGTTACAGCGCCTATTTGCTGTTCTGATATGCAGTAACGATATACAGTCCTGATTGAATATTCTGATTAACAGCCTTGATGTACCACTTTTATTGTGGTTGCTGATACAGCTGTTCCCAGTAACCGTTCCATTTACAGCCCCGATTTACACCCTGTTGGTTCCTGCTCCAATTCCAGTTCCAGATTGCCAACTGCTGACGGTTTATCATCGCCTCGTCCGAACCAGCTTTCCATTTTGCGGGCGATCAGGAAGCCGAGCGCAATGAACAGTACAACCGGTAAGAGCTGCCATGGATTTTCCATATAGCTGGACAGATCGGAACCGATATACGATACGGTAAAGATCATGATGGCCCGGCCCAGCGCAGTCGCCGCCAGAAAGGTGCGGAAGCGGATACCGCTCAACCCGGCAGCAATATGCATCATGGTGAAGGGGCCAAATGGCAGCAGACTGAACATAAACAGGTAAATAAATCCGTTCTTCTGAATCCATTCAAGACTTTTACTGATACTTTTGCGATTGGCAAAACGCTGTACATATTCATAATGGGACAGCTGGCGGACCAGACCGAACACGGTCAGGATACCGGCCATTACCCCGATCCACGAAAATACGAAACCGGCCCACAATCCGTTGGAAGCTCCGTTCAGTCCGATAACAAGCATCGTGGGCAGGGGCGGCACAAATGAAATCAGAAAAGCCAGCAAAATGCTGACCAGCGGTCCGAACGACTGGTACTGCTCCATCAGATCCGTAACTCCCTGCTCGTTCAGGGCGGACAGCAGCTGTGTTGTCATTTCCATAAAGTCAAATCCTCTCTCCATCGTTCGCTGGGTGACATGGTTATACAGTTATTACCCATCTGCATCACCGGCGACATGGATAGAGAATAATCTTTTTTACATATTATGCTGATCCTTGCGGCTGAAATAAGCTTCGATTCGGCGACTGATCACCAGGCAGACGACGATGAAGATCACCACCCATACCAGATACCACGGCTGCTCCCAGTACAGGGCAAAATCTGCCCCGATAAAGGACACCGCAAATACCATGACTCCCCGGCCAAACAGGATCGCGATCAGAAAGGAGCGGAAGCGGATACCGCTCAGCCCGGCCGCCAGATTCAGCAGCGTAAACGGTCCGACCGGGAACAGGCTCAGCAAAAACACATAATTGAACCCGTTATCCCGTACCCAGCGGCGCGTACGCTCCACCCGCGGCCGCTGTACGATCCGGGCCAGATAGCGATGCTGGGACAGCTTGCGAATCAGCACAAAGGCAGTGAGCGATCCGCCGATAATGCCGATATACGAATACAGAAATCCCATCCACAGTCCGTATACAGCTGCATTGACGCCCAGTACGACAATCGTGGGCATCGGCGGGATAAATGATTTGAGAAAAGGAATCAGAATACTGATCAGCGGACCGAGCGACCGGTAGTCGTTCATCCAGCGTCTCAGATTCTCCTCGTTGATGGCAGACAGAAGTTCCGATATATCCATGGCACGTATATCCTTTCGGGTCATAAGATCATTTCTATTTATTATAGCAATATGTGTAGCCGCAGAATGGTCTGCTGTGATATTTTTGTAAAAGTATCTGCTGACGCTGCCGGATGATTCTATAGCCGGGGAATGAATCGTTTGCCGAAATTCAACGTATAATTGTTAGCTGCTGACAACAAAGGGGTTATCAGCGATGAAAATGAAGACGTTTGCATGAAAGGAGAGAAAAGACCATGCATATCATTATCAGGGTATCCCGCAAGCTGCTGCGAATGCGCAAATCCGTTCTGGCAGTGACGACGATTCTGTTCGTGCTGTTCAGCTCCATGATTGCCTATTTGCTGGAGCCGGATACCTTTACCCACTGGTTCAATGCGCTGTACTGGGTACTGACCACGATGGCGACGGTAGGGTACGGAGATTATTTTATGGAATCGATCCCCGGCAAGATTTTCACTATCTTCCTGTACATCTTCGGCATCGGGCTGCTCAGTCTGATCATCGGCAAAATTATTGACTCCCTCGGAGAATACAATCGCAGAAAGGACGCGGGCAAATTGGTGTATGCCGGCAAAAATCATGTCATTATTATCAACTGGAGCAAAAAGGCGCAATATGCGATCGACGAGCTGTTCTCGAGCAACCCGGAGTTGGATATTATCATTATCGACGAACTGGAAAAGCATCCGTACGACCATCCGCAGGTACATTATGTCAATGGAGATCCGACCCGGGATGAGACGCTCAATCAGGCAAATGTTCAGCAGGCGCAATCAGCCATCATTTTTGCCGATTCACGGATTGACGATGCCTCACTCGTGGATGGCAAATCGCTGCTCGTCGCTTCCAGTATTGAACGCCTGTCTGACCATGTACATACGACTGTAGAGATTATGCTCGAGAACCATATCAAGAATTTCCATCACATTCATATCAATGAATTTGTATTGTCCCATGATGCGATCTCCCGTCTGGCGGTACGTTCTGCCCTGAATGAAGGCAATAACGATATTATCAACCAGCTGCTCAACCGCCGGTATGGAGAGGATCTGTTCCCCATTTCTTTGCGTCCCGAATGGAAAACGTACGGTGATGCTTTCCAGGCGCTATTGACCATGGGTGCGACGCTCATCAGCGACCGCAACGATATGACCATTAACCGCAAACTGTCCGAGCCGATTCCGGCAGATGCCAGACTATTCGTGCTCTGCGATGATGAGACATACCGCCACATTAAGGACTGAGCCTCCATATTGATATGCAGCAGGAAGGCAAACAATGTATAGGACTTTTGGGAAAACAATAGTTTACGAAATGGTTCTAAGGTTGTATACTGGACAAAACGAATCGAACGTGAGGAAGCACCTCGCAATAAGGAATTTTTCCTTTTTGCGGGGTGCTTTTTTTGTGTTCTTACGGGAATCGGCTTCTGTCTGGCGGAACAGCGGATGCCGATCCGAAACGTTCCAAAGGAGGATCAGGATTGAAGCTTAAACTGAGAAAAATAGGCGCTGTCGCTGTAAGCACATCGCTTCTGGTTGGCATGCTGCCTTATCAGCATGTACTTGCCGCATCCGCGCCGGAATTCACTTCGGCCGTGCAGGTAGGTGATCATGCCAGACTGGAATGGTCAGTCAGTATGGCTGATTCGGATGTAATCACCCAGTCGGGCTTTGAGTCGACAAGCGAATTCAATACTTATGCGGGTGGTGAAAATTCTGCTGGGGGACAGAGCCAGACTGCGGAGGATAAATATACCGGCAGCTATTCCCTCAAAGTTATGGACACGACCGGCAAAGGTAATGCCTACTGGTATCCGAATACATCATCCGATAGTTCCAGACTGTCTCTCGGACGCAAATACGGTATTCCCCGAGGCACCCCATTATCGATTACGTTCAAGGCCAGAGCGATCGGGCAAAATGGCTGGATTCAGCCTTATATGGCAGGTGGACTTGGCAAAAGCACATATCCGCTGAATCATTTCCCGCAATATTACCCGGCGATCAAGTCACCGGTGCATTTTACTTCCAGTGTTCGGGCCGGAGACACTTCATTTACTGTGGATAATATCGATGAATTCTATGCCGAATTCTCGCGCCGCAAAGCACAAAATAGTCTGATGCATATCGCAGCGAATGCTTCCAGCAATTATGGAATCGGTATTGTATACATCCAGAGTGTAGATGTGGCAAACAAACGGGTGTATCTCTATCCGAATTCCGCTTTTCAGGGGAGCTTCGCGGCAGGAAGTGATGTACAGTCGGCCTACTGGGAGGACAATGCTTTTACAGGGCGAACGATCAATGCCGATACAGGCTGGAAAACGTACAGCACAAATGTCATCGTCGCTACCAATACGGATATGGAATATGACAAGCAGGGGATGGATGCGATCTTTGATACGATAGCACCAGGTGTCGTTTATCTGGATGATTTCAAATTTGGCTATGCGACCGAGGCAGAGCTGTATCGGGATGGGCAGGCGATCTACAGAGGCTATCTGTCCGATTATGAAGATACCGAGGCGGTCGACCGGACAGCGCCGGATCAGCCGCAGAATCTCCGGGCGGCAGCCAACCGGCAGACACGACAGCTGGATATTACATGGAATGCTTCGGTCGACCGCGGGACCGCCTATACGTACAAGCTCAAAGGATATCCGCGCAAAGAAGCAGCAACTGGCTACTCAACGGATCAGCTGGTGACGGTAACTTCCGGCATCAAAGGATACTCCATACTGATCGACAATCAGCCGGATACCCAGCCTTCCGGTACGATTACGACTACCTCCAGCAGCTGGTCGGCAGCAATGCCTGTCCGGGCTTCGTATGTGCATGTGGCGGCAGTGGATCAGAAAGGCAATGTGTCACCAGCTGTACATATTCCTGTAAATGATCAGGATCAGCCGGCTCTTCAGCTCCATCCATCCGTTACCGACTGGACCTCTGCTCCCGTACAAATTGAAGCAATTGCCAGCGACGCAGGAACATGGATCCATCATATAACAACGCCGCAGCAGAATGTCGATGGAGCATCGGCGGTCTATGAAGCTGTCCGCAACGGAACGTATTCTTTTACCGCTGTAGATCATTTTGGCAATACGACCGAAGCTTCTTACACGGTAAACAACATTGATACTGCCGGACCGGACATATCTTTTACCCCTTCCCGTCAGGATTGGCAGGAGGATGATCTGGCGGTGCATGTAAATGTGACCGATGAGCAATCAGGTATTGAAGCTGCTGGCATATCCTATGCATTGACGCATAACTCTACGCCCCCAGCTGCAGATCAGGGAGCATGGATTCACCCGGATCATCCGGCATTTGATGTGCCCGTAAATGGAGAAGGGGAATGGTATCTGCACGTTCAGGCGAACGATCGTACAGGCAATACTACCCGTTCCAGTACAGACTATTTGCGCATCCAGCGGCTGCCGGATATACCTGTGCTTCATGCCGAGGCAATAGACGCCAGCGAAATCGCATTGACCTGGGATTACCCTGGTCAGGGGATGAAGGATGGACTGACCTACACGCTGATCAATGAGACCAATAACAGGGAGTATCAGCTGAGCGATCCGACTACACGTTATGTAGAGACCGGGCTGCCTGCGGGAACCGCGCAGACCTATCGGATCAGGGCTGTTAATCATTCGGGAAGCAGCAGCTATTCCGAACCGCTGACTCTGTCTACGCTGCCGGCTGTGCCGGAGCGGGTGGAGATTTCCTTTGAAGGAAGGGATTATAGCCGGGCCTCCGTACAGATTGCGCCAGTTCCTTCTGCCGAAGCCTATCATATGAGCTGGACCAATACGGTCACTGGCATTCATGACTATGAAGCAACCGTAACAGGCACCACCTATGCCGAAGCGCATAATCTCATGCCGAATACGCTGTATGATGTGTCGATATCGGCGATCAACAGCAGCGGCAGCGGGCAGGCAATTCATGTCGGTTATTTGTCTTTGCCTGCTTCGCCTTTTGGATTTCAGGCGGTATCGGCATATGAAGATCGGATCGATCTGCACTGGCAGACGGTTACCGGCGCTGTCTATGCAGATTTGCGTCGCAATGGTGAATCGGTCACTGAAGATACTTATTTGCCGGGAGCGATGATGACATTCAGCGATACACAGCTGGCTTCCGGTTCATTGTTTGATTATGATCTGGCGCTGTCCAATGGAACCGGGTTTGGCTACTTTGCCAGTCTGCCGGGCATATGGACACTTCCGGCCAGTGTACAGGAGCTGCATTCCACCGATACTGCACAGCACAGCAAGACGATACAATGGCAGCGCTCCAGAGGAGCGACCGGTTACCGGCTGTATCTGGATCAGGAATATGTCGGAATGACGACGGATACCCGTTACACATACAGTGATCTGGCAGCCGGACGAACGTATAATTTTACAGTACAGGCATTCAACAGCAGCGGCTTCGGAGCATCACAGCAGATCACGGAAGCAGTGCTGCCGGATCAGCCGACCAACGTATCCGTAACCGGTCAGGATGAGCATAGTTTCAGGGCTGCAGTAGAGCCTGTATATGGGGCAGACCGTTATCGGCTGACGCTGAATGGACAGGTGTATGATCGTCCGGATGGACATTTTGTACTGGAGCAGCTGGAGCCGGGACAGACGTATTCCTTTACCATACAAGCGGGCAATGAATCCGGTTATTCCTCAGCTTTGATCGGTCATACGATGACACTTCCCTCATCTGTCACCGGCATGACGGTAGCGCATAACGAACCGGGTGAGATTATTTTGAAATGGAATCCACAGCCCGGGGTGGATCATTATACAATTATGGATTCATCCGGTACGGAGCTGGCGCAGATTCGTCAGCCGGAGTATAGGGAAGCCGGCAATCGTCTTGCTCCCGGAGGATGGGGACGAATAACGGTGATTCCGGTTAATGCCAGCGGTCAGGGAGCAGCAGTCTCGCTGGACTACCAGGCGGTACCGGATGCCGGGAAGACCCAGCCGGAACGTGTAACCGGGATAGCACAGCGTGGCACCCATCATGCGGTGATTCGCTGGAATCCCGTACAGGGGGCGAGCCAGTATCATATTTATGATCCGGCCGGACAGCGTCTGGCAACAGTGAGCGGGGATACCTATTATAATCTGACTGCGCTGGATAGCGCGAAGCGTTATGCTGGTTACTCCATCACTGCCAGCAACAGCGGTGGAGAGAGCAGACATTATCCGGTCGCCAGCTTTGTAACTCTGCCGGACAATGATTTTGCCGTAGAGACAATTGCCCGCAGACACGGGGCAGAACTGGCGATTCGTACAGGTCTGCAGCATGAGCAGTTTGTTTTTGCATCCGGCAAAAATAAAATTCTGTCCAGAGGTTACAAGACAGAGCTTACGCTGAATTCTCTGCGCGCAGAGACAAATTATTCCTTTCTCGTATGGACAGAAAATGAACTGGGCGAAGCTTCTGTTCCTGTGCCGATTCTTCTGCGGACGACTCATGAAGGACAGGCTCCTGTAACGATGGAAATGAACGGCAGCAATGCCGGTGACAAAGCAGGCATGATACCATCTACTGCTGCTACAGCGGCAGAAATGACGGCTGTTGGTAAAAAAGATGACCATACAGCTGACTCAGCTGCTATACAGGTCCCCGCTGGAATGGGAGTGGCTGCCGAGTTTGACGATATTCATAACCATTTTGCAGAACAGGCGATCCGCTATTTGTCTGCACTCGGCATGATCCGGGGCAAAAGCAGTACCCGGTTTGCGCCCGATGAAGGAGTCAGCCGGGCAGAATTTACAGCAATGCTTGTCCGTATGCTGCATACCGATGAAGAAGTTCATGCGGCCGATCAAAGCAGGCTTTCTTTCCAGGATGTGCAGCCTGATGCCTGGTACGTGCCTGAGCTGCGAATTGCTTATAACAGCGGCATCGTAGACGGATTCAGCACCACCCGCTTCCGTCCCGATCAGATCATTACCCGGGAACAGGCAGCCAAGATTCTCGCAGGCTTGATCGATTCCCGTCTTGGCCGCAAAGATTCGGTGATGCCGTATAGCGATCGGCAGACCATAGCAAACTGGTCGGTTGAAGCGGTAAACAGACTTAGCTCTGAAGGGCTTCTTCAGGGCTACCCGGACAGCACATTCCGCCCGCGCACAGAGCTGACACGCGCGGAAGCATCCCTGATAATGTACCGAGGCATTCAGGCAGGACTACTGCAATAAAACGCTATGTGAGAATAAGGAAACGGGCAGCTTGTTACTTCATAGTCTGCCTTCATTTCGTCACTTCATCGGCTGCATGATCGGGTATATGATCAATAGTGGAACGGGTGAAGAATACATGGTAATCCGGGCGAAGACCGACAGTATCATCCGCCCTGATGATACAATTGTGCTGTATTCAATTTCCGTATATACTTCATTCAACTGGTATAGACTAGACAAAGGAGTAGTTGAAAATGGCTCAGACAATCAAACCCGTAATTGCAAAGCATGTAAGTATCGGTGAAGGCATGCCCAAGATTTGTGTATCCCTGATCGGTCGAACTCTGGAAGAAATCCGGCAGGAAGCGCTGGCGATGCAGGCTGCAGACGTAGACGTGGTAGAGTGGCGCGTCGATTTCTATGAAGATGTAGAAGATATCGAAAAGGTGAAATCCGCACTTGGCAGTATCCGGTCGATTCTTCCTTCGCGTCCGCTGATCTTTACATTCCGTACAAGCCGTGAAGGCGGGGAACGGGAGATCGACGAAGAGAGATATTTCCGTCTGAATGAGGAAGTCGTCTCCACCGGTCAGGTGGACCTGGTGGATATTGAATTGTTTATGAATGAAGAGCGTATTTGTCCGTTTATCGATACTGCTCATCAGCACAATGTGCATGTGATTGTGTCCAATCATGATTTTCAGCAGACACCGCCCAAGGAAGAGCTGCTGTCCCGTATGCACCGTGCGCTGGAACTCGGTGCCGATATTCCCAAAATATCGATGATGCCGCAAAAGACGAGCGATGTGCTGACTCTGCTGGATGCGACCTGCAGTATGCATGAGCAGACCGATCATCCGATCATTACCATCTCCATGTCCGGTCAGGGTATGGTTACCCGCATCGCCGGCGAGCTGTTCGGTTCTGCACTGACATTTGGCTCCCTGCGCAATGAATCCGCACCGGGTCAGGTGCCTGTAGAGGACTTGCGGCAGACGTTGAAGCTGTTTCATGCAACGCTGTAAGTGGAAATGAGATCGCATCTGGATAACGGGCTGCCTTCAGGGTGGATGAATGGGTTAAGTCGATGTAATCCGACAAATTGAAGCAAATGTACAAAATGGTATGCACATGACTGATGTGTATGCCATTTTGCATGTATCCCTGATTGCATGATTAGATAATTGGAGAAGATGTGAAGCAGGAAGATCTGAAGAGACACTGCAGAATCCATTTATTTTGACAAAAAAAGCACAGCGAACAGAAAAACGTACCCATTTATAATCAGGAGGTCATACATAGTATGTATATCGTGTCCGAACATTTGCAGACCGCAGGAACGGAACAATTGCAGCAGCTGGAGCATGAATGGAATATCAGCCTGCCTCAGGCGTATGTGCAATTTATGGGGCAATATGGTCAGGGGACCTACTGCGGCATCATGAACGTGGAATACCCAAACCGGGAACAATTGCGGGAATTTGTCGATTATGAGATATGGGAGCATGATGAGCATAGTCCAATCACCCGTGAACAGCTGGGAGAATGTGTAGTAATCGCCACGACGATCGACGGGGATTTTGTAGCGGTGCATCCAACGGTGGAGTCTTTGATCTGGCTGCCACGGCATTCGGAAAAGGTCGGTCGGCTCAACTGTAATGGTACATCATGGATCGAGTGTATGAACGAATGGGTCAAGGAAGTTTATGGCCCGCTGGACCTTGCCGAAGACGGTCGCTACTTTGAGCCATGGAATGAGCGGAAGCAGCACCTGTTCCTGATGCTTGACGCTCAGGAGCAGATTGATGCAGCGTCCGATACAGCAGCTGAGGCGTCAGGAGTAGTCAATATGAATCTGATAGCCATTTGCCATGAATGTGCAGAGACAATGCCTCCGGATCTGATCATTACAGATGAATATGCCGGGCTGCTTTTCTACCGGCGGATGAACGGATATGTACGGTTCAATTATGCCTATAGCCGAGAGGTGGCTGTCTTTTACGAAGAAGAGCAGCAGGGAGAAGAGTCCGGTTTCCTGGATCGCCTGCTCGGGTTTATGCATGAACACGGTATACGTTAACCATTAAAAGATGCACAGCCGCAATAAATGCAGCTGTGCATCTTTGTTGCGCGGGTATCGCAAGGAGTGGATCAATCTTTGGAAAAAGCCTGCAGCTCGTCCATCTGCTTTATACCGCCTTTCCATGCATTTCCCGATTCAAGACAAACAGCCTTTCATTTATCATGAAAAGCGATCGCATACCCTTTTGATAATGACAGTTAAATACGATGCAGCTGTTTATTCGTCCGTATTTAAGTGTAACGATTCTTTGTATACTGCTAACGTATCCCGCATTCATATGAACGGATAACAGCTGGCAGTGAGACAGACGGTTGTAGGGGAAATAATGAACGTAACAGAACGATCACACATAGAGGAGGCACTATTATGTATCCGGATTTGGAAGGCAAAACAGTCATTGTTACCGGCGCAGCCACAGGTATCGGGCAGGCCATCGCCCTGCGTTTTGGACAGGAAAAAGCGAATGTGGTGATCAACTATCACAGCAATCATGACGGCGTGGAAGAGACGATCCAAAAGATCAAGGAAGCCGGCGGTCAGGCGATTGATATGCAGGGGGATATGTCCAAGGAAGAGGACGTGGAGAAAATTATCCAGGCGGCTCATGATCAGTTCGGCAGCATGGATATCATGATCAACAATGCCGGTATGGAGAATGAAGTGCCTTCGCATGAACTGACACTGGACGACTGGAACAAAGTCATTAATGTCAATCTGACCGGCGCCTTCCTCGGCAGCCGCGAAGCGATCAAATACATGCTAAAGCACAATATCAAAGGCAGTGTCATTAACATGTCGAGCGTACATGAGATTATCCCATGGCCGCATTTTGTACATTACACGGCTAGTAAGGGCGGCGTGAAGATGATGACCCAGACGCTGGCAATGGAATACGCGCCGAACGGCATCCGAGTTAACTCGATCGGGCCGGGTGCGATTAATACGCCGATCAATGCCGAGAAATTCTCTGACCCCAAGGAAAAGGAAAAAGTCGAGAAGCTGATCCCGATGGGCTATATCGGCAAGCCTGAAGAGATCGCTGCGGTAGCGGCCTGGCTGGCTTCGTCGGAAGCGAGCTACGTGACCGGCATTACGATCTTTGCGGACGGTGGTATGACCAAGTACCCTTCATTCCAGGGTGGTAACGGCTAACCGTACATGCCTGCAGCTGACAAGGAGTGGATGACGATGATTTCCCTGAATCAACCAAGCGCGAATCCAACGGTACGACTGTATCCCGAACCGGCCGAGGTATTGGAGAACCCGGCGTTATCCTGTTATTTTCTGCCGCTGATGTCATTCACGCATGAGCATATACAGGATCAGCAGGAATATACGATTCATCTGCTGGGCACCGATGGGTTATCCTGTACGTCGCCTCGTCCGTGTGCGGAGAATATTATTCATGGATTCCAATATAATGAAGGACGTTACCGGTACATGGGCGATCCGGCGGCTTTTGGCGAATACAATAATATTTCTGAAGTGTATGGCTGGCTGCTCGAGGACTTCAACCGCAACAGCGAGTATTATCTGCACGAGAAAATCAGCGCCGCCGATTACGGGACCAACGTGCAGGTCGCGCTGAACAGCATCGCTACCTTTGACTCCCGGCGTTATGCGGAAGGTATTTACAGCTATCTGTATACCAAGACCCATTATCAGCGGACCGGTGAATTCCGTCAGATGACCGAACTGACAGGCAATCAGCTGCCTGTCGCTGACGACCTGCTGCTGGATCATCTCATCGCGCAGGAACTGGGGCAGACACTGCTGGCCGAGCTGCCACAGCATACCCAGCATTCTTACAATTTGCGCCCGGAAATGATCGTCGGCGGTACCGAACGAAGCCGCTTTATGTCACCATCCGGTCGTGGAACTATACTTGCAGCCCTCGATCCGAAGCACAAGGAGATATACCTGCTGAATCCGTCAGCGATGTAAATGGAAGCGGAAAATTATTGCTGTAAATGATCAGAACGTTAACAATCAATTGGTTTATATGCCATCCATATACCATTCATACAGCCCATAGACAAAAGTCGCTGTAGAGTTGCCGCGGTCTGTGTGTTATCATCTAGCTGAGGTGAGTACATTGACTACAGAACAACCATCCCAGCCATCCGGTGAGCAATCATCCGTTGAGGCGAAGAAATTAAGCCAGGCCGAAGCAGCCAAACGACTGCTGGCTCAGAAGAAACAAAACAACCAGGGCAAAGGCCCGGGCGGTCAGACTGCAACCGGCGGTCAGAAGATGAAAAGCCAGATGACCAAAAAGGTAAATAACCAGCGCAAAAAAATGGGGACCTAATATTCTGCCACAGCAGTCTTTCCCTGAGAACCAGTTCGGATACACGAACTGGTTCTTTATTTTGCCGAAAATCCATATTTCCAGTTCTCCGTCCAGTATTACCAACGAACTGCACATTACCACCCATCTCTCCATGTCCAACTGCCGATGCGTATCTGCCTGTGGTATGATAATACAGAAGAATGACGGAAGCGGAGGAATACAGCAAATGAAGAATCTACTGGTCACCGGCTACCGTGCGCATGAGCTGAATATTTTCGGGCAAAAGCATGAAGGCATCGTCTATATCCAGCAGGCCATCCGCAGCAAGCTGATCCCGCTGATCGAGGAAGGGGTGGAGTGGGTGATCACGCCCGGTCAGTACGGAGTCGATCTGTGGGCATGCGAAGTCGCGATCGAATTGAAGCAGCAGTACCCACAGCTGAGAGTGTCCATCCTGTCGGCCTTTGCCAATTCGGAGGAACGGTGGAGTGACGACAAGAAGGAATATTATAACGAGATTATGAAAGGCATTGATTTTCACGGTATCGTCAGCAACCAGCCGTATCAGGGCATTTGGCAGTTCAAGGCACGGGATGAACTGCTGTTCCGCAAAACAGACGGTATTCTGCTCGTCTATGATGAGGATGCCGGCGAAGGCAGCCCGCGCTTTTTCAAAGAGGAAGCGTTGAAGCGGCAGCAGGCCGATGGGTACCGTTATATGAGCATCAGCTCGGAGGATATTCAGACCATCGCGGACGAACAGCGCATGGAAGAGCAGTTTGAAGAGAATTTCGAGGAGCGGGTTACCGATTCTTTTGAAGAAATCTAGCAATATGCGAGCAAATACTCAAGCCGGACAAAGATCCAACCCAACCTAATTGGCAGTGTAGAGGGGAAAGCAATGATTGGAATCAGCCTATAGGGAATCAATCAGGGTGGTTTTTCTGTTCAGAATAAAGCATCTTCTTAAAAGCATCTACCATTTAAAGCAGCTTCCATATCCATAAGGAGCTGCTTTTTTTGTTGGGTATTCCTCGTATGTGCTGGCTCCTCTAAGCGGTCTCATCCTCCAGCTTTCTGCACATCCGTTATTCTTTTATCCTCTTTTCCAAGTGATTTTCCCGGCAAACGGGTAATACTCTAAAGAGTGCATCTGCTGCTGTGATCCAGGCGGCGGATGATGAATCTGGAAGACGAGAGGGGATTATAATGAGTACATTGACCAAAACCGGAACAACGCTGGGAAACTATTTGCTGGATTGTCTGCAGCAGGAGGGAATTACCGAGATTTTCGGGGTGCCCGGAGATTATAATTTTACCCTGCTCGATACGCTGGAAAAGTATGAAGGCATCGGATTTGTCCCTGCGCGTAATGAACTGAATGCCGGGTATGCCGCAGACGGGTATGCACGGATCAAAGGTATCTCTGCGCTGATCACCACATTTGGCGTTGGCGAGATGAGCGCATGCAACGCCATCGCCGGCGCGTACAGCGAGAATATACCGATTATCCATATTGTTGGCACGCCGAAGACCCAGGCACAGCAGGGCAAAAAGCTGATGCACCATACACTGCTTGACGGAGATTACGACGTATTCCGCCGCGTATATGAGCCGATCACCGCCTATACTACCGTACTGACACCGGAAAATGCCATGTTCGAGATTCCACAGGCGATCCATATTGCCAAAACGACCGGCAAACCGGTCTATCTCATGGTCGCTATCGACCTGGTTACCGAGCAGGTATTCCAGCATACGCCACAGCAGCAGCCGTTGGAGACCAGCCAGTCCTCGCTTCAGGCTGCGATCAGCCATGCTCGCCAGCTGCTGGAAGCTTCGGAAAATGCAGTCCTGCTGTCCGACAGCACCGTTCTGCGCCAGCGCTGGCAGGAGCCGGCACGCCATCTCGCCGAAGCGCTCAATATCCCGGCCGCATCCACGATGATGGGCAAAAGCGGATTCGACGAGAGTCATGCCCGCTATATCGGAGTATACAGCGGAGCCTTTAGCAATCAGGAAGTAACACAGATTGTGGAAAATGCCGACACCGTGATCGCACTGGGGCTGATCTGGTCGGATACAAATACAGCCAACTTTACGGCCAAGCTGGATATGAACAAGGTTATCAATATTCAGCCCCAATCGGTCATGATCGGTGAAGCGGCCTACCAGAATATCCGCGGCGAAGACATGATCAATGCGCTGATCGAGCTGGGCTGGATGAGTATGTCATCTGTGCCGGAGACGTCCTTCCCTTATACGGAGCAGCAGGGGCAGCTGGATGAGCCGCTGCATACGGGCTACTATTATCCACGCTTCCAGCAGCTGCTGCAAAGTGGTGATATTGTTGTCACCGAGACGGGAACGCTGTTTTACGGCATGTCCCAGATCCGTCTGCCGCAGAATGCCATGCTGATCGGTCAGGGCGGTTGGCAAAGTATCGGGTATGCGACACCGTCGACATTTGGCGCGTGTATCGCTGCTCCGGATCGCCGGGTGATTTTATTTACAGGCGAGGGATCGATGCAGCTGACCGTGCAGGAATTGAGTTCCATGCTGGAATACGGCTGCAAGCCGATCATTTTCGTACTGAATAACGGTGGGTATACGATCGAGAAATACCTGAACGTCAAGGAAGAGGTATCCAAGCAGACGTATAACGAGATTCCGGGCTGGAATTATACCCAGCTGATCCAGACCTTTGGCCGGGAAGCTTATACTGCCCGGGTAACCACCAACGGAGAGCTGGACGAAGCGATCCGTCAGGCTGAACAGCAGCAGCAGCACCGTCTGTGTCTGATCGAGATGATCGCCGGTGATCCGATAGATGCACCGGATTATATGAAGAAAATTCGTGAATTTATGCAGGAGCAGGAGAAGCAGCAGTAACCCGCTTTTCCGTTATGGGATAAGCGCCGGGAACCCGCTGCAATTCAGGCTTCCCGGCTAGAGCATATACCGACAGCAAGAAGCACAAAAAAGGAACATTTCCCGGTATGAAAGGGAATGTTCCTTTTTTGTTTTTTCATGAAAACAATCAAAGTTTACATATATTGTGATTTCAATCACGTGACAATGTGCAGATGTAAAGTATATTGAGATAGGCAACAAACATCACAATTTTAGTTAGGTGGATTTGAACCATTTTCTTTCCAATCGATTCATTTAGAGATACAGCAGTGAACCTTACATGATTCCCGGCAATGCAGATAGAGCGCAAGCTCTGCCGTTTATTGATCGGAAGGGGGATAAAGTACACGAATACAGCAGAGTTGAATATAGGAAGGATGAGGATCCTTTACCGCTCCATCATGCACCATCACAACGTCGAAGACTAAAATCGTGAGCCGACAACCAAGACGGGAGAGGTGTTTCGATGAAATGGGTAAAGAAGAAGCTGGATGAGGTTATTCAGGCGCTGCATACGAACCCGGAACAAGGGCTGACCAATCAGCAGGTTATGGAGCGACAAAGTACCAAGGGCCTGAATCAGTACGAGGAAGAGAAGAAGGAAAGTCTGCTGCACAAAATCGGGCATCAGCTGACGGAAGTGACAACGATCATTTTGCTGATTGCCGTAGTGATATCACTCTATCTGGCGATTACGGCAAGGCATGGATTTGCCGAGCCAGCTACAATTATCGCTATTGTTGTTCTCAACATCGTACTGGGTATCCGTCAGGAAAGTAATGCAGAACGTGCATTGGAAGCACTTAAGAACATGAATACTCAAATGACTACGGTGATCCGTGATCACAGTAAACAGCTGATTGATGCCAGAGAGCTGGTGCCTGGTGACATTATTCTGCTGGAGACCGGAGATATGATTCCGGCGGATGCCCGTATCATTACAAGCAGCGGATTAAAGGCAGAAGAATCTGCGCTTACCGGCGAAAGTGTACCGGTCGAAAAAGATGAACACGCCCAGGTGGATGGCGATACGCCGCTGGGTGACCGGCTGAATATGCTGTACTCCGGGTGCATGATTATAAACGGGCGCGCCACTGCAGTAGTAGTAAAAACAGGCATGGATACGGAGATGGGGAAAATCGCCGGTCTGCTGAACAGTACATCCAAGCAGCAGACTCCAATGCAGATACGTCTGGCGAGGCTCGGCAAAAGACTGAGCCTGATGGCTGTGATTGCTGGTCTGCTCCTATTCCTGATTGGTCTGTTCCAGAAAGAACCGGCGCTGAATATGCTGATGACTGCCGTCTCGTTGGCCGTCGCAGCTGTGCCGGAGACATTGCCGGTTATTGTAACTATTACACTGGCTGTTGGCGTGCAAAATATGGTCAGCCGCCATGCGATCATTCGGCGGATCTTGGCCGTGGAGACACTGGGCAGTGCTTCGGTTATCTGTTCGGACAAAACGGGTACGCTGACTGAGAACAGAATGACAGTTCAGCAGGTATGGGCGGCCGGACATGCGCCAAAGTCTGCAGAGGAAGACTGGGCTCAACCCGAGGAAGAGCTGCTGTTCATGTTAAGTCTGGTTAATAATGCTTCTATGGAACAGGTGGGCGATAAAGAGAAGGCGGTTGGTGATCCGACCGACTCCGCAATCATCCAGCTGCTGCATAATAAAGGAAGCAACAAGGCTGCACTTGATATCAAATACCCGCGCATTTTTGAGATTCCTTTTGATTCCGACCGTAAGCTGATGACCACTGTACACCAGCTGGAGCAGGGATATCTATCCGTGACCAAGGGAGCTTTTGACCGTATTCCTGTCCACTATGAAGAAGGAATGCAGGAGCATGCGCAGATTATCCATGATTGCTTTGCCTCCAAAGCAATGCGTGTACTGGCGGTCGGATACAAATATTACGAAAAGATGCCGACGAGCATGGATGTAGCTGAGCTGGAGAGTAATCTAACATTTGCCGGTCTGGTTGGCATGATCGATCCGCCGCGACCCGAAAGTAAAACAGCTGTCCATGAAGCCAAGCAGGCCGGCATTCTTACAGTAATGATTACGGGCGATCATGTTGTCACCGCTTCGGCGATCGCGAGAGAGCTTGGCATTCTGTCCAGTGGGCAAAAGGCAATTACCGGCGCTGAGCTGGCGGAGCTGTCCGAAGAAGAATTGATTCATCAGGTACACCGTTACAGTGTATATGCACGTGTGAGCCCCGAAGACAAGATCCGTATTGTTAAAGCATGGCAGGCCAGAGGTGAAGTGGTTGCAATGACCGGTGATGGTGTAAATGATGCCCCTGCGCTGAAAGCTGCCGATGTGGGAGCGGCGATGGGCATTACCGGTACAGATGTGTCCCGGAACGCAGCAGACATGGTGCTGACCGACGATAATTTTGCGACGATCGTCGAGGCGGTCAGTGAGGGACGGAGAGTATACGATAATATCCGCAAAGCGATTTATTTTCTGCTGAGCTGTAATATTTCAGAGATTATAGTGATGCTTATTGCCTTTCTGCTCGGCTGGGGAGCACCGGTGATTGCCATTCAGCTGCTGCTGATCAATGTGGTGGCCGACGGGCTTCCCGGACTTTTCCTAAGCCGTGAAGCAGCCGAAAAGGATCATATGAACAGACCACCAGTATCCAGGAATGCCCATATTTTTGCAGAAGGTCTCGCTGCCAGAATCATGTCTCAGGCACTGATTTTCACAATCATTACCCTGATCGGGTTTTATGTCGGCAGCTTTGTGGAGCTGGGTACACCGATTAACGCATCGCCGATGCTGGGCCAGACGATGGCTTTTGTGATATTGGGCTTGTCGTCGATTATTCATGTTTTCAATGTACGAAGCAATCACGAATCTATTTTCAAAATGGGATTCACCTCGAATCGGCCGCTGTTCTGGTGCGCCCTGCTGTCAATGTCCATTATTGTGCTGGTAGCGGTCGTACCGCCGCTTGCAGCCATTTTCCAACTGGTACCGATGAGCCTGCCGCACTGGGGACTGGCTGTCGTATTATCAGTCATACCATTGATTGCGGTGGAGTTGAGAAAAGGGCTGACTTCGCACCGTCGAAGTACTGTTTCACATCGCTCGGAGCAGTATTAATTTATTGGAAACCGGTATAGTCAACAAAAAACCATGCAGGAGGAAAGCCGAATAAACTTCTCCCTTCGGATCTTTTGAAAGGGAATAGAACGAAGGTAGATAAGAAGAAAAAAAGTAGATGAAATTTTAAGTAATGTGATCTATGTCACATCTGGAACCTAACATCACAGGTATACTGGGAACATAAGAAAACATCTAATTTTAAATACTAAAGATTGTGAAATTGGTAACATGATATGGTAACTATAACCAGTTAAGCCGGAAAGCCAAATAGATAAAGAGGACAACAGAGAATACAGGAGGAATCCATATGAACACAACACGCGAACGCTTGGTACTGATTGGGAACGGGATGGCAGGGGTAGCAACACTGGAGCAGATTATCAAATTGGGCGGAGCTTACGACATCACCGTCATCGGCAGCGAGCCGCATCCCAACTACAACCGGATCATGCTCTCTTATGTACTGGAAGGCAGCCAGACGATCGATGATATCGTACTGAACAGCCATGAATGGTATGAAGAGAACCGGATTACACTGCATACCGGTGTAACGGTGACAGCGATCGATCCGGAGACACAGATGATCCTGACGGATAGCGGCCTGCAGGTGCCTTATGACAAAGTCATTATCGCTACCGGTTCCAAATCGCTCATTCTCCCGATCCCCGGTCATGAAAAGCAGGGTGTTGTCGGATTCCGTGATATTGCCGATTGCCATCAGATGATGGAGGCGGCCAAGAATTATCGCACTGCTGCGGTAATCGGCGGCGGTCTGCTCGGTCTCGAAGCGGCCAAAGGTCTGGTCAGCCTCGGTATGGATGTAACCGTGGTCCATCTGATGGATGACCTGATGGAACGCCAGCTGGATTCCGTAGCGGCAGCGATGCTGAAAAAGGAACTGGAAAGCCAGGGTATCAAATTCCGCATGGGCGCACAAACCGCCGAACTGCAGGGCGGCGAGCGCGTAGAACGCTTGCTGTTCAAGGACGGCTCGACACTTCAGGCTGACTTTGTCGTCATGGCAGCGGGTATCCGTCCGAATATCGAAGTGGCACAAAACAGCGGCATTGAGACCGGACGCGGTATTCTGGTGGATGATTATCTGCAGACTTCCATGCCAAATGTATATGCTGTCGGCGAATGCGTACAGCACCGTGAGACCTGCTATGGTCTGGTCGCTCCGCTGTTCGAACAGGGTATGGTACTGGCCAAGCAGATCTGCGGTCTCGAAGCCCAGCCGTATGAAGGATCGACCGTATCGACCAAACTGAAAATCTCCGGTGTCGATGTATTCTCGGCCGGCGTATTTATTGAAAATGAACATCAATCCGTCATTACAGCACGTGATGACTGGAAGAGAACCTATAAAAAGATCATTTTGCAGGATAACATTATCGTCGGCGCTGTATTGTTCGGCGACATCAATGACTCCGCCCAGCTGCAAAAGCTGATTCGCGAAGCCGCACCGATGACCGACGAGCTGTATGCCGAACTGATGGGTACCGGCGGATGCAGCCATAGCAAGAAAAAAGCTTCGGTCGAAACAATGGCCAATGACGAGATTGTCTGCGGCTGTAACGGTGTCACCAAGCTGGATATCGTCAGTGCGATACAGGACAAAGGATTGACCAGTGTCGATGAGATCAAAGCATGTACAGGTGCAACCCGTTCGTGCGGCGGCTGTAAACCTGTTGTCGAACAGATTCTGCAGTATGTACTCGGTGATGGCGCGGCTGTCGCTTCGAGTCAGGGCATGTGCGGATGTACTACCCACAGCCGTGATGAAGTAGTCGCTGCCATTCGTGAAAAAGGACTTCGTACTGTCAAGGAAGTCATGAACGTGATGGAATGGCAAAAGCCGGAAGGCTGCTCGAAATGCCGTCCTGCGATCAACTACTATCTCGGCATGATCTATCCGGTAGACTACCAGGATGAGAAATCGTCGCGCTTCGTCAATGAACGCATGAACGCCAATATTCAGAAAGACGGTACGTATACCGTCGTACCGCGTATGTATGGCGGTGTCACCACTCCGGAAGACCTCAAAAAAATCGCCGATGTATCGGTCAAATACAATGTCAAAGCCGTCAAAATGACCGGCGGACAGCGGATTGACCTGATCGGTGTCGAGAAAGAAGATCTGCCAAAAGTATGGGAAGAGCTTGATATGCCATCGGGTTATGCCTACGCCAAATCGCTGCGTACGGTCAAAACCTGTGTCGGTTCGCAATTCTGCCGCTTCGGTACCCAGGATTCGATGGGAATGGGCGCATCGCTGGAACAGCGGTTCGAACGCCTGGACTTCCCGGCCAAGTTCAAAATGGCGGTCAATGGCTGCCCTCGTAACTGTGCGGAGTCATGCACCAAAGATATCGGTATCGTCGGCAATGACGGCGGCTGGGAGATCTTTATCGGTGGTAACGGCGGGATCAAAGCCCGTCTGGCCGATTCGTTCTGCAAAGTCAAAACTGATCAGGAGCTGATCGATCTGTGCGGCGCGATTATCCAGTACTACCGCGAGACAGGAAAATACCTGGAGCGTACTTCGGAATGGGTAGAGCGCATAGGGCTGGATACGATCAAGGCAGCTATCCTGGAAGACGAAAACAACCGCCAGCAGCTGGTAGATCGTGTCAATATCGCACTCGCCCAGGTTGAAGATCCTTGGCAAAAAGTACTGAACGACGAAGAAACCCGTACCGCGCTGTTCGGTAAAAAAGTCGAAGTCTAAGTAAAGTATACGTCGAGGAAACGATAAATAAATGCTCAAACCATAACGTGAATTCAGGTGTATCCACACAGAGATATAAGGAGAGATGAAGCGATGAACAGTGTACAGACATTTTACCCTGTCGGTCAGCTGGAGGAATTCATGAGCCGGATCGGTCGTGTACTGGAACTGAAAGGAATGGAACTTGCCGTGTTCCGCACATCGGATGATCAGGTATATGCATTGGAGAACCGCAACCCTCATCCAAAAGGCGGCCCGATTGCCGAAGGGATCGTATCCGGGCATATATTGTACGATCCGCTGTATGACTGGCAGATTGATCTGGAGACTGGACTGGTACAGGCGCCGGATGAAGGTAAGGTGCGTACCTTTGATGTGAAGCTGGCAAATGGTCAGGTATGGATCGCTGTCTGATTGGTAGATGAAGAAGTTAGAGGCAAGCAATATTTTATGAGCAATCATTAGTTTAAATAAGGAAGCATTACTACGAAATAAACAGGCACCATTCTGACGGTTACCTTGGGGTGATTATCAGGATGGTGCCTGTTTGCTTTGCAGTCTTATTTGCTTTGATAATGTTTATTTATTCACAATAAGAACATCGATCAATTTACCGCCGTTAGCACCAAAGTACATTGTAACTTTGCCATAAGTATACATCATCACCTGATCGTAACCGTCCAATATATCGTTGCCCTCACTATTTGGCCTGCCGAGCGCTCTACGAATATCTGCAAAAGTGTGGCCTTTAAACCCTGGCGGAACAATCATAATACTGGAGAGAGTACGATTTGGACCTTCAAAGAAAAAGACCGCATTGGGCATTTTACTTAGCTTGAAGTACTCTCCGCCAAGATAATAATCGGAGCGTACCGGCTGGCCGTAGATTTTTTGGACCTGCTGCATGGTCATGCCGAAGCGAATTTTGTAGCCGGGGATATAGCCTTTTTTCAACATGGGACCTGTTTTGCTGTTCATGGGCATCACGGGATAAGCTGCTGCCAGAGGAGTGAGTACAGGGAGAGAGTGAATAGATGCTGCCGAGTTTGTATACAGCTGCGGAGCCTGAGAACCGGCGAGTTCTCCGTTAAGTGCAGCGGCTTTACTTTCGGCCGGGCTGAAGAGGCTGACAGTCATGAGGACAGTCAGCAGACTGGCAGCTGTGTATTTTTGGATCATTGGATAAATTGCCCCTTTATCGTTAAAATAGTGAACGCTTTCTTTCTCATTATACCCTTTCCTTGGAAAGGTTCCATGCTTGATAATAAAATTAGTGACACAGCATAGACATTTGCTTATAATGTAGCAGAAGTGCCGGGTATAACAGATAGATAAGAATAGTAATACAAAGTATTCCTCAACAGGCCGGCTATGAGGCGGAGGAGGTCAGATTGATGATCGCGCTGCAAGGCGTAAGCAAATATTTCAGTAGAACAGACGGTGGACAGGCTGCGGTGGATGAAGTGACTCTGCATATCGAGGCAGGCGATATACATGGCATTGTCGGCAGCAGTGGTGCAGGCAAGTCGACCCTGCTGCGCATGATCAATATGCTGGAGCGGCCGGATCAGGGCACGGTGATGGTAAATGGAGAGCTGCTGACCGGACTGCCCGAGCGGCGTCTGCGTCCGGCACGTCAGCAGATCGGCATGATCTTCCAGCAGTTCAATCTGGTGCACAACCGGACAGTGGGCGGCAATGTCGCCGTACCACTGGAATTGGCAGGTATACCCAAGGACCACCGGCAGGCGCGGGTCAGGGAGTGTCTGGAACAGGTAGGGCTGCTGGACAAGCTGGATGAATATCCGGCACAGCTCAGCGGCGGACAGAAGCAGCGGGTGGCGATTGCGAGAGCGATTGCCAATCATCCGCGGGTACTGCTGTGCGATGAACCGACATCCGCGCTGGACCCTAAGTCCACGTCAGGCATTCTGGAGCTGCTTCAACAGATTAATGAGCAGCTGGGCGTAACGATCGTGATCGTGACGCATGAGATGGATGTGGTCAAGCGGCTGTGCAATACAGTATCGGTTATGGAGGGCGGACGGATTACGGAGAGTTATTCACGGGAGCAGGATCATTTCGCTCCGGCACCGGATTATACGCTGTCCTACCGGGAGCAGCTGCTTGGTCGTTCGGATACAGCAGTTTCGCGAGGCATGGGGACAGAGGCTGACCCACAGAATGGGGTGAATGGAAATGGATAATACACGTACATTTGCCGAGATGATGGACCGCTATCAATCGGAGATCTGGCAGGCGATTGGTGATACCTTTACCATGGTCGGGATCTCGCTGGCAGCGGCTGTACTAATCGGGCTGCCGCTCGGTACACTGCTCTATCTGACCAAAAAAGGGCAGCTGTATGAGAATCTGTATCTGGCAGGACTGCTGAACAGCCTCGTGAACATTATCCGTTCCTTTCCTTTTCTGCTGCTGGTCGTCTTCCTGATCCCGTTCACCCGCATGGTCGTTGGAACTTCGATCGGTACGGAGGCGGCTTCGGTGCCGCTGTCGATTATCGCGATCGCTTATTATGCGCGGCTCGTCGAGCAGGCACTGCTGGACGTTCCTCGGGGCGTCGTGGAATCGGCGCGTTCGATGGGCGCTTCCGGTCTGCAGATTGTGTTCAAATTTCTGTATGTGGAGGCACGTTCCGGGTTGGTGCTCGGATTGACCACGTCGGCGATCAGTTTTATTTCCTATTCCACGGTCGTTGGTATCGTGGGCGGGGGAGGTATCGGGGACTTTGCGATCCGTTACGGGTATCAGCGGTTCGAGACGGATGTGATGGTCTATATGATCATTCTGATGATTATTCTCGTCCAGGCAGTCCAGTTTACAGGCAGTCTGATCTCAAGACTGATCGACAAAAGGTAATTCCAATTCGCTGGTAGCAGCTGCGCTCAACACGCATAGGCCGCTCCGGCACAAGTGAAATTTACACATTATACTACACACGGGGGTACCCTATTCATGATGAACAAGAAAGCACTACTCATTTTACTATTCGCAATGACCCTGCTGCTCGCAGCCTGCGGTCAAAAGGCAGACAATACGGCAGCAACAGGCAGCAAGCCTGACCAAGCTGCTACCGAAGCAGAGACAGGTGGCGAACAGACACTCAAAGTCGCTACCCTGATCCCTCCAATGACCGATATTCTGGATATCGTGAAGCCATTGCTTCAAAAAGACGGCATCAATATGGAAGTCGTGGTACTGTCCGACAATGTACAGCCCAATGATGCACTGGCCAACAAGGAAGTCGATGCGAACTTCTTTCAGCACGTTCCTTATATGACGCAATATAACGAAAGCAAAGGCTCCAACCTGGTCGCGATCCAGCCGATCTATGATGCGATCTACGGCGCTTATTCCAAAAAGTACAAGAGCATCGAAGAGCTGCCGGAAGGCGCAGTAATCGCGATTGCCAATGATCCGTCCAATATCGGACGCTCGCTGCAGATGCTGGCTCAGGCAGGCATGATTACGCTCAAGGACGGTGTAGGCATGAACGCTACACAGGCAGACATTACCGCGAATCCGAAAAACTTTGCATTCAAGGAAGTGGATCTGCTGATGCTGGCCCGTATGTATGATGAAGCGGATCTGGTCGCGATGACTCCAGCCTACGCCAAGCCGCTGAACCTTACGCCGGTCAAGGATGCAATCGTTACGGAAAAGGCAGATTCCACTTTTGCCATTACACTGGTAGCACGTGAGGACAACAAGGATTCCGCCCCAATCCAGAAGCTCAAAGAGCATATGGCCGGTCCGGAAGTGAAGAAATTCCTCGAAGACAATTACTCCGATATCGCTGTACCTGCATTTAAATAATATACTTGAATACAGAATATTTAAGAAACAGAACTCAGAACTCGAATTCTGATATATGATGCAGAATAGAGATGCAAGCTTCTGCATCATAAGGTTATAACCATAAAGGCTGTTCCCGTGACCCGGTAATATACCGATCAGCAGGAACAGCCTTTATATATAAATCTCCCTGGATAATACAGTAGTACCTGATGACAGATATATGCCTTCAAGCTGCAGATGTGCTAAAACGCAATGTACCGCAATTCAATGTACCGCACAGTCCCGACTCAAACTCAGGCTGTGCTTTTTTGTTTGCGCGGCCACAGCGTATAGCTGAAGCTGATCACAAAGTCGATCGCCAGTACAATCGCCCACACCCGGATAACCGAGTTCAGTACAATTGTCCGCGACGGATCATCTACATACCAGATCATGAACAGCAGCAGGGCATTACCGACGATCCATGAGATCAGATGCATCATCCAGCCGGTGCGTTCGTGACGGGCATGCTCACGTCCATATAGTTTCTTCGGTCTCTGTCCATCAGCGAACCGGTAGGCGAATCGTTCATCCGCCCAGCGGATCATCCGGTGTCCATAAGCGAGCGACACCCCGATGTATACTGCAGCAATACCGTGTGCCATCGTGGCTGTAGCTCCATTGCGCAGATCCATAAAGGCTGCAATGAGCAGTACCAGATCAATCAACGGCGTACAGATCAGCAGAAATGTACTCAGACGCTTGGCTCCGAGTATATAACGCGCAGCCAGACCGCCGATAACGAATACCCAGAATAACACTTCACACGCTACAATCAGGTAAGCAATCATTCCCTATCTTCCTTTCCCTAAACAATGAATTGGATACTGCCTTCTGCAATAATTGTAACGCAGTCATGGCAGGGAACCCCATACACCGACAGGATGATTTTGGAAATGGAAAGGGTAAACCTGCTGATGGAGTACAGGCGGTTTCCTGTCCATGATGAAGAGGAAAGAGGGGAAAAGAGCGGAATATGCCATATTAAATGACCGCTGGATGAAAATCCCTTTTGTCCCGGTTTCTTTGTGATCAAACTGTGCTATAATAAGTCCGAACTTTATTGTAAGCGTTCTCTTTTGTTTGCATGCTTCCTTAACATAATCTATGACTATTGAACAGGAGGATTCCCCCATGGCTCTCGGAACAAGTATGATCATACGTTTACAGATGGACAAGAAACAGGTGACTTTTGGAGAAGTAGCCGGTGCAATCGGGGAAGCGGGCGGCGATGTAGTCGCGATTGACGTTATTCATGCCAGTCCGGAGAGTACGACGCGTGACCTGACGGTTAATCTGCCGGAGAGTGTACGTGAGATGATTCTCCAATCGGTAGGTGCCCTGACCGGCGTCAAAGTCGTCAACGTCTCGGACCGCACCTTCCTGGCGCATCTCGGCGGCAAAATCGAAATCCAGCCCAAGACGCCGGTCAAAAACCGGGAAGACCTGTCCCATGTCTATACACCGGGCGTGGCCAAAGTATGTATGGCTATTCATGAAGACAAGCAAAAAGCCTTTTCATTGACGGTCAAACGCAATATGGTTGCTGTCATCTCGGATGGTACCGCTGTACTTGGTCTGGGGGATATTGGTCCCGAGGCAGCCATGCCGGTTATGGAAGGTAAAGCTATGCTATTCAAGCAGTTTGCGGATGTGGATGCATTCCCGATCTGTCTGAACACTACGGATACGGAAGAGATTATTAATGCGGTCAAATGGATGGCGCCTACATTTGGCGGGATCAATCTGGAAGATATCAGCTCGCCGCGCTGCTTTGAAATTGAGCGCCGGCTGACGGAAGAACTGGATATTCCCGTTTTCCATGATGATCAGCATGGTACCGCGGTCGTCGTACTCGCAGGTCTGCTCAATGCACTGCGTATTGTCGGCAAATCGCTGGAGACCGCCAAGATTGTCGTACTCGGCGTTGGAGCGGCCGGTGCAGCCTGTGTAAAAATGCTGCTGTCTGCAGGTGCACGCAATCTGATCGCTGTCGATCGCTGCGGCGCGCTGGTGTCGGATGAAGAGTATCCGCATGAGATGTGGAACTGGATTGCGGCTAACAGCAACCCTGACAAGCTGCGCGGTGACTTGACCGAAGTGATTCAGGGAGCGGATGTATTCGTCGGCGTCTCCCGTCCGGGACTGCTGAGTATTAACCATATCCAGACGATGGCCGAAGATCGCATTGTGTTCGCAATGGCGAATCCCGATCCGGAAATTGACCCGGAAGTGGCCGAGCCGTATGTGCGTGTACTGGCTACCGGACGCAGTGATTATCCGAATCAGATCAATAACGTGTTGTGCTTCCCGGGCATTTTCCGCGGCGCACTGGACTGCCGGGCGAGCGTAATCAACGAAGCGATGAAGGTCGCTGCTGCCAAGGCGATCGCTTCGGTAGTGAAGGAAGACGAACTGAATGAACTGTACATTATACCGGGAGTATTTAACGATCAGGTCGTCAAGCTGGTGCGCGATGGCGTGATCCGGGCAGCGATTGAGAGCGGTGTAGCCCGCCGGATTCCGCAAGAGTATCGTTAAACGGTCTGTATCCCGCAGGATAGTAGATATAGTTATGGAGTATGCGTGAATAAAAAAGCCGGAGAACAGGTAATATGCCTGTTCTCCGGCTTTTGTTTTGTACATAACGTTCAGGACATGCATTTGCAGCAGCCATGCAACCGCTATAGAGCAGCCAATTTGCTGAGGTTGTATGTCACTGTTTTTTTGGCGAGACCTTGAGCTTCGACTGTGAAATATAGCGTATTTCCTTTTCGTTTGACAAAAGTCAGACCGTCGCGTGCTCCCATCGGTCCCGAGTCGAGTTTGACAAATTCCTGTTGTTCCGGTGTAAGCAGCTGGTCGAACAGAATTACACTTTTGCCGGTTTTGCGGCTGATCAGCTGCAGCTGGTAATCCGCCGTATTACGGATCAGCATCATATCATCGTCGATCGCTTCAATACTGTACATTTGGTTTTTGCCTTTACCACCGAGATCGAGCAGATCTATTGTCTCCAGCACTTTGCCGGTGCCGTCTTCGATAATACGCAGCTTTTTGCCGTCATTTAGGACAACATTATTATTATAGCTGTCGACGAGGTCGGTACTTCCCCAGTTAAAGTCTACACCGGTCCTGCGAATGATCTGTCCTTTCTTCAGCAGCAGCTGAAATAGCTGGCTGTTGATATGAGGTTCGCCGTAGGAATCATTTACCGTAATCAGCAGCAGCCCTTTGGGTGTGGAACGAATGGTGATATCGCTCAGATCCAGACTGGTATTCAGAGATGTTAATTTTACCGGCTTTTTTTTGCCGACAGTAGTGAACAGATCACCGTTTGCTTTAGTAACCGTGTAGGTTACACCTTTGTAGACTTTGCTGATGATGGAATAGTCATGGATACCGGACGCTTTGACGGTATGGGTAGCGGGATCATATCCATCGTATTTGCCATCGAGCGCCTGTACGGCGAATTTAAAAGGCACGTACACGTCCATCCTTCCGGATTGCGGATTGTTTTTCAGAAAAGCAGCGCCCTCCATGGTGACTTTTTTGCCATCTAGCATAGCGATTTTACTGCCGTCGCGGACTCCAATTTTTTGATCCAGCCGTTGAATCCTGCACGCTTGCCGGTAGAATCCTGGGAGTACTTCAGGCCGGCCATCATAGCCGTAAAATTGAATTCGATATAGGGTATACCATTACGCATAATTGTGGAGACCTCTTGAGTGGAGCCAGAATCGCCTTCTCCATAGTAGCTCCATTCGTACTTCGTCTCTGTGGCAGCAGCCTGTATCGGTTGGGAATAAGCAGTGGGGAGCAGAAGAGCAGATGATAGCAATAAGGAAGTTAGTATTTTTTTATTCATGATGATCATTCCTTTCCTGAGTATAAATCCGGCCGGTTTATCCGATCAATTCAGCTTGTTCAGATTGTACGTATATTTCTTGGTTCCTTCATTAAAATCGGCATACGTAAAGTACAGCGTGCTGCCCGAACGCTTGGTAAACTCGATCCGGTCGCCGCCGCCCATTGGACCGATATCTTCTTCAACGGCCTGCTGCTGTTCCGGGGTCAGGAATTGCTGATACAACAGTACACTGTTGCCGTTTTTGCGATTGATCAGCTGCAGCTGATGATCGATGGAATTGCGAATCAGCACCATATCCTGGTCGATTGCTTCCACATTGTATTTCTGATCTTTACCTTTGCCAGCCATCTCCACGAGGTTAAGGGTCTGGAGCACGTTGCCGGTTCCGTCTTCAATCACGCGGAGATGCATGCCATCATTCATGACGATTTTATCATCATAGCCATTGACCGTATTGATACGACCCCATCCATAATCCACCCCTGTCTGACGGATCAGCTGTCCGTTCTTAAACAGCAGCTGGAACTGCTGGCTATTGATATGGGGTTCACCGTAAGAGTCATTGACCGTAATCAGCAACAGGCCGCCCGGTGTGGAGCGGAACTCCATATCAGTGGAATCGAAGCCTGTTTTGAGGGAAGCCAGCTTGACTGGATTTTTTTTGCCACGGGTGGCATACAGATCGCCGTTCAGCTTGGTCAGCGTATAGGTAGTTCCCTGGTATACGTCCGTCACGACCGCATAGGTAGGCATATTATTGATCTGGTAATTACCTTTACCGGCAGTAGGACTAATCAGCTTGCCATCGAATGCCTGGGCAGCGAAACGCAGCGGGACATATACAGAAGGAGTGTCGGATTGCTTGTTTTTGCGGATTATCGCCGGTGCCTGCATGGTTACACTTTTGCCATCCAGCATGGCGATTTTGCTGCCATCGCGTACAGCGAATTTCTTGTTCCAACCGTTAAAAGAAGCACGTTTGCCAGCAGCGTCCATTTTGAACTCCAGTCCGAGCCAGCCTGGGAAATAGCTGATATCCATATAGTTGACTCCACTCCGAACAATGATTTTCTGTAGGGATTCACTGGTATAACCTCCCCCGTCATATTGAAGAATGACTTGCGGGGAGCTGGCTGCCTGCAGGGAAGCTGGAGATACCGGCAGCAGCAGCGCCGAAGAGAGAGCCAACGTAAGCCATGTTTTTTTGTTCATCGGAAAGATTCCTTTCTGTTAAAAGGTAAAGTGTTCTAATATTTACAATAATATGGACGAATCTCTTGGAATAAAGTTGCAATCGTGGCCATTAGGATGGCACATTATAGACATATCGTTCAACAGCGTGCATAGTGAAGCGAGGACGATTAGCAGGAGGCAGTTATTTATTTTAAGCAGCTTACTCATCCAATCGGGAGGGCAGCGAGCATAATAGCTGCCCTCCCGATTGTCGTATCCAGAGGTGTCCCGTTAACCTATTGGCTGATGACAGCACCAGGCTGCAATCAAACAGGTAAAAATAGCAGCGAATATACCCATCCCTTACTCCATTACTGCTGCAATCAGGAAGAACATCTACCATCCATTCACTTCATCAGAGCCTTTGACATCGTAAAATGATGCCCGTATAATCATGGTTTAGCCAACTGGTAATATCTTGTAGTTCACCTCACCCGCTCAACAAAGGAGATCAGCAATGTGAAGAAATGGTTTATTATAGCTTGCACCATCACAGTACTCATCGGCATCGCCTTCTTGGTACAGATCAAGATGTCCTCCAAGAATCATATGGCAGAATCAGCAAATATCCAGTATCCGGCCAACCAGACCCGGGCCGAACCACCAGCCAGCTCAGCAGTGGAAATACCATCTTTCGATCACGCCCAATCCGCTCCATATAACCTGCTGCTCATATCCGATACCATCCATTCAGGCCAAGGAAGCTACACAGGCACATTCGCCTGCACTGCCCAAAATGGTAACCATATCGATGTAAATGTCGTCAATAACAGCGAATCCCCGGTACTGTTCAAAGTATCCCAAAACACAAGCGATTTCGGTTATATCAAATTAGCCAGCAAAGCCGCCGTAACAAGAACATTCCAATCCGTCAAAACAGGAGACCTATCCGGAGATTGGAGAGTATACATCACCAACGATTCCGGAACCCTTATGAATCTAAAAATATCTGCCGGCCAGTTCACCACTCACTAACTACATAGCTGTAACAAGAAAAGTAAGCCCTAGTTGTATCCCAAGCTGCCAATGAGGATTCAGCCACTCACATGGAAATAAGTGACAACCAAATAACAAATATTTAATACAAATTATCAGAATATTGATATACGTACACCAGCAAAAACTTTACGCTTAACATAGCAAGGGTTTGGTGAAATACAATCTAGCAGGTGACCAAGCCTGCGGCACATACAGCCAGGTGCTGAGGTCAAGCGGCATTTCGGCTCCAAGGAGGAGAATATTCAGATGTCCCAATCAACCGAAGGCAAGATCAAATGGGGAATTATCGGCACAGGCGGTATCTCCAATAAATTTGTGGCAGATCTGCCGCACAGCAGCAATGGGGTCGCTTACGCGGTCAGCTCCCGCAGCCAGGAGAGTGCAGACGCGTTCGCTGGCAAATACAATATTCCCAAGGCATATGACAACTATGATAAAATGCTGCAGGACCCGGAAGTGGATGTTATCTACGTGGGAACGCCGCATCCGTTACATAAACAGAACGTGCTGGATGCCCTGAATGCGGGCAAACATGTGCTGTGCGAGAAACCTTTTACCATCAATGCGGGTGAATTGGAAGAAGTCGTCGCGCTGGCAAGAGAGAAAAAGCTGTTCCTGATGGAAGGCATGTGGACCCGTTTCCTGCCGCCGATCCGCCGTGCACGCGAATGGATCAGAGACGGCAAGATCGGCGAAGTGCGTCTGGTCAAAGCAGACTTTGGCTTCCGTATTGGCTGGGACCCGGAGAGCCGTCTGCTTAATCCCGAACTGGGCGGCGGCGCGCTGCTGGACGCAGGGATTTATCCGGTATCCTTTGCCTCGATGGTGCTGGGTGCCAAGCCTGCGGAAGTATTCAGTACCGCCCATATCGGCGAGACCGGTGTGGATGAGCAGTTCTCGATCCTGCTCGGCTACGAAGGCGGCCGCGCGGCAACCCTGAACGGTGCGGTCCGTCTGGGCTTCCCGAACGAAGCATACGTGCATGGTACGGAAGGATATATCTATCTGCCGCAGTTCCTGTTCGGCGCATCGGCATCCCTGTTCGTGAATGGGGAAGAGGTAGAGACATTCAAAGACGACCGTAATTCTGAAGGATACGCTCTGGAAGCCGAAGAAGTCGGCAACCTGATCCGTGCGGGCAAACTGGAAAGTCATATCATCCCGCTGGAAGAATCACTGGACATCATGCGCCTGCTGGACAAAGTCCGCAGCCAATGGGGACTGAAGTATCCGGGAGAGCAGTAATAATGTAAATAATTAAAAAAGCCGGTTCTCTAAATTTGAGAAATCGGCTCTTTATTATGCTATGATAACTATTGATAAATTCTAGTGCAGGATGCTTTTAAATTGAAAAAGAAAAGGTTGATTCTAGTGAGTAATAATTCATTAAAACAAGTATTTGGTGTGTCTAAAGATATTTTAAAAAGTTATGTTATTAGGCAAATTGATCAAGATTTTCAGGATAAATTAGATTTGACAGATCACCATATTGTAGTATTTGGAGAGACTAAGGTTGGAAAAACTTTTCTAAGAAAAAAGTATGTACCTATCACTGATGAAGTCATTGTAGTTGACTGTACAAAAGGAATTAACTTGAATGATATTTATATACAAATACTATATAAAGCAGATATCGAAGTTACTGAAGGAATAACCAAAACAATGGAGCAGTCTAACAGATTCAAATCAGAAATAAGTTCAAGCTTCTTGGAATTTTTGAAGGCAAAGATAACTGGGGAGAGAAGTGATAGAGAAGATTTTAAAGAAGAAAAAAAGCCTTATATACCAAATACTGTTAGTGTTTTAGTTTCAAATGAACTTGAGAAAAAGAGCAAAAGAACAATAGTATTAGACGACTTTCATTATCTACCTTTAGTGGAACAGTACCAGTTAGCCTATGATTTAAAGATGTTTTACCAAAATGGCATTAGATTTATTATTTTAGGAACTAAAATAACTTCAGGTTATTTCGAAAAATTTAATGGGGAGCTATCGCATAGAATTGACTATATTGATGCAACTAGTTGGAGTAGTGAAGAATTGAAGGAGGTAGCTTTAAAAGGCGCAGCGTGCTTAAATATTAATATATCTGAAGAACTTATAGAATATTTTATCGATGCTTCAAATAGTATAATTTCAGTTTTTCAAGGATTATTATTTCAGCTATGTATTGTAAATGGATTGAGACACGAACAAGAAACAACTATTAATCTATCAAATATCCAGCAGGCGAATAACATTACAAAAGATTATTGGGAAAATATGAGTAAGACGTATTTTAATAAGATCAAAGATATAGCTAGTGGAGGAAGACGAAGAAAGCTACAATTATATTATTATATAACTAGGATTATTCTTAATGCAGAACAGGATATAATTCGAAAAGGATTTCCTTTTCAATATATATATGATCAATTGAAGTTAACACATCCATTAGGAAGTAGCATTAACCATGGAGCATTAACGACAGTGCTAAGTCATATCGATGAGTTACAGATTGACAAAGAAATATTTCCTAAAGTCTATACTTATTTTGAGAAAAGATTATCTATAGTGGACTCTGACTTTTATTTTATTACTAAGCATTTATTACGTTCACAAATAGATGACATACTACCACCGCATGAATACCAAATTAATATAGAAGAACAAGAAGATTTTCAGTTAAAACTTTTTGATTAATTATAAACTTACACGTAAAGACAGGCCCTTAACTTAAGAGCCTGTCTTTACGTGTAAGTTTATAACTTTTATATTTAACGGATTGTCAATCCAAATGCAACAGTTCGTTTTGAAACGATTCGTGTGTCGACTTCCAGCCTAAACAGTTGCGAGGCCGGTTGTTAATCACGTGAAGCGCGTGCTGAAGCTCCGCGTCGGACACTTTGGCAAAATCATGGCCTTTGGGAAAAACTCTCGAAGCCATCCGTTCGCATTCTTGTTGGAACCTCGCTGCCAGGAAGAATACGAATCGGCAAAGTAAACCTCCACACCATGGAGCTGCTTGAGCACGGCATGGCAGGCCAATTCTTTGCCCCGGTCTACGGTTGCCGTTTGAATCGCCGCTTTTGGATATTGCGCAGCCAATACGCCGAAGGCGATCTCCATCGATATCGCTGTTCGGTTCGGCATCTTAATCGCCTGATAAAATCGAGTTTTCCGTTCAACAAAGCTTGCGACGCAAGCTTTACTTTTGCCACGACTGAAAACGACAGTATCCAGTTCCCAATGTCCGAACGTTTCTCGGCTGTGAATTTCTTTCGGACGCTGCTGAATCGAAGGGCCGAGCGTAGAACAGCCGCGCTTCTCTGGCGGTTTTCGGCGCTTGCCTTTGTGCCGAAGAACCTGGAGTTTCCCTTGGTTTAACCGGCTCGAGTAGAGCCAGTTGTAGAGCGTTTTAAAGGCTATCGTAGGAAATTCCTTGGCTTTACGGCTGCTTGTGATTTGTTCGGGGGAATGGGTTCTCTTGAGGTCAGATTCGATCTCGTTCGCTAATTTCGGATTCCATTTGCCGTTTGGTTTCGAAGCCTCTCTTTGGTAAGCATAGGCCTGCTGAGCTTCTTGCGCGTCGTACCGCCCAGACGATCCATTACGTTTAAGTTCTCGGCTGACAGTTCCCGCTGACCGGCCCAGCACCCGGCCAATCGCTCGGATTCCGGCTCCCTGACTATGCAAGAGTTCTAGTTTGCTGCGTTCGATAGTGTAGCTCATGATGGATTCTCCTTGTAGAAGGTGGTGTGGTAACTTCATTCTACACGAATCCGGCCATGAGTCTTTTTATATTTCATTCGAGGTGTTGCACTTCATTTTACAATCCGTCCTTTATTAAAAGCGAATCATACAACTTATTTTTTTATGTATAGTTGTCAATAAATATAATGCATATATTAAATGAAAAAAGTTATTGAATAAGCAGTATCTTCCCGCTGATTGACCAGCAGCAGCACGGTGCGGTAGATATAGTCCTTGTATGACGCATAGAACGTCCGAAAGGCTTCGCGGTCGCCCTGCTCCATCTGATGCAGGCAATCCTGCAGTTCCTGTTCACTCATCGTTATGCTCACCTCCTGATATGTATACTCTATATTGGTCCGCAGATTGGAAAAGGTTCGCTTTTTGGCAAAAATAATTCCAGCAGGCAGATAAGCAAAGCGTAGCAGCGATTCCAAAGGTAGGATCGCTTTTATTTTTTTTGCTGATTATGTCTATGGTTTGATAGAAAACGGCGATTTTGGTTGAAATACATAATAGAAACGTCCTCGCTTTACATTGCGCTAATATCCCTTTACACAATGCTGCAACTTCATTGGCTTATTGTAGAATGTCTGATTCCTTTCTGCTTTCGGTGCGACACTCCGCGAATGGACAGTGGACCGCCTTGCTCCTAATCCTTCTGACTTGAGGTGTAACCGTATGAACACAATGAACATAACTGTTAACAAATGGATAGGTTCTCTGCTTATCCTGGCTGCTCTGGCGGTCTATATCATTTTCCAGACCCGGATGGCTGTAATGGCCGGTATCGTGCTGCTGGCAGCAGGGATTGTGATCAGCCTGCTGACCATTCCAGCGGGCGACTTTTTATGTAGTGGCGATCCCGGTGTTTTATTTTATTCGTGCTTTTATGTAGTGACAAAGAGGGACGGATATCGTCATGCGTCCTTTTTGGTGCAAGCAGAAAGCCTGACCGGCACAACGAGCCGATCAGGCTTCTTTTGCATATCTACGCTATACGTATAACTCCATGTCATTTTAGATTTATTTGTAAAAGCAACTCCCTGTGACAACAAGCAGAACAGCGAATAGACACGGAGTGGGAGACGACGAACAGAGCAGCAGGCCATAAGTTCAGAACATCCGCCATAATCCTGCAGCCTTCCAAATTACTGTCCATGAATAAAGAATATTCCGATACCAATCGTTGGTTCCTCCCCTAACGCTGCGCCTGGTTCTATAGAGGCAGATGTCTTATAAAATTCCCATGCGCGAACCCTTGCACCTGTTCTTCCGTATAATGTTTGAGCAGTTCTTCGATCAGACGCTGCGTCTGGCCGGCATGCTCCAATCCCTGAATATGCATGGATATCCCGTCAAAGTCAGAGCCGAGTCCAATATGCTGCTCTCCGCCCAGTGCGCAGAAATGATCGATATGCGCGACCAGCTGCGGGATGGTGACAATGTCTGTATTTTGTACAAAATAAGGGCAGTACACCACATGGACCATCGCCTGCCGCTCAAACATCGCCCTGGCCTGCTCATCCGTCAGATTGCGCGGATGATCCAGCAGGGCACGTGCATTGGAGTGACTGGCAATCGGATAATCGGCGATCTCGATCACATCCCAGAAGGCCCGCTCACACAGATGACTCACATCCGTCAGCATCTTGTATTTGTTGTACATGGCGACCAGTTCCCGGCCAAAGGTCGTCAGTCCCGCTCCACGCGGCTCCAGCGCACCATCTGCAGCCAGATTGGCAAAGTTCCAGGTGAGTCCCACAGAGCGCACACCGAGCCGGTAGAGCAGATGCATTTTGTGCAGATCGTTACCGATCGGATCGACGCCTTCGAGTGTCAGCAGTGCACCGATCTGGCCTTGCTGCAGGCTGGTGATCTGGCTCCAGTCAGTAATATGGACGATTTCCGGATGCTTTTCCAGCACTTCCGCGTAGAAATAATGAATCTGATCCAGACAGGATTGGAACTTTAGCGGATCAGGCAGATCGGGATCGACGAACACCGCGTATCCCTGCAGACGGATCTGTCCTTTCAGCAGTCTGTTCCGGTTCGTCTCCAGCTCCGGAGCATCCGTATAGCGAAGCTTGCCGCCAGATTCCCATATCTTATATAATGCATCACAATGAAGATCGATAATATGCATACAATTCAGCCTCCCTGGCTACCATTTGGAATATATTGTTTCTAAATTACAACATATAAGAACGAGATGGTAAAGGGAGCAGCCCAATCGGGTATAAGAAAAGAAGATCATCAACAGGAAACCATGAATCTGTGCCATGTCAAAAACATGGCTGTCTGTTTCCAGCCAAAAGTCATTATGTATCATACATTCGAGGTGCAGCATGAAAAAATGGTATCAACCTATACAATCCCTGGGACGCCGATTATTTGACAAGGATCATGATAACCGCATTCAATGGGCCGAAATCTATCTGGCTGTTGGTGGTGTACTGCACCGCGCACTGGTCGAAGCACCGCGCCGCCGTGCCGCCGTTCGCCGTCAGCAGCAGGACCTGCCCGTATCCCGCATCCGTGAGACTCCGCTGCTGCCGGGCGACATTATTTATACCCCCAGCTCCGAGTCGACCTATTATGCCGGACATATGGGCATTCTCGGAATGGACGGACGGGTGTATCATGTGCATCCATTCGGTCCGGTCTTCTCGGATACGGTGGAATGGTATATCAAGCGCTTCTACGTAGGCGACCGGTTCGTCGTGTTCCGATCGAGACAGCCGCAAGCGGGAGAGCAGGCTGCCCGCTGGGCACAGGAACACTACAAGCAGGTCACTGCCTACCGACTGCATACCGGCCTGGATAATGTCCAGCGCAATTATTGTTCCAAGTTCATCTATCAGGCATACCTGTTTACCAGCGGTATTGATATCTGGGCCAAAGGCAGAACCCGCACACGGCAAGGCTACATTTATCCGTTCCGTATCGTCAAATCCAAAGAGCTGGACATGATCGCCAGCTACTACCGGGAAGCACCTGCCGGTCAATAAGTTCGCTTGGGAATTGAAATCCGATCCAATACGAATAACCAAAAATAAGCTGCAGCGTCCATAAACAGACACTGCAGCTTATTTTAACTATAATTCCAGTCAGCTTACTCCGGCTTGGTCTCTGCTTTGCCCGCTTTCCAGCTTTGTACGCTGTCGTCCTCGACAATGCTCAGCGCCGCGTCTGCGATATCCGGGTTCATGAGGAGTGCTTGCTGTACCCGCAGTTTGATATCGTCCGCGTCGGCCAGCGTCAGCCCTTTGGTCAGTTCGATGACACCATCGACATGGTAATAGCGCCCTTCCTGGATAATACGCAGCGACTGGATATCCGCTACATGACTGTCTGCAAAGATGGTCGCCGTTACTTTATCCGCCACATCCTGCGGAGCCGCGACGCCGATCAGACCGATCATATTGTCATAACCGACCCGGAAAGCGACCGCGATCATTAGACAGCCGATCAGGAGGGTCACCACACCATCCATCAGTGCAAAGTTGGTCAAGGAGATCACGATAACCGAGATCAGTGCCAGTAGAGCGCCCAGCACGGCAACGATATCTTCATAGAACACCAGACGCGTCGGCGGTGCCGCCCGGCCTACATTTTGAAACGCACTGCTGACGATTCCAAAGCCATGCGCCTCGGGGGCACGGGATTCGTGGATAATCTCCTTCATCGCTTTGACCAGAATCATGCCGTCGACGAGAATATTAATGATCAGCACGACAATATTCAGCCAGGCACCGCCTGATGAAGCCGATGGATGCTGAAGCAGGTGAATGCCTTCATGAATGGTCTCGTACGCCATAATGGTCACCACGATGACCGCGATCATGCAGAAAATATTGATTACCCGTCCAAAGCCGGTCGGGAAGCGGGGAGTCGGTTTCTTTTCCGATAAAATACTGCCGACAAATACAAATCCCTGGTTTACCGCATCCGCCAGCGAGTGCATCGCTGAAGCGAACATCGCCCCGCTGCCGCTGAACAGAAAAGCGCCGCCTTTACACAGGGCAATAATCGCATTGCCGATCATGGCGATCGCAGATGATTTATTGCCTTTTTTAATAAGTGAGCCGAATGTTTCCTTTGCTGGTTCCTGAGCCACAATAGCCCTCCTTGTGTGAATGAATTATGTATGATATAGGACGAATCTAACCGATTATATCCAAAGTTAAACGTTCCTCCAAATAAGATACGGTGCTGACGAGGGGGCTCATGTTACATAAGAGACATATTAATTAAGGCATTACTGTCATACGTTTGGCTATGTCGGTTGTAATAATTGTGCTGCTAACAACTGGTTTTTGTGAATGTGAGTGGAGCGGATAAAAAATATTGCGGAGTAGGTATTGGGATGGCAGAATTTGTTGTGATTTGTTGTGGGTGCTGCATCCAGTACATTCGCTGTATCCGCTGCGGAAAGAGATTCTACCACTCCGTGCTACAAGTTTGCTTGGGTAGATTTTAGATGCAGAAATGATACCTTAGGACGTGTCCTTATTCCTTTCCGGAGTGAATGACATAAGTCTCCTAGCTGCTTTTCGCTGTACATAAACATTTAAAAACAAAACACCCTCTGCTCACAAACGAACAGAGGGTGCATATTCAGCTCCCAGCACAATAGCTGCCAAGCGCAAGTACCACGTACAATCTAAAGGAATGCCACCTGACTTTTGCCCAGATTCTTCGCCTGCATAAGGGCTTCTTCAGCACGCAGGATTAGATCGGTCGGGTGCATCAGCGGGTCAGGATTCAGGACGATACCGCCTACGCTGACAGTGATGTATTCGCCGGAGTTGGACATGTCCGTCGGGATTTGCAGAGCGAGTACATTGTTGCGAATTTCGTCGGCGAGCTCATGGACTTTTTCCTCGGCGTTGCCCTGAATCTTCATCATAAAAGTACCTCCGCTGAAGCGGGCAATATCGGCATTATATTTGGAGCCGACGACGTTCAGTACATCGCCGACCCATTGGACGCAGAGATCGCCGCCGTTGAGGCCATGGATCGCATTGTATTCGCGCAGATCATCGATGTCGATCAGCAGCAGGGACACCTGGTGTTTCTGCTGAATAGCGGTATACCAGTCATCCAGCATTTTCTTTTCAAAGGAAACACGGTTTGGCATATCGGTCAGCGGATCGGTCGCCATATAGCTCTGCAGCTGATCCGTTATGACTGTATAAGCTTCGGTAAGTCCGGATTCCTGCTGGGCTTCGCGCGCGATGATCATGACCGACGGCTTGCCGCTATAGCTGATCGAGGCGAGCGTCAGTTCCAGCTTGATCGATTCGCCCTTGGCATTCTGGAAGCAGGAATTGTTGGAGATCATGTGGATCAGATTCTTCTCCAGCTGGTCAAGGTAGCTGATCATATCGGATTTGAAATTATTCTGAACGAACTGCAGGAAGTCCTGGCCGACCAGTTCGCTGGAGTGCTCTACGCCGAGCAGCTCTGCCGCCTGACTGTTGGAATAGATAATATGCCGATTCGTCAGGGTAAAGAAAGCGACCGGTGACATCTCCATTAGCTGCATATACCGCTGTTCATTACGCCGTAGGGTACGGGCATCCTGCAGTGCCTGATCCTCGATCTGGCGCAGCTGGTTCTCGGTCTGCTGATGCACGATGGATTTGAGTTCCGGCAGGATATTCAGTTCCTTGTTCTGCCATGGCAGGGAAGTGGACTCTACAACCTGTCTCCATTTCTCAAAGGATTTGCGTGGAGACAGACGGACACCGTCGTCTTCCTGTACTACCGCTTTGTCCGGATCTCCCGCCCAATCGACAACCTGTACGACTTCCGGACGGAACCAGATAATATAGTTTTGCTGTCCGGGCGAGATGGCCAGGTACAGGGCGCCGGAAGCTTTGTCCTTGTAAGCACGAGCAGATTCATATTCGAGACTGAGCCGTGACGTAGCATACGCATAATCTCGCGAACGGCTTCCCAACCAGCCAGCCAATTCGCGTACCTGACCGGGATTGGGTGTGATGCCATAGAGCAGCAGCTTGTCCTGATAGCTGACGGCTGCACCCGACGCGCTCATGAGGCTGAGCAGCGTCTCTTCCTCATCCTGCAGCTGCTCGGCGACCCGTACTGCACTGGTCGCACCCGTGAAAATGCTGGAGATGCGCAGCGCCTGCTTGCGCAGCAGCAGTTCGCCTTCATAGCTGTCCAGCTGTTGACGCTGGTAGAGCTCGCTGGAGAAGAACGAACCAAGGAAGTTGCACAGATTACGCAGCCGATGGGAAATATATTTCGGTGAATAATGGTGACAGGTGATCAGTCCCCATAACTGGTTGTCATGGATCAGGGAGATGGTCAGTGTCGCACCGACGCCCATATTATGCAGATACTCAATATGCAGCGGAGATACGCTGCGCAGTACGGACAGGCTGAGATTCAGCGGTTTACCGGTCAGCGGCTGTACTGCAGGCAGCACATCCACCGGCTTGTAATTCACATCGACAATGACTCGCAGCCAGTTGCGCAAGTAGAGCGCACGTGCCTGCTTGGGAATATCGGATGCCGGATAATGATGGCCGAGAAAAGGCTCCAGCTCATCGGTTTTGGCTTCCGCGATGACTTTACCATTCCACTGCGGATCGAATTCATAAATCATAACCCGGTCATAACCGAGCATATCCTGGATCTGTTTGGCAGCGGCCTGACTCGCCTCGGCGCGGCTGCTGGTCTGCTTGACCAGGTTGAAGAAACTGCGAATCCATTCGAATTCATTGAAGACGCGGTCGTCTTCCTTGGAGGAAATCTCCAGCTCCAGGATAATCAGTCCTTCACTCTCATGCAGAACGACAAAGAAATCAACCATTTCGTCACGAACTTCCAGCGCGACTTCGATATATTGCAGATCCGATGTCGCTTCGGCGGTTAGATCGCCGCTCAGTAGAGTGAACAACTGCTCTGCGCCAATAATGGCTTCCAGCGGCTGGCCGAGCATTTCATCCACCGATCGTCCCAGCAGTTCATCGGAATTGGCACTGCATTGCACAATCTGGTGTTCGCTGTCCTTGGTCACGGCGAGCAGTACACCATGGGGCTGAATGCGTCCGGGAATATGAATCGGTTCCCGGTCACAGTTGGTCAGATCGATCGGTTCCTGGGTAACATAGTTGCCGTCCGTTAGTAAGGAACGGTTCAACGACTGATTTTCTTTTTTATTGGTATCAGACATAATGGACAGGCCTCCGTTCTGGTGTTGTAGTCAAATTATGCACCCAGCCATTGATCCAGCAGACGGAAAGTCTCTCTGGCCGAATGAACAATCTCAAGGCTCTCTTCTTCAGATGCACCGATGTCCAGTATCATCTGGCGGAAGGCCAGCCATTGCTCACGGGTGTCCTGGCCATATCCGTTAAAATAGGAAATACCTGCGCCCGGCTCAACCGGCAGGAATTTCATCAGCTGTTTGGTAATGATCTGTCCGCCCAGCGTGGAGCCCTCAATGACATAAAAGCAGCCAATCATGCGCGGCGGTGTCGAGAGATCCGGCAGTTGTATGCAGAGCGGCAGTTGCTCCAGCTGCTCATGCGTGACGCCCAGATGCAGCAGATCCTGTTCCAGCAGAGTGGATTTACCGCGGATGTCCATGTCAAAGCCAAGCTGCTGCGGCAGTCCGGTCTGTACAGCCTGCTGTTCCAGCGGCTTCAAGAATCCGTAAAATAATTTCAAGTAGGACACATATTCCGGCAGTGTCATGCTTTTGTCCATCATGGATTTGGCATAGGCGTTATTCTCGATCTGCTGATGAGCTTCCGCCGTATCCTGCCGTAATCGTTCCAGTACATTTGTAGTCATCGTCATCGCACCTTATCTGAATGAAATTAGTTTGCATACTGCATAACAAAAAAATCCATGCTACCACCAGTACCTCGACACATTCCGTAACATCGGGCGTGTGAGGTCAGAGCCGGGGACGAGTATGAGGATACAGAGCAGACTGTATCTTCTCGATGTGTCATCAGGCCGGAGAGCGGTTTACCATGGATTTCGATTTGAAGCGGGTAAAAGACAGACAGACGCAGTTGAGTTATTCACTTCAGTACTTGTTGGTAACTTGATAGGTTAGCCAACAGCTCATTTGAAGCCTGCACTGCAAAAGGATATCCTTCATGGCAGCACAAAGGCATAATCGTTCCTGACTATTTTACCATGCTACATCAGACAAGAATAGTTACTAATTTAAACATAGTCTATACAAGTAAATGAGCAGATTACATATGTTCAAAAGGAGAATCACCTTATGATCCTCTTGATCCCTGTTCTGTCGTATAATGGAAATGCATCCAGCAGTGGGAACTGGGTACAGCATAGACAGAATTAACCACAAATCTAACTTGTGAATAACCTAACGGCAGGTAGAGAAGTTGCTTGGGCCACCAGCAAAATCTCATTTGTAAATTGTTTGCAGCAATATTCTATCTGCAGATGATGTATTCAATTCCAGTTGAATCCGGGTAATATGTAAGTGAATCGCTGCAGGCTGAAAAGTGACAGAAGAACAGGTACATATCAACTGTCATTATCGTTCAATAATGAGGAGGAATTACATATGAAAGCGTTTAAATTCGGAATACTGTCTGTCGCGCTCACGCTGCTTTTATCCGGTTGTTCCGGTGCAGGAACAGATCATTCTCTATCCGGCGGTGCTTCTGGCAGTACGGCTGCAGCAGATGCCTTGGCGAGTCAGAAGACAGGACAAAGCGGTATGTATGCCAATGCAGTCAGCATCCAGACAATGGAAGCGGCCGAGGCGGTGGAAGAGAGTTCAGGGGTGAATTATGATGAGAATGCTCGTATGGCGCTCAAAGATACGATTAATCTGACCTTTAACCTCATCAGTGCGATGAATAAAAATGATGCGACCTACATAACTTCTGTCGCTGCGCCGGATGTAAAGGTAGACCCCGAGCAGCGAAGTGTCACGGTAGACGAATACGAACGTCCTTTCCTCAAAGGCATCAGTCTGGATAATCTGCAGTACCGCTATTATTTCCCACGGGACCCGCAGCATATCGAACTGGCCTTTACCGTAGTCAGTCACAATGAGACTCCATCGTATGAATTGGTATTCAATTATGTCAAAGGGGAAAATGGGCATTGGCTGTATCACGGTCATTTGACCCGCTAATATCAGTCCACATCGCTAAAATTAGCCTACATTATAAGTCAGAACATAAATAAAACCAAAAGCGCTGTCCGTATAACAACAGGACCAGCGCTTTTGGTATGAATTGCCCAAGCAGCATTATGCACGAGTGGTATCGGCTTTCTTTTTCACCCAGCGCATCATATAGAGGTACCCCGCCATCAGGCCGACCACAACAATGATAATCCAGATATACTGCAGCACGACAGACATCTCCATCTCAGCGATCCAGCGCAGACCATATATGATCAGCGGTGTCGCGACAGCGACCATGACCAAGAATCCGATCAATCCGGCTGTCTTTTCCTGAGTGGAAGAGAATTGCAGATAACTGCGAATTTCTTTACGTTTGTGTACAGCGGTCAGCAGCACGTATACCAGGATGAGTCCCAGATTTGAGCCTACATTTAGCACAATAAAATTAAGCAGCATCAGCAGCACGAGAAATCCGGTCAGTTTCATATAATGACGATCCAGCCATTGCAGCATAGTATCCACCTCATTTTCTATAAATTTAGACGACATCCTTATATTCAATATTACGGATTGCCATATAGGCAAATCCCACACCAATCGCAGCAAAAATGACAGATACAATAGCAAATTCCCAGTTTGTGTTCCAATACATAGGCGGCGCGGCTGATCTCGGAAGTGACCCGTTCGATATATTCTGCCTGCTGATTGCGAGATCTTCTTTGATTACAAGTAAACGTTGATTCATGAGAACCTCCTGCATAGTGGTTATAAGGAATAGACGGAATAAAAGTCTGTAACCTAGCCGTAAAGCCGCCATATGTCATAGCTGCAAGGAATTATATGCTGTACTTTAATGTGCCGCGAGTCTTTCTTTACATTTGCCGCTGACCTACCGCTACTATATTAGACCAAAATAATGGAGGAAGGAACATTAGCGCCATCAACAGACATCCAGCAGTGAACCCGCTGGTACATAAGGTCCACAACTTTTGCAGCGCTCCATCAACAGAATATTGTCGAATCCGGTACGAACTAAGCAGGAGAATAGAGCCGGACAGAAAATAGTCTCGAGAAATTCGCAGAGGAACATCCAGAATCCCGGGTTCTATCCAAAAGCATCTGCCGTATCCCCTGCGGTTGTCCCATTCCTGCATTTCCATTCTGTATACATCCTCATCGTGCATCCTGCTGAATAACAGACAGGGATATGTAAGCACATACAGAGACATAGGTTGCGATTTCTCCATATCCGTAGCTATTGGTTTACAGGTATAGTAGCGTAGTACCTGTATTTTCCAAATAAACATTACAAAGGAGACTCACATGACGCAAAAGGTAAACCGTTACTTCATCCCGTTTCTGGCAATGGTCCTGGCATTCACATCGGCGTTCTCCAGCTATGCCCATGCGGAAGTACAGAAGAATGACGTCAATCAGCAGGCGCTCGACAGAGCCAAGTCTGCAGCAGCCATGAGTGAACAGGAGCGCGAGGAAGCCTTTGGTAGTATCCCGGATCTGGCCAAAAAAGAAGCCGCCCTGTCCGAGTCGCTCGAATACAGCGCTCGTACCGGTAAAATTGCGATTAACCAGGTAAAAGCCAAACAACTGTACAATTTCTCGGATCAGGAAATAAAAGGGTATGCAGCCTTTCTGGACAGCCTGACCCCGGATGAGACCAAAGAATTGCTCACTGCCTACGGAGTGGATGTATCTGCCGCCGATACCGGTAACGGCGAGATTACCCCACAGATCGCTCCGATTATCTGGATCGGTATTATCGCGATCGGTGTGATTGCAGGCGGCGTGATCTTTACCGCACTGTATTTCAATCACCAGCAAAAGATGACGCTCATCAACAGATGCTACGATGAAGGCGGTACACCAAAAATCGACAGCCGCGATAGCAGCGGACTAAATGGCACAACCAGCAGCGGCGCAGCCGAAGGCGCCAACGGCTACAAATTCGAATGTGTGAAATAACATGCTCCACAATGTTTTGGCAATGGAAAGGAGAGTGAACTCCATGGGATTAACGATGCTCATGTACAGTCTGGCATTTCTCGTCGTCGGCGTCATTGTGCTTGCCTTTTATACGACCGTCCAGACGTACAAAGTCCGCAATCGCGAACTGGAACTGCAGCGATTGGAACTCCAGCTGGGCCACCAGTCTGATCAGCCGGCAGCCGGCTCGCATTCCTGATTGGATACACGGTAAATGAACCGGATACACTCCAATCGGATATGACTGCAAGTGGAAACTCCCTAACAGCAACCTGTCCATGCCGATTCGGCTGGGCAGGTTTTTGTGTAGAGCATATATTGGCTGTAACGCACATATTGGTATGGGTACAGGCTCCATAGCCAGGCTGCACAGCGCGTATTGGTATAAGCTCTACAGCCATGCTGCAAAGCACGTATTGGTATAAGCTCCAAATCAGGCGGCAAAGCTGTCTATTCGCGGCCGCAGCTGCACAACGAAGCTGGCTGGAAGCTTATTGGTAATTCGTAGTGAAATATAGTAGGGTAAAGGGAGGAACTATACATTACTGGCCAAAGGATGTGATGACCGTGAGTATAGACACGCTGTATTACGTACTGGCCCTGCTCGTCGTCGGAGTGGTCGTGCTGGCCTTTTACAATACCGTCCAGAGCTTCCGGATCAAGAAGCGTGAGCTGGATATCCGGGAAATGAAGCTGCGGCAGCGAATGAAATAGCATGAATCGTATGGACATTATAGACTCCCGACATATGTTGGGAGTCTATTTGAATAGCAGTTGTAACCAAAATGAGGTTTTACCGGACTGCTGCACAGTCATATAATGAAAAGAGTCGCGCATAACATGCCGAAGACGAATAACAGGGGACAGCCCGCATGGACGATCAGGAGGAATTGAAGTGAATCACAGAGAGACGATCCAACATCATATTCAGCAGTTCCTCACCGATCACCAGATCAACCTGGGCGAGCTGTCCACAGCGACGGGAATCAACCGCGGCTCACTGAGCGCAGCCATCAACGGCAATCCGCCCAAGATGCTGTCTGTACATATGCTTGATGCCATTACGAATTATATGGGTCTGCCGGAAGGTTATTATTATCCGTTATATATAGAAGAATCTTTTCAGGAAGGCGGACACTGGCGCCGAATCAAGGCACTGCTGATGCGGTGTGCGGAGATTGGGCGGCTGGATTATATTGAGAAGATTTTGCGGTATGTAGCAGACGATCTCAAGCAGATTCCGCTTATTTTCGAGACGGCAGAGGAGCTGTACCAGCATGAACAGAAGGAAGCTGCTGTGCTGCTGTATGAATGTGTCATCGAATGCGAACGTTCCAACCAGTCGGAGCGGCTGGCGATCAGCTACTACAGGCTGCTCCAGATGCACCGTTCCAATCCGGGGAAAAATGTGGAGGCAGCGATGCAGTTTCTGCCGCATCGGAATAAGCTGCCCGATCATTTATTGCTGGATGGACTGATTCTTCTCTGTCACTTTTTTGGGGCAAGGGAAGATATGGAGTCATTTATCAAATACGTGGATGAGCTGCTTGAGTTAACCCACAGGATCTATGAGAGTAAAAGCTGGCAGCAGGAAGGATTCGCTACAGATCGTCATTTTGTATACTACTATGGTCAGGCTTACCTGCTCAAATCGCATTATTACGAATTCAAGGAAGATTATGATGAATTCCGCCTGTATACGCAGGGGTATGAAGACCTGAGCTGGTTTGAAGATTTGGATGCAGCAGGGGAAAAAGAAGTAGAACATTTCAAATTTATCGCCAAAGCGAATTTCCTGTCCCTGGAAGTCAGACTCGGTAATCGTGGATTTATCCCGGAGTACGTAGAGCTGCTCAAAGAGAATGAAGACGAGATACTGGATGGATTAATTACACTGGTGACCTCAGCCAATGCCCATCACTATCTGATCGATGAATATCTGGCAGAATTCGATCAATATCTGGAAACTTCCACCGAACACTCCTTCCAGCTCGGAACGTACAAAGAAGAATTCAAAGTGCTGAGATACTACACCCTTAACCGGGAATATGCCCATTATTGTTTTCGCAAAAAGGAATATCGCAAAGGGCTAGATTGCCTGATGCAGTGCTTTCACAGTGCCCTGCGCCTGGATAACAAAGAAGGCATCCAGGAATCGATGAAGCTGCTGGAAAAGTACCGTCAGGAAGCCATGGATCAGTAAGCCATAGATCAATAAGCTACCTGATATTTTGGTAAATACTCGTTTAAATTTCTGTAAAAGGAGATAGATCAAAATGGAAGATCTGCAAAGTAAAGTGGATCGTCTGGAGTTCTACGTCGGTCTATTAAGAAATATTGCCCAGAACCCGGATGAATTCTCTCTGTTGGATTGGGTCATTGCCGAGAAGTTGAACGAGAACCAGTATGATCAATTGATGGAAGTCTTAAAGAAAGCGAATCATTCCCTAATGAAGCAAAAAGAAACCGGCAGTGGAGATATTCCGGGTTTACAGGAATTATCCACGCAAATAGCAGAAGTTCTGGCAATCGAGAATGCTCGCTTAAATGAGAAAAAGGTAGAGCATGTTATCCGAAATGCTGCCAAGCTTCCGGGATTTCACCTGTTCCATCATTATGTGGAGCAGCTCTAATATGGTTTGCTGGAAGTGTCAGTATCCATCATTTCCGTGTAAGTAAAAAAAGACGATCTACCTTGAGTGAGTGTAATATTACCCCTCAACGTAGACCGTCTTTGTTATTTACAATCCTATAAAGTGAACAAACGATACTCACCATATCTCCTGTTAAAGCATACCTCATAACAAGCGTACATCAACCAATGAATACAGCAGACAAATTGCAAGGAGTAAATTAATTTCCTAACCCGCCTCGTTCCCCGCCAGCTGGCCACTATGGGCAGCCCGTGTCGTCCGCACCCTGTCAAAGCTCCCATACTTTTCCTGCACTAGCAGAAACGCTACGCCCCCGATCAGACACGGTACCGCAAAGAACATAAATGCATTTTGCGGCGCCATGCTCGTCGCCAGTAATAATCCGATCAGCACCGGTGCCAGAATCGCTCCAATTCGTCCGACCCCCACGCTCACCCCAACTCCCGTCGCGCGGATCTCTCTTGGATAATATTCGGAAATATAAGGGTTCACCAGATTCTGCGTACCGACCGTACATGCCCCGCCAAGCGCGATCAGCACATACAGCAGCGCCGTGCTTGACGTCATGCTCAGCAGGACAAAGCATACCGCCCCGGTCAGGAACAGCGAGACGAGTACTTTGCGGTGACCGACGCGCTCCACCAGATACCCGCCGAGCAGCGACCCACCAATCTGCCCGATCGCCAGCACCAGGCTGAACGACAGGCTGGACGTGATGCCGTAACCCGATCCCTGCATAATCTTCGGCAGCCATGTGTTCAGCCCGTAGATCATCAGCAGACAGCTGAACACCGCCATCCAAAAGGCAAATGTACTCACCGCCCGGTTCTGGACAAACAGCTTCTTCACCGGCATGCCCTGCGCACGCTGCTGTACTGCCGCATATTCAAAGTCATCGCTCGCCTGGTAATTCCCCTGCGGATTCACCCTGTTCAGGATCGCCGCGACCGGTGCGCCCTGCTTGCGCACGATGTAGTACGACAGCGATTCCGGGAACTGCTTCCAGAACAGCGGCAGGGCGAACAGCGGAATGATGCCGAGCCAGTACAGGAACCGCCAGCCCAGACTCTCCATCAGGTACATCCCGACCAGCGAAGCCGCGATGCTGCCGATCGAGTAGCCGCAGTACATAACTGCCACCGTCAGCGCCCGGTTCTTTTTGGGCGAATATTCCGTCATCAGGGAAATGACCGCCGGCATCAGCCCGCCCATCCCGATCCCCGCGATAAACCGCATAATCGTAAACACCGCCGCATTCGGCGCCAGCCCCGCGAGCAGCGAGAAGACGCTGAACAGCAGCATACAGATCGCGAGCACCTTTTTCCGCCCGATCACATCCGACAGGGCACTCAGGACAAAAGCGCCCAGCATCATACCGACGAGCGTGTAACTCCCGATCGCCCCCGCTTCCACCGGCGACAGCCCGTAATCCTCCATCATGAGCGGCAGCCCAATCCCATATGTAGCAATATCAAACCCGTCAAACCCGATTGCAAAAAAACACCATAAAAACACCAACAGATGAAATTTGTTAAACCGGCTATCCGCGATAACCTGATGTGGCTGTACTGTACGCATCATCCGACCCCTTTATGTCTCTATTTTGCATGTATCATAGCATGGGGAGGGAGAGAGGGCGTAACTGTTAATAGTAATAGTCGGTTATAGGGAAAGGCTATGCCAACGTGGAAATATGTACGAGTTTAACGTATATTTTTATTTACAGATTAGAAACCAAGAAAAAATTTGATAAACCTTCAAAATATTTACTTTTACCTATATTTACAAAAGTGGTACTATAGATCCAGGTGATTAGACCTGATAATTTAATTTAGAGTATGTTTTTAAATACTAATAATTTAGAGGTGAAAAATGGAGAATGTTACTTTTTCAATTAATTCACGTATTTTAGAACACTTAGGAAAAGATCTTATTACCAGTGATGAAATTGCAATTACAGAATTGATAAAAAATTCGTATGATGCTAAAGCAGATCTAGTAAAACTTTATTTTTTTGATTCTGAAGATTTTATCAATTCTGAAAAGTTTCTTAATCCACTTGATTTAAAGGTCAAAGATGCAGTGATAGAGTCTTTGCAAGTAACCAAAAGAGTTATCGTTCTTGAAGATAATGGAGATGGTATGGGACGTGATGATTTAATTGAAGGTTTTTTTACGATTGGGACAGATATAAAGAAGAAAAAGAAAGTGGAAAAAGAAACAAATAATGATAGGTTACCCTTGGGAGAAAAAGGGATTGGAAGGTTAGCAGCTCAGCGATTAAGCCGAGTTTTAATTATGGAAACTACAAATGCAGTTTCTGAAAAAACACACATTGTTAAAATTAATTGGAGTGATTTTTTAGAATCGGAGTCATTATTAGAAGATATAAAAATGCAGTATTTTCAACTTGACAAGAAACAAATAGCATATACAAGACTTTGGTTTGTTGATTCTTATAACAATTTTGATGATTTAATAGATGATAAACGTAGTCAGCAACTTAATTTATTTGAAGAAGAACACGAATCGCAACTACAAATATCAGAAGAGTTTGGGTCCCTATTAGGCTTCCTAATCTCTCCTTTTGAAGAAAAGAAAGAAAAATTTAATATCCAAATTTATCTTAATAACGAATTAGTAACAAACGATTTTAATGGCGAAATTATTAATATAGCTGAAACATTGCATAGTTTTTCCTTTAATCAAGTAAATGATAAAGATATTACTCTAAAAATGGAGATGAACTTAAAGCCCTGGTACTTAGAAAGAGTACACTCTGGATTAATGGAAGCAGATGTTTTTAAAGATTGGAAATTGGATTCTAAGGAGTATAACAAGTTACTTAATGAGAATTTAGAACATTATAGTAAGAGTCTCATATTAGATTTAAATATTGAACAATTTAAAAATCGATTCAAAATACCTTCTGATTACTTAGATGCTTTGAAAATTCTCACTCCAATCAGCGGAAAGGTATATTCATTTAAGCGCTCAGGAAAATTATCAGCTATGGCAATATCTTCTGCAAAAAATTTAGGGCAGTTAAAAAGGAAGTTTACTATTCAAAAAGTAGCAAGATTTTTAGAAGCGCATAATGGAGTGAAGCTTTATAGGAATACTAATCGCGTGACTACTCTTGGCGATAAAGACAGTGACTGGCTACAATTACAGCAGGAAAGAACTAAAGGACAACAATTTTTCAGATTCGAATTAGGTAATGTTATTGGTTATGTAAGCGTAAATGACCCATATCAACATTATATTAAGGAAACAAGTTCTAGATTAAATTTATCCGATAATCAACATTCTAAAATTTTACTATCCTTTCTTAAAACGATATTTAATGACATATTTTATTCATTTAGCCAATCAGCTTTTTATATAACAAAAGAAATTTTAAAAGATAAAAAATTAGTCCCCGAACGATCGTTAGATAATTTAAAAATTACTGTTAATAATACTAACATTCAATTTGAAGAAACAAGTAAAAAAATTATTGAATTAGATAAAGCTTACAAAAGCTTGAAATCTACGCTTCAAGGTCATCACGATCCTAATGTAAAAACAGCATTAGAATATTTAAATGCTACTACAAAATCATTTAAAGATGCTTTTCATGATACCACTATACAATTGAAACGAGCAGGAAAGCTAGTATCAGAAGTAGAGAGTGAAAGAAAACTTATACAGGTAGAATCTTATAATAACTATAAGCTTATGGCAAATGGATTAGTTACAGAAGTTCTAACACATGAACTGCATTCTATATTTAGTAATATTAATAATTCAAAAGACCAAGAAAGTCACTTTGATAATATTATTAAGTATCTTCTTGAACATGATCAGTATTTATTAATCAGTGAGCATTTAAATCCTATATCTGAAGATTATTCTTTTATGAGACAAAGAATGAAAGAACTAGGGAATTTCTATGAGTTGATGGAAAAAACGTTTTTACGGAATGGTACAGCAGATGAATTTGTAAATGAAAATTTAAAATCATTTTTATCTGATTTAGAATCTCGTTTAGAAAATAGATTAAAAGAACGTGCAGTAACGATAGATTACTCTACAATTGACATGACTTGGTTTGTACCAAAAGGTGTATTGGTTCATATTTTTTACAATTTAATTGATAATTCTCTTCATTGGATTCATGAAAGAAAAAATAAACAGAAACAAGATAAAATTTATTCATATAGCGAAAAAGAGAGAATACAAATTCAACGACAAGATGAAGGTGTAATTTATTATTCGGATACAGGAACTGGAGTCCTTGGAAGAATGGAAAACACTTTATTTCAACCATTGGTGTCTGGAAAAGAGAAGGGAAGAGGTCTGGGAATGTATATCACTCGTAACCTACTAAGGTCTTTTGGAGGAGATATTGAATTATTGCCAGATAGAAATGTTTTTGGGAATCGTTATATATTCGCTATCTATTTGAAAAAAGAGGAAATTAATTAAGGAGAGGGTAATCAGTGCAAGATAGACTTGAAGAGTTAATGATGGGACTTAATATTGGTTTAGTAATACTTATAGATGATGATTTTACTATACCTGATAATATTAAAGTAGAAACCATAATCAATGATATACTTTTGCTAAAAGAGAGGAATTATCAAGACTTCATAGCTAGATTAAAAAGAGACGGGATGGATTCTTTAGCTAACAAAATTTCGGAAGCTAAAGAATCTATATTGAAGTTTTATGAAGAAGAATCATTTATGCAGGCATTAAAAGCTAAACAAGTCTTTTTTAAATTGAAAGATACAGACTTAACTCTTTTTGAGCAAATTAAATTAACTATAGAGGAAAAATTAAGTATAGAAGTAAATTTGAAAAATGTGTTTCTAAACTTTGGGATTGGAGTTCAAAATATAAGTAATTATAAAAAAATAAGAGGAATATCAGAAAATGTCTCTTTGAGAATATACAAATATATTCCAGACATAGATGATATATTAAATGAGATTCATATGTCATTACACTCTTCTGAATTCTGCATGTTTATAGTTGATAAAATGATTAGTGATGATAGTCAAGGTGGTATTAATTTTATTAAAAATGACTTGTTACTAGCTGAAAAAAAACCGGAAAATTTAATCACTATTATATACACTACTCAGCCAGAAGAAGAAAAAGCTGATACACGAGTAACAGAACAAGATTACTTTTTATTTGAAGTTGATAAAAATATAAAGGATAGCGAGAATATTATTGCAAAAGGATTGGCAATTTGCGCTTTTAGTATATTACTAGAAAGATTAAGTTCTTTGCAAACTGAATCTATAAAAGCAGCTAGTAGTATGGCCTTATCTAAAAAAGACAATATTATATACCTAGCTGGTATGGCACATAGTGAAGGTATAACTTCTTACGAAGCTATATTGAATTGGTTTAATATAGCAGCACAATATGAAACACAAAAAAATATTACTAGTAGTACTGATAATGAAACCTATAAATTTATTTTAGGTTTGACTCAATTTTTGGAGGAAGAACTCTTAACTGATAATTCTTCTATTAATATAGATGATGAACGTGATATTCAAAAACTTAATACTTTTGAATTATTTGATTATAGTGTAAATATGATGCATCGCCCGCCAGCCCCTGGTGATATTTTTGTTTTAAATGAAGAAAATTTTTTTATTTTAGTAGGGCAAGATTGTGATCTTATGATTAGAAGTAAACCTATTAAAAGAAAAGCTAAATATGCTGAATTACTAAAAAGTAATTTCATAAAAAAGCATAATAATGAAAAGGTAGAGAAAAAAATAAATTCTATTGAGTTTAATTATTTTAAAAAAGCTCAAGAAGATGATTTTGGAGTTTTAAAGGTTAACCTTGAAGGAACAGATACTGGCGACTTTGAGTTATTAGATTTATGTGTATATAATTCTGACGGTCAAAGTAAAATAGCTTTAAATTCGCCTCTAAACCCAGATATTCAAAGGTTCTTACCAAAATTTTGGAAAGAATATTATTATCAACTTCAACAAAAAATGAATTTTCATTTAAAGCATTTTGAAATCTTACAATCATCAAATATGGATCTGGAATTTTTCAACAATACGGATATTTCTATAATTGATAATATTTCGTTAGCTTCAAATCAATGTGAAGAAATAGTTTTTCCACTTAAAAGACTATGTCGTATAAAAGCCGAATTTTTAGATATTTTACTTAACTCGTATTGGGAACATAAAAGCAGGATAGGAATTAATACTATAGGCTTAACACGAGTTGTAGAATTACCTCATGTAAAAGTATATGTTAGATTTCCAGGACAGGAATACGAAGAATTGATTAATACTGATGAAACAAAAGAAATTGACTTCACATGTTATTTGACTAGAAAAAATCAGAGAGTAAGTAGTAAACCTTTAGAAAATGTTAAATTGTGTTTAGAAATCAAAAAAGTAAATGAAAAATTCTCAAGGCTAGACTGCGTAACATCAGAATCTTTGATTATCGAAAAAAATCAATTTGTTCATCCGTCTACTGACATAAGATTTAATAAGATCACAAATGCAAATAATAAAAATAATATCGAAAGAATCGATATTGAAATACCTTATATAATCAGAAGGGGAGATGAAATTCGTAAACATCATAAAGAAAAATTTACTTTGGAAGATATTATATTGAAAGAAGAATTAAATAAGCTTACTATTTCTAAACAAAATTTAACTTATATTGTAGAAGGAAAGGACAAAAATAATCCTTTATATTCAGAAGGAAAACCAATTGGAATAGAAGTAAAACATCTGGTTAAAGGGATATATATTGAAGGAATTAATTGTAAGATAAAAATAGATAAACAAGGGGAAGTATTAGTTACTGATAAATAAATTATAATTACATGATCCTAAATAGATGAGTTATTTTGTAAGATATAAAAATAACTCATCTTATATATTTGCATAGGATTTTAAAATCACATTCTCAAACTAATTTTTATTACTCTAATTTCTCAATATATAATATAATTCTATTATTAAATCGTAACTTAAATACAAATATATAAAGTTATTGTATTTGGAAAGATTAGAGGTAAATTAATGAGATTATTAGACAAAAGAAGTTACTCAATCATATCGCTATTTTCTGGTGGTGGTTTTTTAGATGTTGGGTTTATGAATAATGGATTTCAAATTCAAGCTGCTCATGAAATAGATTTGAAATTTATCCAAGCATATAATTTTGCACTTTCAAATTATGTATCTAATTCTAAAAATCCTTATTTTTCAGAGAATATAATTACTCATTCTTTAGTTAATGATTCTACAGACGTATCAGACATATTTGTACAGTATAAAATAGGAAAAGATTATAAAGGAATTGAAGGGGTCATAGGAGGCCCCCCTTGTCAAGATTATTCTATAGGAGGTAAAAATATAGGAATAATTGGCGAACGTGGTAAATTGATCTTAAGCTACTATAGCATAATTGAAAAAGTTAAACCTTTATTTTTGTTGTTTGAAAATGTAGAGGGATTATACAGAACTAAATCTCATAGAGAAAATTTTTTAGATTTAATAACCAACATAGAAAAATTAGGATACACTGTTTGGTATGATATAATTAACCCTTTAAATTATGGGTTTCCTCAAGACCGACCAAGAATAATTGTAGTGGCATTTCTAAATCAAGTAGTTGAACATATGCAAAGTAAGGGTTTTGTTTTAGAACGAAATAATGATATTTTAAAAAGAAATAGTGATGATAGATTTATTTTTAGATGGCCATTAATAAAATTTGAAAATCCGAAAATATTTCAATGGCCAAAGAAATGGGAGTTTGGAAGTACCGTTTTTGAAGAAGCTAAATTAATTCCAGAAGAGTTTTCGAGCTTATTAGTGAAAAATGCTATAGAAAATATACAAGAAAATTTTCCTAATCAAAATGAAGTGTTTAATCCTTTCTCTAAAAAATTTCAAGAGATTCAAGAAGGTGATACGCAGAGAAAGTCTTTTAAAAGGATTCATAGGTATAGATTTAGTCCAACGGTAGCTTATGGAAATAATGAAGTTCACTTACATCCTACTTTGCCAAGAAGATTAAGTGTAAGAGAAGCTTTACGAATCCAAACTGTACCAGATGAATATATACTTCCTAAGGACATCACGTTAACATCTAAATTTAAATTGATTAGCAATGGTGTCCCAACAGCACAAGCTGATTTAATTGCTAAAGAAATCAGAAGGACATTAAATTTATTTTATAATAACTAATATTGCTTGAAACCATGACCTTAAACTTGTCATGGTTTATTTTTTAATAATTTATAGGAGAATACTTATGACCTTACCAACAGAACTCCAAAACATTTTCATACACAAACAAAAATCATACAAAATGGTCCTCATCCTCATACTCATAGAAGAAATGCGAGCGAGCCGTGAACGCGAAGTGTCCATGACTCGTATCAAAGAACGCTTTCTGGACTATTTCCAAAAACGTGAAGCCAGAAGCGAGCCAGTAGATGCACCGCCATCCCGAATGGCTTTCCGCTGGGCAGACCTGCCTTTGAACAGAGTACAGTACGTAATCGATACACCTATCGAGGCACTATCCTCCATCCTGGACTATCCCAACTCCGGCTACACGATCGGCTTCAAGCCGGAGATCTACGACCAGCTCAATCCGGCTGTACTGGACGAACTGTATCACTTCACCCTCGATGAGCTGGATGCCTACTATGCGCCGCCGCAGTCGGATTTCTCGCTGCGTGAGGACCTGATGAACATCATTCGCAATTACCAGCAGGCCAAGGCGCAGTCGCTGTCCGGGCATCCGCTGGCCGAGTATGTGCGGCGGGATATACCGGAGCATTTGAAGTCGCTACCGTTTATCCATAATCATTTCAAAGTCCAGGGATCGGTGGGGCGTGGCAACTGGGCGACCATACCCTGGATTGCGGTGCTGTACCCGCAGATTACGGATACGATCCAGCGCGGTGTATATGTAGCGTATCTGTTCTCGGCAGATATGAAGCGGATCTATCTCACGCTCAACCAGGGACTGGGCGAGGCGCGCAGTCAGCTGGGACGCGGGGAGGGACTGGCTTATCTGCAGGAGCGTACGCAGGAGATTCGTTCCCGGCTGCCGGCCAGCCGGATGAAGATGTCGGATGATATCGAACTGGGAGACGGGCGGCTCGGAGATGATTACCAGATGTCGACAATTGCCTATTTCCACTATGAAGCCGATCATCTGCCGGATAATGAGCAGTTGATCACGGATCTGTGGGATGCGATGGACAGTTATATGTTCTATATCGAGAGCACGGCGATTACACCGAATACGGTATGGAGCAGTCAGATCCGTGAAGAGAGCAATGCGGACTCGTATTCACCGCGTATTCGTGACCGGGATGTACGGGAGACACTGGAGCATATTCAGCAGTATGTGTTCCAGCGGGGCTTTTATTTCCCGGAGTCGCTGACGCACAACTTCTATCTGTCGCTGAAGACGCGGCCGTTTGTCATTCTGGCAGGCATCTCCGGTACGGGCAAGACGCGGCTGGTCCGCCTGTTCGCGGAGGCAGTAGGGGCTACCGCAGATAACGGACAGTTCCGGCTGATACCGGTACGTCCGGACTGGAGCGATCCGGCAGATCTGATCGGGTACAAGGATCTGTCCGGTGTGTTCAAGCCGGGACCGCTCACGATGGTCATTGCGGAAGCTTCGCGGCGGGAGAACCGGAAGAAGCCGTATTTTGTCTGTCTGGATGAGATGAATCTGGCGCGGGTGGAGCATTATTTTAGCGATATGATGAGCCTGCTGGAGACGCAGCACTGGATGGAGGATGGAACTCGCCAGACAGGAGCACAGCGGGAGAGCAGGCTGGATACGGGACATATGTCTGTTTCCGCTGGAGGGCAGTCGAGAGATTCGGTTCGTCCGCGGAATGGGAGCAGTGTGCAGACAGCGCAGGGACGGTATATTGTAACCGATCCGCTTATTTCCGAGGGAGCGCTCGACAACGAAGAAGACCAGTCCCGCTACGGCCACCTCGGCATCCCGGAGAATGTCTATATCGTCGGGACGGTCAATATGGACGAGACGACGTATCCGTTTAGCAAGCGGGTGCTGGATCGGGCGAATACGATTGAATTCAACGCGATCGATCTCATGCAGCTGCCGAGTCTCACCGGGGACAGCCAGCAGTTGGTGGATGTGGTGCCGGTGGAGCAGTCTTTCCTGCGCAGTGACTATTTGCAGCTGATCGATGCGCTGCAGGATCACCAGGAGCTGATCATTCGCACGACCGAGCGGCTGGTGGCGGTCAATGAGATTCTGGAGGATATTCATGCGCATGTGGGCTTCCGGATTCGGGATGCGGTGTGCTTTTACCTTGTGTACAACGAGCGCTTTGGTCTGATGACCGAAGAGGCTGCCTTCGATCTGCAGCTGCTGCAGAAGATTCTGCCGCGCATCCAGGGCAGTCAATCCGGCGTGCGGCGTGCACTGGTGAATCTATTGAAGCTCTGCCTGAAGGGGAGTGTACGCATTCCTTCGCCGCTGGAGGACGACGATGATTTCTGGAGTCGGTGGAGCCGGGGCGGGACGCCGCCGGAGGCGCGGTATCCGGAGAGTGCGCGCAAGCTGGTGTATATGATCCGGCGGCTGGATGAGGATGGGTTCACATCCTACTGGGTGTCCTGATGATCTCTGCAGGAGGTGCGTATGAATCTGAATAACAGTGTGAATCTGCTGGAGATCCAGACGAGCATCGGGAGCATCTATATGCAGGGGAGGCCGTACCATCCGGCGGTCGAGACGCTGCAGCTGCACCGGGAAGACGGAGAGTGGGTAGATGCGCATCTGAAGTGTATGGCGCTGTCGCCGGAGATTGAGGTGCAGTCGGTGCAGGTCTTTTCGCCGGTGGACGGGCAGCTGGTGCCGTGGACGGCAGGTGCGGCGGTGCTGCCGTGCTTTTACGAGCAGCAGGAGTATGAGTTTGTGTTCGAGCGGGCAGATGACGTGGAGTGGTCGGTGACCTTTTACCATGATAACCGGCAGCTGCGGGAAGCGGTCACGCCCAAGGGCAAGCGGCTGCTGTCCGGGATGCTGAACTTTCGCAATGAAGTGGGCTTTACGGAACTGGAGCTGCGGGCGAATGGACAGCGGCTGCTTGCGATCGAGCTGGAGGTGTTCCCGTCCAAGCTGGATTACAAGCAGGACTATGTCGCTCTGCTGCGCGAGGTGAACGAGCAGGTGTACAATCTGTCCTTTGACTTTCTCAAGCGTACGTACCAGTCGGTCTCGCTGCGGGAGAGTGAGCACCAGAGTCTGAGTGAATTCTTCTCGATTATCTCGCATCTGTTCGGGCAGATGGAGCGGGCGATGGAGCGGATCGCGGCCCAGCCGCATCACCAGATGAACCGGGAGCTGGAGCTGCGCAATGCCTCCCTCGTCAAACGGGCGAGCCGGCGTAACAGCAGCTATCTGGCCCGTCATCCACAGCATCTGGAGAAGCTGCAGCGCCGTTCGTGGATGGAGCGTGGTTCTCTATCCGGTGGAGATAGTGCTGCTGGCTCCAGGGAAGATGGCCGTACTGGGCGAAATCTGCCGGGGAATCTGCATATTGCAAATGATTCTGTAGCAAGTGGGCTGACTGGCCGTCCCATGCGCGGTGAGGATGGAACGGTCAGCGGAGAACGAAGCGAACGAATGAGTCATGAGCAGGATGGACGCGGCACAATGCCGGACCCTATGCGGGGAATAAGGGATGGAGCAGGGGAGGACCTTTTCCAGCAGGACCCATCCCGTCGGGGAGCGCTGCATATTCGCGGCGAAGACTACCGGCCGACCCGGCTGCTCGATACGGTCAAGCATATCTCGTACGATACTGCCGAGAACCGGATGCTGCGCTGGATGCTGGAGCGTATTCTGGGCAAGCTGCATCGTCTGCGTGACCAGTACGAACAGCTGAACCGGCCGCAGAATTACCGCAGCCGCAGCTATGATGAGCAGTTTGTCCGCCGGGTGGATGGCATGATCTCACGTATGGAGCGGATGCTGTCTGCCGGCTGGCTGCAGCAGCTGTCCCCGATGCGCAGCATGAATCTCAGTCTGGTCATGCAGATGGCGCCGGGTTACCGGGAGATGTACCGGTATTATCTGACCCTGCTCAAAGGGCTGTCGATCCAGAGCGATCTGCTGCGCCTGTCCATGAAAGAAATCTCGCAGCTGTACGAATACTGGTGCTTCCTTAAGCTGAACGAACTGCTCGGCCGCAAGTACCAGCTGGTTCGCCAGAATGTCATTCGGATGAACCATTCCGGTCTGTTCGTGACACTGGACCGGGGGCAGCGTTCGCGGATGGAATATGTGAATCCGCGTAATGGCGAGACCTTTGTACTGTATTATAACAGTGCGCCGGATCGCAAAGGATCGCCGACTCTGCCGCAGCGGCCGGATAATGTGCTGTCCCTGCGGAAGATCGATGCCGGGAAGACGCAGGAATACAGTTTTATTTTCGATGCCAAATACCGGCTCAATGTTGCCGAGCCGGGCAGCGCCTACCAGGCGAGCTATGGATTGCCGGGACCGCAGGAGGAAGATATTAATACGATGCACCGTTACCGGGATGCAATTGTGCATGGGGTAGAGGAGCAGGGGAATATCAATTCGGATTGGAACGCACAGCAGGTTGCGGGCACAGATGAAGACGTAAATTGGAATGCAGGTGTAGATGTAAATTCAAATATAGATGCCGATATAAATGCAGATACAGATGCTGAAGCCCTTACCACCAGAGATGTGCCCGATGGTAATCCGCCAGCGACCGGTGCGACTGTCGGCCAAGCTGCCGATTCCGCGCGCATTCGTTACGAACGCAGCATGTATGGCGCATATGTGCTCTTCCCGTACGGCAATGAAGAGCAGTACCGCCAGCACCACTTTTATAAAAGTGTCCGGCGAATTAATGTAGGAGCGCTGCCTTTCCTGCCGAATGCGACGTCGCTGGTGGAGGAGTTCCTGCATGAACTGATCCAGGACAGCCCGGAAAAGGCATACGAACGATCCACAACGCCGCGCGGTACGGAAGAATATTACGTCAACAAGCTGCAGACCCACAACATGATCGTCGGATCGGTACGCGGACCGGAGCAGGTGAAGCTGGCGCTGGAGCATGGATTCTACCATGTACCGCTGAAGAACTTTGCCAATGCCCAGGTCATTACCCAATTGGAATACGTCGCTATGTACCAGTCCAGACGCAAGTTCGGTGCGCTGGGCATGGCTGGAATCCATTCCTACGGCCGTATTACCGGCTGGCAAATTGTGCAGCGGAGGCAGATTACCGAGATTCCGGCAGATGAGCGGCGTGGGGACCAGCTGTATGTGAAGTTTACCGTAGAGCGCTGGCAGAAACGCGAAGAGCCAATTGCACTCGGGGGACAGGGCATCTATACGCTGCTGTATACGAGCAAGTATATTTTCGACCGTGCCCATGAGCTGGCCGAACTGCGGCTGGAATCCGGGGAAGACCTGCGACAGTGGCGCGAGAAGCGCAGACAGGGCCGGGTCAAAGTATCGCTGGATAACGAATATGTCGATCTGGCCCAGCGTGTGGTGGATGTATCGGTGGATGAGCCAGAATAGATGGGATAGCAAGAATAGCAGTAGTAGCTTTAATAGCTCATACTGCTGAAACCATAATAACTGACCCGATAGAATAGACTATTCACAGAAAAAGCCGTAATGCATTCAGACGCATTACGGCTTTTATTCCTATTATTCATCTTATTATTCCAGTGCGAAGCTGCTCAGAAATCGCTTCTGTTACAGCTAAACATAGATTCAAAGCTACTGTTACTCTAAAGTGCTGTACTGATAAAGTACAACACTTATAGAATATAGTACTGATATAAAATGTATCATTCAGGGGTATAGATTGGCCAAGGTATACTGCCACGTGCAGCAAGCGATACTTTTAAATAAACCATCTGCTCTGTACCAGCATATCCAGCTTTGAACTGCATTACCCACGATATACGATTACTCCCTAAAATGCTGCAAATCAGCAGCATTATCTACCTAGAAAACCTCAACAATAAAACCTCAACAATAACTCCGTCCGCAAAGCGAAGAAAAGGGAATAGAGGCAAAGGACGACATTTAAGCCTGGAGATCCTCCTTCTCTCCCAACTATTCAGGATCTCCAGGCTTAACCGGAGGACGTGCCTCTATCCCTTTTCGAAGCGGATGATGCAATTACCGTATTCGAAGCGGATGCCCACAATTACCGAATTCGATGTTCCTCCATTGTGTTCCAACATGCTCTATAAGCATATCCACCAGCAATACATTCCCATCTTATGTATAACGCAACACCTCTCCTACCACTTCCAGATCACCCAAAACAACAACCCAAGCACAACAAACGCCATCACCGGATTCATGAACTTGGTCAGCCAGATCGCCATGGTGAAAGTAGCAATAGTCAGATAGCCAAGCCACTCTTCATGCTTGATATTTCTACGTTGATACAGCAGATGCACATAGCCGATTGGTGGAGTAATCAGGCAAAGTATAGTAAGAAAACCCGGGCGCAGATACCATTTCTTTTTTGTCATGTTCTCACCTCCAGAAGCCATGAATGCGCAGTGATTCATATAAGCATGTCCTTCGCTATGATCACTCCATCATAATATGGAAATAACATCCATATCAAGTTTGCCTGATACATAGTTTTATATGAGGCAGCAGATTATTTTCGCTGGCTTGGTATAGCATAATGAGGAAACATCCAACATGGTTAACATCCTGTGATAGCCTCTGCCCTGTATAATCTCCTATTATACTTTAGTCTGTGAAAGTGCTTGGTGGCAGATGAATTTTTGTTGTTTGTCTGTCCGACTGCTTCCATTCGCCAAAATTCCTGTTTATTTCCGCTCCATTTGCAGTAGCAGAGGATAGTGAGATGCCTCGAATTAAATATAAAAATACAGGCGATTTCCAGCTAATAAACACTCAATAGCTAAATTAAAATCCATATTTTACAATATACTCCATTAATTGATTAGCCTATAATCGACGCTGAGGAGGTGATTCGAGAGGGGAAAGGATGGTCAGTCGACAAATAGAAAACGTTTACTAACACGGCGAGGTCTTACTTCAACACAAATTTCACGGAAAGAAAGGTGAATGGATTGAAGTCTAAAAAAGGATTCTGGCAAGGTTTTAAGTATACGATGGCTGCGTCACTACTGGCAGGAAGTCTGTGGCCCGCGATGTATGGAACACCCGCTTATGCGGAAGCTCATGTGGATAATCCGTTTGTCGGAGCGACCGGCTATGTGAATCCGGATTATGCCAAAGAAGTTGACGGTTCGATTGCCAGAGTCAGTGATCCTGCGCTCAAGGGAAAAATGCAGACGGTCAAATCCTATCCGACCGCCGTATGGCTGGACCGGATCGACGCCATTAAAGGCGGATCGGCCAATGCCGGACGGCTCAGTCTGGAAGAGCATCTGGATGCCGCACTGGCTCAAAAGCAGGGCAACACCCCAATTACAGCAAGCTTTGTCATCTATGATCTGCCAGGACGGGATTGTCATGCGCTGGCATCCAACGGTGAGCTTCCTTTGACCCAGGAAGCATTGCAGCGCTACAAAACAGAATATATCGATGTGATCGCCGAGACGTTTGCGAATCCCAAATACCAGGATATCCGTATCGTCAACGTGATTGAGCCGGACAGCCTGCCGAATCTGGTTACCAATCTGAGTGATGCCCGCTGTGCAGCTGCCAATTCCAGCGGTATCTATGTCGAAGGCGTACAATATGCGCTGAATAAGCTTCATGCCATTCCCAATACCTACAATTACCTCGATATCGGTCACTCTGGCTGGCTCGGTTGGGATAACAACCGGTCAGCGACAATTACACTGTTCACCAATGTCGTGAGAAATACGACTGCAGGACTGTCCAGCATCGACGGCTTTATTACCAATACGGCGAACACGACGCCGCTGCATGAGCCGAATCTGCCGAACCCGGATCTGAATATCGGGGGACAGCCGATCAAGTCGTCCAAGTACTATGAGTGGAATCCGTACTTTGACGAGTCGGACTTCACGGCAGCATTGTACAACGACTTTGTCCGTGCCGGATTCCCGAGCAGTATCGGTATGCTGATCGATACCGGACGCAACGGATGGGGCGGACCGAACCGTCCGACGATGGCATCCGGCAGTGACATTAACACCTATGTCAATTCCGGACGCGTCGACCGCCGTGCTCACCGGGGCAACTGGTGTAACAACAGCGGAGCCGGTATCGGTACCCCGCCGACCGCCGCACCGGCTGCCCATCTGGACGCCTATGTATGGGTGAAGCCTCCGGGTGAATCCGATGGCTCCAGCTCCCTGATCCCGAATAACGAAGGCAAAGGATTCGACCGGATGTGTGATCCGACCTTCACGACTGCGGATGGCGTACTGACCGGCGCACTGCCAAATGCTCCGATCTCCGGCGCATGGTTCCATGACCAGTTCGTGATGCTGATCAACAATGCCTATCCTGTACTCGGTACGTCCACGACTCCACCGGTAACTCCTCCGGTTGGAACTGTACCGACGGCTCCAATCGGTCTGAAAGCAGCAGCCGGTGATGCGCAGGTGAAGCTGAACTGGTCATCCACGACAGGAGCAGATCACTATGTGGTGAAGAGAGCCACCAGCGAAAATGGTCCTTTTACCACACTGGACAGCAAAGTGACGACTACTCTCTACACCGACAAAGCCGTCACCAACGGCACTACCTATTATTATAAAGTCAGTGCCGTGAACAGCGTCGGCACCGGCTCCGATTCTGCAGCCGTCAATGCCAAACCGGCAGCTGTCGTCGTGGTACCGCCTGTAGATCCGGAACCCAACCCTAACCCCAATCCGACACCAGCAGGCAATCTGAGCGTGCAGTATCGCGCAGCGGATACCAATGTATCGGATATGCAGATGAAGCCATTTTTCAATATCAAGAATAACGGCACCACTCCAGTCAATCTGAGCGATCTGACATTGCGCTACTACTTTACACCGGAAGGTTCCCAGAGCATGAGCTCCTGGATCGACTGGGCAAAGGTAGGCCAGGATAACATCACGCGTACGTTTGGCAATGGCTATGTAGAGCTGAGCTTTAGCAGTGCAGCAGGCACACTACAGCCGGGCGGCGAGAGCGGAGAGATCCAGCTGCGTATGACCAAATCCGACTGGTCCGTGATGGATGAGAGCAACGATTATTCCTTTGACGCATCCAAGAGCAGCTATACCGATTGGAACAAAGTGACTCTGTACCAGGGTGGTAAGCTGGTCTGGGGCATGGAGCCTTAAAAAGTTGAAGTTAGCATGACGTTCTGCTGATTGTTCTGCAGAATGGATGGCAGAACAGCAGCAGAAACGGATAGAAAAAGAGAGACTTGAGACGATGTTGGTCTCAGGTCTCTTTTTGATGTGAAAATAATCGGCTGCATGTGCTGGAAGAGGTTACACTTGGACAGCATGGAGCATGGATAGCGATCCGGCTTGCTTTAATGAAACGCTTGTTACATTGAAGGGCAGGAGTTCATGAATGCTGTTCATGTGCTGCAGGAAAATGAAGTTCGCATCGTCAGAGGACCTGTACAGCGAGGACAGGGATGGTCCATTAATTTCCTCGACCCGGATGGCACACAGCTGGAGCTGCACACTTCCACCCTGGAAGAACGAATAAAGGTATGGAAATGAATATGCAGCTGCTTCCGAGATCGGACAGATTCATTGCTGAACGATAGAGCCAGCTGCTGATCCGCTGTGTTAAAATAGTAACCGTATCGCTGTCTTCCGAGGTGTCTATTATGACCGCTGGCCTCCCGCCGATACGTTTATTTTAATACACATGGAAAGGAGCATATATCGTTGGAATTTGTATATGCTGTTCTCCAGGGACTCGGGATGATTTTTATCGTGCTCGCCGTATTCGTGCTGATCACGCTGTTTCGCCTCTGGAAAAAGAAAAATAGATCCTGATCTGCGATCCGAGCTGTACAGCGTTGGATTTTACTACACCGGATATTGCGATAATCCAAAACTACAGAGCAATTAAATCTTGCATACATTATAATAGAAGAAAAGCATCCGAATTCTCATAAATCAACCTCAATCCGAACACAGAAACTCGCCGCCCAGAGCGCAGGAGAGAGACTTCCACCAACTCCCTCCGGTTAAGCATGAAGATCGACCGATGGATCGGTCATTTCAGTTCTCCATGCTTAACCGAAGGGAGTGACAGAATCTTTTTTCAGAGCGGATCAAGCACTAATATGCCTGACTGGTGCACCTAACTGCTGCAATTAAACGCTAAAGCTAATCGTCACATCTAATGAATGCACCTGAATAATGCAGCCTGCCGATGCAGCTCACCATACAGTAAGGGACTTTTTTACCTGACCTTATGCCGTATCCGTAACCATCTGCCCGATTCCACGCCTGCCTCTGCATATTTTAGTGAAAATAACCCCATCCCATATGCCCAAGTTACCGACGAATAGGATCAGAAGAAATAAGCGATTATGCATAAAGCACAAATTTGAATTATTTCATTTAGGACCATCCATTTCATAAGCCTCTGAGTTAAACGTTTTTATGCAAATGTTCCATTCCCCAGCCCCTTGTTATTTGTGATTTATGACCAAAAACTACCATTCGCTTCCTGCTTCACATTCCCTATGCTTCTAGATCTTTATATTCATTTATTGGCAGAAATATATTATTTTGGTTTTAGGCTGTATATACTGACGTAGGCAACAAGGTTCGACATCTTAGTTCAAAATCAGTGTGCTTCCTATACTGAAATCCAAAGAGTACGAACAAAAGGAGATTGGGAATATGTGGATGAAAACAGTTAAGAAATTCTCTTCCGGTATACTGGCAGCAACGCTGACAGTAACCCTCGCCGTATCGGCAGGAGGTACTTCTGCCGAAGCAGCGACGACACCGGTACAGCAGCACGGTCAGCTGTCCATCAAGAACGGACGTCTGGTCGATACGAAAGGAACACCGGTACAGCTGAAAGGGATCAGCTCGCACGGTATCCAGTGGTTTGGTAACTATGTAAATAAAGATACGATGAAATGGCTGCGCGATGACTGGGGCATCTCGGTGTTCCGGGTAGCGATGTACACGAACGAAGGCGGTTACATTTCCAACCCGTCCGTAGCCAATAAAGTAAAAGAAGCAGTAGCCGCAGCCAAGGATCTTGGTGTATATGTGATCATCGACTGGCATATTCTGTCCGATGGCGATCCGAATACGTACAAGACACAGGCCAAAAGCTTCTTCAACGAAATGTCTGCCCAATACGGCAATCTGCCGAACGTAATCTATGAGATCGCCAATGAGCCAAACGGCGGCGTTACCTGGAACGGTCAGATTCGTCCATATGCTGTGGATGTGACCAAATCCATCCGTGCCAACGATCCGGATAACATCATCATCGTCGGTACAGGCACATGGAGCCAGGACGTGCAGGATGCAGCGGACAACCAGCTGCCGGATGCGAATACGATGTACGCCGTCCATTTCTATGCTGGTACACATGGTCAGTTCCTGCGTGACCGCATCGACTATGCTCTGAGCAAAAAAGCTCCGGTATTTGTCACCGAGTGGGGCACCAGTGATGCTTCCGGCAACGGCGGTCCTTTCCTGAGTGAATCCAAGACATGGATCGACTTCCTCAACAACCGCGGCGTAAGCTGGGTCAACTGGTCCCTGTCGGACAAGAGTGAAGCTTCTGCAGCACTGGCACCTGGTGCAAGCTCGACTGGCGGATGGACACAGGCTAACCTGTCCACATCCGGCAAATTTGTCAGAGAACAGACCCGTGCAGGATCGACAACAGTAGGTGGAGGTACGACCACTCCAACGCCAACCACCCCGACGACACCACCGACTACACCGGGAACAGGCGGCGGTAATACAGGCGGAACAACGCCTACCCCTACTCCGGGTAACGGCGGCGGAACCACCAAGCCGGGTACCCCTGCACCAGTTAATAGTGCGATCTCCCTGCAATTCCGCAGCGGTGATAACAACCCTTCGGATAACGCAATCCGTCCGGTCTTTAACATCAAGAACAACGGCAGCACAGCCGTGAAGCTGAGCGATCTGAAAGTACGCTACTACTTTAACAACGACGGCAAATCCGGCGACCAGACCTTCATCGACTGGGCGCAGATAGGAGCAGGCAATGTAACCGCAACATCCAAAGCCCTCTCCAGCAGTAAACCGACTGCGAACCGTTATGTAGAGTTTTCTTTCACGAGTGCAGCAGGTTCGATCCCGGCCGGCGGCCAGAGCGGCGAAGTACAAGCCCGCATCGACCCGTCCGACTGGAGCAACTTTGACGAGACCAACGACTACTCCTACAACAACGGCAGCACTTCCTTTGCCACCTACAACAAAGTAACTGTCTATAACCAGGACAAACTGGTATGGGGCGTTACTCCGTAAAGCTGAACGAAGGCAGGCGCAGCAGAGATAATTAGCAGTAAGCAATCTAGCGATGGATAAATATGAAAAAGGACATGAGCGAATTAACGCGCATGTCCTTTTTTTGTGTTTAAAAATAACGAAGTTGCAGCAAAGAGGAGGACCGTACGAGCCTCTACAAGCATATTTCCATGAAAATATTAAACAAGTACGCAATGAGCTAGATCAATTATACTTTTGAAAACGAGAAAAACCGCCGGTCATAGTGGCAGCAACCCTATCCGGCGGTTTTTCTTATAATATGCGGTTAGAAGCGATTGTCTTGTATATCTGCTGATCTTTTCAGCTATATACAAAGTCGTCTGTATTCTGTAATCCTTTAATCCAGCAGTCCAACCATTTGCAGACCGTGCAGAATACCATCTTCATCCACATTTTTGGTGACATGTCGTGCTACTGCCTTGGCGGCCTCTTCGCCGTTACCCATGGCAACACTGTTGTAGATCTGCTTGAGCATCTCCACATCGTTCAGCCCGTCGCCAAAAGCATACTGGCGTTCCCGCGGGAAGCCCAGCTTGTCGGTGATTTTGGAGATGCCGTTTGCTTTGGAGCCGCCGGAAGGCAGTACGTCGACAGACATCGGATGCCAGCGGATAAAGTCAAATGCCTTGAAATCAGCTTCGTACTGCTGCTCGGCACCTTCCAGGCAGAACAGCAGGCACTGGTAGATCTCCCGCTCCTGGTAATAAGACGGGTCAAAGCTCGGGAATTTGCCGACCTGCAGCGTCTTGATACTGGTCGTAATATATTCATGCTCTTCCGGTACGTTGGAGTGCATATTATCCGCATCCATATAGACGATCGGGTTTTCTTTTTCAATCGCCCGTTCGGTCAGCTGCTGGAGCGCGTCGGCATTCAGCGGATTGGTATAAATGACCTCACCACGCAGCACGACATACTGTCCGTTGTAGCTGACATACGTGTCAATCTCCAGCTCTTTGCGAATATCTTCAAACATAAACGGCGCACGACCGGTAGCAATGGCTACTTCGTGACCGCGTGCACGCAGGTCGAATACAGCTTTTTTGGTGGAAGCGGGAATTTCTTTGTTGTGATCCAGCAGAGTTCCGTCAATATCGAAGAAAATAATGCTTTGTTCAGACATGGGCAGCTCCTATCCACTACTCTATATTTGTTATACGAAGAGGGTATTCCGCAGAATACCCACATATATACCCATTATAGCAAGGATGGAACGTGCTTGTCCCGTTATTGGGGGAAATGATCCTGCAAATCCACCAGAGAGGAGGCGTGTCGTTCTATATCTGTCCGGTCATTCGCCGGAAGCAGGCAGATGGTCTGGCGCTCGGATCAGCCGGATACCTGCTCGCGTATCACCGGCGTCTCGGCAGGCACGATTGGCTCTGCTGCTGCCGGGCGGGAGAGTCGGGAGCTGGACTGGAAGAACACGTTCAGCAGGATCGCCGACAGGCTGCCGGTAATCGTGCCATCGCTGACGATGATGCGCAGTGCAGCAGGCAGACCTGCGAACAGCTCTGGTACTACCGTTGCGCCGATGCCCAGCGAGACAGAGCAGGCGACGATCATCAGATTGCGCTGATCCTGAAAATTCACTTCTGTCAGCATCCGGATACCCGACGCGACAACCATACCGAACAGCACGACCGTTGCTCCGCCCAATACGGCGGATGGGATGACCGTAGCCAGTGCGGCGATTTTCGGTACCAGACCGAGTACGACCAGAATGCCGGAAGCCATGTATATTACATTGCGCGTCTTGACCCGGGACAGCTCGACCAGGCCGACATTCTGGGCAAATGTATTATAAGGGAAAGCGTTGAACAGTCCGCCCAGTACAATCGCAATTCCTTCAGTGCGGTACCCGCGAGTCATGTCCTGTGGAGTCAGCTTCTGTTCGCAGACACGTCCGAGAGCGAGGAATACGCCTGTCGATTCGACGATGATGACCATACAGACGATGATCATTGTCAGAATCGGAGCGATCCGGAATTCCGGCAGTCCAAAAGCGAAAAATTGCGGCAGATGAAACCAGGATGCTTCGGTCACCGCCGACAGGTTTACTTTTCCCATCATGGCAGCGACTGCTGTACCGGCTATAATACCGATCAATACGGACAGCGATCGCATGAAGCCGGTGAAGAAGCGGTTGATCACCAGAATCAGCGCCAGTACGCCAAAGGAGAGCAGCAGATTGTCCAGACTGCCGAATGTCGGGCTGTTGGCACCGCCGGCCATATTTTTGATCCCGGTGGGGATGAGGGAGAGACCGATGACCGTAACGACCGTACCGGTAACGACAGGAGGGAACAGCTTGATCATTTTACCGAACCAGCTGGCAAATACAGCTACGAACAGACCGGCTGCGATAATTGCCCCATAGATGGCACCCAGTCCGTACTGATTGCCGATCCCGATCATCGGCGTGATCGCGACAAAGGAGCTTCCCAGCATAACAGGCAGCCCGATCCCCAGATAGCGGGTCTTCCATGCTTGCAGCAGTGTGGCGATCCCGCAGGTCAGCAGGTCGATCGCTACGAGATACGACAGCTGCTCCCCTGTCAGATTGAGTGCCCGTCCGACAAGCAGTGGCACCAGAATCGCTCCGGCATACATGGCCAGCACATGCTGCAGCCCCAGTGAGAAAATCTTTCCTCCACGTACCTTGTTTTCCATCCCTACACGCCCCTTTTTCTCGATAAATGAGTGATATGTTAGCAAAACTGTCTATGATTTTATTGAACTACTGTCATCTTATAGGGTGTGTCAGGATTTGCAGAGGTATTTACATTGAGTTTGTAAATAAAACTAATTTGATATTCATATATTATGCATAAACATAACTTACGTGTTAAATAATATTACATACAAAAAACTCTGTAGGAATGTTATCGCCCAGCAGTCGATAAAGGGCATACTTTTGCAGTATGAGCCGGCTAAAGGCTCTGTTATTTAAACAGATAAGCCGGATTTGTGAACGCCTGCTGTACACGAGGAATTCTATAATAGAAACAACCTGCAGGAATATCCGGTTACCAAGGCAAAAACCTGCCAGGTATACAGGCATATGGGCAAATGAAAAAGCCATAGCGAAGGGAGAGGATAAGGTATACCACGTATGAACGGAAATAGGGCAGGAGTGAATGGAAGCAAGGGGTACAGCAGTCTATCCAATACAAGACGGGAAGTACACATGTCCTTCTCAATATTGTAAGCGTTATCATAAATGATTATTATGACCACTACCACTGAGGAGCGTGAGTAAGGGATGAGAGAATGGCAGCATTCATGGGCAGTAAAGACACTGGCAGTAACGCTTGGCATTGCACTGGTGCTTCCGGCCGGAGGATTATCGGCTGCAGATTCGGCAGCAACTGCTGTGAACGGTAAAAGTGCGCAGCAGGGCATTCAGCTGGAGCATCTCGACCGGGGGCTGGTCGCCGCCAAGACGGGCGACGGCATATTTATCAGCTGGCGGCTGCTTGGCAATGAAGTGAACGGCTATTCGGATCAGGGACTGACCGGTACGGATTTTGCTCTGTATCGCAATGGCAAATTCGTAACTGTCGTCAAGGACAGCACCAACTATCTGGATCGTCAGGGCTCAGTCAAAGATAGCTATCGTGTGCTGCCGCTCCAGCATCGTGGTTCCAATCAGGGAAATCGTGATACTTCCTTTGCCGCCGATCCGGTCAGTACCGATGTCTACCGGGCAAATACCGACGTGCAGCAGAAGACTACAGCAGAGGAAGGCGGAGATACGGCTACATACAGCGGCATATCTGCCGCTCCAGCGGCTGGTCTGCAGCAGTATGCCGATGAGTACGGCATCAGTGCTGCCAGCTTGACCCGGCCGGACAAGCAGAAGCTGAGCCCGCCTGCGACCGTATGGAACGATACGTATTATGATCTGCCGCTGCAGAAACCGGCTGACGGCGTTACCCCTGCCGGTGAAGCGTATACCTATTCGGCCAATGATATGAGTGTCGGTGATGTAGACGGCGATGGACAATACGAATATTTCGTCAAATGGTATCCGTCCAACGCCAAGGACGTCTCCCAGAAAGGCTACACCGGCAATACCTACATCGATGCCTACCGCCTCGATGGAACCCTGCTGTATCGGATTGATCTGGGTGTAAATATCCGCTCCGGGGCGCATTATACCCAGTTCCTCGTCTATGACTTTGATGGCAATGGCAAAGCCGAACTGATGATGAAGACAGCGCCGGGAACCAAAATCACCCGTTACGGCAAGCGCGGCAATGTGGTGTCCGAGCAGTACATTTCTCTGCCCAAGGCAGATCGGCAGGCTGGCTACTCCAATACGGACGATTACCGGATGAGCAGCGAGGACTATTATGAACATGTGGTGCAGATGTTCCAGAACTGGAGCGAACATCCGGAAGTGAAGAACGGTCACTGGCCAAAGACGCTGGAAGAATGCTTTGGAATCGCACCGAAGTATCAGTATCCACTCTCCATGGAAGACGCCCGGGCCATGGCAGATTACTTTATTGACGTCTATGCGCCATCCCGCAGTTCACGTAATGATCTGCGCGACTTTGAAGGCTTCATCGTGAGCGGTCCGGAATACTTGACCGTGTTCGAGGGACGCAGCGGCAAGGAAGAAGATACGGTCCGTTATGAGCCGGAGCGCACGGATGACGGACTGATGTGGGGCGATTACGCAATGGGACGGATTGAACCGGGCAACCGGGTAGACCGCTTCCTCGCCACCGTCGCCTATGTAAACGGCAAGACACCATCGGCTGTATTCGCACGCGGCTATTATACTCGCGCCGTACTCGTCTCCTACAACTGGGACGGCAAGAAAATCGGCAAGGACTGGACCGCAGACAGCGGCTGGGCGATAATGAGCAATCCGTTTAACGACGGACCACATGGACGCGACGGCACCGACCCCGATCTGGGTCCGCTGGCCGGACAGGGCGCCCACTCGCTCACGGCAGCCGATGTGGATGGAGATGGACGGGATGAGATCGTCTATGGCTCCGGTACGGTGGATGACGATGGCAGCCTGCTGTACAGCTCGGCAGATGTGATGCCGGCGGGCAGTGCCACACCGGGACAGACAGCCAAGCTGGGACACGGAGATGCGCTGCATGTATCCGACCTTGATCCGTCTCATCCGGGCATGGAGATCTATATGGTGCATGAAGGAGGTGCGTATGCACCGTATGGCTATGCAATGCGTGATGCAGCTACCGGCAAAGTACTGTTCGGAGCGTATACCGGCAAGGATACCGGCCGCGGCATGGTCGGTGATATCGATCCGTCCCGTCCGGGTCTGGAAGCCTGGGCGACCGACCTGCGTACAGCCGGTGGCGAGCTGATCGGCCGCAGTGCACCGGGCACCAATATGAATATTAAATGGAGCGCAGACATGACTACCCAGGTTATCGACGGTGCCCTGGAAGTCACTCCAAGCATTCAAAATTGGCAAAAGGGACCTGTACTGGTGGCAAACGGTACCCTGACCAACAATGGTACCAAAGGCAATCCGTCGCTCGTCGCTGATATTTTCGGTGACTGGCGTGAAGAGCTGCTGCTGCGTACGGCGGACAGTTCGGCAATCCGTATCTACCTCAGTACGGAAGTGACCGATCACAAGCTGTATACGCTGATGCATGACGCTCAGTACCGTACAGGCATCGCGCGTCAGAATACGGCGTACAATCAGCCGAGCTATACCAGCTTTTATCTGGCTTCCGATACGGACTGGGCGCGTATACCCAAGCCTGACTTTTATACGCCAGGACATAAATGATTTACAAATGAAGTGAACCAGAGTACCGTCTGCGCTGGTATCATTTGCACTGCTCATATGGTTTCAGGTGATCCCAACTCATAATATGGGATTATTGCATGAAGTTCTACTCATTTCCGATTCAGCAGTCTATTGGCTCGGACAGCATTTTGTGGATTCATCACATGAAATGCTGTCCGGGTCTTTTTAGTGTTCTTTTCCAGCGTTTTATTCAAATTAAGTAATGATCCAACTATGCCTTACTATAGATGAAAAAAATTTCCCTAAAAAACTGTAACAAAAGTGTCTGTTCCTGTCGAAAGTATAAGAATGAGAAAAGATGAGAAGATTTGTATTGACAGCTAATGAATGAATAACAACAGATGATGGGGGAATCGCAACTGTGAGAATGACTGTGCGTGCAAAATTATTAAGCGGATTTGCCGGTATGATGATTCTGATTTTGATTCTGGGTGTGCTTATATCGGCACGTCTGAACTCGATCGGAGACAATGCCAATGATATCCGCGGGAACAGCATCCCGAGTCTGGTATCCCTGTATCGGATCAATGATAAAGTGACCGATGTAGAGAATCTTGTGCTGCGCAGTATTATTGAGCAGGACGATACCGCTATGCAGCAGATTAATTCGGAGATTAGCAGCACCAGCGTGGATATCGCCAAAAATATGCAGCTTTACGAGACGTATCTCTCGGATGAGGAGGAGATCCAGTTATATAACTCCTTCAAAGAAAGCTGGACAAGCTACACCGCCATCATTCAGCAGGTTCTGGAAGCATCCGATGTTAACAATGATACGCTGGCCATGAATATTCAGTTCAATGCAACACCGATGCTGACATCGATGAACGAAGGGCTGAGCAAGCTGGTCGATCATAATGTAAATGATGTTACGCGTTCAGCAGATGGACAGCTGAGTGAATTCTACCTGGCACGCTGGATTACATGGGCTGCCGTAGTGGCAGCTATCCTGATTGGCAGTGTGCTGGCATTGGTCATTTCCCGCATGATCGTCCGTCCGCTTCACCGGATGCTGGAGCAGGTCAATTATATTGCGTCCGGTGATCTGACTCGTACTGCCGAACTGCCGGTAGAGGTAAAGGATGAACTGGGTGACCTTGCCAAAGGCCTGCAGCAAATGGGAAATTCACTAAACACAGTTATTGCCGAAGTCAACGAGACCTCCCAGCGGCTCAATGATTCTGCCGAAGAACTGACAGCAATCGCGGAAGAGAATGCTTCTACTTCTGCCCATACCACTGAATCGCTGGTCTCCATGGCCGACCGCTCTGCGGATCAGACGAGCCAGTCGGAACAGGGAGCATTGCTCGTACAGTCAATCTCCGCCAACATCCAGGAGATCGATAACAGAATCGAGCAGGTTAGCCAATCTGCCCAGACCGCTGCCGATCATTCGGTCAACGGAACTGGTATAGTTACCGAAGCAGCCGGACAGATGGAAGCTGCCCAGTCCCGTATGAATGAAATGAACGGCGTCGTCAATGAGCTGAGAAGCCGTTCGCAGGAGATTGGCAGTATCGTCGGCATCATCACCGGAATCGCCGGACAGACCAATCTGCTCGCCCTGAATGCAGCGATAGAAGCTGCCCGGGCTGGCGAACATGGCAAAGGATTCGCAGTCGTCGCCGCCGAAGTACAAAAGCTGGCGGAACAGTCCTCCTCTTCAGCCGGACAAATCGTCAGCATGATCGATTCGATTCAGCAGGATACGGATCGTCTTCATCAGGCGATGGATATGGCTGCCGAGCAGATCCTGAGCGGTACCGAGTCGATGAAAACGACAGGCGACCTGTTTGAAGATATCAAGCAGTCTGTGAATGAAGTCGCAGCGCAGAGCCGTGAAGCAGCGCAGCTGTCGGGCAGTATGAACCAAAGTGCCGAAGCAATGGAACAGTCCATTACAGGCATCGTGGGCAGCATCGAGCATTCCTCGGATGAGATCCGTAAAATCTCTGCCGCTTCCGAGCAGCAGTCGGCTTCCATGCTGGAGTTATCCTCCAGCGCAGCTGCCTTGTCGGAAATGGCGGAAGAGATGAACCGTATCGTCGACCGGTTCAAACTGTAACTAAACAAAGTCATAACCAAAAAGCCTGGATAGCACACAGATCATCTCTGTATGCCGTCTCAGGCTTTTGGTCATGCAATAAATATGGAAATCATCATTCTATTATTTTGGAAATGATTATAGCTGCACTTGGTATAGATCATTTCCAACCGACCCGTACGATCAGACCTTTCGGATCACCGACTTCCAGATAGGCAGCCTGCTGATTGTAATCATCATACGCAAATCCGTAAGCAAGGCGGTCGATGCTGTGATCATGCCAGAACTTGGCATAATAGTTGGCAGGTGCAGCCTGGTAATACGCGGCTACATTGTTCCAGTTGGACTGGTTCTCATACACATGGCGGTTGATGGCGGAGCAGATTCCCGGCGATTCCTGCAGTCTGCCGTTGCACAGCAGAATCTCCTGGGTGTTATAACCGCCGCCATAGCTGCCAAAGTAGTTGGCATTGGCACCGCCAGCTTTGAACGAGCCGTGGATCGGTGCGACGATCCGGTAAGGAGCCTGTATATCTGCCAGAGAGCGGAAGGCAGCCGGCACTTCGCTGCGGTACTTGCTGAAGATGCTGGCGCGGGTCTCGGACTCCAGTTCGCCGACCGTGCGATCGTAGTTACCGGCACGGTTAACGAGGCGATGCTGCAGCGGGAAGCCGAATCCGTCGACACGGGTCGTATTACCGTGATAACCGGTGTTATCTACCGTAAATTCCACAAAATCAAAATACACATCCAGATTCGGATCGGTTGGGTTGTTAATGTCCGGTCCGGCAAATCCATCATTGTAGGTTTTGATGTAGCATGGCGAGCCGACACAGATGAACATGCGTCCGGAATCCATTTTCGGCAGGCTTACCCATTCCGCCTGGCTAATAGTGCTGTAGATGTTGGCATAGTTGACGCCATTCTTGGTCAGATGTCCGGGAGCATCATTCAGCGCTACAGAGATCGGTTGCAGCTGTCCGGAGCTGGTTAGATAACTCCACTGCTTGGTCTCCGGGTTAATGCCCAGGATGCCCCAGTAGACGCGGTTATCCGGGTAGGCACCGTTGGTAGCATTCATTACCTTGAAAGTCATTACACCCTTACCGGAGGGGGCAGGGATGGAGGAGGCCGGAATCGAACCGACCGAAGGTGCAGCAGCAGAGACAGAAGACGTAGACAGTGGGGACCATACGCTTACCATAATCAGAACAGCGAGCAGTACATACTTGAAGACCGAATTCTTCATAAACTACCTCCTTATTTTGTATACGCTTTCGACTGCAGTATTAATTATTACAATATCTGGAACTGATTTCAATCGAAAACCATGTGCGTTTCTCATGTGTTTTTTTATCCAAAAAAATCTTTATTTTTATATAAGTTTCATTTGCTTTTTCATGTTGAAAGCTTTAGAATTTTAATCTTGAGTGTCCAACGTGATTGCTGTATGACTTCATTTCATAATCTGGAAATGATAGTCAAGACAGCTTGAAAAACATACTAGATATAGTGTGTCAAGTGAATTATTTTTTTGAGTATTTTTCCCCGGGCTGTGAGTGTGCGAATAAGCTGAATATACGGAGAATTTAACGGATAACTGCTTTTTTCGGCTGATTCGGATACTGCTTTCTCACTTGTTAGTCCTATTGACAACACTATATATAGCGTATAATCTTAATCTCACGTTCTATATATTGCGTTACGGCTTGTTTTAAGATGCGGTATATGGGTAATGCTTGTTAAGAGAAACCGAGCTGATGCTTCAGGGCTTTGAGAAGCCTTGCTGCTCTATGGCTGGCGCAAGTTCATCACCGTTCTTTAGGTATAAAGAACGGTGATGAACACTATATATTGAGTGAGAAGGAGATGTCATCCCACATGCTGATTGCATATGATTCCAAGACAGGCAATGTCAAACGGTTTATCGGAAAATTGAAAAATTCATCGGTGCAGGCCGTACAGATCGACGAGGCGCTGCAGCTGAATGAACCATTCGTACTGGTCACCTACACAACCGGCTTTGGTCAGGTCCCCGAGAAAGTGACTCATTTTCTGGAAAACAACCATGGCCGTCTGCTTGGCGTAGCAGCCAGCGGCAACCGCAACTGGGGCGAGAACTTCGGCAAGAGTGCAGATTTGATATCGGAGCGCTACGGTGTTCCGGTCGTATATAAATTTGAACTATCCGGCACTACAGGAGACGCACAACGATTCGTACAGGAGGTAGAGAAAATTGCGGCATATTGAATTGAACAACCTATTGATGCAGCGTGACGAGAACGGATTTTTCCGTCTGGATAAAGATAAAGAAGCAGTACAGGAATACATGAAGGAAGTGGATGAGAAGAGTATCCATTTCGCGGACACTACGTCCAAAGTACGTTATATGATCGACAATGATTACTACGAAGATATGTACCAGCATTACACTGCACAGGATGTGGAAGAAGTATACGCGATTACACACAGCTATAACTTCCAATTCCCTTCCTATATGGCAGCTTCCAAGTTCTACAAGGACTACGCGGTAAAAACGAATGACCGTGCGAAGTATCTGGAGCACTACCCGGATCGTGTAGCCGTTGTAGCACTGCATCTTGGACGCGGTAATGCCGAGAATGCCAAGACGCTGGCACGTTCCATGATGGAACAGCGTCTGCAGCCGGCCACACCGACATTCCTGAATGCCGGCAAGAGTCGCCGTGGAGAGATGGTATCCTGTTTCCTGCTGGAAATGGACGATTCCCTGAACTCGATCAACTATGTACTGAATACCTGCATGCAGCTGTCCAAAATCGGCGGCGGCGTAGCGGTTAACCTGTCTAAGCTTCGCGGACGCGGCGAGCCGATCAAAGGTGTCGAAGGCGCAGCCAAAGGCATCATGCCGGTACTGAAACTGATGGAAGATGCGTTCTCCTATGCCGACCAGATGGGTCAGCGCAAAGGCTCTGGTGCAGCATACTACAACATCTTCGGCTGGGATATCCTGGAGTTCCTGGACAGCAAGAAGATCAATGCCGACGAGCGTACCCGTCTGAAAACACTGTCGATCGGTCTGATCGTGCCGAACCGCTTCTACAAGCTGGCAGCCGATAACGAACTGCTGCATGTATTCGCACCATACAGTGTCTACAAAGCATACGGCAAACACCTCGACGACATGAACATCGACGAAATGTATGATACCCTGATGGCAGACGATCGCGTCAAGAAAAAACCAATCATGAGCGCACGCGATATGCTGACCAAGATTGCCAGCACCCAGCTGGAATCCGGCTATCCTTATATTATGAACAAAAGTAACGCCAACAAATTCCATGCCCTGAACGGCATCGGATCGGTGAAAATGTCCAACCTGTGCACGGAGATCTTCCAGCTGCAGGAAACGACAGAAATCATGGACTACGGCGTGGATGATATTATCCGCCGCGATATCAGCTGTAACCTTGGTTCCCTGAACATCGTAAACGTAATGGAACTCGGCAAAATCCGCGAATCCGTACACGAAGGCATCATGGGACTGACTTCGGTAAGTGATATGACCAATATCGCCAATGCACCGGGCGTTGCGAAAGCGAACCGCGAGATGCATTCCGTGGGTCTGGGCGTTATGAACCTGCACGGCTACCTGTCCAAGAACAAGATTGCCTACGAGAGCGAAGACGCCATCGACTTCGTGCGTACCTTCTTCATGATGATGAACTATTACTCCCTGGAGAAGAGCATGGAGATTGCTCGCGAGACCGGCAAAACATTCATGGACTTTGATAAATCCGACTATGCGAGCGGTGTGTATTTTGACCGTTACCTGGCGACCGACTATCGTCCGTCCAAGCCACGTGTACAGGAACTGTTCGGCAGCATGTACATCCCGACACCGGCAGACTGGCAGAACCTCAAAGCCGATGTAATGAAAAATGGTCTGTACCACGCCTACCGTCTGGCGATTGCGCCGACAGCAAGCATTTCCTATATCCAGAACGCGACATCCAGCGTAATGCCGATTGTAGAACAGATCGAGACACGTACGTATGCGAACTCGACGACGTACTATCCAATGCCGTACATGCAGCAGGATAACTACTTCTACTACAAATCCGCCTACACGATGGATCAGTTCAAAGTACTGGATCTGATCGCCGAGATTCAGCAGCATGTGGATCAGGGCATCTCGACCGTCCTGCACGTAAGCAGTGACGTAACGACTCGCCAGCTGGCCCGCTACTACCTGTATGCGGCGCACAAAGGCCTGAAGTCCCTGTACTACACACGTACCAAGCGTCTGACTGTCGAAGAATGCATCAGTTGCTCCGTATAATATTGATTTCGTGCAGAATTTTATCTATTTGATTCAAGAGCAGCTCGCTGCTGAACAAAAGGTGAAGGATGAGCATAATGATCAAAGGTATTTTCGAGACACATATCAATGTGAGTGATGTCGAGCGGTCGGCGGCCTTTTATGAGCGTCTGCCCGGCATTACACTCCTGCATGCAGATACCGCCCGCAAAAGCCGATTCTACTGGGTCGGAGCACCCGGGGAAAGCATGCTGGGGATTCGCGAGAATTATCCTTCTCCGCTTGTGCAGCGTCAGCATTTTGCTTTTCGTGTAGAGCTGGAGGATCTGAGACATGCCCGGGAGCAGCTGGCTCGTCTGGGCATCCCGGCACAGAACTTCCATGGCGAAGATGCCGCGCAGCTGATGGTATTTCCATTCATGCCTGCGGTGTCCATCTATTTTGACGATCCGGATGGGCATTCGATTGAATATCTGGCTATGCTGGACGATGAGCCAAAGCCTGAGCTGGAGATTATGCCCTGGCAGGAATGGGACCGGCTGCATGGCCGTCAGGAATCCTGAACCAGCTCCTGTTGTATCTTGTTGTAATGAAATGAATACCATCTAATCCGCCACTGGCGTAAATATAAATATTGGGTCTTTACCTTGCAGTATGCAGCAGAAGCGCATCACCCTTCTTCTTGCATACTGCAGTCTTGTTATGACGTAAACAGCTACTGTTTCACTACATAACGGCAGGTAAGAGAAAGGGGCACAACACATGAGTGAGCCAATCAAAGCAGTCAACTGGAACCGTCCGGATGACGATTATTCCCTGATGTTCTGGAACCAGAACATTATGCAGTTCTGGACCGATGACGAGATTCCATTGTCCGATGACAAAATGTCCTGGATTCAGCTGAGCGACCTGGAACGCGAGACATATATGAAAGTCCTCGGCGGTCTGACTCTGCTGGATACGATTCAGGGCGGCGTCGGCATGCCGCAAATTCTGGAGCATGTAGACGGCCTGCAGCGTAAAGCTGTCCTGGGCTTCATGGCAATGATGGAGCAGATCCATGCCAAGTCCTACAGCAGCATCTTCACCACGCTGTCTTCCACCGAAGAGATCGACGAGATCTTCAAATGGGTCGAAGAGCATCCGCGCCTGCAGACCAAAGCGGAGACGATTCGCCAGTATTACACCAACATCAATTCACCCAAAGAACTATTCCTCGCCATGGCAGCTTCCGTTCTGCTGGAGAGCTATTTGTTCTACAGCGGGTTCTTCTATCCGCTGTATCTTGCGGGTCAGGGCAAAATGACCTGCAGCGGTGAGATCATCGACCTGATCCTGCGCGACGAGAGTATCCACGGCGTATACGTGGGCGTACTGGCACAGGAGATCTACAACGAGCTGGATGAATACGAGCAAAAAGATGCCTATGAGACGCTGGAAGGGCTGTTCCGTTATCTGCATGAGAACGAAGAAGGCTACACTGCAGAGATCTACGATCCGATCGGCCTGACGGACGAAGTGAACATCTTCCTGCGTTACAATGCCAACAAAGCCTTTATGAACCTGGGCTTTGATCCGCTGTTCCCGGACGAAGAAGTGAATCCAATCGTCTTCAACGGTATCAGCACACACACCAAACAGCATGACTTTTTCTCCAAAAAAGGAAATGGTTATGTGCGCGCTATGAATGTCGAGCGTCTGACAGACGAAGATTTCAAATTCGATTTCTAAAATTTTCGAATATTAAGAAGCATCTGCAGAGATCAGATGCTCTATACAGAAAGTGTTTGGGACATGAAAAGGGTTATATAGAGAAAAGAAGTAACCGTACAGGTATACCGTTCACACAGAGAAGCGCGGATGCCGGTAACAGGTGTATTTAAAAGGGGATAAGAGAAGGCTGTCTGGCTGCGCATCATGCAGTGTAGGCAGCCTTCTTACGTTATATTCGGTATGTGCGTATCCATATAGCCTGAAGTTATGGTGAGCAAACGCATCCTAATTGTTATGAGTAAACAGTCATAATGCGCGATACAGCGCCCATTACATTAGCTTGGATGTTTTGTAATCAATCCCGGAAGCGTATACAATGAGTAATACTACCATTACCAACAAGGGAGCGATGAACATGGGAATGACAGGCATCTATTATGCGGAAAAAGACAATTTACAGACGATCCTGACAGGCACGTCGGGTCAGCCGGCTCTGGATATCGACAAAACCTGGAGTCTGATCGCAGACATGTTTCCGGATATTCCTTTTGTGCCGGTACAGAACCAGTATGCCATTGACAGCCAGCTGACAGAGTTCGGTACGTTCTATCTGCCACCCCACCAGGTCGCGCAGATGGCTGAGTCCATTCCGGTCGTACGGCAGCGTGAAGCGCTGGAGCAGCGCATTGACTTTGACCGCTGGAAAGCGAGCAGTCAGCCGGATGCGAAGTCCGAAGAGGACGATGCGATGATGATGTTCTTTTTCCCGATGACCCAGGAAGATACGTATGAGGATCTAGTCGAAGGTTATCTGCTGCCGCATCTGGATCAGGTATTCGATCTGTATCTGAGAGCAGCGAGTGAAGGACAGGGTATTATTTTCGCCATTTTCTAAAAGAGATAAACCGCCTGGAGAGGAGCCGCATTATTCATGAAGTCATTAACCACACTGGAGCAGGTGCACGAGCAGATTGCCAGTCACCGGCTCCAGCTGCTTATGCTGAAGACCCATCACTGCAGCGTCTGCGAATCCGTCCAGCCCCAGGCCGCACGTCTGCTGGAAGACTATCCGCAGATTGCCGGTGCCTATGTATATATGGAAGACGCGCCGGAGCTGGCCTCCGAGCATCTGATCTTTACCTCTCCGGTGCTGATATTGTTCTACGAAGGCAAGGAAGTATACCGGGCTGCCCGATTTATCCGGTTTGCGGAGCTGGAGCAGCAGCTGCAGCGTTATGCATCGCTGTTGGATGAATGAGAAGAGTCGGAGGAGACGGGGAAGAAGCGTTCCATAATCACATACTGTTTACCTCCACGGATAAATAATTCCTCAGTGGGTGCCAGGCCGAATTTGCTGTAAAATCCGGTCTTTTCTGCACGGGCATTACAGTAGATGCGTCTGATGCCGGCTTGTTCGACTTCCTGCAGCACGTAGGAGAGCAGGTGACTTCCATATCCCTTTCCCTGCCGGTCCGTAAGCGTAGCAAATTTACGGAACTGGGCTTCATTGTGATCGATAAAAAGAGAAATGACGGATACCAACTGGCCGTCCACCAATAAGCCGTAATGTCTGCCCTGATCATCATCTTTTAATTTTACATAATCCAGCTCACGATCCGGCCACATTACCTGATGGCGGAGCTGCCAGACTTGTTCCAGAGTAACAGGCTGAATCAGCATAGAGTGTCCTCCATAAGTTATATTCCTATTTTGAAAAGGTTGATTGTATCATAAGGCAAATAGAGCATGACTGTAAATTTTGGGATTAAAAATGTGGTGTGATGCGAACCGATAAATGCTGTTAAAGTTTGAAAATTGCTTTAGATTATCAATCTGTTACCTACTGTGCCTGCATAAGATCATACGTATCCATTATAGTCTGCATCTCTCAAAGAGCTGCAGGCTTTTTCGTATGGGTAAGACGAAAACGATCATTTTCATATTACTCTGAATTAATTTCCAGTAAATGATTGACAGACTGTACCAACTGTATTAATAATAGTAGTACAGTTAATACAGTGAAAGGGGGAAGCCCATGTTTGAATTGGATGTACGCAGTCGCAAGCCCATATACGAGCAGCTGATGGACAAGATCAAGGAAATGATCCTGTATGGCATTCTCAAGCCGGATGAGCAGCTGCCTTCGGTACGCACGTTGTCGGGGCAGCTGACGGTCAATCCCAATACGATCCAGAAAGCGTATCGTGAGCTGGAACGGGAAGGATATATTTATTCCCAGGCCGGCAAGGGAAGCTTCGTCGCGCCATCCCAGCAGCAGCCGGGTGCCGCGCAGCTGGCAGAGATGAAGGAACGGCTGCTCAAGCTGTTTGCCGAAGCTATCTATCTCGGCTTTACCAAATCAGACATCGAAAAGCTGTATCAACAGACCATGGAAGAACAGGAGAGGGGGAAGAGCAGTGATTGAGATTAAGCAGCTAACCAAGATTTTCGAAGACGAACGGGCAGTAGAGGATGTATCCCTAACCGTACATAAAGGCTCCATCTTTGGATTGCTCGGCTCCAACGGTGCGGGTAAAACGACACTACTCAAGACAATGGCTGGAGTGTACCGGGCCGACAAGGGTGAAGTACTGCTGGAAGGACAGCCGGTATACGAGAATCCGCAGAGTAAGCAGCGGATGATTTTTCTGGCGGATCAGCCTTACTTTTTTGCCCAGACCTCGATTCAGCAGATGGCGGTATTTTACCGGGCTATCTATCCACATTGGGATGAACAGCGTTTCCAGCAGATGGCGCAGGCTTTTGCCAGTATTCCGCTCAAGCGCAAGCTGCATCGTCTGTCCAAAGGTATGCAGCGTCAGGCATCCCTGTGGCTGGCGCTCAGCTGCAAGCCGGACATACTCATTCTGGATGAGCCGATTGACGGACTCGATCCGGTCATGCGCAGACAGGTGAAAAACCTGCTGTTCCAGGAAGTGGCCGACCGGGAAATGACGGTCGTCATCTCTTCGCATAACCTGCGGGAGATTGAGGATATGTGTGACCATGTAGGCATCATGCACCAGGGACGTCTATTGATTGAAAAAGAACTGGACGATCTCAAGGCCGCCAGCCATAAAATCCAGATTGCTTTCCGCGATCCGAGACATGAGCAGGCAATCTCCGGGCTGTTGGATATCCAGCACAAGGAAGAGCGAGGCAGCGTAGGGACCTATATTATTAAAGGTACGGTCGAGCGGATTACCGAGGTTGTGCAGACGTATCAGCCGTATGTGTTTGACGTACTGCCTATGACGCTGGAAGAGATATTTATATACGAAATGGGGGATGCCGGTTATGACGTTCAACCACTACTTCTTTAACCGGGGACTATGGATGCACGCCTGGCGGCAGGGCGGCTGGATTGGGATTATTTATTTACTGCTGATGATCTTCTCCGGGCCGATGATGCTGCTGTCAACAAATTCGGCTTATGAATATCAGAGAGAGGCCCGAGTACTGGATTATATGTTTCAGGAAAATGGAGAAATCGCCATTCTGTTTACTTTTGTCATGTCTATATTGATGGCCATTTTCTTGATGAGGTACATACAGTCCAAACGAGCGGCTGAAATGTTCCATAGCCTGCCTGTACGCCGGGAACAGCTGCTGACTGTACCGCTGGTAGCCGGACTTGCCATGCTCATCATTCCGATATGGATTACCGCGCTTATTAGCGGATCGCTGGCAGGCAATCTGGAGCATGTTGTCTTTACAGGTGATCAAGTGATCGACTGGGCGGTGTCTCTGACAGTCATTAGTTTATTATTCTTTACTTTTACAATGTTTGTTGGGATGTGTATCGGTCAGTCCATTTTACAAATCATTGTCACACTTATATTGCTATTGCTCCCTTCAGGCTTGTTCTTTCTTTACAACAAATATTTTGAAAGATATTTGTACGGGTACTGGAATGACGATACATTCAATACCTATATGGCAAGCTGGTCTCCATTGGAAAGAGTAATGAATGTAAGTATAGAGGGTTTTAGCCAGTTGGAAGGCTGGGTTTACTTTGGAATCTCTGTCCTGCTGATTGCTCTTAGTTATCTGCTATATAAGCTGCGTCCAACCGAGAAAGCAACTCAACCAATTGTATTTCGCTATTTTAATCCATTATTCCGTTTGGGCATCATGTTATGCAGTGCATTAACAGTCGGAATATACTTTATCGTTTTCTTTGAAAAATGGGATATTGCAGGTTACATTATTGGTGGATTGCTTGGCTATCTGATAGCAGAAATGATACTGCGCAAAACCTGGTACCTTTTTGAAAACAGATTGTGGACCAGACTATTGATGTATGGTTTTATAACTTTGCTTCTGCTGTATATTCCGGTCTCTCCACTTAACGGTTATGAAAAAAGAGTGCCAGCGCTTAATGAAGTGAAATTTGTGTACGCTGGCAACAGTATTTCAAATGTTCTCCCTGGATACACTGAGAACGGAAAAACATACAAAAAACTGAATCAAGATATGCTTGCTTCTAATCCTGATTACATCCGCAATATTATTAATTTGCATTCTCAAATAGCGGCTAATCAGCCCGAAAATGGAAACAAGCGCGATGATAATTACTATATGAGTAATGAAATGATAGTAATAGGCTATATTCTAAAGGATGGAAATACATTATTCCGATCATATGCAGTACCTCGTACCTCAGAATACAACCCATATTTGCTGGCTGTCCATCATTCCGAGGATTATAAAATGTCATTTTATAATTTAAGAGGATTGGAAAAGTCTAATACGGAATTTAAAATTACAAATCCGGATAAGCAAAAGCGAACAGTGACCATTACTGATCCTATTGAAATTGAACAACTGAAGCGACTAATCATACAAGAAAAACTTGCCGTGAAAGATCCAAATAACAATCCCATCCGGGGAAATACATTAGCAATCCGAACTTATATTATGCCTGTATCTAATTATGGTGAAAGCTATCATTACAATTGGAATCCTGCATTTAAGCCAACTGAAAAGTGGCTGAAGCAAAAAGGATACTGGGATCTGCTGGTTACCAAGGCGGAAGATCTTTCTGCCGTCGTTATTGTGCCGGATAACCGTGCTGAAAGAGAGCAAACGATGGATGGTTATGCTGGATTGTTCAAAAAGTATCGTGGAACTCCACAGCAGGTTATTGTCAACGATAAAGACCAGATTGATAAATTACTGAACCAAAGTGAAACCGAAAGCAGAACGAATGAACAGAGTTATTTGCTCAAACTCAGATTCAAAGATGGAACAGGGGCATACCGTGTTCTGAATAAAGAAAATATCACCCCCGATATTTACAAGATTCTTCCCAAGTAACATGTACTACTAAATGCATGTGGAATTTAGCAAAACCACACTTTATGAAATAAACACTGCTTAAGAGCCTTGCCAATCAATAAAATAAAGTCCAGCACAGCAAAAAAGAGGATGGCATTTATAGTCAGCCTCTTTTTTGTTTGTATTATTTTGGTATAGAGTTTGTTTTGTTGCATTCTTTTCTTGTATCGCGTACTGGTTTCTCTTTTGCATCATCAATATTGCTGGGAGCACAAACAAATGGATCCAGCGGAGCAACCAATTTGCCGATTTAGCATCGTTGACATCTACCTAACGTACCTCTTACTATTCTGTCTAACCGTATCCTTATAACCTCCATAAACATGCGGAATAACCGTATCGGTTCCCTCTGATTATTGAACAAACAAAGCGGTTTCTTGCATACCCGGCCTGAAGCGTAATGATTATCATATCTATGTAAGCGCTATTATAAAATGGGAAAGAAGGGATGCAATTGAATAAAAAAGTCTACATCCGGCGAATGATGCCACTCTTGCTGCTCGGTCTGATCACCTGTCTGGGAACACTTTTTGGCGCTATGGGAGCTTCGGCTGCACCGACAACGAATACGATCGAGGACTCCACCCATGGCGTAACGAACAGCCTCGCTACATCAGCTGTCACCCAGGATGTCTATGCACATCGTCCTACCATCTACCTGGCAGGTGATTCCACGGTGCAGAGCTACCGGGAGTCCCAGCGTCCACAGGCAGGCTGGGGACAGATGATCGGCCGATATTTGGATGATTCCATCGCCGTCAGCAATCATGCGATCGGCGGCAGAAGTTCGCGTTCCTTTATCGAGCAGGGGCGGCTGGATACGATTATCGGTCAATTGCAGACGGGGGATTATCTGATGATCCAGTTTGGACATAACGATGCCGATCGCAAGCCGGAGCGTTATACGCCTGTAGGAGATTACCGCAATTATCTCAAAGTCTATATTCACGGTGCCCGCAGCAAGGGAGCGACCCCGATTCTGGTCACCCCGGTATCGAGAAGAGACTACAATCCGGATGGCCAATTCAATGTCAGTTTCCCTGAATATGTGGAAGCGATGAAGCAGGTGGCTGCCGAGACGCAGACACCACTGCTGGACCTGAGCGCTCGCAGCGTTGCCTACTACAATGCGGTGGGCATAGAAGGCACCACGTCCATCTTCCTGCATGTGCAGCCGGGTGTATATCCCTATTTTCCAAATGGAGTCGTGGACAATACCCATTTCCAGGAATATGGAGCTGTGCAGATTGCCGGATTGGTGGCAGACGGTCTGCGTGAATTGAACCTGCCGCTGTCCGGGCATTTGCTGGAGACTGCCGGACAATAAGCATGCGGCGGTACCGGCAGAGCATAGAATTATTCAAATGGGACAGACCTGCGGGGCTGTCCTTTTTGCCTTGCCTGAAAAGGGAGATGGGATGGATACTTGATGCCCATGTTGTATATTATGTTGCGAAAGAGGGAAGCCTTTGCGTATATTTCACTGGAATGCGATTAGCCGCCGCCTTGGTCCTGCTGCACTGCTGGGTATTATGATTTTCAGTCTGTGGTTTATGGTAGGCGCTTCGTCCGGGATCAGTGCCGGTCACCAGCAGCTAGTCGTGTATCTGGCGGGTGATTCCACAGTACAGACGTATACGGATGCCCAGCGTCCACAGGCAGGCTGGGGGCAGATGATTGGCCGTTATTTTGACCAGGGAGTTACGTTCAGCAATCATGCGATCAGCGGCAGGAGTACACGCACCTTCATCGAGCAGGGAAGGCTGGATAATATTCTAAGCGAGATTCAGCCGGGGGATTATCTGCTGATCCAGTTCGGTCATAATGATGCCAATCAGGCCAGGCCCGACTGGTCGCTGATGGGATAGGAGCGCTGAATCTGCCTTTGTTTGCCCATGTACTGCATTAAATGAACATGATGGAAAAATATTGGCTGAATTGCATAGTATAGTTCTATTGTCCTCATTCGTCCTGAGGGGATCGCTGGATATATTATCTTCTATTTCCTCTATGTATAAGGTCATCCATGTAAACTGCCAGCCGGCAAGGTTGGCAGTTGTTGCTCTGTATATCAATGCGGGTTCATCTAACTACAGACTGTGAATCTTTTCCCTGGGATTGTCATCTGTTGGCTTACAGTAAATAACTATATTTTGATATTCCAGAAAATATACATAAAGAAATAGGCCATTTTACCGATAATAGTACATATCAATCATATGAAGCGATATAGGACGCAAAAGCAGCGATAAATTAGTAAAGGCCTAACTAATGAACAGTTGCTGCATGATATCGCCGGTTTGTCATGTATGTTATTGCATACCATTTTTGAAGCGGAGTTTCTGTCGGGTCTCCAATCGAACACTGAACTTGTATTTCAGTCAACCATGCCGGGAGGATGTATATTGAAAATGTTTAAAATGAACAACTGGAGTCTTAGCACCAAGATGCTGTTACCTGTCCTTATTCTCGTTATCGCTCTGATCGTATTATCTGTACTGGCGATCCGGAATATCGATAAAATGGGGGATAAATTGATTACATCCCTTTATGAAGAAGCTTACCAGATCAACTATCACATCCTGAATGCAGACCGTGATTATTATCAGGCGATGATTGCCGAGTTTACATTAACCGGCATTGAGAATCCTGCCGAAATCAAGGTTCAGCAGGACAATTACAACGAAAATGTAAAACAGACTCACGACCGGGTACAGGAAGCCAAAGCCATTATGGAAGAAAATCGCTCTGTATTCGAGAAATATGCCGACCCCCAGACTAAAAAGAATGTATTCCAGCTCATCGAAGAATTTGATACCAACTACGAAGCATGGAAAAGTGAATTCAACTTCGAAGAACGCCGCTATGTGAATTCGACCGATTCGGGAGTAAAGTTTGCAGCTTCCCGTCACAATCTGGATCAGATTGAGAATATTATAGACCAGTACAGCAAGGATGCGATTGAGGAAAGTGCTGCACTGAGCGGTCAGATGAGACTGATCACCATTATTCAGCTGGTCGCTATCCTGCTGGTTGCCATGCTGCTAATCTTCTTTATCGTGCGCAATGTGCGTAACCGTACCAGAGATACACTGACCATGATCCACAAAACAGCGAATTTCGATCTCGTCTACGATGACAGCTTTACCCGTTATCTGTCCGAGAAAGATGAATTTGCGGTTATTATCCAGGCACTCGGCGAAGCGAGAAAAGAATTCAGAACAACGTTTAGCCGTGTCATCCAGGAGAGCCGCAGTCTGCAGGATACGATCCAGATGGTGGATGAAGAAATGAACAAGCTGGAAGGCGGAATACAGGATATCTCTGCGACTACCGAGCAGCTGTCTGCCGGTATGGAAGAGACTGCAGCCTCCACGCAGGAGATGAACGCCACTTCGACAGAGATCGAAGCGGCCGTCAATTCCGTTGCGAGCAAAGCCCAGGAAGGTGCACGTGCAGCCGAAGGATTAACCGTGCGCGCCGCCGATCTAAGCAAGCAGTTCAAGCAGTCGTACAGCACGAGTACAGAAACTTACAATCAGGTGCGGGACAGTCTCGTACAGGCTCTGGAAGAATCCAAGTCCGTACAGCAGATCAATAGTCTGGTCTCCTCGATTATCGATATTGCTTCACAAACGAACCTTTTGTCCCTGAATGCGAGTATCGAGGCGGCCCGGGCAGGAGATGCCGGCCGAGGATTCGCAGTTGTTGCCAGCGAGATCAGCAAGCTGGCTGAAGATTCCAAAAAGGCCGCTGACCAGATCAACGAGATTACTCAGGTAGTGGTGGGCTCGGTAAGCAATCTGTCCTCCAACTCCAATGATCTCCTGAACCTGTTCAGCACCAATGTTCGTACCGATTACGAGATGATGTTGTCCTCGGCAGATCAGTACGCTTCCAGCGCGCAGGAAATTGATGATATCGCCAATGATCTGAGCGCTACTTCTGAAGAACTGCTGGCTTCCATTGAGAATGTTGTCAAAGCGATTCAGGAGATCTCGGTAGCCGCCAATGAAGGTGCCGAAGGCACGAGCATGATCGCCGAGAAGACCGATGATATCGTACAGCAGACGGCACAAGTAGCCGAGCAGATGAAGCAGTCCAAGCAGGGTGTCAATGAACTGGCTGAATCGGTAGCCAAGTTCAAACTGTAACTCCGGCTGTAGACGAAATATCTGATACCGAGTATCAGTCCGGGGCAGGTGCAGCATCGCAGAGATAGGGCAAGACACGAGCGCAGTGGATGCCTCAAAAAGCCTGCTGCTTGAGCATTTGGACCGGATAAAATGAAGACAAGGATGTCCCTATACATGGGGGCATCCTTTTTTCTCAATCTTTTCTCAATAAATATTGAAAATCTACTTGATAATAATAATCATTGTTGATAGAATATAAAAAGAAAGAAGGAACTCGGCAAAGTCCCTTCTTACGATTTGAATATGTGGTTATAATTATTATTTCTTTTCAAAAGTCTGACAGTCTGTTTCTTGAACTTCAGAAGTTTGTTCTTTCGCAGCAGCGTGACTAACGACAAAAATAGTATCAGCGGTACATTTATTCTGTTCCGCCCAGTGAGTGCATGCACTTACTTCACACATTACATCTTGAGCCATGATGATTCACCTCCTGTGCTCATAATATACAACATTTAACAGTCTCTTCGGCAAAAGAGGCTATTTGTGTTGGCTACTTCTATTAGTAGCATTCCCAGTATACAGGATGTACGCTGACTTTGGCAAATGCTTTTCTTCTTTATATTCTCCGATAAAAGGGCAAATGAAGCGAATCCGCTTTGTTTTTATAAGAAAATCCCCTGTTTCTCCATGAGAGAGAGCAGGGGATTTTGTTTTGCTCTAATATGCTGCCGGTACTGTCCTTATTTACGCAGCAGGCTGAGATCAAATTCGGGAACCAGTCCTTCACGGGCAGCGCGGCCAAGCAGCGCTTCGATCGCGCCATAGCCGTCTTCACCGAGATTACGGGTGAACTCGTTCACATACAGATTGATATGTGAATCCGCTACACTGGCATCCATCTCCTGAGCATGTTCCATTACATAGCCGCGGGATGCTTCCGGATGTTCCCACGCGTATTCCACCGATGAGCGTGCCCATTCGGTAATCTGGGCGATATCGAGTGAACGACGGGCGATAATCGCTCCGAGCGGAATCGGCAGTCCGGTATCTTCTTCCCACCAGCTGCCCATATCCTGCAATAGGGTCAGGCCGTAATTCTGGTAAGTGAAGCGGGCTTCATGGATGACCAGTCCGGCGTCGATCTGTCCGTCACGTACAGCAGGCATGATCTGGTCAAATGGCATTACAACCACTTCACCGATACCGCCCGGTACGTTCTGTGCGGCCCACAAGCGGAACAGCAGGTATGCGGTAGAGCGTTCGCTCGGTACGGCTACCTTTTTCCCGGCGAGGGCTGCTGCATCGGTCGCTTCCGGATTGGCAGTGAGCACGAGCGGACCACAGCCGCGTCCAAGTGCACCCCCACAAGGGATGAGTGCGTAATCTTCCAGCACCCAGGGAAGAGCGGCGTAGGAGATTTTGAGTACTTCCGGGCCTTTGCCTTCGGCAGCCCAGTTATTCGTAATATCGATATCGGCATACGTCACATCCAGTTCCGGCGCACCGGCAATTAGGCCGTGCACCCAGGCGTGGAAGACGAATGTATCATTGGGACATGGGGAAAAAGCAATATTCATATTAAAGCACCTCCGGTAATAGGGAACTTGCCAGCGATAGAGACTGCAATGCTTCGGGGATACGCCAGCTGCCGCGGTCACGCGGACCGACCTTGTTGGAGATCGCCCGAATCTCCAGTACGGGTACGTTCAGCAGCCGGGCAGCCTCAGCTACACCGTAGCCTTCCATACCCTCTGCCGCTGCATCGGGGATGCGCTGCAACAGTGAGGCTGTCGTCTCGGCCGATCCGGTCGTTGTCGATACGGTGAGTACAGGTCCGGTATGTACCGTCAGACCTGCATGGCGCATGGCAGCTGTCAGATGTTCATTATACGAACTGTCCGCCGCGATAACCGACGAGCCAAAACCCAGCTCATCGACCGAAATAAATCCATGTTCCGGTGTTCCGGAACCGAGATCGGCCGCGATTATTCGGCTCGACAGCACAATAGAGCCGTGAGCCGCATGCGGTTCGAACCCGCCGCCAATCCCTGCACTGATGACCAGATCGTACGAATCTCGGGCGAGCAGAAGTGCCGTACGCGCAGCCGCTGAGGCTGGGCCGACACCGGCGAGCTGGACATCAAACCGCTGTCCGGCTGCATCGCCGATTCCTCGCAGTACCGCTTCGCGTTCTGCTTCGACTGCAGTCATGATTAGTATTCTGGTGGATGATGTATTGTTAAGGCGTGAAGCCTCCATATCAGCGTACCTCCTTCAACCCATGCGGGCTCTTCCAAGCAAGCTTGTCTTCTAACGTTACTCCTGTTACGGAATATTGTAAAGTAAGTAAACTTAACAGAATACTGGCACAATTAAAAATGACCATTCATATAAATAAAATAACATATACAGCGATCTGTGACATTCATGCATACTTTTACTGGAAACGGGTAATAGGTTTCAAAATATCCTATTACACAGACAGAGGTGAAGCGGCATCATGAAGATGGATGGTCAGGAGAATATTGTGATTCATGTCGATGGACAGTCGGTCGTGGCTCAGCCTGGTATGACCATTGTTCAGGCAGTCAATACAGCACCGGATCTGTATATTCCGCAGATCTGCTATAATGAGCAGCTCGGACCGATCAATACCTGTGATACATGCATGGTGGAAGTGAACGGAGAGCTGGTACGCTCCTGCAGCACAGTGATTACGCCAGGAATGAACATATCCACCCAGACCCCGCTCGTCAAGGAAGCCCAGCAGGAATCCATGTCCCGAATACTACGCAATCATGAACTCTACTGCACGGTCTGCGATAACAATAACGGTAATTGCGTGGTACATAACACCACGGAAAAGCTGGGCATTGAGCATCAGACCTATCCTTTCCGCAATAAACCCTATGAGATCGACAACACCAACCCGTTCTATCGTTATGACCCGGACCAGTGCATTCTGTGCGGCCGCTGCGTAGAGGCCTGTCAGGATCTGCAGGTCAATGAGACGCTGTCGATTGACTGGAGCCGTGAGCAGCCGCGCGTCGTCTGGGATGATGATGTGCCGATCGATCAATCGTCCTGCGTCTCCTGCGGACACTGTGTAACCGTCTGTCCGTGCAATGCACTGATGGAATCGTCCATGCTTGGAGAAGCCGGATTCATGACCAATATCGACAGCAAGCTGATGGAGCCGCTGATCGATCTGACCAAGGCGGTGGAGCCGGGATACTCCGGCATTTTCCAGATTTCCGAGATCGAGGCGTCCATGCGCAATTCGCGTATCGAGAAGACCAAGACGGTATGTACATACTGCGGGGTCGGATGCAGCTTTGAAGTGTGGACCAAGGACCGTCATATTCTCAAGATTGAGCCGTCCATCGATGCGCCGGTCAACGGCGTATCCACCTGTATCAAGGGCAAATGGGGATGGGACTTTGTCAATAGTGAGGAGCGTCTGACCCGTCCATTGATCCGTCAGGGTGACCGGTTCGTGGAATCAACGTGGGATGAAGCGCTGGCACTGATCGCCGAGAAGCTGGGCGGCATCAAGGCGCAGCATGGTTCCGACTCGATCGCCTATATCGCGTCTTCCAAATGCTCCAATGAAGAAAATTATATTTTCCAAAAATTTGCCCGTTCGATCATGGGCACTAATAACGTCGATAACTGCTCCCGCTACTGTCAGTCGCCAGCCACTTCCGGGCTGATGCGTACGGTCGGCATGGGCGGAGACAGCGGAACAATGGTAGATATCCAGCAGTCCGAGCTGGTCATTATCGTCGGTGCCAATCCGGCGGAATCCCACCCGGTACTGGCGACCCGGGTCAAGCGTGCGCACAAGTTGAACGGCCAGAAATTGATCGTATCCGATATCCGCAAGAATGAAATGGCCGAACGTGCCGATCTTCATCTGCATCCAAAGCCGGGATCGGATCTGGTATGGCTGTCGGCGGTGACCAAATACATCATCGACCAGGGCTGGGAAGCGAGCAGCTTCCTCGATACCCGGGTAGAAGGGTACGAAGAATACCGTGAATCGCTGGCACCATACACGCTCGATTATGCGGAGCAGGTATCCGGTCTGACCCGTGAACAGCTGATCCGGACAGCAGAGATGATTCATGAGTCCGGTTCGGTCTGTATCCTGTGGGCGATGGGCGTAACCCAGCACCGGGGCGGTACAGATACATCGACAGCAATCTGCAATCTGCTGCTGGCTACCGGCAATTTTGGTCGTCCGGGTACGGGTGCTTATCCGCTGCGCGGTCATAATAATGTGCAGGGCGCCTGCGATTTTGGTACGATGCCAGGCTATTTCCCCGGTTATGAAAAGGTGACGGATGAAGCGGTCCGCAGCCGCTATGAACAGGCATGGGGTGTACAGCTTCCGGCAGAGCCGGGACTGGATAACCACGAGATGGTCGATGCGATCGAAGAGGGTACGCTCAAAGCCATGTATCTGTTTGGAGAGGAAATGGCATTTGTCGATTCCAACTCCAACTTTGTGGAAGAGATGTTCGGCAAGCTGGAATTTTTCGTGGTACAGGATATTTTCTTCTCCCGTACAGCCCAGTTTGCGGATGTGGTCCTGCCGGCTTCGCCAAGTTTAGAGAAGGATGGAACCTTTACCAATACGGAACGCCGCATCCAGCGCTTCTATCAGGTATTCGAGCCGATGGGTGAGTCCAGACCGGACTGGAGAATTATTCAGGATGTGGCCAATGCACTGGGAGCGAACTGGAATTACACTCATCCAGGTGAAATTATGGCGGAAGCGGCCAGTCTGGCCCCGCTGTTTGCCGGTGTCCGTTACGATCGTCTTGAAGGCTGGAACAGTCAGGTATGGCCGGTACAGCCGGACGGCAGCAGCACCGAGCTGCTGTACACGGAAGAATTTGCCTTTCCGAGCGGCAAGGCGCGTCTGTTCCCGGTCAGCTGGACCCTGCCGTATGAACCGGAAGCCGAATACGATCTGCATCTGAATAACGGTCGTCTGCTGGAGCATTTCCATGAAGGCAATATGACCTACCAGTCCCCAAATATTCGTCACAAGGTACCATCCACCTGGCTGGAAGTATCGCCGGAGTTGGCTGCCGAGCGCGGCATCGAGACCGGAGCCAAAGTGCGGCTTGTCTCCCCGTATGGGCAAGCCAAACTGTCGGTTGTCGTAACGGATCGGGTCAAAGGCAAAGAGCTGTACCTGCCGATGAATACCCAGCATGCCGGTGAAGCGATCAACCGGCTGACCAGCAGTCATACCGACAAAATCACCCATACGCCAAGCTACAAGGAAATCAGCGTACGGATGGAGGTGCTGGAAGACCGCGGCGTATCACCGCTGCCGCAGGTGAATCACCGGTTCGCTCAGCGTCGTCCGCAGATCAGCGTCCGGGTCGAGGACAAGTGGAAGCGTCAGGATTATGAGCCGATCGCGGATACCATTCGGAAGGAGCGTGCCCAGTATGGCCAGAGCCATTAACCGGATTGAACGCCATGAACCGACAGAAGCGGAAGTGCAGGCAGAATCGCTGACCCAGATCATCAAAGCGCTCAGCGACAACAAGGAAGCAATCCTCAAAACGTTCGATATTATCAAGGAGCTGGATCAGGCAGGAATGCTCGATATTGTCAGTGCATTACTCAAAAACCGGACAGAGGTAGGGGTACACGGAGTGAATCTGATCAACTCGCTGAATATTCCGCCGCTGATCCGTAATGCCTTTACCCTGAGCCAGATGGTTGGCAAAATCGATCCGCTGGAGATGGATCGATTGCTGAATGCGCTTGGTAACGGATTAAGCCATCTTGGCGATATGGACCCTGCCAACCAGAAATACGGCGATCACCGGGATAACGAACCGCCGGGTATGCTGCATCTGCTCAAAACGATGCGTGATCCGGATGTGCGTACGACGATGGCCTTCGGGCTGCAATTTCTCAAATCGATGGGCGGCGAGCTGAACAAGCCAAAGCCCGATCCGTCCGAGGTTTTCTCCGATCCAAAGCGCAAGGAGAGTGAGACGCATAAGGAAGTATAAAATCCAAAGAGCTGCAATTTTCAGCCGATGCTGAGAGCTGCAGCTTTTTGCTCTATGTAATTTTAAGATTCATAGTATTTATGCATTCTCATTTTATGATTTTTGGCAGGATCATCATAGCCGATATAAACTTTAAATTTTCCGACCAAATCAGGATGTTAGGCGAATAAGAGCGCAACATTTTAGACATCCAGCCATGGTATAACTAAGTTAGAAGCAATCATATGCGCAGGACGAGGAGGATATGAATATGCAGCATGCAGATAATCCGGTGATGTACTATACCCGGATCGATGATAAAAAATGGAATCTTCCAGTTGCTGCAACAGCAGATGGATTATGCTATGTCGGTTCACCGGGGCAGCCGCTGGAAGATCTGGTATTGTGGGCGAACAGTCGGTTTCCCGGATATTTGCTGGTAGAAGATGAGCAGCGGATGGAAGCATACACGTTGTCACTGATGGATTATTTGCATGGAGAGCGTGCAGGATTTGAAAAAATCAAACATGATCTGCGAGGGACACCATTTCAGCTGGCGGTATGGGCAGCATTAAGCCGTATTCCGTATGGTCAGACGCTATCGTATTCGGCAGTTGCGGAAATGGCTGGCAAACCTGCAGCTGTCCGGGCAGTAGGAACCGCGATTGGAGCCAACCCGGTACTGATCACCATTCCCTGCCACCGGGTCATTGGCAAAAATGGTGCCCTGACCGGCTACCGCGGAGGCATGGAGATGAAGCAGAAATTGCTGCAGCTGGAGCAGTCTTCGGCAGAACAGGCAGATACAGATGAAAATATCTCTTTAGGTACACCACTATTATTTCTGGAGGCCCAAAAGACTTCGCTGTAATGGTTATTCGTACATTTCATTACTACAATGGGAATACCATTTGTGGAAGAGACGAAGGAAGGAGAATGATCGAAGGAAGGGAAGTGCTCAAAATAAAAACCCATGCAGATCATCTGCATGGGTTTTGTTGTGCTTAACAGGTAGTTAAAGGAAGAATGTTTATTATTAATCAAATCAATGATTCCTTAAAACAGGGCCGAACCATTCATATATTACAATTGTATATTATCTAGGCAGCAGAGGCTGCAATAGGGCTGTAGCTATTCTATTAGTATACTTTACTGGTATGATACTTGGCAGCATCTTTGGCAAAAGGTACCTGCTTGCCGTTTTGTTGAAGCGAAGCATCTACGGTTGCATCGACAGTAACCCATTTACCATTCAGATAGACTTCATTCCAGGCATGGTATTCCTTTACTGCTGATGCAGTGCCCATTACCAGCTTGGCAGGGATGCCCTGGCTGCGCAGCATCGCTGCATTCAGAGATGCATAATCGTAGCAGATTCCTTTGCGGGAAGACAATGTTTGCTGTGGATCGGGTATATATACAGTCGGCAATGTGCCAGCTAGTTGATAATCATATTTGATATTAGCAGTGATGTAGTTGTAGATGGCCTGAGCCTTTTGCTGATCGGTTATGGCATTCTGGGTCAGCTTGGCTGCGAGTGAAGTCACTGCGGGACTGTTTTTCCAATCAATGTTCTGGGTGGAAGCGAGATAGACGCTGTTCTCGCTGCTCAACTGCACCTGCAGGGAATCGGAATATACTTTTTTGTAATTGTTACCTGCGGTATTTTCCAGCACGCTTACCTGATACGTACCGCTGCCCAGCTGCAGGGGCAGGGAAGTATCTGCACGGGAAGAATTCAGGTTATACGTATAGCTGGTATCGTTTTTGGTAATCATAACTTTGGTGCGTGTATTGGATGGTGCTTCATAATGAACAGCAACGTATCCCTGATTTGCGTTGGAAGTGTCCAGCCAGTTGGAACTCTCGGCTGCAAATACAGAAACTGGGGTTGCTGCAAAAAGCGATAAGGTTGTCAAGCAAGTTAGCAAAAGTTTCTTCATAACGAAAATCCTTTCAGAGGCTACTAGCCAATCCGAACAACTATCACCATAACACGCTGTTATCCGTCGTTTGACTATACCATTATATTCTATAAAGTGTAATATTTTACAATAGAATGATGTGAAAAGAGCTTTTCCGTTCGGTAGCTGGCTGCCAACCCTGCGGGTAAGGCCCTGTAGCTTTGCGTCCCTGTCTTTAGACAGGTTTGCCGTTATCGTGTAAAAGCTCTGAAATAAGCAAGTTACATATCAACAAATATTCAATTGATGAATAATCATATATTTTATGGGTAAACGAAATGTTACTAGTTAGTTATAATACCATAGTATCACAGTGGTAATTCGACTAAAAGCGCCAAACTATAATGTACGCGAAATGAATAAATTGCCATTAATTTGCATTATTGTCGACGCGTATCGCATGTACAATCAAGCGATGTGTCGGGTTAATGAGCGGATCGCAGGTTACAAGCGTCAGTTCCTGAGAATGATGATCGCTTTCCAGCACTGAGACTTCGGTAGGTTCCACAATACGAATCCGGTCTACCTGGTAGTTGTACTGCTGACCGGAAGATTCAATCTGAATCTGGTCTCCGACTTTTACTTCACCCAGACGGTTGAACAGGCGTCCTGTTTTATGGGCACGATGAGCAGCAACGGCAAAGTTTCCTTTTTGTCCCAGCTGATCGGTCTCGGAGATATGGACAGCGGCGCTGCGCATATTTTCACGAGTCGCACCTTCCACAACCGGAAGCTCTACGTCGATTACCGGAATACGAATGACCCCCAGAATCTGACCATTTACCGGTGTTTCTGTCTTGCTATTTATATTATCGGCAGCAGCACCCTCATTTAGTAGAGCATTTACTTCAGAATAGCCAATTTTTAAATTTTTTGTCGTATCCTGAGGAGAAGCCCCAGCTTCCAGCTCTGCCTGGCTGAGCAGACGTTGCTGCTGCCAGTCGTCATACCACTCATTCGCCTGTGGATATACGATCACCAGAACGCCCAGAATAATCAGCGTATACGCCCACTTTTTCATATAGATGTTAATCCTCCTGCAGCTTGGATTTGTCGAAATTACCCGGTGTATTCCAAGGATAACACTCTATATCGGATATAAAAAGGATAAATTCCCTCTACCTATTAATAACCATATATTGTAATTTGATAAGCTAAAATCAGGAATTATTTGGCATTTTTGTTTTTGTTGGTCAGTTGGATTTCAAATTTGTAATATATGCTTTGAATCTTGCATTAGAGGGATTTACCGATTCAGGAAAATGATATAATGCAATAAGATATAACATTATAATGTTTGAAAGACCAGCTGTGTACAATTGGAACCAGCCTAGTCACAGCCGATCATTGGCCAGACGGACAATCAGGTATATTGATTCAGTCAACACAGATACAAGACCAATCTAAACACGCTGCAGGCGGAATGGAGATGGATGTATGAGGACTGGGAATAATGATGACAATGCAAAGCAAATGACAGAGCAGTGGAAATGGTTCACGGACAGCCGGTTTGGGATGTTTATTCATTTTGGACCATATGCGCAGTATGGACGCGGAGAGCAGGTGCTTTTTCGCGAGCATCTGGACCATCAGGAATATGCACAGCGCGCGTGTGCCTGGAACCCGGAGCATTTCAATGCCCGATTATGGGCGCAGACGGCGCGCCGGGCCGGGATGAAATATGCCTGTATGACTACCCGGCATCATGACGGGTTCTGTCTGTGGGATTCAAAGTATACGGATTACTCGGCAGCTGCCCAGGCATGCGGACGGGATCTGGTGCGTGAATTTGTGGAAGCGTTCCGGACGGAGGGGCTGCGTGTCGGACTGTATTATTCATGGATGGACTGGCGGATTCCGGCGTTCTTTGACGGGCCGGGTCTTGATCCTGAGGGCTGGCAGGACATGAAAGAATATATGCATAACCAGGTGGAGGAATTGCTGACGGAGTACGGGCAGATCGATCACTTTTTCTTTGACGGGGTGTGGCCGCGGACGGCGGAAGAGCTGGGCAGTGTGGAGCTGGTGCGACGGATGAAGGAGCTGCAGCCGCATATTCTGGTCAATAACCGGCTCGGGCCATCGGAAGGTACGAAGACGTATGCGGATGGAGGAGCAGGAGCCGGAGATTCGGAAGTGCTCGGTGACTTTGGCACGCCGGAGCACCAGATTGTAGCCGATCCGAGCAGGCTGTGGGAATCCAATCAGGTAACGACCTGGCGGCTGTGGGGTTATGCATCCGGAGAGCGCTGGCGCCCGGCGGATGTGCTGCTGGATATGCTGTGCGAATGCGCGGAGAAAGGCGGGAGCCGGGGTGGCAATCTGCTGCTTAATGTCGGTCCTCAGCCGGATGGCCAGCTGCCGTCGGAATTTGTGCAGCGTGCTCTGGCCATTGGGCAGTGGCTGGAGGTGCATGGAGAGGCGGTATACGGATCGGATGGAGGTGGTGTGACGGAGTTCGTCACCCGGGGAAGACAGACGACGAGCGGGAACAATCTGTATCTGATCATTCGCTTCTGGGATGGCGAACCGATACTGCGGCTGGCAGATCTGGTATCACAGGCAAAACGGGTAACTCTGCTGACGACCGGACAGGATCTGGTATTTGAACAGCAGGAGAACGTGCTGTGGATCAAAGGACTGCCCAAAGAACGGCCAACCGCACTTTTCCCGGTCATACGTGTGGAATGTGATGGGGTACCGGAGAGTAATGTATGGGGGAGGCAGCGATTATGGGAAGGCAACCCGTCGCGGATCGCCGACTGGGCGAGGACGAGAGGCACGTCGGTGTATGCGGATGGTCAGCAGAGATAGACCGGGGAAAGGGGGAAAAGAGATCGCTATGCTTTCATTTTGCTCGTCTGGATAATCAGGTTCCGGGCAGCAGCGTTCCAACCGGCTGCCACAGCCGGTTTAGACTGTACTTCACTGTTCCTCTGAAATATACAGGTATAATTAACGTCGATGCATAAAAAAGCGGCAAAAAAAGTCTGGCTATAGGCAGCCTGCCGATCCCGCGTTACACTGGGTATTGTGAATAAGGGGGAAGCGCATATGGCTGGTGTACTGCTGCATGCTTTTATACTGGCACTCGGGCTGATTTTGCCGCTCGGTGTTCAGAATGTATTTATTTTTCAGCAGGGAATGGTACAGCGCAAAATATGGAAAGTTCTGCCGGTAGTGATTACCGCCGGATTGTGCGATACGCTGCTGATCGGTCTGGCGGTCGGCGGGGTATCTGTGCTGGTGCTCGGGCTGCCATGGGTCAGATCGGCGCTGATGATCGTGGGAGTTCTGTTTCTTGCATATATGGGCTATGTTACCTGGCGCAGTGCAGCGGTAGATTCTGCAGCAACGGATGCCGGGGGAGGACAACAGGATGAGGCTCATGCTCTGCCGGCGCGCAAGCAGATTCTGTTCGCACTGTCGGTGTCACTGCTCAATCCGCATGCCATTCTGGATACGATCGGTGTGATCGGGACCAGTTCGCTGCAGTATGAGGGTCAGGAGAAACTGGTATTTATGCTTACCTGTATTACGGTATCCTGGATCTGGTTTGCCCTGCTGGCTGCTGCAGGTATGATCGTCGGAACGCTGGATCGCAGCGGGCGCTGGTTCCGGATATTGAACCGCTGCTCGGCTCTGCTGATCTGGGGAATTGCTCTGTATTTGCTGGTATCGCTGCTAAGGTAGGCTGTGAAGCAGAGCGAGATGTTGGAAGAACATGATTTTAAAAAGGAAAAATGAATTTTAAAAACAAAAAGCTGATTTCATCCGCTATCTGCAGCGATGAACTCAGCTTTTTGCATATGGTCGTTATTAATAATGTGTCTGTTATGAATAAATGATGATCCATAGGCGGGATTGCCGATATCGGATCGTCTCTATTTCATATTAAAATGTGCAACCCGAATAATCACGTTTACCGAGGGCTTGCAGGACCAGGGGAGAAGCATCTCACTGTCCCGGAATATTTTTTACACCTTTGCCTTGAACCCCTGGATAAATTCAACAGCCTGGCGGATATCCTGCTCCGGCTGATTGCCAACCTCGCGTTCGATCGTCAGATAGCCGATGTAGCCGATATCCTGCAGCGCGGCGAAATACGCCTTGAAATCAACGCTGCCTTCACCGAGTGCAACTTCTTTGAACCCGATACTGCCATCCTCGAAGGCGGCGACCTGTTCGTGACTCAGATTGCCATACACATCATGCGGATTGACTTCGCGGGTGCGGATACCATCTTTGACATGGGTATGCACGATATAGTCGCGCAGCGTATACACGCCCTGGACCGGATCGTCGCCCGTGACCATTACCATATTGGCCGGGTCAAAATTCACAGCGACACCTTTGCTGTCGAGGGAATCGAGGAACTGCTTGAGCCTAGCAGCCGGTTCCGGGCCGGTCTCGATCGCAAAGTAGCCGCCTAATTCCGAAGCGAATGCTGCCAGTTCATTGCAGGCTTTTTGCATGATAGCATATTCCGGGGCAGAAGTGTCTTCAGGCACGATGCCGATATGAGTCGTTACAATCGGAGTTCCGAGTTCCAGCGCCAGAGTGAGAATCTTTTTGGATTTTTCGATTTTCCAGATGTTATCCTGCTCGCTCTGGAAGCCGTTGCCGCCAAAGTCTGCACATAACGCAGAGATTTCCAGTCCGAGTCCAGCCAGATATTCCTTGAGATCGAGGCGGCGGTCGATACCGAGATTATCCGGGTCCATAACGCCTTCGGTTGCCCAGATCTGTACGCCGTCTGCACCGACTTCTTTGGCTTTGAGCAGATTCTCACGCAGTTCAAGTTTGAATGCATCGGCGATGACACCGATTTTGCCAAGTTCTGTTGCCATGGAATCACTTCCTTTACAGTTTTGGTAGAAGAAAAATAAGGTTGCCAGTAGACAGACCCAAAGGCATGCTGTGCGGTACTAGGCGATCCCTCTCTTTTCGTCACTTATACCTCGTCCCAGATCCGCTGTACATTTTCCATTCCGATGCGGGCGCCGGTCATGCCATCTTCCATGCCTTCAAATTCAACCGAAATATAGCCGTCGTAACCGGACGCCTTGATAATGTGCAGGATCTTCCACATATCGAGATCGCCCTGTCCGATAATGGCGCCGCGCAGATAGACGCCGCTTGTACTGGTGAACCAGCCAGCTCCCGGGTTGCGGTGGGAGGGACGCAGGTAAAAGTCCTTGATGTGCACCATGGAGGCATACGGCAGATTTTTCTGCACAGAAGCTACCGGATTCTCGTCCGCACATACAAAATTACCCACATCCAGCGTCGTGCGATAGTTGGGACGGTCAACCGCCTGAATCAGTGCCTGCACCCGGTCAGCGTGCTGGATCAGAAATCCGTGATTCTCGACGCTGGTGGTAATCTCATATTTGGCGGCATAGTCGGCGATTCGGCGGCAGGCATCTGCGAGCCGGTCCAGATGGCGGTTAAAGTTGGCGATGGACACATCCGGTGAAGAGGCCACATCATGGCGCATCAGCTTCACACCGAGCCGAGCCGCGATATCGACTTCGCTCATGACCCGTTCGATTTCCTTTTCATAGGCACTCTGGTCATCGGTCAGAAAATTGGCACCGATTGCATAATTGGACAGCTCAATCCCCTGCTGGCGGGCACGTTCGGCGATTTGCAGTGTCAGCTCCGGATGGTCGGACAGGCTGTAACTGAGCGGCACAATCTCCACATGCTGGCCGCCCAGTTCAGCCGTATAATCGATCACATCGAGCACGGTCATGGCCCCGGAGCTGAGCGCTCCATGCAGGCTGTACGTACTGAGTCCCAGCTTCACAGGATCACCTCCCGGCGCAGATGAGCCGATTCATAAATGGCTGTCAGCATGCGCATCATCTGTACGCCGTCTTCGACCGGACTGATCGGCTGGCTGCCGGTACGCACACACTCGACGAAATGACGAATCTCATTCTCGAATGCTCCTTCAAAATAAAAGCCGGGATGGTCGGTCTGCGGCTGGATATTGAGCACGGTGTTGTACTTTTCCGTCGTAATGGAGACGGCAGGATCGACCTCGAATCCGCCCTTGCTGCCGTACAGGCGGATCATGCCTTCATTTTCCTTGGCATGAAGACTGAAGCTGACATCCACCATCAGGGAAGCACCATTTTTGAAGCGGATCATGACGTTGGCCATATCTTCCACATCGTTCTTGGTCGCGTCGTAGTCGGCTGCTTTGTAGTGGGATAAATGCTGGATATGGGCGCGGTTACCGAGCTCGTAATACGTATTGCCGCTGACCGAGACGGGTTCGGGGCGTCCCATCAGATACCAGCACAGATCAATGACGTGTACGCCGATATCGATCACCGGACCGCCGCCGGAGCGTTCGATATCGCTGAACCAGCCGCCGGGATTACCGAAGCGACGGATATAGGAAGCCTTGGCATAATAGATATCTCCAAAGTCACCCTGATCGCTGAAATGCTTGAGCATCTGAGCATTATCGTCATAGCGGCGAACGAATCCGACCATGAGCAGCTTGCCGGATTCCCGTACAGCGGCTTCGATCTGATGTGCTTCTTCCATCGTGCGGCAGAGCGGTTTCTCGACGAGTACATGCTTGCCGGCCTTGAGGGCGGCGATACTGATTTCGGCATGTGTATTGTTCCAGGTGCAGATGCTGACGGCATCGATCTCCGGATTGGCGAGCAGTTCATTGTAGTCGCTGTAGGCACGGGCGCCTGCATAATGGGCAGCGACCGTTTTGGCTCGTTCTTCATTTTTATCGCAGACGCCGAGAATGCTCACGCCCTCATGATTTGCATAAGGCTTCAGATGATACTCCGAGATGCTTCCGGTTCCAATGACTCCAATACCAATCGTCGTTTTCATGTGCAGTATCTCTCCTGTTCAGCGGAAGTTATGTAGATTGAACCGATTATATAATCCGGCTATGGGAGAGGTCATGAATGGATTTGCGGTTTATTTGGACAATTGTGCTATCCATGATCTTTACGGTATAGTTAAAATTGGAAAAGAAGCCTACATATACTGTTATTTCAATGGAAATCATTCGACGACGTACAGGGAGCTGACGCGTCATCTGCTGTCAGACCCGTACGGTATCAAAGGAGGATGGCCCGTGAACTGGCCGGTGGATCTGCAGGAACCGATGAGTATGCCCGACCCCTATTTTCCGATCAAGCTGAACTTCTGCAAGTCTTATGAGTACGGGCAGGTGATGTTCCCGCATCACTGGCATCGTCATATGGAATTTCTGTATTTTGAGAGCGGCGAAGCGATCATTGAGTGCAATGCCGAGCCGGTGCATGTACGGGCCGGTGATCTGATTGTGCTGAACAGTAATGATCTGCATCAGGGGACGAGCCTGTCCAATCATCTGATCTATTATGCGCTGATCGCCGATCTGAATTCGCTGCAGAGTCCCTCGCAGGATGCGGTGGAGACCCGGTTCATCACGCCGATGAGCCAGAACCGGCTGCTGTTCCGCAGTCATATTAGCGGGGATGAGCGGCTGCAGCGGTGCATGTCGGAGATTGTGGAGGAATTCCGCAGCCGGGAAATCGGACATGAATTATCGGTAAAATCGTACATGTATCAGCTGCTGTCCCTGCTGGTACGCGGTTATGTCGCGAATATCTCGGACTGGAAGCATACCGAGCACCGGATGAAAAATCTGGAGCGGTTCACTCCGATTCTGCAGTATATTGAAGAGCATTACGCTGAAGAGATTACGATCGATCGGCTCGCCGGATTGGCAGGGCTCAGCCGGTTTCATTTCAGCCGTCTGTTCCATGAACTGACCAACCGGACGGTGACTGAATATATTAACCGGGTGCGGATCAATCGGGCGGAGTATCTGCTGCTCAATACGAGCATGACTGTCTCGGAAGTGGCGATGGCTGCGGGGTATAACGATATTTCCTATTTTAGTCGTACGTTCAAAAAATACCGTGATTTTGCACCGTCCGAGACACGAATACTGCTCTCCTGATCGCTATCCAGTGCGCCAGTCTCGCAGTAGGGACAGGAGCAGCATGGAGCAGAATAATGACTGGTTTGAAGAATTGTGCTAATTTTACGGCAACTCGGGAATAAGGGAGATTGGAAAGTATGTTAAGTATGTTGTTATGGGGCGGCATGATTTTTCTGGCGCTCGCGGTATTGTTGAGCAGCCAGATCATGGGCGGAGGATATGCCCGTTGGTCGATGGATGAAGAAGCCGCAGAGACCTACCGGAACCGCAAAAAAGTGCGTATGCGCTGGGCGCTTCGCTGTATACTGGTGGCGATAATTTTATTTGCTGCAGCACTGGTTATATATAATCTGTAAACGAAACAGCATTGATAGAAGGACTTGGGATTGCGCCGTTCCATATTCTGGCGCACAGCAGCGGTTCATTGATGGATCGATCGCATGAATGGCATATGCAGCATGCGGCTGAACTGGCGGAATACTGTCCGCTGTTTATGTCGACCGAATACCGGGTCATGGATATTGAAAACGATCCGGACAGCGAGCAGGAACTGATTCGCTGGTGGACAGAGATGACCGAGGATGGGCATGAAGGAATCGTGCTCAAACCGGAATATATGACGATGTATGATGGAGACCGGCTCATCCAGCCGGCGATCAAGGTCAGAGGCCGCAAGTATCTGCATATGATCTATGGTATGGATTATCTGCAGCCGGAGCATCTGAAAAGATTAAAGCAGCGCAAAACGCGTAAAAAAGAACGCCATGCACTGATGGAATTTGCGCTTAGCTTGGAGTCGGTTGAACGCTTCGTGCGCCGTGCGCCGCTGGAGCGTATGCATGAATGTGTGCTCGCTGCGCTGAGTCTGGAATCGGACGCTAACGATCCGAGATTATAGATATACCAGCAAACGAACATTTATATAAAGGAGTGTGAATAAAATGGCATTTCAAGTGATAGAAGGTGTACGCATCTGGGGTGAACCTGATCCTGGAGCATTGAGTCAGGCGGTGACCTGCTCGCGGACCGGTAATGTGGTGCAAACGCTGCTGATGGCGGATCATCACAAAGGCTACAGCCAGCCGATCGGCGGTGTAGTTGCTTACAGCGGTCAGATCTCGCCGTCAGGCGTTGGCTATGATATCGGCTGCGGCAATAAGGCGGTGCGCACCAATCTGATGGCAGCGGATATTCGTCCGCAGATCAAGGCGGTGATGGACCGGATCTCAGCCAGTATCTCTTTTGGCGTCGGTCGGGTGAATCAGCAGCGGGTCGATCATGAACTGTTCGATGATCCGGACTGGGATGTGTATCTGTCCGCAGCAGGCCGCGAAGGGCATGACAAAATGAAACGGCTGGCCCGTGAGCAGCTCGGTACGGTCGGCAGCGGTAATCATTATGTCGATCTGTTTGAAGAGCAGGAGACCGGCAGACTGTGGATCGGGAACCACTTTGGCAGCCGTGGATTCGGTCATAAGACAGCCAGCGGATTCCTCAATCTGGCGGCAGGTCGGGAATTCCTCGGCAAGGCACCGGGAGAACATATGGATCAGCCGCCGGTACTGCTGGATCTGAACGATGAGCTGGGGGATATGTATTACCGGGCGATGAAGCTGGCCGGGCGGTATGCGTATGCCGGTCGGGATTATGTGATTGACGAAGTGCTGAGACTGCTTGGTGCCGAGGCGGATTTTGAAGTGCATAATCATCATAATTTTGCCTGGAAAGAGCAGCATAACGGGCAGGAGACGATTGTGGTACGCAAGGGCGCCACACCATCTGCACCGGGACAGCTTGGCTTTATCGGCGGCAGCATGGGTGATATTTCGGTGATCGTGCAGGGCAAGGACAGTGCAGAGAATGCGGAGGCCTTTTACAGTACGGTACATGGGGCTGGTCGGGTTATGAGCCGTACTCAGGCTGCCGGTAAAATGAACTGGAAAACCCGTACACGCTCCGGCGGACAGATTACACGCGAACAGATGAAGCAGGCTGTATCCAGCTTTGGCGTGGAGCTGCGCGGGGCAGATACGGACGAGAGTCCATTTGTATACCGCAAGCTGCAAACTGTCCTGGATGCGCACAGCGAGACACTCGATGTGCTGCATGTACTTAAGCCGATTGGCGTATGTATGGCGGGTGCCGATGAATTTGATCCTTATAAAGACTGAATACGCTTTACAATAGTAATAAATGGAACAGATAAATATACTATTTTGGATATGGAAAGAGCAAAGCGTTATCTCGCTGTGCTCTTTTCTGTCTATCTGGAAGAAGCAGAAGAGCGAAATAGCAACATTTTGAGTTATAAATATCTTAAATAAGTTAAATATTTTATTTTAATCGTAATTACGTTATTATTATATGGATAAAACCAGATTAATCCATTAATATAATATTCAGGTTTAGGGGATAGAAATCTATTTTTTTATTTTTTGCCTAGTCAATCGGCTGTACGCATGCGATACTTAAAATTGACAAAAGCAAAAAGAAAATCATATACTATTTCTAATTCTAAATTATGGATATAATTACTATTTAGAACAATTTAATACCATACATATTTAGCAAGTTTGTTGTATATCCATACAGCCTGACCTGTTTCGATATATTGATTGCATTTTAATTTAAAGCGCTTCAATTTTTAGAATCCATACCATATCCATGTATTTAGAAGATCAAGGATTAGCAAAGAAAGGGATGGGGTTTTTGATTAGAAAATCGTTTTATATGTTATGGGGTACACAGACCGTATCGAATATCGCGGATATTGTGTATACGCTCAGTCTGGTGACACTGGTATTTACAGAGAGCGGCTCGTTGTTGACGACGATCTTTATTCCATTGTTCCGGATGCTGTCCAAAATGATCAGCGGGTTGATCGCTCCGCTGGTCATGTCTAGGAGCCGACTCACTTCCATTCTGATTGGATCGCAGCTGGGGCAGTTTCTGATCTTCACGGGGCTAATCTTTTATTTGTGGACGAGTGTTGAACCGTTGTATCCGATTATTTTCATGGCGGTGTTTGGGATGTCCTTTCTGGATGGATGGACCGATCCTGCGCGTAATGCATTGATCCCGAGGCTGGCGACCGGTGACGGTCTGATGCGGGCCAATGGACTGATGTCGGTGAGCGACCAGATCGTCAAGTGCTCCGGCTGGGCACTCAGTGGCGTGATCGTCGCTGTGATCGGGGCGATTCCGACGATGTGGATTGCGTCGGTCAGTTACTTTCTGGCGATGTTTTTTACGGCATTTATCCGTGATCCGTATGCGGCAGCCGGGTTAAGGGAGGCCCACTCCGCAGATTCTGCAGCGTCCGGTGCAGAGGGGGAGCCGCGTAAACCCACTTACGGGCAACAGCTCTCCGAAGGATGGAAAATTCTGGCCACCAACCGGCGTATCCGTACGCTGGCGATTGTCGATAATATCGATACGCTGGGCGGAGCAGCCTGGCTGGGTGCGTTTATTCTTGCCTTTGTCGTGCAGGTGCTGCATAAAGACGTAAGTTGGTGGGGATTTATGAATACAGTCTTCTTTATTGGATCAATTGCAGGAGGCGTGTTTATTATAGCCCGTGTGAAAAAAATACAAAAGAATGCATATCTGCTCATGCTGCTCAGTCTGCTTGTTTATGTAGTGGTTACATTCTTCTTTGCTTTTAATACGATTCCTATGCTGGCCCTTATATTGCTGGCCATATCAGGACTGCCTGTACAAATCGCTGGTGTCATTCGTCAGACACTGATCCAGCAAAATCTGACGCCGGAAGAGACGCCGAGCGCCATGTCTGCCCTGAGTGTGCTGAGTAACTTCACATTCGCGATTGCGATGCTGCTGCTGGGGTGGATTGCCGATCGGTTTGGGATGCGGGATATGTATGTAGTGGCGGGACTGATGACCACTGCGGCTGTTGTGCTGGGATTTGCCTATCGGGCGGTGTTCCGGGAGCAAGTGGCAGGGGGCTATGCGGCGGAAGAGAATGTTGTGGTAAACAAAGCCTGAGATGTGCCAATGTAAATGTACTGATTGAGCATTATTTACTTTCATAACTAAAGGCATAAAAAAAGAACATACACTAAAAAGAACATACATCAAAAAGAAGCAACGGCTTTCGCCGACCTGCTTCTTTTTGGCATAGTCTTCTATAGTCATCTTCTACAGTAACATTATACGAATGAGCCGCTTGTTCCACTACGCTGGGCTATACACCGGAGTAGGCCATAAAGCCGCCGTCCACAGGTACGACAATACCGGTAACGAATCCGGAAGTATGCGGATCGGCCAGCCAGAGCAGGGTGCCGAGCAGGTCCTGCGGTATGCCGAATCGCCGCATGGGGGTATGGGCAATGATTTTCTCCGAACGGGCAGTCAGTGAGCCGTCGTCGTTTTTGAGCAGCTTTTCATTTTGTGCGGTCAAGAAGAAACCGGGGGCGATCGCGTTGACCCGGATGCCGGCATCGGCAAAGTGAACAGCCAGCCACTGGGTGAAATTGTTGATCGCTGCTTTGGCTGCGCTGTAAGCCGGTACTTTGGTCATTGGAGCGAAAGCGCTCATGGATGAAATATTGATCACTGTTGCACCCGGGCGGTCGATCATGTTGCGCGAGAATACCTGGGTAGGGATCAGGGTGCCGGTCATATTCAGATCGAGTACCTGCCGGAACCCGTCAATCTTGATATCGTAAAAGGTCTTTTTCAGTTCATCGTCCAGATCGGCTTCCCGAAAGCTCTCCTCGGAAGTGTTGGCATCCGGGTGGTTGCCGCCTGCCCCATTGATCAGAATATCGCAGGGGCCGAGCTGGGTAGTCACCGTGGTCTCAGCGAGAATGACACTGTCTTCGCGGGTCACATCGCAGCCGACCGCTATCGACTGTACGCCAAGGCTGCGAATCTCCTCGGCCAGCTGTTCCCCTTTCTCCACGGTACGATTCAGGATGGCAATATGGCAGCCCTGATGGGCAAGCTCCAGTGCCATCGCCCGGCAGAGCACGCCGGCCCCGCCGGTAATGACGGCAACTTTTCCATGCAATCCTTCATGCAGCGGCAGGGGCTGGGTACTCGACTCGGCAGGCGGCTCATGTTCCTTGGCCTTTACGGTACGGATTACTTCGCGCAGTGTCTTGTCTACCAGCGAGCTGCCGGTAGAGGGAGCTGCCGGAGCAGCTGGCGGCTGGGGAATATCGGAAAAAGACTGCAATCGCGTATTATCCGCAGATCCGGCAGCCTCAAAAACCGGAATGCGGGAAGCCGCCTCTGCAGATCCGGCAGTCCAAGAAACCGCAGTGTCGGAGTCTGCCTCCACAAAGGCAGGCTCCTTGACGATACCCGAAGCAGCGAAGCGATCGGCAGCTGCAGTTTGCGGCTTATATTTATTCATCGCTGATCCCTTCCTTTCGGTTCGTCGCTGCAGCAAGAGGGCGATTCTGGCGATACTGCAGGGAGTCCCATAATCCCCACAAATACATAATCCCGAGCGCACGGTCATACAGTCCATAGCCGGGGCGGCACTGCTCTCCCCAGAGATGGCGTCCATGATCCGGACGGCAGTACCCGGTGAATCCTTCTTCATGATAAGCCTGCACGATCCCGGCGATATCAACCGTGCCATCTATAGTACGGTGCGATGTCTCCTGAAAATCGCCGTTTTCTTCCACTTTGACATTGCGGATATGTGTAAATGGAATCCGGTCTGCAAACTCATGAATCATCGAAATGATATCATTGTCCGGATTCGCGCCGAGCGATCCGCTGCACAGCGTAATACCGTGCGCCTTGCTGTCATACATGCCCAGGAAGCGGCGGATATTGTCCTGACTGCGTATAATGCGCGGCAGGCCAAAGATCGACCAGGGCGGATCGTCCGGATGAATCGCCATCTGGATGCCGTTGGCCTCAGCTACAGGAATAATCTCGTCCAGAAAATACTGCACATTCCTCCACAGATCCTCTTCCGTAAATCCCTGATATGCTTCAAACAGCTCGGTCAGATGGGAGAGGCGCTCCGGCTCCCAACCGGGCATGGTCAGCGCGGAGTTGGATTGAATCTGCATCACCAGTTCAAATGGGTCCATATTCTCAATCCGGCTGTTTTCATAAAACAGGGAATTGGATCCATCCGGCAGCGGATGATGCAGATCAGTGCGAAGCCAGTCAAAAATCGGCATAAAGTTATAGCAGATCACTTTGACACCGGCTTCACCCAGATGTTCAATCGTCTGCTTATAGTTGGCGATATAGCGGTCACGGCTGGGAAGTCCCAGCTTGATGTCCTCATGGATGTTGACACTTTCCACGACTTCGATATGTAAGCCGTAACGCTCGCTGAGTGTCTTCATCTCCTGCACCCGTTCCCGTGGCCAGATTTCACCCACGGGAAGATCATGCAGAGCCCAGACGATACCTTCCACGCCTGGAATCTGGCGCACCTGGTCCAATGTAACGGTGTCATTATTCTCACCGAACCAGCGAAATACCATTCTCATACGGTTCACACTCCATTGTTGATATTATGCTGCGCATGGATGTCTTGGCCGGTTGTGTGCTTTATTTATACACCTGCCTCCAGCGGTTGACGCATCTGGAGATAGGTTTTGCGGTAATGACTTGGAGAAATGCCCGACCAGCGCTTGAATTGGCGGCTGAAATGAGCGATATCCCGGTAACCGAGCGTAGTCGCGATATTCTGGATGGACATCTGCGGATCGGCCAGCAGCAGCTTAGACTTGTGCAGCACCAGATTGGACAGGTAGCTGCGCGGCGAGATGGCAAATACCTGATGGAAAATGCGGTTACAGTGCGAAGGGCTAATGCCCAGCTCGGCAGCAATATCGTCGATGCCATAATGTGAATCCGGACGCTCGGCGATCTGGCTCGGATTGCGGCTCACGATGCCCTGCAGCCGGGCGGCAATCTGGTGTGCCAGCTCCATATGGGCATAGGTGGACGGTGAGACCTGCGCCGCTTCATTCAACAGAATTTCCCACAACACGCTGAACAGCTCAAAGGAAGCTGCCTGCAGACGAATCCGGCGGGTAATCATGTGCTGGCTCTCATGTTCGGCAGCATGGACGAGCTTCATGATGCACGGCTGAATCTGCTGCGCCGCCATGCTGTCCTTGCGAAAAACAAGCTGATGCAGACGTTCCAGCAGCGACAGGAACACCCGATCATTCATTTCAAAATGAATGCATACATAGACCAGCGACTGATCCCCGACACTGCGGCTCGTATGCGGAATACCCGGCGGCAGAATAACGACATCGCCGGCCTGCTGGGTATAGCTGTGTGTACCCGCTCTCATCTGCTGGGTTCCCTGCAGAACATAATTGATCTCATACTGGTCATGCTTATGACTTGGGCATTCCCAATCCCGGCTAACCTCCCGCAGATGGATACCCAGCAGATTAACCGTCGTCTGTACGTCCGGACAGATGGTCTCAGACAGGCTGATTCCCCATTCCGGTGATATAAAGGAAGTAGACATCGATAACCTCCAATCTCACATTTTATGCTTGAAAGAGTTCTGTTGTAAAAGGCTTCAATGAGCTGTACAGTATCGTAATAAATGGATATGGGTAATTTTGCTAGTCTTATTATTCCCAGCATACATGGATATCATTAAAAATGAAAGGGTTTTCATTAATAACGTTGAAATGAATATTAGGCGAATCCCAGACTGGTTGGAAGCTCTTTGCAATACTCTCTAAAGAGTTATCGCAAAACCTCTGGTATAATGGGTATAATTACGATAAATATCTACAAGTATCTACAGAAAGGCTGTCTGGCATGGCAAAATACCCGCAATGGTCCTACTCACAGTCCAGGGCCAATATGTTTGATGAGTGTCTTCGTAAATATTACTTTCACTATTATGGTTCCCATAACGGCTGGAATGAGAAGCTCGGTTCGGAAGAGCAGGTGCAGGCCTATCGGCTGAAGCAGCTGCGTAATTTCTATCTGCTGTTTGGCGATCTGGCGCACCGGATGTGCGAATCGGCGCTGCGACAGTGGGACGAATCCAAAAGTTCACCGCGGCCCGAGTTTCTGGATACCACGATGCGCAAGCTGCTCAATGACGCGTATGTACAATCCCGCGACCTGGAAGGCTGGTTGCGTAATCCCAAGCATCATATGATGCTGTCCGAAATCTATTATGGCGACGATACCCTGAACAGCCGTATTGCCACAATCAAGCAGCGGCAGGAAGAGTGCGTGCGTCACCTTTATCATAACAAGACCTGGCAGGAGATTACCGGCAGCCAGGTGAATATTCTGGAAATCGAGAAATGGGATACGATGATTCTGTTCGACACCAAGGTTTATGTCAAAATGGACTTGTTATATCGCAAAGAAGATGGCACAGTCGTCATTGTAGACTGGAAAACCGGCCGCGAAGATGACTTTTCCGACCAGTTGTACCTGTACGCCTCGTATGTTCAGGAAAAATACAATATGCCCCTGGAAAATATCCAGATCCGGGTAGAATATCTGGTTACGGGAGAGCATCAGGAATACAGCGTAACCCGTGAAGATATCGCCAAAGTTGAACAAAACATCGGCAGGTACATCGAAGAGATGCGTTCCTGTCTGGATGATGATTATTATAACCGGCCCAAGCCGGAGTCCTACTTTACAGCAATGCCGTCTCTACGCAAATGCAAAGAGTGCAATTTCCGTGAAATCTGTAAAGACCGTGCAGTCTGAGCGTCGGAAGATCTGCCTATTGGAGCAAGCTGACGGGATATGTAATGAGCAATAACTGACCGTGCACTACGTTCAGGGCATATTAATTAAAGGAGGATTGGTTCGTGGATATCTCATCTGCACCAGGCATGTCCTTACTAGCGCATATATATAAGCATACCCCGCAAGGGATTGCAGTCTTCTCGCCTCAAGGTGAATGTCTGCAGGTCAATCCCGCTTTTTGCCGGTTACTGGATTATGAAGAGGACGAGCTGAAGCAGTTTTTGAATATACAGAAGCTGGCGGACAGCTGGCTGTATCAGCAGCAGAACGACACATTGGAGCGGCGTCTGATGCGGCGCGACCAGAATACGATCTGGTTATCCCTGCAAGCGTCACGCTATCCGGATGTACCGGAGCAGGATATGGAGTATCTGGTGCTCTATGCCAGTGAAATTGCCGATCGGGAAGAGGAAGACCTGTATACGATGGTCGCTCGCAATTCATCCAGTATAATCTCCGTCAGCTTGCCGGACGGTACGATTAACTACGTATCGCCTTCGATCAAAAAAGTGCTCGGCTACGAGCCGTATGAAGTTATGAATTCCAAGCGGATGGAGTATTACCATGAGCAGGACGCCCAGGATATGCTCAAGCCGGGCCATATGTATAATGACAGCAAAACATTTATTCGCCGGGCTAGGCATAAAGAAGGGCATTATCTGTGGATCGAGGTCTTTACCCAGACGATGCATAATGCAAGCGGCGAAGTGGAGCGAATTCTCAGTATTGCGCAGGATGTAACCAAGCGCAAAGCCCAGGAAGATATTATCTCCCGTGCCCACAAGCTGGCCCAGATCGGTGCCTGGGATTGGGATATGGTCAATAATCGGATTCATTTCTCCAGGGACATCCGGCGAATCTTTGGCAATGTAATGAAACCGGTGGAGCTGAATACCGATTCGTATATGTCCACCATTCACCCGGACGATGCCGAACGGGTCATGAAATGTATTCTGGATGCGGTTCGTGACGGTACCAATGGGGAAGCCCTTTACCGGATTGTACTGCCCGGTGATATACAAAAAGTCGTGCAGGCTTACTGGGAAGTGATTACCGACAAAGTCAGCGGTCAGCCGCTGCAAATTATCGGCATCGTGCAGGACGTAACCGCCGGCCATCAGATGAGTGAGCAGCTCCGGCAGAGTGAACACAATTACCGCCTGATTACGGAAAATTCACTCGATATGATCTCCCGGCATTATGATGATCAGGAATTCACATTCCGTTATGTATCGCCGGCCAGCATGATTATTCTTGGTTATGAACCCGAAGAGCTGATCGGTCGTTCCTGCTATGAATTCCTGCACCCGGAAGATGTCGACAAGGCACATCAATTCCTCGAGGAAATCAAAGGAAAAGGCAGCCAGCATGATACAATCATTTTCCGCTATCGGCACAAAAAGGGCCATTACATCTGGTTCGAGACCGTCAGCCGGTACGCCTACAACGAGCAGGAAGGCAGCTATGGCTATACCTCGGTCTCTCGTGATATTACGGAACGCAAATATCTGGAAATGGTGCTGCGTGACAGTGAATATCGCTACCGGTCCCTGTTCGAGAATAATCCATCCGGCGTATGTGCAATGGATCTCAAAGGGCATTTCCTGTCGGTCAACAGCAGTCTCGAGGAGATTACCGGCTTCTCTCGTCATGAATTGATCGGGCGCCGGATCTTCAGCTTTTTCTCGGCCGGAGATCTCGAAAAAATTACTCACCATGCCCGGATGGCGGCACGTGGCGTTCCACAGACGTATGAGATTTCGGTGCCGCGCAAGGACGGCTCCTTTTTCCCGGCGGACGTTATTAATGTGCCGATTATGGCGGATACCGAAGTTATCGGGCTGTACGGCATTATTACCGAGACGACCAGGCTTAAGCAGTATATCAGTCAGATTGAGAAGCTGGGCAATGAACGTGCACTAATCCTTGATTCGGTCTCGGAAGGCATATTCAGTGTGGATGCGGAAGGCCGCGGCATTTTCATCAACCGGGCCGGTGCGGAAATGCTGGGTCTGACGATACCCCAGCAGGAAGGCCAGGGTCTTTATAACGCCGATGGCTGGAATCAGGCACTCTATGATGTGGATATCCTGAACGAACAATCGGCGATTATCCAGGCGATCAAGCAGGGAACCCCGCATCAGGCCCAGGAGACGATTTTCTGGAAAAATGACGGATCCAGCTTCCTCGCTACCTACCGGGTGACACCGGTGTACGAGCAGGGAGAATACCGCGGGACGGTTATCGTCTTCCGGGATATTACGGATGAGAAGGAGATTCTGCGCGCCAAGGAATCCGCCGAAAAGGCAGACCGGGCCAAGTCGGAATTCCTGTCTGTGATGAGTCATGAGCTGCGTACACCGATGAATGGTATTATGGGCATGACCGGTCTATTGGCCGATACGGAGCTGGATGAACAGCAGCGCAGCTATCTGGAAATTGTAATGAACAGCAGTGAGACTTTGCTGCAGCTGCTCAATGAAATACTGGACTTCAGCAAGGCTGAAGCCGGAATGCTGACACTGGAACCGGCACCATTCGAGACGACAAGAGTACTCGATTCGGTCGCGGAACTGTTCCTGATAAGAGCTTCCGAGAAGGGGAACGAACTCACTGTCGAGATCGGTCCCCAGGTACCGGAGATGCTGGTCGGTGATTCCGGGCGGATTCGCCAGATTCTGATTAATCTGGTAGGGAATGCGGTGAAGTTCACGGAGCAGGGCCAGATCAAAGTGTCCGTCCGTGCCCTGGAGCGCTCCGAAGGACAGAGTGACCATCCGGAAGAGATCTGGCTTGAATTTGCTGTACAGGATACAGGGATTGGCATTGCCCTTCATCAGCAGCACCTGCTGTTCCAACCGTTCTCCCAGCTGCATCCGGTCTGGAACCGCAAGTATGGCGGCACCGGTCTCGGACTGTCCATTTGTAAAAAGCTGGTGGAGTTGATGGAAGGCAGTATCGGTGTGTTTAGCGATGAGAATCAGGGCGCGATGTTCCGGTTTGTACTCAAGCTCGGTATTGTCCCTTCGCATCAGCAGGACGAAGCCGATAAACAGCAGCCGGTGAGTATTCATGCCGGCGGTCACACCGTCAGGACAGCTGCGGTCAGCATAACGACAGAAATGCCGGAGCTGCGCATACTGATTGCCGAAGATCATCCTTCCAATCAACGGGTGATGCTGTCCATGCTGCAGCGGGAAGGTTACACGGCGGACCTGGTCATGAATGGGGAAGAGGCTGTTCAGGCCTGTCTGGCCAAAACGTATGATCTAATCTTTATGGACGTACAGATGCCGGGCATGAATGGACTGGAAGCTTCCGAAATGATCCGGGGCCATTTTACTGATGAACAGACTCCCCTGATTATCGGAGTAACGGCATTTGCACGTCATGAAGACAGGGAGCGCTGCCTGGCTGCAGGCATGCATAACTTTATCAGCAAGCCGATAATCGGTTCCGAACTGCAGCGGGTACTGCAGGAAAGTATAGCCATGCTCCGCCTGCGACGCCCGATCCGTGATCCGCAGCTGTAAGGATCAGAGACGTCTTCCAAAGTGGCAGCAAGGCGCTGTATAAGAAATAAAAAAGGATCGCCCGGCAATCATTCGGGTGATCCTTTTTTGCATGGATTTTCCAAAATATAGTGTTATACCGGATCGACCTGTACCATGGATTGTTTGCCGCTGACCTGAATGCCGGTCTGGGGTTTGCCGACTTCCTTGAGATCGCGGAGCAGGTCTTCGATAATCGCTTTGGCTTTGGCGGTTTCCTTGCTTCCCTGGGTTTTAACAACGAGCAGGACGGCATTACCGGACTGCAGAATGCGGTGTGCCTGATTTTTCTTGGTTTCATAATCGCGATCTTCGATATTGGCAGTAAGACGAATTTCTTTGACCTTGGCCGGGCGGTCGCTTTTGGCAGCCTGCTGTTTGTTCTGTTTGGCGGCTCCGGCAGCGATCAGCTGACAGGGCGGCGGGCTGCTGAATAGCGAATTGCATACCAGATCGACCTTTAGCTGCCTAGCCATCTGCAGCGCTGCGTTCGTCGGCATAATCCCGAGATCTTCACCGCTTAGACCGGTCAGATGTACTTCGGATGCTTTGATCTTTTCATTTTTTATCATGGATGATTCCTCCAGCTTGTCTATTGATCTTGTCTTATTATCAGTTACACTAGCTATCAGGCTGTATTGTACCATAATCGCTCTCCCGCAAGGCACAGCAAGCCATGCGGATAGCCAAATATCATACACCCATATTTACATAAAATTACAGAGTTATTTTACAAATGGTTGGGAAGCTGGGATAATGGAAAGGAATTCCGACTACGAAAGGGGATTAATCATGAAAAGGAAATTATGGATTACACTTCCACTGGTACTGCTGTTAATCGTGCTGTCCGGTTGTCAGGCGGTTGGGAATCTGGATATCAAAAATGCCATGATCCGCAACTTGGATGTCAAATCAATGGAATCCAGTCAGACGCTGTCGGTTCAATTGACACCTTCCAGTACAGCCAGTGCAGATGACATCAAGATGGCCACCATCCTGAACTCGCTGCAGTTGAATATTGATAGTGCCAAACTTCAGGCAGACGGCAAAGTTTCCATAAAAGGTGCCGTGCAATACAGCGGCCAACAACTGCCATATCACCTCTATCTGGATGACAGAGGAATGACCATCGATCTGGAGGGCGCGAAACAGCCAATATACATATCTTTTGCCCTCAATGATTCCATGACAGGCCTATCCGGTCTGAGTGGCAGCTTGACGACTACTTCCCTTCAGGGAGAAGAACAGGAATTTGCCAAACAAATCATCTCTTTCCTGTACACCCATTTGCCGAATCCATCCGATATCTCGGTGAGTTCCGTGCAGCAGTCAGTATACGGCGAGACTCTTGATCTGACTCAGCTGCATGTGGAGCTGACAGGACAGGAATTAATCACACTGGTCAAACCGTTCCTCACCAGCATTTCGCAGGATGAGCAGGGAATCCGTGAGCTGATTGGTGTATTCTATGACTTTATGGCCTCTACACTCGAAAAAGCCGATGACCAATCATCAATGGACACGATGGGAAGCAGAGAGGAATTTGTAAATAGCGGATACAAGGAAATCAGCAAAATGCTTACACTCGTTCTGAAAGAGTATGACAGCCAGCTGGCTGAATTGCAGGAATCGCCTGAATTTAATACTGTGTTCGGACCGAATACACGTGTCAGTACCGATGTATATTTCGATAAGGATATGTATATCCGCAAGCAGTCCATGGAGTTGACGATTGCACTGCCGGATACGGAGTATACACCATTTAGCTCAATCGGTATTACAACAGCAAGCGAAGTGTGGAATATCAATGGCGATGTGACTGCCGATCCGGTGGATACTGCAGGTGGTGTACTGCAAGTGTCCGAGAAGACAACGCCAGGTACATTCCTGCGTAACTTTGAGGAGACGTCTCCACTGTACATGCTGCTCAACAGCATGAATGGCATCACTGTAAAAACAGTTTATTTTGGAGACTATGGTGATTATAACGATGTTATTACCCGCAATCGTGTAACTCTGGTCCCGGCCAAGGATCTGGCAGAAGCGCTGGATGCCAAAATGGAATGGAATGCATCCGCCAAGCAGCTCACACTGACCGATGATATTACTGGCACGGTGACTGTACTGAAGCTGAATTCCAACCAGGCTGTAGTCGATGGACAGACCCAGACACTGTCTTCCAAAGTGATCAACGTCAAGGGCAAGGTTTATGTGCCCCTGCGTTCGGTAGCTGGAATTCTGGGTGCGACCGTGACTTCCGAAGGAACTGCCTTCACAGTAAACCGTAAATAAATTCACATTTGTGCAGAAGCATATAATAATAACGAAAAGGACCATATCCCATGGCGGATTGGTCCTTTTTATTATATGAATATTTACATAAAAATGCATATTCCTTGTCGAAAAAAGTCAATGAAAAGGCAGCACAGAGAAACAGAGACGGAAAGAGCGCATAAAAATGCCTGTTATTCGGTCAAATTCAGTCATTTAAAGGTAAAAAACGAAAAAAAAGATAAATGAGTAATTCGCATCATCTCAATTAAAGCAGATGGAGGTAGAATTTATCCATAAATACTTTTTATTAGAAATATATAGGAGTCGCAGCAAAAATAGTCCTCTATTGATGAGCAGAGACTGTACATAGTTCTCTCCAGTACACCTAACAACTGTGAAACCTGTATATTCTAAAAATAAGGCATGGGAGGAGGCAGCCATCCTGTGGCTGGGCAAAAAACAGGGATGATAAAAGCGTGAATAAAAATGGAAAAATATAAAATAATATGTAATCAAGTGAGTCAACAATCTAAAATATGGTTATTTAACCGTCAGGGAAATATTCATTCATTTTTTGGGGAGAAATGGATGTAGACAGTAACATCAGTCTTTAAACTCAGACGGTTCTATGGGAGTGGAACTGTAATTGGTACTCGATGATGTATTGCACTTCTACAGAAAGCTATCCCATCCGCTTTATCACAAATATAAAGAACGATTGAATTCAAAAGGAGAGATTTAAAATGGGATTGCTTACTTTTAAAAACGGAATGGTACTGGCTGGCGCATTGTTTCTGGGGACTGTCTTTCAGGGTGGAACAGCGCATGCATTGCAATATGGTGGAGATATCGTACCGGCACTAAGCAGCAGTGTTGGCAGCAACGGTACAGCCAAAGCCAGTGTAGAAGAAACAGGCTATGAAGCATGGAGAGCTTTTGACAATAACGGAACTGGCGACAGCTACTGGAGAGCACCGGCAGGCGGCATGTCCAGCCTGTCTTACGAACTGAACCAGAAGCAGGTTGTCAATAAATATACAGTACAGGCAGATACGTATGATGCGGCAGATGCACCAAAAAAATGGCAGTTCGCCGGCAAGATCGGCAACAACTGGCTCGTAATCGATGAGCAGTCCAACCAAAGCGGCTGGGCAAAAGGTGAAAAACGTACGTTCGAAGTGGATAATGATGTTGCTTACTCGGGTTATGCCCTCTTCATTACCGGCAACAACGGCAGCAAATGGGTAGGCATCAATGAGCTGGAACTGGCCCAGTTTGACGGCAATACCAATGTCATCCCGGCCATGAGCGCTCCTTCAGCGACACCCGGCAATACAGGTCTCGCAGCTGGCAGTACAGCTACAGCATCTGTGAATGCAGAGTCCGCCTGGAAAGTATTTGATCATTCACTGAGCAGTGACAGTGCCTGGACATCCGATGCACAGCGCTATGTAGATGCATCCCTGACCTATACATTTGCCAGTCCAAAAGTGATCAAAGGTTATGCGATCGCGGTAACCAGCAAATCGACGGCTCCGGTATCATGGATGCTGGTAGGCTCCAATGACGGCAAAGAGTGGGAAGAAGTCATTCATGAAGTGAAATCCTCCATGCGCTGGGAGCCAGGCCAAAAGAAAATCTATGCTGTAGATAACGATAGTGCCTACAAGGCGTACAAACTGATCATTAACCGCAACTCCGGCCCGACTCAGATTGTAGTGAATGAATTGGAATTGTATTAATAAAGAGTAAACGTAGAGAGCAGCAGCAGTTTGAATACCGTTTTCTCTATATATAGTAGAGCGATAACAGAAGTATGGAACATAAGATGATATAGGTACGATATGTAAAAAGGAGCAGCCTCTGCATAGGCTGCTCCTTTTTTGTTGCGGACAGGGTCTGGACCTTATCGGATAAGCTCGGTGTACGTCCATTGAAGGGAATCGCCATATCTTCTGCCTATTTTATGGGTAATAATACGATAGCTTGTGCTCACCGATGCAATTATGAGAACATAGGATAGAATAAGAGCGCTATCATAGACAGGAGGAAATACAATGACCAAGATTATGCCACTGGCCCGGCGCGGAATTTCAAGCAGTCGTCTGGCTCTGGGCTGTATGCCTTTTGGAGGCGGCTGGGATCAGACGCCATTTACCGATGAACATGTCAAGGAAGCGGAAGCAGCGGTGGATGCTGCGCTGTCGATCGGCATCACCATGTTCGATCATGCGGATATTTATACAAAAGGCAAAGCAGAGCAGGTATTCGGACGTGTGCTGCATAACCGCCCGGAACTGCGCGAACGGATCGTCATCCAATCCAAATGCGGGATTCAGCTGCAGGACGATGATCTGCCTGGCCGTTTTAATTTCTCCAGGGAACATATTCTAAATTCAGTCGATGGGAGTCTGGAGCGTCTGGGCACCGAGTATCTGGATGTACTGCTGCTGCACCGCCCGGATCCGCTGGTGGAACCGGAAGAGGTAGCCGAAGCTTTTGCTGCACTCAAAGCTTCCGGTAAAGTACGCTATTTTGGCGTATCCAACATGAGTGCTGCACAGATTGCTTTCCTGCAGCAGGCGATACCGGATTCCTTTGCCGTTAATCAGCTGGAGATGAGTCTCGGACATCTGCACTTTATCGATCAGGGTGTACATGTGAATCAGGCGGCGGGCACAGCGGTAAACTTTGCAGAGGGATTGATGGAGTACTGTCGTGCACAGGATATTCAGCTTCAGGCCTGGGGACCGCTCGCACAGGGCAAATTCTCCGGCCGCAATGCGGAAGAGGAACCAAAGCATATTCAGGAGACGGCCCGGCTCGTACAGCAGCTGGCGAATGAAAAGGAGACAACTCCCGAAGCGATTGTGCTCGGCTGGCTGATGCGTCATCCGGCAATGATCCAACCGATTATCGGTACGGCCAATCCACAGCGGATCCAGGCCTGCCAGGATGCTGAACGCCAATCTCAGCTGATGACCCGGGAAGAATGGTATACTCTGTATGTAAGCGCAAGAGGGGAATCCTTGCCATAAAAGATTCGAAAAGCAGTTGCAAAGAGCAGGGCATAACTACAGCCCTGCTCTTTTTTTCTTGAAAATGATACTTAAAAAAGTAAATGGCCCAGCTGATTGAAGACAGGGTGACAACATAAAAATAAATGGGATAATAGCTAAAAGATTACATAGGAGGTCAGTAAAAGGCATGAATACGGATATAAACTCAGTCAGATAGCTAAAATTTTAAATATTTTAATTAGGTATATAAAGGGAACATACGATCTTTTGTTGGGATAAATAGCATAATTGATTACAATTAAAATGTCTTTGTAACAAAAATGTAATAAAATTAAACGCTTACTATTGTCCTATTACCAAAGAGAATAAAAATAAAAAAAGTAACAATAGACCATGATTATAAGTTAGCAAATACCCTTATGATATAAGGTTTTTTGCAATTATTTTTACTTAAAATACCATAAATGTTAGATAAGAATCTATACCAGCCTAGGTCTCTCAGCATTTGTTCATTCAAAGAAAAAAATAATTTATCTTAATAATTGGAAAATTTATCATGTAAATTATTCGATTAGAGTATATAATATGTTACAAATCAATAAAGTTATTCAAAACGAATAACAAATGGGTAAAGGTAACAATGAGTAAATTTGCTCGGTGATTAATTAACAACCTGTATACCTGTTAAACAAACCGTTCATCCAAGCAGAGTTTGTCGAAGCGATGATTTTACGTTTTTTCGTAAATGGTTCAGGTCTAACAACAGATGTAATTGTTCGCAGCAGATCAAGAGAGTGGACAGGAGGGAGAAATCAGATGATAATTGCGGATGATAAAACTAACTTATTAAATAAACAGTTGATTCGTGCGCAGCAATCAGACGGATTCAGGCCCCTGGCTGCCAGCGGTTTGAATGGCAGCAAAACAGACAAGTACATATCTTGTACCTTGCCCGATGCCTTGCTGACGGAGACAGAGGTATACCAGGTAATCTCTTTTATTGAGCATCATCAACGGCGTCTCCTGCATTATAGGAAGCAGCACGATCAACTCAAGCAGTACAGTAAAAAGCTGCTGCATGAGATGCCGAGAGTTTATTATTCCACACCAATACAGTAACTGATTTATAAATACACAGATATTGAAATAACTAACCACCAAAGGGGGTGCAGGCATGAGTGCAACAGCTGGAATCTGGGACATGGCAGGACGGCATAACAGCGAAGAATTGCAGCAGCAGGGCAATCGTATGATGCAGAGTATGGAGAAATATCCTGCTGATGCTTCGGCAGTATGGCAGGGGGAGCATCTTTTCCTCGGCTGCCATGACCAGTGGGTGACACCGGAAGCGGTGAATCAGCAAGTGCCCTACTATGATGCGGTTCGACGAATGGCGATCACGGGCGATGTCATTATCGATAATCGTGAGGAGCTGTTCGGCCAGCTGGGATTAAATGCTTCCCTGATCGATATACCCGATATCATGCTGCTGCTGCATGCCTATGATAAATGGGGCGAGCAGATGCCTCGTTATCTGAACGGCGACTTCGCCTTTGCTATCTGGGATGAATCCAGACAGCAGCTGTTTTTGGCCAGAGACTGGTCCGGTAACCGGACGCTCTACTATTACCAGACCGCAGAGAAGTTCATGTTTGCCAGTACGATGGAAGCCCTTTTCCAGACCGGGGATGTGAGCAAGAAATTATCCACTCCGTGGATGGCGGAATTCCTGACGACAGTCGCTATGGAAGAATCGACCGATATTCAGGCAACAGTATACGAGCAGATCAATCAGCTGCCTCCGGCACATGCGATGATACTGTCTGCAGACAAATCATCCATTTACCAGTACGGAACCCTGCTGCCGGATGAACCGCTGCGGCTCAAGTCGGATGGCGAGTATGTGGAAGCATTCCGCGACGTATTTGAACGGGTCATACGAGCGAAGGTGCGTACCCGCCATGGCGTAGCAGCTACACTGAGCGGTGGACTTGATTCCGGCAGCGTCGTCAGCTATGCCGCGAAAATTCTATCCGGTCAGAACAAGCCGATTCATACATACAGCTTTGTGCCCATTCCCGGCTTCAAAGACTGGACCTCCTCACGCCTCATGGCCAATGAACGGCCGTATATTGAAGAGACCGTGAGACATGTCAGCAAAATCCATCCTGTGCATGATACGTATATGAATTTTGCCGATCGGAGTCCCCTTAGTGAAGTGGAACACTGGCTTGCCCTGATGGAGATGCCTTACAAGTACTTTGAGAACTCTTTCTGGATTCGCGGCATTTTCGAACAGGCGCAGAAGCAGGGAGCAGGTGTACTGCTCACGGGAGCACGGGGGAACTTTACGATCTCCTGGGGACCGGCGATTGAATATTATGGTGAGATGCTCAAGAAATTCCAGTGGATTCGCCTGTATCAGGAAATGAAGCTGTACAGTCAGAATGCCGGCATACGGCGCAAGAAGATCATTCAGCAGATTCATCAGTCCGCCTTTCCCCAGTTGAGCCGCAGTACCCGCGATCTGGGACGGCCGGATGCGTTGAAATGGATTAATCCGGAGCTGGCGGAGCGAACCGGAATGGCGGAGCGAGTACGACGGGCCGAGCTTGATCTGGTCGGCAGTGATACGATGAGCGATCAGGATATCCGGCTTGGCAAGTTCTCCAACCTGGCGACGGCCAACAAGGACGGTGCAGTCACCTCCAAGATCTCAATGGGCTACGGTGTCTGGGAACGCGACCCAACCAACGACCCGCGGATTATCAAGTTCTGTCTGTCGGTTCCATATAACCAGTATGTGCAAAATGGAATGGATCGCGCGCTTATCCGGCGTGCAACAGCCGGAGATCTGCCGGACAAGATCAGGCTCAATCAGAAAGTACGCGGTCTGCAGCCTGCCGACTGGGTACAGCGTATGCTGCCGATGTGGCCTGCTTTTACGAGCGAGATCCGCGAGATCTGCCGGGACCCGGCAGCTGCGCAGTGGATGAACACCGGCAATATTATGGAAGCCCTGAAGGAAGTGGGAGATTCACCAACCGCTGAAGCGGCATTTAATCCGGCTACACGCTTGCTGATGCGCAGTCTCATCGTGGGACGCTTTATCCGCAGCTTAGCATAGCAAGGTATACCCTATAAAGGAGGTGAATAATGAACATGACAAAAATGGAATGGCAAGCTCCAGAAATGCAGGTCCTGGATGTGAATGAAACTGCAGCTGGTAAAGGCTGGAGAGTCATTGACTGGGTTACTTACGATGATGCCGATCTGTACAACCCGGGCAGCTAATTGTCGCATGTTAAAGGGGTAAGTTGCACGACCAATCTATCCAAAACATTTGAGGAGGAAAATCTCATGAAAAACGAAAAAATGCAATGGCAAGCTCCAACGCTGGAAGTTTTGGATGTCAATGAAACAGCAGCCGGTAAAGGCTGGAAAGTCATTGACTGGGTTACTTACGACGATGCGGATCTCTACAACCCAATTGGCAGCTAATCTATTTACATGTAAGTAACAGGCTCACCCCTGAATCCAAAACATTTGAGGAGGAAATATCAATGAACCAGGAAAAAATGCAATGGCAAGCACCAACCTTGGAAGTTTTGGATGTTCATGAGACTGCGGCAGGTAAAGGCTGGAGAGTCATCGACTGGGTTACTTACGACGATGCGGACCTGTACAACCCGAGCTGATTTCCATATCTTATCCATAGCAAATCATTCTATTTAACGAGTAAGGAGGAACACAGGATGAAAAACGAAAAAATGCAATGGCAAGCTCCAGCGCTGGAAGTTTTGGAAATGAACGAAACTGCGGCAGGTAAAGGCTGGAAAGCAATTGACTGGGTCACTTATGATGACGCAGACCTGTACAATCCGGGCAGCTAATTGATTTAGTGCCAGGTGAAGGCTGAAAGGTCATCGACGAAGTCGAATATAAATGATGCAGATTTGCGTAAGTCTTGCTGATTGTTTTTGGTAAGCAACCTGTGTTGCTTCGTAAGACCGGCAACAATGTAATTCTCAAAGTGACCCTTATACCCCAAAAATGTATAAGGGTCCATTTTCTTCAACAGGACTTTGGCATGATGGAATCACCGGTGTGCATTAAGTTCCTGAAGCAGTAAGCAAGGGAACCTATCGGGAGGTTATTACTATTAACACGATCCAACAAACCGTATACCAAGCCTTTGGTCTGCGAATTAAAAGCGAAATTTCCTTGCCTGAGCTACAGCAAGTTAATAATACAAATAGATCAGCTGATGTGACTGTCCGCTTTGCGGATCTATCCCAGTGGGCGGAAGCGATCTCTACCCGTGAGACCAACTTTACGATGCAGCCGCCAGGCTTTATGTTCCAGATGCCGGATACCGGCATTTTCTGTATTCATGAGGGCAGTAGTATCGTAATTGACCCATCCCCTCAGGTCAGTGAAGCTAAGCTGCGCCTGTTTGTATTGGGCACCTGCATGGGCATTCTGCTGATGCAGCGTGACATTTTCCCGTTGCATGGCAGTGCGCTGCTAATCGAAGGTCAGGCGTATGCCTTTGTCGGTCATTCGGGAGCAGGGAAGTCGACGCTTGCGGCTACTTTTATGCAGGCTGGCTATCCGCTGATCACCGATGATGTGATTGCCGTAAATTATGAGAATGGAGTACCCCATGTGTATCCGGCCTACCCGCAGCAGAAGCTGTGGCAGGAGAGTTTGAATCATTTCGGGATGTCATCGGATCAGTATTCGACCTTGCATGACGAATATGATAAATTCGCAATTCCGGTCGGCGACCGCTTTTACAATCAGCCGGTGCCGCTGGCAGGAGTGTTTGAACTGGTGAAGACCGATGCACCGGAAGCGAGAATTACGGAATTGAACCGGCTGGAACGGCTTCATATTATGCTGGCCCATACGTTCCGCGGTGCGATCGTGCCGCGCCTGGGGCTGAAGCAACGTCATTTTTCCCAGATTGCCGCACTGGCAGGGGAACTGGACGCGTACCAGATCGAGCGCTCGACAACGGCTTTTACCGCACCGGCCATCATGGACAAGGTACTGGACATTATCCGCTCCAAAAATCACGCCGCATCCCGCTCCGGCAGCAATGCCTGAAGGCAGAGAGATGAATGGGCCGAGGAGATAAAAAGCCTACCCTATATCGAGATACCAATGTCTGACCATATACCAGCTTACGAGCGAAAGGGGAACCATTAATGTCTAAAAACCTGATCAATGCCGAACAGAAAATCACCCAGAATTCCAACTATATCGCCAGCGATATGAATGGAGAAAAAGTCATGTTGGATATCGAATCCGGCAAATATTACAATCTGGGCGCTATTGGAGGCCGAATCTGGGATATCAGCGAAAATCCTGTTACTGTCGATGAGATTGCAGCTGTACTGGTACAGGAATACGAAGTTGAACCGGAAGTATGCAAGCAGCAGGTGAGAACATTTGTAGAAAAAATGCTGCAGGAAGGGCTGGTTGAGGTCAATGGCGCAGCCGTTCGCTAAATTGTCCAAAGTAGCCAAACTGCGCAGCTATCCGGCTTCGATGCGCAAGCTGATGCTGGAAGCCCTGTTCTACCTGGCCTGGGGGCGTATCATGAAGATGCGTCCTTTTGCCAAAGTATCGCCTTCTCTCGGTGATTACATGCAGGAGACCCCGTATGAGTCGGATCGGGATGCCCATCGTGAGGCGGTACAGATCTCCAAAGCGCTGCATCTGGTCAGTCCGCATGTGTTCTGGGAAACGGAATGTCTCGTTATGGCCTTTGCCGCGATGAAAATGCTTGAACGCCGCAAGCTGCCGAGCACGCTCTATCTGGGCATGCGTCGTGACGCCAAAGGCAGCAATGCCGCCCATGCGTGGCTGAGAAGCGGACGCTTTTACTTAACCGGCGCCAAGGAAATCGAACAGTATACGGTTGTCGGACGTTTTGCCAAGCAATTTAACTGATTATTACGAATACAGAATAAAGGAGTAAGCCATGAATAAGGAATGGGGCCTTGATCTACGGAACTTCCCTGTCGAATTGAAACTGATGCTGGATTCAATGAAGGATAAGCCTGCTGACCTGTTACTGGCTGGCGTGGAATCTGCGCTGGACTGGCAGGAGTTCAGTTCGCTGTCCATGCACCACCGGGTCTATCCGACCATCCATGCGCATCTGTCCCGGCAGAGCGAACTGCTGCCTAAGGAAACGATGCAGTGGCTGAATCACAGATATCACCATAATACATTTACGATGCTGCAGCTGAGCGGTCAGATGCAAAAGGTCAGCCAGAAGCTCTCGGATGAGAATATTCCGGCTCTGCAGCTCAAAGGACCGGTACTGGCCCAGCTGCTGTATGGTGATCTGTCCCGCCGCACGTCCAAGGATCTGGATGTGCTCGTACCTATGGACCGCATCGAAGAGGCGGAGCAGGCGCTGGTAGAGCTTGGTTATACCAAGACCCAGGCAGTAGACCGGACGCTGGATAAGTGGAAATGGCGCTATAATCATGAATCCTACACCCATGAACGCACCGGGGTGGAAATCGAGCTGCACTGGCGGCTGAACGGGGATGCCGGCGCCGAGCAGAGCTTTGCTGATCTGTGGGAACGCAGACAGACGCTGACATTTGGCGGAACAGCGGTGCATATGCTCGGCAAGGAGGATTTGCTGATCTACCTCGCTGTTCATGGAGCACGTCACGCCTGGTTCCGGCTGCGCTGGCTGGCCGATATAGACAAGCTGGTCCAGATGGATATCGATTGGGAACTGCTGAGCCGTCTTGTTCGCCAGTACAAATGCAGTCATATTATCGGACAGGCATTCCTGCTGTCGGCTTCCCTGCTCGAGACACCGGTAACGCTGCAGATGGAAGTGCTGATGAATCGGCCGCGGGCGAAGGATCTGGCCCAGCGGGTCATTATCTTTATTCGGGAAAAGGTAAGCCTTTGCCCGGAACCCGAGACCGAGCAGCTCGCGAAGAAATACCGTTCCTACCAGTACGCACTGCGTACAAATGGACAGAAAGCATTGTTCTGGTGGCGCAAAATGACACCGGATGCCTGGGATATGCAGACCTTGCCGCTGCCTAAGCCGCTGCATTTCATGTATTATCCGCTGCACCCATTTCTGCTGCTGTACCGTCGTAACCAGCGCCGCAGTGCCTTGCAGCGGGAGGTGGGACAGTGAAAGAGCTTCGCAGCTATGTAGATGAACTCCGTCAATATGGCGGTAAACGGATCTATTTCTATATCGGTCTCATGCTGGTCATCAGTCTGCTCGATATGGTCACCCTGTATATGCTGGTACCGCTGCTCAGCCTGATTGGTGTATTTGGCGGCGGAGGCAGCAGTACGCTGCCGATGGCTGGACTGTTCGAACCGCTCAAGCAAATGCCGGTCACCACGACGCTGATCATTATTTTGTCCATCTACAGTCTGCTGACGATTATGCAGGGACTGATGCAGCGCAAGCAGGCGATTATGGGCGCCGAGATCCAGCAGGGATTTATCAAAAGCCTGCGTCTGCGTGTATATCGCTCGATTATGCGCTCCAACTGGTCGTTTTTCCTGCGCAAGCGCAAAGCGGATCTCAGTCATATGTTGACTACCGAACTGGCCCGGGTCAGCCAGGGTACCAATCTGGTGTTGATGCTGTCCACTTCGCTGCTGTTTACCGTGATTCAGATCGGATTCGCCATGGTGCTGTCATTCAAAATGACGCTGCTGGTAATGATCGGCGGCGGATTGCTGGCGCTGTATTCGCGCAAATTTGTTCGCAGATCCAAGTCCTACGGGGACAAGATGACCCAGCTGTCGCAGGACTATTTCTCCGGGATTCAGGAGAACCTGAATGGTATCAAGGATATCAAAAGCAATATGCTGGAAGCATCGCATTTTGACTGGTTCCGCAAAATGGCCAACAAGCTGGAGTATAACCTGATCCAGCAGATTCGCTTGAATTCGGCGACACAGCTTATCTACAAGCTGATCTCGGTTGTGTTTATCGTGGGCTTTATCGTATTGTCTGCACAGGTATTCAAGCTGCAGCCAGAGCGTTCGGTGCTGATCGTACTGATCTTTGCCCGGTTGTGGCCGAGATTCAGCGGGATTCAGTCGTATCTGGAATACATAGGTGCATTGCTGCCTGCCTTCCGCGCACTGTCCAAGCTGCAGGCCGAATGTGAACAGGCCGAGGAATCGTATCGTCCGGTCGGCTACGGTCAGGGACCGGTACAGCCGCTGCAGGAAGGAATCCGCTGTGAGCAGGTATCGTTTCGCTACAGTGAGGAGCATGGCAATGCCCTTCAGAATATCAATCTGTTCATTCCGGCAGGTCAGATGACCGCTGTCGCCGGACGTTCGGGAGCAGGCAAGAGTACGCTGATCGATATGCTGATGGGGCTGATGGAGCCGCAGGAAGGCCGGGTTACGGTAGATGGAGAGGTACTGACCGGAGAACGCCTATTGTCCTGGCGCAATTCGATCGGTTATGTCGCTCAGGAGCCGTTTCTGTTCCACAGCAGTATTCGTGAGAATCTGCTGCTCGTGAAGCCGGATGCGAGTGAAGACGAGTTGTGGGAAGCATTGTCTTTTGCCGCCTGTGAAGAGTTTGTGCGGCAGCTGCCCGCTGGACTGGATACGGTCATTGGGGACCGGGGAGTTCGCCTGTCCGGAGGAGAGCGTCAGCGTATCGTGCTGGCCCGTGCCATTCTGCGCAAGCCGGAAGTGCTGATTCTCGATGAGGCGACCAGCTCACTCGATACGGAGAATGAAGCCAAGGTGCAGCTCGCTCTGGAGAAGCTGAAAGGCAAGATCACGCTGATCGTGATCGCCCACCGTCTGTCCACGATTCGCAACGCCGATCAGGTCATCGTCATGGATCAAGGCCAGATCGTACAGCAGGGCGGATTCAACCAGCTGTCCAACGAGACCAAAGGCACGTTCCACCAGCTGCTGGCGTATCAGACGGCTGCACAGTAACAGTCATTTATAATAGTTTAACAAAAAGGAACAGACGACTGCATAAGCAGTTTAATCTGTTCCTTTTTTGAATGGTAACAAGCAGGTTGGATCATAAAAATTCGATAGGAACGGCTTATTTGATGCTTTCTTTCCAGCCTTATTTCAGATCCAGCCAATCTACCTCTTCGCGGGACAGGGCAATACGTGCACCCTCATCACACGACAGCAGCTCTTCACGATTCTGTGCGCCGATCAATGCACATGTTGGAAATGGCTGATTGAGCACATAGGCGAGTGCAATCTGGATCGGAGTCGTCTGTTTCTGTCCGGCTAGCTGCTCCGCTCGGTGCAGGCGCTCCCAGTTGCCGTCGCTGTAGAACACACGCACCAGATCTTCATTGTCCCGCACTTCCGGGGTGAAGCGTCCGGTAAAGAAACCTCTCGCCTGGGACGACCAGGACAGCAGCGGCAGCTGCGTCTGTTCATGCCAGTCCAGCATCTGATGATCAGCGGATACACAGCCTGGCCAGAATGGTTCATTGGCTTTGGCCAGACTGAGATTCGGACTGTTGAAGCTGAAGCCGGTGAGTCCATGGGAAGCTGCGTAATCATTCGCTTCCTGCAGACGCTGCCAGGTCCAGTTGGAAGCCCCAATCGCTCCGACCCGTCCGGCTTCCAGATGTTCGTTAAGCGCTTCCAGAATAGTGCCTACAGCAACGGATGGATCATCACGATGCAGGGCATACAGCTCCACAAAGTCGGTCTGCAGCCGCTCCAAGCTGGTGAGCAGATCGCTGCGGATCGCTTCGGCATTCACCCGCGGTCCGTTCTGGTCATGATGCGCACCCTTGGTCAGTATCACGATGGATTCCCGGTTACTGCGCTCCTGCATGTATTTGCCGAGCACTTCCTCGCTCTCGCCGCCGCAGTAAATATGGGCGGTATCTACCGTACTGCCGCCAATCGACAGAAAAGCGTCCAGATTGTCTGCAGCTTTCTCGTACGTATCATGCCTGAAATAGTCAGTGCCTTTGATCAGCCGGGAGACCGGTTTGCGGGCGCCTTCAATATGGATATATTCCACTTGACATCGCTTCCTTTCGCAGAGCAAATTTTACTTGTATATTGTGATTATAATGAATTCAAAAAGGCTTGGAAATGATAATATATTGAATAAGGTTAACACAATATTGTCATTAGAGAAGGTGAAGAAGATCAGACAGACGGTACTGCTTACGCTGCAGGAACAGCCGTATTTTTGTCTCCCTGAGTCGGTCGGACACTACCATCAGCAGCCGGAACATTCCGTGCTGAGGGAAGAGGGAGCGCTGAATAACTTCAATATTCATTATGTAGCTGCCGGGAAAGGATATGTGGAGGTGGAAGGAACGGTGCATGAGCTGCGCAGCGGTCAGGCGGTGCTGTATTTTCCGCATCAGCGTCAGCGGTATTACAGCAGTGAAGATGATCCGTGGGATGTACGGTGGGTTCATTTCTACGGGGAACGTCTGCATGACTATATGATCGAGCGGGGATTTCACCGGCATCTGCTGTGGACGCTGCGTCAACGGGAGGCATGGGAGATGGCGCATCTGGCTCTGTTGGAAGAGGCAGAGCAGCACCGGATGCTGCACCCGGCACTGTTATCCACCCTGACTTATGCCGTACTGGCGGAATTTGTCCATCAGGCAGTGCCGCTGAAGAACCGGCGGGCCGGCCAGGCAGAGAACCGGATATTAAGCCTGCTGCCGCAGATGCAGCAGGAAGCCTGTGAGCCTTTTCTGCTGCAGGACTGGGCGGACCGGGCAGGTGTGAGTGTGCATTATTTCTGCCGTCTGTTCAAAAGTGTGGTCGAGATGACGCCGCTGGAATTCGTCACCCGTTCGCGATTGCAGATGGCCAAGCAGTGGCTGCTGGAGCGACCGGACCGCCATATCGGCCAGATTGCTGAGGATGCGGGCTATCCGAGCGTCAGCTATTTTAATCGGCAGTTCCTGGCCAGGGAAAAGATGACCCCGACCGAGTACCGCAGACTGTATTGGAGCTGAAGCTGCTTCTGGTCGATCAGCCAGATCCTTTTATATGGCTGTGAACGGGAGCAGCTTCAGCAGTCAGTGGATTAGCGCGATACATCCATGCTTGGCACGCCTGCCAGCTCCAGCGTCTCCATGATCAGCATGACGGATTCCTCGACAGACAGGAACTCGGTGTTAATAACCAGCTCTGGTTGCTCCGGTACCTCATAGGGAGCACTGACCCCGGTAAACTCGGGAATCTCACCGCTACGAGCCCGGTGATAGAGTCCCTTGGGATCACGCTGTTCACACACTTCCAGTGAGCAGTTGACATAGATCTCGCAAAAGTCCTGCGGCTGGAACATCTCCCGGACCATCTGCCGGTCGGACGCATGAGGCGAGATCAGGGCAGCGATAACGATCTGTCCGCTATCGAGCAGCAGACGGGCGACTTCTCCGATCCGGCGCAGATTCTCCCGGCGATCCTGTGGAGCAAAGCCAAGGTCACGGTTCAGCCCCTGCCGCACCCGATCGCCGTCCAGTACATAACAGAGCTGGCCGCGCAGGAACAGCTCCTGCTCCAGTGCAAAAGCGAGTGTCGACTTGCCTGATCCGGGCAATCCGGTCAGCCACAATACCCGTCCTTTTTGCCGATAATGCCGTTCGCGATCGGCACGTGTAACAGAAGGATAGCCTGCTGTTACATGACGCTGTGATTCTGTCATAAATATGCTCCTTTATTCACCAGATGGATTTACTTTATCATAACAGCAATGCTTCCTGATTGTCTCTAGGCGATATCTGCGGATACAGGGAGGAATGACAATTCCGGCAAATAAAATCCCCCCATCCGCAGCGAAAGATCCTTCGCTGTGGATGGGGGGTGGAGGTCGATCTATGCTGATGGCTGTATTCTGGGAGCCATTACAGCGGATTAGCGTCTGTCATTCCAGAAGTTCAGCGGGCTTACCTGCTTGTCCAGTATTTTGAACTGGTAGCCTTGCGCCTTGAGCTCTTTGAGTACGGATGGCAGTACTTTGAGGGTGGCCGGCTGATCATGCATCAGTATAACCGGGTCCATGCCGCGGCGTTCAGCGGATTTCACTTCGCTCATGACGTTGTTGCAGACCTTCTGGTGGTCTTTTTTGTATTTCCAGTCTAGGGAATCCACATTCCAGTCCCACAGATGGAAACCGCCGGTACTCAGCATAATATCCCGGTAGGATTTTTTGAGATACGGCTTGCTGCCATAAGGGGTACGGACGAGGCTGGTGTACTTGCCGGTTACCTTATGCAGGCTCTCGTTGGCACCTTTCATTTCCTTGTAGGCGCTGTATGGAGAGCTGTAGAACTTGCTAACCACATGAGTAACACCATGCAGTCCAAGCCCGTTGCCTTCTTTGACAATTCGCTTGGTCGCTGCAGGAAAATGCTCCATATGCGGTCCAAGCATAAAGAAAGTCGCTTTGGCATTGTACTGATCGAGAATATCAAGCAGCTGCATCGTATGTGCGGTAGGTCCATCGTCAAAGGTCAGATAGATCACTTTGGATGAATGCGATTTGTTTTTGCTGGCGCCTTCCGACTTGGCAGCAGTTGCTGTCTGGGGAATCAGCAGTACGGCGATGAGTAGAACGAGTAACCATTTTTGCTTATGTAACATGAATAAGACGCTCCTTACCTGCAATTTTCTGTATCCATCATAACAAGACAGGAAGCCATGAATCTTCCGTAAATAGATACTATTGCATAACATTTTTGTTACATTAATCGCCAGGAAACTACAAAAACGTCAAATTGCAAATATTGCAAATTAAAAAACCGGGCCTAAAGACAGATTGGTGGGCTGTAAGTCGCATCGTATCTCTACGCAATATACAGACTATTGCAGTATATGGACGATTACATAAAATAAACTGAAGCAGCGCGGAAGAGAAAGACTCTTTTCCGCGCTGCTTCGGTTATAGATTCTATTCTTATTGCTGCAAGAGTGCTGACCAGCCGGCATAATCATGCACGGCAATTCCGGCAAACGACTCATGTGTGCCAGCCTGCTTGACCACTCTGGCAAGCTGGTTATTCAGATAGGCAGAGCCTTCTTCGTAGAAGGTGATATTATCGCCTTCCGCAGAAGGATTGGTCTCTACCCCTACATAGACAGGTGTCCCGAGAGCATCACCTTCGGCGAGTTGGGCTTCGGCGACATCCAGAATTCCGGAGGCGGTATCACGGTAAGCCATGATCGTAATGGAATCGTACTGCTGCATCATCCAGCTGCTGAGCGTCGCAGATTTGTCAGCGTTCAGCAGGGTATGCAGCCAGAACGGGATATCGGCGGAAGCGGGGATATTCAGCGTATATGCAGCCTGTACGACCTGCTGCACACTTTGCTGCCAGCCGGCGATAACGCTGGACTGGTCACTGCGCCATTCAGGCAGCAGATAAGGCTCGATATCAATATGGATACCGCTGAACTTCTCATCTGCAGAGGCATTATTCTGATACGTGGCAATCCAGTCAAGCGTGGCCTGAAGTTCATGACGCCGGGAATCCAGCGCCCAGGAGGGGGCTCCATCTAATGCCTGCACGGCAATTCCTTGTGCAGAAGCGGCAGAGATGAAGCGTTGGTAGTAATCAGCCTCCAGATCGGCATTGACCTGCAGGTAGATCAGATTCACGTTCTGGGCTGTTGCAAAAGATAAAATACTGGCCGTAGAATCCACAATGAGCTGTGTGTTCCACAGCCAGGTCGCTTTCTGAGTCGATTGGGCATGAGCGGGTGTCATCGGGAATCCTCCTAACAAGAGTAATAATACTATAGAGAGGATAACCATTTTGTATCGGAAATATACGGTATTTCTCATGGTGAATCGGACTCCTTCGAGTCATACCCCATCAGGTATTCATCGGCAACCGGCTGTCATAGTGTGACCCTGCCCTCACACCTTAGACCCTTGGCTTTGCGTATTCACCTTTCGGTGAATTTGCCCTGATCAAATATGATAAAAAATATAGTCAGCATCAACTGCTGCATGCATTCTCAAGGAGATTGCATAGCCTATATATCGTCAGATTAGCTAAGTTTCTAAATAGAATATTCGTATTTAGACGACAAAAATTGACATTTTTATTGCGGACGTATTATTGGAACAAAAACCAACAAAAAACCGGCGCAGTGGAAAGCGCCGGTTCAGTGTGCTGTCTTATTTTGTTTTCTCGGGTTCCGGATAGTCCACACCTTTGGTGTCTACCGTTACTTTTTTCATTACAGGCGGAGTCTCCGGTTTGTCATTCGCGTCTCTTGGCAGATTGACGATTTTGTTGACTTCATCCATGCCGCTGATCACTTTACCAAATGCGGCATACTCACCATCCAGATGCGGAGCGTCCGCTACCATCAGGAAGAACTGGGAGCCGGCAGAGTTCGGATCGCCTGCACGTGCCATCGACAGTACGCCTGCCGTATGCTTCAGATCATTTTGCACGCCATTGGACTTGAATTCGCCCGGAATGCTGTAGCCCGGATCACCGGAGCCATCGCCTTTGGGATCGCCACCCTGGATCATGAAGCCCGGGATGACGCGGTGGAAAGTAAGGCCGTCATAGAATCCTTTTTTGACGAGAGAAATAAAGTTGTTGACGCTGTTCGGTGCAGCTTTGGGATACAGCTCGATCTCGATCTTCTGGCCGTCGTCCATTTCAACGGTAACGATTGGATCATTGGCCTGCTTGAAGTCGGCGGAATTGTCGTTTGCGGATTCGGTCTGTGCCGTATCTGTCGCCGCAGAGCCGGCCTCGCTGGAGCTTTCCGTAGAACCGGTGCTGCCGCTGGAGCCGTTTGTCTCCGTGCCTGTGGAAGTTCCGGTCTGGCCGGAAGTGGAACTGCCTGTTCCATTGTTGTTGCCGCAGCCTGCGATGATCAGGAACAGCGCTGCAAATACGAGTACAAATACAACATTTTTACGCGATTGGCGTAGCATAGATGTGCTCACTCCTTATGGGTTGTAAGTTCCTCGGCACGCAGTCTGCCGTTACGCGAAATGGTCGGCATTTCACCGGGATATGACGCATAACAGACAGGCCGTGCTGCAGGACATATACTATGACTTTAAACCAAGGCAGGGGGATGAAGCAAATATGGATATAAACGGATAATTTATTTACCGCAGATGTCCGGACAGGGCAATAACCGCCGTAATCGTAAATACATTGACAATTGTGGAGATTAGTACCGTCTGAGCGGCAAAGTCCGGTTCATTGCGATATTCTTCCGCAAGTATCGACGTGTTGACGCCTGTCGGCATGGCGGAAGCGATGAGTAGCGCCTGAGCCGGAATACCATGCATATCGAGCAGTAGAATCAGCATCAGCCCGATCAGCGGGCCGCCGAACAGCCGCAGTACCATGCTGATATAGATATCACTGCGATAGAGCCGCAGCGGGTACTTGACGATCTGCGCGCCAAGCGTGATCAGCGCGATCGCTACCATGGACTGCTGGGCATAGGTGAGCGGCTGGGCGAGTACGGTCGGCAGCGGAAGCGCCAGCGCATGCATAATCAGGCCGAGCGCGAGCGCATAGGGGACCGGCATTTTCAGAAATCCGATAATGACGCTGCGATAATTGCCCTGCAGCCGGGAACCCTGGATGGAGATAACTCCATATGTAAAGGTCAGCAGGCTCTGCAGCGACATGATCAGCGCCTGCATGGAGGCCGCCAGCGGCTCTCCGCTGAAGACAAGCTGATTGACCGGCAGACCGTAATTGCCGGAGTTGTCCAGCATGATGCTGTTATTAAAAGCCGCCTTTTTCCCGGCCTTGTAGCCCATGATTTTTGAGGTGAGGGAGCCGAGAATGTACAGAATCAGCACATACAGCGCATAAAAAAGAATAACACTGCCGAGCAGCTCGGGATTCATATTGGAATGATACAGGCTCATAAAAACTGTCGCCGGGGTAATACAGTAAAAATTGATTTTGGATAATGTGTACAGATCCAGCTGGAAAATCCGCTGCAGCACCGAACCGACGATGATCAGCACGATGATCGGCAGAACCACGCTGTACAGAATGGTTAAAAACAAGGGATTCACTTCTTTCTATGTGTGTTATCGCTATAGCTGTTGCCATGAAGTACTCCTGTGCCGGTGTCTCTCTGTCCCGGCAGTCTGGTAAAAAGTATAACATAATCTTCCATGCGAAAAAGGCAATCATGGGATTTGACAGAAGTTACTCTTCCAAATAAAAGGGGGCTGTAGTTATGTATATACGGTTATATATATAAGGGAAAAACAGCTTCTCAATCATCCCGTATGCGGATATGCAGGGCATCTCGCTGCACAGCAAAAAGGCAGAAATCCATGTACCCGATTTCTGCCTGATCCAGGCGGATTGAACTGTCCGTCTGCTGACCCGTCTATATCCATACCAGTGTGTCCTTACTGTATCCAATCGGCCAGTGCCCTGCTTCATACAGCCGGATCATTGTCTGCCAGCAGCTGCCCAGACCATAGTAACATTCCACTGCGTACTGCCGATAAGCATAAGCGGCTGCCTGACGTGCAGCTGTCTTAAAATCATGAGGCCGACAGACTAACGTATCAGGCCGTGCACTGCGGGTCTGGCGCAGCACCGCCTGATTGATCTGCTTGCGCATCTCCAGCAGTTCCGGCTCATGAGAAGATGCCGGGTTCTGTTGGAGACGAGGGCAGCCAGCGTACCTTCTGCTGCAGCTTCATCCATTCCGACAGTACCGGCTCTATGAAGGCCTCCCGCACATCCGGCAGCTGCATATTATAAAGAAAAGGCGAAGCCGGGTAGGAGATCAGCGTTGCCAGCTCTTCGGTTGGCGGCTGACCGTGGGAAGCGAAAAAGGAAATCCCGGCGATCCGCTCCAGCTCATGATCCAGATCCATCATACGGAAGTGTTTTTCTGGAGCGGCAGATACAGATGAACACCTTCACTGCGCAGACGCTCGGTCCATTCTTCTTCCTTTTCCTGCAGCTTGTCCTTCATTCGTTCATACGGATTCTCCAGCGGTTTCAGCACTTCCAATACATTCACCTCAAACTGATCCTTACCCAGCCGTGTCCAGTCCGCTTGCAGCTCCCGATGAATAAAGCTCCCCAGCTCCAGCGAAAACAAAGACCCATTAATGGTGCGAAGATTAGGCGTACTGGTCACCCATACCTTTTGCTCCGGAATATTGCGCACTTCATAAATGCCAGCCTGTATCGGCATCTCCTTGTACTGCTCCTGCAGTTCTTTTCTGCGATCCATTCTGTTCAGCTCCTGTAATAGACTTTTAATAGATGCATACCAATATAATATAGATAATAATTATAAATGTCTAGTTATTAATTAGACGGGATGGCAGAAATGCAGCTGGAAGGTCAAGCTGTTGGCAAATGGGTAATAATAAGCGTTTGGCACCTAAAATGCGAGGCAATTGTATTGCACGATAGCGAACGTTAAAATAAAGGAAACTACTATTTGCCGCCTATCCCCAGGCGCGCTGAACATATATGGAAACAGACCCAACATGCACAGGGAAGCATTTCCTCCCTTTTTTCCACAAATAGAATGAAAAAGCATATAAGGATGTGGAGTATTGAATAAATGGCTTAAATTGATTTTGCTGCTCGTCGGATCGGCTGTTCTTACGAGGCTGATTCCGTTTTCCTCGCTGTTCCGCAATCTGGATACAATGATCCATGAGTTCTGCCATGCGATCGTGACACTGATGACCTCCGGGCGGGTCAACCGGATTGAACTCAATGCCGATCACAGCGGCGTCACCTATTCGATGATTACGTCAGCCTGGAGCGGACTGCCGATCGGGCTGGCTGGGTATATGGGTTCTTCGTTATTCGTCATCGGGCTGTTCTATCTGTACCACAAGCGGCAGCAGCGGATCGGGATTATCGTAACTGCCGGTATAGCGCTCATTATGCTGCTGTTGTATGTACATCAGGGATTCGGAGTTATCTGGCTGATCGGATTCGTGATTGTGAGCATTCTGATGCTGATCAGTCCGGAGTGGCTGCGCAACGGCTATTATTTGCTCATTATGTTTTTGACACTGGAAGAGTCGGTACTGTCTTCCCTGACCATTCTGATTATGGCGGTCACCCAGCCGGGTGCGGCAGGCGATGCGACCGGATTGGCACGTCAGTTTATGCTGCCTGCTGTAGTATGGGGTATTGTATTCGCCGGGTTCTCGCTGTGGTGTGCCAAAATCTCTGCCCAGCTCTTTCTGCGCCAGCGTAAGCCGCTGCGTATTGGCAGCTCTTCAACATTAGGAGGAGGAGCCAGATGAATGATTTGATCTATCGCAGCCGCCCATGGGCGATGCGAGGCGCAAGTATACAGATTGATCCGTTATTCCCTTATTATGCGGACCGTTCTCCGGACAGTATCGCGGATGAGCTAATGCTCGCTGGTTACCGGACCGTGCACTATTTTGTCGTCAATGAGCAAAAGGTCGACCAGTGGCTCGTCGAAGCCCTCCAGAAAAGAGAGATTGCAGTTTGGGCACTGGTGCTCGGCAACGGAACGTTCAGCGTAGAGCATGCACCGCCATCCTGGGCTTCCTGGAAAATGGAGCTGCTGCGCCCGATCAATGACGGGTTCGAACGTTTTTCCCATTTCTCGGCGGATTATATCCAGTGGAAAAAGGAAGTACTCTCCTATCTGCTGGAAAATGTGCCGTTCGACGGGGTGGAAGTCGCCGAGCCGTATTTCCCGGAATGGAACGGCATTGCGCGCGGAGTATACGGCGATGTGGGACCGCTGGCCAGACAGGCTTTTCGTGAACGGTACGGAGAGAACATTCCCGAATTTGTAGATGAGTCGGCCTCCAATTATTACAAACGTGTCCCCGATATTTACAAAGCATGGACGGATCTGCGTGTCGATGCTGTCAACCATCTGATCGATGAGTTAATGAATGGAGAAAGAGGGGCACGTCAGGTGCGTCCCGATATCAAGGTGGCGACCTGGTCGCTCGCTGTCCGGGAAGCGCAAGCGGCGGAGAAACTGCGCGAGTGGCAGGGACTGGACCCGCTGTCTATGATCGATCGGGTACGTCCGGATATGCATGTACTGCAGACACACTGGCCGGACTGGATGAAAAGGGGAATCGGTGCCGACTATATCCGTGAATACGAGCCGATCGCTGCACCGATTCGGGAGCGATATCCGGATCTGCCGCTCGGCATACAGGCGGATATCGGCTCCAAAGCGAGTATGATCAAAGGACGCCGCTGGGTGGATGATTTTGAACATCAGGCGTATGCCCTTGGCTATCAGACATGGACCGCGTATGAATACCATATTGGCGGCTATATGTATGCCGAGCCACCTTTGCCGTCTTCCGGGCTGCTGCTCGATGAAGATGAAGTGATGATCACCTACAATAAGCGGATTAACCCCGATTCGGTCGGCAGTGTACTGCTGTACCCATTCACCGGTCTGAGCAAGCCTTGGGAATGCAAAGTCAGCCGCTCGGCAGTGGACGGCAACCGGCTGTTCTTGCGTTTTACCCGGCCGCTGCCAGCGGCACCTTTCCAGCTGGAAATCCGTGATATCCGTGACACCCCGGACCTGTGGCTGCTCAAAGGTCGCAAGGCCAACCGTACCCCGCGCAAAACACGGGTGACGGTCATTCGTCAAAGCTAACCTGTATGCTATGCAGAGAGTAATAGAAAAGAGGAAACAACATGATTGTGTCCGGTGTCGAATGGTTGATGCTTGCTGTGGTCCTGATCGCCATTATCGTCTTTATTATCAAGCGTCCGTCGCGTGTCGTCCGTTTTGACGATTCCCCGCTGTATAAATGGAGCCGGGTCGATCTGAGCGGCCGGGCGGTATCGGGCGATGGGTCGTCCTACTATCTGCTGACCAAGCGGGGGCGCAGCAACAACCTGATCGTTTATTTTTCCGGCGGAGGGATCAGCTGGAACCGCCATACGGCGACCAAGCCGTTTGGACTGCGCACACTGCTGCATAACCAGGAGCTGGGGTATTATTTTGCCAATATCCCTTTCTACAAACCGGACCTGCTCGGCGGGATGCTGGATAATCAGCGCAAGGACAATCCGTTCCATGACTGGAATATTATCTATATCCCGTATGCGACAGGTGATTTCCATATCGGGGATCATCAGGTGAAATACAAGGATCGCGGGAAATTGACCTTTACCGCCCATTACAGCGGCCGGGCCAATACGCTCAAGGGACTCGACTGGATGTTCAAGCATGTGTCTGCACCGGACAAGCTGTTTATTGCCGGAGCGAGTGCCGGCGGATTCGGTTCGGCTTTCTGGGCACCGTATATTGCGGAGCATTATCCAGAGGCCAAGCTGTACCATTATGCGGATGGCGCCTATCTGTCGTCCCATCAGTGGCCGCATATTATCGATGAAGTATGGAAAGCCGACTTCCTCCGGCGGTACGGATACGAGATTGAGGACGATATTATCGCTGCCGCTTTCCGGGCCAATCACCGGATGCTGCCTGAAGGAACCGTGCTGTTGCAATCCAATACCGTATACGACAAAGTGCTGCCTTCCTATGAAGCCCTGCTCAATCAGCGGACAGAAGGGCTGGTCAGCGATGATCTGGAGATTACCAATGAGTGGTCGCTCGGCATGCTGAACTCGGCGCGCCGGCTGCAGGAAGAACTGCCGGAGTATTACTTTTTTATCACGGATTACGGGGTGGGCAGCGGCAAGAAAAGACGCGGTACGCCGCATACGCTGTCCCCTTACAAAGTGTTCTATTCCGCCCAGGAAAGCGGCGTCAAGCTAAGTCGCTGGCTGGGTGATATCGTCAATGAAGACAAGCGCTATTCGGTCGGCAAGGAATTCGTGGAATTCCCGGGACGCGAGTAGACAAGGGCTCCCCGGGGCCTGCATCAGACAGGGATGCCGGGGTGACAAGCCCAAACGATTACCATTAACGGAAATGAGGAAAATCCATATGCTGCATGCTCTTGTCGCTATCGAAGCTTATCGTCATGCCGGTCCGACGCTGCCACTCAGCGCGCCCTGGCTGAATCATCTGATCTCGGCAGAGGAACGAATCGTAAATCTGGAGCGGGTCAATACACTCCAGGAACTGAATGAGGCGAATCCGGTGCTGGATTATGTGGAGCGTACGCTGCGCATTCTGGATCAGCTGCGGGTGTCCTACTGGCTGCGTGATATTGTGGAAGAGACACTGATGTGGTCCGAGACGGCCAAGGGCGGTTCGGTACGCGACCGGATACGCTGGCAGGAACAGGGGATTAATTTGTTTGTACATAATGAAGGGTCGGCAGAACTGTATATCCGTGCTGCCGCAGAGCCGAGCGATGATCGGACCCGACTGGTCGCTGCGCTGATCCGCACGCATGGGCTGCTCGGACAGTATCTGCGCGGAGAGGTACCTTTTCATGAGAATCAGGCGTTGACCGGGCTGGTCGCCGAAGGCATACTGTCACCGGAAGAAATGAAAAGCACGCTGCTCGTGCTGAACCGCTGCGTCATTGAGGCGGTATCGACCGAGCTGTGGCAGCGTGTACGGGATGAACTGGTGCAGCTGATCCATGCGATTGCCTATGGAGAGCAGCCGGAAGGGGTGACGGTGCAGGATCGTATTTTGCGTCTGCGTACCGGCAGCGCGGCATACGGGGAGAATACGCTGGAACAGCTGGAGCAGCTGCGCGGCAAGGTCGATATCGATCAGGCATTTGCACAGCTGGCCGACCGTACATTCTGGTATGTGGAGGCCGCGCTGAAGGACTTTTCGATGGAAGAATTCTGTAAAATCTTCCTGCTGATCGGCAGCCAGACCGGAGAGCAGGTGCGTCATATCAGCTTTGAGCGCATGATGCACAGCATGTATTACGACTATCGGGGCACCAAGAAGATCAATCTGTATAAGAAGCGCATTATCGAGAAATATCTGGCCGATTGGGACTGGGATGCGCTGCGTTCTGGCCGCCTGAATCTGTCCAGTCCGCATCTGGAATATGAGCTGGTAATGGAGCCGAATATTGCGGATACGTTGTTCTTCAACTTTGCCTTTTCTCCGGCAGCGGAGAAGCTGATCGAATTCTGCATGGAGGCAGAGAAGTCGCCGCTGTATGAAAAGGCCGTGCTGATGCTGTTCGACCTGTTCGATCTGCGCCGGGATGCCTATGACCGTTTCCACAACGAGGACAGCTATCTGGAGACAATGAACCAGACGATCGATTACAAAAAGCTGCTGCTGCGCGATGTGGTCGGCAAAACTGTACTCGATATCGGTCCGGGCGGCGGCGTCATGCTGGATCTGCTCGAAGCGGAAATGCCGGAAATACGTGCGATCGGCATCGACATTTCCGAGAATGTGATTGAGTCGCTGAACCGCAAAAAGCAGCGGGAAGGTCATCGCTGGGAAGTGATCAAGGGCGATGCACTGGCGCTACAGGAATATGTCACTCCAGGCAGTGTAGATACGATTTTGTTCTCTTCAATTCTTCATGAGCTGTATTCCTATGTTCCGTTTAATGGCCGCAAATTCAATCTGGAGACGGTGGCGGCAGCACTGCGCAGCGCCTTTGAGGTGCTGTCAATCGGCGGCCGGATCATTATCCGGGATGGCATTATGACCGAGCCGACTGTACAGCAGCGCAAGATTACTTTCCTGGAAGAAGGAGGGCTGGCGGCACTGGAGCGGTATGCCGAGGACTTCGAGGGCAGGGAGATCCGGTATGAGATCATCGGGGAGCAGCAGGTAATGATGCCCGTCAATGATGTGATGGAATTCCTGTATACGTATACGTGGGGAGAGGAAGCGTACGTGCATGAAGTGCAGGAGCAGTTTGGCTATATGACGCTTACGCAGTATCGTACGCTAATCCACGAGACGCTCGGAGAACAGGCGAATATAGTGCATATGGAAGCTTTTCTGCAGGAAGGGTATACTGAAGCACTGCGTCACCGGATACGGCTGCAGGATGAGTGGGATGAAGAGGTACGCCTGCCGGACAGCACCTGTATTATTGTGATCGAGAAGTTGCAGGGATAGGATAGGGCAGCAGCTGGCAGGGATAACGGCCATTTGCGCTATGATATTCAGAAATGCAGAAATACAGAAGTACAGCAGGCAGGATGGTTGCATAAAGTCAGGATTGCAGCAGAGACGGGAAGATACAGTATGTTCGAGTTGCAGTTGATTAGGCTCCATATCCCTCATACAATCATCACGGTGAAAAGTAAATGGAAAAGTAAATGCATCATAAAACGAGTTACGGATGCCTCATATCATAAGACATATGACAAGACGCATCACAAAAAAAGCGATCTGCACAGTTTCGGCTGTGTGGATCGCTTTTCATTTTATATCCGCTCATGCGGGCATATCATGTACCCGGGTCGCTTGAAGAGCACCATGTTATCATCGGCATTCATGTACAAATCAAACGAGCGGATGAACTGTCATTCAGCCTTTGGTATCTTCACTGTCCGCATCGTCCTCATTCTTCGGAAGCTCGTTATCCCTCGGCAGCTCATTCTCGATCAGGCGCTTTTGTACTTCGTCCGCACCTGCATCCGGATAGGAATCTTCACGGAACAGGCCAAACTTGGCATCCGTGTCCCGTTCGGTCACCAGATTGTCTTCACTGTGGTCCTGCTTGTGCTCTGTCATCAGGAATCCCTCCTTTTTTAGCGGTCGCGGCGTTCAAAACGGTCCGGATCATCTTCACCGGTAGAGCCGTTGCGCAGATCGGTACCGTGTGCATCCTGGTCGTATGAAGAAGGTACGGACGGATCTTCCGGCGTCTCGCCGCCATTCAGCTCATCTGCATCCGGGATATCCGGCAGTGAGCCGTCGTCGACCATTGAATCATTTTGCGCATTGTCCATGATGCCCTGATCCACGACATTGGTGCCGGTGTCCAGCTCTTCGGCATTTGTATCAAGATCAATCGTATGACGGTGCAGGTCGATATCTTCCGAAGACAGGCGAGGGTCCAGATCCTTTACAGCAGTATGTTCACTGGCCACCGGCTGAATACCTTCCTCATCTCGTACTGTCGGATTGATCAGATCCAGATCATCCGCCGGAATGCTTCTCAGCTCTTCTTCATCCCGTGCAGTCACCGGATCGATTGTACGATAGCGGTTATATTCTTGTGCGGCAGCGTCCCTGTTATTATCAAATTCATTACTCATATGAATCATCTCCTTGGTCGGTATGGACGGTTATAGCGGTGGTCCATTTATTTTAAAAGTCGTATGTGTAGTAGGTCTTACTCGTTCTTACCCTAAATTGTGCGGGATGACATCTTTCTTGCTAAATTCAAGCTGAAGGCAGGGTTGGTTGGGAGACCTCTGCGAAAAGGAATTGTCCTTCCTGCCTCCGGTTAAGATCGGATATTTGGAATCACCCCTGTTCGCGGTAAATATTCGATCTTAAATGTCGGCCTGCAGAACAATTAATTCCCTTTTCTCCGCTCTGTGCAGTCAACGGAAGCGGCTGCATTGATCCTCATTCTTAACAGTTCTCGCAGGTAACTTTCCATTTTCTTTAAAAGGTATGACACAAAACTCCCTTCAAGGCACCAGAGAAACAGTCAGCACGGAGCGGAGGGGAGGGAATTATCCTGCAAACCGACATTTAAGCACCGGATATGTACCGCGGCAGCGGTGATTCAGACATATCCGGTGCTTAACCGGAGGTCAGTAGGATAATCCCTTCCCGCAGCGCTGTTCCTTAGCGAGCATGGCGAACAGAATGAACATGGGCGAACATGGCTATCACCCTGAGCTCATTTGGACTTTCCCTCCATCCAGAGTAAAATGAACGATATAGTCGCGTTTATAGTGCCAAACGCTGTAACGAAAGGATGTGTCTGCCTGGATGGAGTTTCCATGGAAAAGAAATCTCATTGTACTATGGCTCGGCGTATTTTTTTGCAGTACGGCGTATTCCATCTCGATTCCGTTCCTGCCGATTTTTCTGGAGACGGAGCTGGGCGTCACGAATCATCTGGAAATCTGGTCGGGAGTTGCGTTTGGCATTACCTTTCTGGCGAGTGCACTGATCTCGCCGTTCTGGGGATCGCTATCGGACAAGTATGGACGAAAACCGATGCTGATCCGCTCGGGCTTCAGTCTGGCGGTGCTGTATCTGGTCAGTTACTTTGTGACCGATCCTTATGTGTTCCTCGCCGTGCGTCTGTGCCAGGGATTGCTCGCAGGATTTGTACCGGCATCGATTGCACTTGTCGGAACAAATACACCGGAGCACAAGACCGGCTATGCGCTGGGCGTGATGGCGACGTCCGGAGCGACCGGAACGATTATAGGGCCGCTGATCGGCGGGGTGGTCAGTTATTATTTTGGCAACCGTAATGCTTTTTTGTTCTCGGCGCTGATCGTGCTGATCGCCGCACTGATTGCGACGATCTGGGCCAAGGAACATAACTTTAACCGGTCGGCCCAGCGGTCGCATGTGCTGGATGATATCAAGCAGGCCGCGTCCAATCGGCTGTTCATGTCACTGCTGCTGTTGACCGGTGTAGCGAACTTTTCGGTCATGATTCTGGAACCGCTGATTACGATCTATGTCAAAAGTATGGGCGTGTCCACTGGTAACGCCTCACTTAGTGCCGGTATTGTCTTCTCGGCGGTCGGCATCGCTACGCTGATCATGGCGCCGCGCTGGGGACGGATCGGCAGCCGGATCGGATTTGGCAAAGTGCTGCTGATCGGTCTGCTCGGCAGCGGAGTCGGCAATATGCTGCAGTTTTTCTTTACCGATATCTGGGGATTCGGTGCGCTGCGGTTCGGCTACGGGCTATTTTTTGCGGCGGTGCTGCCATCGATTAATGCGATGATTGTCCGGGTAACACCGGCAGATTTCCGCGGACGGGCATTTGGGCTGAATCAGTCGGCTTCCCAGATTGCCACGATGGCCGGTCCGGTCATGGGCGGACTGCTCGGCGCATGGCTCGATATCCGGTTCGTCTTCGTTATTAATGGCCTGCTGCTGCTCGTATGCGCCTTTATGGTAACGCGGCGCAGCTGGGAGCTGCCTGCTCATCCGGCGGCCGAACCGGTTGCCAAAGTACGTACCGACCAGCCATAATGGAGGGTACATAAAACGTACATGCTTTGTACAAGAACAGCCTGCCAGGGGCTGAGGCAATGGAGGCATACAAAAGATATGGCAAAGTCAAAATATTATGTAGTATGGGAAGGCCACAAGCCGGGCGTATATACGTCCTGGCCGGAATGCCAGAAGCAGACAAGCGGATACAAGGATGCCAAATACAAATCCTATGAATCCCGCATCGACGCGGACAAGGCCTACAGTGAAGGCTGGAAAAAGCATTGGGGACAGGGCAAATCCGGCGGTACAGGCGGCTCGTCGTCATCCGGGAGTTCCAAAGCAGGACGCTATGGCGGACGTACAGCGGCTGCGACAAATATACCGATGGACCAGATTGATTACGATAGCATCTCGGTCGATGTCGGCACAAGGGGAAACCCGGGGCCGGTTGAATATAAAGGGGTGGACACACGCACTGGACAGGTACTTTTCACCTGCGGTCCGATTGCCAAGGGAACCAACAATATGGGAGAATTTCTGGCGATTGTGCATGCGCTCGCCTATCTGAAGCGCCAGGGCAGCAGCAAAACGGTCTATAGCGATTCCGAGAATGCCCTCAAATGGGTCCGGCAGAAAAAGGCAGCCTCGACACTTGTGCGCGATGCTTCCACCGCCGAAATCTGGGAGCTGGTCGACCGTGCAGAACAGTGGCTGCGTACCAACACGTACAGCAACAAGCTGCTCAAATGGGAGACCCGCAGCTGGGGCGAGATCAAAGCTGACTACGGGCGGAAGTAATTCTTTTACGAGGCGAGTCATTCATATTCGGTATCGAACAATAAGCAGTACCGATAAGCATCACCAAAAAGCCGTAAGCGATGAATACATACCCATCGCTTACGGCTTTTATACATTTACAAAAGGATACAGCTCCAGAAGGATACTGCAAAAACATCCGGTCAGCGTTGTGCCGACCGGATGATCTATATATGGCCTGCTTATTTACCCTCATCCTGATCTTCTTCACGGGCAAGTGCCGCATCGGACTGAATGTCCTCGGGATCAGCCTGGGGATGTTTGCCGGCATCTTCTTCATCAGCGATGCTCTCATATTCCCGAGGGTCCATCCGCTCCGGATGGATTACGGCAAGCTCTGCATCTCTGGGTAATTCCACTTCGGTCTCTTCCCCAGCCAGCTGCGAATCCTCATCATCGATCAGTGAATTTCTTGTTTTCCAGAATACATCATCATAGTGTTTGTTGTCCGTCATACTCATCATCTCCTTCGGAATAGTGTTCCAGAGGAAATCGGTCCCCTTATGGGAGCTTACCCTTGTTGCTGCCGGGCCAAACACCGCCAGCCGTGACCAACTGTGTAGACAGCAGGGAGGGGAGGGCTGTTTTTGGCGAGAAGCAGTGGGTATTGGCGCAACTTACGCTCGCATACTTTTCATAATCCGTATGAATTTTACTGATTCTTCCGTAATTTATGTGTCTCAGAAATGCATGAACAAGTATAATAGTAGTTATGAGATTCCGCTATATAAGGTACAATAGGGAAATATACATATTTATCATAATTAAGTTCGTTCTGCTAACAATGAAGTATATTGGTATGACCAGGAAAGTATATGAATAATGAGGTGCACTATGAAGATCATGCCCAAAGCCTTAATTCTATTCCTACTCTTCATTATCATGGCTATGCTAGGGCTGTCTTTGTCTGCGAATGCCAGACAAGACCAGAAGTTCCAGCGTATCGATTATTGGCAGGTTCGCTGGCAGGCACAGAACAGCTTTACCTCCAAGCCCTGGAATGATGATCAGAACAGCTACTGGACATCTTCCCAGCTGATGAAGGACGGCAAGCCGGTAAACAGCTCTTCCGCATGGATACGAATTCCGCTGCCGGAGCTGAACTGGAACACTTCCGGTCTGCTGATCCGGGAGTTGCAGGGCAAGCATGTCATCGTCTATCTCGATGATAACAAAATCTATGAATCACGGCGTGGATACGCCTATGAACAGAATCAGCTGCTGCTGCCCCTGAACCGGCAGGATTCCTACAAGATGATCTATATCTGGGTCGAGTCGGCGCGCGAGAAGATTGGTCTGACCAACGGCATCTTGATCGGGGATTACCAGGAGATACTAACTACCTATGTCAGCTCGGACATGGTGGATGTGGTTATTGGGTTTTCATTTATTTTTGTGGCGTTTATTATGGCGTTTTGTTCGGTCTTTCTGGCAGGACGTTCTCGCAAGATGTGGGTCAGTCTCTGCATTGTGATTCTGGCTCTGGGCAGCGTGATTGTTACGTATTCACCGTTTCTGTTTACTTTTTATCCTGCCGGGGACAGATTGTATGCGCTCGGGTTTGATATCAGCCTGTTCGTGCTAGTACCCGCGTTTTACGAATTTTTCGAGAGTGTATTCGGCCGGGGCTACCGGGGGATGATCCACAAGCTGAAGCGGGTACAGTATTTTTATTCCGGATTCTGCGTGCTGGCTTTGATCGCCAATATGCTGACCCATGACCGGTATTTCAAAATTTATTATGTGATCTCGGTTCTTGTTCTCGGATTATTCATACTGGTAGGGCTAATCCTGTTTATGATCCTGGCGATCCGCTATGCCCTGCAGAAAAATCGGGCGGCTATTATTTTTGCTTCCGGGTTTACGACCTTTGCCCTGATTACCGCCAGCGAACTCATCTGGTTTTATCTGGAGGATGGCGATTACAAGCTGATGCTGTGGAAATGGGGAGTCATCTTCTTCGTCATCTCACTTATCGCCATCATGGGCAGGGTATTCGCGGAGAACCAGCGGCAGGTGCTGCAATATTCCCAGCAGCTGGAGCTGTTCAACAATGAACTGCAGCGCTCCGAGAAGATGGACATGATCAGCGAACTGGCCGCTTCGGTAGCGCATGAAGTACGCAATCCGCTGCAGGTGACCCGCGGCTTCCTGCAGCTGACGCAGATGAATACGGATGACAAAGGCCGGGAACATCTGAAAATGGCGTTGGATGAACTGGATCGTGCGGCCAATATTATTACGGATTTTCTCACCTTTGCCAAACCGCAGTTCGAGAAGACCGAGACGCTCAATTTGTATGAAGAATTCCAGCATATCGAGAATATTATGCGTCCGCTGGCCAGTCTGCAGGGCAGTGTACTGCAGATTCAGGTGCCGCAGCATCTGCTGATTCGGGGCAATTCTTCCAAGTTCAAGCAGGCCTGCATCAATATTATCAAGAACAGCATCGAAGCCGTGCAAAAGGAAGGTTACGTCAGGGTGTGGACGCTAGAGCATGAAAATCATATCGAGCTGCATATCAAGGATAACGGTTCGGGCATGGATGAAGAAGAACTGGCCCGGCTGGGGGAACCTTATTTCTCCAACAAAACCAAGGGTACCGGACTTGGCCTGATGGTCACCTTCCGCATTATTGAGGCGATGGATGGGAGTCTGGAGTTTTGCAGCAAAAAAGGTGAAGGCACCGAAGCCATTCTAACCTTCCCGATCGCGGCACGGAGCTGATGCGTGCCGCCGGCGGGAAAGTCAGGATGGCTTTTTCGCATGTCGTGCCGCAGGAAGGTTCAAACACAGCAGAATATTGAAAGGGTACAGCAGAATAGTGAAATAAAAAAGATAAAGAAAACGCTTACAATAAAAGAGCGAACCATACAGCTGCCTGCTGGTCCATTTTACACCTGACTCCATGAGCCAGAGTACAAAGGAGGAATCATTCATTGGATACCGCAAAATCAATCCCTGCCGTGCGTGTCAAGCGTTCCCGGCGCAAGCAGTTTCATAATAGCCGTGTACTCTTGCTGATGTGCTGTCCGGCCGTTATTTTTTTCTGTATATTTGCGTATTTACCAATGCCCGGCCTGTATCTGGCATTTGTTAAATACAACTATACGGACGGTATTTTCGGCAGTCCCTTTGTCGGGTGGGATAACTTCAAGTTCCTCATTATGACCGGTGACCTGTGGCGGCTGACCTTTAACACGATTGCGTATAATCTGGCGTTTATCCTGCTTGGCAATATCGCGCAGATTACGGTGGCGATCTTACTGAATGAAATTTGCAAGAAATGGTTCAAAAAAGTATCACAGACGCTCATGTTTCTCCCTTATTTTATCTCGGCTGTACTGGTTGGATTGCTGGCCTACAATATCCTCAGCTATGACTATGGTCTGCTGAACGGCATTCTCGGCGCACTCGGCATGGACCCGGTCAAAGCCTACTCGGAGCCGCATCTGTGGCCATTTATCATTATTATTACCTACCTCTGGCAGACGACGGGGTACGGTTCGATCATCTACTTTGCCGCTATTATGGGGCTGGATACGGAGATTGTGGAAGCGGCGGAGATTGACGGGGCCAATGCATTCCAGCGGATTATCCATATCGTTATTCCGTGGCTCAAGCCCACTTTCATTATTCTGTTGCTGTTCTCGCTCGGCGGCATTCTGAAAGGTAATTTTGGATTATTCTTCAACCTGGTCGGTGCCAATAACACGGCATTGTACGCCAGCACGGATATTATCGAGACTTATGTATTCCGCTCGCTGATGACCAACTTTAACTTCTCGATGGGCAGCGCGGTCAGCCTGTATCAGTCGATCTTCGGCTTTATCGTCGTCCTGACAGCCAACTGGATCGTCAAAAAAGTCTCCCCGGAAAACTCATTATTCTAGGAGGTGTACAGCGATGGATATCAACAGCAAAATGGATCTGATCGGCAGCAATCCTCCGCGGCCTGCGCGTATCCGCCAGGATAAGAGTGAAATTATTGTCCGCTGGGTTGGTTATATCGTCATCAGCCTGTTTGCCGTCTCCTGTCTGCTGCCGTTTCTGCTTATTCTGGGCACATCCTTTACGAGCGAGAGTGCGGTCAAGCAGCATGGCTTTAATATCTGGCCGCATGAATTCAGTACTTTTGCCTATCAGATTGTATTTGAGAATCCCAAGCTGATTATCGGTTCGTATCTGGTCACGATGGGCATCACGATTGTGGGTACGATTGTGGGATTGTTTATCGTAGCGATGACCGGATATGCGCTGCAGCGGCCGGATTTCTCCTACCGGAATGGAATCTCGTTTTTTATTTACTTTACCACCCTGTTCTCCGGTGGGCTGGTACCGTTCTATCTGCTGATTACCCAATACCTGGATCTCAAGGACAACTATCTGGCGGTACTGCTGCCGGGATTGCTGACCCCATTTCTGATTATTATGATGAAAAGCTTTGTCCGCTCCATTCCGCACGCGATTACCGAATCGGCCAAAATCGACGGAGCGGGTGATTTTACGATCTTCCTGCGTCTGATCCTGCCAATGTCCACACCTGCGCTGGCGACGATCGGTCTGTTTATCGCACTCGGCTACTGGAACGAATGGTACCATGCGATGCTGTTTCTGTCTCCGGATATGGATTATCGTCCGCTGCAGCTGTTCCTGTACAACGTTGTCACCAGCGCCGACTTTATCCGCAATTCGGCGGCTTCCTCCAATGTGGCGATGAGCGATGTACCGCTGGAGACGATGAAGATGGCAACCGCAGTAGTCGCGACCGGACCGGTCATTTTGTTTTACCCGTTTGTACAACGTTACTTTATCAAAGGAATCACGGTTGGTGCGGTCAAGGGTTGAATGGATGTTCATCATCTCATTTTGGTAACGATTCTAAAGGGGGCCAATATATGTGGAAATTCCGTAAGTTGATCTCGGCACTGCTGGTGGCTGTTATCGTATTATCGCTGGCTGCTTGCGGCGGCAGCAAATCTGGCGCCGGAGACGACAAATCGCAGTTCGTAACTGTCACTTTCGTCGCACTGGGTGACAAGCCCAAAAACGGACAGTTTGAAAAAGTAATGGAAAAGATCAATGCGATCATGAAGCAGAAGATCAACGCCGAAGTGAAGTGGAAATGGGTGGAGTGGGCAGACTGGCAGACCAAGTACAATTTGCTGCTCGCTTCCGGCGAGCCGGTTGATCTGATTACAATCGGTACGGACTGGCTGGATACATGGTCCAATGCGCAGCGCGGCGCCTTTATGCCGCTGGATGATCTGCTGCCCAAATATGCACCCGAAACATGGAAATCGATCCCGGCCGAAGATTGGGACCAGAGCAAATATAATGGCAAAATCGTCCTCATTCCCGAAAATGATTATACCCAGTGGATCAACCACGGCTTCTTTTATCGCGGTGACTGGGCCAAGCAGGCAGGCATCACCGAGCCGATCAAAGATTGGGATACAATCGGCAAATATCTGCAGTGGATCAAGGATAACAAACCTGGCGTGATTCCATGGGATGCACAGTCCAGCACCAGCATCTTTGGCGGCTGGGTACAGGCGCATACTTCGTATCTGGAACTGCCGATCTCGACCGGTTATCTGCCGGTATTTAATACCAAATCGTATGATGATCGCTATACCGTGGTCAGTCCGGTCTTCGAGGATACGTTCCTTGATTTCGCCACCACGATGAAGCAGTGGGCGGATAAAGGCTACTGGCGCGAAGATGTACTGAACAACAAAAATGATACCCGTGTTGCGCTGCAGGCTGGTCAGACCGGTATGGATCAGCATCATACCCAGACGTTCTCCGGTCTGCGTGTACAGATGGACAAAAAACAGCCGGGATCGGAACTGCAAATGTTCCCGTTCTCCCGCCAGAGCGGCAATCTGGTGGAAATGCCGATTACCCACGGCGGCGTATCCCTGGGCGCCCACAGCCAGAATCCGGAGCGTGCCCTGATGGCTTATGATCTGATGCGTAACGACAAGGAAATCTACCAGCTGATCAACTACGGCATGGAAGGGGTACAATACGAGATCAAGGATGGCAAGCGTGTGCTGCCAGCGAATTATAACGAGACCAATGATGCGTTCTATTCGGACTTCTGGGCCGGTCGGATGGACAAATTCGAGATTCCGAGCGATACGACATGGGACAAAATCGATACTCTGTACAGCGAATATGACAAAATCAAAAAGCCGTATCCATATGGACAATTCGTATTTGACAAAACCGCAGTCGAATCCGAGCTAACCGCTATTTCCCAGGTGACCGCAGAAATGGGCCCGGCGATCACCTACGGCAAAGCCGGTGATCCGGCGCAGGCAGTGCAGGATTTCCGCGACAAGCTGAAAGTGGCCGGTTATGACAAGGTTATGGCCGAACTGCAGCGCCAGCTGGATGCCTACAAAACGCAGATTGAAGCTGATGGTACGAAATGATCCTTGACCGGGTCTGGAACTGCATTTCAATTAAAGATGCAAAGTGACAGTCAGCAAGCCTGTTCAACAGTGTTACCATGTTATTCAGTCTGAAAAGCAGTAAATGAAATTTTTCGGAGAAAGACAGGGATCTGTATACAAAAAAACAAAAAACTGAACCGGACGGCAAGTACATTGCTGTTCGGTTCAGTTTTTTTGCGATGCATCCGGCTATGGAAATAACCTATCCCTCCATAGCCATTATCTATCAGTCAACAGACAGCATGAACATGCGTAAGCCTCAAATAACAGAGTTTACGCGTGCAGCACCGAAGAGGAAGAGGCATGATGCGCGGAGTCACGCAGCAGCGGCCGGGTCTGCACATGCACCACCTGATACGGCTGATCGGGATAACGAATCCGGGTGAGCAGCATCTCTGCGGCCTTGATTCCCATTTCACTGCTGTAAATATGTACGGTCGTCAGATGCGGTTCGACGATTCTCGATTCGGTAGCGTTATCAAAACCGGTCACGCCAATCTCTTCGGGAATGGACAGTCCTTTGGATTTGAGCGCTTTCATTAGACGGACGGCGATAAAATCATTGGCACATACAAAGGCATCCGGCAGTTCATCCAGCTGCTCCAGCCGCTTTTCCATCCAGTCTGTCTCGAACAGGAAAAAGCGGTCCTCGTCGAGGATCGAGAGAGAAGGGGATGCTGGTATACCATTTTCCAGCAGCGCACGGTTATAACCCATCCACCGCTCGCCAAAGCTTTTGCAATGTCTGTAATCGCCGACAAAGCCGATCCGATGGTACCCGTTATCCAGCAGATTCCGGGTCAGGTGGTAGATACTGTGCTCATTTTCCATCAGCAGAATATCTGCCTGGAAGCTGGAAAAGTCGATATCGAATGCGCAATCGACAAAGATCACCGGGATCTTCAAGCTGGTCAGCAGCTCGCTGTATTCCCGGTCAAACAGCTCAATACATACAATGCCATCCACCGCAGCCGCGTCAAAGTTATTTGGCAGCCGCCTGGCAGCACGTTCATCTTCCCGCACGATATGGATGGACAGATTATAGCCTTCCGCACTGATCCGCTTCTCCAGTCCGCTGATGACCGGCGAACCAAAGTGCGAGCTATCCGGCATATTGGTCGTCAGCAGGGCGATATTGCCGGTCTTGCGCGGAATCAGACCCTCGCTCTCCATATAGGCAAACTGTTTGTATTTGAGTTCAATGGCTTTGCGGATGACTTTACTGCGAGTCTCATCCGGGATGCCTTCATTTCCGTTCAGCGCTTTGGAAGCGGTATTGCGCGAGATACCGAGAGCATCGGCAATATGCTGAATCGTTACTTTTTCCTTGGTCATGGATGAAATCCACCTTTATGCTGTCGGATTTGCAGTCCTGTCGGACAGGACAGGTGCAGGGCAGCCTGATAATGCTGCATATACCTAAAATATAAAGGAGATGAGACGTAAAAGCAATCGCAAGTGTGCAAATGTAATATTATATTTGTGCAAAACAAACATTGTTCTAAATAAATGCACTATTTTTGTTTACAAAATATATTGACATATGAACAACCAGTCGTTTAAATTGTAAAGGAACAGGCTTACAAATGAAAATGTAAGCACTTACTTTTTACGCGGTCAACCAGCTGACCGGTACAACCGGCAAGCAAAAGCAGGGAAATAGCGAAATGGAGGGACGATTATGGAAGGTTCAGCCAAAGCCGGCAGACGCAGTGCCCATTCTGCAAATATGCAGAAGCAGCGGATCAGCCGTATACGCGGGGGGCAGATCAAGAAAAACAGCTTTTTGTATATTCTGCTGGCCCCGGCGCTGATCTTGACGCTGCTGTTCAAGTATGTGCCGATGTATGGGGCGATTATCGCCTTTAAGGATTTTAGTCCGATCCGGGGCATCATGAACAGTGACTGGGTGGGGTTCAAGCATTTCGAGAAATTTCTGACTTCACCCAATTTTGAAGTGATTTTTATGAATACGCTCAAATTGAGCGCGTTCGGTCTGATATGCGAATTTCCGATCCCGATTCTGCTGGCACTTATGCTGAATCAGGTCCGCCGCAAAGGAATCAAGAAAAATATCCAGCTATTCTTGTATGCGCCCAATTTTGTATCGGTCATTGTTATCGCCGGGATGCTGTTTATTTTCTTGTCACCTACCGGGCCGATCAATCAGATTGTCAGCTGGATCAGCGGTCAGCCGCTGATGTTTATGACCGATCCGGAATATTTTCGCTGGGTGTATATTTTGTCGGATATCTGGGCAACCGCTGGCTGGGCCTCGATTATCTATGTAGCGGCCCTCGCCAATGTGGACCCGGAGCTGCATAATGCAGCCAGTCTGGATGGAGCGAGCCTGCTGCGGCGAATCTGGCATATCGATCTGCCGACGATCAAGCCGATTATGGCGATTGTATTCATCCTGGCGGCGGGAGGTATTATGTCGATCGGTTTTGAAAAGGCTTACCTGCTGCAGACCTCGATGAATTTGCCTTCGTCGGAGATCATTGCCACCTATGTATACAAAATGGGTCTGCAGTCCGGGGATTATGCGTATTCGGCTGCTGTCGGACTGTTCAACTCACTTATTAATGTCATTTTGCTGCTTGGTGTGAATTTTATCGTCAAGAAACTCAATGACAATCAGGGATTGTACTAAACAGCGCGTGGTGCAAAGCAAGCAGCGCATGATGTGAAGAAAGGACTGAACTGCATGGTTGCCAAAAATTCTCCGTTTGACCGTTTCCTGCTGGTGCTGAACGGGCTGTTTCTCGGTCTGGGTGTACTGATCGTTGTCATTCCGTTTGGCTATATTATCGTGGCTTCATTTATGGACCCGACCGTGCTGCTGAACCGCGGGCTTTCTTTCCAGCCGGCGGACTGGAGCCTGGAAGGCTACCGCAAAATAATGGGCAATGAAGCGATGATTCGCGGCTTTTTCAACTCCGTACTGTATGCGACAGGCTTCTCGATTATTACGGTACTCGTATCGATCTGTGCCGGATATGCATTGGCAGAAGATTCGCTTGTCGGACGAAAATGGTTTATGACCCTGTTTATTGTGACCCTGTTTTTCAGCGGCGGTCTGATTCCGACATACCTGCTGGTAAGACAGCTGGATATGCTGAATACGCCGTGGGCGCTCATTATTCCGGGTGCAATCAATGTATGGAATATTATTCTGGCCCGTACGTTTTTCAAAGGTATCTCCAGGGAACTGAAGGAAGCTGCCAATGTGGACGGAGCGACCGAATGGACCATTTTCACCCGGATTGTCGTTCCATTATCCAAGCCGATCATGTTTGTGCTGGCGCTGTATGCCTTTGTCGGACAGTGGAATTCTTACTTTGATGCGATGATCTATCTGGATGATCCCAAGCTGTTTCCGCTGCAGCTCGTACTGCGCTCTATCCTGATCCAGAATCAGGCGGCCCCGGGCATGATTGGCGACCAGCAGGCGATGGCCGAGCTGAAGCGTCTATCCGAGATGATCAAATATTCTTCCATTGTCATCTCCAGTCTGCCGCTGATCGTGATGTACCCGTTCTTCCAGAAATATTTTGAAAAAGGCGTCATGGTCGGTTCACTCAAATAAATTCAGGCTCACTCTGCTGTTCCGTATTTCGGTCCATATCCCATTTTAATAACAGCGGTTCTCCAATCCGGCAGAAGCTCGCTCGCTGATCAAGCCGGAATATATGATTCGGGAGGGAATATAATGCGTAAAATCATCGGTCATTCAAAGGTACGTAAGGCTGCTATCGCATCGGCCCTGTCCGTCACTCTGCTGGCAGTGACAGGCTGCGGAGACGGCGGCAATGAACCGCAAAAAACAGCAGACGGCAAGCCCATTCTGCATATTATGACATCCAGTTCACCACTGGCCCCGGCAGATCCCAATGACAAGCTGATCCTGCAAAGGCTGGAACAGAAAACCGGCGTTCATGTGGAATGGAAAAGTTATACCACAGATGTATTCGCGGAGAAGCGCAATCTGGCGGTCGCGAGTGGCGATCTGCCCGATGCGATCTTCGCGGCGGAATACAGCGATTATGATCTGCTCAAGCTGGCCAAAGATGGAGCGATCGTGCCGCTCGAAGACATGATCGATCAGTATATGCCCAATTTCAAAAAAGTGCTGACCGAACGGCCGGAATACAAGGCGATGATCACTGCGCCGGACGGACATATTTATTCCTTTCCATGGATCGAAGAGCTGGGCACGGACAAGGAACGCATTCAATCCGTCGATGACATGCCCTGGATCAATGTAAAATGGCTCAAAAAGCTGGGCCTGTCCATGCCGACAACGACCGATGAACTCAAGCAGGTACTGACGGCGTTCAAGACGCAGGACCCGAACGGCAACGGCAAGGCTGACGAGATACCGCTGTCCTTTATCGACAAGCCGGGCGGAGAGAATCTGACCTTTCTGTTCGCTTCCTTTGGCCTCGGGGACAATCCCGATCATACGGTCGTGACCAATGACGGCAAAGTACTGTTCACCGGCAATCAGGAGGGCTACCGGGAAGCGGTCAAGTATGTGCATGATCTGTACAGCAGCGGACTGATTGATATTGAATCGTTCCAGCAGGACTGGAACACCTATCTTGCCAAAGGCAAGGATCAGCGCTACGGGCTGTATTTTACCTGGGACAAAGCGAATATTACCGGTATGAACGAGGATTATGAGCTGATGCCGCCGCTGGCCGGACCGGACGGAGAGGTCAATGTCACCCGCAACAATGCACTCGGCTTTATGCGGGGCAGCATGGTTGTCATGAGCAGCAACCAGCAGCTGGAACAGACCGCCAAATGGGTCGACCAGATGTATGACCCGCTGCAGTCTGTTCAGAATAACTGGGGAACCTACGGTGATACGAACCAGCAGAATATTTTCAAATATGATGAATCTAAAAAGATGCTGAAGCATCTGCCCCTGGAAGGTTCGGCGCCGGTAGAGGTACGCCAGAAGACGAGCGTAGGCGGTCCGCTGGCAGTGTTGAGTGATTACTTTGGCAAATATACAACGATGCCGGATGATGCCAAGTGGCGGATGGATCTGATGAAAAAGGTACTCGTACCGCATATGAAGGCAGAGCACACGTATCCGAATGTATTTTTCAGTATCGAGGAACTGGATCGTCTGTCGACGATTGAAGCGGATCTGTTCCCGTATATGCTGCGCAAGCGGACCGAATGGTACCAGAATGGACAGGCAGATCAGGAATGGACAGCTTATCTGCAGGAGCTGGATCGGCTCGGTCTGCAGGAATGGCTGAAGATCAGGCAGGACGGTTACGACCGCAGCAAGCAGCAGATGGCTGAACAGACGACAGGAGGCTAATCCAATGTCATTACAATTAAAACCCGATTACCGGGGAGCCTATCATTTCTCCCCATCACGCTGCTGGATGAACGATCCGAACGGAATGGTATATCTGGATGGCGAGTATCATTTATTTTTCCAGCATCATCCGTTTGGCGAGACCTGGGGACCGATGCACTGGGGACATGCGATTACCCGCGATCTGGTGCACTGGGAGGAGCTTCCGATTGCGCTGGAACCGGATGAGCATGGTACGATTTTCTCGGGCAGCGCGGTCGTGGACTGGCACAATACGACCGGATTTTTCCCGGAAGAGCCGGGGTTGGTCGCCATTTTCACCCATCATGACGAACAGCCGGATCATCCGGTACGGCAGAGTCAGAGTCTGGCTTACAGTCATGATCGCGGCAGAACCTGGCACAAGTATACAGGCAATCCGGTACTGAATGGAGAGGGGCAACCTGATTTCCGCGATCCCAAGGTATTCTGGCATGCAGCGTGCAGCCGGTGGGTAATGGTGCTCGCCTGCGGCCAGACGATTGCCCTGTATCATTCCTCTGATCTGAAAAACTGGACGGAAGGCAGTATATTTGGAGCAGACATCGGCTGTCATGATGGAGTATGGGAATGTCCGGATCTGTTCGAACTGCCTGTACAGGGTGCACCAGGACTCAGCCGCTGGGTGATGCTGGTCAGCATCGGTGATGCCGGCAAAGGGCGAGAAGGATCGCGTACCCAGTATTTTACCGGGCATTTTGACGGAAATGTCTTCCTGCCGGACGAAGCTTCGCGGCAGGTGCGCTGGCTGGATCATGGACGTGATAATTATGCCGGAGTGAGCTGGTCGGATATTCCGCAGCAGGATGGACGCAGACTGTACCTCGGCTGGATGAGCAACTGGCGTTACGCCAATGTGACGCCGACCGGCAGCTGGAGAGGAGCGATGACGATCGCCCGCGAGCTGCTGCTGGAGATGACGAATACAGGAACGCAGCTGCGGCAGCTTCCGGTCGCTGAACTGCAATCCGCGCGCCGGCCGGTACTGATCCTGGAACAGGCACCGCTGGAGCAGGTGCAGCAGGCGATGCAGGCACTGCGGCTGGACAGTTATGAACTGCTGCTTCAGGCAGGTCGGGATGTATCGCTTGAGCTGCAGGTACGTATCGGTGCATCATGCTGTACACGCATCGGTATGGATGCGAGAACGGATGAGCTGTATATAGACCGGACCGCTTCCGGGCAAAGTGCCTTTCATGAGCATTTTGCGGATCGGCATCACGCGACGCTTTACCCGATTCAGGGCAAGCGGGAGCTGCGGATTTTGGTGGATCGTGCATCGGTCGAGGTATTTGCCGATCAGGGGCGTACGGTAATGACAGATCTTATTTTCCCGGAACCGGATGCCGACCGGCTGATGCTGACTGCAGCGGATGGAGATACCGGGCTGTACACTATAGAAGTATATGATTTGTCCGGCAGGGAAGAGTAAATGTATCTCAAATCCGTTCATCAGGAGGAATGAAGATGCCATCCCGATTATTCAGGTTCACGGCTGCTACCCTTGTACTGCTGTTGGCAGGAGACATGTATGCTCCTGCCAACAGTATGGAGGCCGCCGGGCAAGCTGTCAGTAGACCACCCGTAGAGGAGAACAACATGAAGGAAAAGGACACCGATGACAACAGCGCAGACACAACAACCGGCACACCGATCGTCTGGAACAGCAATCTGACCGGCGAGCGTACCCATGGCACCGCGGTCTGGGCAATGGACCAACGCGGCATCCACGGGACTGCCGATGGGACAGCATCCGGCATACGGACCTATACGCTCCCCGGCGAACAGGGGGATGCCGTGATCATGACCGATCTGATGCCGGCAGAGGAACAGACAGAGGCTGGTTTATTTTTCCATGGTACGGCTGACGGTCAGCAGGGATATATCGCGCTGCTGATCCGTCAGGATGACCGGGTCCGGGTCAGGCTGCAGCAGGTCGATGGTACGGTACTGGCGACTTCGGCAGCCGATTATTACAGTGAAGATGGAGTGAGGCACCGGCTGGAGATTCATACGAAGGGCAGCCATATTCGCCTGTTCCTGGATGGCTATGCAGAGCCGGCGCTGGAGAGCGATGGAGTCGGCAGATATGGTAATGCAGCAGGAATCGCAATCCTGCAGGGAGCGGCTTCCTTTCAGGATACGTATGTGATAGCTGCCGGAGAATTCTATGGCGAGCCGCATCGTCCGGACTATCATTATTCTGCCCTGCGCGGCTGGGCCAGTGATCCGAACGGGCTGATCTATTACAAAGGTGAATATCATCTGTTCCACCAGGACGGCGGGCGCTGGGCCCATGCGGTCAGCGACGATCTGCTGCACTGGAAGAACCTGCCTTTTGCCCTGGAATGGAATGAACTCGGACATATCTGGTCCGGCTCTGCGATTGCCGATGAAGATAATGTGTCCGGTTTCTTTGATGACTCGGCGGAGGGAGGCGGACTGATTGCCTATTATACCTCCTACACACCGGATCGTCCGAACGGCAACCAGAAGATCGGGATTGCCTACAGTATGGATCGGGGCCGTACCTGGCATTACCCCGAGGATCGTCCTGTCGTCATTCCGAATCCGGGTCAGACGCCGGATGATCCCGGCAGCTGGGACTTCCGTGATCCCAAGATTGTCCGCGATGAAGCGCGGAATCGCTGGGTAATGGTCGTATCCGGCGGAGATCATGTACGATTGTTCACCTCGACCAATCTGCTTGACTGGAAGCTGACGGACAATTTTGGCTATGGCGATTATATTCGCGGCGGAGTATGGGAATGTCCCGATCTGTTTCAGCTGCCGGTAGAGGGCACCGATGAGAGCAAATGGGTGCTGATGATCAGCACGGGTGCGCACCCGGATACCGGCGGTTCGGATGCCGAGTATTTTATCGGACAGCTGAGTGACGAGGGGCGATTCATGAACGACAATCCGCCGGGGCAGGTGCTCAAGACCGATTGGGGCAAGGAATTTTATGCTTCCATGTCATTTGCGGGACTGCCCGATAAGCGCCGGATCGTGATGGCCTGGATGACCAACTGGGATTACGCCTTTGATCTTCCGACCGTTGATTGGAAAGGAATACTAAGCACTCCAAGAGAGCTTTCCCTGATCGATACGGCAGCAGGTACCCGTCTCGCACAGACACCGGCCAGGGAACTGGATACACTGCGCACCGGTTTGCGCAGCATCCGTTCAGCCGTAGTGAACGAATCTTCAGCCAATGTACTGGCAGGTCTTGTTTCCGGCAGTTATGAGATTGAAGCCGAGGTGGAGCTGCCCGCGCATCAGCCTGCGACCGAATTTGGCTTCCGGCTGCGGACGAACGAGAGCGGCAGCCAATTCACCGAGGTCGGTTACCACGTAGCTTCCGGACAGCTATTTCTGGATCGTACCGCTTCCGGGATAACTGATTTCTCCGACAAATTCAGTACCCGGCATGCGACCGATCTGCAGCCGAACCATCGTCGGGTCAAGCTGCGGATTCTGGTGGATGAGTCTACAGTCGAGATCTTCGCAGCTGACGGCCAGAAAGTGTTCTCCAATGTGATCTTCCCGGATGCCGGGAGTAAGGGCATGTCTTTTTATGTACATGGCGGCCAGGTGAAACTGTTGTCGATGGATGTATACCAGCTGTCTAGTGTATGGAAATAGCCCGCTGTCAGTCGACAGCTGCTTTGCACCGATGTCCATCTGGAGTCGTCGGCACTCAGGAATAACTGCAGGGCTTTGGCTCATAAAAGCTGCTGCGATACAGGGAGGGACTGACGCCGAAATGGCGGGTGAACTTGCAGGTGAAATAGGTCTGCGAATTAAAGCCGACTTCATAGGCGATCTCACCGATATAACGGGTCGTAAAGCAGAGCAGATGCTTGGCCTGCTCCAGTCTTAGCCGCAGTACAGTATCCATAATCGTCTCGCCGGTCTGCTCCTTGTACAAATGGGACAGATGCGATGGCGAGAGGCATACATGCTGGGCTAGATGTTCGATGCGGATATCGCTTGTATAGTGGATGTACAGATACTGCAGTACTTCATCGATACGCGGATCGGCAGGATACAGACCGAGACGGGCACCGACAGCGAGCAGCAGCAGCAGTTCACTTAGCAAATGGTAGGAAAGCTTACGATAATACGTTTTATGCGGCTGGGTACCGTATTCCTGCATACGCTCCAAAATATACTCGATCTGCCGGCACAGTGCTGCATCTTCCAGCCGAAGAGGGCGATCCGGCTGCCCGGTCTGCAGCTTGTGAAGCAAAAGCGTCCACTGGGAATGCGCAGTGAATTGGCAGCAAACACCTGTCAGCGGAAGCAAATGTAAATATAATGAGATTTTTCCGGGAGGCAGCAGGTAAATCTGTGCTGTCGTACCTTGAATAGCGCCAGCGCTCATGGAAGCATACAGCAGCATCCATTTGTGAGGATGTAGATTAGAATGGACTGGGAAGCTGAGATCAATATCGTGTTCAATCATAAATTCAGCATTCATCAAAGGCCTCCTTTTCATCAGACAAATACGACTGGCGATCCAACAGGATAATAATGTAAGCGCTTTATTAATAGGATAATCAAATGCTCTCCTGCCGACAAGGCAGGAAAGACGCAGTCACATATAAAAAAAGCGCAATCCCCTTTGTCAGAGGATTGTGCTTTTTCCGTGTTCTGCGTATGAATGGTCAATAAAATCGATGCCTGAATCCGTTACCAGGCTGCTTTGACATTAATTCCGGCTGAGGCAACCATTTCGGAAGGCTTGGGCGGAATGACCAGATAAATCTCTTCGGCAGTTTCCTGAATCGTCTTCAGTTGTACATTCTCCGGAAGTGTAATTCCCATCATATCATACAGTGCTTTTTTGGGATCGCTTTTCAGCAATTCCATGAAATTCGGATCTTCCCATGCTTTTTGAATGACCTGCGAGTGTAAAAGGGCTTGGCTGGACATGACCATCAATCCTTTCGCAAAATGGTTATATTTTCCTATTAGTCTAGCACGGTATAATGGAAAAATCTATAACAAATTAGGGTTGTTGGCATAGTAAAAAAGACTTCCCTGCTGAAGCAGCAGATTGCGGCTTGCTTCTATCGTATCGGCGAGCTGGTCGAGCTGCTGCACCAGATCATCGCAAAATTGCAGCAGGTCGATACTGTCTTCCGGATCATCCGGCCGGGCAGCTCGCTGGGCGTGGGCGAGATTGGCATAGTGCCGTAATATATTCCTGTCGTAGATGTAATGTCGTATGGATGGTTCATCAAGTATGTAAAAAGATCCAGGTGCTATAGGGGCGGCAGGATTGGCTTCATGGTGGATCAGGGACAGCAGACAGTTGTAGTTGTGCAGCCGCAGGTCTTCCGGCCAATCAGCGGCATCATCATTCATCTGCAGCAGCAGCAGTGCCAGATCCAACTGCTGCAGGATCCCGGGCAGCCGCGCGGGGAGATCGGCTTCCAGCAGCATGACGACAGCCGACAGTCGGAGAGGGCTGGCTCTACCTGTGATCAGCGGGATGTTATCGAGGAAATGGCCGGTATGCTGCTCATGATAGACCGATCGTGCCCAATCATACGTGTACTGACGGCGGGACAGCCAATATTCCGGTCGGTGTCCGGCGATGCGAGAGAGGATGCCGGTATATTCCGCCTGCAGCAGCTCACTTAGCGGAAGCAGTCTACGCAGGTCCTGCATCAGTGCTGCTCCATGATCTTCGGCAGCTGTAGATGATGCATCCATCAGATCATCCTGGATAAAATAATGCAGCATGCCCATAATATTGGCTGTAGCGACCTGCCGGGCCGTCTGCGACAAATGCTTCTGCAGATCAGGATGCAGATGGGGACGGCTCATCCGTTCCAGCCAGAAAGGCAGCAGGTAGCAGATATAGTTATGGATGCCGCTTTGCAGCCGGATATCGAATCCGGTCAGATACTCCATCCCCTCCTTGTTCAGTGGAGCCGGAAATTGACGAATTCGCTGTGCCGCTTCCTCGAATGCTGCATGTATATGCCGGTCAAAATCATTCAGCCAGTGCATATGCTCACGCTCCCTCAGGATTTTACCTCCATTATAACTATCCATTTATTGGATGACTAATAAAAATAATGGATTTGTCCGGTGAGTACGGTATATCCAGCCCGAGCAGCTGTTCTGGCTGGTTTTTTGACTGATTATACCCGATGATAAACAAGATTTATCTGCACGTTATTAATATTTTTTTGCCAAATGTGATATAAAAATTCAAACAGGCGCGTCTTTCTTATAGCTGCAGCGGAAAGGAGCATGCAATACATGAACAACCCGGAACCGGAACAGTTCAAACAGATATTTTATGAGCATTACCCGACCGTTAAACGAAAATTAACTGCGCTTTTGCGTGATCAGGCGACCGCAGATGATCTGGCCCAGGAGGTGTTTCTCCGGCTGTATCGCAATCCCCCGGATAATCCGGAAGCAATCGGTGCCTGGCTGCACCGTGTACTGACACGAATCGCTTATGACTATATGGATAAAAAAGCGCGCGAGCGCCGATTGCAGGACAAGCAGGAGCAGTACTACGATCTGGAAGGTCATTCCCCGCCAACGGGGGAGGAGATTATGATCCAGCAGCTGGAGCAGGATGAAGTGCACAAGCTGCTGGATCAGCTGCCTCAGCGCGACCGGCAGGCACTGTTGATGCGATACTCGGGATACAGTTACGCAGAGATCGCCGAGCAGCTTCATCTCAGGCCGCCGCTGGTAGGAACGCTTCTGCACCGGGCAACCAACAAATTAAAGAAAAAGATGCTGAAGTCGACCTGAACCGCCTAAAAGCCACAGGGCAAAACAGGCCATACAATCATGCAGCATTAGCCGGAGAATGGAACAGTTTCAAGCAAAAGGAGGATATTACACGTGACCCGACATCCGCTGGATCCCACCGACCAAAGGGAACACCCACAGGCAATGAATACAGCATTAGACCCGAATAGAGAAGACAGTCTTCAGTCGACAGATAGCGCCTGGCAGAAAATGCAATCCCTGCTGGAACAGGAAACACCACATCCCAACTGGGGAAAATGGTCTGACCCTGCATTTCAATCCAAGACAAATCAAGCGTCCCATTCAATATCCAATCTGAAAGGAATGAATACAACCATGAATTCAAATCCATCCAATCATCATCAAGAGCCAAACCGTCAGGAAATCCCTGCTGCAAAGTCTGCCAAAAACCGCAAGAAAATGAACCCTGCACGCCGCAGATGGGTAACCGGTATCGCTGCCTGCGCCATTGCCGGTGTCGTGATCACCACACCATTTGGCAATAATGCACTGGCTTCTCTGCTGAACCAGTTCCGTATGCAGGAAGTGACTGCCGTTAATGACAAGGACCTCGATCAGATGTTCAGTCATTACAAGGAGAGTGGCGTCACCGAAGGAGATATGAATCGTTTTGGATCATTTACTGATTCGGCCGGCAAGATTGAAGGAACGTATTCGGCGAAGAAAGCGACAGACATGCTGGGATACAGCTATATCGCCGCAGCTGTAGAAGACAAAGATTCCAAAGTAACTATTGATTCTTCCAAAACCCAGACGCTGCGCATGAATGTACATGAAGTCAATAAAGCGATTGAGCAGCTGGGTGGAGATACATTGCTGCCGGAATCAATGGATCAGAAGCCGATTACCCTGACGATGCCGGAGACAGTCATGTATCCGCTTGGTAAGGATGATAACGGCGGTATGCTGTATCAGTCCGGCCTGCCTGAAATCAAATTCGATTCTTCCATCAATACGGAGGAAGCTTTCAAGGCAATCGTCAACCTGCCGTTCCTGCCGAACAATGTGAAGGGTATGCTGCAAAAAGAGAAAGTGCTCACAGGCGAGCTTCCTTTACCGGTAGTCTCCAACTATCCGACTGAGCGCGTTACCATTGACGGAGTACCGGTCATTATTGAAGCCCGGACCTATACGATCCAGGATGGGACAGAGCTGACAGAACAGCCGGAATACACGGCTTACTGGACCAAGGACAATCAGCTGTTTACCATGGAAGGCCAGATGTTTGATACCCGTGAGAAAATGATCGATCAGGTGGAAGAGCTGATTCAGTCATGACAACTGCGGCAATCGATATTCAGAACCTAACCAAGGAATACAGTAATGGTAAAGGTTGCCGGAATGTAACGATCACAATTGGAGAAGGGGAAGCCTTTGGCTTCCTCGGCCCCAATGGTGCCGGCAAAAGTACACTTGTCAAAATGCTGGTTGGATTGATTATGCCAACCGATGGTCAGGCCCGACTGTTTGGTGATCCGATCGGTTCGGTAGCGGCAAGAAAGCATATCGGTTATTTGCCGGAGCTGTACCGTTACCAGGAATGGCTGACAGGCAAAGAAGTCATAGAACTCCATGGCCGGTTATGCGGCATGACGAAGGAAGAAGCCCATGCACGAATTCCGATGCTGCTGGACCGTGTAGGTCTCGGAAGTCGTGGCAAGGACAGAGTCAAACATTATTCCAAAGGCATGCAGCAGCGTCTTGGTCTTGCCTGTGCGCTGGTCAACGATCCGCCTATACTATTTCTGGATGAGCCTTCCTCGGCACTCGATCCGGTAGGACGGATGGACGTACGCCGTCTATTGCAGGAGCTCAAGCAGGAAGGCAAGACGATATTTCTCAATTCCCATCTGCTGGAAGAAGTAGAGACGATCTGTGACCGAATCGCGTTGCTCAACAATGGTGTTATTTTGCGGCACGGACAGGTTCATGAAGTGCTTTATGCGCAGACACGCTGGCGCTTCAAGATTGGCGGCTTTACGCCCGAGATTCTTCCATGGCTGGTGGAGACGAGCGGTATCCCGCTTCAGCTGTCTATCCCTGACGCTGCCCATACAGACACTGAATCCTATAGTGCAGAGCCTTCACTGGATACGGTCTGGCTGGAAGCGATTATCGACAATGAAGAGCAGGTGGGCTTCATCACTACACTGATTGTGAATCAGGGCATGACCCTGTATCAGGTACAGCCTGTCCGGGAACGTCTGGAAGAGTGGTTTATGGAGGCTGTATCCGGGCTCAGTCACAGGGGGGAACACGAATGACAGCTGTAATCGGAATGACATGGAAAGAACTGCTGCGCAAAAAAGTATTGCTGATGACGGTATTGATGACCGTTTTATTTTTGATCGTATTCTGGTTTATCGCCCGCACGATCGGGGCTTCGGAGATGATGAACAGTTCGCCTTCGGCCCAGCTGGTCGAACAGTTTGCCCAGGGAGCCGCTCTGCTGACACTCGGATTTTTCTTTGGCAGCTTTATTCTGGCGTTTCTGGTCATTTTCAGTTCGTTCTCGGCTATTTCAGGTGAGGCGGAGACCGGGATTATGCAATCGATGCTGACCCGTCCGATTCCCCGCTGGAAATGGTATCTGGGCAGATGGCTGGGTTATGCGCTGTTTGGTATCCTTTATGCATTAATCCTGTATATTTCGATTGTGGTCATTGCGGATATCCACGCGAATGTACCAAAAGATATTTGGGTACATATCCAGTCGTATCTGTTGTTTGCCTTGACCGTGCCGGTACTGGTCACGCTCAGTCTGCTTGGATCGACCAGCTTCTCGGCCATCGGCAACGGTGTATTTATGACTATGCTGTACGGTGCAGGCTGGCTGGGCGGTATGGTGGAAAAGGTTACGTCCTCCATGCAGATGGACCCTGAAGTGCTGAAGACACTGTACAATATTACCGGATTGATCTCGCTCATTATGCCGGTCGATGCGATCCAGCGCAAAATGCTTGCGTTGCTGCTGGGGCTGCAGGATCTGGCAGGCATGCTGGACATGAGCGGATCGATAACTGCGGGCTTCGGACTGGGACAGATTCCTTCCGCTTCATTTGTTGTCTATGCTGTGATCTACACGCTGATCCTGCTGGCCTGGGGAACACGCCGCTTTTACAAAAAAGACTTTTAATCCAAAAAACGCTGCAATGTTACAGATGTCTATCTGTAGTGCAGTGTTTTTTGCTGTCCGGGGCAATGCCTGCGGACAGGCGGCAAAAGCGGCAGGAATATGATAAACTAGCGTTGATTGTGATTGTACTGCAAGGAGTGATCTTTATGATTCATGAATTTATACTGGATGTCGACTGGAAAGGCGGACGCAACAGCGAAGGTACCATTTCCACCGGCAATCTGAATACCGTTATCTCGATCCCGCAGCCGATGGGCGGTCCCGGCACAGGCACCAATCCCGATGAAATGCTGCTCGGTGCGGCAGCGACCTGTTATATCATCACACTGGCAGCCATGCTGGAACGCTCGAATATTGCCGTAGACCGGCTGACGATGCGTTCCGAGGGGCATGTGGATGTAACGAATAATATTTTCACCTACCAGCAGATTATTCACCGGCCGCAGATTGTACTGGCTGCAAGTGCTGGAGAACGCGAACGGGAAAAGGCACTAATGCTGGCCCACAAAGCCGAGCAGTCCTGCATGATCTCACGTGCAGTCGCCGGTAATGTGCAGCTGTCCACCGAACCGGATATCCAGGTTACCGAAGCACACTGATCCGCTTGTTTTCATCAGCATTCATCCCATTGTTCACTATTACAGAAAGAAGGTATTTGACCATGACCACCAAATTACCCGTGTCCCCTATCGTAGCTGCGCTTGGACTGAAGCCCCATGAAGAAGGCGGCTGGTACAAGGAAATGTGGAAAGCTTCCTTTGAGATTCCACAGTCCATTTTGCCTGCGCAGTATTCGGGTCCGCGCTTCTCGGCGACATCGATTTACTTTTTGCTGCATGCCGATGAGATCTCGGACTGGCATGTTGTTCATTCGGACGAACTGTGGCTGATCCATTCCGGCAGCCCGCTGGAACTGACACTCGGCGGCAGCGGTGACAAGCCGGAAGAAGGCGAGAAATTCATCCTCGGTCTGGATCTCGAAGCCGGACAGCTGCCGCAGGTGCTGATTCCTGCTGGTGTATGGCAGATGGCCCGTCCGCTGGGCGATGAGCCTGTATTCGTATCGTGTGTAGTCGCTCCTGGCTTCCATTATGATGATTTCAAGCTGATCGAACGTTAAAAGTTCCTGCCGGACGGCTGCAGAGTGAGGTGAGATGATGAACTGGTACACGCTCGGACAGATGCTGTCCGCTATTCGGCTCGGTCAGAAAGCTCGTACGATGGACAGTATGCGTACCGTAATCCGGACGACGGACGGGCTGCTATGGGCCGAAGGACGCCAGATCGGACAGCGTGTGAGCCTGCAGGATTATCTGTTCACCGACCTGTGGACGATCTATGAAGACGAGGATACAGCAATATGGCTGCCGCTGCGAGATTCCCATGAACAGCGTGAACGTGAGATGCTGGAGAACCAGTATATGGAGTGGCGCGCCCAGCGCAGATTTCCATAAAGTTATATCATCATCCGGCAAATGAACGGGTTGTCCGGTGACCGATGACGGTTGTTCAGTTCTGTCTGATAGTCGAATATGACCCGATGTAGACAAGAGACCCTGATGCGCCATGAGGCAGAATCAGGGTCTTTCTTGAATGGATTTATTTCAGCAGCTTTAGTACAATAAATATTAGGTAACTTTTCCATAAATTAATAGGATTGTTTATACATTTATTATGGATTTTTTTAGGGAAATCCGATGTGGTTCTATAGAGTTCATGGTATGATACAGAGAATACAATCGAACTTTGTCGATAAATTAAATGCAGCAACAACGAACAGATGACAAGTGAAGCCAGAAGAGGTATTATTGCTAAGGCTGATCCGGCCGACAGATCAAATAGCACGGAAAAACGAGGTAACTATTGCAGCTTATTCTTTGAAAAAGCGCTGATATAGATGGGGGTAAATTTGCTAATATGAAACAACGCAAGAGCCTGTTGCCCAAACCGTTCCCGGTAACTGTATATATACTGGCTGTGATGGCTATCGTGCTGATTATCGTAAATACAACGTATTACGTATCCACACGCCGGGCCCTTATCTCTGTCCAAGAGCAAAATATGCGAGTTATTGCAGATCAGGTCCGTTCCTCGATCAAGCTGTCTCAAAGTGGTGAGACTTTTGTAGAGAATCTGACCGGAGAAAATCTAAGAATGGCTGCACAGGCGGTCAAATCGTCGCTGGGACCAACACTCAGCGAGATTACGAATAAACAATTGTCCGATATGAAGACCCGGGTAGGAGTCGATCATATTACACTACTCCGGGCAGACAGCGACTATCTTGTACCGGTTAAATCATCCGATCCGGCAGAGCTGAACAGCAATGAATCATGGCGTCCGGAATGGCTCAAAGCGATCCAGCAGCTGCTGCGCGGACAGCGACCGGATGTAGGGGTTGGTCAGGCACTGCCTAATTTCTGGGGAGCACCCATGATCGGGGCCGATGATATCAACGTACCCGGCAGCGAGAAGTGGGGCTTCTATTATGATGGCACTACCGATTATATTATCGGTGTGTATACGAATGATGAAGCGGTACGCGCCTATCGGGAAGATACGGGGGTGGAAGCGGTCATCCGCGAGATTCTGAATGGGGAGACCAACCGCCAGACGCTGGGGATATCAATCTTTAACCCGCCGATTTTTCTGGATCAGGCTAACCAGTACAATTCACGCGGCGTGATCTGGTATGATGAGAACCAGACACTGAACAATGATTATTCCTACAAAAATGAGACTGACCGCGATAATATCCGGCAGGCGAGCCGAACAGGCCGCATGATTTCACTGACCGAGGAATACAAGGAAATGCCGATACTCAAGACATTTATACCGGTACAGCTTAATTATCCGGCGGTCATCCTGATCGTATCGGATCTGACAGGTGTGCAGCAGACGCTCAATGATCAGCTCGTTCGTCTGACCCTGACCATTTTTGCCTGCTCGCTGGTCATTATTGGCCTGGTCCTCGGCATGATCGCCCTCTGGAATCGTCGCACCGAAGCGGTGGCGCAGAGTGTGCAGAATGTCTACCTGGAGAATATCGATGCCCTGTTCAACTCGATCAAGGAACAGCGGCATGATTTCAACAACCATGTCAATACGATTCAACTGCTCGTCAAGATGAAAAAATATGATGATTTGTCGGAATATACCGCTGAACTGGTCGGTGAATCGATTGCGATGAACCAGATTATCAACATTAACCTGCCGGCGCTATCGGCGCTGATTCAGGCCAAGACAACACAGGCCTATGATCGCAAAATCAAATTCGAATACGAGATTGCCAATCTCAAATCCGTGCAGTTCGGAACCGTAAAATCCACCGAGCTGGTCAAAATCGTCAGCAATCTGGTTGATAATGCATTTGATGCGGTAATGGAGACGGATCGTCCAGAGAAAATTGTCCGGGTAACCGGCCAGATTCGCGGCGAACAGCTGACCTTTACGGTTGGCAACAATGGCAACCCGATTCCCGAGAAGCTGAAGCAGCAGATTTTCGAAGCCGGGTTCAGCACCAAGCCGCTGAACCGCAAAAACTCCGGACTGGGCCTCGCCATTGTCACGAAGATTCTGAAGAAGCATCGTGGGATCATCCTCGTGGAGAGCGACGAGCACTGGACCGAATTCTCGGTTCGTCTGCCGCTGTAAGGATGCCGGATCCTGCTGTACGACATGCCAAAAAAACAAAAACCGTCCCTTCCTGTATTGCAGGAAGGGACGGTTTTTTTGTGGTCGATTTATTAAATCATGCAAAGATGATTACGACATATCCATATCATTAGCACAGTTAGTGAAGGGGGGTGTCCGGTATTGCAGCGCTGTCTGGAGGAGCATTACGTTTGCGGGATTTTTTGCCTGCCGAGCCGGTTAGCCATTGTCCACCAGGCAATCGGGAGATCAGGCTGGTCAGCAGAATCGCTGCCGGAGCGACGAAGGCAAAGCTCAGCAGAGTAACCGGCAGATGCATTCCTGTCAATACGAGCGGCCGTGTCAGCGAAGCAACACCGGCCAGGATCAGTGCGTGGGACAGATAACCGCCGAATGAGTACCGCCCACACCATTTCAGGAACCGGACGAGCACATGATTTTGCCGGGAAAGCAGCAGTGCCAGTCCATAAATGAGCAGCATATGCGATACGACGATCACAAATGTCGTCGGCTTCAAGTAAGTGGACACGTTGAGGTTCACTGCTTCTGTCGAATGCCGCAGCAGATCATAGCCCAGCCAGATATACATCACCAGAAATATGATCGTGCTCCAGGGCAGCAGCCGGATGACCATGTCACGCCAGCGCTGAATGGCAGAACCGCATACCCCGCCCAGAATAAAGTAAAAGAAATAAAACGGAAACTCGCTCGTCCGGTGCTCCAGCAGTGTCTGCCAGATGCCCTGCAGGCTCCAGCCGGGCATTGCATAATAGCACGCCCACATCAGCCAGCCGTACACGATAGCGAGCAACAGCAGCATTCTGATCACAATCTGCTGCTGCCGGTCCACTGTCCGGCCTTCCAGCCAGTGGCTGCTGAACTGCCGGGACAAACGGCGGAACAGCGGGAACAGCAGATAGAACTGGAAGATCATAATCACAAACCATAGATGATAGCCGTTGGTTGGTGCGAACAGCTGGGTCAGTATATTTTGCCAAGTTCCCGGTCCGAATAGCGGATGATGGTCGGCCAGCTGGACGACCACCCAGTAAATGAGTGTCCATAACACAAATGGTACATAAATATCACCGATTCTACGTGCCAGTGCCGAACGGTACGAACGCCCGTCGCCATACTGGTAAAACAGGATCGCCCCTGCCAGAAAGACAAACGTCAATGTACCGAAACGGGTGAAATGATACACCATTCCCAGCATAATCGAATCCGCTGGAACAATATCGCTCCGGTAAATATATTCTCCAATGCAGTGCTGCATAACTACCGCGAGAAAGCATAATCCCCGCAGCAGTGCCCACTCATCAATCTGTTCTCTTGTCATGTATTCACCTCTGCCTTCAATAACGAAGAATAGTAGCCAGTGAAACATTATATCAGAGTAATGTGAAGAGAGTATGAAAACCCGGTAATTGGCTGTCCTTTATTTTTTTCTGGAACGATTGCAGTATCTGTCTCCAGGTCTGTGTGCGCTTCTCGCATTATAACGCGTCTATCCAAGACCAAAGTACCATTTTCTTGAGGTCTATTTGACAATTGGAAATTCATGTAGTTATCATTAAGTCATATTAACAAGAAGGGAGGTTGGAAATGATGACCCTGGGCAGCGATAGAATGGACAATCAGCAGATCACATACACGATTATTGATAACAAGCGCCAACAGACAGGCTTTTTGACAATTCCATATGCTTGCTCCATATTTTCCAGCCTCTTACGGACGACATAATCTTTAGTCAAAAGAATCGTACAGCAGTTCAGGCCGCTTTGTAGTCTGTGCTTCTGACAGGAAAAGGGATCAGGTGCTTATGTACCTGGTCCCTTTTGTGGGTCGTATAACTGCTCGCCATTATCGTTGAACCTGCATCCTTATTACAGGTACAGCATTGGCGGCAGAGCCTCTACAATATGAACAACTTCATATTCAGCCGGTGTACGGTTCGCGATTCTTTTTTCCAGAGATCATGTCCATATACCGCAGCTGCAGGAATAACCGGATTAAAGTGTCCAGAAGACTTAGCTGGGCATAAAGATGCTCAAGGGATTTAGCTTGGCACTAAGATGCCCAGAAATTCAGCTTGTGCATCATCCCGGTTATTCTCCATCAACCAGCCGCAGACCGTAATTCAGGGTCTGCGGCTTTTCTGTATTTTCGCGCGGACTAACGATAAACCATTGATGGTATGAAAATATACCGTATCGATAGCGTCAACGATAGGCTGCTGGACCCAATAAAGCGGCAGCTAAATATACCAGACTAAGACAAAGGAGTGATACCCATGCAAGTCAGCCAGGAGATCACGCAGAACATTCAAAATGAATTGAAAAAAATCGAACAGGAGCAGCAGGTCAAAATTCTGTACGCCTGTGAGTCGGGCAGCCGAGCATGGGGATTTCCTTCCCGGGACAGCGACTATGATGTGCGGTTTATCTATGTGCATCCACCGGAATGGTATCTGTCCATCTTTGACCGGAGAGATGTAATCGAATATCCGATCAGCGACCAGCTGGATATTAACGGCTGGGATTCTCGCCTGCTATTGGATCGAACAAAAAGGCACCATGCCACCGATGGAATTCCAGCAGCTGGTCGCCGAACTGCTGCCGGATGGTCAGCTGCGCGAGGATATCCATCATCTGCTGGAACGCAAAATGGCAGGAGACGAACTGAATCTGGAATCACCGATTCCATCTATTCATCACTACCTGGAACATTCCATTGCCGATCTGGAAGCCAAAGTATCATTGCAGCCGGCTTCAGCACAGAATCTGGATGAGACACTGGACCAGCTGTTCCGCGATACACTGCGGCAGGTATGGTCATAATGATAACGGTCAGCCAGCCAATCCGGGTCTCAGCTGCCTGCAAGCCTGTGATGATGATACAAACAAGCTTGCCGCAACCCAAATAAATTAACAAATAAAAGTATGATTTTTATATGAAAGAGGTTTAATCACTTTATGATACAGAATACCAATCCTTATATACACCAGGTCAAACTGCCAGCGGGAGATGTACATGTATACGCTAATCCCGAGCTGTTTGCCGGCCTGGACTACAAAGTGTTCGCCATGGCCAATAACAATCTGCAGATTCCCGGCATTCGCTATATGGGCTACACGCCAGATGTGCATGTTGGCGTCGGTACCTGCATCGGCACCACTGCCGTATGGGGCGGCGAAGACGGCTATGTATCGCCTTCCATCGTCGGCAGCGATATTGGCTGCGGCATGCGGGTGCATCTGACCAATCTGCACCGCGACGATCTCAAAGAGGTCAAACTGCGCCGCAAACTGGTCAAAACGATCGAGAAATACCTGCCGATGGAGTCCCAGCAGCGCGGTCATTTCTCTGACCTGCGGCTTGAAAATGTCGTCAGTAAAGGACTGCACGGGCTGCAGGGTAAATATGTCCCTGACAGCTATACTCCGAAAAAGTCGACTTCTCTGACCCATGTGGAAGAGAGCCGGTTCAAGTTTGATGAAAATGTACTGAACAATGTGAGCGACCGCGCCTGGCATCGAGGTCATCGGCAGCTCGGCACGCTGGGCGGTGGCAATCATTTTGCCGAGATTCAGGCGCTGGAGATTGCGGAGGAGAATCGCGATATTGCTGAAAGCTGGGGCATGTATGATGGACAGATTGCCGTCATGATCCATTCCGGTTCCCGTTCCTGGGGCGGCGGCATCAGCCAGGAAAGCAATCCGGCGATGATTGCGGCTATGCACCGGCTCGGACTCGGCACGGCAGATCCCAAGCTGGCGTTCCTGCCGCTGTCCCATCCGGAATCCCGGCATTACGTGAATCTAATGTACTCGGCGCTGAACTATGCCACGGTGAACCGGCATCTGATCGCCTATGCGATCCGGGAAGCGCTGCGCGATGTATTCGGCAGCCAGTGCGAGCTGCGCACACTGTATGATCTGATGCACAACTATGCCTGGTCGGAATACCGGGGAGAAGATACTGTGTTCGTTCACCGCAAGGGAGCGACCCGAGCTCTGCCGGCCGGACATCCCGGCAATCCCGAGCCATACATGAAGACCGGTCATCCGGCGCTGATCCCCGGCTCGATGGGTACATCCTCGTACATTATGGTCGGACTGCCCGGTGGAGAGGATAATTATTACTCGATCTGCCATGGAGCCGGACGGGCACGCTCCCGTTCCGCGACGAAACGGCTGGTCAAAGTCGATGAATTTGCCAGCTCCATGAAAGTCGGTACAGATGACGAAATTGTCGTGAACCAGCGCTCACTGGAGAGTATACTGGATGAGTCGCCGCAGGCCTACAAGGATGTGGATCAGATTATCGAGAGTGTCACCGGCGCCGGACTGGCTGCCGTCGTAGCCAAATGTCAGCCACTGGCTGCGATCAAAGGAACAAATTAAACATTTGTCTCGTTAAAGAGTAGAATGGAATAGAAGGAAGAAAAACGGAAGGCCTGTTTCCGGTGAAACGGGACCGGGTCTTCCGTTTCGATATCATATCAAAGAACAAACAATGAACCGATAACAGAGGGGGATAACGGATTGGATTCTATCTACCGTACCAAAGATGATTCAATACAGGCAGCAGCATCTATTCAGAAACCTGCCATTATTGTATATAACAAAGAAGAAAAAGGGATGCCTTCCCAGTATGCGGATTATGCACGTGTCATCCAAGGAATCGCGGCCAAGCTGCAGGAACGTTATGGCGTCGAATACCGGCTGTATGCCAGTGACGATCCGAATATTGAATACTGGGATCTGCTCGAAGATGATCTGCGTTCCGGCAAATCCGCTGTTGAGCATGTGGCCAGCATTTATGATCGATTGGAAGAATGGACATTTGTCTATGACGGTGACAAACCGGAGCCTGATTACGGAGTACATCGTTCGATGAAAAATAACGTCTTTGCCTATCCGGAAGCCGGAGTAGCGATGGCGCGGATGCCGGTTTTCCGGGATCACGGCATCAGTAACGATGATCTGGTGTTCGCGGTCAGCGATGAAGCACTGCTGGCTTTTCTGGGTGAAGTGCGCATCCGCCAGCGGGAACAAAGCCTGCGCCGGGTAACGGTATTTACGGATGGCAGACACGGCATCAACCGTCAGCTGGAGCCTGTCAGCCGAGCGGTATCCCGTGAAGATGTCATTATGCCGAATGAGATCAAGCAGGATATTTACCGCTCGCTGGATCGCTTTTTTGCCGAAGACCGCAGCTTTTACCAGAAATATGATGTGCCTTACAAGCGGGGGATTCTGCTGTACGGCCACCCCGGTAATGGCAAAACGACGCTCGTCAAATCGATTGCGGGCAGTGTGCCCGGACCGGTCGCCTACTGGCAGATTACCGAGTATACGAATAGCGAATCGATTGAGGAAGTATTCGAGGCAGCCGGACGCATGGCACCGATGGTGCTGGTGATCGAGGATATCGATTCCATGCCTACGGAATCGCGTTCCTTTTTCCTGAATACGCTGGATGGTGCAACGTCCAAAGAGGGAATCTTCCTGATTGGTACGACCAACTATCCGGAGAAGATTGATCCGGGTCTGATGAACCGTGCCGGACGATTCGACCGTGCCTACGAGATTAACCTGCCCAATGAAGATCTGCGTTTGGAATATTTCCATCGTAAGCGGCTGCACGAATTTGCCGGGGAAGAAGTGGTCGTGGAAGCGGCGCGCCTGACCGAAGGATTCACCTTTGCCCAGCTGGGTGAACTGTATGTCTCGGCAGCGCTGCGCTGGCACGAAGAAGGCAGTCTGGATATGCGCGAAGTCATTCAGGGTCTGCGCGGCGAGCTGGACAAGAGCCGCAAGGGTGTGTGGCTGCATAACAGCGACGGACGCGTCGGATTTCATTTCTGATCCGAATGCCGATGGATACAGGGCTGTGAGAAATTCGCTGCCGCTGGTATAATAAACGGAAATGGATAAAAAGGAGTTCGATCAAGCCCATGTTGATGCCTATTTTGCAAGTGAACAGTGAAGATATCCCGGAATACGCCATTGTCTGTGGCGATCCGAAGCGGGCGGCAGGCATTGCAGCCCAGCTGGACAATCCGCGTGAGCTGGCGTTCAGCCGCGAATACCGCAGCTTCGTCGGTACCAGAGACGGCGTGGAGATTGCCGTAGTCAGTCATGGTGTCGGTTCACCGGGAGCGGCGGTATGCTTTGAAGAGCTGATCCGCGCTGGCGTGAAGACGCTGATCCGTGTCGGTACAGCCGGTTCCTATTCGGCCGATCATCCGGCAGGCAGTCTGATCGTCAGTACGGCAGCAGTACGTACGGACGGACTGACCCGTCAGCTTGTACCGGAAGGATTCCCTGCCGTAGCGGACAGCGAGATTGTCGAAGCACTGTACGAAGCCGCTCGTCAGAGCGAAGGGATTGTGCAAAAAGGCATCACCGTGACGCTGGATGTATTCTTTAACGGCGTCGAAGAATTCCCGCACAAAAAGTTCAAGCAGGCAGGTGCACTTGCTGTAGAGATGGAGATCTCCGCACTGTATATCATCGCAGCACTGCGCGGTGTACGCGCCGGAGCGATCGTGGCTCTCGATGGTTATGCGGACGCGGATCTGGCTGCCGAATACGACCCGAACACCAATGTGGTCGCCGATGCGGTGCAGCGTGAGATTGAAGCTGCGATTACGGCAGTTGTCACACTGGCCAAGCGTCATGGATGAGAGGAATAGCCGGTTGTTTTGCCTGTGATATAATGCTGTTTGTGTATCAATATACATTGATAATGCGTTAAAACCCTGACCTTTTTGGTAGCAGATTACTGCATTCATTCTCCGGCCAAACAGTATTTGTAATAGAAGTCTGTTCCGTGCTATCGGAGCAGATTTTTGTTATATTTTTGCTGTATTTTGCTGTACAAGTGTAGTTTTTAGCTGGCTATGCCGCTGTCATGGTACAGCTCAAATGCAGGAAATGATGATTTATGTTGACAAAAGACGAACTCCTACCTATTCTAATGAGTGAATATGATAATCATTATCACCAATAGAGAAAAGGGGTTATATCATTCATGTCATATCACCGTCAAAGGTCTTTTATTCCGGTATTGGCAACAATACTGGCTGTACTGCTTCTGCTCGCAGGTTGCAGTAATACAGGCAGCGATACTGCATCTTCCAATGCTTCCGATGCGGCAGCTTCTGCCAAATCCATTACCATGTCATGGCCTCGTGATATCGGGACCATGAATCCTCATACATACAATCCATCGCAGCTGTTCGCCCAGTCGATGATTTATGAGCCGCTGGTTAGCTATGAAAAGGATGGCAAGCTGGCCCCGGGTCTCGCACAATCGTGGAAAATCTCCGACGATGGCAAAGTCTATACGTTCAACCTGCGCCAGAATGTAAAATTCTCGGACGGCAGTGACTTTAACGCCGAAATTGTCAAAAAGAACTTTGACGCGGTAATGAAGCACAAGGATACCCACAGCTGGCTGGGCATTGTCAGCGTGATCGACAAAACCGAAGTGGTGGATGATCATACGTTCCGCCTGACACTGACCAAGCCCTATTATCCGGTACTGCAGGATCTGTCTGTTGTTCGTCCGTTCCGCTTCCTTGGTGCAGCCGGATTCCCGGATAACGGCGACACTTCCGAAGGCGTCAAGGAGTCGGTTGGTACCGGCCCTTGGATGCTGTCTGATTACAAGCAGGACGAATACGCCGTATTCAAGCGCAATCCGAACTACTGGGGCAAAGCTCCGGCGATCGATCAGGTCACCGTCAAGATTATTCCTGATGCGGAGACCCGTGTTGCTGCTTTTGAGAAAGGTGAACTTGATCTGATCTATGGAGAAGGCGTGATCAGTCTGGATGCCTTTACCCAGCTTCAGGCCAACGATGAATATGTCACCAAACTGTCCGATCCTGTAGGAACGCGCAGCCTGCTGCTCAATTCCTCCAATCCCAAACTGGCTGATGTCAGAGTGCGCATGGCGCTGCATGAAGGATTCAACAAGCAGGCGATGGTTCAGGGCATTACGTCCGGCCTCGAACAACCGGCCGATTCCGTACTGTCCAAAAACTATCCGTACACCAATATTGATTTGAAGCCAATTCCGTATAACGTGCAGCAGTCGATGGCACTGCTGGATGAAGCGGGCTGGAAACTGCCTGCCGGTGGAACGGTGCGCGAGAAGGATGGCCAGCCGCTCGAATTTGATATGATTTTCGACAAAACCGATCCGATCCAGAAAGCGATGGCAGAGACGATTCAGGCAGAGTGGAGTGCACTCGGTGTGAAAGTAAATCTGACCGGTCTGGAACTGACTGTGCAGATCAAGCGCCTGAAAGCGAACGATTTTGACCTGTATTTCTGGTACAACTATGGTGCACCGTATGATCCGCATTCGTTCATCAATGTCGTGGCAAGCCCAGGCTTTGGCATCTCGGAGACACTGAGTGCAATCCCGACGAAAAAACAGCTGGATGAGCAGGTACGTCAGGCTCTGTCCTCTACCGATGAGACCAAGCGTCAGGAGCTGTATCGCTCCATTCTGACAACACTGCAGGAACAATCGGCGATTATCCCGATTTCCTATATCAAGAAAACGGCAGTGCACCAGAAGAAAATTACCAACTTTGAATTCCCGGCGAGCCGTGATGACAATCCGTTCGCAGGTATTCAGGTGACTGCACCTTAAATCCGATTTCGCTTTATAACGCATGTTCAGGAGGAGAAGATTAATGATTGGCTATATCGCTAAACGGATGATTGCCATCATTCCGATCGTCTTCATCGCTACACTGGTTACTTTTGGACTGATTCACCTGTCTCCGGTCGATCCGGCGGAAGCGTATTTGACAGCTGCTCATATTTATCCGACCCCGGAAGTGCTGGAGCAGAAGCGCCATGAGTTCGGGCTGGATCAGCCGCTGTGGACGCAGTATATGCATACTCTGCAAAAAATCGCCCGGCTGGACTTTGGTACATCGTATCTGACCAATCAGCCGGTCTGGAATGAAGTCGTATCGAGAATGCCGGCGACTATTGAACTGGCGCTGTGGAGCATGTTGTTCTCGGTGATCGTCAGTGTTCCGCTGGGCATTCTGGCGGCAATCTACCGTAACAGCTGGATCGATATGGTAAGCCGGGCAATCTCCTATCTGGGAGCTTCGATTCCGCAGTTCTGGCTCGGCTATCTGCTGATCTTCTTTTTCTCGGTCAAGCTGGATCTGCTGCCGGTTGAAGGACGCGGAAGCTGGCAGAATCTGGTGCTGCCGACAGTAACGCTCTCGCTGGTGCTGATCGCCGTCTATACCCGACTGCTGCGGTCGAGCATGCTGGAACAGATGCAGGAGACGTATGTGCAGTATGCCCGTATGCGCGGTCTGCGCGAACGGACGATTATGCTCAAGCATGTGCTGAAGCTGGCGATTACCCCGCTGATTACCGGTATGGGCATCAATCTGGGCAAGCTGCTGACAGGCACGATTATCGTGGAGCAGGTATTCTCATGGCCCGGCTTTGGACGATATTTTGTGGATGCGATATTTAACAGGGATATTCCCGTGATCCAGTGTTATGTCTTTCTGGCGGCGTGTTTGTTTATCCTGTGTAATTTGCTTGTTGATCTGGTACAGCTGTACATGGATCCGCGGATCTCATCGAAAGGACGGGCAGAGCATTGAATATGAAATGGCGTGCAGCCTTTAAAGGACAGCGGATGATCTTTATCTGTTCGCTGGCAGTGCTGGTGTTCTTCGGTGTTGCACTGCTGGCGCCGTGGATCGCTCCTCATAATCCGGTAAAGGTCGATCTGCTGCAAAAGCTCAAAGGCCCGTCGATGGATCACTGGCTGGGTACGGATCATCTCGGACGGGACCAGTTGTCCAGGCTTATCTATGGAGCAAGAATATCGCTTGGCTTCGCGGCGATGATCTTTGTCTCCTCGCTGCTGATCGGTATTGTGGTCGGAGCGGTCGCCGGTTATGTGGGCGGCTGGGTCGACAGCATATTGATGCGGCTGTGTGAAGGCATTATGGCCTTTCCGAATCTGGTACTGGTGCTGGGAATTGTCGGTATTTTCGGACCGGGTCTGATGCAGGTGCTGCTGGCACTTATGATGGTGCAGTGGGTATATTATGCGCGGATATGCCGGAATATGGTGGTTAGTCTCAAGGAACGGAATTTTATTGCCGCAGCGCGGATTAGCGGTTCTTCCACCTGGAGTATTATCCGGCGGCATATTATCCCCAATGTACAGCGTCCGATTGTCGTGATCGGGACGCTTGAGATGGGCTGGGCGATTATGGATATCTCGGCGCTGTCCTTTCTCGGTCTGGGCATTCAGCCGCCCAATGCGGAATGGGGCGCAATGATTCACGAAGGCACCAGTTATATCCGCAGTCATCCGGAATTGATGATTTATCCGGGTCTGCTGATTCTGATCGTAGTAATGGTATTCAATATTCTCGGCGAAGCACTGTCCGACAAATACGGCATTGCCAAACGTTAGCAGCAGCCAAGCAAAGCGGAATGGATGGGAGGGGTTAAGCATGACAGCTGAACTGCCAAATGTACTGGAAGTCCGGGATCTGCATATCCGGCTGAGAACGGACAACGAACCGGTGACACTGCTGGAACCGGTCAATCTGACGCTGGCACCGGGCCGTGTACTCGGTATTGTCGGAGAGAGCGGCAGCGGCAAGTCGCTGACATGCAGCGCCATCCTGCAAATGCTGGACCCCCGCAGAATGGATGTGTCCGGTACGGTCCGGCTGCAGGGACGTGAATTGAACGCGATGTCTGCCGGGGAAATGCAGCGCATCCGGGGCAGGGAAATCGGCTGCATTATGCAGAATCCGATGAATGCTTTTACACCGGTCTATACGATCGGTGCCCAGTTCGTAGAGACGCTGCGTACCCATACCGATCTGTCCAGGCGTCAGGCCAAAGAGCAGGCTGTTGCTGCGCTAACCCGCATGAATCTGCCGGAGCCGGCCAGTCTGATGCGCAAGTATCCATTTCAACTGAGCGGCGGTATGCTGCAGCGGGTGATGATTGCGATCTCGATGTGTCTGCGTCCGGCGCTGCTCATTGCGGATGAGCCGACGACAGCGCTGGACGTGGTCAATCAGCTGCGGGTACTACGGGAACTGGATCGGCTGCGTACGGAATGTGGAACGTCCATTTTATTGATTTCCCATGATCTCGGAGTTATTTCCCAGCTGGCGGATGAAGTGGCTGTTATGCAAAAGGGACGTATCGTGGAACAGGCGGATGTTTACGAGCTGTTCGATCAGCCTGTGCATGAGTATACACGTCTGCTGCTGCAGGCCCGTCCACATCCGCTGCGACAAAAGGAGGATCACTGTGCTGCAGGTGAATAATGTAAGTCACAGCTACGGCAGGCGCAGCTGGCTATCCCGCTCCGGAACATCTCCCAGGGTGCTGATAGACATCTCGCTGGAAATCGGTGAAGGCTGCTGCCTTGGACTGCTCGGTACGAGCGGAGCGGGCAAGAGCACGCTGGGCAGAATTATACTCGGACTGGAGCGTCCGGCCCGGGGACAGGTGATTTTCCAGGGTCATGATCTGTATCACACGGATCGTACCACGCTCCGCAAGTTGAGACGTGATCTGCAGGTGGTCTTTCAGGACTGCTATTCGGCAGTCAATCCGCTGATGACCACTGCCCAGATCATTGGTGAGCCCCTGCGCAATTACGAGCGGTCGTCACCGGCCGAACAGCAGCATCGGATCGGCGAGCTGCTGGAACAGGTGGGACTCACGGCAAAAGATGCCAGCAAGCAGCCGCATCAGTTCAGCGGCGGGCAGCTGCAACGCGTCAATATCGCAAGAGCGATTGCGCTGAAGCCCCGAATGATCGTGCTCGATGAATCGGTCAGCAGCCTGGATATGGTAAACCAGAGTCATATACTGAATCTGCTGGCCGAGCTGAAATCGGTGCATCAGCTGTCCTATCTGTTTATCACCCACGATATCCGGGCAGCCCTGACGCTGTGCGACCGCATGGTCGTCATGGATCAAGGAAAGATCGTGCATGAAGCCGATACGGGAGAGTCCATTCTGGCATCGAAACATCCTGCGGTTAGACAGCTGGCTGCTGCGGTACTGCCGGAACACCCATCCCGGCGAATCGCATGGGATCGATTGGATGAAACACAGCAACAATCTGCGGACGAATACTCATCATTCGGACGTAAATAATTCAGACGTAAATATCAAAATTAATCAGAGCAGACAGTCTGTTCTGCCAAGGTCATACAGCGGGCAGATGCTCTGTTCTGCAGAGCTGATCAAACAAGCGGCGATCTTTTCCGGCATCCGACGGGAAGAGATCGCCGCTTTTTCGTCTGAATTCATTATGGCCCCGTTCATTTGAAGCGATTCGCGCTTCCATATATAGAATGCAATACCCCTGCTTGCAATTAAAGCGTTTTCTTGGCAAAGGATTTGCGTTATATTAAATGATGTTCACTATATCATTACTATTTAGAAACAGGATCTGAAGGGAAGGCCGTTATGCGCAAAATGTTAGGGGTATATGCTGTGCTGGTCGTGGCCCTGATCATTTACATTGTACAGTATCAGGTGCAGGAGACTTCATCGGCCTGGAATGAGCAGGGGATGAAGGGGGATATTAACGAGAAATATGTCATGATCACCTTCCAGTCCGGGATTGAATACTGGAAGAGCGGTCTTAAAGGATTCGAAGATGCTGCAGGCGCGCTGGATGTGTCGGTCGAATACCAGGGTTCCACCCGGTATGATGCACGCGAGCAGGCGATGATCGTGGAACAGGCGATTGCCAAAAAGCCTGCCGGTATCGCTATCTCTGCCATTGATTCCCCGCTGCTCGTACAGGCGGTAGGGAAAGCGGTGGATGCGGGCATCCCGGTTGTCATGTTCGATGCAGAGGCGCCGGGCAGCAAGTCGTATTCCTTTCTCGCGACAGATAACCATAATGCTGGCGTGATCGCCGCCGAGCAGATGGCCGAGCGTACCGGCGGCAGCGGACAGATTGCCATCATTACACTGGGCAACCAGCAGAATCACAAGGACCGCAGCGGTGGATTTGAACAGGCAATCCGCGAAAAGTATCCGCAGATGAGCGTGATTGCTGTGGAGAATGATAATGGTGATGCCGTGCTGGCCGAGCAGCTGACAGCCGATCTGCTGCGCAAATATCCGCAGTTAAAAGGCATTTTCATTACCGAAGCGACCGGTGCCTATGGTGTCGGCTCGGCTGTCGAGAAGCAGATGCAGTCCACTGCCACTGGCGCCAAGAAACACAAACCGGTCATTATCAGTTTTGATACAAACAAGGAAACGCTGGATATGATCCGCTCCGGCACCATCGACGCGACCATCGCCCAGGGGACATGGAATATGGGCTACTGGTCGCTGCAGTATCTGTTCCATCTGCATCATGGACTGACCGTTCCCTCTCCATCACTGAGCGGAATCGTCTCGCCGGTGCCGGTGCGTGTGGATACCGGCGTCTCTGTGGTGACCCGTGAGAATGTAGAGGATTATTATGCGAAATAAGGACAATCCGGGCCGGCTGCGCAGCTGGATGCAGCAGGACTGGCGCAGATGGCATCCGGAGAATCTGCCGCTGCGCGATCAGCTGATTGCCCTGTTCCTGCTCGTTGGTATTCTGCCGTCGATTCTGCTGGGCATCATGGTGAACTGGACATCGGACCGGATTATTGAGCGCCAGGTGACGGACAATACATTCCAGCTGATCAGCAAGGTGAATCAGACGATCGATACGTATATGGAGCATATGCAGAGCATTACCTACCTGATCAGCTTTGATTCCAAGGTGAATTCATTTATAAATGGCGGCATGGATGCTCGGCGTACAGAGGAGGCATCTCTACCGAAAAGCAAAACGGCAGCAGCTTCCTCCGATCCTGGGAGTGAGCTGGCTGCCGCTGATAATGGACCGCTATCCGGTACGTCGGTCTATCAGATCCGCCAGTTTCTGCAGGGCTTTACCACCGTATACCCGGAAATTGCCGGGATTCTGATCGTGAACAGCAGCGGCGATTATATCAGCAATGAAATGTATGCCCGTTATCCGCGGAATCTCACACAGGAACAATGGTACAAGCAGGCGGTGGAGCATAAAGGCATTTTCACTATTATAGGTCATCCTTCCGGACGCAATGTCACGAGTCATACCAATTACCGGGACAACGATGTGGTGTCGGTTGTCCGTTCCCTGAATGATCCGGCCACCGGACAGGTCAAAGGCGTCGTCCTGATCGACCTCAAGCTGCGTGTTATCGCGCAGGCGGCCAAGGACGTCACGCTGGGCAAGACAGGTTATCTGATGGTGACCGATTCCGGCGGACGGATGATTTATGCGCCGGAAGGACCTTTTCAGCAGGCTGTACCGGCCCGGCTGGCGACGTCGCTGGCAGCCGGACAGCAGAATGTATTTACCGAAGAGATTCAGGGACAGCAGCTGCAGTTCGTATATACCACATCCAGTTATACCGGCTGGAAAACGGTCGGTGTATTCCGCTTCAGCGAATCGGTCGCCGAATCACGGGCGATCCGCTTTTACGTGGTCATCTTCCTGTTCTTTGTCTGTATACTGGGTGTTACCGCTTCTTATGGACTGTCACGCTCCATTTCACGGCCGATCTACCGGCTGTCTTCCCTGATGCAAAAGGCCGAAGCCGGAGACATGACGGCCCGCTATATGAGCCGCCGTCAGGATGAGGTGGGTATGCTCGGCCGCAGCTTCAACCGGATGATTAACGAAATCCGTAATCTGATCCGGCTGAACAAGCAGCAGGAGCAGCAGAAAAGGGAAGCCGAGCTGCGCAGTCTGCAGGCGCATATCCGGCCGCATTTTCTGTATAATACGCTGGATACGATCCAGTGGATGGCCCGCAAAAAAGGAGCGGAGGATATATCCGGAATGATCGATTCCCTGTCCAAGCTGTTCCGGATCGGACTGAGCCGGGGCAGTGACATTATTACCCTGTCCGAAGAAGAACAGCATATTCGCAGTTATCTGCTGATTCAGAAAACCCGCTACCGGGACCGGCTGAACTATGAGATGGATGTCGATGAGTCGATTCGTAATGTATATGTGATCAAGCTGCTGCTGCAGCCGATCGTCGAGAATGCCATCTATCACGGCATCAAGGCAAGGCGGGGTCCCGGCATGATCCGGATACGGGCGGAGCAGCGTGAGGACAAGCTGATCTACACGGTGGAAGACGATGGAGCCGGTATTACGGAAGAACGATTACTCTGGCTGAGAGCGCAACTGGAACAGCCGCTGGAAGTACTCGGCACCCAGGGACCGGAGCCGGCAGGCAGCTATGGACTATTGAATATTCAGGCCCGCATCCATCTGGCCTATGGAACACGTTATGGACTGACGATGGATCACCGGGAAGGCGGGGGTATGATTGTACAGGTCACCCAGCCGCTGCTATGGCAGTTCCCGACATCCCTAATTCGCCAAGGAGATGAAGAATGATGAGTGCATTGCTGAATGTAATGATTGCCGATGACGAGCCGATTATCCGCGAAGGCATACGGGATGCGGTAGATTGGGATAGTCTGGGCATGATTGTGGCGGCGGAGGCGGAAGATGGCGAGGAAGCGCTGGAGATTGCACTGCAGCAGGATATTCACATTTTGCTGGTCGATATGAATATGCCTTTCATGAACGGCATTGCGCTGATGAAACGGCTGCGGGAGGAACGTCCGAGCTGCCGGTTTGTGATTATTACCGGTCATGATGAGTTCAGCTATGCCCAGGAAGCGATCCGGTTGGGGGTCAAGGATTATATTCTCAAACCGGTTGACCCGGTTCATTTGCAGGAAGTGCTGGATCATATTCGCACCGAGCTGAACGGTGATCAGCAGCAGGAGGAATATCTCAAGCTGGCGACCGACCAGATTCAGCGCAATATCCCGCTGCTGCGCGAGCAGTTCTGCCTGGAATGGCTGCATGGGCGGCTGCGCGAGGAGGAGATCCGGCGTCAGCAGGAATTCCTTGGTCTGCCGTCTGCCCACCCGTCGGCACTAACGCTGATTCGCTGGTCGGGACAGGCTGAAGGACGCCCGATGCTCAAGGAACAGGATCGTCAGCTGCTGCTGTTTGCGATTGGCAATATTGCTGCAGAGCTGCTGTCCGACATTCCTCTGGTGATCTGCAGGGAAGATTCAGGCACGATTGTACTCTGCCTCTGGGAGGTGCCGGAAGCCTATAGGGAAGAGCAGATTATCGCTGCAGTTCGTGACCATATCGGTTTGCATGTGCAGGTCTATATGCAGCCGGTCATTGAGGAGGTATACAGGGAGGATGTGCAGTGGTCGGAGCGGCTGCATGCGACCTACCGACAGCTGAGACAGGAGCTTAAGGGACAGACCGGCCTGTCTCCGCTAGTACGGCGGGCGCGCAGCTATATCCTGCAGCATTATGCCGATCCACAGCTGACCCTGGAGCAGCTGGCCGAAGCGCAGCAGGTGTCGCCGACCTATCTCAGCAGGGTAATGAAAAAGGAGCTGGGACAGTCCTTTATCCATGTGCTGGTGCAGGCGCGTATGCAGCGGGCCGCCCAGCTGCTCCAGGAAAGCGACCGCCCGATTCTGGAAGTGGCTGAGGAAGTGGGGTATGAATCCCAGCACTATTTCAGTACAGCATTCAAAAAAGTGATGGGTGTCTCGCCGAATCGCTATCGTCGTGATCTTTCTTCCGACTGAAAAGTGCTGTTTTGCTTGCTGTTGGTCCACAGGTATAGTATAATAGAACAGGTCTTGCAGCTGATGCTCGGCTGCATGCTGTTATATCGCAAGATGCATAATATTCCTTTTTATAATTTAATACTATGGAAATACCGGAGGAGCCTGTCATTGCAGGCTCCTCTTTGTCTTTTTTTGGACATTGGGGTTTAGATTACCGGTAATTCGCACAGGCCTGTTTATGGGTATTAGTATGAAGACGAAGGTCTGCAAGCTCTGCAAAGGGCGGCAGAGTCTGGCGCTCTATGGATAGGAGGAATGCTTGTCTCGCGGTAGTCGTACTGCGAAACAGGCTGATATATACATTATATAGTTGGGGGTGCTTACAAGAGTGTACTTACTGCATGCTGCTATTCTGGCTCCATTTGTGCTGGCTGCACTGGTGCCGGCGATCCGCAAAGGTACCAAAAAAATACACACCGGCTGGATTGTACTGATACTGCCGGTGCTGCTGTTTCTGAATTTTCTGCGTTATCTTCCGGTGGTGCGTACGGATGTGACGCAGACGGTCTCGCTGCCGTGGATTCCTTCGCTGGGAATTGACTTTACGGTTTATCTGGATGGGCTGGGCTTGTTATTTGCCCTGCTGATTACAGGTATTGGTGCGCTGGTCGTACTGTATTCCATTTTTTATCTGGACCCGGAGCAGGAAGCGATTCACCGATTCTATCTGTATCTGCTGCTGTTTATGGGAGCGATGCTGGGAATTGTACTGTCGGATAATATGATCGTGCTCTATACGTTCTGGGAATTGACGAGTATATCGTCGTTCCTGCTGATTGCTTTCTGGTATGAACGTGACCGTTCGCGCTATGGGGCACTCAAGTCAATGCTGATTACGGTATTTGGCGGCTTTGCGATGCTGGCCGGCTTTATCGTGCTGCACGGCATGACCGGTACGTGGAGTATTCGTGAGACGATTGCGATGCTCGATCATGTACAGGGGCAGCCGCTGTTTTTGCTGGCGATGATTCTGATTTTGCTGGGTGCCTTTACCAAGTCGGCCCAGTTTCCGTTTCATATCTGGCTGCCGGATGCGATGGAGGCACCGACCCCGGTCAGTGCCTATCTGCACTCGGCAACCATGGTTAAAGCGGGGATCTATCTGGTGGCCCGCTTCACTCCGGTATTTGCCGGTCAGGCGGAATGGTTCTGGATCGTCTCGCTGGTCGGTATCATTACGATGTGCTACGGATCGATTCTGGCAGTTAAGCAGACCGATCTCAAGGCACTGCTCGCGTATTCGACCATTTCGCAGCTCGGTCTGATCATGTCGCTGTTCGGCGCAGGTTCGGCAGCAGTGTATTACGGGTATGGCGAAGAATCGCTGCTGTATACCGCGGCGACAACCGCAGCCATTTTCCATCTGATCAATCATGCGACCTTCAAGGGTGCGCTGTTTATGGTGGCCGGGATTGTGGATCATGAGACAGGGACAAGGGATATACGGCGGCTCGGCGGTCTGATCTCGCTGATGCCGATTACCTTTACCGTTGCATGTATCAGCGGATTCTCTATGGCGGGTGTACCGCCATTTAACGGTTATCTGAGTAAGGAAATGTTCCTGGAAGCGATGGTGGAACTGACCCATCTGCATATCTTTGATCTGGGTACATGGGGAGTGCTGTTCCCGATACTGGCCTTCCTGGGAAGCGTATTTACCTTTGTGTACAGCATGATTCTGATCTTCAAAACATTCCGCGGACCACTGCAAAAGGAAAAGCTTGGTGTGACGCCGCATGAAGCGCCAGCCGGCATGCTCGTTGCCCCGGTCATTCTGGCGGTGTGTGTCGTACTGCTCGGGCTGTTCCCTAATGTATTGTCCTACAGCATTATCGAGCCGGCGATGCGTTCGGTACTGCCTTCGTTGGTGGCTCCGGGTGAGCATTTTGAGGTGCATATTGCGTTCTGGCACGGATTCACCCCGGCCCTGTTCATGACGCTAGGCGTCATTGGACTCGGGACGGTATTGTATCTGCTTCTGGGCCGTTGGAAAGGAATCTATGGACTGTATCCGGAGAAGCTGACCTGGAATCATGTATATGACAGCCTGCTGCGTTATGGAGAGAAAGCATCCCATGCGCTGACAGATGCCTATATGAACCGGTCGGCCCGCAATTATCTGGTCTATATTTTCGGATTCATGGTTATCGTGCTTGGCGTAGCACTGTGGCGTGCAGACGTATTATCCCTGCTAACTACCGATACAGCGCCGATCAATATGTATGAGATTGTGCTGATCGCAATGCTGGTGATCTCGGCGGTTGCTGTGCCTTTTGCCCGCCAGCGGCTGATCGCTGTCATTATGACCGGAGCGGTTGGTTATCTGGTTACGCTGTTCTTCGTCCTGTTCCGTGCGCCGGATCTGGCGCTGACGCAGATGATTATCGAGACGGTATCCGTCGTATTGTTCCTTCTGTGCTTCTACCATATGCCAGAGCTGCGGCGTGAAGTGAATACACGCAGGTACCGCTTGCTGAATATTGTCATCTCGGTTGGTGTCGGGGTGGTCGTAACCCTGATTGCACTCAGTGCGAGCGGAAGCAGCAGCTTTGAGAGTATCGCGGATTATTTTGTGAAAAACAGTCATGATCTGGGCGGCGGCGATAACGTGGTTAACGTCATTCTGGTGGACTTCCGCGGATTCGATACACTGCTGGAAATTACGGTGCTCGGCATTGCCTCGCTGGGGATCTACTCGATGATCCAGCTGCAGCTGCAGGGCAAGGATGCCGGTGCACGAATTCTGTATCTGCACCGGAAAGTAACACTTGCACCGAAAGTACCTATTGGCCGTACCCGCAAGGAGACGCCAACCGTGGCCAAAAATATGAAGCAGTTCAAGAGCAATGATGTCATTCTGGAGACGAGCACAAAAGTGATTGTATTTATTATTTTGACTTTTGCGCTCTACCTGTTCTTTGCCGGACATAATAATCCGGGCGGGGGGTTCGTCGGCGGCCTGATGGCGGCATCGGCGCTGGTACTGCTGGCATTGGCCTTTAATGCGGAGACGGTGAGACGGGTACTGCCGCTCGATTACCGCGATATTATGGCAGCCGGGCTGTCTGTGGCTTATCTGACAGCGATGGGATCCTTTGTATTTGGTGCACCTTTCCTCAGTCAAGCGTTTGGTTATTTCGAGATTCCGTTCCTCGGGAAGACGGAACTGGCAACGGCACTGATCTTTGACCTGGGCGTGTTCCTGACGGTACTTGGAGTGACGATGACGATTATTTTACAGATAGGAGAGGATCGCTGATATGGAAATATGGATGTCTGTCGCTATCGGCATACTGTTTGCTGTAGCCGTGTATCTCATTCTATCCCGCAGCCTGCTGCGCATTATTCTTGGTACATCGATTCTGACGCATGGGGTACATCTGCTGCTGTTAACCATGTCAAGGCTGAAGACCGGTGCACCGCCGCTGCTCGGCGAAGAATCGGGTACCTATGTGGATCCGCTGCCGCAGGCGCTGATTCTGACCTCCATCGTAATCAACTTTGGAGTAACTGCTTTTTTCTTTGTACTGGCGTATCGTTCCTATATACGTCTGAAGACGGACGATATGGAGGAGGTGAAGCGCAAAGGTGGCCAATAACCTGTTAATTTTCCCACTGCTGATTCCACTGTTGGCGGCAGTGATACAAATATTTTGCCGGAACCACATGGCTGTGCAGCGTCTGGTCGGAGCCATTGCGGTGCTGGCCAATGTCGGCATCGCCGTCTGGCTGGTCGCAACCGTGCAGATGCACGGCATTCAGCTGTTGCCGATGGGCGGCTGGGCGGCACCTTACGGGATCATATTTGTTGCCGATATGTTCGCTGCGCTGCTCATCCTGACGACTGCGATTCTCGGTGCGGTTTGTCTGTTTTATGCCTTTGCCAGTATAGGAGAGGAACGAGAAAAGTATCACTTTTATCCGTTCTTTCAATTTCTGCTGGTCGGCGTGTATGGCTCGTTCCTGACAGGTGATCTGTTCAACCTGTTTGTCTGCTTTGAAGTCATGCTGATCTCCTCGTATGCGCTGATTGTATTGGGAGGAACGCGCATACAGCTGCGGGAGACACTTAAATACATTCTAATCAATATCATCTCGTCTTCGTTTTTTGTCGCTTCGCTGGCGTATCTGTACGGAGCGACCGGGACGCTGAATATGGCGCATCTGTCGCAGCGGATTGCCGAAGTCGGGCAGACCGGCATTCTGAGCGTCATCGCCTTTTTGTTCCTGATTGTCTTTAGCCTCAAGGCCGGCATGTTCCTGTTCTTCTGGCTGCCGGGTTCCTATGCGGCGCCGCCGTCGGTTATTACGGCGATCTTTGCCGGACTGCTGACCAAGGTTGGACTGTACGCGATTCTGCGTACCTTTACGCTGATCTTCTATCACGATACCGGGTTCCTCTATACGCTGATTGGCTGGATGGGCATCGCGACGATGATCCTCGGCGTGATCGGAGCGGTAGCATACCGGGATGTGAACAAGATTCTGGTCTACAATGTGGTCGCCGGTGTGGGACTGATCGGATTCGGACTGGCAGCTGCCAATACGGCAGGTCTCGAAGGAGCCATCTTCTACATGCTGCATGACATGATTCTCAAAGCGCTGCTGTTCCTGCTCGCCGGTGTAATGATCGGAGCAGCCGGCACATCCAAACTGACCCAGATGAGCGGGCTGATCAAACGTATTCCGGCTACCGGCTGGATGTTCTTCGTGGCCGGACTTGCGCTGGCCGGTGTGCCGCCGCTGAGCGGATTTGCCGGCAAGCTGCTTATTGTACAGGGCGGAATGGAGCGCGGCTGGTATGTAATGACACTGATCAGTCTGGCAGCCAGTCTGCTGATGCTGTACTCGGTCATGCGCATTTTCATGCTGGGCTTCTGGGGCAAGGATCGCCCGCTGGCCGATGAACGCAAAGAGCTGTCGGATGACATTTACCATGAATGGGCGTCGGAGGAAGGCCATCCCGATTTCCTGCCGGATGACCGGTCTGAACTGCTTGATTACCGCTGGTCGGCATTCCATCCGAAGCGTCTGGTCGGCGCAGCCTCGGTACTGTTTATCCTGGTGATCCTGATCGGTCTGGGTTCCGGGTGGGTGCATACGTATGTGACGGAAGCCGCTTATGTTCTGCAGAATCCATCCGTGTATATTCAGGCTGTACTGGGAGGCGGTGAATAGATGGCTTTTCAAATTATACTGAATCTGCTGATCGCCGTTGTCTGGATGTCGCTGAATACGACATGGGACCCGCTGAATTTTGTAATCGGGTATATTATCGGATTGCTGCTCATCTTCGCTTTCAAGCGGTTTTTCCCGCATGACTTTTACGGTCATAAATTATGGGCGGTATTCAAGCTGCTGCTGCTGTTCTTCTCGGAATTGATCAAGTCCAGTATTGTGGTGCTGCGTCATATCGTCTCGCCGCGGCTGAATATTAATCCGGGCATTCTGACGCATCGTACCGATCTGACATCCGATTGGGAGCTGACGCTGCTGTCCACGCTGGTCACGCTTACCCCGGGAACGGTACTGATCGAAGTCTCCCGGGAGCAGCATCTGGTCTACATCCATGCGATCGATATTCAGGACGAGGACAAGATGTCCCAAGACATTCGTAATACATTTGAAAAAGCGATCAAGGAGGTGACGCGATAATGCTGCAAATATCACTGTTTATCGCGCTGATCCTCCTGTCGATTGCCGTTGTAGGCTGCATGTACCGGGTGCTGCGCGGTCCGTCGATGGCAGACCGGATTACCGCACTGGATACGGTCGGTATCAACATTATTGCGATCATTATCGTGCTGTCGATGATGCTGGATACACAGGCATATCTGGAAGTGATGCTGCTCGTTGGTATTCTGGCATTTATCGGTACGGTTGCTTTTGCCAAATATATTGAGAGAGGGGTGGTGATTGAGCATGAAGGAGAAGACAGAGATGATATCGATGATTCAGACGATCGGTGAGCCGGTAATTGCCATACTGGTGCTGATCGGCGCGGTATTAAGTGTATTGAGCGCATTTGGCATTATCCGCTTCCCGGATGTGTATCTGCGGGCGCATGCCGCTACGAAGAGTGCGACACTTGGAGTGCTGTGTGTGCTGCTTGGTGGATTCCTGTTCTTCTGGATCTTCGATGGGTATCCGAGTATGCGGATTCTGCTAGGGATCGTGTTCGTGTTCATTACCGCTCCGGTCGCCGGTCACCTGAACGCCCGGGCCGCTTACCGGACAGGCGTACCGCTCTGGAAGCTGGCCAAGGATGAACTGAAGCCGGCACTCAAGAAAAAGGGGATCGACCGGGAAAAGGCGGAAAAGGAACCGCTGAATTAGAAGCGGTGCTGCTTGTATCTCTGTATAAGGAAAGCGGAAAACAGGCTTTTGTAAAAATAGCAATATAAGCAGTATTAACAGCATCAACAAAGCATAGTGGCAAAGGGGAAATGAAGTTCTCCGGCTGCTATGCTTTTTTTATGCTGTTGTGCTTTTTACTATTTTGCTGTTTGAAGGGTAATCATTCACTGGATGAGGTAGCTTTTAGAGCAGAGCAGCTTTATTTTTCGGAAAATAAGCGGGATTGGAATAGGCGGAAAAGTTCTGCTATAATCCAATTGTTAACCAATATAATATAATTAGGTTAACAATAAAAATAGCGAAGGTGACTCATGATCAATCAAATGTCTGCTCTACAATGGAATGAACTGGCAGCACAAGCCGTACATAAACAGCCCATCTCTCATGAACAGGCCCTGCAGGTGCTGCTGGCAGAAGACAGTCAGTTGCTGCCGCTGCTGCATGCTGCCTATGAGGTACGCCATCATTTTTACGGGAACAAGGTTAAGCTCAATATGATCATCAATGCCAAAAGCGGACTATGTCCGGAAGACTGCGGATACTGTTCGCAATCGATCGTCTCCACCGCCCCTGTCAGCAAGTACAGCCTGCTGGACAAAGAGACGCTGCTGGCCGGTGCGCGGGAAGCGATGAACCGTCAGGCGGGAACCTACTGTATCGTCGCTTCCGGCAGAGGACCGTCCCGCCGCGAACTGGATCAGGTGGTTGAAGCTGTCCGGGAAATCCGGGAGACGATGCCGCTCAAGATCTGCGCCTGCCTCGGATTGTTGAAGGAAGACCAGGCCCGCCGGTTGGCGGAAGCGGGTGTCCACCGGTATAATCACAATCTCAATACGAGCAGTGAGCACTATGCCTCCATTACGACGACTCACACCTACGAACAGCGGATCAGTACGATCGAGCAGGTCAAGAGCAGCGGCATGTCTCCCTGTTCCGGTGTCATTATCGGTATGGGCGAGACGGACGAGCAGATTGTGGAAATGGCCTGTGCGCTGCATGAGCTGGACGCAGATTCTATTCCGGTTAATTTCCTCAATCCGATCTCTGGTACGCCGCTCGCCGGGCAGCAGCGGACGAATGCACGCAAGGCGCTGAAAGTACTGGCGCTGCTGCGATTCATTTGCCCGGACAAGGAGATCCGGGTGGCTGGCGGCCGTGAGCTGAATCTGCGCACGCTTCAGCCATTGGCGTTGTACGCGGCCAATTCGATCTTTGTCGGTGACTATCTGACGACGCCAGGGCAGGAGGCTGCACTGGATTACCAGATGATAGAGGATCTTGGTTTTGAGATCGAGCATAATGCGCTGACCTAACGGACATTGGCGCAAGTGTCAGGGGTTGTGGAAATAGCCTCCTGTCTATTTCAGAGCAGCTGGTATGTATAAGCTGCGCTGTGGTAGGCTAGGAGGCTGTTATTTGTATGTTGATCTTCCTGTATCTTTTTCTGATTGTTCTGGAGGTTCCTCTACGAGTTTTTACAACCCTTCCACCTGCAGACCTCTCTCCTCAAAAATTCGCTTGGCAACAAACACAGCATTCAGCACGCGGGGGAATCCGGTATACGGCACACAGTGCATGATCGCTTCGACGATCTCCAGTGGAGTCAGTCCCACATTCAGCGAAGCGTTAATATGCACATTCAGCTGCGGCTCGCAGCCTCCCTGTGTCGTCAGGGAAGAGAGGGTAATCAGCTGCCGCTGCCGGGCATCCAGTCCGGGACGTGTATAGATATCTCCAAAGGCAAATTCAATAATATACCGCCCCAGATCCGGGGCAATCTGCTGCAGCGATTGTATTACCCGCTCACCCGCATGACCGTCAATCTCTCCAAGTCTGGCCCAGCCTTTTTCATAACGTGTTGCAGTATCCATTAGTATTTCCTCCTCGATATAGGTATGAACATTGTCCTGTGTGGCATACAGCTGATCTTATCTGCTGCGTCTATCAACGGCCAGGATCAGCTTAGCGCTTAGAGCGCGCTCAAAGGCAAGACTTATTTTGGACAAGCAGAGCGTTGAGGTGAATCCGGTGTATTCGGAGATAGATAGAATGATATAATAACCTCTATGGAAAATACGTATACCATTCAGCAAATTGCCGTTATGACAGGACTAAGCCCCCATACTTTGAGATATTATGAACGGATCGGACTGCTGCATCCGATCAGCCGCGATTCGATCGGATACCGTTATTACACCGACAGGGATATTGCATGGATCGAATTCCTGATGCGCCTTCGCCAGACCGGGATGCCGATCAGCGAAATGAAGCAGTTCTCCGATCTGCGCAGCCAGGGCGATCATACCGCCGGACAGCGCCGTGAGCTGCTGGAGCAGCACCGCATCCATATCCGCGAGCAGATGAGCAGGCTGCAGCAAGATCTGCATCACATGGATGAGAAGATCGAATACTATGGGTTGTTGGAAGCGAAGCAAAAGCAATTACCAACGACTCCATAACAGAACAGTGTATGAGAGATCACAGAGATATATGGAAAATAACAGAACAATACAGGGAAAATCATACTGCGAATACCATACAGCACACCGGGAGGACAGAATAATGAGTGGAAAAGTAGTCAATCACATCAGCGAACTGGTCGGGGATACACCGGTTGTCCAGCTTCACCGACTGACAGAACCGGACAGCGCTGCAGTCTATGTGAAGCTGGAATATTTTAACCCGAGCGGCAGCGTCAAAGATCGTGCAGCACTGAACCTGATCGTGCAGGCCGAGCAGGATGGTCATCTGCAGCCCGGCAGTACAATTATCGAGCCGACGAGCGGCAATACCGGCATCGGTCTGGCGATGAACGCCGCCGCGAGAGGATACGGTGCGATTATGGTCATGCCGGACAATATGTCACAGGAACGGATCAGCATTCTGCAGGCCTACGGCGCACAGGTAGTACTCACGCCGGCTGCGGAGAAAATGCCGGGAGCTATCCGCAAAGCCGAACAGCTGCTGACGGAAATCCCGCGCAGCTACATGCCGCGTCAGTTCGATAACCCGGCCAACGCCGACGCACACCGCCGGACGACGGCGCTGGAAATTCTGGAACAGATGGAAGGAAAGCTGGATACATTTGTCGCTTCATCCGGAACCGGCGGTACGATCACCGGCACGGGCGAGACGCTGAAGCAGCATTTGCCGGATCTGCGCATTCTGGTTGTCGAACCGAAGGGCTCCCCGGTACTGTCCGGCGGCCAGCCCGGCTCGCACAAGCTGGTCGGTACGAGTCCGGGATTCATTCCCTTCATCCTGAACACATCGATCTATGACGAGATTGTGCAGGTAGCCGATGAGGACGCCATTTCCACGATGCGTCAGCTCGCCGCAGTGGAAGGTATACTGGTCGGTCCTTCTTCCGCGGCCACCGTCTGGACAGCAATGCAGGAAGCGAAGCGGCTGGGTTCCGGTCACAAAGTACTCTGTATCGCACCGGATAACGGTGAACGTTATCTGAGCATGAACCTGCTGTAACCGGCTGCATGAATCACCAAATCCGCAGCTGACTGATTCATCAATCAACAGATAAATGAACAGTAATGGAATAAAGATAGCGCATACATGCTTTTGTCTGCTACAATATTGCCGCTGGAAAATAATATGGCATCACGAGGGAGGCAACATCTATGAACAAACGTCCGCTTGGCAAAACAGGACTGCAGGTCAGTGAAGTCAGCTTTGGTACATGGGCTATCGGGGGATCATGGGGACAGACCGATGAAGCGGAATCCCTGCGCGCGCTGGACAAGGCAATGGATGAAGGTGTGAACTTTTTTGATACTGCCGATGTATACGGCGATGGCAAAAGCGAACGATTGCTCGCCCGCGCCACCAAAGGCAAAGAAGACCGGATCCATATCGCTACCAAGTTCTGCCGTCAGGGAGATATCTCCGATCCGCATACCTATTCGGAGCAGCAGGTCCGCCAGTGGTGCGAAGACAGCCTTCGCCGGCTGGAACGCGATACGATCGATCTGTATCAGATCCACTGCGCGCCATTCGAGATTCTGAAGCAGGGCGCCGTCTTCGAGGTGCTGGACAAGCTGCAGCAGGAAGGCAAGATTCGTGCGTATGGAGTAAGTGTGGAGACGGTGGAAGAAGGATTGTTCTGTCTGGAACAGTCCGGCGTACAGGCGCTGCAGATTATTTTTAACATTTTCCGTCAAAAGCCAATCGCCGAGCTACTGCCGCGTGCCGCCGAGCGAGGTGTCGGACTGCTCGTTCGTCTGCCTCTCGCCAGCGGTCTTCTGACCGGCAAATTCTCCGCAGATACCCAGTTCGAAGCGGAAGATCATCGCAACTTCAACCAGAATGGCGAAGCGTTCAATGTAGGCGAGACATTCGCCGGACTGCCTTTCCGCAAAGGAGTGGAACTGGCCTCCCAACTCGAATGGATCGCCGAAGGCCGCGGCAATATGACTCGTGCTGCCCTGCGCTGGCTGCTTGATTTCCCGGAGATCACCGCTGTTATTCCGGGTTTCAAAAATGTACGCCAGGTGGAAGACAATCTCGGCGTACTGTCTGCCAAGCCGTTCAGCCCGGAAGAGCATGAGCGGTTGCGGAAGTTCTATGATGAGCAGATTCATGAGCATATTCGCGGGGCGTATTAATTTCATTTGTGATGATTGTTTTGTAATCATACCGTATAGATGATAAAGAAAAAGCAGGCGGGCTCTCCGGAGTCCGTCTTTTTGTGGTACCATACGATGCTGTCTCCACAGGAGATGTTTTTCAAATACATGTCATGTTTCATAAGTACATGAGGCTCTTCTTTAGTCCATACTTTTGCTACCGCCGGCTGCAAATTTATATTTTTTAGCATATCCATTTTCAAAACTAAGTCGGATTTTTATAAAAAAGGTCGCATAAGTGAAAAGACGACGACCTCCCGGCAGTGCTATTATGCTTAAAGAAAGCGTTATCAATACAATTTTAACCAAATCATATTCATCGTAATGGACAGAAAGGAGCGTCTGTAATGAAACGGGGAATTATGCTGATATTGGTCACCCTGATGGTATTTACCCTGAGTGCCTGCAACCTGGCAGAGAGCAGCAGCGGCAGCAGTGACAAGGGTTATGTCGGTATTGCGATGCCGACCAAATCCTCTGCACGCTGGGTCGCGGACGGACAAAATATGGTGAAGCTGTTCCAGTCCAAAGGATACAAGACGGATTTGCAATATGCGGAGGACGTCGTCGAGAACCAGATTTCGCAGATTGAGAACATGATCACCAAGGGCGTCGATGTAATTGTTATTGCGGCGATTGACGGCAATACGCTGACCGACGTCATCGGCAAGGCACATGCTGAGGGTATAGAGGTCATCTCCTATGACCGACTGATCATGAACACGGCAAATTTAAGCTATTATGCGACCTTCGATAACTTTAAGGTCGGCGTACTGCAGGCTTCCTACATTGAGGAGAAGCTAGGCCTGAAAAAAGGTGAAGGCCCGTTCAACATCGAACTGTTCGGCGGCTCGCCGGATGATAACAACGCCTACTTCTTCTTCAACGGAGCAATGTCGGTGCTGCAACCTTACATAGACTCCGGCAAACTGGTCGTTCAGAGCAAACAGACCACCATGGCCCAGATCGCCACGCTGCGCTGGGACGGATCACTCGCCCAGGCCCGGATGGATAACCTGCTGAGCGCTTACTACGGCAGCGAGAAACTCGACGCCGTCCTGTCCCCATATGACGGCATCAGCATCGGGATCATCTCATCCCTCAAAGGCGTAGGCTACGGCTCTGCCGACAAACCGCTGCCCGTCATCACCGGACAGGATGCCGAACTCGCTTCGATCAAGTCCATCGTATCTGGCGAACAGACCCAGACCGTATTCAAGGACACCCGCAAACTGGCCGAGAAAACCGTCGGCATGGTCGACAGCATTCTCAAAGGCGAAAAAGCCGAAGTCAACGATACCAAGTCCTACAACAACAACGTCATGGTCGTTCCTGCTTACCTGCTGGACCCTGTATCCGTCGACAAAGCCAACGTCAAAAAAGAAATCATCGAGGGCGGCTACTACACCGAACAAGAAGTCTACGGCGACGAAGCCCCACCCCAGTAACTTAAAGGTATTAGAACCGTCGCACACACTTACATGATTTTCAAACCATCACGAACCAATAATCTTTATTTTACAAATACCAATCCTGTAATCTTATAAATTTCCAATTCCTAATCCTTAATCCTGAGATCACTAAATCTCTATTCTCTAAATCTCAAAGGTTTTAAATCTTTAAAATTACCCAGCGCAGAACTCCAGGTGGATGTATTTGCACGGAGCGGAGGGAAGGGAATTGGGGAAAAGGACGACATTTAAGCCTGGATATCCACCGCTTTATCCCATTTGAGGATATCCAGGCTTAACCGGAGTCCGTTCCCCAATCCCTTCCCGCAGCGTTCCCTGCAACAGCACCCACCCCACAGTTCAAGCCACACAAGGGAGCTGTTCCAATTGTCCGATATCATTCTGGAGATGAAAGGCATTACCAAAACATTTCCCGGCGTCAAAGCCCTGGAAAACGTCAACCTCAAAGTACGAAAAGGCGAAATCCACGCCCTGTGCGGCGAAAACGGTGCAGGCAAATCCACGCTGATGAAAGTGCTCAGCGGCGTATACGGCCACGGTACCTACGAAGGCGATATTATTTTCGAAGGCAAGACCTGTGAGTTCAAAGACATCAAAGACAGCGAGGAGCTCGGGATCGTCATTATCCACCAGGAGCTCGCATTGATCCCGTACCTGTCGATTGCCGAAAATATTTTCCTCGGCAATGAGCGGCAAAAAGGCGGTATTATCGACTGGAATGAGACCCTCCAGCGCACCCAGGGACTGCTTGACAAAGTGGGTCTCAGTGAATCCCCGAATACGCTCGTAACGAATATCGGGGTCGGCAAGCAGCAGCTGGTCGAGATCGCCAAAGCCTTTTCCAAACGGGTTAAGCTGCTCATTCTTGATGAGCCGACCGCTGCACTGAACGAAGATGACAGCGAGAACCTGCTGGAACTGATGCTGGGCTTCAAGAGCCAGGGCATCTCCTGCATTATCATTTCCCACAAACTGAATGAAATTGCCAAAGTCGCCGATTCCGTCACCATCCTGCGGGATGGACAGACGATCGAGACGCTCGATATGCACAAAGATTCCGTCACCGAAGACCGCATTATCAGCGGTATGGTTGGCCGTGATCTGACACACCGCTATCCGGAGCGCAAGCCCAAGATCGGCGAAGTCACATTGGAGGTCAAGAATTGGAACGTCTACCATGAGCATCATGCCGACCGCAAAATGATCGACAACGTCAACCTGAACCTGCGCCGCGGAGAAATTGTCGGCATCGCCGGACTGATGGGCTCGGGACGAACCGAGCTGGCGATGAGTATCTTTGGCAAATCGTATGGCAAAAATATCAGCGGCACACTGATCAAGGACGGCAAGGAAATCCGCAACAACGACGTCACCCAGGCGATCAAGAACGGATTTGCCTATGTGACCGAGGATCGCAAAAACTACGGTCTGATCCTGTTAGACGATATCAAGCGCAATATTTCGCTCACCGGTCTCGACAAGCTGACCAAATCCACTGTCGTGAATGAACATGAAGAGGTGCTGGTAGCGGAAGATATGCGCAAACAGATGAAGATCAAGACACCGAATATTTTGCAAAAAACGAGCAATCTGAGCGGCGGCAACCAGCAGAAGGTCGTACTGGGCAAATGGATATTCTCCGGCCCGGACATCCTTATTCTCGATGAACCGACCCGCGGGATCGACGTGGGCGCCAAATACGAGATCTACACGATCATTAACCGACTCGCAGACGAAGGCAAAAGCATCCTGGTCATCTCTTCCGAACTGCCCGAGATCCTCGGCATCTGTGACCGCATCTACGTCATGAACGCCGGCCAGATCACCGGCGAAGTCGAACGCGCCGAAGCCACCCAGGAGAAACTGATGACCTACATGACCAAACACAAAGCCAAGGTATAACTGCTAATCATTAATTACCATTACCATTACCAACCAAGGTTTCGATCTGCTCCATCCCGAACTCCCCGCATGCAGCACGGAGCAGATCCACCCACCAATCCATTTGAAAGGGGCTAACCCAGCATGTCCAGCATAACCAAGCCGGTAAAAGGCAGCGATAAAGACAAAGGCAGCGTGTTCAGCAGGCTGTTCAAAGGAAACATCCGTCAGTACGGTATGATCATTGCACTCGTATTCATCATGCTGCTTTTCGAAATTTTAACAGGAGGTCTGCTGCTCAAGCCGATCAACATCACCAACCTGATCTTGCAAAACAGTTACATACTGGTGCTGGCCATCGGTATGGTGCTGGTTATTATCACCGGACATATTGATCTGTCGGTCGGTTCCATTGCCGCCTTTGTCGGCGCGGTCTCCGCGATCTTTATGGTCAACTGGCAGATGAATCCGGTGCTGGCTGTGATTCTGTCCATCGTGATCGGCGGACTGATCGGCGCATGGCAGGGCTTCTGGGTGGCGTATGTGCGGATTCCCGCCTTTATCGTTACGCTCGCCGGGATGCTGCTGTTCCGCGGTCTGACGATGGTCGTGCTGGAAGGGCAGTCCATCTCGCCTTTCCCGAACGGCTTCCAGAAGATCAGCTCCGGCTTTGTCCCTGACTTTACCAATGCGGCTACCAATATCGTCGCAATTATCGCCGGTATTGCACTGTCCGTACTGTACATTGTGACCGAGCTGCGCAACCGTGCTTCCCAGCGCAAATACAACTTTGCGACAGGTTCACAAGGATTGTTCATTGCCAAATTGATCGCTGTTGTCGCGATCATCAACCTGTTTACCTTTGTACTGGCAAGTTATTCAGGAATTCCAACGATTCTCGTCCTGCTGTTCCTGCTTATTATCATCTATTCCTTTGTCATGAATAAAACCGTGATGGGCCGCCATGTATATGCAATCGGTGGTAACGAGAAAGCGGCCGGATTGTCCGGTGTCAAAACGAAAAAAGTGACGTTCTGGGTATTCGTTAACATGGGCGTACTCGCAGCCATCTCCGGTCTGATCTTCGCCGCGCGTCTGAATGCAGCAACGCCAAGAGCGGGTACCAACTTTGAGCTGGATGCCATCGCAGCCTGCTTTATCGGCGGCGCATCCGCTTCCGGCGGGATCGGAACCGTATTCGGAGCGATCATCGGCGGTCTCGTTATGGGCGTACTGAACAATGGTATGTCTCTGGTCGGTCTCGGTATTGACTGGCAGCAAGGTATCAAAGGTCTGGTACTGCTGCTCGCGGTAGCATTCGATATTTACAACAAGAACAAAGGCAATACTGCATCCTGATCAGGCATTACGGATGTACTGCTGAATGCAGAGTAGTGGAGAGAGTACCTGATTTGAACCGGAATTGAAAAGGAACCAGAGAAATAAATACAGAGCAGTACGGGTGAATATAAAGTAAACCTGCTCCTGTAAATCGAAAAAGGACTTCAGTTGCTGAATAAGCTTAGTATGATCCCTGGTATTATCCCCTCAAGGCAGACAGTGAAAAAAGACCTCATGGTACAATGAGATCAACACTGAAGACCGGAGGGGATTTTTTATGGCCAAAAAAGGACAGAGATTTAACTGATTTGCTAAATCTTATACGATTTTTACAACTATAAGTCAAGCAACACGCGTTCATTTTATCTTTATTGCTTACTGTAGTACTGTATTATAAAATGAACGTTGCTTTACAATGAAAGGAGTATGAGGTATGTCTGAACATATAGTATCTTCTGATTCCATGTACATTGGAACATCATTTTTATCCTATTTGCCCTTTATTCAATGGATTGTCTACTTCATTATGCTTGTTATAGGTTTTATTTTTTTATTGAAGATCAGTCATAGATTGGTTAAATATCTTGATTTGTTAATTGAAGAAAAGAAGGCCAACAAAAATGATCCTACTATACAAAGGCATTGAGCGGCATAGGATATTTGATGAAAGAACCGTTATGTTCCTTGAAGAAATTTGTATTATCCCCTCAAGTAGCCAGTGAAAAAAGATCTCATAATACAATGAGATCAACACTGAAGACCGGAGGGGATTTTTTTATGGCCAAACTAAGCCCGTCACTGACACGCTTGAAAAGCCGGGCCAAAAGATAGGGTACTGCATTCAGACCAAGGATTTCAATACACGACAAAAAGTTATGCTTATTTCCTGCAGGCCCAAGAACTGACAGGCAGTAACTTCAGATGAGGCAACTGTTTTCACAACGCCTATGTAGAGTCATTTTCTATATTATTTACATACTACCCGAAAAATGAGACACCCAATACGAAATATGGAACCTTATAACCTCTTCATCATCCCGGTATAATTAAACCCATAAATGTAATCGCTTACATAATTTTGGGAGGAGAGGATCTATTATGGAGACAGAGGTGAAGACCGGCTCGGATGCCAAGCGCAAGACAGGCACCTCCACATCCGGGAGAATGCGCAGATGGTTTCGCCGTCTCTACACCCAGCGGCATTTGCAGGTGATGGCACTGCTCGGCGTCGTCTGGATGCTCGTATTCAACTACATCCCGATGTACGGCATCATTATCGCGTTCAAGGAATTTAATATCGTCGAAAGTATCGCAGATGCGCCTTGGGTGGGGCTGGAACATTTCCGTGCCTTTATGGAAGATGAGAATCTGCCGGATGTCATTCGCAATACACTCGGCATCAGCCTGATCAAGCTGTTTATCGGATTCCCGCTGCCCATCCTGTTCGCGCTGTTTCTGAACGAACTGCGCTCGGTCCGGTTCAAAAAGTCCGTGCAGACAATCTCGTATCTGCCGCACTTTCTGTCCTGGGTCATCCTGGGCGGCATCCTGACCACCTGGCTGGCAGATGTCGGTGTGATCAACAATGTGCTGCTGGCACTGAATCTGATCGACCAGCCGATCTCCTATCTGGCCGAGCCGCAGTACTTCTGGGCGATCGTCATCATCTCGGATATCTGGAAAGAACTCGGCTGGTCCGCGATCATCTACCTGGCCGCAATGTCGAGCGTATCGCCGGAAATGTACGAAGCTGCCACCATCGACGGCGCTGGACGATTCCAGAAAATGTGGTACATCACCCTGCCGGGTATCCAGAGCACGATCGCCATCCTGTTTATCCTGGCTGTCAGCGGCGTACTGAATTCCAACTTTGACCAGATTCTCGTCCTGCGCAATTCGCTGAACGAAAGCGCCAGCAACGTGATCGACATTTACGTCTACCAGACGGGTCTGCTGTCCGGACGATTCTCCTATTCCACAGCGATCGGATTGATCAAGTCCATTATCGCGCTGATTCTGCTGGTGATTGCAAATCAGGTGACCAAGCGGCTCAACAATACTTCGTTGTTCTGAGTTGTATGCTGGAACTGAGCGGATCAGTTGTAAATGTTGGCTGTGGAGGTTGATGTTGTGCAGAGCAGGTAGTGCTCCCGAGGGCAAGCGCTTCGAAATTGGATTTGTCTTCTGCCCTCCGTTAAGATCAGATATCCCTGAATTCCGCTTACGCGGAGGATATCCGATCTTAAATGAGGCCGCTTCGCTGCTGAATACAAATTCCAATTCCTCCGCTCCCTGCGTGGAGAGAATGATTGGGTAGTCAGGCTCCAATTTAAAACCTGTTCAACCATGAATGGATGACATGTCTACTAAATGAAGTATTAATCAAGCTGCCAACTGCAAATTAGAGCCAATTCAGCATAACCAATATTGTCATAAGAGCCACCCATCAATCCCTGTAACTCCACCTGTTTCCAAATGTACCACCCAAAAAAAAAGCTTGCAGAAGCCTTTGCGGAGTGGATGCGGGTGGGGTGAGGCACGGAGCGGAGGGAAGGGAATTGGGGAAAAGGGCGATATTTAAGCCTGGATATCCACCGCTTTACCCCAATTCAGGATATCCAGGCTTAACCGGAGCCCGTTCCCCAATCCCTTCCCGCAGCGCTCCCCCTCACCCCAGCCAACCGCCACTCCCCCTCCACCCCGCAACAGCACCGAAAGCATCTCCCCCCAAAGAAAGGAGTAAGTGACGATGTTAAATGCAGCCCGTCGCACACGCGGCGAAGCGATATTCGATACCTGTAACATGATTTTGATGCTGGCGATCTGCTTTTTGACCCTGTATCCCATCTGGTATGTGCTGATCAATGCGCTCAATGAAGGCACCGATGCGATGCGGGGAGGGATTTACTGGTGGCCGCGTATATTCAGCCTGGAGAGTTTCCGGGCAGTATTCCAGAGTGAGGGCATCATGCAGGCGATGTGGATCACGGTCGCCAAGACGCTGATCGGTACGGTTATCCATGTGTTCTTTACCGCCATGGTCGCTTATGCGCTGTCCCGGCGTGGATTGATTGGCGGCAAGGTGTATATCTGGCTCGGTACGGTCACGCTGTTTTTCAGCGGCGGACTGATTCCGACGTTCCTGCTGATGAAGGATCTCAATCTGCTGGATAACTTTCTGGTATACATCATTCCGGCGATGTTCAGCTTTTTTGACCTTATTATCTTTATGACGTTTTTCCGCGAGATTCCGGAAGGGCTGGAAGAGGCGGCACGGATCGACGGGGCCAATGATTGGGCGATTTTCCTCAAGGTTGTCCTGCCTGTCTCGATGCCGGTAATCGCCACGATCGCGCTGTTCCATGGGGTATACCAGTGGAATGATTACTTCACCGGCATGATCTACATGAACGATACGACCCTGCAGCCGATCCAGACGTATCTGTACCGCGTCGTCGCCGAGTCCAGCTCCAACCAGATGCTGGCGGCAGTCCCGGGCGGCATCAACCGGTCGGTGACCTCGCAGTCGATCAAGCTGGCGACGATGGTTGTCACGACACTGCCGATCGTATTCGTCTATCCGTTCCTGCAGAAATATTTTGTCAAAGGGATGATGATCGGTTCAATCAAAGGCTGATGTACACAGATTGCACGAACAGAGAGGGGTAAAGATATGAATATCAAAGCACGCAAATGGTACAAACCGGCGCTGGCAGTCGTAACAGCCAGCCTGCTCACACTGACGACGGCCTGCTCCTATTTTGGCGGCAGCAAAGGGGCGAGCGACAATGCCAACCCGGTACCGGTGCAGCAGGCTTCGGCCAATGAGCCGGGCTGGAAAGTCGATACGTCTCCGATTACCTTTGACTGGTATATGAACTTCTCCTGGTACACCGGCAGCGATTGGGGCAAAGATCCAACGAGCCAGTATATTACCAAAAAGACTGGTGTCAGCCTGAACTTTATCGTTCCGGCGGGTAATGAGAACGAGAAGCTCAATACGATGATCGCGTCCGGCAAGCTGCCCGATTTTATTACACTTGGCTGGAGCGAGGATGCGGTCAAAAAGATGATCGAGGGCAAACTCGTACTGCCGCTGAATGAGCTGGCCAAAGAGTATGATCCTTATTTCTTCAAAGTAACCGATCCGGCCAAGCTGGCCTGGTACACCCAACCGGACGGCAATGTGTACGGTTATCCGAATGCGTCTTCTTCGCCGGCGGACTTTGCCAAGTATGGCGAGAACTATGTATCCAACCAGGTATTCGTCGTGCGCAAGGATATGTACGAAGCGCTGGGCAAGCCGGATATGCGCACCCCGGAGGGCTTCCTGAATGCACTGAAAATGGCCAAGGAGAAATTTCCGCAGGTGAACGGCCAGCCGCTGATTCCGCTCGGACTGCATGAATTTACCGAGAACGGCAACTACTCGCTGGAAGGTTATCTGCAGAACTTCCTGGCTCTGCCGATGGAAAAAGACGGCAAGCTGTATGACCGGACGACCGATCCGGAATATGTACGCTGGCTGAAGACGCTGCGCCAGGCCAATCAGGAAGGTCTGCTGGCCAAGGATATCTTTATCGATAAGCGGGCACAAATGGAAGAGAAAATTGCGCAGGGACGCTACTTTGCGATGCTGTACCAGCGCAGCGACTTTAACACCCAGCAGAATGCGCTGTATGCGAATGACCCGGACTCTGTCTATATTGCGGTCGACGGGCCTTCCAATGCTCAGCTGGATCAGCCGGTACTGAGCGGGCCGGTCATCTCCGGCTGGACCCTGACCCTGATCTCCAAGGACGTCAAGGACAAGGCACGTGCGATCCGTTTCCTCGAATATATGATCAGTGAAGAAGGACAGAAGGATATGTATATGGGTGAAGAAGGCGTAACGTACGATATGGTGGACGGCAAGCCGCAGTTCAAACCGGAAGTGCTCAAGACGCTCAACACCGACCGTTCGGCCTTTGATACCAAGTACGGCGCTTCCCACAAGTACTGGATGCAGATGAATACAAATATTACCGACCAGTGGAAGCCGGAAAGTGTCGAGCCGTTCAAGCAGATGGAAGACTGGACCAAAGGCAAAACGGTGAGCCGCTCCGAATTTGACCAGCTGAATCCGACAGGCAATTCACCGGAAGGCATTATCAACACCAAGATTACCCAGCTGTGGGGCAAAACACTGCCGCAGCTGCTGCTGGCATCCTCGGATGCCGAGTTCGACCAGATTTTTCAGGATTACCTGAGCAAGCGCGAAGAGTACGGCCTGGCCAAAGTACAGGCATACCAGCAGACCGAATACGAGAAGAATCTGACCAAGCTCAAAGCGCAGTAATATGATCCCAATCAAAAGACCGCCGAAGGAGCCAGAATCGCAGCTTCGGCGGTCTTTGTTGTAGGTACATTTATCGTGATCAAGCAGGTTCCCTGTATACAGACGGTTTACATTACAATTACATCACGTGCCGGGTTTGCAGCAGCTGTTCAAATGCCTTGATATTGGTATCAAAATCAGGCACGGTTTGCGCGGCTTCCGCAGACTGCACCAGCTGTACGACTAGATCGTTAAATGGGGTAGCGATGCTTTTGCCGGTGGGCATATTGGGAACCACACCGTTGATGTACCGGATTTCGGTTTTGCGTTTCTTTTCCAGATCCTGCAGCATGCTTGCTTTGAGCAGTCGGGACGGTTCCATGACCATTCGCAGCGTACGGATGCGGTCCGGAATATCGCTTTCCGAGTGCAGTTCCAGGGAGGCAATATCGAATTCGCTCATTTTGGAAAATTCGATACCATTGGCATGACCGACCTTGATTGTCTCATCGGCGATATGAACAGCACTGATAATGCCGATCTCGTTATCCAGAATATCTCCGTATTCTCCATTCAATGCGGCGGACAGACCGCTGAATGCGTTGTTGATCAGCAGTTTGGACCATTTGGTGCCCACCAGATTGTCGGAGACGTGGGTTCCGCCGACCCATTCCAGTACGGATTGGATCTGCCGGATTCTGTCTGTGCTCTCCCCGTTCAGTTCACCAATCTGAAAAGCATAATTTTTGAACTGGGTATACTCGGTGGTCAGCCGGGATACACCCGGTTCCATAAAAGTAGCCCCAAATTCAACCGAACCGGCAATAACACGATGCTCGCCAACAATTGCAGCGACATTTTGCTCGGGAATACCATTCTGCAGCGAACAGACGACGCTATCCTCTGTTAGAAACGGCAGCAGTTCCCGCAGTACCGAGTCGTTATACAATTGCTTGGTCAGCAGCAGCACCAGATCGTATTTTCCCGATTTGTTCTGCGGAAGGATTGCTTTGACTGTAGAGGAGAACTCCATGGTGCCGACCACTTTGGCCCCTTTGGTATTCAGTACATCCACATGGGCCTCATACGTGTCGATTAATTCCACATCCATGCCGCCAGCGCTCAGATAGGCACCGACGATCGTTCCGAGGGAGCCTGCTCCCAAAACAGCGATTCTCATCGTAAAAACCTCCTTATTGTTCTTCCAGATAGTTATGGACAGGCTCTGCGGCATTCAGCGTCAGTAAGGTAAGGATATGGGATGCCGAGACGACTTCCAATACAGGCAAATCGGCCAGAGGCGCAAGGGCATGTTCGAACAGCTGCAGTCGTGCCGGACCACCCAGGCTCCTTTGACGTTAATATCCGTAATCTGCGTGCGTACCAGATCACAGTTGCGTGAAGCCCATTGTAGCATTGGCTACACGCAGACTGTCGTAGTCCAGCGTGCCAACGAGTGTATCCGAATCGATATCCAGCTTGGGGCTTCGCTTGCGGACAACAAGGAATACAGCGAATTTATCCATCATATTTGTAAACAGGCCGGGTTTGTCCCGAACAGCATTTTTGAGGTCGATTCCTACCTTCTTACAGAGATTATCCAGTACTAGCGGGATCACCATGATATATTTAAACTTCATGGAGAATCTTCATAATTACTTACTCTTTTTACAATATATTGAGTTACAATACAATTATAATGTAAGCGCTTATATTGCAAAGGAAGGAAGCTGCGGGTTTGAATCGATTGCAGAGTGGGATACGGGAGCTGTTCAGGCGTCTTAATGGAATATCGCTGCAGAGCAGGCTGATTATTGCCTATATCGTTGTTATTTTACTGCCCACGGCAGGTATCTCCTATTATTCCTATCAGCAGATCAATACGACCTATATACAGGATACGCGGCTCAAAAGCATTAATACCCTGCAAAATGAAAAGCAGACCATTCAGACGCAGATCGAGACGATGGAACGAGCGGCGCAGCTGGCGGTGTCGGACAAGTCGGTGATCCAGTATCTGACGGAGGATGAGGATACACCGACAGCGGAGCTGCTTGAATTCAATACGAGTTCTTATGCCCGGCTCGCTCAGATCCAGATCAATAACCCATCGATCCTACATTTGCGGCTGTACAGCAACAGTACGAACACGTACGAGATCTGGCCGATTATTCTGCATGAGGAACGGACCGCCGATGCTCCATGGTATGGTCTGGCCAGGGGACTGGGTGACCGGGAAGCCTGGTATATGCAGCGCAGTGATCTGTCACAAAGTGGAACAGACAACAGCCGGGCGCTGGAACCTGACCCGCCCAAGCTGTCTCTGCTGCGTGAACTGGAACTGCCCAAAGGGCATCATGCTGGCATGATCCAGGTGGATATGCGGCTGTCCGATCTGGCGCCGCTGACCTTTGGCCAGAGTCAGGAGGACAGTTCACGGATGCTGCTGCTGGATGCAGGCGGAGGGAATGTATCCTCCTATACGGAACAGAATCTGCACACCCGGCTGGCGGATCGTTTGCTCAGCAGTGCTGGCGATTCGGAGCGTCTTGCTGCCGGTGAACTGTCCGCCCAGTACCGGGCAGATGGGCAATCCTATCTGCTCACCAGCATCCCGGTAGAGCGGCTCGGTGCCCGGCTCGTGCATGTGACTTCGCTGGAGAAGATGCTGCAGGATACCGGACGGGCGCGCAATCTAATTATTCTGGCGACGGTAGGATTTATCGTACTCGTCTCGCTGATTACGTATGTAGCCAACTCGTTAATTCTCAAAAACCTGCGCAAGCTGACCCAGGCGATGAAGCAGATGCGCCGGGGGGAGTTCCCGTCGGTCGTTCAGGTGGCTGGCGGTGGAGAGATCGGTGAGCTGGTCTATCATTTTAACCGGATGAACGGAACGATCAATGAACTGATCGCCCAGGCTGTCCGCAAGCAGGCATTGATGAAGGAAGCGGAACTGCGGACGCTGTACAGCCAGATTGATGCCCATTTTCTGTACAATACGCTGGAAAATATCAAAATGCTGGCCGAGATCGAAGATCAGCGGCAGATCTCGGATGCGCTCACTTCGCTCGGCGGCATGATGCGCTATAACTTCAAGTGGACCGGCGAATATGTGAAACTGGAGGAAGAGCTGCGCCATATCCGCAATTATATAGATGTAATGAATATCCGCTACGAGGAGCCGGTCGAGCTGGAAATGGATATTGCACCGCTTGATCTGGAGCTGACACTGCTCAAGATGTCCCTGCAGCCGCTGGTGGAAAATGCCTTCAAGCATGCCTGGGAGGAGTCCGCACCGGTTTGTCATCTGCTGATCTGCTCTGCCGAACGGGAGGACGGGGTCATGACGATCACGGTACAGGACAATGGGAGAGGCATTCCGGAGCCGGAGCTGGAGCAATTGCGTGCACGTATTCGCGAGGCCGGTATCCGGCAGGAAGAGCTTCATGATGAACCGGCAGGATATGCACCGGGCACGACAGGTATCGGTCTGCAAAATGTGGAACGGCGGATACGATTATTTTATGGAGAACAATATGGAATACAGATCCACAGTAAAGTCGGACTGGGCACACAGGTGGAACTGATTATCCCCAAACGGATTCAGGCAGGAGGAGGTAGCTGACATGAGACAGTTGTTAATCGTGGATGACGAGAAGAATATCCGACAGGGGCTGCAGGTGATGATTGAACGCGAATTCCCCGGCCAGTATGAGATGCATGGTGTCCGTAACGGTCAGGAAGCGTTGGAGCGGCTGCAGGCACAGCCGGCGGATATCCTGATTACGGATATTCGTATGCCGGTACTGGATGGAATCGGCATGCTGGAACAGCTGCGCGCTATGAGACCGTCCACCGTGCAGCCCTGTGTGATTGTACTGAGCGGTTATGATGATTTTGAATATGCCAAGGCGGCGATCCGGTATCAGGTGCGCGAATATCTGCTCAAGCCGATCCGTCGGGAAGATTTGTTCGAAGCGCTGCAGCGGATTGGCGAGGAACTGCAGCAGCAGGATCTGGTCGGCCACCAGCTGGAAGAGGCTGCCCGGTATCGACAGCGGCAGCAGGAAGAGCAGCTGTGCGCTCTGCTGTATGAGCATCCTGCCGGAAACAGCTCATCCGCTGAATCCGCTGCAGCTGCGCATATGCTGCCAGCGGATTACCATGTCTGCGTATTCCAGTACAGGGATATCCATGGACAGCCGGTCAGCCGTCAGGAGCTGCGGCTGCTGCTGGAACGACTGACTGCACAGCCTTTGTGCACTATAGTGGAACTGCATGACCGGGAGGATCGGCTGGTCTGGATTGTGCCGGAGCAGGGGCAGATGCTGCTGTCACTCGCTGAAGCGGCTGCCCGCAGAGAGGTGTCCGGATTGCAGTTTGGTGTGAGTACGAGAGGACAGAGTGCCGGGCAGCTGGCGCATTTTTACCGGGAGGCCTGTACGGCGCTGGAGCAAGGGTTTTTCCATCCCGGGATGTACCTGCTGAATCATGAACCTGCCGCGGCAGCTGAGATTCGCTCTGAACTCGAACTGCCGGAGGAGCAGATCCGTCTGCTGGGCAACATCCTGGGCACCGGGCGTACTCAGGAGATCAGCAGAAGGCTGCAAGAGATTTTCCATGAGGATGATCTGTCCAGACTGACCGTCCACTATGTAGAGGAAGTATCCCGGCTGATAAACGAATCAATTATGGATGAGGTGTTCCGTCATTACGGAGAACCTTCCATTGAAATTATACGGCTGTACCAGCGGACATGCAGTTTGCAGCATTATCGGTATTTCCGGGAATATTACCGGGAGCTGGAGAGTCTGCTGATTTGCCTGGATGACTATATCGGCCAGCTCCGGCTTGTGCACAGTGAGCACCGCCAGCTGCGGGAAGCGGTGAAGTTTATTCACACCCATTATGACCGGCCGCTGAATATGGCGATGGTCAGCAATCATGTATCGCTGAATTACTCGTATTTCAGTGAAGCGTTCAAAGCGTATACCGGGGAGAATTTTGTACTGTATCTCAAAAAGGTACGCATCGGCAAAGCCAAGGAACTGCTGGCAGACAGCCCCTGGAAGCTGGCGGATATTAGCGAAATGGTCGGTTTTGAGAACAATCGGCATTTTTCCCGCGTGTTCCGTGAGCTGGAAGGGATCTCTCCGCAGGACTATAGGGCCAAAATGCAGATGCGCTCTACAATATAACAAGGATTAATCGACATAGTAGTTACATTAGACTAGGAATATATGGGAAATAAAATACTTATCGATTATCCGTTTGCAATATGAATAATTTGAAGTAAAATAGTTGGGTAACCAACATAATCACCTCTGTAAGTGGCAGAGTGAGGAATATTCAAAATATACTGGAGGCGTTCTTGTGCTTAGAAGCGCAAAGTGGAGTATACGCACCAAGATTGTAGCCGGTTATATTGTCATTATCCTGTGTCTCGGTCTTGTATTAACGATGATGTCCAGCCGGATGAGCCAGCTGGAGGCAGAGAATCGTTACATTAATGATCATGATCTGGAAGTGCATAATCTGACGAACGCCCTGGAAAAGCATGTGCTGGACATGGAGACCGGCCAGCGTGGATACGCGCTGACAGGTGATGATAATTACCTCGTGCCCTACAATGATGCTGCGGTGCAGTGGGAATCGGATTATAACAAGCTATATTCACTGGTAGCGGACAACTCTCTGCAGCAGAGCAATCTGAATACCATCAAGGCAGGTATTCAGAAATGGATTAATGAAGCCGGCAACAAGGTCATTGATCTCAAACGTGAAGGAAACAATGCCGGAGTAACCGCCTTTTTTGCCAGTGATCCCGGCAAACAGCAGATCGATCAGCTGCGGACGGAGCTGGATGCATTCCGTACCAGCGAAAAAGCGCTAACCGCCGCACGGATTGAAGCTATGGCGGCGAGCAATGAACAACTGCTGAATATTATGATGCTGCTGTGGGCTGCACTGGCTGCCGTATCGATTGCGACAGCTGTTCTAATCTCCAACCGGATTGTGAGAACAATCAAGGATGTGACGGAGACGGTTCGCGATATTGCAGCAGGCGGCAATCTGAACAAGCGTGTCGAGATCAAGACGGCTGACGAGGTCGGTGACCTGGGTGAAGCGGCCAACGGTCTCCTGGATCATGTACAGCATGAGAACTGGGTCAAAGACCAGATCGCTACAGCAGCCACTAAGTTCCAGGAGTCGACCGACATTCATGTACTGTCCTCGGTGCTGCTGACCAAAATGAACAAATGGTTTAACGCACCATACGGTGTAGTGTATGTCGATCAGGGCAAGGAAGACTGGAACAAAACCGCTTCCTTTGCAGCAGAGAGCCATGATGTGGAGATCGCACAGGAGCGTATCCGCAAAGGAGAAGGACTTGCCGGCCAGTGTATTACCGAGCGTCGTGTGCTGGAACTGCATCCTTTGCCTGCCGGTTATACCAAAATCCTCAGCTCCGGGCTCGGCAGTACCGAGCTGCAGGCGATGATCGCGGCTCCAATTATTTTTGAAGGTAAAGTGATCGCGGTAGCCGAATTTGCCCTGATGAAACCTTTTACCCGTGAAGAACATTTGCTGCTGCAGCAGCTGATTGATATTTTTGCTGTCACTCTTAATTCGGTCAAAGTACGGATGGAAGTGGAACAGCTGTACAGAGAATCCCAATCGCTCAACCACGAACTGCAGGTACAGTCGGAGGAGCTGCAGGTGCAATCCGAAGAACTGCAGGCCCAGACCGAAGAGCTGCAAATGCAGGCAGAAGAACAGCAAATACTCAACGAACGTCTCGAACAGGGCAAGCTGGCTGCGGAAAGTACAGCGATCGAGCTGGACAAATACGCCCAACAGCTCCAGATCAGCTCGCGTTACAAGTCGGAATTTCTGGCGAATATGTCGCATGAACTGCGTACCCCGCTGAACAGCATGCTGATTCTGTCCCAGATTCTGTCGGAGAATAGCAGCAATACGCTGACAGCCAAGGAACAGGAATACGCTTCGATCATTCACTCTTCCGGCAAGGATCTGCTGAACCTGATCAATGATATCCTGGACCTGTCCAAAGTGGAAGCCGGCAAAATGCAGATCGAGATCAATCCGATCAGTATCAGCTCCATGGCGGAACAGATGGAGCGCAGCTTCAAAGAAACCGCATCCCTGCGAGATCTGTATTTCAAAGTACAGGTCGAGGACAATGTGCCGGATATCATCTATTCGGATGAACTGCGCATTCAGCAGGTGCTGCGTAACCTGTTGTCCAACGCATTCAAGTTTACCCAGACTGGCGGCGTGACCATGAAGATTGAAAAGGTGGGACGGGTGCAGACCGCCGAGTATCAGAGCAGTCAGCCAATGATTGCATTCAGTGTCAGCGATACCGGTATCGGTATTTCCTCCGAGAATCGCCAGGTTATTTTCGAAGCCTTCCGTCAGGCTGACGGCGCAACTGCCCGCAAGTATGGCGGTACCGGTCTCGGGTTGTCGATCTCTTCCCAGCTCGCTCATCTGCTCGGTGGAGAGATCAACGTGGAGAGCAAGCTGAACGAAGGCAGTACATTCACCTTCTATATCCCGTGTGCAGTGACAGATCCACTTACGGAAAATGCCATGTTTGACCTGAATGAACCGCTGCATTTGAACCGAACGGTATTTATGGAAGAAGGCAACGTGGTCCCGACCGATTCTTATGAGAATTATACATTTACGTATGAATCGGATCGAATGGAAGAAGAACTCATCGAAGAAGAAATGACACTCGCCGAGCGTCCCACCACCTTGGAATTCGTACAGGATTTGCTGACACCTCAGCAGCCTCAGGTACCGGAAACACAGGAGATTCTTACCGGCAAGAAAATTCTGATTGTCGACGATGATATCCGTAATGTATACGCGCTGACCAGCATGTTGGAACGCTACAATATGAATATAGTCATTTCCCAGAACGGCCGGGATGCACTGGAGATCCTGCATATGGATCAGCATATCGACCTGATTCTAATGGATATTATGATGCCGGAGATGGACGGTTATGAGACGATGAAGACGGTCCGCAACCTGTACGGATACGCGAACGTACCAATTATTGTGCTTACGGCCAAAGCAATGAAGGAAGACCGTGAGAAGAGCATTCAGGCGGGAGCGACCGATTATATGAGCAAACCGCTGCAGATGCAGGAAGTGCTGCAGCGAATTCGCTACTGGCTTCACCAGACGAATGTGCGGTTCTCTTCACGCTAAGAATACAAGACAGGAAACCTGTTATAATTGCTTTATTCCAAACGAAGTCTGCATGATCTTATAATTCGCAGACTTCGTTTTTTTGTAGACTTTTATTAAAAATTCGTGCTAAATATATAAATAAATTAGTTATTTATTAAGAATATGAGTTATCATCCGATAATAATCTTATAGGTCTAAATACCCTATAAAATATAAATGGAGTAGTATGAATAGACTATTCTGTGGAAGCGGATAGTACAGACCGGGCTCTTCAGGATCGAAACAGGGGTTACGTGACTGGAATGAGCGGAGAGGGGAACCGCTTCCGACCAATCATAACGAAAGGAAGAAGAGGTATGAATATTAGCTCAGCCGTTAATTATCCATCTTCCGGCACATCATCTTACTATCCCAAAAGCACGACCATTCCTGACCCGCAAACGGATGCTGTAAGCGAAGCAGCATACGACCCGCAGGTGGAGGCCGAGAAGGCCAAAGAACAAAGAGCCAGAGATCGTAAGATTGAGGATCAGAAGAACCAGGATAGACAGGCCGAAGAACAAAAGCTCGAAAAACAGGAACGCTATAAGAAAGAAGATCGGGCCAAAGAGATTAGAAAAGAAGATACCGACAAGTTCCTGCAGACTCAGCAAAAGCAAAACCTGGAAACCAGCGAGATTGCTGCCGATATGGTCGCACAAAGCAGCTATCTGCAAATGAGTATTCAAACCAATCTGCCGATCACCAAAGACAACTATGAATCTGCTGTTAAAAACCTGGTCTCCCGCGGATTTCAGGTGAGTGCAGATGAAGACAAGCTGATGATCTCTTCCAAAGTGCATCAGCTCAGGCTGGAGATCAGCAAGGAATCATATGAACAATATGTGAAAACTATCTCCGCTCAGGTAACAGAAGTACAGTCAGATAACAGACGTACTGCAGATGTTTCGTCATCATCCGCTTCACCAGAGCTTACAGGCGACAGCACACCGATGCCTGTACCGTCCGGAAGCTCGGCAGCCGATAATGGTACATCTACAGGTTCTGACAGTCCTTCACCAGAAGCTCAGCCTGAATCCGGCAGTGCCGCAGCAGAGCCGGATTCAGTGACACCAGCTCCGCAGCAGCCGGTAAGTGATCCTGATCCACAGCCTGCAGATTACACAGCGGATCAGCAGGATACTGCTTCAGCTCCATCCGACTCATCAACTACTTCGACAGCAGCCCCATCTTCAACAGAGTCCACTTCGGGAACAGGTACAGCCAGCGATCCTGCCCCGGCGAGTACAGGCAATGAGGTGACCAATACAGGTGCTTCAACAGGGACAGCCAGCAGTGGTAATCCTGCATTGATACAGGGACTCATATAATCATAGTCAATATTCGCTACCCAGCCTCATGATTGTCCCCAGTTGGACAGCATGAGGCTTTTATCATATGAAGTGGCTTTGATCTTCAGCATGGCAATTAAATCAATTATTCGTATCTATCTTTATCAGGCTTTAGCAACATCATGCCCTGCCTGTCTGGCATGGCGGTAGAGTTCGGCATAGATACCACCCTGTGCAAGCAGCTTGGCATGTGTACCCTGCTCAATAATCTCTCCATGCTCCATCACCAGGATGCGATCAGCATGCATAATGGTAGACAAGCGGTGAGCGATTACTATCGTTGTGCGTCCTTCGGATACAGTCTGCAGCGCCTGCTGGACGAGCTGCTCGGTATGGGAATCCAGATTGGCGGTTGCTTCATCCAGAATCAGCACTCGCGGCTTGAAGACGACGATCCGGGCAAAGGAGATCAGCTGCCGTTCCCCGGCCGATAATCCGCTGCCCCGCTCGGACATGCGGGTATCGTACTGCTGCGGCAGCTTTAGGATCATCTCATGCGCACCGACAAAGCGGCAGGCTTCAATGACCTCCTCACGGCTGACATCATCCTGGAACAGCCGCACATTATCGATAATCGAGCCGGAGAACAGGAACGGTTCCTGCTGGATCAGTCCGACGATCCGGTGCAGCTGCTGCTGTGGAATGCAGCGCAGATCCTGATCATCGATCGTAATCGATCCACTCTGGACGTCGTAGAATCGGTTGAGCAGCGCGATCAGCGTACTTTTGCCAGCACCGGTCGTACCGACGACACCGATCATTTCACCCGGACGAATATGCAGATCCAGATCCGGCAGAATGGTCTGTCCTTCGGTATAACCGAATGTAATATGGTTAAAGTCGACCTTGCCTTTGACCTGCTCAGGTACGATGGCTGCTGTCTGTTCAGGCTCTGGATCACGAATCTCCGGTTGAATGCGCAGGATACGCCAGATGCGGTCCATCGATACCATGGTGGACTGGAATGTATTCCACTGCATGGTGATCTGGTTGATCGGCTGGAAGAACTGGCGGATATAACTGATAAAAGCGTACAGCACACCGACTTCAATCTGCTTGTTGAATACGGCGACACCACCGAGCCAGACCATCAGCACAAGCGCAATATTACCGAGCACATCAAAGGTACGGTTGAACAATACATTGGACTTGAGCTGCTGCACATTGGCCTGCCAGTAGTCGCTGTTGAACTCGGTGAACCGGCGGGTCTGTTCCTTTTCCTGATGGAAAATCTGGATCAGCCCCATACCCGACAGATTCTCGGCAGTAAAAGCGACCAGGCGGGACAAGCGGCTGCGGGCGTATTGATACACTTCGCGCAGCCGCTTGCGGAACAGGATCGCCAGCGTAGCGATTACCGGCAATGTCAGCATGGAGTACCAGGCCAGCGTCGTATCGAGCCGGAACATGAAATAAATAATAAACACCAGCATCATGCCGTCACGGATCAGGCTGAGCAGCACCTGGGTGAAAAACTGGCTGATCGTCTCCGTATCGCTCGATACATTGGTGACGAGCCCGCCGCTGCTTGAACGGTCGAAGAAGCTCATCGACAGTTTGGATATATGACCGAACAGGTCTTTACGAATACTGGCGACAATATGCTGTCCGGCATACTGGAGCAGATTGCTCTGAATGTAGGTGAAAATCAGGCTGATCACAGCCAGCCCCAGATAGATCAGGGCCATGCGGGTCAGAAAGGGCAGTCCGCTCTCACCGACAGCAATATGCTCATCGATCACGATGCTGACCAGATACGGCTGCACCAGATCGGCAGCAATAGCGAGTATGGTGGCAAAGAAAATGCCGACAAACGTCAGTCGGTGCGGCCGGGCATACCGCAGAATTGCCCGTAATGCTTCGTAGCGGGAGGAATCCGGCGAACCGGAAGGTAATTTGCTCATGAATGCAGACCTTCTTCCTGTAACTGATACATGGAGGCGTAGATGCCCTGTTCATTCAGCAGCTGGCGGTGGGTGCCCTGCTGCACGATGCGGCCTTCATCCATCACGACGATCCAGTCGGCCTGCTTGACCGCACTGATCCGGTGCGCGATGATAATGGTCGTGCGGTTCTGCCGCTCCTGAACCAGATTCTCCAGAATACCGGCTTCGGTAACCGCATCGACAGCGCTCATGCTGTCATCCAGAATGAGGATCGGTCCGGTCTTGGCGAGTCCGCGTGCCAGACTTGTCCGCTGGCGCTGCCCGCCGGAGAGCGTAATACCGCGCTCCCCCAACCGGGTCTCGAACTGTTCCGGGAAGCGGGTAATCGGCTCGTAGATCATCGCCTGACGGGCGTGATTTTCCACCTTTTCCAGCGGGATATCCCGGTCGCTGAAGGCGATGTTGTCACGGATCGTTGTGCTGAACAGGAATCCGTCCTGCGGCACATAGGCAATCCGGGAGCGCAAGCTGTTGATGGAGATGCGGCGTACATCCGTGCCGCCGAGCAGAATCGTACCTGCAGGCGGATCATAGATGCGCAGCAGCAGTTTGACAAGTGTGGTCTTGCCGCTGCCGGTCTTGCCAACGATTCCGACCGTTTGTCCGCTGACAATATGCATGTTCAGATCGGATAATGCAGGACGTTCATTGCCCGGATAGGTGAAGGTCAGATTACGCAGTTCCAGATCCGGTGAGGCCGCCAGAGGCAGCGCATGTTCATCGTCCTGAATATCCGGCTGTTCCCCTAGGAGATGATTGACCCGATCCAGGGAAGCGCTGGAACGCTGCATCATATTGATCACGTTACCAATCTGCTGCAGCGGCCCGGACATGATGCGCAGATAGAGCGTCAATGCGATAAAGTTACCGACCGTAATACTGCCCTGGATCGCCAGATAACCGCCATACATAAGTGAGATGACCAGCGATAATGCTCCTAGAAAAGGCACAGCCGCCTGGAAAAGGGAAGACATGCGCACCAGATGCAGCTGGTTGTCCCGAATCTGGTCGACCGTGCTGCCAAACCGCTGTCTCGCGGTCGGTTCAATCGCAAATGTCTTGGTCACGCGAATGCCGCGCAGCTGTTCCTCTGCCGACTCGGTCATAACGGCCAGCGATTCCTGTACGCTCATCGACCGTTTACGAATACGGGGTCCGAAATACACGACCAGAAACGGAATCGCGACCATCGGCACAATGCTGACCAGAATCAGATAAAGCGGAATATGACTGAGCAGCATCATGACGAGGCAGGAGAGGAACAGGAAGACCGCATTGGTCGTGGTGGTTACTCCGTTGGAGATCGATTCACGCACCGAGGTAACATCATTGGTCATCGAGCTGAGCAGCTTGCCGGTACCCTGACGGGAAAAGTAATGCTCACTCAGCGTGGCGAACTTGCGGAACAGACTCTGCCGCATCGCAAATTCGAATTTCCGGCCGAGCCGCATCACCGTGAACTGCCCTGCTCCGAACAGCAGATTGTAGGCGATCCCGATCCCTGCCAGAATAAGGCTGTAGCGGACAATCATCTCATACTGGATGTTGCCGGCGAGCAGCGCATCCGTAAATTGCCCCAGCACCCGGGGCAGCGCAGCCTGCGAAATATTGGACAGGATGATCAGCACCACTGCCATCAGATAGTAGTGCCAGTGTTCACGTACATAATCCGTAAGTATACTTCGATCCTTCATAGGCTTCCTTCTTTCTGCGAGCTTATCCAGTTACCTTTCTCTATTCATTTAAACCAAAAAGAGCTGGGAGATTGCAGTTTTTCCATATTGGGAAAGGTGCTTGCTGGCGTTATCCGGTACGAAAAGGAATAGGGACGCTTCTGCCGGTTAAGCATAGAGATCCTGAATAACCGCTTGCAGCGGTCGATCTCCATGTTTAACAGTCGTCGGCTGTCCCTATTCCTTTTCTTCGCTCTGTGGATAATCATCCTGCGGTACATGGTGCATTCTTTTTTTATGAGGTGGGATGTTCGCGTTATATAAAATACAGTCCGTACATATAAGGCAGAGTGACGGCAGGGCTTGGGATATTCTGGTTTTGCAATAATGATGAAGATGGATCGAACAGCAGGGAGCACAGTTCCGCATCTCCATCGACCGGGCAGGTGCCCTGCGGCGTATGGAGGATGTACTGGTTATTGGATTCAACCGAGAATCGCACCGGCGCATCCGGAGCTAGATCATCGAGCAGTTCGATCTGCGAGATCAGGGCGCTGCCGCTGGCGATCATGACGGTTCCACCGTTGGGGATGATGGACAGGGCTGCACCGGATTCTTTTACAGCTTGGATCAGGGATGTTTCCTGCCAGGGAATGGGGGCAGTCAGGGATGCAAGGGCATAGACTGATACGGCATCCTGCCAGAGTGCCATGACCGCATCGTGTGGACCCGCCCATTCCAGTGCCTGTCCGCTGCGTTCTGGTATGGAATCACCCAGCTCCGTAGAATGAGATGGTTCCTCAGGAATGGAGAAGATGCTGACAGCCTCGATGCTCCTCTGTCCGGGGACGGTGGCTACACGGATATGCAGATGCTGTCCGCGAATATGTGCCATTGGCGCAGCTTCGATCATCTGCTGCAGTTCGGCCAGACTCATCTGTACATACGCCGGTCTGGATTGCAGCAGCGCATGAACGGCAAAAATATCTTCTGCCCGCATATCACGCATTTCCCATGAAAAGGGCCCCCAGGAAGAGAGAGTGTTCGAAGACATGGCCGCTTGATGGATCTGACCGAAAAACTGGCTGCCTGCACGCGTATACAGCGAACGGTCACCGGAAATAAACATCAGTGAAGCGCCCGATTCAGTCGCATGCTGACGGCAGCGCTCCAGCAGCTGTCCGGCCAACCGCTGACCGCGATAATCCGGATGGGTGCATACCGCTCCGATCGAGAAAGCCGATAGAATCTGCTGTCCGCTCCGAATCTTCACCGGAACCAGTCCCATAAAGGATACAAGTCGATTCTGCTCGGTAAACGCGCCGTAGGAATGGCTGATGCCCGGATGGAACAGGGTAGGGAATGACGTCTCCATATGCCGATACTCCTGCTCGCAGAAAATATCATTGGCCAGCTCGGCAGCCTGCGCCAATTCATGGGTATGTACTCTTCTAATCTGTATCATCGTGTGACCTCCTGATTATCGGTAGTAGGGAATGACATGCCAGCTTATGACAGTTAAATGTTAAAGCGCTATAATTCCAGCATACCTTAGATGAAACAGGAATACGATGGAGTCAGTGAAGTTTGAACATAGAGTTTACAAAATACAATATATAAAAGATACAAAACACAAAACATAAAACAAAAACACAAAAATCATCCTGTATTCCTCCGGCAGGGAGAGAACAGGATGATTTTGTCGTTCAAGTTAGGTGCGCTCCACACTCAGCGCTGCATAGACTGATACTGCCGCTGTGCAGCACCGGCATGTACAGGCCGGATCGTCACAGCAGTTACTTTGAAGCCGGGCATTTTGCAGTAAGGGTCCAGCTCGGGAGAGGTTGCTTCATTGACGTTCTGGGTGCCGCCCCAGTGCATCGGCACGAATAGTGTATCCGGGCGAATATTCTCGCTGATCCGGCAGCGTACGAAAAAGCGGCCATGTGCAGACTGTATCTCGGTCCATTCTCCATCCTGCAGATGATGCTGGCGGGCGGTCAGCGGGTGGATTTCGACGAAGTTTTCCAGCTCACGGGCAGCCAGTGCAGCGCTGCGCCGGGTCTGCACACCGGTCAGATAATGAGCCAGCACCCGGCCATTGGTCAGGATCAGCGGATATACCGGTGAAGGCTGTTCTCGTACCGCATGATGGGGAGTCGCGGTAAAGCTGGCTCTGCCATCCGCATGGGCAAACTGCTCGGTGAACATCATGGGTACGCCCTGGTGCTCCGGCGAAGGACAGGGCCAGTAGATCCCTTCTTCCCGGCGCAGCCGCTCATAGGTGATCCCGTAATAATCCGCAAGTCCGCCGCGGCTGGCTATCCGCAGTTCCTCGAAGATCTCTTCGGCTGTCTGAAAAGGAAAGTACTGCCCCCGTCCCAGCCTGTCGGCCAGATCGCACAGAATACGCCAGTCATCCCGTACTTCGCCAGGCGCAGGGAGTGCCGCTTCACGCAGCAGTACCCGGCCTTCCAGATTGGTGAGCGTACCGGCATTCTCAAGATACGAAGTGACAGGCAGCACCACATCGGCCATCCGGGCGGTTTCCGACAGGAACATGTCCGCCACGATCAGCATATCCAGCCCTTCCAGTGCAGACCGGACGAGTGGAATATTCGGGTTGGACACAACCGGATTGGAGCCCATGACGAGCAGTGTGCGGATATCCCGGCGGGCAGCCAGTTCCATCATTTCGTAGGCAGACACGCCTTTGCCGGGGATATTGGCCGGATCTACCTGCCAGACCGAAGCGATATATTCACGATCCGCAGCATTCTCGATTGAACGGTAGCCAGGCAGCTGGTCGGCTTTTTGTCCGTGTTCCCGTCCGCCCTGGCCGTTGCCCTGACCGGTGACTGCACCATAGCCGCAGCCGGGCCGACCGATTTTTCCGGTAGCCAGCACCAGATTGATCAGATACCTCACTGCGAGATGACCATCGGTCTGCTGTTCTACCCCGCGAGCGGTAAAGATAATGCCGGTCTCGGCAAGTCCATACCAGCTGGCCGCCTGCCGGATCTGTTCGGCGGGGATGCCGCATAACTGTGCGACATCTTCCGTCTCGATACCATCCAGCAGGGCGGTGAGATCTTCATATCTACCGGTACGCTGCTGGATGAATTCCTCATCGATCCAGCCTTCCTGTACGAGGATCTTCAGCATCGCCAGCGCCAGCATCGCATCGGTTCCCGGACGGATCTGCAGATGAAGATCGGCGATCGCTGCTGTCGATGTTCGCCGGGGATCGATAACGATGATTCTGGCTCCATTTGCCCGGGCTTGGTTAAAATAGGGCAGCAGCGTCGGCTGGCACTCGGCAATATTCGTTCCCGCCAGAATAATACAGCGGGCGAGCGGGATATCTTCGAGCCGGCAGGTCATTCCGCGATCCAGGCCGAACACTTTGCTGCCTGCCGAAGCAGCTGCCGACATGCAAAAGCGTCCATTGTAGTCGATATACCGCGTTCCCAGCCCGATACGGGCGAATTTGCCGAGCAGATAGGCAGTTTCGTTCGTCAGCGAACCGCCGCCGTATACGCCGATGGAACCTGCACCCTGCTGGCTGATTGCGGTTTGGAAATGGCTGACGATTCGCTCCATGGCTTCTTCCCAGGTTGCTCTGACGAGCGCACCATTACGGCGGACCAGCGGGAACATCAGCCGTTCCCGATTCATCGCATGCTGGTGGGCATTCATGCCTTTGACACAGATCCGGCCCTGAGAGGCGGCATTGGGTGCGCCTTTAGCCTGCCAGCTGCTGTAGCGGCTCGCGCTGTGTATCTCGGCAGATGGGGGAGCGGGCATCATACCGGATTCTGTGCGATGCAGCGAGATCTTACACTGTACGCTGCAAAATGGACACTGTGTCTGCATCATGTTCATGTCTGATTTCCCCTTCCTGTACCGGGTCACCGGTCTGCTCGTAATAACGGTTCAGTACCTGTTCACGGATGGTCAGCAGGCTTGTACGCTCCAGCCACTGCCAGACCGGTTCGCCGTAATAGGCCTGTTCATGGTATTGGCTGATGCAGAACGATAATAGATGGATCGCATCCTGCAGGGAATCGGTCTGGGCGATGAGCTGCGCTCTGCGCAAAGAGCCGGTGGAACTGCCGCCAGCATGGATCTCCCAGCCTGCCGGAGAGCCGCATACTACCAGATCGTGCAGCAGCAGACCGGCCGGGCTGTCTGCATCAACCGAAGCAGTGATATGCAAAGGAACGGCCGGGATCATATTCTGCCACCTGTTGTACAGCTGCTCCAGCAGATAACCGGCATTCGGATACTGTTCCAGCAGCAGAGGATCGGCATGAATCAGCAGTGCAGCATAGGATGCTGGCAAAAAGATCGACCCGGCAGTCTGCAACGGATCAAGGGTACCTATATAATACTGAAGCGCCGGCTGGCACAATGGACAGCCATCCGAATTGACCCAATCCAGCTGCTGCATCACTTCGGCAGCTGTCTGCCAGCGATGCTCACGAATTAGATCACGCAGCAGTTCATGAGTGAGGGACGTGCAGCCGCAGATGGAAGGCATCTGTGCCGCTGCAGGTACATGTTCCGAAGCGGTAGAGGGAGCCGCCGATGCTGTCATCCCCACGGCATGACAGCGAACGAGTGCTTCTACAGTAGGACGACAGCCGCCGCAGGAACCGGAGGCACGGGTATGTTCCCTGACCTGATCTGCTGTCTTCAATTGCAGCGCGGTCATGGTGTCCAGAATGGTGCACTTGGTGACCGCATTGCAGGCACATACGACCGACTCCGGGGAGAGGGCGATCGCTGTGGCATCTGCCGGATTATCATTGGTCTGCGAATGAGCGATGCTGTCTGCCAGCCACTGCTCAGCCGGCTGTCCGCGGCGTACCATCTCGACGAGAGCTGTTCCTTCGGCCGTCTCGCCGTACAGCACGGCGCCGCTGATTTTTCCTTGAGTAGCCAGGATTCTCCGATACGTTTTTTGCACGCCATCGTACTGCTGCACAATATCTTCTGCCTCCACAGCTTGAACATTGCCGACCGAGAAAACATGCACCCCGGAAATTTTCAGCTGGGAATACGGAATGGAACCTTGATAACCGGTTGTCTGCTGTTCACACAGATGTGCAGCCAGCACCAGAGCCTGTTCATACAGAGGGGCGACCAGACCGTAGGAGATACCGCGATGTTCCGCACATTCACCGACCGCATAGATTCCCGGCAGACTGGTCTGCATATGGTCATCCACCTGAATGGCGCGGCCGGTGCGAATCCCCGCTTGTTCTGCCAGCCGGATATTGGGACGAATCCCGACCGCCATCACGATCAGATCGGCAGCCAGTCGTTCTCCATTATCAAAACGCAGTCCCTGCGCACGGGTGGTCCCTGTAATTTTGAGTGTATTGCGGTTCAGATGGAAGATCATGCCCTGCTGCTCCAGTTCCTTTTGCAGCATGCCTGCCGACAGTGCGTCCAGCTGGCGGTTCATCAGATAGGAGGCATTGTGCACCACATGTGCTTCCATGCCGAGATGCAGCAGTCCCCGCGCCGCTTCCAATCCGAGCAGTCCGCCGCCGATGACCGCTGCCCGGCTGTACTGGCTGGCATACTCGGTCATCCGCTGACAATCCTCGATGCTGCGAAAGGAAATCACCCCCTTCTTGTCCGAACCGGGCAGCGGAGGGATGTAAGGCACCGACCCGGTTGCCAGAATCAACACATCATATTGTGCCTGCATCCCGGAAGCCGTATAGACCGTACGCTGATCCGGATCAATTCGTACCACCTGCTCCCCGGTATGCAGCCGAATTCCATTCTCCTCATACCAGTCCAGCGAATGCAGTACAATATCTTCAAACCGGCTCTCTCCCTGCAGCACTTTGGATAACAGAATCCGATTATAATTCGGCCGCGGCTCATCTCCAAACACCGTAATATGAAAATGTCCTGCCCGCCGCTTCACCATCTCCTCCACACAACGCATCCCCGCCATCCCATTCCCAATAACGACCAACCGTGAGGGCATACGATTTCCTCCTTTTATCCATCCTAATATCTGTCTCTGTTTTAAATGAATCCACCCAATATCCCGATGTATCGAAATTCACATCGAATCATTTTTACGTAACTAAACAGAAAAAGCCCTTTTCTGCTGACTTATCAACAGGAAAAGGGCATCATTGCCACCATTTCAGATCACACGTCTTTGTGTGAAAGTTATAAAATAACAGTAAAGGATTCTGAAATTTATGTCAATATAATTGACGTATTATAAGAGAGGAGAATTATTTATCGATTATAAGTTAATTATTGTAACATTTAATCAGGCTATAACGCTGGTTGGATACGATTGATGTTAATTATATTCACCGAAGCAAGACTATATACTGGCAATATATTGAAAACAAACGCTGCAAGATTTGTATTTATAAAAAAGTTATTCCAGTTGAAAAAAGCGAGTAGAGTACGCGAGCAGACTACAAAGATGTCCAAGCACAGAACGCAAGAAAGGAAATAAGAGCAAAGGACGGCCTTTAAGCGTGGAGATCTTCATTCCCTCCTAATATAAAAGATCTCCACGCTTAACCGGAGGACGTGCTCTTATTCCTTTCTGGAGTGGTTGATGCCAGCCAGACTCCAGACTAAGGCTCTGCTATACTGCGCTCCCCGAAGCGTTCTTACAAACGGAGCAGCATACACATACACGACGCAATATGCAGCGAAAGCCCCTGTATCCATTCATACAGAGGCTTCCAATAGCATATTCTCAATACAATACCATCTGTCCAGCACCACAACGCTTACAGGTACAAATTCAGTCTACTGTAACTCCAACACAGCTGAACCCTTACAGCTTGCGCGAAGTCAATTTCGCTTGGGTAAACAGCAGTAGATAATCATGTCCCCCAGCCTTCGAATCCGTCCCCGACATGTTAAATCCGCCAAACGGCTGCGCCCCTACAAGCGCCCCGGTACATTTGCGATTCACATACAGATTGCCGCAGTGCATCGTCTCCAGCGCTTCGCTGATCCGCTCCTCATTGGTGGAAAAGAACGCCCCGGTCAGTCCGAATTCCGTATCATTGTAGATCTCGATCGCTTCCTTGTAATCTTTGGCCGGACAGAGAGCGAGAACCGGACCGAAGATCTCTTCCTGCATAATGCGCGCTTTGCGGTCGACATCCGCGAACACGGTCGGCTGGATATAGTAGCCGTTGCCTTCGGCCTTACTGCCGCCTGCGACCAGACGACCTTCGGTTTTGCCGATTTCGATATAATCCAGAATCTTGTCATAGGAACCCTGGTCGATAACGGGTCCGGATGGATAGTTCTGCTCCGGCAAACCGATGGACAGGCGTCCGGTCAGCTCGGCCACTTTTTCCACGATTTGCGGATAGACGGATTCCACGATTACGGCGCGGGAGCCAGCCGAACATTTCTGACCCTGGAAGCCAAAGGCCGAAGCGACGATCGCCTGGGCAGCCGCGTCTACATCTGCCGTCTCATCGACTACGATGCCGTCCTTGCCGCCCATTTCAGCGACCAGACGTTTCATCCAGATCTGGCCTTCCGCTGTATCGGCAGCGAGGCGGCTGATGCGCAGTCCCACTTCCTTGGAACCAGTGAAGCTGATAAAACGGGTCTTTGGATGGCTGGTCAGATAATCGCCAATCTCGGACCCGCTGCCCGGCACAAAGTTGATCACACCCGCTGGCAGTCCGATCTCTTCCATAAGAGCGACAAACTTGTGAGCGATTACCGGTGTGGTGGAAGCTGGCTTGAGCAGTACCGTATTGCCGGATACGACTGCAGCTGTAGTCATGCCGACACAGATGGCCAGCGGAAAGTTCCACGGCGGGATCACGATGCCGACGCCGAGTGGAATGTAGGTAAGGCGGTTGTCTTCACCGGGAATCGGTGTCAGCGGCTGGGTCTCATTAATCTGATCGAGACGCAGCATCTCACGGGCGTAGAATTCCATAAAGTCGATCGCTTCCGCTGTATCAGCATCTGCCTCGGCATAATTTTTACCGGCTTCCAGCACCATCAGGGCTGAGAATTCATGCTTGCGTTCCCGCATCAGGGCAGCGGCTTTGAACAGATAATCGGCGCGGATACGGGCGGGAACCTTTTTCCATGTCTCAAAAGTCTGCAGGGCGACTTGCATCGCTTGTTCGGCCAGCTCCTGGTTGGCTTTGCTCATGTAGCCGATAACTTCATCCGTATTGGCAGGGTTGATGGAACGAATTTTGTCTTCAGTTACAATCTTCTGATCTCCAATATGCAGCGGAAGGGTCTGACCGAGTTCGGCTCTGACACGGGCAATCGCTTTCTCCATCGCTTCACGGTTGTCCGGCTGGTTGAAATCAACAAAAGGCTCATTGGCAAAAGGGCGGATATTCGTCATTTTACTCATTAATAGATCTCCTCTCATAATGGAAACGGAAATGGAAGCATGAATGGTAAAGTTATACATTTATTTGAATTATACACTTTTAAATGATTTTGTGTATAATTTGAACAAAATTATTTATTTACATGTTTAATAATGAACAAATTGCCTGTGAGAATAAGCAGAATGTTTACAAATTTAATAATTCTATTAAATCCAATAAATATTATTTATCCCTGGTTGTCTATTATGCGAGTACTGTAGGAAGTGAATCGATCTGCTGTCTGGAATGCCTGTTGTTTAAAATTCATTTTGGAGTGAATCAATTTGCTTGTTGATTTACTGACAGGGAATAGGAAATCGGTAAGACGGTTGTCAGTAGAGGGGCGGACATGTTAAATTGTTACTAAATTACATGGAGTGAGAGATTATCATGTTCAATAATGAACAATTACAATTAAACGAAAATATAACTGAGCTGTCCGCCCGGGAAGATGCTCAAAAGATCGCACAATTGCTGCATCAGGGTCAGGCAGTATATATATCGCATCAACAGCAGGCTTATCTGTTTACCGATGACGATCTGCCGTTCTGGCAGCAGGCAGCGGACAAGATTGAGCGATCACTGGATCGGTATGCCCCTTCACCTGTCGTCAAAAAGGAAGCTGTTGATCCAGTCGGAACATGGGTGGAGCGATTGCCATCGTCGCTCAGCCGCCCGGTTGTGTTTGTTCAGCCGGATGGAGATCCTGCAGGGTTTCTCAGTCCAGGCGAGCTGCTGAGACAGCTGCACCGCCAGAAAAGCAAAGCCGAGATGTATCTGAACGGACTGCTCGATACCGTGACCGATGCGGTAACAGCCGTCGATCAGGATGGGACCGTTATTTGCTGGAATGAGGCAGCCGCACAGATATACAGCATTCCGCATGAGCGCATTATGGGGCAGACGATCGGAGAGCATTTTGATCCGGAATCGATCATGTTGCTGCGCGTGCTGGATGAAGGACGCAAAGTGCGTAACATGTACCACAAATCCTCCGAAGGCACCCATGTGCTGATCAACGCTTCTCCGGTGCTTGATCCGGCAGGCCGTGTCGTGGGCGGGCTGGCTTCCGAGCAGGATATTACCCATCTGGTCAAATTGAACAAAGAGCTGTCCCATGCCCAGGCAAGCATCCTCGATACGATGCCCCGCCGCAGCGATCCGTTTACTCTCATGGATGGACAGAGTCACAGCATCAGCAAAGTCGTCCGTATCGGCAAAAAGATCGCCGAGCTGAACACGCCGGCACTGTTGTACGGCGAAGCGGGTTCCGGCAAGGAGCAGCTCGCCCGGGCGATTCATCTGGCTGGCGCTCATGCAGAGTCGCCATTTCTGTCCCTGAACTGCGGCGCGGTGCCGCCTGGTATGCTGGATAGTGAATTGTTCGGATTTATCGGCGGTACGTATTCCGGTCAGGATATTCAGGAAGCCGGCAAGCTGGAGCAGGCGGGAGACGGTACTCTCTTCCTCAACGAGATCGACAAACTGCCGCCGGATATGCAGAATAAGTTATACCGTGCGATCAAGACGCGTTCGTTCCGTCGGTATGGAGGGCAGGAGGATATCCCGCTGCATGCGCGCATTATCGCTGCCACGCGGACCGCATTGGATCAGCGGGTGGCGGATCAGCAGTTCAGCTCCGAGCTCTATTACGCGCTGGGTGTCGTGACGATTACGGTTCCTCCGCTGCGCGAACGCAGGGAAGATCTGTCGATCCTGGTGCATATGTATCTGCGCGAATTTGCGGTGCATTACCAGAAGCCGGTGCCGCGTGTAGCACCGGAAGTGATGCTGGCCTTTGCCCGTTATGACTGGCCGGGCAATATTGCCGAATTGCGAGCGGTCATCGAGCGCTGCGTGATCCTGAGTGAAGGCGATTCCCTGCTGCTGGAGCATCTGCCGGAGCATTTGCAGGGCGATCAGCCGCCTTTATTCAGCCGGGAAAAGGAAGACCTTCCCGCTGCCGAACTAGCTGCTTCCCCGGGTCTCAAAGCCCGTGTCACCGAGGAAGAGGAAAAGCAGCGCATTGAAGAAGCAATGCGAAAAGCCGCAGGCAACAAAAGTATCGCCGCCCGGATGCTGGGCATCTCCAGAGGCACGTTGTACAACAAAATGACCAAGCACCAGCTGTAAAAGGCTGCTATCAACCGCAATGGGCTGCGCATGCGCAGTCAGCTGTGAACATGGCAAACATCAGGCTTGTCTGAAGGGCGTTATCGCTCACAGGCAAGCCTGTTGGGGGTTAGCGGAACAGATTTTTGAGTACAAACCATACATTGGCGGGGCGCTCAGCCAGGCGGCGCATATTGTAGCCAAACCAGTCCCGTCCATAAGGCACGTACACCCGGACTTTGTAACCGTCCTGTACGAGCCGCTTCTGCAAATCTTCGCAGATGCCGTACAGCATCTGGAACTCAAACTGCTGGAGCGGAATATCCTGACGGACCACTTCTTCGCGTACATAACGGACGATTGCCTCATCATGGGTAGCGATGGCGGTATAGTTGCCGTTGGCCAGATGCTGGCTGATAATTTTGCGGTAATTGCTGTCGACATCTTCCTTGGCTGGAAATGCGACGGATGAAGGTTCCTTGTATGCGCCTTTGACCAATCGCAGGTTGGCGCGATATTCATTCAAATCCTCGATATCCTGGCTCGTGCGGTACAAATACGCCTGCAGCACAATTCCTACATTGTCAAACTGCTTACGCAGTTCGCGGTAGATATCAATCGACATCTGGCAGTGGGCATAATCCTCCATATCGATACGGACAAAGTTGCCGTAGCTGCGGGCGCGCTCCAGAATGGTCGTCATATTGTTGATACAGAGCTGGCGGTCAATATCAAGTCCGAGTGAAGTCATTTTGAGAGACAGGTTGGACTGTACCCCGCTGCGGGAGATGGCATCCAGCGTCTGCAGACACATCTGGGTCGACTCCATCGCTTCTTCGCGTGTAGAGATAAATTCGCCGAGATGATCCAGTGTTGCCAGCCGGCCATCCTGATTGAGTCTGCGCACCGCTTGCACCGCTTCCTCAATCGTGACCCCGGCGACAAAACGTCTCGCGCCAAAGCGCAAACCATACTTTTTAGCCATTTTATTGGCGGAAGGATTCTTGGCCAGTGACTGAAACAAATTGCGAAGCACGGTCTCCATGCTACCCCTCTTTTCATGAGAACTGGTTGAATATGTAATTATTCTAATCAATGCAGCATGGAATGTATATACAAAACGTATATTTTTGTACAATATATTTTTAATATTAGCTAATATTCAGATATATTGTTCAATAATGAACAATAGAAGAGACAGGGAATGGAGTAATGAGAATGATGTAAAGAGAAAAAGAGCCATGACGATAGCAGGAACATCAAAAGCAGCAACTGCCTTTGACAAAGGATGATTTTGGTTGCAAAAGTGATCAAGTTGGAGGGAGAAATCAAACGATGAATAGTAGACAGTTTGCTATTAATAGTCAAGACATATCTTTGTCGATCCGAATACCCAATAAATTAATGTAAAATAAAATAACATATCAGTTTATTTAAATTTAATTTTGTTAATATAATTGACATATGGGAAATATATTCTTATAATTTGAAACAAATTCACTATCCGGTGATCCATAAGTTTACATACCCAAGCACAATGCTGTGCTGAATGCAGGCAATGAAGCCGCAATTTTGTTCTTTTATTCAAAGGACGAGTTGCGGCTTTTTGCGTGGACTTATGAAAAAGAGAGTGATCCCGGGTATCACAACCATTACTGATTACAGAGGAGCGAGAGCTATGGAGAGCAAAAGTTTCTGGCAGAGCGGGCATAAGCCTACGTTATTTGGTTCTTTTTTATACTTTGATATCAGCTTTATGATCTGGGGATTGATCGGCCCGCTCAGTGTAGTCATTGCCCAGGATTATCCGATGGACCCTGTGCAAAAGGCGCAGCTGGTTGCTCTGCCGGTATTGGGCGGATCGATTCTGCGGCTGCTGCTTGGTTTTCTGTCTGATTATATCGGTCCCAAGCTGACCGCTCAGCTGGGCATGATCGTTACACTGGTGCCGCTCTATCTGGGCTGGCAGTGGGTGCAGTCGCTGGATCAGCTGTATGTGGTTGCCCTGCTGCTCGGCATTGCCGGTGCTTCCTTTGCTGCAGCACTGCCGCTGGCGAGCCAGTGGTATCCCAAGGAACACCAGGGGCTGGCGATGGGCATCGCTGGCGCCGGCAACAGTGGTACGGTGCTGGCGACATTGTTTGCCAACCGTCTGGCCCAGTCTTTTGGCAGCTGGGAAGTCGTATTTGGTATCGCCATGATCCCGATTGTGATCGTATTTATCTACTTTAGTATTTTCGCCAAAAATAGTCCCGAGCGTCCGGCACCGAAAAAGCTATCCCAGTACGCCTCGGTACTGAGCCAGCGGGATGCATGGGTGTTCTGTGCCTTTTATTGTGTGACCTTTGGCGGTTTTGTCGGTCTGGCTAACTATTTGACCATTTTCTTCAATACCCAGTATGGACTGTCAGCGGTACATGCGGCTGATATTACGACGATCTGTGTTATTGCGGGCAGCTTTTTTCGTCCGGTCGGCGGTTATCTGGCGGACAAGATCGGCGGCACCCGGATGCTGATGTATCTGTATACCGGTGCCGGAGCGATGCTGCTGTGTGTTTCTTTCCTGCCGCCACTGCCGGTCGTGGTCGTACTGCTGTTTGCCGGCATGATGTGCCTGGGAGCGGGCAATGGATCGGTATTCCAGCTTGTGCCGCAGCGTTTTGGCAATGAGATCGGTCTGGTAACGGGAATCGTCGGTGCTGCCGGTGGGCTGGGCGGTTATGCACTGCCGCTTATTCTCGGTAATCTGTACCAGTCGGCAGGATCGTATACACCGGGTTTTATCGTCCTGGGGATTATCGCATTCTGTTCACTCGTACTGCTCGTCGTGATGCAGACCCGGTGGCGGGGCAGCTGGCTGCGCAGTGCAGCCATTGGTGAATCGGCACGTCAGGCGGGATAATGATGCAATGATATGAATGATATAAATGATATGCAGGATTGAGGCGGAGAACTATCGTATTTGCTACAGTCTGAATACAGGTCATGATTCTAATGCGAAAAAGGCTGATGTTTCTTCTCGAATGAAGAAATATCAGCCTTTTAGGTATTGTGGATAATCGAGATATCATCGCTTCAGGTTGAGGCAAAGCTGTCTGATGGGGCAATTAAAGCTTTTATTATCCTGTTACTTTTTGGAAGAGTCTTTGTTGCTGAAATTCCGTACCAGTTCATTCAACTGATCACCCATCTGGTGCAGCTGTTGTGCTGCATCGTTAACCGAGTGGCTGTGCTGCAGCTGTTCTTCAATCGTCGCGCCTACCGATTGCTGGCTGATAACGGCCTCTTCGATCATCCGGGTAACATAGTGGGTCGCTTCGTTAACCGTCCGAGTATGCTCATTCAGTTCAGTAGTACGTGAAGTAATATTGCTGACATGTTGGCCGGTGATTTCAGCAGATTCCAAAATCTGATCAAATGTTACAGAAGTCTGGTGGGTATCAGCCAGGGTCTCCTGCATTTTTGACGTCCCGCGTTCGGAGGTTTGCAGAGCAGCTCCGGTAGAGCGAGTGAATTGATGAATGATGGAAGACATCATTTTCAGGGCGTCGGCTGTTTCGATAGAGAGCTTTTTCACCTGCTGGGCGACGACACCAAAGCTCTGTCCATGTTCACCGGCACGTGCTGCTTCAATAGAAGCATTCAGGGCCAGCAGATTGGTCTCTTCAGCGAGATGGGCAATAATCTCGATAAAGCGCGAGATTTCATTGGCATGATCGTTAATATTGTGGATACCGGCAGCCATTTCATTGACATCCTGCTGCAATGCTTCGATCCGGGCAGTGATATGAGTGAGCGATTCACGACCGTTTTTGGCTTTGCCAATCGACATCAGAGAGGCATCATGGAGCTGTTCCAGAGAACCGGTAATCTCATGAATAACGGCTGTAATCTGATCGAGCTTTTGTTCACTTCCTTTTTGGGAAGGCAGCAGTTCTGTAGTAGCCCGTTGACTGATCGTTTGAACAGAAGTGGCGATCTCTTCGGATAGTGCCACCAGAGACTGCGAGTTTCTCTGTAAGGAAGAAGAAGATTGTTCCATATATTGTCCGCTCTGCTGCAGCTGGATGACAGCAGTCTCATTCAGGGCTTCCGACTGCTGTTTCTTGGCTTCCAATGCTTGCGTGGAGCGCTGTTTGGCAATGATGAGCAGCATGGCTGCGCCGCTCGTAAGCAGCAGGAAGACCGCATGGATAAGCAGCAGAGAGAAAGAGTACTCATGCTGACCGCAGATCAATACCGGGAACAGGAAGAATCCAGCCAGATGATGTACGGCGAAAATAACAGTCGTGAGCAGTACCAGTGCCAGTGAATCATAAAAGACGACAAATGCGACGACCATAAATACAGAGAAGTGATATTCTACCAGTCCGTCTCCAGCTGCGATGAGCGCGATACTGCCCAGCGTAAGAATCAATGTATTCATTATAGGGAGATAGGAATGCTGAGAACTGCGGCTAAATAAAAGAAGGGAGCTGATGAGCAGCAGCAGAGGAACAGCCAGCAGGATATAGCGGACAACATCCACTGAGGATCCTGTAGCAGCTGATTGTGTATGAGCTGCTGTCATCAGGTCAGGAATAAGACTGGTATATTGGTGAAGAGCGAATACGATAAACGATAAAGCGACAGTAACAAAACACAGTATATTCATTACTTTGTTTTTTTCATACATGGTTGACGACGCTCCTTTGGATGTACGGTAAATATCATTGTTCAATTGGATCATGCTAATAGTGTAGGTTGCAGAATAAAGGAGTATAATAAATAAAATCTGTATTATCTATATGATTAAATTCATCGCATTCTTGCTTTTTTTAATGAATTATAAACTTAGTTGCTTAACTTACCACTATTAAAATATTTGTCGGAATTTGTTACAATTTAGTTTATAGGCATTCGGAGAAAATACAGACTTTGTTGGTACGAAACTTAAATTTTGCGAATTTATGTAAAACCAACGGATTACATAAGTTATGAAAAGGAGCTGAGCACAATGAATTCATTTACAACCATGCTGCAAAAATATGCTGAACTGGTCATCCAGGTAGGCGTGAACATCCAGCCGGGCCAGGTGCTGATTGTCAATGCACCACTGGAGACGGCGGAACTGACAAGATTGATCGTAGCCAAAGCCTACGATGCCGGTGCCAAATATGTAATTGTCGACTGGGATGATGAGCAGGTGACCCGCATCCGTTATGAGCATGCGGCGGATGATACATTTGAATACTATCCACAGTGGCATGCCGAGATGATGGAGAAGTTTGCCGAAGAGGGCGGAGCGATTCTGCGCATCAAGGTGCCCAATCCGGAGCTGTTTAACGGCATTGATTCGTGGAAAGTATCCGCTTCTGTCAAAGCGACCGCAATCGCCAATGAGAAGTACAGCGTCTACACGCGCAACAGCCGCATCAGCTGGTCGCTGACCAAGGCGCCAACGGCTGCCTGGGCAAACAAAGTATATGCCGATCTGCCGGAAGAAGAGCGTATTCCGGCGATGTGGGAAGCGATCTTCATGATGAACCGGGTGACAGTGGATAATGATCCGGTCGCTGCGTGGCGCGAGCATATTGAACATTTACGCCAGGGCAAAAATCTGCTCAATGGCAAAAAGTACAAAAGCCTGCATTACCGCGCTCCGGGAACCGATCTGCATGTGCAGCTGCCGGAAGGTCATATCTGGCGCAGCGGCGGCGGGGAGAACGAAGCGGGTACCTATTTTGTCGCCAATATGCCAACCGAGGAAGTGTACTCGATGCCGCACCGTACCGGCGTCAATGGTACCGTGAAGAGCACGATGCCGCTCAATCTGAACGGTCGTCTGGTTGATGGCATTACGCTGACTTTCCAGGATGGCAAAGTGGTGGAATATGATGCGGAATCCGGGCGCGAGTATCTGACCGATCTGCTGGCTACCGATGAAGGAGCTTCCTATCTCGGCGAGATTGCACTCGTTCCGCATGATTCGCCAATCTCCAGACTGAACCGTATTTTCTACAACACCGGTATTGATGAGAATGCATCCTGTCACTTTGCACTGGGCAGCGCCTATCCGACCAATATCGAAGATGGTACCCGGCTGAGCAAGGAAGAACTGGTACAGCGCGGTGCCAATGTCAGTCTGACGCACGTGGACTTTATGGTTGGCTCGGCAGAGCTGGATATTGACGGTGAACTGCCGGACGGCACGATTGAGCCGGTGTTCCGTCAGGGCAACTGGGCGTTCTGATTATTTGCAGCTATTCGGTGTATTCATTTTGTTATAAGCATCACGATCAGGCGGGATCATCGTATCCCGTCTTTTTTTGTTGTACATGGAGGTGCCTTTTCTTCAGGTCGATAAATTTGGCTGAAATCAGCATCTAACAGGGTATATGTGATACTGCTTTTTTATTTGAAGAGAAATAATGAAGATTTAAATAATTTTTTATGACATAAAGTAAAACTTTTAATCATTTATAGACAGGTATCCCTTCATCAAAGCAGAAGTACTAACACAACACCATTGCCAAACCTCCAATAAATCAGACATTCTTTGCCAAAAGCCGACACGGCCAGTTCACTTCAGTCATGATCTCAACCAACGAGTAAAGGGTGATTACCATCATGATCTACAAAGACGCTTCCTATCCGCTGCAGGAGAGGGTACAGGATTTGTTGTCACGAATGACCAGGGAAGAAAAGGTAGGGCAGCTGGTGCAGATATTCGGCTGGCAGACCTTTGACCGAAATGAAGACGGTACGATTACGCTGACCGATCCATTTCGGCAGCAGATTGCTGAAGGCCGTGTAGGTGCGCTGTATGCGGCGCTGCGGGCAGACCCGTGGACCGAAGTCACACTGGAGACGGGATTGTCTCCGCGTGAAGGAGCAGCCGCGCTGAATGAGATTCAAAAATATGTCCTCGAACACTCCCGGCTCGGCATTCCGCTGATGTTTGGCGAGGAATGCTCGCATGGACATATGGCGATCGGCGCTACTGTTTATCCGGTGCCGCTGCTGGCGGCGAGTACGTGGAATACGGAACTGTATGAAGCGATGTGCCATGCGGTTGCGATCGAGACGCGCAGCCAGGGCGGAGTGGCTACCTATTCGCCTGTGCTGGATATCGTACGCGATCCGCGCTGGGGACGGACCGAGGAGACATATGGCGAAGATCCGTATCTGGCGGGAGAGCTGGCGGCGGCTGCCGTGCGAGGCCTGCAAGGCCGCGGGCTGGATGCGCCGGACAGTGTGATCGCTACGCTCAAGCATTTTGCAGGCTATGGGGCTTCGGAGGGCGGACGCAATGCAGCGCCTGTACATATGGGAATGAAGGAACTGAACGAGATCGATCTGCTGCCGTTCCGCAAAGCGGTGGAGGCGGGAGCGGTATCCGTCATGACCGCTTATAACGAAATCGACGGTGTGCCATGCACATCGAGTGAATATTTGCTGGAAGACGTGCTGCGCAAACAGTGGGGCTTCAGAGGCTTCGTGATCACGGATGCCAGTGCGATGAATATGCTCGTGCACGGCTACAATATTGTTGAGAACGGCGAGCAGGCGACTGCTCTGGCACTCAGGGCAGGCATCGATCTGGAGATGTCTGGTGCCATGTTCAGCCGGTATCTGGATTCGGCACTGGAGCAGGGAATAGCCGATGAAGCTCATCTGGACCAGGCGGTTCGCCGTCTGCTGGAGATCAAGTTCCGGCTCGGCCTGTTCGATCATCCGTATGTGGACCCGGACCAGGCTGTCCGTCTGATTCATTCGGAGGAGCATATCCAGTTGGCCCGTGAGGTTGCCCGTCAGGGCATTATTTTACTGAAAAATAAAGAGAATGCGCTTCCACTTCATCCTGCCTCATCTGGCAAAGTCGCCGTGATCGGTCCCAATGCCAATACGCCGTACAACCAGCTGGGCGATTATACTTCCCCGCAGCCGGACGGCAAAGTGATTACCGTACTGGAAGGCATCCGTCAGCATCTGGCCGCCCGGGGAATGGAGGAGAAGCTACTGTATGCACCCGGCTGCCGGGTCAGGGACGAGTCGCGGGAAGGCTTTGACTATGCGCTGGAAGTGGCCGGGCAGGCAGAGACGGTCATCCTCGTACTCGGTGGATCAAGTGCACGGGACTTTGGCGAGGGAACGGTCGATCTGCGTACCGGTCAGTCGCTGGTGCATGATTCCGGCGGAGCGAGCGAGATGGAGAGTGGGGAAGGCATTGACCGGGTCGATCTGCATCTGACCGGTGTACAGCTGGAGCTGTGTCAGGCTATTCATGCACTCGGCAGGAAGTTGGTCGTCATTTACATTAATGGCCGTCCGGTCGCCGAGCCATGGATCGATGAACATGCAGATGCCATTATTGAAGCCTGGTATCCGGGACAGGAAGGTGGCCATGCGCTGGCCGAGATTCTGTACGGCGACGTGAATCCTTCGGGACGTCTGACCATCTCCGTGCCCCGTCATGTCGGCCAGCTGCCGGTCTACTACAACGGCAAGCGGACACGGGGCAAGCGCTATCTGGAAATGGATCTGCAGCCCGCCTATCCGTTTGGTTATGGGCTGAGCTATACGACCTTTACCTATGGTGATCCGTTGGTAACGCCGCAGACGATCCGGGCAGATGAATCGGCACAGGTCACGGTGAGCATCACCAACACTGGCAGCCGGGCAGGCTGGGAAGTGGCTCAGCTGTACCTTACCGATCTGGTATCTTCGGTGACCCGCCCGGAAAAGGAGCTCAAAGGCTTCCGCAAAATATGGCTGGAGCCGGGTGAGAGCGGCACGGTTACCTTTACCCTGACGCCCGAACATCTGGAACTTGTAACCGCCCGGCTGGATCGTGTGATCGAACCTGGCGAATTCTCCTTGCAGATCGGCAGCAGCTCGGTAGAGGGTCTTACCGCTGTACTGACAGTCACGCCGTGACCAGGTAATCCGGCTCCGGCTTGGAAGATCACCAAGTGGGAAAGCCCAAAAATCGAACGCCGGAAATGGCTGTCCGTTTTCCCGTCTGCTGCTCCTGTCATTGTATCCACTGTCTGCCAATATGGACGCATCCCCTTATTATAGAAGTCTACCGCTCAAGGATCTGCACACAATCCAAGCAGTTTTGCTCAAGGAGGCCCAATCACCATGCATCGAATGGAACGATTTGTAAAGCATCTTGCCGGACGACAATGGCTGGAACAGATAGGCTTGACGGACTGGACGATTGAAGAAGTACGCTATATTACCGCCGGACGCTATGAGACGCTGTCGCCCCGCCGTCAGAGCGACATGACGCTGCAGGGCAAGCATGGCATTACCTATCTGCTGGAAGCAAAGGGTGCTCTGCCGGCGTCCTGGTCGGAACACCCGGCCGGGCTGCTGTTCAGCGCTGGCGGAGGGGAAGGACTGCTCCGTATCAATGGAGAGTTCTACCACGGACTGGATCGAAATCATACCTTTGTGCCGCTGCGTCCGGAGCATGCCGGACAGACAATCCAGCTGGGGATTGAATTGTATGATCCAATTCCCGAACCTCATGATCCACTGAATGGACAGCCGGAAAAGGTAATGCCATTGACCGGATTTACCGCAAGTCTGGTCAGTGTCAATGCCGGTTTGCGCAGCCTGGGATGCAGCCTGCGTCTGCTGCTGGATGCGGTTCGCCGTCTGCCGGAGGGGGAAATGCGCCGGATGCGCATTCAGGAAGCACTGGAACAGTGCATGACTGCAGCCTACGAACTGCCGGAAGATTCCTGGCAAATGGAAGAACCATGGCTTCAGCTGGAAGAGCTGCTGCGTGAACAGGTTGGTCCGTACGCTTCAACTGAGGAATACAATGGACGCATGATCATGGTCGGTCAGTCGCATATCGATATCGCCTGGCTGTGGCCGATCCGCGAGACGGTGCGCAAGACGAGTCGGACGTTCTCGACGATGTGTACGCTGCTGGAGCAGTATCCGGAGTTCATTTATACCCAGAGCCAGCCGCAGCTGTTTGCCTATGTGAAGGATCATTATCCCGATCTGTATGCCAAAGTAAAAGCCTACATCGCCGAAGGACGCTGGGAGCTGGTCGGCGGCATGTGGGTGGAGCCGGATCTGAACATCCCGAGCGGTGAATCGCTGGCCCGGCAGCTGCTCTATGGACAGCGCTTTTACCGGGAGGAGTTCGGGGTGACCTCGACGATCGAGTGGCTGCCGGATACGTTTGGTTATGCGGCGTCCCTGCCCCAGCTGCTGCGGCAGGCGGGCATTGATTATTTTATGACGACCAAGCTGAACTGGAATGATACGAACATTTTCCCGTACGATCTGTTCCAGTGGGTCGGCATTGACGGGACGCCCGTGCTGTCCTATCTGAACCACGGGGTCAATGAATCGACAAGTGTCAAAGATATCGACGAACACTGGCGATCCTACCGGCAAAAAGACATCCATCCCGAGCAGATGCTGCTGTACGGTCACGGAGATGGAGGAGGCGGCGTCACCCTCGATATGGTGGAGTACGTGCAGCACTCGGAGATGATGATCGGTCAGCCGCAGACCGCATTCGGGACAGCCAGGGAATTTTTTGACCATACTATGGAAAAGGCAGACGAGCTGCCGATCTGGCGCGGTGATCTGTATCTGGAACTTCACCGCGGCACCTATACGACCCAGGCATGGAACAAGCGTTATAACCGTAAGGCGGAAGCATTATACCGGGAAGCGGAAATCTGGGAGCGGCTCGCAGCGATGCAGCTGAACCGTTCCAGCCTGCCTGCACAGCAGAGCGATACAGCCGGGGAGAACAGGGAAGAAGCAATCCCGGCTCCATCCCTGTCCCGGCCTATGGATTCTTTGTCCGGTCAGGATGCAGATCCATCCGGCACAGCCCCTGTCCCTGCCGATTATTCGGTCAGTCCATTGATCTGGAACAACAGCCGTGAGTCGGCAGGAGCGGTCATTACTGCTGAACGGTTCAAGCAGGGCTGGATCGGCATTATGCTCAATCAGTTCCATGATATTGTGCCGGGTTCGGCAATTACCGAGGTATACGATACATCAGAAGTGGAATACGAGGAGATTCTGCGGATCGGTCAGGGGGCGTTGGATCAGGCGCTGGATGTATGGATGGATGTGCTGGATCTGTCCGGCGAAGGCACTGCCTGTGTGGTGTTCAATAGTCTGGGCTGGGAGCGCGGCGAATGGCTGGAGATCGAGGGAGGCGATGAGCTGCAGGGAATAGCCGTCTATGATCAGGACGGACAGCAGCTGCGCAGTGATATCGTACCGCTGGAAATGACAGAGCCGCCAGCAGAGGCTGCTGCACCGCCGCTGCGGTTCACTGCTGCCCGCAAGCGCCTGCCCGGTCTCGTTCCGCTCACAGCTCCGTCTGGAGCGAATGGACGGGCGTCCGGGTCCGGCCAGGCAGCAGATGGAGAGTCGGCAGAACGCCAACCATCCCGTAGGCCGGAAAAGGAACAAGGAACCGAAGCTGCCTATCTGCTTCGAGTATACGTTCCGTCCATTCCCGCTTTTGGCTGCCGGGTGCTCCGGCTTCGTCCGCAGCAGGGCGACATGGCGGACCCATTGGCAGCAAGCGTGGATGTTGCAGGTGAATATGAGCATGAAGATGATGTGAGACATCCGGCAGATATCATGCTCGGCGGTGCCATACCACCGGTCTGGGAGACTTCGCTATACCGAATTGGCTTTAATGAGCGGGGCGAGATTCATTCCCTGTATGATCTGCGGTATGAGCGGGAGCTGATTCAAGCAGGGCATACCGGCAATGCTTTTGGTTATTATCATGATCGTCCGACGCTGTGGGATGCGTGGGATATTGATCCGCTGTTCGCCCGGCAGCCAGCCGGCAAGGCGCAGCTGTTATTTTCCAGAGTCATTATGCATGGTCATACCGGGGATATTCTGCGATTCGGCTGGCAGATCGGACAGTCGGAGATTACCCAGGATATATATCTGTATAATGATCACCCGCGCATCGACTTCAAGACCCGGGTACAGTGGCAGGAAAGTCATAAGCTGCTCAAAGTGAATTTCCCGGTCGATATGGTAGCATCCTCCGCCACCTACGAGATTCCATTTGGCGCACTGGAGCGGACGATGAACAGCAATACATCGTGGGAACAGGCCCAGTTCGAAGTATGCGGGCACCGCTGGGCGGATATCTCCGAGGGCGACTATGGTGTCAGCCTGCTGAATGATTGCAAGTACGGCTATGATATCAAAAACGGGCATATGCGCCTGTCCCTGCTGCGTGCGTCCAAGTGGCCGGATGAGCAGGCGGATCAGGGAGATCATGAATTTACGTATTCCCTGCTGCCGCATGATGGCAATTGGCGGCAGGCCCATATCGTGCGTGCGGCCATGGAGCTTAACCAGCCCGCACATTACCGATTTGCCGATGATCATACGGCAAAGGCAGAAGGTCTTGAGCCGGCAGGAGGTTCACTGCTGAATTATGAAGGTGGTCATATTATTCTGGAGACGATCAAGCCAGCCGAGGATGGGGACGGTACCACTATGCGGCTCTATGAATCCTCCGGCAGCCGCGGCACAGCGCAGATCAGTTGGCCTGTGTTAAATGGAAAAAGTGAAACAAACCAAGCCGTTAACGATGTTTATTCCCGCCCAGGCAGCAGTCCTGGAGCAGGGGAACATGGTAGTGCCGAACATCACCATATCATCCCAACTGAAGCATCTTCCGGCGATCAGGTCGTGCTGACCAATCTGCTGGAAGATGAGCTGGAGAGCATCCCTGTCACCGATGGTCGTATCACATTGTCCTTCCGTCCCTACGAAATTAAAACGCTGAAATGGAAGCGAGGTACCCTGTCATGAAACATGAGCTGGAAACTCTGAAAATGTCCGCGTTTGAACTACCGCCTGCTGTCCGTGAAGTGCTGGCCGAGGCAGAGCAGCGGCTGTGTCATCGTCCACGGCTGGCCCGGCAGTTCCGTAACTGCTTTCCCAATACATTGGAGACGACGACCAAGCTGCTGGATGATGGGACGACTTTTGTTATTACCGGTGATATTCCGGCGCTCTGGCTGCGCGATTCAGTGGAGCAGCTGATGCATTATGTGCCGCTCTGTGCCGAGGATAAGCAGCTGCAGCGCATCATCAGCGGATTGATCCGCCGTCATATGCTGTACCTGTCAATTGATCCTTATGCCAATGCCTTTAACGAGACGGCCAATGACTGGCACTGGGACCCGGCAGACGAGACGGACATGGGACCATGGGTATGGGAGCGCAAGTTTGAGCTGGATTCGCTTTGTTTTACCGTCCGGCTGGCTTATCATTACTGGAAAACGAGCGGCAGCACCGATATTTTTGATGCCGGATTCAAGCAGGGGCTGCGTAGCATCTATGAGCTGTGGCGGACCGAGCAGCGGCATATGGAGGAGTCGCCGTACCGGTTCACCCGGTGGAACTGTCCACCGATTGATACGATCCGCAATCAGGGGCTCGGAATGCCGGTCGGCTATACCGGAATGATCTGGTCCGGCTTCCGTCCGAGCGATGATGCCTGCGAGCTGCATTACAATATCCCGTCCAATATGTTTGCCGTTGTCTGTCTGCAGCAGATGCAGGAGATGGTGCGGGTAGTCTACCGCGATCTGGCTTTCTGTGAGGAACTCGCCCGGATGGAGGAGGAAGTGCAGCATGGGATCGAATTGTACGGGATTTATCGTCATCCGGTGCATGGACCGATCTATGCGTATGAGACGGATGGCTATGGCAACCATTGTCTGATGGACGATGCGGGGACACCGAGCTTGCTATCGATGCCTTATCTCGGGTATTGTGCAGTGGATGATCCGATGTATTTGCGCACCCGGCGCTTTATTCTCAGTACAGAGAACCCGTTTTATTTCTCGGGGCAGGCAGCCAGCGGTATGGGCAGTCCGCATACCCCGCCGGATTATGTTTGGCCGATGGGATTATCCATGCAGGGCCTGACGGCGAGTACGGATGAGGAGATGCTGGCGATGATCGATATGCTGGAAGCGACCGATGCAGGGACCGGTTATATGCACGAGGGCTTCCACGCCGATGATCCGGCGATATTTACAAGACCATGGTTCGCCTGGTCCAATAGTCTGTTCTCCCGGCTCGTCTATGTAACGATGCAAAAAGGTCTGTTGGATGAGGTTGTCTCTTCATCGCCGCAGACAGGAGGTGCAGTCCATGAGTGATCCATCCGTTAACCCGCAGCAGCCTGAAGAAACGGCAGCAGAGATCGAGAGCGGTGTGCATAACTACAGCAGTGAAGACAGCTGGGTACAGCCGGACAATCCGTATCTGCTGGAACGGCTGGACTGGTTCAGGGACCAGAAGCTGGGGCTGATGATGCACTGGGGACCGTATTCGCAGCTGGGCATCGTCGAATCATGGGCACTCAGCGATGACGATGCAGATTGGTCCAGAGAAGGCATCGACTGGCAGCCGGATGCAGAGAAGCTGAAGCGGGAATATTTTGATCTGAACAAGACATTCAATCCGCTCCGCTTCCAGCCGGAGGAATGGGCCGATCTGGCACTGGAAGGTGGGTTCCGCTATCTGAACTTTACGACCAAGCATCATGACGGATTCTGCATGTGGAATACCGGTACAACCGACTACCGGATTACCGGGCCGGATACGCCATTTCATCGTCATCGGTATGCGGATATTACGGGTCATCTGTTTGAGGCTTTTCGGGAAAGGGGGCTTGCGATCTCGGCCTACTTTTCCAAAGCGGACTGGCATACTCCCTATTACTGGGCCAAAGGCATGGAGCGCGGCAGCACCTGGCGCGGTCCCAGCTACGATCCGCATGAGTATCCCGGACTGTGGGAACAATTTGTTCAATTCACCCATGAGCAGATGATGGAGCTGCTGACCCGGTATGGACGGATCGATGTGCTGTGGCTGGATGCCGGCTGGGTCCGACCGGGCAAAGGCGGACAGGATATCCGGCTGGAGGAAGTCGTCGAACGGGCCAGAAAAACGCAGCCCTGGCTGCTGGCGGCCGACCGTACTGTAGGAGGACCATATGAGAATATCGTAACGCCCGAACAGACCGTCCCGGCCGAGCCGATGTCGATTCCATGGGAAAGCTGTGTGACGATGGGGACTTCTTTTTCGTTCCGGTATGAAGATAAGTACAAGTCTGTGCGCGAGCTGGTGCATCTGCTGCTGGAGATTGTCTCCAAGGGAGGCAATCTGGCACTCAATGTCGGCCCCCAGCCGGACGGACGCTTGCCAGAGGGCGCAATCGAGCGAATCCGGGGACTGGGTGCATGGCTGAATGTATACGGCGAAGCGATATATGAAACCCGCAGCATAGCGCCTGCTTTTACCGGCGAGTGGGCATTCACAGCCAAGCTGGCAGAGGGAGTCGTCTATGCAGCCTACCTGTACCCTGAGGAGACAGGGGAGGTGCCGGCGACTCTGCATATTCCCTATGACGGGGACATTGTCAGTCTGGATTTGCTCGGAGAGACGGTCGTGCAGGGACTGTCCTTTACCGATTATCCGGACGGAATCAATGCGGTACTGCCGGACGAAGCCCGGGCAGGCGGTATGACGCCGATCGCCCACGTGTTCCGGCTGGTGCTCCGCTGAGATTGTTTTGCGGACTTTATTTTCCCTTACCTGTTCTTTATGGTACATTTATAGACAGATAAAGTACTTGTGCGAACAGGGATGAGGGGAATGATGAACATGGCTGTAGATGAGAATTATCAGCGCAAGCTGGAGGACCAGAAGCGGTTATTCAAGCAGCTGGGGATCAAGTTTGATGCTTTGACGATTCATGAAAAGGATTTTACGACCAAGATGAGAGGATACTCGCAGGAAGAAGTGGATTTCTTTCTGGATGATGTCATCCTCGACTATGAGCGCTTTTACAAGATCATTACGGATCTGCTCGATAAATACAATGAGCTTCAACGCCGTCAAACGTATGAAAAAGAGCGTGTTATGGCAGAGAAGGAACGCATCCATGAAGAAAAGGAACGCGCCTTTGCCAGAGCTCAGGCACTGGAGAACGGTGTGGATAAGAGCGTGGTGACCGAAGCGATCCTCAGTCTGGAACGCACGATTGCCCAGATGCGTGCCCGCCTGCAGGAAGACCGTTCGGATAAATACTGAATACCGGTGCAAGGCGGCACTTCCACTGCGGATGGCATGGAACTGCACATAGAGTCTTAAGCTGCAGATGTCGGCATTGCTGCTGTGCGCAGTATATCAGTGTATTCCAAAAGAAAGCTGTATTCCTCTAAGGGAATACAGCTTTTTGGCGTATCACATCGGATTTCATGTGAGATAGATGTTGGATAGGTGAATGGTGTCCAATATGCCCGGCGGTCTGTTTATCGACGATGCGGTCCGACGACAGACGTTATGCATTGGCCTCCTGCCGACTACTGGCGATCAGACAGCCAGTATTTTCTTCAATCTGGCGCAGTCTTCTGCAAATACAGGCTGTTGCTCCAGAAACTGCAGCATTGCCTTGATCAGTCCGGAGCGGAGGCGTTCAGCGGTAATCTCCTGCTCCAGAGTGGATAAAACCTGCCAGGTTTCTTCTTTTTCCTCATCCGGCAGATGAAGATGATGCAGACTGCGCTTGAGACTGAGCAGCAGTTCGTGAATCATGATTCCTTTGAAAACCGGGCTGTCCTGAATGTCCTGCTGTCCGATCTGCATTTCCTGGCAGTTCCAGATCGGCTTGTATCCATGATCGAACATGCTCGCAGCCATCCAGTCGACCATTCTCGCCAGGTAGCCGGAGAGTTCGGATTGATCGAGATTCGATTTGACACCGATAACCGGAAGGAACATATACTGCATGAGCAGTCCGCGAATCAGGAAAATGATATCGTACACATAAGGTTTGACCTTGTCGCCGTATATATCCACCAGACAATCGGTGCTCCATTGATTCAGGCGAAACTCCAGTCGCAGGCATTCCTCCAGCAGCTTTTCATTTTGCAGAATACTTTTATCATGCACGGACATCATGACCGAGTGAATTTTGCTTTCGAGGGTGCTTTCCATATGCACCTGAATAAATCTGGCGATTTTCTGCAGCGGCTCTACCTCTGCAGAAGCATAAAAACGGAAAATATGTTCTTCCACAATCTGCGAATGTGCTTTTACCGTCGCGATCAGGACATCTTCCTTGCTCTGAAAAAACTTGTAAAAAGAAGCTTTGGCCATTCCGCTTTCTTTGGCGATTTCGTCAACAGATGTTGCCGTATATCCTTTTTCGGAAAAAAGTCGAACCGCTGCCTCGATGATGTCTTCTTCTTTGCTTTTCAAGGGCGCTTCTCCTTTCACATATAATAAGCCTGTAAAATACAGAAAACGGACCCTTGCTGTAGCAGTCCGTTTTCGATCCGGTAGAGCCGGCGTATACGTTCGGCTCCTTCCGTTTACTATTTTGGAATGGTACCCGTCAATCGGAATTATACTTTGGGTGCAGCATTCAGTTTTTCCAGCCGTCTTTGTTTGCGTTCCATTTTACGTGCCTGGCGCTTGTCTTTGGAACGAGCGACAACCATATAGAGAGATGGAACAACGAACAGGGTCAGGATAGTCGAGAAGATCAGACCAAAAATAATAACAACCCCGAGCGGGCGGAACAGCAGCTCGCCGACTGTTGCAATCGGAATCATACCGACAATCGCTGTCAGGGAAGTCAGCAGGATCGGACGGAAACGGGCAGAGGCCGCCTGGATAATCGCTTCCTTCAGTTCCATGCCTTCATGTCTGGCATCCTCGATAAACTCGATCAGTACGATACCGTTCCGCACGACGATACCCGCGAGGGCGATAATCCCCATGACTGACATAAAGCCGATTGGTGTACGTGTCAGGAACAAACCGAGAATACCACCGGCTGCTGCCAGATACACTGTCGTCATAATGATGAGCGGAATCGACAGGGAGTAGAACTGAATTACAATGAGAATAAAGATCAGGAAGACGGCAACAACGAACAGTTTACCCAGGTCACCGAATGTATCTGCCTGGTTGGATGTTTCACCGCCAATTTCCCATGTGTAACCTTCAGGGAAATTTATCTGCTGCAGCTTTGGCTGGATCTCCTGCATAACTTCGGTAGCCGTACGTCCGTTAACGTCAGCTTCGATCGTGTTGACGCGCTGCAGATCATAACGGTCAATCTGCTGGATGGAGAACGCTGGTTTCATGCTGACGATCTGGGACAGCGGAATCTGTACGCCTGCTGAGTTGGTAATGTTTACCTGCTGCAGCAGTGTGGTCGGGCTGACGGATTGCGAGCCCTTCATGTACAATTTCATATCTACCAGATCTTCACCATTATCAAAGTCACCAATACTCATCCCGCTGCCCATCATGAGAAGGGTCTGGGTCAGATTGCTGTAAGTTACTTTGTAGCGGTCCATCGCCTGTTTGTTTACGACAAAATCAAGTGCATAGTTATCGATACCCATTGTATCGGTAATACCATAAGTACCTGGTGTGTTACCTATAATTTGCTTGATCTGATCCGTCAGACTACGGATCTCTTCCAGATCATCTCCGAGAATACGAATGGATACCGGTTTACCGACAGATACCCCCAGATCGGTTCCGCTAACGGATGTCTGGATGCCCGGATAATCTTTTTTGAGTGCATCTGCCCACTCGTCGGTCGTCTGGTTGATGTTCATGCCATGCTTACCGGTAATGAGAATCTGTCCGGCATTGGCACTGCCGCCGCCAAGTCCACTCAGGTTGGTGAACAGCTGGGGAGCCGCGCCGCCGGAAGCATACGCCATATTTTCAACTTCAGGCTGCTTTTTGAGCCATGCGGCCATACCCTGGACGATCCGGTCTGTTTCCTGCAGCGATGTACCGGAAGGCAGATTCACATTGATCGTAATTTGTGGATCTTCGGATGTCGGGAACAGCTCCACCGGAGTGAAGGCTGCGAGTCCATAAGCGAATGTACTGACGACCAGACCAATCAGACCGATCAGCAGTGGACGTTTTAATACTTTTGGCATCAGGCGGTGTGCGTAGCCATTGCTTACTGCCTGAATCTGCTTGCCGAGCAGACCGGCAGGCTTGTCTACATGGCGTTTGCCGCGTTCGATCTGACGTTCTTCATACCACTGGCGGAAGATCGGGATGATCGTCAGGGACATGATCATCGAGGCCAGCATACAGAGCGAGATAACGGTCGGGATCGGACGGATAAAGGCGCCCATATCACCCTGCAGTACCATTAGCGGCAGGAAGGCCGAGATCGTTGCCAGTGTAGCGGTGATGATGGAAATGGCCACTTCCTTGGTTCCCTTGATCGAGGCATCGGTCGGATTCTCTCCGAGTGTGGACAACCTTCGTTCAATATTATCATTGACGACGACAGCATCATCGACCAGAATCCCGAGTACGATGATCAGACCGACAATCGTGATCTGGTTCAGCGTAATGCCGAGTCCCGGCAGGAAGATCAGGCCTAGCGCAATCGAGACCGGAATGGCAAGTGCCACAAAGCCGGCAGTCAGCAGGTTCATCCCGAGCATACAGATCAGGATAACCGCTGCGATGGCGATCAGCATTTCCTTGATCAGACCACCGAAGATCCGGTCCACTTCGTCATTCTGTGCGAACAGGGAGACGATTTTGACATTGGCCGGCAGCGTCTTTTTGAGAGAATTCATTTTCTCGGTCAAGCGTTCGTTCATCGTCGGTACGTCAGAGCCGGTCTGGCTGCTGATATCCAGTGAAATGGAAGGAACACCATTATAGTAGCTTAAGTAGGATTCGGTTTGCTTGAGTAATTGTACATCGGCTACATCCTTGAGGTAGACAGGGATGCCTGCTTCAGTCTGGAAGACTACGATGTCTTTTAATGCATTATAGTCGGTTGCTTTATCAACAGTCAGTTGATAGGAACGATCCTCATAGGTGATGTTACCTGTAGGCACCCGGTTGTTCTCGGACTGGATGGCCTGTCGTATCGTTTCCCAGGAGATATTGTATTGCTGCAGTTTGGCCATATCGAGATCGATACGTACCTGCTGATCCGGAATCCCCTGAATCTCAACACTGGTAATCCCCGGTACGGAACGAAGCTGGTCGCGCCAGGTATTCATCAGGTCACTGAGACCGTAGATATCCTCTTTCGTTTTGCCGTAGATGGCAAACGACTGTACAAAGGTAGAGGTCAGGTTGTCATTGACGACCGGTGTATCGGCATCGGCAGGCAGTTCGGCCTGGGCATCCTCGACTTTGCGTCGTAATTCATTCCATGTATCCTTGGCATCGGCATCATCCTCGGCCTGTATGGTAATGTTCGAAATCCCGTTACCCGAGGTAGAGGCGATGGTTTTGAGATTGGTAACTTCCTTGATCTTCTGTTCGAGCACTTCGGTCACGGTCTGTTCCATCAGTTCCGGTGTAGCCCCGGCGTAAGTGGTAGTGACGAGTGCCGTTTTGACGACGATATCCGGCATGAGCTGCTTCGGCATTTGGGACAACTGCGTGACACCGAACAAGATCAGCATAACAAAGAAAAGAAGGGTGATTTTACGCTTGCGGACAAAGTAATTAATCATTAGCCTGGGCCCCGCTGTTCGCATTGTTGGCGGCAGAAGCAGCTTTGTTGTCCTGTGCTTTGCCCACTGTCAGATCATCTCCATCAAAGAGACGGTCTGCACCGCGGGTAACGACTTTATCGCCCACCTTCAGCCCGCTGACGATTTCGTAGCGGTTATTGTAGAGATTGCCGAGTTTGACCGTCGTTTTGACAGCTTTGCTGTTGACTTCCTTAAATACATACGGATCACTACCCGAGCTGATCACCGCTTCAACCGGCAGCAGGAGCCCCTGTTTGGAGGAGGCCTGGCGGGAAGCACTTACAACCTGACCGGGCTTCCAGTCTGAATTTGGATTGCTGATAGCGACTTCCACATTGATGGAACCGGTGCTTTCATTAGTCTGCGGATACAGTTTGGACACTTTGCCGGTACGAACTTCATCGTACAGACTGATGCTCACTTCCTGTCCGACTTTCCACTCTGTAATCTCGCTGTCCGGAATGGGCAGCAGTACTTTGAGGCGGTTCATTTCACCGATAGTGAATACTTCTGTACCGGCACTCACCGTCTGGCCTTCGGAAAGCTGCTTAGTTAGAATAACGCCGGAAGCAGGGGCTTTCAGGTTGGCACGGGTCAGTTTGAGCTTCGCCGTATTGAGAGCAATCACAGCCTGATCATAGCTGGCCTGGGATTGTTCCACACCGGCCTGTGCCTGCTCGACAGCAGCATTGGCCTGTGCGACGCTGGCCTGTGCATTTTCAATGCCAACCTGTGCCTGTTTGACAGCGGCAGCGGCAGAAGCGCGATCCGACTGGCTGGCGCCTTCGAGAATGAGGGACAGCTGTTCCTGTGCATCCTTGAGGCTTTCGCTTGCGTTGGCCAATGTAGTCTGCGCCTGCTCGTTCTCCTGCTGGGTTAACAGCCCGTTATCGAAAAGGGTCTGTGCGCGAGCAGCGGCCGTTTTGGCTTGATCATAAGCGGTTTGAGCTTTGGTTACTGCATTTTGTGCCTGTGCCTTTTCCTGTGGGCGTTTGCCGGACAGTACACCCTGTTCACTGGCACGGGCACTTTCGACCTGTGCTTGTGCAGAAGCAACGCCAGCAGCCGCCGCCTGCTGACCTGCTCTGGCATTGGTCATTGAGGCGCGTGCGCTGGAGAGTGCAGCCTGTGCAGCAGCAACGGATTGATTGGCATTTTCGACTTCAAGCTGAATATCTGCCGTATCCAGCTGTGCCATTACAGAGCCCTTATTGACACGATCTCCCACATCGCCATTTACAGCGGAGACGGTTCCATTAATCTGAAAGGAAACAGGTGTCTCATCGTAAGCAGCGAGGGTACCGGACAGATCATAGACTGCATCCAGTGATTCCTGTTTGACAGTGGCAACCTGAACCATACTGGTTGCCGGTTCCACTGCAGCATTCTCGGTTGAACAAGCAGTCAGACTGACTGCCAGCAGAAGTGCTGTAAAGGCCATTGGCCAGCTCTTCCTCATAATTTCAGTATCCTCCTCTAAACTCTCCGGTTTTTTTTGTACTCTCTAGTTCATGGGTGAATTATAGAATCAATCCACACTACTTGTCAATTGTATCAACAGCCATTTTTTATGTACTCAATCCCGGGATGTAGATTAAAACTATCAAAAATACGTCCTCGAACCGATGTTAAAATAAAAGCACTTCCATACATAAAGAAAGAAAAAAATGCAATTCTGCCTTTTAATGAAAGAAGCAGGAATGAATATTGTGAATATTGTGTGACTGCAGGTAAGTTTATTGTATAATCGAGATACAAAATATGGAAGGAAGGGTGTTGCACATGAGACCTGATGAAGATCGGAACAGACAGCATGACGGCGAGGAGCAACCTCAGTACCTGGCTGTAAAGCCGCCCATATTACGTGAACGGATGCAATTACTGAGCGCAGCAGCGCTGCTTGTGGCTGTTGTTATCATGCTTATCGAGTGGCAGTGGTAGCGCTGACAGGGAATATTTATCATTTTCATAACCAAGCAGGAATCTGGAACTACAGCAGAATCCTGCTTTTTTTGTAGTGTGCAGCAGCAGTGGAATGGACAGAACAAGAAGCGGCTCCGAGTGGTCTGACCCGCTAAATCGAGCTATATTAATAGGTGGGCCTTTTAAAAGTTTAACCCATTTATCACAATTATGGTTGATTTATTTCGTTAGGAATGCTAAATTAATTTTATTAGGAATACTAAGTTTTTTTGGTTTTCTCACAAAATTAGTGATGTTATTGAGATGAAATATAGGAAAGAAGGTTATTGGTATATGAAAAAAGCAATGGTAGGTGCTTCTGTGTTTGCAATGCTGCTTGCTGCAGCGCAGCCGGCAGTACTTGTACATGCAGCAGACAGCACAGCTGCAACCACAACAACGGACGGAACAACAGCTGCAGCAGATAGCGCTACAGCCCAGCAACCAAAATCCCAGATCTCCGGTGTAAGAGAACCGAAAAAGGTAGACAGCCTGAATCTGGAAAAAGTGATTGATCTGGCGATCAATGACTCCTACAATCTGCAACTGCTGCAATTGAAATATAAAGTACTGGATCAGCAAAATGCCAGTCTGGGTATCGACTATGTTGATTATGTGAATGCATCTCCGGGTCTGACATACACACCTAAAAAAGGAAGCAACGAAGTTGAACTCTCACAGGGTTCCCAGACCGGTCAGACCCTGGAAGACAATCTGCGTGATCTGGACACCCAGAAGCTGAACACTCAGCTGCAGGTGGATGAAGCCAAAGAAGGTACAAGACTGGCCATGACCGGTCAATATGTACAGCTGCTTTCCTACCAGAAACAAATTTCTCTGTCCCAGGAACACATTCAGGTACTGACTCGTGATCTGCAGCGTGCACAAACTCTGCAATCCCTTGGTTCTGGTACACAGGAAGATATCGACACAGCAGACCGTGCGCTCAAAACAGAGCAGGATAACCTGACAACCCTGAAAGATACGTACCAAAAAACACTGGCAACCCTGTGCTACGATCTGGGTATTGTATATGATCCGAATCTCAAGCTGGACCCTATCCAGGTAACACTGGAGCCGGCTCCTACAGTGGATGCAGATTCACTGCTGAGCAAATCTTATCAAATCCAGTCTCTGGGTAACAGCGTAGCCAAAGCCCGTACGGATGAAGACAAAAAAATTACCGGTAACAGCTTTGACGAGCAGGCGCTGAAAGCGACCACTCAAATTGCCGAGCAGCAGCTGGAACAGGGTAAAGTGACTTATGCCAAAGCGATTCAAACCAATCTGCAGGATATGGACACAGCGTTCAAAGATGTTCAGACTTCCCAGCGTCTGGCACAGGATGCCAATGTAGATGGAGTGAACATGCAGATCCGCTACAATGCCGGTGTGACGACCAAGTACGATATGGAAAAACACCAGTATCAGGTACATGCAGCACAAGCCAAAGCCGAACTGACACTGATGCAGTACTTTGTGCAGCAGGCTAAAGTTAAAGCGATGAGCAATGGCTATATCGCCAACAGCAGCGCTTCTGCTGGAGCATCAGCTTCTGCGGGAAGCTAAGCATCATTTCTCTTGACCTAAGGTATATGAAGAGAACTATGTAATGGAAAACACCTGTCCGATGGACAGGTGTTTTTTGCGTGGTACCCTTATTAATCTTGTAATCTTTGTTATGCATGTACATGTATATGCCTTAATCCGTATAATGCCCGTTCTCATAAACAGGCTGGCTCAGGAGCAAGGTAGAACAGCCTGTTTATGCCGAGGCACCATTTGTCCATTCATTGAGTTTGCGATCCGAAGGCAGCAGGAAAGTCAGCGCACCAAGCAGTGGCAGGAAGCTGCAAATCTGCATCACCGGCGAGATCCCAATCGAATCGATCCAGCTGCCGAGTACGAGTGCCCCGATACCCCCCAATCCAAAAGCAAGTCCGGTAATCAGACCGGATACAGTACCGATCCGGCCGGGTACCAGCATCTGTGCATAGACTACGGTCACGGAAAAGCTGGACGTGATAATAAAACCGATAATAGCGAGCAGGATGCCGGTCCAGAACAGATTCGCATAAGGCAGCAGCAGCGCCAGTGGTACCGCTCCGGCCATCGACAGGAAGATTAGATTCCGTTTACCAAACCGATCTGCCAGAGGACCGCCAAAAAAGGTGCCTACTGCCCCTGCAGCGAGAAACAGAAATACATACAGCTGGGCATCCCCAACGCCCAATCCGAATTGCTCGATCAGGTTAAAGCTGTAATAGCTGCCGATCGAGGAGACATACCAGGAACGAACGAATACGAGCAGAATCAGGATGACCATAGCAAAAGCAATTCGGCTGCGCATCTCGGGACGAATCTTTTCGGCCGTCTGGCGCTTTTTGTGCAGATTTTCATTTTGCAGGGCACCGCCATACCAGCGGGCGATAAACAGCTGTACCAGAATACCGATCGCAGCCACACCGGTAAAGCCGATCGCTCCAAATTGGCCATAAGGCACAAAGATCAGCGTAGTCAGCAGCGGAGCGAGAGACTGCCCGGCATTGCCGCCTACCTGAAAGATAGATTGGGCGAGGCCGCGGCGGTTACCGGCGGCCAGATGGGAGACTTTGGAGCCTTCCGGGTGAAAGGTAGCCGATCCCAATCCGACAAATACGACAGCGACCAGCACGGCTGTATACGAGCCGGCCAGTGCGAGCAGCAGCATTCCGGTAAATGTAAACGCCATACCGATCGGCAGCAGTGCCGGGGTAGGTCGTTTATCCGAGAAGAGGCCGATAAACGGCTGCATGATTGAAGCGGTAAAATTAATCGTAAAGGCAATCCAGCCAATCTGGGTATAGTTGAGATTCATCGTCTCCTTGAGAATCGGGAAAATGGCCGGAATAACAGACTGCATGGAATCATTGAACAAATGAACAAGCGAAATGGCGAGCAGTACGCCAAATATCGTCTGATTGGCAGAAGGCGGTATATTCCGCTTTTTTGCTTTGGCGGCAGAAGAGGACGCCGTTGATAAGGCCACAGGACAGGACTCCTTTTAAATAAAATAATATGTAGATGGAGAAGGGGGAATATTCTTTACCCCACGTCAAATCTGTATTTTAGTATATCAGAATTTGATCCATTCTTGAGTGCCGAAAGAAAAATACTTTGTGTGACAAGTAAAATAGTGGTGAGGTTTTCAAAGCTACCTTGAAGGATAAAGATACGGGAGAACAATAGCCTGTCCACCAAATATAATTGGCTGTCTGAGGATGCAGTCCAAAAAGCGCACCTGGATGCAGAAAGGCACCGGATGCGCTGAATACAGTTGAATAGATAGGTGAAGCCGTCTTTGTTCCAAAATGCGGAGAATACATCAATTGGAGGATAGATTCTATGGTGCTGACAGCGGTCAAGAACGATTCAGCATCTTCACAATCGCTTCAGACTTGAGCACCCCGGCCAACTCATCCAGTGCGGTTAAATATAAAAATCCATTACCTTCCGCACGGGCTGAATAGCCAAGAGGAATCGTCCGGCGAACCAGCTGGGCATACAGCTCCGGCTCTGTCAGTTCCCGTTCAAAGCTGCGATTGGCAATGATTTTGATCAGCGCCATCGCTCCCGATACATGAGGGGTAGCCATGGAGGTACCGCTCAGCGTAGCATATTTGCCATCCGGGTAGGTAGACAGAATATCTTCGCCCGGTGCTACCAGATCAACCTCGGTATTGGTATTGGAGAAGTCGGAAGATTGTCTGGACAGATCGACCGAACCGACGCTGATCACTTCATTATAGTAACCCGGATAGCCATATTCATCGGTTGCTTCGTTATTATCTCCCTCATTGCCGGCAGCGCAGATAACCAGAATATTCTGTTCTACTGCTTGTTGAATCGCTTTATGCATAGCAGGTACATCTTCAGGACCGCCGAGCGACATGGAGATAATATCGACCTTTTGCTGAACGGCATAGTTGATGCCATCGATAATCCATTCATACTGTCCAGAACCTTGGCGATCCAGCACTTTGAGGATCAGCAGATTCGCCTCCGGTGCCACTCCGACTACGCCCGAGTCATTGGATATTCCGGCAATCGTGCCAGCCACATGGGTACCATGACCATTATAGTCCTCGTAAATATCCGGATTTCCGTCATCATCTCCAGTAAAATTGCGTCCTCCCCGAATCCTGCCCTGCAGATCCGGATGATCGGTATCACATCCGGTATCCAGAATAGCAATCGTAATCCCTTCTCCGCGACTCTGTTCCCATACCTGGGGAGCCTGAATCAGCGCAACTCCCTGCGGAGTCTCGTGTACCTGTTCTGCCTGAGCGACCACTTTGTAAGGAATAACTCTCATTTGACCTGCCATTTCGCTTCCTCCTATCGATAATCGAGATGATGGAGCAATGGAGCAACCAAGTGTGCGGGCTTACAGACGGTAATGAGCCAAGAGCAGCACGGTAGTGATCATGAAGTTGACATGATCGTTAAGTCGTGTTTGGTATATTTTAACAGTCGTGGCTTTAGTAATCTATAAGCAGTTGTCGTTTTTGTGTTCATTTGGGTGGTTGCTGGGAGTAGGAAAAGTTGAAAGATTGCCGGGTGGAGTTTGACCGATGCGAAAAGAGATTCTGCCGCTGGCAGAATTCTCTTTTCTCCGCTTTGTGGAGCGACATACTTGAAGTGTTACTTTGCGACGGATTGCTTTTGGAGACCTCGAAAATGAAACATCAAAATATAAATTCTTAGAATAACTGCATAAAATTATGTTAGTTTATATTACATAAAATTAGATGATGATAGATTTAGATTTATAAAAAGCAAATTATTAGTCATAATAGATAACATAATATAAAAATTTAGCAGTATATACAAAGGTGAATACCTCTTTTAGTGCACGAAAATAGAAAAAAATACGAATTGTGTTATAAATATTGACGCAAACTCTGTACCAGACTTATACTCCGTGTAAATAAAGTTGCGAAATCATGTAGGGAGGAGCACATGAATATTGGGCCAGGAACAGGAAATCTACTATGCGATCAAGCAGGCCATTATTGAACAGAAGATGCGTCCGAATATGCAGTTGGTTGAAGAAGTGCTGGCCGAGTCATTTGGGGTAAGCCGGACGCCGGTACGCAATGTTGTCCGTCGGTTGGCTGCGGAGAAGCTGGTTACGATCATTCCTTACAAAGGAGCATTTGTATCCTGTCCGACGATTCAGGAAGCCAGGCAGGTATTTGAGATGAGACGTGTGATTGAAGTGGCAGTGGTGCGGAAGGTGTGTCAGCAGTTCAGTCATGATCAGTATGAACGGCTCAGCCGATTGATTGAGGAAGAGCATCAGGCACAGCATGATGGGCAGATTTTTGAAGCGATTCGGATAACGGGAGACTTTCACCTCCGGCTGGCGGAAGCTTCGGGCAATGCGTACTATCATCGCTATCTGGAAGAACTGATCTCTCTGTCGTATGTCATCATTGCGCTGTATGGAGAGCAGAAGACCAAATGCTGCCAGGATCATCAGCGCATTTTGGAAAATATCCGCCAGGGTCAGGCCGAGGCAACTGAGCAGATGATGCTGGAGCATCTATGGGAGATTGAGAAGGAACTGAATTTTGACGAGCAGCATACACGGCTATTGTCGCTTGCGGATATTTTTCAGGAGCACCGGCAGGTAGGCAGTTCGACGTCCTGAATATTCATTTGCTCCGGATTGTATACAATCTTGGATGCGAAAATTAGACCGATTGTACCCAAAGGAGAGAGGCCGTATGAAATTGACAGTTGAAAAGGTACGCAAGAACTTTGGTGAGCGGACGATTCTGCAGGATGTGGATCTGACGATACATGAGAATGAATTTATCTGTATTCTCGGACACAGCGGCTGCGGCAAGTCGACACTGCTGAATATGGTGGCCGGCTACATATTCCCGGATGAAGGCGAGATCAAGATCAACGGTGAGAAGATTCAGGGACCATCCCGTCAGCGCGGTATGGTGTTCCAGGATCATGCACTGTTCCCATGGTGCACGGTACTGGAGAATGTCGCCTTTGGCCCGGAAGTACAGGGAATGCCCAAGAAGCAGGCCCGCGAGACGGCTGCCGAATTTCTCAGCCTCGTCGGACTGGAAGCTTATGGCACCCATTATCCAGCCGAGCTGTCCGGCGGCATGAAGCAGCGGGTAGGTATTGCCCGAGCGATGGCCAGTCACCCGGATATTCTGTTGATGGACGAGCCGTTTGGCGCACTGGATATTCTGACTCGGGACATGATGCAACGTGAACTGCGGAGATTGTATGAGAAGCTGCGCACTACTATTTTGTTTGTAACCCATAGCATCAGCGAAGCGGTCTATCTGGCCGATCGGGTTGTCGTGATGAAGCATGGTGTGATCGCAGAAGTGTTTGAAATTGGTATTCAGCATCCGCGTTCCTTTGATTCACCGGGATTCGCAGAGACGATGGCCCGGATCGAACGGCTGCTGATGGAAGACGAAGAGGAGGTTAGCGCATGAACGATATCCACACCACGCTCTCCAAGACAGGCGAGGCAGCAGCACCGGCACTCAAGCTAAGCACGGCCCGCAAGCGTAAAGGAAAAGGTTTCCAGTCTACCATGGACACGATCAAAAATATAATCCCGTATATTTTATTCTTTGCCGTGTGGGAACTGTTTTCCCAGCTGAATGGCCGCCTGCAGATGTTCAATCCACTGTTTCTGCCGGCGCCTTCCCTGCTGATCCATGACGGCTGGGCACTGGCCAAGACGGGAATTATTCTCGATAGTCTGATCGCCAGCTCGATGCGCATTTTCTTCGGATTTGCCTGCGGAGCGACAGTGGCGGTACTGCTCGCGGTGCTGATGAGCAAATTCTCTATGCTGGAACGCTGGATGTCTCCTTTTCTGACGCTGGTCAGTCCGATTCCTTCGCTGGCCCTGCTGCCACTATTCATTATCTGGTTCGGTATCGGCGAATTTCCCAAAGTACTGCTGATCGCTTGGACGACATTCGTCCCGGTGTTGGTCAATACGGTGGAAGGCTTCAAATCGGTTCCTTCCACACTGATCCGTTCGGCACTCAGCCTGGGCGCCTCGGAACGTCAGGTATTTACCCGTATCATGATTCCTTCGGCTATTCCCAATCTGCTCATAGGTGCACAGATCAGCTTGGGACTTTCCTTTTCCGCATTGATCGTCTCGGAGATGATGGGCGCCGATTCGGGGCTGGGCTATCTGATCGTGGATGCCCGCAATTATTTTAAAGTGACCAATATGTTCGTGGCGATTATTCTGATCGGTATCGAATACAGCCTGTTCGCCCTGCTGCTCAAGCTGCTGGAACGCAAAGTGCTGGCCTGGCGCCGGGGCGGGATGGGCGAAGCGGTCGAAAAGACCAGGTAACGACTCGCAGACACAGGATGATTACCTTACAGCCAGACCATCACAGCAGGAGGTATCCCTATACAAAGTACACCAATTCTATATTCAAGGGGGAAATAAAGATGAAGAAGAACTGGCTGCAAATGATTTCGGGTCTGGCAATGGTGACGGTACTGGCAACGGCATGTTCAAGCGGAGGTGGTGCAGACAAAGAAACGGCTGCAGCGAGCAGTGCAGCCGGATCAAGCACAGGGCTGGAGCAGACGGATATTACGTTGGTCGGTGTTCGGGATGCACAGATCTCCTCGCAGCAGATCATTGCCGACAAGCTGGGCTACTTTAAGGAAGAAGGATTGAATGTAGAGAGCAAACTGATCGAGAGCGGCCCGGATATCGGTCCGATGGTCTCTGGCGGCAGTGCGCCGATCAGCATCCAGACTAACTTTATGGATATTATCCTCAAGTCCAACAATATCGGTGTCAAAATCGTCGCTCCACTGGCCCAGATTGCCGGTACACAGGCAGTGGTCGGTTCTTCCCAACTGCAGCTCGGTTCAGCCAAGGATCTGGAAGGCAAAGCGATCGGCATCCCGAACGGCGCCGATGTCAAAATCGCCATCGATAATATGGGCAAAGAGCTTGGCGTAGATGTGAGCAAGATCAAATTCGTCAATCTGGCGCCAAGTGACGCGGTGGTCGCGCTGCAAAATGGAGATATCGATGCGATGGCTGCCTGGGAACCCTTTATTACCAAAGCGGTGCAGGGCGGCGGCAAATTCCTGTTCAGCGGTACCAAAAGCGAACTGCCTGACAAAAAAGGCGATGTAAACTGGATGAGCGTGCATACGACGATGCAGGTCACCGATCAATATCTCCAGGAAAATCCAAACACGGTCAAAGCGGTACTGCGCGCACTGAACAAAGCCACCGCCTATATTAATGATCATCGCGAAGAAGCGATCAAGATTCTCGCTCCCGAGCTGCATCTGAGTGAAGCCGAACTCAAGGAAATCATGAACCGCAACGTCTACTCCATGACAGTGGACGATACGTATGTAAATGGCAGCAATGGTCCTGCTGTCGGTAACTATCTGCTGTCTGTTGGTAATATCACATCCATCCCGGCTCCGGCTTCCTATCATGACCTGAGTCTGCTCAAGGATGTGGATGCTTCACTGGTGAAGTCGGATATCAAATAACTGCAGACAGGAGCGTACAGACTATGCATGTATATGATCTGGTCGTGATCGGCGGGAATGTTATATTTCCGGATGCCATAGAGCAGACCGATATCGCTATACACAACGGTAAAATCGCGCATATCGGCAGACTGTCTGCCGCGGATATTGCAGGTGCGGTGCAGGTAATACATGCTGATGGCATGCAGGTAATGGCCGGCATGATCGATGCCCATGTGCATTTTAATGAACCGGGATTTGGCGACTGGGAAGGGTTCAAGACCGGTTCGGCTGCACTGGCAGCAGGCGGATGCACCACCTATATGGATATGCCGCTGAACGGCGTACCGCCTACCGTTACGACGGCTGCGCTGGAGTGGAAAAGGGAATTGGCTGCCGGTCATTCCCATGTCGATTATGGCTGCTGGGGCGGCCTTGTGCCAGGCAATCTGGAAGAGCTGGAAGCACTCAGCGAACAGGGAGTATGCGGGTTCAAGGCATTCATGTCCGCACCGGGAGATCCCGACGAAGAAGCCTTCCGCAATGTCGATGATACTACCCTGCTGGAAGGTATGCAGCATATCGCCCGCACCGGCCGGGTACTGGCACTTCATGCCGAGAGCGAGCCTGTCGTCTCGAAGCTGACAGCATCTCTGCTCGCAGAAGGACGTACGACAGCTGCCGATTATTCGGCTTCCCGTCCGATCGAGGCCGAGCTGGAAGCAGTCATCCAGGCACTGGAATATGGCAAGCAAACAGGCTGTCCGCTGCATTTTGTCCATATCAGCAGCGCAGCCGCTGTACAGATGATCCAGAATGCCCGAACAGAAGGGATGGACGTCACGCTGGAGACCTGTCCCCATTATCTGACCCTGACCGATCAGGATCTGGAGCAGATCGGGCCTGCTGCCAAGTGTGCGCCGCCGCTGCGCAGTCCGGAGGAACAGGAACTGCTCTGGCAGTGCATCGCCGCTGGACAGATCGATATGATCACCTCCGATCACTCGCCCTGTCCGACTGCACTCAAGACGGACGCGGCGCATATGTTCGAAGCATGGGGAGGTATCTCGGGAGCACAGCATTCCCTGGAACTGATGATCAGTGAAGGTTATGTAAAACGCGGATTACCTCTGCCGCTCATCAGCCGGATGGTTTCACTTGCACCGGCCCAGCGCTTCGGATTGTATCCGCAAAAGGGCGAAATCGGCATCGGTGCAGACGCGGACCTGGTGATGGTGGATCTGGATGCCTCTTATACGGTAGATCAGGAACAGCTATTGTACCGGCACAAACACAGCCCTTATGCAGGACACGAGATCTTCTGTCAGGTGCAGCTGACAATGGTACGTGGACATATTGTATACACCCGAGAGCATGGGGTGACAGATGAACCAATCGGCCAATCCCTCTGTATTCCCAATGAAAAGCCGCTGAGTCTATTTTGAACAATGCTGGCAGCATACGTGAGAAATAAGCAGAGGCATATTCTACAGATGTTACATTCGCACGATATATTGGAGATAATAATCGATAATGCACTGACAAGGATTCCTATCCAGCTCATCCTCATGACAAAAAAGCTCACGATCCTCACCAAACAGTGGGGATCGTGAGCTTTTATTTTAAAGGTAACCTGCAAGCGTTTGGCAGTTTGAACGCGAGGTTCAATACAAAATGATTTTGCAAAGCAAAATATCCTACGGCTTCAAACCTGGAGGAAAGGCCCCTATTTCTTTCTGGAGGGATGGATATTAACGGTTATCGATCGTCTCCGGATACATATCATGGTTCATCATGCGATGCTCGGCCATTTGCTCATATTTGGTGCCCGGCTTGCCATAGTTGGTGTACGGGTCAATGGAGATGCCGCCGCGCGGGGTGAATTTGCCCCAGACTTCGATGTAACGCGGGTCCATCAGCTTCACCAGATCGTTGAGGATGATGTTCATGCAGTCCTCGTGGAAATCGCCATGATTGCGGAAGCTGAACAGGTACAGCTTGAGCGATTTGCTTTCCACCATTTTCACGTCGGGGATATAGCTGATATAGATGGTCGCAAAGTCCGGCTGGCCGGTAATCGGGCAGAGGCTGGTGAATTCCGGGCAGTTGAATTTGACAAAGTAATCACGGTACGGGTGTTTGTTGTCAAAGCTCTCCAGGATGCTCGGGTCGTACTCGAATGTGTATTTGGTGCCCTGGTTGCCGAGCAGGGTAAGGTCCTGCATTTCGTCTTGTTGTCTTCCTGACATATGGGAATCTCCTTTTTACGGTGGAATTTTAGTGTGCATGGAGAGCAGCAGCGCTGCGAGGATGAGATTGCTCTGTCGGCCGCTGGTAAGCCCGGATATTTTTGAAATGACTGCTTGCAGCAGTAAATATCCGGGCTTAAAGGCGGCCTTTAGAGCAATTTCATCCTCTCCGCTGGAGCGTGCAATTCATTTGCACATATTAAAATAAAGTACATTAACAAAAAAGATCTTCAAGCCTGCGGCTGGCATGAGGGTATTGGGATGACAGTAGATTCGGCTACTCGCCTTCTATTGAATATGGCTGATTATCACAGCATGTTCATTTATTACTGAAATCAAAGTACAACTTCTCTTACACGCCGCGTTTGTTGCCCCATACGAGGGTGTGCAGCTGCGGCAGGATGCGGGCGTCGTTGAAGGCGGGGATGTCCATCGCCTGGTCGATCAGCCATTCGTAGCGGTGCAGCAGGGAAGAAGCGATGTTCTCGTCTGCGCTGGTGACGTCCGGGTTGCCGGTTTGCATGTAGAACGGGACGTTCGGGTAGCGTTTGTGTACCTGTTCGGCGTATTTTAGATCGGCTTCGTCGAAAATAACGACTTTGAGGCTGATCGACTGGTCGACAGGAGCCTGCTCATCCGAGTCGGCATAGATAATGCCCTGCATCATCTGGTTGATCTGGTTCTGGCGCAGTTTGCGGATGATGCTGTCGAGTATCTCGAAGTTGGTCTCCATGCCCGAGCTTGGCGGCTTGGGGGAAATGGTAACGTCGTTGATATCGAGCAGCCAGTCCTGCCAGCGGGAGCCCTGTGTCTCGACAGCGGTACGGATGCCGTCCTGACGGAGCAGCTGTACCAGTTCCCCGATCGAACCCAGCAGTGCCGGATTGCCGCCGGAGATAGTGACATGGTTGAAACGGTCACCACCGATAGCTTTGAGCTCATCGTATACATCATGGGCGCTCAGCTTGCGGATCTGGTCTTTGGCACTGCCATCCCAGGTGAAGGCCGAGTCGCACCAGCTGCATCGGTAGTCGCAGCCTGCGGTGCGCACGAACATCGTTTTTTGCCCGATGACCATACCTTCGCCCTGGACGGTCGGTCCGAAGATCTCCAGTACCGGGATAGTGGCTGTAGGGCGGACTGGCGTACCGACAGATTCATTGCCGCGACGGAATTGCTCATTTTCGCGACCAGCCGGGTCATTTGTATTATTTGACTCTTCCTTACTGTTTATCGGTTCGACCATCATATTGGCGGGTTTGTCGGTGAGCAGTCGGCTCATGATTCCATCCACTCCCGTCTGGCTTCGGCGTAGCTGGTCGGTGTCTCGTACAGCTGGACGAATTCGGTGCGTCCACCCTGGATCTGGTTACAGTAAGGGTCGCTTTGCAGCGCCTGTTCCATCTGTTCATACAGCCAGACGACCATATTCTCGGCAGTGGTATTCATTGGCGGCAGCGTCTCGTTCAGATAGCGGTGATCCAGATACGGCTCGATGCACTCTTTCCAGATATTCTTGATATCACCAAAGTCGATCACAATGCCATTAGTGGACGGGATGCCGCTAATGCCAAAAATGACTCTATACGTATGTCCATGCAGGTTCATGCATTTGCCTTCATAGGCATGCAGATGATGGGCTGCATCGAACGTGAATTCCTTGTTAACGAGCACCCGCTTGCGATGGTAGCGGAGCTGCTCATGCTGGATATCGGTGCCATACTGCTGCAGTTTCTCTACGATGCGAAATGGTCCGGGCTGGTTCATCGCTGGCCTCCTTGCGGAGCTGTCGCAGACGTATCCGTGTCATCCAGCTCGATCATGATGCGGCCTGCAGCCGGGGTGGATGTGCGTTCCTGCATGTATTTATCCAGTCCTGCCTTGCGCAGCTTGCACGCCGGGCATTCTCCGCAGCCATCGCCGATGATGCCGTTGTAGCAGGTGAGTGTGTTCTCGCGAATATATTGAAAAGCGCCCAGTTCGTCCGCCATCTTCCACGTCTCCGACTTGTCCAGCCACATTAGCGGCGTATGAATGACAAAGTCATAGTCCATCGACAGATTGAGCGTGACATTCATGGATTTGACGAAAATATCACGGCAGTCCGGATAGCCGCTGAAGTCCGTCTCGCATACGCCGGTGATGATATGACGTGCGCCCTTTTGCTTGGCCATAACGGCCGCGAAGCTCAGGAACAGCAGATTCCGTCCATCGACGAACGTGCTTGGCAGCTGTCCTTCTTCCTCGGTAATCTCGATATCCGAACGGGTCAGGGCGTTGGGGGCGAGCTGGTTCAGCAGGCTCATATCCAGAATCGTCTGCTGTACACCCTGTTCCTCCGCGATTTGCTTGGCGACTTCGATCTCGGCGCTGTGACGCTGCCCGTAGTTAAAAGTAACGACTTCCACCTCGGCAAAAGTCTGTTTGGCCCAGAACAGGCAGGTCGTACTATCCTGGCCGCCGCTGAATACGACAACCGCTTTTTCATTTTTAAGCATAAAAAAATCTCTCCATTTCCATCAGGGGATATCAGAAAATACAGCCGGGCCTGAAATGGTATCTGCTGCACAGCAAGACGATCCGGCAATAGCCGTTCATCATCAGGCAGGATACATATTCTGGCCAAACGTGATTTCTGTTGTCCTTTGGGAAGAAGAGAGTTCCATGAACTTGATCTATAGTGGCATTTTGCAGCATCTTATGAGGGAAAATCAATTATGCATAAATAGACCCGGATGTATACAAAATGCTCAAGCAAAAACAAACCTGCGATGAGGCGGTTTTAGTTTTTTATAGAGGGAGTTCGCGAACCTCTCCCGCGTCGTACTCCACAGAACCTTCATTTATACCGATGATATAAATAGTAGTTCCAATCAGGACAACCACGGACTTTCTTCTGTTCAGGATGCGGCTGTAAAAACCGCTTCATCAGTATAGCATATCCAAGCATGATTGCTAGGGTAAATTATGCCAGTCAATGGACATGCTAAAGCAGAATTTATCCGACCTATTAATTATTGAGTCTTGGAGTTTGGCAGTCATTTGGTAGAGGTCAATATAGAAACCAAAAGGTTTTATATTAATAAATTATGGTGAGGGGAGGGCAATATATGTTAGTTAGTGAATTCCATCTGTTTTTAGGAGAACCGAATTTTTATATGAATTTGGATGAAACAGATAAACATACGAAATCAGAGGCAGCACCTGATATAAATAATCAAAATGTAAGAGTAACTTTTCTTGATGGAGAGAATTGCAGAACCATTGACGGAGTATTTGAAGAATTTAATGAAAAGTTTAGCTTCCCTTCTTATTTTGGTTGGAATTGGAATGCTTTGGAGGAGTGTCTGAGTGATTTGGATTGGTTGAATGCTCAAGGACACCTTGTTTGTATGGGTAATGCCGAACAATTACTTTATTTATCTGATAATGATCTGTCTGCAATTTTGGATATATTAAAAATAACAGCTCTAGAATGGAGCAATGGAAGACAATACTGTGTTCCTGAACAACCACCGATGCCTTTTAAAGTAATATTTTGCTGTTCTGCAGATCACCAAGAAGATTTTAAGAAACAACTTGAAAAAGCAGATATATATGCGGATATGCTCCTGTAATTTACTATAAAACATAGTAAGTGTGTAAAACAGAAAGTGATTAAATCAAGTGATCGATGGCTGCTTTTTTGCAAAAGGGATAATAAATCAGTAAAAAAGCGGCTGTACGCCAGATCACTGCCGTATACAGCCGCTACTCTATCTAACAGAAATCAATCCCACCAGAAATACCAGATATCCTGCTGCTTCAGGTAGCTGGCATATTTGCCAATCGTATCAAATGGCTCCGGCACATAGGGGGAGAACAGCATATGCTGCTTGGCCAGCTGCAGTGCCTGTTCGTTCAGCATCAATCTTTACTCAGTGACATTGCCCTGGTTGGCGACCTCGGCGGATTTGCGTTCGATATGTTCCGGTTCACCCAGATAAAAGCGGCGGATCGGCTGTACATGCTCATCCAGCTCATACACGAGCGGGATGCCGGTTGGGATATTCAGCTCGGTCAATGACTTTTCATCGATATCTTCCATATACTTGATCAAAGCCCGCAGGGTGTTGCCGTGGGCGGAGATCAGGATGCGTTCTTTTTTGCGGATGAGCGGCACAATCCGCTGATGCCAGAAATCACCTACCCGGTGCACCGTATCCTGCAGGCTTTCCCCGAGCGGCAGATCATGATCGGCAATGTTTTTGTAGCGATCCTCCAGCCTTGGATTACGCGGATCATCCGGATTTAGCAGCGGCGGTCGGACGGTTAGACTGCGGCGCCACAAATGGAGCTGTTCCTCGCCGTACTTCAGTGCTGTATCCGTTTTGCTGAGACCCTGCAGGGCGCCATAATGCCGTTCGTTCAGCTTCCAGGCTTTTTGCTCGGGAATCCAGAGCAGATCAAGCTCGTCGAGAATATAATGCATCGTCTGAATGGAGCGCTTCAATACAGACGAGAATGCCATATCAAAGGTATAGCCGGCTTCCCGGATCAGATGCCCGGCTTCGCGTGCTTCATGAATACCTCTTTCGGTCAAAGACACATCGGTCCAGCCGGTAAACAAATTTTGGCGATTGTATTCACTTTCCCCATGACGAACAAGAATGACGTGATACATAAAACATTACTCCTTTCAGCAGATGAGAATGACTGGATTTGTTCATATAGTGGAGATAAAAGTGATAGTGTAGAGACTGCCGAAGTGAGCAAATCAGGGTCTGACTGACACTAGACAATCGGATGACTGGATGAAGTATGTATGCTTGCTCTCTATTTGATTTTTTTAACCAATCTAATGAAGATAAAATCATTTTAATGCTTTATGCACTTCTTTAAATAATGAGTTATAGCACTTTAATGAATTTTTTTATATGTAAAATTTGACTGTTTCTAGCCTAATAAGACACTGTTTGAATTCTGAATATAATTGCTTTATTTGGAGTAGGAGTCTTAATCCATATATTGAAGAGGAGTCGAGGAATCATGAATAATATTTGTTTGGTATGTGGGTATGATCAATTGGAAGAACCTCAATATGTAGAAGGGGTGCCAAGCTATGAAATTTGTCCTTGTTGTGGATTTCAAGCCGGATTTGATGATGATGCTGCAAGTTACCCGCAGACTATACCAGAATATAGAGCCGGTTGGTTAAAGCATGATGCGCCGTGGTTCTCATCCAGAGGAAAGCCAGTAAATTGGAACTTACAAGAACAGTTGAAAAATATAAACTTTGAATTGTAATTATAATATAGACACGCATACAAAAATTCAGTTCAGAAGCTTGATATCACATAAATACAGGATTATTTGGACAGGTTTTTCAGTATATAAAGGAGCATAAAACCATGAATGCAGATAAATACAAGAAATTTAAGTATTTTTTGGATTGTTATATTGTAATAGCAGAGAGTGATATTGGCGTTCTGGAAACAATACAAGAATTCAAGAAGTCTGAAAGTGAGACTACTATGCAAGCTCTTATAAATGAATTGTTGGAAATTCAAAAAAGAAACAAGTGGGAAGAAATTCAAAGAATTATAATTGAGCATTCATCTAGAAGTATTAGTAGATAATATGTGGAAAATCTTACAGTGACTATTAATGAGGTTCCAATAGGTTGCTTCGATATTTTCCATCAATTGATTATAGATTCCAGCTATACAAATAGCCGGACTATAGAAAAAATGGGATCTCTTGAAATGCAGTTGGAGTTACAGGAAGCATCTATACTAAGTTTGGGTGAATTAGATTTAAACTGAAAGAAATAATCAAGACGTCAAAACAATCTGCATTGGATAAGGGTAGAGCTTAACATCTATACTATTTTTGCAATCCGAAGGAAGAAGGAAATAAATGAAAATTTGGAGTATTATGCTCTCAGGCGAAGCTTTACGTATTGACGAATTAGAAGATGCTAATAGAATACAAGAACTAATAAATGAACTATGTATAGGCGAGAAAGTTAATGATTGGTCAGGCATAAAATTAAAAACGTATTCAGAAGGTCTATATTCTGATTTTGCAAATTTCTTCCACGGACTACCTTTATTTAGTCGAAAAGCACTAAAAGTATTTCAGCCGCTAATTGGAGATCAGGTTGAATTTCTATCTGTGACACATCCTGATCATAACTTTTTTATATGTAATATCCTCAACATAGATGATTATATTGATCATAGTCTGGCTATACCAAAAAGAATTGAAATTTTAAAATTACTTCGAACATATGATCATTATGTTTTTAAAGATGCACTTTTAATGCATTCTGTCAGAAGACATATTTTCCGAATTCCCGAGCTAAAACGTAATATTTTTGTTTCTGATGAATTTGTACAAACCTATCTGGATAATAACTTGAATGGTCTGGTCTTTGAACTGGTTTATGATTCTGAATCGAAAGATGCTGGTGATGAAAAACAAATCCTTGCCTATCAGAAATATATTGCGGAAAAGATTGAAGTTGGTGAAACCTATACCTGGACTCAGGCAATGAAGCTGATCGAACAGGGAGCAGCTTTTGCCAGTCAGCACTGGAAAATCCAACAAACTGAAGATGGAGATTTTATGATAGGACAGTTAACGAGAGAGCTAGATTATCAATTTTTTGTCCCTACAGTCACCCTAAAAGAGTTGCATAAGTTGAACTGGTACAAGACCAGTAAATCAGACATTTAAAATAATAGTAGCGTATTATTCAGATAAAGCCAGCTGCGAATATATACTTGAACATACAACTCATACAATCGCCGAAATAAACGATTTTCTGAACTGTATGCCATATTAACGGAACGGAAGAAAGGAAATAAGGATAACGGACGATCTTTAAGCGTTTGGCAGTTCAAACGCGGAGTGCAATAAAAAGTGATTTTTGCGCAGCAAAATATCTTACTGCTTTAAGCCTGGAGATCCTCATTTTTCTCCCAATAATTAAAGGATCTCCGGGCTTAACCAGAGGACGTGTCCTATTCCTTTCTGGAGTGAATGATGACCAACCTCCCCATATCCATTGGCAAGCACTCCCTATTCATGTTATTTTAAAGCAGACAGCGATAGCACCAACCTGACCGCAAGCAGCCATACATCAGGCACTATCGCCTTAACCACTCGCTTATATCAAACTAACTAACCATAAAGGAGATTCACCCATGAACATTACCATTCGCCGTGCTCAGCTGGAGAAGATGGAAGAACCGGAAAAAGGCTATATCGGCAAAGTCGAACTGGAAGTCGAAGGTCATGCAGAACCTTATGAAATCACCCTGTTCTCCAAACGGGGAACAGACTGGGATTACAGCCTGCATTTCCTCAATGAATCCGGCAAGGAAGAAGAGATCGAAGCCCTGGAGACGGTTATCGAGGAAAATGACGATGAATTCGATCGCATTATTGATGCAGCATGGGATGCCTGCGCCAGCGAGGACATACCGCCTCATGTCCAGCGTGAACGCGAGGAAAATGCTAACAACTGATTCGATGACCGGAACTTGATCATGTGCTCAATCATCTGACAGGTTCTATTCTGTTCCTGTTTTCACAGCTGTTTTCGGTATAAATATAGTCGATCCAACAGCCCCAAAAGCACGTTTCCTACAGCCATCTACTGTATCTGATACAGCGGGTGGCTATTTATGCTGCAGTTATTGAACGTTCATCTTGATAATGCCATCCTTTTTATTTGGATCGGGACGCTATTTAACATTCAAGGCACAAAGCCATGTCTGTATAGATACAATTTACCGGTTATCCTCAGAAAAAGTCGAAAGTATTTAAAAAGTTAGTATTTAAGCACTTTACTCAAGAAAATTAGCTAAAATATAGGTCAGCTCCCTTTTCAATTGTAAATATAATGGGTAGTAAAGACTATTAATTGCGCAATCACGTATACCGATTATGACAAATATCTTCAAATTCTGAACAACGGAGTCTTTAGACTCAGGATTTTGCAGGTACGATCCTGTTACACTGAAATATGCTCTGTGATACGTAAAGTATCCGTATATACTATATTGGAAACAAGGCATCTAGCAAACGAGCAGAAATGACAGTTACCTGATGTACCCTTATTACAGACCAAAAATAACTATGCAAAATAGATGTGAACGTAAATGCGAAAGAATGGTTGAAGCGCGACGAAAAAGGCCGTTAAACAATGCCAATCTGAGGAATGTATAACAGAGAGGAGATTAATAATGATCAGTTTTTTTCGCAATAAAACGATTCCGTTAGCAGAGCAGTGGAATAAGCTGCAGGAGGCAGGCATTGTACTGAATGCCCAGGTGGAGATGCAGCAGGTAATCGCTGGCAATTCACTGTCCTGGTATGAGGAGCGGCCATATACCAATCTGCTGATTTCACTCGGAGAACAGATCTGTACGGATCATGAATACGTCTATCCTTCGGATCAGCTCTGGTACGTCGATCTGCAGGCAATTGAGAACACCGATCTATACACTCAGCTGGCCGAACGTATGGTGGCGATGACCGGAGATCAGCTGGATATGAAGTTTATCCGCAGTTGTCTTGATCACGAGAAAGAGCAGGTGTTATTCTCTTTCCTGTATCATGGAGAGAAAGTCGAATGGGATATCCGGTATTACCATGAATGGGCAGACAAGACGTTTTTTGACCGGGTAATTCAGCTGGATATGCGGCGCGGCGGAGAGCGGCAGTTTGTCTATATGGCACTCGGTCAGCATCTGCTGATGGCCTACATTGACCAGAAGCAGTACAAAATGCTGAACAAGCTGGTCGAGCCTCGTTTTGAACTCTGGAAATCATAAGCCGTTTTTTCCCAATATGAATAAAAACAAAGCAGGCGCCTTACTTTTCGAATGATATGAAAAGTAGGGCGCTTTTTTGTGTTTAATATCCAGTTGGCTTATACTGCTGCTCCGCTGGAGTGTCGTTCATTGATTCTTTGTTATTGGGTAAGCGCTATAGTTTTTATAAACAATGTAGACTGGAACATGATGGTAATATGCTGTTTTATACATATTTTTAAATTCTAAAGATTGGAATATAGGCTTTATTCCGGCATGAACGGGCAAAATCATGCATGAAAACGCTACATGAATAGCGTAATAAGAAATTGATAGCTATTTCGGGACTATGGTCATTTTGTTATCGTTTTCAGTAGATATTTCAAATTTTAAGGGTTGATTTTACTTTTTATGGTAATAGAATAGATATGTACTCTTTTCCATATTTACATGTAATTACAGAAAAATAACATACGCACACCAAAAAAAGGAGATGGATAGAATGAGTACGACTACCCGAACAGAGAGAGAGAATATGATGATCCCAACTGCCCAATCTTCCGATGCACAGACTTCTGATTCCAGCAATGAAATGGCGGCTGCCGCCACACCGAAAGCAAAGACAGGGGCCGATATGGTCGTGGATACCCTGATTGCCCAGGATGTTAAATATGTATTCGGTATTCCCGGTGCAAAAATTGACCCGGTATTCGATGTACTGCAGGACCGTGGTCCACAGCTGATCGTGTGCCGACATGAACAAAATGCTGCTTTTATGGCGGCAGCGATCGGCAGACTGACCGGCAAACCCGGTGTATGTCTGGTAACATCCGGTCCTGGTGCATCCAACCTCGTAACCGGTCTGGTCACTGCCAATGCAGAGAGTGATCCTGTCGTGGCACTTGCCGGTGCCGTTCCGCGTACAGCCAGTCTGAAGCGGACCCACCAATCAATGGATAATGCCGGTCTGTTCCAGCCGGTAACCAAATACAGCGTCGAAGTCGGACATCCCGATAACGTCGCCGAAGCGATTACCAATGCGTTCCGTGAAGCTTCCGCTTCGCAGCCGGGTGCAGCCTTTGTCAGTCTGCCTACCGATGTGCTGCTGCAGGAAGCAAGCGAGTTTCATTTCCATAATACACGGATGCCGCAGCTGGGAACGGCTCCAGCCGAACTGATTACCTCGGTTGCCGAGCAGATTCGTCAGGCGAAAATGCCGGTTCTGCTGCTCGGTATGAAGGCGAGCTCTCCGGCGGTAACCGCTGCGGTACGTGAGCTGATCCGTGATACCGATCTGCCGGTCGTAGAGACGTTCCAGGCTGCCGGAGCGATCTCGCGTGATCTGGAAGATCATTTCTATGGCCGCGTTGGTCTGTTCAGCAACCAGCCGGGTGATATTCTGCTGCAGCAGTCTGATCTGGTGCTCACCATCGGTTATGATCCGATCGAATATGATCCGTACCTGTGGAATAAGGGCGATAATCGCCTTGTCTTCCATCTGGACAACCGCAAAGCCGATATTGACCAGGATTACCAGCCAGCCGGCGAGCTGATCGGGGATATTGCGATGAACGTCAATGCACTGACTCCGCTGCTGAAAGGGCTGCGCTTCTCCACTGAAGCCCGTAATGCCATGCGCCGCCAGCAGAACCGATTGACCCAGGACGATATTGCGATCACGTCTGCGGAAGAAGGACGCGTGCATCCGCTGTACTTTATCCGTACCCTGCGCAAGCTGATCAATGATCAGGTGACCGTCACCTGTGACGTCGGTTCCCACTATATCTGGATGGCCCGTTATTTCCGTTCGTATGAACCGCGCCGTCTGCTGTTCAGTAATGGTATGCAGACACTGGGCGTCGCACTGCCATGGGGAATTGCCGCAGGACTGGTGAATCCGCATGAGAAGGTCGTATCCATTTCCGGTGACGGGGGCTTCCTGTTCTCCTCGATGGAACTGGAAACCGCGGTACGCCTGCAGTCTCCGCTCGTCCACATCGTCTGGAATGACGGTACTTATGACATGGTCGCTTTCCAGCAGGAAATGAAATATGGCCGCACATCCGGTGTTCATTTCGGAGATGTGGATATTGTGAAATATGCGGAGAGCTTCGGTGCAGTCGGTCTGCGTGTTCATCATCCGGGCGAACTGGAAGAGGTACTGCGTCAGGCGCTTGCCCAGCAGGGACCTGTCGTTGTGGATATTCCTATCGATTACAAAGACAATATCAAGCTCGGCGCCAAACTGCTGCCGGATGCCATGAACTGATCGGCGAGAAAAATACCTGACAGTACACCTATGGAACGGACCCATAAAAGGAGAGAAATATCATGAAAAACCCTGTAGTCTATCAAGCTTCGACGATGGTTGCCCTATTGAGCGGACTGTATGATGGTGCAATCACATTTGGAGAACTCAAGCAATACGGCGATTTCGGGATCGGTACTTTTCACCAGCTGGATGGAGAGATGATCGCTTTTGACGGATCGTTCTACCATCTGTATCCGAACGGCACAGCCAAACGGGTGCTGCTGGAAGAGAGCACACCGTTCTCTACCGTGACTTTTTTCGAAGCCCAGCAGACGCATGAGTTCAACCGGACCATGACCCGGGAAGAGCTGGAAAAGGTACTGGACGGACTGATCTCCAGCCCGAACGTGTTCCATGCAATCCGGATCGAAGGACAGTTCCGCGAAGTGCACACCCGCACGGTTCCGCATCAGGAGAAACCGTACAAACCATTCGTGGAAGTAACCAAGTCCCAGCCGTCTTTCCATTTCAAAAATGTAAAAGGCATTATCGCCGGGTTCTGGACACCGGCATTTGCCCAGGGAATTGGTGTTGCGGGTTATCATCTGCACTTTATTAACGATGCCCGCAACGGTGGCGGACATGTGCTCGACTTTACCGTGGAGAACTGCAAAATCACGCTGTGCAGCAGCGAGCAGTTCAACCTGCTGCTGCCGACCGATGAGACCTATCTGAAAGCGGATCTGGCCGCTCCAAATCTGGAGCAGGATATCCTGACAGCAGAAGGTTCACGCTGACCGATTGCACAGACGGTAAGAAGAATGGATTGTCCGGCAGTCGTGCGCAGCGGGACAGATGTTAATAAAATAGCATTCTGAACGAACAGATCGGCCGATGACTGAGATGATTGATTAGACAGAAGCCGTTTATTGAACCTTTCTCAACACGAAATCCTCCCTATCCGATTGGATGATAGGGAGGATTTTTAGCATAAAAACTTTGTAGTGTGAATTAGATATTAATAAGTATAAATAGGGGTCTGTTAAAAACGCCACCGAATCGATCCTTATTTGATAAAAATGCCGCCGAACGGAATCACTTCGCGCAGGATGCGCCGGAACAGACTGTCATCGTTCAGATGCTCTGCCAGCTCACCGTTATCATGGCCGCTCTGGATCAGAATGGAGCCGCTGCCGGTTATGGCCCACTGGTAGTGCATATGCTGGCTGGCCAGATGATTGCCGTAGACGCTCAGCTTGAGGGTGGCATTTTCCGGATAGGCGAGCAGGCTGCGCGCATCCACATAGATCGGAGTGGATGGATGCAGCTTCATCTCCATGACAGTTCCCTGGGTGAGCAGTCCAATCTCTCCCTGACCGCCAAATTTCACTTTGACCACATCCCGGGTGATAAGGATATTCTTGAGCTTGAGCAGCCGTGTCTGCATAGTGATGCCTTCCGTATAATAGAACAAATGGCGAAAATCATACAGCAGATCGCTGCCTGCCTCGATCGTAATTGGGATCATGTTAAAGCCGGGCGGCAGGGAGGCGACAAACCGGCACGGACCGGTAAAGTCAGCCCGGATTAGATTGCGTTTGCGGTACATGCCTTTGACATCCATCAGCCGGTCATGCCGTCCGCCGGAAGGGCCGTCATACGCGATAATTTGTCCGGGGTGAAGCATATGGAGCTTCTCCTGATCGGATAATGCTACAGTAACCGCCTGTCCGGAGACAGGGGGATGCGTGGATTGCTGCCATTCCAGTTGCAAGAGAGAACCTCCTTTATCCCATAATAAGCATATAAACAAAGAGCCGCCGTAGCTTAACGGCGGCGTAGTCCAAACCGGACCAGACGGGTGAAAATAAACCACAGGGCCACAAGCCCGATCGCTGAGAAGACGATCGTTTTCCAGAAGCGGGCACTTGCCGCACGCTCGGCTTCGGACTGCTGCAGCTGCTGCACCGTTTGCGCGAGCAGCTGGTTCTGCTCGGCCAGCCGGGCATTTTCCTCCCGGTAGGCTTCGATGCTGGTCTGCGCCTGGTCCAGCTGGTTCATCGCATTGCTGTAACCCTGCTTGAGTTCATTGACTTCCTCGGGCAGGCTGGTGAAGCTTTTGACACCATTTTTATAGTCTTCCCACCAGCCGGCATGAGCAGAAGGCTGGGCGGCTGTCAGTCCGGACAGAACGAGTACCGCGATCAGACCGGTCTGCAGGTAGCGGGACTTGAATTTCACATAAATTCCTCCTTACTGTGGAGCGGTTGCTTGGAGACAGGTATCCTAACTGTATATTAACCACAATGTTGAATTTTGCATGGACGCTGATTCAGTATGATCTTACAAGGTTTACGTATGAAAAGGCAGCGATGATGCACTTTCTTAATAAAATTGGGTGAATAAAGGAACAGCAGCAGGGAAGTGAACGGCTTGTGCTCACTTGATGAATTTGGATTTTTTCCATACAACTGTTTAACAGGTCATTGCACAGGGTAATAAATACATGTCCTGGAGGACCAGCGGCGAGTTTTCACCTGCCATATGATCGCTTGCAATCTGCAGTACACCGGATTAACGCCTTTTTATCCATTATAAATGGAAACCATATACGACTATTTCTATTATAACATTCGAGGAGTGAACAATATGTACGATACTAACTTTGATCCCAATTTCAAAAAAATCACCATTACAGTAAACGGAGAGCCAGTTGGCAATGGATTGCTGATTGATCGTATCACTTATGTGCCTGTACGTGATAACCGTGAGACTCAGGATACAACCAAAGATTCTGCACAGATGATCTGACAGCCGATACGTGCTCTGCACGCGGCTGTACTTCCTGTGTAAGCAGGGATATCCAATAGAACCTTATACTTCTTATAGACGCGGGCAGATGCTCCGCGGCTTTTTCATTTTAAAAGAGGATAATGCCAAGATAGTCACTTCCGGCATAAGCCGGTCTTGATCTGATTCGGCGTTTGCAGCACAAACACAGACCGTGTTGTCATGAAACCGATTGAATCGGGTATAATACATATACACAGAGACAGAAGCACCAGCGTATGGAATACAGATACATATCAACAGTGAGGAGTCGATGGAATGCATACACAGGAGAGCCGTACAGAACTGGAACAGGAACTGCAGCAGATCGCCAAATGGGAGAAAGATCAGAGAGGGAGCTCGATTCTGGATAAAATCGGCCGGATTCCATTTATGCTGCTGGATCGTCTGACCCCCAAATTTATCCGGGACAAGATCGGAACCGCACTCAATGAGCTGGGACGCTTTATTCAAAATGGCGGTAAATATCTCGTCTCCCCCAAAGGAATCATGCAGCGTCTGGCCAAGGCAAACGGCCAGGAAGATGCCGAGCTGACTCCACGTGATGTGGCCCAGCTGCCGCTCAAAGTGATGGACAATACGGCTCTGGAAATCTCCAGAAGCCGTTCCAATCTGGCAGCACTGGAGGGAGCCGCGTCGGGAGTAGGCGGCATCTTCACGATCGCAGCGGATATTCCGGCGATGATCGGCATCTCGCTCAAGGCACTGCAGGAGATTGCCCTGTGCTACGGGTATTATCCTTCCGATCCCAAAGAGCGGCTGTTTATCCTGAAATGTCTGCAGTTCGCTTCCTCGGATGTGGTCGGCAAAAAGGCCGTACTGGAAGAACTGGCGGATTTTGAAAAGGGAGATACAGGCAAAGAGGTCTTTTCCCAGATTCAGGGCTGGCGTGAAGTAATTATGACGTACCGTGATAACTTTGGCTGGCGCAAGCTGTTCCAGGCGGTGCCGATTGCCGGGATCGTCTTCGGCTCTTTTGTTAATAAAAACTCACTGGAAAGTCTGACCGAAGTCGGTCGTACACTGTACCGCAAGCGCCGGATTATGGAGCGTCTGCAGCAGATGGATCAGGCCGGATCGGATGCAGTGCAAGCCTGATACTGCCTGCAGCGGCAGTTGGCAGGGAAAACAGGCAAAAGTAAAGAAGGCGGATATGGCATCTACATGTCATCATCCGCCTTCTTTGTTTTTATTTACACGAACATATGTGCTATAATAGTTCAGTTCCGTATACGATTGTATGTCTGTCTAATGGATCTGCAGCTGCTGTATCTGCAAATCGAGAATAGTGTGGTCAGGATAATCCGCATGATTTTCGGCGAAAAGGACAGTAATCTGGCGGCTGTTATGGCTGTCGACCCATACTTTGCGCAAGGAATCTTCATAATGCTGCTCCGTGACCGGTACATAACGCTCGACTCTGCTGTTCAGGGACTGCACAGTATCGACAAATGCCTGCCAGGAGACTTCGCGCTTGAATTCCGGCGAGGTCTGGGAATAGACCAGTTCATAATTGCCCTGCAGCAGCACATCGGCCAGCTGTTCCGGCAAAATCGGATCATGAGCTTCTGGGGAAGGGGTTACTCTTACCGAAGTGCGCTGGGGCTGGATGACCTGCATCGATTTGACGGACGCACTGTAGCCTTTGGCATGGTCTGCCCTGCTGCCGGCCAGCATGTCAGAGCCGCACCCGGTCAGCAAAGAACCGGACAGCAGGCTGCAGAGCAGGACCGGAAGCCATTTATTGGATCGTCTCATATCAATCATTCTCCTTAGTAAGGAGCCGAACAGGGCTCTTGAAAGTCATGGATCAGACGGGCGGATAATAAGCTGTTTCTATCATTACCATACTATAATTCAGCGAGCCACAGCGCATGATATCCAAAATTTAACATTGAGTTGATAATAAAAACAGTTCATTTACAAATCGTTCTGCCGAACGGATATCACCTGTGCCGCACGAGGCATAGTCACTCCTACAACACGATCAACGCGCAAGCAATCTGAAAGGAAGAATACGCTTATGATGGGCAAATCCCACTTTATTATCAGTACAGGTCTGACGGTATCGCTCATGACGATGGCCGGCGTTCCTGTGACTTCGGCTGCTGTAGTGGCCGCTGCCGTCAGTTCATTATTACCCGATATTGACGAGCCTAATTCAATCCTCGTATCCAAGACACTGTCCGAGCCGATTCTGCGCATTTTGCAGACGATTATGCTTGCCTCTGTCGTCTGGATTCTGTGGAAAGGAATGTTCGGCATGCCATGGGATATCGGCATAGCGGTAGCGATAGTATTTGTTGCCTTTTTGCCGACCCGGTCGCTGCGCAAAGTGGTCATGTTCCTGATCGGTGTCGGCATTATTATCTATGGACGCGAGATTGCTCCATGGAACTATATGGGCGGCAGTCTGCTGATTATCTGTACTTTCCTGCCGCACCGCGGGCTGACGCATACGATCTACGGCACCGCCGCCTGGACAGCGCTGCTCTATGGCACCACAGCTCATCTGGGCTCCAGCATCTGGGTTGCCGGCGGTGTCTCCTATTTGCTGCATCTGCTAGCCGATTCACTGACCAACCGCGGTGTACGGCTGCTGCCGCCGCTGAAATGGAAGCTGCGCTTCAACCTGATGAGCACAGGCACCAAAAAAGGTTCTGCTGTTGAGAATGTATGCATTATTCTGACACTGATCATCGCTGGCATTGTCTTCCTGCCGAAACTGTCGGGCTAGTCTGCAATTACTCTACTGTGTCCAGCCGCGTCAGAGCGCCATTTGCAGACCTTTATGAACATGCTAAAAAGGAACGGCTTTACCAGGCCGTTCCTTTTTGCTGTACAGCAGAAGTACATGAACCAAACCAATAGAAGTGAACAAACATATGTTCGGTCAGAAATCAAAAAAATATAGCATTTCCCGGGGGATGCCTGTGCGCATTGCAAAAGCTTCCAGCGTCTCACCTGCACGCTGTTCCTGTCCGGCCGTCAGCAGGGTAATGGCAAACGAATTCGCCTGCCTTTCCAGCTTGCCCGGCCAGAAGTAAGAATGTTCCTCCAGGAAAAAGCGGCTCAATCCTTTGTGAAGCCGATCGTGACCCAATTCGTGCGCACACACAAATCGCTGCCACTGATCGGATAAGCCCTGATTGATTACAATGAAGCGCCGCCGGAGTTTTTTGTAGTACAGTCCTTTCGTGGACTTGCCGAGATCCATGTAGCGAATATGTATGCCGAGCGCTTCAGCAATTTCAAAAGGGCAGTTTGTCTTATACTTGTGGACCAGATGAGCTGCAGTATCATCCATCGGTACAATCACCTCGTAAGCGTTTGGCGTTATAGGTGCAGCTGTAATCTCCAACTGCCGGTAGAGCAGAGACTGCAGGTACAGTCGTCTGCATGGGCGACGATGTCTCAGGAATGGTTGCGGCGATCATCCGGGGCAACCGGCTTGCGTTTGTTCATCTGTTTGGCTTCCCAGAATAACCCGGTCAACACATCCTTGATCCGCTGCTTGTCTTCATCATCCAGCGGAACACCGTCAAACATCAATTCACCATCTTCCTCTAACATTTTTTTGAAATCACGTCTGTCCCGTGCATTCGCCCATTCCGGAGTCTGCTGATTCTCCTCGGGTCGCAGGTATCCGGCTCGGTCCATCATTTCCGCATACGGGACACCGAGCGCCCGGGCGATTTTCTCAATCGTCTGCGGCTTGGGAACACCGCGTTTACCATTTTCAATTCGTGAGATTTGTGAAGTGCTGATGCCGGCGAGGTCTGCCAGTTGGTTAATACTCCAGTTCTTCTGCTCACGTATTTGCTTCAAATAACTGCCAAATGAAGAATTATCCACCGACAAAACACCCTTTCTATAGGCACTGTGAACACCAATCGTTCATAACATGACACAAGAAGTCAAAACGTATATATGTACTATACCCCAATATTGCCATTAGGTAAACAATGGAAATCTTTTCTTTGCCAAAAGGCACATGGTGAAGAGAATAATGGAGATAATGAATGATTAAGCGGCCAAAATGACCTTAAACCGAATTTTACGAATAGCATGTCAGCATGGTATCTTAAGAATACGAAATGCGAACAATATGCGAACATTAACAAAAATATGGAATTTCAAGTGGTTGAATCAAAGATAAACAGGTTATATATCCAATTGTATTGCCAAAAGGCAATACAGAAATGCCAGATGGAGATGAGCAGATGCTGAAGCTGCCAGGCCTGTTGTATTGCTGTATTACGTATACCGATGACTTTCTTCACTTAATACATTACATCCGAGGAGTGTTGTACAATGAACCCGATGATTTCCCTGCCCGAACTGGACCGCCGACAGACACGCGCTGCTGTAGAAGCTGTTTTTGAGAAATACCGTATTTACAAGACGATTACGTTTGAGATGAGAGAAACTTCGCTTACAGCTTCATATGAAGCAAGAATGCACGGACCGACCAATGTGACCGGAGATCCGACAGCAGGTGCAGCCATTTATAATGTAGATACTCCTGCTGCACGCCGCGCTTACTGCGAGCATGTGGAGGCGATCGTGGAACGGCTGAATGAGCGGGAGCAGCTGCTCGTGCGCGAACGTTATCTCAAGCATGATGATATTTTCGATTATAAAGTATACAGCTATCTGTTCGATCCACCGATCAGCAAAGACACTTACGTCAAGATCCGTGCCCGTGCCTTTTACAAAATGGCTCTCGCCCTGGCCGATACCGGCATGATCCGGCTGGATGAGCTGATGCCGCAGAAGAAGCGTACCCGCCGTTCAGAAGCTTCCTGCAGCACTTCCTGATAGGTTATGGTGAAAAGGGATAATTCAATTATTCTTGGTAAGCTGTCTGTTCACACAGGCAGCTTTTTTGCCTGCTGATTCGGTTAGAACTTTCACAGGTAATTTATAATGTTGTGGTATGATCGCATAACAGGAAGAAATAAGCATAGAAGAAGATAATTTATGATATGCACCATCATTTTATGTTATTTTATGGTAAAATAATAGGCGTTTATACTCATGCGGATTATCGCTGTACATAGAATATCGGATAGCCATCAGACAACTGCAGGCGATCATCCAATAAAAGCCAAGGAACAGGAGCTCTGATTTTGTGAAAAGGGAATTAAATACCGCGAGGAGATCTGCCGTTCCGGCAGCCGCCGACCGGTTCAGATTGCAACATGTATACAAGGCCTGGCTGTTTGATAGTACAATCGTCTCTTTGCTTGTCAGCGGCCTGAGCTCGATCTATCTTAACTTTGCTTTGCAAAACACGGTGCTCGTCTCGGAAATGGGAATACGTTCACAGCTTGTTGTATTGCTGCTGCTCTTTGTACCGCTGTTCGCTTATTCGCTGGTCATTCTGGCGCCTCTGAACCGCTGGCTGCGCCTGAATATTCAGCGAATGCCGCTGCAGTTTGTTCTATTTAATGGAATAGGCATTATCGTCAGCTGGGCAATTATGCTGTGGATGCCGCTGCCGGCATGGTTCAGCTCGCCGGTGCTGCTATGGAGCATTCCGGTATTTGCGATGATTTCCTATCTGTTCTCCAGTGTGTTTCTCAATTCGTCTCCGACGGAGCAGTAGTGGTAGTTGTCGATAATGGGAAATAGGGGATATACATCAAAGTCTGCCTGCGGGCAGGCTTTTTTTGTACGGTTTGTGGACATAGGGGTGGAAACATATGCTGGGCTTGTACTGACGGCAGGAACAGACGGTAAAAGATTGATCTATATAAATGTTGCTGAATAGGCAGGTTATGACAGGACATATAGGCTGTAAATGCCTGGAATGGCGCTGCTGCAGGGCTGATCCACTTCCGGCGTCTTTTTACCGCTGTTCTGCCGCTAAACTCAACTGATAACCGTCCTTTTTTCGTCCATAGCACCGTCTCCATTAGGAGAAATCCGGTGTAAGATTGTATTATCGGAAATGAAGAAACAAGGAACACCACAGGGATAAAAATATTCCACATAATGAGTCTTTACACTGGTGGTGCAAAGTTTCCTAATCTTGATTCCGTAAGTAATAACCGAAGGAGGTGAGCGTCCTTCTCGGTAAAGGAGGAAGAAACATGAATGCACAGGAGGTTGTCGCCTATGTGCAATTATCACTGCAAGAGAAGTTTCCAGACGTTCCGTTTGAACGGGCAGAAAAGCCAGAGCCAAAGCAGCCGAGGTTGGAGTATCGCTTGGTTTCAGTAGACTTTACGCGTGAGCGTAGTGATCGATTTGTACGTGTGTACACGTTAGAGATTCGGTACGTTCCAGCAGCTGAACATTATGCGGATGAGCAGATTGAACAACTATTTGAAGCGCTTGAGACTATCGGGACTGGCGAAGATTTGTGCCGGGCCAGTGAACTACGGTGGGATACGGATGACGGTATTCCCCGAATCCGGGTCAACTATCCGGTACGCACTGTTCGCCCGCCGGCTTCAGGTGTACTGATGAGTGCAATGGACCAATATGTATCCGCTGCTTCCCATGTAAAGTAGCAGATGGAGACAATTTAAAGGTAGAGCAAACGTATATCAAAGGAGAGAGAAACAATGGCTGAACAAGCTGCTGTCGGTTCATACCGAAAAGAGCAATTTATGCAATCAACAAAATTCACCCAGCTTGAAAAGGATGTACTATCCGGGCTGCTGGAAGAAGACAAACCGTACACGATTGAACAAGCAACATCTCTGCTACATCAATTTATGAATAAGGAGGCCAATTAAATGGCTGGAGGAACTTATACAACACAAAATAAAATTCGCCCTGGTGTATATATTAACTTTGTATCTGAGGGTAAACTTCCTGGGACACTGGGTGAGCGCGGCACGGCAAGTTTGGCATTGAACCTTGATTGGGGAGCACCCAAGAAGATGTTTACCATTGTTGCTGGAGACAATACGCTGCAGACTCTTGGTTATGACTATACTTCTCCACAAATGCTGCTGATTCGTGAAGCGCTCAAGCGTGCACAAAAGCTCATTGTATACCGCCTAAATGATGGTACACCTGCTTCTGTAAAAGTAGAGCCGCTGACAGCAACAGCCAAATATAGTGGTACACGAGGCAATCAGTTGGCAATCGTAGTAGAAACGAATATTAACAATGAAACACAGTTTGATGTAACAACGCTGCTGGAAGGTGCTGTGGTCGATAAGCAGACAGTAAGTACAGTAGAAGAGCTGGCGAGTAATACCTATGTTGTCTTCAGTGGTAAGGGGACACCTGTACCGACTGCGGGTGCTCCACTGGCTGGAGGTACAAGTGCGCTGGCAACCAATGCGGATCATACCGCATATCTGGAACAGCTTGAAGCACTGGAATTCCAGACAGTCGGTTTGATCTCGGATGATGCTTCCCTGAAATCCGTATATGCTGCATACATCAAACGTCTGCGCAGCAATGAGGGCAAAAAGGTACAGGCTGTGCTTGCCAACTACCCTAATGCTGATCATGAAGGTGTAATCAGCGTGAAAAACGGTGTGGTGCTGAGTGATGGTACAGTACTGGATGCAAAACAGAGTGTAGCCTGGGTAACAGGTGCAACTGCCGGTGCTGCTGTTAACGCATCCCTGACCTATAGCGCTTATGACGATGCTGTAGATGTTAATGGGAAGCTGACTCATACCGAGACAGAGGCAGCTTTGCAAAAAGGGGAGTTTGTATTTACAGCTAGCAGCGACCGCGCTGTAGTGGAACAGGATATCAATACATTCGTGTCCTATACGCCGGAAAAAGCGCGCCATTTTGCCAAAAACCGTGTGGTGCGTGTACTCGATAGTATTGCCAATGACCTTAAGCGTATTTTTGAATCGTATTTTATTGGTAAAGTGAATAACAATACAGATGGACGCAGCTTGTTCCGTTCACAGTGTGTAGCGTATCTGACGGATCTGCAAAACATTGGAGCAGTACAGAACTTTGATGCTCAGTCGGATATTAGTGTAACTGCAGGTAATGAAGTGGATAGCATTGTAGTAGAAGTAAATGTACAACCTGTAGATTCCGTTGAAAAAGTATACATGAAAGTGAAGGTGGTTTAAGATGACATTTCTAAAAGCAAAAGATACCATTTCCGGCCAGGAAGGCCGTGCGTTTGCAACAATCAATAACCAGGTAGAGGAAATGTTTTATATCAAAACGCTCGAAGCTACCGTAGAAAAGCAAAAAGCCGAAGTGAAAACGCTGGGACGCCGCGGAGTGCAGCATAAAGCAACAGGTTGGTCTGGATCCGGTACCATGACCATCTTCTATATGACTTCCCGCTTCCGTCAGATGATGCTGGATTACATGAAGACGGGTGTAGACACGTACTTTGATATCGAAGTGACAAACGAAGATCCAACATCGAGCATTGGTTACCAGACTATTATTCTGCGCGATGTGAATCTGGACAGTGTCATTATGGCATCGCTGGATACTGAATCGGATGCACTGGAAGAAGAAGTAAGCTTTACTTTTGATGGAGTAGATATTAATCAGGCATTTAGCGCACCGGTTCAGTAATTCAATTAATTCGTTTAACAACGTATTTATAACATTTAAATAGGGTGGCTATGTACCGGATGAGCACATATATTTTGGGTTTTTTTCCGGTACATCTGTCATCAGTTCAGCGGAATATTAGATATGATGCCAAAGCGGATATTATTGAATATTAAAATATTGCACAACTATTAGGAGGAATTATCAATGAGTGAATTAAGCCTGTTTTTTGCACAAAACGTCTCTTCTGACGTGGTAGAACAATTTGTAGTATCTGCACGATTCAAAGATGCAGATGGTAACCCTGTAAGCTGGAAACTTCGCAGCATGAATGAGGACGAAAATCAGGAATGCCGTAAAGCAGCTACCCGTAAAGTGAAAGGGAAAAATGGTATGTATACGCCAGAGATTGATCCTAATGAATATATGGCTAAACTGATGAGTGCCAGTGTTATCTATCCTGATTTGAAAAATGCAGACTTACAAAAATCCTATGGGGTAATAGGTGCAGAATCCTTGCTGCGCAAAATGCTTCTTCCAGGTGAGTTTGCTGCATTAGGTGAACGCGTACAGGAATTGAACGGTTTCAACCGGGATATGAATGATTTGGTTAATGACGTAAAAAACTAATTAATGGAGGCGACAGCGAAGCGAATCTAGCTTACTATGCCCTCCATGAGTTGCACATCTTACCACATGATTTAATGAAAATGTCTATCCATGAACGTGCTGCGATCTACGCAATGATTGCAATACGTGTGGAGGCAGAGAAGCAGGCACAACGTAAGCAAAAAAGGAAATAATTGATGTATAGGGGGTGAAGCAATGGCGAATATAGGAGCACAGTTGGTTGGGAATATTAGTCAAAGTCTGTCTGTTAGTATCTCAAGGCAGCTTAGTATAGCTTTGAGTAATATTTCAATTAATGTACCTGTTTACAACATTACCAATTCGTTTAATCAGGTAAATCAGACTGTGCAAAATGTCAATAACCATTTAACCCAGCTAAATGTTACTCAAAATAATTTTAATAATACATTGCAATTGACACAGGCAGCTCAACAACGAATTACTGATACTATTAATGACACAGCAGATGCTCAAAATAATCTGAATGATTCTTCTCAAAAAGCAGAAGATTTGGCTGATAAGCAGGCTAGTAAATGGGAGAATATTAAAAATCACATTGCCAAGGCAGCAGCATTTGGAAATAAGTTGGCTTCTGGGGCATATGGATTAGGTAAAGATTCGCTTGCTGGAGCAGCTGAAGATGATACGATGAGACGTAAATTTGTTGTTACTACAGGAAGCGGCCAAGAAGGAACAGAGTTATTTGAAAAGTACAAAAAGGGAGCATTATCATCAGGTATGAATCCAAAAGATGTACTTTCAGGCTCTCTTTCTTTTCTTAAACAATCAGCTAATGACATGCAAACAGAAAAATTAAATAATATGGCATCTAAACTTAGTGTGTTATCTGGTCAAAGTTATAATGACACTGTTAATGCTTTAATTAGTGGAATGCAAGGTGATACTAAATCTTTAAATAACTCATTTGGTATTTCTGCAAAAGGCATGGAGAATGCAGGCGTTGCTGATAAAGGAAAATCGGGAGATGTGGATGGTTATATCCAATCCTTGGATGCGTTAATGGAAAAGCAAGGTTTTACTCAAAAAGCTTTCGATACAATGATGGATTCTCCTAGTGCAAAATGGACGCAATTGACGAATAATTATAGTAATACGTTAGCTTCAGTTGGTTCACAAGCTTTAACTGCCCTGGTTCCTGCCTTAGATGCATTAAATAATGCATTTGAATCAGACCAGTTCCAAGTGCTTATAGATGTTCTGACTGCAGGCTTTGTAGTTGTTGCTAATGTTGTAGCAATGCTGGTTAATGGGTTGCTGTTTTTGACGGGTGTTATTCAGCAGCATTGGGACATTGTCTCACCTATACTCAGTGCAATTGCTTTTGTGTTATTGGCAGCTATGATTATACAACTTGGAATTATTGCAGCAGAATGGCTTATGATAAATTGGCCTATTTTGCTCGTAGTGGCTGCTATTGCTCTTGTTATATCTATTTTGCAGATGATGGGTATAAGTGGTTCTGAGATGATGGGAATGATCGTAGGTGCGATATACGCAATAGGAGAAGTATTTAGGATCGTCTTTATGGCAGCGTGGGCATTTGTAGCCATTGTTGTTAATGGAGTTGTAAAACTTTGGTATGACGCAGTGTTTACCGTACAAACTATTTTCTACTCATTAAAAATGTACTTTTTGCAAGTGATGTATGATCTTGTATATGGAGCAGAATCATTCGCTAATGGATTTACTTCGTTGATTGCTGATGCGATGAACAGTGTTATTACAGGTATTAATACAATACTTCCCTATTTTAATAAATTGTTCGGTACAAATTGGGGCAGCATAGATTTGTTAAAAGGGACAGATTTTCATGGTGCAAGCGACAGTGTAAAAAAAATGATGGGAGCTTTAGAGAGCCAGGCTCCTCAAAAAACTAAAAATATGTTTCAAATGGATCAACCAGAAATCAATGCTAATGTGGGTGGAGCCAATCAAAACGGTATTAAAGCTTGGCAAGGATTGAGTGATAAATTAACTAATGGTACAAGTAAAGTAAAAGATTCTTTAAGTAACTATCAAGGTACTCCATTAAAAGGTGCGGATGTTGTTAAAACACCCCCACCTGCTGTACATTCAGCAATGAATCATGGAGGAGCAACAGGAGTTGGAGTAGGTATGCCAGGAGGCTATCCTCCAGCTGGAAATACTGAAAACAACATTAATAATGTAAAGAGTGTTGATAGCATCCGTAATATTGAAGGTACAGTCGATATCTCCAGTGAAGATTTAAAATTGCTGCGCAATTTGGCTGAGATACAAGCCATTCAGCATTTTGTAAATCTAACCCCGACTGTACAAGTGACTACCGGTGATATTAATAGTGGTGCAGACCTGGACACAATTGTCGGTCATATTGGTCGCAAATTGGAAGAAGAATTTGTCTCGACCGCGCAGGGGGTGTATACCTGATATGGAGGAGTATGGGTTTTTCCTGGCGTTTAATAATCAAAGCGAAGCGATCCGACTGCCTGTAAATCCTGAAAAAATTGAGATTAATAGCAGTGGGGATGGAAAAAGTTACACTATCATCGATCTTGGTGAGATTAATTCAATCCAACCAAACAAGCTGCGCGAAATTACGTTGGAAAGCTTTTTTCCAGGTCAACGTTATCCATTTGTTGTTGGTAAGGAGTTACAAACCCCTTACTACTATGTAGAAATGATCCAGAAATGGATGGAGACAAAGCGTCCCATCCGTTTTGTGTTTTCTGGTCTACAATTGCCCGAGTCTGCATTATCTGGAGATACAGCAGTAAAGAATGCAAAGGGCGAAATAGAACGTTTTATTTCCAATGAAACATTCATGGCAATCAACATGGCAGTCAGTATTGAAAAATTCGACTGGACACTGGCTGCGGGAGACTCGGGAGACATTCAGTTTAAGCTGTCCTTAAAAGAGTATGTCTTCTACCGTGCACTCAAAGTTAAAATCAAAAAAGACAAAGACAAGTCTACCGTAGCCAAAAAGCGTACCGACACCAAAGTGAATCCCAAAACTTACAAATTGGTTGCTGGAGATTCGCTATGGAAGATTGCCAAGAAACAATTGGGAGATGGAAGTCGGTACAAAGAAATACAGAAGCTGAACGATATCAAGGATAGTGAGCTGCGTAAATTGCCGATTGGAATGGTGATCAAGCTGCCACAGAAAGAGGCTGCCAAATGATACAGCTTCATATCGATAACAAACAAGGCAGTCTCTGGGACATATCTGGTATTGCTTCGGATATCACCTGGAAAACCAGTCGAATAGGCAAACCAGCTTCACTGGAATTTACGTTGATTAGTGATGGTTTCTATCAGAAAAAAGATTTTGACGTACAAAATGGCTATGTGGTTCGCTTCATCTATAATGGAGCGAACCTTTTTTATGGCTATATTTTTACAGTAAGTACGGGCACAGATAAGCAGATAAAAGTGACTGCCTATGACCAGGTGCGTTATTTGCTTGGTAATGACACATTTGTATTTACCAATGTAACCGCAGATGAAGTTATCCGGCAAATCGCAACCCAAAATAATTTAAAACTTGGAAAGCTGGATAAAGGCAAATATACAATTCCGTCACTGATCGAGGATAACAAAAAGCTGCTGGATATTATTATGGGTGCCCTGGATCATACGTTAGCGTACAAATCACAGTTGATGGTCTTTTACGATGACTTTGGCAAGCTGCGGTTGCAGGATATCCGGAGTATGAAGCCTTCTGTCATTCTCGGAAAAGGCCATTATCTGTATGATTATTCGATCAAGAAAAGTATTGACTCGGATACGTACAATCAGATCAAATTCTATCGTGATAATAAAGATACCGGACACCGGGATATTTTTATCAAAAGAGATCTTAATCATATCGGTGCATGGGGATTACTCCAAAAGTATGAAAAGGCAGAAGATAGTTGGAATATTGCTCAGATTGAGGAAGCACTCTCACTTAACCTGAAGCTATATAATCGCGAGCAGGTCACCCTGTCTGTAGATGCAATCGGTGATGTCAATGTACGTGCAGGGCAGTTTGCTTATATTCTGCTTGATGAATTTGAAGTACAGGTTTATCTGGTGGAAGAATGCAGTCACAAATTTTCCGGGACAGATCATACAATGTCTCTCGATGTGAAGGTGGTGTAAATATGCTTGATATTATTCGCAAAGCCAGTCTGGGAGCTGTATCCAATGCAAATCCAATGGCTGTAATGTATGGAACTGTGCTTAATAATCAACCGCTGGAAATTAATATTGATCAACGGTTTACTCTGCCGGCTTCGGTGCTCGTTATACCGGAGACGATCAGCAAGCTGACTGCTGAGGAAAATGGAACGACAGTAACCGGTTTACAGATCGGTGATAGAGTACTACTGCTACGTGTTCAGGGTGGTCAGAGTTATGTGGTACTGGATCGGTTGGTGAATAACGTATGATTCCTACAGGATTACAGCTGCAGCCGGATCAAAGCCTGGATACTGCAGATCTGGTTATGCCGGGTTTGACTTATAAAGTAGATTGGGAACGCGGAATTATTGCTGGTAAAGTGGATGGCCTGGATTCTTTGCGACAGGCGGTATTGAAAATTCTTACTACAGAGCGTTATCAACATCTGATCTATAGTAACGATTACGGTACAGAATATAGAGAAATTCTTGGTAAGGATCATCTATATGTGCGGGCAGAAATTCGAAGAATGATTACGGAAGCTCTACTGCAGGATGATCGTATCGAACAAATTGCCGATTTTCGTACAACATGGACATCAGGTGATGATATTCGGGTTAGCTTCACTGTACAGACTGTATATGGAGCATTTCAGATTGACGAGGAGGTGAACTAAATTCATGTATGAGACGCAAACGTACGAAGCACTACTGGAGCGTATGCTGGATCGTGTAACGGATCAAATGGATAAACGAGAGGGCAGTATCATCTATGATGCTCTGGCACCAGCAGCATTGGAATTGGCTCAAATGTATGCTGAACTGGATATTCAGCTGAATCTTTCTTTTGCAGATACAGCGACAGGTGAATATCTGGAGCGTCGTACAGCTGAATATGGTATCCAGCGAGAGCCAGCTACTCATGCCGTTCGTAAAGGGATTTTTTATAAAGGTGATGGTACACGAGCAGAAGTAAACATTGGCAGTCGATTGGCCAGTGGAGATCTAGTCTATGAGATAACTGCACGTCTCGGTGCAGGTGAATACGCACTCACCTGTGAGACCGCAGGCGAGATTGGTAATACTGCAACCGGGGCTCTGCTGCCACTTGATTATATTGCCGGACTCGCAGCAGCTGAACTGAATATTGTACTGGTGCCCGGAGAAAATGCTGAAGATGATGAGACATTGCGGTCCAGGTATTTGCAGGCCATTAATGAACAGCCATTTGGCGGTAATATTTCGGATTATAAGCAGACCATCAATGAGATGGAAGGAGTCGGAGGCGTCAAAGTATTCCCGGTTTGGAAAGGAGGAGGAACGGTCAAATGTACTATTATTGCCAGCAATGGACGTCGTCCTTCAACTGAGCTAATTAGCCGTGTGCAAACAGCTATTGATCCGGTTGTGAATAGTGGAGAAGGCATTGGACTTGCCCCCATTGGACACCGGGTCACAATTGCAGGAGTAGAAGAAGTAGTCATCACTGTAAGTACAAAATTAACACTGGAACCTGGTGCCACTGTAGGGCAGGTGAAGTTGGATGTGAATGATATACTCGCAGCCTATGTCAAAGAGCTGACAGCTGGCTGGAAAGATCAGGAGCAGATCATTATCCGTATTAGCCAGCTGGATGCCCGCATTGTAGGTGTAAAGGGAATTGCAGATGTAACAGATACTACAGTTAACGGCAAACCGGCCAATCTGGTATTGGGAGCTGAACAGATTGCCGTATGGGGAGGAGTGGGCACCCTTGAGTAACCGATTAATGCAGTATGAGCCGGAATATTATCATTCTGTAAGAGAGTTTATTGCCTTGCTGGATACAGAAGAAATGGAGCTGGATCAGCTTGAAGCAAGCCGTTTGAGAATGCTTGGAGATCAGTTTGTCATGACATCCAGTGAAGCGGCATTACGTCGCAGAGAACAACAGCTGAAGATTCAAGCCGATCCAACGATCGAAACGCTGGATTTCCGCCGCCGCCGGATTGTTAACCGCTATACAACCAAGCCACCATTTACGATTCGTTATTTGCAACAAAAACTGGATCAGCTATTAGGGGCAGGTAAAGCGAGTGCGACAGTAGATATTCAAAACTTTGTGATGACAGTTATGGCCAATCTGACAGATGCGGCGGTATTCAAGGAAGTTAACTATACGGTGCAAACGATCAAACCGGCTAATCTGGCTTATGTGCAGCAAACATCGCTTAGAGAGTCCATTATATTGCACGAAACGGCTTATCGTTATACTGCTGAACGCAATACGAGACTGTCTACCCGCTGGAAGCTGGGCAGCACGCCATTTACGATGCTTGGAGAGGAGGTTCGGGTGTTATGATCCAGAATAGTTATCTTCAGGAAATCGCAAGCTATACCAACCAACGGATTGCCAAAGTGACATTGAATGGAGAGTATGAAATAACCCAATTCAGAATCAAGCAGGTAACAGATGATCTGGTAGAACTGGAATATTTGATTCCAGCTGTTGATCTCTCATCGGTCACCCGGCTGGAATTACGTTCTGTCAGTGATGAAATCATCAGCAGCAGCGAAGTGTTTATTCCTGTTGCGGCGGATACGGTTGTTAAACAATATGTAGAAGTGAAAGGGGCGTAAGCATGGACTATCAGGCAAAGACGGATTGGAACTATAATGACACCGTAACCGAGCAGGATATGAACCGGATTGAGGCCGGCCTCGGTGATTTGCATAATCGATTGGATACGGAAGTGCGACAAGAAATTGTGCTGCAACCAGGGACACAGACAATAACGGCTAAACGGGATACACCATTTCAGCTTACCGGAATTACAGGACGTATGCTTCTCAATCTGGAGGCTCGAACATGGGGACCGAACAAAAGCATGGCCGGTTTGGCTGGCTTTCAATCGACCATTACGATGGATAGCAGCAAGAGTGTAGTTGGTGGCGGTTCGGTGAAAATTACAGCAACCACTGCCAATACTATTGCAGATGCAGTTTCTACCAAACCATATCAACTCAAAGCAGGCAAAAAATACGTTGTTGTAGGGCATATTTATAATGAGTCAGCCAAAAGCGTTCTGCTGGCTTTGCAGGGTACTTCGGTCAGTACGCCTATATTTACTGATAAAGGTAAGTGGATTACTGCCTATATGAAGTATAGCCCCAGTGGAGACGTGAACAATACACAGATCGTCGTCAGACTTAATGCGGCAGCTGCAGGCAATATAGCTTATGCAGATGGACTCAGAATTTATGAAATTTCGGATGCCGAATATACAGCTCTTGATAAAATGACCGCGGATCAGATCGCTGTGAAGTATCCATATACGGAGGGTCTCGCTGGAGTACGAAATCCTTATGCAATTCGCTGGGCTAACAAGGATAAGACGGATGTTGCAGCCATGCTGGCTTTTGATACTGAATTGTTGGCTTCGCCAGTAATCGATGTAGATGCTGATAAATTACAGCAAGGAATGGATGGACAATATTGCAAAATCAGTAATTGGCGTAAAGTTACGCTGGATGGTTCACAAAATTGGATGCTGTTTGGTAGGCAAACCGGATACACTGTAGCTTCGCTATCTATGTTCGGTGCTGCAAAAGACACTGGCTATGTGATTAAATACAATGGTTCTATTCTGCAACGTTTTCTGACAGACTCGCCTATCCCCGGAGCCGATGCACAGGTGCTTACAGATTCAACAACAGCAAATCCCAATCTTTTGGCAATCACTATTTCAAATGCAGATAGCGGTTGGAGTGATGGCTATTCACCAAGCGTAGAAGAATTAAAGGCTTATTTCTGGGGTTGGGTTATGGGAACTCAATCCAATGGTATTTTTACACCGGGATACAATGGATCAGGTACAAAAGTATGGCGTGGAATAGTTGATGATAATGGTGCAGGAACTACAACTCTACCAACCATGTATTTTAAAGAACAATATCCGCAGCCTTCATGGCAGCCATACCAATTGATGTATAAGTTTCCTGCTGCGAGAAAAGAACCAGTATCATCCGAAGGGGATTTGACCTTATCGAGAGGAGATAATGTAATTGAAGTTGGCAGTGGATTGATACTGAGGGAAAAAGTCAAACCTGTGTCCAGTGGTGATGGAACTGCCTACTACATTAATGCAAGAGGAACATTTTCTGCGTCATCTTTGGTATATAACTCGATAAGACCGTTACTTATTTATCGTAATGGATTACAGGATGGTTGGGGCCAAGATAATAATGGGGATGATTTCGGTTCTCGACAAGCAGGTATTGGAGTAGAGCGCTTCGATAAAAGTGCAGTGTACACTGTAACCTATTTTACTCGTAATGCGTTTCCAGCAGCTATCCTTACAGGCAATTATCCTGAAACGGAACATGCCACACTGAATGATTTGATTCAGGGTATGCAGCAAATAACACAGCGCGTATCGGTTGTTGAGAGTACCAAACAAAATACAATGATAGGGATAAATTGGTTGACGCCTACATTGTTAAATGGATGGACTGGGAATGTACAATATGCAAAGTTAACAAGCGGAGAAGTTGTTTTTAGAGGGGTAATTGCGGGAGGAATTATAACTCCTGGTACAGTGATCTTTAATTTGCCGGCTGGGATCCTGCTCAGATCGAATCGGGGATTGGAACTTCGTATAAGGTCAAGTAACGGTTCTGCTGATGCAGCCAATTCTACCATCCTTGTTGAAACTGATGGCAGAATAAGAGTACAAAATTCCTGGTACAATACTGCTGTATGGTTCGATGGCTTATCATTTATAGGCGAAAAATAGGAGGTAAATATGAAGGTTGTACCATTTGTAAATAAAGAGGGCTATTTTGTTAAAGACGTATTGGAAGATCAATCCTTTGTGGGTACTGTATTACTTGAAGATGGTTCTGGCACAATAATTGCTGAACCAGTACTGGCTGGTTTATACAAACCACGTTGGGATTTTGAAGGTAAGCAATGGGTCGAAGGGTTATCTGCTGAAGAGATTGAAAAGATTAAAAATTCTATGCCAGCTCCGGAAGCATCGGAAACGGTGGAGAAAAAGCTTACTCGTTTGGAACAAGCAGATCTGGACAATAAGGAGTTAATTGCATCGCTGTATGAAATGCTCCTGTCCAGAGAAAAATGATTTCGCACTATAATAAGTGAGAAATGAATACTTTTTTATGCCAGTGTCGAGAGACTGCCGAATAGAAGTGTCTATTTCAGAAAACTTATAAAATACAGCAAGCTGAAAGAGGTATCCACCGGTGGAGAACTGGTACAAGGATCACCTCTTTTATTTTGCCTTATGGACTTTGGAGAAGGGAGATGAATATGTCATGAATGAAATGACATTAAAGCTGTTTGCATCCACATATGTTGCCCTGATTCTTGCGGGTCGGCGCGATATCAGCGATGTACCAGCCAACCTGTTAGCTTATGTGCAGGCCGACCTAGATATAGTAGATAGTAGTAGTCCTTCATAAGAATTAAACGACAGAGAAAGGAGCAGAAGGGGATGGGGGAGCCGTGGCCGCAAATCATCAAGGTAATCTCGACAGCGTATGGTGCTGCTGTAGGCTACCTGTTTGGGGGTTGGGATGTGTTGATTAACTTATTGTTGGTACTTGTCATTGTGGATTGGTTCTCCGGGTGGGCGGCTGCCTGGATGAGGGGCGAATTAAAAAGCAGGGTTGGATTCAAAGGAATTATCCGCAAAGTCGCGATTTTCGTCGTCGTGTCCATTGCACACTTCATTGATCAGGCACTTGGGAGTTTGCATTACTTCCAGGATGCCGTGATCTTTTTTTATCTGGCGAATGAATTGCTCTCGGTGATCGAGAACGCCGGCAAAATGGGACTGCCAATGCCGAATATTTTGCGAAACGCCGTGCATATTTTTGAATCGAAAAATACGCCGCCGGAGAATCCGATGCTGATCGATGAAGCCCAGCCGGAAGCCGTCAAGGAAATCAAAGAAAACAAGGAAAATAAAGAAAGCCAGATCGACCATAATCAGGAGGAGGATACCCGGGATGCAGGCGAGAAACAAGCGTAATGCCCAGGGCATAGACGTCTCCCACTGGCAGGGCAGCATTAACTGGAATCAGGTCCGGGCAGATGGCCGGCAGTTTGTGTTCGTCAAAGCCAGTGAAGGGACGAGCTACCGGGATAACCGGTTTATCACCAATATTCAGGGCGCCCGCGCAGCAGGAATGCTGGTGGGCGCCTATCATTTTCTGAATGCACAAAGTACTGCAGCCGCGCAGCGGGAAGCTGCTCATTTTATTGAGTGCCTGAACATGGTAGGCGGAGCCCAAAGTCTGGATCTGCCGCCGGTAATGGATTATGAGGATAATCCGGGCAAGCTGAATCCCAGTCAGATCACTGCGATCGCACTTGCTTTTCTGCAGGAAGTGGAACGCCTGGGAGGCCGCCGTCCGATATTGTATACCGGCAACGCTTTTGCGACCCGGTTTGGCAGGAGTCTAAGCGATTATGATCTATGGATCGCCCGCTACAGCAATACCCGGGTGCCGGATGACTGTACCGCCTGGCAGCGCTGGGATTTCTGGCAGTATACCGATTCGGGACAGGTCCAAGGAATTCAGGGCGGCGTTGATCTAAATGAATACCATGGCACGCTCATTGAGCTGCAGACGAGATATGCAAATAACAGCAACCAGGGAGATGAAGAAGCAATGACCGCAGAGGAAAAGAAAGCTTTTGCTGCGCTGGAAGCCCTCGTCAAAACACAGGCAGACCGGATCGCGTCCCTGACCGACAGCCGGGATATGCTCAAGTCCAGCATTAGCAACATGGACAGCCGGCTCCAGCAGGTCGAGCAGAGCCGAAGGATGGCAATTCCGGACTGGGCGCAGGAAGCTGTCAATCAGGCGGTGGCTGCAGGGATTGTGGATGATCCGGAAGGCGGCAGCTATGACTTTTACCGCCTGATTACCGTAATGTACCGCAAAGGACTCATTTAACCAAACGAAAGGAGAATGCGATATGGAACTGTTTGATGATGTACTGACTTTTGCTTCGACACTGGCTGTAATTATTCTGGCACTCGTCCAGATGGTCAAAACAGCGCTGACTATTCCCAAAAATCTGCTACCCGTTATCGGCATGCTGATTGGGTTGCTGATTGCTGCAGCGGCATACTCATTTACCGAGCTGGATCTGGTTGCCCGCTTGTGGGCAGGTGGGCTAGCCGGATTGTCGGCGACCGGGCTGTTTGAACTGGCGTTCAATCCGAAAAATGGAACTACCCGAGAGAGCCGCTAAACGGCAGGTGGAGATGTCACTTGATCTTTGTTATCTAAAATGTATATGTATAGGAAGGATGCACAAAGTTTTATATCCAGTGACTGTACAAACCGTTTCATTGAAACAGCAAAAAAAGACCTGGCGCGTATAGCCAGGTCCTTTTTTTGTGCTAACTATTAACTTCAACATACATAGTACTTGGCGTGTTGATTCTACTCCTATACTGCACAGTTGAATGGTGTAATTCCAATACGGGTGGTTGAATCGCATAATATCGCACCATGCCTGTACTGCCAACTCGAACGTTACGTGCAGTAGAGCTGCTTATGAAGCATCCGGCAGTTCAAGCTTCTGGCCCGGATAGATCCAGTGCGCGTTAGTCAGGTCATTGGCATCGCGCAACTGCTGCCAGGTTGTGCCGTGCTTTTTGGCGATGGAGTACAGGGTATCGCCATTTTTCACTACATATACATCGGTATCGGCACTTGCTGCAGGAGCAGCAGGCTTGGCTGGAGCAGCCGGTTTGGCAGTGGCTGGTTTGTCAGCTGGAGCAGGTACAGGCTTGACGCTGCTGCCTGGCGCTGCTGCTGCCGTAATACGATTCTCTGAAGCTGGCATATTCACACTGCCCAGAGACTGCATATGCTGGATCAGTGCTTCATCGAGTGTGCCGTACGTTCCGGTCTGCTGCTTGCCGAGGAACATTTTGTATTCGTCGCCGCCGGCTACGAGGAAGTCATTCGTAGCGACATTGTACGTTTTGTTCAGATCCAGTGGTGCGCCGGCTACCGTTACGGAGTGGACACGGCTGCCTGCCGGTTTGGCAGGGTCGATTTTGTATGTGATTCCCGATACATGGGCAAAGGCGCCTTTGGCGGTTGGATAATCGGTTGCCCCATTTTCCAGTGCAGCCAGAATGTCAGCGCCGGTCACATCAATGGAAATGACCAGGTTACCAAATGGCAGAACGGTAACCACATCGCCTTTGGTGACCGATCCGGCATCGATCGACGCGCGGATACCGCCGCCGTTGGTGATCGCTGCATCTGCACCCGACACGGTACGCATCGCGTCAGTGATCAGATCGCCCAGATTCGTCTCGCCTGTGCGGACTTTCTCACGGGAACCATCCAGCAGTACGGAAGACTTGGCGACTTCTTCATTCAGGATCGACTCCTGGGAAGACTGGATCGAAGTGATTAGGCTGGCTACTTCCGGGTCGGGAGTTACACTGGCAGCCGCTTTCTCATCCAGAGTGTAGGCTTCTTTTTTGGTTACATCGCCTTTGTCGACCCACAGATCGATCACGCCCAGATGCTCACCATATTCACCGGTGCTGGCGATCAGCGTATTATTTTCCATCTGACCGTTTTCCAGCAGGGTGTGGCTGTGACCATCGATGAATACATCAATGCCCGGTACCGCTTTGACAATATCGATACTTGTCTGCTCGGTGGACTGGTCCATACCGATATGACCCATCGCTACGATCACATCAACTTTACCCTGCAGCTCGGCGACCATTTTGCGGGCAGCTTCGGTAGGATCGGTAAAGTTAACATTGGTTACGTTATTCGGATTGGTTTTGTAGGCGGTTTCCGGTGTTGTCAGACCGAAGAAACCGATTTTCACGCCATTAACTTCACGAATGATATAAGGCTCGAAAGGCGCTGTTCCGGTGTCCTTTTGGGTGAGGTTCGCGGAGATGAACGGGAAGTTGGCCATTTTGGACAGTTCCAGCAGACGCTCATACCCGTAATCGAATTCATGGTTGCCCGGTGTCAGGGCAGCAAAGCCCATTTCGTTCATGACTTTGATAATACTCTCGCCGCGCACAAGTGTAGCGAATGAAGTACCGTGTACTGCATCCCCATCATCAAGCAGCAGAGTATTCGGATTCGCTTGACGATACAGATCGGCGAGTCCGGCAATTTTGGCGAGACCCATCGAAGGTGTCTCTTCCAGGGCATGGGCATGAACGTCGTTCGTATGTAAAAGAGTGATATGCGTACCTGTTCCCGCATCCTGCTCCGCTTGCTGTCTGATGCCTTCCACTGTAAGAGCGGATGGAGCAGCAGCATTGACCAGACTGGACATGTTCAGAGTGAACATTGCTGACACAGCCAGGCTAAAAATCATTTTTTTCGTTACCATAAGTATAATATGCCTCCCCTTTTGCTTAATACCACTTTATTCTAGCAGTATTTTATTAAAAGTGTTACTACCTTTGGTAAGTTTATTTGTTAAAAACATAATAAATTATCATAATTATGATAAAAAATGCATAATAAATAATGAAATATTACCTAACTATAAAAATCCTATAGATCAAAATGTTCGACTCTGGAAATGGAAGCGGATACTATATAGCATATATCCTTATAGATGCATCAAAAAGACGAATATGTATCGAAAACTGTCGTTTGATGTTAGTTATTAAAATAAAAAAGAGGATTATTGTAAAAATTCATTGCCAAACACGACATCATAATGTAAATTAAATTCATCCTGTGGTCAATTCCAATTCCTTCTATCTATAACAATATACATATAGATGAAAAAGATATTAGGGTATAAATTGGGTTGAACACGATTTCGCCATTCAGAAGGGAGCCAATGCTTATGAGAAAAAGTTGGACAATGATGCTCACACTGGTTTTATCGTTTGTACTAATCCTGTCCGGATGCAGTGGCAATAACGATTCTGCAGCACCGGCCGCTTCCGAGTCGGGTGGAGAAGCAGCTGGCGGTGGCACTCTCATCGTGGGCCGCGGCGGCGATTCAGCTGCACTGGATCCATCGATCGTAACGGATGGGGAGTCTCTCAAGATTGCCCAGCAGGTTTTTGATCCTTTGCTTGCGTATAAATCAGGCACGACCGAAGTGGAACCAGCCCTCGCAGAGAGCTGGACTATTTCCGATGACGGTCTGACTTACACGTTCAAGCTGCGCCAGGGTGTAAAATTCCATGATGGTACGGATTTTAATGCGGATGCGGTTGTATTCAACTTTAACCGTTGGAACGATCCGAATAGTGAATTCAAGTTTGAAGGCGATTCTTTCGACTATTATGATTCCATGTTCGGTCCGGAAGAAGCCCGCGTGATCAAAAGTGTAAAAGCCGTAGATGCTTCTACTGTGGAATTCCAACTGAACCAACCTCAAGCTCCTTTCCTGCAAAATCTGGCTATGCCTCCATTCTCTATTGCCAGTCCTGCCGCTGTTGAAAAAGAAAAAGAAAATTTCAAATCGAATCCTGTAGGTACCGGCCCGTTCGTATTCAAGGAATGGAAGCGCAGCGATTCGATCACACTCGATAAAAATCCGAACTACTGGCAGCAGGGTCTGCCGAAGGTTGATCAGGTAATTGTCCGTTCCATTCCGGATAACACTGCTCGCTTCAACGCACTGCAAAACGGCGAGATCGACCTGATGGAAGATCTGAGCCCTGACAATCTGGCGACGCTGGAAAGCAACCCGGATCTGCAGAAATTCAACCGCCCACCTTTCAACGTAGCCTATCTGGGTTTCAATACAACCAAAAAACCATTTGACGATCCAAAAGTACGTGTGGCATTAAACCATGCTGTTGATAAAAAAGGCATCATTGACGCGTTCTTTGCCGGTCAGGCAGAACCAGCCGTTAACCCGATCCCGCCAACCCTGTGGGGCTATAACAAAGAGATCGAAGATTATCCATTTGATCTTGCCAAAGCGAAGCAGCTGCTGGCAGATGCCGGTTATCCAAACGGAATCGATCAGGAACTGACTTTCTACGCCATGCCGGTGTCCCGTCCGTATATGCCGGATGGACGTAAAGTGGCTGAAGTCATTCAAGCCAGTTTTGCCCAAATCGGTGTGAAAGTATCGATCCAGTCTCCGGAGTGGGCGACCTATCTGGATGATCTGAGCAAAGGGGAAAAAGACGATCTGTTCATCATCGGCTGGACCGGTGATAATGGTGACCCGGATAACTTCTTCTACCCGCTGCTCGATAAAGACTCTATCGGTGGCAATAACTACAGCCAGTATGTCAGCGAGCCGCTGCACAAATTACTGGTACAGGCACAGCAGGAGACCGATCAGGATGCACGTGCCAAGTTGTATGAACAGGCTCAGGTCATTATCAAGGAAGATGCACCGTGGGTACCGCTTGTCCATTCCACGCCGTTATTGGCCGCAACTTCCAAACTGAAAGGCTATACGCCTTCACCAACAGGTTCGGAGCCGTATGCGGACATTTATATGGAACAGTAATACGTAAATAAGCAAAAAGAATCAATACAGTTGAAATGACATGCTGCCGATTTTGCAGTCATGTCATTTCACTGTACAAATGAACGTATGGCAGGTGATGAACGCATGGGTTCCTATATTACAAAACGTCTGCTCGTACTGATCCCTGTACTGCTGGGCATGACGCTGATTGTATTTTCGATTATACATGCCATTCCCGGTGACCCGGCGGATACCATCCTCGGAGACAAGGCGACCGAGCAATCCAAGCAGGCACTGCGTGAACAGCTGGGACTGGATCGGCCGTGGCTGGAACAGTACTTTGCCTATCTCGGTGATCTGCTGACCGGTGATCTGGGTAATTCCATCCGCACCCGTGAGCCGATTGCGGAGGAGATTGGCCCTTATCTGGCCGCTACCATGGAACTGACTGTGGCGAGTATGCTATTTGCCATTATTATTGGGGTAAATGCAGGGATTGTGAGTGCATGGAAGCGTAATTCCTGGTTTGACTACATTTGTATGCTGATCGCGCTGGTCGGGGTATCGATGCCGATTTTCTGGCTGGGATTAATGGAGCAGTGGATTTTTGCAAACGAACTGCGCTGGCTGCCTTCGATCGGAAGGATGAATCAGCGTGATCCGATGGAGTCGATTACCGGATTCTATGTATTTGATGCCATGATCTCCGGGCAGTGGTCCCAACTGTGGACAGTAATGAAGCACCTCATTCTTCCATCGATTGCGCTAGGTACGATTCCGATGGCCGTTATTGCACGGATGACCCGTTCCAGTATGCTGGAAGTAATGCAGTCCGATTATATTCGCACAGCCAAAGCCAAAGGAATCTCCAAATTCCTCGTTATCTACAAGCATGGTCTCAAAAATGCATTTATCCCTGTGTTGACCGTTATCGGTATTCAGACAGGGGCGCTGCTCGGCGGTGCGGTATTGACCGAGACGATCTTCGCCTGGCCGGGCGTGGGACGATACATTTATGAAGCAATCAGTAACCGCGATTATCCGGTCATCCAATCGGGAATTCTGATTATTGCGGTTATGTTCGTGATTATCAATCTGCTGGTGGATCTGCTCTATGCATTATTTGATCCGCGCATCCAGTACAAGTAAGAGGTGAGAATATGACACAGGCATCACTGGATACGGGGTCGGGAGCACAGCTCAAAGAAATCAAATCAGGACCATGGCGGGATGGCATTCGCCTGTTTATGCGCAACAAGACAGCGGTAGTCGGACTGGTCATAGTACTCTTTTTCGTCCTGCTGGCGTTGCTGGCACCGCTGATTACGCCTTATGATTATACCGCTCAGGTACTGTCGGAGCGGCTGCAGTCGCCATCGGCTGAGCATTGGTTCGGTACGGATGATCTGGGACGGGATATATTCACGAGAACGATCTATGGAGCACGCATTTCCCTTTGGGTTGGTCTGCTGTCTGTCGTCGGTTCGATTATTATCGGTACACTGCTGGGGCTGCTGGCCGGATTTTACGGCAAATGGATCGACATGATCATTTCCCGGTTCTTCGATATTCTGCTCGCTTTCCCGGGAATTCTGCTGGCGATTGCAATTGTAGCCATTCTGGGGCCTTCCCTGCAGAATGCGCTGTATGCGATTGCGATTGTAAACATACCGACCTATGGACGACTGGTTCGTGCACGTGTTCTATCGCTTCGCCAGGAAGAATTCGTCACAGCAGCGCGGGCAATTGGAGTCGGCGATTCACGGATTCTGCTGAAGCATATTTTGCCAAACAGCCTGACGCCGATCATTGTACAGGGAACCCTCGGTGTAGCAACGGCGATTATTGAAGCCGCCGGGCTTGGCTTCCTCGGACTGGGTGCTCAACCGCCTGATCCGGAGTGGGGGAAAATGCTGTCGGATTCCCGCCAATTTATCCAAACCGCGCCATGGACGGTCATCTTCCCGGGTCTTTGCATTTTGCTGACATCGCTCGGGTTTAACCTGATGGGGGATGGGCTGCGCGATACCTTCGATCCGAAGCTCAAAAACCAGTAATCATAACCTTATAAGAAAGAATACATCAATCCGGATCATCAGGTCCGGATTTTTTCTTCTATAATATAGGCCCTAAAATGAAGTGCAGCAGAGCAGCTGAAAAAGGTTAAATAAAAGCGTGAGAGAATACGGACCATAAGCGCACAGACAGGATATCCTTCCCTACAGGCTGAAAAATGTGTATAATCACTCCAATCCGACACATTGAATAATGCAGAAAATATAGGAGAACATGATATGGATAAATTTGCAGAATTAAAATCATTGCGTGAGCATCGTCAATATGAGGAAGACAAACATGAAGCTTCCCGTGAAGCATACGAGCGGGACTATTCCCGGCTGATTCATTCCCCGACATTCCGCCGGCTGCAGGGCAAATCCCAGGTATTCGGAGCAGGTACCGGCGATTATTATCGCACACGGCTAACCCATTCCCTGGAAGTGGCCCAGATTGCCAGACAGGCAGCCAAAAGCCTGCTCAGTCGTTACCCGGAGATTGATGAACAGCGGGCAGACAGTCCCGGTCTGATTATCCATCCCGAAGTGGTGGAGTGCGCTTCAATCGCTCATGACTTCGGGCATCCGCCATTTGGACACAAAGGCGAAGAAGTACTCGCTCATATTCTGGAAGACTGGATCGAGCAGAAAACCGCCGAAGCGCTGCAGGGCAAAGTGGTCACCGAAGAAGAGCGGGAGCAGATCCATTTGCAGATCCGTGAGAAATACGAGCATTTCGAAGGCAATGCACATAATTTCCGGTTGATTATGTTCCTGGAGAAAAGGGAAAATCTCGATGGCCTGAATCTGTGCGATGCCGTGCTGCTCGGTATTAACAAATATCCATATTCCGGCATGGTCAACAAAAAAGGATTGTACCAGCGCGAATGGCAGTATATTCGCCAGATTCGCCAGGCATGGGGAATTCCTGACGGCAAGACCACGCTGGAAGCGCAGCTGATGGATCTGTGCGATGATATCGCCTATTCAGCGCATGATCTGGAAGATGGCATCAAGGCAGGCAAGATAGAGGTGCATGAACACTTCATGCATGATCCCCATATTCGCCACCTGATTATGGAGAAGATTACGACGCTGGAAGATCGTTTCTGGAGAGGGTGGAACAATCAGCAGATCGAAGCCAAAGTCGATGAAGTGCTGAATGCGTATCTGCGGGTATGGCGGGAGAAGCTGCCGACATGCGGACTGGATTACTCGCGTACCCGCCGCGAGGTCAAAGCGTACTGGGTGAACCATTTTGTCAGCCAGCTGGGCGTGATCGAAGATCAGGATTGGAAAAAGGTCACCTTTGTCTATGCTAACAGGGAAGACGAGGATATGCTGCGTACGGTGAGCGTACTCAAAAGTTTTGCCTGGGTGACCATGATTCGTGATCTGCGGGTACAGCGTCTGCAAAAGCGCAGCGAATGGATCATCCGCCGTCTATGGAAAGCCTTTGTCGACCAGGAGACGTCCATGGCAATCATGCCGCCGGATTGGCTGCAGCGGTTTGAACATGATCAGGCCAGTCCCGAGCCGGTATGGACATGGGAGCGCATGATTATCGATTATATCGCTGGCATGACCGACGCATTTGCCGAGAAAATCTATAACGAACTGTACGGACTCAAAGTCGGCTCCATCTACGATGTGGACTGACCGCTGTGAAGTCTCTAAGCTTCGATTTAATGTTCCCTGTATGATGAACGGACTAAAATGGGTTGGCTTGGTTGTAATACAGGGAATTTTGCCTGAAGTTCAACAAATTTCAGACGACTTTCTACTATTAAAATGTATGTATGCAATTGAACGTTATACATCTGGAATATACATCCGGATCCTATCGCAAAATGAACAAAGGAGGTGCATCCATGACTTACGAAAAACTACCTCTTGGCATACTGGATATGTCACCCGCACTGGAAGGAGCGTCGGTAGAAGCTGCGCTTGAACGTTCGGTGCAGCTGGCGATTATGGCAGAGAATTCGGGCTATCATCGCTTCTGGTTATCCGAACATCATGATATGGCCCAGTTGGCCTGTACGGCTCCCGAAATCCTGCTGGCTCATATCGGTGCACGTACTTCCTCTATCCGCCTCGGAGCCGGAGCGGTGCTGCTGCCGCATTATCGTCCAATGAAAGTAGCCGAGACGTTTCGCATGCTGGGGGCCTTGTATCCGGGACGCATCGATCTGGGCATCGGACGTGCTCCGGGCGGCTCGGCACATGCGGCGATCGCACTCAGCGGCAATTACTTATCCCATGTGGCACAGATGCCAGAGTTGGTCAGGGACCTGCGCAGTCTTTTGCAGGATGAGTACAAGGTGGAAGAGACGCCGGTGCTGGCACGTCCCCAGCCGGTCTACCCACTGGAATTTTGGATGCTCGGCACCAACCGCAAAAGTGCCGTTCTGGCAGCGCAGAACGGGACGGGTTATGTATTCGGCTATTTTATGAGCGGAAGCGATGGGGTAGCGGCCGTTCAGCAGTACCGGGAGCACTTTGAGCCTTCACGTCTACATCCACAGCCCAGAGTCATCCTGGCTGTGCGTGTCATTGCCGGCCATACCGATCAGGAAGCCGAACGGTTATATGAGCGCTGGAAAAGTTCACCGGCAGGAATTGCTTCCATTGGTGAAGAGATTCCTCCGCCGATCGTAGGTGGAAAAGAGTCCGTCTGGCAGCAATTTCAGGAACTATGCCTAAAATATAGGGCGGATGAACTACTATTAATTTGCCCGCTGAATCGTTATCAAGAACGCATTAACGTCTATGAATCAATTGTCTCATAGGCACCGTCATCCGGTTGATTTCCGATGTCGAAAAATAGAAAAAAACATATTTATTACATGTAATAATTGAATATGCGGTTCAATTTAACTATAAAAACCGGGGGATGATCCTGATTTATAATTGAAAAGAGACGATTCGTGAAGGAAGAATCGTCTCTTTTTTCTATACATCAATGTCTACATATACATACTGGAATTAGTATTGTCTGCTATAATCCACCAGATTAACCGGCAGCGTCTGACCGGCTTGATAAGCTTTGAGATTTTCGACGAAAATATCGATAACACGATCGGTATAATGCTCATTGCTGCCTGCAATATGCGGCGTGATGATCACCTGTTCCATGTCCCAGAGCGGATGCTCTTCCGGCAGCGGCTCAGGTTCAAACACGTCCAGCCCTGCCCCGGCAATTCGGCTGGATTGAAGAGCATCGACAAGTGCATCCGTGTCCACAGTAGGTCCGCGGCCCACATTAATAAATATGCTGCTATTCTTCATTACTGCAAAGCGTTCTTGATTAAACAGCTTTTCGGTCTCGCCGGTAAGCGGAAGAATATTAACGATATAGTCGCCGTCACGCAACGCTTCATCCAGCTGCTCCATCGTATACATCCGGTCGATGCCATCCTGTTCCTTGCCTGAGCGCCGCACACCTATTGTCCGCATGCCGAATGCTTTAGCCAGCCGGGCAGTACCTGCTCCGATATTTCCGACACCAACGATAACGATCGTCTTGCCATGCAGTTCGGTAAAGGTGCCGCTCTCGTCCCAGGCATGTTTTTCCTGATTGCGAACAGCCCGGTACAGATTGCGTGAAAATGCAAGCATATAGGCAAAAATCTGTTCCGAGATCGGGATCGTATGCACGCCGTTCGCACTGGTAAGCAGTACCTGCTTCTGTTCCAGCTGCTCCATCGGCATTTTATCCACACCTGCTGACCAGGTCTGTATCCATTTCACCGGACATTGATCCGACAAAATAAAATCCTGCAGCTTGCGCGACCAGCCGAGGATAATCTCGGCATCCGCCAACACGGAGTTATTGGCCTCACGAACCGGAACGGTCACGATTTCATAAGAGGATGCAGCTTGCTGTACTTTCTGTTGCTGTGACTCGCTGAGATGCTGAAGAACCACAATTTTGGACATAAATGTACCTCCCCGGTTAATGAATAATGATAATGATTAATAATGTACGTATCTTCCAAATGATAACAAATTAATATATGCAAACCAAATGATTTCCGTCAGGCCAGAGTGTACTTCACGATATTACCTGCCCTGAACCGCATCGAATCCGAAGGATCATTTCCGCTAATAGTTTTGCACTGTTTTCAAGATTAGTGTATACTGGTTGAGATCGTTCGGAACAAGTGTTCGTAAATAGTATTACACTGTAATATGAAAATGCACTTCATGCATATGAACCAAATAGAATAAACATTGAAAGGGAGTGTAAGAATGGGGACTCAGCCAGGACAGGAACGTGTATTTGCCGCTTTGCAGATTAAGGGTGAAGCAGCCCGTACGTTAGCTGCATGGAGCCGGCAAGCGCAGGAACGTTATTCTTTCCGCCGATGGACTTACGTTGAGGATCTTCACATTACACTTCAGTTTTTTGGCGATGTGGATGTAGACCGGCTGCCGCAGTTGAGTGCTGCGTTGCAGCAGGCTGCAGCTGTGGTACGGCCATTTCAGCTTCAGCTGGGTGGAGCCGGAGTGTTCGGCAATCCATCGGCGCCGCGTGTATTATGGATTGAACCGCAGGGGGATACGGATAGCCTGTACCGTTTGCAGACCGAAGTGCAGCAGATATGCATCCCGCTGGGATTTGCACCCGAGCAGCGTCCCTACCATCCGCATCTGACAGTGGCCCGCAAATATAACGGAAGCCAGCTGTTTGCCGAACTTACGCCAGAAGACCATCCGTCGCCGGACAGCTGGCTCGTTGATGAAATGGTATTATATCGGACACATCTCGGGCAGCAGCCGATGTATGATATTGCAGGCGCATTTTCGCTGTCGGGCAGATGACCAAGCCTAAATTGGCGATTTTGTCAATTTGACAAAAGTAAACAAGTTATAATAATATACTTGCTGCTGCAATCGGGCGGCATTTTATAGGGGAACAGCATGGTAATCATGCTCAAATAAGTATTGAATTCCGGAAGATCCGGAGATTCAAATTCAAGTTGGCATTGCTCCGCATCACCGGAGAGTAAATAACACTGTGAACTGAATGTGATTCAAAATTTGAATGTTGGTGTATTCAAATGGAAGGTCAAAAAGGTTACATAGGGTTAGGAGTATGCTAACAGTACTGGAGGAAGAAAATGGATTTTATTAGACGCAATCAGTGGATTACGCCTTTACTCGGCGTGCTTTTTATATTCGTTATGTCCGCCCCTTTCTGGATGGATTCCAAAATGACGAGCGAACAATCCTTTACTGAGCTGCCTGCACGGGGGGCGCAGCCAGCAGGTTCAGTTTCCCATGCTCAGAATGTCAGGACCGACACGGCATTTATGACATGGAACCACAATCACACTCAAAAGCTGATTCATCAGGTCAAGGCAGAAGAAGCTGCAGCACTCAAAGCGGAACAACATAGGAAAAAAGCTGCACAAATCAAGGCGAACACCGCTACAGCCAAGGCAAAAGCAATGCCGACGGCAGTGACGGCAAGTTCGTCCATTAGTGATTCCACCCCAACCCACTTATACTTTACTCGGACAAAGCTGCTCAGCCAGAGCAACAAATCTCAGGCTACCTGGACCTACGCATTGTCCGATAAAGAACAGCTCTTGCTTGAACGTATCGTTATGGCAGAAGCTGAAGGCGAACCGTACGAAGGCAAAGTGGCAGTCGCCAATGTTGTCTTAAACCGGCTGCGGTCCGCTAATTTCCCCGACACGATTAAAGATGTAATCTATCAGAGATATCAATTTTCTCCGGTAATGAATGGCAGATTCGAGCGTGTGACACCTAACGCTGATTCGGTAAAAGCGGTGCATGAAGCATTGGAAGGCCGCAAGGAAGTTCCGGATAATACGTATTATTTTGTGTCGCTTTCCCTGGCGACTGATTTTGATATTCCCAATACCCGAACCAAAGTGGAGCAAATTGGTCACCATACGTTTTATAAATAAGCTGCCGATTTCTGGAGCTTGTTCCGTTCTGCCCTGCTGCAGGGTTACACATCTGTGATCGATGGTGGTACAATAAACGGTGGAAAATCAATTCAATCCCGGAGGTGCTTCATCCATGAAAATCACATATTACGGTCAATCCTGTCTGCTGGTCGAAGAAGACGGCAAAAAGGTCATTATCGACCCATTCCTGTCCGGCAATCCGCAAGTCAATATTGATCTAAAAGACATCCAGGTGGATGCGGTTATTTTGACGCATGGTCACGCTGATCATTATGGTGACACGGTGGAGATTGCCCAAAATAATAATTGTCCGGTGATTGCAATCGTTGAACTGGCACAGTATGCAGCCAGCAAGGGAGCTCCTGAAGTGGTAGGCATGAACCTTGGTGGCGCCAAACAGTTTGACGGCTTCAAAGTCAAATTCACACTGGCATTCCATACGTCCTCCATCCAGGATGGCGATCAGGTCGTCTATCTTGGCGAACCGGCAGGTATCCTGCTGACGATGGGCAGCAAGACGCTGTATCATGCAGGCGATACAGCACTGTTCGGTGATATGAAACTGATCGGTGAATTGAACAAGATCGACGCAGCTGCACTGCCGATCGGCGACTTCTATACAATGGGCCCGGAAGATGCACTGCTGGCTGCAGAATGGCTCAAAGCAGGCCATGTGATTCCGGTGCATTACAATACCTTCCCGGCGATTGAGCAGGATGGAGATGCCTTTGTCGCTGAACTGCAAAAAAAAGGGCTGCAGGGTTCTGTTCTTCAGGTTGGCGAGAGTGTAGATATTTAACGGATCCGTCGGTGAACGGATTTTGAAATTCATAGAGCAGCAGCAAGGAACAGATTCATTGGATCAATAAATAGGCAGTACCAGACAATACAGAAAAAGCGCACAGCCCCATCTAACGGAGCTGTGCGCTTTTTTTCTTATGGTCAGCTGGTAGCGTACCTATCTGCTGTAGTATCCATACAGCCGGCGCCAAATGTCTGCTTTGGAAAGCAATATCTGTATACGCTAAACAAACTGAATATAATATTAAATAAAATGCATCATTATACAGTATAATCTATTGTACTACGTTATCACGCTAATGCTTTGACGCAAAATAATAATTTATCGGAGATATAAAAAGTTTGAATTGCTATGACGTGAGCTCAGTGTTAAAATGTATAAAACCCATTAGGTTACAACGATATCACATAAGCTGAGTAAGTCGCTTGAATCCATAAGTGGATAATTATTCTTCCAATGTCTCTTCTGAACCTTATATTCAAATAGGCTGCTTCCATTACATTCGAATTTGCAGAGATGTATATCCCGATGAATGGAAAGAGCAGTCTGTTTTGTATACCCTATCCTTTAGCATCATTCTTCTTCGTATGGCCGTCCTCTGGCTCGTCTTCTGACAATTCACTTCATAATAGAAAGGTTGCGTATTATGAACATTACAGGTTTACCTCCGAAGCAGGGTCTATATGATCCGCAGTTTGAAAAAGATGCCTGCGGTATGGGATTTACCGCACATATCAAAGGAATACCTAGTCACCAGATTGTTAGTCAGGCACTCACGATGCTAGAAAATATGGAGCACCGCGGCGGTCAGGGCAGTGAACCGAATTCCGGTGACGGAGCCGGCATTATGGTACAGATCCCGCACCGTTTTTTTGTTAGGGAAGCACAGGCGAATGGTTTTGAACTGCCCGCAAAGGGTCAGTACGGTGTGGCGATTGTGTTCCTATCCCGTGATGAAGAGCTGCGCAGCCGTCATGAAGCTGTGCTAAAAAGCATTATCGAGCAGGAAGGTCAGGTATACCTCGGAGCACGGACCGTTCCGACGGATGACAGCACGCTCGGCAAGTCGGCCAAGGATGCCAAGCCGGTTGTACGCCAGTTCTTTATCGGACGCAGTGAAGCATTACAGAGTCAGGATGAGCTGGCATTTGAACGCAAACTGTATGTCATTCGTCGTCTGGCCGAGCGTCATATCCGTTATGCTGAAGAAGCAGGAGGAGAGACATTCTACATTCCGAGTCTGTCCTGCCGCAAGGTGGTCTACAAGGGAATGCTGACGACGGCTCAGGTAGGCGATTTCTACCTGGATCTGCGTGATGAAGAGTTCGAATCGGCCATGGCGCTTGTTCACTCCCGTTTCAGTACCAACACATTTCCCAGCTGGGATCGTGCCCATCCGTATCGCTTTATGATCCACAACGGTGAAATCAATACGATGCGCGGTAATGTGAACTGGATGCATGCCCGTCAATCGCTGTTTGAGAGCGAAGTATTCGGTGAGGATATCGACAAGATCCGTCCGGTTATTAACCCGGATGGTTCGGATACGGCGATGTTTGATAACACGCTGGAGTTCCTGTATCTGAACGGCCGTTCCCTGCCGCATGTAGCGATGATGATGGTACCGGAGCCATGGAGCAACCATGACACCATGGATGAGAAGAAGAAGGCGTTTTACCAGTATCACAGCTGTTTGATGGAGCCGTGGGACGGACCTGCCGCAATGGCATTTACCGATGGCATTCAGATTGGCGCGATGCTTGACCGTAACGGTCTGCGCCCGGCACGTTATTATGTAACCAAGGATGACCGGATTATTCTGTCTTCCGAAGTCGGTGTGCTGGATATACCGGCAGAGGATATTTTATACAAAGACCGTCTGCGTCCAGGACGGATGCTGCTGATCGACACGCAGGAAGGCCGTATCATTTCCGACGAGGAAATCAAGGAAAAGATCGCTTCCGAGCAGCCGTATGCAGAGTGGCTGGAAGAGCATCTTATGAATCTGGATGAAGTTCCGGAAGCACCGGAAGCGATTCAGCCGGATCATGACAATGTACAGCAACTGCAATTGGCATTTGGTTATACGTTTGAAGAGCTGCGCAAAGTCATTGAACCGATGGCAACGACAGGAGCGGAAGCGATTGGCTCGATGGGCTATGATGCACCGTTGGCCGTACTGTCGGATCAGCCGCAGCGATTGTATAACTATTTCAAGCAAATGTTTGCCCAGGTTACGAATCCGCCGATCGATGCGATTCGTGAAGAGATCGTAACCTCGACAGCCACCGCGATCGGACCGGAGCGCAACCTGCTCGATCCGCAGCCGGAGAGCTGTCGTCAGATTATTTTGAATACACCGATTTTGTCCAATGAGGACTTTGCCAAGGTACGTCATGTACGCCGTCCGGGCTTCAAGGCGATGACGATTCCAATCTTCTTTGAGGCGTCCAAAGGTGCAGAAGGACTGCGTGCTGCACTGGTGAACCTGTGCGAAGCAGCGGATCGCGTTATTGCCAAGGGACATAATTTCCTGATTCTGTCCGATCGTGGAACGGACAAGGATAATGCAGCGATTCCAGCTCTGCTGGCAGTGGCTTGTCTGCATCACCATCTGATCCGCCAGGGCACACGTACACGGGTCAGTCTGCTGCTGGAATCCGGCGAGCCGCGTGATGTGCATCATTTTGCACTGCTGCTCGGCTACGGAATCAGTGCGGTCAATCCGTATCTGGCATTCGAAACGATGCAGGATATGATCAAGCAAGGACTGCTGCGTGGTATTTCCCACGAGAAAGCAGTCAAAAACTATATCAAAGCCGTGACCAAGGGTGTCGTGAAAATCCTGTCCAAAATGGGCATCTCGACAATTCAATCCTATCGCGGCGCACAGATCTTCGAAGCAGTTGGTCTGAAGCAGGATTTTGTGGATCAATACTTCACCTGGACGCCTTCCCGGATTGGCGGGATCGGTCTGGAAGAAGTGGCTCAGGAAGCTCTGTCACAGCATACCCGTGCCTTTACGGATAAAGACGGCAATGACCGTGTGCTGGATTCCGGCGGCGATTATCAGTGGCGCAATGATGGGGAACAGCATCTGTTCAACCCGCAGACGATTCACCTGCTGCAGCATTCCGTGCGCACAGGCGATTACAAGCTGTACAAAAAGTATGCTGCCCTGGTGGAAGGCGAGAACGAACAGCGCCTGACCCTGCGCTCCATGCTGCAGTTCAAGCCAAACGGTGCACCGATTCCACTCGAAGAGGTAGAGCCGATCGAATCGATCATGCGGCGCTTCAAGACCGGTGCCATGTCCTTTGGTTCGATCAGCAAGGAAGCGCATGAGAGTCTGGCGATTGCGATGAACCGGATCGGCGGCAAGAGCAATACCGGTGAGGGCGGCGAAGATCCTGCCCGCTTCGTACCGGATGCCAATGGCGATTCCCGCCGCAGTGCGATCAAGCAGGTCGCTTCCGGACGGTTTGGCGTTACGTCCAACTATCTGGTGAATGCCGATGAAATTCAAATCAAGATGGCCCAGGGTGCCAAGCCGGGCGAAGGCGGACAGCTGCCGGGCCGTAAAGTATATCCATGGGTAGCGGAAGTGCGTGGTTCCACGCCGGGTGTAGGCCTGATCTCACCGCCGCCGCACCATGACATTTATTCCATCGAGGATTTGGCCGAACTGATCTATGATCTCAAAAATGCCAATCCTCGTGCAGCCATCAACGTGAAGCTCGTATCCGAAGTCGGTGTCGGCACAATCGCTGCCGGTGTTGCCAAAGGACGTGCAGATATTATCCTTGTCAGCGGTTATGACGGCGGTACAGGTGCTTCTCCGCAGGGTTCGATCCGTCATGCGGGTCTGCCGTGGGAGCTTGGACTGGCCGAGACCCAGCAGACGCTGATCATGAACAATCTGCGCGACCGTGTCGTACTGGAGACGGATGGCAAAATGCTGAGCGGACGCGATCTTGCTGTCGCAGCACTGCTCGGTGCCGAAGAGTATGGATTCTCCACTGCACCGCTCGTTACGCTCGGCTGTATCATGATGCGTGTCTGTCAGATGGACACCTGTCCGGTTGGCGTGGCGACGCAAAACCCGGAACTACGCAAGAACTTTACCGGCGATCCGGAGCATGTGGTTAACTTCATGAAGTTTGTCGCAGAGGATCTGCGCGAGATTATGGCCGAGCTGGGCTTCCGTACCGTACAGGAAATGGTAGGCCGCATGGATTGTCTCGATGCAGCGAACGCGGCAGATCACTGGAAGAAAAAAGGACTGGATCTGTCTGTCCTGCTGCATGAGCCGAAGCTTCCGGAAGGCAGCGAACGCTTCAACGTACAGCAGCAGAATCACCAGCTGGAAGAGACGCTCGATATGCAGCAGCTGCTTCCACTGGCAGCCCCTGCGCTGGAAAACGGCAGCCGTGTACAAGCGGAACTGGCGATTTGTAACGTCAACCGGGCGACCGGAACCATTCTTGGCAGCGAAGTGACCCGTAAATACGGTGCAGCCGGTCTGCCGGAAGATACGATTACCTTTAGCTTCAAAGGCTCGGCAGGTCAGAGCTTTGGTGCATTTGTGCCGAAGGGCATGACGCTCAAGGTCGAAGGAGATTGTAATGACTATGTCGGTAAAGGACTGTCCGGGGGCAAGATCATCGTGAAGCCGGATGCCCGGGCTACCTTTGCCGCCGAAGAAAATATCATTATCGGTAATACCGCGCTGTATGGAGCCACAAGCGGTGAAGCATATATCAACGGGATTGCAGGCGAACGGTTTGCCGTTCGGAACTCCGGTGCGAATATCGTTGTTGAAGGCACAGGCGATCATGGCTGTGAATATATGACCGGTGGACGTGTCGTTGTACTCGGTACAACCGGCCGTAACTTTGCCGCAGGGATGTCCGGCGGTGTCGCCTATGTACTCGATCCGAGTCATGACTTTGTCGGCCGCTGCAATCTGGAGATGGTCCTGCTGGAGTCGCTGGAGGAACCGGAAGAACTCGAAGAAGTGCGTGCACTGATCGAGCGTCATGTTCAATATACCGGCAGCCAGGCAGGACAGCGAGTACTGGAAGATTGGGAACATCAATCCCAGGATTTCGTTCGCGTCATTCCAAAAGACTACAAACGGATGACCGAACAAATCCGCAAAGTTCACGAAAGCGGTCTGACCGGCGAAGCGGCACTGCTCGCTGCCTTTGAAGCCAATATGCGTGAACTGGCCCGTTCCGGTGCGTAGTCTGCTTGCAGGTATCATGATGCTGCTGGCTATCTTTGATATTATGGAATAGTACCATTTGGAACAGCAGCGTTTAATATAACGTTTATCCTTAACAAGTAACCCGTATAATCCACCGGGAGTGTCCGGATGGTCCGTTTCTGTAAGCCGCAGGTTTACGGTCGGACCACCCAACGCTCTCGGCGGATCGCCGGGTTCTTTTTTTATTGTCAGGGCAGTGTTACAATGATAACGCCTGACGCCGGAGTCCTCCGGAACAGTGCATCAGGTGCAACCATACATAGGAACCAGAATAGCAGAGGTCAACGAGCATCACACAACAAACAGAAAAACGAAAACGACAAGCAGCAAGCAGGCAGAAATAGCCAGCCTACTATCAACCAATCTACCGAAAGAAAGGAGCTTCATAATTATGGATAAGCTCTCAACAAATGATCCATCCGGTACACCGACATCTTCGGGATCAGCGGCGCCTTCGCAATCGCCTGCGTCCCCGGCAATGCCAGCCAGCGATAATACCCGGCTGGATGCCGTCCTGCCGGCAGGCAGCGATCTGCCGGTCGTGCAGTTCCGCGGAGTGACCAAGAAAATCGGCTCCAAGACCATTATTGATAATCTGACGCTGGATGTGCCAAGAGGACGGGTATTCGGTTTTCTCGGCCCTAACGGTTCAGGCAAGACGACCACGATCCGCATGCTGGTCGGTCTGATGTCGATCACCTCGGGCGATATTCTGATCGAAGGCCAGAATATCCGCACCCATTTTGAGGAAGCGATCGCCAAGGTCGGTGCCATTGTAGAAAATCCGGAAATGTACAAATACATGAGCGGCTATCAGAATCTGATGCAGTATGCCCGTATGTCACCGGGCATCGATAAGCAGCGGATCAGCGAAGTGGTTCAGTTTGTCGGTCTCGGTAATAGGATCTATGACAAGGTCAGCACCTATTCTCTCGGAATGCGTCAGCGTCTTGGTGTTGCACAGGCGCTGCTGCATCGTCCCCGTCTGCTGGTACTAGATGAACCGACCAACGGACTGGATCCGCAGGGAATCCGTGAGTTGCGCGATTACTTACGCGCACTCAGCCGGGAGGAAGGCACGACCGTCTTTGTCTCCAGTCATCTGCTGTCCGAAATGGAACTGATGTGCGATACCGTCGCTGTAATAAATGGCGGCCGTCTCGTGGATGTGCGTCATCTGGATCATGCTTCTCATCCATCCGCCGCTTCGGCTTCAGCCAAGCTGATGGTTCGGTTTGAGACGGATCAGCCGGAGCTGGCTGCACGGATCGGCGGAGGCGGACAGGTGAGCGGCAGCAGCTGGAGTATTGCTGCAGACCGTCAGGAGATTGCCCGGTTGAATGCGCTGCTGGTACAAAATGGCATTGCCATCTACAGTATTACGCCGATCCGGGAGACGCTGGAAGACCAGTTCCTCGCGATGACGAGAGAGGGGGAGCGTCATGACTGATTTTATGCAATTGATCTGGAATGAGACGCTGAAGATTTATCTGCGGGTATCCACGTGGATTTTGCTTATTTTCCTGGTTGTCTTCTCACCGCTGATGCTGCTGCTGATGAATCTGGGTGACTTCCCGTTTGGTGCCGAGCAGGCGGTGGAGCAATCGTTTGCGATGTATTTCCTGGTTATTCTGTTTTCGCTCATTATCGCTTCGGACTCGGTTGCCGGTGAGTTTGCGACCGGAACGATCAAGCTGCTGCTGATTCGTCCGTGGCAGCGCTGGAAGATTCTCGCTTCCAAGTTTCTGTCGGTAGCCTTGTTCACACTGGTTCTGACGCTGCTGTTCCTGCTCGTGGTAACAGTGGTGGCGTATATTCTGTTCCCGTCGTCTCCATCCAGCCTGTTTGGGGATGGGGAGAGTAATCTGTTTCTGCTCGTGCTGTACAATTATATCCGAGCACTGATGCTGGCAGCTTTTGCATTTATGCTGTCTGCGCTATTCCGTTCGACAGCACTGGCGATTACGCTGGCAATTCTGCTGTATTTTGCAGGGAATATCATTACGCCGCTGCTTCAGGCTTTTCTGCAGCCCAAGGATTACTGGATTGTCAAAGTATTCCTGCCAGCCAATCTGGATCTGACCCAGTACATGAAGGATCCGAATGGAATGTTCGGAGTCACATCACTTGGCTGGTCGCTGCTGGTGCTGGCTGTCTACTTTGTGATTTTTGTACTGATCGCCTGGTGGTCATTTACGAAGCGTGATGTGCGGGCATAATGGCGGCTGTCTAAGCTTGAACTAAGCTCTATAACGATAATGATAAGCATGAATCCTTGTACAAGGCGTCCTTCCGGCAGGAAGGGCGTTTTTTCCTATCACTGTCAGCGGTGATACCCTGTACTCTCGCAGATATTTCCTCTCCTGTCCTGCCCCAAATAATCGAATATGTCATATGGAATATTTTACAAGGGTACGGATTGAATCAGTTCGGTTATGCTGTGGTTATATGAATAACAGTACAATTGTCGCTAAATAAGTACAGCATTTGATATTATTACGATTTGTATACTATTTTTATTTAGCCGGAAAGGAAGCGCAGCATGGTCTGGTTGTTTATTTTGTGCATCATTTTTATTTCCCAGATCGGTACGATTCTGGTATTGGAGTTCCGTTCACCGACCAAGGCGGTCGCCTGGATGTTTATTTCGTTTTGTGTTCCCTTTGTCGGGTTTGTGGTGTATTACTTTGTGGCGCGCAATTACCGCAGTCGGAGGACGATTCGCAAGAAAGGAACGATTATTTTCCGCGAGGTGCGCAGCAGGCTGTGGAAGCAGGCTGCTGTTATCCGCTCGGCTGAGGATATGGGCAACGAGGAGTTTCTGGCCCAGGGCCGTCTGTTCTCGCTGCTGTCCCATCTGACTGAGAACCCGATTACCTCATGCAGCCAGATTGATGTGCTGACCGATGGCGAAGCGACCTTTACAGCAATGCTGCAGGCACTGGAGCAGGCCCGGCATCATATCCACATCCAGTTTTACATCTTCCGGGATGATCAGATCGGCCGGAAGTTCACCGATATCCTTATCCGCAAAGCGCAGTCCGGCGTCAAAGTACGCATGATGTGCGACGGACTGGGCAGCTATCATCTCAAGCATACCTTTGTAAAAAAACTCAAGGCTGCAGGTGTGGAATTTTACTTTTTCCTGCCGCCATTCACCTCTTTTATCCAGCGTGAAGTCAATTACCGCAATCACCGCAAAATTCTGGTGATCGATGGGGAAGTTGGTTTTATCGGCGGGCTGAATATCGGGGATGATTATCTGGGACTGGACCCGAATCTGGGGTACTGGCGGGATACGCATCTGGAAGTCCGCGGCGATACGGTATACTTTTTGCAGATCGTATTTCTGGAAGACTGGGAATTTGCTTCCGGTCAGCGGATTACCGATCCTGTCTATTTCCCGGAGCATCAGTGTGCCGGACGTGAACGGGCGCTGATTGTGGCGAGTGGACCGGATCGTAACTGGAATGCGATTCAGGAAATGTGCTTTAGCGCACTGGCTGTTGCCAAGCGGCGCATCTGCATTACTACGCCATATTTTATCCCTGATCAGAGCATCTATGCCGCGATCAAGACGGCAGCGGTGAGCGGAGTGCAGGTGGATATTATTATTCCCAAAATCTCTGATTCCCAGATTGTGCAGTATGCTTCGCTCTCCTATATCGAGGAACTGATGAGAGTGGGCGTACGGATTCACCAGTATGAAAAAGGATTCGTTCATGCCAAAGTGATGATCATCGATGATCTGCTGGCATCGGTCGGTACCGCCAATATGGATATGCGCAGCTTTTACAGCAATTTTGAGCTGTCTGCCATTTTGTTTGAACAAGAGACGATTGAGCGTCTGATGCAGGATTTTACCCGCGATCTGCAGGAGAGCAGCCGGATCAATTATCATGAATTTATCCGCCGTTCCCGTGTGCAGAAGACGATGGAGACACTGTCCCGGATGCTGTCACCGCTGCTCTAAGCAGATCTGTCTTTTACCTGATCAAACAACCTCACAAAAAACAACAGAGCGGCCTAAGCGGCAGTGGAATATGATATAATCTCTGTAACAGCCTGCTTGCCGCAGAGTGATAACCCGGCGGTGGGACAGGATTGCCGGCTGTATCGGCACAAGATTATGGATAGAAAGCGAAATCGGCGCGGACATATTCCCGTCCTTCGCAATGGAGGCAATTATGGCGAATCAGAAGCCACAACAGGATTACGAATACCGGAGCCATAACCTGGAGGAAACGGAGCGGCTGGCGGCCTTTTTGGCGCAGCGCGCGATGCCGGGTACGATGATTACACTCGATGGGGATCTGGGAGCCGGCAAGACACATTTTTCCAAGGCATTTGCCCGTCATCTCGGTGTCCCGGGAATGGTGAACAGCCCTACATTTACCATTATCAAAGAGTATCAAGGACGCATGCCTTTTTACCATATGGATGTATATCGGATCAGCGAAGCGGAAGCGGCTGACCTGGGGTTGGATGAATACTTTTTCGGTGAAGGCGCGACCCTGGTCGAGTGGTCGAGCCGGATTGAAGATCTGCTGCCGGAGGATCGGCTAGCCATAGAGATTACCGTAAATGAAGATGACAGCCGTACGATCACCTGCACTGGTTATGGGGAACCCTATACCGGATGGTGCCGGGAGCTAATACAGAATGGAGTCAGTGACAATTGATGAATGAAATGAACAGACAACCGCGCAAGCGGTTTTTGGTTTTGGATACAGCGACTGCGGCGCAGGCCGTAGCCGTAATGGAAGAAGATCGGGTGCTTGCGGCACATAGCAGTGATGCGGATCGTAATCATTCGGTAGGATTGATGAGCAGCATTACGAGCCTGCTGGAGCAGACCGGTACTGCGCGTCAGCAGCTGGACGGGATTGCGGTAGGGATTGGACCGGGTTCCTACACTGGTATCCGGATTGCCGTTACCACCGCCAAGACACTGGCATGGGCACTCAAGCTGCCGGTTGCCGGATTCTCCAGCCTGGCGGCACTTGCACTGAGCGGTTACCATACAGGCTCCAATACAGCAGGAAATGATGCTGTGCAGACTATGGATGATACGAAGCAGCAGGATACATTTGCAAGTACGGCAACCACGTTGGACTGGGTCATTCCGCTGATCGACGCACGTCGTGCACAGGTCTATACCGGACTGTTCCGAATGAGTGCAGCTGAGCAGCTGCCGCAGCAGATGCAGGATGATCGGATTATCCTGATGGAAGAGTGGATGCAGCGGATTGGCGAATATTATGAATCCCTGCCGGACGATCAGCGTCCACAACGCATTCTGATTGTCGGAGAGACAACCAATCATATCGAACGTGCAGAGCGGCTGCGTACCATTGTGGGAGATCGCCTGTATATCCGCTGCTGTGTACTGGAAGCGCAGCAGGCTGGACAGGTAGGCGCAGCACGTCTGCTGACCGGACAGAATGATCCGGTGCATACCCTGTTACCCAATTACACGCAGCTGTCGGAGGCGGAAGCCAATCTGCTGCGTCATTCCTAGAGAAAGGAAGTGCAGCTGTGGAATCACTATTCAGCCCTGGTGAGGAGCAAACAGCTCTTCGCAGGATGACGATTGAGGATCTTACAGAAATTATGGAAATTGAACATGAGGCGTTCACTCTTCCCTGGACCGAGGAAGCATTCCGCAATGAGCTAACGATGAATCATTTCGCCCGGTATCTAGTCATTGAGCTGGACGATCATATCGTAGGCTATGCAGGTATGTGGACGATTATGGATGAAGCCCATGTTACCAATATTGCGATCCGGGAGACGTACCGCGGACGCAAACTGGGGCAACAGTTGCTGCTCCGGCTGATGGACTGGGCCGTCGAACTGGGTATGGTGCGGATGACCCTGGAAGTGCGGGTGACCAATGATCCGGCACAGCATCTGTACCGCAAGCTGGGCTTCACCGATGCAGGCGTACGCAAAGGCTATTACTCGGACAATAATGAAGATGCACTCATTATGTGGTGCGAGCTTCCGAAGCAGAGAGAGTACGGAAATATGGAAGGAAGCGTGGATAATTTATGATAGAGCAGGAACACCAGCAGCAGGTGTGTAATATTCTCGCGGTCGAGACGAGCTGCGACGAGACCTCGGTCGCCATTGTACAGAATGGTAAAAAAGTACTGTCCAATTTGGTATCCAGCCAGATCGAGACGCACAAAGCATTTGGCGGTGTCGTACCGGAAGTGGCTTCCCGCAAGCATGTGGAAAGCATCACTCTGATGATCGAAGAGGCGATAGCCGAATCGGACTTGTCCCTGGAAGATATCTCGGCTGTCGCTGTTACCGAAGGACCGGGGCTTGTCGGTGCGCTGCTTGTCGGCATCATGGCAGCCAAAAGTCTGGCTTTTGCGCTGGATAAACCGCTGATCGGTACCCATCATATCGCCGGTCATATTTATGCGAATAATCTGGTGGCGGATATACAGTATCCGTCTTTGGCTTTGGTCGTATCCGGCGGACATACCGAGCTGGTACTGCTGGAGCGTGAAGGCCAGTTCAAGCTGATTGGCAGCACCCGCGACGATGCGGTTGGCGAAGCGTATGATAAGGTGGCACGTGCCCTCGGATTCCCTTATCCAGGCGGTCCTTACGTGGACAATCTGGCGATGGAAGCATCGTCTGCAATAGATTTGCCGCGCGCCTGGCTGGAGCCGGGATCGTATGATTTCAGTCTTAGTGGCCTAAAATCAGCAGTGCTGAATGTCGTCAACCAGAAGAAGATGCGGGGCGAAGAACCGATGACTGCCGAGATCGCACGCGGATTCCAGGAATCGGTCGTTGAAGTGCTGGTAGAAAAGGCGATTCGTGCCGTGCGAGCGTACGGCGTGCGTCAGCTGCTGCTGTGCGGCGGTGTAGCCGTCAACAAAGGGCTGCGCAAAACACTGACAGAGCGGTGTACACGTGAGCAGATTGAGCTGCTCATCCCACCATTTGAATATTGCACCGATAATGCAGCGATGATCGGAGCTGCTGCCTATCTCAAGTGGAAGACCGGGGAGTTCTCCGGACTGGACATCAAGGGCGATCCGTCCCTGTCGCTGGAGAAATGGTCGGTAGCCGGCTCGCCGCAGATGGGCTGACGATCCAGGATCTGTTTGCATTTATGAAATAAACCAAAAGGCTGTTCCCCGCAGTGGATGCACTCGGTGGGAACAGCCTTTTTTATCGGTATAAAGAGGGAATATTGCTACCTTATAGAAAATAATGGGTTTTACAATATACAGCATGAGCCAATCATTCTGTCAAGATGTTAACAAGGTTATCCACATATCCCCTGCAAACTGTGTATAAGATTAGAATTTGGCGCTACATTAACCTTTTTGCCAAATATGAAACAGGGGATAGAAGATAACCATAATTATCACCAAATCTGTGGACAATGTGCATAACTCGGTGGATAAATATGGATAAAAGTGAAAAGGGCCGATTTATCAGCGAAAATCCATCGGAATCATCCATATTTTTCCGTTGATAACCCTGCCCAATTGTGGATAAACCTGTTTACAAAATTAGATGGCTCTTCTTACAAAAAAGATAAAGAGTTTTACAAATTCATGGACAGGTATTGACAGCTGCCTATTCAGCCGCAAGGTTTTCCCATTCCTCATAAGCTTCTTCCAGTGCCTGCTGATGCCGGGCAATCTCTTCCTGACGGGACTGCACAGCCTCATAATCCTGATAAACCTCAGGCAGGGTCAGCTGCTCTTCCAGCTCGGAGATCCGTTCTTCCCAGCCGGCGATATCCACTTCCAGCTGCTCCAGCCGGCGTTTGCGGTTGCGTTCTTCACGCTTGGCCTGTTTGCCTTCTTCGTAGGAATTGGCAGGTATACCGGCAGCAGCGGCAGTCGATGCATTCTTGGCCTGTACAGCGGCAGCCGCTTCTTCGGCGAGTTCCTTGAGCTCCTGCTTTTTGGCGGTATAATCATCAAAGTTACCGAGATAAGTCGTCAGCCCATCCGGACGCAGCTCCAGAATACGTTCCGCCATTTTATTGAGGAAATAACGGTCATGGGAAATGAACAGCAGTGTGCCTTCATAATCCATAAGCGCCGACTCCAGTACTTCCTTGCTCATCAGATCGAGATGGTTGGTAGGCTCATCGAGAATAAGTACATTGGCTTCGAGCAGCATCAGTTTGGTCAGGGAAACACGTGCTTTCTCGCCGCCGCTGAGTGCGGATACCTTTTTCAGCACATCCTCGCCGCTGAACAGGAAGTTGCCCAGTACCGTACGAATGCGCACTTCCTCCAGATGAGGGAAGCTGCCCCATACTTCTTCCAGTACCGTGTTATTCGGATTGAGATGTCCCTGTTCCTGATCATAGTAACCGATCTTGGTCTTGGCACCCCATTCGATCTTGCCGGCATCCGGAGGGTGATCGCCAATCAGGGATTTGAGCAGTGTCGTCTTGCCTGTACCGTTGGGACCGATCAGCGCGACCATATCGCCCCGCCACAGTTCAAAGGAAATCGGATCGAACAACCGCTGCTTGTCTTCATATGACAGTGTCAGATTGTGTACACGCAGCACATCCTTGCCGGAGACAACGGAAGCGGTAAAGGAGAAGCTGGCTTTTTTGAGATCACCCTGCGGGCGATCCATCCGGTCCATTTTCTCTAGTGCCCGGCGGCGGCTCTGAGCCCGCTTGGTCGTAGAGGCACGAACGATATTTTTCTGGATAAATTCTTCCATCTTGGCAATCTCGTCCTGCTGCTTGTCAAACTGTTTGACTGCTGTCTCGTACTCGGCGGCCTTGATATCAATATAACGGCTGTAGTTACCGGTGTAGCGCTTGGAACGATGGCGTTCGATCTCTACGATGCCGGTTACGAGACGGTCAAGGAAGTAGCGGTCATGCGAGACGACCAGCAGAGCACCGGAATAGGCACGCAGATAATCTTCCAGCCAGGCCAACGTATCGAGATCGAGATGGTTGGTCGGCTCATCGAGCATCAGCAGATCAGGAGCCTGCAGCAGAATGCGGGCAAGTGCGAGCCGGGTCTTCTGTCCGCCGCTGAGAGTGGATACCGGTGTATCCTGCGAGAATTCGGCAAAGCCCATTCCGTGCAGGATGCTGCGGATACGCGTCTCCATCTCATAACCGCCGCGCTCACGGAACCAGTCGGACCGCTGGGCATAACGTTCCAACAGATCGGCATAGGCTTTCTCATCACTCATGCGCTCCGGATCGGCAATCTGCTGTTCCATGGTGCGCAGTTCCTGCTCTGTCTCGATCAGATCGGCATACACCGAACGCATTTCTTCTCCAATCGTGCTGCCGTGATGCAATCCGCTGTTCTGTGCCAGATAGCCGAGTGTCAGTTCTTTGCTGCGAAATACCTGTCCGCTGTCATAAGACATTTCACCAGCCAGTATTTTGAGCAGGGTAGACTTGCCGGCGCCGTTGACACCGACGAGACCGATTCGTTCCCTTTCTTCAATTTGCAGGTTAATTCCGTCGAGAATTGGGGTAATGCCGTATAGTTTGGTAATGCCGCTCGCCTGTAATAACATCTATGATCATCCTTCCAAGCGTCTGAATCCCAGACGCGAACGTAATGTAATTGTAGTCATAAGCTGTGCGGCGATAAGCAGGAGTATGGTCATTGATTGACCTGGGATTACTGACTGCCGTCACATGCCGTTTATCATTGTCGTTTATTACTGTAAAGTAAACCTATTTGACCTTCTTAGAGAGGGTGGATCTTCTTCAGGCAGTTTATCATGCCATTTATTGTGCAGGAAAGGTCTGTCTATGTCCGAGACCATCCTATTCAGTGTACATGAAACCGCGTTATTTTGCATGGCTTATTCCTTTTGCGGCGGACGGTTACGATACTGTAAATGATGGAAAGGGAAATTGGTTTTTTGACAGGAAAGTGTTACACTGTCAATATGAGTGACTCAGGCCTACTATCCGGTCAAGCAGCCTGATCTGCAGAAGGAGGTAGTTGATGGATTTTACTTCTGGGAAATCTCTTTTGCGCAAGCAGCTCAAACAGCGGCGTCTGGATATGGACCCCGCACAGAGAATCAAAGAATCGGCAGCTATTTGCACTGCCGCTGAGTCATATATAGAACGATTACGTACGACAACCGACAAGTCCGCTATTACTCTATTCAGCTATCTGGCCTATCGGGATGAGCCGGATACACTGCCGCTGCTCGATTACTGCTGGCAGCAGGGCGACACGGTATTGGTCCCACGCATTGATCCTCGGCACCAGGGTGTTTTCCATTTGCATCGTATCGATTCGATTACCGATGTGAAACCCGGCGCTTACGGGATTCCCGAGCCGGCTGATGGACTGCCGGCCTTTCCGCCAGAGCAGTGGCAGGAGATTGACCTGGTCATTGTGCCAGGACTCGGATATGACCGATATGGCAATCGGATCGGCTATGGTGGCGGATACTATGACCGGTTTATGCACAAGTTAACAGTATCATCCAAACGGCGTCCATTATTGGGGGCTTTTGCTTTTGAAACGCAGATGGTGCCTTCCATTCCGATGGAGCCGCATGATTTTCGGATCGATATTTTATTTACAGCTTCGGGCTACCGGTATACGGAGCAGCAGGTCTAGGGAAAGTTGGGATCGAATGAGCAATCAGGAAAATGAACAATACGAAGGGCTGCCGGTATCTGCAGGCAAACTGACTCATTTTAATGAGCAGGGACGTGCACGTATGGTGGATATCTCCGGCAAGCAGAGCACGGTCAGAAAAGCAGTTGCTGCGACCCGCGTCATCATGAAGCCGGATACACTGGCTGCGATCAAAGCAGGCCAGGTCGGCAAGGGAGATGTATTGGCTGTCGCCCAGGTGGCAGGTATTCAGGCGGCCAAGCGTACGTCGGACTGGATTCCGATGTGTCATCCGCTGCCGTTGACCGGCATCAATATTACCTTTGAAGATAACGACCAGGATGAGTTGTACATCGAAGTCGAAGTCAAGACCGAAGGCAAAACCGGTGTGGAGATGGAAGCATTGACAGCGGCATCGGCTGTCGCATTGACCGTCTACGATATGTGCAAAGCGCTGCAAAAAGATATGATTATCGGTCCAACACGGCTGCTGTCCAAAAGTGGAGGCAAAAGCGGCGACTATACGATAGATTCAGAGGCAGCACAGAGAGAATAGAGTACACAGAACAGGGATTGGTATAGAGATAGGGAGGGTGAGCGTATGGTTTGGAGAACGGCTATTCTCACAGCCAGCGATAAAGGAGCGCGCGGAGAGCGTGAAGATACAAGCGCACAGGTCATCCGTGAACTGGTCGAAGAGGAACTGGGCGGCAAGATTGTGGAGTACCGTGTTGTACCGGATGAGCCGGATGAGATTATTGCTGCACTGATTGAAATGACAGAATATTTTAATGCCGACCTGATCCTGACGACAGGCGGTACCGAGCTGGCTCAGCGGGATGTAACACCGGAAGCGACACGTCGTGTCATCCAGCGGGAAGTACCGGGAATGGCGGAAGCCATGCGTGCTACCGTTATGCAGAAAAACCGTTCAGCTATGCTGTTCCGTGGTATTTGCGGTATTCGTGAACGTAGTCTGATCGTCAATTTGCCGGGCTCGCCCAAAGGGGTGCATGAGCATCTGGCTGCCATTATGGACCAGCTGCCGGAAGCGCTGCTGATGATTACCGGACAATTCAGTCCGAAGGATGAACGCTGATCGGATGTCTGTATGCGTTACAGTCGGATGCTTCTTCATGACGACTGCCGACAGGGATACGTTGGTATTGAAGCATAGATACGGAAGCTGCCAGGCCGCGAGGACAGGACCATCGCAATTTTTCGTCAAGGAAAATTGTGCTTTTTGTCGTGGAATGTAATCCAATAATGAATTCAAATGCGTAGCTATGCTATGATAGGAGAACAACAGGACCTGTTCCGGTTGGAGAATGAAGGAGGAGTTCCACATGTTTAATTCAATTGGTCCTACCGGTTTTATTTTGCTGATCATTCTTGCGCTGATTTTATTCGGTCCCAATAAGCTGCCGGAGCTGGGACGTGCCGTAGGCCGGACGTTCCGTGAGTTCAAGGAAGGCACACGCGATATGATGAAGGATGAGGACAAGACGGCTAAAGTTTCTAACGATTCCATTCAGAGTGCCGAAGTGGTACCGGAAGTTCGTCCGGAAGAGAAGCGTTAATTACATGTACTTAGTGCCTTAACCCTCCTTGCCGCGCGGCAGTCGGTATAGGCTGAACATAGACGGAGCTGCATGCCGCTCACCTCTGGATGGAGGATGAGAATCACTGTATCGGCCATGTTCCGAATCCCTTCCCCGGCGGAAGGGATTTTCTTTTCCCATTGTACAGGCTGCGGATCAGAACGGAAATACAGAATTGAATGGGGGAGAACGATGTCTGATTCCGAAAAAGATATGTCTCTGGTAGATCATCTGACCGAACTGAGACGGCGGCTGATTATTGTGATTGCGGTGCTGTTCCTTGGCTTGATTGCCGGTCTGCTGGTGGCGCAGCCAGTCTACCAGTATCTGGTCGCCGCAGAGACGGCCCGTCAGCTGGTATTCCATGTATTCTCGTTCTGGGATGGCATCGGGTTGTATATGAAGATCGCGATGGTCGTGGCGATTGCATTGACGCTGCCATGTGCTGTCTATCAGCTGTGGGCTTTTGTCAGTCCCGGGCTGCTGCCACATGAACGCAGGGCGGCAAGGCGGTATATTCCGTTTGTATTTGTGATGTTTCTGCTGGGTGTGATGTTTGCCTACTATATTATCTTCCCTATGGCCCTTGCCTTTACATCCAAGGTCACCCGCAGTATGGGACTGGAAGAGACGTATGGGGTCGTGCAGTATTTTACCTTTATGTCGAATATCGTATTCCCGGTAGCCGGTCTGTTCGAACTGCCGATCATCGTTATGTTCCTGACCACGATCCGGATTCTGACCCCGGCGCTGCTCGCCAAAATACGCAAACCGGCTTATTTTGTACTCGTCTTTGTGGCGGTAGTTATTACGCCGCCGGACTTTATCTCCGATATATTGGTTGCCATTCCGCTGCTCGTATTGTATGAGTTGAGTGTGATATTATCCAAGGTCGTCTACCGCAGGCAGCAGCGCAGGGATGCCGCACGGCTATTAGAAGAAATCTAATAATAATGACAAGTATTCTGTAGATAAAGGAGCCTTTGGATCAGGCATCCGGGCTTTCGCAGAATACTTTTTTTATTTCCATAAAAACACTATCTTTTTTGACGATAGGAGATTATAAATAGTAAATACGGGTCAGATGCAACTGTCGGAAAAACAGTAATATTGTTGAAAACAGTACATAAAAAACCGTTTATTACATAAAAAAGGGGTTAGGCATTTGAAAAAGATTGTATTTCTGATCATTACGTTTTTATTGATTTTTATCCTGCCTTTGCTGGGAAGTCTTGCCAAGTGGGGTGGCCTTCCGCCTGGATACGGTACATTTCCGGTGCAGCAGGCTGTAGAAGATCCTGGGTTTAATGAAGTTTATTTTGCTCTGGCCTGCGTGGTAGCCCTGTTTATTGTATTGTTTTATATATTCCCGCGCTGGTTTGGCTTTCGTCAAGCTCCAGTCGCAGCCGACGTTCAACGTACAGAAGTACGCTTTCCATTCTGGTTCTGGGCAGCACTGCCGGTTCTGATTATCTGCTGGTTCATTATGTGGGCCCGCTTATCGGTGCTGAGTCTGCTGGAGCCCTATACTTTTGTTCCCTTATGGTGGTCTTTTATATGCGTTCTCGATGGGATTGTATACAAGCGCAACAGCGGAGTATCGCTGCTGTCCAAAAAGCCGCATCTTATGCAGCTGTTGGCGGTTGTTTCCTGCTTTAGCTGGTTTGCTTTTGAGTATTTGAACTTTTTTGTAATGGAGAACTGGTATTATCCCAATAAAGACATTTTCTCGGATTTCGGTAATGTTTTCTGGTTCTCGCTTTCTTATACAACGGTACTGCCGGCGATTGTTGAATGGTATCTGCTGATGCTGACCATTCCGGCGCTGCGCAATCGCTATAGCAGCGGACCAAAGCTGCATATCAACAAGCCGATACTGATCGGCATGTATGTTCTGGGATTAGGACTTGCGCTGGCCATGGGTTATTTCCCGTTCGAGCTGTTCTGGGTACTATGGGTTGCTCTGGTGCCTATGCTGTCTGCAGCGATGGGACTGAGTAAGATGTGGACACCGTTTACGCCGATCCGTCAGGGCAATTGGTCGCCGCTGCTGCTCGTAGGGCTGGCTACAGTCTGCAACGGATTTTTCTGGGAAATGTGGAATTTTGGCAGTGAATGGTTCAATGAGGGCATTCCGTTCAATCCGAACTATTGGAAGTACTCGGTGCCGTATCTGGATAAGTTTCATATCTTTTCCCAGATGCCGCTTCTCGGCTATTTTGGTTACTTGTTCTTTGGTGTAAATTGTTGGGTGATCTGGTTGACGGCAGCTTATGTATTCAAATTCAATCCTGATTTTGATTTGGTACAGAGACGGGATAAAGTGAGGGAAACCTAATGAATTGGAAAGATCAAAAATACACAGTGATAGAAGAGATTGTAGACCATGGCAGCAAGGCAATCTATCGGTGCATCGACAATCTTTCCGGCGAACCTGTTATTGCCAAAGTGCTCGGCGCCAGAGCGTCGACCTACGAGGCGATTATGCGTATCAAAAAAGAGTATCAGCTGTTATCCGAACTGAGTCCGCTTATTCCGGGTATTGTGCACCCGATTCAGCTGGAAGAGCGCGGCGGCTATTTTGTGCTGTCCATGGAAGATATTAATGGAGAGTCGCTCAAAAGCATCCTTCAGCAGCAGCGGTTGGATCTGCAAACTGTAATGCGGCTGGCTATCAAGCTGGTAGATATAATTGGAGCTATTCATGAACAGGAGATCATTCACAAGGATATCAAACCGGCCAATCTGATTTGGAATCGGGAGACGGATCAGCTGCAGCTGATCGACTTTGATCTGTCGACCCACTGGAATAATGAGAAGCGGGAACAGACGGCTGCAGGAATGATGGAGGGCAGTCTGGCCTATATCTCGCCTGAGCAAACGGGTAGAATCAATCGTCATATCGATTACCGGTCGGATTTTTACTCGCTCGGCGTCGTATTGTATGAAATGCTGACAGGAGCCCATCCTTATCCTGCAGATTCGGTTATGGACCAGATCTATTCCATTATCGCCAAAAAGCCCCTTTCCCCAGCGCAGCAGAGTGAAGGTCGGGTATCCCAGGGAATGTCCGATATCGTAATGAAGCTGCTGGAAAAGTCGCCGGAAGACCGTTACCGCAGCGCTTATGGCATCCGGGCCGATCTAAAAAAGTGTCTGTCATCGGCATCACAAACTGATTTCGAGATTGGTCTGGAAGATCGCAGTACCATTTTTCATATGCCACAGAAGCTGTATGGCCGTCACGATGAGCTGGCAGTGCTGCAGTCGGTTTTTGTCCAGAGTATCGAAGGACGCCTGCAGCTCGCTCTGGTCTCCGGTGAAGCCGGCAGCGGCAAAACGGTGCTGGTTAATGAACTGAAGACGATTGTTTCCTGTGAAAAAGGTTATTTTGTGCAGGGTAAATTTGAGCAGTACAACAAAAATATTCCATATAGCGCCATTATGGATGCATTTCGAACCCTCTTGGCAGAGTGGCTGAATGGACCGGCTGATGAAATGGCAGACATGCAATATGCGCTCAAAAGTCATCTGGGCGCCAATGCGGGTCTGATGACTCGCTGGCTGCCGGAGCTGGAGCAGCTGATCGGTGTGCAGCCCAAACCGGAACCCCTGCTGCCAGTAGAAGAAAACAATCGTTTTTTTCTGTCTTTTACAAGGCTGCTGGAAAGCCTGGTCGGTCAGCAGCGACCGCTGGTGCTGTTTTTGGATGATTTGCAGTGGGCAGATCTGTCCAGTATCCAGCTCATGTCCAGGCTGCTGGAAAATAAAAATCTGAAGCGCATCTTCATCATCGGTTCCTATCGTCATGATGAGATCGGAGCGGGGCATCCACTCTCCGAAGCGTTGGAACGGCTGAATGACCAGCATTTCATCCACCATCTGCATATCCGACCTTTATCTGCGGACCATACCCGTCAGTTGATTGAAGATACGATGGGGATGAGTAGAGAGCAGCTGGACTGGCTGGCTCCGGTAATTCATCGGCAGACAGCAGGCAATCCATTCTTTACCCGCGAGATTCTCAAGGATCTGTACAAGCAGCGGGCGCTTTATTTTGACCGGATGACAGGAGCATGGCATTACGAAGAGCCGATGATCCTGGAGCTGACTGCGAGTGAAGACCTGATTGAATATCTGATGGAGAAAATGAAAACACTGCCGGCAAGTGTGCGGATGATTCTCAGCATAGCGGCTCTGATCGGCCGTACGTTTGACTGGCAGGTGCTGCGAATGATTGGTCATTCGGAGAAGGATATGCTAATGTCGGCTCTGCTGCGCGCTATTCGTGAGGAGATTCTGCTGCCGCTTCATACGAGCACTTCCTTTATCCATGAAGTGACCATTCCGGCAGAGGAGCTGGATCGTATGCAGGTTCAGTTTACTTTTCAGCATGACAAGCTGCAGCAGGCATTGTATCAGATGATCGATCCCAAGCTTCGTCAGCAGCTGCATCTTCAGCTGGGCTGGCTGCTGCTCAGCCAGTGGCCGGAAGAACGGATTAATGAGCAGATCATGGAAATTGTCGGTCATTTGAACAAAGGAACCATACTGGTGACCCGTCCTTCGGAAAAAGAACGTCTGATTGTTCTCAATCTGCAGGCGGCCAGACGTGCGAAGGAAGCATTCGGCTATGAGACGGCCCGCCGCTTTCTGCAGGTGGCACTCAGCCTGATTACCGAAGAGCACTGGCAGCAGCAGTATGAGCGTACCCGGGAAATTTATTTGTTGTACAGTGAATGCTCATATCTGATTCACCAGCCGGAATCGGCAGACCGTGCCTGTGAGGTTCTTCTGCAATATGCCCGAAGCGGAATGGAGCAAGCGAGCGTCTATGAAATGCAGTCCAATCACTATATGTATCTCGGTCTAATGAGTCGTGCGATCGAAGCGGGCAAGGCAGGACTGGTTAGTCTTGACTTTACGGTTCCGCGTCGCCTGAATATGGCTGTTGTCACCAAGGAACTGCTGACCGTGAAGCTGCAGCTGAGGGGCAAAACGCCGGATCAGCTGCTGGAAGACCGCGAAATGACCGACCAGCGGATCAAGCTGATCATGCGGCTGTTGGTGAGCTTTATTCCGCCGGCATTCATTTCGGGGGAACAGACCCTGTTTGCCTGGGCGGTACTCAAGAAGACGCAGCTATCCATCCGCCATGGTAATGCCCCGGAATCGGCCGGTGCCTATACTGGCTATGCAATGTTGCTGTCCGGCATGGGCGATCTCAAGGGAGCAGAAAATTATGGCCGCCTTGCGGTACGTCTGAATGACAAGTTCGGCGATCTGCAGTGGCGAAGTCTGGTACATGTACTGTACAGTCTGTTCTGCTACAGCTGGAGCCATGACTGGGAGACGCTGGAGGAGCAGTATCGTCGCACGGTAGACTACAGTTTGCTGTCCGGTGATATGCTGTATCTGGCGCATGCCTGCTATTATCGCAATCAATGGAACCCTTCACTGGAGATTGAGACCTACCTTCAGGAGAGCGGAGCTATGCTGGAAATGATCGAGAATACCAAATATCGCCCGGCGCTGGCAACAGCCAGACTGAACCGTCAAAAGTTCCGTGTACTGGCGGGAGAGGTTCCTTTTGGAGAAAAGCTGGATGATCAGGAGTTCAGCGAGCAGGCATATTTGGATGAGTTGAATGGTCTAAAGTATTATTCAGGCATTGGCATTTACTATATATGCAAGATCCAGCTGGCTTTTATGATGGATGAACCCTCAAGCGGGCTAACCTATATCCAGCAGGCGGATCAGGTGATCGCTACGCTGGCCGGGTCCACCTTTATGGAGGAATATTCATTTTATACCTTTATGACGCTGGCAGCCTGTTATTCCGAACTTGGACGCAGCGAACAGCGCAATGCACGCATACGCATGCGCAAGCAGCATCGTAAAATGAAAAAATGGGCTGCCCATCATCCACATAACTTTGCTACCCAGCAGTATCTGATGCAGGCGGAGTGGCTGCGGATTCAGGGGAAATACAGCGAAGCCGAGAATTATTATTATCTGGCACTGCGGGATAGCGAGCAGGGTAGTTTCACCCGCTACAAGGCGATAGCCAGTGAACGGACTGCCCGCTTTTATCTGGAAAGGGACCGACCGGAGCTGTCCGGTTATTATTTCAAGCAGGCCTCCTATTATTATTCCGTCTGGGGTGCCCGGGGCAAAGTGCAGCAGCTGCAGGAAGCCTATCAGGATCTGATGGGGCATATCCAGTGGGTACCGCTGAATGGCGACCAGACACTCAGCATATCGACCGAGAATATCGATATCCATCTGCTGCTGCAAGCTTCCCAGGCCATTTCACGTGAGATTGAACTGGATCAGCTGCTGCGTAATATGATGCATATTGTACTCGTAAATGCAGGGGCGCAGCGCGGCTGCATTGTGATCAAGTCGGGTCTCGGCCTGTGGGCAGAGGGAGAATACAGTGATGCCGATAATCAAATCCATATCGTGGTTCACGAAGATCAGCAGCGGGGAATATCCCATTTTCCATGGTTGACTCTGGAGGAAGTAGCCCGCAGTCGAGAGACGCTGATGTACACCGACGCGAGTTCAGTGAACAGATTATCGGATGTACGCTACATGGTCGAACAGCAGCCCCGTTCGGTACTCTGTATGCCGCTGTTGAATCAGGACAAGCTGATCGCTGTGATCTATCTGGAAAACAATCTGATTACTGGAGCATTTACCCGTGAGCGTCTGGGCATGATTAATCTGCTGTCTCGGGATATGGTCTATGCGATTCAAAATGCCAGCCTTTACAATGATCTGGAACACCTGGTTGAACAGCGTACCCGGGAGCTGGCCGTCAAAAATGAACAGCTAAATAAATACTTTAATATTGTGGACAAGAATGTCATTATCGTGAATACCGATCTGTACGGCAATATACTGATAGCAAGCGAAGAGTTCTGTCTGCTGACTGGATACACTCAGGAGGAGGTTGCTGGTCGTCCACACCGCTTTTTCCGGCCGACGGATCATCCTGGACGCTCGATTGTTCCTTTTGTCATCGACCGGGAGGAGACCTGGAATGGAGAGCTGATTTATTTCCGTAAAGATCAGAATATGCTCTGGCTCAACATGACGGTCGAACCGGCTCTCGAAGAAGATCGCCTGCTGGGATTTATGTTTATCGGGCATAATATTACGGACAAAAAGCAGATCGAGCGCATCTCCATTATGGATGAGCTGACAGGACTGTACAATCGCCGTTATTTCAACGAGCGTATCCTGTACAAGCTGGAAAATGCGGTGCTCCAGCGGTCCAGTCTGACTTTTATGCTGCTGGATATCGATCATTACAAGAAATACAATGACCGGTACGGACACTATGAAGGAGACAATGTACTGCGTAGAATTGGTGACACTCTGCAGGAGCAAACGAGAGAGGCACAGGCTGTAGCTTTCCGTCTGGGCGGCGAAGAGTTTGCCATTCTGTGCATCGGCATTACAGAGCAACACTCCGCAGAGCTGGCGGAGATGATCCGACATAGTATCGAAGATCTGCATATTCCACACGACCAAAACGATGCGGCTCCCTATGTGACTGTCTCGGTCGGTGTCGGATTCGTCGAGCAGGTCGACCACCGGTTAACCGAAGAAGTGATCTACAGACTGGCAGATTCAGCATTGTACCACTCCAAGTCAAGCAATCGTAACTGCGTGACTGTGCACAATTTTGCCCATATGCATGAATAGAAGATGCGGCTTACCGCATTCGTCTCTATTCAAAGCGGAAATTGGCCAATACAAATCAACGCAGACAAAGGATATCAATAACCGGGAAACAGGCTCCGTTAACCGAAACAAGGCATCTGGAATGCCGGTTGGCAGCAGTCTGTTTCTTTGTTTTATAATGAAACCTACAGGATTTTATATAAAGGGACTTGAAATCATCGCTCAAGTTGAGTATCATAAAGTTGGCTGTTAGCACTAGACGTGGTCGAGTGCTAACACATGGGTAGACTGCTACCTGCAAGATGATTCCATTCAAACTTTAAGGAGGCTATTTTTCATGATCAAACCTTTAGGTGAACGTGTATTGGTAGAAGCGAGCCAACAAGAGGAGACGACTTCATTCGGAATCGTGCTTCCAGACTCTGCCAAAGAAAAGCCGCAGGAAGGCACTATCATTGCGGTAGGCAGCGGACTTTTGAAAGATGGAGTTCGTGTTCCTTTGGAAGTAAAAGAAGGCGACCGTATTCTCTTCTCTAAATATGCCGGTACAGAAATCAAATATGAAGGCAAAGAATATCTGATTATGAAAGAAAGCGACATTCACGCGATTCTGGGTTAATCTCCGACTGGCTGAATGCATTTACTTAGCTACATCCAAAGAGGGTGCTTCATCGGCGCTAGGCGCTGGATGGGCACTGCATTCCAATACATTTATGATTTTTGCCAAGCAAAATCTTAACCTTATATGAATTTCTATAATACTGAGGAGGTACTTTTCAAATGGCTAAAGATATCAAATTCAGTGAAGACGCTCGTCGCGCAATGCTTCGTGGTGTAGACGCTCTGGCAGACGCAGTAAAAGTAACACTTGGACCAAAAGGACGTAACGTCGTTCTGGAGAAAAAATTCGGCAGCCCGCTGATCACCAACGATGGTGTTACCATCGCCAAGGAAATCGAGCTGGAAGATGCATTCGAGAACATGGGTGCACAGCTGGTTAAAGAAGTAGCAACCAAAACCAACGATGTTGCCGGTGACGGTACAACGACTGCAACCGTTCTGGCTCAAGCGATGATTCGCGAAGGTCTGAAAAACGTAACTGCAGGCGCTAACCCTATGGTAATACGTAAAGGTATCGACAAAGCGGTTCGTGCAGCTGTTGAAGAACTCAAAAGCATCTCCCGTCACGTTGAAGACAAACAATCCATCGCACAGGTAGCGGCTATCTCCGCAGCTGACGATGAAGTCGGTCAACTGATCGCAGAAGCAATGGAAAAAGTGGGTAACGACGGTGTTATCACTGTTGAAGAATCCCGTGGATTCGCAACCGAGCTGGAAGTTGTAGAAGGTATGCAATTCGACCGCGGTTACATCTCTCCATACATGATCACAGATACAGATAAAATGGAAGCTGTCCTGGACAACCCATTCATTCTGATCACTGACAAAAAAATCAGCAACACTCAGGAAATCCTGCCGCTGCTGGAAAAAGTTGTACAACAAAGCAAACCACTGGTACTCATCGCTGAAGATATCGAAGGCGAAGCACTGGCTATGCTGGTTGTCAACAAACTGCGTGGTACATTCAATGCAGTAGCTGTTAAAGCTCCTGGATTCGGTGACCGTCGCAAAGCGATGCTGCAAGATATTGCCGCACTGACTGGTGGACAGGTGATCACAGAAGAACTCGGTCTGGATCTGAAATCCGCTACCATCGACCAACTGGGTACTGCACGTCAAGTACGCGTAACCAAAGAAAACACAATCGTGGTTGACGGTGCCGGCGACAAAGCGGACATCGATGCACGTATCAGCCAAATCCGTGCGCAGCTGGAAGAAACAACTTCCGAGTTCGACAAAGAAAAACTGCAAGAGCGTCTGGCAAAACTGTCCGGCGGCGTAGCAGTAATCAAAGTCGGTGCTGCAACCGAAACCGAACTGAAAGAGCGCAAACTGCGCATCGAAGACGCCCTGAACGCAACCCGCGCTGCGGTTGAAGAAGGTATCGTATCCGGTGGTGGTACTGCACTCGTGAACGTATACAACGCTGTAGCTGCAGTCAATGCAGAAGGTGACGAGAAAACAGGCGTAAACATCGTTCTGCGTGCTCTGGAAGAGCCAATCCGTACGATCGCAGCTAATGCTGGTCAAGAAGGATCCGTTATCGTTGAGCGTCTGAAAAAAGAAGAAGTAGGCATTGGTTACAACGCCGCTACTGGCGAATGGGTGAACATGTTTGAAGCAGGTATCGTTGACCCTGCCAAAGTAACACGTTCCGCACTGCAGCACGCAGCATCCGTAGCAGCAATGTTCCTGACTACTGAAGCGGTTATCGCCGACAAACCAGAACCAGCATCCGCTGCAGGTCCAGACATGGGCGGCATGGGTGGAATGGGCGGCATGATGTAATAAAAGATTCTCCGAATCTGTAGTACATCAATATTATCTACTTCAATTCAAAGAGCCTTACACCTAATTGGGTGTAAGGCTCTTTTTTTAGAAATAATATCAAGCTCACAGTAAGTGGATTAAAATAAATTTAATTACCGGCTCTGCTGATCGATCAATCGCTCCAGCTGTTGAGCCACATAATCCGCTCCGCGATTCAGATCCGACGGCGTCAGATCCAGCCACGCACGGCGTTCATCCATATCGAATGCATTAGCGAAGAATCCGCCCAGTCCGCGGCCGCGGCGATCGACTTCGACGAGGATCTGCAGTCCGTTGCTGGTCAGTGACATCATCAGCTCCAGTTCGGTAATTCGTCCGTGGAAGCGTGCGCCCGGATAGAATTCGATCTCCTGTACATACGGCACGCCAAATGGCGAACGGGAAGCATATTCCACCGTAGAAGCTTTAAAGCGGAAGCCCAGGCGCTCAGTCGCTTCGAAAACCGTATCCATATACGGATGCGGCCGTACGACGATATAATCCTGATCCGTCGGGTCCACGCTCATCTCGATATCCAGTCCGGTATGCAGCCATATTTTCTGATTGCTGAGCGTCAGCGGCGTCTGGGAGGGCAGAGTGAATCCGAATGGAATCTCCAGCTTCTGACTGCTTTTGACCTGGGTCTTTTCCGATACGCGGTATTTGGCGATCGTGTAATTCACATAGTGCTTTTTGTCATCCTGTTCGCGGATGTACTGGGTCATCACCTCGATATAGATATTGCCAACGTCCTGATCGACGCTGCCACCCTCGATATATACGATTCCGCGGACTTCACTGTTCGGATAATATTCGCTTTGATCGAGCACCGTATCGATTTTGGCAGCTCCTATACCGACGCGAGCGAGCATTTTGTTAAAGAATGACATGGACATTTCTCCTTTGAAATAAAATAGAGCCACATACCTGCGAGTATACGGACGAAGTGGATGGAATGCCGGAAGCTGTGATCGTTGCACTTCTATGTAGCTTATGCCATTATACGTTGACCGGTTCAGTCCGGTTTCTTATGGATCAAAAATATTAAAAAAAGTGAAAACACTCTCAATCAAGCCAAGAGTGTTTTCACTTTTTAATTTATCTTAAACTAAATGAAGTCGACGCTGTACTGCTTGCATAACCATTAAGAGAGGTTTCGGCTTTTACCTGATAACTTCCTTTAACGCTATTTTTGACAGTAGTCAGATTAAAAGAAACAGTGCTACTGGAATTGGTTACAGCCTGTAATGCAGTTTTAGCTCCGCGAGGATTTGTAATTGTCAAAGATACTGCCGCATTGGATAGTAATTTATCTGCGGAATCTTTTGCTTTTACGGTAATGGTTATTGATTCTCCTGCTTTGTAAAAAGACTTATTTGTAGTCACCAGTGTCTGGGTTGCCAGAGGTGAAGACTCTGTGGGTGCAGGTTCATTTACATTACTATAAGGTGCTTGAATTAAACCATATCCAAACCACGAATCTTTTCCAGCTGAACCAAGATCAACAACAGCAGCAACGAGTTTTGCACGCAGTTCTGAATGGCTCAGTGTTGGATATGCCTGCTGCAGCAATGCAAGATCTCCTGCCACATAAGGTGCAGCCATAGAGGTACCACTCATTTTCATATAACGATTCCCCGGGTAGGTGCTCAGTACACTAACTCCTGGTGCTGCTACTTCAACAGTATTGCCGGTTGCGGAGAAGCTCGCTCTTTGATCCGTCGAGTCGGTTGCTGCTACTGCTATAGCGGAATCATAACGTGCCGGATAATTAACCGTATCGCCAGAACCATCGCTTGCACCATTATTGCCAGCGGCTGCCACAACAAGAAGACCTGAGGAGTAGGCTTTATCTACAACCTGTTTTAATGCGAAAGAATCACTGGTTGTACCAAGACTAAGATTCACAATATCCATATTGTTACTTATAGACCAATCGATACCTGCTACTACATCTGACAAATAACCACTACCGTTTTGATCCAAAGCTTTGACTGCATACAAACTAGAGTCTGGTGCAATGCCAACCATACCTATACTATTGTTGAGTGCTCCAATAATACCGGCAACATGTGTACCGTGTCCATTATCGTCTGTATAGGATGAAGTATAGGAGACCACTGAAGTACCGCCTGTAATTACAAGATCTTCATGCGATTCGATTCCCGTATCTACAACTGCCACTTTGACACCTTTACCTGTATAACCGGTTTTCCAAGCTGCTGGAGCATTTGTTTTAGCTATACCCCAGTCCTGAGTTTGTTCCGTTTGAACTACCTGATCAGACTCAATTGATTCAATATTCGGATTATTTTGTAATCCTTTAATAGCTGTTACTGGTATACTAATAGCGAGAGCTGGAATGTTTTTAAATTCCTGATTCACTCGGCCGCTTGCTTTTTCAACCGCACCTCTATCTGGTTTAGTTTTAAAAGTAACAATAATACGTTTTTCGGCTGCTGGCTCTTCTGGAAGTAATTCTAATGACTGAGCAAGTGAATCTTCTGCAGAACGTGCGGCCGCGGGTTGCTTTTCCGAGCCACGAGATGTTGATGAGCCTGATGAAGATTTCTCCGAACCTCGAGAGGCAGAGGCACCTGATGAAGACTGCTCGGAACCTCGAGAGGCAGAGGTACTTGATGAAGACTGCTCGGAACCTCGAGAAGTGGAGGCACCTGATGAAGACTGCTCGGAACCTCGAGAGGCAGAGGTACTTGATGAAGACTGCTCGGAACCTCGAGAAGTGGAGGCACCTGATGAAGACTGCTCGGAACCTCGAGAAGCGGAGGCACCTGATGAAGACTGCTCGGAATTACGTGAGTTAGGTTCTGCTGAAGTTATCCCAGGCAATGCTGTAGCAGCGAGTGATAGAGACAGGACAACGGTACATATTTTTTTCATGGTGTCCCCCCTTGATATATATAGATACTTTTTTATATAATAGTCAACCTAGTCTATTTATCGACAAAATCATTTAGTTAGTTAAGTATTCACGCTATATTAATATTAAAAATAAAATATTTTAATAAAAGAAAGAAACAACAGGAGGAATATACATCTATGTCACCCAAGCGAATAGGGGCCGTCGTCAGCGCATTGATCGTTGTTGTGGCCATCTATCTATTTACCGGCAAAGTCGATCTGGGTTCGCTGACCGGCGCGCTGAATCCGTCATCTACCTCAATGGACCAGAATGAGCAGGTAGACTATACGCTCGTTTTCCCAAAAAACCGTTATCCGAAGACAGGCGACCATATCAAGGATGCTATTGCCGCGGGAGAATCGGCGATATGCACGATTGATCGCAAAGGCGCCAAGGAAAACCGCCGTGAGTCGCTCAAAGGAATCGAGACCCGCAAAGGATATGACCGTGATGAATGGCCGATGGCGATGTGCAAGGAAGGCGGCGCCGGTGCGGATATACGATATGTCACACCTTCCGATAATCGGGGGGCCGGTTCATGGATTAGTAACCAATTAGACAATTATCCGGATGGCACAAGGGTATTAATTGAGGTAAAATAACTAATAGTGGGTAAAAATTAATTATTGCAAATTTGCGGAGGAGGAATGGATATGGAAACTGCAATGACGGCACTGTTGCCTTTATTTATGGAATTTAACGCACATACACCTTATATTCTGCTGTACGGAGTTATGATCCTCGGAGCATGTCTTTTGTTCGGACTCTGGATCAGAAAGCTGACCAAGCACCAGGACGATTCAGACAGCGGGCTATAAGCAGCCTGCCCTTATGGGGTAATGATACACTGGTAGCATGTCCGCGTAGTGTACTGGCTTGAATGGTACGGTAAATGATAAAAGGCACATTTCCTGAATAACAGGGAATGTGCCTTTTATTGTATTGCCTAAATGGTATGGAATTTATTCATCCGATCTGTAAATGGAACACAGTCGGCAAAGTGGAGCCGATATTATTGCGGCTGATCCACCAGGTCTTCAATCGAACTTACATTCATATATTTTGGAACGACGAGACCGACTTTGACACCTTCCATATTCGGGCCCAGATCATCCAGTTTGGCTTTGTATTTCTCCCAGTAATCGGCATGTGTCAGTGGCAGCCATGCCGCTACCGTAGCATCTGCATCCCCGTTGGCTACACCGGTGAACATAGGCCCGGCTTCAACCTGCAGTGCAGTTACTTTATAACCCAGTTTGTTTTCCAGGATATATTTCATTAGATTGGTGCTGGCAATCTCGGAATCCCAGGCTACATAGCTGAGTGTCAGCGATTTGCCGTTTGTTTTATTTAGACCTTTGGTCCATTCGTTCACACGATCCGGATGAGCTTCCGCCCAGGCTTTGGCTGCCTGTGCAGGGTCCGTACCATCCTGAATAGCGACCATGATTTCACCCATTTCGTCAGATGTCCAGGAGAAACGGTCCAGGAACTGATATGCGGTAGGATCATCTTTTTGCAGGTCTTTACGGGCGAGGGTGTGAATGCCTTCGGCTTCCCCGAATGATTTTTTCGGATCTTCAAGGTATTTCAGATCGTACTTGCTGAACATCCAGTGCGGTGTCCATCCGGTTACGATAATCGGTTCTTCGTTGCGTATGGCTTTGGCGAGCGTGGCGGTCATGGCGGCACTGGAACCTTCGACCAGTGTCCAGTCGCTTAGACCGTAGTCTTCGATCGCTTTGCGGGTACCTTTCATAATACCTGCCCCGGCATCAATACCGATAATCTGGTGGTTGACCTGCGTACCGACCGGATCGGAACTCGTAGCAGCTTCACCGCTGCCCGGGAAACTCGGGAATGGCTGGCGCTCCGGGTTACAGGCGGAGATAATCATAATGAGTACGATACAGCCGGATAACAGCCAGTTTCTATACTTTTTCATATTGCGTTATCGCTCCTTTGTATAGGAATGTCAGGAATAGTTGAATAATGGGCAAAAGAGAAGCGGCTGTATTAAGCCGCTTTTCTACGTTTACCGTTGAACAGACTCTGGGACAGACGATCCAATACAATCGCGAGAACAACGACTGCCAGGCCGGCTTCGAATCCTTCACCAATCTTGAGCTGGCCGACCGCACGGTATACGACCGCACCAATACCCTGTGCACCGATCATGGACGCAATAACGACCATGGACAGAGACAGCATAATCGTCTGGTTGATACCTGCCATAACGGATGGCAGGGCGAGTGGAAGCTGTACTTTGAACAGCTTCTGTGCACCGGTGGAACCAAAAGCATCGGCGGCTTCGACCAGTTCGCCGGATACCTGTGTAATGCCCAGGTGGGTCATACGGATGGTTGGCGGAATCGCGAAGATGACAGAAGCGACAACGCCCGGAACCACACCGAGGCTGAAGAAAGTAACAGCTGGCAGCAGATAGACGAATGCAGGCATGGTCTGCATAAAGTCGAGTACCGGTGTAATAATGCGTGCAGCAATTTTGCTGGAAGCGCACCAGATGCCGAGCGGTACTCCGATGATAATGGAAATCAGGGCAGATGTAACGACAAGACCGAGTGTGTTCATCGTCTCTGTCCAGTACCCCAGATTATAGATGAGCAGGAATCCGACAGCCGAGAAGAAGGCCATCGTCCACCGTCCGGCCATATAACCGAGCAGTGCGATAATGATAACGAACAAAAATGGATGCGGCAGCATAAACAACCAGGTGAAGATGTCTACCACATACGTAATAATATTGGATACTCCCTTGAAGAAGGAAGCCCAGTGGATACTGAGCCACTCTACAATTACATCTACCCAGTGGGCAATAGGAATCTTAGGCATTTAAAGCAACCTCCCCATTCTCTAATCCGCCAGCCAGTGCACCCAGCAGGGCACCCCGAACAATAACGCCTGTCAGACGTTCACGATCATCGACGACCGCAACAGGCAGTTTGGCGGTACTTACCAGTTCAAACAAGTCATTTAGCACACGCTCTGGTGCCACATAAGGAACATCCTTGATCAGGATATCGTCCAGCTTTTGCTGTTGACGAACAGCGGTGGCTGCATCTTCGGCAGTAATAATACCAAGCAGCTTTTTGGAGCGGTCAATGACGAACAGATTGGAGATACCCCGTTCACGCATCAGCTCGAGTGCAACACGAGGACCGCGATCCAGAGTAATTGTCTCTGGTCTGCGCATAACATGTGCGGCTGTCAGTACTTTGGACAGATCCACGTCTTCGACGAAGCGTTCCACATAGGAGTTGGCCGGCTGGATCATAATTTCTTCCGGTGTGCCGATCTGTACGACCACGCCGTCTTTCATGAGGGCAATCCGGTCACCGATGCGAAGAGCTTCGTCCAAATCGTGTGTGATGAAAATGATGGTTTTCTTCATTTTGTCCTGCAGTTCGATCAGTTCATCCTGCATATCGCGGCGGATCAGCGGATCCAGTGCACTGAACGCTTCATCCATCAGCAGTACTTCCGGATCGTTGGCGAGTGCGCGGGCCAGACCGACACGCTGCTGCATCCCACCACTGAGCTCATCCGGCATTTTATCGCCCCAGCCTTTGAGGCCGACGAGTTCGAGTGAAGTCAGCGCTTTTTCTCTGCGCTCGGCTTTGGCTACTTTTTGAATCTCGAGACCGTATTCCACATTCTCCAGCACCGTACGATGAGGGAAAAGTGCGAATTTCTGGAACACCATACTGATTGTTTTGCGTCGTGCATTACGCAGCTGTTCCTTGTTCATTTTGCGAAGATCTTTGCCGTGTAACAGAATCTCACCGGAAGTCGGCTCGATCAGGCGGTTAAACATACGTACGAGTGTGGACTTACCACTCCCGGATAATCCCATAATGACGAAAATCTCGCCCTGGTTGATTTCCATATTCACACGGTTCACACCGACCGTGATTTGTTTTTCCTTTGCCATCTTCTCTTTGGTCCATCCCTGCTCCAGCAGCTTCACGCCCTGCTCTGCATTTGGGCCAAACAGTTTGCTTACATTTTTGATTTCCAAAATAGACATGCATTGTCACCCCTTGTATATAGTAGAAACACATACGATATTCCTGCGGTAGTGCTGACGAACAAACATAAAATTCACGATTTTCAACACAGGCTGCTTGTCGGTTATTCTTTGTCATTCAGGTAGGCAGGTAAAGCTTGAATGAAACGAAGAAATAGATACGAAGAGAATTAGCCGGAATACATCACCGAATTTATTACCCAAATTTTAAATGATGAATACTTGAAAGTATTGTATATTTTTCTGTAACAAAGAATATTTTCACGATTTGCAACGCAACGTGATTAATTGTAACAAATATTATTTTGCAAATCAACAGTATAATCCGTATAATAAGTTTGTACAGAAAAAACTGTACAATATTTATAAAAGAAATACTACAGTATACTATATAATACTCGTGCATGCTCTTCTTTACTTTTTTTAATTATTTTTTTAAAATGATGAAAGTCAATTATTACCGATCGTATAGTATAAACTGTATGTATAGAATGGGAGTGTGCAAGCATGGGCTTGGACCAATTGGATGAATCACAGCAGGAGACAGTGCAAAAAGTCAGGAAGCGCGTTATTGAAGTGATCGGACGCAATATGGATCTTTATGGAGTAACATTGTCTACAGGCCATCTGTATGGCTTGCTTTTTTTTGCAGACCGGCCGATGACACTGGATGATATGGGACGTGAGATGGCGATGAGCAAGACGAGTATGAGTACCGGAGTACGTAATCTGCTCGATCTGCATATGGTCAATAAAGTATGGGAAAAAGGTTCACGTAAAGACCTGTACGAGGTAGAATATGACTGGTACCAGACGTTTACCGACTTTTTTGCTATCAAATGGCGCAAAGCTGTAGAGAGCAATATTCTTGTTTTTCGCAAATCGGTCAAGGAAATTGATAAGCTGATTGCGGATATGCCGGATATCCCCGCACGGGCTGTACTGCTTAAAGACAAGGAAAAGATGCATGAAGCGATCCGCTATTATTTGTGGCTGGATCGTCTGATCGATGCGATGGAGGATGGAACCATTTTTGATCTGGTTCCGAAGGAAGAATAGCTGACAATTATATTATCTCCATATAAGGGTATATTTATACGAGCATTTCAGTTCCTGAACAGTGAACGGAAATGCTTTTTTTGTATATAAATATGTAAAATGTCCTTATATATTGTGCAGTTTGATAAAAAAGCACTTTTTCATTATAAGTAGCGCAAAATTTATCTATACATGGATAAAATATCTAGCCAGTGGTTAATTCAGGTGGTAATATAATGCTATGTAATAAAATATTCCTATAATATAGAAAAGGGGGTTAATAAAGCTTACATAAGTAGATGATGGTGGAAATAGGGGTATTATCGGGAGTCTTGACAATTGAATAACCAAATTGATGAAATGAGGGACGAAATTTGACTAAATCACATGTTCTCCGCAAGTTATCTGTGGTATCCATGGCTGCTCTGCTCGCAGCAGGAACAGCTTGGTCTCCGAGTGCAGCCTATGCAGCAGAAGAAGGTACAGCCGTATCTCCGTATCTGCTGGACCAAAAACAGCTGCCCGATAAGTTAATCAGCCTGACTTCAGGCGAGACGAACGTCATTTCACCCAAAATCAATACGAAATCCAGTCAAACCGTCCGTGTCATCGTTCAGCTGACCAACCAGCCGGTAGCAGTCGGTGAATATGCGGCTCAGATGGGCATTCGTTCCATGGCTGCCGAGTCTACCGAGAGCGCTATCAATTCACAGCAAAACTCCATTGTGAAGCAGGCGCTGGACAAGGGCATCAATCTGCACGTCAATTACCGTTACAATACGGTATTGAATGGTATGGAAATCTCCATTCCGGCCAACCAGATTCCAAAGCTGGCTGAACTATCCGGTGTCAAATCCATTTATGAAAACAGCACATACTACACGATCCCTGTTCAGGAACCGCCAACTCTGACAGCGACAGCCAAACAAGCTACATATGACCCTGCACCATTGAACCTGATTGGTGCACAGCAGGCCTGGAACAAAGGCATTACCGGTAAAGGCGTCAAAGTCGGTGTTATTGATACCGGCGTTGATTACGAACATCCAGATCTCAAAAGTGCCTACAAAGGCGGTTATGACTCTGTGGACAAAGACTTCGATCCTTATGAAGACCGGCCGTTATCTGTAGATGAAGATCCTTATGGTACTGGTTTTGAAGGAACTTCCCATGGTACACACGTATCCGGTACCATCGTGGGACGTGCCGAGAACAAAACCAGTGATATCGTGCAAAAAGGGGTGGCCTACGATGCGAATCTGTATGCCTACCGTGTACTGTCCCGTAACCCGGTGACCAACCGTGCTTCCGGCTCATCCGCACAGGTCATTGATGGCATCGAGCATGCGGTCAAAGACGGCATGGATGTAATCAACCTGTCCCTGGGCTCCGATACGGAAAAGGATGTTAACTCCCCGGATTCCGTAGCGATCAACAACGCCGTACTGGGCGGCGTAACGGCAGTCGTAGCGAACGGTAATGCAGCAGATTCCGGCTACTACTACTATTCCATGGGCTCACCGGCAAGCTCCCAGCTGGCCATTTCCGTAGGGGCATCATCGATTCCTTTTGCCACCTATACAGCGACCGTATCCGCGTCCGTATATGGACATAAAGGTGCAGCTGTAAGCGAAGATGTATACGGCGGTCCATCCGCGAAGTCCTATGGACTGAATGTAATGAGCTGGTACGTATCCAGCAGCAACTTTGCCGAAATCCTCGGTACGGATGCCCTTGAAGGTGTATATGTAGGTCTGGGCGCCGAAGCGGATTATGCAGGCAAGGATGTCAAAGGCAAAGTGGTACTGATTTCACGTGGTAATCTGCCATTTGTCGATAAAATGAAAAATGCCAAGGATCATGGTGCCAAAGCGGCGATTATCTTCAACGGTAACTCCAAGGCAAGCAATCCGAATGAAGCGGATCTGTCCGAAAGTATCCCAGGACGCGACAGTCATGTAGGCGCGACCGGATTTATCGGCGAAGGATTCGACTATGTACCAACCTTCGATATGGCGGGTGCGGAAGGCCGTGCACTGGCAAGAGAGGCACTGGCTTCCGAAGGATCACTTGAATTCACATTTGGCGATCAATATCCAAAAGACGAAGTACGCGGTGATACGATGGCTTCCTTTAGCTCCCGTGGACCGAATCAGGATGGACTGCTCGGTATCAAGCCGGACGTATCTGCACCAGGGGTAAATATCCGCTCATCCGTACCTGCCTATGGCAAGTACATTAAGGATGCTTCCTACAGCAGAGCGTATGAGCGTCAAAATGGTACAAGTATGGCTTCGCCACACGTAGCCGGTATGGCTGCACTGCTCAAGCAGGAGCATCCAAACTGGACACCGTTCGATATCCGTGCCGCTCTGGCGAATACAGCGGATACGCTTTATGATCTGTCCAATACACAGTATGATGTCTATTCCCAGGGTGCCGGACGTGCGAATGTAGGGACTGCAGTCTATACACCGGCTGTTCTGCAGACGGTAGAAGACATCACGATTCTCGACAAAGACTGGAATCGCAAGACGATTACCAACTACAATCCATCAGCTGCTTTCGGTACAGTAGCGGCAGGAAGTGCAACCCAATTCAAAGAGCTGCAGGTGAAAAACACTTCCTTCTCGACCATTACGTACCAGGCGAGTGTGAAGATGCATAATAATGTCACTTCCGATCCGTATGAGCCGATTGCTACACCGGATGTGAGCAATATTGAAGCGACCCTGCAAGGTCTGAATGCAGGTAATTCCATTACGGTCGGTGCGAACTCGGCTTCCGAGTTTAATCTGGCAGTGAAACCTTCTGCAGCCGCAGCGACAGGGGTGTATGAAGGTGAAGTCGTCCTGACAGCGAACGGATACCCATCACTGCATCTGCCTTTCGTTATCCATGTAGGTAACAGCGTGCCGGATGCCGGATTGGGTGTGCAGGAAGTGGAAATCAGCAACACTGTGATCCGTATGGATGACAAGCAGGATTCCACAGATATCGGATTCCGCCTGACCGCTACCGATTCCAACGTGCTTGAACTGAATGTCTATAATGTTGAGGATGAATATGTCGGCACACTGGTTCAGGTCATCCAGGCTCCGGGTGAAAATGGTTATCCGGTATTTGCACCAGGATACTACCGGTTTAATAATGTCGATAACATCTACATCAGCCAGAAGGCTTCCGGTGGATATGAGTACAAAGCGCTGGATAAAGGCGTATACAAACTGGAGATCACGGCATACAACATTGATCAGTACGGCAAGATCAATCAAGACTCCATCAAACGTGCTTCTTCGTCCTACCGCATTGCCGGTACGGAAAAAGACCGCGTAGCTGCAGCTACCAAGCAGTTCAATTATATTCTCCAGGGCAACAATACCCTTGGCAAACCCTTACTGGACCTGCCAGCGGACAAGCGCCTGGAGTACAAAATTCTGTCCAGCAGTGATGACAAGTATGTAAACGACAGCGGCGTACTGATCAAATACCCGTATACCGACTATCGTATTGCCAGACTGCAAATCCAGATCAGCTCCAAAACAGATCCGTCCGCAACCAAGACGGTCAACGCACTCATCAAAATCACAAAACCCTAGCGTTTGGCAGTATAAACGCGACCCAATTCTAATGGAAAAGTGATTTTTGCGCAGCAAAATATCTTACATCCAGCGTTTGGCAGTATAAACGCGACCCAATTCTAATGGAAAAGTGATTTTTGCGCACTCTTCTCGCAGACATGGAGGTACCATCAGGTGCACATGTACGCCGGAAGAGTGCTTTTTTTATATTTCTACCTAAAGGTTGATGACAAGACCGTCTCCAATGAATACAATTTATGGAGAAAATAGCTATTCACCAGTCACCTGTAGTGATACGATATGGCTGCGGGAAATGGGCAAGTATAATAAGGAAACGAGGGAATGTATTTGAAAAAGTTACATGTTCTGCGCAAGTTGTCTTATGGTTCACTGGCTGTACTGATCACAGCCGGACTGGCCGCATCCCCGGGAGCAGCCTATGCAGCATCCGGAAGTCTCTCTTCTCCATATATACTGGAGCAGAAGAGTCTGCCGGATAAACTGCTGAGCCTCACTTCGGGTGAGACCAATGTGATCTCGCCGGAGATCAACACGAATTCCAGCCAGCGTACCAATGTCATTGTCCAACTGACTACACAGCCGGCGGCTGTCGGGGAGTATGCTGCGACGATTGGACTGGAATCCGTAGCTGCCGAGTCGACAGAAAGCACGGTCAACTCACAGCAGACATCCATGATCAATCAGGCACTCGCCAAAGGCATCCAGCTAAAGGTCAATTATCGTTACAATACCGTACTTAACGGAATGGAGATTTCGATTCCGGCTAACCAGATTCCCGTTCTGGCCCAGCTGCCGGGCATCAAGTCCATTTATGACAATAGTGCAGTGTACCATATTCCGGTAGAAGAGAAGCCGCAGACTGCAGTTCAGGCCACCTATGATCCATCCGCACTGTCACTGATCGGAGCGCAGACCGCCTGGTCCAAAGGGCTGACCGGTAAAGGGGTAAAAGTCGGCGTTATTGATACAGGTCTGGACTATCTGCATCCGGATCTGCGCAAAGCTTACAAAGGCGGATACGATTCCGTTGACAAAGATCGTGATCCTTATGAGACCCCGCCTATTAGCATTGCTCAGGATACATACCGACTGGGATATCCGGGAAGTCTGCATGGTACTCATGCCGCAGGTATCATTGCCGGCCGTGCGGAGAATACGACCAGTGAAGTGGTACAGAAAGGGGTAGCCTACGATGTGGACCTCTATGCGTATCGGGTAGCTTCTCGCAATCCGGCAACGAACAAGGAAAGCGTCAATTCGGCTACACTTATCGATGGTATTGAGCATGCCGTCAAGGATGGCATGGATATTATCAATCTGTCCCTCGGCATCAGTACCAACAAAGATGTGAACTCACCGATCTCTACGGCAGTCAACAATGCGGTGCTGAGCGGTGCGACAGTCGTGGTTGCCAATGGTAATGATGCTGCCGCAGGCCCTTATTATTACTCGGTCAACTCTCCGGCTACTTCCCAGCTGGCGATCTCGGTTGGCGCTTCATCCATTCCATACCGTCTGTACCAGGCAACGGCAACTGCCTCGGTCTATGGAGATAGTGGATTGCGTACCTTGACGTCTTCCACAGAGAAAGGCCAAACGGTCGGCGATGACGTGTATGCCAACTCATCCGCTGCGCAGACCTATACGCTCAATGCAATGGCATGGAAGCTGAACCGCGAAAATTTTGCCGATATTATCGGTACAGGAGCAGTGCAGGGAGTCTATGTGGGACTCGGCGGCGAGGCGGATTACCGGAACAAAGATGTAACGGGCAAAATTGTACTCGTTTCCCGCGGTAATATGCAGTTCGACGACAAAATCAAAATGGCTGCCAAACATGGCGCACGTGCCGTTATTATATTTAATGGCAATGCACAGGCAGCTCATCCGGATCAAGCTGATCTATCGACAAGTATCAATGGGCGTGATGGCTATCTGGGTGCAACTGCCTATATTGGAGAAGGATTTGAATATATCCCTGCTTTTGATATGAGTGGAAAAGAAGGACGTGCTCTGGCACGTGCTGCAGTGGCGCATTCGGAGCAGCCGCTTCAATTCCGTTTCAGCGGAGATTATCCAAAAACGGAAGTCGCCGGTGATCGGATGGCTGACTTTAGCTCACGCGGCCCGAATCAGGATGGACTGCTCGGCATCAAGCCGGATATGGCTGCACCGGGCGTGAATATCCGTTCGACCATACCAGCCTATGGCAAATATATTCAGGACGCCTCTTACAGCCAGGCGTACAAGCGTGAGAGCGGTACGAGCATGGCAGCACCAATGGTAGCAGGCATGGCTGCCCTGTTGAAGCAGGAGCATCCGGATTGGACGCCTTTTGATATCCGGGCAGCGCTTGCCAATACTTCGGATCGTCTGTCTAACGAAACGGGCAAAGCCTATGATGTGTATTCCCAGGGTGCCGGACGCGCCAATGTTAGTGCAGCCGTCTACACACCGGCTGTGCTGCAGACGGTAGAGCCGGTCACCATACTGGATAAGAACTGGAAACGCCAGACCATTACCAACTACAATCCATCCGCCGGATTCGGTACAGTACCGGCAGGCGGCAGTGAACAGCTGAAAAAGCTTCAGCTCAAAAACACGTCCGGTACAGCCGTAACCTACCAGGCGAGTGTGAAGATGCATAGCAGCGTAACTTCCGATCCATCCCGTCCGGTAGCAACACCGGACACAAGCCAGATCAATGCGCGTCTGCAGGGTCTGGCAGCAGGAGATACGATTACCGCGAGCGCACATTCCTCGTCCGAATTCACACTGGCGGTACAGCCTTCTATCGGTGCAGTAGACGGTGTGTATGAAGGAGAGGTTGTATTGACCGCTACCGGATATCCGTCACTGCATCTGCCATTTGTAATCCATGTTGGTCAGGATGCTCCTGATATCGGCCAGGGCATTCAGGATATCTCGATCAGCAATACCGTTATTCGCATGAATGGCAAAGAAAATTACGCAGATATCGCTTTCCGGCTGACTTCTACAGATGCCAATGTACTGGAACTGAATGCGTACGGTCTGGATGGTAAATATGCCGGTACACTTGTGCAGCAGGTAAAAGAACCAGTAAATGGAGCTTACCCGATTTATACGCCGGGGTATTATCACTTCAATCATATCGATAATGTAGCAATGGCACTGAACGCTTCCGGTCAGACGGTATTCCAGGCACTGCCAAAAGGGGTATACCAGCTGGAAATCGCAGCCTATAACATCGATGAGACAGGCAACGTCAAACGCAGTTCCACCAAACGTGCCAATCTGTCCTACCGGATCGTCGGCACGGAAGCTGATCGTGTAGCAGATGCTGTGCGGCCTTTTAACAAGATTCAGAATGGTAACCATACGCTGGGCCAGCCTGTACTGACACTGCCGCAGGATGAGCGGTTGGTATACACAATTGTCTCCAGCAGCGATGATAAATATGTGGATGATAACGGCGTACTGATCAAGTACCCGACAGGCAGCTACAGCATCGTCCGTCTGCAGATCCAGATTAGCTCTGCTGTCGATCCGAGCGTATCCAAGACTGTTAATGCGCTGGTGAAAGTAGAGGGAGTAAAGGCTAAAACGAAGTGATTGGTTAGAAGTAACTGGTTATAATGAAGAAAAGCGTATAAAGAAGAACTTGTAGCGAAGGACACCTCAAGAAAAATGTGCAGATAAGAGCACATGAGTAGTATGTAATGTAAAAAGATATGCGAAATAAGAAAAAGCACGTTTGCTCTATCGGTCAGTTTCCAGTTCAGATTTAATGAAATGGAAGCATTCCTGGAGCAAGCGTGCTTTTTTGGTTTATCCATTTTGAACGATTGAACGATTGAACGATTGAACGATTGAACGATTGAACGATTGAACGATTGAACGATTGAACGATTGAACGAAGCGGAGCAGCAATCAGGATGCTGGCTGCCCGGTTTATAGCGGATAATTAATCGCTCACTCCGAGCTGGTGATACAGCAGCTTTTGCTGTTTCACAGCCTCATCGTATTTCGAATTCTCCGGCTGTTCCAAAATGTACATCAGATCATCGTGGAAGTCCTGCATCATGTACCCTTCCGGCAGGTCTTCGAACAGGCTGTGGAAATCAGCTGTGGGGAGTTCGGTTTCTCCCGCGGCAGTATGCTCCAGCCAATCGATCCAGTCGGATACCGAGAGTACGCCTGTCATGCACAGATCTTCCTGCAGGCTGATACAATCCTGCAGCCTTTCGTAGCTCTCCGGTTCGGCAAAGCGGCGGAAAGCCTGTACTACGGTTGTATACAGCGCATGGGCGGCTTCAGCAGCTTCGCCTTCCAGCGGATGCTCCAGACGACTTGAGAAATCATCGGCCGTAATCTGGCTGCCTTCGTCATACAGCAGCGGTACGACAGAACATTGATGCAGAATGTCTACTAATGTATCTTCACTGATCTTGCCTTCGGCAAATAATTTTGCCAGTTGATGTGGGGACATAGAAACCTCCATAACATTTATAATCCATAAACTCCGACCTGCCAGAGACAAAGGGGAGCACGGTTTTCCTATCAAATAACCAGTATGGATTATACACTAACCACAAGCAAATAGCATGCTTTTAAGAACACTGTTTGTAATGCTTTCTTCGTAATCATTGTTGTCTAACCGCTCCGTGCCGTCTAGAGTAACCGGGAAAGGAGAGCGTTGTGAACCGTAGCTGCTATTTCTTCTGATTACATAATTCTCCTTGTTGACAAACAAACAGCGATGCAAAGATTGCGTCGCCCTTTCAATACAAAGTTCTCAATCTATACATATAACAGCCTCAGATTTTTTTCGTTACTTCTCGAATAATATTACGACTCGTGCTTTTTGAAAAGTTTGGGCGAGTAAAATAGAGAAAGTAACTTTCCAGTAAAGACACGAAAAAGCGTTTTATACTCATCAAAGCTTACATGATCACCATAGACAAGCACCTCATACGTGTATCCATATTCGCTTATATAAAAAGTCGCGTTTCTAAAGCCATTGCGTACATAGAAGACTTTACGTTTATGTCGCTGCTCGTAGTTATCTGCGGTCTCCTTCACCTCTTCGATATTCAGTATAATCCGATTACCGATATAACGTTTACGAATCATCGAGAGAATCATGGTCCCATATCCTTTGGATCGTACTTCGGAAGAAGTAGATAAGAACAACACGAATGTAAGGTTCTTATGAGTAACCAAATAGGCGAAACCGACAAAAGTCTCCTCATCGTAATAAACCAAGAAATCCACATGTTTTTTTGAGCTTTCCAAGTCAGAAACCACATTGGAATTCTCTCATTCTGAGGAAATGAATGGGTATATAAACGGGTCAATCGATCCATATCTTTGAAGCCCTTACCTACAGACTCTACTCGCAGCAACGTAACGACCTCCTTGTCTTGCTCCGGAAATTCAGGAAACAGTAGTGTGTCTCAGACAAGCGTAACCGTACATCGACTTGAGACACGCTACTGTTTTTGTTATGAAGTTCAATAATTATTTCCTTCTTGATAACTTTCCGAATTCTTTGATCGTAGTAGTCAAATAGTCGAGAGCCGGCGTATAGTGGTCGCCTTCATATTCATACAGGGTGACATCCGATCCCAGCTTTTTAAACGTATTGTAGGCATTTAGACTATTGAAATGGGGCACAATCTCGTCATTTTTGCCCGAATGGAACATGATTTTCGCTTTAGGCTTCCATCCATTAATCAAGCTACTGTTTTGAATCGCATAAAGGAGTTCGAGATCTTGTCCGCTTAGCAACCGTTCTAAGAAAACCGGATTGAAAATCTCACTGATCTTATCAGAAGGCGGCATCAGTGCATCAAGAGAATTTTCGACTTTATAATTCCAGACGTCACTGTAAGGCCGATTAATATGATTGAATTTGAGCAGTGTATAAAGGGTCCAATTATAAATACCGATATTTTCACTTACACTTTCAGTTTCTTCACTTGGACTTTCCATTGCTTCACCTACACTACTCTCAATCATTGATGGAATATCATAAGGCCCTGCCAACGCAGATGTAGCGACAAGGTTGAAGGTTTGAGGGGAATCTTGCTCGATTTTCTTCTGCGTCGCAAGAGCAGCCCCCGCTCCTTCAGACCACCCGGTCAAGAATACTTTATTGTCCGTTTTTATGCTTAAGCGTTTCGTTAATTCTTGTGTGGCTTTCAGCATATCAACTGAATATTCAGCCAGTTGAGGACCGAAATTGTATGGATGATCCAAGTTTTTGGATAGATTATAACCTGCATAATCCGGAGCGCTTACCACATATCCTTTTGAAGCAAAGGTAAGCACCATCATTCGAACTTCATCAAATCCCGCCTGGGGTTGAGCTTTTTTTCCACGGTATAGAGAAGGAGCATCATTGGATCCTTCTCCTTCGGGAGCGGGAACAGGTAGCATGGTTCCATGGTGATATTGCAAGAAAGAAGGTTTTGTCTTTCCACTAGGAATAGAGACCAGCCCTGATAGAACAACAGGTTCTCCATCATATAGGGACGTGTACGATACGGAATATAAGGTGACTCCGTAGGCTAAAAGCGAGCGAATATTGGTTTCAGGATTTAATTGATGAATTTGCTTGGTCGACAGCTCTGCTACCTTTTCGTAGCTGACCAATTTCCCTCTTTCACTTGGATTCAAATGAGAAGAACTTTCCAGATTCACCTTGCTTTGAGATGCAGCCGACGTTGTAAGTGTAGAGTATTGTTGCTGTGCATAGGTTGGAACACTGATTCCAGCCAACAAAGCAGAAGTCAATATCGTAGATACAAGTGTTTTATTCATGTTTATAGGCTCCTTTAAATTCTTTTTCGTTTTTTTTAAACGAAAAAGCGCGTTGTCGATTGACATATTCAATATAATAACGTTACACTTGTACCGACAAAACAATTGTAACGTCGAGATGATTATAACTTCGTTTTCCAATACTAGTCAACGAGTTGCACCTCGGCCTAAACAAAAGGCGGGTAAATGTAATGTCCGAAAAAAGAACCGAATTACAACGAATGGAAGTCCTGCGTTTGTCGAATTTGGAGTCAAATCGCATCACCAAAGAGTGCTTGGAATCGGCACTCATTTTTTTGATGAAGGAAAAAGCATTTAACGAAATTTCGATCACGGACATCGTCAAAAAAGCTGGGGTTTCGAGAACCGCTTATTATAGGAACTATTCTTCAAAAGAAGATATTCTCAATCATTTGTTGGAAGACGTTGTAGACACCACATTTCATGCTATGAATGCGTATGACCCTGATCAAGAGACTTATCATTACTGGTATTCCATGTTTAAAAATGTTAGGCCTCATGCGGAAACCTATCAACTTCTTCTCAAAGCCAATTTCGGCGAGACGCTGCTTTTTCAGATTACGCAAAAAGTAAAAGAAAGCATCCCAGCAGATTATGCAGCAGAAAAATATGAAGCGATCTTTTGGAGCGGTGCTGCCTATGCGATCTTGACCGAATGGATTCAAAGCGGCATGAAGCAGTCCGAGAAAGAGATGGCCAAGTTATGCTGTGCAATTACGGGTGGTACCGTCGATTCATCCAAGTCCTCATCCTAAGTTATTTGATTTGAACAAATAAGCACTCGCTGCCTGGGCTTGTACGCCCGCAGTGAGTGCTTATTGTGCTTACCGCATAAATTATAAATATTATATTAAACTCTATTTACTAAAAAAGGAGTTTACCTAATGGTTGCTCTTTTTTGAATACATGCTTTTACATACACCATTCGCTGGTGAAGCTGCCTTTCGTTCCGATCCCTGCTACTTGACCGCTCAAAGTCGTCAGGAGCCACCGGGAAAGAGAAATGTCCCCCCAGGGCCGATTCCTTTTGATAGGAAGCACAGGGTGGCCATCAGCTTGGGAAGCCGCTTTGGCTGGAGAGCTAACCGTCATGCAGTGTAAGTGTAACCGACCGGTTGGTCGGATCTCGGCCGCTCCACATAACTTGCTTACTTCACGTGCAACAAAAAAAGAACGGCTCGTGTTTGAGCCGTTCTTTTAGCCTTCTTTAATAGTGCTGGATATATTGAGCATATAAGATTAGCAGCAAATAAACAAACTGCACCCTCCTTAATCTATTGGAAGGTAACCTTCATAAATAACTTTTCCAGCAACTTTTCCGATTAAAAGGTATAGGTTTATTGCACATGTACCTATATTACCGTCTCCAATGTCTCTACAATAGTATGGAAACGAGCAGAGGCGGAGAAGCCTGGAAAACTTAAAACAACCCTAAGCCCAAGCCATAAGCTATTTGTCTCTTATACCTCTTTGTCTTTGTATGCCTCACTCTGCCACTGTGAGCCGTAGGGCGAAGGACAGCAGGATGCAGCCAGACGGGTGCGGATATGAACGAGACAGCCGCAGTGCTTGCAGGTCGTACCGTACTGCAGCGAAGGGCAGGACATGCATGTCTCAAATCGCTGCTGCTGAATCTCTCCGGCAGCCAGCTCCTCCGGCGCCTTGCCCTGCAGCGCGATGGTAATCAAGCGCTGAATCTTTTCCTCTGACAGCTGGGGGCTGCGGTTGCAGCCTTTGCAGCCATGCTCGGCTGCTGTACGCTGATACATCATGACTGTTCCAATCAGGACAGTGTGATCGCAGCGACCGAAGCTGGCGGCAGCTGGAAGGTCAAGGTGCCATCTGCAGACAGGGACACTTCAAGCGACGCAGGTTTTACTTTTTTCGGCTGTTCGAACGTGTTATGGGCATTCAGTTCATCGGCACTCAGCAGCTGGCCTACAGCAGTACAGGCCGCGGAATCTACACCTTCGATCTTGCAGGAAAAGGATTCATTATCCGCATGACTCAGGTTACAGATCGTCAGGTGGATTTTACCAGTCCGGTCCTTGGAAGCAGCAGCGCTGATTTTGGCAATGGACTGCGCACCCAGCTTGTATTCAGGGCTCTCGTATTGCAGATCCAGGCGTTCGCTGTCCTGATGAACCTGATACATATCAAATACATGATATGTGGGCGTCAGCAGCATCCGGTCGCCTTCAGTCAGAACCATTGCCTGCAGCACATTGACCATCTGGGCGATATTGGCCATTTTGACCCGGTCCGAGAATTTGTAGAACAGATTGAGGTTGACCCCGGCGACAAGAGCATCACGCATCGTATTTTGCTGGTACAGAAAGCCCGGGTTAGTGCCTGGCTCCACATCAGTCCAGATTCCCCATTCGTCGATGATTAAGCCAACTTTTTTGTCCGGATCGTATTTGTCCATAATCTTGGAATGCTTGGTGATCAGTTCTTCCATATGCAGGGTAAGCCGGAGCGTCTGGAACCACTCTTCCACCGTAAAGTCAGTGGCAGAGCCTTTGACCGGGAAAAACTCGCCGGATGGAAGCGTATAGTAGTGGAGGCTGAGTCCATCCATCAGATGGGCGGCTTCGCGCATCAGCACTTCGGTCCAATGATAATCATCCACATTCGCACCGCAGGCGATTTTGTAAATTTTATTCTCATCATAATTGCGCACATAGGTGGAGTAATGTCTGTAAAGATCCGCGTAATATTCCGGACGCATGTTGCCGCCGCAGCCCCAGTTCTCGTTGCCTACGCCAAAGTACGTCACTTTCCACGGCTGATCCTGTCCGTTTTGACGACGCCAGTCTGCCATCGGCGACGTACCGCCCTGGGTCATATACTCGACCCATTGCTGCATCTCATGTACTGTGCCGCTGCCCACATTGCCGCTGATATAAGGTTCTGTATCGAGCAGCTCACAGAGTCTTAGGAACTCATGGGTACCAAAGTGGTTGTTCTCCTCGACACCGCCCCAGTGATTGTTGACCATGCGCGCGCGCTGCTCACGCGGGCCTACACCATCTTTCCAGTGGTATTCATCAGCAAAGCAGCCTCCTGGCCAGCGCAGCACCGGAATATGTAATTTTCGAAGCGCTTCCAAAACGTCGTTGCGAATGCCTTCCGTGTTTGGGATGGGAGAATCTTCCCCTACCCACAGACCTTCATAGATACATCTTCCGAGATGTTCGGCGAACTGTCCATGCAGATGGCGGCTGATAACACCTTTGGTCTCTTTTGCATTCATATTCATATTAATCATAAATGAATTCCTCCTTAATATGGTTAAATTGCCTTGAAATGCACCTTGATATTAACAGGTAATATAAAATTTGAGAATTACTAGCGATAACGTTTGTATTTTTGTTAACATAAGGATATAGTGGAAAGGTATATATGAATGTTACACACTCGCTAATGGAGGAGCCTGAATATGAATCTGGACATCTCGGATAAATCACTGCCGGTATACGAAGCCCTGGCCAGCAGTGTACGGCACAAAATCATCCAATTGCTCGCTGAACGACCGATGAATATTCGTGAGTTGGCGGAGGCAGTTGGTCTGACAAGTGCCATTGTCTCCATGCACGTCAAGAAACTCGAAAAAGCAGCGATCATCTCTACCAATATGCAGCCCGGCAAAGGCGGCGTACAGAAGGTGTGTTCACTTCAGGTTGAAGAAGCGAATATCATTTTCCCGAATAAAATTGAACATCTTCGCCAGTACCATGAAAGTGAAATCTCGATTGGTCACTATACCGACCTTCAGGTGGAACCGACATGCGGACTGGCGTCACCGGAGAAATTTATCGGTCAGGTGGATGATACGCGGTATTTCTTTGATGCCGAGCGTTTTCAGGCCAAGGTACTGTGGTTTAGTGAAGGTTTTATCGAGTACAAAATTCCTAATTTCCTGTTATCGACCGAGAATCCGCTGGAGCTGCTGGTCTCTCTGGAGATCGCTTCCGAGGCGCCGCTCACGGACAATCGATTTCCTTCGGATATCACCTTCTATCTGAATGATGTCAAACTGGGTACATGGACGAGTCCCGGAGACTTTGGAGACAAGCGGGGTAAGTACAACCCGCAGTGGTGGCCTGATATCGTCAATCAGTACGGCCTGCTGAAGCATCTGCAGGTCTCGAGAGACGGTACGTACATGGATGGCATCAAAATATCAGACATCAACCTGGATCATGTCAATGTACGTGATCGCCAGTGGACGCTGCGTATCGCCGTAGAGCCTTCTTCCGAGCATGTTGGAGGTCTGACCCTGTTCGGCCGCGGATTCGGTAACTACAACCAGGATATCGTGTTCCGTCTGTATTACGACAAGCTGGTACATTCCGGTTCACCGTCCAACGAACTGGAGAAGCAGGTCTAATTGTAAACGCTTTAGATAACAGGCTATAAAAAAAGGGGAGAACCTTGGATTCTCCCCTTTTTTATATTCATGCTATCATTATACGGTTGTCGATGCAATTTGTTTGCCCCAGATCGACCAGCCCCGCTCGGTCATTCCTGTAAATACGATCGTAGGGCAATGTCTCTCCCAATCCCATGAAGGCAGCAGTTTCACTACACTGCGCTGTGATTCACCGGATGTGCTCAGCCACTCCAGGACCAGCGTACGGGCATCCTGCAGCTGCCAGCTGCCTGGCTGTCCATGATGCTGCAGACTGCCATCCTCGCGAAGCTCCAACGGCTGCGAAGGAATCTGACCATTCTCACCCGGATTCAGCAAAATGGTCTCCCATTGTCCGGGGATTTGATTCGCTTCCAGATCCTGTTCCTGCTCTCCGGCATAACGTTCCGGTGAGACGACCGGCCAGCCGTCTGCCGTCCAGAGAATTTTGCGGATATGCAGATAGGACCAGTGCTTGTCCTGTTCTCCACGTGCATGATGGACAATGTAAAAGTCGCCGTCATCGTTCAGCACCGAATTATGCCCCGGAGCGACCCAGCCTTCACCTTCCTGAAAACGGTAACCGCCAACAATCTTGTTGCCAATCTCGTGCTGCGGGCGATAATCCGTATCGGTCAGTACATGACCGTGAATATCCGTGTACGGACCGGTAATATGGTCTGCACGGGCCACACGCACATTATAATCGCTAAACAGCGAGTCGTACGATACAAATAAATAATATTTCCGGAATTCCGGATGATAGACAATATAAGGTCCTTCAATCGCTCCATCTACCGTAGCCTTGTCCCGAATCGCCAGCAGCGTACCAAATCCCTTAACGGTAGGTTTGCCTGTCTGCTGATCCAGCGGCAGGATATGAATACCGCCAAAGAACGAACCATATACCATCCACTGCTGTCCTTCGGTATCGTTAACTACATGGGGATCAATTGCATTCGGTCCGTCACCCTCCTGGGTGCGAACCACGGAGCCGCAATCGACCCATGGACCTTCCGGAGAGTCGCTCTCCATCAGCCCAATCATCGAACGTGTACTGCCAAAGGTCGAAGCGGAATAATACATACGATATTTGTCGCCTACTTTAACTACATCCGGCGCCCATAGATTGATCGCCTGCGACCATTCTGCCGCAATCTCTGGAATGCCCGGAAGGGCGTAGCCGACCCATTCCCAGTGAATCAGATCCTGGGAACGGCGTACCATCACGCCTGGAGTCAGCTCGCCGCCCATACGGACGTCCGTGGAGTAAATGTAATACCCTTGATCCGTTTTCAGAATGCCCGGATCATGTGCGTTATTAATCGTCCATTTGGATTCATCATCCAGTATGGTTGTATCATAAAGCTTGTAGTCCGGAGGAGAGGAAGGAAACAATATACTCATCCTTTCACCCCGGAGATCGCCACAGATTCAATAATTTGACGCTGGAAGATCAGGAAGATAATCAGGATCGGCAGCAGCGATACAACGGATGCAGCCATGATCAGCGGATAATCACTCTGAATCGCATAGCTTGCGTTAAAGTTGGCGATAACCAGCTGCAGTGTCTGAATCTCCGGTGAGTTCAGATACAGGATTGGAGGCAGGTAGTCATTCCAGATTCCCATGAACCACAGGATCAGCTGTGCAGCGATTGCCGGTTTGATCAGCGGTACGATAATGCGTGCATAGATGCCAAAGTAGGAAGTACCGTCAATTTTGGCAGCTTCGATAATCGCATTTGGAATACTGTACAGATACTGGCGCAGGAAGAAAATCATAACGACGTTACCGAACAGACCAGGTACGATCAGCGGCAGCAGGGTATCTACCCATGACCAGCCGGAGAACATAATAAACTGGGAGATCATGACTGCCGGATACGGAATCATCATCGATGACAGCAGCAGCAGGAAGATCTGGTTTTTCCAAGGGAAACGCATTTTAGCAAAAGCAAAAGCAGCGAGACTGGAAGTCAACGTACCGATTACCGTTACGGTAATCGCTACGATTAGACTGTTGATAATACCACTCATTAGCGGTCCGGCTGTCCAGATCTCTGCATACTTGGTGAATTGGAAATCTTTTGGAATCCACTCCGGTGGAAGGGCGAAGACGGCCTCACGGTTTTTGAATGATGTAGAAATCATCCAGAGCAGCGGCAGAATCATAAATACCGCACCCAGACACAGAATAATGAAAATAATCGCATTGGTCATTTTTTGCTGTTTGCTGTATACCATCTCTTAACTCACTCCTTCTCTATCGTGATCAATCCATATCGAATGAGGAACGCTCATTCATCTTGAACTGAATCAGGGTAACAATGAAAATGAACAATCCCAGAATAACGGCCATCGCAGAGGCATAACCCATTTGCAGGTTTTCAAATGCTTTTTGCCAGATGTAGAACACGACCGTCGCGGAAGAGTATTCCGGTCCGCCGGTAGGTGTCATGATGTTGATTTCCGTAAAGATCTGGGAACCACCAATGATGTTGGTAACGACGAGGAAGAAGGTTACCGGTTTTACCATCGGCCAGGTAATATGGCGGAACATACTGAAACCGCTGGCGCCATCGAGTTCTGCCGCTTCGTAGTACGTACGGGAGACACTTTGCAGAGCAGCCAGATAGAGCAGCATGGAGAAGCCAAGACCTTTCCAGATGGTCATCAGAATGATAGCTGGTTTAACGGTAGCGGTGTTGGCCAGCCAGTTGGGACCTTTGATACCGAACAGTCCGAGGAACTGGTTGACGAGACCGTAGTCACCGTTATAAGCCCATTGCCACAGGATAGAGATCGCAGCGAGTGAAGAGATAACCGGAACATAGTAGATGACACGGAATGTAGTAGTGCCCGGAATCTTACGATTCAGTCCGAGTGCGAGCAGCAGGGACAGTAAAAGTCCAATCGGAATACCGATCATCAGGAAAAATGTATTATACATGGATGTGTAGAAGAAATTGTCGGTAAACAATGTCTGATAGTTGTCCAGACCGATAAAGTTCATCTGGCCAAGTCCATTCCAATCCGTGAAGGAACCATAGATGGAATAAAGTGCCGGATAAAGCGTAAACAGCAAGAAACCAATGACTGGCGGTAAAATGAACAAGAAACCAAAAATTTTCTCTTTACGATACAGATTGGATCTCTTTTTAACCATGCTCGCATTTCCTTCTTGGTAAATATCAGAAGTCGCTTTCATAAGTTCACCCCTATGTTTCTAAATAGGCATTTCAGCATTGCTACAGTACGGGAATGAAAATGATGTTAGCCTCCCGGGAAGAGCCTGAGAACACTAACATCATTTCCGTTGTTGGTGCAGTATCTTCATTACTTGTTCTATAGTGCAATTACTTGTTTTGTACTAAAGTATGGGTCATGTTATTTGCTTTGTTTGCTTTCTTTTGCCTTGTTCTCGGCAGCTACAGCCTGATCAAGCATAGCCTGCATCTTCGGCTGTTCCTGTTTTACAAAATCAGCGACTGCGATTTTACCGTCGAGTACCGGCTGCAGATCGGTGAAGAACAGTGCATACCATTCTGCATTGTACGTGAATTGTCCTGGCAGCGGTCTGCCGTATTCATTAACGATTTGCAGATATTCTTCTTTATTGGCAGGAGGAGCGGAAGTATCAGCTGCCCATTCTTGGGCCATATCCTGCAGGTTAGGAATCTGTACGCCTGCATCCACCAGGGATTTTTGTCCACTTGGTGAAGCGGAGAGATAAGTTACCAGTTTGGCTGCCAGTTCAGGGTTAGCCGTTTTGTTGGATACGCCAATACCCAGGCTGCCTATCCATGATGAAGCTTTGCCAGTCGAACCGGCAGGGAATGGAATCACATCATAATCGAATTTCAGTTCACGTTTGAATGTGCTCAGATCCCATGGAGCGACAGGGAAGAAGGCCAATTCGCCTCTCATCCAGCGTTGGTAGGTATCCAGGGTCTGTGCCTGTTCAATCGCAGGAGTGATTTTGTATTTGTTCTGCATATCTACAAAGAACTGCAGTGCTTCGATGAATTTAGGATCGTCGATTGTTACTTTGGTGTGTGTTTTATCCAGCCAGTCAGCACCGTTGCTCCATACGAACGGCTGCAGTGTCCACTCGGCGTTCAGACCTGTACCGAATTGATCCAGTTTGCCGTCACCGTCTGTATCTTTGGTGAGCTGCTGGTTGATTTTAATGAACTCATCCCAAGTGTAAGGCTTGTCTTTGTCCGGCAGCGCAATGCCTGCTTTTTCGAACATGGTTTTGTTGTATCCGAGTGCGAATGGACCCAGATCTTTTGGCAGACCGTACAGGGCGCCTTGGCCTACGTCAGTGCCATCATAACGGTACATATCTACGCCTTGCGGCCACATGTTTTTCAGATCCACATCAGGTTTATTCTCGATATACTTGGTGATATCGAGCAGGATGTTATTGTTGGCATACGCTTTCAGATCGGCAGGGTTGTAGAAAAATACATCCGGTACGCTGTTACCTGTGATCGCTGCCTGCAATTTGGCGGCATATTGATCCGGATTAGTTTGGATAGGTTTTACTTTGACTCCTGGATTATCCTGTTCAAACTGCTTGACGACAGCCGCGTAGGCTTTCAATTCATCCGGACCGCCGCGGAACATAAATGTCAGTTGGTTCGGATCAGAAGCGCCTTTACCGCCGCAACCAGCGAGGACAAGAGATAACATCATTACAGAAGCTAATACGATTAACCAGCTTTTTTTACCAAACATGAAATGACCCCCTCATAAAATTCAAACCTGTAAATCACGAAGCTTTTGACCATCTGTCAGAGCATGGATGATAACGTATTCATAAAAGGAAAGGATGAGCAGTTCAGGCTTTGCGAAGTCGAATCACATTCCATGATGTCTTGGCCAGACGTGCAGTCAGGATGCCGTCGTTCAGCTGAGATTGTCCGCCATTGTGTGGAGCAACTTTTTCTTCATCTGCGGTGTTCACGGCTTTGAGGTCATCATTTTCCAGAACGATATGTTCCACGATACGATATCCTTCAAAAGAACGTACATCACAGTTCAGATCCAGCGACTCGGTCAGATGACGGTTAAGTGCAAAGATCGTCAGGTGATCGTTTTCTTCGTCATGAACCACTGCGCTGTCCAGATAAGGAACATCTGTATAGTCTTTTGCATCATACACCGGAGAGTCAACAACCGGCTTCAGGGAAATGCCGCGTCCATATGTGGAAGCATGCATGTAAGGGTAGAAGATTGTCTGCTTCCATACCCGTCCGCCATCTTCCGTCATGATCGGTGCGATAACGTTGACCAGCTGGGCGAGACAGGCCATTTTCACGCGGTCTGCACGACGCAGGAATGTCAGCAGCATACTGCCGACCAGCAGTGCATCTTCAAAGTTGTACACATCTTCCAGTTGTGGAGGAGCGATACTCCATGGATCCATTTTACTGTCCGCTTCATTGGAGTGATACCATACATTCCATTCATCAAAGCTCAGGTACATCGTTTTTTTGCTGCGCTTTTTGGCTTTGACAAAGTCACAGGTGGAGATAATGGTATGAATGAAATGATCCATGTCCATCGATCTTGCCAGATAGTTGGCCGGATCATTATCCTGGTTGCCATAATATTGATGAAGGGAAATGTAATCAACAGCTTCATACGTATGTTCGAGAGTCGTCGCTTCCCACTGCGGGAAAGTAGGCATTGCCGTGTTGGAACTGCCGCAAGCTACGAGCTCGATGGAGGAATCCACCTGACGCATCGCTTTAGCTGTCTCCAGCGCCAGCTTGCCGTATTCTTCAGCGGTCTTGTGACCGATCTGCCATGGACCGTCCATCTCGTTGCCCAGACACCAGGTTTTGATACCATACGGGTCTGCGTAGCCATGCTGTTTGCGAAGATCACTATAGTAGGAACCCCCGGGGTGATTGCAATATTCGATCAGGTTACGGGCAGCATCGATACCGCGTGTCCCCAGATTAACCGCCATCATGACATCGGAGCCGGCCTGCTTGGCCCACTGCATGAATTCGTTGGTACCTACTTCATTGGGTTCAACGGTCCGCCAAGCCAGTTCCAGGCGCTTCGGACGGGATTCTACCGGTCCAACGCCGTCTTCCCAGTTGTAACCGGATACAAAATTGCCTCCGGGATAACGGATGATGGGAACTTGCAACTCCTGAATTAATTGTTTTACATCATTACGGAAACCGTTTTCATCAGCGGACGGATGAGAGGGATCATAGATACCGCCATATACCGCTCTGCCCAGATGTTCAATAAAAGAGCCGTAAATTCTTTTATCTACTTCCGCAATCCGGAATGCCTTATCAACGATCATTTTGGCTTTCAGATTAGATTGTGACAACGTGCTTCATCCTTTCCTGACATGCTTATGCCTTCAATTTAATAGCGCTTTTTTTGGGCTTTTATTGAATAAATTTACAAACCGAATGTAGCATGGATTCCTTAATCAGTCAATATTAATATTAATAATTAATGTTTTTATTAACATTAATAAATTAGAAAACAACTTCCTTATTATTATATATACTTTTAAAAATTAAAAGCCTGCAAGGGTTTTAATAAATAATATGTAACCGTATTCAATACTTTTCCTATATACAGGCCTACGAAAGAATATAGAACAAAGGTTGGCTATATTATCATTTACCTTTGTCGATTTTTACAAAAAATTCAGCAGTATGAATGGTGGGTTGCATCTCCAGTCGTTTGCGAAACAGCGTTTTTTTGCTGCTTCTATTTACAATATGCCATCATTTTAGGTATTATGGAATTATAATTATTCTAAGTATAAATACGATGTGATATAATAAATGTATCGTGAAAATAGTAAAGGCAGTGTGCGTGAAGATATAGATGAAGCGGCAGATCCATACTATGCTTGGAACGAATAATCAAATGAATGGCCTGATAATCAATTGAATGCGTTAATGAAAAATGCAAAATAAACCGGAAGGTGTGAATGACATTATGATGCTGACGGAACAGGTGGACAGAATCAAAGAGCGTCTGAAGTCTAAAGGCTACAAGCTGACGCCTCAGCGTGAGACGACAATCCGGGTACTGTTGGAACATGAAAAGGATCATCTGAGTGCAGAGGAAGTATTTTTGCTGGTAAAGGAAAGATTCCCGGAGATCGGTATGGCGACCGTCTACCGGGTGCTTGATCTGCTGAACGAACTGCAGATTGTGCAAAAAGTCAATTTTGGGGATGGAGCAGCTCGGTTTGACCTGCGGGCAGCGAACAGCCCCCATTTACACCATCATCTCATCTGTACACAGTGCGGTAATGTAGAAGAGATTATGGAAGACTGGCTCGTTTCACTGGAAAAACGGGTAGAACGTGAGTTTGGATTTACCGTTACAGACCATCGCCTGGATTTTCAGGGAGTCTGTTCTTCCTGCCAGATGAAGGAGCGGGAGAAGAAGAAAGGCGGCAAGAAGTGCCAGGCTGTGTCCTGACCCATACTCCCGGATAGAATTACACCGGAAAGATCGCTCAACGATCTTTCCGGTTTTTGTTTTGATTTTTCATCAGTATGGGTATCAGCATATGAAGCGGGCTTACCGATATATAATGGATATGCCGTAAAGATAGAACAGGGAATTACAGGCAAGTACAGCAACAGCTTGCAGATTCTTTCTGTATAGGAGTGAGGCATGTTCACAAATTTTCAATTCTGCCAAAATCGCGCTTCTATTTTTAAATAAGCGGGTAAGTATTAAAACATAGATGGACCCGTAAGTGTAGCAGCAAAAGCGCGATGAGGTTCATTTTTGTATAGTTCGTAAAAGATGTTCTGCAGGTATTCACTGCCGGACATGATGTATGCATGGCCTCATTAAAAGGGATTTCCAATCACCGGAATCTTCATTAATGAGTGTATCTTTTTTATCTTACTAAATAATGTATGAGTATGGAATCATCCGCCCTTTTTTCACTCAGGTACAATTGACAGCTATCCGGCTTCCGCATTAACATAGGTGTATTGCCCGTGCGGGCAAAAACGGATAGAAGGTGACTGTAATTGCAACAGCAATATCGACCAACAAGAGCTGAAATTAACCTAGATGCGCTGCGTGCCAATTATGAGGCTTTCCGTCAGACTTTGCCGGATACGACGAAGCTGTTATTATGTGTAAAAGCGAATGCTTATGGACATGGGGCAGTGGAGGTATCCCGGGAACTGGAAAGACTTGGCGCGGATTACCTGAGTGTTGCGTTTTTGGATGAAGCGATTGAGCTGCGTCAGCATGGTGTGCGTCTGCCGATACTTGTACTGGGTTACACCGGTCCCGAGGCGGTAGCAGCCGCTTATGAATACGACGTTACTTTAAATGTATTTACGGAAGAAGTGCTCGAGGCTATTGCTCGGCTCACGGTTGATTCTTCCGGACGCAAACTCAAAGCTCATATCAAAATTGATAGCGGAATGGGGAGACTGGGCCTTTTCCCGGAAGAAGCGCCTGATTTTATCGTCAAGGCATTTCAGGTGCCCGTTCTGGAGATAGAGGGAATGTTTACTCATTTTGCCAAGGCGGATGAGCAGGACAAAAGTTATACACTGATGCAATACGAGAGGTTCCAACAAGTGGACCGGGAACTGCGGAGACTGGGTTATACTATCCCTATTATACATACGGGGAACAGTGCCGCTGCTATTGATACTCCCGAGCTGTCGCCACAGATGATTCGGGTTGGTATTGCACTGTATGGGCTGTATCCTTCGACTGAAGTGAACAAGCAGGTGATAGACCTGACACCGATTATGACCGTCAAGACCGCTGTATCCTATCTGAAGACCCTTCCTGCCGGTTCCGGAGTGAGCTATGGTACCCGTTATTTTACAGGTGCAGATGAACAAATAGCCACTCTTCCGATCGGCTATGCAGATGGTTATTCGCGTATGCTCAGCGGCAAGGCACAGGTGCTGATCCGCGGTCACCGTGTCCCCGTGATTGGAACAATCTGTATGGATCAGTGTATGGTATCACTCAAATCTTTTGCGGAGAGCGCAGAAGAAATCCAAATCGGCGAAGAGGTTGTCCTAATCGGTCGTCAGCAGGATCAAATGATTACTGCTGATGACCTTGCTTCCGAGCTGGGAACCATCAATTACGAGATCATTTGCATGCTTGCAGCCAGAGTGCCGCGCGTCTATTACCAAAATGGTAATATCCTGAGCCGCTGGAATCCTTTGCTTAATAGGTAAAATATTTCTATTGGGATTGAAGGAAACCGGATTTTTGAGGCGAATCTTACATATTGTGATGAAAAGTCTGTACTCGCGCCCATAATGTGGTTTATAATGATGGCAGCAAAGTTGCCTCACGCACTGTGCGTGTGGCGCAGACCAGAAACTTGGATTCGCGTATGTAAAAATGCCGTTAAATCAGCTAAGGGGTATGGCTGGAAAAGGTTTTGGGGGTGCTGGACAGTTGGACAACATGCAAAATGTGCAAGGGATTATGGTCCATTTACCGGATCAGCTTTTGCAGGAGATGGATGGGATCGCAGCTTTGGAGAATTCCGACCGCAACGAGTTAATCAGAAAGGCTATGAAAGGGTATCTCACGGAGCGTAAGAAGCGGCATGTCCGCGAGGCAATGCAGCGTGGATACATGGAAATGGCCAAGATCAATCTGAGAATCGCGTGCGAAGCTTTTTATGCGGAGGAAGAGGCGGATATCACTCTGGACCGCTTAGTTAGCGGGGTGTAGACATTGATCGTAAAGCGCGGCGATGTATTTTTTGCAGATTTATCGCCCGTCGTCGGTTCCGAACAGGGTGGCGTAAGACCAGTTTTGGTAATCCAGAACGACATTGGTAATCGCTTCAGTCCGACGGTCATTGTGGCGGCAATTACGGCACAGATCCAGAAGGCCAAATTGCCGACGCACGTGGAAATTGATGCCAAGTCCCACGGGTTTGACAGGGATTCCGTCATTTTATTAGAGCAGATTCGTACCATTGATAAGCAGCGTTTAACTGACAAAATCACACATCTGGATGAGGAGACCATGCGTCGTGTGCATGACTCGCTCCAGATCAGCCTGGGCCTGGTAGATTTCTAGGCCTGCGGTAAGCAAGCGGACCCGGTGAATGCACCGGGTTTTTTGCGTCTTTACAGCCCTTCACTTCGTGATACCGGGTGGAAATCAGGCTTATTGTCTGAGATAATATATGTATGATGACAGGGTTCTTCCTGCGGGAAGAGCGGAAAGAGGGATAAGATTGTCTGAACAAAAACCGATTACCGAAGAACAGGCGAAAGCCAGTGAGCAGCAGGTCCGCGAACGGATCATCAAGCAAATTGCCGGAGAGCTGCAAATCTCACTAAAACAAATTCGTACAACGATTGATTTGCTGGCAGAAGGCAATACCATTCCATTTATCGCCCGGTACCGTAAGGAAATGACCGGTGAATTGGATGAGAACCAGCTGCGTGATATTGAAGAACGTCACCAATACCTGCGCAATCTGCAGGATCGCAAGGATGAAGTGCTCCGCATCATCAGCGAGCAGGATAAGCTGACCAGTGAACTGGCCGCTTCGATCCAGAATGCCTCCAAGCTGCAGGAAGTGGAAGATTTGTATCGTCCATACCGCCAAAAGCGCAAAACACGTGCAAGTGTAGCCAAGGAAAAAGGACTGGAGCCACTCGCTCAGTGGATCATGAGCCAGCCCAAGCAGCCTGAAGCGCTGGTAGAGGCAGCACGTTATATCGACGCGGAGAAAGGCGTAGAGGACGCTTCTCACGCGCTGCAGGGAGCGATGGATATTCTTGCCGAGAACATCTCGGATGATGCGGCGCTGCGTACCTGGATCAGACGGTATACGCTCGATCACGGTATGCTCGTGACCGAAGCCAAAAAAGCGGACGAAGAATCTGTCTATGAGATGTATTACAGCTACCGTGAGCTGGCGAAAAAGATGCCTCCGCACCGCATTCTGGCGATTAACCGGGGAGAACGGGAAAATATCCTCAAGGTGCAGCTGGAAGTGGCTCCTGAGCCAGTGTACCGTTATATAGACAAGCAGATCATCAAGGGACCTTCTGCCGTACGCGATATTTTGAACCATGTGATTGAAGATGCCTACAAGCGTCTGATCGCACCTTCCATTGAGCGTGAAGTGCGTACGGAATTGACTGAAAAAGGGGATAACCAGGCAATTTCCATCTTTGCGGGTAATCTGCGTAATCTGCTGCTGCAGGCACCGATCAAGGAGACACGCGTACTCGGTGTAGACCCTGCCTACCGGACAGGCTGTAAGCTGGCTGCCGTAGACGAGACAGGCAAGCTGCTGGAAGTGGCAGTTACCTATCCGACACCACCGGTGAACAAGAAAAGGGAGGCTGCGGAGACAATCCGCCGTATGATCGATGAGCACCATATCGAATTGATCGTTATTGGTAACGGTACAGCGTCCCGTGAGACCGAACAGTTCATTGCCGAACTGATCCAGGAGATTGAGGATCGCAAGCTGGCTTATCTGATCGTGAGTGAAGCGGGAGCAAGTGTATACTCTGCTTCCAAGCTCGCCCAGGAAGAATTCCCGGATCTGGATGTAGCGCAGCGCAGTGCAGCTTCCATCGCACGCCGTGTACAGGACCCGTTGGCCGAACTGGTCAAGATTGACCCAAAAGCCATCGGAGTAGGCCAGTACCAGCATGATGTATCCCAGAAGCATCTGGAAAGCAGCCTCAAAGGCGTTGTCGAATCGGCAGTTAACCATGTCGGTGTCGATGTGAATACAGCGTCGCCTTCCCTGCTGTCCTATGTAGCGGGCGTGAATGCCACGATTGCCAAAAATATCGTGAAGTACCGGGAAGAGAACGGCCGATTCTCCAGCCGCAAGCAGCTGCAAAAAGTACCCCGTCTCGGTGCGAAGACATTACAGCAGTGTGTGGGCTTTCTGCGGATCAAGGGTGGAGACAATCCACTGGATTACACCGGTATTCACCCGGAATCCTATGATGCCACCAACAAGCTGCTCCAATCCCTGAACATCAAGCCGGAACAGCTGGGCAGCCCGGAAGCTGTCGAAGCACTGGCTGCTGTAAATGTGGAAGAAGCAGCACAATCGCTGGAGATCGGTGTACCGACACTGCGCGATATTCTGGACAGTCTTCAGCGTCCGGGCCGTGACCCGCGTGATGAGCTGCCGCTGCCGATTTTCCGTACGGACGTGCTCAAGATCGAAGATCTGACACCAGGTATGGAGCTGCAGGGAACGGTTCGTAACGTGATCGACTTTGGTGCCTTTGTCGATATTGGTATCAAAAATGATGGATTGGTACACATTTCCCAGCTGAGCGAGCAGTTTGTTAAGCATCCGATGGATGTCGTCTCGGTTGGTGACAATGTAACCGTCTGGGTTATGAACGTCGATGTCAAAAAAGGCAGAGTCGGTCTGACCATGCGTCCATCGTCTGCCAATCAAGCGACAGCCCAGTAAGCAGAGGACATTTATCTGCATCTATCCGGATCGCTGATATCAGATTGCCCTGTAAAGGATATATAAAAACCATCTTCGGATCTACAAGGTGGATGATCACTAAAAAGGCAGTATGCATCTTATCGCATACTGCCTTTTTTGGTGTTGTGTTATCCCGAGATTGAATAGATTCAGTCCTTCTAAGCCGCCTATTGGCGGATAAGACGATTAGAGCCGGGCTTCCTCATATTCCTCATACCACTGCTCCAGCTGAGCCTGCAAAGCGCGAATCTCGGTCAGCAGGGAGATGAGCGGATATTGTTCTTCCTGGAGGGCTGCAAAAGACTGCTCCAGCTCGTTAATGTAATGCAGGCCGTTTAACAGGACTGCCTCCGGATTCAGCAATTCCAGGTTGTCGCATTCAGCGATAGCGCGTGGAAGGGAAGGGATATGATCAGCAGTGAGCTTGCTGATTTCCTTATGTAGTCGCAGATTCAGTGCGCTGAGCTGGTAGGCATACTCAGCAGGCATTTCCACATAGTGCAGCTGATCCTCATGCTGCAGAATTACATAGCGCATAACAGTTGTTGTCATCGGTATTCTCCCTTAAGTAACATATCCGCAGGCTGTTCAGATGAGTCATCCGGTTTGCGGTATGTAAAATTGGTAAAAAATTAGAGTAAGTACTTGAAGTGTATCGCATAACAAAGTTAAAATTCAAGAGAAGGCTGTGGCAATGATCCATCCGCCATCATCCGGAAGCATAACAGCAATCAGGAAGAACCACAACATAAAGGAGTATGCCGGGATTCATGACGAACGACGAACTACAAGTCTGGGTGGAACAGTTGTCATTGCAGCATTTTGAACGTCCGTTTCTGCACCGTGCCGTCTTCAATGCGAGACTGCAGACGACCGGAGGACGCTATTTTTTGAAAAGTCATCATATCGAGATTAATCCGCATCAGCTCCAGGCATTCGGCAGGGAAGAAGTAGAGAAAATTATCAAGCATGAGCTGTGCCATTATCATCTGCATATCCAGGGACTTGGCTACCAGCATCGCGATCCCGAGTTCAAGTACTGGCTGAAGCGGGTAGGAGGCGGACGTTACTGTCAGATCCCACCGGAAATGATGGGCATTAAACGAAAGGAACTTTACCGCTATCGGCTGGTTTGCCGGGAATGTGCAACCCATTATTTGCGCAAAAGACGCATGAACCCCGATAAATACCGCTGCGGCAAATGCAGTGGAAAATTGAAACTCGAAGTGCTTGACTTACCTCGGGAATCATGGTAAATTAATTTTTGTATTCAATATTGTTCCCTGATAGCTCAGTTGGTAGAGCACTCGACTGTTAATCGAGTTGTCACAGGTTCGAGTCCTGTTCGGGGAGCCATTTCTTGGAGAGATACCCAAGTGGCTATAAGGGGACCCTCTGCTAAGGGGTTAGACTGCGTAAGCGGTGCGAGGGTTCGAATCCCTCTCTCTCCGCCATATGATTTTTAGTGTGGTATACATAATAGCTATTAAGAGAGTCAGCCTATGCTGGCTCTTTTTTTATGTTCTGTGCCGCTATGTTCTTGGATAAGCCGATATAAGAATAACCTTCTATTTCGAGAGCAGCTGCAAGCACAGCTTGTTCTCAAACAGAAGGTTATCGGTCTTATATAATGAGTTCCATTGTGTGATTCACTAAATCAATCCAATAGATCAAGATAAAGGCACATTCATTCCCAGCGCTCGGTAAATGGCGTGGGCTACGCCGTCTTCTTCGTTTGTGCGTGTCACTTCATCTGCAATAGCCTGTACTTCAGGTTCGGCATTACCCATGGCTACGCCTTTACCGGCCATAGTGATCATGGAGACGTCGTTAAAATTGTCGCCGATCGCCATCGTATCCTCCATTGCAATACCGTAATGCGCAGCCAGATACTTGAGTGCGTTCCCTTTGGAAGCTTCTTTGTGTTCCATTTCAAAATTGTGACTGCCGGATACGACCATCGTCATATCGTCGCGCTCTGCAAAATGCAGCCGGCCGACTTCCAGTTTATCCGAGTCAAGGGAGAGGGCGAGGATATTATAGAAATCCGCCTCATCGGGAATATCATAATGGGACGATACGCGAATCAGCTGTACTTGGGCACTATGTGACTGCATAGCTTCCAGCATTTTGATCAGAGTCGGATCGGGGTTGGTGCTGAGCAGTCGGTCCACTTCGACAGCGAGGCGCTGATGGCCATTGCTAATCGTATAGATCCCTTTGCTCGTATGGGCCTGGTAATAATACTCCCCCTTTTCCAGCCAATCCAGCACTTCCATCGCCTGGTGGTGTTCCAGCGGAAGAGAGAAGAGATGCTGCGATTGATCATCATGAATTACAGAGCCGTTGGAAGAGATAACCGGTGTCACGAGGCCTGTTGGTTTAAGAATGTCTCTAACATTGTGGTGGGCACGTCCGGTGGCAATGCTGACAATGATGCCTTCCTGCTGGGCGGCACGAATAGCAGAGGCGTTAACCTCATTGACATAGCTATGCCCGCTCAGCAAAGTTCCATCCAGATCGATTGCGATTAATTTGATACTCATACACTCAGCTCCTTGGGTTGGGGTTGATCGGCAATCCATAATTCAACTTCATGCTGCTGCAGCAGTTCTGTCATCTCTGCACTGGGTGCCCGGTCTGTAATAATGAGATCGATTTCCGACAGGTCAGCAAATTTATAAAATAATTCCCGTCCGAACTTGGAGTGGTCGGCCAGAATAATCACCATTTCAGCCTGCTGCATCATTTTGTACTTAATGCGGCCTTCTTCTACGGTAAGGGAGGTTAGTCCTTTGGCGGAAATGCTGCCAATGCCGATAAAGGCGCGTTCGGCAAAGTAGTGAGACAGTGCCTCGATTGCTTCGGAACCATATACATAGCGGTGCTGGGATTGCAGCTGACCGCCGAGCAGATGAATTGTCATGTCTTCCTTGTCCGAAAGAATATCCGCCTGGTTGATCGAATTGGTGATGACCGTGCAGCCGGCTGCTTCAAGAAACTCGGCACAGGCCTGCACTGTAGTGGAGGAGTCCAGAATCACACGTTCGCCATCGCGGATCAGGGTGGCTGCAAGCTGACCAATTTTTTTCTTTTCCGAAGAGACGGTATTCAGCCGATCCTTATAACTGGGAATGGTCATTGTGGCCGTAGACAGCATGGCGCCGCCGCGCGTCCGGATAATGGAATTCTGCTCTTCCAGCCGGACAAGATCTCTTCTGGCTGTATCCCGGGAGACATGGAAAAGGCTGCAGATTTCCTCGATATTAATCCGCTGATGACTTTCGAGATATTTAAGAATATGAAGCATTCGCTCTTCCTGATACATCCGGAAAATCTCCTTTTTGTAAGTTCTCCATTTGGAAATAATAATCACCTGTAAATCTTATCCATATCCATGAGTAATCTGCATGAATATAAGCTATATAAGTGATTATAAGTATTTTTAAATTATTTTACAAGTAAAATACTTATGTTATAAGTGGAACTTAAGTTTAAAATTTATTTTATAAAAATGCTTGCAATCTAACTCCAGAGTTGGTATACTCATTTTTGTTGTTAGAAATTGTGGCCCGTTGGTCAAGGGGTTAAGACACCTCCCTTTCACGGAGGTAACAGGGGTTCGAATCCCCTACGGGTCATCCTCATTTTACAGTAAGAGCCATTAGCTCAGTTGGTAGAGCACCTGACTTTTAATCAGGGTGTCGAAGGTTCGAGTCCTTCATGGCTCACCATTTATATTTGTCTGTGCGGTCGTGGTGGAATGGCAGACACGCTATCTTGAGGGGGTAGTGGGTGTATACCCGTGGAGGTTCGAGTCCTCTCGACCGCATACTAGATAAGATAATAAAGAGTCCCTGTTATGATAATATAACAGGGACTCTTTATTTGTGTTAGAATATACGCTGGCAGAATAAAAATTAGCGCGATTAGGGTAAGTCATTGGGTAGGTCTGTTTTCCATAATTACTGGGAAGAGGCAGCAGCAGACAGGTGATTCAGCCGAAGAAAAGGCGCTGAATAGGGACAAAAGGGATTTTGGATGAATATGGTTATTGAATTCGCAGCCAAACCATACTATATTATAATTCATAATTGTATTTATCGTGCCGGTATAGAATTGTGGCTAATGAGTTCACTGAACGGCGGAACATGGTTATGGCAATACATAAATAAACATCTGGTTCTGCTATCTGTTATTCCGGTTCAATCGATATGGCTTGTATGTATGTTACGCGCCGATCAGTGATTATATTCGGCAATGTCGAGCAGTTCGGCGACTTGTTTACGATAGCGTGTAGCTTTGCGTGTACCGTTAATCAGATTGGATAAACGTGATGGTGGAATCCCATAACACTCGCAAAACGTCTTTTGATCCATCTGCATTTCTGCCAGCCGCTGCTTGATTGCCCAGCCAAAAGAGGTAACGGGCTGCTTGCGGTTCAACAATATCACCCCTTGCTTAAAAGTAACATCATACCATGCAGAAGATGCCTCCAGGCTCCCGTCGCAGGACCTGTGGTATAATGATTCAGGAAAAGAAGTAAAAAAATGTCGCTAAAGTTAGTATATACTTAAATGCGTTTTTAATCAACAATAAATTACTTATATAAGTGTTGTTAGATGACAAGGTCGGGAGTGGAAATATATGCAGCCGCAATCTATTTATGATCGTATCGAATTACTGATCAAAAACAAGGGAATTACCAAAAAGTCATTCTGTGAACAACTCAAAATTAGTACAGGTAACTTTGGCGACTGGAAAAGGGGTAAATCTACACCGGGTACGCATAAGCTGATCGAGATTGCTGCCTATTTTGATGTCAGTCTGGACTGGCTTCTTATTGGCAAGGAGCGCCAGGCTGAATTGATCAAAGAACAGAGCAGTCCTTATTTTTTTGAGCTTATAGGGCAACTGAATTGCCAGGAAGAAATCTTGAGTGATAACGAGAAAGAGTTTATCAAGGAATATATCGAATTTACGGCGTACCGCAAATCAAGGCTGCAGGAAGACTAGGCTCGCAGCAGCCTGGCTCCAGCCAGACGGCGGGATATTCGGGTTGTATTCACAGTTAAAAGAGTCCAGGGAGATGATGGACTCTTTTTGTCGTGTTTACTTTTTGCTGTATTGATTGAGCTTGTTGTATTTTAAAAAAGAGACTATCGCTGTAGGAAGATTATTTTGCGGCATAGAGTAGATTGGCGGTATACAACGGGGCATTAGGAACGCTATTTGACGATACTGCTGACCGGGCGTACAACAGGGCTGTTCTGGCGCAGATTGGATAGTTCTTTCCACTGCTGCTCCATTTGCAGGGATAGACGGTCTGTCAGTATGCCCGCCTGCGGGATACTCAACTGCAATGGACGTGCAGCCCTGCTGATACAGCAGGAGAGAAGGGTATACAAGTAACAGCTGACAGCCTGATCTGGTTCGATGTCGAGATGGTAATTAATCCAGGCATGCAGAGTGGTGAGTGACAGAATCGCCTGATATTCATAGACCGCTTTCTCCAGCACCGTGAAGCTCATCCATGGATACAGGTTGTGTGCCAATTTTAGTAAGCGCTTTCCAGTCTTACGGGCTTCATCCCTTGATTCAGCAGGTATAATCTGCTGAATGATCATTTTATCGATCAGAGCGAGTGTCCATGCATCCTGCTCGTTGCTGGCCGTATAGACGCTATGGATTACCGGTGCTTCCCATTGAAATAAATGGGGCTGGAGATTATCCAAAAGGTACTCTTCCAATTGGACGACATTGCTAATAGCACCCTCCTGTATACGTTGTTCTACATGGCGGGCATGAATAAAGCTGGCAGTTGGCAGTTTGGCATCCAGTAATTGCACATAGGCAAGCAGTTTTTGGCTACTGTTCATCGTTCCATCAGCCTCCGTTTGTTGTTTTTCTCTATTTTAATGGGTAAAAGTATACGGGATAGAGGGATGAGGTTAGTAGAATGTAAATTAATATAACTTACTGTCGATTAATAATTATGCTTCTTTTAATCTGTAAATAATACTTACATATATCCGCTTTATATGTCAATATAAATGACTGATAAAATGAATATTTTAGCATTAAATAATTAATGTTATAATTTTTGTCGATATTTAATAACGAAATGTATATTATATGTAACTTAAAGTTACATATAAATGAACTGAATATAAACTTCATATTCGAAGAATATTAAATCATCTATACAGCTAGTCCCATATTCGATCCAGTTGATCTGAATAAAAGCGGATCGCCTTGTCATAATCGGCAATACCCTGATCCGATGATGTATCGGCGAGCTGGATTAACAAACGTCTCATCGCTTCCGCATGTTCACCCAGATTGTAAAGCACCATCGTATAGAAGACTTCCAGTTCGCGGTGTCCCGGGAACTCCTGCAGCCCATTTTCAAAGCATTGCTTGGCCTGTTCATAGCAGCCCAGTGTTCGATACGTACTACCGAGTCCCAGTATGGCACCTGCCCGGTCTCTGCCGGCCAGTCCGTGGTTCAGCGAATTCTCATAATAGGGGACAGCATCCTGCTCTAATCCAAGCGAATCAAGGGTCCAGGCGAGCTGATACCATGCCTGGGCATGATCGGGTTCCTGCGAGGTGATTTCTTTTAAAAGTACAATGGCTTCATATAAATGGCCTTCCTGCCGCCAACGAATAGCTTGTTCCAAACGAGTCATATATACGTCTCTTTCTATTTATTAATATAGAGAAATTAATAGTTTACAATGTCTCGGAATAATGGTAAACTGATACAGTTGTTATGGTTTCTGCTGTTATTATGCGGTCGTGGTGGAATGGCAGACACGCTATCTTGAGGGGGTAGTGGGTGTATACCCGTGGAGGTTCGAGTCCTCTCGACCGCATTACAATGATTGTAATCAGGAAATTATAATTGCCGGATCATCAAGTTATCTTAACTTGACCTCAATCATCCGCAAAAGTTGTACAAGTACGATATAATACATAAAACGCTGCCAGCGATAAGCTGGCAGCGTTTTTTCTTGTAAGCTTATGTCATAGTATCGGCAGGTCTGTTTTCCCAAATAAATGTGTATAAAAGTTTTTTGGAGTGCATTTTCTGCAGACGACTGCTGTAAGGATTCAGTTGGTGCCTGTTTCTCTACTGAAGCTGCTTCTGGATATCGGCTTCGATTTTGTCTGGTGTCATCTTGGGAGCATAACGTTTGATCGGATGGCCTTCGGCATCGATCAGGAATTTAGTGAAATTCCATTTAATCGTTTTGGAACCGAGGATGCCTGGTGCCTGTTCGCTGAGATACTGGAACAGCGGGTGGGCGGAAGCTCCGTTCACGTCGATTTTCTGAAACATGGGGAAGCTAACACCGTAATTGAGCTGACAAAACTCTGAAATTTCTTCATCACTGCCAGGGTCCTGGTTGGCAAACTGATTGCTGGGGAATCCGAGGACCTCAAAGTTCTGGTCTTTGAATTTATCATATAATTCCTGCAGACCGGTGAACTGTGGAGTGAGTCCACACTTGCTGGCGGTATTCACGATTAGCAGGGTTTTGCCTTTATATTGTTCCAGAGAGACTTCTTCACCACGCATAGAGACGGCTTTGTATGAATAAATACTCATGGATATCATGCTCCTCTCAAATTGGGTAACAATTTAATTTTAGAAAATTAATTAAGTATAGTCAATTTTAGCTATAAAAACAATTTGCCGAAATTAAGTTTCATTTCTGGCCCGGTGCTTTACAATTATAGTGTTGGTCTGAAACAAATTAGACGAAGGAGCTGAAATGATAATGGCACTTTATACAGCAACTGCAAAAGTTCATGGTGGACGTCAAGGCAAGGTTGAATCAAGCACAGGTGCGCTGGATGTAAGTCTGGTTATGCCCAAAGAGCTTGGTGGCGGCGGTGGAAACGGGACGAATCCGGAAGAAATGTTTGCAGCCGGTTATGGAGCCTGTTACCAGAGCGCCCTTGCTAATGTAGCCCGCAAAGAGAAGGTCAATGTGACGGATACGGTTGTTACAAGTAACGTCATGATCGATAAAGATCCTTCGGATGACGGCTTCAAGCTGTCTGTTCGTCTGGATGTCAGTATCCCAGGCCTTTCCAAGGAAGAAGCGATGGATATTGCCAAAAAAGCACATGATTTTTGCCCATACTCCAAAGCAACCCGTGGTAATATTGATGTGGAACTGAATATTGTCTAACATATAAATGCTGCTTATGGGGATGCTGCAAATAAGGCAGATATTCATCTTTTAGCAAGCATAGCATAGAGTAGGAAAAGGCAGATTCCGCTGGGGGATCTGTCTTTTTTGTCGTATATTCATTCAGCTCGTGCAGCTGTATTTTGAAAAAGAAGCGAATTTACAGGATAACGATTGAAAATACAAGGGACGGGTAAAATGTACATAAGCAGGACGTTGGAGGATGTTCTCAAGGCTCAGTACACTTGAGATGCAGCCGAAAGTTCTGATATTGCAGACACCTTGAAATGGCATAGTTAAGGCCTTATCCTGGCGAAATAAAGGCTGTTCAGCTCCCATTTACGCCAACCCGCAGGCAATTGGAGTTGACACACACCTGAAAATTCTTTAAGATGTCATAGGTGATTTGTAATTCGCTACGAAATTTAAAGGATAACGGGTGATGATAATGGCATATAGACCAACGATTACGACATTGAAAAAAGCCGGTATTAACGAAAAAGAAGGCTTGTATGAATTTACAGCAACACTGGCGGATGGAACAGAATGTCGTATGTTCTACAATCGTTTTCCAGAATGGAAGATGACCAATATTAACCGCTTGTTAACCAAGCCATGTCCTGTATGCCGTAAAGATTTCATCTGCAACTGCTTTAATGCATTTGCCGGTGAGATTGATCAGCAGATCAAAGATCGTCAGCTGATTGACGAAGCTTTGGCCAACTAAGAACAGAGTACACTTTCATATTGCAGAGCGCGGGATTAACTTCTCGCGCTTTTTTGCTATCTTTATGGCAGTATGGGGTAACTATAAGAATAAAGAGAACTGAACGATCAACGAAAAGGAGAGTGAATCATATGGTAACCGCACATGCTCCGATATCCCGTCCGGGAGAACCGACCGAATTAACTGATGCTCAGATTGAGGAATTACTTCAGGGAGAACATCCGATTGTACTGGTAGATGGGGTATGTCATTTCTGCCAGGGGGCTACCAAGTTCATTATCAAACGTGATCCGAAAGGAATCTTTCATTTTGCTTCGATCCAGTCGGAAGTCGGCCAGAAGCTAATGCAAAAAGGTGGACTGCGTACGGATACGATGGACACGTTTGTACTGATCGAGAAGGGGCATTTCTATACCCGCTCTACCGCTGCACTGCGTATTGCCCGCCGTCTGCGCTACGCATGGCCGCTGCTATATGCATTTATCGTCGTACCGAAAGTACTGCGCAACAGTGTGTATAATCTGGTCGCTCGCAATCGTTACCGCTGGTTTGGCAAATCGGATCAGTGTATGCTGCCGACACCGGAGATTCGGGAACGGTTTATCGAGTAATCGACCGTATACCAGACTGCAGCAATGTAGATGAAGAGAAGTACCTTTCATTTAAAAATAAATGATAAGCAAAATAAAAACCTGCAGGACCGTATAATAACGGCCTTGCAGGTTTTTATTTTGCTGTTGTGCCTGTTATTTAACGATTATGCTTATTGTTCAGTCTTGGTACGTATGAATAGCAATCATATAGAGTATCCACATGGACAGCCTGTTATTTCAGCGGGTACCGGGTCAGTACTTTTTCATTTACGGAATAGACTGTATGGTCATTGTAATCAACAGGTGAACCCAGTTTGGTTGTATTAAACACATGTACAACCGCCAGATTGGACGGATAAAGGATGTACATGCGATCATCCATATTAACCATCAGATTGCCGTCCGTTGTGCGTTTCACCCATGTGTAATCTGCTGCATCGCCTTCGAGACTGACGGAAGCTACGGATTTGCTTGAAGCTACATTATACAATTTCAGATTGCCGTTCTCATAGGTGGTATAACCGGTGCCCGTAGATTGGGTAATGGAACCACCGGGAATCATGCGTCCCCAGAGAAGCTTGCCTTTTGGATCAAAGGCGAACAGTTTATTGCCGACCTGATCGATATTGGTACGGATCAGCACAGTGCCGTTTTTCAGGACAAACATCGAATCGCTGCCATCTCCATATACATTGGCATTAGCAGGGAACTGATAACGGTACAGCTTTTTCAGATTCAGGCCGTATACGTCAATCCTTGGATTTGGTACAGCCTGCCAGCCGTTCTCGTTTTTGGTCAATTTGCTGGCGGCTACGATGATGCGGTTGCCTTCGGCATGAAGAACAGAACCCTGAATAGCCTGCTGGTTCAACAGCTTGCCGTTATTGTCGTAACGGCTGAGTGACGAGCGAATGATGCCCTGGTTATTCACTTTGCCGCGTGAAGCAACGAGCAGGGAACCATCCTTGAGCAGGGTAATATCACTGGCATCCGGAAGTGTCTTGACCCAGTTGGCTTTGCCGGAAGTATTGATTGAATGAAGCTTATGAGTTCCATCGGAATAATCGGCATATACATAGACGGTTCCATACGAGGTATACGCCATCTGTGTAGTTAGCGTGTAAGGGCCATCGGATTCATGCAGTACATAACTCCACTGCGGCTTGCCCGTAACTGTACTGTACGCTTGCAGGGTATCGAGATACCAGCTGTTTTCCGTATTGCCCGTGGTGTTGGGCATATCCTGCTGGGTATGTACATAAGCGATTTTTTTGGCAGGTACTGCGTGTACGTCTGTAGCACGTATGGCAAGAGCATTCTCCATTTTGTCCTTGAACAGGGATGGGGACGTCCACGAAGGGTTGCTGAGCGGCTGCAATTTGTCTGCCGCGGATACAGGCGCAGCCAAAGAAAAGCTGACCATTCCTGCCAACAGGAGTGCCGCCCATTTGTGCTTCGGTTTCCGATTCAATTCCATTACAATTCCACCTTTTCTTTTGTAAAGTATATTCCTTGAATTTTTAACCCATTTTGCTGAAGAAGCAACAGATGTGACGCTAATGTAATAAATGGAGGGCATAACCGAGAAAATATATAGGCTGATGGATGCAGGAATCGATGATAGTAATTCTTTATACACGGTTATTATTTTCAAAAATAGTATTGCGGACCTATAAAATCTATGATATCCTATCGTTAAATATAGTTCTTGCAACGGAAGCACCGTTTAAGTACCGCACTCTTTGTGCGTTATTTAAACGGTGCTTTTTTTGTTGCCTGGGAAAAGGGGGAAAGACAATGGCTCCGGTACAGATCGTACTATGTGTGGAGGACAGCCAGTACATTGAGCTGTTGCTGAGGTACATCCGGGAAAGTGAGTATGCAGCCAAAGTACGAATCAGGGCATTTTCCGATGTGGATATGTTCATGACCTATATGGACAAGGAAGAGCATCGCGGACTGGTAGCGGCAGAGGAGGCTTTTCTGAAACGATGGCTGCACAGTGAAAATATCAAGACCGCACGCTGGGTAAGACTGAGTGAAGAAGCAGAGGATTATACGGAGGGCGTCACACTTGCCAAGTACCAGCCGCTCCACAACCTGCTGGATCAGTTGTCTGGTATGACCGGACGTACTGCTGCTCCGGATATCACCCTAAAAGAAGGCCAGCATGCGATGATCACTTCGGTATACTCTGCAGTACCCGGCAGCGGCAAGTCAGTGACGGCGATGAATATGGCCAAACAGCTGGGTTTAAGAGGACAATCGGTCTTTTATCTGAATCTGGAAGCGGCCAGCAGCACACATCTATTGAGGCTGGAGCGCAGGCAACCGGCGGAGAACGGATTGTCCCGGCTGCTGTATGATCTGCAGGCTGCAGCAGAGCAAAAGGAGCTGCCTGTACATCCACCTTCACATTATGCGGTATATGCGGAAGAGATCAAGGCGGATACATTTGAGCCGCCGGAGAACTTTAATGAGCTGCTGCACATGACGGAGCAGGATACATTGTCCCTGATCGCCTATATTGCAGGCAGCCGGGAGTATGACCATATCATTATCGATGGCGAGTCCGGAGGGCAGGAGCGCATGAGAGCTGCTCTGCAGGCCAGTGACCGTATTATCTGGCTGCTGACGGATGATCTGCCGTGCATGCACAAGACAGGGCTGTGGATGTCATACTGGCAGTCTCATGATCCACAGTGGTATGAACAAATATGCTCCAGGATTTCCTTTGTAATGAACCGGTTCACCGGAAGCGTGATGAATCCGCTGCCGATGTCAGGGATGGAGCTGGAAGGTACGCTTCCGTATGTGCCTTCGTGGAAGCAGGTGACCAGCAGTGAGCTGCTCTGGTGCTCGCCAATTTTCCAGCGTGACATTTTGAAATTATGCCGGATGCCTCATGATCAGGCTTATGCTGCAGGCGGGGTGGGAATGTGAACGAAGATTTATTTATCAGTTTGCGGGATGAAGTCCGGTCCGCTCTGGATGTGACATTTACGGTCGATGACAACGAACTGATGCGCCGGATTGAGCAGAAGGTGCTGGACAACAGCCGCTATCCGGGCCTGACAGCAGGGGAGCGCCGTAGACTGGTCCGACAGGTATTTGATTCGTTTCGCGGCTTGGATATTTTGCAGCCTTTGGTCGACGACAAAAGTGTAACCGAGATTATGATTAACAGTCACAAGGATATTTTTATCGAGCGCAATGGTCAAGTGATTCAGAGTGAAGCGGTATTTGAATCCCGGGAACGGCTGGAAGATATTATCCAGACGATTGTCTCGGGAGTGAACCGGGTCGTTAATGAATCGTCGCCGATTGTGGATGCCAGGCTCAAGGATGGATCGCGTGTTAATGTCGTGCTGCCGCCGGTAGCGCTCAAGGGACCGACGATGACGATCCGTAAATTTCCGGAGAATCCGATGACAATGGACGATCTGGTGCAGATGGGAGCACTGGCACCTGTAGCTTCCCATTTGCTGCAGACGCTGGTGCGCAGTAAATTTAATATTTTCATCAGCGGGGGAACGGGGTCAGGGAAGACTACCTTTCTGAATGCATTATCCCAGTACATACCGCCGGAGGAACGCGTTATCACCATCGAGGATTCGGCGGAGCTGCAAATACGTACCGTTCCGAATCTGGTATCGATGGAGACGCGGAATGCCAATACCGAAGGCAAAGGGGAAATCAGCATCCGCGATCTGATCCGTTCCTCACTGCGTATGCGTCCCAACCGGGTTATCGTCGGTGAGGTACGTGGGGCGGAAGCGCTGGATATGCTGCAGGCCATGAATACAGGCCATGATGGATCACTTTCTACCGGTCACGCCAACAGTGCAAGGGATATGCTCAGCCGGCTGGAGACGATGGTGCTGAGCGGCGCCGAGCTGCCGATTCAGGTAGTGCGTCAGCAGATTAGCTCTGCAATCGATATTTTCGTGCATCTTTCCCGGCTGCGGGATCGTTCACGCCGAATCACGGAGATCTCGGAAGTGCACGGCATGATCGATGGCGAGGTAGTGCTTAATCCGTTGTTTGTTTTCGAAGAACATGGGGAGAAGGAAGGCAAAATCATTGGCAATCTGGCACCTACAGGCAATTTGCTGATCCATACGGACAAGCTGCGGGCGGCCGGTATTGAGGAATGGCGCAGACTGGCAGCGATCAGTAATCCGGAACACAGCGCCAGAGCTTGAGAGGAGGTTAAGGAGAGGGATGCTTTATTTTAAAAATCGGTCAGGCCGCAGGCAGAGCGATGATGGTGCAATGGCCGCTGGAACGAGCATGAATAAGCGTGTAGCTGTACCAGATGACGTACCGGTCGATCCAGGCAGTATGCTGACGGATTATACCGTGTATGAGCTGTCGGCTGTACAGCGGTTCGGCTGCCTGTTGATATGCGGCGTTATATTTCTGCTGGTCGGTTATTTGTTTTATCATAATTGGCTGATTGGAGCGGTGCTGGCTGCTGCAGGATGGTTTACTCCAAAGCTGCTGCGCAGACATCTGCTTGAGCGGCGGCGCAGTGCACTGAGTTCTCATTTTAAGCAGGCATTGTATTCATTGTCTTCTTCGCTGGCTGCCGGTCGATCGGTCGAAAATGGATTCCGGGAAGCGGCACAGGATCTGCGAATGTTATATCCGGACGGTGATAACGACATGATTCGTGAGCTCAATATTATTACGACCCGGCTGGACTATGGCCAGCCGATCGAAGAAGCGCTTCAGGATTTTAGCAATCGTACAGCCAATGAAGATATTGCCAATTTTGCGGATGTGTTTATTACATGCAAACGTACAGGTGGAGATCTGATTGAAGTGGTGCGCAAGACATCTTCTGTTATCGGGGAGAAGCTGGATATCCAGCAGGATATCGCAGTTATGATATCGCAGAAAAAGTTCGAATCCAATGCGCTTATAGCTACGCCATTTATCTTCCTGATTTTTTTGAATGTTGCAGCGGGGGACTTTATGAAGCCGATGTATGGCAATCCGCTGGGCATCATCGTATCGACGTTATGTCTGGGAGCACTGGGATTTTGTTTCTGGCTGATTCGGAAATTTATGAATATCCGAGTGTAATAAATGACCCGGCGAATATGTGCTGAGAGGAGGTGAATGAAACTGATCTGGGTATGGCTGGAAGGGCTGATGTCAGCTCTGCTGGCGGTGGGGTGGGTTGTGCTGCATCAGAGTGCAGAGGAGCGTCACAAGCAGCTGGCCGGGCTGCCATTTGAAGTGATTAAGCTGCGGCCGCTGCTGCCGGCAATGCTGGTATGTATAGAGAAAGTTAGATTTGTATCGCGTTTCTCAGGGGTCTTTTATCGTATTCAAAGCTCTGTTCAAAAAGGATTTGGGGTCCACATGAGCGGAGAGCGGTCACTGCTGTATATTGCAGAAATGGCCGGTTATGTCTGGCTGCTGCTGACGGTAGGTTTTGTCCTGGCTGCTGTCAATGGAGGCAGTGCTACCTGGCTAGGGCTTGGAGCCTTGTTGGCAGTGGTACTTCCTGTCGCATTATTCCGTGATCTGCAGAAAAAAGTGCAGGAACGGGAGCAGGAGATTTTGCTGGAACTGCCGGAGCTGCTGAACAAAATCATACTGCTTGTTGGAGCAGGTGAGACGGTACAGCGTGCTATTGTACGCTGCGTGCAGCGCAAGCAGGAAAATGCAGCAGGGCATCCTCTGTACAAAGAGCTGATCGAGATGCTGAACGAGCTGGAGAACGGGTATTATTTTCAGCAGGCCCTGGAGACATTCAGCAAGCGCTGCGGTGTGCAGGAAGTATCGGTGTTTACAACGACAGTATTGCTGAACTTCCGTCGCGGTGGCGGAGAGTTCGGACTCGCGCTGCGCGATCTGTCGCGTACGCTCTGGGATAAGCGCAAGGCAGTCAGCCGCATGCGCGGGGAGCAGGCATCGTCCAAGATGGTATTTCCGATGGTCATGATTTTTGTAATTGTAATGATATTGGTCGGTACGCCGGCATTTATGATGATGAATATGTAGGAGGAAATGAAATGACAAACATACTTAAGCAATCCTGGAATGGGATCCAAAATTTCTGGAAGGAAGAAGACGGAATCGGTACGCTGGAAATGGTACTCATCATTGCAGTTATTCTGATCATTGCATTGGCTTTTAAAAGCAAGATTACTGCAGTTGTTACCAGCATGCTGGAGTACATGGGACAAAAAAGTGAAGAGTTCAAAAAGTAATCCCTACATCCAACGTCTCTGGCAAAACACAAAAGGAAGCTTCACGATTGAAGCTTCCCTCGTGTTTCCCATTATCCTGTTCACTACGCTGCTGATCCTGTTCTTTTGTATGTATCAGTATCAGAATACCATGCTGAAGCAGGCCGCTTCCAAAACATCCGAACGTGCAGCATACTCTTGGGATAACAGCCACAAAGATGCGGTTACCGGAGCATTTGCAGAAGGTGAAAACGATGGATTGTACTGGCGTCTGACTCAGGATGATATGTTGAGCAAATTATTTGGTTGGGCAGGAGCATCCGGTTCAGCAGAAGTTTCCATTCCAGGAGGCAGCGGCGGATCACTGCCTACGGATAAATTATCTGCCGCTGCCTCCTGGGTTCCCGGTGAAATGAGTGGAGATATAGCTTATAACAACGAGCTGATGATCAGAAAAGTCAAGACTACACTTTCCCGCCCTGTATCCTTTGGAGCATTGGAACGAGAGCTTGGTCAGTCTCTCCAGGCCGAGGTCAGCGCAGGAGCAGTTGTTGTGGAGCCTGTTGAATTTATTCGTAATGTAGAATTGCTGCGTTATTATGGCGCCAAAGTATCCGGTAAGTATGGACAAGCTTTCAATCTGGGACAGGCAGGAAGCATATTGAAGATGTTTGGCGGGCAGGCTCCATAGCAGTCTGCCTGAATGAATCGGGAGTGTGAATCCAATTGAAAAAACGATTGACCAAGCAGCATATGCGCAGCTGGCTTGGACCCATATGGAACAAAGTGACCGATACACGCGGTTCGGTTACGATTTTTATGATTGTGGTACTGGCAGGGGTATTCATGTTCACCGCCGTATTTATCGATTATTCCAGAATTGCGGCAATGGAAGTGCAATCCGAGCGGCTGACCCATGCGGTAGTCCGCTCGGTCATGTCTGCCTATGAACCGGAGTTTCAAAAGGAATATGGTTTATTCGCTTTTGGTGAGTCGGATGCGACCCAGCTGCTGGACACAGCGCTGACGGAAAATTTCAACTATACCGATCAGAAGGATGGGTTCCATCTTATCCCGCTGCAGGCTGATCAGACGTCGATTGCACTGAGTCGGCCGCTCGGCAAGTACGATACATTCAATCAGCAGATTCAGGAGGAGATGAAATACAAAGCTCCGATTGACTTTACGATTGAGATTGTAGAGAAAATGCGTACGATGTCAGGTGTGATGAAGGAGACTACGCAGACAGTATCTGTACTGAACAGAGTACGCAAACCTTATGAAGCCAGGGAAAAAGCGATAGATGAGCTGATTGCGCTGCAAAAGAAAACGGCAGGCGAAGTGCAGGAACTGGCCAAAATGATTATGCATCCGGCGGGAAACTCCATTGCAGACAAAAATGTAGGTTCGATCTCTTCGATAGCCCAGATTGCGGCGCAATTTAAAAATTACACCGATCTGATCGATGAAGACAAACGACGCAAGAAAAAGGACAAACCGCGGATCAATACAGCCAAAATCGCTGCATACAAAAGCCGATCTTCTTCATTGCTGCAGAAAATAAATCCCAAGGTGGAAAAGCTGCTGGAGACTCATGCACATACATACAGTGAAGGTATAGAGCTGATGGCCAAAATCAGACACTATAACCAGGAAATTGCGAATATTATCGAGGAAGAGAAGAATCGATCGGCTAATGCTTCCTATGACAAGGTAAGCGGCGCACGCATACCCGGCAGTACGGCCAAAGGGGATGCAGGTGCAGAGCAGCAGCTGGCAGAACTTCGTAAAAATCTGGATCAGCTGGTACTTTCCCAGGAGCTATTAAACCAGATGGAAGCTTCCGTGAAATCGCAAGGAGATGATTATACAAGTGTCTCCCAGGCTGTAAAAAGTCTGGTTACCGCAGCGAACCAGCAAATCATCCAGACTTCCGGCAGCGCATCGGCTCTGAAAAACAGCACGATCCGTACGGCTCGTCTGCTGCAGGATTATCTGGACAACTATTTGGGCAGCGCACCGGAAGGAACGATCGGCAAGATTGAAAAGCAATTGGCTGCTGCACGTGCCGGCACGGATAGTATTGCCAAAGATGAAGACAAGGCCAAGCAGGATATGAAAAAAGCAACGATGATGCTGAGCGGCATTGCCGGTATGGGAGCGGCGGCTACTGCACTGGATGCCGATTTCAGTGAAGTGAATGGCTATTATGAAGATAGTTTGAAATTTAACAGCAGTGCCGGAGGCGAACAACCCCAAGTGGAGGTGGATAAAGATCCATACGAGGAAAGTCAAAAGTCCATGGATGCAATGGATGTTATTTTCGGTGGGGTATCCGAATCGCTGATGAACGGACGCAATGAATTTTTCCAAAATGAATATGCGATTCACTACTTTGAGCCATTTGATGTCACCTTTTTCCGTAATATGGCAGAGAGTCTGCAAAAGGGCGATGGTGCTCAGGCAGCCGATGCTCTGGCAAATGTGGATATTGAGGGAATGATTCAGAATTTTGCGGTGGAACATCAGCAGGTTGAATATATTATTTACGGATTCAATGGTCCTACGGCCAACCTTACGGCAGCTTACAGCGAAATATTTGGTGTTCGTCTGGCGATCCGTACTGCTGAAGGTCTCGTAAAAAGTGCCAAGTTGGGACATCCGCTGGCTGTGCTGGCGGCTGGAGTTGCCTACGGAGTTGAGATGGCGATCAAGGATATGATTGATCTGTTTACCAAGGGTCATACGGATCTGTCTGCTTATATGAAAGTTCCATTTGAATATCGAGATTATTTGAGATTGTTTTTGCTTCAGACCAATGACAAGAAAAAAATGTCGCGAATGCTTGCACTGATTCGTCATAGTACCAAAATCAATCCAGCAGAACGTAATACGTATGCATCGGCTCATGTGCGAACAGGAATGAGAATCTGGTTTTTGCCTGGAGTTATGAAGATGCTGAAAACAGGACAGGCGGGTAGCTCCGTGGAACAGGGTGTGTATTATGCAGACAAACAGGCAGACTACGGATACTAGCAAGAAAGGGATCGCGCTGCGGCCAATCGGTGTATTGGATCGTCGATCCAGATTTGCGGCTCAGTATTCCAGACAACAAACGTCATCCCATGCGACAAGTTATCGTGTTTACGAAAAGAATCATGCATCCAGGAACAAATCGCGGCTGTGCATTATCCCGTTTCCTTCGGCTCTGAAAAGGGAGGAGCGCGGCAGTATCGTACTGGAAGCAGCCATGGTGCTGCCGATCTTCCTGTTCGTCGCGATCTTCCTCGTGTATCTCGTTCAGATGACGCTCGTCTCTACTGCGCTGAATAATGTTACTTCCGATACGGCCAGATATGTGGCGACCCATATGTATCCGGTACAGAAAGCTTCGGAAGCTATCGATGCCAGTCCGATTATGCCCAAGCTGAGCCTGAGCGAGCTGGCTTCGCAGTATGAAGGGGCCTTTCCATCACCGATCAATGAATGGATGATGGAGGCTGCCAGCGGCGGCGATGCAAAGATTGAGCAGTTGAAAAATCAGGCGGCCGCTGCTGTACTGGATGCAGCGATCAAACCGCTGATTCAGCAGATTGCTTCTGATAACCGCATTGACTACAGCCGTATCCATGTTACGGAAGTAACGGTGCCGGATCTGTCCAATAAAACCAATCCATATTTTGGTATCGAGATCGAATATGAGCTTCCTTTTCGGGTACCGCTTATTTTCAAGCCAATTGTATTGCAGTCCCGATCGATAGAGCGGCTCTGGATTGGAGATACCGGCGAATTTGGTGCAACCGCTCAGGAAGCAACGGAGAAAGAAACAGGGGTCAAAGTCATGTCTGTACCGCAGCCGGCACATCCCGAATCGATGATTTCCATCAAGGCGACAGCGCCGCCCAGCTCGGTGGTGAGCCTGGAGATCCGTTACAAAAGCGGGGAAAGTACGGCCAAAGGCTTGGGACAGGCTATTGCCGATGCAGAAGGCAATATTGACTGGACGTGGAAAATTCCATCGACCGCAACTACCGGATGGGCAACCTATGTATTGACGACAGCGGATGGGCAGAAAATCCGGGGAACTTTCCAGATTGCCCAGTATGATGGCAGACCTGTTATTTCGGATTCGTGAGACAGTAATGTAGGGGCAAGAATGGAAAGGAGCATTTCAGGCGAATGGAGAGCATGTTTATCGGTGGAGGCATTTTTATAATGTGGGCGTTTTGGACGGATATGCGTGCGCGTAAAATCCCTAATTTTCTCAATATATTATTTATTATCAGCGGTTTGGCTTATCATCTGGCCACCAACCGGTGGGAAGGGCTGTTGTTCGCTGGCAAGGGATTTGCGCTCGGATTCGGCATTATGCTGCTGTTGTATGCATTTCGTGCAGTGGGTGCCGGTGATGTGAAGCTGTTTGGCGGTATTGGCGCCTGGTTCGGGATCGGTATGACGGCACAGATTCTGATGTATTCGATTATTTTTGCAGGTGTGATTGGTCTGGTGATTATGCTGTGGCGACGCGAGACGATTGTGCGCATGCGCAGAGTATTGTGGAAGGTAACGGGAGCCCTGCTATGGAAGCAGCCGCTCCGCGCCAGTCAGGCAGAGCATCAGCAATATCTGACCTTTCCGTTTATGGCGGCCGTGCTGCCAAGTGTTATTTTTTGTTACTGGTATATCTGAGTCTGGATGTCTAAGGAGTAGAGGTGAGAGCGATCATGGAGATATTAACACAGGATTTTATTCAAGACGGCAAGACATATATGACGATTGACCGCGAGGCGGGATTTCAGCAAAATGATCTGAGCAAAACACAAACTGGCATGATGCTGTCCTCGCGGATTCGCGGCATACTGCAGCTTCATCTGCATGAAGTCAATATGAAGGCGGTACTACGCTATGATATCAGCGGCAAAAAAATGCTGCGGCATTGTTTGCAAAGTGAACCAATGGGCATTGCCGAGTATCTGGGATTGCTGCTGCAGATCGTATCCACGCTGGAGGAAAGCAGCCAGTATATGCTGTCACTGCCCAACTATGTGTTAGATGAGCAGTATATGTTTGTCGATGGTACGCTTCAGGCAGGAGGATTGTATCTGACCTATGTGCCATCTCTGGAAATGCTTACGGATGAGCCGGTTCAGTCGATTCTCAGCAGACTGGCTTCCCGCTGGATGGCTTATGTGGCAGAGTTAACCGGAAATAAAGTGCAGCGTATTCTCAAGTACTGCCAGAATGATAACTTCAATCTGCAGGAACTGAAGCTGCTGCTGTTGGAACTTTTGGCAGATTACCAGCAGCCGGGTAATGAACAATATACCGATTATAGCAGTGCAAATACTGGCTATCGACCATCCAGTAGTAGTGCCCAGGCAGTCGCGCCAATTCAGCCAGGAGCAGGATTCCGGGGAGGATTTAATATAGAGGACACTTATCCGGCTGGGGGGATGAATAGTCCTTCATCAGCTGGAAATTCACTATATGTAAAAGACCCGGCTGCTCCGGGAGCAGCTCATCCAGTGCTTCAGCATTTGCGGGAGCGGCAGAGTGCCCCTGCTCCTGCGGGGGGGCGTTCAGATACCAGAGCTGTTAATCCGGCTTTGGCTGCATCCATGCCTGCTGGTGACAGAAATAGAAATCCGTCATTACATGCAGCAGATCCTTCCGCATTCTATTCATCAGGCAAAGGAAGCCAAGGCAATCTCCTTCGTCCACAGACATCAGAGGCAACAGCCTTGTCTGAAATGGATGATGGCGATAATGAAGAAACTGAGTCCGGGCCAATTTCTTCTGCCCAGCGTACCTATCTGCTGGCAGGTGGAGCATTGCTGGTTGCCATGATCTGGAGGTTCGGTTATCTGGAGCATGGTAATAATATGATGCTGTATGGATGTACAGTTCTTACGATAGCTATCGGCATCATAATTTATATGATAATCAAAGGAAAATGGTCTGCAGCCAAAAAGCTCAAGCTGCCTGTGCTTCATAAGTCAAAGCAGGAAGACGAAGAATACGGAAGTGAAAGCTGGCGCTGGAAGCCTGAGCCGGCTGCTGCAGGCGGATTGGCTATGGCTGCAGCAGGAGCTTCTGCTTACGGAGCAGATTCGATGAGTCAGCGTGACCAGAGCATCGCAGCTATTTTTGGCGGAGACCCTGCCAGGCAGACCGGGCAGCATCCGCATGACAATACCATATATCCTGGTCATCCCGGAGCCAACAACGGCAGTAGACAAATGGAAAATAACCAGCGATCGTTCGCTTCTACACATTCTAATCAGGCGATGGAACCCCCGGGTGAACCTCTGCCGGATACGGGGCTTCTTTCTTCCCATATGGCCACAGTGCTGCTGGATGAATCTGCTGCTGCACATTCACAGGGAGGTCTCAAAGCATTTCAGGGTTATCTTGAGCGCAGAGAGCTGGATGGTATTCAGACCGAGCCGATTCGTTTGACTGCGGGTACTTTCCTGATTGGACGTGCGGAGGAAGGTGTGCATTATTATGAGAAATCGATCGGTACTTCGCGCAACCATGTGGAGCTGGAAATCAGCGAACATCAGGTACTGATCAAGGATCTCAGTTCGCGCAATGGTACATTACTCGGCAGCGAACCGCTTGTTCCTTATAAGTCATATCCTATGCAGGATGGAGACTCTTTTACTATCGCAAGAGCGGTGTATACACTTCGGCTGAATTAAATTGGGATATAGCAGATGTAGAGATAAGGTATAAATAAAAACACCATAATTATTCGTAACCCGGAAAGCCACATGCCATACCTCTTATACCAACTAACATGCCGATCTAATGCAGGATGCAAAATCTAAAGAAGCAGACTGTCCAAAGACAAATTGAAATAACGAAATATCCAGGATATAAAGTAGCTGAACATCAAGAAATCAAATTGATATGAGCAATCTAAAAAAGCCGCCTCCCCAGCATCTTTGTGCTGATCGAGCGGCTTTCGTTCACATTACCTGCCTATACAATAAAATCAATCAGGACAACCGGTCAGGCATGCGAAGGCTGTGAGCTTTTTTTTCCTTCCAGATCGGCGATTGCGGATTCAATATTAGGGAACTTGTATGTGAATCCAAGGTCCAGCGCTTTCTGCGGAATGACTCTCTGCCCTTGCAGCAGCACAACCGACAACTCACCCAGCACCGGCTTGATCAGCAGGGACGGAACATGGAACCAATGCGGGCGGTGCAGTACTTTACTCAGGGCAGCACCCAGTTCCTCATAACGTACCGGTCCGGGACAGGAAGCATTGACCGGTCCGCTGACTTCTTTGTTCATGACACAAAAGTCAATCAGTCTGACCATATCATCGATATGAATCCAGGATACCCACTGCTTTCCGGAACCGATCTTGCCGCCGGCATACATGCGATACGGCAGGGTCATCAGAGGGTAGACGCCGGCATCTTTGCCAAAGACCAGACTGACACGCAACTTGATCAGGCGCACATCTTTGATGCTGTCGGCTACAGCTTCCCACTGTTCGGCCAGACTGGACGGGAAGTTCATCGTTCGCCGTTCACTGCTTTCATCAAATGTCTCGTCCTGGGAAGTACCATACACCGCCATGGCACTCGCTTGAACAACGACTTCCGGTTTGCGCTCCAGCTGTTCCAGCGTTTTGGATACGATATTCACCGTACGCATACGCGATTCCACCAGTTCCAGCTTGGTTTTAGTGCTCCAGCGCTGATTGAGAGATTCACCTGCCAGATTTACAATGGCATCGACGCCTTCCAGCTGCTTGGGGTTCTGCTCCATATCTTCCCAGGTGATGTACTTAATAGTGGGATCTGTTTTTTTGTCTTTGGTAATTTTGCGTGTGACAATGGTAATGGTATGTCCCTTCTGCTGCCAAAAAGGCACAAGATGACTTCCTACAAATCCGGTACCGCCGCATACTACAATATTCATAAATTGGCCTCCTCGGTAAAGTAATGTACTATTTATGTGGATCAACGTATACGGATCAAAGTTATCCGAATATGCAGCTAACTTCTTTGGTTAATCCGTTGTTGTCATACGCGCTGCTTCTCATTATTCCTGAACAGATACTCATCCGGAAACGTATATTCCAACGTTCCAAAATTACATTCTAGTTATTATTAACCATTATCCGCTACTCTGCTCCGGTAAAATGTATTTGTGCTGTCTTGCTGGTAAACAAAGCTGTGCGTCTTAATCAATTATTCATGCGTCCGTCCTAGATTTATTTACCTATTCACGTTAAAATAGGTTGGATTCGCGAAGACCAGGCATATCTAAGGGGGAAATTTACCGTGTTAAAAATAGGTTCCCATGTATCATTTTCCAGCAAGGGACTGCTGAGCGCAGCTAATGAAGCGGCTGAATATGGATCAAGCTCATTTATGATATATACCGGTGCGCCGCAGAATACGCGCCGCAAACCGATGGATACCATGTTTATTGAAGAAGGCAAAGCCAAAATGACAGCTACCGGGGTTGAGGAAATTGTTGTGCATGCCCCATACATCGTTAATCTAGGCTCGTACAAGGAACATACGTATGAACTTGCAGTGAACTTTCTGCAGGAAGAGATTCGCCGTACGCATGAAATTGGTGTGCGCAATATTGTGCTGCATCCGGGCGCATTTACAGATATGGATGCCGAATACGGGATCAAACGTATTGCCGCCGGTTTGGAAGAAGTGCTGGCCGGGGTCAAGGAAACGGATGTCAATATTGCGCTCGAGACCATGGCGGGCAAAGGCACCGAGATGGGTCGCAGCTTTGAGGAAATCGCTCAAATTATGGAACTGGTACCGCATAATGAAAGACTTACCGTCTGCTTTGATACCTGTCACACCCATGATGCCGGATATGATCTGATCAACAATCTGGATGGCGTGCTGGAGGATTTTGACCGTATTGTCGGCCTGGATCGTATTACTGTCGTCCATGTCAACGACAGCAAAAATCCGGTAGGTGCAGGTAAGGACCGCCACACGCCAATCGGCTCCGGCTGGATCGGCTTTGAAGCACTCGACCGTCTGGTACACCATGAGAAGCTGCAGGGACGACCGTTTATTCTGGAAACGCCATGGATCGGTAAAGACGCCAAAAAGCAGCGTCCGATGTACGAAGTCGAAATCGCACTGCTGCGCGGCGATCTGTCCGGACGATTCGGCAGCGGATTTGTGGAAGATGTAGAGAAGCTGCATCATTTCTTTGAAGGTCAGGGTCTTGAAGCGCGTCCATTCGTACTCGATACCTGGACAGTACTCAAAAATGATGCCAAAGCCCGTAAAGCCGATCCACGCGAGCCGCTCGAGCGTCTGTACGATCTGATCACCGCAGACGGATTATTGGGCGAAATGAGCGAAGAGCAGATCAACCTGCGCCTGATCGCTTTTCTTGCCGGTAAGCAAGTTCTGTAGATATTTATCATCCAGAAGAAAATAAGCCTAGTCAGCTAATCAATAGCAGACACAATTAAGTAGCTGAACTGGTACGATAGGTTCAGCCAATCGAGCAGCCTTGTATGCAGAGCTCATATCTGTGTTACAGGGCTGTTTGGTTTGTATATTCGGAAGAGAGATATACCGTATTAACAAAGCGGTGTACTGCATTAACAAAACTATGTATCGCATTAACAAAGCTATTATCACATTCATAAAGCTCTGTGTTGCATTAATAAACTTGATATGGTTAGCATCTAGAAGTAGAAATGGGAGAAGAGTGTGCATATTAATGGCGGTTGTATATAGTCTTATTCAAGCAGACTCTGCACATTATATTCCATTTCCTCTCTGCACACCAAATTATAAAATCTACATTCCCATTCAGCTTCATTCAGCGAATCGTCAAATGACTCATGAGTCATCCCTGCTCTGAAACATTATAACCGATTCATTAAATAAATTTGTTTACTTTCCGGGCTGGATCACATAGATTGTAATATAAGATATTTTGGGATTACCCGAAAAGTTAAAAAAGAAGCTGTTCTTCATCAAGATCCTTTATCGTGGGGAAGCTGTAAAGTCAGGACGTATATTTCGGATAGAATATTACGATCCTGTACTGTCATCAAAGGAGGAAATCAATTACTTATGGAAGTACATGTAAAGCAAAACCAATCTGCACGCGAGCAGCAGGATAACCGGGCACGTATGCTGATTTCCTGTCCGGATGGACCGGGTATCGTCTCTGCGGTATCCCTTTTCCTATTTGAACATGGAGCTAATATTGTACAGTCTGATCAATACACGATGGACCCGGATGGCGGCATGTTTTTTATGCGGATCGAATTTGATCTGCCGGAGCTGGCTGAGAGTCTGACCGGATTGAAGCAAGACTTTGAAGAGATTGCCGGGCGTTTTCAGATAAAGTGGGTTATTAATGAAGTCAGCCGCAAGAAAAAGCTTGCGATCTTTGTATCCAAGGAAGATCATTGTCTGGTCGAGCTGCTCTGGCATTGGCAGGCCGGCGATCTGGATGCGGATATCGCGATGGTGATCAGCAATCATAATGATATGCGTGCCTATGTGGAATCTTTTGGAATTCCATTCCATCATATTCCTGTCACTGCGGATACCAAGCAGGAAGCCGAGCGCCGTCAGCTGGAAGTGATCGGGGCGGATATTGACCTGATCGTGCTGGCCCGTTATATGCAGATTATTTCCCCAACCTTTATCGAGCATTATCGCAACCGGATTATTAATATTCATCATTCATTCCTGCCTGCCTTTGTTGGTGGAAAGCCGTATGCGCAGGCCTATAATCGCGGTGTGAAAATTATCGGTGCTACCGCTCACTATGTGACCGAAGAACTCGATGGTGGTCCGATCATTGAACAGGACGTGCAGCGTGTCAGCCACCGTGACAATGTCAATGAATTAAAACGAATCGGACGCACAATCGAGCGCGTGGTACTGGCCCGTGCTGTGCAATGGCACACCGAGGATCGCATTCTGGTGCATCAGAACAAGACGGTTGTATTTAACTAAAACGCCTGTCTGTATAAAGAATGAAAAATGCAAATATGTATGTACCCGGCCACTTTGTAACCAAAGTGGCCTTTTGGTGCTTGTACGTCATCCGTCTCAACAGGGATCAGAAGAAATATCAGAGTAGTTGCTGTAACTAAACTATTACGTGGGAAATATTTTTTTCAATAAGCCGTACACGTCTAAATAAGACGTCTGTGTTCGTAAAAACCTTGTGTCGTAGTTACTCTTAACGCTCCGTTAATATTAATATGTTACGGTAGCTGAAGTACGCCGCAGTTCCAGATCACCAAGCAGTCCCAGCACCAGTCCATACAGTATATGCCCGGCAAGCCAGTACATATAGGACGGCAGATCATCCACCTGCGGTACCCGCTCAGACATCAATGCCAGCGGGAAAAACAGCAGGGAGGAAGCGGCTCCGATCAGCAGACCGCAGATCCATGGATGCGGCCAGCGAATCAGCCACAGCCGGTAAAGGAAACCAAGTACAAACGACACGGTCAAATGCAGGCTGAATTCCAGCCATTCGGGCAACCGGTCAGGCAGCATAGGGACAAAATCAATATTCAGCAGCAGTGTGTATACGCCAGATCCGGTCAGCAGCTGAATCCATTTCAGGAAAAATCCGAGCAGTACTCCACTGAGCAGACCGGCGATGATTCCTTGCAGGACATATCTTTTCAAAATATAATCCTCCTCTTTTAGCGGATAGGATATTGGGTATAAATACAAAGTAGTGAAATAACGATATGGTAAACTGCCGGGACAAGTGTTACAATGGACAAAGGGCTAATAAGTCAAATTGAAAGACTCAAGAAGAATCATTTCATTTGAGACCACTGCATAGATGAATTTATCTCAGATGAAGTAGGGTCTGAGCACCTCGCTTTACCAAGAAGAATGAGGAGGATTAACATGACTGATAAGAAACAAGAGCAAGAACAAAGCATTAGCCAATCCGGCAACTCCAACGTGGATAATCTTGCAATCTCCACGATCCGTACACTTTCGATCGATGCGATTGAAAAAGCAAATTCCGGACATCCGGGTATGCCAATGGGCTCCGCGCCAATGGGTTACCAGCTGTTCGCTAAAACTATGACACATAACCCGGCTAACCCTACATGGGTAAACCGTGACCGTTTTGTACTTTCTGCAGGTCATGGCTCCATGCTATTGTACAGCCTGCTGCACCTTTCCGGCTACGGTCTGGAAATGGATGAAATTAAACAGTTCCGTCAATGGGGAAGTAAAACTCCAGGTCACCCTGAGTACGGTCACACTGCTGGTGTTGACGCAACAACAGGTCCTCTGGGTCAAGGTGTGGCAATGGCTGTAGGTATGGCTCTTGCTGAATCCCACCTGGCGGCGACTTACAATAAAGACAATGCCAACGTAATTGACCACTTCACATATGCAATCTGTGGCGATGGCGACATGATGGAAGGTGTAGCAAGTGAAGCTGCTTCCATGGCAGGTCACATGAAACTGGGCAAACTGATCATGCTGTACGATTCCAACGATATCACGCTGGATGGTAAAGCAGGTCTGTCCTTCTCCGAAAATGTAGAAGACCGTTTCAAAGCTTACGGCTGGCAAGTACTGCGTGTAGAAGACGGTAACGATCTGACTGCAATCTCGGCAGCTCTTGAAGAAGCAAAAGCGGACACTTCCCGTCCAACACTGATCGAAGTGAAAACAGTGATCGGTTACGGCAGCCCGAACAAACAGGGTATCGGCGGTCATGGCGGTACACACGGTTCCCCACTGGGCTCCGCTGAAGCCAAACTGACCAAAGAATTCTATGAATGGACATACGAGGAAGACTTCTATGTACCGGACGAAGTTCGTGAATACTTTGCAAAAGTAAAAGAGCGCGGCGTGGAAGCCAACAAAGCATGGGACGAAATGTTTGCCGAGTACAAAAAAGCAAACCCTGAGCTGGCTGCACAATTTGAATCGGCATTCTCCGGTAACCTGGCAGATGGCTGGGACAAAGAACTGCCATTCTACAGCACAGAGGACAAAGCGGTTTCAACACGTGTTGCTTCCGGTAACGCTCTGAATGGTCTGATCAATGGTGTACCTCAATTGGCCGGCGGTTCCGCTGACCTGGAGAGCTCCACAATGACTCACCTGAAAGGTCTGGAAAACTTCACACCTGAAACACGCGCTGGCCGTAACATCTACTTCGGTGTACGTGAATTTGCAATGGCAGGCGCAATGAACGGTATTGCTCTGCACGGCGGTATCAAAGTATTCGGCGGTACGTTCTTCGTATTTACCGATTACCTGCGTCCGGCAGTACGTCTGGCAGCGCTGATGGGTCTGCCTGTAACTTATGTTCTGACTCACGATAGTATCGCTGTTGGTGAAGACGGTCCTACTCACGAACCAATTGAGCAGCTGGCTTCCCTGCGTATTATCCCGGGTCTGACTACAATCCGTCCTGCGGATGGTAACGAGACTTCTGCTGCATGGGCTCACGCTATGGAAAACAAAGGCGGCCCGATTGCACTGGTACTGACTCGTCAGAACCTGCCAATCCTGCCGGGTACAGTGGAAAATGTACGTGAAAACATCAAAAAAGGTGCTTATGTGGTATCCGATGCAAAAGCTGGACAACCGGTAGCACAACTGATCGCAACAGGTTCCGAAGTGCAGCTGGCTGTCAAAGCTCAGGAAGCACTGGCAGCTGAAGGCATCGAAGTACGCGTTATCAGCATGCCAAGCTGGGAACTGTTCGAAAAACAGGATGAAGCTTACAGAGACTCCGTCATCCTGCCAGATGTCAAAGCTCGTCTTGCTATCGAGATGGCTCAAACATTCGGTTGGGAACGTTATGTTGGCGACAAGGGCGCAATCCTGGGTATCACTACCTTCGGTGCTTCCGCTCCTGGCGACCGCGTAATGGCCGAATACGGATTCACAGTAGACAATGTGGTACAAAAAGTTAAAGGACTGCTGTCCTAATATCGTTTGACCTTAAAAGGTGCAGAAGTGGCCCAGCGCCACTCTGCGCTTTTTTCTAATCCAGGGTTTGGAAATAGTGTTGATATGACGGGGATACCCGATGTTTTCCATTTGATAAACAGGGGAGCGGTATAAGCGGATGAGTCAATTTGAACAGGTTACAGTGGTCAAGGAAGCCAATATTTACTATGAAGGCAAGGTGACGAGCAGAACGGTACTGCTGCCGGACGGCAGTAAAGTCACGCTTGGAATCATGATGCCGGGCAGTTATGAATTCGGTACCGATCAGCATGAGACGATGGAGATTCTGTCCGGTCAGCTGTCTGTTCAACTGCCGGGAGCAGAGGAATGGATGGAGATCGATGGACAGGCGACCTTTGAAGTGCCTGCCAATTCCAGATTCAAGCTGGAGATCAAGACCGTTACCGACTACTGCTGCTCGTATTCCTGATCGACTGTACAGTATGGCAAGAGGAGCTGAGAGTCCAGCCTGCACGGAAGACGGCAGTCAGCAGAGTATCTCTTTATGAGGAACGGCTGCAACAGTTCTGAAATAGTGCAGTACGATAATGCGCTACACTGAACACTGAAAAAGCAGTATCCTCCGATCAGCTGCATCTTATGGATGAGCTGTCAAAAGAATACTGCCTGATCATTCTGCATTATCAAAGCTCACAGCCTGCAGCGGCACACGGAAGCCTATAGCGTCTATGCTATATCTCATTGGCGCCGCTTAGCTAAGGTTTTATAGTAAAGCAGGGTTGCTAATTACAGCAATTTGCCGCTGATGGTCTGGCCGATCCATTCTTCATAGCATCGGGCGATAACGGACAGATCATCGTCACCGTAGCCTTTGGACTGACCGGCCTGGAACAGGCTTTTGGCCAGATTCAGCATTGGCGAAGGGACACCGTTCTTGTCATTGAGTGAAGAAGCCAGCTTGAGATCCTTGAGCATCAGCGCCAGGGAAAACTGGTTGCTGTAATCGCCATCGATGATTTTCTGGCCTTTCAGCTCGATGGTGCGGCTGTTGGCAGCGCCATTACTGATCAGCTGCAGGAAGGCGGATGGATCAATGCCTCCTTTGGAAGCTATCGCAAAGCCTTCTGCCAGTGCAACAGTGTGAATGCCGACCATTGTATTATGGGCGAGCTTGGCGGTAGCTCCGCTGCCGTTATCGCCCATAGGAATTACGAGTCGTCCCATCGCCTGGAATACATCCTGATGAGCGTCAATCGCCTCACGGCTGCCGCCGACCATAAATACAAGTGTGCCGTCAATGGCTGCCGGCTTACTGCCGGTGACCGGCGCATCCAGATAGATACCACCGCGCTCGGCAACCGCAGCAGCGATTTCCTGAGCCAGCGGCGGGGAGACCGTGCTGCAGTCCATCACTGTCAATCCCTGCTGCACAGCGGCGATAATTCCGTCTTCACCCTGATAGACCTCATGAATGGAAGCATCATCGCTGACGATGGTAATTACCATATCCTGTCCTGCAGCGGCTTCGCGCGGAGTATGTACCTGCCGTGCTCCCTGCTGGACCAGCGATTCGGCCTTGGATGCAGTACGATTATATACCGTAAGCTCAAAGCCTTTCTGAAGCAGGTTTTCTGCCATCGGCAGACCCATTGTACCCAGACCGATAAATCCGATTTTTTTCATAGCGTCGTTCCTCCATCTCTTTCTGTGATCCAAAGTGTGCCTGTTCTGCCAGCAGTCGGGATGCTTGCAATACGGGAATCATCCGGTCATACTAAAAGCAGAAATGGCCTGACCCGTTAAGTGTAGCATGACCGGCATTCGGTTGGGTATAGGCAGGCGATGGATCACCGGCAGGAGCGCAGAACATGCTCATTTGCTATAAAAAGGTGTCATCCGGCATCCGGTCAGGGTACATACTCAGGTAGGCCATATAGGGTAGAACACCGCATCAGGGAGTAGACCGATCAGCAACTGGTCGGAGTGTGCAAATAATTTATTTTTGGGAGGGTAACAATATTATGTCTAAAAAAGTGAAATTTGATTACAGCAAAGCTCTTTCTTTTGTCGCTCAACATGAAGTGGATTATTTTGCAGAGCCGATTCGTCTGGCTCACGAACAACTGCACAATGGTACTGGCGCAGGCTCCGACTATCTGGGCTGGATCGATCTGCCTAACAACTATGACAAAGAAGAATTCGCACGCATCCAAAAAGCGGCTGCCAAAATCCAGAGTGATTCCGAAGTACTGATCGTTATCGGTATCGGTGGTTCTTACCTGGGCGCACGCGCAGCGATCGAGATGCTAACGCATTCCTTCTATAATGTACTGCCAAAAGACAAACGTAAAACGCCGGAAATTTACTTTGCCGGTAACAACATTAGCTCCACATATGTAAATCACCTGCTGCAGGCGATCGAAGGTAAAGATTTCTCCGTGAATGTCATCTCCAAATCCGGTACAACGACAGAGCCGGCGATTGCTTTCCGTATTTTCCGTGCAGAACTGGAGAAAAAATACGGTAAAGAAGAAGCACGCAAACGCATCTACGCTACAACAGACCGTGCCAAAGGCGCACTGAAAACACTGGCGGATGCAGAAGGCTACGAAAGCTTCGTTATTCCTGATGATGTAGGCGGACGCTACTCCGTACTGACACCGGTAGGTCTGCTGCCAATCGCAGCTGCTGGCGTTAACATCGAAGAAATGATGCAGGGTGCTGCCGATGCTGCCAAAGAATACAGCAACCCGAATGTTGCCGAGAATGAGAGCTACCAGTACGCAGCCGTTCGTAACGCGCTGCATCGTAAAGGTAAAGCGATCGAAATTCTGGTTAACTACGAGCCATCCCTACATTTTGTATCCGAATGGTGGAAACAGTTGTACGGCGAAAGTGAAGGTAAAGACTTCAAAGGTATCTTCCCGGCTGCGGTTGATTTCTCGACTGATCTACACTCTATGGGTCAATTTATCCAGGATGGCAGCCGTAACATTTTCGAAACCGTCATTCAGGTGGAAGAAGTAGCCAGCCATATTACGATCGAAGAAGATCCGGAAGATCTGGATGGTCTGAACTTCCTGGCAGGCAAAACACTGGACTTCGTTAACAAAAAAGCATTCCAGGGTACACTGCTGGCGCACACAGACGGCCAGGTGCCTAACCTGATCGTCAACATTCCGGATCAGACTCCGTATTCTTTCGGTTACCTGGTGTACTTCTTTGAGAAAGCCTGCGGTATCAGCGGCTACCTGTCCGGCGTGAATCCGTTCGACCAGGAAGGTGTAGAAGCTTACAAAAAGAACATGTTCGCGCTGCTGGGTAAACCAGGATTTGAAAAGCAAAAAGCGGAACTGGAAGCCAGACTTTCCGAGTAATCATGGAGAGTTTTGCATAAAACCTGCAAGAAGCTGATTTAAAAGTCTTTTCCAATAAGCTACTTTTGAGGTAAAATAGGATAAACTTCATGAAGAAAGCAGTTCTCGGGCAGCGATGCCAGGGAGCTGCTTTCTTGATACCTAAATATATTGTATGATATCTTTAGTAACCTGGAAGGTATTGGTACATAGAGTGCGAGTTATGCAGTACTCTGACCTATAGGGGAATACATGAATACTGCTTGCATAACAGGCAGGAGTAGTAAGGAAAGGATTATCATGACAACAGACAAACCTGAACGCTACAAGACGATACAACAAGCTGGAGCCAAGGAAATCGTGATCAAAAAATCCCGGTTTATCGGTCACTCTAGACCGGTCGCTACCGAAGAGGAAGCCTTGGAATTTATAGAAAGCATCAAAAAGCAGCACTGGAATGCCACGCATAACTGCTCTGCCTACCTGATCGGCTCGCGAGGCGAAATCCAGCGCCAGTCGGATGATGGCGAACCGAGCGGAACAGCAGGCAAGCCTATTCTGGAGGTGATCAAAAACCAGGGATTACAGGATATCGCGATTGTCGTAACCCGGTATTTTGGCGGAATCATGCTGGGCGCCGGTGGATTGATCCGGGCTTACACCGACGGAGCCGTGGCTGCGATTGAAGCAGGACAATCGATTACACGTGTACTGCACCAGGAAGTGAAGGTTGAACTGGATTATACCTGGCTCGGCAAAGTGGAGAATGAGCTACGCAGCCGGGGCATCCGTATGGGTGAGACCGCTTTTACCGATAAAGTTATTCTAAACTGTCTGCCGGTCGTCAGTGAAGCTGAAGCATTTGAGGAATGGATGACTGATCTTACGCAGGGACAGTCACTGATCACGACAGGTGAACAGCTGTATTTTACGGAAGAACAAGAGAAATAGAGCAGAACCGGGCACTGCTTGGAGATATATCTGTGCAGAGATCTATCGTTTACAGATACCGCAGCAGGCGCTTCTAATCTGACTATGCAAAATGCTTGAAGGGGAATCACACTATGGCACGTAGAGCGGTAGAGCAGGAGTTATCCAGGGAGAGAATTTTAGAGGCTGCCAGACATCTGTTTGTAACGAAGGGGTACCGTGCAATCTCGATGCGGAGTATCGGTCAGCATCTGGGCTACAGCCATGGTTCACTGTATTATCATTTCAAGGAAAAAGCGGAACTGTTCTATGCGATTGTCATGGAGGACTTTGACCATATCTGCTATCTGCTGCAGGAAGTCAAGGAATCGCCGGAGCAGGGCGAGTGGAACAAGGTAGAGCGTCTGCTGATTGAATTTATCCGCTTTGGGCTGGATAATGCCCATCAGTACGAGATTATGTTCATGATCCGGGATGAGGAACTGCTGAGCTATTGTCGTGCCGAACAGGCACGCTGCTTTGAACTGTTCTCTTCGATTGTCAGGCAGCATATGAATATGACGGAGCACACGCTTGAAGCGATGCATACGGTGCCGCTTAGTCTGTTTCTGTCCATTCATGGATTCATCTCTTATTATATCCAGGACAGGGTCACCTATGACGAGATCAGGCCTGCAGCGATTGCCCATGTCAAGACGATCTGCCGGGTATTATAAGAGGATACAGATGATGAACTGTATAATCGGATACCCGAACAGAATGGTGAAAGGGGCATTCGTCTGCACTTGCACTTTAAGGCTTTGCCCTGTCAAAACGTTGAATCCCTATAGTGAAATGAATGGTAAAGCATATGTTGGCTATCCAGCAGCAGAATATGTTCAAAACAAAAGGCGACTGTCCGCACAATTGATGCAGATCAGTCGCCTTTTATATTTGTTGACCCGTTGAGCCTGGCCGGATTAGCCCTGCATAATCTTGATCATATATTCCCGCTGGCGTGGACCATCGAATTCACAGAAATAAATGCCCTGCCAGCGTCCGAGCAGCAATTGGCCGTCCTGAATAATAATCGTCTGTGACGGACCGGTTGTAATGGACTTGAGGTGGGAAGCGGTGTTGCCTTCCATATGGCGGTACTTGGGATGTTCCCACGGATAGACTTCGTCCAGGCGCATCAGTACATCATGTTTGACATCCGGATCGGCATTCTCGTTGATCGCAATGCCTGCTGTCGTGTGCGGACAATAGACGATCGCAATACCTTCTTGTACGCCGCTCTGACTGACTTTGGAAGAAACCTCTCTTGTAATATCCCTCATTTCATCACGTTTGCTGGTAGAAATCTGCATCGTATACAGCATGGATATCCCTCTTTCCCTACTTTTTTTCAAGATGAGTCTTAGAATGTACGATTAGGCACTTCTGATATCATTTTAACCCGTATTTCTGCTTGTTTCTATTCAGATATTACCTCATCCGGCAGTTGTTAATCGGATCAGTAAGTCAAAAGCCAAAATCGGCGAAGGAACCAAAACAGCAAAACATAATTCCAGCAGCTATCCGCAAAGCTGAATTTCATCGTATAAAATGGCGGTTTCAAGCTCATAATGATGCTGAATCGCCTCTAAAAACGAACATTACGGATGACTATAAATCATTTTGGCAAAAAGTAAACTTCTCATTGACGCTGGAAGTCGGCTTTTGCTAAAGTATGGCTAAGATTTAATTCCAAGTATACTAATAGGAAATAAAGGTTAAAACAAAATGAACTGTTGAGTTTTAAGTAAAGGAGTCTTCCAGTGAATAGTACATTACTGCGCCACAAAGGTTGGACATGGGGATTTCGCACGACTGTATTGCTGTATTTTCTCATCTTGATTGTACTGCCGATTGCCGGAGTATATGTGAATTCACTATCGGACGGATGGACAGCTTTTGTCCAGAATATTGGCGACCCGATCGCCTGGAAAGCGGTGCTGCTGACGCTCAAGCTGGCACTGACGGCTACGATTATCAATGCGCTCGTCGGTACGATGGCTGCATGGGTACTGGTGCGATATGAATTCCCGGGCAAATCACTGCTGAACAGCATTGTGGATCTGCCGTTTGCACTGCCTACAGCTGTCGGCGGATTGATGATCCTCGTACTGCTGGGACCAAACAGTATCGTGGGCAAGGCAGCGGCTTCGGTCGGGCTGGATCTGGTATTTCATCAGCCGGCGATTATCGTGGCGATGGTGTTTGTGACCTTTCCTTTTGTGATCCGGGCAATACAGCCGCTGCTGGAGGAATTGGACCGCTCGGCGGAAGAGGCATCCTATACCCTGGGAGCTTCCCGTACACGAACCTTTTTCCATGTGATTTTGCCGGCGATGGTGCCGGGTATTTTGAGTGGAGCGATGCTGGCCTTTTCCCGGGCGCTGGCGGAGTTTGGAGCGGTGGTGCTGGTGGCAGGCAATATTCCCGGACGTACGCTGACGGCTTCGGTTTATATTTTTGGTGAGGTGGAGAGTGATAATGAAGCGGGTGCGGCAGCTGTATCGATTCTGCTGCTGACATTGTCCTTTATCATTCTGTGGCTGATCAATCTGGTACAGACAAGGAGGATGAGCCGATGAGAAGATTATGGATTACGCTCACCTGGCTCGTATTCAGCATTCTGATCCTGATCCCGCTTGTTGTACTGACAACGGGAGCTTTTGATGAAGGCGGCACAGGCTTCGTGCAGGCACTCAGCCGACCCGAAGCGCTGCATGCGCTGATGATGACCGGACTGATCGTCCTGGTGGTTACTGTACTCAACGGCATATTCGGCATTATGATGGGCATCTATCTGGTCCGGGGAACCTGGCTCAGCCGCAAGCTGCGTCAGCTGTTCAACAGTATCGTGGATCTGCCGTATGCCGTATCGCCGGTAATCGGCGGGCTGATGATTGTGCTGCTGCTCGGACCGGACACGGTGATCGGGACTTTTTTTGAACAAATCGGCTTCAAGGTTGTCTATGCATTCCCCGGTATGGTTATCGCGACGCTGTTCGTGACATTCCCGCTAATGGTACGGGAAGTGATGCCGGTGCTGCAGGAGATCGGTACCGATCAGGAGGAGGCGGCTTCGACGCTTGGTGCTTACAGCTGGAGAACGTTCTGGCAGGTCACCTGGCCGTCGATCCGCTGGGCGGTCATCTACGGTACGATCCTGACGGTCGCCCGCTCACTGGGGGAGTTCGGTGCGGTGCTGGTTGTGTCGGGCAATATTATCAACAAGACGCAGACGGCGACGACGCTGGTCTATCAGGATATGGAGAATTTTAATGTTACTGCGGCCAATGGAGTCGCGCTTGTGCTCGCCGTATTCTCGATTGGACTGCTGCTGCTGATGGAACGTGCCAAGAAAAGAAAGGAAGTGCTCTGATATGCATGTGGAAGTCCGTCATTTGGATAAGCATTTTGGTCAATTTCATGCCGTGCAGGATGTCAGCTTCTCCATTGCCAAAGGACATCTGATCGGACTGCTCGGTCCAAGCGGCGGCGGCAAAACGTCCATTTTGCGGATGCTTGCCGGATTGGAGTCACCGGACAGCGGGGAGATTATTTTCCATGGCAAGGCTGTGAACCATCTGCCGCCGCAGGAACGGGAGATCGGGTTTGTGTTTCAGAACTATGCGCTGTTCAAGCATATGACCGTATTCGATAATATTGCGTTTGGTCTGAAAGTGAAGAAAATTCGCAAGGAGGCGATCCGGAATCGGGTACGCGAGCTGGTGGAGCTGACCGGCCTGTCCGGATTCGAGCATCGGTATCCGCATCAGCTATCCGGCGGACAGCGGCAGCGGGTCGCTTTTGCCCGGGCACTGGCACCGGAGCCGCAGCTGCTGCTGCTGGATGAGCCGTTCGCAGCGATCGATGCCAAAATCCGGCAGGAGCTGCGTACCTGGCTGCGCGAACTGATCGAGCGGGTCGGCATTACGTCGATCTTCGTTACTCATGATCAGGATGAAGCGATCGAGGTGGCTGACGAGATTATGATCATCAACGGCGGCCGTCTGGAGCAGAAGGGCACGCCATGGGATATTTACAAGCAGCCATCCACGCCGTTTGTCGCTTCCTTCATCGGGGAGTCTACGATTGTGGATGAGATTGGCCAGCTCAAAGGATTCGAGCAGCCAGGAGCAGCCGATTATGCCCGTGCACTGATCCGGCCGGAATATATCGAGATTGGCCTAGCGCATGAATTCCGACTGCTGTCAGCGACAGAAAAAGGCACAGTAAAACATATGCACTTCCGGGGCAGCCAGTGGATGGTCGAGGTTGAGGTGGGCGCGAATCGCCTGATCACGTACCGTTCTCTGGAAAAGGATACACTGGAAGTCGGACAGGAAGTTCATGTGCTCGTTCACCGGGCGTATCTGTTCAACGATCAGGAGAGCTGGATTGCCGAAAATGCACTCAAAGCCGATCCGTTATCGGTATTTATCTAGATGGAAAGCCTGCTGCGAAATGCTGGACAATCCAGGCAGAAAGCACAAACAGACCTGTTCACAAGCAGCACAGATCGGAGAGGAGAGAGCAGAATGAAACGAGGAATCCCATTATCTGCAGGACTACTGATATGGATTATCCTGCTGAGTGTGCTGCTCTCCGGATGCAGCGGCAAGGAAGAATCCGGAGCACAGCCTGCATCCGCTGCTCCGGCGGCAGCCGGGGATGTGACACTGGTAATCGGCGCCTACAGTGTAGCCAAGGATGCAGTCGGTGAGATCCTGCCGCAATTTCAGCAGTACTGGAAAGACAAGACTGGCCAGAAGGTAAGCTTCCAGGAGTCGTATGAAGCCTCCGGTACACAGGCACGGGCGATTGCCGGAGGTTTTGAAGCCGATGTGACGATTCTGTCGCTCGAAGGTGATGTCGATAAGCTGGTCAAAGCGGGATTGGTCGATAAAAACTGGAAAGACGCTCCATATCAGGGCATGGTCACACGTTCGATTGTTGTACTCGGTACACGAAAGGGCAATCCGCTCGGTATTCATCAATTTCAAGATCTGGCACGTCCGGGTGTCAAAGTGCTGTATCCTAACCCCAAAACTTCCGGCGGCGCACAGTGGGATATCAACGCGATCTACGGTGCAGGACTCAAGCAGTCGGAACGTGAACAAGGCAAAAAAGATCCTGCCGCAGCCAAAGCTTTTCTGGAGGAGGTTCATCAAAATATCGAATCCCTCGATAAAAGCGGACGGGCATCGATGGCTGCTTTTGAATACGGGGTAGGCGATGTCATTGTGACGTACGAAAATGAACTGCTGGCACGGATGGTCAAGGGAGCACAGTACGATCTGGTCGTGCCCGACGATACGATCCTGATCGAGAATCCTGCTACCGTAGTGGATTCGTATGCAGACAAGCATGGTACCCGTAAGGTCGCCGAAGCCTTTCTGGATTATCTGCGTACACCCAATTCTCAGGAGATCTTTGCGAAACACGGCTTCCGGCCGGTGGAAGAGCAGGCGATGAAAGCTCACCGCAGTGAGTACCCGGATCCGCCGGGGCTGTTCGATATACAGTACCTGGGAGGATGGAGTGAAGTACGGAGTTCGCTGTATTCCAAACGGGGGATATGGTATCAGGTATTGGCAGGGATTTGATGCTATTTGCGTTTACTGCCAGCCAATTATGAATAAAAGACCTGCAGGTACAATTATCTATCTAAGAAAATAAAGAACAGGGAAAAGCAGATAATAGGCTTTTCCCTTTTTTTGTATTTAATTTCTTGAAATGGTGCAGATTATTGATTTCAAAAGGCATCTTCATTGCGGTTGATATCGAAAATGGAAGGAAGATGGTATACTCTATGGTATATCCTCTAGATACAATAGACTACAATCTTATATGTAAACAACCAATAGACTGCATTTATGAAATATGACATTAGCGATCAAGTAACAGACCTCAGGCTCAAGGAGAGAATACAGTATGAACGGACGTGTAGTGGATCGATTAACATTTTTGGGAACAGGAGATGCAATGGGTGTTCCCCGGGTGTATTGCGACTGTGAAGTGTGCGATGAGGCGAGGAATAGCGGTACCAACCGGCGCTTGCGCTCATCCGTGCTGATTGAGAGTACGGAAGGTGACTTTCTGATCGACTGTGGTCCTGACTGGCGGCTGCAGATGGAGATGATTAACCGTCGTGCGGATATTACGGATATCGTGATCACCCATGCGCATTTCGACCATATTGCCGGACTGCCGGAATGGGCGGATGCATGCCGATGGCAGGGAGTCACGGGAAGAGTATACGCACCGCAGGAAGTGCTGGATATTATTGAGCGTCAATATCCATGGATTAGCAAGCATCTGGACATGATTGGCAATGATGAAGGCATGATGCTGAGCGGATGGAAAATGACGCCATGGAAAGTTCATCATGGATTTAACGGATATTCCTATGCTTACCGGATGGAAAAGCATGATTTTAGCTGGGTGTACTGCCCGGATGCGATCGGCCTGACCGCCGAGCAAAAGGTATTGATGGACCGGCTCGACCTGCTGATTCTCGGTACCAGCTTTGTCCATGAAGAAGCAGAGTACAGCACTCGCTCGGTATACGATATGCGTGAAGCGGCCGAACTGGTCGATGAGCTGGCTCCGATCCAGACGATTTATACGCATATGTCCCACGATGTGGATCTGCGGCAGGAGTTGGAGCTGCCGGTCGGAGCCAGTACAGCGCGTACAGGCATGACAATTGATTTGGGTAATTACACAGCGCTGCTGCCCGAGGAATAAAACAAGAATGCTACTTGTAAAAGTAGACCGGTATCAGAAGATACCGGTTTATTTGTATTTTTTTGATCATTTTTTATAAGAATTCAGGAATTTACAGCACTACAGCGTAGGTTTACGTAGTTTTCTGTAGGTGTAGGTTAGTATTATTAAAAATGTAAGTATACCTAACAGGTTAATCGTGAAAAAGATAAATTTTTTACATAAAAAGGAGGAAAATGATGATTACCTTCCATGAAGTTGACAAATTTTTCGGAGACTTTCAGGTATTAACTGGAATTAACCTGCATGTCGAGTCAGGAGAGGTTGTGGTAGTACTCGGTCCCTCCGGCTCCGGCAAAAGTACGATGCTGCGCTGTATCAATCGGCTGGAAGAGACCAGCAGCGGTCAGCTGACCGTAAATGGAGTGCGTGTGGATGAACGCAAAACGGATCTGAATAAGCTGCGCCGCAATATCGGCATGGTGTTCCAGCATTTCAATCTGTATCCGCACAAGAAAGTCATCGACAATATTACGCTCGCTCCGATCAAGGCACTAGGCGTCTCCAAAGCCGAAGCGCATAAGACGGCTATGCATTATCTTGAAAAAGTCGGCATTGCCGACAAGGCACAGGCGTATCCTTCCCAGTTATCCGGTGGTCAGCAGCAGCGTGTGGCGATTGCCCGGGGATTGGCGATGAAGCCGCAGATTATGCTGTTCGATGAACCGACCTCGGCGCTTGATCCCGAGATGGTCGGAGAAGTACTGGACGTAATGAAGGCGCTTGCTCTGGAAGGTATGACGATGGTGGTTGTTACCCACGAAATGGGCTTTGCCCGTGAAGTGGCTGACCGGGTCGTCTTTATGGATCAGGGCAGGATTGTGGAAGAAGCTCCACCGGAACAATTTTTCTCCGATCCCAAGGAAGAACGGGCCAAGCTGTTCCTCAGCCGTCTGTTGAATCACTAATCACACTGCCGGATATTTGTCTGTTTTGGCACGTATACTAATGAAAAGGGGAAATGAATGATGTCTAACAAAAAAAGATTCTCGCTCCTCCTTGTATGTATGATGGCTCTGGTGGCTGTACTGGGAGCATGCAGTACGACCACATCGAATACGAGCGGCGGTTCTGCGGAAAGTAATGCAAGTGCACAAATCGATCAGATCAAGCAGCGCGACAAACTAATTGTGGGTGTCAAATATGACACGAAACTGTTCGGTCTCAAAGATCCAGGCAGCGGCAAAGTAGAAGGTTTTGATGTAGACATGGCTCATGCCCTCGCCAAAAGCATTCTCGGGGACGAGAGCAAGGTGGAACTGAAAGAAGTAACATCCAAAACCCGTATCCCGATGCTGAACAATGGTGATGTGGATATGGTTATCGCCACGATGACAATTACGGATGCACGCAAAAAAGAAGTCGATTTCTCGGATGTGTATTTCCAGGCAGGTCAATCCCTGCTCGTGAAAAAAGGCAGCCCGATTCAGGGAATTGAAGATGTAACCGCCGATACGACAATTCTGGCAGCCAAAGGCGCGACATCGATCGATAATATTGAAGAAAAAGTACCTGATGTGAAAGTACTGGAATTCGATAACTATCAGGATGCTTTCAACGCTCTCAAAGCCGGACAGGGTGATGCACTGACGACAGATGATGCGATTCTGTACGGTATGGCTGCACAGGACCCGAACTACGAAGTGGTGGGCAAGCCATTTACCGATGAGCCATATGGTATCGCGGTGAAAAAAGGCCAGACCGGTCTGGTGGAAGCAATCAACAAAGGGCTGACTGATATGAAAGCAGACGGTTCTTATGATGAGCTGTACAAAAAATGGATTGGTAAGGCACCGGAAAACAAATAAGCTGGATCGACATGAAATCGCCGGGATTAGCGTAATTGAATAAGACAGGGATGGGCAATCACGCCCATCCTTTTCATTAGAACAGGTGAGATGGTAATCGGATAAAAGGCAGGCCGAGGTAAAGATCTTATTTGGACAGAAAGAACAAAGTGGAAAATAACGAATAAAAATAGGGGACATGAAATAGCGAACATGAAGCAAAGAAAGCGGACATAAAGCAGTATATCAAAGCTGCATGCTGCGTCGTCAAAATCTTTGGCAGTAAAGAATTAAAGGAGGTATGAGAATGCTGGATTTTTCCATTCTGATTGAATATTTCCCTGACTATATGGAAGGGTTTCTGAATACGATCCAGGCAAGTGTAATTGCGCTGATCGGAAGTTTTATTCTTGGTACGATTATCGCCGTCTTCCGGATTACCGGCATCAAGCCGCTGCAATGGCTGGGAACTGCCTATGTAGAGTTTATCCGTAATATACCGATTCTGATCGTTGTACTGTTTTTCTATCTGGGTTTACCCTCTCTAGGAGCCCGGCTGGATGGATTCCAGGCAGGAACGCTGGGTCTGACAGTATATACATCCGCATTTATTGCTGAAGCAATCCGGGCGGGGATTTTGTCTGTACCCAAAGGACAGATGGAAGCTGCACGTTCGTCAGGGATGACTTACATACAATCAATGCTGCATATTATTTTGCCGCAGGCGATCAAACTCGTCATTCCACCGCTGAGCAACCAGTTTATCAACCTGATTAAAAACTCGTCAGTGCTTACAATCGTAGCCGGACTGGATCTGATGTACTTTGCCGATTCTATCAATGGAGATAGTTATGCCACGGTCAGCACGTATATTTTTACAGGCATGTTCTATCTGGTACTGACGCTGCCGATGAGCTATGGTTCTCATGTACTGGAACGCCGACTGGCCAAAAGTTCATAACAGATCAGCAATAAGGGTTAAGGAGGAGTACTATGGATTTTGCAGGTGCGTATTCACCCGAGAATTTGAAGTTTCTGATGGAAGGTCTGGGCATGACACTGTATGTGGCCTTCTTTGCTATTATATTCAGTTTTGTGATCGGATGTTTTGCCGGGGTTATCCGGTATATGCAGATTCCCGTATTGTCACCGGTATTGGCTATAATCGTGGAAGTGCTGCGTAATCTGCCGCTGCTGTTGATCATTTTCTTTGTTCAGTTTGCAGTTCCACAGATTTCATTTTTCGGTATTCATTTCAAGTTTACAATACCGGTAGGTGCCATTATTGCCCTGACTTTGTTCGAAGCGGCGATGATCTCGGAGATTGTTCGTGCCGGTCTCAAGTCGATTCCGAAAGGACAAGTGGAAGCCGCACGTTCGTCAGGACTGGGAGCAGTACAGACACTCTGGCATATCGTACTGCCGCAGGGGCTGCGCCGGATGGTGCCGCCGCTGGTCAGCCAGTTCATTTCCCTGCTCAAGGATACCTCGCTCGCAGTTATCGTAGCGCTGGCGGAACTGATGCATAATGCGCAGATCATCATGGGACAGAATCAAAACTATCCGATCCCGATTTTGCTGCTTGTCGCAATGATCTATTTTATTGTAAATTATACATTATCCCTGATCTCCAGACGGTTGGAGACCAGAACGGCTTAAGGTACACACAGGCGGCCGGTTTCCGGAAGGAGACCGGTTTTTGTTATTTCTGGAGGATGAAACATGTTGTATAACCGTTATGGAGAGTGTTTTATAATGAAAACAGCATGAAAGGGAATTTTTATGATACCATATAAACAATTTCACAAAACGACAGGGACACCAGTGCCAGCTGCAATTATAAGCCAGTCCGATTCGCGTCGAAAGGGAGCTGAAGGACATATGCCTGCTCTTTTTAGAAAGGAGAAAGTCCAGATTCTGGCGGTAGCGCTCGGAACAGCGATTGCCGGAGAGTTCAAGATCAATCCGGTGCCTGGAGATCTGTTTCGAATCGGTCTGGGCGGCAGTGCATTTTTGCTGTTCCTGCTGCTGATGAACCGGCTGCCATTTATCCGGGCAGGCATATGGACGGCAGTGACGGTTATTGTATTCCGGATTGTGCTGGATCTGGTTTTGAGACCGGCCGAGTTTGAATGGATGAACCGGCTTCAGGTGCATACGTCCGGCGGGTTGTACTATCTGACATTTTCCATCGGTATGTATCTGATTCAGGGGCAGATTGAACGGATGAATCTGCTGCTGCTTGGTGTGCTGGCGACATATATTGATTTTAGTTCCAATACGATCGAGATGATCTGCAGATGGCTGCTAACCGGATCGGAAATAGGCAATCCGGCGATATGGGGATATATTGTTCTCGTGGCGGCGATCCGGGGATTTTTCATGACAGGGCTGTACAGCAGCATCGCAGTCAGCCAGATCCGCGCACTATCGCTGGAGCAGAATAAGCGAATGGAACAAATGCTGTCGGTCAGTTCGGGTCTATATGGGGAAGTCTTTTACCTGCGCAAATCGATGGATACGATTGAGCGGGTTACCAGCAGCAGCTATAGGCTGTACACGGATCTCAAGCGGGAAGGTCTGAGCGAGTTCAGTCAGCGGCAGCTTAGTATTACCCAGGAAATACATGAAGTCAAAAAAGATTCCCAGCGCATCGCTGCTGGATTGCTCAAGCTGTTTGAGCAGGATGCACAGTCGCTGCTGTCCCTGTCGGAGATTATAGATTACGCCATTCGCGGTAACCGTAAATATGCGATCATGCTGAACAAGCAGGTGGTCTTCAGCGCCCATCTGGATCAGGATTATCTCACATCGGATTATATCCCGCTGCTGACGCTGCTGAACAATCTGCTGGCCAATGCGATTGAGGCATTGGACAGGTCCGGTTCAATTGAACTGCGTATCGAGCAGCAGGGTGATCGCACCGTATTAACGGTCGCTGATTCAGGCAAAGGAATTTCCGAGCGTGACCGGGAGATGATCTTCGAACCGGGATTCACGACCAAGTTTGCGCAGGGAGGCAGTGCGGCGACCGGAATCGGGCTTTCGCATGTGCATGATATTATTGCCTCGCTGGGTGGCAGTATCCGGCTCTGTCAGCAGGAAGAATATGTACCATGGACAACGGCGTTTCGAGTAGAACTACCAACCGATTCACTAAAGAGAGGAGGATAATATGGGATTATCTTTTTGTATTGTAGATGACGATCCGGCAACACGCGCCATGCTGGAGAATATTATTAGAGAAAGTAATCTGGGCGAAGTAACCGGTACGGCCAGAGGTGGCGAAGAAGGTATGCGTATCATTATGGAAAGTCAGCCGGATGTCGTTCTAATCGATTGGCTGATGCCTGATCAGGATGGACTGGAGACGATTGTACAGCTGCAGCGACAAGGATTTCGCGGCAAATACGTCATGATCTCGCAGATCGAGAATCAGGAGATGGTCGGAGAAGCGTATCAGTCGGGAATCGAATTTTTTATCCGCAAGCCGATTAACCGGATTGAAGTGGAGTCGGTATTGTCCCGGGTCAGTGAGCATTCGGAGATTCAGCAGTATCTGCATGAACTCAAGTCTTCACTGTCCCGTCTGGACACGCTGAATCTGCTGTCTGCCGAACGTCAGACTGCGGTACCGGTCAAGCCGCGCAGTATCAGCGAAGTCATACGCCCCATTTATATGAATCTGGGCATTGTCGGCGAAGCCGGCTGCAACGACATTACCGCCATTATGGAAATGCTGCTGCAGCGTGGTCAGGCAGGCCCATTCCCGCCGCTCAAGCAGCTATACGAGGGAGTGGCTGCCAGCTACAAAACGACGCCGCGCGAAATAGACAAAGAAGCCAAAGCGATCGAACAGCGTATCCGCCGTACCGTTACGACAGCACTCACCCACCTGGCATCGATCGGACTGACAGATTACGGCAATCCCAAGTTCGAACACTATGCTCCGCTCTATTTCGACTTTGAGGATATCCGAGCCAAAATGAAGGAAATCGACGAAGAACGCGATGACAGCAAAAGCAAAGTCAGCATCAAAAAGTTCCTGCAGGTACTTTACCTTGAAGCACTGGACCAGATGCAAAATGTATAATTAGTAAGCATAAGCATAAGCATAAGCATAAGCATAAGCATGAGCATGAGCACACAATGTATACAGCAACACTAAAATCAAAAGCACCTTGCGGTGAGTATAGCATTATCCCGGCAATATCACGGAATGATGCTATACTCTCTGGCAAGGTGCTTTTTTGGTTTTGCTTTTTTCATCGTACAATTTCTATTTTCTTGCTGCATCCGTTTCGTTCTCTGCTCTATGATGCTTACAAACAACTAAATGGTATCACCAGCTGTATAACAAAATCCTGACTGCCAGCACGACTTAATTATGCAGTAGAAAAATGATACAGCGCCCAAGCTATGCTCAATTTGCCATAGCGGAGGAAAGGGAATTTGGTCAAAGGACGACCTTTGAGCCGGGAGATCGCCCTTTTAACCTATTCCGGATCTCCCGGCTCAACCGGAGGACGTAACCAAATCCCTTTCCGCAGCGGATGATGCACATACGCATAACCCGCGCAGATACGCAGCGGATGTGCATATACACATAACGTACACGTGCCCGCACACAATCAGCCTTTAAGAATAAACTCCTCGATAACCTGCTTCACGCCATCTTCGTTGTTGCTCGCCGTAATGTAGTCGGCAATCTCTTTGAGCGGCGGAATCGCGTTGCCCATTGCTACACCAAGACCAGCCACTTCCAGCATCTCGTGGTCATTCCAGGAATCGCCGACAGCGATCGTATCCTTCAGATCACAGTTGAAATGTTCTGCCAGGAAAGTGAGTGCAGCTCCTTTGGTACCTTCCTTGTGCATGATTTCCAGGAACTCCGGCTTGGACTTGGTAATGTGTACACCGTCGCCCAGCAGTTCGCGAAGAATCGGCTGCAGCTCATCCAGGAAGTCCGGATCGTCGATGATCAGCATTTTTGGTGTGGGCTGTTCGATCATTTTGATAAAATCAGGCTCTACGTAATATTGTGTACGATTGAGCGTTGTGTAGTCGATCAGATGCTGGTTCAGCTCGCGCGCATACAGTTTGTCATCGATGTAGGTCTGCAGATGAAGATTGTGCTCCACGCAGTATTCGAACAGCTTGCGTGCCGCTTCGATTGGTACATAACGCTCATACAGGACTTTTTCATCCATCAGGTTTTTGATCAGGGCACCCTGGTACGTGATGATCGGTACGTTCAGTCCGGTCTGGCGGGCAATCGCCTGGGCGGATGCATAGGCGCGTCCGGTAGCGAGTGTCACCACGGTTCCTTTGGCAACGGCCTGTTCCAGTGCTTGCTGGGTGGCAGGGGTTACTTCCTTATCATCGTTGATCAGCGTATCGTCGATATCAATAGCGATTAATTTATACATCGTATGCTCTCCTTCTATCCTCAAATGGGTCTGTATTTATAGGTGTACAGGAATCATCCGGATTCGCTGCTTAATCTTCCAGCAGGGCGAGTCCGATAAAGTCTTCCAGTTCCACATTACCAAAATAATGCTTGATATCCAATCCTTGCAGAGCTTCGCGCACCGCCGCTTCTTCATAACGCTGGCCGCGCAGTCGGTTCTCGATATCCGCCACATCGCCGATGCCAAAGAAATCACCGTAGATCTTGATTTCGTGGATATGGCCTTCTTTGATATTCATGCGGATATCAATAATGCCGGCCGGGAATTTTTTGGCGTGTTTGATATTGGATTCCGGGGATTGGCCGTAGTTCCAGTCCCAGTTGCGGTAGCGTTCTGCGGAGATTTCATGGATTTTGGCCCAGTCTTCCTCGGTCAGTACGTACTGGGGAACATCGGCAGGTTCCACACCGAAAATATGACGCAAAATATCATCGCGAAACTCTTCCATGGTCATCGGCTGATTCAGGAATTCGGAGATATTGGCGACCCGGCTGCGTACGGATTTGGTACTCTTGGACTTGAACTTCTCCGGGTTGACCTTGAGTGCGGACTGCACATTATCCAGTTCGGAATTGAACATCAGCGTACCATGGCTGAACATGCGGCCGCGAGTGGAGAACTGGGCATTGCCGGAAATTTTCTGTTCGCCGACCTGAAGGTCATTGCGTCCGGACAGTTCGGCATTGACGCCAAGCTGCTGCAGCGCTTCGACAACCGGCTGGGTGAATTTGCGGAAATTGTGGAACGATTGTCCGTCGTCCTTGGTCAGGAAGCTGAAGCTGAGATTGCCGAGATCATGATAGACGGCGCCACCGCCGGACAGACGGCGTACGACGTGAATATGGTTGGCTTTTACATATTCGGCGTTGATCTCTTCGATTGTATTTTGATGCTTGCCGATAATGATGGACGGTTCGTTAATATAGAACAGCAAATAGCTGTCATCCATCGGCAGATGCTTGAGCACAAATTCTTCAATAGCCAGATTGATCGTTGGATCGGTAATGCCTTTGTTATCGATAAAGAGCATGGTATTTCCTCCATTTATGTTCACCTTACCGGCATGGTCTCTGCGAATGATGATACAACCGCTGCCTGACAAAACGGATGAACGGCCGCTCTGCCGGGCAGTCCCGGAGACTGAAATGTTCGCAAATATGCCTGCTTTCTTATTGTAAACGAAAGATATACCAAAACCAATTGAATTATGCAAAATGATAGTATTGACTATTGATCCGGAAACATCGCCTGCCTGAAGCTGGATGGGCAATTCCGCGTTTAGCTGTAAAAAGAGACGGGTAATAGCTGTTAACGCTTGCTATAAGGAGGCCTACAACGATGAGTGATCAAGCAAAAGATTTGCTGAAAAGTAAGCAGGAAAAAGATCAGCATAACCAGGACATGAAAAACTTCGTGGATGGTAAAGAGCAATCACCGGATCTCGAGCAAGGCGTATCCGATCAGGGTCGTGTACCGGATGAGCAGCACCATATGAAAGATCAGGAGAATCGCAGAATATAACCGTACAGCGCAGATATCGCTGTACAGAGAAAGGCCGCCAGGCTGCTTGAAACAAAAGCGGACCGGCGGTCTTTTTTAAAATAACCGGAAAGGGGAAAATCATGATATCCACCGTTTTCATTGAGATTATTCGGCAAGCTATAGTAATGTAATATTACATACATATATGAAGTTGCAGTCTCTGCATCGCCTGTTCAACATGCAAGCCTAATAGACGATGTGAAGATTGCAAGGAGCAGGAAGGAGAACACAGCAGGTATGATTGAAATCTATGGACATGGAGGCGACCGGGAGACGGCGGCCGAGCAGTTTGGGCGGCCGGTCTCGGAGCTGCTGGATTACAGCGCGAATATGAATGCGGCCGGACCGCCTCCGGGGCTGCTGGACTATCTGGTGGACTATCTGCCACAGATTATGCATTATCCCGATCCGGCGCACCGGCGTCTGCGCTCACTGCTGGCAGAGCGGAATCATTGCACGGAGGAACAACTGGTGATTGGTAATGGAGCGGCAGAATGCATGGCACTGCTGCTGTTGGCACTGCGTCCGGCACGGGTAGGCTTGGCCGAGCCGTGTTTCTCGGAATATGCCCAGCTGTCAGGCCAGTATGGCAGTGAAGTGATTCGGATTCATGGCCGCAAGGAACTGGATTACCGGGCGGATGCAGCAGAGATCTGCCAGCTGATTCCGCAGGTGGATCTGCTTTTTCTCGGTCAGCCGAATAATCCGAATGGTGTACAGTACATAAGCAAAGACCTGCAGCGGATAGCAGATACGGCGAGAACACATGACGTAACGCTGGTGGTGGATGAAGCCTTTATCGACTTTATTCCGAGAGCCCGACGTGTATCACTGCAAAGCGAGCTGGAGCAATATCCGAATATGATCATCGTGCGCTCGATGACCAAATTCTATGCTATTCCCGGTCTGCGTCTTGGCTATACGATCAGTTCTCCGGGATGGGCCGCCAGACTGCGCAGCCAGCAGGTAACCTGGAGTGTGAACACACTCGCACTGGCTGCTGGCGAGTGGTGTCTGAAAAATAGCCGGGCGGAGGAGTATGAACAGCAGACTATCCTGCATAATTTGTGCCAGCGAGATCGGCTGCATGAACATCTCACCCGAATGGGCTGCACAGTCTGTCCGGGAGAAGCCAATTACCTGCTGGTCGAGCTGGAGGAACCGTGGACAGCGGAACATTTTCAAATAGCTATGGGCCAGCGTGGTATTCTGATCCGCAGCTGCGCCATGTATCCGGGTCTTGGCAGCAGGCATATACGGATCGCTGTAAAGGATGAAAACAGCAATACAAAGCTGCTGAAATGCTGGGAGCAGATCATGATCGATCCACAGCAGGATGAAATGTGATGGACCTGCTGTACTGGCAATATGTTGCTCTCTGGGCAGGAGGCGGCTGGATACCTTTGGCAGCTTATATACTCGACCGAATTATCGGTGATCCCCGCTGGCTGCCTCATCCGGTGATTGGCATGGGCAAGACGATTCAGGCAGTGGAGCGGATGATCCGAAGCTGGCGACTGCCGGAGCATCGTCTGCGTATGGCAGGGTTGCTGCTGCCGATACTCATCGTGGGTGGCGTCTGGGTCATAACGTGGATGCTGCTGCTGGTGGCGCAATGGATTCATCCGTATGCAGCAGCAGGTCTGGAGATTGTACTGATTGCGACAACGATCGCTTCCAAAGGTCTCAAGCAGGCAGGCATGGCTGTCTACCGGGATCTGATTGGACAGGACCGGTCTGCTGCCCGCCGCTCCCTGAGCATGGTCGTCGGAAGGGATACCGCTGATCTGAACGAACCGGAGATCATCCGGGGAACGGTGGAGACCATCGCCGAAAATATCGTGGATGCAGTCATTTCCCCGTTGATCTACGCAATGATCGGCGGAGCACCACTGGCCATGGCTTACCGGGCGGTCAATACACTCGACTCTATGGTCGGTTATAAAAATGACAGGTATCTCTATCTCGGCTGGGCTTCTGCCCGGCTCGACGATCTGGCCAATTATATCCCGGCACGTATAACGGCTGTCCTGCTGGTTATGCTCAGTATGCCGATGCGGTTAAATGCTGCCGGTGCATGGCAGACAGTTATGCGTGATGCTTCCGGACATCCGAGTCCCAACAGCGGTTACCCGGAAGCCGCGGTCGCCGGAGCGCTCGGTATCCGGCTTGGCGGACAGAACAGCTATCACGGTGTCATTTCTCATCGTGCCTATATGGGTACAGCCCGGCGCAGCATGGTGCCGGATGATATTATTCGGACGAACCGGCTGATGTACTGGACCGGTACGGTTATGGCGCTTGGAGGAACTGTGTTGTTGCTATGGGTAGGGAGAGGCGGTGGCGGAGCATGAAGATGCAGATAGTGCTGCTGCGCCATGGCACGACACAGTGGAACCGGGAAAAGAAATATCTGGGACATACCGATCTGCCGCTGATTGCCGAGGCGCAGCAGGAACTGGAACCTGTACGCCGTGCATTAGAGGAATGGCAATGGGATGGGATGTATTGCAGCGATCTGCTGCGCTGCCGGGAGACACTGGAGCGGATTATGCCGCGTTCACTTCATTCCGAATCAATGCCCGCAGTGATCCATGATGCCCGGCTGCGTGAACTGGACTTTGGCCGCTGGGAAGGACTGACCTATAATGATCTGTGCGAACAGCCGGCATACAGGCGCTGGATCGATGATCCTTCGTCCATCTGCCCGCCGGATGGAGAATCCTGGCAGCATTTTAGCCAGAGGGTTGAGCAGTTTGCCCGAATGATTCTGCCTGATTCCGGTACAGTGGACCACTTTTCAGATCGGTCTCCGTTCCAAGATCAGCCGGCTGCTGCCAAGAATGTGACCGATATGCCGCTATTCCTGGACAGATCCGATTCGGTGCGGCGGATTATGGTCATGACTCATGGCGGAGTGATTCGCCAGTTCATCACATGGTGCTGTCCGGGTATCCATTTCTGGGAGCTGACGATTCTTCCGGGTAGGGGTTATCTGCTGAATTGGGATACAGCGGATTGTGAGGTCGTGGCTTTTCCCCTATAATCATGAGGTTGTGCTTAATAAAACTGCTATTAAGAAGCTGTTATCAAAGGAGAATAAGTAATGAATATGAACAGGTATACTTCCCGATGGGCGACGTCCATCATGATTCTGTCGCTCGCCCTGATGCTGGCTTCCTGCGCACCTGCCCAGGAAAGTGCTCCAACTGCGCAGCAGCCGGCTGGCAATGAAGCCGCTTCAAACAGCGGTACATCCGTCTCCCAGACGGTCTATCCGTTAACTGTACAGGATGCAACCGGTAAATCATTTACGTTCGATCAGGCACCGCAGCGCATCGTGTCCATCTCTCCGGCAGAGACAGAAGCTCTGTTTGCCCTGGGACTGGATCAGCAGATTGTGGGTGTATCACAGTATGATGATTATCCCGAACAGGTAAATACCAAAGCCAGAATCGGCGGAATCACCAAGCCGAATGTGGAAGCGATTATCGCCCAGAACCCGGATATCGTTTTTACCGGCATTTCTTCCAGTGAGGAGCTAGTACAGGAGCTGCGTAATGCAGGCATTAATATTTTTAAAACGACTCCAAAAACGGTGAACGATGTCATGAACAATATCGAGCTGTACGGCAAGATCACCAACCGTCAGGCAGAGGCCCGCAAAGTAACGGATCATATGAAGGAACAGATGCAGATGGTCAAGGATGCGGTCGCTTCTTTGAAGCCGGAGCAGAAGAAAAAAGTGTATATCGAGTTTTCTCCCGGCTGGACGGTCGGCAAAGGGGAATTTATGGATGAGCTGATCACGCTCGCAGGTGGCATTAATATTGCCGGAGACACTGAAGGCTGGAACGAAATTAATGAAGAAAATATCGTCGCAGCCGACCCGGATGTAATTCTCTATTCCAAGGAAACGGTTGATACCAAAACCAAGCAGACACTGGATCAGATTATCCGTGCCCGCAGCGGCTGGAGTGAAATCAAAGCGATTAAAAATGATCAATTATTCGGTCTGAATGATGATCTGGTCAGCCGTCCGGGACCGCGCGTAACAGACGGACTGGTGGAAATTGCCCATGCGATCTACCCGGATCTGGTTAAGAAGTGAGCCGTAAAGCCGCACTTCCGGTACTGCTGTTCATGGCTATACTGGCGATCAGCTTCGTACTGACGACCGGAATTGGCTCGGTCTATATCCCAGCAGGGCAGATTACCCGTATTCTGCTGCATCACCTGCCTTTTATGCAGCAATGGGTCGTGCCGGACTGGAGTACGGCTTCAGAACAGATTATGCTCAAAATCCGCATGCCCCGTGTAGTGCTATCGATGCTGGTTGGAGCGGCACTCGGGGTGGCAGGAGCTGCCTTTCAGGGCGTACTGCGTAATCCGCTGGCCGATCCGTTCACGCTGGGTGTCTCGTCAGGGGCATCGGTGGGAGCGGCAGTGCTTATTTTCACTGGTTATCAATATTCGCTGCTCGGCGGCTGGACGCTGCCCCTGGTTGCTTTTGCGACCGGTATGATTACGCTGTACGGTGTATTGATGCTGGCGCGTGAACAGGGACGGATTCCGACCAACAGCCTGATTTTGGCAGGGGTTGTGATGCAGTCTTTTCTCGGAGCGATCGTCTCGTTTCTGGCTTCAATGTCGGAGGGAAGTGTGAATGAGATTATATTCTGGACGATGGGCAGTCTGAGTCTGCGGGGCTGGCCGTATGTAGTCGTGATGCTACCTTATGTGCTGGCCGGTATGCTGTTCCTGTGGAGTCAGTCCCGGGCAATGAACCTGCTGGCGCTTGGGGAGAGAGAAGCTGCTCATCTTGGTCTGCCGGTAGACCGGACCAAGATGTTGGTGCTGATCGTGGCAACATTGATTACGGCGGCAGCGGTATCGGTATCGGGGGTGATCGCCTTTGTCGGGCTGGTCGTACCGCATATGATCCGGCTGTTGGTCGGTTCCGACTATCGTCTGCTGATTCCGCTGTCGGCACTGGGAGGCGGTATTTTCCTGGTGTGGGCGGATACGGTAGCGCGTACCGTACTGTCACCGACCGAGATTCCGCTTGGAGTGGTGACAGCCTTTGTCGGTGCGCCGTTCTTTGCCTATTTGCTGCATCGTTACAAAAAGCAGCAGAGTAAGTAGGGAAGCCGTGTGATCTGTATCCAGAACGTTTATCATCGTAAAGACTGCCGGAAAAGGAGGAGACATCATGGCATCAACAACCGATCCGCAGGAACATCAGGGAAAAGCACCCGTACCTGTCGTGGCACTACAGCAGGCTGGTAAATCCTACGCCCGCAAGCCGGTACTGCAGGATGTAAACTGGCAGGTTCAGGCAGGAGAGTGCTGGGGAATTATCGGTCCCAACGGCAGCGGCAAAACTACGCTGCTGCAGTTGATCTCCGGTATTGAGCGACCAGATACCGGTAAGGTAATGCTGGCAGGCCGGGATATTGGCAGCTGCAGCCGCCGCCGTATTGCCAGGTTCACAGCCGTGCTCGGACAGGAGGGGCTGGCGCCGCTGCATTATCCGGTACGGGAGGTGCTGGCGATGGGCAGGTATCCGTATCAGAGTTGGCTGGGCCGCGATGAGCTGGATACAGCCGACGAGTTGATTGATCAGATTATGGACCGACTCGATCTGCGTTCGCTGGCCAATCGTCCACTGGATCAGCTGAGCGGCGGGCAGCGTCAGCGGGTCGCATTTGGCAAAGTGATGGCTCAGCAGCCGAAGCTGCTGCTGCTGGATGAACCGACCACGTATCTGGATATTGCCTACCAGATTCATTTTATGGAATGGCTGGATGAATGGCGGCGGGAATCCGGCATTACGATTATTGCGGTGCTGCATGATCTGAATCTGGCTGCCCGGTATTGCGACCGCCTGCTGGCGTTGAATGAAGGGCAGGTCGTCCAGACCGGCACACCTGAGCAGCTGATGCAGGAAGAGACGATTCGCCGTCTTTTCCAGGTGGAGCCTGCGATCGTGCATCATCCGGATATTCGTGTTCCCCAGCTGCTGCTGAAGCGGCAGTAAAAAGTAAGATTTATTACTACTACTATGGGTATCAACATACTATACAAATGTAGATGTGCATGTCTGCCGATATTTGTCCCCACCGAGCGGTGTCAGCTGTGAAGCGGACAGCCGGCAGACAGAAATAGAAGGAGGATCATCATGGAGCAGTTCATTCGAGAAGTCTCGGAACGTATTCAACCTGTCCATCTGGAAGTAGGCCGTGCGGCACAGCTGCATCTGGATCAATTGACCAAACCGCCGGGAAGCCTGGGCATGCTGGAGAATCTGGCAGTGCAGCTGGCCTGTATTACCGGAGAAGTTAAGCCGGTGATCGACCGCAAGACCGTCATCGTGATGGCTGCGGATCATGGAGTGTGTGAAGAGGGAGTCAGTGCCTTTCCACAAGAAGTTACCCAGCAAATGCTGCTGAATATGCTGTCCGGGGGAGCGGCGATTAATGTGCTGTCCCGGCAGGCCGGCGCAGATGTGCTGTGTGTGGATATCGGGGTCAAAGGCAATATCGAGCATCCCGAGTTGATTAATCACAAAATCCGTCAGGGAACCGGCAATATGGCACGCGAGCAGGCAATGACCCGCGAACAGGCGATTCAGGCGGTGGTGACCGGAATGAATATCGCGATTGAAGCAGCGGACCGCGGCAGCCAGCTGTTTGTGACGGGGGAAATGGGGATTGGCAACACGACGGCCAGCAGTGCGATGCTGTGTGCGTTGTCCGAATTATCACCGGAAGAAGTCACCGGACGAGGTACCGGTCTGACCGACAGTGAACTGCGGCACAAGGCCAGAGTGATCCGGGAAACGCTCTCTTTTCATCAGCCGGACAGCAAGGATACGATCGATGTATTGGCCAAAGTAGGCGGTCTGGAGATTGCCGGTCTGGTCGGCGTGATCCTCGGGGCAGCTTCACAGTCTTGTCCGGTAGTATTGGATGGATTCATCTCCACGGTAGCTGCGGTAGCTGCCTATACAATGGCTCCGCAGGTCAAAGGTTATCTGATCGGTTCCCATCTGTCGGCAGAAAAAGGCCACCGGCTTGCACTCAAACAGCTCGGAATCCGTCCGCTGCTGCAGCTCGATATGCGCCTCGGTGAAGGCACCGGTGGTGTGATGGCATTGCATATGATTGATGCAGTCAGTCATCTGATGAACGAGATGGCTACTTTTGCCAGTGCAGGGGTATCCGACAGTTCCGGGACCGTGTCCGGATGAGCGGATACCTTTCCGGTAAAACGCTGGTGACCGGTGGAGCACGAAGCGGGAAAAGCACTTTTGCCGAACGTCTCTGCGCCGCCGAACATAGCGAAGCCTGGTATGTGGCAACAGCACAGGCTGGTGATGATGAGATGCGGGAGCGGATCGAGCGCCATCAGCAGCAGCGGCGGGAGAGCGGTTATGACTGGCAGGTATGCGAGGAGCCGCTCAATCTGGCCGGGCTGCTGCACCAACGGACCGAAAAGGATGGTACAGCACCTGCCCTGTTGATCGATTGTCTGACACTGTGGCTCTCCAATCTATTGTTCAAATACGAGCATGAGGCAGATGTGCAGGCCAGAGTGCTGCAGGCCGTCGAAGAGCTGGCTGCTGCCATTGAAGATTATCCGGGAGCTGTGATTGTAGTGACCAATGAAGTGGGTGATGGGATCGTGCCGTCTTACCCGCTTGGCCGGCTGTACCGCGATCTGGCGGGGATTGCCAACCGCCGAATGGCCAATCTGTGCTCGCGTGTATTTCTGGTGACGGCAGGCATACCGATTGAATTGAAAAGCAGGGAATACCATTTATGAAGAGGGAAATGGAAGCGGCAGCGGCGGCTTTTCAGTTTCTCTCGCGTATCCCTGTGCGGCTGCAGCTGGATTTTGGCAATGAGCTGCTGTGCCGCAGTGTAAAGTATTATCCGCTGGTCGGACTTGTAATCGGAATGTGCACCGCTGCCGGAGCGGTGCTTTTTCAGTGGCTGCTGCCAGCAGGTCCTGCATCGGTGCTCGTCCTCTGCCTGTGGATTGGGCTAACCGGAGCTCTGCATCTGGATGGCTGGATGGACAGCGCAGATGGTCTGCTCAGTCACCGTTCCAGAGAACAGATGCTGGATATTATGAAAGACAGCCGGGTAGGCGCGATGGGAGTTATCGCCTGTGTGCTGCTGCTGGGGCTGAAAGGGTCGCTTCTCTATACGCTGATATCAGCGATGCCTCATTCTACATATGCAATCTGTGCCGTTATGGTACTGCCGATGATCTGGAGCCGCTGGTATATCGTTAAGGCAATGACAGGCTGGCCTCCAGCCAGACAGCAGGAAGGACTGGCTGCCCTGTTCTCGGGTACGGGCCGGCAAGAACTGAAGGGCGCGTCATATACAGCGCTCTGCTCTACAGGACTGATCGTGCTTGTCCTGTGGCTGCTGATCCCGCATGCCGCTGGATGGACCGGAGCCATACCGCTGACTACCTATGATGATCATCTGCGCCGCGCAGCTCTGGCTTCATTGCTCTGCTGCCTGCTCAGTCCATTATGTGCCTGGCTGACAGGCGGCTGGATGGCCGGGCGTGCAGCCAGACGGATCGGTGGATTGACCGGTGATATTTACGGTGCCCTGAATGAAGGGATTGAAATGCTGATTCTGCTGATGATCACCGTCATCTGGCATCAGTTCGGGCTGCTGGGACAATAAGAAACCAAAAGGAGACAGCTGCATGAGAAGGTCGATCATTATGCTGCAGGGAACAGCATCGGATGTGGGAAAAAGTGTGATTACTACAGCGCTCTGCCGTATCTTTACCCAGGACGGATGGGACACGGCGCCTTTCAAATCCCAGAATATGGCCAATAACTCCTATGTAACTGTAAACGGAAGGGAAATCGGTCGGGCCCAGGGCGTGCAGGCCGAAGCTTGCGGCAAACTCGCTACGACCGATATGAACCCAATTCTGATCAAGCCTGTCCGGGATATGCATTCACAGATTGTAGTACATGGACAGCCCTATGCACAGATGAGCGCATGGGATTACCGGCAAGATTTTCTGCCGCAGGCCCGTACGCTGGTGATGGAGGCGCTGAATCGGCTGCGCGATCAGCATGAGATGGTGGTGATGGAGGGGGCAGGCAGTCCGGCAGAGATCAATCTCAAGGACCGGGATATCGTCAATATGAATCTGGCCGGCTGGGCGGATGCGCCGGTGCTGCTGGTCGCGGATATTGACCGGGGCGGTGTATTCGCTGCGATCGTCGGCACGCTGGAGCTGCTGGAACCCCATGAACGCAGCCGGGTCAAAGGCTTCATTATCAACAAATTCCGCGGTGATCTCGCCCTGCTGCAGCCCGGACTCGACTGGCTGGAGCGGCGTACCGGCATTCCGGTCATCGGCGTGCTGCCGTACGAGGAGAATCTGTATCTGGAAGCGGAAGATTCTGTTGTCCTGCAGCGCAAACCGAGCCGTCCGCTGCTCGGCCGTGAATTGGATATTGTTGTTATTCATTATCCGCGCATCTCCAACTTCACAGATATGGACCTTCTGGAAGCCGAGCCGGATGTATCGGTGCGTTATGTAGATCATGAAGACCAGCTCGGCGATCTGGAATTTCTGCAGGAAAGGGGATTGACCCGCACGATCAGCGAACTGCACGCCCGGCGAGCCGTACAGCTGGTCGGCATCTGCGGCGGCTATCAGATGCTGGGACAGACGCTGCACGACCCGGCCGGCTATGATTCGCCGGTTCCAAGAACCGCCAAAGGACTCGGCTTGCTGCCGATATCGACCGTATTTGCTGCATCCAAAACGACCGTGCATGCAGAAGGTCATCTGACCGTTGCAGGTCGGCTGCTCCTGCAAAAGACAGATGAAGAGCAGCTGACTATTCCCGTAAAAGGATACGAGATCCATATGGGCACCACAACCGTAGAATCTGGAGCCAATGTACAGTCCTTGTTCCACCTGCACCGCATAACCGATCACCACCCGACTGCTATTAAAGACGGTTGCATCTTGCCTGATGGGTCGGTCTGGGGAACGTATCTGCATGGCGTATTCAATAATGACCGACTGCGTCGCAGCTGGCTCAATTCCCTGCGACAGGTCAAAGGACTGGAGCCGCTGAACGAGAGCATTCACGGACAAACCCGACGCGAGGAAGCCTTTGACCGCCTGGCCGACACGGTACGCAAGCATCTGGATATGGAGCGTATCTATCATATTGCAGCCGGTCGCTAAGGCCTGTATAATCGCAATTCTATAGTTTACCTGTTTATTTGCTGCGTTAATCTCCAGGCTTAACCGAAGGGCATGCCCTTATTCCTTTCTGAAGCGGATGAAGCGACCCGACCAAATGCAGGCACAACCCAAAAAGCGACCTTCCATTCTGCGAAGGCCGCTTTTTGATATTACATATATGATCCAATCATAAATCGAACTCTACATACAACTAACTCTTTACAGCATGATACATGCTATCTGCACAATGAGACCACCATGCTTATGCTCTAGAGCAATCAGCCCACTTTGAACTTGCTGACCGCTGCCTGCAGGGAGACCGCCTGTTCGTTCAATTCCTGCATCACTGCGGCATAAGCAAACATTTCCGAAGACTGGCGTTCGGTATTTTTAGCGATACCTTTGATATTACTGAGTGCCTTCTGGGTGATTTCGGCTGTCTCATCGACTGAAGCGCTGACCTGCTCGGAGCTGGCGGACATCTCCTGGGTAGCAGCCGAGGTGGATTGTACGGTCATATTCACCTGCTGCATCAGCTCGACCAGCTGGTTAAAGGCTTCGCCGGCCTTGTGCACCAGCTGGCTGCCGGATTGTACTTCCTGGCTGACCCGGTTCATCGACTCGGTGGATTTCAGTGATTCCTCGCGAATCGATTGCAGTGCAGACTCGATCTGGTGGGCAGCGCCACGGGACTGATCAGCGAGATTGCGTACCTCGGCGGCGACGACGGCGAATCCGCGTCCATGCTCACCGGCACGTGCTGCTTCGATCGAAGCATTGAGCGATAGCATCTGAATCTGCTTGGTGATCTCGCCGATCGAGAGCAGGATCTGGCTGATCGCTTCGGAGCTGTCAATCAGCGTCTGCACAGACTGGCGTGTATCGGTAACGACCTGTTCAACAGAACTCATCTGCTGAATTGCGTTCTGGGCCATATCATTACCGGCGACTGCACTATCTGAAGCCTGTCCGATCTGATCCGAAATGTCGGCTGTAGACGATGCGATATGTTGGATACCATTCGTAATTTCTTCCATTGCACGTGCATTTTCGGTGGAGGAGGTGGCAATCATGGTACTTCCGCCTTCAATCGTGCTGATGGACTCGACAGAGCTGTCGACCATTTTATGCATTTTGTTGATTCGTGAAGTCAGTGCTTCGGTACCCATGGATACTTTTTCCGAGCTATTCAGTACATGATTGACCATAGCGCGCAGATTCTCGGTCATCAGGCGGAAGCCGCGTGCCAGCTGGGCGATCTCGTCACTGCCGGTCATTTTAATATCCTGCTGCAGATTGCCTTCGGCGACGAGCCGGGTATGACGCACAAGCCGTGCCAGCGGCAGAGTGATTTTACGGCTGAACTTGTAAGCAATCCAGAGGCAGACGGCTACCGACACGATCGCCATTACGAGCGTCATGAGCACCAGATTACGGGTAATGCTGTCGACAAAGCTGGCGTCCATACTGGCAGCGACGAGGATCGAGCTGCCTGGCACACGATAATAATAAGTAACATGCGAGCCGGCATCGGTGGTATACAGATCAGTCAGCAGTTTGCCATCCTTCATCGCCTGCTGAATATTGTTACTCAGCTCGACCGACTGTTCTTTTTTGAAATTTTTGGAGGCATTGGATAGGGCGGTCACGACTGCTTTGTCCTCGTCGACCCGCAGTATGTACAGATTGTCCAGCTCATACGCTTTGAGCTGGGTATCCAGATAGGTCTCCAGCTTCATCGTTTCTCCGTTGTTGCCCTGGGCAGACTGCATGATCTGCGTATTGTCGAGACCTTTGAGAATACCATCCATCGCAATATTCAGCACCTGACGGAACTGGGGAACCACATTGTTGTTGACCACTCCCCGGGTCATAACATAAAAGAAAATACTCATGACCAGACACACTGCGATAATCAGCAGGGCAAAAGTCACCATAATTTTACGGCTGATCGATTGATTAATTCGAAACATGCTGAATCCCCTCTCTCTACCTAACAAGTCTGCAATTCTCTGCTGAAATTCATAATCCAATGACTTTCGCGACTGAGTTTGTCCCCCGACGTAACAATAACTGACGTGGCTTTTACGATACATACTCTTAAGAAGTATAAAGACAGGCTGTAATACATATGTATGTACTATGAGTACCAGATCCCGGTTTTGCTTGACTCCTTTCGACAATATATTAGGCTTATAAACTTGTTCATTTCCGAAAAAATATGAAAATGAGTATTTATAAGCTGAATGAACCATGATAAAAGGCATAAATAATTTCTTATTCTATATCAATTGACCATTGTTTGAATAGGTATTTTTACTTATGAAGCGATAAAAAATAAAAAAAAGTTAAAATAAACAAAATAAAGACGTAAAATCGGATTTACATATCACACTATTAACACTACTTGTTTACTCGGGATTGTGGTAGAATAATAAACGGAATTATACAGATAACTCACAGATTTGAGGGGGAGAAGTAATGAATGTATTTCTCGTTATACTGAATGTACTGATACTGGCTGTACTGATCGGCGTATTGGTCTGGATGCAGAAGAAGCATATTTCCTTTACGAAACGTGTATTCACCGGTCTGCTGCTCGGTATTCTGTTCGGTGCGGCGCTTCAGTTGATTTATACACCGGATTCCGACGTAGTCTCGGATTCGATGGAGTGGTTCAGCCTGGTCGGTAACGGCTATGTGGGTTTGCTGCAGATGGTCGTTATTCCACTGATTATGGTCTCGATTATTATGGCTATTCTCAAATTGAGCGGCCGTCAGAATCTGGGTAAAATCAGCGGTTCCATTCTAGCTGTACTGCTGCTGACGACAGCGATCGCTTCCGCAGTAGGGATCGCTTCCGCACTCAGCTTCAATCTGACCGCCGAAGGCATGCCGATCGGACAGGTCGAGCAGGAGCGTGGAGCGGCGCTGCAGGAACGTCTTGGCGAGGTGGAAGACAAATCGCTTCCGGCCCAGCTGCTGGAATTTATTCCGACCAATCCGTTTGAAGATATGACCGGAGCGCGTCAATCGTCCACACTGGCTGTTGTTATTTTCTCGGCCTTTGTCGGTGTAGCGGCTCTTGGCTTTATGCGTAAAAACCCTGCCCAGGGAGAAGTATTCCGCAATCTGATGGAATCGATCTATGGAGTCGTTATGCGCATGGTCACATTGATTCTGCGTCTGACGCCATACGGTATCCTGGCGCTGATCACCAAAATGGTCGCCACCACGAGCGGACAGGATATTCTGAATCTGTTCAAATTCGTAGTCGCTTCCTATGTGGCGTTGATCGCGATGTTCGTGATCCATATGATTATTCTGGCTATCGGCGGACTCAATCCGGTACAGTATGTGAAGAAGATTATTCCTACTTTGACGTTTGCCTTTACTTCCCGTTCCAGTGCGGCGACAATTCCACTTAACGTGGAGACACAGACTCGCAAACTGGGCGTTTCCGAAGGAATTGCCAATCTATCCGCCAGCTTTGGCGCGACGATCGGGCAAAATGGCTGCGCAGGGATCTACCCATCCATGCTGGCGATCATGATCGCACCGACCGTGGGTATCAATCCGCTGGATTGGCAGTTTATTCTGACTCTGATCGCTGTCGTAACAATCAGTTCACTTGGTGTTGCAGGTGTCGGCGGTGGTGCTACCTTTGCCGCACTGATCGTTCTGTCGACCATGAATATGCCGGTCGCACTGGCAGGTCTGCTCATTTCCGTCGAACCGCTGATCGATATGGGTCGCACCGCACTCAATGTGAGCGGATCGATGACAGCCGGCCTGGTCAGCAGCCGTGTACTCAAGGAACATGACAAAGATATATACAATAACGAAGACCGGGATCTGGATACAGCCGAAGCTTCCTGATTACGAAGCTGATCCTGCAGTCATCTCTAAAGGAAAAAGGAATACAAAGTGAACAAGCATGCCATACGCATCTGATGATGCAGCAGGCATGCCTGTTTTTTTATGGATATCTGGTCTTTTTTTCCCGGGAACAACTGGAAAAAGGGTGGGTGCGCCGTACGTATAGACTGAGCCTGTTTTCCACAATATGTTGGCAATGCAGTATTCCTGTGATAAAGTAGAACAGGTTTTCAATAATATTCCGCGGTTCGTAACCATCCCGCGTCATCAAAACTAGGGGGAAGAGTAGTGTTTAATATAGAATGGGGTATTTTTTTCGTGATCGTGAATTATGCATTATTTACGATCTGCTACAGAATTTTTGGTATCAAGGGGATGTATGGCTGGATCGCGATCGCTGCTATTCTGGCGAATATTCAGGTGATTAAGACCATTGAGCTGTTCGGTATTACGACAACGCTTGGTAATACGATGTATGTGAGTATGTATCTGGCGAGTGATCTGCTGAATGAACGCTTTGGTTCGCGTGTTGCCCGCAGGGCGGTATGGTTCGGATTTTTCACTTTGGTCGTAACGACGATTGTGATGCAGATGGCTATTCGTTTCCAGGTAGCACCAGGCGGAGGCATTGCCGAGGATGCTCAGAATGCGCTGGAGACCATTTTCGGTCCGCTGTCGATTCTGCTGATCGCCAGCCTGTCCGCCTATCTGGTCAGTCAGTTCCTTGATGTTCGATTGTATAAATGGCTGCGCGGTCTTTTTCCGGCTCCGCATCAGCTGTGGATTCGCAATAATGGCAGTACAATGATCAGTTCGTTTGTGGATACGCTCGTTTTTTGCAGCATCGCCTTTCTCGGCATGTACGAATGGTCGGTCTGGCTGGAGATTTTCCTGACGACCTATATTCTCAAATTTGTGCTTACTGCTGCAGGCACGCCTTTCCTGTATCTGGCACGCAGTTTCAAAGTACATGAGGAAGACCGTCCGCTGCTGATCCAGCCGCAGGCAGCGGTTGGGGAAGAGCCGTCAGCCAAGCCGCTGTCCTGACCATAGCGATTGGTAACTGATGTAACAATCATAAGGTGCAGACACCGCCGGGCAGGATAATGAATTTATAAAACCTGACTCTCCTGCTTGATCCAATGAGTCTGCAACAGCAAAAAGACACGCCTCCTGCGTATATTCCATGCGCAGGAAGCGTGTCTTTATTTGCTTCTGGCCGATAGGGAGATATTAGCCAATAACCGTCAGTTCTTTTGGGAAAGAAGACAGTACATCCACACCATCCGCCGTTACGATTACATCATCCTCGATCCGTACGCCGCAGTGGCCCGGTACATAGATACCCGGTTCAACGGTGAATAGTACGCCTTCTTCCAGTACGTTCTCATTGCCGCCGTGTACGGAAGGATATTCATGCGTATCCATGCCCAGACCATGTCCGAGACGGTGGATGAAGCGAGGACCGTAGCCGGCTTCGGTAATTACATCGCGCGCAGCCTTGTCGATCGAGGCAAAAGTAACGCCCGGACGAGTCGCCCGGATCGCCGCTTCATTGGCTGCCAGCACCGTGTTGTAGATGCGCTTCGCCTCCTCATCGACCTCACCTATAGCAAACGTACGTGTGATATCCGACGCATAACCATTGTAAAACAGTCCAAGGTCGAACATGACCAGCTCACCGGATGCCAGCTTGCGTGATCCCGGTACACCGTGAGGCAAGGCCGTATTCGGACCCGACAATACCATCGTGTCAAAAGCGGGTTTCTCGGCACCGAGCTTTTTCATCTGGTATTCCAGTTCGGCGACCAGTTCGATTTCGGTAATGCCGATCTTCACGCTGGACAGCCCACGGCGCAGCACCTCTTCGATTTTGAGGATGGATTCACGCATCCGCTCCACTTCTTCCGGCGATTTGCGTGAACGCATGCTGTTCAGTATACTGCCTACATCGATATAGGAAGCTGCATTCAGCTCCGCAGACAGCTGTTCAAAGCGGGCAACCGACAGGTGTTCCTTTTCCAGACCCAGATTGCCGACATTGCCGCTGATGCAGTGCTTGAGCCGGATGTACGGGTTGTCTGTATCCGTATGGGTCTCGATTCGTTCCACACTGGATACGCTGCGCGCCTTGTCTTCGTCCAGCGCAGGCACCAGCATAAAAGCTTCTTCTCCATCGGGAATAAACAATCCCAGAAAACGTTCATGCGGATCGCTCGCAAATCCGGTCAGATAGTAGACATGCTTGGGATCGGTGATCAGCAGGCTGTCCATACCAGCCTCTCTCATTAATCCACGCAGGGTGGCAATTCTGTCATCCATAGGTGCAGCTCCTTGTCATTGTAAGATGAATAATGCGGATTCTGTAATACCCTTACCCTTGGCGGGCAATATCACTCTTTCTATTGTAGCGGTTAATCCCGTTCAGGAAAAGCCGCAGGTATAATCGAACGGTTAGGTCAGCAGGGCAGGAGGTGGTATAATCGTTCATGATGATAACCGCCTTTGGCATCGGTAAGGAACGGACAATCCGCGAGACCAGCGGCAAAAGGTATCCAAGTAAACGGACTGCAGCCGACAGCCCGGCACAGACCAGGAATGGAGAAAAGTCATGATCAGTCTAATTCCCGAACAAGTCGATTTTCGCATAACGTCTACCGATCTTGAAGTGACCTATACGGAGTCCGGCGGGGTCAGCGTCCGGATCGATATCCAGCAAAGGGGGGATGTAGAGAAGAACCATTACCGCGAGATGCTCTTGCAATTCCGTACGGTAGCAGAGCTGCGATGTGTAACGATGAACTTTTTCGAAATGAATCACGGCCATATCGAAATGCCGTCAGCTCCTGATAATGTATTGTCCTTCTGGAGCAGACACGGCTATCATCCGGAGCCCGGATTGTACCGCGTCGACAATTCCGCCCTCCTCCGCGATAAAGAAAACCTTTTCGATCCCCATCATCGGCTTGGTCTGCAGCATTATCTGATTATAGGCTACGACAGCCATATCGAGGTTATTTCTTCCGGTTATGAATATCGGATGATCGAATCAACGCTGCACATCTAAATGGCTGATTGCTGCCGGTATCCGAAGGCAAGATGCATATATAGTGAGTGCTGCAAGTCATAGCGGCATTTATGAAAATACAGGCATCTGAAATCCCAAATAGCCCGCTCACCCGTCCACCTCACAAGATACAGGAGGCGAACAGGTAACCGGGCAGCTGTCTCTTTTCTTTGAATACTGAGCGCTGCTGCAGGCCGCTTGGAATGCGCAGCACCTGCAAGCGACCAAAGTCGGTCCGGAGTTATCCGGTACTGCCAAGCGCAGCTTGGATTTCCTTCATCTGCTCCAGATGGCGCTGCTCATGAAGCCCGACAAATTCATGCCATTCTTCCAGGGTCAGTGGACCAAATATCGGATGGTTCATCGTTTTGCCGCGCAGATCTTCGCTGCTGGCTGCGGCGATCGTCTCTTCCAGACGACTGCGGGAACGATCCAATCGGGTGCGCAGTTCAGTCAGTGTCAGATGTTTGTCCGCCGGAACGAGTTCGGGAGGGGCAGGCGTATGACGGGAACGGTCCAGTGTCAGATGAAAAGATGGAGTGGATGTAGCCCCGGAAATGGGAGCCGGTGTAGGCTCATTCTGCTGCAGGGTCTGTATCAGCCGATCGGTGATCGCTGTCTCCATCAGGTACAAATGCTCCATGACCTGGGCAATCGTCCACTGGTCGGGACGGGCATGTTCATTCAGTATCGATTCATCCAGCGAATCAGCAAAATCCCAAATCTGTTCGCGGACTTTAATTGTGTTAGGATGCAGCATAAGTATAACCTCCTTCAATAAATAATGTGATATCAAATCAATTGCCGTGCCTCTATCGCACAGCAGAAATAGAATGGGAAAAAATGTAACTCTTTGTAATGAAGAGGATTATATAACATCTGAAGCGAAAATAATAATTGTTCCTGACTTTACATACTTGTACATGCTGATTTTCCCTGAAACAGGGAAGCTCTACAATGACATAAATCGCGCTCATGCCATTTTTGGGTACAATAATTCAGAACAGCTATCATGCGGGTAATAATAGGCTAGCCATCATAGACAGGCAGATGACAAGAGTGAAAGGGGTAAAATAATGACACCGATCAATTCAAATCAACCAGACCCACAGGAGGAACAACAGCGGCTTGAACAGGATTATGGCTATGCGGCCATCTATGCCGCGAAGCTGCTATATAGGCAAAAACCGGTCATCGACCGTGAAGCGCTGTATGCCAAAGTACAGGAATATACCGGCCCGCTGAATACGGCAGACGATCTCGGAGAACAGAAGGAGACACTGGCCGTCTGGGAAGCCAACACTTCTGCAGATGAGAATGGAGAACCATTGGAGGATCATTACCATTTCTTTCATTTAAATCATAAACTGGAATATCAGGAAGGGCCTATGCCTGTTCAGACAGTGCTGATGCCTTCCAAAAATGCGGTACAGCCCGAAGAATACGAGACGGCGATCCAGCAATCCTGGCACTGGCCGGAAGTTGCCGATACGCTCACAGGCTGTACTTACGAGATGATGCTTACCGACATGATGGCCCGGGGAATGCCCCATCAGCGCAGGCTGCCGCTGTTTAATCATGTACTGCGTGCAATTCTGGAAGTCGCTCCCTGCGATGCGGTCTACTACAAGGAGAGCGACAAGCTGGTCGATCCGCAGGCACTCCTGCAGGCATTCAGCCAGAACAATGAATTGTATGGGGCACTGAATATCCGGCTGTATAATATCCAGTCGGACAATGAACGCCGGGAGATGGTCATGGACAGCCGCGGACTGGCTGCGCTGGGGGTGCCGGATGTGCAGTGTCATTTTTACGATATCGAGCCGGCGGAAGTGGCCCAGTTTCTCATGAATACGGCGGAATACCTGTATCACCAGGGGGATATTATAGCGGACGGAGAGACGATCGGCATGCATGAGGATCAGCGCTGGAGAGTGGAACATCAGTATGCGCTGGTTGGGCCGCGCCGGGTGGTACTCGATGTGGATCCGGGAGAAGCCTACTATGCGGGGATGCAGGAGTCGAATCGTTCTTCCCGCAGTCAGGGATAGGCAGCGTCATGGAATATTACAGATTGCGCTTTGAGGAAAGTGACGAGAATTATTATTTTGAAATTGACGATGATCGTACGGTACTGCGTCAGGTCATTGAAGATGAAGATCGCTGGGTCGTATCCAGTCGACCGGATGAAGAGCTTCATTTCTGTCTGTATGATCAGGAGTTTGACCAGAGCATGGACGGTGCGGAAGGCGAAGACATTTCAAAGGAAGAGTTCGAACAGGTATGGGCAATGGCAATGAAGCCTTATCGGAAAGGATGGGAACGGGTCAAATCTCATTACAAAACCGGCGACAAGGTTACCGGTGTGATCGAGGTCATATACCCGCAGGGAATTATTCTGAGTCTGCCAAACGATGCATTTGGCATCGTGGCTGATGATGAATGCGCCCAGTTCGTTCCGACAGAGCATCGCTATCCCGGACATATGCTCAAAACGGTCGTTATCGGTTTTGACGACGTGAATGACTGGGTGAAGTTGTCTTGCCGACCTGCCTGAGCCATCAAGGGGGATATTTATGGAAGCAACAACTATACAGCAATTGCAATTCAAACTGGCCAACAATTCACTGCTGTCACCGGATATGTGGGAGCAGTTCGATGTCGAACGGTATCTGGAATACCGGGATAGTGCGGATTTTGATACGGCCTGGAGTCAGGCGTATCAGCAACTGCGCCGCGAAGGATTGACTCCGGCAGAGGAGGAGCAGGTACAGGAATGGTGTCGCCAGGCCTTTGACCAGGTGCTCCGGGCATCCGGCAGCAGCGAGCTGGCTGCCTATGTGAGCGATGATATGGATCTGATCTTCTGTGCTCATCTGCTTGGCCTGGATCATGCATTTATTCAGGAGCTTGCCGGGCATTATGAACAGGGAGAGCTGCCGGTCTGATGATCCATCAATGGAGCGGATCAAGCATTCTATCATCTGCAGAACAATGCAGTCCCCTGTATAAATCATTTTAAGTCTAAACGATACACATACGCACATACGCGAGTCCCATAAACCAATGCAGGCCAAATACGCCGTGCAGCCCCTTAGCGGGCGGCACGGCGTATCATTTGGTTAAACACTTCGGATAATACGAGTCCAAGCGCAATGGAGCCGGACAGCATAGCCGCCTGCGCAGCCAGCTGGGTCGCTGCGGCATAGTTATTTTCCACAAAGGAACGCATCGCATTATAAGCGAGTCCACCGGGAACGAGCGGGATTACACCGGCTACACTAAAAATAATGACCGGTGTCTTGTAAATGCGTGCAAACACCTGACTGATCCCCCCTACAATAAATGTAGCGACAAGGGTGGCACCGACAGGATCGATATGCTTGTACAGCATAATATAGACGATCCAGCCAAGCATACCGGCTACGCCGCACTGCAGCAAGGAACGTCGTGGTGCATTGAATATAATGCCGAAGCCGGCGGTAGCGATAAAGCTGGTAATTAACTGAGCCAGCATGGTAGGCATAACTTCCTTTCCCGATCTATCGGTTCATTGTGATTAGACGAATGTCAGAATAATAGCGACGCCTGCACCGATGGCAAAGGCGGTAAGCAGTGCATCTGCACCTTTAGAGATGCCGGATACGAGATGGCCGGCCATCAAGTCACGTATCGCATTGGTAATCAGCAGCCCGGGAACGAGCGGCATGACAGACCCGATAATAATTTTGTCGAGTTCATTACCCCAGCCATAACCGATAAACAGCGAGGCCAGCAGACCGATAATAAAGGCAGCGCACAGCTCTGCGAAAAATTTGACCTGAACCCATTTATGCAAATAGAGCATCGTCGTATAACCGGCAAAGCCTGCAACCATAGACGGGATAAAATCACCCCAGCTGCCCTGGAACATAATCGTAAAGCAGCCGCTGGAAATGGCTGCGGCAATCATCTTCATCCAGGGCGCATACTCTGCAGGACCGGCTTCGATCACCTTGAGCAGTAGAAAAGCTTCGGTCGGTGCCAGCTGGTCGCTGCTGATCTGCCGCGAGATCGCATTAACCTGGGCAATTTTGTGCAGATCGGTTGTACGCTCCTGAATACGCGCAAGCCGTGCACTTTCCGCACCGGTAATCGAAAACATGATCGCGGTGGGAGTCACATAGCTGTGCGCGCCCGGCAGTCCGTAGGAGTTCGCAATACGGGTCATTGTATCTTCCACACGGTACGTTTCTGCACCGCTCTGCAGCATAATCTGACCGGCCAGCATGCAGGTATCCATGATCTCATTGATCGCCCTGCTGAAGGTTGTCGATTCTTCCAAACTCGTTCTCCATCCTCTCTCGTGATGACTCATCTATCACATTATGCGCGATACCGGAAAATCATTCAATAACTGTTATATCCACATCAGGCAAAATCACATTTCAAATCCCTTTGTCGGAAAAAGAAGATTTAACGCAGAAACAAAACATAAAGCATCAGTGGCTGTCAATTTCCAAAAACGGATTGGATATTTTTGTGAATATGTCATAAAAACATGTTCCTTCTACCGTTGAGAAGGGTATAATGATACTTAATCTACTATAAAGCGACTGGCGTCATCCTCAATCATCCATAAGTGCACGACGTTATCATACGCGATAGTTGGCGAGGCATATTATCTTAACTGCTGAGGGAGGAAAGAAAGATGGACAAGGTCATACATGAGAGTAAGGTACTGGAAGAAGTGTTCGGGGAAGGTGTTCGCCTGGAACAGGTCAAATTCTGGAGAGGCCAGAGACGTAATCTTGCTTTTTATACCAAGTCTATCGGGGAGCTCCGTGTGACCACAGGTAAAATTGTGGCCGATGATCCGTACAGCCTCATTGAGTCAACCCCATTTGTGCAAGTATTCCCTAAAGGATCTTTCCCTGTCGAGTTGTCAATTGCCCGCATTACCGATCCGGCCGTGTTCAAGGAAGGCCGGGAAGATCTGGTGGATGAGCGTATTGCTTTTGTACGCGTCATGTTCGGCGACGCTCCGGTAGCCCGCTGGGCAGGAGCCGAGCGGGAATTCAGCCCGGATGCTGATCCGAATAATCTGTATGAACAGGCTCGCTGGGGATATGCGGTCGATTCCGGAACCGGAAGTCTGCTGGATGCCAAGGCATACAAGTGGCTGTCCGAGCAGCAGGAACTGGACAACCCCGAGGTGGCCCAGGAACTGATGGATGCATGGGAATCCGCAGCGATTGAATCATTCCGTCCTTCGCGCAGCTGGCTGGTTACCGAATTGGAGACCGGAGACAATATCGCCTTGTTCTCCAGCGGCTTTGGTAATGGTGTATATCACAGCTATATCGGCTATGCTGAGGATGGCAGCCCGGTGCAGCTTGTAACGGACTTTAACGTATATCCGGACTGAGTGTTCAAAAAGGAATAAGAGGAAAACGAAAAGCTTCATGGCAGTCATGCGATGAAGCTTTTCGTTCTTCGCAGAAGAAACCGGCAGTACCTATTGTCCTGGCTTGAACAGGATATGATCCAGTCAACTGTATACACACGATTAGCCGGATGAGCTGATTCATCCGGCTAATCGTGTGTAATAATTAACATGCAGAGCTTTTCGTCTATTTTAAATCAAAGGATGTGAGTATGAATGAGCAATCTGGAAAGAGCCATTATTCTTGCGACCCGCGCACATTCCGGGCAGAACGACCGTTCAGGTCAGCCGTATATTTTGCACCCGCTGCGCGTCATGCTCAAAATGAGTTCGGAAGAAGCGCGTATTGTTGCTGTCCTGCATGATGTGCTGGAGGATACGGATGTAACCACCCATGATCTGTTAGCCGAAGGCTTCTCCGAAGAAATCGTTGAAGCGATTCAGGCGATGAGCCGCCGGGAAGATGAGTCCTACGAGGACTTCGTTCTCCGGGCCAAGCAGAACTCCCTGGCGCGTACCGTCAAAATGGCAGACATTGAGGATAACATGGATCCTTCGCGTAATGTAGAGCCTTCTGAAAAAGACATGGAGCGCCTCAGCAAGTATGGAAGAGCACTGGATGAACTGATGACCGAAAAGGAAAACGTACACTGACAGAGTCATACTGTTGAAAAAACGCACTGCTAACGCATTTGAATAACTGGACGTTTTTTGTACCATGTGGTTGGATGAGCAACCATTCTATACATTAAAATCAAAAAAAGGAAGGCTACCCTTTGAGGTGTAGTCTTCCTTTTGCATGCTGCGGAGAGAATAAAATATTCCAACCGGTTATTCATTTATGGTCAGCCGGATAGATCAATCCCAGCTGCTTGCGGGCTTCTTCCATAATCTCTGCTGTAATCAGGGAATGCTCCCAAGAGTTGATACTCGATTCCTGACGACCCTCGGCGATCACATCGAGGAATTCACGAATCTCGTAATACATTGGTGGTTCGTACTGGGTCACATGCAGCTCTTCCGTATAACCGCCACGATAGGTCATCACAATCTGGTTCGGCTCGCTGATCTTGTCGATCCGGATGCTGCCCAGTTCGCCCTGGATTTCGGAAGGAAGGGAAGAGTCGGTGATTTTGGAATACATCACAACCGCATCCATATCATCATAGGAGACGACAATGCTGCCTTCACCGTCCACGCCGGATTCCAGCATAACACCGGTTGCTTTTACCGTGTTGGGGCGACCAAACAGAGCCACCAGCGGATAAATGCAATAGACACCCAGATCCATCATCGCACCGTTGGAGAACTCGGGCTTGAAGGCGTTCTGGATATTGCCTTCCTTATAGGCATCATAACGGGAAGAGTACTGACAATAGTTGGCGAAATAGCGACGTACCTGCCCAAGCTTGGGCAGACTGTTGCGCAATGCGGTAAAGTTCGGCATCATCGTCGACTTCATCGCTTCCATCAGCACCACATTGTTCCGTCTGGCTGCATCAATCATGGATTGTGTCTCTGCTACATTCGAAGCCAGCGGCTTCTCGCACAGCACATGCTTGCCATAATTCATACAGAGAACAGCTTGCTCCGCGTGCAGGGAATTGGGACTGGCGATATAGACGGCATCAACCTGTCCGCTGCTCAGCATCTCCTCCAGATCCGTGAACAGATGATTGATTTCATGCTTGCGGCCGAACTGCTGGGCGCGTTCCGGCGTGCGCGAATACAGTGCAGTCAGTTCAAAATCATCATTACGTTTGGCGGCTTCAATGAATCGTTCCGTAATAAAATTAGTACCAATAATACCAAAGCGGACCATACCATCGTCCTTTCTGTAAGTGTGATAAAGACATACGGCTTCCAAATAAGTTCCAGCCATTATCGCGTACCGTCTAATTATACCCGACTTGCAGGGAACCTGACAAAGTGTTCTTGAAGATTGCGTCTGTTTTGCAGATCCGATAGTTCCGGTTGGCTGTCAAAGGGAATGGCTCTCCTTTGGAAATGTGGTCTAAATAAGGAATAAGGCTGGTTTTTTGACAATTTTCCCATTATTATTGGATGTAATCTATACATTAATAACTTAGATGATTTTGGAATAATAGATTGAGTCAAACTATAGGGAGAGAGGCATTTTTGAAACAGAATCATACAGAACTACTTATGCAACTGATTTCAGAAAGTGTTTTACAGGATTCATTATTTACTCAGTCGCCGGATGGTATGCTGATTCTTGATTACTCAGGAATACTGGTCTGTGCGAACCCTGCCATTCAGCATATGACAGGATATGATTTTGAAGAACTGTATCTTCTAATGGAGAGGCCTGCGCAGACCTGTAGTACGATAGAGCCTCTGCAGTCTTCGATTAGCCAGGCATTGGAGGGCGAGGCTTCAACCATGGAACTGGAAGCCTTGCATAAGAACCATTCCAAAATCTGGCTGCAGATTACATTTACCCCCATCTATCACACCGGAGAGATTATAGGAATTTATGGTATCTGTCGGGATATCACCTCGCAAAAAGTGATGGCCAATCAGGTTCGGCAAAGCGAAAAGGAATTCAGGCTTATTTCTGAGCACTCTCTTGATTTTATTTCCAGACATATGGCGGATGAAAAGGCTGTTTATTTGTATGCGTCACCTGCCTGCAAAACCATACTCGGATATAATCCCGAAGAATTGATAGGGAAAAGTGCATACGATTTTTTTCATCCGGATGATGTTGAAGCGGTAACCCGTTATTTGGAAAGGATTCTAAGTATAGAAGGTTCGTACACGGTATCCTACCGTATTCGCGCCAAAGACGGACATTATGTTTGGATCGAAAGTACTGGACGATATAGCTACAATGAAGAGACAGGCGAAATTGAGGAGATCATTGCGGTATCACGTGATATCACTGATCGTAAAAAAGCAGAACGTCAATTGCAGGAAAGTGAGCAGCGTTACAAGTCACTGTTTGAATACAATCCTGCAAGTGTCTACTCTTTTGATCTGGAAGGGAATTATACCTCCAGCAATGCAAATCTGTCACAGCTGCTCGGTTATTCGATGGAAGAGATCAGTCGTATGTCGTTCCGGGATATTATTGTGCCCGATAAAATAGAAGAGACAAATTTCTATTTTGAGGCAGCACGCAATGGAGCTCCCCAGAACTATGAAACAACCATTATTCATAGCAGTGGTAAATTTATTGATATCAGTGTTATTAATGTCCCCATTATAGTGGACTCCGAGATCGTAGGTGTATATGGAATCGCTAATGATGTTACAGAGCGTAAGGAATATATACGTCAGTTGGAGAAGCTGGGATATGAACATGCAATGATCCTCAGTTCCGTATCCGAAGGCATATTCAGATTGAACAAAGATGGAGAAACCCTATTTGCTAATCCGGCAGCACTTCGCATGCTGGAATTCAATCAGGAGGAATTTATTGGTCATCAAGGCCACCATATTATTAATCCGTCTGCACCGGGAGGTGTGCCCTATTCCGTTGAGGAATGCCCGATCTGTTTAACAATTCGTGATGGTATTCCACGCTCCATCAAGGAAGGAATCTTCTGGAAAAAAAGCGGCTCCAGCTGTCTGGTAGAATATAATATAAATCCGGTTATCGACAAAGATGAAATTCAGGGAGCAGTTATTGTATTCCGGGATATCACCAATGAGCGGGAAGTGCTTCGACAAAAAGAACTGGCTGAGCAGGCGGCTTCAGCCAAATCCGATTTTTTGGCGATGATGAGCCATGAGATTCGCACGCCCATGAATGGTGTATTGGGGATGACCAATCTTTTGCTGGACACGGATCTTTCGGAGACCCAGCGGGATTACGCGGAGATTATACGGAACAGCGGAACTTCCCTAATGCGCATTCTGAACGATGTGCTGGATTTCAGTAAAATTGAAGCAGGGAAGTTCTCACTGGAGCCGGAAGAGTTTGAATTACGGGCGCTGGTCGAGAATATTGCAGAATTGTTTGCTCCTGGCGCCATAGAAAAGAAACTGGATCTATCCTGGTATGTATCGCCCGATATCCCATCTAAGGTCATCGCCGATCCTGACCGTTTGAGACAGATTCTGAGCAATCTGGTCGGCAATGCTATTAAGTTTACGGACAAAGGAACGGTAGGTATCATCGTTAATAAGTTATACAAAGATATTGAAAGAAAACGACTGATGCTGGAATTTTTGGTCGAAGATACTGGTGTGGGAGTTGCGGAAGATAAAAAAAGTCTATTGTTCCAGTCGTTCTCTCAATTGCATCCGGCATTGAATCGCAAATATGGAGGCACGGGATTGGGGCTGTCCATCTGCAAAAAACTGATTGAGTTGATGGGCGGGACGATTCAGGTAGAGAGCCGTGAGAATGTGGGTTCCATTTTCCGCTTTATCCTGCCTTGCGGCTGGATAGATACAGAGCGACATGAGGCAGAGTCAGAACAAGCAGCTGATGTCGATTTTGAATCGATCAGTCAAGATCATGTGGATGTATCCGATTTGTCTATTCTGATTGCAGAAGATCATCCCATTAATCAGCAACTGCTGGAAGATATCATACGGAAATTCGGCTGTCACGTTGATACAGTCAGCAATGGAGTGGAAGCCTATGCTGCCATTGTGCGGCATCATTATGATCTGGTGTTCATGGATATTCAGATGCCCATGATGGATGGTATCGCGGTCTCCAATCTGATCCAGCAACTGCTGCCACCTGAATCGCGGCCATCAATTGTGGCAGTTACAGCCAATGTAAGTAGTGATATTCAGGCTGAATGTCTGCAAAGCGGAATGCTGGATTTTATTTCCAAGCCTATTCATCCTGCCGAAATCCGGAGAGTACTGGTTGAGCAGAAAAGTAGGTAGAAAGCTGCATTAAACGATCATCCGCACCAATAAAGCGATCCTCTGCATCAAAGATTGCCTGGTGCTCATAATTATGCCTCTACCACTGGTTTTTGAAAGGTAGATTTTCTATTCCGATAAAACGGGTAAGTAACATACAGAAAGACCAGGCTTTGATTATGGGAGGGATCGGAATGAATACAGTATCATGGGATGAGCCTCTACGCAGAATTATGGAACAGCTTGCCAGATCGGAGCCTACGCCCGGAGGTGGAAGTGTATCCTCGATTGTCGCAGCACTAGGTGCAGCGATGACGTCAATGACAGCTAACTTTTCCCAGGGAGAAGAATATGAGCAGATTGAACAGCATGTAGCCCAGGCGCTGCAGGATATGGAGTATATATCTTCGGCTTGTGAGTGGTTGATGGCCAAGGATATCGAAGCTTTCGGGCAGTATATCGAAGCGTTGCGGATGCCTCACCGAACTCCTGAACAGCAGGAAGAACGCCAGGAGACCGTATATGACATGAAAATCCAGGCGATCGATACACCATTGAAACTGATGGAGTGCTGTCTGTACGGGTTATATAGTGCGGCTCCGTTGATTGATATATGCAATCATACCGTATTGTCCGATATCGGTATCGGCATCATTCTGTTCGAAGCAGCCGCACGGTCCTCGATGCTGACAGTTCAGATTAACCTCGTCACTCTGCAAAATGCAGAGCAGCGGGCAGCCTATGAACGCCAATGTACGGAATTGATGGAAAAGGTCAGTGAGCGGCGCAGCGTACTGCTGGAGCAAGTTCAGGCTCGTATTCTGGCACGTATGGTCTAAGCTATTGGCAAATAAACATTTTGTAGGCTATACTATAGACAATAAAATTAATGATTCGGAACTGGAAGCACCAGACTCCTCACTATGGAGTCTGGTGCTTTTTTGTTGTGAAAGGAGTCGTCTACCATGTATTACCGCTATCCTGTACTTGCGCCTGTGCTGTTATTTGTAGGTGCCGTATTTCTGATTGGTGCTATGCTGCTGTATATGTATTCGGCTGTAATGCAGCCAGAAGATCGTTCTCCAACAGCGGCAGTAGTCTCTGTTCTGGCGGATGGACGTCAGTATAGTGTCCGGACGTACGGCAGTACAGTCAGCGATGTGCTTCGTCAGCAGCATATCGAGCTGGCACCTGATGATCTGCTGCAGCCAGAGGCCGCTGCGCCGCTTCATAACCGGATGACCATCCGCATTACCCGGGTAACCCGTCAGCAGATAGTCACAGTAGAACCTATTCCGTATGAGACGGTCTATTATAATGATCCACAGCTGAAACAGGGAAAGCAGCGGATTATCCAGACCGGTCAGACCGGCCTTGTGAAAATGACCCTGCTGGCTGGAATGAAGGATGGAATAGCCGTATCCGACCAGATCATTTCCAGAGAAACGGTGCAGCCTTACCATCCGCAGGTGGTTGCTGTGGGTACACAAGAACCTGAACCCATCCGGCCGGGTGTATCTGTTCCCGCATCCGCTGGTATGGAGATAGATCATGATCATTCCGGCAGCAGTTCTGATCCATTCGTTCCTTCCCGGCAGCCAGCCGATTCACAGATCATAGCCGATGCGGCGTCATTGCCTGTGAAAGCTTACCGCTATACACTTCAGACTGAGCTGACTGCCTATACGGCGGGGCTGGAGAGTACCGGCAAGCAGCCGGGAGATGCCGGTTATGGAGTGACCGCCTCCGGAGCGATCGTAGCCGAAGGACAGACTGTCTCCGTAGATCCCCGGGTGATCCCTATAGGTTGGTGGATGTATATCGAAGGCGTTGGCTACCGCAAAGCGGAAGATACCGGTAGTGCGATCAAAGGCAATAAAATAGATGTATACATGAACAACCTGGATGCAGCCCGGTCATTTGGACGGAAATCAGGCGTCAGGGTGTACGTCATCGGACCCGACCAACCGGATACGTAACGCAATTGCGGGAGATGAGGTCCTTGTAAGACACCGTCCACACTATACATGGAATCGCCGGCTGCCAGAGTCTTGCTCTCTTTTAAGTAAAGGCTGATATGACCGGGGGATGTCCGGGTGTGAAGATGATCTGGATTCCGCCGCAAAAGGGAAGTACCTCGTCACCAGGCAATGTTTTGTCCACTCTTTCTCTGGGAGAATGATTCACTTGATTCATTATGTCTTGACGTATGTCTCGGCCTCATTCATCGCTGTCCGGATCACGGGGGTGCCCATGTCAATCAGCACAGTATGATCCCCGTCCCAGACAAGCGTGGGATTCAGCTCCTGAGGACCGGCGAAAGATTCAATCTGAAGTTCAAGCATGGTTACTCCATTGGCAATTTTCATGGTTTGTTCTCCTTTTCGGATAGTATAGTTTAGCCAGCAATTAAGAAAACGAATAAGTATAAACAATAGATACGGACTTATCCAAAGTTATGGGATATATGGAGGGCTACGGGACATATTCATGCTGTAAAAGCATAACAAAAAAGACACCGATTGAAGTCGGTGCCTGTCCGAGGGAAGTATTTTCGGATCTTCTAGAGATCGTCATATGTATTCCCAAATACATAATTAAGTGTATAGTCCGCATAATAGGATTCAGGCTGCCATTCCCGCAGCATTTCACGGCTGCCGACATACAGAATCTGCTCATCTCGGATCAGCTATTCCAGCCCGTACTTAGTTTCCCAGTTACAGTCCAGCTCTACATGAATCATCGGTCTGTCTGTACAGTCTCTTCAGCAGAGATTGATGGAATTGATAGAGCGAGCGGCTGGATCAGCGGCAAAATGTCTTCTGGCCGATTGATCTCCAGCGGAGTCTCTGTGTCCATCAGGTGCACAGAGACATTTCGCTGAAATAGGAGAGAGAAAAATTGTGCTTCACGATAACCTTCATGATGCTGCACATCAGTCAGTAGTTCGTGACTCATTCCTACTCGTCCTTATCGTCCATATTTTTGGCGTAATAGATTTCATCCATTTCGCGGGTCAGTCTTTTGGTGATCTGTGCCTGTTCTTCCTCGGAGAGAGACTCCTTGGTATAGCCGAATAGATAGTTGTCCAGATCGAATTTTTTCAGTTTGCATTTGGTGTGGAAAATATTTTCCTGATATACGTTCACATCGATCATATGGTACATATCCTGAACCTCGTCCGGGATAAAGTTCTGAATGGAACTGATATCATGATCGATAAACAGCTTGTGGCCTTCGATATCACGCGTAAAGCCGCGAACCCGGTAATCCATCGTCATAATATCCGTATCAAAGGAATGGATCATAAAGTTCAGCGCCTTGAGCGGGGAGATCTCGCCGCAGGTGGACACGTCAATATCCGCGCGGAACGTACTGATTCCTTCGTCAGGGTGATATTCCGGATACGTATGCACCGTGATATGGCTTTTGTCCAGATGCATCAGTACATGCTCGGGCAGCGGACCTGGTGATTCTTCAAATGAAGCATTCGGCGCCGTCTCTACCGGTCCTTCGGAGATCAGCATCGTTACACTGGCACCCTGTGGTACATAATCCTGCTTGGCCACGTTCAGTACGTGAGCCCCGATAATGTCTGATACATTGGTCAGAATTTTGCTCAGGCGGTCGGCATTGTATTGCTCATCAATATATTCCAGATATGCTTCCCGTTCTTCTTTGGTCCGGGTGTAGCAGATATCATACATATTGAAGCTGAGTGATTTGGTCAGGTTGTTAAAATTGTGCAGCTGGATACGTTCTTGCTTGGTTAACCCCATATTGGTTACCCCCCTGTTATCAATGAGTGTGGGTGTATGGATGTTGTTGATGTCATAGATGAGATACAAGGATTGGATGGACAGCCATCAACTTAGCCAGTCAGCATAATCGCATATGCGCCCCGGTTGAAACACTGTTAATTTACCCAATCTACTCATTCAAAAACAGAAGCCGATCTTGCCGGATCTGATCCGGGATGCTGCTGAATCTGCTCGGGAATCTGTTGATCACATACGCACCCATGATAACAGATGATGTACAGGATATCCAGAGCAGCTTGTTTATCTTGTATGTATACGGCGGATGATGGCAGATGAGTAGACCCGCCGGGAAATCAGTCTTGTCCCTGGAGGAAGGTTTATCCGGGGGCGAATCATTAAATAGCTTCTGCGGTATGGCCATCCTTTTCCAGTCCGGAAGCAGGCAGACGACGCAGCTCAGCCTGCAGCTGGTTACACAACCATCTGCCTGCAGGTCTGGAAGGATGTCATGAAATGACGAGTCACAAATAGCAGGGGAAAGGGACCAGGGATTCAGACACTGCTTAGACTGGTGTTTTCAGACTATGGCTGCCGAATTGGGATTTGTTCATAACAGAGATATACTTGTCGTTCAGTATGAGATACGTATCCGGCGACGTCTGAATGACGATCCGCTTCCGTGTGCCATACGGGCACTTGAGCAGAGCCGGATGGTCATCAGAACTGAATACATCTTGATCAACAGCGACATGGACGGCCTCACCGAGAGGGATTTCAATCTTGGATCGCTGCCAGTCAATGACCAGCTGCTCTTCATCGCGGGCAACTCTGATACCAGACATCGTAATTCCTCCTTTTCCACGTGATCGGGATGTTGGATCTGCATAGAGGCTGTCTAATCAATGGATAGCACACAGCGTCTCAGCAATGATTATACAGCCTCTATACCATTAGATTACCCAATCAGACCATGGTGTCAAGCACCTTTATGAGGATATGGCATGATTGGATCAGGTGAAGATGGGACAGGATGAGTCCGATAGTGAATCAGGGTAAAGCGGGCGCCTCCGATCGGTGACGTGCCGCAGAATAGTTCAGCGTGCAGCCGGGAAGCGATCTGATTGCTGATTGCAAGTCCCAATCCGGTCACTCCATTGATCCCGGCATAATAACGCTGGAAAATATGCTCTTGCTCTTCGGGGGCAATACCTGGTCCATCGTCATCCACATGGATAATCCAGTCAATCTGAGAGTGCTCCGGCTGTTCCAGGGAGAGAATCACCTGCTCTTTCGTATGGCGCACCGCATTTTGCAGCAGATTCAGCAGTACCTGAAACAGTTGTTCCGCCGCTACCTCGACAGACTGTGATTCACCCTGTACACTCAGCTGAATTCCCTGCTGCTGCGCATTGGGGAGCAGCAGATACACCGCTTCTTCAAGCATACTACGCAGATCAACCTGGGTGATCGGCCATTCCTCATCCACGCTCTCGAGGCGGGACAGCTGCAGCAGCTTGCCCACCATATCGATCAGACGCTGTGACTGAGTCGAGATAATATGCAGTCCCTGTTCCGTTGGCAGCACCTGATCCTGTATCGCATATACATATCCCTGAATGGACATCAAGGGTGTCTTGAGTTCATGGGAGACATTTTGCAGAAATTCCAGCTGGTGCCGATGATGAAGCTGCAGCCGGTTGGCCATCAGCTGAAAGGTGCTGATCAGCTCGCCGATCTCGGTGTGATCCGCCTGCAAAAATGGCTCCTTGCTCATACGATGGGGTTCATAGGCGCTGACCGCTTCCTTTAACCGGTTAAGCGGCTGAACCATGCGCCATACGGCAAACAGACCAATCAGCAAAATCACGATAAAGCTGGCCGTAATCGACAGCAGGGTTGTCCGCAGCAGCGGGATATAGAGCGCCCGCAGCGAGGAGAGCGGCGAATACAATATGACCCGGAACGGCTGATGCGTCAGCCTGGCTTCACTGTACAGTACCTTGGTATCATGCAGCTGCATAATGCCTTCCCGATTAGCCGGGAAGCCGTTCATCTGTGTGCCGACTTCAGCGGAATTGCTGGAGGCGACCACTTTATTTTGCATATCCAGCACAAAATAATCTGCATAAAACAGTGTGTCTTTGATAAAAAAGCGGAAGCTGTCGCTGTCCAGACTGTCCATATCATCGGTATTCAGAATATGCACCGCCTTGATCGTCTGCTCATTGAGCTGATGTTTGACCTGATTCAGCAGCAGATCATCGATCAGCCGGATAAACAGCAGTACGGTAATGGCGACCGTCACCAGCATGCCTGCGCATAGCGCCAGCAGCATTTTGCTGCGGATCGTTTTCATGATTCATGGACAGCCGCTTTGTAGCCGAAGCCCCAGACGGTATCAATCGTTAATGTAGAGTGGTATTGCACGAGCTTTTTGCGGATTCGTTTGACCAGATCATCCACGACACGCACTTCACCGAAAAAGTCGTAATTCCAGACCTGCTGGATCAGCTGTTCCCGGCTGAACGGACGCTGCAGATGATTGGCGAGAAACAGCAGCAGTTCGAATTCACGTGCAGTCAGGGACAATTCATGTCCCTGTACCATCACCTGACGGAACTCTTCGGAGATCTGCAGATTGCCGGCGCTGATATAGTCAGCGTTCAGTGGACATGGCGTTTCATCCGTCAGATGCCCGGCTGCATTCACAGCGTCCGCAGATTCCGATGCCGATAGAACGGCGGCTTCAGCGGCCAGTTTGCTGCTGTGGATTAACCGGAGCATACTTTTGACCCTGGCGACCAGCTCGCGTGGATTAAACGGCTTGCTCAGAAAATCGTTACAGCCTAGCTCCAGCCCATTCAGCCGATCGACTTCTTCTCCGCGTGCAGAGATCATAATGATGGGAATCTCGGTAAAGGTCCGCAGCTCGGTCAGCAGCGTCAGCCCATTGATGCCCGGCATCATAATATCGAGAATCAGACAGTCCGGCTGCAGGGCACGTACATGCTCCAGCAGCTCTCGTCCGTGTGCGAACGAAGACACTTCATATTGTTCCTTGATCAAATAGCTGCTGATCAGTTGGAGGATGTAGGGATCGTCATCCACGACAAATATACGGGTCATGCCAAGCCCACCTTTACAGGGAAATAAATAGCACATGTACGATAGCAGACGCTTATGTAAATGTTAATATAACAGATGAATAGAGAACTTTTCAAAGTTGGAAAAGTCTTCCGGATAATCTGAATGATTGCAATCACAACCAGAGCTGGATGATGCCAAAAAGACGGAAACTCTTCAGAAGAGCATTCCGCCTTTTTGCAGCAAGTTTTAGTAACCGTTCAACCTTTTCAATCGGGAATCATACCTGAATGATAAAGCGTTAGCGTGTGAGCATAACGCAGTGTATTTACAATATTCCTCTTGTGTAAGGCAGTGTGTTTACAGTATCACTTTTATTTGTGTGTGGACGGTTGGGTTGTTGTTTGGTGTGCAGTACGTGCTTTATGGGCGGTATGTTTGGCTTTGTGAGCGGCTTTTTTGTGTACTCTTACTTTGTGAGTGGCGGATTTGCCTGCTTTGGTTTTGTGTGTTTTGGCTTTATGAGTCACTTTTTGGGCTGTGGAATGAGCGGCTTTTTTGGCAGCGGGTGTTTTCTTGGTAACCGGCGCTTTTTTGCTCATGGTGCTGGACGTTTTGGAAGTGACAGGTGCTTTGGCGGATTCCACTTTTTGGGCTAGTTGTGCCGGAGTGGTAGTAGGGGTAGCCGCGAATACGCTGCTTGCTCCTCCGAGTACAGTTACGGCTGTTAACAATGCTGCTGCGTTTTTAGACCATTTTTTCATCAGGGTCACCTCATTAGTAGGATATAAGCAATCAGTCAGCCGGAGTGAGGGGCAAAGATACTGTCCGGGTGGGGACGATCTGTATCTGTCCTGTATCCGTCGGTGTCAGGCACTCGCTCTCGAATGACTGACTGCTGATTTAAGTTCATCTTACCAGTCGATTATGTGAGAACCGTGGGAGAGATGTGTGAAAAGTATATGAAAAAGGTCTTCAAAAAATATGCGCTGTTCCACGTTTAGCACGCAGCCACAGAATCAGCAGGAAAACAGCCGCTATTCCAACCGGATACACAATAGCCCAGCCGGAAAAAGGAAAAATCACTGCTGTTGAAGCAAACGAAATCCAGCTGATGACCACGCCTGTCCGGTATCCGCGCAGCAGTCGTATACCGGCTGCACAGCCTGCCAGATAGGTCAGAATAAAAGCGGCATTGGGCAACTTAATCAGCACGGACAGCGAGAGAACATGACTGCCGTACAGCAGCAGTACAATGGCAAAGCATCCGGTCAGAAAAGCCAGACCACCTGCCGGTGTCCTATATCGCTGAGACAGTCTGCTCATCCAGCGCGGTGCAAAGCCCTGCCGGGACAGTGCATAGGCGACCCGGGAAGCGGCGCCGACATAGGCAATAATAGTAGCTGTACAGATGAACAGGCCGGTGAGTCCGGCGAGTACGGCGCCCCACGGACCGAGCGTGAGGCTGATCATCCATACGAGCGATGTATCCGGGCCGCCATGCAGATAGCTCTGTGTACCAACTGCCGCGAGGGCAGTCAGAAAATACAGAATGCCCACTATCACGGCAGCAATCATAATTCCCCGCACTGCTGCCTGCTGCGGATTACGGAATTCTTCGGACATATGGGACACCGCTTCCCAGCCGATAAAGCACCAGAACAGCATCGCGGCAGACTGTCCGACCGGTAGCCATCCATGCGGCAGAAACGGGGTAAAGTGAACCATCTGCATATGCGGCATGGCCGCCACAATGGCAAAGGTCAGTACGGCAATAATGGAGAGCACAACAGCGATCTGAATGCGGCCTGCCAGCTGCATTCCGATCCAGTTGGCGACCAGCCCGGCAGCGAGAATCAGCGCAGCCAGCAGAATGCGAACGGAGTCGCTCCATCCCATCGCTGCTGTCATATAACCGGCACCGGTCAATGCAGCGACCGGTGCACCGATCGGTACAGACATAAGGAAAAACCAGCCTGCCAGTGCTCCGGCACGCGGACCAAAGGCGAGCGTCACAAAATGCGATACACCGCCCGCATTCGGAAAGCGGGCAGAGAGCAGACCCATGGACAGCGCCATCGGCAGAATCAGCAGCGTCATAAAGCCCCAGGCAATCAGTGAAGAAGGGCCGGACATTTCTGCAGCCAGACCGGGAGCGATCAGTATGCCGGAGCCGAGTACAGCACCGATATACAGCGCGACCGCCTGCGACATACCGATCGAATGCCGCAGCTCCGGCTGCTGTGCGGCTGTATGGCCAGTGTAGGGAGGAGTGTGATCAGGTAGAGATGACATATGCTTTCCTGCTTTCTTGTAATTTTCTACAGGTTAGCAGATAATAGTCCCATCGGAAAAACGGAAGTTATGAATGACATCCATCGCTTATGCCGATGGATCATTATAAAACGGATCAGATGAAGGAGTGAAACGGGAATGGAATCGAGACATTTGTTTACTTTTCTAACGGTAGTAGAGACCGGCAGCTTCACCCGGGCAGCGCACAAGCTCGATTATGCACAGTCCAGTATTACCGCGCAGATTCAGGCACTGGAGCAGGAGCTGAATACGCCGCTATTTGACCGGATCAACAAGAAAATACTGTTGACCGATGCCGGACGCCGCTTGCTGCCGTATGCCCAGGAGATTGCCCGGATGCATGATATGGCGCGGGATGTAGTGCGTTCGTCGGATGAGCCGGGAGGAACGCTGAATATTGGTGCGCCGGAATCGCTCGCCGCCTCGCGTCTGCCGGACATTATTCGGGAATTCCGCCATCGCTATCCGAATGTACGCATGATTCTCAGACCGGGCAATTGCACAGAGCTCAAGGAGCAGGTGCGCCGGGGCGAGCTGGATATTGTGTTCACCCTGCTGCCGGAAGAGGGCGATCGGGATCTGCATATGGAGACACTGGTCGAGGAGCGCATGACGCTGATCGCACCGATGGATCATCCGCTCGTGCTACAGCCGCAGGTGCTGCCGGAACATCTGCGGCTGGAGACCATTTTGCATACGGAGACAGGCTGTCTGTACCGCAACCTGTTCGAGCAGCATTTGAACCGGCATGGTATCTTTACAGATCCCAGTCTGGAGTTCTGGAGTATCGAAGCGATCAAGCAGTGTGTGATGTCGGGTCTGGGTCTGAGCTTCCTGCCGATGATGACGGTCCGCAGAGAGCTGGAAGAAGGCAAGCTGGCTGCGCTGGCGTGGAATGACGACAATCAGCGCGTCTGCACCCAGATGGTCTACCATCTCAAAAAATGGCAGTCGCCGTCATTCAATGCCTTTGTGGAGCTGGCTCGCACGCATGCCGTTCGCTGGCGGGATGAAATTGGAGTCGGTATATAGAAAAGTAAAGGTGCCAAATAGCGAAGCTTGTGTGAGATCAGCGGATAAATCCACCTTCCGAATGAATAATCTGACCGGTAATCCACTGCGCCTCTTGACTGGCAAGAAAGGCGATCATTCGAGCTGCATCCTCGGGTGTACCGATACGACCCATTGGCAATTGGGGCAAAAGATATTCTTGTATCTCATCATTCATCCACGTTGAATCGGTCGGTCCGGGATTGACCGCATTTACCGTAATCCCCAGCAGAGCCAGTTCACGGGACAGGGACTTGGTAAATGCCGAAATCGCCCCCTTGGTCGCCGCATACGCCAGCTCTCCCGGCATCCGCATTCCAGTAGGTGAAAAAGATATCCACGCCCTGTGAAGCCAGCTTGCGGCAGATCGCAGTCCCCATATCCTGCGGACTACTTGCCTCTGTAACCAGTGTGATACGTCTATCGGTATGACTCATGCTCATCGTCTAACCCTCCCGGATCATGGGAAGCAGATGGAAGACCAACTAATATTCAGCGATCCAGCATAGGCAATTCTTCCTTTATATTGGGCAGCATTTCCCTATTCTATGATTGTAAGCGTTTACAAAAGTTCGTAGAATAAGCATGTATTCCACCAAAGCTGTCTATACTATCCAAGCAGGAGGATGAGTGTATGAAAAAGATCACCCGTTTATTCCCGTGCAAGCTGCTGCTCACCAGTCTGGGTCTGCTGCTCATACTGACCGGCTGGGGAGCCGGAAGCCAGCATGCTGAAGCAGCCAGTACGACGATCACCAACGGAACAGACTGGAAAGACACCGCAGGAAATCCGATTCAGGCGAACAGCGGCAATATTCTCAAAGTCGGTTCTACATATTACTGGTATGGAGAGCACGCCGTCAGCGGCAAATTCGACAAGGTCAACGTGTACACCTCCACCGATCTGAGAAACTGGACATTCGGCCGCAGCATCCTGACCAAAAGTTCCGCCGCCGAGCTCGCCTCCAGCAAAATTGAACGCCCCAAAGTCATTTATAACAAAGCCACCGGCAAATATGTAATGTGGGCCCACTACGAGAATGGCAGTGACTATTCACTCGCCCGCGTTGCCGTGGCTACCAGTGATAGACCGGATGGAGACTTTACCTATCTGGGCAGCTTCCGCCCGCTCAATTACGAATCCCGGGATATGACGGTATTCGTGGATACGGACAATCAGGCGTATTTGATCACTGCTTCCCGCCAGAATAACGGCGGTGCCAACAATTCCATGGCGATCTTCAAGCTGAACAGTGAGTATACGAATGTGTCTTCCTTTGTCGGCTGGGTATTCGAGGGCGCCTACCGGGAAGCGCCGGCAGTAGTGAAGAAAGGAAGTACCTACTATCTGTTCACTTCCCAGGCATCCGGCTGGTATCCCAATCAGGGCAGCTACGCAACATCTTCGTCGATGACAGGCAGCTGGTCCGCGCTGTCACCATTCGGAGATCCATCCGCCTATGCGACACAGATTCACTCGATTGCGACCATATCGGGCAGCTCGGGCACCAGCTATATTTATATGGGCGACCGCTGGAATCCGCTTAATCTGAGCGATCACAAATTTATCTGGCTGCCCCTGACGCTCAATGACAGCGCCCGTACCGCTTCCCTGAATTGGTACAGCAGCTGGAATATCGATGCCGCTTCCGGACAGGTTACACTTCCGGCACTGACCAATCATGCACAGGGTAAACCGGCGACAGCGATCTCGGCAGCAGGTTCGTCTCCTGCTTCCAATGCCAATGATGGCAATGCCCAGTCTGCCTGGGCGGCAAGCTCCGCTGCATGGCCCGCCTGGTGGCAGGTCGATCTCGGTACATCCCAAAAGATCAGCGAGATCAACATTTCCTGGTTCCTGTACAAGGGATCGGAAGCCTATTACAAATACAAAATTGAATACAGCAATGATGGTGTCAATTACACGACGATTGATCGCACGGGCAATACAGCCTACGGATTCACTTCGGATGCCGTATCATTTACTGCCCGTTATGTACGGATCAATATGGTTAATGCCGTGCTGCACAATAATCCGAACAACTGGTACACACCGACCCTGCATGAAGTGCGGTTGATGGGGAACTGACAGGAGGGATGCATATCTGCATAAGGTAAGCCTTTTATAACAATGGATAAGTAAAAATAAAGCAGCCAGCAAGCCAGGCAATCGGTCGGCGGATTAAATGCGCCGAGTGATTTGTCCGGCTTGACGGCTGCTTTTTATATGGAACCCAATCGGCAATGATTAAAAATGGAAACACAAGAGCATAAACATAGAAGCACAAAAACACGTAAAATAAACAATAAAAAAAGCTTGCAATTGATCAATAGAGGCGTTATATTATAAATATCTTAAGATTAAGATTTATTAAATAGAGATTACGGAGGAAGTACAGATGATTATACTTCAAAAATTTCTGTAGAACAGGGTGAGCGATGATCTACGGAATCATCAATAAAGAAATCGATATCAAGGCACATCAAAGTGCACATTTTTTTTGGAATAATATCTTAATATAAAGATATTAGGAAATAGCCATATATGAAGGAATTAATGCACATTGCCCTTTTATGCAGAACAGACAAACAACAATCTGCTTATCAGTCATCAGCCTGCAATCAAAGGCATCTGCAGATTATTATTCAAAAATAAACTTAAAATCCGGGAGGAAAAGAAAATGTGGAGTACGGGATTATTGTTAATACGTGTTGTGATTGGTGTCATTTTTGCAGCGCATGGGGCGCAGAAGCTGTTTGGATGGTTTGGTGGATTTGGTCCCAAAGGAACCGGCGGCTGGATGGAATCGCTCGGGATCAAGCCTGGTGTAACAGCTGCAGTAGCAGCCGGACTGGTGGAATTGCTGGGTGGTCTGGCATTTGCTGCAGGACTGTTCACTCCAATTGTCGCTGTGCTGCTCTCGCTGACCATGGTGATGGCGATCGTCAAAGTGCATGCTCCCAACGGATTCTGGAACACAGCAGGCGGTTACGAGTTCAACCTGATCCTGATCGTCGTACTGATCGGTGTCGCTCTGACCGGTGCAGGTGCCTACTCGCTGGATGCCCTGATCTAATTTTGTACAATTCAGACTGTAATCTATCTACCCCACCCGATAAATGAGAGGAACGATATCGCATGAGTGAACTGGTATCCATTATCAAACAGAGAAGATCCGCCAATAAATTTCTACCTCAGGTCGATATTTCATCCTATGAGCTGGAGGAGATCTTTGAACTGGTCAAGTATGCACCATCTGCCTTTAATCTGCAGCATGCACACTATGTGGTCGTTCAGGATGAGCAGCGCAAGCAGCAGATGTATGAAGCTTCCGGCAAACAGTATAAAGTCCAGACTGCTTCGGCCGTTGTGATCGTACTCGGTCATATGGATGCCCATCATAATGCCCCGCAGATCAATGAAGGACTGCTTCATCTCGGCATTCTCAATCAGCAGGAATATGATATTCAGGTAGCATCGGTGCAGCAGTTTTATGACGAACGGGGCGAAGTATTCAAAAGGGACGAGGCGATTCGTAATGCGAGCCTGTCTGCGATGACATTCATGCTGGCCGCCAAGGACAAAGGCTGGGATACCTGTCCAATGATCGGTTTTGATCCTGCCGCTGTTCAGCAGATACTGGATATTCCGGAACGGTATGTACCTGCGATGATGATCACCATCGGCAGGGAAGATACGGACAGCCAGCGCATTAGAGGCTATCGCAAGCCTGTAGGCGAATTTGTCAGTTATGATCATTTTTGAGCGACTGCCTGCTGCCATTACAGGATGAAGGATCAGTGCATTTAAAATAAAACAGTATATCGAATAGACCGGACAGCCAGCGATCATGCGGGCTGTCTTTTGTACATATGGTTTACAAATGAACAGGAATCATCTAAAATACGTTCACAATAAGCTGACATATCTGGCAGGATGGACAGACTGCACTTTTTCCGCTGATGGCGGGTCCGGTACAGTTATTTTCTGTCAGGAGGAACTTTTAACAGCATCAACTTTATTGCATGAAAGGGGTAAAGCATGAATCCGATTCAGTCTATATTAGAACAATACCCGGTCATGATCCTGGACGGCGCAATGGCTACCGAACTGGAGCGCAGTGGTGCGGATCTCAATGACAGTCTCTGGTCGGCACGGCTGCTGCTGGATAACCCGGAGGCGATCCGGCAGGTGCATCACCGGTATTTTGAAGCAGGAGCGGACTGTGCGATTACGGCGAGTTATCAGGCTACAATTCCGGGCTTTGTGCAGCGCGGATGGAGTGAGCAGGAGGCGAGAGAACTGATCCGCAGATCGGTACAGATTGCAGTGGAAGCGCGGGATTCGTTCTGGTCCGGCTATCAAGGCTTGAGCAATAGGGACAATTACTCTGCAGCAGATCAGTCCGTCATCAATCAACCGGATATCGAAACCGCTGCAGCCCCACATCGTCCACGTCCGCTTGTCGCCGCCTCTGTCGGTCCGTATGGTGCCTATCTGGCGGATGGCTCCGAATATCGCGGAGACTATGAACTAAATGAACAGCAGCTCGTCCAATTTCACGAGCCGCGTATCCGGGAACTCGTCGCTGCCGGTGTAGATGTGCTGGCCTGCGAGACCATTCCCTGTCTAATCGAAGCAAAAGCCATCATCACCGTGCTGCAGCAGTTCCCCGGTGTGTATGCCTGGTTCAGCTTCAGTGCGAGAGACGAAGAGCATATCAGCAGCGGAGAACGTGCCGCAGATTGCGCAACCTGGCTGGATACGCAGGAGCAGGCAGCAGCTGTAGGCATTAACTGTACTGCTCTCGACTATATTCCATCGCTGATCCGTACCATGCGGTCACAGACGAGCAAGCCGATTCTGGTCTATCCAAACTCCGGTGAACAGTATGATCCCGTGACCAAGACGTGGCATGGATCTGCATGCACACAGGATTATGGACAGCAGGCACGCGATTGGTATGAGCAGGGAGCCCGGCTGATCGGCGGCTGCTGTCGTACGACACCCGCAGATATCAGCAGCGTGCGTGCAGCGCTCAGAGGTGAAGCATAGCGCAGCAAATTGAATAAGCTTCAATAAGGAAAGGTAGGAATGTGATGTCAGCAGAACAGGAACCGGCGGCTAAGGAAGCCGAAGCCGGACAATTTCAACGCAAAATGAAAAGCCGTCATCTGGTCATGCTCTCTCTCGGGGGTGTGATCGGAACCGGCCTCTTTCTCAGTTCGGGCTATACGATTAATCAGGCAGGTCCGCTCGGTACGATTCTGGCCTATCTGGTCGGTGCGGTTATCGTCTATCTGGTGATGCTTTGTCTGGGCGAACTGTCTGTACATATGCCGGTAACGGGTGCCTTTCACGCGTATGCCGCGAAGTTTATTGGTCCGGGTACCGGGTACATGATTGCCTGGATGTACTGGCTCACCTGGGCTGTTGCGCTGGGTTCGGAATTTACGGCAGCCGGTCTATTAATGCAGCGCTGGTTCCCGGATACATCGGTCTGGATGTGGAGCGGCATATTCGCGATACTGGTCTTTTTGTTAAATGCGTTCTCGGTGCGTTCTTTTGCCGAAGCCGAATTCTGGTTTTCCGGTATCAAGGTAGCGGTTATTCTGCTGTTTATCGTATTGGGCGGAGCTGCGGTGTTTGGACTGCTGCCGATGAACGATACGAATGCTGCACCGCTGCTCAGTAATTTTACGAGTGACGGCGGGCTGTTCCCAAATGGCATCTTTCCGATCTTTATGGCGATGCTGTCCGTGAACTTTGCTTTCTCGGGTACCGAGCTGATCGGTATTGCCGCCAGGGAGAGTGTGGAACCGGAGAAGACGATTCCGCGTGCGATCAAGGCGACTGTAGGCCGCCTTATTATTTTCTTTGTCGGTACGATTTTCGTGCTGTCGGCCCTGATCCCCTGGCGGCAGGCGGGTGTGATCGAGAGTCCGTTTGTAGTGGTGTTTGATCGGATCGGTATTCCGTATGCGGCGGATCTGATGAACTTTGTTATCATTACCGCGCTGCTGTCGGCGGCGAACTCCGGTCTCTACGCGTGTTCGCGGATGCTGTGGTCGCTTTCTTCCGAGCGTCTGCTGCCGCCGCTGTTTGCCAGACTGACCCGTGCGGGCATTCCGCTGAATGCGATGATCGTCAGCATGCTCGGCGGGGGACTGGCGCTGCTGTCGAGTGTGCTGGCACCGGATACGGTATATATTTTCCTGGTGTCGGTATCAGGCTTTGCCGTTGTCGTGGTCTGGATGGGCATTACCGCTTCCCAGTTCATGTTCCGCAGACAGTATATTCGTGAAGGCCATGATGTGCGCGATCTGAAATATCGCACGCCGCTGTATCCGTTTGTACCAATTGCCGCTTTTGTGCTCTGTCTGGCGTCGTGTATCGGTATAGCCTTTGATCCGAATCAGAGTCTGGCTTTTTACTGCGGAATTGCTTTTATGGTGCTGTGTTATGTGGTGTATTATATTCAGCGACGTCTGCGCAAAACCTAATATAGCCGATCTATGCTATGGCATCCAGCCATAGAATGATTGCATAAATACAAAACAACGCGGTATCTTTCAGAGGAAAGATACCGCGTTGTTTTGTATTTTATCTGATCCCATAAGAAAAGGACCGATTGTAAAGACTAATTCCTAGTAGAATGAAATTCATCAGAAGTTCTATTTTACCGGCTGCTGTATGCAAAATGATACAGCGTATTGATATCGGCTTGCACAGTATTTGTTCCACTTGCAAAGGCAATATCGATAATATCAAAGTAATGGGTAGATGCCGGGGCAGAGTAGGAATACTGACCTATAGCCGGTCCAATATTCATTGGAATAGCAAAGTATCCCATGCTGTCTGTAGTGCCAACTTCTGTGATGATTTTATTATTCAGCTTTACTTTCACGCCTACGCTTACGAGTCCATTGGCAATTGGATTGCCAGTAGCATCAAAAGCACGGCCTTTAACGGTAATGTTGTAGCCTACCCGCCACTTTTGGCCGTAACCATAGTTTACCATTCCTTGCACGCCACGGTCGGAAACTACCTCACTGATGGCAACACGTGTAATTGCCGCATTCTGGTAATTAACACTGAGTGTATATGGGGTAGTGAGGTCAAAGTTGGATGGTGCCATTACTTGAACATAATAGCTTCCAGCAGGAAGTACAATTTGTCCATCTGTATTTTGGTTTAGTGTACCCAGGCTTTTCAGGTTCGCATCCCAGATTTGCAGAATATAAGTACCATTAGCAGAGGTGTTATTCAAACGAAGATTCACTTTGCTCTGTGCATTCAGTGTGATTTTGCTCCAGTCTTCGTCGAGAGCATTATCGATGTTTTGTTGACTGGTGAAAGGTGCAGTACCACGGTCCTTGGCAAACCAGGGGTTGTCATCCGGCTCACTTTGATCATAACTGTCTGACTGCGTAGTGAACAGAGTAAATGGATTGGTTGTATCAGCGCCCTGATAAGAAGTTACACTGATATAGTAGGTTCCGGGAGTTCCAATATAGCTCAGCAGTTCATATAGTCCGGCACCTTTAGAAGAGAGGGAGACTTGTTCCAGTGTAGACGTAGTCGTGTTCAGGCGATATAGCGCCAGGTCATAATCGGTGTTGGTAGTGCCTGCAGCCATATAAGCAGTTAGCTTCAAATTGGCTTGCATGGATGTTTTATACCAGCGGCTCTCTCCCTGCTGAGTAATGTAGCCATTGATGATAGTATTGCTGTCAATAGGAATAGCTTGATCTGGTGAAGTATTGGCGCCGTATGTATCTTCAGCTGCCGTCAGGCTGCGCAGGTTTTGGTTTTGCAAGCTGATACTTTTAGTAGATATTTTCTTTTGATCAGCGGATTTGGTTACGGATGGTGCAGACTCAATTAGCGGTTTGAAATTTTGAGGTTTGGGAAAGGAAGCTGTAGCAGAACCGGATTGTGCATAAGCAGACGTGCTACTCATACTAATCCCAATCGATAGAGCAAGCGCAGCGACACTCAACATTTTCAATGTTAATTTCAAATTACTATCCCCTTTAAATGTATTAAATTACCATTTTATTATATATTCTAACAATAGATTGTCAACCATAAATATACTTTAGGTCCTAAATAAGCCAATTTTTAAATAGTACTTATTACTTAGTAATGATAAAAAAGCAGTACTAACTTGCTACTAGACCCTATCAGTCGAGAAAATAGGATGATTATACAGTAGTCAGCAGATGCGAATACACTGGGAAAAGAGCGGGGATTACGTTATAATTGAAAGCAGGAAGCAGACCAGGCAGGCTACGTATCCTTACGGGTCTGCTTTTTGCCGTCTGCCGTAAATAGCATACATTCACAGGTCTACTCTGGTAAAATAGAAGAAGAGCATACTGTGTTGTGATCGAGTCAATTGTCACCTGCCGCTGGGCAGATCATACGATAAGCCAATCAATACTACGAGATGTAAAGATACATTTTATGAGATAGGAGTTTTGTACATGAGCGTGCAGGCGCCTGCCATGCAGCAGGCACAGGAGCTGCTGCAGAAATATTTTGGATATGAGGATTTTCGGGAAGGACAGCGCAAGATCGTGTCTAGTCTGCTGGAACGACGTGATACGCTGGGCATTATGCCAACCGGCGGTGGTAAGTCGATCTGTTACCAGATTCCGGCGCTTGTCAACGATGGGGTGACGCTGGTGATTTCACCGCTGATCTCCCTAATGAAGGATCAGGTGGATGCACTGACGGCAGCCGGAGTACCTGCTGCGTATATTAACAGCACATTGTCGGGCAAAGAAGTGAATGATCGTATTCGTGCCGCCCGGCGCGGAGAACTGAAGCTGCTGTATGTTGCACCCGAGCGGCTGGAACTGGACTGGTTCCGTGAAGAGATGAACGGCATGCAGATTACCTGTATCGCTGTCGATGAAGCACACTGTGTCTCCCAGTGGGGACATGATTTCCGGACGAGTTATCTGGAGATTGCCCCATTCGTGGAGCAGATGCCGGAGCGCCCGATGGTGGCAGCTTTTACCGCTACGGCTACACCGGAAGTCCGCAGTGATATTTTGCGGCTGCTGCGTCTGGATCAACCGGAAGTGTTTATTACCGGACTGGGCCGGGACAATCTGTCCATGTCCGTATTGCGGGGGACCCAGCGCAAGGAGTTTGTTATTGATTATGCCCGTTCCCATGAAAATGAGTCGGGAATTGTGTATGCTGCCACGCGCAAGGATGTGGATGATCTATACAGCCGTCTGCTCAGCAGCGGTGTAAGTGCCGGCCGTTATCACGCCGGGATGAGTGATGATGAGCGTGATCAGAGCCAGGAAGCATTCCTGTACGATGATGTGCGTGTGATCGTCGCGACCAATGCATTCGGTATGGGGATCGACAAATCCAACGTGCGTTATGTTATTCATTATAATATGCCCAAAAATATGGAAGCCTATATTCAGGAAGCCGGCCGTGCCGGTCGTGACGGCGATCCGAGTGAATGTATTCTGCTGTTCAGTCCGCAGGATATCATGACCCAGAAGTTTCTGCTGGAACAGAATATGAACGAAGGCGACCGCAAGCATAACGATTATCGCAAAATGCAGCAGATGATCGACTACTGCTATACGACCAAATGTCTACGCAACGCCATGCTGGACTACTTTGGCGAAGAACATTCCGGTGAGTCGTGCGGACAGTGCAGTTCCTGCAGGGACAGCCGCGAACTGGTCGATACGACTATTGAAGCGCAAAAAATCTTCTCCTGCATCTACCGGCTGCGCGAGCGGTTCGGCGTATCCGTCGTTGCCCAGGTGCTCAAGGGATCACGCAACAAAAAAATCATACAATACAAGTTTGACGAGCTGCCTACGCATGGTCTGCTGTCCCATCTGACGGAAAAGGAAATCTCCGAGCGTATCAATGTACTGGCTGCCGAGGGATATCTGCTGCTGACCGAAGGACAATATCCGGTGGTGAAGCTGCAGCCCCTGGCTGGCGAAGTGTTAAAAGGCCAGCATAAAGTGATGCAAAGAGCACCGCTGCCTGCCGCTGCTGCAGCCGGACGGGCAGCGTCTTCACACAGTCGTTCCGGCAGCCGTGGTGAAGAGCTGTCTGCCGTGAACGAGACGATCTTCGAACAGCTGCGCCTGATCCGGCGTGAGCTGGCTTCACGCGAAGGCGTGCCTTCCTATATCATTTTCAACGATGCTACACTGCGTGAGATGAGTGTAGTAGAGCCACAGAGCGAAGGCGAGATGCTGACAATCAAAGGGGTCGGCGAAGTCAAATACCGCAAATACGGCGAGCCATTCCTTGCCTTTTTTCAGAAGAAGACGATGGAAGAGGATAGCGTCTATGGTGATGAGCTGTAGGAAGAGGATAGGTTGAATGATCAATATGTTGAAGCAATACAAAGAGGCGTGGTACCTGTGAAGGTGCCACGCTTTTTTAGTCCGCTGCTGCGCCTCCCGTCAAGTACGGCTTGCTCTGCGACCAATCAGCAGATGATCCAGCGACCAGCGTGTGGGGCCGGCAACAACCAGATAGAGAGCGATAACGATATAGGTCAGATCCAGCTCATAACCAGCCATCTGTCCATTGCCAAGCAGGCCCAAAGACAGCTTGGCTGTAAAGATAGCGCCCAGCAGTACTACAATCAGTACCACCGACACATAGCGGGTCAATAGTCCGACAATCAGCAGAATACCGCCAATAAGTTCAATCGACGCTACGATAGGAGCCATGAACCCGGGAATGCCGATACTCTGGAAATAGCCGGCTACGCCATCCAATCCCATCTGAAATTTACTGATCCCGTGAGCCAGAAACAGAATACCGAGTACCACTCGCATAATCGTTGTCACAACTGCAATCTTCATAACAAAAACTCCCTTTTGGTAAAATAATAAATAACTAACTAAAAGTAATTTATAATATTTTTATCAGCAGGTCAATATAAATATTTTGCCACCTACCTCAATCATGAAGAATATCAGGATGAGCGTCGCCATCATGCGGATCGCGGTGTATACTGAACTAGACTGGAAGTTTGACCCATTCCAAGATGTATTTTTCCAATTATCAATGGTATCCTTTTCAATAAATAACGAAGTGAAGGAAGGTTGATATGCCTTTATTTCAGAAATATATAGGTATAGATTATTCCGGTGCAGAGCGTCCGGATTCGCGTATACGCGGCCTTGCAGTAGCCGAGGCTGATGAGGCAGGCAGTTACCGTCTGCTGTACCCGCCTCCCGACAGGACAAGCCGCAGTATCAATATCCTTCCTGCCAAAGCCGGTTGGTGGTCAAGGCGAAGCCTCTATATCTGGCTGCGTGATCAGCTGCTGAACAGCAGTGAACGAATGATCATTGGAATCGATGCAGGTCTATCCTATCCAATCACACAGCTTGATCGGCTGCAGCTGGCAGACTGGGATCAGTTCCTGCAGTGGAGTAATCGTACGTGGAAAACCACCCGGCTCACCATGAAAGACAGCAAGCAGCAGGCCGATTATATAAATTCGACAGACAAGCGGCTGGTGGAGCGTGAATTCATCCCCAGTACCAAGAGTGTCACCGATCTGGACCGGGTATCCGGTATGCAGGGCGCCGTCTCCTATTCGACCCACACCATATTGCCGTGGATTGGCAGACTGCGCAGATATCAGAAGCACGGAATGAAAGTGCATTTCTGGCCGTATGACGGGCTGGATATTTCGGCAGATCACCATGTGATTGTGGAGGGATATCCGTCACTGTACCGACGGCGGATAGAGGAAGATGGCTGGAGTGCCGCGATAAGTGAACACGAGCGGGATGCCTGCTGTATCGCCCGCTGGATGCAGCAGCGCGATCAGTCCCACACTTTGGAGCCGTATCTGAAGTTGGCTACGCTGAGTGCGGATGAACACCGGCTGATCCGACGCGAAGGCTGGGTACTCGGCTGTCTGTAAAGGAACGTATTATCTCAAGCCGCTATATGAAAAGCAAACAAAGCCTCACCCTGTATTTAATTTCACTGAAGAGAGGAACGATATTTTATGTCATACAGCCATTCAAATGCACGCAAAATCAGATTGTTCGCCTTAGCCTATGCCGGCGGCAGCAGTAATATATTTAACAACTGGAAAAAGCAGTTGCATCCCGATGTCGAATTGATTCCGATAGAGCTGCCTGGTCATGGAAGCCGGATGAGCGAATCGCTGCTGGAGCAGATGGACGCGGTGATTGAGAGTGCTTGGCAGGAGATGAGAGATCATCTGCAGGACGACCGGGAGTTTGCTTTTGTGGGACACAGCATGGGCAGCATGCTGGCTTTTGAGATGATACATAAAGTGCACCGGGAGACCGGTCGCTATCCGATCTGCAGCTTTTTCGCAGGCCGGGTGCCGCCGCATATTAGCCGGGATCACCAATGGGGTTCCCTGCCGGATGATCAGTTTATGGAAAAAGTCCGCACACTCGGCGGACTGCCGGACGCCGTACTGGAGCATGAGGAGCTGCTGCAGCTGTTCCTGCCGATCCTGCGGGCCGATTTCCGTCTGGTGGAAGACTACCGCTACAACGGCCAGTATCCACCACTTCCGCTGCCCATCTTCGTCATGACCGGAGAACAGGATAATATGACCACCGAAGACATCCATAGCTGGAGCGCATACTCTGCAGTTTCCTGCCACTACTTCACCTACCCGGACGGCCACTTCTTCATCAACACCTGCGCCGACCAGGTCATCCAGGACGTCAACAACACATTCACTACCATAATCAACAACCGCAACAGCAGCGTATATTAATGTTCTATACCGGCTCGGACGGTATTACACTCCTTACGTCTGCTGCATCGACAGGCACACGCATGGAGCGGAGAAAAGAGAATTCTGCCATCGCCTATGCACACTGAAAGGAGCGATCCCATGAAAGTCGTACTGTCCACCCTGAATGCCAAATACATTCATACGTCCCTGGCGATCCGCTGTCTCAAAGCCTACAGCGAAAAAGACTTTGACATCGACCTAGCCGAATACACGATCAAGGACCCGGTGATGAACATCGTGTCCGATCTGTACCAGCGTCGTCCGGATGTGATCGGATTTTCCTGTTACATCTGGAATATTGAAGAGACGATCAAGGTCATCGATGTGCTCAAAAAAGTGCTGCCGGAAGTTCGTATCGTTCTCGGCGGACCGGAAGTGTCCTATGATACCGAATACTGGATGAACCGGTTGCATAATGTGGATTTTATCGTGATCGGGGAAGGGGAGGAGACGTTCCATCATCTTCTCCAGGAGATCGAAGGAGCAGGCAAGTACCACTTTATTTATGGAGTCGCCTACCGCAAAGGTGAAGAAGTTATCGTCATGCCGGGTCGTCCGAAGCAAGATCTAAACGCGCTGCCGAGTCCGCACCGGTTTGTGGAGGATATCCCGGATTTGTCAAAGCGGGTCGTGTATTTTGAGACGAGCCGGGGTTGTCCATTCAGCTGTCAGTTCTGTCTGTCGAGTGTTGAGGTGGGAGTACGGTATTTTGATATTGAACGAACCAAGAGCGATATTCTGTACCTGATCGCAAATGGCGCCAAGCTGATCAAATTCGTGGATCGTACTTTTAATATCAAGCGTGACTATGCACTGGAAATGTTCCGGTTTCTGATTGACAATCATAACGGCTGTACGTTCCAGTTTGAGATTACCGCAGATATTATGCGTCCGGAAGTGCTGGATTATCTGGCCGAGCATGCGCCGCCGGGCGTGTTCCGCTTCGAGATTGGCGTGCAGTCGACCAACGATCCGACCAATGAACTGGTCAAGCGCCGGCAGAATTTTACCAAACTGAGCCGTACCGTTACCAAGATTAGAGAGTCCGGCAAAATCGACCAGCATCTCGATCTGATCGCCGGGCTGCCGATGGAAGACTACAATACATTCCGTAAAACGTTCAACGATGTATTTGCGCTTGGACCGGAGGAGCTGCAGCTGGGCTTCCTCAAAATGCTGCGCGGCACCGGTCTGCGAATCGATGCGGACAAGTATGAATATACGTATATGGATCAGGCGCCGTATGAGATTTTGAGCAGTCATATGCTGTCTTTTGACGATATTGTCCGGCTCAAACGGCTGGAAGATGTATTGGAAAAGTACTGGAATGCCCATCGGATGGATTATACGCTGCATTATCTGATGAAAGATGAATTCAGCTCACCGTTCGACTTTTTCCAGGAGTTCGGCAATTACTGGGAAGCGCAGGGCTGGCAAAAGATCGGGCATCAGCTGGAAGATTTGTTTATCCGGCTGCAATCGTTCCTGACAGATCGCGGGACAGCGCGGATGGATGTAATCCTCGGACTGATGAAGCTGGACTACTTTCTCAATCATAAATACAAGCCGCGCAAAATCTGGTGGGAACCGACCGTCGACAAGACCCGGCTTAACCATCATATCCAGCGTGCGGTCAAGCAGCCGGAGACGATCTCGCCGGAATTTGCGGAGCTGGGACTCAGCGACAAGGAAATGCACAAGCATATGGTGATGGAAGAACTGCCGTTTCGCCTCGATCAGCTGCTGGCTGGCGTGCCGATTACCGGCGCGGAAGGACGCAGCCTGTTAATGGTCGCCTATCAGCAAAATGAGCAGCAAAAGCCGGTATTCTTCGTCGCTCCCCTTGCACCGGAAAGTGCCGCAATGTAAGAAGTGTGCATTATTGTCGATGCAGACCGTGGCAGGTATGTCGCGGTCTGTTTACTTTTCTGAAAATGCAGCTATCATGATACTAAACCGCATACGAATAAGCACACCGAGCAGAGCGAAGTGCAGGATTGCGGTTACCGTGTGGTGCGTACGTCGGATAAGGTTAATAATAAAGGAATTCGTTACAGTGATTTTCGCAGATTAGACAAAAAAGGAGGCAGCAGCGATGAGTTACAGCTGGGTAGGCAGCAGGTATATGTTTCTGGATGAGATTTCTGTCTCCGAACAAAAAGGCATACATATTGGACGTTATGGTGGACATACGCTGAGTGGTGCGAACAAGAACGAAGACGGGCTAATGATCATTCAAAGCGAGACCGGGCACTGGAAGCTGGCAGTACTGATGGATGCCCACCAGTCGGCCGACAGTGCGACGCTAATCATTGATTATTTGCTCAGTCAGCAGGAAGAATTGGATCGGGTGCTGAACAGCAGCGATACGTTCCAGCGGCTGGACCATTATTTCAGCGGCCTTTTTACAGGCAGGGACTTTCGGGAGGCTTGCCAGCATGTTGAAGGAGAAACAGCCTGTCTGATCCTGTATCAGCGGGATCAGTATCTGTGGTGGTTCTCGGTAGGGGATTGTGCGGCTTACCTCTTGCATCCACAGCTGGCAGAATGGGATCAGTATATGCTCAATCAGCGGCAGTTTTATGAGTGGATCGGCAGGGTCAATACATTTGATCAGCCAGTGCCGTGCTACAGCTCCGGCCGCAGGGAATTGAGAAGCGGGCGTAATGTGATCGTCATGCTGACCGACGGTGTACTGGATGGTGCCGAAGGATATTACAACTCTCCGGCTCATCTGTATGAAGCGTTGTACAATGACAACAGCATGAGCCATAATCTGCATCATATCCTGAGCAGGCTGCATACCCATCAGGCATATGACAGTGCGACGCTGATCTGCTGGGAAGTCGATAATCCTCACGGAGCAGCGATTCCTTCGGACATGAAATAAATTCGCAGAATGTGGATAGGAAGAATAGCGGTCAGAGAATCTACCGCTGGTGCCGCCAGGAGGGGTAGGCGAACGGAGATTGTGATATGATTTGGCAGACTACTCCTGCTGCAAAAGCAGACACACTCCCCCAAAATACAACAGTAGAAAAGAGGGACTAACGATGAACCAACCGACAGAGCCTGTCAATGACCAGACAGAATCCATTCCTGCACAGGAACCGCTTACGGACAGCCCATTCAAAATTTCTCCGGGAAAACAGCAGATGTTGGATGAGACGGAATCCTTTGTCCGCAGGGAAATGAGCGGGGAGACGAGCGGGCATGACTGGTGGCATATTCATCGGGTCGTCCAGATGACCCGGCGTCTGGCTGCGGCCGAGCAGGCGGATCTGTTCGTCACGACGATGGCTGCGCTGCTGCATGATATTCCCGATGAGAAATTAAACCCGTCCAAGGAAGCGGGCATGCAGCGGCTGAACAACTGGCTGGATAGCCAGCCGCTGGACCAGGGAGATCGCGATCATATTCTCGATATTATTACCAATATGTCCTACAACGGAGGCAGCAATCCGCCGATGCGCACGATCGAAGGAGAGGTGGTACAGGACGCGGATCGTCTGGATGCGATTGGAGCGATTGCGATTGCACGTTGCTTTGTATATGCCGGACATGTGGGAGATCTGATGTATGACCCGGAAGTACCTGTACGGGAGCAGATGACGGCTGAGGAATATCGCAATGGTCAGAGTACCGCGATCAATCATTTTCATGAGAAGCTGCTCAAGCTCAAGGACCGAATCAACACGCCGGCCGCCCGTGAGATCGCCGAGGAGCGTCATCAATATATGCAGGAGTATGTGGACCGTTTTTACCGGGAATGGAATGGCATGTAAAAAAACCAAGCAGCAGGGTGTTCCTTCCCCTGCTGCTTGGTTTGCTGCTGCCCAATGTGACGGCAAGCTATAACCAGCAAATTATAACCAATGCTTGTATACCCGGAGCGTTACGGTGCAGCTGCGATATAGCTGTCATACAGCCGAATATCTCCGCCCCGTGTGTAGATGGAGATACGCTCACAGGCTTTGTCCGGGAAAATGAGGCTGGTAATCGAATACAGTCCATCATTGACGAACACTTCAACCGACGAAGTATCCAGAATAATTCGCAGTCCGAAATGACTGCTCGCCGGGATATGAATCTGTTGCGGACGGTTGAACATAGGCGCATATTCCGTTTCCTCGCTCAGCTGGCGCTTAACGCTCAGCAGCTCGCTGCTGGAATTATAGGACACACTGGTCTGCTGGTCTGGCGTATGATGGATAATGATGCCGAACTCTTCAATACCATCATGCTGCAGATGCAGATTGATATCTGCGATGCTCGCCGGCAGATCCACTTCATACGTCTGGCCGCTCGTGATGGACAGGCTTCGTAGTTTGGTTTTGGAAGTAAAGCTGCTGTCCAGCTCGGCTACCGGACGCTGGCACAGTACCATTTTGTCCTTGATCGAGCGCAGCGAGAGCACACGCGGCAGCGTCATGGACCCACGCCAGCTGCCCGTTGGCAGCTGATGGGCATACCGCCAGTTGTTCATCCAGGCCATATAGATCCGGCGGCCATCCGACTGGGGAATATCCGAGAAGCTGACTCCGGCATAATTATCCCGCCCATAATCGAGCCACTGGATCTTCGAGTGATCCGGCATAAACTGCCGTCCGTCAAAGGAACCGGTAAAATACTGTGTACGGGAGCCGTGATACAGATCCGGGCTGTCCCCGATGCTCACGAGCAGCACCCATTTGCTCGCTTCGGTGCCTTCCACCGGCAGACGGAACAGATCCGGACATTCCCATACGCCTTCGTGACAGCCCATTCCGGCACCAAATTCACTGACCAATTTCCAGTCCAGCAGATTGGACGAAGTATAAAAAGAGATGCTCTGCCCTGTCGCCAGCGCCATTACCCAGTAGCCTTTGGGCCGATACCAGAACACTTTCGGATCGCGAAAGTCCGTTTTGTCGGTACTGCGCAGCACCGGGTTATGCTCGTACTTGGTCCATGTGCGGCCGCGGTCATGGCTGTAGGCGATACACTGGGACTGTACATAGGGAGCATCCACATCCGGGGAATCGGCCGTATCCAGATGACTGGTGTAGATGGCTACCATGCCTGGTTCATCCGGGAACAGACCGGATGTATTATTCCAGTCAATGACAACGCTGCCCGAGAAGATTGTGCCGTGTTCATCCGGATAGAGCGCAATGTCCAGCTCTTCCCAGTGAATCAGATCTGTACTGACAGCATGACCCCAGTGCATCGGACCCCAGATGGTAGAATGCGGATGATGCTGAAAGAACAGATGATATTCACCTTCGAAATAAACAAGTCCATTCGGATCATTAATCCAGTTTTGCTGTGGTGCGAAGTGCAGATGCGGTCTGTAGCTTTTGAGAAATGAGGATTCCATCGAATGACCACCTTTGCAGTAATTTGGCTGGTTCGGATTACTACTTCATTATGATAACGTTTTCAACATCGAGCAGTGAAGGAGGATGACTGCTTCTATTTCCTATTTTATACAATTCAAGCGAGATGTTCTATCCCTTCATATCGTTAAAGGTAGAAAAATTGCAAAAAATGGCCGATCAGTATCACAATATCTTGTGATGCCGAGCGGCGGGCGCTGTGCAGGTAATCGATCAATCGGCCAATAGTTGACCGGTTGGATAATGGTTCCGTACTGCTGATATGAAAATGAGTACAGCAGATACGGCGCAGGAAGGTATGATGCTGCCTGTTATGACTTAGATAATATCGGATACCTTGCGCGCCTGGTTATCCAGCTGTTGGGCAGAGGAAGCGATGGTGGAGAACTCATCCAGAGCAACCTGGATCTGCTGCTGGCTCTGTTCTACATTGCTCTGCACACCTGCAGTTCCATCGGAGATTTTATTGATTTCCACAGTAATGGAATCGACGCTGTTTTTGACTTCGATAATGGACTTTTCGACCATACCGGATAATTTGCGTACTTCTTTGGCGACGACATCGAATCCTCGCCCGAATTCACCGGCATGGGCAGCTTCGATGGCTGCATTCAGCGCCAGCAGATGCGTCTGTGAAGAAATATCACGAATCGTCTGTACGACTCCCTGGATGGAATGCGCCTGCTGATGCAGATTATGGAGGGTAGAGGTATTTTCCAGTGCCACATTGGCAATTTTGTTAATGCTGGATAGCAGGTCATGATTGCGCTGGATGCCGGTTTCAGCGCGCTGGCTCAGTTCATCGGCCATTTTTAGCATATCCTGTACGACATTTGTAATGTTCAGTTGGCGTTTGGTAATGTTGGTTGCAATTTTGGTGACGCTGATCACTTTGTTTCCCGCTTCATTAAATACAGGCATATACGTGGCTTCGAGCCAGATTGCATTGCTGTTCGCGTCCATGCGTTTGATTTTATCCTGGTAGCTTTTCCCTGAAATCAGACTGCTCCACATTATCTCGTAATCGGGACTGTTCACGAATTCCGGAAAACAGAACTGTTTATGATACATACCGATCATGGCAGATGGTGAATAACCCATTACAGCTGCAAAAATGTCATTTACATAAGCCACCTGCCGATTGGTGTCAAAACGGATAATGGCCAGGTTATTCTCAAGGGCCTTGATTACAAGTGCATCAGTTACAGTAAGATCTTGATTGTTGGTTATCATCGTACTTTTGCCTCCACGTCCAAATTCATTCTCAGTAGGTTTCTTCGTCTAAAGTTTATCTAGTTAGTAAGTAATTGAATTACCGGGATACTACATATTATCGTATGTCTCGACTTAATTTATTAGGCAAAAAGTAGTATATGGCCAAAAAGTTTACCCAATTTATATTGACCACAAATTAATTTCACCAACATTAATCATATTCAATCACAAACCGTTATAATTCTTCAAATAACGGAAAATTGATGACAGATAGTGAACGAATTTTGATGAAAAAAAGTATTGATTTTATTATCGTATTCCTCGGTTTATATGCTTTCTTTATTTGAATTCTGATTGGACGCTGATCCTATAGTCATGTTGTTCCCGGCGAAATAGATCGGTATACTTATAAGTAACATATTCTGTAATCAGACAGAAATGAAGGAGAGAGCAGCGATACAAGATGTGAGAGTAACCAAACATATATTTGATACCATTGTTCAGCTAACAATTGGTATAAATTAATGGTACCAGATTGCCCAATAGTGAAACGTTTCAATAATTCTGTCGGAAGGCCTTACTTTATCTGGAAGAAGTAGAATGAATCTGATAAAAAGGAGGGATGCTATGAGCAGGTACGAGGATCGCATGGCAGATTACAACAGAAGAACCCGTCCAGATGCGCTTACATTCCGTCATCTGGCCGAACTGGTCGTGCGAAATGGACAGCTGCACAATGAATGGCTCTATACGAATGTGGGGCGCTGGGATGAAGATCCATTGAATACACCGATATATTATTTTAGCGAAGAATGGTTGTGGGATCAGGAAGAACAGGGACTGGCTGTCCATAACGACCGTGAAGATCTGATCCCTGCCGAGCTCGCAGATGAAGGCATACAGACATGGTATGAACTGGCAACCTTGGAGGATGTTATCGACGTGCTCAAACAGGCGGGTCAACCGGTATCGCTGACGATAATTGTCATGGCACTGAAATATTACCACGCATATGATGCGTTTCTCGATTATGATCAGGCGGTCAGCCGGATCGCAGCCGTACATGCACTCCACCAGGTTGCAGAACAAAAGCAGTCCGAAGACACATAACCCATCACATGCTCCGCATCCGAAAAACATGATATCCCAATTTCAGGTGAGAATGGAGAGTACTTATGAGCAATCCAAACAATTACCGCTTTCAGGTGAATCTGAGCGGCATGATCAATATTTTATCCAATCATTTATACAGCAACCCGCGTGTATTTCTACGTGAAGTGATGCAAAATGCCGTTGACGCAATTACAGCGCGCGGTCAGCTGGAGGCCGGATATGAAGGGAAGGTGCATATCGAGCTGGCTGGCAGCGGGGCAGGTTCAACGCTGATCATTGAGGACAATGGGGTCGGTTTGACCGAAGATGATATTCATGAGTTTCTGGCACAGATCGGTCAGTCTTCCAAGCGCGGTGAGGCTGCCTTTACAGGAGAGACGACATTTATTGGACGCTTTGGTATTGGTCTCTTGTCCTGCTTTATGGTCAGCGATGAGATTGTCATGGTGACCCGTTCGGCCAAAGGCGGACCAACACTGGAGTGGCGGGGACAGCCGGATGGCACCTACAGCATCCGTACCCTGGAGTCGGATCTGTCGGCAGGGACCAAAGTCTACCTGCGCTGCAAGCCGGGCAGTGAAATATATTATGAACCGCAGGAACTCGAGAAGGGGCTGTACTACTATGGAGCACTGCTGCCGTATCCAATTACATTCAATGATGGAACATCGACCCGGCAGATCAATGACTATCGTCCGGTCTGGATTCAGGATCCTGAGCTTGCCCGCAGCAGCCGGGAAGAAGTGCTGCAGTACGGCGAGCGGCTGATGGGCGAGCAGTTCAAGGACTTTATCCCGCTGCGCACCGCTTCCGGGCGTACAGCCGGTATTGCCTATGTGCTGCCGCATGCGGTGAATCTGAATGCCAAGCGTTCCCATCAGGTGTATCTCAAGTACATGCTCGTCTCTGACAAAGCAGAAAATATTTTGCCGGACTGGGCATTCTTTGTAAAATGTCTGATCTGGACCGATGAGCTGCAGCCGACCGCATCGCGGGAACATTTTTATGAAAATGAACGACTGGAAGAAGTGCGTGATGAACTGGGTGAAGCGATCCGCAGTGAATTGATGCGTATGGCAGATTACGATCCGGACCGATTGCAGCATATTATCCAGCTGCATGCTCTGTCGATGAAGGCGCTGGCGACAGAGGATGCCGAGTTCTACCGGATTATCCACCGCTGGCTGCCGTTTGAGACGACCTACGGACGACGCACACTGGGCGAGATGCTCAAGGAGCACGATCATATTTACTATACGCTGACATTGGATGAGTATCGACAGATCACCCATGTAGCCTCGGCCCAATCGCTGCTCGTCGTCAATGGCGGCTATATCTATGATGCCGAGCTGATGGTCCTGCTGCCGGAAGTGAATGCACATGTCGTTACGGAGCGCCTGCTGCCGGAGGATGTATCCCTGTCCTTTGTCGATCTGACCCCGCAGGAGCGCAAGGATTATTACGAAAAGACCCGTCTGGCGGATATGGCTCTGCAGCGATTTCGCTGCCAAATTCAGCTGAAGCGGTTCAAACCGTCAGAGCTGCCGGCCCTGTTCACTCTGTCCAAGGAATCGTCCGACCTGCGTTCCCTGGAAGCGGCCAAGGAAGTAAGTACGGATACATTATCCTCGATCCTCGGTTCACTCGGCTCCTCGATGCAGCAGTCGGCTTATTCGACCTTGTATCTGAATCTGGACAATCCGGTAGTCGAACGTATTTTCCAGCCTGGCAGTGAAGAGATGATGCAGGTGGCTGTCGAGATGCTGTATGTCAATGCGCTGATGATGGGTCACTATCCGATGAACAAGCAGGAGATGGCGGTATTGAACCAGGGCATTCTGCGCTTTATCGAATGGGGATTGTCTGCAGCCGATCTGTTCCGGTGATTGAGCCGGGAGACCGAAGTGCATTATTATATCCGGCTGCCGCAGGAATAGGGTTATACCGGGGAGATTGACGATATGAACGCGCTGGCTGATTATATACTCGGACAGGCAAGGGGATAGCGGCCGGTTTCGGCAAGAGGAACGGAAACGAATAGTATACGAACAGGATTCATTAATATATCGAAGAAGCGGAGGCGGCAACATGAGTATGAATACAGAACAGGATTATGAAGAATTGCTGGAAGAGGCCTATGATCTGCCCAATGGACGTGCCAAGCTCGAACTGCTGGAGGAAGCAGCCCGTATCGCCGACAGTCTGGGTGAAGTGGAGGCTGGTTACGAGATCCGTGGAGAGATTGTTGAGACCGCGACATTCAGCGGTTATCCGCGCAAAGCGCTGGTAGCTTTCTCCTGGCAGCTCGGCCAATTTGATAAAAATCCGCAGGAGTACGATGAATACACTCTGCTCTGGTCATATAAATGGATCGTGGATAATCTGCTGTGCTTCCCGGAGATTGAGCGTGCACAGATCGATAATCTGCTGGAAGATATGCGGCGCCGGTATCAGGAGTACGGCTATAATGATCGTACATACTGGTACTACCGATTTACCCTGGCCCTGCAATCCGGTGAGCTGGAGGAAGCCGGACGTTTCCTGCATCAGCTGACTCCGATGGAGCGGGATGGCATGAGCGACTGTCAGGCCTGTGAGCAGAATGAGTTTGTCGAGTATTATATGCGTCTTGGTGATGATGAGCAGCTGTTGCATACCGCGCAGCCTATTCTGACCGGCAAAATGACCTGTGCGGAGATTCCGCATCTGACCCTGTCCAAGGTACTGCTGCCGCTTTACCGACAGGGACGACAGCAGGAAGCGGAGAAATGCCAGAAACAAGGCTACCGCCTGATCAAGGACAATCATGATTTCCTACGCAGTGTAGGCGAACATATCGGTTATCTGACTGTAACCGATCCGTTCAAGGCGCTGGAACTTTTTGAAAAGCATATCGCATGGACCGCCGAGCATGAAGATCCGCTCGACAATATGCTGTTCCACAGCTATGCAGCAGCCATGTTCCGTCGTCTGGCAGAAGAGCAGGTGAACTTTAATGTGAAGCTACCCTCTTTTTATCCGTATCCGGAGCATGCGACCGATGTGAACAAGCTGGCTGCCCAGTACAGCGAAATGGCACTGGAAACTGCCCGCAAGCTGGATCAACGCAATCATAACCAGTATTATATGGACTATATCCAGGCGTCTTGTGACAAATTGTAGAGGTCTGCAGCGCAGGTATTACCTGCAAGCAAGCTGAATAATCATAATATGAGGACTGAATATTTGTCGTCACAACATAATCAGGTATAATAGTAAAAGTTACTATTTAATTGTAACTAAACAAGATGGAATCGGCAGAGAAGGATGCTTGTTCCGGACATCCGTCCACAATCCGTTTCTACACAGCCAGAGGAGGCGTTATTTATCATGAGTAATTTATTTGAACAGCGTAAAACAGTTCGCAAGTATACATCACAGCCTGTCCCTCACGAGGTATTGCGAAGTGTGCTGGAAGATGCACAGAAGGCACCTTCCTGGGCCAATTCACAGCCGTGGGAAGTATATGTAGCAACAGGTGAGGCGTTGGAGCGGCTGCGTGCAGCCAATTTGAAGGCGTACGATGAGAAGGTTCCGGCCGATGATTCCGATATGCCGAGACCTGCCGTATGGCCGGAGTATCTTCAGGAGCGCATGAATGCAGCCTATGCCAAAGTGTTTGAGCAAAGCGGTATTGCGCGTGACGATCAGCAGGCACGTGAAGACAACTGGCGCAATAACTTTTACTTTTTTAATGCACCGGTGGCGGCATTCATTTGTCTGGATCGGAATCTGACGGAATGGTCCACACTGGATGCAGGCATTTATGCCGGCAATCTGATGCTGGCTGCGGCGCAGCATGGATTGGGCTCCACACCGGCAGCCAGCTCGGTATCCTATCCGCATATTTTACGTGAGGTTCTTGGTATTTCCGAACATCAGCGGGTTGTAGTCGGCATTATGCTGGGCTATGAGGACAAGGAACATCCGTACAACAGACCGACCAGCTCGCGGGTACCGCTTGAAGAAAATATTCATTTCAGCCATTAATTCCGGTGAGCTGCCAATCGTTATAACCGGCAGCAGATGACTCTATCGCTTTCTGTAAAAAGAAGCTGTCCGTGCAGATAGCGGACAGCTTTTTGTTGTGTGCTATAATTTGGTAAAATTAAATTCAGAAGATAAATCCTGTTCACAAATCCCAAACAAGGAGTGCTGCATATGAATTCACTCAGCCACAGATTACAGGAACTGGTTATCCACTTTCAGGGAAAGTTAAATGATGTTCCACCGGACCAATTCAGCGCCAAGCCGCATGCCGGTCAATGGTCGCAAAAGGAGACACTCGGACATCTCTGCGATTCGGCTTCACACAACTATATCCGGTTTGTCAGTGTAGCATTGTCAGAAGAACCGGTTCGGCTGACTGATTATGATCAGGATCGCTGGGTGGAGCTGAATGATTATCAGAACAGCTATGACCAGCAGGATCTGGTCCTGCTCTGGATGACACGCAATCTGCAGATCGCGACACTGCTCAATCAGATTCCGGCTGAGGATTTTGAGAAGACATGCATTACCCGCAGCGGACAGGAGATGACGCTGAAATGGCTGGCGATGGATTATATCGCCCATATGATCCACCATTTCCGGCAGATGCTGGGCAGCGAACAGATGCAGGAGATTTTGCCGGAATAAAAGGCAGATATCCTGCTCTGCTATCAGCAGGATATCTGCCCTATCGGTCGGTATTCGCTATGTGTTCGGCGTTTGCCAGAGATACTGGGATCACGGCGCTAAGGTCAGGACTGGGATTCCTTGTCCTGGTCACGCTGCTCTCCGGCTACCCGCCAGCGGGAAGCATACTTTTCCAGCCGGGGATGAAGATGGGATGGTCGCCTTGTCAGCACGAGACTGACTTTGACAATCCATTCTTCAAAGGTGGAAAAGGAAGCGAACAGATTGGCCATTTCCGGTGTCATCAGGAGAAAGTAGGGAGAGGCATAATGATCGGTCAGCGTGCGCAGGGCAGCTTCGATCGGTGTGTATTTTTTGCGTTTGCCTTCCCAGTTCTCAATAATGATATCTTTGCGCCCCGTGTCGCGTCTCCATTCATGCAGTCGATCTTCACGCTTGTAAAAAGGTGAGACCGGCGCTTTGGACATGCGCTTGACGGTCTGTTCGTGCAGTGGATAGAGCACCAGCCGGTCAAAATGCATCCGGTCGGCAATCGCTGCAGCTTCTGCCAGCTCCTCATCCGTCGTGTTCTCGAACGAGTCGTAGAAGATCAGCGTACCTCTGAATTTCTCGACCGGTGGTTCATATCCATAAGAGACATGCTGTGTATCATGCGGCATCGTAGATTCCTCCTGAACAATGGGTTATGCATCCTATCACCCCATTTTACCGTAATCGTGCGTGCCGTCCTATCCCGCTTAGTTCTGCATCTGAACATTGCTCATAATGAACCGGCTCTCCGGAATTGCTGGCATCCGGGACAGGTCAATCGTCAGATCCTGCTCAGGCACATCATAGCGGATACGGGTGGTCAAGAATTCCAGGCTGACCCGCATCACATCAATCGTCAGCCATTCTCCGGCACAGCGATGATTCCGGTAATGATCGCCGCCGCCCTGCGGAATCAAATCGAACGGACTGCCGCTCCAGTGTTCAAACCGCTCCGGCCGGAACGTATCCGGCTGCTGCCACAACTGCTCGTCATGAGTCGTGCCATACACATCCAGAATCACCATGGTTCCTTCTTCAAACGGATAGTCTTTCCAGGTGAAATCCTTGCGTACCTGGGCGCCGAGAATCGGAGTGAACGGATAGAATCGGCGTACTTCCTGGACAAACCACTGGCTGTAGGTGTGATCACCGGCCTGCAGCGACTGTACCAGTTTCTCCCGGGCTTCCGGATAATGGTGCAGCGCGACAGCACTGAATACAACATAACGACCAATCGCCACAATCGGACGGATGATATTGATCAGTTCGACAGCTGCGACCTTGAGATCCAGCAGATTGCCCTCCAGATCGCGGTGCCAGGACATCGCATGGGCAGCCGTCTGTTCCGGAGCTTCCAGCTTGCCTTGGCGGATCTGCTGTATCAGATTGCCAATCCACTGTTCGGTCCGGCGGCGTGCCTGTCTGCCCCGGCGATGACGCATGCCGACCGCTCCAAATGATTCGACCATATCGCCCAGATCATCTGCGACCCGCTTGACATCACTTTCCTGCAGAGGCACTCCGGCCCACTTACAGGCGGCTCGGCACAAGACCTGCTGGGCTTCATCGAAGAGTACCAACTGCTCGGTACTCTGCCATTTGAGCGCGGCGGCTTCCCATTGTTGCTTCACCAATTCTTGAATTTCATTCAGCCGCTCCGAGGACATGAGCGACATGAACAGCTTTTTGCGATGCATATGAGCCTGACCATCAAGCGTCTGAACCCCTTTTTCACCGAACAGCGATTTCTGGATACGCTTGGGGATGGCACCTCCGCGCTGCAGCAGCTCTTCATTGTAAAATAGTTCTGCGCCTTCTTTGCCGCCGATACAGATCGCTTTTTGCCCCAGCATCCGGGTCTGGAAAATATTCGACTTGAACTCCTGACGGCGGTGCATGGCAAATTCATATCCTTCCGATAGCAGTCCGATACTGCCTTCGATTGTGTGGTCGTGTGGAATAGCTTTGTCTTTGTTATTGGTCATGGTAGGTCGACTCCTTTGTAAAAAAGTGATAGGAACAATCTGCAATCCATTTCGGCAGAACAGCTTGTCTGCGGATGACTCTATTCTTGAAGTTATTACCTCTGATCTACCCACAACTAACAACGGTATGATAAAATTTAGTGACAACTGCCGAATTGGTGAATTATGCATTCTGCAGAATCGATAGGGAAAGAGGGAGAATAATGACAGAGACAGCTGTAGGAGATGTAAGTTTGTGGACTATACTGCCTGTATTATGGCTTATTGTGTGTACGATTTTATTCGTAGTTGTCATCTACATTTTATTTCTGCTAATCAAGGTGCTGCGCCGTGCGATCCGGGCATTGGATATTTACCTGGATGAGAAAAAGAACAGGCTCTAAATATACAGTTACTTAGAAAAAAACTTACATATTAAAGAGGCCAAGGAGGAGAATATGATCACATTTGTGAAGACATCATCCGAGCTGTTGGAAGTCGAGCTGTCGATCATTAATTCCAATCCGTTTTACAATCGTATTATCAAAGGCAGGGAACAGCTCACTGCAGAGGAGATCCGGCAGGAGGTTACAGAGACAGTGGAACTGGGAGCAGAGCGGTATGTGATCTGCAGGAATGATCAGCCGATCGGAATCGTGGAGTACCTGTCGCTGAATCCGAATGAGGGTTATCCGTGGCTTGGTCTGTTCATGATCGGCAGGCAGTATCAGGGACAACGATGGGGACAGCAGGCTTTTCAGGCGTTTGAACAGCGTCTGATCGGTCAGGGAGTGGAGGCATTTCGCCTGGCCGTCAATCTGGAAAATGAGCTTGCCCACGCGTTCTGGAAACGCCAGAATTTCCAATATATCAAGCATTCGATTACTAGGGATAATATGGAAGTTATTATATACGAGAAAGAGCTTAATTAATAATTGGAAGTTATTATTTTCAGCGGTTTTCGCTGTACAGGTTTGTGCTTGCGAGCCCTTATGGAGCAAGCGATTACGGCATCCGGATTACTACGTTTACACACAGTTAATATAACGATAGTTGTCCTAACATATTTTTACAAAAATAGTGATTGACACAAACGGAACCCCCCCGTACAATGTGCTTAAACCGTTAAGGTTTTATTGAATTTACGGGAGGGACTCTCATGCTGCAAACCATTCAAAAGGTATTGGAATGGCTGTTCGTTAGCCGAAGCGGAATCTATCAGTTCGGTGACGTGTATTGTGAAGACAGCGGTTTTGTCGTCTACATCCCCCGAGAAGAAGATTGATAGCTACAGACATATAATAAATGCCGAATCAGCTGCAGATCCGCAGGCTATGCCTGGATTTGCGGCTTTTGTTTGTTCTATAGTATGTTACAATGGCACCACCAGACACATCACACTTACATAACGGATTTTTTCGAACTCTATATGCCAAAGGAGAAGTCTTGGAAATGAACAGATTACGTACAGGAAAGAAGCAGCGGCGGGAACAAAAGCTGCACATCCTGCTGCTGGTCATTGTGGCAGGTGTGCTGATCTGGTCAGCGGTATATCCGCATGACTGGTTCACCTGGATACTGGAAGTGTTCCCGGCGGTTATGGGCGGCGCTGTTCTGCTGATTACCTACCGCCAATTCCAACTGACCGGCCTCGTCTACAGTCTAATCGCACTGCATATGATCATTCTGTTGATCGGTGGGCATTATACCTATGCGGAGATGCCCTTATTTAACTGGCTGCGGGATGCTCTGCATCTGGAGCGCAACTATTATGATCGGCTGGGGCATTTTATCCAGGGATTTGTTCCGGCGATAATTGTCAGGGAGCTGCTGCTGCGCACGTCGCCGCTGCGACCGGGGAAATGGCTCGTTACGATCGTGATCTCCGTCTGCATGGCGATCAGTGCAGCGTATGAATTGATCGAGTTTGCAGTCGCAGGCCTTACCGGCACGGCTGCCGAAGCTTTTCTCGGTACACAGGGTGATGTATGGGATACCCAGTGGGATATGACATTTGCGCTGGGCGGCGCCGTCATCGCCCTGCTGCTGCTCAGCCGCTATCATAATGCAGAGCTGCGCCGACTGGAACATTCGCAGCCGACTCCAAAATGAGACGGGCAATTTCCTGACAACACGTTATAATAGAGAAGATGACAGAGAGCCAGCCTCAATATGCTGCATATGCAGTCCCGTCTGTCCAGAAAAGTTGGAGCAGACAATCCGGCTCAAGGCAGTTATCGCTTGAAGACTACCCAATTTACAGCTGAAAGGATAAATCAATATGGCAGAATTGCAAAAAGCAACATTCGCTGGCGGATGCTTCTGGTGCATGGTTACTCCATTTGAGGAATTGCCCGGCATTCATGGTATCGTATCCGGTTACACCGGCGGACACGTCAAGAACCCAACCTATGAGCAGGTTAAGACCGGCAATACCGGTCATTATGAAGTGGTCGAGATTACATTTGACTCGGAACTGTTTCCTTATGAACGTCTGTTGGAACTGTACTGGCCGCAGATTGATCCGACAGACGATGGCGGACAATTCCACGATCGTGGATCACAATACCGTACAGCGATTTTCTATCATAATGATGAGCAGCAGGAACTGGCACAAAAGACCAAAGCGGAAGTAGGAGCAAGCGGCCGTTTTGGCGACAAGCCGGTCGTGACCGAGATTCTGCCTGCCGATGTCTTTTATCCGGCCGAAGAATATCATCAGGATTACCATAAAAAGAACACCAAGCATTACAAGGAAGACCGCGAGAAGTCCGGCCGCGATGAATTCATCCATGAGCATTGGGAGAATCAGGTCTAACGTATAAGCTCCGTTATTCGATGCAAAAGGTTGCCGAGCATGTACGAGGTAGTCTCTGCAGCATAGGGGAAGCAAGTTGATAAGCAAGTATGGATGACAGCCAAATAACGGTATAAGGATCATTCTGTATGCTCCGGTGGAAGCCGGACAGGGACAGAACCTTGTACCGTTATTTTTTTTCTGTATCCGTTCTGGAAATAATACATATCTATACTGGAGGCAGCAGGCAATACGAGACAACGTTCCGTATTTATCGCTGGCCGGAGATTCTTATGAGACCTTGCTGAATATGTACACCTAGGATGATCGGCAGCTGCTGCAGCTGATTCGTCAGGCTGGTTTGTTATAGCATCATCAGAGCCGGTTAGCAGGAGTTATTCAATTTTCAGACAGAAATGCCGTTAATAATAAAGGATGTAATTTATTCATAATCGAAGAAAAGAGATGATGGTATGGCTTTGAAAAATCCGGTATTTAACAGCAGGACATTCTCGGAAGCGGGAGATTATGATCACAGGGAGTCCATGACGATTGCAGGCGCCGCAGGCAAAGCACTCGTATTGACCGTTCTGCTGATTCTGTCCGCTGCGTACACATGGTACTTATTTAACAAGGGCGAAGACGTCCGTACTTACATGATCGTCGGTATGATCGGCAGCCTCGTGATTGCACTGCCAACCGTATTCTTTCCCAAAATCGCTCCAGTCACTGCGCCGCTGTATGTAATCGTAAATGGTCTTGCACTGGGCGGACTGTCAGCCATGGTCGAGATGGTATATCCCGGTATTGCACTCAATGCGGTACTGATTACAGTAGGTATTCTGTTCTTCATGCTGCTGTTGTATGCGACGCGTATTGTGCGCGTAACGCCAGGATTGGCGATGGGGATTATGCTCTGTACGCTGGCGATTGCTTTTGTGTATCTGATTAATTTCGTACTGAGTTTCTTTGGCATGAGTGTACCTTATATTCATGATACCGGCTGGATCGGTATCGGAATCAGCGTATTTGTCGTCATCGTGGCAGCTGCCAATCTGCTGCTCGATTTCCGGACAATTGAGGATTCCGCTCAGGCCGGTGCGCCCAAGTATATGGAATGGTACGGTGCATTCGGATTGATGGTAACCGTCATCTGGATGTATGTGGAGATTCTAAGACTACTCAGCAAACTGGCCAGCCGGGATTAATTACTGCTCCGGCAGTATACAATGATATAGAGCTAAAGTAATAAAGCGATAAAAACCTGTACTTCCTGTAGAGTGCCTTTCGAAATAAAGGCATGGCTGCCGGGAATACAGGTTTTTTTGTGACCAAATCAATTATGGATAAATGGGACCAAAAATACGGACAACAATCAGGGATTGACGATGTACCTTTTATTCGTCAATATATGATACAAGCATAATCGCCTGGTTGCTGTTATGACAGCGATAGCAGCATTTCTAGGCCAGTTCACTATTTGGATGAAGGGGGTTACACGATGATTCTGGAAGTTGCCATACTGAACGTCAAGTCTGGACATACCGACGCCTTTGAAGCCAGCTTTGGTGAAGCCAGCGCCATCATTGCCGGCATGAAAGGATACCTGTCGCATGAACTGCAGCGCTGTCTGGAGATCGACAATCAATACATACTGCTCGTCCGCTGGGAGACACTGGAAGACCATACCGAAGGATTCCGGGGCTCGGAGCCCTATCAGGAATGGAAAAAGCTGCTCCATCACTACTACGATCCGTTCCCGGTTGTTCATCATTACGAATTGGCTTGATAAGGATAAGAGTTATCACAGAGGAGGAGTATTCATGATTACCATTTCACCCGTAAAATCAGATCATGCGGATCTGCATATACTGGTCGAGGAACTGGATACCTAGCTGTTGGAATGTTATCCATCGGATTTGGTTTCGTGCTTCATACGTGGTATTCTATTTCATTATCAGATGACAATTCCGGAAAGGGTGAAGAAAAATGCCATTTATCACTGTCAAAGTACTCGAAGGCAAGACGACCGAGCAGAAGCGTGAACTGGTACAAAAAATGTCAGAGCTGGTATCCGATGTGTTCGAAGTGGAAAAGGAGAAGATCTTTATCTTTTTTGAAGATCTGGCGCCGCATAATTACGGCAAGCATGGCGAACTGCTGCCTTATCTGAATGCTTCTGCTGAAGAGGAACCGGACGAACAGAAATAGACCGTATCGAATGGACATAGACAGTATTACAATGGATAGGGAGGAAATCGAAAGATGTGGGGCATTGAACATTACTGGTTGTTTGTGTTGTCGAGTATTCTGCTGAATATTACACCGGGCAGCGATACGATCTATATTTTGAGCCGCAGCATGTTCCAGGGCAAACAGGCGGGACTGATGTCCGTCTACGGTATTATTAGCGGCTCACTGGTACATACGCTGCTGGCCGGTCTGGGGTTGTCCCTAATCCTGATGCAGTCGGCACTTGCCTTTAATCTGGTCAAATGGATCGGTGCAGGTTATCTGATCTGGATGGGTATTCGTTCGCTGATGGCACGGCAGGAAGAGGGAACGATGCTCAAGCAGGTGGAGCAGCGTCCGCTTCGCAAAATCTATCTGCAGGGTATGCTGACCAATGTGCTGAATCCCAAGGTGGCGCTGTTCTATCTGGCCTTTATCCCTCAGTTTGTCAGTCCATCACAGGGAATGGGACCCATTCCGTTTCTGCTGCTTGGCCTCACATTCAGCACGACCGGATTGTTATGGTGCATTCTGCTCGTACTGTTCTCCAGCAAAATGTCGAACCGGCTGCAATCGAGTCGGGTATCCCGTTATTTGAACAAAATCACCGGCGGCATTTTCGTTCTGCTCGGATTGAATCTGCTGCGCACCTCACGGCACGTATCTTCCTGATTTCATTTCACAGACAGAGAAATAGTACACATTCAAATAGCCAGCAGACCGGAGTCGAGACGGTCTGCTGGCTATTTGGCTGCCGGATTATGGCGGCTGAGCCAGTCCAGAATATCAGCGGTTACTTCCTCACGGTTTGTATCGTTGAGCGTCTCATGCCGTGCATCCGGATACAGCTTCATTTCCACATCGCGAATCTGCAGATGCTGATACTGCTCATATAATTTGCGCACACCCTTGCCATAGCCACCTACCGGATCACGGTCGCCGCTGAACAGATAGACAGGTTTGTCCTTTGGGATCCGCTGCATATGGGCAGGCTGATGAATTTCGATCAGCAGCTGGAAGAAATGAACATAAAAACGCACGCTGGCGAGCTGTGCACAGTAAGGGTCATTGATGAACAGTGCGACTTCCTCGGGATCACGGGAAAGCCAGTCAAACCGGGTTTTACGTGGACGAGGCAGTCCACGGTTAAATGGACCGAATACGAGTGCATTCAGGAGCATACTGCGATGCATCGGTCCATACAGCCGACTCTGCAGCAGGGCTAGCCTTGCACCAGCCTGCAGCAGACCACGCGGGCCATTGGTGCCGGACAAGATGAATCCGTCATACAATTCGGGATGCTCATACATCAATTGCTGGACGATAAAAGACCCCATGCTGTGCCCAAGAATATACAGCGGCAGTGCAGTGTAGCGCTCATGAATCCAGCGTGACAGCATAGCCAGATCCTCTCCCATCCAGTAAAATCCATCTTCACCGGGATCACCAATATCTTCCGGTGTCGCTGCTGTCAGACCATGCCCGCGGTGATCATTGGCATAGACAGCATATCCGTGAGCGGTGAGAGACTGGGCCAGCCGCTGATAACGTCTTGCCGTCTCCGCCATACCGTGCGAGATTTGTACAATGCCCTGCACCGGCTGCTGCTGCTCATCAGGCAGCCATTCATAAATGTTCACATGAATACCTTCCTCATCTGTCATACGAAAAGTACGTTCCTGCATGATCTTCAGCTCCTTTCCATCCATAAATATAACCTGTACCAGAGCGATTATCACACTAGTACAGGTTAATGAAATTAAAATATAAGTTCAGCGCAATCCATCAGATAGCGATGATTAAGGCAGGTAGGAACGAATGACTGTGCAGCTGCCATCCAGCGTATATTCACCGAGGTTGGCAGGAAGCAGGAAGCATTGTCCGCCTTTGAGCGGTACATTGCCGTCGCTCCATGTGATGGAACCTTCGCCATTGGCTACGACGAGAATGGTGAAGCTCTCCGGTGTGGTGGACAGGTTCCAGGCACCGTCGACAATTCCTTTTTCTACAATAAAGTAAGGAGAGGTTGCCAGCGTGAGCCATTGTCCCGCAGACAGTCCATCGGTCTTCATCGTGGTGGCACCGGCACCTTCGTAAGCAATCACGTTAAGGGAATCCTCAATATGCAGCTCACGCGGCTTGCCATCCAGTCCCGGACGATCGTAGTCATACAGACGGTACGTCGTATCGGAGTTCTGCTGAATCTCTGCGACCAGCACACCGGCGCACAGTGCATGTACCGTACCTGCCGGAATATAGAAGGTGTCGCCGGCTTCCACCGGAACTTCCTGCAGTTCATCCATAATCTGATTGTTACGGATCGCTTCCGCCAGGGATTCACGGGTTACGCCTTCTTTGAGTCCATAGATAATTTTGGCGCCCGGTTTGGCATCCAGTACATACCACATTTCCGTTTTGCCCAGTTCGCCGGCTGGCAGTCCTTCATAATCATCGGTCGGATGAACCTGCACGGACAGATCATCATTGCAGTCGAGCAGTTTGATCAGCAGGGGAAAGCGTCCATTGGTCTCGGATACACCGCGTGTACCGAACCAGTCACGGCCCAGCGTCTCACGCAGCTGATCCAGGCTCTTGCCGTTCAGCTCGCCGCCGATTACCGATGTGGTACCATTCGGATGATCCGCGATCATCCAGCCTTCGCCAATCGCTCCTTCGGGAATCTCCCAGCCAAACTGTTCCAGCGCTCTACCGCCCCATACGCGTTCCTTGAATTCGGGTTGAAATTGCAGTGGGTATGGCTTCGTCATTAATCTCTCTCCTCCACATGGTCATATAGTTAACGTTCACCCCGTATGTATCGTTGTCCTATCCACAGACAATATTAGATGTAAAGCCCGGGGCTCTATCCATCTTAACGTGCAGACTGGAAAAATTCCAGACGCTCCCCATCCGGGCCGCTGAAAAAGAAGTACCGGCTTCCATTTGGCAGGGTCGTAATCTGCTGATCCAGATTGGAGAGATTCAGTCCATGGATGCGTGCATATTCTTCTTCGATATTGTCCACGGTAAAAGCGATATGGTGAACCCGTCCTTCTTCGGTCAATGTACCGGTATAGCCCTGCACCAGTTCCACTTCCGTCTCGCTGTGACCGGGAAAGGCAAGAAATGCCAGTCGGATCGCATCATCCACATGACCATTCGTTTCCAGATGCTGAAGCCCGATGACCTCTTCATAAAAGGTGATCGACTGCTCGATCGAACTCACCATAATACCTACATGCTCCAATTTGCGTACTGCCATAATGGATTCATCTCCTTCAAATAGAATAGTCTGCCTATCATTATATTATCGTGTTATCCTTTTGATTTCTTCTCGATCGCAATCAGATAGGGTGCATCACTGCGCTGCAGCTGGCGGTAGATGATGCACTGTGCCGCAGTGGTAGGCAGGGAAGAGGCCCACTGCTGCACAGCCTCGGCTTCTTCCGCGCCGCCAGCATGGCCGGGATACAATACAATGGTCAGCACACCACGTACATCCAGCAGCTCCAGCGCAGCTGTCAGTGCCGGCAGTGTCGATTCCGGACGGGTGATAACCGAAGTATCGCCTGCCGGCAGATAGCCCAGATTGAACATAACGGCCTGCAGCCGCCCGTGCAGCTCGGCAGGGATATGTTCCTTCATCCGATCATGACTGTCCAGGACCAGTTCGATCCGGGCTAATCTGTCCGGATATTCATACTTGCCGAGCCGCTCCGAGGTGCGGTCCAGCGCCTGCTGCTGAATATCAAAGCTGTACACCTGCCCGCCAGCGCCTGCCGCCTGTGCCAGCATCAGCGTATCTGCACCTGTACCGGCTGTAGCATCGACAGCTATTGCTTGTGGACCACCCTGGCTGCCCAGCCGTTCGGCAGCCAGCTTATGGGCATAACTAAGAACAGACAGAAATCCCATCTTAGCGTCCCCTCCAGTACTTGCCCTGCCACGTATCACGCTGCCGCAGCTCTTTGTCGATCGAGTTCAGCACTTCCCATTTGTTAAGACTCCACATCGGACCGATCAATAGATCGCGCGGTGCATCACCGGTCAGCCGGTGAACGATCATATCCGGCGGCAGGAACTCCAGCGTATCCACAATCAGTTTAATGTATTCGTCCTGATCGAGAAAGCGCAGCAATCCCGCTTCATACTGTTTGACCATTGGCGTCTTGCGCATCAGATGCAGCAGGTGAATTTTGATTCCCTGTACATCCATATTGGCTACAGCCCGCCCGGTGTCCAGCATCATCTCATGCGATTCCTGCGGCAGCCCGTAGATAATATGGGCACACACGCGAATGCCGCGTGCCCGCAGCTTGGCGACCGCCTCTTCATAGCAGGCCGTATCGTGAGCCCGGTTGATGAGCATGGAAGTGGACTCATGGATCGTCTGCAGTCCCATTTCCACCCATAGATAAGTCCGTTCATTCAGTTCAGCCAGATAATCGACCACATCGTCCGGCAGACAGTCGGGACGTGTAGCGATCGCGAGACCGACCACGCCGGGCTGTTCGAGAATGACTTCGTAATATTCGCGCAGCTCTTCTACCGGTGCATACGTATTCGTATATGCCTGGAAATAGCCGATATATTGGGCATTCGGCCATTTCTGGTGCTGCCGGTCACGAATGGTGTTGAACTGGGTGACCAGATCATCCCGGCGTCTGCCGGCAAAGTCACCCGATCCGCGCGCACTGCAAAACGTACAGCCGCCCTTGGCAATCGTGCCATCCCGGTTGGGACAGGTGAATCCTGCATCCAGCATTACTTTGAATACTTTTGTTCCAAATTGCTCGCGCATCTCGGTGTTCCATGTATGGAATCGTTTATCTCCCCAGAGAATCGGTGAGTCGGTCTGTTCTATAATAACCATACTACAAGCTCCTTTATGGTATATCCATATTCTGATTATTCCGTCAATCAACAATCCCTATTGTAACAAAAATAAATGAACAGAGGGGAAGGAATGCGGTCATTCTACTGTAGCTTAGCTTTGGGAGAGGTGCAGTGATTCTGCCCATAGCCAGCCTGTTATATTTCCAGGTTTTTCGATAGGAAATAAAGCTGCTGAAAAAAACAAATAACAGGCGTGTCATAGCGCTTTAAAGTGGTTAATAATAGGTGCACTTAGCTTAATTTTTTAATTGCATCATGGCTGCCGGGGAAATGGATTTGATTTTCCGACAGAAAATGGGTAGACTATGAATGCTTAAATTTGTTGGACCCCAATTCCAAATATAGAAAGAAGGATTTCCACGTGCTGCTTGCAGGATGAGGAAATCCTTCTTTCCTTTTATATACCTTTTAGCAGATAACTCTTTACATTTCCCGTTTTCTTCGTCAAAATAATTCCGTACGAAATAATGATGAGAATTATTCAAATCGGAGGACAAAGATGCGTTTAAGAGGTAGAAAAGGGATTCGTGAGGATCTGGAGCAGCAGCAGGACCTTGTCGTATTGAACCCTGAAGCTTATAAAGGAAAGTGGCGGGAGCGTTTTAACAATGATTATCCGATCCATGTGGAATTCGGAATGGGTAAAGGACGCTTTATCAGCCAGATGAGTGTCAAAAATCAGCAGGTCAATTATATCGGTTTTGATATGTATGATGAACTGGTACGCCGTGCCGCAGAGAAAACGCGTATTGCCTGGAACGAAGCGGAGTTGGGCGATCCAACGACGATTCAGTTGGCACTGGCCAATATCGAGAATATTGAAGATATATTCGCGCCGGGCGAGATCGAACGTGTCTATCTGAATTTCAGCGATCCATGGCCAAAGAAAAAGCACGGACGTCGTCGTCTGACGCATCCGCGTTTTCTGGAGAAATACTGCCGTCTGTTGAACACGCAGGGACAGATTCATTTCAAGACCGATTCGGAGACATTGTTCGAGTTCTCGATCAATTCCTTTGCCGATTACGGACTGCAGATGACCAATATCAGTCTGAATCTGCATCGCGATGGCATTAATGAAGAACATGTCATGACCGAATATGAATCCAAATTTATGGGTAAAGGGATGCGTATCCACCGCTGTGAAGTACTGGTAGGGCAGGAGGCCCTGCAGGAATACCAGAAGTCCCGTCTGGACAAATACTGATCCGGTACCCTGTTCAATAGGAACAAACACAAATAAGGTCTTAACCTGAGTTCAGGTTAAGACCTTATTATGTTCAACCATATCCATGATGCTGCGTGCGCATTCGGTAGGATTATAACGGTCGATCTGCTCCAGCTTGAGCTGGCGCTGCATCACGACAGCCTCATAATCATTGATGAGCAGTTCCATCCACTGGGTGACCACATGGATCGAGGTGATCGGTTCACCCCAGCCCTGTTCAGTAAAGTAACGGGAATTCTGTTCTTCCTGACCAGGCAGCGGATTGTAAAACAGCATCGGAATCGCTTTGGCCAATCCTTCCGTGCATGTCATCCCGCCCGGCTTGGTAATGAGCAGGTCCGACACTTCCATCAGTTTATCAATCTCTTTGGTGTAGCGGATCAGATGGATATTTTCATGACCAAAGTTCAGGTCCCGCTGCGCCCGCTGATAGGCTTTATCGTTGCTGCCGAAGCAGAAAATAAATTGTACTCGGTCTGCGAAGCTGGTCAGATAAGCATTGACAGCATCATCGCTCATCATTCCCCAGCCGCCGCTCATAATCATCACGGTAGGCATATCCTTTAAGCCGAAGCGCATCCGGATATCTGCCTTGCTGGGATGTTCCCAAAAGTTCGGATGTACGGGAATGCCGGTGACTTTGATTTTAGAGAATGGTATTCCGCGCATCATCAGCTTGGAGCGTACTCCATCCGTGGAGACCAGATAGCGATCCACCTCGGGGATAATCCATGTTCCATGAGCATCGTAGTCCGTAATTACCATACATAGTGGGATCGGCATACCGAGACGTTTCAGCCGGGAAATAACCGCACCAGGGATCGGATGGGTACATACGATAATATCAGGTCGCAGCTGCCGGATCACATTCTGGGTATGAGTATAAAAAATACGATGAAGCGCCAGTGTTGCCAAACGGTTGATCGATTTTTTATATTGGCTGCGATACATCATGCGTACAAGCTTTGGCTGCGAGACAACCGTTTTTTTATAGGCGGTGATAATGAGCGGCGCTACTTTGGGATTGAGGAAACTGCCGAGCTCCAGTACTCTGGTTTGTATATTCGGTGAGATTTTACGCAGGCTGCTGGATAGGGCGTAAGCAGCTTGTGTATGTCCTGAACCAAAACCTTCCGACAAGAGCAGCACTCTGTATTTTGACACGTTCATTTCACCTTTTCTGCAAGGTATTCTCAATTAAGTAAATAAGGCCTTCCAGACCGTGTTTGAGCCAGTCTGTAATATAACTGTAACAATGTTACCGTACTGTTACAATAACCCCTTTAGGGCCACAATGCAACTGTACCAAAAGCAACCGACGATCCAATCAGCGCACCTACCAGCACATCAGACGGATAATGAAGTCCCAGATACATACGGGACACCGCTACAATTAATGCCAGCGGCAGAAGGAACGGAATTGTGTGGGCATCAGCCAGCATGAACGGAACTGTTACCGAGAACACAGCTGTCGTATGTCCGGACGGAAAAGAGTGGTCCGTGAGCGGATTACGAAAAGTGATCGTCTCGGGTATAGCGAGATACGGGCGTATACGCGGATACAGTTTTTTGGCGATAGCGACAGGAATATGACTGATTGCCAGTGCAACAGCAGCATGCAGGCCAGCCTGATCCCAGGGAGCTGGCGCCAACAGCCAAATGGCCAATGTAGCAATAATCGTAAAAGTGGCTCCACCCAGATTCGTCAAGTAGTAAAAAAAGATGTTGAGGAACCGGTTATGAAGCCTTGTGTTAAACCATCTGAAAATATACTGCTCCATGGTTTGTAGACGTATAAGGAACTGACGCATGAGAGACCCCCGTATATATTGCCTTTATAGGCTTAGATTAATCATATTTTTATTCTTTAACCATTTCAAGCATTATAACGTTAACCTAGAGTTAAATCATACACAATCTCCCTTATTTACTCTTACCCTCTAATTGGTTTACTCATTCATTCCTGCTGCAGACAGATCACACCGGTCATTTACGCTTATGATTCAAGCGAAATTAATCGGTTTATAGAATGTCAGGCAACCTATTGTCTGGTTCCATTTTCCAAATTAATATGTAAAATTAAGGCTAAAGACGTGAAAAGTGAGAAAAACCAAGATATTATACCATAAAACGCTGATAGACCTCGCCTTGGAACCTTTTCGCTGTGTTTGTCGTCCTAATTATAGAGTTTTTCACAGCATACTGCATTTGATACCTTTGACAAATGGACAAAAAGTGTGCAGAATCTTTATGTCTACATGTAAAAGTTTCATGAGGCTTACATCAGTTACTTGGAATTATGAAATTTGAGTCATTTATAAAACAGATATTCAAAAAATGAAGTGTTAGACAAAAGAGAAAACAGTCGTCAGGGTTTGAAGGGGTTTCATATGAAGGGGGTCATACATTCTCATGGGTAATATCTTGGATACAACATTTATAGTGCTGCAGATTCTGCTGGCACTGATCGCGGTCTATCAGTTCGGGTTCTCCCTGTTCGGGATTATCAAACGCAAAAGAAGACCGGAGCATGCTCCGCAAAAATCTTTTGCAATTCTGGTAGCTGCGCATAACGAGGAAAAAGTTATTGGCGCATTGATGGAAAACCTGAAAGAAATGGATTATCCGGAAGAATTGTACGATGTGTTCGTTATCTGTGATAACTGTACAGATGGCACAGCCGATATTGTACGCAGCCACGGCATGAACGCATGTGTACGCACAAATCCCAATCAGCGTGGTAAAGGGTATGCGATTGAGTGGATGCTGAATGAACTGTGGAGTATGCCTCGCCAGTACGACGGTATCGTGATGTTTGACGCAGACAATCTGGCTGCTTCGAACTTCCTCAAAGAAATGAACAATGACATGTGTGAAGGCGCACGTGTTATCCAGGGTTATATCGACACCAAGAACCCGGAAGATTCATGGATCACTGCAGCTTACGGTGTATCGTACTGGTACATCAACCGTCTGTGGCAGCTGTCCCGTCATAATCTGAATATGGCGAATTTCCTCGGTGGTACCGGTATGTGTTTTGAAAATGAACTGCTCAAGGAAATCGGCTGGGGTGCAACCAGTCTGGTAGAAGATCTGGAGTTCACCATGCGCTGTGCCGAGAAAGGCATCTATCCAAAATTCAGCTATGACGCCAAAGTATTTGACGAGAAGCCGCTGACATTCAAAGCTTCCTCCCGTCAGCGTCTGCGCTGGATGCAGGGTCACTTTACAGTGGCGCGCCGTTATTTCTTCCCGCTGCTGTGGAAAAGTATCAAGGAAGTCAACATTATCAAGTTTGACCTGGCGCTCTACAGCGTCAACGTTTATATTGTACTGATCACTTTCCTGATGACAGCTGCAGTATGGGTGGATACAGCGATTCTGGGCGGACCTCATATCGCATCGGTGTATAACTACATGCCGATGTGGGTAGCAGTTGTAGCAATCTTTGCCAACGTGGTTACTTTCATTCTGGCGATGATTCTGGAGAAGGTCAAATCGTGGAAAGTGTACATGTATCTGCTGCTGTTCCCTATCTACGGATTGTCCTGGTGGCCGATTACGTTCTACGCATTCTTCACACAGAACAACAAACAGTGGAGCCATACCGAACATACACGTGTGGTAAGACTGGAAGAAGTACAGGGTAAACAAAGCACTCTGTAAGCGAGAGTACTTTATGTATAGAGTTCTCAACAGTCTGCATAATTTATTTGTGCAGACTGTTGACTTGTCCGGAATCACATGCTATAATATTCAAGTGTGTTAACGAGAACGTTAATGAAAAGCAGAAGCTTGCCTTCTCACCTGCCCGATCTATTATCGGCTGGTTCATTGATCTGTAATTTATCGACAATGATTTGTCATGAATGTATACTGATCAAGGGATGCGGGTGATGAGACCTGCATCCCTTTTTGTTTTGTAATAGTAGTATCTATTATATCTTGGAGGTGGAAGGTTATTAGTAAAGAACATATGATCAATGACGAAATCCGGACAAAAGAAGTACGTCTGGTAGGTGCTGACGGTGAACAAATCGGAATTAAGCCGACTCGCGAAGCATTGCAAATGGCGATCGATCTGAATCTGGATCTGGTCAACGTTGCTCCGCAAGCGAAGCCTCCGGTATGTCGGATCATGGACTACGGTAAGTTCCGCTACGAACAGCAGAAGAAAGAAAAAGAAGCGCGCAAAAATCAGAAGATTGTTGAACTGAAAGAAGTGCGTTTCCATGCGAATACGGAGGAGCATGATTACCAAACCAAACTCCGTAACGTGAACAAATTCTTGAATAATGGCGACAAGGTGAAATGCTCGGTCCGCTTCCGCGGTCGCGAGATTGCACATGCAAATATTGGACAAAGAGTCTTGGAACGCGTAAGAGATGAAGTTGCAGATATCTGTACTGTAGAGCGCCAGCCCAAACTGGAAGGCCGCAGCATGATTATGATCTTGGCGCCGAAAAATAACTAAGGGGGATATTCAAATGCCTAAAATGAAAACTCATAGCAGTTTAAAAGGACGCTTCAAAGTTACAGGAACTGGTAAAGTGAAACGTCACAAAGCTTTCAAAAACCACTTGCTTTCTCACAAATCCAAACGTCAAAAGCGCGTACTGGGAACTAGCCCACTGATGGCTGCTGGGGACGTTAAACGCTTGAAACAAGGCTTGGCAAATCTTAAATAATTTAATTTTCCGGGAGGGTTATCAATATGGCACGAGTTAAAGGCGGATTCGTCACACGTCGTAAACACAAGAAATATCTGAAACTGGCAAAAGGTTACTTCGGTTCCAAACACCGTATTTTCAAAACAGCAAAAGAACAGGTTAACAAATCCCTGCTCTATGCTTACCGTGACCGTCGTCAAACAAAACGTAACTTCCGCAGACTGTGGATCGTACGTATCAATGCAGCAGCTCGTCTGAACGGACTGTCTTACAACAAAATGATGCACGGCCTGAAACTGGCTGGCGTTAACATCAACCGTAAGATGCTGGCAGAACTGGCAGTTAACGATGTAAATGCGTTCAACTCCCTGGCTACTGTAGCAAAAGAAAAAATCAACGCGTAATTTAATTTATGTCTTAACAAAAGGCTATCTATTTATCTATTCATTGGATAATGGATGGCCTTTTATTATGTACTAAATGATAAACGAAAGGATACAAAGCAAATAATCACTACCTATATACATAGAGAGGACCATTATAATGAAGCGAAAGCGCAATATGCTCATTCTATCTTCAGCCGTAGCCCTGCTGTTCATCACAGTCGCGAGCCTGAACAGTATGAAGCATCCTCTTACACAGCCTGCGCTCCCTGCAGCTGCCCTTTCAGCACAGTCTATTGATCAATCAGAGCATCACGAAAGCAGTAAAACGTCATTACATACAGAACAAATTTTGAACGAGATTAAAGTTATATTCAATGGACAAGTACAGCAGGTGTTCACTGTAAATGCAAAGTCGAGCACAGGAACACAAACCCTCCAAATTCATATGAAGAATACAGGCACAAAATCATTTACATATTATCTGGATGATCCGACAGGAGAGCGATGTGCTGAAGTAACCATCGCTCCAGGCAAAAAGGTTACGACTCAATATACATGGATTGCACAGCAGGCGGGAGACTGGATGATTCGTATTTCCAATGCAGACGGCTCTCAGGGGGCAGCTGCTTATTCTATCGAAAATCAATTCTGACCAGCTGCTTGCCGGAAAGGGGCTTATCAAAAACAGGGATTTGTCCGAAATAACAAGTGAAGGTGATACCGCGAATTTCCTTTTTATTTACAGTATTCCAGAGAGTGGGTTTTGAAACGAAGCAGCAGCAGAAATGTGTTGCTGTCCGCAGGCAAATCACGTAAACTGTCTGAAGGGCATTACGCAGGTACAGGCTTTTGGGTCTTTCCATCTATGTTGTTCATGGATAATCACAGCTGGATAAGAAGGCTGTTATGCACTTAATTAGGTGATTGTTTATTTTGGTTTTGCTGCTGAAAAGGTGATTTCTTATATAAGGAAGCAAACCGTCCATGATGAAATAAAGATGTTAGGAATAATCGTCAATTTTATTCTTTTTACCATGATAAAACGGATTTGTTGTAAAGTGTGTGAAAGTTATATAACGCACATCTGACATCAATTAGTAAAAAATTACAATATAAACCGCTTACATAGTTTAGAGGATAAATTAATTGACCGTTTGTTATTAAAATAGTAGATTTTCCTATCACATGATTGTATAATCGGTTCAGTGACTATTAAATCTGCTCCGAAAGCGAACAAAATAATGTTATTTTCAGAAAATGTTCGTGTTTTTATGAGAGAGACAGAAACATAGTTGATACTTTTAAGGGGGAAAAAGATACATGAAGAAGGTCTATTCACTTTCGCTGATTATGGTACTGGCACTGTCGGTATTTCTGGCAGCATGCGGTAACAAGAGCGACAATGCAAGTGGCGGCAGCACATCTGAAGGCAAAGGTTCCAGCGACGTCAAAGTCGGTATGGTAACTGATGTAGGCGGCGTAAACGATAAATCCTTTAACCAATCTGCCTGGGAAGCTCTTGAAAAAGTACAATCCGCTGGCGGAGCAAGTGTAAAATACCTGCAAAGTAAATCGGACCAGGATTACATTCCTAACCTTAACCAGTTCGTCAAAGACGGCTACAGCCTGACTTGGGGTATTGGATTCAACCTTGCAGATGCAATCAAAACTGTTGCAGGACAAAACCCTGATGCCAAACTGGCAATCATTGATAGTGTAGTAGACGCTCCAAACGTTAAATCTGTAACGTTCTCCGAAAATGAAGGTTCCTTCCTCGTAGGTGTGGTTGCCGGTAAAATGACAAAAACGAATAAAATCGGTTTTGTAGGCGGCGAGAAAAGCCCTCTGATCCAACGCTTCGAAGCTGGCTTCCAGGCTGGTATCAAAGCGGTTAACCCTGATGCTGAATTTATTGCCAACTATGCCGGTGCATTTGACAAGCCGGATGTAGGTAAAGCAGCTGCAGCAACGATGTACAATGAAGGTGTGGACATTATCTTCCACGCAGCCGGTGCAACAGGCACAGGCGTATTTAATGAAGCGGCATCCCGCAAAAAATCCGGACAGCAAGTATGGGTGATCGGTGTAGATAAAGACCAATCCCTGGAGTTCGGTGATGAAGTAACTTTGACTTCCATGATCAAGCGTGTTGATACTGCAGTAGAGAAAGTATCTCAGGAAGTAATCGATGGTACTTTCAAAGGCGGAACAGAAACACTGGGTCTGAAAGATGACGGCGTAGGTATTGCGGATACATCCAGCAAAAACGTACCTGCTGACGTACTGACACTGGTTGATGAATACAAAGCAAAAATCATCGCTGGCGAAGTTAAAGTACCTGATACAGTGAAATAATTGTTTCTGATCATATAGTATGAAAAACAAGGCTGGTTAATAACTAGCCTTGTTGTTACGTCTACAGGTAATTTTGAGGAAAACAGTAAGTGCCGGGTAACACATGAACTATTAATTTGCTTATGAGGGTGATCTAATGGATACAGCAACCCCTGTTGTAGAGTTAAAACAAATAACAAAGCGTTTTCCGGGTATCGTAGCCAATGACTCGATCAGTCTCAAGCTGCATAAAGGCGAGATTCATGCTCTCCTCGGTGAGAATGGTGCCGGTAAATCAACGCTTATGAATATCGTTTTCGGGTTGTATCAGCCGGATGAAGGCAGCATTGAAGTGAATGGCAAGCCGGTTATCATTGATGGCCCCAACAAAGCAATTGAGCTGGGCATCGGCATGGTCCACCAGCATTTTAAGCTCGTTCAGCCATTTACCGTTACGGAGAACATTATTCTGGGTTCCGAACCGAGAAAAGGTGCCCAAATCAATTATAGAAAAGCAACAGAGGAGATCCGCAAGCTGTCTGAACAGTACGGTCTGCGTGTAGATCCGAATGCCAAGATTCATGATATTTCGGTCGGTATGCAGCAGCGTGTAGAGATCCTGAAAACACTGTACCGCGGCGCTGACATTCTGATCTTTGACGAGCCGACAGCTGTACTGACACCACAGGAAATCTCCGAGCTGATGGAGATTATGCAGCGTCTGATTCAGGAAGGCAAATCCATTATCCTGATTACTCATAAACTCAAAGAGATTATGCATATTGCGGATACGGTAACGATCATTCGTCGTGGTAAAGTCATCGATACAGTCAAAAAGACAGAGACCACTCCACAGGAACTGGCCGAGAAAATGGTTGGCCGCAATGTCAGCTTTAAAGTCGACAAAAAACCTGCCGAGCCTGGTGAAGTCGTTATGCAAATGCAAAATATCCTTTCCAAAAACAAGGATGGTATGGCTGTATTAAACGAACTGAATCTGCAGGTGAGAGCCGGAGAGATTCTGGGTATCGCTGGCGTAGACGGCAACGGACAGACTGAGCTGATCGAGGCGCTGACCGGTCTTAGACATGTAGAGGGGGGCAAAGTGACCTTGCATGGCAAAGACATCACCAACCTGACTCCGCGTAAAGTCACCGAATCCGGCGTAGCTCATATTCCGGAAGACCGTCACAAGCATGGTCTCGTACTGGACTTCTCGGTCAGTGAGAATATGGTACTGGAAACGTACTACAAAGCACCGTATAACAAAAACGGATTTTTACAATATGATGAAGTCGACAAAAAGGCTACCCGTCTGGTCGAAGCTTTTGACGTGCGTACGCCGAGCATCCATACAATGGCGCGTTCACTCTCCGGTGGTAACCAGCAGAAGGCGATTATCGCCCGTGAGATCGACAAGAATCCGGAACTGCTCGTAGCGGCACAGCCGACACGCGGTCTGGATGTGGGTGCGATTGAGTTTGTACAGAAGCAGCTGATTGCCCAGCGCGATCAAGGCAAAGCGGTTCTGCTGATTTCCTTTGAACTGGATGAAATTATGAATGTATCTGACCGGATTGCGGTTATCTATGAAGGACAAATTGTGGGTGAAGTGCTGCCGGAACAAACCAATGATCAGGAATTGGGCTTAATGATGGCAGGAAGCACCGTAAAGAGAGGTGCAGCGCATGAGTAAACTAATGAAGATATTTACCGGAGATTCGTTCATTCTGTCTCTGGTGGCCATTATTATGGGTCTTATTCTCGGTGCACTCGTTATGCTGATCGGCGGTTATGATCCGTTTGAAGCATACAGTGCACTCATTACCCGTGTATACGGAGACTCGTATAACTTTGGTGAAGCGATCCGTGAGATGACACCACTCATTATGACAGGTTTGGCATTTGCTTTTGCGGCACGTACCGGTTTGTTCAATATCGGTGGTGAAGGACAGTTCTTGATCGGGATGACGGCAGCTTCCATCGTCGGTATCCATGTGCAAGGCCTGCCTGTATACATCCATGCTCCACTGGCTGTTATTGCGGGTGCGGTATTCGGCGGATTGTGGGCAGCGATTGCCGGCTATCTCAAAGCTGCACGAGGCGTGAACGAGGTTATTTCCTGTATTATGCTGAACTGGATCGGTCTGTACCTGTCCAATATGATTATTAACAACTTTGCACTGCTGGAAGGCGAGAACCGTTCGGTGAATATTCAGCCAACAGCTTCTATCGCGATCGGCTGGTTGTCCGAGATGATGGGCAACGCGCGTGTGCACTGGGGAACCGTGATTGCGCTGCTTGCTGCGGTATTCTTCTATATCTTTATGTGGAAAACCAAGCAGGGTTATGAGCTGCGTGCGGTAGGCTTTAACCAGGATGCTTCCAAATATGCTGGTATGAACGTTAATCGCAATGTGGTCAAAGCAATGTTCATCAGTGGTGCGTTTGCCGGTCTGGGCGGTGCCTTTACAGTACTCGGGGTATTCGGTTACCAGTCGGTTATGGCGAGTTCACCGGGAACCGGGTTTGACGGTATCGCGGTAGCCCTGATTGGAATGAATAATCCGTTTGGTATTATTCTTGGTTCCATTCTGTTCGGTACGCTGACCTACGGTTCGGCAGGTATGAGCTTCAGCGCGGATGTACCGCCTGAGATTGTACGTATCGTTATCGGTGCCATTATATTCTTTATCGCTGCGCAGGGTATTGTGCGCTGGGTGCTGAAGCCGTTCTATGCCAAGCGTAAGAAAGAGAAGGTGTTGTAAATGGACGTATTAACAATTATCGGGCAGCTTATTAATACGACGCTTGTATTTGCTACAGCTCTGATATTCACTTCCCTTGGCGGCATTTTCTCGGAAAAATCCGGTGTGACGAACCTGGGACTGGAAGGTCTGATGGTCTTTGGCGCTTTTGCAGCCGGTGTTGTAGGTCACTATGCACAAGATGCGGGCATGGATGCATTCTCGGCGGCAACGATGGGCCTGCTGGCTGCGATTGTGCTGGGAACGATTGTATCGCTGATTCACGCGCTGGCTTCGATTACATTCAAAGCCGATCAGGTCATCAGCGGTATCGTAATTAACTTCCTGGCAGCAGGAAGTACACTCTATATGGTTAAACTGCTGTTTGAGGGTGCGGGTGAGACGGAACTGATCGCCGGTTACAGCCGTATCGCTATTCCTTATCTGAGCGAGATTCCGCTGCTGGGTGATGCGATCTTTAATGCATATCCAACCACGTATCTGGCGATTATCCTTGTTTTTGTATCTTTCTATGTGTTGTACAAAACGCCGTTTGGTCTGCGCCTGCGTTCCGTCGGGGAACATCCGAGTGCAGCCGATACGGTAGGTATCAAAGTAAACCGGATGCGTTATATCGGCGTTATGCTGAGTGGTGCACTGGCAGGGATTGGCGGCGCGACCATTACGCTGACCACTACCGGTACCTTCTCGCATAATACGATCTCCGGCCAGGGTTATATCGCGATCGCAGCGATGATTTTTGGTAAATGGAATCCGATTGGTGCTTTTGGTGCGGCCGTGTTCTTCGGTCTGGCACAAGCCGTGCGTAACTATGTACAGCTGTTTGCCTGGACACAGAGCATTCCGCCTGAAGTCATCTACATGCTTCCTTATGTACTGACCATTATCGTACTGGTTGCAGCTGTAGGACGCTCCAGCGCACCTTCAGCATTGGGGCAGCCGTATGATCCAAGCAAGCGATAGACAGATAGTGAATTGTACGATCCTGTCTGTCTAAAAGAGCCGGGTATGCCGCCTGTCAGACAGTGCATGCTGCATACTGACTCTTATATACAAAAAGAGCCGGAATTCGATGTATCGGATTCCGGCTTTTTTGTATATAAAATTTGCAGGGCGAAGCAGCAGGAATTTTCCTGAGTAAACATAAAAACAGGTAGTGAGGAATCGTCTGCAAAGCAGTATTCTTTTGTAAAAAGGATTATAAAATGTTAATTTTAAAATTAATGCATGTGTGAATTATATACAAAATGCCATACAGAATCATGGCGAATGATTGTGCACCGAGCACAAATGGAAAAATGGTTATGTAAACGATGGATTAAAATAACACAGTGTAATCCCTTGATATAAAAGGTTTTTTCGACCATTGGATAAATATAGCAGTTTGAGAATGTCAAAATGATTGTTCAAAAAGACAAAAAAATTAGTGTTGACTCTATCTGGAATGAGTCATATAATATTCCTAAATTAGCGGCCGACACAACAACCTAGTTGTTACGGTCCGGATGAGAATACCAATTATCGGCTATGAAGAGGACGAAGTTTTAGGGGCTATTTTGTCCAGAGAGTGAAGCATTCGCTGCAAGCTTCATCAAAACCCTTAGATACGAGCTCACCTCGGAGCCATTTTCCTGAAAGGCATCGATTCTGATGATTATTAGGGAAAATCGTACAGTCTACGTTACAGACTACAGGTAAGATGCACAAGCACATTACCTGGCGAGGTGTACATTGCCGTGAGGCTGTACACGAATATGGGTGGTACCACGGAAGCGATAGCCTTTCGTCCCTCTACAGAACACTTTTCTGTGTGAGGCGACGAAAGGCTTTTTTTCATACTTTGTTCGTCTCAGCTGCCAGCCTGATATGTAATCAGGATGCATCCGGATTAGGATGCAGCGGCTTTGTATATGCTGTTTGTGTGAGATTGATGTAAATTTTGGGAGGAGGAATACTGATGAGCGCGCAAATACCCAATGTGCAATCGACAGATGAATTACGAGAGAAATGGATGAAACCTGAAGTCATTACAGGTTCGGAAATGCTGCTGCGCAGTCTGCTGCTGGAAGGTGTGGAATGTGTATTCGGATATCCGGGTGGAGCGGTGTTGTACATTTACGATGCCATGCACGGATTCGATGATTTCAAGCATTTGTTAACAAGGCACGAGCAGGGAGCGATTCACGCAGCTGACGGTTATGCCCGTGCCAGCGGCAAAGTCGGCGTCTGTATCGCAACATCCGGTCCGGGGGCAACCAACCTGGTCACCGGCATCGCGACAGCTTATATGGATTCTGTACCCCTCGTTGTAATTACAGGTAATGTGGCGACAACGCTGATCGGAACCGATGCTTTCCAGGAAGCGGACATTACCGGGATTACAATGCCAATCACCAAACACAGTTACCTCGTTCGTGATGTGGAAGATCTGCCGAGAATTATTCATGAGGCGTTCCACATTGCCAATACAGGACGCAAAGGCCCGGTGCTGATCGATATTCCCAAGGATGTATCGGCAGCCAAATCGTTGTTCAAACCACATACCGAACCGGTGATGATGCGCGGGTACAACCCGAGAGTGATGCCGAACAAGCTGCAGCTGGACAAATTGCATCAGGCGATTGCCGAAGCCAAGCGTCCGCTGATTCTGGCAGGCGGCGGTGTAGTCTACTCCGGTGGACATGAAGAACTGCTGAAGTTCGTCGAGACGACAGGTATTCCGATTACGACGACACTGCTCGGACTGGGCGGTTTCCCAAGCGGGCACGATCTGTGGATCGGGATGCCGGGAATGCACGGTACCTATGCAGCCAACAATGCGATTCAGCAGTCCGATCTGCTGATCAGCATCGGAGCACGGTTCGATGACCGGGTAACCGGCAAGCTGGACGGATTTGCCCCGCATGCTCGGATCGCCCATATCGATATCGACCCGGCCGAGATCGGCAAAAACGTCAAGACAGACATTCCGATCGTCGGCGATGTGAAGACCGTACTGGAGATGCTCAATATCGAAGCCGGTCATTCCAGCTATGCCGATGAATGGCGTACCCTGATTGCCGGCTGGAAAAAGGAGAAGCCTTTCCGTTATGACGATTCCGACGAAGTACTCAAACCGCAATGGGTGGTGGAAATGCTCAATGATACAACTCGCGGAGAAGCGATTGTAACGACAGACGTGGGGCAGCATCAGATGTGGGCAGCGCAGTATTACCGGTTCAACAAGCCGCGCTCCTGGGTGACCTCAGGTGGGCTTGGTACGATGGGCTTTGGATTCCCATCGGCAATTGGTGCCCAGATGGCCAACCCTGACCGACTCGTTATTTCCATCAACGGAGATGGCGGTATGCAGATGTGTGCACAGGAACTGGCGATCTGCGCTATCAACAACATCCCGGTTAAAGTTGTCGTTATGAACAATCAGGTGCTTGGCATGGTCAGACAGTGGCAGGAACTGATCTATGACAACCGTTACAGTCATATCGATCTCTCCGGCAGCCCGGACTTTGTCAAACTGGCTGAAGCTTATGGAGTCAAGGGACTGCGGGCGACGAACAAGGAAGAAGCGGCCGCCGTATGGCAGGAAGCGATGGATACACCGGGTCCTGTCTTGGTGGAATTCGTAGTCAACAAGCATGAAAATGTGTATCCGATGGTTCCGCAGGGAGCTACCATTGATCAAATGTTAATGGGGGATAAAGAATGATAACGACAACGCTGAAACATACCATCGCCGTATTAGTGAATGACCAGCCCGGCGTGCTGCAAAGAGTCTCCGGACTCTTTGGCCGCCGCGGATTCAATATCGAGAGCATTACCGTCGGTCAATCGGAAGAAGCAGGATTGTCCCGGATGGTCATTGTAACAACCGGGGACGAGAACACGCTGGAGCAGGTCGAAAAGCAGCTTTACAAAATCATCGACGTCATCAAGGTAATTGACCTTAGTTCCCGTCCGATGGTTGCACGTGAACTGGCGCTGATCAAAGTCAAGGCAGAGCCGGCAGAGCGTCCTGAAATTATGGGGGTTATCGAGACATTCCGCGCTGCGGTTGTCGATATTGGACCCAGCAGTCTCATCGTACAGGTCGTTGGCGATACCGAGAAAATTGATGCCATGGTGGAACTGCTCAAGCCTTACGGCATCCGCGAACTTTCCCGCACAGGCGCGACAGCGATGATACGCGGTAACGTATAAAAACATTGTCACGCCCGCTGACAAGAGCGGGGATTTGAGAAGAACATGGAGGACGGAAAAGTTGGCAAGGCTGCAGCAGCAGGCATGACCGACAAAATATCCTCACAAGGCTGTATGGATGAATAGGGCAATGCCGGACCAACAAACGAAGTCTAATCGTTCTTTTGAAATACCCGCTCTTCTCAGAGGGTTGAAATAACCATCGGCAGTGCCGGTACTACGCTTCATACATTAAAGGAGGAAGAAAAAATGGCAGTAACTACTTATTACGAAAACGATGCAGATTTGAACGTATTGAAAGGTAAAACAATTGCAGTAATCGGTTATGGAAGCCAGGGGCATGCACATGCACAAAACCTGCGTGACAGCGGTTTGTCTGTTGTGATCGGTCTGCGTGAAGGCAAATCGTTCGACAAAGCCAAAAACGACGGTTTTGAAGTGTTGTCTGTAGCTGAAGCTACCAAAAAAGCGGATATCGTACAAATCCTGATGCCGGATGAGACACAGGCCAGCGTATACAACAGCGAAATCGCGCCAAACCTCAAAGAAACCGCTGCATTGATGTTCGCTCATGGTTTCAACGTTCATTTCGGTCAAATCGTTGCTCCTAAAAATGATGTACTGCTCGTTGCTCCGAAATCTCCTGGTCACATGGTGCGTCGTACATATGAAGAAGGATTTGGCGTACCCGGCCTGATCGCGATTCATCAGGATGCTACCGGCAATGCCAAAGAGATCGGACTGGCGTATGCCAAAGGGATCGGTTGTACACGTGCCGGGGTTATCGAGACTTCCTTCCGTGAAGAGACCGAAACGGATCTGTTCGGTGAGCAGGCTGTACTTTGCGGTGGTGTAAGTGCGCTGGTTAAAGCAGGCTTTGAGACACTGACCGAAGCTGGTTACGCGCCGGAGATGGCTTACTTTGAATGTCTGCATGAGCTGAAGCTGATCGTTGATCTGATGTATGAAGGTGGTCTGGCGACGATGCGTGATTCTATCAGTAACACTGCGGAGTATGGTGACTATGTAACTGGCCCTCGTATTGTTACCGAAGAGACCAAAAAAGCAATGAAAGAAGTACTGACCGATATCCAGCAGGGCAAATTCGCACGTGACTTTATCCTGGAAAATCAATCGGGTCGTGCCTTCCTGACGGCAACGCGCCGCAACGAAGCTGAGCATCCACTGGAAGTGGTGGGTTCACAGCTGCGTGATATGATGCATTGGATTAAAAAATAAGATTTGAAAGTTTGAATTGGGGGAGGTCGGGTTGAGATACGGGCGCTCCGGGAAAAGATTGTTCGGTCGATCGCTGTTAAGATCTGATTTTTTGAACGACTGCTTCAGCAGTCAAAATCAGATCTTAAAGGCGAACGCTTCGCTTCTTTCGAACAATTCTTTTCCCTCCGCAGGCACGTATCCAACCTGCCTGCCGCAAATCAATTTAAAATCTTGCTTTTAAGGTTAGGGTAAGGAAGTGGAGCGGAAGAAAGTTAGGAGGTAATGTGAGGTATATTCATTACTTGGGGAATATGGAATTATTTTTTTACCTATAAAAACAAGGAGGTGCGATAATGCGTAAAATTTATATTTTTGATACTACGCTGAGAGATGGGGAACAATCGCCAGGGGTTAATTTGAATACCCGTGAGAAAGTGGAGATTGCTCATCAGCTTGAGCGTTTGGGTGTCGATCGTATTGAAGCCGGTTTTCCTGCGGCATCGCCTGGAGACTTGGCAGCGGTTAATGCTGTGGCACGTGCAGTGAAGAATGCGAGTGTTATTGGACTGTCGCGTTCCAGAGAGCAAGATATCGATGCGGTACGCGAGGCGCTGAAGGGGGCGCAAGATCCGTGCCTACATCTGTTCCTGGCGACTTCACCGATTCACCGCCAGTACAAATTACGCATGGAAAAAGAGCAGGTCAAGGATACGGCACGTTCGGCGATCCGTTATGCGCGCAAATATTTTGATAAAGTGGAATTTTCGCTCGAAGATGCGGGTCGCACCGAGCTGGAGTTTGTCGCCGAGATGACGAAGATGGCGATTGAAGAAGGCGCTTACGTGGTCAATCTGCCGGATACGGTCGGTTACCTGTCTCCTTATGAATACGGCAATATTTTCAAATATGTCAAAGAGAATGTACCCGGTGTGGAAAAGGTACAGTTGAGCGCACACTGTCATGATGACCTGGGGATGGCGACAGCCAATGCGCTGGCCGCGATCTTGAACGGGGCGGATCAGATTGAAGGTACGATCAACGGGATCGGCGAACGCGCCGGTAATACAGCGCTGGAAGAAGTGGCTCTGGCTCTGGAAACGAGACAGGACTTTTACCAGGCGAAGACGTCCTTTACCCTGTCCGAGATTGCCCGTACGAGCCGTCTCGTCAGCAAGCTGACCGGTATGGTTGTGCCGGGCAACAAAGCGATTGTCGGTGCAAATGCGTTTGCGCACGAATCCGGCATTCACCAGGATGGTATGCTCAAGGAAAAATCCACGTATGAAATCATGACGCCGGAGACGATCGGGTTCAAAGAGAGCAAGCTGGTCATGGGCAAGCATTCCGGCCGCCATGCGTTCCGGGAGCATCTGATCGAACTGGGCTTCGAACTGGATGAAGATGCGATCAATACCGCTTTTGCCAAGTTCAAAATACTGGCGGACAAAAAGAAAGAAATTACCGAGGATGATCTGTTTGCACTGCTGGAAGAGCGTCTGGCCGATGCGCCGGAATTCTTCCAGCTGGATTCCCTGTTTGTGTCCTTTGACAGTGAATCGGTGCCGGTTGCCAAAGTACGCCTGACGACAGCCGACGGCGAAGTGCGTTACGAAGAGTCCAGCGGCAATGGTGCAGTGGATTCGATCTACAACGCGATCGACAAGGCCTCTCAGGAAGATGTAACACTGGCGGACTACTCGATCAAAGCAGTTACCCAGGGCAAGGATGCACTTGGTGAAGTGCATGTCGCATTAACCCAGGAAGGCATCACTGCCCAGGGACGCGGCGTTAGCACGGATATTCTGGAAGCGAGTGCCCGCGCCTATGTGGATTCGCTGAACCGTCTGGTTGAGAAGCGTAAAACCTATGGCAGACGTGATAATATCAGCATGATCTGATCATGAATCTGTAATATTTGGAATGAAAATATAAAGTGAAGTATGTATACGATCCCCTCAGGTTGGAACAACGGCAAATGATTCTGTTTATGGAATCAGCTGCTGGTTCTCTGAGGGGATTTTTGCGATACTTGGTTGAGGTTGAGGTTGAGGTTGAGGTTGAGGTTGAGGTTGAGGTTGAGGTTGAGGTTGAGGTTGAGGTTGAGGTTGAGGTTGAGGTTGAGGTTGAAGCAGAAGCACAAGCACAAGCTAATTATTTATATGAACTAAATGGAAATCGAAGTTGTGAAAATGCCTGATTTTTTACCTTTATAGATGAACCCTTAAAAAAGCTGGCTGTTTAATCAGGTACCCAGTCAGTCTTTTGAGGGCCACATTGATAAGGGAGGAATTACTAATGAGAGACAGTGGACGTGATTTGACGATTGAAGCAGTGGATACAACAGGTGTAGCGCAGTATGATATCGCTTCGGCGACCCGGGGTGGTACACGCCGACTAATGGTTAGCGACAACCCGGAGACACTGAGCGAGACGACTTTTCCGGTGCGTCAGGGAACACTGTGGCATGATGTGGTGCGCAGCAGCAGTGGCACCATTACCCATCGAGTGTTCGGATGGCATTATAATGTGCTGACAACGCCGGTCAAAGTAGGGATTACCGTGGAGAACCGGGCCAATCATGGCGCGCTTCGTATCGAAGATGTCACTCGCGAGTATCGTATCGGTGGTGACGAAGTCAATTGGATTACGGATATCGGAGGCAGCATTTCCCGGGCGATTCTGGCAGATACGACAGATGACCATACGCCCAACGCCGCACTGATCAAGCAGCAGCAGTCCGGATTGATTGAGGAATTTATTATTCCGCCAGGCAAGCTGCTCGGCTTTACGTATGACTTTACCGTGAAAAGTACAGACAGTGGAGAGATTCTGTATACCGTACGGACAGCCGCTTCCCGTGATACCGCTTATGACCTTACTTTGATCAAAGACGCTCCGCTGCCGCCGGCTCCGCAGGCACATCCGCGTGGCAACTGGACGTTCTCGGAGACCAATGCGGTAACCCCAACCTATACGGTTGGCAGCAGCCGTGTCATCTATCCCACAGCTGCCAAGGTGAAAAAAGACGGCTCGCTGCCAGCGGATCAGCTGTTCACGGCTGCAGCCAGTGAGCTGCCGGAACTGTCGCTGGATAACCGGGCACAGTTCGGCGCCATCTACAATGTCACCGTACCGGTATCCAACCCGGGCACCGAGAAACGAACCGTTCAGATCTCGCTCAATCCGCGCGGCGGAAGCTATGGTGGTGCGGTGCGTATCAATGATACTGTGTATGGAGTACCTCTCATGCGTACCAACAAGCAAAAAGCGCCGGTCTATGTAGCGAGCGTCCCGCCCGGCAACAGCAAATACACGTTCAGCCTGATGATCGCCGGTGCGTCTTCGACGCCGCTTGGTATTCTGGTAGAGACACTGTAATCGGCTTGCCACGCATCATCCGCTGGTGATAAAGAGAAAGCATAAATATAAATTCAAAGCAAAAGCCCCTGTGGATGTGATACATCCGCAGGGGCTTTGCTGATCATATATTCGGATCGGTATCGTGCATTTACCAGGCGTAAGCCTTTGGAGCGGCGCCGCCAGGACCGGGGAAAATCTCATCCAAACGCTTCATGGTGGATTCATCCAGCTTCACATCCAGTATACGCAGTGAACTCTCAAACTGCTCGGATGTACGAGGCCCGATAATCGGTGCAGTTACTGAAGGATTTGCCAGTACCCAGGCCAGAGCGACCACATCCTGAGGCTCACCCAGCTCTTCACAAAGAGAAGCGAACTGTTCCAGCTGCTGTGTATGCTTTTCTACGCGCTCGGCATTGCCGCCGCTGCGGGAACCTTCGATTTTCTTGAGGGCATTGCGTCCGAGCAGTCCGCCATCCAGCGGGCTCCATGGAATGACGCCCAGTCCGAGTTCTTTGGAAGCAGGCAGCACTTCCAGTTCCGGCTCACGGCAGAGCAGGCTGTATTTGTGCTGTTCCGAGACGAGACCGAGGAAATGGCGCTTCTCTGCTTCCTTCTGGGCAATCGCGATATGCCAGGCGGCAAAGTTGCTGGAGCCGACATAGCCGATCTTGCCCTGCTGAACCGCTACTTCAAAAGCACCCCACAGTTCATCCCAGCTGATTCGTGAATCTTCATGGTGCATCTGGTACAATTCCACATGATCCGTCTGCAGGCGCTTGAGCGAGCCTTCCAGATGACGGCGGATTTTATAGGCGGACAGTCCACCTTCATCGTTGGGACCATCGGTTTCATCGTGCATTTTTCCGTATACTTTGGTTGCCAGTACAACTTTCTCCCGGCGGCCTCCACCCTGTTTGAACCAGCGTCCGATAATTTCTTCGGTAGCGCCAACTCCTACTTTGAATCCGTATACATTTGCAGTATCAAAAAAGTTGACACCTGCATCCAGAGCAGCGTCCATAATGCGGAAAGATTCTTTTTCGTCGGTAACCGGTCCGAAGTTCATTGTGCCCAAACAGATCCGGCTGACTTTCAAGCCTGACTTGCCAAGATATGAATATTCCATTATCGTCCACTCCTTTGATTGGTTGGATACGATGATCCAACAAGGTTTCGGTAATATTCTATTCCTCTTGGACAGCAAGTTCAAATCTGGTTAACCAATATATGGTATTAATGACTATAACTATATCGGGCATAACAATAACGAACTTTAAAAGATGTATAACGATACATCTATCTCCACAACGATCACCCGCAGTATATGGATTACGACAATAGTTTGATTCCTGTAATGATCCATATGAAACGGATCACTCTGCGTTTATTCAGGAGTACCATTCACCCTGTGCCAGTTCTTAATCAATCATTCTAAGCATTCCCTGCTCTATAGGTTATGCCTATCAGCGTCATAGTTTGTATATCTTGGCGCATACCTGACATGTGTGTTAAAACTGAATATAAGCAATTCGTGAAGAAGAGAGATTCGTTTTCCAACTATTATGCTGATGCGGATTAACCGCTGAACAAAGGAGAGTTATATACATGGCAGACGTCAAAAAAATCGCAGTCATCGCCGGTGATGGAATCGGACCGGAAGTTGTAGCCGAAGCGGAAAAAGTACTGAGAAAAACCGAAGAGGTATTCGGCTATTCCTTTGAGACCGAGCATGGCCTGTTCGGCGGAATCGCTATTGATGAAAAGGGTACACCACTGCCTGAAGATACACTGCGCATTTGCAAAAGCGCGGATGCCGTACTGCTGGGGGCTGTAGGCGGACCAAAATGGGATAACAATCCCAAAGAGCTGCGTCCCGAGACCGGACTGCTTGGTATTCGCAAGGAACTGGGACTGTTCTCCAATCTTCGCCCGGCAGTTGTATTCGACTGCCTCAAGGAAGCTTCCACGCTCAAGCCGGAAGTGCTGGAAGGCACAGACCTGATGGTGGTACGAGAGCTGACCGGAGGCATTTACTTCGGGGAGAAGCTGAGAAGACAGGGAGCCCATGGAGAAGAAGCGGTAGATACCTGTGTGTATAATGTAACCGAGATCGAACGTATTGCCAGACAGGCATTCGAGATTGCCCAGGGACGCCGTAAAAAACTGGCCTCTGTCGACAAAGCCAACGTACTGGAGACTTCACGTCTGTGGCGTGAGACGGTTAACCGCATTGCACCGGAGTATCCGGATGTGGAGCTGGAGCATGTGCTTGTAGACAACTGCGCGATGCAGCTGCTGCGCCGCCCTTCCAGCTTTGACGTGATCGTCACCGAAAATATGTTTGGGGACATTCTGAGTGACGAAGCGGCAATGCTGACCGGTTCGATCGGCATGCTGGCTTCGGCTTCACTTGGTGAAGGAAGCTTTGGATTGTATGAGCCGGTTCACGGTTCGGCGCCGGATATTGCAGGACGGGGTCTGGCGAATCCGATTGCTACCATTCTGTCGCTGGCGCTGATGTTCCGTACTACTTTTGGATACAGTGAAGCGGCAGATGCGATCGAAGCAGCGGTAGCGGGAGTGCTGGACGAAGGTCATCGTACAGCGGATATCGCTGTCGACAAGAGTAAGGCACTGTCCACCACGCAAATGGGCGACCTGATCGTGGCAGCCATCCGCAAAGCCTGATTGTTGCGCTGCCAGAGCCCTTCGTAGAATGCGAACATTGCAGCCGGACAGCCGGTGCCAGTCAATAATCTGCCAGCACCGGAATACGGTTAACAAGCTAATTTGTACCTGTTTTCACCTGCGTAAATTAACCCCTTTATCTCCGTATTTTACGAATAAAGGGGTTTTGTCTTACCCGGAAAAGGTGTAAAATGGAGATAGGCTGGTTAATAATCTTTCACAAACATGGATTTAACATTGATGCGAAGTCGCTTTTTACGATTATAGAATCATGTCTGGAGGGAGAACTACGATGAGCTTTTGCTGTGGCGGCAGTATGATTGGAACGAAAGGGACCCTCAAACATTTTCGAACCCAGGTTCACAATGTTCCTCTGCTGGTGTGCCCGGTGTGTGAGCGTATCGAAGTGCATTATAAAGTCGAGAATGAGTACGAGATTCTCGCGGAATATGCACATGATGACGGTACACCGGAGATCGATTTTCAGGATTATGTGATGGAAGACGATGACACCATGTTCGAGAACTGCGTGAATGTGGAAGAGGATGACCCTGTAGATATGGTACAACGGCAGATCGACATGAGCCTGGACCTGCTGGCAGTAGCCAAGGAAATTAAGGATGAAAAGTGGGAACGTGATTTGAAAAGACGTCTTGCCGTAATGAGTATGCGTCGTTCGCGTCTTCAGCATAAATAATAGAAGAGAGCCCAATGTACGGCGATATCCACGCTGTGCGTACAACTCTCTACCGAAAAGAGCAGCCGGTCAAAGGCTGCTCTTTTTCATTTGCACCGGTATCGTTGTATGATAGGGAAGTGTGTGATTTACATAAGAAGGGATGAAGCCTCATGATACCGATCAACCAGGTACAACGTATCGCTGAACGTCTGCAGGAAGAGATAGGCAGGAAAATCGTAGGCAAGCAGCATGAAATTCAACTTCTGCTGACCGCCCTGTTCGCATCGGGTCATGTGCTGATGGAGGACGTGCCGGGGACCGGCAAGACGATGCTCGCCAAGACACTGGCTGCATCGATGAACTGCCGCTTTCAACGTGTCCAGTTTACACCCGATCTGCTGCCGTCGGATCTGACCGGCGGGAACTTTTATAATCAAAAAGAATCCGAATTCATGTTCCGTCCGGGGCCTTTATTTGCCCATATCGTACTGGCGGATGAGATTAATCGGGCTACACCCCGTACCCAGTCCAGTCTGTTGGAATGTATGGAAGAGAAGCAGATCAGCATCGACGGTATCAGTATGAAGCTCGAAGATCCATTTATGGTGATCGCTACCCAGAATCCGGTGGATAACCAGGGCACCTTCCCGCTGCCGGAAGCGCAGATGGACCGTTTCATGCTGAAGCTGTCGCTCGGTTATCCATCCTCTGGTGAAGGCGTAGAGATTCTGAGACGGTCGCTGGATAGGGCAGACGCCAAACTGGAATTTGCCCATACTGCCGATCCCAATGTTCAAATCAATACATCCAGCAGTACAGATGCACAGGTAACGAGGGAGCAGATTATCGAGACCCGAAATATATGCCGTCAGGTCAGAGTACATGAAGATCTGCTGGATTACATGGTCCGAATCGCTGAAGCTACGCGTGAACATCCCGAGACGGCTCTCGGTGCCAGCCCGCGCGCCACCCAGGCACTGCTGCACGCAGCGCAGGCTTTTGCAGCCATTCAAGGGCGAGACTACGTGCTGCCGGATGATATCCGTACGCTGGCACCACCAGTGCTCGCTCACCGGCTGGTCTTCCGCAGCAGACATCATAATGGACCAGAGCAGGCCCGGCAGCTCATTCAGTCGATTTTGGAGACGGAGCCGGTGCCGACAGAGAATGGTATAGAAAGCAGTGTGAAATAAATGGAACTGTTCTGGCTCATGTTGGTCGCTGCCGTCATGATTGTGATTCAGGCGCTGTTATTTGGCAGACGTTCCCTCACACCTATTCATTATGAACGCAAGCTTTCCCGTAACCGCTGTCATGTTGGTGAACCGGTTGAGATGATTGAGATACTGGAAAATGGACGCGTGCTGCCGCTGCCCTGGCTGCGTCTGGAAGCGATGCTGCCGATGGCATTTCAATTTGCCGGGACGACCGATACGGTCATCAGCGAAGGGACGGTATATCAGAACCACAACAGCCTGTTCAGTCTGGGACGGCGTACCCGTATTGTGCGTAGCCATCATATGGTCTGCAGGCAGCGCGGCAGCTTCCGCATGGAGAGTGCACTCATGACGACCGGAGATTTGTTTGGACTGGCCCGGGTCAGTCGTCCGGTACAGGTGCGGATGCAGATGATGGTATATCCTGCTTATGTGCCGCTGAATCATATGCCGGAAGCTTACCGGAGCTGGCAGGGAGAAATCGAGACACGGCGCTGGATTAACGAAGATCCTTTCCTGATTACTGGGGTGCGTGAATACCGCAGTGGTGATCCGATGAATCAGGTGCACTGGCGGGCGACTGCACGTACAGGTCAGCTGCAGGTGTTCCAGCATGGTTACAGCGCCGATCCGGAAGTGATGATTCTGCTGAATATTGAGTTGAGCGAGCAGATGTGGAGTATTGTGACCGAGCCGATCGTAGCCGAGTATGCGATCAGCTGTGCCGCAACCGCCGCCGCCGACCTGATCGGCAGAGGGATGAAAGCCGGTTTTGGACATAACGCGATCATGCCTTCCGAAGATGAAGCCGATGCGCGGCTGTGGCCTGCCTATGGCAGCGAGCAGCTCACTGTCATTTTGCAATCAATGGCCGAGCTGCAGCTGCGATTACGCCAGCCATTTCCCCAGTTTCTGCGTACACTGCTGCCCGAAGACAACGAGCAAAGGCTGGATATTCTGATTATCACTCCGCATTATTCGGAAGCGATGCGTACCGAAGTGGAAAGGATCGAACAGGCGGGTTCCAAAGTCAGCATTCTGCCGATTCCCGGTGTGGAGGAATTGAAAAATGCGGCAAGGTAAGCTGCAATTATGCAGGGAGGTGAAGCGATGACGGCACATCCACGAACCACATTGCCGGTAAGGCACCGACTGGTGTGGCATGCCATACATATTATAGCGGGCATGGCAGCAGTCTATCCGCTCATTCTGCTGCTGGATGTATACGGGCTGCGCACCCAGCAGCCTGCCGGCTGGCTATTGATTCTGCTGTCGATGGCAGGGCTCGGAACGCTGCTGCGTACTGCCGGACAAGCAAGAGCATCCGGCTGGAAATGGATCATCAGCCTGGTGATCTATATGATGCTGACTGCAGCAGCCCTAGTGTGGCTCTATAGCGAGTCGGGCGGCATGCCGCTGCTTATCACCGCTGTGGTGCTGGGTGCAGCAGCAATGCTCTATGGTATTGTGCTGGCGGAGGGGCAATGGGATCGGGTATTTCCACTAAAATGGCAAATGATCCTGCTCGGGGTGACCTGGATTGCCTATGTGGCAGCAGGACATGCCGGCGGACTGGATGAGGTGCGCGGATCGATCTATGCCGCAGGTGCCATCAGCATCTTTTCCATTTTGTTCCGTCTCGGTTCCCAGCAGATTGGCAGTATTGCTTTTGAAGAAGGGTTTTCCCTGGCAGCGCTGCGTGCCGTAATCCGTCGCAGCCGCAGTTGGACCTGGCTTGTGGTGATCCTGATTGCGATTATCGGCGGCAGCAGCCAGCTGTCTGCTGCACTGCGATGGCTCTGGCACAGATTGGTACAGCTGCTGTCATCAGATGTAAAGCCTCAGCTGTCACAGCCTACCGAACCGGTGAATCCGCCCATGCTGCCGCCGATGGACCTGCCAGAATCAGACAGCAGCTCACTGAACCCGTTAATTCTGGAGAGAATTGCCCAGATTGTCATGCTGCTGGCGCTGGCTGCTTTTGCCGGCTGGCTGGGTTGGATGCTGTACCGTCTGATTCGCAAATATGCTCCCCGGCTGTCCCGCTGGCTCGCCAGTCTGTGGGGAGGTGTACTCGCAGAAGATGCAGCCGAACCGAAAGGCTACACCGATCATACGGAAAAAATACAAAAGCCGCTGTCCCCGCGCCGGCGCTGGAACCGACGCAGTGAACCAATACCATCCGATCCATCCGGCCGGGTACGTTATCATTACAGACAGTTGCTGAACAATGCCCGCAAAAAAGGCATAACTGTAAATGTCGCAGATACACCAACGGATATTGCCCGCAGGTTGTCCCCATCAGTGGAAAGTTCAGTTTCGGATCAGCATCGCCTGCAGGGCATTCAAACTGAACAGATCCGTACGTCCAATATCCAGACACAGCAGATCCGACTGTCCAGCGTGCAGCGTCTGATCGACTGGTATAATGATGTGCGCTATGGCAATCATTCTGTCAGCGAAGAAGAACTGCAGCAGTGGGAACAGCAGCAGAAACATCCGAAATAGTTGATTTATTCAATTGATGCGTTAAAGCATGTGAGAATTTTCTTTACTTTTCAATTCCGTGTACAGTATTATGGAGAGAATGAAACGGCTGAAAGGAGATTAACAATGAAACTCAACCACTGCAAAATTGTTGACTGCACGATTCGCGATGGAGGTCTGGTGAATAACTGGGATTTCAGCGTTGAATTTGTACAAGATTTGTATAATAACCTGAATGAAGCAGGCATCGATTACATGGAGATCGGCTACAAAAACTCTCCAAAACTGCTTAAAGGTGCAGAATCTGCAGGTCCATGGCGTTTCCTGGATGATGAGTTCCTGCGTACCGTTATTCCTCATAAAGGGCACACCAAGCTGTCTGCACTCGTCGATATCGGTCGTGTGGATGAAGATGATATTTTGCCGCGTGAAGAGAGTATGCTGGATCTGATCCGTGTAGCCTGCTACATCAAGGATGTCGACAAGGCCCTTCAGCTCGTTCAGACGTTTCATGACCGTGGTTACGAGACAACCATCAACATTATGGCATTGTCCAATGTAATGGAAAATGAACTGCTTGAAGCATTTGAACTGATCAAGGAAAGCGTAGTGGACGTGGTCTATATCGTAGACAGTTACGGCAGCCTGGACTACAAGGACTTCATTTACCTGGTAGACAAGTTCAAGACGAATCTGCCAAACAAACGTCTGGGTGTACACACCCATAACAATATGCAGCTGGCATTTTCCAACACGCTGATTGCTGCGGATAACGGTGTCGAACTGCTGGATGCCTCCGTATACGGCATGGGCCGTGCAGCAGGTAACTGTCCGACCGAACTGCTCGTTACCCATCTCAAGAACACCAAGTACACACTTCGTCCGGTTCTGGAAGTTATCGATAAGCATATGATTCCATTGCGTGAAAAAGAAGAGTGGGGCTACCTGATTCCTTACATGATCACCGGCACACTCGATGAGCATCCACGTTCGGCGATGGCGCTTCGCGCTTCCGAAGACAAAGATAACTCCGTTGATTTCTACGACAAGCTGACTACACCGGAAGTAAGCTTCGAGAAGTCTCCCAAAGGCTGATTTCAGCATTGAAGCATAACTTTATCCCGGTAGAGCAAAGAAATGTTTGATACACTGCAGCCGGTCTTTCCTGAAAAGGGCAGGCCGGTTTTTTGCTATGGAAATCAGGAAAGTGAACGGTATATTTATCAATCCGGATCATTTTTCAGGTATGCTCGATGTAAAATCTGCTTGCCAAATAAATGTGAATATGGTATATTAGATCCTGTCGTTAAGAAATAATATTCCTTAACTACTGACTTCGGGATGTAGCTCAGCTTGGTAGAGCACCTGGTTTGGGACCAGGGGGTCGCATGTTCAAATCGTGTCATCCCGATACTGATATTTATGCGGGTGTAGTTCAATGGTAGAACTTCAGCCTTCCAAGCTGATAGCGTGGGTTCGATTCCCATCACCCGCTTCAAAGCAAAGGTCCTTGCTCTGCAAGGGCTTTTTTTTATATCTATACAGTGTTGCAAGTCTTTTATGCAGATTAAATGATTTTGAGTGACGGAGTTGTTTAACATCTCTATGCTGTCGTCCATCCCATATGCTATTGGTACGTTGTTTTAATATAATCTCCTTAGAAATTCAAAGAAAAAAGGTGGACCATGATCCAAAAATTGTTTTTTGATGATGTTGTGGATGCGGCCAGACATATTACAGATATGCTCAGCAGCATGTTGAATGTAAACACGATATTTGTAGCCCATAATGATGGCAAAACCAATCATATATTAAAAGCGTTTAACAGAGATCAGATTCTGGTGGAAGAAGGGCTTGACCTTCCTCTAAAGGATACCTACTGCGGCCTGGTGTCTCGTAAAGCAGTTTATATTTCGCATACACTGACCCATCCTTATACTTGCAAATTGCCGGTAACAGCAAATACAGGCGATCATTCGTTTATAGGATTTCCGGTACTTTTACAAAATGGAGAATCGTTCGGTACAGTATGTGCGCTGCATACGCCAGGTTATGTATTTTCCAAGTCAGAAGTCAAAACAATGCATTCGATGGCGATCTTTCTATCGTACGTTGTGGAACTGGAGAGCCGGCTGGAGCAGCAAATCGAAATCAATGATGATCTGATTCAGGATCATCAGCAAATCACGGTCAAGCTGGACGATTTCAAGCAGCAAAAGGAAGAAGCCGATCTGCGGCTGCAGTACAAATCGGATACGATGGCAATCTTAAGTCACGAGATCCGCAATCCGCTCAATGGTGTGATCAGTATGGTGGAACTACTGGAGCCGACTCCGCTGAACCTGGAGCAGCGTTCCCATCTGGATATTATCCGCAAAAGCAGTCACACACTGATGGAACTGCTCGACAATGTGCTGGACTTCAGTAAAATGGAGGCGGGGGAAATGCAGGTCGATATGGAGCTGTTTGATCTGCCTGCGCTGGTAGAAGAATCGACCTATCTGTTTGCCGCCAAAGCAATGGAGCAAAATATTGAGCTAATTATGGAGATTGAGGAGAATATCCCGATTCTATACGGTGATACACGCAAGATCCGCCAGATACTGATCAATTTGATCAGTAATGCGGTCAAATTCACCCATAAAGGCGATGTGCATATTCAGGCGCAAGTGCTGCCTGAATCCAATAGCGATGAAGTATCTGTGAAGTTCACAGTCACAGATACAGGGATCGGAATTGATGATCAGCAGCTGGATCAACTTTTTGGTCGATATGCACAGCTGCATAATAATCAGGGGCAGTACGGGGGAACCGGGCTTGGACTGCTCATCTGCAGACAGCTTGTGGAACTGATGAACGGCCAGATTATCGTCTCCAGTATCAAAGGACAGGGATCAACGTTTGCATTTATTCTGACCCTGCCGCGTCATGAGTTTTCTGTACCTGCCTTCCGCCAGCCGATTTTGCAGGGCAAGCGGATGTTGGTTGTAGACGATAACAATAAGGCATTACAATGGATGTCACACCTCGCCGGAGACTGGGATATTCAGCTGTCGCAAACGGACAGGATCGAAGAGATGCTGCAGCAGCTGAAGGAAGGACAGATATTTGACATGATTGTGCTGGATCATGATCTGGTAGCGATGGAGAAACGGGCTGCAAAACGCCAGCAGATCGAACAGCTGCAGAAAACATATGGCATCCCGGTCATTCTGCTCACTTCTGTAGGTATGACGATGGACCCTACCCTGCGAATATGGTCCAAAAGTGTAGTCTCCAAGCCGGTACGCAGGTCATATTTGATGAATGCGCTGATCTTTGCATTGACGGATACAAAAAGCAATACCACTTCTTCTTCCTGAATGTGCTGTCCTTAGAGGAAGATCCAGGGCGGAAGAGTCAAGCATAAAGTTGTTCCAGAGCGAATGAGAATATAGAAAAGCCTGTCTATGGGAATAGACAGGCTTTTTTCTGCAATATTATACTACGGTCGAAATACTACATTACTTATCTTGCTGTAGCAGCGCAATGGTGGATCGTACGATAAACTTGAACCAACTATAATGCGGTATGGATATGGATCCTGCCAGAACCTACTCAACCAGCCCCAAAATAATCAGAGAGCTGGTATCTTGACCGGCTTTGTGCAGATTTGCAAATCAAAGATCAGGAAATGCGTGCGGGTGAAGTCATCAACTGCTGGATAGGCACAGCGCCCGTCAAGGCAAGCACCAGAATAAGCGGCCATGGTCCATGACCGGAAACGGTATTGATATGTCCCATATCGGGAAGCATCAGTACCGGAACACCAAGCTGCTGATAGAATAGAGCCTGCGCCGGCGAGCAGTATTCATCATTGGACGACTGGATAATCAGAGCATCCTCTGCAGCCAATGTGATCTGCTCTGATGGAGGCAGCGGAAAAAAGCTGCCGATTTCTTCCAGAGTGGTATCCGCAGCAGGCGGACAGACGAGCACCACCTGGTGAACACGGCGAACCGGTGCATTGGCCGCATAATGAAGCCACAGCAGGCAGCCAAGGCTATGGGTCAGCACGATCAATTCCTCTTCCTGCGGAATTGAGGCCATCAGTTCATTCAATTCGCCAAGCCATACTTCCTTGGATGGCAGATCATGATCGGGAAAGCGCGGATAATACACTCTATGACCGCGTTCGATCAGCTGCTGGCACAGCCAGGTCTGCCAGTGCTCCGGTCCGCTGCCTCCCAGACCATGCAGTAAAAGATAACTTGTACTCAAATCAGTCCACTCCATTTCATCACCAAAATTATCGGTACAGTATAATTGCAATATGGCTCATTATATTCAATTGGAATGCCTCAAGTCTAATTTAGGCAATCGGGTAATTGGCATTGGTTGCTGTATTTGGTAGAATGGTCTTGTCAGCTTCCAAAGATTAACAGCTGAACAACTCCGCAGAAATGAGAGGTAACCAATTGTCTGATGAAGTAATAATACGAACGTCCCTATTAACTGCAGATGGCAAGCGCAGGCAGACAGCTAATGCGGCTGATGCAACGGGGTTCGTATGTCTTTCTTCATATAGCTATAATGACAATTGGATGGCTCCATACGGAGTATATGTGATCGATACCTGTTATCTTTACAGGTATCGGTGGAATGCCGGGTTAACCGGGCATGAGCCGGAAATGGATCATTATAGATATGAATAACAGTACATCTTCTCCTGCATATCAACCGCGAGGCTTCTGCCGTCGCGGTTTTTTATTTGGTTCCGGATGGTTTTCCGGCATATGGAGAGGATGATGACGAATGACGACAATAGCACGCGTACGTAATCTGGCGAAGGATTGGAATGGCAAGATGATTTTTGAACAGGTGAATCTGCAGGTGGAGAGCGAGGAACGTCTCGCTCTGATCGGTCTTAACGGCAGCGGCAAGACGACACTAATTCGCATTCTGATGGGTGAAGAACATCCGACAGAGGGAACGGTGGAACGCATGCTGCCTCTGGAACACTGGGACTGGATGCGTCAGCAGGAAGATGAGGAAGACATGCAGCAGGAGCGGACCGTCTTGGAAGTGGCCCGGCAGGGCAAGCGGGAGCTGTGGTCGCTGCGTACGGTGCTGGATCACTACGAGCAGCAGCTGAATGATCCGGATATTCTGCAATTTCCCGACCGGTATAATGAAGTACTGGAGCAGTACGGCATGCGGATGGAGCAGTATGAACAGCTGCAGGGATTCCAGTGGGAAGTGGAGGTTGAGAAGCAGCTGACACAGATCGGTATCGGTAAGGAACTGTGGTTTATGCCGTACAGCAGCCTGAGCGACGGGCAGAAAACAAGGGTGCGTCTGGCGGCAGTACTGACGCGGGATACCCGGCTGCTGATCCTCGATGAGCCGACCAATCATCTGGATATCGAGACGATGGAATGGCTGGAGCAGCGTCTTCGTGAATATACCGGCGCCTTGCTGTTCGTTTCCCATGACAGGGAGTTTGTCGATCGTCTGGCAACTTCGATCTGTGAACTGACATCTGCCGGGATGACCACTTACAGAGGTGGATACCGTGAATACCGTGCACACAAGGAACAGGAGCTGCGTACCCAGGAAGCCATGTACAAAAAACAGGAACAGCAGCGCAAGGCACTCGAACAATCGATCCGCCGGTACCGTGACTGGTTCAACAAAGCCCATGATGCCGCTGGCGAACAAAGCGAGGCGAAGATTACGGCGAGCTATTACAAAGCCAAAGCCAAGAAAAACATTTCCCGTTATCATGCCAAGGAAAAGGAACTGGAACGGCTGGAAGCGGAGCGGGTGGACAAGCCTCGTGAAGGCGACCGGCTGCATTTTGAACTGGAGGCTGGTGAGTTCAAGGGTCATACATTACTGGAGTTCCATGATGTTCATTTCCGTTATTCTTTATCTGGAGAGACGGGTGGCTCTCCATCCATTTCTACTGGAGAACCTGAATTATTCGAAGAAACCAAAGCCACACAAGCCAATCCGGCAAAGGATGATCTGCCGCTGAATGTGAATTGTCATCAGGCAGCACAGCTATTTGCAGGAATTAGCTTCAGCGTGGAACGCGGTGATCGGCTCGCTGTCACCGGAGCCAATGGCACGGGCAAGACCACGCTGCTGCGGCTGATGCTGGGACAGTTGGAACCGCAGCAGGGAGAGATTCGCCGTCATCCGGCCCTGCAGATCGGCTACTTTTCGCAGGAACTGGAAGATCTGCCGCTAGAGCTGACGCTGCTGGATAGTCTGCTGCTTCTGCCCGGCATGACGCGAACAGAGGCACAGACCATTCTGGGCTGCTTTCTGTTTCGCCGGGAAGATGTACACAAGGTCATCGGCACACTGAGCATGGGCGAACAATGTCGTACCGCTTTGATCCGGCTGTATTTTGGAGGAGCTAATCTGCTGATTCTGGATGAGCCGACCAACTATCTGGATATTGCTGCCCAGGAAGTGATCGAGTCGGTACTTCAGAGCTACAGCGGTACGATTGTACTGGTCTCTCATGACCGTATGCTCGTTCGCAAGTTGGCGAGCCGCCTGCTCCTATTGGATGGAAAAGGGCAAGGCACTCTTTTTCAGGGCAATATGGAGGAGTATGAACAGTCGATCCTGAGCAGACAGCAGGAGCATCATTCCGGCAGCAAGGAGGCCAATGATGAGCGTCTGCTGCTGGAGTTCAAGCTGGCGCAGTTAATCGCTTCGGCAGAACAGGATCATCCGGCGTCAGCGTCTGCGGACAGAGTCTCTACTATACAGTCTGGACCGGAATTGGACATCGTCGCAGCAGATCCATCTGCTGCAGCGCCACAGCGTTCTTCCTCCCCGGAAACAATCACGCCGCTGGAGCAGGAAATCAAGCAGCTTCGCCGTGAACTGGAACGCTTTAACCGTTGACGGGAGAGAGTGAAGTTTGTACAATAATGAGTATCTATTAGCATCTGTACATGTACATGCATGCAACAATGACATCTGCAACGATGGAGACCAGTAGACAGTACTGCCCTACAGGGAGAAAATGCCATGGATTGAGAGCATTTTCCGGGAACAAGGCTGTTGAAATTCACTCCGGAGCAGCTTCCTGAACCGTCTGCCGGTGAACACGATCTCTTTGTCGACTGACAGAGCATATCTCGTGATCATAAGCACAAGGCATAGTAGGGACAGCCGGCCTAACGATCCGTTATCATCGTTTTGAGCGAGAAATGGTAATGATGCCACAGGGGCACAGGAGCAAGCTGACGGTTATTGATGTTCAGCTGTATTCCCGTCTGCTGGCTGCATTATGTATTTCTAACAAGGGTGGTACCACGGTCTTTTCGTCCCTTACGGGAGAGAAGGCCTTTTTTTGTTGGTTACAGAGCAAAAGATGGATACAACGAAAGGGGAAAATGGCAATGAGCGAAACGGTTCAAATGAAAGAGCATTTGCTTGCTTTGCAGAAGGAAGCGCTGGAGGTGCTGGAGCAGGTATCCACACCCAAGGAGCTGGACGAGCTGCGCGTCAAATATTCCGGTAAAAAGGGAGCACTGACCGAGATTTTGCGCGGTATGGGTAAACTGAGTGCGGAAGAGCGTCCGGTTGTCGGACAAATCGCCAACGAAGTACGCGAATCCATTGAGGAAGTGATCAGCCGCAAACAGGCGGAATTTGTCAGAGCAGAGACCAATCAGCGCCTGCAGGCAGAAAAGGTGGACGTTACCCTGCCGGGTCGTCCAATGACACAGGGAAGCATCCATCCGCTGAACAAGGTCATTGAAGAGCTGGAAGATATCTTTATCGGCATGGGCTATCGTGTAGCCGAAGGTCCGCAGGTCGAGACGGATTATTATAACTTTGAAGCATTGAACCTGCCGCAGAACCATCCGGCACGTGATATGCAGGATTCCTTTTATCTGACGGAAGATCTGCTGATGCGTACACAAACTTCACCGATCCAGATCCGCGCCATGGAAGCCGCCAAAGGCCAGGCGCCGCTGAAAGTGATCTGCCCGGGTGCCGTATATCGCCGCGATGATGACGATGCTACGCATTCCTTCCAGTTCCACCAGATCGAAGGACTGGTGATTGATAAAGGTATTCGTATGAGTGACCTCAAGGGAACACTGCTGCAATTCGCCCGCGAGATGTTCGGCGAGCAGACTGAGATTCGCCTGCGTCCAAGCTTCTTCCCATTCACGGAGCCGAGCGTCGAGGTCGATGTAACCTTTACCAAAAAGAATGGCGAACGTATCTGGATTGAGATTCTGGGCTGCGGTATGGTCCATCCGAAAGTACTGGAAATGGGCGGATTTGACCCGGAAGTATACAGTGGATTTGCTTTTGGTATGGGCGTAGAGCGTATCGCTATCCTGAAATACGGTATCGATGATATCCGTCATTTCTACAGCAATGATATGCGTTTCCTGAGCCAGTTCTCCCATCTGTAAGCCTGAAGGTTGAAAGTGCCTGAACAGCAGAGCAGCCGAGTATAATTGCATCGGAGCGCACAATGATTCCATGGATCATGGAAAATTCATGGATGCTGCAAAAAACAGCATGGCGTCGCTAAAAGAATATCAAGCAGCAAACGAATACACATGAAACAAAGCATATAATGTTAAAGGAGTGGACGGACTGTGAAAGTATCAACACAATGGCTGTCTCAGTATGTGTCTCTGGAAGGAGTACACGCAGAGGACCTCGCTGAGCAAATTACCCGTGCCGGGATCGAGATCGACAGTGTGGAACAGCGTAATCAGGGAATTACCGGCGTCGTAGTCGGTTATGTGAAAAGCAAGGAAAAACACCCGGATGCGGATAAACTGAATGTATGTATCGTGGATGCCGGACAGGAAGAAGATCTGCAAATCGTCTGCGGCGCCAAAAACGTCGATGCCGGACAAAAAGTACCTGTAGCGCTGATCGGCGCGAAGCTGCCGGGCGATTTTCATATCAAAAAAGCCAAGCTGCGCGGCGTGCTCTCCCAGGGCATGATCTGTTCTGCTAAAGAACTGGGCATTAACGACAAGCTGCTGCCCAAGGAACAGCAGGAGGGCATTCTCGTACTGCCGGAACAGGCCGAAATCGGTACTCCGGTGGTCGAACTGCTCGGACTGAATGATGAAGTATTGGACTTTGACCTGACACCGAACCGTTCGGACTGTCTGAGCATGATCGGTGCCGCTTATGAAGTGGGAGCAATTCTCGGACGCGAAGTGAAATTGCCCGAAGTCAATAATGTTGAAGGCGGCGACGCAGCTAGTGGTCATATCTCCGTAAGTATCGAAGCCCAGCAGGGATGCAGTCATTTCTCGGCGCGTTATATTAGCGGTATTCAGGTAGCTCCATCTCCGCTGTGGATGCAAAATCGCCTGATCGCTGCCGGTGTTCGCCCGATTAATAACGTGGTCGATATTACCAACTTTGTCATGCTGGAATACGGTCAGCCGCTGCATGCCTACGATGCGGATACATTGAGCGGCGGCGCGATTGAAGTGCGCATGGGTCGTGAAGGCGAAGTGCTCAAGACGCTGGACGACCAGGAGCGTAAGCTGGATGAGCGCATGCTCGTTATCGCAAGCGGCGGCAAAGCGGTAGGCCTGGCTGGCGTAATGGGTGGAGCGGATACCGAAGTTACACCGGGTACTGTGAATATCCTGCTGGAATCGGCCCGCTTCGATGGTGGTACGGTGCGCAAGACTTCCCGTCGTCTGGGACTGCGTTCTGAAGCAAGTCTTCGTTTTGAGAAAGAAGTGGACCCTGCTGCGGTCGTTCCTGCATTGAACCGTGCAGCTGAATTGATCGCCCGTTATGCGCATGGCATGATCCACGAAGGTGTGGTAGAGCAGGTCGTGAAGCAGCCGGAAGAAAAAACGCTGATTCTGTCCCTGAGTAAGGTCAACCGTTACCTCGGTACCGAGCTGTCCATGCTGGAAGTGAAAACGATCTTTGGCCGTCTGCATTTCGCTTGTGGCGATTATGCCCAGGATCAGCTGGAAATCCGTATTCCGACACGCCGCGGCGATATTGAGCGCGATGTGGATCTGATTGAGGAAGTGGCTCGTCTGTACGGCTATGACAATATCCCGACGACAGCGATCGAAGGTGCCACTACACCGGGGGCATTGACCCATCCGCAGCGTCTGCGCCGTACGATTCGCCGTCTGCTCGTGCATGGTGGCTATAATGAAGTGATCAGCTATTCCTTTACCCATCCGGACAAAAATAAGTTGTTCCCTCAGCTGCGTGGCAGCAACCACGATGTAGCGCTGGCGATGCCGATGAGCGAGGAACGCAGCGTACTTCGTACCGGACTCGTATCCAATATGCTGGAGATTGCTTCGTATAACCGCAACCGCAAGCAGGAGAATCTGGCACTGTTCGAACTCGGAATGGCCTTCTTCAGTGATGAAGAGAAGCTGACCCGCCAGCCGCAGGAAGTTCCGCTGCTCGGACTGCTGCTGACCGGACGCCGCCAGCAGGCACAATGGAATACGGCCAATGACCGCGTCGATTTCTTTGATATCAAAGGGGCACTGGATGGACTGTTTGGCTATCTCGGTCTGCAGGCATCCGTCTCCTATCGCGCCGACCAGCCGGAAGGTTATCATCCGGGACGCTCTGCATCCGTCTATCTGCATACCGGCACACAGGAGCTGCGCATCGGAACGATCGGTCAGATTCATCCGGATATCCAGCGTGAAGCGGATCTGGAAGATACCTATGTGGCTGAGATCGAACTGGCAACGCTGTATGACCAGGTGAGTGAGCAGATTACGTACAGTGAACTGCCTCGTTACCCTTCCGTACAGCGTGATATCGCTGTCGTCGTGAACGATGAAGTTCCAGCCGGTGATCTGCTGAATACGATTCGCGAGACAGCCGGCGAACTGCTGGAATCGGTACAGGTATTCGATGTCTTTAAAGGCGAGCGTCTTGGTGAAGGCAAGAAGAGTGTCGCGATTGCACTGGTCTATCGTCACCAGGAGCACACACTGACCGATGAGGAAGTCACCGGTGTTCATGAGCAGGTAATTGCCCGTCTGGCTGAAAAGTTCGAAGCGGAACTTCGCAAATAAGCGGATTCTTCAATAATTGATTTGTAAAATAAAGAATCATTCTTATTGTAGGGCAGCAGGAATAATGGAAAGCCACATCGAATTACAGTCGATGTGGCTTTTTTGTCCATACACCTCTAGAATATACACAGGAGCATTTTGCAAATTCATAGATACTGCTTGTACTCACCGTGCTGCACAGCTAAAATGGATGTGCGCAGTTCATGACAGGCAATGGCTGAATCTGTTCTGCCGCACCGTCCCATTCCCGGCAGGAGGACGCAGGCTGAGTATACAGCTGCAAAATGTTGACGAGAATGCTCCAGTATCGTCAGCCTTTTTGTGCTTATACCGAATATGATGATGAATACATGCAATATATTTTGGTGATAAAATTGGCGTAAATACGTTAAAATAAACGATAATCAACGTGGACGATGAACCGTCCGGCAAGCAAAGGAGGGCACGACTGTGACAACAAACGACCGAATCCGAGTCACCGTTAACATTTATGGGACTTCATATAAATTAGTTGGCAGCAGTGCCGACTACATGAAATCAGTGGCTCAGTATGTGGATGAGCACATGCACAGCATATCCAAGGCGCACAGCCATCTCGATACGACCAAACTGGCGATCCTGTCAGCCGTACATATGGCAGAGGAAGCGATCCAGTCCACAACCGACCGTGCCAAACTGGATACGGCGATTGCGGAGCAGCAGCGTCTGGCCCATGAGGTGGAGCGTCTGCAGGCTGTCCAGCAGCAGCAGGAGGAGATGATCCGCCAGCTGCAGGAAGAAGCCAGCCAGCAGCAGACCGAGCGTGAGCAGCTGACTACCAGTCTAACGACAGCCGAAAAGGAATTATCGAAGGTCCGTGAGCAGCTAAGCGGCATGCAGCAGCAGAACAAGCAGCTGGATGAACAGAATAAGAAGTATCAGCAATCCGGCCAGGAGCTGCGTCAGCAGCTGGAACAGGCGCAAAAAGCTGCGCAGACCGCCGAAGATCAGTACCGTATGATAGAGAAAACCATGCAGGACAAAGTGGAAGAATTGCAAATCGAGATCATGCAGCTGGCCGAAAACGAAGAACAGCTTCGGCTGCGCAGTGGAGAGCTTGAAGAGCAGCTGTTCACGCTGCAGCAGGAACATGATCAGGCGCAGCAGCACAAAATTGCACTGGAGGAAGATAACGACTTTTTACATGCCCAGCTGGAGGAAGTACGCTCCAAACACAGCCAAATGGAAAAAGGAATAGTCGAAGTCCGCGAAGAATCCGAGACCTGGCGTGAACTGTCCCAGCAGCAGGAGGGCGAGCTGAACCTGGTTCGCAGCGAATATGAAGCGCTCCAGCAGCAGCAGGAGGAAGCGGCAAGGCAGCTGACCGAGCTAAACGGACAGCTGGATACCGCACGGGCAGAAGCCGGACAGGTGAAGTCCGAGATCTACTCCTGGCAGCAGCGCTATCAGGAGCTGGAACAGAGCGCCGAACAGATTCGTACCGAATTATCCGGCCAGTACGAGGATCAGCTGGGCGAGCTGCGTATGCAGCTTACCGAAGCCGAGCAGCGCCGTCAGGAACTGGACGATCAGCTAGCAGCTTATATGCAGCAGTTGGAAGAAGCACGCGCTTCACTGACAGAGGCACAGGAAGAAGTATCCACCTGGGAGCAGATGTCCGGTCAGCATGAGCAGGAGATGCAGCAGCTCCAGATAGAGCTGTCTTCTCTTCGCCAGCAGTATGAGGAGCTTCAGGATCAGTTAAATGCACGTGAGCAGCAGCTTCAGCAGCTGAACCTGACCACGGCGGAAGTGCGGGAAGAAGCAGCAGTATGGCAGCGCCTGTCCGAGCAGCATGAGGATCAGTTGACCCAGCTGAAATTGGAACTGGAACTGGCACAGCAGCAGCGGGATGAACAGATCAGCCAGCTGGAGGACCAGCTGGAACAGCTGACATTGCAGCGGGATGACCTTGCCGGACAGATCGAACTGCTGCATCTGCAGGTCGAAGAATTGACCACGTCTGCGACCCAATCGCATGAAGAAGCGGATCAATGGCAGCAGAGCTCGGTGCAGCTGGAAGCGCAGGTCAACCAACTGACCGAACAGGAACAGCAGCTTCAGCAGCAGTTCACCGCTGCAGGAGAGCAGATTCGCGCGTTGGAGGACCAACTGTCCGGATTACAAGCCGAATCGGCACAGTATCAGGAAGAGATGAATACATGGCGCGAACTGTCCACCCGGCAGGAAGAGGAAGTTCGCCATTATCAACGTGAGCTGTCCATGCAGCAGCAGCGGCATACGACATTGTCCGGTCAAATGGCCGAGCAGGAACAGCAGTTGGATCAGCTGCGTCAGGAAACTGCAGATCAGCTGGCGGCCGCACGCCAGGAGAATGAACAGTACAAGCAGGAGCTGGAGACCTGGCGCGAACTGTCCGGACAGCAGGAGCAGCAGACCAAGCAGGTACAATCCGAGCTGGAACAAAGCCGTCAGCAGTCCGAAGAGCATATTGCGGTACTGAATGAACGAATTGCCCGGCTGCAGCAGGACTATCAGCAGCAGGCAGCCCTGCTGGATGAGACCCAGCAGGATGTGGATAGCTGGAACCAGCGATATGCACGTCTGGAAGAAGATTACCGTGCAGCTGTGTTAAATGAGCAGGGCTATATGGAAGAAATCGGACGTCTGGAGCAGCAGAGCCAGCAGCTGCGCATCCAACTGCAGGAATGGCAGTCACGCATGGAGCAGATGGCCGAGCAGCAGCGTCAGCAGGAACAGCAGCTGCATGAATTGGAAGCCAGTGAACAGAGATGGCGCGTCGAGTATGAACAGCTGCAGACCTCCCAGGAGCAGAAGAGTCAGGAGACGCAGGAAATGATGGATCAGTATGAAATAATGACCCATCAGCTGCGGTTGATTCATGTGGAGCGGGATGCCCAGCTGGAAGAGAAGGAGCGGATTCGGCGCGAACTGGATGCCCTGCGCGAGCAGCATCTGCAGCTTCAAGTTGAACATAATGAATGGCTGGAACTGATCGAACAGGATCATAACTAGGATCAGAACGAGCAGCAAAATAAAACCCCTTACCTGATTACCGGTCACAATTGGAATTGTGCTGGGTCAGACAAGGGGTTTTGGTGTATTCTCATCGTATGCGTAGTATCAGAACAATCACTGGCTTTCAATCAGGCTTCGTCCACAATCAGCTTGGCTACCATGCTGCTGTGACCGGAACCGCACATGATGGAGCAGGCCATATCAAATGTGCCGGCTTCCTGTGGAGTTACCGTAATAGAAGAGTCACGGGCATTAAGGTTCACATTCAGTGCAGGAATCATCAGACCGTGATTTCCCTGTACATTATCAAATACGATCGTAACCGGTTCACCTTTTTTGACATGGTATTCCGGCTGGTCAAACTGATAGTTGGTCGCTTTGACGACCAGCTGTGTGCCCTGGGCAGAACCGGATGTATTATCGGATGTAGCAACTCCTGTATCAGTAACACCGCTTTGCTGGTGGTTCGCATGTTCGGATGTCTCGCTTTGGCTGCCGCAGGCAGAGGTTAGCAGCATCATCGCGATGGTCATACTGGCAACGATGTATTTTTTCATAAATAATCCCTCCTCATCCTTTCTATCATAGCGCATTCTTCCATGATTTGTCATGCGATGATTTTGTGAAAATTCAGTCGCGGTGTATAATAGAATGGAAGCGGATTTTTCAGCAGAGGGCTGAAAATAGCGCTTTGAGGAAGAAGATCGATAGACCGATTATGTTTGTTATAGAGGAGTGTCACCACGTTGAATAATAAAATATTCCATACGATGCAGTATGGTCAAGTTTTAGATATGCTGGCCGGTTATGCGGCTACTTCCATCGGCAAGCAGACCGCTCTGTCGCTGGAGCCGGATACCGACCTGGAGTACGTCAAAAAGCTGCTTCAGGCTACCGATGAAGCGGCCACCGTTGATCGGCTCAAAGGAACACCGCCTTTTGGCGGAATTGTAGATATACGTCCGGCAGTCAGCCGTGCCCGGATCGCGGGAACATTAAGCCCGTCCGAGCTGCTCGGCATTGCCAATACGATCATGGGCGGGCGCCGCGCTGCCCGTCATGTGGAAAGTGTCCATGAAGAGAACCCGGTGCCATGGCTGGCAGATCTGATTGAACTGTTATCCGATCAGCGCCCGCTGGAAAAAGCCATTCGTGCCTGTATCGACGACTCGGCTCATGTTATGGATTCAGCGAGTAGCGAGTTGGCGGCGATCCGTCGTGAACTTCGTTCCGGCGAAGTCCGTATCCGGGAGAAACTCGATGGCATGATCCGCTCCCAGACGGTAGCCAAGATGCTGCAGGATCAGCTCGTGACGATCCGTGGCGACCGATTCGTGATTCCCGTCAAAGCCGAGTATCGTTCTTACTTTGGCGGTATCGTACATGACCAATCCGGTTCAGGAGCGACCCTGTTTATTGAGCCCGAAGCAATCGTGGCGATGAACAACAAGCTGCGTGAAGCCCGTCTGCGGGAAGAGCGCGAGATTGAAGTCATTTTGCAGAAGCTTACCGCGCAGGTCGCAGATCAGGCCGAGCTGCTGGGCTATGATGTCGAGACGCTCGCCCAGCTGGATTTTGTTTTTGCCAAAGCAAGACTGGCTCATGCCATGAAATCCAGCCGTCCGATCATGAACGATCGCGGCTTCCTCAAACTGAAAAAGGCGCGCCATCCGCTCATTCCGATCGAGTATGTGGTACCGACTGATCTCGAGCTGGGCAACACCTATTCGAGCATCATCGTTACCGGTCCCAATACCGGCGGTAAGACAGTTACCCTCAAAACGGTAGGCCTGCTCAGCCTGATGGCCATGTCCGGTCTGTTCATCCCTGCGGATGAAGGCAGCCAGCTCTGCGTATTCGATGCGATCTATGCGGACATTGGAGACGAGCAGAGTATTGAGCAGAACCTCAGTACTTTTTCCAGCCATATGACGAATATTATCTCCATCCTGAAGCAAATGACACCGAAAAGTCTGGTGCTGTTCGATGAGCTGGGGGCAGGTACAGACCCGGCAGAGGGGTCTGCACTGGCTATCGCTATTCTGGAGCGTATTCATGCCCAGGGCTGCCGGATGATAGCGACTACGCATTACAGCGAACTCAAGGCCTATGCCTATGATCGCAAAGGTGTCATCAATGCGAGCATGGAATTTGACGTGAATACACTGAGTCCGACTTACCGGCTGCTGATTGGTGTACCGGGACGCAGTAATGCGTTTGCGATTGCCGAGCGTCTGGGACTGCCGGGAGCGATACTCGAGCGTGCCCGCGGTGAAGTCGGAGAAGAAGACCAGCGTGTCGAGCAGATGATCGCTTCCCTCGAAACGAATCGTTTGAGCGCGGAAGCGGACCGCAACGAAGCCGCCAAGCTGCGTCAGCAGATGGAGGAGCTGCGCACACGTTATGAACGCGATCTTGCCCGTCTGGAAGAACAGCGTGACAAGCGTCTCGACAAGGCCGAAGAAGAAGCCCGCCAGATTCTGGCCAAAGCGCGTGCCGAAGCGGATGAAGTGATCAGCTCGCTGCGCAAAATGGCGCAGGAAGAAGGCGCGTCGGTCAAGGAACACCGCCTGATTGCTGCGCGCAGACAGCTCGATGAAGCTGCCCCTGCCCAGCGGATCAAGAAGAAGAGCGCCGCCAAGCCTGATAAGAAAAACAAACCGATCGGTCCGGGTGATGAAGTCATGGTACACAGCTTCAATCAGCGTGGACATGTGGTGGAGCTGTCCGGTTCCAAGGAAGCAACCGTGCAGATGGGCATTATGAAAATGAAGGTGGCGCTGAGCGATCTGGAACTGATCGAATCTGCCAAGCCTGCCGCTCCTCAGCGCAAACAGGTAACTACGGTACAGCGCTCGCGGGATGACAATACACGTTCCGAACTGGATCTGCGCGGTGCCAATGTGGAAGAGGCACTGATCGATGTGGACCGCTTCCTGGATGAAGCATTTCTCGCCAATCTGGGTCAGGTATACATTATTCACGGAAAAGGAACAGGTGTGCTGCGCACTGGGATTCAGGATTACCTGCGTCGTCACAAGCATGTCAAAAGCTTCCGTACCGGTAACTATGGCGAAGGTGGCACTGGTGTCACTGTCGCTGAATTGAAATGATCCGGTCTGAAACCATTATAGATCTCGCACGTATTGACTACGATGATTTGTGGATGATTTCATAACCGGAAGGAGTTACGAAGTGACGTGAAGGATTATATTGATCCCCTGCTGGCACATCCGGTCGGAATGATGATAGGTTATTTTTCTGTCGCCGTGCTGCAGCTAATTGTATTTTTGTGGTGCTTTGAATTAGTGACCCGATATAAATGCTGGGATGAGATCAAGCGCGGCAACATGGCCGCAGCGATGGCAACCGGTGGTAAAATATTCGGTATTTGCAATATTATGCGATTCTCGATAGAAGCGCACAGTACGGTGTACGAAAGCCTGGGATGGTCATTGATCGGTTTCATGCTGCTGCTGGCAGCGTACTTCTTGTTCGAGTTTTTGACACCGGTATTTAATATTGACCGGGAAATTGCCTCTGATAACCGGGCTATTGGTTTTATTTCCATGGTCATCTCGATTTCGTTATCGTATGTTATTGGAGCGGCAATTTTATAATGAATATGGAAATGAACAGGACAGCAGGTACATCCTCTGTTCGAAATGATAACCAAATGCATAGATGAGGGGAATAAAATAATGGATACAACAGTATGCCCATGGTGTCACAGCGAGATCGTATGGGACCCGGAATTCGGACCGGAAGAGTCCTGCCCCCATTGCGGTAATGAATTGAACGGTTACCGCACGCTGAATATTGACCTGGACGAAGGCGAAGAAGAGGAACAACAATACGAAGCAGCTGTTCGTGCAGCCCAGCAAGAGCAGAAGCCCGAGCGCGAAAGTTCTATCGCTTCCCGGGCGACTACCCTGCTGGATGAAGCGGAGCTGTTCCACCAGCCGAATCTCTCTTCCCTGAAAACGATTGAAAAGTACGGAGACGAGAACTTCAACATGGTCGATTACGAAGAAAATGTCGAGCGGCTGCTGGACAAGCAGGAAGAGATTCCGCAATGTCCGCATTGTCAGGAATACATGCTGCTAGCAGGTACGCAGGAGCACGGAGCGAGCGGATTTGTACCCAATCAGTCAGCCGGCAAGGAACTGGCTTTCCTGCAGGCTCCATTCAAGGTAAATATGTACGTATGCCCGAGCTGCTTCCACGTGCATCAGAGTCTGGGCGAAGAAGAGCGTCTGCGCATGATTGACCATCTGACTCGTCACCAGGACAACAAGTAATCATTTATATTGGCAAAAGTATGAATTAGCCAAAAGGTGCCTGCGGCAGCTGATCAGAAGAGATCGGTTGGCCGCAGGCGCCTTTTTATTATAGGTGCAAACAGACCCGTATATCGGTTGATGAAAAGGGTGAAGATCTGGAAGTATGGGTCAGGCTGAAAAGCCCCGGCTCTGGCTGGTGAATACCGACAAGCTCACCAGCTAGCAGCATCGCAGCAATCGTGCTATAGATGGTAGAGCCTCCACAAGTAACAAGGAAGCATCTGGACTCTTTTTACAACATGTAGCTGGCAATATACAGAAACGGCAGCCGGGCTAGGGGGTTGCAGAAGTATACGTTTCGTGTAATATTTAATATTAATCTTTCGCACTTGGAGGCCATACATTTATGAAGGAACTGAGCGAGCTTAAGCTGCAGGTACTTGATCTGTTAAAAGAAGATGCACGGCGCACACCACAGCTGATTTCGACGCTGCTGGGTGTAGAGGAAACCGAGATTAAAAAGGCAATTCAAGAATTGGAAGATGACCATGTTATCGTCAAGTATGCCACTGTCGTCAACTGGAGCAAAGTCGATGAAGAGACCGTTACCGCACTGATCGAAGTACAGATCACACCGGAGCGCGGCCGCGGATTCGAAGGAATTGCAGAGCGTATCTATCTGTATCCGCAGGTAAAATCCGTCTACCTGATGTCCGGTGCCTATGACCTGCTGGTCGAAGTGGAAGGCCAGAACCTCAAAGAGGTTGCCAGCTTTGTATCCGAACGTCTGTCTCCCATTGAGTCCGTACTGTCAACAAAAACCCATTTTATTCTTAAAAAATACAAACAGGATGGCATTATTTTCGAAGAGAATGAAGATGACCAGCGCCTGATTATTTCCCCGTAAAGGAAGAGGACTACTATGATTGTCAACCGTGAACAGCCAGCCGGAGAGCCCAGGTCGATGGATTCGTATCTGTCACCGCTTGTACGTGAAATAAAGCCTTCCGGTATCCGTAAGTTTTTTGATCTGGTAAGTGCCAGCAAGGATATTATCACTCTTGGCGTCGGGGAGCCGGATTTTACCACACCATGGCATGTACGCGAAGCCTGTGTCTATTCACTGGAGCGTGGATATACACGCTATACGTCCAATGCGGGTATGCCGGAGCTGCGTGAAGCGATTGCCGGTTATCTGGAAAATGAATTCAAAACCTCCTACGATCCGAAGGACGAGGTACTTGTCACCGTCGGCGGCAGTGAAGCGATTGATCTGGCTTTACGTGCTCTGATCGCACCGGGAGATGAGATTCTGATTCCGGAACCGTGTTACATCTCCTATTCACCGATCACAGCGATCGGGGGCGGTGTGCCGGTAGGTATCGAGACCTTTGCCAGTGACAACTTCAAGCTGACTGCCGAAGCATTGGAGAAAAGTATCACACCGCGTTCCAAAATTCTGATTCTCTGTTACCCGAGCAATCCGACAGGCGCGATCATGACGTATGAAGACTGGCTGCCGATTGCCAAAGTGGTGGAAAAGCATGATCTGATTGTCATTTCTGATGAGATCTATGCGGAACTGACCTATGGTACCAAGCATGTTAGCTTTGCTTCTATTCCGGGGATGAAAGACCGCACCATTCTGGTGAGCGGCTTCTCCAAAGCGTTTGCCATGACCGGATGGCGCATGGGATATGCCTGCGGACATCAGGATCTGATCTCGGCCATGCTCAAAATTCATCAGTATACCGTCATGTGTGCACCGGTGATGGGTCAGGTCGCTGCACTCGAAGCGCTGACGAACGGACTCGGTGAAAAGGATAAAATGGTGGAATCGTATAACCGGCGCAGACGCCTGATTGTTGAGGGATTTCGTCAGATCGGTCTGGAATGCCATGAGCCGCAGGGAGCCTTTTACGCATTCCCGAGTATTCAATCCACCGGACTTACTTCAGAGGAGTTTGCCCAGCAGCTTCTGGTGGAAGGCCGCGTAGCAGCCGTACCCGGCACTGTATTCGGGCTTGGCGGCGAAGGTTTTATTCGCTGCTCTTATGCGACCTCTGTTGCCCAGCTGAGTGAGGCACTGGAGCGGATCGGTTCCTTTGTTGCCAAGATTAAATAATTTCCATTAATGTAAAATGTCACAAAAAAATATTATTATATCCTTTAGAACAAATTTCTGCTTTCATTTCAGATCACCTATGCTATAATAGGTCTTCGGAAGCAGGAATTTTTTTTAAAAGGAGGTAATTATTTGTATTGTACGGAATATCCGGGTCCGATCTACCGCGGGCTGATGCTCTCGGAAAATCAAGCATCCTGGCCGCAACAGCCGGAGTCAATCAGAGCCAGACAATTACTTTCCCTGGAAAATGAGATTCGTGTACTCCGCAGCCGGATGGAGCAATTATTCATCGAACAGCAGTCTTTCATCGCAGATGATGTACTGGAAGTCAGTATGATGCTGGATCTCAAAATCAACGAATATATGCGACTTACCAATAAGAAACCCCCATTATAGAATCATGTAGAAAGCATAGAAATGGTATAGACCTGGTCATTGCTGATACATACGCAATTATATTCGAACATATGCCGAAGATCCTGATGCAGGGTCTTCTTTTTTTACGCCGGAAAGCTATGGTATGATGAATTGTAGCTAAGTTGAAGGGGGAACACCCGTGAAGGCATGGACAAAAGGAATCACACTGGCAATCTGTCTGCTTATAGTCGGTCTGCTGACTGGCTGTGGAGGCAATCAGCAAAAAGATCCGAATCAGGTTAAAGTGTTCATTATGGGAACAGAAGGATTTCCCCAGGAAATGGCCCAACAGATTCAGCAGAAAATCCAGGAGAAGCTGGGCAGCAGCCTGACGGTAACGGTGAGCACGACGCCGGTCTATTCACCGGAGAAGCTGGTACTGGAATATGTGGACCATATGGATGATATTATTATCCTGCCGGAAAACGATATGAAATCATACGCGGTGAGTGGAGGGCATTTGATACTGGATCAGGATTTTGATGCCAAAACCTATGCCAAGGGAGTCACCAAAGGGGCTGCCAATGAAGAAGACACCGATCCAGCCAAGCAAAAAGAGCATCTGTTTGCCATTCCGGTGAATCAGATGGCGGTATTCAAGGAGATCGGTTATACCAAAGATGATCTGTATGCGACAATACCGCTTTTTGCCAATCATGACAATGCAGTCAAAGTACTGAAGGCAATGATTGAATAAGAATAATGATGATACCCTGACGCTGGGATCGTATCGGTTATCATGGACTTTACCTGGAGAATAAATTTCCCGGGAGGAGTATGTTAAATAATGGAACAGGGAGGAACGCTGATGGGGATCTATACGCGAACAGGTGATAAAGGGCAGACTTCCGTTATTGGCGGAAGAGTGAGCAAGGATGATATCCGTGTCGAGGCCTATGGTACGATCGACGAATTAAACAGCTTTGTCGGACAGGCGGCTGCGCTGGCAGAGGGCGAGATATTCGCGGATCTGCGCGAGGATTTGCTGCTGATTCAGCAGGAACTGTTTGATTGCGGATCGGATCTGGCTTTTGTCAAACTGAGTGAGAACAAATATAAAGTCCATGAAGAGATAGCGGTACGTCTGGAAAAATGGATCGACCGGTACGAAGCGGAGAATCCGCAGCTGGAGCGCTTTATTTTGCCGGGTGGTCATGCGCTGGCTGCAGCGCTGCATGTATGTCGTACCGTCTGCCGACGTGCGGAACGGCGTACCGTTACGCTTGGTGCAGCCGAGGAGATTAATCCGGCTGTTCGCCAGTACCTGAACAGGCTGTCCGATTATTTCTTTGTCGTAGCCCGTACAGCCAATGTGCGTACCGGTGTAGCCGATATCGAATATGTACGCAGTCAAAAAGTATTTCGCCGCAGCTGAGAGGAACGTGTCACAGGAATGAACAGTGAACAGGAAATACAGAAAATTTATTATGATCCGATCATCTACCGGGTTGAACCGCAGGATGAAGGCATGCTGCTGAAGACTATACTGAATCGGCGCATGGGCGTCTCCCGCAAGTTGACGTCCCGGATTAAGCTGACCGAGCATGGCGTCAAGCTGAATGGAGAGCGTGTCTATGTCGATCATAAGGTCATGGCCGGTGATACGGTCGAGGTACGCATGGAGCGGGAATCCTCGGATGATATCCTGCCTCAGCCGATGGATTTTGACATTATTTATGAAGATGAGCATCTGCTGATCGTAAATAAAAAGGCGGGTACTATCGTTCATCCGACACATGGTCATTATACGGATACACTCGCCAATGGAGTCGTCCATTACTGGCAGCAAAAGGGCGAGCAGTTCCGCTTCCGTCCGGTGCATCGCCTTGATCAGGATACGTCGGGTGTGCTGGCAATCGCCAAAAATCCGTACGTACACCAGCATATCTCCGAGCAGATGATCAATGATCAGGTTTTCAAATCGTATCTGGCCTATGTGCATCATCTGCCGCAGCCTGCCGAAGGCCGGATTGAAGGGGCAATTGATCGCGATCCGGATCAGCCGCATGTGCGGATTGTGACGCCGGATGGCTATTACGCGGCTACCCGTTACCGCGTAGTGGAAGCATTCGCGGGGCATGATGCCGCACTTGTCTCTCTGCAGCTGGAGACCGGCCGCACCCATCAGATCCGTGTGCATATGAAGTATATCGGCTGTCCGCTGATTGGCGACCGGATGTACGGGTATGCACCGCCTTTGCCTGCTGCCGAATCAACGACAGCCGCAAATAATGAACAATCGATTCCGCTGGAAATAGCAGTCGATGCCTCTGCCAATATGGAAGCCGAGCAGGTCGTACCCTCTCAAGCTATACGCAAGCTGGATCAGCTCGCAGGTCGTCAGGCACTGCACGCGTATGAGCTGGGCTTTATTCACCCGGCAAATGGGGAGTATATGACTTTTCAGGCACCACTGCCAGAGGATCTGGCTCTGCTGGATGCCGCTCTGCGCCAATTGGGCTAACCATTTATGAATAGGGTGACCATTTCGTAAAATAAAGATCAGTCCTGCAGATATCAAGTTTACGATCAAAGGAGAATTCGTTGTTATGAGTAAATTAACCGTATATCAATACCCACAGTGCAGCACCTGCCGTAATGCCATCAAATGGCTGCGTGAACAGGGGCATGAACTGAATCTGGTGCATATCGTGAAATCCCCGCCGAGTGCAGAGCATCTGCGCGAACTGGTCGAGCATAGTGAACTGGAACTGAAAAAGTTCTTCAATACCAGCGGTGAAGTGTACAAATCGATGAACCTCAAGGACAAATTGCCTGACATGAGTCCCGAGGAACAGCTGGAACTGCTGTCCCAGAACGGCAAGCTGATCAAGCGTCCGATCGTTACGGATGGCGACCGGGTTACTGTCGGCTTCAAAACAGACATGTATGAATCCGCCTGGAAGGCGTAATTTGAATAAATATAGGGGAAGTCTCATACCAGTGATCTGTAAAAAGATTGCGCATGAGATTTTTCATTTACATGGTTTTCCCAATCAAAAGCTCCTTTCTTTTCTGGAAAGGAGCTTTTGGCTATGTTCGTATTTTAATCATGAAAACAGCTAATTGACTGTCCATACCAGCCGAGTGTCCATCAGACATGAGAATCCGGAAATTGGTCCGATCAATTGGTTGCTGTGAACAGTTGTACAGTCAGCTGGTTATTCGGTATGATATAGTCAAACTGGTTTCATATGTATAGGAGAGAAGACACAATTGACAGAACTTAAAGAACGTAAAATGATGTTAGTCGACGGTATGGCTCTGCTGTTCCGCGCGTATTATGCTACTGCCCAGACGGGATATATCCGCCGCACCAAATCCGGCATTCCGACCAATGCGGTCTATGGATTTGTACGTTATCTGTGGGATGCGGTTCGTCTGTATGAACCGACCCATATCGCCTGCTGCTGGGATCTGGGTACGCAGACTTTTCGCCGTGAGGAATTCGCTGCTTACAAGGGCAACCGGACAGCTGCGCCGGATGATCTGATTCCCCAGTTTGACCTGATTCTGGAAGTGACCGAGAGCATGGGCATTCCGAATCTGAGTGCCCCGGGGTATGAAGCGGATGATTGCATCGGCACCATTTCCCGCGAGTTGGAACAGGATATGGAAGTGCTCATCCTGACCGGAGATCATGATATGCTGCAGCTGGTTGATCACCGTACCAGCGTTATTATTATGAAAAAAGGCTATGGCAACTACAAAGTCTACACCCCCGAATCACTGCTGGAAGAAAAGGAACTCACGCCCGCACAGATTATCGATATGAAAGCCTTGATGGGCGATGCGAGCGATAACTATCCAGGTGTCAAAGGCATCGGGGAGAAAACGGCCGTGAAGCTCGTCAAGGAATATGGAACAATTGAGGGCATTCTGGAGAATCTGGAGCACCTGACCCCTTCGGTTCGCAAAAAGATCGAAGCGGATCTGGACATGCTGCATCTTTCCCGCCGACTCGCCACGATTCATCGTCATGTCCCGGTCGTTTGTACGCTGGACGAGTGTCTGCTGCTGCTGGATGATGCTGCGATTACGACCAAATTCGAAGAGCTGGAGATCAAGAGCCTCTGTTCGATGCTGGGAGTGGGTGTATTTTAAATGAAAAAGACGCCCGTACTTCTTCCATTCACTCGCAGTACTGTGATGCTGCTCTGTATGGCGCTCATCCTGTCGGTACTGCCATCCTTCTCAACGACTGCCGTCGCTGCCGGATCGTCAACATTTAAAACAGCCGTGCAAAAAGTAACGGCAGCCGGCCGTACATTTACCGTGCAGACTGTACGTATTCCCAAAGGCACGGCTACAGCCGTCGGACTGGCGGACCGGCAGGTTGGTCATACCGCTTCGCTGGCTTCAATAGCCCGCTCCTATGGAGCCGGTGCTGCGATCAACGGTGCCTTTTTCGAAGCGTACGGAGGTCCGCCGGACCCTTATGGCACGCTGATCTCCGGCGGCCGTCTGATCCATCTGGGCCGCTACGGAACAACGATCGGATTTACCAAAGACGGTACTGCGATGATGGACAGTCTGCGCCTCTCGGTCACCGGTACGGTCACTCCGGCACAGGGCAGAGGCTCCAGCTGGTATGCGACCTGGTTTAACCGTACGCCGGGAGCTTCGGCCAGTACGTCGATCGTCTATACGCCGGATCGCGGAGCAACAACCGGATTTAGCGGAGGGGTAGCCGTTACTGTCGTGCAGGGGAAAGTCACCCGTAAAGCGAATAATAAAAATACAGCTATTCCCACAAATGGATATGTCATCGTCTATACCGGCAGTGAGAAGTCCACAGCAGACCGCTTTCAACCGGGAGCCCGTGTAGAGATGAATATCGAATATCAGAATATGCAGGGCAAGAATATTCCATGGCAGGATGTAGTAACTGCTGTAGGCGCAGGTCCTCGTCTCGTGGATAACGGCAAGATTGCGCTTAATGCTGCAGCTGAAGGATTTCAGGACCCCAAAATTCTAAATGCCTCCGGTGCACGCAGCGGGATCGCCATTATGGCAGACGGTTCCGTAATGATCGCTACGGTGCCGGGAGCAACGATGAAGCAGTGGGCTGCTGTCATGCAGAAGCTCGGTGCCCGGGATGCGATGAATCTTGATGGCGGCGCTTCCTCCGGCATGTATGCCAATGGTCGCACGATCACTGCTACCGGACGACTGCTCAGCAATACGCTTGTATTTGGCGGCAGCCGCTCGTAACCCATACGGTCCATTATTGGAATAGTTATTCATGGAAATAGTTATCGATCCAGTCGTGGAACCTACATTCATGACAAGGCTGCCTATCAACCCTGAATATGTAACCTCCAAAAGGTAAAGAAGTAAAGCTCTGCACCGTCTCTGGTTCATACAGTTCCACATGGGTCTGACATCTGTCCGACACAAAAAAGGCGTATGATCAGAGACACGCAGGCTCATCACAGATAATCCCAAGGGATAAGCAAAGGAGACGCATGAATTTATGAGAAAACTCGGAGCAATCGAAGCAGGCGGTACCAAATTTGTATGCGGTATTGGAACAGAGGATGGACAGATTCTCGAACGTGCCAGCTTTCCTACAGAGACACCGGAAATCACCATGAAAAATGTGGTTTCGTTTTTTGAAGGCAAAGGTATTGAAGCACTGGGTATTGGATCATTCGGTCCGATCGACCCGATTCCGGGCAGCCCGACTTACGGATACATAACAACCACTCCCAAGCCGCACTGGGGACAATTTGATATTGTGGGACATATGAAGCAGCATTTCCCGGTTCCGATGAGCTTTGATACCGATGTGAATGGTGCAGCGCTCGGGGAATACACCTGGGGAGCAGCCAGAGGACTGAACAGCTGCATGTACATTACCGTCGGTACAGGTATCGGCGCAGGCGCAGTAGTGGACGGTAACATGCTGCACGGACTGTCTCATCCGGAAATGGGTCATATTCTCGTCCGCCGTCATCCGGAAGATACATTTGAAGGCTTCTGTCCGTACCATGGCGATTGCCTGGAAGGCATGGCTGCAGGCCCGGCAATTGAGAAACGCTGGCAAGTCAAAGGTTCCGAATTGACACCTGATCATCCGGCATGGGAAATGGAAGCCGATTATCTGGCACAGGCGCTGATGAGCTATGTACTAATCCTGTCCCCGCAGAAAATCATTATGGGCGGCGGTGTGATGAAGCAGGAGCAGCTGTTCCCGCTGATCCGCCAGAAGCTACAGAAGCTGCTGAACGGTTATGTACAGCATCCAAGTCTGCAGGAGAATCTGGATCAATATATCGTCTCTCCAGGGCTTGGAGATAATGCCGGACTGTGCGGTGCGATAGCGCTGGCGAAGCTGGCTCTTGCAGGAGAGGAAGGTGCAGCCATTGTCTAACTCCAAACCTGGCAAGAAAAAGATGAATCCGGAAATCAAGCGCCAGAAAAATCAGGAGCGTCTGGAAAAAGAACGTGTACGGCAGCGGAAAACGATGCGGAATCTGATTATCGGTACAGTCGCCGTAATCGCGGTTGTGGTGCTGCTGATCGTTCTGATTCCCAATAACAAAGACACTGCCGGTACGAATGGCAAAGCTCCGACGACATTTGATTATGCCCAGCTTCCGGTCAAAGGCAAAGCCGATGCTCCGGTCAAAATTGTGGAATTTGGCGATTTCAAATGCCCGATCTGCAAGCAGTATAACGAGCAGATTATTCCCCAGATCGAAAAAGATTACATTAATACCGGTACAGCAGCACTGTACTTCTCGAACTTCCCGTTTCTGGGCGAAGATTCCAAGACAGCGGCTCTGGCGGTAGAATCGGTCCATCAGCAGAAAAACGAAGCATTCTGGCCTTACCTGGATGCAGTCTATGCGAATCAAAAAGACGAGAATACCGAATGGGCAACGACCGATTATCTGGTCGAACTGGCGGAAAAGGCGAATCTTGGTATCGATACGGCCAAGCTGCGTGAAGATATCGAGAAAGAGACTTATGCCAAGCAGGTTCAGGCCCAGTATGACAAGGGAGAGGCGCTGCAGATTCCCGGTACGCCATCGATCTTTATCAATGGGGTGCAGTACACCGGCGATCTGGGCGACTACAATGCACTCAAGCAGGCGATTGAGCAGGCGAAGACCGCTGCCGGATCGGAGGGATAATTCTGATGCAGACAAGTGGCTTTAAGCCATTTCTGGCAAAGTATTATCTCTTTCTCGCCTGGATTATAGCAATTATGGCGACCGGTGGCAGTCTCTATCTGAGCGATGTACTGAAGTTTGAACCGTGCAAATTATGCTGGTTCCAGCGGATTTTCATGTATCCACAGGTTATTCTGCTGGGGATTGCCGCTTATCGCAGTGATCGCCGCATTGTAAGCTATGCCATGCCGCTGAGTATTATAGGTGGCCTGATTGCGCTGTATCATTATGCAGAGGAGCATATTCCGTCGTTGGCCCGCGTAACACCGTGTACGACAGGAGTTCCGTGCAACCAGTCCTATTTTGAACTGCTCGGCTTTATCACAATTCCATTTATGGCGCTGGTCGGCTTTGTACTGATCACGCTGCTGCTTTGGCGCGGTGGCCGTGCTTATGATGAAGTGACTAATGAGGAGCTGGACTACGAGGAAGAATAATCACAGGGCTGTATAATTCTGTGGATTCCGATCATTGGATGCAACAGCTTTGAGATCAAATATGTTATTTTCACGCAAGTTGTAAACAGGCAGGTCCCTTTCGATAATCAATAAGTAGAAAGGGACTTTTTTATATGTGCAAAAGTGTATGACGGGATAGCGGGGGATTGCAGTATAGCGGGCTGACAGAATTTTATTTTAGTTTAAATTCTTTGTAAGAGCTTTCATGGTTGAAATATGGTTAATGATTTCAAAGGGTATGTTTATGCAATTTGATTCTGCATGAATATGGGAAGTTATGGCATCATCATCAGAAGCAGCACAATCTGAAGCAGCAGTTCAAATCAGAAAGGAGCCAACGGAATGAGAGAAGGAACAACGATCTACGAAGTAGAACCCTGGACGATTCGCGAGACTTCATATAATCCGCAGTATAACCGCAGAAGCGAAACGGTTTTCACCGTGGCTAACGGATATATCGGCATGAGAGGCCATTTTGAGGAAGGTATGGATGTACCGGAAGTGGATGCACTGAATGGTACATATCTGAATGGATTTTACGATTCGGCGGATATTACTTATGGTGAGGAAGCTTATGGTTACGCACGAAAACGGCAGACGATGCTGAATGTAACCGACAGCAAGATTATCGAGCTGTGGATCGAAGGAGAGCGCTTCAATCTGCTGGCAGGTCGTCTGATCGATTATGAGCGCACTCTGGATATGCAGACCGGCATACTGACTCGACAGATTACATGGGAGAGCGGGACCGGTAAATGTATTTCCATCCGGATTGAGCGTTTGGTATCCTTTGCCAACAAGCATGTGGCGATGATTCGTTACACCGTCAAACCGCTGAATTTCTCCGGGGAGATCACACTGGTATCCGCTCTGAATGGAGAAGTGCATAATGAAATCTCTGAAGGCGATCCGCGTGCCGGAGCAGCCTTTACCGGCCAGGTGCTCCAAACGATTGGCAAGCATGAAGAAGGTACCCATATGGCGCTGGAGCAGCGTACATCGGAGACCGAATTCCGTCTCTGGTGTGCAGCCGATCACCGGGCCAATCGCAAATACAAGCTTAAAAGTCAAGAGCAGGAACAACGTCTGGAGAAACATTTCACCTTTACCCTGAAGCAGGATACGGAAGCGGTGCTGGAGAAAGGCATTGTCTATTACACCTCCAAGGATTATGAGGTGGAATATCTGCCAATCCTGGCAGAGTCTACGCTCAAGGATCTGATGAAAGACGGATTCAAGGCGTTGGCCGAGCTGCAGCGTCAGCGTCTGGATGAATTTTGGGAGACGGCGGACATTCAGGTAGAAGGCGATGAGAAGCTGCAGCAGGGACTGCGATTCAATGCTTTTCATCTGTTCCAGTCTGTCGGTCGTGATGGACATACGAATATCGGTGCCAAAGGGATTACAGGCGAAGGATATGAAGGTCACTATTTCTGGGATACTGAGACGTATATTATGCCATTCTTCCTGTATACCCAGCCGGATCTGGCGCATCAGCTGCTGGAATTCCGCTATCACACCCTGCCCAAGGCGAGAGAGCGGGCCACCGAAATGGCTGGCTCGGGTGCACTCTATCCGTGGCGTACGATCGGTGGGGAAGAAGTGTCTGCTTATTATCCGGGTGGAACCGCACAATATCATATCAATGCGGATGTAGCCCATGCAGTCATTCAGTACACTGAAGCGCTGGACGATCAGGAATTCCTGCGTACCAAAGGGTTGGAGATACTCGTGGAGACCTGTCGGTTCTTTATGTCTGCCGGTGATTGGATTCCAGGAAAAGGATTCTGCATTAACGGAGTAACCGGTCCCGATGAGTACACAGCGATGGTGAACAACAATACCTATACGAACATCATGGTCAAGGACCAGCTGGAGTTTACAGCTCGGGAATTGAAGAAATGGTGTGACACTGATCCTGATACCTATGAAGCGATGATCTGCAGTCCGATGGGTCTGACCAATGAAGAGATCGATGTATGGGAACGTGCGGCAGAGTCCATGTACATTCACCGTCAGAGTGGTCTGATTGGACAGGACGATTCTTTCCTGGACAAGGGGATATGGGACTTTGAAAATACGCCGCCAGAGAAATATCCATTGCTGCTGCATTTCCATCCGCTGGTTATTTACCGCCATCAGGTGCTCAAGCAGGCTGACCTGATTCTGGCGATGTATCTGCTGGGACACCGGTTTACCAAAATGGAAAAGGTACGCAACTACGCCTATTATGAGCCGCTGACTACGCATGATTCCTCGCTGTCTGCTGCGATCCATGCGATCATGGCTGCAGAGATGGGCACGATGGACCCGGCGTATGACTTCTTTATCCAGTCTGCACGGATGGATCTGGATGATTTCCATAACAATGTCAAAGACGGGATTCACGCCGCTTCCATGGCAGGCAGCTGGCTGACGATTGTCGGCGGTTTTGCCGGGATGCGCCAGTATGCCGGACGGCTTCATTTTGAACCAAAACTGCCGCCGGGCTGGACACGCTACAGCTTCCGCGTACAGTTCCAGAAACGCCTGCTGGAGATTACCATAGAAGGTAATCTGACGACCTATCGGTTGATTCGCGGCGAGCCGCTCATTATTGAGCATTACGGACATGAGCGGCTCGTGGCCCTGACCCAGCCCCTTGTGATCAAAAACCGTGCCCTTCAGGCAGTTATTTTCGGTTTGGAAGGTGTGCTGATGCCGATGCCGGAGAAGCAGGATATTTATTTTGGCGGTACACCTGCCAATTCCCTGGAATATATACCAGAACCGCTGCCGACGGTAGAACACGAGGAGAATGGGGTGCTGGGCAGTGCCGGTAGTCCATCTTCAGAAGGTAACGGCAAACCGGAGTCCGAGGCAGTAGAGGGGGACTCCCAGTCGACATCCGACAACGAAGCGGACACCAGTACGGGTACGGAAGCCGCGGGTACTTCTGCTGCGACTTCAGAGGAACAGGCATCCGTCAATATGGATGCCGAACCATCAGACAAGCAGGACAAACAGCCTGCTGTGCAGAACGAATCTGCGCACAAACCATCTGCCGAAACGGCAGATATACAAGGTGATGATGGTGAGGACAGCGCCATGGATGCCAAGCCGCAGGCAGAATGGGATCCAAGCGTGCTGAGCAACCCGCTGTCGCATGAATATATTTATCGTGAATACCTGATGCCTGGGGTGGTGGAACTGCTGCAGCAGCTCAAGGAACAGAATGTGACGATCCTGCTTGCAACGGATCGTCCGGATGCGCGGGAGATTATGGAGCGTCTTGGTATTGATGGTTTCTTTGCTTCCATCATTCAGGCACAGGATATCGAACATCCAAAGCCTGATCCGGAAGTATTCGTACTCGCTGCCGAGTCCGTCAATATCCATCCATATCATTGCATGGTAATCGAGGATTCGGCTGACTGTCTGCGCTCGGTTCGGGAAGTGGGCATGAAGACGATTGGTGTCAGTATCCAGCACGTCATTGACCATGCGCATTTCACCGTCGCCAGCCTGACTCACCTGAATGCCGAGACGATGGAGAGATGGATGGAGATTCCATAATCGGTCATGCCGCATTCGTTTTTGCGAATGCATCGTGCGACGCTGGCTATAGCTGCAATGTAATCATAATGTAACGACAAAAAAGCTGTCCTGCTTTCCGTTAACCGACGGAGCAGGACAGCTTTATTCATTTCAGATCCAGTCTTTTTTGCGGAAAGTGAAGAACATGGTCAGACCGAGAATGATCATGATGCCGATCACCATCGGATAACCGAAGTGCCATTTCAGCTCCGGCATGTATTCAAAGTTCATTCCGTATATACCGGTAATCACCGTCAGCGGCATGAATATGGTCGTAATCGCTGTAAACACACGCATAATTTCATTCGCCCGATTGGCGATACTGGACTGATAGGCTTCTCGCAAGTTGCCCATCAGATCGCGGAAGGTGTCAAACATCTCGGATACTTTGACCGCATTCTCGTAGACGTCACTGAAGTATTTTTGCAGCTGATCGTCGATCAGACGCAGGTCTTTTTTGTTAAGCGTGTTAATGACCTCACGCTGTGGACCCAATACACGCTTAAGCCAGAGAATCTCGCCGCGCAGACCGATAATTTCATTCAGATGCGATTTTTTGGTGTTCATCAGGATATGTTCTTCCAGACGATCGATCTGATCCTCGATCCGGTCACCGACGGTAAAGTAGTTATCCACCACCAGATCGACCAGCAGATACATAAACTTATCCGGACGGCTGACTTCCTCTTCCCACAAAATCGGTTTGAGTGTCCGCAGTTCACTGATTTTCTGCCGGGTCACCGTAATAATAAAATGACGTCCCAGGAAGATGTTCAAAGCGCGCAGGAAAATCTCTTCATCATCGAAACGGATGCTGTTAACCACGATAAAGTAATGACTCTCGTAGATTTCAATTTTTGGACGCTGCTCTTCATCGCCCATCATGTCCTCGACCGCCAGATCATGCAGCATAAACAGCGGTTGAAGCAGGATTAGGTCATCAAGACCGGCGTCAATCCAGTAAAATCCTTCGTCAGGAGCCACCAGCGCTTCGTTAATATCTTCAATGAGTGTAAAGTTACCAGCATTCACGTGCCGAATTTTCATATTCCTCTACTCCTTTTTTGGTTAAAGTGAGCAGGAAAATACACGGCAATCATACATACTTATTTAAAGCTTCGCTGTATATGAAAAAATGCATTTTCAAAAATGGCGCGCTCCTCCGGTATCGTATTGTCGTTCATTTCCTGCAGTTGTGACTTCCTGTACTGCCAGCTCGGCCTCGGGTCGCCTTCCATCTTGAAATTCACCTCTTTGGATTCAAATACTTTTATGAAAAACATGAAAATACGTCAAATACTTGTTAAGTATACCGTGGGGACAGCAGGCTTTCAAGCTTTAAAAACAATCGAGCCTGATAACTTATTTATCGGACCAATTCACCCTTGACGATAGATACAAAATTAGTATAAATTATGATATAAGTAATTCGGCTTAACACAATTGAATAAAGCGAATCTTATCAAGAGCAGGTGGAGGGACTAGCCCTATGAAGCCCGGCAACCGGCGGTCATATACCGTACGGTGCTAATTCTAGCAGAGATACAGGTACATCCTACGATGAAGTATCTGGTATCTGCTGACAGATGAGAGAGGCGCTTATAGACGTGAACTCTACGGATATGACCTTTCTCAGTGTGCAAGACAGAGAAAGGTCTTTTTGCGTATATGGCGCTGATTTCTCAATCCTGCACCTACCCCCATACTACTTACACTGATCCCAAGGAGTGAATCAACATGCCGATCAAAATCCCTGACAGCCTGCCCGCCAAGGAAGTACTGGCTGGAGAAAATATTTTTGTGATGGATGAATCCCATGCGTACCATCAGGATATTCGTCCGCTTAAAATAGCGCTGCTCAATCTGATGCCGACCAAGGAGACGACCGAGACCCAGCTGCTGCGTCTGCTCGGGAACAGTCCGCTGCAGGTAGACATCTATCTGCTGCATACCGAATCCCATACTTCCAAAAATACATCTGCCGAGTACCTGAACACCTTTTACAAAACGTTCCAGGAAGTGAAGCATCTGCGCTTTGACGGATTGATCGTTACCGGTGCACCGGTAGAGACACTGGACTTTGAAGATGTGAATTACTGGGAAGAGATTCAGGAGATCTTCGATTGGAGCAAGACCAACGTCACTTCGACGATGCATATCTGTTGGGCCTCGCAGGCAGGATTGTATCACCATTTCGGTATTCCCAAAGTGGATTTGCCGGAGAAATGTTTTGGCGTATTCCCGCATACGCTCAACAAGACTAATGTCAAACTGCTGCGCGGATTCGACGAGTTATACTATGCGCCGCATTCCCGTCATACCGAAGTGCGGCATGAAGATATCGCCAAAGTCGAAGAGCTGGAGATTCTGTCCGAATCCGAAGAGGCCGGTGTATACATCGTAGCGACGCGCGACGGCAAGCAGATCTTTGTCACCGGTCATTCCGAATACGATCCGCTGTCCCTGAAATGGGAATATGACCGTGATATCGCCAGAGGCATGGATATCGCCGTTCCGAAAAATTATTATCCGAATGATGATCCAACCCGTACTCCGCCGTCCACCTGGCGTGCACATGCCAATCTGCTGTTTGCCAACTGGCTGAATTATTATGTGTACCAGGAGACTCCATATGATCTGGGCAACGAGAAGGCGCAAGTAGGACAGTATTCCATTTAACGCTGACCTGTTTCTACGAATGAAAGATATAACCTTTTGGAAATGTTAACTCAATTGGACTTTCCGCATCATATACATTCCTGGGAACTCCAATAACCAATCGCAGTACAGTTATTCATGGCTCATATACCCCAGAGGAGGAAATTACGAATGACGGACCATAATGCAAAGGATTCATCCCTTAATATTGAAAGCCGATTGGCACAGATCGGCTCTGTACAGGAGCCGGTAACCGGAGCGATCAACTTCCCCATTTATCAATCTACCGCTTTCCGTCATCCGGCACTCGGCAAGAGTACAGGCTTTGACTATATCCGTACGACCAATCCGACGCGGGCGGTACTGGAACAGGCAGCTGCCGAGCTGGAGTCAGGTGATGCCGGATTTGCCTGTAGTTCCGGTATGGCCGCCTTGCAGACTATTTTCTCCCTGTTCGGACAGGGCGATCATCTGATTGTCTCGCTGGATCTGTATGGCGGAACGTATCGTCTGCTGGAGCGCATTCTGTCCAAGTTCGGCATTACCGCCTCTTACGTGGATACCAATGATCTGGAAGCCATGGACAAAATCCGTCAGGACAATACCCGGGCTGTATTTATCGAGACACCGACCAATCCACTCATGATGATTACCGATATTGCCGCGGTAACCGGCTGGGCCAAGCAGCATAATCTGCTGACTGTAGTGGATAATACGCTGCTGTCACCGTTTTTCCAGCGTCCGATTGAACTGGGAGCGGATATCGTAATCCATAGTGCAACCAAGTATCTGGGCGGACACAACGATGTACTGGCCGGTCTGATCATTACCAAAGGCAAGGAATTGTCCGAAGAGATGGCTTTCCTGCACAATTCCATCGGCGCGGTGCTGTCACCGACAGACTCCTACCAGCTGATGCGCGGAATGAAGACGCTGGCTCTGCGTATGGAGCGTCATGAATACAATGCCACAGCGATCGCGACTCATCTGCAGCAGCATCCGCAGATTGCCCAGGTATACTATCCTGCGCTGCCGGACCACCCGGGCCATGATGTACAGAATCGACAATCGAGCGGCAATACCGGCATTTTCTCCTTTAAAGTGACCGATGCACGTTATGTCGAGCCGCTGCTGCGTCATATCCGGCTGATTGCCTTTGCCGAAAGTCTGGGCGGTGTAGAGTCGCTGATGACCTATCCGGCGATCCAGACGCATGCGGATATTCCGCTGGAAATTCGTGATGCGATTGGTGTGGATGATCGGTTGCTTCGCTTCTCGGTCGGCATCGAGCATGTGGATGATCTGATCGCGGATCTGGATCAGGCGCTGGAAGCTGCACGTCTTGAAGTGGAAGGAGCATGAGCGGATGAGTGGAAATGGACAGCATAACCATAACCAGACTGTGTCCGCCGGTCATCCTGCTGCTGGATCGCAGCAGGCACGCGGATTCGATACGAAGCTGATTCATTTTGGCGGAGAGATTGACCGGGCGACAGGGGCGTCGAGTGTGCCGATCTACCAGGCATCCACTTTTCACCAGGAAGATATTCTGAACCCGCCGCAGCATGATTACAGTCGTTCCGGCAATCCGACACGTCAGGCGCTGGAAGATTATATCGCCCTGCTGGAAGGAGGAACGAACGGATTTGCCTTTGCATCGGGAATGGCAGCAATATCGACCGCATTTTTCCTGCTGTCTGCGGGTGAGCATGTCATCGTCACCGAGGATGTGTACGGAGGAACGTATCGTCTGCTGACGACGATTCTCAACCGGATGAATATCGAGATTTCCTTTGTCGATATGACCAATCTGGAACAGGTCAAAGGAGCGCTGCGTCCGAATACGCGCGCCGTCTATATGGAGACCCCTTCCAACCCGACGCTGAAAATTACCGATATTCATGCGGTAACCGAATGGGCGAGAGAGCATCATCTGCTGACGCTGCTGGATAATACGTTTATGACTCCGTATTACCAGCGGCCGATCGAGCTGGGGGTAGATATTGTCCTGCACAGTGCGACCAAGTTCCTCGGCGGTCACAGTGATGTGCTGGCCGGCCTGGCGGTAACGCGTACCGAGCAGCTGGGCAAGCAGCTTAAGCAGCTGCAGAACAGCTTTGGCAGTGTGCTCGGACCGCAGGACTGTTGGCTGCTGATGCGCGGGATGAAGACGCTGGGTGCGAGAATGACCCATTCGGAGAAAAGCACAGCTAGACTGGCCGAGTGGCTGAGCCGCCGTAGCGATATTTCCCGTATCTATTATCCGGGACTGCCGGATCATCCTGGTCATGAAGTGCATGTGAGCCAATCGACAGGCTTCGGCTCGGTCATTTCCTTTGATGTCGGTTCCGGCGAGCGTGCCAAGCAGGTGCTGGACCGGGTGCAGCTGCCGCTCGTAGCAGTGAGTCTGGGGGCCGTTGAAAGCATTCTCTCCTATCCGCCAACGATGTCCCACGCCGCCATGGGTGCAGGTGTCCGGGCAGAACGAGGGATTACCGACGGACTGCTGCGTTTCTCGGTGGGGCTGGAGGATGTGGAAGATTTGATCGCCGATCTGGAGCAGGCGCTGGCGTAGGAGCAGGATGATTCGCAGAACCTTTCTTTAGTGCTACACAGCTTTTTACAGATAAAGAAAGCAGGTATAGGTTGAATAGCTAGATGAATAGATGAGTGAATAGATGGATGGGTTACGACAACTCCTGTTGCATACGGGAGTTTTTTCTTTATTGTAGAAACATTTCCGGAAAATTATGATGGTGTTTATATCAGATGGCAAAGTGCTTACGTATACTTGTATTGTAAGCTTACACAATCGCAGTAAGCCTGCTTGCTCTGATGAGCGGAATCCATATCCAGAGAGCAAGTCAATACGAACATACCGACTTTTAATGTGACAGTCGGTTTCTAGCCTGTACATTCATTTCTCTCATGTATACGCTACCATCGTTTATATTCTATTTCAGCGGGTAATGACCATACGTGAGAACGTTGAATTTGATTAGTAAATACGGAGGGAACTGCATATGACACAGAACAAATATCCTTTTGACGGCTCGATTGTATTGATTACCGGCGCAAGCACAGGGATTGGACGTGCCGTAGCTGTTGCATTTCTGGAGAATGGCGCGAATGTGGTACTCGCTGCGCGCAGTGAAGATAAAATGAAAGAAATCGTGGAAGGTTACAGCGATGACCGATACCTGATCGTACCGACCGATGTACGCAAGCGTACCGAAGTCGATGCGCTTGTACAGCAAACGGTGGATCATTTCGGTAAGCTGGATGTCGTGATCAGCAACGCCGGTGTATCGGTAGCCGGTCCGATCGAAGAATTGACTGACGAAGACTGGGAAAATATGCGTACGACGAATGTGGATTCACAGGTATATCTGGCACGGGCAGTCGTACCGCATCTGGAAAAATCCCAAGGATCCATTATTGCAACGTCTTCCGTCTCCGGTCTGGCTGGTGATTGGCCGCACCCGGCATACAATGCGACCAAGGGTGCAATCAGCCTGTTTGTACAATCGCTGGCACTGCAGCTCGGTGAGAAAGGCATACGCGTCAATGCGATTGCTCCAGCCTTTACCGTAACTGAAATGACCAAGCCGATGATGGAAGAGGGCGGACAGGAGCTGGTCGAGAAATTCAAGTCCCGTGTGCCGCTGCAGCGAATCGCCGATGCCGAAGATGTGGCACCTGCCTATCTGTTCCTGGCCAGCCCGGATGCACAGTACATTACCGGTGTGATTCTGCCGGTCGATGGCGGTACCATTGCTTCGAACGGCCAGGGCAACTCGCCGCGTGAATTTGGCAATTGATCGGTTGGTGAGCCAAAGAGATTCGGTCCTTTTAATAGCAGATCATACGGTTTGAATGAAGCAGGCTGCGATATAATGATCCAATAGCAGATGCAGCTGCGTATAGCAGGAAGACGCCTTTATTGTGCAGGCGTCTTCCTTTTTATATAAGTGGCAAGTATATGGTAATCGAAGGCAGCTGAGTGGATATGTAAAGGATGCCGATGAGTCGGAATCAGGCAGGTCCGATGTTGGTCCGGTTGAGAGTAGGAAGAAAGCTTCTGTAACATAGTGCGAAAATTGTATTTTTATCGCAAAAATCACCGGACTGTCATTTCCATCCCTGTTTTTCAAATGTGAAATATGTTACGATAAGACATGTCGCTATCAAAATTATTTTAATTTTTAGATATAGCGGGTATATGAAATTACTGGAATATGAACAGAACAACATCCAATTTACTTTTCGACATCATACCTTGATGCCTGAAATAGGTTATAGGGAGGCTATAATATGAATACAGTAGATCATATCCTGGAAAAAGCCCTGCAAGGTGGACGTCTGGACCTGGAAGATACTATTGCACTATATGAATCCGATCAGATCGAGAAAATGGGCCATACCGCGAACCAGTTGATGATTCGCAAAAACCCTGATCCGATCACCACTTTTGTTATCGGACGTAACGTCAATTACACCAATGTATGCGACGTATTTTGCCGTTTCTGCGCCTTTTACCGTCGTCCCGGTTCTGCCGAAGGGTATGTACTGTCTGACGAAGTGATCCTGCAAAAGATTCAGGAAACCGAAGATGTAGGCGGCACAGAGATTCTGATGCAGGGCGGCGTAAACCCTGAACTGCCTTTCGAATACTACCTGAATATCCTGCGCAAAATCAAAGAACATTTCCCGAATATCACGATGCATTCGTTCTCCCCGGCAGAGATTATGAAAATGCAGCAGCTGTCCGGCATGTCGATGGAAGATACGATCCGCGCGATTCACGAAGCGGGACTTGATTCCCTGCCAGGTGGCGGCGGCGAGATTCTGGATGACCGTACACGCCGCAAAATCAGTCGGCTCAAAGGCTCATGGCGCGACTGGATGGACGTGATGCAGACAGCACACAAAGTCGGCATGAACACGACTGCAACGATGGTTATCGGCTTTGGTGAATCCATGGAAGAGCGTGCGCTGCATCTGCTGCGTGTTCGCGAAGCCCAGGATGAATGCATTCAGAACGGCTACGATTCTGAAGGATTCCTGGCATTTATCTCCTGGACATTCCAGCCGGATAATACCAACATGAAGGCAGAGAAGCAGACGCCGGAGCAGTATCTCAAAAATGTGGCGATCAGCCGCATCGTGCTCGACAACATCAAGCACTTCCAGTCTTCCTGGGTAACGATGGGACCGGAAGTCGGCAAATTGTCGCTGAGCTATGGCTGCGACGACTTTGGCAGCACGATGATGGAAGAAAACGTCGTATCCGCTGCAGGTACAACGCATAAGGTCAATATTGAGCAGACATTGGACATCATTCGTGCAGCAGGCAAAATTCCTGCACAGCGCGATACCAAGTACAATATTCTTAGAGTATTTGACGATGAGAGCCAAAAAATCCAGCGTGACTTTATCATGCAGAACTAATCAGGGAGCAGCTTAATTCCCCTTTTATACAGACAAGACAAAAGCTCTGTAATCCATAATCGGGTTACAGAGCCTTTTAATATGATCCTTAGTTCATTTCAGGACATTATGCTACATTATATATGAAGAATCATCTACTATATAACAGCTGCTCGAAAAGTCTATATGCACTTCTGAATTCATCTATACTAAGGAGGTATAGTAATGAAAATCATGTTCATCTCCGACATCCATGGTTCCCTGCACTGGCTGAACCGTGCGATTGAGAAAGTGGAGCAGGAAAAGCCCGGACAGATCGTTCTGCTCGGCGATTATATGTACCACGGTCCCCGCAATCCGCTGCCTGATGAGTACAACCCGGCTGAAGTGGCCAATACGCTCAATCGCTACCGACATCAGGTAATTGCTGTGCGAGGCAACTGTGACGCTGAGGTTGATCAGATGCTGCTGCAGTTCCCGATGATGGGCGATTATGTTATCCTTTATCATGAATCCCGCAAAATCTATGTCACTCACGGACATGGTTACAGCATGGAACATCTGCCGCAGTTGAAGCCGGTAGATGTGTTTATCCAGGGCCATACGCATATCCCGGTAGCCGAGCAGCGGGATGGCATCTATTTGCTTAATCCGGGTTCGATCGCTCTGCCCAAAGAAGACTATCCGCATTCCTACGGCATCCTGGAAGGCAGCACATTTACCGTCCGCAGCTTTGAGGACAAGGTAGTCAAGCAGATTACTTTTGAATAGGACTATCCATTATTCTGCATCCAGACACATCTATTCACATTCTCTTATCCCTGTATAAAGTAACAATTCGTGCAGAATGCTTGACGCGTATGGATCACACTTTTATAATGATTGAAGCACAGCAATCAAATGAATACATGAGCAATGACGAAGACACGAGACATGGAACCGTCCGGTTAGAGAGAGGGAAATCAACATGCTGCAATTTCCTCCCGTGACAGCTATGACCTTACCACTTCCGAGCTATGATGTTGAACCCGGCAATTTATGTTACATAAGTCCGGCAGTAAGCTCCATCGGTTCATCGCCGTTACCCGATGCAATGAAGGATTCTGTCCAGCAGCCGCTGCGTTGTTCCTCCTGTTATCCCTTGCATTTTAAGGGAACCGGAGCCGATCAGACGCATACAGCACTGTCACCAGAATCAAATCAGGGTGGAACCACGGGCATATATACTACAGCGCTCGTCCCTTTACCGGGACGGGCGTTTTTTGTTGTTTTAATGAATCAAAGAAGTAACTTTCACAAGGAGGAACACTTACCATGGCTATTGAAATCAAATTGCCCGACGGCTCGGTCCGTCAGTATGAAGAAGGAAACAATATCGGAGATGTCGCATCTTCCATCAGCAAAAGTCTGTTCAAAAACGCGGTGGCAGGTAAGCTCGACGGTATCGTCGTTGACCTGAACACTCCTCTGCACAACGGTGCACTGGTCGAGATCGTAACGGCGGACAGCCCGGACGGCCTGGAAGTGATCCGTCACAGTACGGCCCACCTGACAGCACAGGCGGTTAAGCGTCTGTTCGGTGCCAAAGAAGTGAAGCTGGGCGTAGGCCCGGTTATCGAAGATGGCTTCTACTACGATATGGATCTGGAGCATTCCCTGAACCCGGAAGATCTGCAAAAGATCGAGAAGGAAATGGAACGCATCGTAAACGAGAATCTGCCGGTCACACGCCGTGAAGTGAGCCGTGCGGAAGCGCTGGAGATTTTCCGTGGACTCGAAGATCCTTACAAAATCGAACTGATCGAGGCACTGCCGGAAGACAGCATCATTACCCTGTATGACCAGGGCGAATTCTTCGACCTGTGCCGTGGACCGCATGTACCTTCCACAGGCAAGCTGAAAGTATTCAAACTGCTGAGCGTAGCCGGTGCTTACTGGCGCGGTGACAGCAAAAACAAAATGCTGCAGCGTATCTACGGAACAGCTTTTAACAAAAAGCCGGAACTGGAACAGCATCTGCATTTCCTGGAAGAAGCCAAGAAACGCGATCACCGCAAACTTGGTAAAGAGCTGGAGATGTTCACATTCTCCTCACTCGTAGGTCAGGGTCTGCCGATCTGGCTGCCAAACGGTGCCAAGCTGCGTCGTACACTCGAACGTTACATCGTCGATCTGGAAGAAAAACTGGGCTATAGCCACGTCTATACGCCGGTACTCGGTAATGTCGAGTTATACAAAACTTCCGGTCACTGGGAGCATTACCAGGAAGATATGTTCCCGGTCATGTCCATGGATAACGAAGAACTCGTACTGCGCCCGATGAACTGCCCGCATCATATGATGGTGTATAAGAGCGATCTGCGCAGCTACCGTGATCTGCCGATCCGTATCGCCGAGCTGGGCATGATGCACCGCTACGAAATGTCCGGCGCCCTGACAGGACTTCATCGTGTACGTGCGATGACACTGAATGATGCGCATCTGTTCGTTCGTCCGGATCAGATCAAGGACGAATTCGCCCGTGTTATCCAGCTGATCCAGCAGGTATACAAAGACTTCGGTATCGAAGAATACCGCTTCCGTCTGTCCTACCGTGATCCGCAGGATACCGAGAAATATTTCCCGAACGACGAAATGTGGGAAATGTCTCAGCGTATGCTGCGCGAAGTTGTGGAAGAACTGGAACTGCCGTTCTTCGAAGCCGAAGGCGAAGCGGCATTCTACGGTCCGAAGCTGGACGTGCAGATCCGTACCGCACTGGGCAAAGAAGAGACACTGTCCACTGTACAGCTTGACTTCCTGCTGCCGGAGCGCTTTGAACTGGAATATATCGGAGATGATGGACAGAAGCACCGTCCGGTCGTTATCCACCGTGGTGTAATCAGTACAATGGAGCGCTTTACAGCCTTCCTGCTGGAGAACTTTATCGGTGCGCTGCCGCTGTGGCTGTCCCCGGTACAGGCCAAAGTCATTCCGGTATCGACTGCATTTGACGATTATGCACGCAAAGTCGAAGATCAGCTGCGTCTGAGCGGCATTACGGTTGAAGCCGATCTGCGCAACGAGAAGCTTGGCTATAAGATCCGTGAAGCCCAGCTAGAGAAAATCCCTTATATGTTCGTTATTGGCGAGAACGAGATGAACGCAAACAGCGTCTCGGTCCGCAAACGCGGCGAAGGCGATATCGGTACCATGCCACTGGAAGAAGCAGCCAAGCTGCTGAGCCAGCAGATCGCAGACCGTACCATTTTCTAAAATTATTCCTTCCCGGTAGTTATCGGTTCGGTTGTGCATGGATGGCCAACAGAGCGGATATACAGTAGGTAGAGAGTCTACGAAACCCTGATCCTGTTATACAGGATCAGGGTTTTTGCTATGCCGTATCCCCGGTTGTCCTGCAGCAAATTTATCGCACAGCTGTATAATCCATCAGCTATTGCCAAGCGCCTCGGTCTGCAGACCGAGTACACTTTCATCCTGCTGCCGCTATGATGAAGATGAATTTGCAGGTACACTACGTATAAGACATACAGATTGAGCTGGAATACAGGAAAGTGAGGAACGGATATGAACAGATATATGTTTCGTAAAACCTTTTGGGGATTGTCCCTGATCGGGGTCGGCATTGTTTTCCTCCTGAACCGGATGAATATGATCGAATGGGGTCTCAGTGATGTACTTTTCCTGCTATGGCCATTGATTCTGCTGGAGATTGGCCTGAATGAGCTGCTGTTCAAATGCAAAAAAGATATCGGCGGCTGGATTATGACCATTCTGGGTGGATATTTCCTCGGACGCAATCTTGGATTTTACGATTACTCGATAGGCGAGATGATCCGCTTCCTATTGCCGGTATTCCTCGTAGCTGCCGGTTTGAAAATACTGTTCAGCAAAAAGGAAAAACGCCGTCGCCATCAGGATCAGCATCAGCCGCCGGAGACCCCGGAGCCTTCTTACAGTGCCCCGCCGCCTCCGCCTGCATCTTCTCCGCTGGACGATTTGTTTAATGAGAAAATGGGCACACAGACACCGCCGAACGAAGAGCCGCGGCAGGGATTCGGACAGCAGTATCAGGAGCCATCCGAGCGGGCATACCGGCACGATCCGGCTTTTCAGGAAAAGGGTCCCTATGAACAGAGCACGCCTCCGCCTGCATCTTACTATGATTATCCATCTACAGGTGACTGGAAGAAGGATAAGCGTCAGTTCAAGCGGCAATTCAAACAGAAAATTAGACAACAAATGAATGGAGACCACCAAAATAAGCAGTGGCATCATGAGCAGTGGAAGCAGTATCATAAAGGAAGAAGCTGCAGGTCCAGACGCGGTCATGCAGAACATCGGTCAGGATTTATCGGAGATGTGCATATCGGCAAAGAGTACTTTGAACTCAAACCGTTGAATATTTCGCATTTTATTGGGGATACGATGCTGGATCTGACAAGAGCACAGATTCCTTATGGCGTGACACCGGTGACCATTTCTGCTTTTATCGGGGATGTTAAAGTATTTATTCCGAGCGGCGTAGAAGTGGCTTTCAAAGCAGAAGGTAATTCCTTTATCGGAGACATGAATATTCTCAGCGATATGACCGAAGGATTCATGAACCATATTAATAGTAAAACAATTGATTTTGAGTCGGTCGGCAAGCGTGTGGAGATTACAGTTAGCGTATTTATTGGAGATATTGTAATCAGTCGGGTGGGATGATAAGCGATGAGAACAAAATGGTTCAACAACCTGAAATGGGAATTGATCGGATTTTTCGGAATGTTCGGTATTCTGATGTCCAGCATGATCTATCTGGCGCTGAGCCGGAGTTCCAATCTGCAGTATCTGCCTGATAATTCCTTCTATTATTTTGGCGGACTGATCGTGGTCTCGCTTGTCGCCGGATATGTGGCCGGTCAGCGGGTACAGCGGCGAATCGATTATATGCATCTTAAGATGACCCAGGTTGCCAAAGGCAACTTTAACACCCGTATGGGACCGAGTGAAGATGCGTCATTTAACCGTGTACATCAGGAGTTCAATGAAATGATGAGTACGGTCGAACGCAAAATGCATATTTTACAGCAGCTCGGTGAGCAGGATGTAATGGAGCGTACACGAGAGACCGAGACTGCTGTATTGGAAGAAAGACGACGTATGGCACGCGATCTGCATGACTCGGTCAGCCAGCAGTTGTTTGCTATTCATATGTCTGCGTCTTCGCTGCCCAAAGTGTTGGAGCGCAATGAGCAGCAGGCCCGGGCTGTAATGGAGCAGTTGATCCAGATGTCCCAGCTGGCCCAAAAGCAGATGCGCGCACTGATTACCCAGCTGCGTCCAATGGAACTGGAAGGACGTTCCCTGCCCGAAGCGCTGGATGTGTGGTTTCCGGATTACTGCCGTCACAACGGGCTCAAAGGCATGCAGGATATTGAACTGAGCGGGGAATTGAATGAGGCGAAGGAGCGTCAGCTTTTTCTGATTATTCAGGAGGGGCTGGCCAACATTGTCAAACATGCGGATGCTACCATTGTCAGCCTGTCGCTGCAGGAGGAGCCTCATCATATCGCCCTTCATATTAGTGATGATGGCAAAGGATTTGATCTGAGCATACACAAGCAGGGTTCTTATGGACTGACGATTATGTCGGAGCGTGCGGAGAAGCTGGGTGGGCAGGCGGAGATTATCAGTACACCTGGAGCGGGAACGACCATCCGTATCCATATTCCCAAGTTTGATACCAATTCCAGGGGAGTGAATGAGCGTGAACAAGATCAAAATATTGTTGGCTGACGATCATGATATGGTGCGGATGGGACTAAAAACATATCTAATGCTGGAAGAACAATTTGAAGTAATCGCCGAAGCGGCCAACGGTCAGCAGGTGATCGATCTGCTGGATCAGTATGCAGATACAGAGATGCCGGATCTGATTTTGATGGATATGATGATGCCGGTAATGAACGGTGTAGAAGCGACCCGGTGTGTGCTCAAAAGTTATCCGTATCTGAAAATCGTCATTTTAACGAGTTTTTTGGAAGACGATATGGTCGTGGAGGCGATTGAAGCGGGAGCAGTCAGTTACATTCTGAAAACGGTCTCTGCCGAAGAGCTAATCTATGCTCTGCAGGGAGCAAGCCGCGGAATGCCGGTCATGACAGGAGACATTTCCCAGGCGCTCACCCGTGGTATTCGCCAGCGAAGCTCTGTGCAGGAAGAAGCTTCTGACCTGACCGGACGTGAACGTGAAGTGCTCATGCTGATCGCCGAAGGACTCAGCAATAAGGAAATCGGGGAAGAATTACATATCAGCATTAAAACGGTCAAAACGCATGTCAGCAACCTGCTGATGAAGTGCGAACTGGAAGATCGTACCCAGCTGGCCATCTATGCCCATCGCAAAGGATGGGTGACCCAGTATTAATAATGCGCCCGAATAATGAAGCATAACAGTCTCTGATCGCGCGAATTGCAGGTATACCCTCTTTTCCATGAAATTTTAATTATTGACCTTGGATTTATTATCTTTTTAATTGTTTTTAATGTGTAATTAAGGTTAATAAGCGAATATAAGAATGTACCAAGTGAGATATACACACGGCATTCATATCATGGGAATTTGGGAGGTTATCTTCATGGAAGACAAGAACAGAAATGAATTGAATAACGGCTCGGAATCTGGCAGCCAAAACCAAAATACAGCAAATTCGAACGAAGCGGGCACCAACAATGGACAATCACACTATTATTCCTATGGTCCGTTTCAATCCTTTAACAAAGACAAAGAACAGCCGACAGAATCCTATCAGGAGTCGGTGCCGGCAGCAAGAGATGTAGAGGTGACTCCTCCTCAGCCTGTACAGCCGGTCTACAGCTCCGCCTCCGGAAGCAATTATTCAGATCCACTAAATAATATCCATAACAACTATAATGGCAGCGGCGGAGATGCCGGCGGCCGCAAGCCAGCCCAGTTCCAATACCACAAACCGAAAAGCCCCGTAAAAACAGTAGTGGCTTCCGTGCTGGCAGGCATGATCGTCATGACAGCGGGAATGTATGGTGCAGATCGTGCGAATCTGTTCACCCCGGATGCTCCGGCCGCAACAAGCGCCGCGGCAACAACCACCACTCCACCCAGTAGCGGAATTACACAGGCTGCTCTTCCTGCAGGCTCTGCGGATGTCGCAGATGTAGCCAAAACAGCGAGTCCGGCAGTCGTCAAAATCGAGACTTACTCCAATTCCCGCTCCAGCAGTGGCGGCAGCGGAAGCAACCCGTACAGTGATCCAATGTTCCGTTTCTTCTTCGGTGATCAGGGAGAGGGCCGCGGTGGCAATGGTGGAGGCTACGGCGGTAGCGGAAATGGTAGCGGCAGTGGTAACGGCTCATCCAGTTCATTAACACCGCTCGGTATCGGTTCCGGGTTTATTTTCGATAAAACCGGTTATATTCTGACCAATGCCCACGTTGTAGGTGAAGCGAATGTTATTCAGGTAACGCTGGAAAATAACAAAACACCTTATGAAGCCAAACTGATGGGTAAAAGCGATGACCTTGATCTGGCTGTCCTGAAAATTGAACCGACCGAAGGAGAGACTGATTTCCCTTATATCTCGCTCGGCAACTCGGACGATATGACGATCGGCAGCTGGGTAGTGGCAATTGGTAACCCGCAGGGATTCGATCATACGGTGACCGCAGGTGTACTGAGTGCAAGAGAGCGTGAAATCACCGCTTCCGATGCATCCAATGGTCAGTCGACAAACTATCAGCATCTGCTGCAAACCGATGCTTCCATTAACCCAGGTAACTCCGGTGGACCGCTGCTCAATATGAACGGTCAGGTTATCGGTATCAATACGGCGGTGAGTGAGGGAGCACAGGGTATCGGGTTTGCGATCCCATCCAATGTAGTATCTCAGGTAGTGGACAAACTCAAAAACGGTAAAGAAATTCCGGCTACACCAGTTCCATTTATCGGGGCTTCCCTGATGACGCTGACACCGGAGATTTCCCAACAGCTGGGCATTGATACAACCAGCGGGTCTGTCGTGACCGAAGTACTGTACAGATCTCCTGCCTATCAGGCTGATCTGCGCTCCTACGATGTCATCACCGGAATCAACGGCACCAATTACTCCAACAGCCAGGATCTGATTGCAGCGATCCAAAAGCTGTCGGTAGGAGATAACGTGACCTTGAATATTATTCGTGATGGCAAATCATCACAGGTCAAAGTGAAAATCGGTGACCGCAATAATTATGAGAATACCATGAACGGTTCCGGTTCTGGCAGCGGACAATAAGAGCAGGACTTTGCATCAAGCGAACAGGCATATGAACATGCATTTTGCAGTATCTTATATTTCATACTCCGGATCAATGAGTGTATCCGGTAACTATAGATTGGAGGCGGAAGGGATATTCCTTTCCGCCTTTTGTGCGGCTATAGTGTATTTATCCATTCATTGATACAATGGAACTAACTATCGAATAACACAGGATATGCTGCTGTAGCCCATAAACCTGTCTGAAGGAGAACGAGCCATGAGACCGACCATTCTAATTATTGATGATGACGAGAAAATTATTTCCATGCTCCGCCGGGGCCTGGCTTTTGAAGGGTACGAAGTGCTGACCGCATCCAATGGTGCGGAAGGATTAAATCAAATGCTGGAAAATGATCCGGCGCTGATGGTTTTGGATGTGATGATGCCGCAGGTGGATGGCTTTGAAGTGTGCCGCCGGGTAAGGGAAGCCGGCAGCTCGGTGCCAATCCTGATGCTGACCGCCAAGGATGAAGTGGAGAACCGGGTTAAAGGACTGGATGCCGGGGCCGATGATTATCTGGTCAAACCGTTCGCACTGGAGGAACTGCTGGCACGGGTGCGCGCTTTGCTGCGCCGCAAACCGGATACGAACAATTCGAGCAGCAGTCGTCTGACGTTTGAAGATCTGAGCCTCGATCCGGAGGCACGCGAAGTAATGCGTGATGGACAGCGGTTGGAGCTGACCGCCAAGGAATTTGAACTGCTGCATTTATTTATGCAGAATCCGAAGCGGGTACTGTCACGCGATCTGATTATGGATAAAATATGGGGTTATGACTACAGCGGAGAGTCCAATGTGCTGGAAGTCTATATTGCCATGCTCCGCCAGAAAACGGAAGAGTACGGCGGCAAGCGGTTGATTCAGACGATTCGAGGCGCCGGTTATATTTTGAGAAGCAACAGCTGAAGAAAGGACTAACAGTATGTCAATACGCTTAAGACTGACAGTATGGTACTCCGGCATATTAGCGGTGACATTAATGCTGTTCAGTGTTGCTATATACACTTTTGTTTACTTCAATACGTATCAGGAGCTGCGCAATCGGCTGAATGATCAGATCAGCCGCATACAAGTGGCAGTGAGTATGCCGGATAGTGAGGGACATGTCGATATGGCCCCTTCGCGCAAGGATTATAACCGCCTGCTGGAGTCCGGTTTCCGGATCAAGCTCGGAAATTATACGGACAGCAGCAAGGATATTTCATATAACGGGGGTTTCCTGGAGATTCCGGCAGCCAACAAAATTCCGGATGATCTCAGACAAATCGATTATAACGGGCGCTCTTATCTGGTAGCCTATGCAGGTATTCCCGGTGCGATCGACGATGATGGAACAGCGCAGCTGCTCGGTGTATTGATCATTGCTGCAGACATGACGGATGCCCATCAGCTGTTTGACGATCTGCGGGTGACTCTAATCGTCGGATCTCTGGCGACATTATTTATTGCCTTTACGCTCGGTCTGTTCCTCGCCCGCAAATCGATGGCTCCGATCGGCAAAGTGATCAAGGCAGCTAATCAGATCCAGAATGGCAGAGACCTCAGTGTCCGTATTGATTATGATGGTCCCAACGATGAGATCGGTCAGCTGATCAGCACGGTCAACGGTATGCTTAGCCGGACAGAGACCTTTTACAAAGACCTGGCCGAAGCGTATACTGCGCAGCGACGATTTGTATCGGATGCGTCGCACGAACTGCGTACGCCGCTGACGACGATCCGGGGCAATGTCGATCTGCTGCAAAAAGCATGGAACAAAAAGCCGCATGAAGCGCCTCATCTGGATGAAGAGAGTCTCAAACAGATGTCTATGGAAGCGATCAATGATATCGCAGACGAATCCAAGCGCATGAGCCGGCTCGTAAACGATATGCTGTCCCTGGCGAGAGCCGATGCCGGTCAGATGATTGCCAAGGAAAGCCTGCCTGCAGCGGAATTAGTAGAAGAAGTCGTGCGGCGTGCACAGTTTATTCCCCACCGTGCCGACTGGCAGCCAGTCGATACGTCGAGCCTGCAGGAATACTTTATTTATGGCAACAAGGATTATTTGCAGCAGATGCTGTTTATCTTTATTGAAAATGCGTTTAAATACACACCTGAGGGTATCGTATCGCTGGATACCGTGTTATACGAAGATCAGATTGGCATCCGTATTACCGACTCCGGGATCGGGATGGATCAAGAAGAAGTACCGCATATTTTTGAACGCTTCTACCGGGCGGATGAGTCACGCGGCGTAACACCGGGAACCGGTCTGGGATTATCGATTGCCAAATGGATTATCGATGAGCATGAAGGTTCAGTGGAGGTGATCACCGCCAAAGGCAAAGGGACCACATTTGTCATCTGGCTTCCGCTTGCGGCGGTACCGGTGGACGGATCGAATCTCCCTGGCACGCTGGTACCGGAAGATGAAATTCTGGAACTTCCGGAAATAAACAAGGAAGAAAAGAAATCTTCCAAAAGGGAATTCAGACGCAAGCCGTCGAAGCCTGCCAAACCGGAAAAACCGGAGTAGACATCCTTATCAACTGCAGGGAAGATGCCGATCGGAAGAGGGTTCACCTTTCCTGCACACCTATTTATGGAGTATAATGGTGGTATTGCTTGAAGTGAAGCAAACCCCAGAAAGCAGGTGTTAAGCTTATATGGAAATTGTGAAAATTGCGCCACGTGGATACTGTTATGGTGTCGTTGACGCTATGGTGATTGCACAGCAGGCCGCACAGAACCTTGATCTGCCGCGACCGATTTATATACTGGGCATGATTGTGCATAACAGTCATGTGACCAAAGCATTTGAAGATCAGGGCATTATTACACTGGATGGACCCAACCGGGTAGAGATTCTGGAGCAGGTGGATACCGGTACGGTGATCTTTACCGCCCATGGTGTATCTCCCGAAGTACGCCGCCTGGCTCGTGAGAAAGGCCTGACTACGGTCGATGCTACCTGTCCGGACGTAACACGTACCCATGATCTGATTCGTGACAAGACAGCTGAAGGCTATCAGGTTATCTATATCGGCAAAAAGGATCACCCCGAACCGGAAGGTGCGATTGGTGTCGCACCGAATGATGTTTTCCTGATCGAAAAGGAAGAAGAGATTGAACAGCTGAATATTTCCGGCGAGCGTATTCTGATTACCAATCAGACAACGATGAGCCAGTGGGATATTCGCATTATTATGAAAAAATTGCTGGAGAAGTTCCCGGGAGCCGAAGTTCATAATGAAATCTGTCTGGCGACCCAGGTCCGTCAGGAAGCGGTCGCCGAGCAGGCAGGACAGGCAGAACTGGTCATCGTCGTCGGTGACCCACGCAGTAATAACTCCAACCGTCTGGCTCAGGTATCCGAGCAGATCGCCGGTGTAACCGCGTACCGCATCTCCGATATTACCGAGCTCAATCTGGAATGGCTCAAAGGCAAGTCCCGTGTAGCGGTAACGGCAGGAGCTTCCACCCCGACGCCGATCACCAAAGAAGTGATCAATTATCTGGAGCAATACGATAATAATGATCCGTCGACCTGGGAGATTGTGCGCACGGTGAATCCGAACCGTCTGCTTCCGCCGGTACGCGAGAAAAAAGGCAGAACAACCAATCAGCCGGTACGTCATTAATCGTGCATTATCCGTTATGAAGTTCATTGATTTGTAAGAAAGAAGTGTCTGTTCTGCAAAAGAACAGACACTTTTCTTTTATTTTTTGGGCAATTATGTTTAGATAATACGTATAAGTTTTTGCATTATGTAACAGCGTTACTTCTATTAGACAGGTAAATATACCGACTTGACATGAAGAGGAATCTCTTGTATATTTGCTTTAGTAATTAAAAGCGTAAAAGCGTACAAGTGTTAAAGTCGGAAGAATAGACTGTCATTAAAGTTATGACAGCCCGCCGGCAGAGTGCTTTAGGTTGAATCTACGACCTGTTTACAAGTTAAGGGATTCCACGATGAGCTGTACTTTAGAAGTATTCAGATCATTCAAGTTAGCAGAGAGTCGAAGACATCCGGCTGACTGTCCTGCCGGATCATAGAGCTTGGCCCATCATTCATTTAAACCGAGAAAGGAAGAATATATATGATCGCTATCGTATCCAACCAGGCTGCCCGTGAGCAGCTGAATCGCATTATCGAAGTTATTGAGCAGGAGGGTGTACAGGCGCATGTGTCCCATGCATCTGATCATACGGTGGTCGGCATGATCGGCACGGTCAAGCCTGCATTAGTAGAGCATCTGCAGCAGCTGCCGGGTGTAGACAAGGTAGAGAAAGTATCAAAATCCTACAAGCTGGCCAGCCGTGAATTTCATCCGGAAAATACAGTGATCCAGATTGGAGATGTCAAAATCGGTGGCGGTGAGCTGGTCGTTATGGGCGGACCATGTGCCGTAGAATCGGCGGAACAGATCGATGAAATTGCCCGTCTTGTCAAGGCGGCAGGCGGACAGGTACTGCGCGGCGGTGCATTCAAGCCGCGTACCGGACCATACAGCTTCCAGGGAGTCGGAGTCGAAGGATTGATCATGATGGCTGAAGCAGGCAAAAAGCACGGTCTGCTGACCATTACGGAAGTGATGACACCGGAATATGTGGATATCTGCGCCGAATACGCCGATATTCTGCAGGTGGGCACACGCAATATGCAGAATTTCGATCTGCTGCGTAAGCTGGGGGAAGTCCGCAAACCGGTACTGCTCAAGCGCGGGTTTAGTGCGACCTATGACGAACTGCTGAATGCGGCCGAATACATTCTTGCCGGCGGCAATCCTGATGTAATGCTGTGCGAGCGCGGAATACGTACATTTGAGTCCTACACACGTAATACGCTGGATCTGTCGGCTATTCCTGTCCTGCAGCATCTGAGCCATCTGCCGGTTATCTCCGATCCGAGCCATGGTACTGGACGGCGTGAGCTGGTAGAGCCGATGACTCGTGCTTCCGTAGCCGCTGGTGCAGACGGTCTGATTATCGAGATGCATACCGATCCGGATAATTCCATGACCGGTGACGGTGTACAGTCCCTCTTCCCGGATCAGTTTGCCCGTCTGCTGCGTGAGCTGGAGCAGTTGTCTCCGATCATCGGCAAGAGCTTTGCCACGGCCAAAGAACCGATAGAATCGTTTGTTCCACAACTGCAGAGTTAATTGTTGCCTTCATTCCTTTGTGAAAGGTGAATTGTATAAATCAGGTCGCTTTTCAAAAGGCCGGTATCCATCAGGAACCGGTCTTTTTGACATGGATTTCTTTAGGGTGCAGCAGGTGAATAACACGCCAATCTACCTGTGGCAGAGCGAAATAAAGTATTTTTGAAAATCCGGTTAAGCCTGACTGCTGCTGGCGGCAGCGCCGATTGAACCTGAAATCTTAAAAAGCGGTACTTGTAGTTTCCTTGCAGATGAAGTATGATGCCTTTTAAACATTGGTTCGACGCGTTAAAGCATAGTGGTAATACAGTATTTCTGGAGCAGAATTGACGAGCCGAATTCTTTTTTGGTAAGCTACAATGTGTAAGTATATCTTACATTGAATCCAGAAATATCTAACATGGCTATTGACGATGTCAGGTTTTACGTTTTATAATGACGAAAGAAAAAAAACGAGAAAATGAACATTGTACATCAGAAAAAGTTGTAATGTTCGGAAATTTGGGGAGGAAAGTACAAATGCCGGTAGAAAATGTATTGAAACTCGCACAGGAAAACAATATTGAGTGGTTCGATTTCCGTTTTGTGGATTTGTCTGGACGTGCACACCATATCTCTTTGCCAGCTACTGAAGTGGATGAGGAGACTTTTGTAAATGGTGTAGCTTTTGATGGTTCTTCCATTCCTGGTTTCCGCGGAATCGAAGAATCGGATATGGTCATGATGCCAGATCCCGAATCTGTATTCGTTGATCCGTTTACCGCTCACCCAACACTGAACGTGATGTGCAACATCTACACACCGGACGGAGATCGCTATGAGCGTGACCCTCGCGGCATTGCTGAGAAAGCAGAAGAGTATCTGCAATCCAGCGGTGTAGGTACGGCGGCGTTCTTTGCCCCTGAATCCGAATTTTTCATCTTCGACGATGTTCGTTATCATAGCGGCATGAATCAATCTACATACTCTGTAGATTCCAACGAAGCTTTCTGGAACAGCAACCGTGCTGAAGAAGGCGGCAACATGGGCTTCAAAATCCGCAAAAAAGGCGGATATGTACCTGTAGCTCCGGTAGACTCCCAGCAGGATATCCGCAGTGAAATGTGCCGTCTGCTTGAAGAAGCGGGCCTCAAAATCGAGCGTCATCACCACGAAGTGGCGACTGCCGGCCAGGCGGAGATCAACTTCCGCTTTGACACACTGCGCTGCACAGCAGACAACCTGCTGAAATACAAATACATCGTGCATAACACAGCACAACAATACGGCAAAACAGCAACTTTCATGCCGAAGCCGCTGTTTGGCGACAACGGTAGCGGAATGCACGTTCACCAATCGATCTTTGACGGTGACAAGCCGCTGTTCTTCGAAAAAGGCGGCTATGCCAACCTGAGCGAAATGGCACTGCATTACCTGGGCGGTATCCTGTACCATGCTTCGGCCTTGATCGCACTGACCAACCCGAGCACCAACTCGTTCAAACGTCTCGTTCCTGGTTACGAAGCACCGGTTAACCTCGTATTCTCCAAAGGTAACCGTTCTGCAGCGGTACGTATCCCTATCGCTTCCGTTACACCAAAAGGCTGTCGTATCGAATTCCGTACACCGGATTCCACGGCTAACCCTTACCTAGCCTTCTCCGCGATGCTGATGGCAGGTCTGGATGGCATCAAGAAAAAAATGGACCCTCGCGAACTGGGCTACGGTCCTTTTGACAAAAACATCTACGAGCTGTCTGATGAAGACAAAGCAGGCATTCGCAGTGTACCGGCTTCCCTGGAGGAAGCACTGGACGAACTCGAGAAAAATCATGAATTCCTGACAGAAGGCGGCGTATTCACCAAAGACTTTATCGCCAATTACATTGCCTTCAAACGCGCTGAAGCCAAAGATGTAGCGATTCGTGTACATCCGCACGAATTCAGCCTGTATTACGATTGCTAATTCGCTGATTGCCGGCGAAAGGGTAACCCATTTCAACTAAACCTTCTGGTTTTAGAATCCTCCGGAACTGTTGCTCCGGAGGATTTTTTAAATGAAATAAATATAGGGACCTACTAAATGGTATAGTGACAAAAAGCACTTGCTCGTCCCGGCAATTGCTGATATCATATCGATAATTATCACAAACCTGACATCATTCAATTAACGGGTTAAAGGTGCAATGCTGAATTGAAAGGGTGGAGAAAAGAGATGACCAAGAGAGCTTATAATTTTAATGCCGGACCAGCGGCGCTGCCGCTGGAAGTATTGGAACGCGCACAGAAAGAGTTTGTAGACTATCAGGGTACCGGAATGTCCATCATGGAGATGTCGCATCGTGGTGCTGTCTACGAGTCCGTACATAATGAAGCTCAGCAGCGCCTGTTATCGCTGCTGGGAAATCCGGAAGGGTTCAAAGTATTGTTTCTGCAGGGCGGCGCAAGCACGCAGTTTGCGATGCTGCCGATGAACCTGCTAGGTGAAGGCCAGACGGCCAGCTACGTCGCTACAGGCAGCTGGGCCGACAAAGCGATCAGTGAAGCCAAGCTGATCGGTGAGACGCATGTGGCGGCGTCCTCGGAGGCACAGAACTATATGCAGATCCCGGCATTGGAAGATATTCAGATTCCCGATAATGCAGCCTATCTGCACCTCACTTCCAATGAAACGATCGGTGGTATCCAATACCAGCAGTTCCCTGATACCGGTAAGGTGCCCCTGATCGTGGACATGTCCAGCGATATCCTGAGCCGACCGCTTGATATGAGTCAGTTCGGAATGATCTATGCCGGTGCACAGAAGAATCTGGGTCCTTCCGGTGTGACTGTCGTAGTAGCGAGAGAAGAACTTCTTTCCGATTCACCGAAAAGTATCCCGACTATTATGCGCTACAGCACACATCTCAAAAATAACTCCCTCTATAATACACCGCCTTCCTTTGCCATCTATATGGTTAATGAAGTGCTCAAGTGGATCGAAGAGCAGGGAGGACTGGAAGGCGTAGCCCGTAATAACGAGCGTAAAGCTTCTTTGATCTATGATACAATTGATCAGAGCGGAGGCTTCTATAAGGGAGCTGCAGACATCGCCAGTCGCTCCAATATGAATGTTACGTTCCGTCTGCCTAGTGAAGAGCTCGACAAAGCATTCGCCAAAGCTTCGGAGCAGGCTGGATTTGTCGGTCTCAAAGGCCATCGTAGTGTCGGCGGCTTGCGTGCATCGATCTACAATGCAGTTCCGTACGCGAGCTGTGAAGCACTGGTGGAATTCATGAAAGATTTCCAGGCGAAAAACAGTTAAGCGGAGCAACTTTTACCTCTATATTTGCGTAAATAAGTAAAGCCTTCCCATAAGGGGAGGCTTTTTTAAAAAAAATTCAACTATTTTTTGTCAAAAGCTGTCGCAATTTACCGAGATAGGTTATAATCAAAAAGTACTATGAAATAAGGTGGAAACAGAACTATGGCACTACACATTGTATTGGTGGAACCAGAGATACCAGCTAACACCGGAAATATTGCCAGAACATGCGCAGCTACAGGAATTTACCTGCATCTTGTACGTCCTTTAGGCTTCAGAACAGACGATGCTACACTAAAAAGAGCAGGACTCGATTACTGGCATGCCGTCAATATTGAGTATCATGACTCATTTGAAGAAGTACAAAAGTCCTATGCGGGACATCGCTTTTTCTATGCAACTACAAAAGCTAAAAACAGATACTCTGATTTTAAGTTTCAAGATGGTGACTTTTTTGTATTTGGCAAAGAAACCAAAGGATTACCGCCCGAGCTGATCGCAGCTAATCCGGATACTGCCATGAAAATGCCGATGACCGATAGTGTGCGCTCGCTGAATCTTTCGAATTCGGCAGCCATTATCGTGTATGAAGCACTCCGTCAACTGGATTTTCCGGGGATGGGTTAATCATAGCTTTCCGGTGAGAAAAGCATGGTTTCTAAAAGAAGTAATAGAAATTAGTAAAAGTTAGCAGGATTCTAGAAGTAAGTGGAGAATATTAAGAAAAGCGAAATTTAGTGAATATATAGCTGATATTCCAAATTTTGTATTCTTTTATTTTCCCGTTACTTCTGCAACCGGCATTAGCAATGATGCTACAGAATGAATAACAGAGAGGTGTATACTAGTATGAAACCGGCAGGCGTTGTACGTAAAGTAGATCAGTTGGGAAGAATCGTGTTACCAAAATCGCTGCGTAAGAGATATCAGATGAACGAGGGAGATCCAGTTGAGATTCTGGTGCAGGGCGACCATATTATTTTGGAGAGATACCGTCCAAAATGCGTATTCTGCGGATCCATGGAAGAAGTCAGTGAATTTAAAGAACGCTATATCTGTGCACAGTGCGTGACAGAGATGAATTTGATTCCCAAAAATGCCTAATTCATTTAATGAGTAACATTAATTGTCAGAGAGATCCGCTAAAAGGGTCAGACAGTATGTGCTGACAGTCAATGAATAATCATACGGAACCATACAAAAGCCCCTGACTTCCTTGATCTGCTGGTACGCAACCAGCGAAGAGGAAGCAGGGGCTTTTGTAATCAATATTCCTTATTTAAAAAATAAAAAGTTGGTCGCTACCGGACGCAGACTGCCATCGGAAGGGCGGTTAACGACTCGCCCGTTCATTATAAGTGAAGTGGAGCCTCCGCCATCCAGGTTGTAGGCATCGGTGACGCCCATTTTGTACATCTTGTCCTGCAGTTCCTTAAGGGTAGCGCCGGAACTGCCGTTTTCGTTATAACCATCTGCAGCGATGATAATAATCTGATCATCCTTGTATCTGCCAATCACTGTACGCGGGGCACGCAGCGGTGTTTTTTGCCATTTGGCGGGAATAGGAATTTTCTTGCCGTCTTGAATCAGCACGGGCACGAACGATGCGCCAAAGGAAGGGCTGAGTGCATCAAGTTTGGCTTTGCTTGTAAATTTGCCGCCAATCAGCTTGCCTGAATCGTTCAGTCCGACAAAAAACAGATCCTTGAAAGTCGCTTCAAATCCATTGAGGTACCTGCCGTTCAATACGGTCGTACTGAGCGGGTAGCGCTTGCCACCTGCATCTGCGAATCCTCCAGCATTAACGCCGGCGATTGCACCATACCGCTGTACGGCTGTCAGCGTCGTCTCGGCGCCGCCATACGCATCTTTGCCGAGCGTCATTTTCATCGCATGCGGGTCCTTGAGCTTGATTTTCATTGCGTATGCTTTGTAGGTGCCGGGATTGAGGCGGTACAGTTCAATATTGATTCTATCGCTGTTCACCCGTTCACTTGCAGCTCCCAGGTTGGACGTGATGCGTCGATTATAAATTTTCTCCGGTTGTGAGGCTTGTCTGGAAGCGGACTGCACGATGGAGGACATTACTGTGGTCGTCTTGTTATACAGCCGTGTCGTTTTCTCTATGGAAGCAGAAGTCTGAACAGCGACCTTTTCCGCCTGATCGAGTGTATTTAGAATGTGACCGGATTGTTCACTGAGACCGGCCGAAGGTTGGTAGGGCTTCAGGTCCAGAGGAATGGTGACCGATTTGGACTGCAGCAGCATCACGATCAGCATTCCGATAAAGGGAGCAGCTGCCAGCATGAAGAAACGGTTGATGATTTTAACGTTCCGGTTCATTTGAGCAACTCCATTTTCTTTTGCAGGGTGTTCAGCTGCTTTTGCACTTCATTGAGCTGGGTGTATAGTTTATTGCTGTTGTCCGTCTTGCTGCTGGCATTATCCTTGGTAAAGGTCAGCAGCTCGTTAAAGGACTCCACTTTGCTCTGCAGGGCGTTCATGTCTTTGGACATGTCTTTGAACCGGGCATCATAGTCTTGATGAAGAGCAGCGATCTGGCGCTCGGTATCCGCTTTGATGGCCGTAATCATCTGCTGCTTCATATGATTGCTGTATAGGTAGGCTGCGGTGGCACCGAGCACGATAATCAATATCCAGAACAACAAGAACCATTTGGCAGAGGACCCTTTTGGCGGCTGGAAACGCGATGAGGCACGTGGTCTGCTCTCTGCTTTGGTATCCATTTAAAATCACCTCAATAGTACGATTATTTTCAGAACAGAATACATTCTAACATGTACGTTACGACCCGTCTATTTTGCAAAAGAACATTATACTTGCGTCCTTTTGTAGAACTTATCGGCGATATATACAGCTTTTTTATACTTTAAAAGGAAATAATAAAATATAACTTTATTTGGACATTTCTACTATGGAATGACTGAATAAATGCAAAATATGGCATAAAAAATTATCATCCTCCAACCGATATGTAACTATACGGTAATAAAAGAAACAAGCATGATGAACAGGAAGGAAGTGTGCAAGTGGAGAGCATTTGGAAGGTTATCATCATCGATAATCATCCGGCATTAATGCTGGGTACCAAACTAATACTGGAAGAAACGGCTGATCTGAGCGTTGTGGCAACCGCCAGTTCCGTTCAGGAGGGTGTGAAGCTTACCGCCCGCATCAAGCCGGATCTGATCCTGCTCGATGATTCGCTGCCCGAGGGCAATGCCGAGCAATATTTGCGTCAGGTCAAGCGCAGCAGTACAGAGAGTCATGTCATCGTACTGACAGGCGATAACAACTTATCCTTATTTGCCGGCCTGATGAGTATGGGCGCAAGCGGTGTACTATCCAAGGAATCTTCACCTGCCCAGCTGCTTCATCTGATTAACGGGCTGAGACAGGGACTGACGGTTATCCCTTTATCCTGGCTGCATCAGGGCGTTGTACCGGTGCCGGCCGAAATTCCAACAGACGGTTACTTTGAGCTGTCTCAGATTGAGCATTCCATTATGATTCAAATTACACAGGGGTTTACATACGACAAGATCGCAGATGTGATCCGTGTAAGCCGGCGTTCTGTCGACAATTATTTGCGTAAAATCTACGATAAACTCGGCGTGAACAGCCGTGCACAGGCAATTGAGAAGTATACACTGTATTCCCATACGGCTTCATTCAAGGGGGCGCTGGAGTCCCATCCGAGTATTGTGGCTGTCGAATCCACCATAACTGTCGAACCGGTGATCAAAGTCGAACGTCCGGGTCCGGTAAAAAAGGTTGCTCTGGATTGAAGTTCGGGTGTATGATCTTGAAAAAGCATCGTACAGGAGGCTGGAACGGTGAAATTCTTATTTGCATCAAGGGTCAGCAATATGCCTTCATTCTCGGTTCGTTCAGAGGACAGTCGGCAGCGGCGTGAATCATGGATTTCGCTCGCCGAAGAACTGCCGGCCGAAGAACTGTTCCCGCTCTCCCAGTTGGGAGAAGCCGCAGGTACGGTATTTTCGGCCGGACCACGTGTATTACAGTATGGAGAGGTTGCAGGCTCGCTTGCGCTGCGGGAGTGGCTGCATGCCCGTTGGAAGCATGATCAGCGGTTGACCGTTGATCCGGCCAATATTTTGTTAACGTCAGGAAGTCAGCAGACAATTGATTTGCTGGTACGCATCTATGTGAATAGTGGAGAGACCGTACTGGTGGAATCTCCGGCGCCGCCCGGCTGTCTGCAGGTACTTCATTTGCAGGGAGCGCGGGTTATTCATGTTGCCTGTGATGAGCGGGGGATGATTCCCGAGAGTCTCGATGAGATGATCCGTATGCACCGTCCCAAGCTGCTGTTCGTCTCGCCGAACTTTGGCAACCCGACAGGCCGGGTATGGAGCCTGGAGCGCAGACAGGCCGTGCTGGCGCTCTGTATGCAACATGAACTGCTGATCGCCGAGGATGATGCGTATGGCGATCTGCATTTTGGTTCGGAGCCGGTGAGTTCCTTTCGCCAGCGGTATCCGACCCTGTTCAAGCTGGACCGCGATCAGGGAGGCAACCATGTACTCTATATCGGTTCCTTCAGCAAAACGATTGTGCCGGCTCTGCGGATCGGCTGGGCTGCCGGTGATGAGCATCTGATCCAGGTCATGTCTGCGGCCAAGCAGACGGCCGACTGGCAATCCAGTACGATGAATCAGGCAATCCTGCTGCGTCTGCTGCAGTCCCAGCGGTTTGACTGGGGCAGTCATATTACGATGCTCAACCGGGAATACGATATCCGGCTCAAGCTGATGCTGGAGTTGCTCAAGCGTCCCAACTGGCGCGGAACCGAAGTGGAGGTTCCGATCGGAGGCATGTTCCTTTGGGCGCAGCTGCCGGATCATCTGGATGGTGAGGCGCTGCTGAGCAGGGCACTTGAGAAAGGAGTTTCCTTTCTACCGGGTGCACGCTGTTATGCGAGCGGCGAAGGCAGCAATGCGATTCGGCTGAATTTTACCCATCCCGGACGTGATGAGCTGCTGCTCGGCATGAATCTGATCTCCGAAGTAATCGCGGAGATGCGGCAGGAGAAGGGATGATGGCGCTGTAACCGTCTTGTACAAAAAACTTCCTGCCTACTTCTCTATAGAGAAGGTTGGATCAGCAGATGCTGCGGTGCCGGATGACCGCAGTACATGAGCATAATCGAGGAGCGCCTGCCGGCCTGCAGCGGTCAGCCGGTATTGTCCGCGGGAGACACGTTCGAACCAACGGTAATGGTTGTCTTGCAGAATCGCCGCTGCTGTACCGATGCCTGTTGCATCACGCAGTTGGCGCGGCGATAGGGTCTCCTGCTCCCCAAAGGCATATGCTACGCGTAATGCCTTTTCGCGGTAGGCGGTAATCAGCGGTACGCCGGTACTGCCGCCGAGGTTATAATCCCCGCTGCGTTCGGACAATTCCTTGAGCAGCCGCTGTTTCCGGCTGCCTTTGCGAGGTGTACGAGCCGTTACTGTTGTGCGTGCAGGTTCACATAGAATTTCGATAAATGGAGATTTGGTTTTATACAACGTTACGGTCAGCAGTCCCAGCCCCAGGCGGCGGCAAAGATCGGTCAGATCGCCCCAACGCTGATTATACGCTCCTTTTTTGGCGCGGTTGCGCTCGACAGCTACATATACATTGCTACTAAGCTTAAGACGTTCAATTCCCTGCAGCAGCAGCGGAAGGTTGAACGTTTTTTTGATTTCGATAATGAGGGGTTCGGTATCGCCTTTCCGCAGACCGACGAGGTCACAGTGGCGGACTTCACTCTTGATATCATACCCCTGACGGGCAAAAAAATCTTTGATCGGTAAATACAATTCGGTCTCGTGCCGTACAGCCATGGTTCCAGTTCTCCTTCAATTATGCTGCTGAAAGTATACCATATTTAACATACTTTAAACTAAGCAGGTCCATTATCCGATGTAAATGACATGTTATCTGTTAATAATAGAAGATAAAGAAATATTTACACTCAAATCCACTATCATTGTATACAGCCCGGGGAATAAATAATGATTTAGGTCTCATCCCGGCGCCGAGAGCAGCCCGATCAGTGGATGCCTGTATTGAATGCGCTGACCCGGATGAGCAGCATGATCATGCGTTTGAATGAAAGTGCCCGGAATATCTCCGATTCCGCTGGGCATATTGTCTCGTCAACAGGCAGGAAGTTCGCAGGAACTGGCTACTTTTGTCCAGATGATTAAATAGGTGGCCGGTGAGCTGGAAGAGCTTAAGCAGACAGAATGCGACGCCTGATTATCCGGTAATTCCTGCCTAAATAAGGGGCAAAAAAAAGTTTGAGAAAAAAACAGAAGTTCTTTGACTTTTTAAGGTATGAGTGTATAATAAGAAGAGCGTGATTAATTTTATGAACGAAGGTGATTACTCATGAAAAAAGAAGGACATCCTAAATTCCAACAGGCTATTTTCTTGGATCCAAGCTGCGGATATAAGTTCCTGAGTGGAACAACTAAAACTTCCGGCGAAACAATGGAATGGGAAGACGGCAACACTTATCAAGTAATTCGTGTTGATACCAGCTCTGCTTCTCATCCGTTCTACACTGGTAAACAAAGAAACGCAGACGTTGGTGGCCGCGTAGACAAGTTCAACAAAAAATACGGCTTGAAAAACTAAGACGTATTCATTGTGAGCTTATCTTCACAACCATTTGCGTTGTGAACCGTCATAAAAAGCGTACCGATTGCATAATCATTATGCATATCGGTACGCTTTTTTTGTGCTTTTCTTTTATAAATCGTAAACCGGGTGTATATAATTGTCTGCGTATAATTAAAACGAACATCGGCGTATCGCAGAAAAGTTTATACTGCGTTTACATTAACCATATACTGTATACAAATTAGACAGATATACTGATCAAGAAACCATTGTATCGTCTCATTCAGAGGAAAAGTAAATACGGTTTGAAGCCGCTTCTGCTGAAAAATGGTCAAAACAGGTGGAGTGAATATCATGATGGAACTTACTATTCTCGGTGGAGCAGGTGAGCAGAGCCGTTCCAGTTATCTGCTCCGGCAGGAAGATCAGTATTTATTGCTGGATTGCGGAATGGATATAGCAGAGGAGAGCGTTAATTCACCAGACAGACTGATGCATATTATGTCCCGGCTGCAGGCTGTCTTTTTGTCGCATGCGCATGAGGATCACAGCATCGGATTACCGCTGCTGGAGCGTTATGGGTATGCCGGTGAGGTGTGGACAACGCGAGCGACAGTGAAGCAGCTGCCGGTCTGTCTTAAGGCGCTGGAGGAGCATCAGTATGCCGTTGTCGATGGCGGGCCGGTATCTCCGTCAGGAGGACAGGAGACCATTGGCAATATCCGTTTCCGCTATCTCGAAGATATCGCGCCCAGAGGCGAATGGACATGGGTGCATCCGAATATGGAAGTGTGCTGGGGAAGAGCCGGACACCTGCCCGGTTCCATCTGGATCGCAGTCAGCTGGCATGGGAAAATGATTCTCTATACCGGTGACTACAGTGCTGAATCCAGACTGCTGGAAGCTGATCGGCCGCTGCATCATTCCCGTATTCTATCGCGTGCCTACCCGGCTCCGGGGAAAATACCCGATCTGGATCTGGCAATTGTCGATGCGGCATATGGGGTGGATACAGACCGTCAGGGCAACAAGCTGTCCCAGCTGAATCGCTATATGAAAGAAACACTCAAGCAGGGTGGCGCTATTCTGCTGCCGGTACCTGTGTATGGCAGAGGGCAGGAGCTGATGCTCTGGGCGAGTGAACAGTTTGCAGATATCCCGATTCTGGTCGAATCGGATCTGCTGGATGCGCTGGAGCTATTCGCAGCCGAGCCGCACTGGCTGAGAGCCGATGGAACAGCACGGATCGAGCGGCTGCTGCGTCATCCGCGCATTTACCGGATGCATGATGATCCTTCCAGGGAAGAGCTGTTTTTGCGCTATCCCCGATCCATTTTATTTACCGATGATGGCATGATGCAGTCCGTCAAAGCCCAGCAGCATTACACCCGCATTGCCGCAGGACGGGAGAATCGGGTTATTTTCACCGGTGATCTGGCATATGGATCATTCGGTCGGTCCCTGCTCATGGATATGGAGCGCAGAGGCTGCCAGATTCATCATGTGCGGTACAAGGTGCATCAGGGACTGCCGGATGTGCGTCAGATGCTGCTGGATCTCAAAAGCCCGCGTACCTTGCTTGTACATGCGACCCGGCCCCGTACGGACGGTCTGGCCCTGCGACTGCAGCAGGAAGGGTTCCAGCAGGTGCATGCGCTGCAGCCGGAAGACCAGCTTTACTTTTAAACCGGATTTATTAGAGGATGATCATTCTTGTCCAACTGACGAATCGTACCAACAAAACAAAAGCGTACTGCCCGGATGAAGATTCCTGCAGTACGCTTTTGTTTTGTACAGCGATAATGCCTGTGTCATTCACTGCCGGTCAGGCAGGCGGCAAAGCGATGGATCAGTCCGGAGTAATGACGCTCTTTGTTGTAGGCATAATACAGATACCTGCGCTGCTCAAGTCCCGGCAGAGTCCGCATCTGCAGACGCTTCTGGCGCACTTCCTCCTCGACGGCCATACGGGAGAGGAAGGCGGCGTAACCGCCGAGCATAACCGAGCGCTTGATCGCTTCGGCCGAATCCAGCTCCAGATACTGGCGGGGCTGCAGGCCGATATCATTCATCCAGCGATCGCTCAGCTGGCGTGTGCTGGACTCGCCGCTATGCAATACGAGCCGGCTCTGCTGCAGTGCCGGCAGATTCAATTCTTCTTCGCGTGCCAGCGGGTGGTCTGGAGAAAAGATGGCGACCAGCTGGTCTTCCCCGATCAGTCCCTTGACGAGAGCCGGATGTTCAAAAGGCTCTGTCAGCATAATGCCCAGATCAATCTCGTGATTGATCAGCATCTCGCGGGTGACCGGTGACGTCTGCACTGCAATTGAGACATTCACGCCCGGATGCTGCTGGCTGAACCGGTGGATGACTTCGGGCAGCAGATAAGTAGCCGGTACATAGCTGGCTCCGATCCGCAGCTGTCCCCGTTCAAGCGTGCCGAATTCCTGTACGACTCTTCTGGATTCGGCGGCGAGTGCATTGATTTTGATCGCGTAATGCAGCAGGGCTTTTCCGGGTTCACGCAGCAGTACCTTGCCGCCGCGCGATTCGAAGAGACTCACGCCGAGCTCCTTCTCCAGACTCTTCATATGAAAAGTTACTGTCGGCTGCTTGAGACCCAGCTCATCCGCGACAGCCGTGATTTTCTGGTGTCTGTTCAGCAGTTCCACGATTTGCAGCTTGATCAGATTCATCTTCGTTATCCTCCACTACCCGCCAATCGATTGGACGGGACGCTATTTTCGGTTCTGTCTCCAATCTAGCATAGATTTATTCGATGACTGTCAAAACGCAGCATAGTTAAAATTGATACTTCGTTTACATTATCCGCATATAATGAGTAAACTACATGGCTATACTAGATTCAGAGAGCAGTTGTCTGACCATACCGACGGGCTTTATGTAAGGTCAAGAATACCGTGGATAATGATTCAGAAGGGGAATACATCAATGACAGAAATTACGCTCCAGGGAGTAAGCAAGAGTTATGGCAATGTACAGGCGCTGCAGCCAGTAGATTTGACGATTCCTTCCGGGAAATTTACAACGCTGCTCGGACCGTCCGGCTGCGGCAAAACGACATTGCTGCGTCTGATAGCCGGATTGGAGACACCGGATACCGGCGAGGTGCTGGTAGATGGCAAACCGGTCTTCTCGCAGCAAAAACGGATTAACATGCCTTCTCATCGCCGGGAGTTTGGCATGGTATTTCAGGAGTTTGCCTTGTGGCCGCATATGACAGTCTATGAAAATGTAGCCTTCAGCCTCAAAGCTTCCGGCCGCAAAAAGCAGATCCGTGAATCGGTAGAACGGGCGCTGGAGCAGGTCCGACTGACGGGAATGGAACAGCGGCAGCCTCATCAGCTGTCCGGCGGACAGCAGCAGCGGGTCGCCTTTGCCAGAGCGATTGTGATGCAGCCCGGACTGATCCTGTTCGACGAGCCGCTCAGTGCACTGGATGCCCTGCTGAGGGAAGAGATGCGTCATGAGCTGATGGGTCTGGTGCGCGAGCTGGGCATTACGGCTCTGTATGTCACCCATGACCAGACCGAAGCGATGTCAATGTCAGATGAAATTATCGTTATGCAGGGCGGCACCATCCTGCAGCGGGGTACACCGGAAGACATTTACCGGCAGCCTGCCGACCCGTTCGTCGCCCGCTTTATCGGACGATCAAACTGGATCGAGCCCGGACAGTCACTGTTCCGGCCGGAACACGGATGCTGGGAATCGACCCGGGAGGCGGGCGAACATACATACAGCGCCATCATCCGCAGGGTCAGTTATATGGGAGACCGGTACGAGATAGAGATGGATGCCGGACAGGAGCGGATCTGGACGGGCTATCATACACAGCGTATGCAGCCCGGCGACGAAGTGCAGATCCATATCGCTCCTCATTACGTATGCAGGGTGAACCATGCAGGGGACGATATCAAGCTGCACAGCGGCCGGCAGCATATTTCCTGAGATGAATATACATTGCTGGTGGTGTTCATACACCGATTCATACAGTGGATGCATGAAATAAAAGTAAGAACAAACGGATCATCACTATTTATCATTCGGGAGGAATATTCAGATGAAATGGAATCAAACGTGGAAAAAAGCAGGTCTGCTCGCTATCACGGCAGTTATGGGTACAACGCTGGCAGGCTGCGGCGCAGCAGGCAACAGTGTCAGTCAGGCTGCTGACGGCAAAGCAAAAGATAGCGGTACGCTGGTCGTGTACAGCGCCGGACCGGAAGGACTCGCCAAAAAGATCGAAGAAGGATTTGAAGCGAAGACCGGTATTCAGGTAGAGATGTTCCAGGGAACAACAGGCAAGATTTTATCCAGAATGGAAGCGGAGAAATCCAATCCGGTTGTTGACGTGGTTGTACTAGCTTCCCTGCCGTCCATGCAGTCGATGGCCAAGGATGGACTCACTCTTCCTTATGCTGATGCTCCGAACAGCGACAAGCTGGTAAAAGACTGGTCTGATCCAAACGGCAATTATTTCAGCTACAGCGCTTCTGCGCTCGGTATCGTATACAACACCAGCCAGGTGAAAACTCCGCCAACTTCCTGGGCAGATCTCACCAAGCCGGAATGGAAAGACAAAGTCAATATTCCCGATCCATCGCTGTCCGGCTCTGCACTGGACTTTATTACCGGTTATCTGAGTGCCAAAGGGGATAGCGGCTGGTCGCTGTTCGAGCAGTACAAACAAAATGGCGTTGCCATGGCAGGAGCCAACCAGGAAGCACTTGATCCGGTAATTACCGGAGCCAAAGATGTAGTGGCCGCAGGCGTCGACTATATGGCGTACAAAGCCAAAGCGGACGGTGAACCGGTCGATATTGTCTATCCGGCGGAAGGCACGGTAATCAGCCCGCGTCCGGCAGCCATTATCAAGACGACCCAGCATGAGCAGCAGGCCAAGCAGTTTATCGATTATCTGCTGTCCGATGATGCCCAGAAGCTGGTAGCCGGTGCCTATCTGCTGCCTGGACGAACCGATATTCAGGCGGAAAATCGTACGAATCTGGCAGACATTCCAGCCTATCCGGTGAAATGGGACTGGATGGATGAGCATGGTGAGGAAGTCGCGAGCCGTTTTACCGGACTGTATCAATAACACTTATTAATTAATCAACCTGAGGGTGAATAGAATGATCCATTATCGCAAATGGAGTACGGCTGCAGCATTTCTGCTGCTCGCCGTACTCATTGTTTTTCCACTGCTGCTGATTTTCTATACGGCAGTAGAGCGGGACGGGCATATTGATCCCGCTGCTCCGCTGCAGATGTTCGCCAGCAGTAATCTGGCTTCTGTCCTGTTCAACTCGCTCTGGCTTGGCGTGCTCGTTATTATCGTTACGACGATACTAGCTCTGCCGCTCGCCTGGATCATGGCACGTTCACCGCTCGGCCGGCAGCGCTGGCTGGATGTGGTGCTGCTCATTCCATTTATGACACCGCCTTACATCGGCTCGATGGGCTGGATGCTGTTTATGCAGAAAAATGGGTATATGGAACAGCTGCTGCCTGCATCTGCTGCCTGGACGCCTGCCTTTTTCAGCCTGGGTGGTATGGTCATGATTATGAGTCTGCATCTGTTTCCGTTCCTGTATCTGATTCTGCGCAATACGCTGCTGCAGATCAGCGGCAGTATGGAAGAAGCGGCTACCGTGCATGGAGGTTCGCCGGGTTACCGGTTCCGCCGCATCATTTTGCCGCTGCTGTTGTCCAGCTATGCCATGGGCGTGCTGCTGATTTTTGTCAAAACGATTGCCGAATTCGGTACACCCGCTACATTCGGACGCCGGATCGGTTACTATGTCATGACTTCGGAGATTCACAAATACATTTCCAGCTGGCCGATCGATTTTGGTAAAGCGACTGCACTGGCTTCCCTGCTGCTGAGTGCCTGTCTGGTCATGTGGTACATACAGAGCATACTGAGCAGCCGGTATTCCTACCGGTTAACCGGAGGCAAAGGCTCCCGCCAAAAAGGCTATACCCTGACCGGATGGAGAGGATGGCTGAGCGGGTTGTATATTGCCCTGCTGCTGATCGTCTCGATCGGTATTCCCTATTTTTCGGTGATTACCGCTTCGCTGCTGAAGCTGCGCGGTGCAGGCATCGCCGCCGGCAACTGGACGTTCAAGCATTACGCCGAGCTGCTGCAGCCGGGTTCGGACAGCATGGAAGCACTGCTGAACAGCTTCACCCTTTCGCTGGCCGCTTCGACGATTGCTGTCGTACTCGGTACCTTCTTTGCCTTAAAGGTAGACCGAGGACAGCGGGTATCACAGAAATGGATCGATCTGTTCAGCCTGATGCCCAATACGGTGCCGGGTATCGTGATTGTGGTCGGTCTGATCCTATTCTGGAATTCACCCTGGATGCCGGTACCGCTGTACAATTCCTATGGCATGGTCGTGCTGACGTATGTGATTCTGTTCCTTCCATATACGGTTCAGTATGTCAAAGCCAACTACGGACAGATTGATTCGATTCTGCTGCAGGCAGGAGCGATGTCCGGAGGCAGACCATTATATGTATTCCGGCGGATTCTGCTGCCGCTGCTGATCCCCGGCATTATCGCCGGCTGGATGATGACATTTACCATTTCCAATCGTGAGCTGGTCGCTTCCCTATTGATTCTCCCGCCGTCGATGCAGACGTCAGCCACGTATATTTTCGCCCAGTTTGAACAAGGGGCGGTATCCATGGGGATGGCGATGGCTGTCGTCTCTGTCGGCATTACTACCGTACTGCTGCTCATTCTGAATGTCCTGTCTTCGACACGCGGAGGGCGGCAGGCCTGATGGAACTGACAGTACTCGGCGGTGCGGGAGAACATGGCAGATCGAGTTATCTGCTGACACACGAGCAGCAGCATCTGCTGCTGGATTATGGTGTCAAAAAGGAAGGCGGCGGTATCTATCCGCTGATGGATCATATGGAGGAGTGGATTGGTGGACTGCAGGCCGTATTTCTGTCCCATGCGCATGAAGATCACTGTATTGCGCTGCCTGTGCTGTATCGACATGGCTACAAGGGAGACGTATGGACGACCAGAGCGACGGTCAACCAGCTGCCGGTTTATTTTGAAGCCTGGAAAAGATACACCGATAAATGTGCGGCTCCGCGTCCCTATGATGATCAGGACGAGCAGCGTATCCGGTATCGCTATCTGGAGGATATTATTCCGGCCGGACGCTGGGGTACGCTGCTGCCCGGTCTCGACGTATGCTGGGGACGATCCGGACACCTGCCGGGTTCCATCTGGATTGCCCTGTCGTGGAAAGGAAAGCGGATCTTTTTCTCCGGCGATTATACGAGTGAATCGCAGCTGCTGGATGCCGATCGTCCCATGCATCAGGCTCGCAGATTATCCGGAACTCCGTCTGTTCAGGGCATTTTACCGGATCTGGATCTGGCGATTATGGATGCGGCGTATGGAGCCGATCCTGAGCTGCAGCTGAACAAGCTCGCTCAATTAAAAGCGCATATGGATGCAGCCTTAAGCCAGGGAGGTTCGGTATTGCTGCCTGTTCCTCTCTATGGAAGAGGACAGGAGCTGATGCTGTGGGCAAGCGAGCAGTATCCGGATATACCGGTGCTGGTGGAATCGGTCCTGCTGAAAGGCATTGAGCTGTTCGCAGATTACAGCGGCTGGCTGCATCAGGATGCACTGGCCCGGATGGAGCGGGCACTCCATTATCCGAATCTGCACCGGATCGGCAGCGATGAATCGCCCGCTGATCTGTATGAGCATTACGGTCGGGCCATTGTGCTTGTCACGGACGGGATGATGCAGTCATCGATCGCCCGGCAGCATTATGACTGGCTCGCGGATGAGGAGCGCAACACCGTTATTCTGACCGGCCATCTGGCTGCAGGTTCCTTTGGCCGTCGGATGCTGGAGCAGTACAGGATGAACCAGAGCGGCTGCGCTGTACATTATGTACGGTACAAAGTCCATCAGGGACTGCCGGATGTACGCCAGATGCTGAGTGATCTGAATGATCCGCCCACCGTGCTTGTCCATGCGCCCAAGCCGAAAACGGACAGTCTGGCGCTGCGACTGCAGCAGGAAGGATTCCGGCATATCCATTCGCTGACCCCATCGGCCAAGCTAAGCATTTGAATACAGATGCAGTGCAAAGAGAAGAGAAAAGAGAGAGAACCGGAATGGTGCATCAGCGCCGTTTCGGTATTTTTTTGATCTCGTGTTGCTACCTGCAGCTATAAGGATATTCGCCGTAGAATGATAGACCGGTATTGAATAATTGATGGCTGGCATATAGAGATTATGTGGATAATTAATCATTTGGCATAGAAATAATGAATTCCCTTTAATCTGCAACCGCTACAATGAATTTGCAGGGCATGTGCTGCACCAATCCATGGACAAGGGGAGAAGAACAACGTGAACAATAATGGGGTACAGGGCTGGAAAAAGACGGTTGCAATATGGGTAAGCAGTACGGTAATGGCAGGCTCATTCATGATGGTACAGCCTTCAGCTCCGGTTGAAGCGGCAGCCAATATGACACCGGGTTATGAAGTGAAATTTGTATTGAATCAGAACGTACTGGACCCTGATTCCACACCGGACGCGGAACTGAGCAGTGCATTTGGACTGCCGGGCAGCGGCCAAAAGATCGCAGTGGAATACTTTGATACGGATGGACAGAACCTGAATGAACAGGGCTGGAATGTACGCCTCCGCAAAAAAGAAGACAAAAAGAATTATGAAATCACATACAAAAAGCGCTATGCCGTTACCAACGGAGACATTAACGCTGCGCTGACTCTTGCCAATAAGGAAGGCTTTGACGCTGGTGATACCAATTATGAAGCCGAGATCGATTGGAGTTATGGCAAGCAGACGCTGAGCCTGTCCAATGACAAGGATGTCAAAACATCCGACACCAAAGCGACACTGCCTTCGGAATCCAAAGCACTGGATATGATCTTGGACAAACTGCCCGGCAAACTGGATGACTGGAACGGTCAGTCTCACTGGGGCAAGCATCAGCTGGAAGATTCCCGCGCTTATGGCCCGGTAATGGCCAGCAAATATAAAGGCACCTGGAATGGCATCGAAGTTGATGTGGAAGTATGGCCGATCCGCACTGCAGATGGTTCCAGCACAGAGCCAATCGTTGAAATCTCCTTCAAAGCGGATGAGTATGCTGATGCAGCAGCCAACCGCCAGAAACTGATGGCTTACCTGAATCAGGAAGGCTGGCTCGTACCGCAGGATTCACTCAAGACTCAGCTTGTCCTGGAGCGTTACTGATCAATAGCAATTACTCGTAGTCGATGATTACTGACATTACAGCAATCTGTACTACTGCTAATAGGCTTCAACCGGTCCATAATGGATTCATATCTAATTGGACATGGATAGATGTGGAAAAGCAGGCAAGAATCCCTGAACAGGGGATCCTGCCTGCTTTTTTGTTCATATAATCGCATATTTTCCTACTGCTCGGTATACAGTTCCCGGGAACCGATAGATTGCACCGGCCGATGATTGTCCGGGAAGATGGTGGCAAAACGCTGAATCTGTTCGGCAGACAGCTCAATCGGCTGCTCCAGCACGGTCCAGCTCACATGCTCGGTGCAGGGAGGCGTGGTCAGTGAGCCGGTGTAATGAACGGCATGACGATCCTCTGGCAGCAGCTTGGACAGCTGAATCGGGTCAGCCAAAGCAACTTCCTGCTCGCTCTCATGATCCGGCAGATGACTCCACAGCTGGTCAAAGGCATGGTTATCGCTGCCCGGATGAATGAGGATGCCGAGTACGGCACTTTGTCCGTCTGCGCTTTTATGAACAAGATGCAGTTCCATTTCGGCGTTTTTGCCATCGATCTGATGCTCGCTCGGATGATGGAAATGGAATTGGGCCAACGTATATTTCCGGCCTTCAATCATAATATAGTTATCCTTGTTCTGCACATTGACCTGAATCGTATGTCCGTTATTAATGACGGTCACCGGGGTGGTGCTGTAGTGGATATCGACCGGATGCACGGTGGCGGAAGGCACCAGCCGGGCGTGTTCGATATCAATCGGGGACTGCTCTTGACCGGTACGGCAGGCGGAGAATCCGGTCTCCAGTTCAGCCCAGTGAGCAGGTCCATGCTCCTGATCATACGACCAGTGGGCTGCCGGTGCTGCTGTGGTGGAATCAGCCGTCTGACCAGCAGACTTGGCAGGTATGGATGCAGGAGCATGATTGGCCTGTCCACAGCCTGCAAGCAGCAGCATAGCAGCGGATAAAGCAGTAAATTGCCATGTTCGGTTCATTGTAATCCTTCTTTCAGTTAAAATAGTGACTATTACATTGTAAAATAATACATATTATGTATCAAATGAGAACGATCACATTTTAGCTTACAGATGTAAGTGATACCAATGTATTCAGTACACAAGGAGGAATTTGGTTGTGAAAATAGTATTACGTTCAGCAGAGATATATGACTATCCGCAGCTACTGGAGCTGATGATTCAGCTTCACCAACTGCATTCAACTGCACGCCCGGATATTTAACGAGCAAGCACTGGCTTTTTATGAGCGGCTGGAGATGAAGCCGTGCAGTATGCGGATGGAATATGAAATAAAATAGATAGAATTACCGGATAGAACCGGAATATGGCATAAAAAAGAAGCTCCTCTGCGAAAGGAGCTTCTTTTTGGTGCTTACGGATTAGTAACCGGAGCCTGTAGATGAATTGATCGCACTCATGAATGCTGCACCAAAAATGACAATGAGCAGTACATACAGCACGATAAAGATACCGATCCATACCAGCGTAGCTTTGGCATAGTTGGCTTTGGATGGGTTGGTGCTACCGCTGAAGCCCCATACAAACAGCATAACGATGTTTACAATTGGAATAGCCATCAGCAGAATAGTGATCATCCAGTCTTTGAAACTTACTACTCCCGTGTTATATCCTGGTTGACCCTGTGGATAGTTGTCTTGTTGCAAATTACTCATGATAAATACCCCTCTCAAATATGTATGTTTTGAAATAAATAATGGAACGTTTTCCATTATACAAGTTGTTACCTGAATCTGACAAGTAAGTAACATTAAAATTTCGATATTTATTTCACAAATTTATGAAATTAATCAGAAAAAAATGGGTGATTTATCATAAAAAATGATCTATTCTTGTTGGTTATCCTATTTTGCTTCATCGTGTTCTCTCTCTCATTGCCTAACGATTCTTTACAAAATGAAAAGGGTAAGCGATACTATAACTAAGTTTGTGGATCGGAATTAAAAGAAAAAAACTGTCAGCTGCACAACCTGTATAAAAACTATTGCAAGTTACTAAAAGTATCTTTATAATGAGACATATTGAGAGAATAATTCATGGAAATTTCAAAGTGAGTTTTCATGGTTAATAAGAGTAATCATAATTACTAATCGAATAGAGATCTTCGGGGTAAGGTGAAATTCCTGACCGGCGGTGAATGCTGACTTTAGTCAGCAGCAGCCCGCGACTCACTGCTGTGTTACACAGCAGCTGACTGATCTGGTGTAAATCCAGAGCCGACGGTAAAGTCCGGATGGGAGAAGATCAATGAATAGGCTTATGCCGGTTTATTTACTCATGCCGCATACGTTTATTTGATCAAGCCCCCGACTGTCGAATTCTCGATATCGGGGCTTTCCGCATTAAGATCTCCTATTCAAATTCTAATCATACGAGGAGTTTGAATTATGGAAAATGCCAACGCACGTATTCAATCTGCATCAACTGCCAAACAACGTCATATTAAAAGCGGGTTCTGGCTTGTCTTTATTGGAGCAGCCCTGTGGGGCATTGATCCCCTGTTCCGTATTATTTTACTGGATTCCTTTACATCTACCCAGATCGTGCTGCTGGAGCATCTGGTGGCGCTGCTGTTCGCCGCACCCATCCTGTGGATCAATCGACATGAGCTGCGCGGCCTGAAATGGCAGCATGTCGGTGCACTGCTGTTCCTGTCATGGGGCGGCTCGGCGCTGGCGACGGTTCTGTTCACGATGGGACTGGCACATGGGGATCTCAACGCCGTACTGCTGCTGCAAAAGCTGCAGCCGATCTTTGCCATCGTATTGGCCCGTCTGCTGCTCAAGGAAATGCTGCCGCGAGGATTTGGCTGGCTGTTCGTGCTGGCGCTGGGCGGTACGTATCTGCTTACCTTCGGCTTTACGATCCCGATTGGCCATATGGGTGACTTTGCCCAGGTCGGTTCCTTGCTGGCATTGGGCGCGGCTGCACTATGGGGCGGTTCCACCGTTATGGGACGTCTGATGGTCGGTAAAATGAAATACGAAACCGTTACTTCGCTGCGGTTCATTCTGGCGATCCCGCTGCTGCTGTTCATGACGCTGAACGAAAATGCTGCCTGGAGCCTGCCGGCCGGTGCGATTCCGGTGACACTGGTCGTCGTTAATCTGCTTGGTCAGGCGCTGCTGCCCGGTCTGCTCAGTCTGCTCATGTATTACAAAGGGCTGTCCACCACTAAAGCTTCGGTCGCTACACTGGCCGAGCTGAGCTTCCCGATGGTGGGTGTATTGATCAACTGGATCGTCTATCAGCAGCTTGTCACCTGGTCCCAGCTGCTCGGATTCCTGCTCATCTGGGGTGTACTGTTCGTCATCTCCAGACAGCAGCAGCCTTCGGAAGCGAAAAATTCCGTGCCTATGGCTTCTTGATTGGAAAGCTGCCCCATACGAATACTCTGATTTTTAGATGAAGTACGAATAATTGTGATCACCATGCAAAAAGCTCCTGCCTATTCACTGATCCGCATAACGGATAGTGGATGGCCAGGAGCTTTTTTTGTTACACAGATCGCTTATTTGCGGCTGTCGACCGGTACGATATCAAAGAAATCGATCTCGCCGTAGCCGTCTCCTTTGGAGAAGCGGATCGTATGCTTGCCGCGATCCAGTTCCAGCAGCTGGGTGGAGAGTCCCCAGTTTTCCCAGCCTTTATTGGTAATATAAAAAGGCGTCGGTGCAGCGCCATCCACGGACAGCATCAGTGTGGACCAGTCCATTCCTGTCGTACCGTTGGCGGTACGGGCAGAGAGAATATATTTACCGTCTGCCGGAATTTTGATCGTGTATTCGGCGTAGCTGTCCGGAAGATCGATATGTCCGGCTTTGAAGCCTTTAGAGCCATTTTCACTGGAAGAAGCATACGCACCGCCGCCGAAGACAGCATTCTCCGCTTCATAGCGAGTATGCTTCGGTTCACCGGAAGGCAGGCTGACCTGGCGGTTGGCGGCTGCAGGATCGTCCAGATCAAGAGTGCCGTCTCTGTTCCAGTCGAATTCCTGTGCACGGATCTCCCGGTTCCAGCCGGAGCCGTCGAATTTGGCGGCGTGATAGATTATCCAGTCTTCACGGCCATCCGGGGAAGTGGTGAGGGAAGCGTGTCCCGGTCCATAGATGCCGTTCGCGGAAGTGAATACGGGCTTTTCCTGTTTGATCCAGGAAGCGGGATTCATCAGATCCTTGCGGGTATCGGCTGTGATGAGACCGAGGGAATAATCATTGGTCCAGCTGCCGCTGGCCGAGTAGAGCAGGTTGATCGTACGCCCTTTGATATACACCTGTGGGCCTTCATTGACATTGGGCTGATGATTGGTCTCCCAGTCGTATGTGGGCCTGGCAATCTCTACCCGTTCCGAGCTGATCGTCCATGGATTACTCATACGGGCGATGTACAGATGCTGGCTGACATTTTCGGTGCCTTCCCAGCCGGACCAGATATAATATAGCTGATCGCCAATTGCGAATGGAGTGCCGTCAATGCCCCAGCGGTTGGTCGAATCGGTGATCTGGCCTTTGTCTGTCCAGGTACCCTGCATCGGATCGGCTGCTGTATTTTCCATAACATACATCCGGTGGTTGGCATTGTCGCCGTCATCCTTGGCGTAATACACGTACCAGGCGCCATTCAGATAATGGATCTCCGGTGCCCATACATTCTGTCCACCGGTCGTAATCTCATGCTTCTCGGCAGCATCCACACCGGTGATGGTGGAGGACTTCCAGATGGTCACGTTATTGCCGGTTGTTTTGGTAAAATAGTAAAATCCGTCAGTGTGCTTGTACATCCATGGATCCGCGCCATCCTGCATAATAACAGAGTAGAATTTCTTGGTGGAACTGGATTTGCTGGTATGTTCTCTATCAGCGGATGCGATTCCGGCGGAACTGCTGCTAAGTATCAATACAGCCATAATAAATAGGAATCCCCCTTTAATAATAAGTCGATACGGTTTCATTCAACAGACCCCTCTCTTTAATTATTAAAACGCTTACATTTAGAACTCTACAGCAGACATTCCTCCTGGAACAGGACAATATTTTGGAAGGATGGACATTCCATTGGAGATTCATATCCGCTGGATTCCCAAAGCCAGCGGAAGCGGTTATACTTCCTTGCCAGCAGGTAGATATGATGTAAGGGGAAGGCCGGTAATGCACCTGGTGTTATCAGGCAGCAATCCACATATTGCAGTAGAGGGAGGGAGCCTATGCGGCAGCAATGGAAAAATTACAAAAATCCCGGTCGCAAGCTGTGGGTACTGGCGGTGGCGGGCGTTGTGCTTCTGCTGCTGGCTTACAGTGTGTATGCCCTGGAGTCCAACCGCAGGCAGGACGCGGTCAGCCAGCTGGAGCTGAAAGGGAATGCTGGAGAGGCCGATGATACGATCCAGATTCATTTCTGGACACCATTTAGCGGCGGGGATATCTCGTTCATGCAGGAGCTGGTTCGGCAGTATAACGAGCAGAATACCGATCATATCCAGGTCACGATGAAAAATAACAAGCTGGACGATTATTACACCAAGCTGTCGACAGCGATTGTAACCGAGGAAGCACCGGATGTGGCTGTGGTCCATGCCTCGATGCATGCACAATACATTCCAGCCCGATTCATTACGGATATCAGCGCTGTATCCGCGCAGACCGGAGTACAGTGGGACCATTTTAATCCGGCCATACTGAAGCGAACGGTATCGGATGGCAGGCATTACGGCCTTCCGCTGGATACTCATTTCAGCGTACTGTATTACAACAAGAAATGGCTGAAGCAGGCGGGACTATACAAGGATGGTCAGGTTATCATCAAGCCGGGAGAGGAGGGATTTATGGAATTTCTGCAGATGATTCAGCGCAAAGTGCCGGGGGATGTCGCACCGCTGGCCGTGCCCAATGTACGCATCGATTCGCTGTGGCTGTGGTGGTCGCTCTATGCGCAGATGGAAGGTGGCGGAATGCTGTATACCCCGGATGGCAGCAGGGCTTCGCTGAATATGCCGGCTGCGCGGCAGTCGCTGGAGCTGGTCGCTTCCCTGTACGATCAGCAGCTGATTCCGCCGGATATCAACAATGCGACGATTCAGTTTGCCCAGGGTAAGGCGGCGCTGCTGTTTCTAGGAGTATGGTCGATAGGTTCCTTTGAGCAGGTGGAAGGACTGGACTTTGGCGTGATGCCGTTTCCGCAAATTTATGACAAACCGGGTTCCTGGGGAGATGCGCATACGCTCGCTTTTCCGGTGCATAGCGATCAGGACCCCCATCGTCTCGCCGCAGCGGTCAAATTTGCCGAATGGCTGACCCATCATGGAGCAGTCTGGGGCAAGGCGGGACATGTACCCGCTGTGCGTGATCAGGCGGCATCGGAGTCCTATCTCTCGCTGCCGTATCGCCGGGAATATGCCGGAGCGGCGGATGATGTGGAGTATTTCCCGGAGCATCCCAAGCAGAGTGAAGTGAACGATGCCCTGGTCAATGAACTGGAGAAGCTCTGGTACGGCAAGCAGACGGTCGATCAGATGCTGGATCGTCTGGAGCCTCTGATCAATGGCATTTTAAAGGAGTAAGCGATGAAAAAGTGGCTGGAACGATGGAAAAATATGCGACTCGTCAATCGCCTCATTCTGATGAACACGGTTCTAATCTCGATCCCGCTCATTATCTCTTCCTGGATCAGCAGTATCGGGTATTCCAATTCGATTCAGGCGAATGTGGGCAGATATCAGGCCGATGTGGTACGGGAATTTACAGCGAATACGGATGCCTTTATGAATGAGCTGGTGCTGCTGTCCGTGACACCCTATCAGTCGCCGGAGCTGCTGAATTATCTGGAACAGAGTGGATCGCACAGCCGGGAGATGGATATCTATGAGCAGCGTCTGCTGCTGGAAAGCTTTGTCCGGCGGATTCTGGTCAATGGACGGGTAGATGTGACCGGGGTATCGCTGTTATCCGATCATGCCCGTTCCTATGTGGAGCTGCCGGACAGTCCCGGACGTTTTGCGGAAGCAGCCGACGAGGAGCGTGTGCTGCCTACCGGAACGAAGCTGTCGGGCAAAGGATACTTTGCCGCACCGCATGCACTGCTGTCGGACAATGGTTCGACATATGAAGTATTCTCGATTATTCGCCAGATCCGCAGTCTGGAAAATGGCCGTCCCCTCGGTACGCTGGTCATCGATGTACCGGAGGAAGCGCTGATTCAGCGGATTCGCAATCTGGAGAGTTCGCAGACCTCCGCATTTGCGATGGTGGATCAGCAGGGGAACTACATTTATCGAAGCAACGCTTTTGTACTGACGGATCAGGTGCTTACCGGCTACCGGGGAGAAGGGACGCTGACACTGGACAATGACGGCCAGCCTGTACTGCTGACCTATCAGACCTCTCCGGTAACCGGCTGGACAGTGCTGCAAGCGGTACCGCTGTCCGTACTGCTGCAGGATGCGAGCCGGATCAATCAGCAGATGATCTGGCTGGGCGGTCTCTGCCTGCTGCTGTCGGTGCTGCTGTCGGTGATTCACTCGATGCGGATTACCCGTCCGCTCAGCCGGCTGCGTGATTCGATGAAGCTGGTGGAGCGGGGGCAGTTCGATATCGAGCTGCCAGCCCGAAATATGGACGAGATCGGTCATCTGAGCCGGGCTTTTAATATGATGGTCTCTCGTCTCGGCCGTCTGACCTACCGGCTGTACGAGACGGAGATCAGGGAAAAGAATGCACAGATTGCTTCGCTGCAGAGCCAGATCAATCCGCATTTTCTGTATAATACGCTCGGTTCGATCAGCATGTATGCCGAGCTGGAGGACAATCGGGAGATTGTACAGATGACTGGTCATCTGAGCGCCCTGCTGCGCTACAGCATCGGCGGTGAGCATACCGACGTGACGATCGCTCAGGAGCTGGAGCATGTACGTGGCTATCTGGCGATCCAGCAGATCCGCTATGGAGAGCGGCTGTCCTATGAAGTGGATGCCCCCGAACAGTGGCTGAACTGTCCTATGATCCGTCTGGCCCTGCAGCCGGTAGTGGAAAATGCGATCGTGCATGGACTGGAGCGCGGGCGCGGAGATGTGCACATTGTGATCCGTGTATGCCAGGAAGCGGGCAGTGTCAAGATGATGGTACAGGACAACGGACCGGGCATGGAAGAGCATGAGCTTGCCGAGCAGAATGACAAAATGAACAAAGGAGTGCTCCCCGAAGGGCCCGGCGGGCATGGACTGGTCAATGTGCATCGCCGCATCGTACTCAAATACGGACAGGCCTATGGCCTGCGTCTGCATAATCTGGAGGAAGGCGGTCTGCAAGTGAGTATTATTGTGCCTGCTGCCCTGCAGATACCGGATGCCAGACAGGCATGAAATCAGTTTCGAATCATAATCAAACCAAAATCGAACAAAATAATTCCATCCTAATTCCATACACGAGGACATGATCATCAAAGAAAGAAAGGGGTACAAAACATGCATAAAGTGCTGGTCGTGGACGACGAGATGATTTTCCGTAAAGGACTTCGCCATCTGATTCAGGGGTTCGATCTAAACTGGGAAGTATGCGGCGAAGCGAGGGATGGCATGGAGGCGCTGGAGATGATCCGGGAGCAGAGACCTGATCTGGTCATTACCGATATTCGAATGCCTCGCATGGACGGTATACAGCTGCAGGCAGCGGTAGCCGAGCAATATCCGGATATCCGCTGTGTGGTGCTCAGCGGATATAATGATTTCGAATATGCGCGCAGCTCCATTCGCAGTGGAGCCCGTGATTATTTATTGAAGCCGGTGCAAAAGGATGAACTGTACGCGGCGCTGAACCGGATCGAGGGGGAGCTGGATACCCGTGAAGCGGTCCGCCCGATCAGCAGGCCGTCCGAACAGCTGATGAGGCAGCAGCTGCTGTCCGGTATCGTACACGGACGAATCGCCTATGATGCGGCAGAACTGCTGGAAGAAGCCGGATTATCCTTTGACGGGAAAAAGGTATACTGTCTAATCGCCCAGCTGGACCGTAGCTCTGTTGCCGAACAACGGTATCATCAGACCGACCCGGAGCTGTTCCTGCTGTATATTCAGCAGTTTGTACGCGAGGTCATTCTGACCGACTGGCACGGTTATACCTTTATGGAACAGCAGCGGGTTGTAACATTGATCCAGACCGAGCACGATGAAGATGCCGAAGTCCGCATCCGTCAGCAGGCCGGTCAGCTGGTCCGTACGATCAAGCGGATGTCCCAGCTGACCATTACGGTCGGTATCGGGCGGGGTGCGGTCGATCTGGAGTCTGTCCCCCGTTCCTATCGGGAAGCGGAGGTGGCGCTGCTGTACCGCCTGACGACCGGAGGAGATCGGGTGCTGATCTATCCCTCCCAGCCGATAGCCGGGCAGTCGGATCATCCGGTACGTCTGCCTGCAGCGGATAGACATTTTCTGGAGCAGCTGCTGTCCCAGGCGGATGGCGGTCAACTGAACCGGCAGGTACAGGAATTTATCGATCGGCTCTGCCGCCAGATCAGTCAGCCCCAGATCGTACAGCAGCAGGTCAGCCGGATCATGATGGAATGTTACGAGATTGCACTCGACTACGGTATTGTGGACAGCTGGCTGCAGGGCCGGGACATCGGACAGACGCTGCAGGAAGTATGGATGATCAATGACCGGCAGGAGCTGGCGGATTACTGCAGCAGTCAGCTGCAGGCGCTGTATGAGCTGATCCGGCACCGGGAAGGTCATGTGACCCATGCGGTGGATCAGGTGGTGCAGTATATGGAGGAGCACTATGCCGAGCCGATTACACTGGGCCTGATGGCTGAAAAGGTCTATCTGAATGCCTCTTATTTAAGCAGCCTGTTCAAAGCCCGGCTGGGCAAATCCTTTATCGAGGTACTGACGGAAATACGAATTCGCGAAGCGATCCGCAGACTGGTGCATACGGATGAAAAAATATCCGGAATTGCCGTCGAGACGGGCTTTGTGAATATCCGGCATTTTAACCGTGTATTCAAAGCGGAGACACAGATGACACCCAAGCAGTACCGCGAGCACAGGCGCAGTCTGTCGAATCCGGTATAACGAGCTGTAGCTGGACAGAGATGCGGCGCGCTATATTGTTTCTTCAGAACAGCGGATGTATGGATCTGCTGCCCTGAAGGAACATACCCAAATATATGTCCATACTATCGAAAAAAGCGTCATGGTTCAGGAACTCCCTGTATTTTAAGATAGGTAATGTAAGCGCTAGCAATTAGAGGGCGGCGCATCACCCATCTTAAAATATACAGGGAGGTCTTGTAATGAGAAGAAATAAATTCATATCGACCGGCATGCTGCTGCTGGCGATTATGCTGGTATTATCCGCCTGTGCAGGAGGCAGTCAGCCTTCGCAGAGCGCAGAGGGCGGAGAGACCGCCGGCAAAACAAAGATTACGTTCTGGACACCATTCAGCGGTGGCGATGGTGAGTTCATGACGGCCATGATTGACAGGTTCAATCAGGAAAATAAAGAGATTCAGGTCGAACAGCTGAGCAACCGCTCGGAAGATTATTATACCAAGCTGCAGACTTCCTTGGCGTCGGATCAGGCTCCTGATCTGGCTGTAATGCACTCCTCCCGGATGCCGCAGTTTGTGCCATCCGGCTATGTGACACCGCTGGACGATCTGGCTTCATCTGCCGGCGTCAACTGGGATGAATTTAACCCGACGATTCTGGAATCAACCATTTATGATAACCAGCATTATTCGATTCCACTCGATACGCATGCGATCGTTATGTATTACAACAAGAAATATCTGGAGCAGGCCGGTGTACTCAAGGACGGCAAGCCTGTATTTGAACAGTCTCCGGAAGGATTCACCGAGTTTCTGACCAAAATCAAAAATGCCGTTCCGGCAGACGTGGCACCGCTCGCCCAGCCAAGTGTACGGATTGACGCCTACTGGATGTTCTGGGGCTTCTACAACCAGCTGACCGGTGGAGGCAAGTTCTACGATGCCAATGGCAAGGCTGAGCTGAATAACCCGCAGGCGCTGGAAGCATTGGAATACGTGAACAGCCTGTATACGTCCAATCTGATTCCACCCAATGTCAATGATGCCGTCAAACTGTTCCAGGATCAGAAAGCCGCAATAGTCATTACCGGTGTATGGAGTACCGGTGCATTTGAGAATATCAAAGGTCTGGACTTTGGCGTCGTGCCGATGCCGCAAATCTACGATCAGCCGGCAACATGGGGCGATTCCCATACTCTGGCACTGCCGAAGCATAGCAAGGAAGACCCTGCCAAGCAGCAGGCTGCACTGACTTTCGCCAACTGGCTCGCCCAGCATGGAGACATGTGGGCCAAAGCCGGTCATATTCCGAGCGTAACCAAAGTGCTCGATTCGCAGGAATTCAAGGATCTGCCATACCGCAGTGACTATGCGAAGTCCGCTGATTTCGTCAAATACTGGCCTCGTAACGAGAAGCAGGGTCAGGTCAACGATAATGTAATCAAGGAATTCGAGAAAATGATGGCAGGCAAACAGGACCCGGCGACCACGCTGGAAAAATCCAATGCCGTGATCGATAAAACGACAGGTCAGTAAGGATGCAAAAGGCATGGAGCGGAAAAGGCAGTCGCCGATTCCGCTCTCTCCGCCTGTGCAGCCGTCTCCCTGGCACATAAATCGGATTGGCCCTGACTTGTCATGTCATGGCTGCACCGGATGAACGACAACAGAAAGGGGAATTATAATGGCTGTCAAATCCATTGCACATAAAAAAAGCATAACGAGGGGCAGCAGAGGACTGGCCCGTCAGGGCTGGGTAACCGGTGTGATGATGGTACTGCCGTATACGATATTTTTTCTGCTGTTCTCGTTGTTCCCGATCCTGTACGGGCTGCGGGTCAGCTTTTACGACTGGTCGCTGCTGGGAGACAAGGAGTTTATCGGCTTCCTCAACTATACGACCCTGCTTCAGGATGAAGAGTTTCGCAATAATCTGCTGCACACGGTGCTGTTCACTGTTGTCAGTGTACCGCTGATTTGCGGGATTGGGCTGCTGCTGGCTGTGCTGATCCATGGTATCCGGCGGGGACAGGCTTTTTTTCGGGCTGCGGTATTTATGCCGTATGTATTGTCCGTCTCCGTTATTTCCAGCATATGGGTGATTTTCCTTCAGCCGTACAGCGGATTGTTCAACCAGATTCTGCGTACACTCGGCCTGATCAACAGTGAAATATTCTGGCTGTCCGAGCCGCTGCTGGCCTGGGCTTCGATTATTATGTCTACAATCTGGTGGACAGTCGGTTTTGTATTTGTACTGTTTCTGGCGGGACTGCAGGATATTCCGGCGTCCTTTTATGAAGCTGGACAGATCGAAGGGGCGAACCGCTGGCAGACCTTCTGGCATATTACGTTCCCGTCATTATCGCGTATTACTATTCTGGTCGTGGTGCTGCAGACGATTGCTTCCTTCAAAATATTCGGGCAATCCAAACTGATCACCGGCGGCGGACCGGCAGGCGCGACCAAAACCGTCGTGTTTTCCATTTATGAAAACGGATTCCAGACATTCCAGATGGGTTATGCATCAGCGATTGCCTTTGTGCTGATGATTGTCATTCTGGTCATCTCTGTACTGCAGACACTGGTGCTGCGCAAATTTGAATCATAAGGAGGGAACAGGCAGATGACAACAATGGACCGGGCATATATGTATGTGAGCCGGATTGTAGCTGTACTGCTGGCAATCTTTTTCCTGATCCCGATTGTATGGATGCTGCTGCTGTCATTTACACCCGAAGGTCAGCCGATCTTTGGTGATGGATTTCATTTTTCGTTTACCAACTATGCCAAGGTGCTTAGTCAGGCACCCATCTTTGGCTGGATGGGCAACAGTCTGATCGTCTCGGTCGTTACGACCGCACTCGTGCTGCTGCTGTCTTCCATGGCTGCCTATGCATTCTCACGGATTCGCTTTCCGGGCAGTAAAGTACTGTTTTTCCTATTCCTGTCTGCGATGATGATCCCGGCGGAAGCGACGCTGATTCCGCTGTACCTGTTCATGAGAGACATCGGTCTGCTCGGTACACGTACTTCGCTGATTCTGCCGGCTGTTGCCGGACCGATGGGGATCTTTATTATGAAGCAGTTTTTCGACGGACTGCCCAAGGATCTGGAAGAAGCCGCCCGTATCGATGGCGCCGGTTTCTTCAAAATCTGGTACCGCATCTTCCTGCCGCTGTCCCGTCCGGCTCTGGCCGCACTCGGCATTTTTACTTTTATCGGGGCATGGAATGATTATGTATGGCCGCTGATCTCGATCTCGGACAAGGCATTCATGACCATTACGCTCGGTCTGCCGATGTTCCAGAGCTCCTATGTGCAGCAGTATGCACTGCCAATGACAGCCAATGCACTGGCTGCCATTCCGGTGCTGCTCATATTCCTGCTGTTCCAGAAGCAGATCATCAAGGGGATCGCTTTTACAGGCGGCAAAGAAATGTAACAGGGGGCGTGCGGGGGTGCAGACTTGGAGCTTATTTGGGCGGCGGCGGTTGTGCTATTTTGGTGAGCCGCTGCCGCTGTTTAGAAGTTCGGGATCGTCTGCATCCTCGCAGATATGAGGGGAGGCAATATGAGATTGTCTGGATCTTGCAGGTTTGGAGAAAGAAATGAAGGCTGGTCTGTATTTTGCTTTTGCGAAGGTGGAAAAGGGATTAGATAGTGGTCTGGAATCTACAGATGCAGAGGATAAAGGAGATGGTCTGCGTTTGTCAAAAGGTACAGGTAAGCGGGCTGCTGTTGGAGCTTCAATATTTTGCATAGCTTCAATATTTGCATACAAAGTGAAAAGTATCTGTATTTCTCCATATGACTGCACAAATCTAAAAAGGTTTTGTCTGTAAATAACGATGTAGTCCATCCATATTCGGAGCGGAGGAAAGAGAATTCTGCCGATGACCGACCTTTAACAATGGAGATCGACCGCTGCAAGCGGTTGTTCAGGATCTCCATTGTTAACCGGAGGGAATGGCAGAATCTCTTTCCGCAGCAGATGAACTCAGCAAGAGATTCAGCAAGAGACTACCAACTATCCAATTTATAAGGAGGCTGTATGTAATGAACGTATCTGCCGAACAATCCACTGGAAATAACCACTCTGCACCTGCCATGCCGAGGCCGGAGTATCCAAGGCCGCAGCTGGTGCGCGAGCAGTGGCTCAATCTGAACGGAGCCTGGGAATTTGCGTTTGATGATCAGCGCAGAGGAGATCGGGAGCGCTGGTATATGTCCGGTCAGGGAGCGTTTGATCGGGAGATTCAGGTGCCGTTTACGTTTCAGAGTGAGCTGAGCGGGATCGGAGAGACCGGTTTTCATGATCTGGTATGGTACCGCAGACAGCTGGATATTCCTACAGACTGGATGGGGAAAAGAGTGCTGCTGCATTTTGGTGCTGTCGATTACAAGGCGACCGTGTGGGTCAACGGGAAATGGGCAGTATCGCATGAAGGCGGACATACGCCTTTTCAGGCGGATATTACCGATCTGCTGGACGCGCACAATGAAGTGGTCGTGCGAGTGGAGGATTACAGCAAGGACGTTACCCTGCCGAGAGGCAAGCAGTACTGGAAAGAAGACTCTGCCAGCATTTTCTACACCCGGACAACCGGGATCTGGCAGACGGTATGGCTGGAGCCGGTGGAGGAGTGTCATTTGCATCAGGTAAAGTTCACGCCGAATATCGACCGCAATGAGATCGGCATCCGCCTGTTTTACCCGGAAGCTTCGCTGCAGCAGATGATTGCTGCCGGCACTTCCCTCACTGCGCGTCTAACGGTATCTTTTGCAGGGGAGACGGTGACGCAGGATGAGTTCCTGGTGACTCATCCCGAGCAGATCCGCTCGATCGGACTGAATGATTTTAACGATCATGGATTGGGACGCTGGTGGACGCCCGAATCGCCGAATCTGTACGATATTCGTCTGGAGCTGCTGCGGGATCAGGTCATGGTGGACCGGGTGGACAGTTATTTTGGCATGCGCAAGATCTCGATCGAGAATGGCAAGCTGAATCTGAACAATCGTCCGTATTTCCTGCGTCTCGTACTGGATCAGGGATATTTCCCAGATGGTATCCTGACGGCGCCAACCGACGAGGCGCTGCTGCGGGATATCGAGCTGACCCAGGCGATGGGATTCAACGGCGTGCGCAAGCATCAGAAGATGGAGGACCCGCGCTTCCTGTACTGGTGTGATCGCAAAGGTCTGCTCGTCTGGGGCGAGGCGGCGAATGCTTACAGCTATTCCGAGCAGTACGTCCGCCGCTTCCTCCACGAATGGCAGGAAATTATCGAGCGGGATTACAATCATCCGTCCATTATCGTGTGGGTGCCGATGAATGAGAGCTGGGGCATTCCGAATGTGCAGGTCGATCAGCGTCAGCAGCAGCATGGACTAACGCTGTATCATCTGACCCGTTCCCTCGATCCGACTCGTCCGGTCATTTATAATGACGGCTGGGAGATGATGGACACCGATCTGGTCGCGATCCATGATTATGAATGGCGCGAAGAGGTACTGACCGAGCGGTATGGGGATGTAAATACAGCCGTAAATGCCATGCCGGGCAGCCGCCGCATCTTCGTGGGCGGTGCCGGGTATAAGGGACAGCCTGTGCTGGTGACCGAATTTGGCGGTATTGCCTACAAGAAGAGCGAATGGGAAGGCTGGGGTTACTCCGGCGCGGATAATGATGAGGATTATCTCAGCCGGCTGCAGGCAGTGATCCGTCCGATGCATCTGTCACCGATTGTGCAGGGATTCTGCTACACCCAGCTGACCGATGTGGAGCAGGAGATCAATGGTCTGCTGACCTATGATCGTGAACCGAAGGTCCCGCTGGAACAGATCCGGGCGATTGTGATGAATAAGCCCATCGAACAATAATACCGGGAAATGGAAAGACCTGCAGCACCTGTATGATCAGGTGGCTGCAGGTCTTTTACCTTTTCGGTTCGGCAAGGTAGAGCGATGACGAACGATTGCGGGAGCATGGATACCGGTAAAATGAATCTGCGCAACTTTTATTCTCCCGGCAGAGTATACACTACCGAAAGCGAATTTATAACAAAGAAGGGATAAGATTGAAAAATCTTATCGCTGCCTCCATTGCAGCAGGACTGCTGCTCAGCTCCACACCTACATACGCGTCACCCGTTAGCATTACCACGCCCGATCAGCAGACGATAAAAGGGTCAGATGTACAAACCCGTCAGGGAAGAACACTGATACCGATCCGCGATCTTGCCAGAGCGATTGATGCTACCCTTGTTGTAGACTCGGCGCATCACAAGGTTACTCTGAAAAAGTGGGGAGAAGTATATACTTTTACAATTGGCAAAGCCAGATATCGCGTAAATAGAGGTAACGATCCAACCTCGGAGCTTACTGTACCGGTTCAGCAGATCAAGGGACGTACGTATATCCCTGTCATTACATGGCAGGCTCATCTTCCTCAAAATTCCTCCGATGTATTAAAAGATTTTCTGAACTTTAAATTGAAGGATAAATGGGGAAGTGTACCTGTGAAAAATACAGATTATTTGTACAATATGCATAGTTATCTTGGTGACAGCAGTACGTCCATCACCGGAATTGTGCATGCCAATGGAGGTTACAACCAGACGGGATACGAATATGAGGTAGGTGGGGACATGACAGATGCGGGTGGAAAACTCTCTTTTGTTATGCCGGGAGAGCAGCGTACGGATTAAGTACCGGATGCACAGACGAAAGTGTGAGCAGCTTACAGTTCAGACAACCGAACACATCCGTCGATTTGACAAGATACCCAGGAACATAGTAGATACAAGCCTGAATATCCTGACAACCGTTATCTATCGGTGGATCTTCAGGCTTTATTTTTATTGTAATTATTAAATGATTGAGCCAGCTCAATTCAGCTCCAAAAATGTGGAAGCCATCAGCTATTCTGAATAAATCGCATAAATAAAGTACATATTTACATAATTGGTAGAAAAAGAGTGAAAAAGGAACGGTTTGTTTCCGTTATTCGTCCTAACAGATGAGCTCAGTATATAAAGAGAGGGAAGGGGATACGTTGGACGATCGTCAACTGTTTGAACAGTATAAAGAACATGTATACCGCTACTGCCTGTATATGACAGCGAGCAGGGCAGATGCAGAAGATTTGTGCCAGGAAGTGTTTGTCAAAGCACTGCTGGCCAAACGAAGTGAAATAACAAACGAAAAAGCTTGGCTGATGCGCATCGCAGCGAATGAATGTTATTCGATGCTTCGCCGCCGCAGCAAAGGCAGGGATAAAGAGAGCAGAGCTTTCTGGCTGAACTGGCCGCTGCGATCCAGTACTTCAGTGGAGAAAAAATATGAACAACAGGAGACGGCTGGCGAATTTGCGGTGCTGCTGGAACATCTGCCTGATAAATTAAGACAGGTGCTGCTGCTGCATTATATAGGCGAGTTAAGTCATACCGAAATCGCCGATGTTCTAAAAATACCTACTGGAACCGTCAAATCCAGATTAAGCCGGGCAATAGCCAAGTCAAAAAAGCTAATTAACCTAAAGCTGGAAAAAGGAAGTGATATACATGCGACCTGAGGAGAGGGAGAAGGACCATTCCATGATCCGAAATCAAATGGAAAAGCTCCATGACCATCCCCCGGATTATGAATCCATCTGGCAAAAAATTGAATTGGAAACGAAAAGAAGACAGTCCGGCTGGAATCCGCAGGAAAAGACCGCGCCATATTACGGACGTAGATGGAAAATAGCAGCGCTTGGACTGATTGGTGCAGTGGGGATGGGCTTTGCCACGGTTCAAATGAATGAAATGTATTCGGATACAGATACAGGATTGTCGTCAGTGCCTGTTGTACAGCAGATTGGGGAACAAGCGGAAGATGGAGGAGTCCAGTATACCATTGATACCGCAGCAGTAGAGAAGACGAAAAATGACATGGGCTATATTCACCTGAATTTTAATTTGAGCGGAATCCAAAGATCGGATTTTGACTATGCCAATTTCAACAAAAGCATACTTACTAATCTGGACAGCGGCAAAAAGTCCAGTATTATCGCCAACGAGTTCTCGGCAGACAAGGGACTTAAAGCTTCGGCAAGTGTCCCACTGGATAGCCTGCAGCCCGGAGAACATCATTTTCGCCTGCAGTTAAGAGACCTTTATCTGATCCGTAAGGATGAATTCCCCATAGAAGGAAAAGTGAAATCAGGCAACAAATATACCTTGCCGGTCGAGCCGCCGCTGCGTATTCAAGTGAAAAAGTGGGACTGGTCCGATTCTAATCGGAAGCTGATTTTTAAATACACCATGTTGCCTAATACACCCGATAATAACATGATCAAACTGCAGAGCGGTACGATGGATGAGGCCAGTTATGTAACCGTAAAATGGAAAGAAATTAAACCGGATCTGCGAGGAATGGAAGCAAGATCCGATGGAATTACACAGGAGTTCCGCTTTGCTCCCATGACAGACCAGCAGCGTGAGCAGGTGAGACTCTCGTATGTTCAAGGAAGCATTGTACAAAAAATGGAAGGACATTGGTCCATAGACTTTACGATCAAAGTTCCACCGTTCTAACCAAATAAAATCTCTCCAAAAGCCCGGATTACATGCTCCTACAGCATCCGGGCTTTTCCCTGTTACCCAAAAATTATTTTGATTAAAAAAGGAAATTATAGGGTTATTTTGGTAAAATATAAGTAGCCCAGCTATCCCTTTTCGGAGCAAATCATGGGCTGACTACAAACTCAATGTTCACACGGCATACCCGGCAACCAACTCATTCAAAGGAATGGTGAACACATGAATATTAACGCACCGGATCATCCGGTATACCGCCTGGCTGCCATGGAGACGACCGCCGAAGCACTGGAGCAGATGGGTCTGTCCTTTTTTACCGTACGCAAGCAAAAAGAGGCAGATCACTACTATCGTGCCCGGGAAAGTGCCATATCGGCTGATGTGCAAAACTGGCTAAAAAAGCAAGTTGTATACGCTTTCCGTTCATTTCGGCAGGAAAACAGCCGGGAGGAGAGCGAATTTATGGTAAGCGATTATAATTTTGAAGTTCAGAAAAATGATACGCTGGCGATGCTGGAGCTGGATTCTTCCGAAGGAACGGTGGCTGAACGCAAGGAAGGGCTGATCTTTGCGCTGGAGCACCCGGATAGCGGGCTGGAAGATTCCAGCACTCATTTCCAGATGATTCAGATCCAGCTGGAAGACGAGAACATATACTGCTGCTTCTATCGCAAGCCCAAGCGTAGTATCGGTAAAAAGAAATTCGCTTTCAAAAACTCCGGAGAGTTGCAGTTTGCGGACAGTGAGCTGCTGGAGATCGGTGGTCCGATCGACTTTTTTATCGTTGAAGATACGATTTTTATATCCAACCTGCGTCCGTTCGAGTATGCTTTTGATTATCAGGATCATATTAACGAGCTGCGGGATGAAAATCTGGAGCGGATCACGGCGCTGCCTTTCTTTGATGGAGAGGAATCTAACCGGGAAGAGTTCGAGGACAGCTGCCGCCAGTACTTCTATTCACGTACCCTGGCGCAGATTCAGCCGGAGACAATTGAAGTGCTGCAGCGCAATTTTGAAGACCGGTGTGAAGAGCTCAGGCTGATCCGGCGCAAAATGCCGCGTCAGCCCGAACGGGCGGAGGCTTATCGGCGAAAGTACCGTGCATTGTGGGAACTGTATGACTTTATCGATCTGGACAAGCGCAAAATCCGGTTCCATAAGGATCAGGAGCCCAAGACGCTGATCCAGTTCTTTTCCGATAAGATTGTCCAGTCTTTCCTGACCGGAGAATATGGAGTGGCTGTGAGTTACGAGAATTCGGCAGATGAGCCGACTGCATGAGTGATGAGAAGGGGGTCGTATGATGTGGACCAAAAGAGAGCAGGTACTGATGTGGATCACCGCGTATATACCGCTCCTGATCGTCATGTTCAGCGGATTTATTTACCATAACGACCTGCTGCCTGCCGGACTGACCAAGGACAAGCTCGAAGACATGTTCACCCGCTGGTGGATTGTGGAACTGGTCTTTCTCGTGACCGTCCTGCTCATCTCGCTGGGGTTGTACCGACTGGTCATCTGGTGGCTGCTGCGTGGATTGGAGGAACGGCTCGCCACCCGCACCATCGGTCGGGAAGTATCGATCCGCCAGTATGAGAAGATCAGCGTCAATGACTATACCTTTTTCCTGCTGACCTTGCTGCTGCCGCAGATTGTTGTCGACTACTCCTCGGTGGTCAATCTGACAGTGTCGATGTTTATCGTTATTTTCATTATTACGGTGTATGTAAAGACAGACAGCATCGCGACCTGCCCGCTGTTCTTCGTATCCGGGAGGCAGGTGTATCAGGGAATCATCTCCAACCGGACCCGGGATGAGGAAGAGATCAATCCGGATGTACGCCGCAGCGCCGTGCTGATCGTCCGCGAGAAAGACATGAATCTGGATGTCAAATACCGCGCCCAGGTGCTGGTCAGTAATGTCTACATGATCCAACCGTCTGAAAAAGAGCAGGAAGACGTATAGTCTCCTGCTCTTTTTAGTTTTAGGTTTAGATCGGCATAGTCAACGTACCTCAATGGCGAATACAGCAGATGTGTCGCCAAGTGAGTACTGGGTGTTTTCTTGTATCCAGTATGCACCAAGTAAATAATAATAGGTTCCTTTGGTCGATGGAGCAGTGAATTTGCCATTTTGCAGAGGGACCAATACCGGCTTCTTTTGATTCATCTGCCGACTATCTTCACCAAGCTGCTCAAGAACAATGACTGTTGGAGCGGGATCATAATTATAATCTGCCTGGATGCGGGCACCAGCAGGTACTATAGTCGGCTTTTTTTCATTCATCATTTGTTTGCCAACTATGTACTCACCACATCCTCTCCAGCAATAGCTGGCCTGTACCCATGGAATTGCTGTCTTGCCGAATGCAATCATGGGTGCAGGGGGCATTTTGCTTTTGGTATTCAGATCAAGAGGAACAGGAGAGGGGGCCAGAAACCGAGGTAAAGCAAGTAACGATAAAATAAGAAGGACTCCTATAGTTGAAGAAAACAAAACCTCTCTTTTTCTCATTTCTATCACCTCAAAGCAATAGACGATACAAATGGAAAAAAGTTACATACATTCGTTCCAACCACATAATGCCATACGCACAGAACGAAGGTCGTCTACCTGTCATCACTGCACCATGCCTGACTTGACGTGCATAATCAGGCTTTCTGCCCCACCTGCTCCAGATACCGCTCAAAGTCAGGCAGCTGATGCTCAATCATCTCTTCCAGAATCTCCACCTGAACCGCCTGATAATCATGCATCGCAATATTGCGGAATCCGACCATTGCCTTGAGATTGCGATTCAGCTCCCGGTCGATCCAGCCGCTGCGATGCAGCAGGTCAAAGGCATCCCGGCTGCTCTGGGGTACGCCCAGCTGCTGTTCTGCGATAATGTGCATCGCCAGATCCAGACAGGCTTCACAGGCACGCTGCAGGTTCAGAATAATCGAATCCTGCCGGGTAAAGTTATACAGATTCTCCGCGTTTCCTGCATACTCCTCATGAATACGCTGGATACAGCGCCGGATGGTGGCGCTTTTATTCAAATAAATATCCTGGTTCACAGTCATTCCTCCAGATGTATAGTATTGGATCACCGGCTGCCGCTGATCGTTCAGCAGGGCATATTCCGTATAGGCTCTCATCCAGGCCAGCTGCCGTGGCAGCGGCTGTTCTTCATATATCATTTTGCCGGTCGAAGCGATCTGCAGTTGGAACACCGTACTCGCTTCCCGGAAATCGATCAGATCCACATCCCGTCCCAGTTCATCCGCCAGTTCCTGAGCGAGCATGAACCGCTGATAGACAGACAGAGCTGTCCCGGACAGATAGGCGATATCCACATCGCTGTCCGGCCGCATCTGGCTGCGTGCAGCAGAGCCGAGCAGAATAATGGTATCCGCTGCGCACTGCTGCCGGAGGAAGCCAACAATCGATTGCTGCTGGTCATCTGTCAGTCCGGTGGTCATCATGCTTGCTCCTTTGCTGTTGGGCTAATTATCGCAGCAGCCAGGCTGATCCATCTCATTGCAGTACGAAGTCATTCGGCCCGGCAAAAGGTAGATCCGCCACCTGCATATTCTGTGACAATATACCATGAAGCCAGCTTTTATCACAAATGAATCCCATACCGGCCATCTACCGTTCTCTATTCACGTGCATTGTCAGAAGCGGCAATCTGTCCTATACTACAGAGTTGTTACTTTGTAAATTCTATGAAATTTTCAGAATATACCGGAATTGCTGTATTTTTCAAATAATAACCCATATTATCGTTTCGGACTATCATTCTCGATCGAGACCGATAAAGGAGGAATAGAGTTGCCCGATGAAGTAAGCCCGGCCTCTTCCGGCAGAAGGCGTGACAAAGGAAATCAGGCCCGGGAGCTCGCCCAGCGTCTGGTAGAATTGTCCGGTGGTGCCGATAATGTGCTCGAAGTGATGCACTGCACTACCCGTATCCGGTTTAAATTAAAAAATCATGATGCCATCCATGAATCTGAGCTTCATCAATTGAAAGAAGTGCAAAATATCAACCGGCAGGCCGGACAGCTGCAAATTATTGTTGGACCGGAGCTTGTCTACAAAGTACACCGGCAGATCACCCGGCTGCTTCAGGAGCACGAACAGAACCTATCGGAACAGCCAGTCGCCGAAGTACAGCCAATATCGGAAATCTCTGAACCGCCTGTAATGCCTGCATCGCCGGGTTCGCAGAAGGCACATCCGGTTACCAGTCGTCTGATGCAGGCAGCATCTGTCTTTTCGGATATTCTGCTGCCCATTCTGCCGCTGTTTATCGCAGCAGGGATTCTGCTGGGACTGGTGAGCATGTTGCAGTCTTCCGGCTCGGTGGCACCGGATGCGGTCTGGTTTAGACTGCTGCAGCTGCTGACCAGCTCCGCTTTTCAGGTGATCAGTGTACTGTTTGGCTATCATGCAGCCAAGAGATTCGGCGGTACTCCGGCAATCGGCGCGGTAATTGGTATTGCCATGTCCCGCCCCGATCTGGCGCTGCTGGTCAGTTCCTATGGAACAATAATGCAGACGGCCGGTACACCGGCGGATCCGCAGTTCAGCTATCAGGGATCGATGATCCCGATTATTCTGGCCGCACTGGTCATGTCCTGGATCGAGAAAGGGCTGCGCCGGATACTACCAGCATCGGCAGCTACCCTGCTGGCACCGGGTATCAGCCTGGTTGCCGGTGGTGCGCTGGCGCTTCTCGCGATCGGTCCGGCTGCGGTCTGGCTTGGCGAGTGGGTCGGCCAGCTGCTGGAATACCTGTTTATCTATGGAGGAACATTCTTCGGACTGATCCTGGGCGGCATCTACAGTACAATTGTATTGACCGGTCTGCATCAGGGGATACAGGCAATAGAGGTCGGATTGATCTCCGATCCGCATGTAGGCGTGAACTTCCTGCTGCCGATCTGGTCGATGGCCAATATGGCCCAGGGTGGTGCAGGACTGGCCGTCTACCTGGTCACCCGCAGCAGTGAGCTGCGCAAGATAGCCCTATCCGGTTCGATCACGGCTTTTCTCGGGATTACCGAACCGATTGCGCTGGGCGTTAATCTCAAGCTGGGTCGGCCTTTCCTCGGAGCGGCGATCGGGGGAGCGGTAGGCGGCGCCTATGTAGGCTTCCACCACGTCGTGGCCAATTCTTTTGGGCTGACCGGTATTCCGATGCTGGCGTATATTATTCCTTTTGGCGAAGCCAACTTTGTTCATTATATGATCGGTTTTCTGCTGGCCGCAGGGACAGCCTGTGTGGCTGCTCTGCTGCTGGGCGTAGAGAAACCGGCTTTTCGGTACAATATTTCACACTTCATTCGTAAAGTCACAGGAGGACCTTATGAAAATCAAAAAGATTCTCAACAATAATGCCGTGGTCGTCGATGATCACGGCCAGGAAAAGATCGTAATGGGCGGCGGTATCTCTTTTGAAAAAGGGAAAAACGATATCGTGGACACCCAGCGGATCGAGAAAGTATTTATTCTGGAAGATCAGGAGCGCTATGGTTATCTGCAGGAAATGCTGCAGAAGCTGCCTGAAGAGGAGATTGCCGTCTCCGAAAGTATTATTTCCCATGCCGAGCATGAACTGCAGGTTACCTTTAACGAGCATATTCATATTGCGCTCACCGACCATCTGTCCTTTGCATTGGAGCGGCTGCGCAGCGGTATGGTCATTCACAATACCCTGCTGGAAGAGATCCGGCTGCTGTATCCGGCAGAATTCCGGATTGGCCTGCATGCGAGGGAGCTGATCTCCCGCCGCCTGCAGGTTGATATCCCCGAAGATGAAGTCGGCTATATCGCGATGCATATTCATACGGCCCGTATGAACGCCGGTGCGCAGGCGACGGCAGCAGGCATGGCGGCGATCATGAAGGATATTGTGGAAGAGATCGAGTATATCGTGAATCAGCCACTTGACCGTAAGTCAGCTGCCTATGAACGATTGATGAGCCAGTTGAAAAGTATCCTGCAGGAACATCAGCAGGATCTGGACCCCGAGATTATCCGGATTGCGATCGAGCGGTATGGTACTGTCTACGAGCAGGTGGAGGAGATGTCCGAGCAGATTGATGAGGAATACGGCTATACATTTACAGAGAGTCAGCGTGTATTGATCGCTATTGAAGTGAATCGTCTGCTGGAGAGACTGGGTCATATCACCCGCTAACCCAACCGGATCGGATGAGAGATACCTTTTATCAGCGTCATTGGATGATTTTATCTGATATTAGAAGGTGAAAAGCGAAAGACACAGGTCTATTGACCCGTGCGAATAGTGCAGTGCATTGTCCTGGTTTCAACCATAATATGGATAAATAGTAGCTGGCGACCAGCCTTGATTACAAAAATGTAAACTTTGAAACAGTGAAAATAAGACCAAAAATCACAGAAAACAATGAAAATTTACAGAAATACCCTTTTGTGTCGGTTTGTAAATTGGTTAATTCAGTCTATAGTGTTCCAATGATCTGCCCTATAGAATAAATGTCAGCAACAGCATATCCGGGTGTGTTACTGGTAAAGCAGGCAAGACCTAAAAACTCCGTGAGGAATCCGTGCGGCAATCGCCGTCCGTTCCTTATAGGGATTTTTAGGTCTTTTTTGTGCGCCGACGCAGCCATATTCTCGAATTCAGAAAGGGAGAAGGAACATGAAAATCAAGAATTTTTCCAGAAAAGCAGCTGCCGCTACGATCGCAGCCGCCATGCTTACAGGGGGAACATCCGCTTTTGCGAGCGGGTCAGAACAGGATTACAATGGAGGCGTACAGCCGGCTCCGTCGACACCTGTGATCGAACCGGCATCCCCTGTATTTGAAGATACGTACGGCTTCACTCACCTTACACGCTTTGATGCACTGAAAATCGCCAGCCAGCAAGGTCAAGCCCAATTTGAGGTACCTGGCTTTGACGTTACCAAGATTCGCAATATCCCTTCCGCCAAAGGTAAGGATGCAAATGGCAATACGATTGATCTGGACGTATGGGACACCTGGCCGCTGCAAAATGCGGACGGTACGGTAGCCAACTATAACGGTTATGAAGTGGTCTTCGGACTGGCGGGCGATCCGAAAGTATCTTCCGACACCTTTATTTACCTGTTCTACAAAAAAGCAGGCGACCAATCCCTGGATGCCTGGAAAAATGCAGGCCGTGTCTTCAAGGATAACGACAAAATGGTACCGAATGACCCGATCCTGAATAACCAGTCCGAAGAATGGTCTGGTTCGGCGACACTGACCAAGGAAGGCAAAGTCCGTCTGTTCTACACAAACCGTCAGCCATGGGATGTGGACAAAGGATTCTTCGGTAAGCAGACCCTGACCACCGCTCAGGTTAATGTATCCGAACCTTCCAATGGAACGCTGCAGGTAAATGGCGTCGAAGATTTCAAATCGATCTTTGATGGCGACGGCAAAATGTATCAAACCGTGGATCAGGCATTCCGTGCAGGAGATTACTCCGATAACCATACTCTCAGAGATCCGCACTATGTAGAAGATAACGGTCATAAATATCTGGTGTTTGAAGCCAATACCGGCTCCGAGACTGGCTACCAGGGCCAATCCATGCTGTCCAACAAAGCCTACTATGGCGGAGATGACAAATTCTTTGAAAGCGAACGGGAGAAGCTCCTGAACAGCCCGGACCGCAACTATATTACAATCGCGAACGGTGCTCTTGGCATCATCGAGCTGAATGACGATTATTCCCTCAAAAAAGTTATGAAGCCGCTCATCGCGTCCAACACGGTTACCGATGAGATCGAACGTGCCAACATTTTCAAAATGAAAGGCAAATGGTACCTGTTCACCGATACACGCGGTGCCAAAATGTTCGTCGATGGCGTGGATGACGAAGACATCTACATGCTCGGTTATGTAGCGGACTCCATCGATGGTCCTTACAAGCCGCTCAACGGCAGCGGACTGGTACTGCACCAGGATCTGAACAAGCGTGATATTACGTGGAACTATGCCCACTTTGCGATTCCACAGGTCAAAGGCAACAAAGTAGTGATTACCAGCTACATGACCAACAGAGGATTCTATGCCGATCATCATTCTACGTTTGCACCAAGCTTTGAAGTGATGATCAACGGCAGCCGCACCAAAGTAATGCCAAACAGTACTCTGGAACAGGGTCAGATCACATCCAAATAGGATATGGATTTCATAACCTGACAGAATAATAAGGTTGTAAAGTAAGGCAGAGAAGTAAGGTAGAAAAGTCAGCAAACAAAGTTAGATAGGAAAAGAAAATGTCCGGGTAGGAGCGGCATTTTCTTTTCCTTTATTCATTTTGTTGGAAGCAAGTTAGCCAGCATATTACGGAACAACAGGGGGAAGATAACCAACACAAGGAGGTGCCGATTTGAACAACAGCAGATCAACATCCAGACGTCACCGAACACTGGTCATTCTCGGTATGGTTGGGCTCATTATAGTAGGTGCGTTACTCTATTATTTCACACAAAACCGTGCCGCAGGCAGCAGACAGGACAATCCGCCCGGTACTACACAGCTGACGAATCAGCGGGCCAATTATCATTTTACCGTTCCGGACAAATGGAAGAATGATCCGCAGCGTCCCGTTTATTTCAAGGGAAAATATCATTACTATTATCTCTATAACAAAGACTATCCGAATGGCAATGGCACCGAGTGGCGCCATGCAACCTCTACCGATCTGATCCACTGGAAAGATCAAGGGGTAGCTATTCCCAAATATACGAATAAAAATGGTGATCCATGGTCAGGCTCTGTCGTAGTGGACACCCATAACACAGCCGGCTTTGGCAAAAATGCATTTATCGCGATTCTGACCCAGCCGTCTGCCAATGGCGGAGCACAGGAACAGTATCTGTGGTACAGCAAAAACGGAGGCAGGACATTTACCTCCTACAGCAAAAAGCCGGTTCTCGCGAACCCCGGCAACGCCGACTTCCGCGATCCGAAGATCATCTGGGATTCCGAGTCGAGGCATTGGGTTATGCTGATGGCAGAAGGCGATAAAATCGGTTTTTACACGTCCACCAATCTGAAGAAGTGGAAGTATACGAGCGGATTCCTCACTGAAAATGTCGGTACGCTCGAATGCCCTGATCTGTACCGGATGCAGGCTGCGAACGGAGCATACAAATGGGTACTCGGTGCCAGCGCCAATGGCCGCGGAGCAGGGAATCCGAATACGTATGCCTACTGGACCGGAAGTTTTAACGGCAAGAAATTTATTGCCGACCGGCAGGAGCCGAAATGGCTGGATCATGGGTTTGACTGGTATGCGGCAGTGACCTTTGATATCGCCGGTGCTTCCAATCCGTATGAGCAGCGTTATGCACTTGGTTGGATGAACAACTGGGATTATGCCAATAATACGCCTACCCTGAAAGAAGGATTCAACGGCATGGATTCGATCGTCCGCAAAATACGGCTTCGTTTCAACGGTCAGTCGTATGATCTGTCCTCCCAGCCGATCGGGGCGATCAGCCAGCTGCCTGCCTCTACCCAGACGTTTCAGCGGATGGAGGTTGAAGGTTCCCACACGCTGAATGCCAGCGGAGCTTCGTATCAGCTGGATGCAGACATCTCCTGGTCCCAGTTGAAGAATGCAGGCCTGCGTCTGCGGGAGTCCGGAGACAAGAGTCGTCATGTCGATGTAGGGGTATTTGTGGAAGGTGCCTATACGTACGTTAACAGAACGTACACCGGCCACCCGGATACGAACGGTACAAGTCTGGAGAGCAGAGCACCGTTCAATACCGACAAGAAAAAAGTCCATCTGAAAGTGCTCGTCGACAAGAACAGTATCGAAGTATTTGTGGATGATGGCACGGTCGCCTACTCCAGCCTTATTTTCCCGAACAAAGATGATCAGGGAATTACCCTGTTCGCAGATGGTGGCAGGGCGATGTTCGAAAATGTAGTAATTCGTCATTTTGATAAGTAATAATGGAAAAGGATGGCCCACACCAGTGAATACATGGTAAGGGTCATCCTTTTTACTGTTTTATCTGCCGGTAAGAATTGTACAGTCCAATCGCCAGCCTGCTATTTCAGTTCTCTGACCATACGCAGATGAGGAATACCGTCTTCCATAAATTCCTCTGAATCGGCTATGTACCCGAGTCGTTCATAGAATCCGCGTGCCTGGGTCTGTCCATGTAGCTTGGCTCGGGTTAATCCGTGGCTCAAAGCGATACTTTCCAGCTCGCGGACGAGCTTTTGACCGATGCCGTATTTGCGGTGGGTATCGATGATGCAGATCCGCTCGAGCTTGGCAATGCCATCCACCTCGCGCAGGCGGGCAGTGCCTACCGGCTGCTCTCCGTCATAGGCAATAATATGCGGAATCCCCGCATGGTAGTTATCCCATTCATCGTATTCGTCTGCCAGCGGTACACCCTGTTCATTTACAAATACCATTTTACGGATAAACAGGCAGTGGTCCAGCTCATATTCATTTTCTACCTGCTTGATTTGTATATCGGGCATCGTATTCACCTGTCCTTGTTCATTTAAAATAAAATGATGATTCATATTCAATGTTACCATTATATCTAACCGGTACGCACAATTTCTAACCTGTACACGCATATCCAAACCGAAGAACAGCAAAGGGCCTGGATCAGGAAGCGATTCCCAATGGTCCCTACCGTTCAAAATGCGGATTCTTTTTTTGCTTGTTTTGGCTTATATTGAGTATAGTGATACATACGCAGTTCAGTCGATTGATGAATACAGGAAGGTGTGAGACGATGGAAATTATGCTTCGGGAAGCGACGATTCGCCAGCTGCAGCAGGCGATGGAATGGGGAGAACAGACTTCCGTATCGCTGACAGAATGGTATATGCAGCGCATAGCGGAGATTGATCAGGACGGGCCCATGCTGCGCTCCGTGATCGAGTTAAATCCGGATGCAATCTATATTGCGATGCAGATGGATCGGGAACGGGCGCAGGGACAGGTACGCAGTGAACTGCACGGAATCCCGGTTCTAATCAAGGATAATATCAATACGGGAGACCATATGCATACAACCGCCGGCTCGCTGGCATTGTCGGATTCCTTTGCACCGGAAGATGCTTTTCTGGTGAAAAAGCTGCGCGCCGCCGGAGCGGTTATTCTCGGAAAGACCAATCTGACCGAGATGGCCAACTTTATGGCGATCAATATGAAGAACGGTTACAGCTCACGTGGAGGACAAACATTGAATCCCTACGGTCCGGGTCAGCTTGATGTAGGCGGCTCCAGTTCGGGTTCGGGGGCAGCGGTAGCAGCCAATCTGTGTGCAGTTGCTGTCGGTACGGAGACATCTGGCTCGATTATGAGTCCGTCTGCAAATAACAGTCTGGTCGGAATCAAGCCGACTCTCGGATTGATCAGCCGTACCGGTATTATTCCGATTACCTATACCCAGGACACTGCGGGGCCCATGGCTCGTACAGTAACTGATGCGGCTATCCTGCTCGGGATTCTGGCAGGACAGGATGAAAAGGATGCGGCGACCCGTACATCACCTGCGGAAGTGGCAGATTATACAGCCAGTCTGGACCCGGAGGGTCTGCGTGGCGCAAGAATCGGGATTAACCGGTTCTATGTGAAAGACCTCACCGAAGAAGAACGTACCATTATGGATGCTTCAATTGAAGCGATGCGCCATGCCGGGGCAGTCATTATAGAGGATACGAATCTTCCCGAGAGTGCTGAAGAACCGACCGTGCTGCTGTATGAGTTCAAGTCGGCGCTGAACCGCTATCTGTCGACACTGGGTCCCGGCGCCCCGATCCGTACGCTCAAGGAAATGATCGATTACAATCACCTGCATCACCGGGAGACACTGAAATACGGACAGCAGATTCTGTTATCCGCGGAATACGAGACATCCGGGAGAATGACCGAACCCAAGTATATCCAGCACCGTCTGCAGTACCTGCAAAATGCCCGTGAAAATGGAATCGACCGACTGCTGCGCGAACATCGGCTGGACGCCATTTTCAGTCCGGGATTTACCGATACGCCTGCGGTGGCTGGCTATCCGTGTATTATTGTGCCTGCCGGTTACCGCCGCGACGGTATGCCATTTGGTGTCAGTTTTATGGGTACCGCCTACAGTGAATCGGTACTGCTGCGCATCGCTTATGGTTTTGAGCAGGTCGTACCTGCCCGGCGCAGTCCTGTTTTGTAAATGAATAAATGATCTTTATTGTGCATGCTGGCCTGCATAATTTATAACAAACTTACGGCAGTATGATATTCCATAACAGTCCTATTCAATCTGTAGCAACAGGCGCCATTTTAGTATGAAGTGCATACAATTATATATCCCACTATGTAAAGACTGGCCTTTCGCAGGTCAGTCTTTTTTGTGCTGTAATTCAAACCGGGATTCATTTTGGGAGTTACACTGGAAATGGGCAAGCGGGAGAGGTGGAAAATAATTAATCGGCTTATAAAAAACTTCATTATTAAATACATTTTTACCAATAAACACAAAATATTCTTATGCTTCTGTCCGATATGTTAGTTAGGACGGGAGACTCTGGCGATCATTACAGACTGATTACATTTTCATTAATATTGGCGCATAACTATACAAATTATCGCAGCTATAACCATTTTTGTTGGCTTTGCCGAAAAAGTAATATAGTTATTTAGCTAAATTTCAAAAGAATAGATATCAAGGAGGCACTATGAATTCATCCACAGACACAACCGCAAAAATCCATGCTGATCCCTATGAGAAGCTGGCATCCAAGCTCCTTTTGTATACATTACTCGGTATTTTAATATCGTGTGTTCCGATCTTTATCGGCATCTACGTGACCGGACTGGCGTCATTAGGCATTCTGGTCGGCTTGCTGGCGATTGTTGCCGTAATGTGTCCGACGCTTGTATTGCTGTATCGGAAACTTCATCATTTATCAGTTGGGAAATATTGGATTTCCGGTTTTTCATTTATTGTTATTTTCAGTATTCTATGGGTTATTCCATCGGAAGTAGGCTGGGCAGCGATCTATATCTATATTGCGCTATCTCTGCTGTATCTGGATCGCAAGACGAGTATATTGAGCATTATTTATGCGATTGTAATCGAGATTATTCATGTCATTTTTAATCCGTTTATCAGTTCTTCTTTGCCGATGGATCTGGTTGTTATGTTCGCTGTTACTCTCATGGTGGGTGCAGTAGTGGTATCGATCTGCATCGTCGGGGAGAAAATGACCAACCATCTGGAAGAACAGCGTGGTCAACTCGATGAGCTGCTGCAGGAGATCGAGCAGTCTGCCGAGAAGTTGACCGCATTTGGTACCCAGCTGCAGCGCAATGTGCAAGATACGGATCGGATCGGCCGCGAGCTGACGTCCGGATTTGGCGAGATTGCCAGCGGTATCGAGTCTCAGGCAGGCAGCATTGGAGAGATCAACACCTCCATTCAGCAGTCGGAGAGCTTTATTGACCGGATTGGGCAGACAGCTGGAGATATGACCGAGCTGGCGGAACGTGCGGCTTCCCTGACCCGTACCGGTAGTGATCAGGTGGAGAATCTGCGCGGCAGTGTAGCTGAAGTCGGCAGCGTGATCGACAACACGTACAGTGCAATGGGCACACTGCGGACGTATGCGGAAGAGATCTCCAATGTACTGCAATCGATTGAGAATATCGCCAGACAGACCAATATGCTGTCCTTTAACGCTGGTATCGAAGCCGCCCGCGCCGGTGAACATGGCAGAGGATTCGCTGTGGTCGCCGAAGAGATTCGCAAGCTGGCGAGTGACTCGCAGCAGGCGACTGTAGACATTACCGATATTCTAACCCGGATTCATCAGCAGACCGAGATTGTATCCGGCGGTATCGGCCAGGGCAAAGACGCCATCGGCAGCATTCGTGTAGCTGCCGAACAGACCGAGAAGCTGTTCAGCAGCATTCTCGATGAGACTATTGTGGTCTCCAGACGTTCCGTGGATATCGGCTCATCGATCAAGGAACTGATCGAAGCTACCCGCCATTCCGTGATGGAAATGGGTACAATCTCGGCTGTGACCGAGCAGTCCAGTGCAGCGGCAAGACAGATTTCGTCCAGCCTGGAGCAGCAAACCGGACGTGTCACCACGATTGCGAGCAGCTTCAGTGAGCTGCAGCGCCTGATTGATGCGCTCAATGCTTCACTGGAAAGAACGGTACAGATGGAACAGCATATGACGATTGTGGCAGACGAAGAATAATTGCCGACGGATTGGGTATCCATTCTTATAATCACCAGTCTCTTACGCATATCTGCCATCTTGTAAAACAGAGAAGTATGGAAAAAGGAAAATATTCGACAGATTTAGATGAATTTTGGATCTCTATCTGCAAAGTGAAGAAATAACAGAAGCACAAATCTCTCATAAAAAGGCAAAGATCATTGGATTTCCAGATGATTTTTGCCTTTTACTTTTTTGGAATTTTATTTTCCAATTTTGGGCCTTTTGTCCAGTTTCTTAACTGGAGGATTGACTAAATATCAATCATGGATGAAGATGAATATACATCCACTCAATACCATTATATGGTTATTATTTACATATGATGGTTCCTCGATATGATGGTTTTGCCAAAGTAGAACGCTTGTCTGAACTGATTCTCTGCCGTATGGTCAACCAATCCAAAGGAGGAATTAGCATGCAGCAATCCGGTGTTTCTGTAGAGCAAATCATTGCCATGATCAGCGAAGTAAAGGAAGATCCTGCCTGTCTGACCCGTCTCAACAGCGATTCCGATATTATTCATGATGCCGGTCTCGACTCTCTCCAGCTTATCCATTTCATCTTGCGTGTAGAAGAGAATTTTGATGTCGAAATTGATTTTGAAGAATTTGATATGGACCATCTCGGTTCCATCGCCATGTTCTGTGATTTTGTAAATAAGGCCCAGTCGGATGAAACGGTCCATCCGATGGAAGCGTAACCCTACATAGCTGTAGGGATGGGGATACAGCAACAGCTGATATCATAAGCAAAAGTTAAACCGCTATTACTTTAAGGCGAATGTCCGAATTCAAGACGAGCGTCCGAAATTTATTTTGTATACGCTATCTTCTGTAGAATTTGACCTGTGTACGTTAAAGAAGAATAAAACTGTCTCTTGGCATCTGGCACCTGGTAACAACGAATCCCGTGGAAGAGGTGTTTTCCGTGCAACCAAGAAGTGAAGTGACGATTGACCGCGAAGCCTTTAAGCTAATCAAGCGAACCGTTCGTAATGCTGCCGTATCCTACCGTAACAAGGCCAAGGACCCTACCTACAAGATGCCTATTCCCCAGTCACTCGGCATCAAGCTGACCAACCGCTGCAACCTTCGATGTACGCACTGTTTCCAGTGGAATGAAGATGGCTACCATCACAATATGGAGAAAGCCGAGCAGAATATGGATCTTGATCCGGCGATTTTCAAGCAGCTGCTCGATGATACGAAAAGTGTCAAATCACGCCTTTACTTATGGGGCGGGGAGCCGATGTTCCACCGCCAATTCAGCGAGATTCTCGGACATATACAAAATGATCGGCGTGAAATGACCATCTGTACCAACGGTTTGCTCATCAGCAAGCATCTGGATCAGATTCTCGATCTGTCCGAGAATCTGGAACTGCTGATTGCGGTCGAAGGATTCGAGCGGGAGCATGATTTGATCCGCGGCAAGGGAACGTTCCAGAAGACGATGAAGGAAATCGACCAGCTGGTGGAACTGCGCGACCAGGGCATCTACAAAGGCCGTATCTCGGTCCACGCCGTAATCAACGATAATATGATCGGCCGTATGGCAGAGCTGCTGGAATTTTTTGAATCGAAAAAGCTGGATCTCGTGATGCTTTGCTTCCCTTGGTACATTTCCCGCGAAACGTCTGTCAAAATGGATCATTACTTTGCCGAGAACTTCAGCTGGCTGCGTCAGCTCGATGAACGTCATATCAGCAGCTGGCATGCGTTTAAATACAAAATCAATCCGGACAAAATGGAAGCGCTGATGGATGATCTGCATCAGATCAATGAACGCGTCTGGAAAATCCGTGTTCGCTACCAGCCCGGACTGGATTATGATGAGATCGACAAGTTTATCCATGGTGAAGAGATGACCAGTCGTTGTTCCAACAACTGTCTGGCGCTTACTTCCCGGACCGATATTATTCCGGATGGCAGCGTGATGCCTTGCAAATTTTTCGCCGAATTTACCGCCGGCAATCTCAAGGAGAAGAGCCTCAAGGAAATATGGGATTCCGAAGAATATGAACAGATCCGCAAAACGATCAACGAAGGCGGTCTGACGCCGGCCTGCTCCAAATGCAGTGTGCTCTACCTTCATGGTGCGGGTGCCTTGCAGTCGCTCAATTATATCTGACCGGACAGGAGGCAAGAACATGAGCGTAAGTGATAAAACGATTCTGCCCCTGCTCAGCGAAGTGCATAATATGCAGCCGGAGCATCTGAAGCTGATGCTCGGCTCCGAACCGTCTGAGGCAGGAGCAGCGACTACAGCCGGCATACTGACACGAGCAGATGATCATTTTGTAATCAATCACTGTTATTATGGCGCCAAACAGGCGATGCTCAAACAGCGTAATATCCATATGGACGAGACGGATATATATTTTCTCAGTAACGGCATTTCCTTTCGCTATAAAGGGGATATTCATACCTTCGGTCTGCGTCCGATCCGTGAAATGCTGACGGAATGGATCTCGCATACCGGGATTGAACTGATCTGTATCAATACGGAGTCGGCGCAGCAGGATCAGGCGGATATCCTGCAGGAATGGCACCGTGTATTAAGCCTTGGCAATACCGTGCTGCTGCATGTGAAGACCGAGAATCTGGTCTATAACCCGCTGTATACCGATAATCCGGGCAAAACGCATATGGTGCAGCTGTATGGACTGCATCCACAGGAGAATCTCGCTTATGTAGGTGATCATTTCCTGCTCGATTCATCCGGCGCGGTACTGGGCTACAGCGGTTCGACGAGTCTGTCGAAATTGCTGGAAGGTACCGTCGAATATGCCTATATGAGTAATGAAAAAAAAATAACGATGGAGGAGCAGCAGATTCTATCGATCTGTGCGGCTCATCTGGCGGAATTCCTGAACGGTCAGAATGATGGATCGCAGGGAGCATGGGGAATCGCTGCCTACCGGAGACTGATTGTGGATATGGAAGAGGTCGCTTTGCTGCAGGGTGAAGCGTTTACCGAAGCCTGTGATACGATCTATTATCACCTGCGAATCGAGAGTCTGAGTCATATGATGCGCTATACGGATCAATTTATCGGCAAATATCAGCATCTGCTGGGCGATCAAGGACCACTGCTGCAACAGGAGATTACTGCACTCAATCAGGATACCAAGCGTCATCTGCTGCAATTGTACAAAATGGGTCTGCAAAACAGTTCGCACCGGATGGCCGCCTATATTCAGCGCAGTACGGAGCTGATGGACCGGATCGCTCTGCATCTTTCCAGGCTGCAGCAGGCCGCATTCAGCGTTACCGTCTGATTACTGTCCAATATCATTATCATGTTATTCATACAGCCTGCTCCCGTAATTACACCTTCTGCCGCATTCAGCGTCACCGGTGGCCGGAAGCAGGCTGTCTATTCCAAGTGACCGGAAAGGAAGGGATAAGGATGCCGGAACAGAGATCAGCTGCCTCGGGATCACCTGTACTGCATATGGGCACCTTCGAAGCGGAGCTGCACTGGCGGGAGCATAATCTGGCAATTTTGCCGGCGCTGCCCGACAGGGAAGCGGAGAAAATTGTCACAGCGATGGATGAGCTGCTCTTCAGCTTTTGCAAGCTGGGAGATCTGCTGTTGACCCGTTATGCAATGGACTCGGCCCAGCGTGATTATACACGCCGGCTTGGCTTTGATTTTCAGAGCAATACGACGAATCTGCAGCCTGATGAGACGGTAATACGTACGCCGATTGCTGCCGCTGCGGGTGCTGCGCAGACGATCCGTCCGCAGCAAAGTGCCAGGGAGATATCCCACCCGGTATCGGTCTTCCAGCTGCTCTACGAACATGGCAGTGAACTGGCAGATCAGCTGCCGCTGAATGACGCACAACTCTCACCATTTGCCTGGGTGCCGTATATCCGGGAAGCCAGCCGCCGGTTTGGCATTGACAGCCAGCATCCGCCGCTGGAAATTGTCCGTAAAGTCAATACCAAACGCTATTCCGCCGAAGTCAAACAGCGGCTCGGTCTGGCGAATCCGGGCATTTACGTGACGAGTACCGATCAGCTGGAAGCAGTCGGACGGGAGCTGCTGGAACAGGGTACCTTTATGATCAAGGACAATTATGGCGTATCGGGCAAAGGCAATATTCATATCGAGTCTCCGGCAATGCTGGCACGTATCGCAGGCAGCATCCGCAAGCAGGAAGGCAAGGGGCGTAATGTGGAGTTTGTACTGGAGCGCTATCTGGCGAAGGAGCGCGATTTCTCCTGCCAGTTTCATATTACCGAGCAGGGGGATATCGAGATTCTGTCGGTGCAGTGGCTGGCCAATTCACAGTTTGCCTACCGGGAATCGCTGTCGCCGGATGCGGATTTTATGGATCTGCTGGAACGGCATCAGTACTTTGAGACGATGGAACAGATCAGCCGGGAACTGTATCAGGACGGCTACTACGGACATGTATGTATCGACTCCATGCTGCTGCAGGATGGCTCTCTCGAGCCGATGGTAGAGATCAATGCCCGCAAGTCCATGAGTCTGATCAAAAATAGTGTCGACCAGTATTTGCGCCAGCATGGACTGCAGGGCAATATGACCAACTACACCGTCTCTCATGACGGATCATTGTCCCATGAGCAGCTGCTGGACGAGCTGCAGCGCAGTCATCTGCTGTTCTACCCGGAAAAGGGACAGGGCATCCTGCCGCTGACCTCGGCCGCTCTATCGGTCAACCAGCCACCGGAACCTGATGGCAAAAAGCACAAAGGCCGTCTCTATCTGTCTGTCGTCACCGCTCAGCAGGACACCAAGCAGCAGCTGCTGCATGATCTGGAACAGCTGCTGACCGAGAAAGGTCTGCAGATTCTGAATTAGATCGCCGGCAGTACGAGTACTGCGGTGCTTCCGATATAAATTTTGGGATCGGCAAAAGATCTTGTCAATTACTTCATTTTATTTAAATATTTCATCGAACAGCCTGACCGTATAGATGTGATCGGAATTTCAATGCAAAGGATGATTCCTATGACAGTAACCATTTTATGCTCGGGCTTCGGGCTGGGCTTCTATACTCCCGGATTGCTTGTGGAGGCAGGATTCAGACGCCGGGGCATTCCGGCAGAAGTGCTTGTTTTTGAAAATGTAATGAACAGCGATCAGCGGGACAAGGTCGACAACAGCCGCAGAGCCTATCATGAGGACTTCTCGGTGGCTCTGATGTCACAGCGAATTCCTCAGGATATACGCAAAAGTATGGATGAACAGCAGATGGAGCATCTGCTGCACAGCTGGGAGGCGGAGGGGAGGCAGCATTTTATATGCCTGTCCGGACACTGGATCTACCTGCTGGATATGTACAGGGAACGTGTCGGAGCAGATCGGTTGCAGGTCGATCTGCTGTATCTGGACGTATCCGACTCGCCCTCATGGCGAAATGTCAAAAAGCGCCTCGGCCAGCTGCATGACAGCTACCGGAAAGTCTGGCTGTTCGGCGAACCACAGCAGCCGATGCAGACGTATATCGATATTACAGACTCCGATCCGGTCGTGCCGTATGAACAGCGGGAACGCAGGCTGCTCGTACATGGCGGAGGTTGGGGAATGGGTACATACCGGGAGCATCTGGATCATCTGGAACAGACGGGATATGCGCTCGATATCGTGCTGTACGAAGGCGATGAACCTGGCAATAGTGACCGGGGGCAACGGTATTACCGGATGGACCCGCAGTGGCGCACCTGGAACCGGGATAAGCAGGGCAGACATACCTTTCCGCCTTTTGCCGAGTGTACGTCCGGTGAACCGGTAACGTACCGGATTCATGACGATTATCATCTGCTCTGTGAAGTGGAGCGCCGCGTGCTGGCGATTGTGAGCAAGCCGGGCGGCGGGACGCTCGCGGATTCATTTGCTTCCGGGACACCGGTTATCTTTTTGGACCCGTTCGGAGAGCATGAACGTCATAATGCGGAACAGTGGGAGCAGTATGGCTACGGGATGACCTACCAGCGCTGGATGAGTGAATATGGCGGCGATCATCGGATTCTGGAGCAGCTGCATCAGCGCCTGCGGCGTGACCGCAGTCGGCTGCCTGGTTATGTGGATCAATATATCGAATGCTGTACACTCGAGCCCGCCGGGATAAGGGGGACATTATGATCGACAATCATAATGTGATTCAGCTGCCGGTACGTACCGATGAGTATCTGATGTCCCTTTATTCCCGGCAACAGCAGGAATCATCGGTTCGTCTGGGCATTCTGGGCTGTTCGGGCATCGTCCCGCGCGCAGTGCTGGAGCCGGCTGCCCATGTCTCTGCCATCGAGATCGCCGGAGCCGCCAACCGCACCTATGACAAGGCCCGGCAGATGGCAGATCAGTATGGCATCCCGGCTGTGTACGACAGCCTTGACGAACTGCTGGAGGATGAGCAGCTGGATGCGGTCTATATCGGTCTCAGCAACCGGCTGCACGCCCCCTGGATCAAGCGTGCGCTTGCTGCCGGCAAGCATGTGCTGGTAGAGAAGCCGCTCTGTTTGGACCCCAGTGAACTGGATAATCTGGAAGAAACATCCGTCCGGTATGGCGTTCATCTGACCGAGGGAGTCATGACCGCCCATCATCCATGGCAGACAGAGCTGCGTCACTTGATACAATCCGGCGCCTATGGAGCGCTGCAGCGTATCCGGACACGCATTACCATTCCTGCCCGGGATGGCCATGCCGGTAATTACCGCAGCCAGCCGGAGCAGGGAGGTGGCTGCTTCTGGGATCTGGGCTGCTACTGGCTGCAATTTCTGCAGGCGATCACCGGTACCGGGGGAGCATCGTTCGATGGAAGATCGGATTTTCAGGGTCCCCATGGCTGTGACTGGACGTTTGAAGCCGAGGCAAAGCTGCCGACTGGTGTTATCGCCGAGGCTTTATTTTCCTTTGAACAGCCTTATGCATCCAGACATATTTTATACTTTGAACATGCCATCCTGACGATCAATGATTTCTTCCGCTGCAATCTGGGATTCTACCGATTGAAGTTTAAGGTGGCCATGCTCGAGAACGGCGTCGAGACAGGGGAAGTGCGTCAGCATGTATTTGAACCTGTCAATTATTACGTCAATCAGCTGCGCTTTTTCAGTGATGTGGTTCGTGGTCATCAGCCCAATCTTCCATTCACCGACTCCGCAGAACGGATCAGACTGCTGTCGAGCATCTATTCCTCTGCCCGCAGCCGGATCATGATGCCAAAGTTGTAGCCGTTCGATATTTTTTCACAAAAACCGCCTGCCGGCTTTCCAAATAGGAAGCCGGCAGGCGGTTTTGCAAATGAAAAGGCAAATATCAGTTATAGGGTCCAAGCTCCTGCCAGTTCAGCATAACGAGGGGCTTTGGTCCGAGCGCTTCGGCCGCACAGATCGCCAGCTGGTAGTTGGCATCGATCATGATTTTGCGGAAATAACAGATCTGACCGGCATGATCTTCCCAGCTGCCGGAGGAATCCTCTTCCGGCCGTGGGGGACATAATTTTGCCGTTCCATTGTCGGCAATCGTGATCGCAAATGAATCGAGCGGTACAGATAGCCCTTTGCCTATATATTTAATGTAGCTTTCTTTCAATGTCCACAACGTGTAAAATAGTTGGAGCTGTTGCTGTGGGGGAGCCTTCATCAGCTGTGTGTACTCGGATGCGGTAAAAAAGCGCTCGGCGATCGCAAAATCAATCGGACGCACCTGTTCAATATCGATGCCGACCGGGACGGTACCATCCGCACATACAATCCAGTCGCCGGCATGTGAAATATTAAAATAAATATCCGGATATTCTTCCAGATAAGGCTTACCATAAGCATTTTTGGCAATAGATACGGATCCGGCGGACAGATGGTAACGTTCGCGCAAAATATGCAGCAGCAGGGCTTCGCCAATCAGGCTGCGCTGGGCATCCTGCTGTCTGTGGAACTTGAGGGAAGCTTGCTTTCTCTCCTCGGATACGGCTTCACGCAGACGTTCCATGCCATCTTCTGGAATTAAGTCGGGCACATATACACCAGTAACAGTAATCAATAGGAGATCCTCGCTTTCGGTCAAGCTATTACATATTTCGGTCTGCAGGCCCAATGGAGCTTCATCATGATGGAATACCCTGCTGTAGAATACGCATAACCATATATTGACGAATAATCCAGTCAGCGTCAATATACGCAAAATACACCCTGGAGGCCAGCAAGCCCAAAGCAGTGCTTACATACATCTATTTTAATTAAAAATTAAATGTATTAAGATGAGAATGATTGCGATAAAGTAACCTGCCCGTTTAGGAAAAAGCAGCGAAAGCGATTATGATAGAAACAGTTGATATGCATAGATGATTCAGGAATAAGGAGGAAATACCTTGTCAGAGATCAAACATTTACCTTATCAGAGTGAAGAAAATTATTTTGTACAGTTGATTCCCGATGTGCAGTTCACCCGATTCCCGAATGGTTCATCCCTCAAAATGAACATTCTGCGGCCGGTATCCCATATCCCTCTGCCGCTGATCGTATGGGTAGTAGGAGGTTCATGGGTAGACGTAGACAATTACAAGCATGTGCCTGTATTATCCGAACTGGCTGCACAGGGTTATGTTATTGCCTGCATACAGTACCGGACAGTCAACCGGGCACCTTTCCCGGCACAGCTGGAAGATGTAAAAACCGCAATCCGCTTCCTGCGCACTCATGCGGAAGAGTATGGTATTGACGCAGAGCACATTGGCATATGGGGGCACTCGGCCGGCGGTCATCTGGCCGCACTGGCCGGCGTTACCGGCAGCCAGCCGGAATGGGATAAAAATGGAGACTGGCAGGGCGTATCCAGTCAGGTGACTGCTGTGGTTGACTTTTGCGGACCAATCGATGTGCAGGCGGATTTCCAGACCGAGTATGAACTGCCGGTCATTTCTCTGCTGATGGGGGGACCGATCCGGCATAAGGCCGATAATGCGGCACAATCCAATCCCGTGACCCATATTCAGGCGGGAGATGCCGCAGGACTGCCGCCATTTCTGATCATGCACGGCGATCAGGACGAGATGGTCCCGCTGCGGCAGAGTCGTTTCCTGTATGATGCTTTGCTGGAAGCGGGTGCAGAGGCGGACATGTATGTACTGGAAGGTGCACGTCATTCCTCGACGGTTCTGATGGCGCGTCAGGATGTTATGGAGGCGGTCAGCCGATTTTTTGCGGTGCATCTCCGAGGCTCTTGAGTAAGATTACACAAACATGTTCCAAATGACGATATAAGACCATGACATATGAAAGATTGAGAGGGATCATTAATTGGATAATCACGAATATGACGTTCTCCAAAATTTAATTGAAGAAAATGGAGTCTACCGTCCTCTGTTTGAACATCATCCCGATGCTATCTATGTAATGGATCTGGACGGTAATTATATCTATACTAATCCTGCAGTTTTGCGCATAAGCGGATATTCTCTGGAAGAGCTGCGCTATATTGATAAAAGGCTGATTTTCGGAGAAGCGAGGCTTCATTTTCGTTCACCGTATTTTCAACAGGTACTAAAAGGCGGGTCTGTTCAGTATGAGACCGAAATTTATCATAAAGAAGGACATGTGATTATCCTGGATATTACCTATGCCCCGGTATTCAAAGAAGATCGGGTCATCGGCATATTTGGTGCTGCCAAAGATATTACGTCCCGCAAGCAGGCTGCCGAGCAGCTCAAGGCGAGTGAAGAACGTCTCGCGTTGGCTCAGGATATTGCAGGCTTCGGCTGCTGGGATTGGAATCTGGATACACAGCAGCTTACCTGTACGGACAAGTTTTTTGAAATTCTGCGTTTGAATCATCATTCGCCGCAGCTGATGTATCGGCGCTTTCTGGCCAATGTGCATGCGGAAGACCGCAGCCAAGTGAGTAAAGCTTTTCGGCAGGCGATGGAGGAAGGGCAGATTCATATGGAATGCCGACTGACGGGGCAGCACCATGAAGTCCGGAATGTGTCAATTCGCGGTCGCCGGGTACCTTCGATATCCGGCGATTCGCAGCGTATGCTTGGCACCATTCAGGATATTACCGAACAGCGTCTGATGGAAAATCTAATCCGCGAGAGCGAACGGCAGTACCGGATGTTGTCCGATACGACGATGGATCTGATCTCCACCCATACGGCAGATGAGCAGCTAAACTTTTTGTTCGCTTCCCCTTCCCTGAAAAAATTGCTCGGGTACGAGGTGGAGGAGTTGCTCGGCACAAGTGCCAGTAGCTATTATCATCCGGAAGATTACGAAGTGGTGCAGATCTACCTGCAGGCCATTCTGTATTCACAGGAGCAGCATACGGTAACGTTCCGTTTCCGTCACAAAGAGGGACACTATGTGTGGCTGGAGACAAGCGGTACCTACACCCCTAGCAGAATGGACGGGATCAGCGGCACAGTGGTAGCCGTCTCCAGAGATGTATCGGACCGCAAGTTTGCAGAGCAGCAATTGCTGGAGAGTGAACAGCGGTATAAATCACTGGTGGAGTATAATCCATCCGGTGTCTACTCCTTTGATCTGGAAGGACAGTTGTTCAATCTGAATCCGGTTGCCGAGATTCAGAGCGGTTATACGGCAGCCAGGCTGCCACATATCCATTTTACCGAGCTGATCGATGGAAACAATCAGGCTGCAGCACGGGAACATTTTAACAAGGCGCGTATGGGCATGCCGCAAAATTATGACACGACCCTCGTGCATTTCTCCGGCAACCGGATGGAAGTGAACTTTACCAATGTACCGATTATTGTCGGCGGTGAAGTGACTGGTGTATTCGGCATTGCGACCGATGTAACGGAGAACAAGCGGTATCTGGAACAGATCCAGAATATTAGTAAGGAATATAATCTGATCCTGAGCTCTGTATCAGAAGGTATCTTTGGTGTCGATACACAGGGAAGAGGAATTTTTATCAATGCTGCAGCAGCGAGAATGCTGCAGCTTCCAAGAGAACAATTTATCGGTGTGCCGGTACAGCAATCGCTCGTACAGGCCCGTGCAGACGGCGAAGCTTACGCCTCTGACCGGAATCCGGTAGGGATGACGATGAGTGATGGGATCTCCCGCCGTGTCACAGAAGATGTCTTTTTCCGGCGGGACGGTTCGAGTTTCTTTGTCTCCTATCAGACCAATGCGCTGTATGACCGTGAGCAGATTATTGGGGTAGTTGTTGTATTCAGTGACCGTACGAATGAAAAAGCTATTATGGAAGCCAAGGAGTCCGCTGAACGGGCAGCTTATGCCAAATCGCAGTTTATCTCCATGATCAGCCATGAGCTGCGCACACCGATGAATGCCATTATTGGTATGTCCGAGCTGGTACAGGATTCGCCGCTGAGTGAAGAGCAGCGGTTCTATATGGATATTATTCGCCAGAACAGCGAAGAACTGATGAGAATGATGGATGACGTGACCGATGTGCACCGTTTGGAGAACGGCAATATCAGGCTGGAAGAGCGAACTTTCAATCTGCATGAACTGGTGGAATCGGTTTATGACTTCTTTTTGCCGGTAGCGCAGGAGAAGCATCTGGTACTGGAGAAGCATATCGATCAGGAAGTACCGCGTCAGGCCCGTGGAGATATGGTCCGCATCAAACAGGTACTTGTGAATATTATCGGCAATGCGCTCAAATTTACTGATCGGGGAACGGTGGAGATTGTGGTCGGAGTTTCCCATATTTCCAGAGAGCATGGCATGCTGATCAATTTCCGGATTATTGATACCGGTATTGGCATTCCGGCAGACCGTCTGGGCGATCTGTTCCAGTCCTTCTCCCAGGTACATCAGGTAATGAATCGGCAGTATGGCGGTACAGGACTCGGCTTGTTTATCAGCAAAAATCTGATTGAACTGATGAATGGCTCTATCGGGGTGGAGAGCAGGGAGCATGTCGGCTCTACATTCTACTTTACTCTTCCGCTCAAACTGGTCGAAGACGGAGAATAACCGGATAGGAAGCTACAATGACAGCTGGGCTTCTGACAGCTGGGCTAAATGAAACGGATCTGCGTAAAAGCATAATCACTGCCCACCGCCGAGAGATACAGTGATGAAGCTGCCGATACGATATACAACAGAAGCAGACAATACCAAAAGGCGCTTATGCAGATCATCTGTGATCTGCATAAGCGCCTTTTGGCATATAATCTGCTGCCAATAGCAGCAGATAGATTATCATCGACCTCACTACTGGCGAGAATACAGGTTCAAACAGCGATCAGGCCCGCGTAGCGTACATGATGGCGATCGTCTGGGGCCCGCAGTGACTGGAAATGACACAGCCTGCTTCGGTAATCATGACCTGACGTGCATTGGTCTGTTCCTGCAGTACCGCCTGCATGGTCTTGGCTTCTTCCTCAGCAAAGGAATGAACGACAAAAATCACTTCTTCATCCAGCCGGTCTGCATTGGCTAGCGTATTACGCAGCAGCTGTTCGACCGCCTTTTCCCGCTTGCCGCGCACTTTGTATGCCGGCACCAGCGTTCCCTGCGGTGTCACTTCGATCACCGGCCGGATTTTGAGCAGGCTGCCAATGAGGTTCTGCATACCGGAGCAGCGTCCGCCCTTGTATAGATATTCCAGCGAATCGATAGCAAACTCGGTCTCGATGCGTCCCCGTACCTCGGTCAATAACGTGATGATTTCGTACACGGATGCACCCGATGCAGCAGCGTGAACACCTTTCATAACGAGCAGGCCGATCGAACTCGACAGATTCAGTGAATCCAGCACAGTGACCCGGCCTTCGTCAAATTCGTCAGCAGCAATACACGCATTGGCATACGTCGACGATAGGGCAGAAGAGAGGCTGATATAGATAATATCCTGTCCCGTTTCGATGACAGGTGTAAAAGCATGTATAAAATCAGCTGGTGAAGGAGCGGACGTCTTTGGCAGCTGTCCCTGCTGCTGAACGCGTTGATACAACTCAGCAGGCTTGATATCCACGCCATCACGGTACACCTGATCACCGAAAGTGACATAGAGCGGCACAATGACCACCTGATGTTCCTCCAGCCAGGAGGCTGGCAGATCGCAGGTACTGTCTGTAAAAATACGAATGGAATTCATAACATTCTCCTGTCTTCACGGTTCATAGGCATATTAAAATGCACTGTGAGTTATCACAGCTCGGGCTATTATACCATGACTTGCAGTTTGTCAACATATGCAGCATGATTCGGGCAGACCACTGTTGGAACAGGCATTCATGATTTCTTCACAAAATAATGATCTGTGATAGGCTATAATAACACAGATTGTGTTTATTACAGGATAAAATCGGAAATGATCTGACAGGAGGCTTAATATGCAGCGTACGTATATTATTACAGGTTCTATTCTGGGCATGATTGGTGTAGGAATTGGCGCTTTTGGTTCTCACATCCTGGAGCCCATTATCGGAGCGAGAATAGAGACATTCCGTACCGGAGTCGAATATCATTTTGTCCATGCGATTGCAATATTGATTACCGCACTGCTCGCCGGATCATTCGGTGAGTCGGCGCTGCTGCGCTGGGCGGCGCGACTGTTCACTGCCGGCGTGATTTTGTTCTCGGGCAGTCTCTATGTACTGTGTATCACTGGTGTCAAAGTACTCGGAGCCGTTACACCGCTGGGCGGTTTGTGCTTTATCGCAGGCTGGATTCTACTTGCTGTCGCCGGTGCCAGATACGGCAAAAAAGCAGCCTGATTTCTGTCGGCTGCCGATAGCAGCAGCCAAGGTACAGTTGAACACAGCAGCAAGACGTACAGCATGTTGCACATTTGTACAGCTATACGGGTTTTTGCTCCGGGCACGTCCATTCTTTCACAAATATGCAATGCCTCTTAGGAAAACCAAAAAGCGCCTGACGGCTCTCTGCCGCAGGCGCTTTTTGGTTTTTCATCCGTTCACTTTGCCGGTCTATACATGCTGGAAATCATCAATTTCATTAAGCTTGAAAGTGTATACCTGCTTCTCATCCACATGGTATACGCTGATAGTCTGATCTTCATTATCAAACTTCAGGATGCGGCAGGGGATGGAGAAGCGTTCTCCCCGGCGGTTAATCGTCAGCCGGATCAGCTGATTACCCTGAATATATAGAGACAGCCAGCTGGTCATGTCATTCTCAATTTTTTGCTGAAGAGCGGCAGCTGATTCGGCGTCGGAGCGTTGGACTGGTTTGGCAGGAGCTTCCTGCTTCCGCAAAGCTGTTCTCGCCTGTGCTTTTTGTGCTATGGCAACATTAACAGGAGTGCTCTGTCTGCCCGGGATTTGCGCAGCGGCTTCAATTTTTTGTCCCAATTTGATGCCGGAGACAATTCGGAAGTCTGCCAGTTCCTCCTGATTATTAAGGATTTCCAGCAGCTTTTGAAGAGCAACCGCATTGCTTGGTCCGGTAATCATGAGGTCGACATTAAATATAAACTCGGTGTCATCATTAGTCTGCTGTTTCGTCATATTTCTCCCATCTCGCTTACTTTATCAGATTGGTATCGTCATTCCAGAATAAACTATATCATTTTAAATGAAACATTAATAGGTCTTTAGAGTTAGTTCTTAGGACTGGATGTGTTCAGTTATCATTCTGGATATGCGATCAGTTGTCTGTCATCTACTCACTGTATTTATCGGTTAAGTGTCGAAAAATGTTAGATAAATCACAGGTGTGACAACAAAAATGCCGAGGTCCGACGGACCCCGGCAATAACGCATGGAATGATAAAGTTTTTCCTTGATTCAATTCATAAAGTTCGTTTAACAACTTGTTTTAGTCTTGAAAAAGCTTCGGCAAGTTTTCAGTATAGGAAGGGTATACCAGACCTTTTTCTGTAATAATGGCAGTGACATATTCACTTGGCGTTACATCAAATGCAGGATTGAATACTTTGATATCTTCCGGAGCGGTACGTTTGCCGAATCCTTGGGTAACTTCTTCGGCCGAACGTTCTTCAATCGGAATCTCGGCTCCTGTGGATGTAGACAGATCAATTGTCGACAGCGGGCAGGCTACATAAAAAGGAATATTATGCGCTTTGGCGAGTACCGCCACGCTGTAAGTACCGATTTTGTTGGCAACATCACCGTTGGCTGCAACACGGTCTGCGCCGACGATAACCGCCTGAATCCAGCCTTTGGACATGACCATGCCTGCCATATTGTCGCACAGCAGCGTCACGTCAATACCTGCCTGCTGAAGCTCAAATGCCGTCAACCTTGCACCCTGCAGTACAGGACGGGTCTCATCGGCATACACTTTCAGCTGAATGCCCTGTTCATGAGCCAGATACATCGGCGCCAGTGCGGTACCGTATTTGGCAGTCGCCAGTCCACCGGCGTTGCAGTGGGTCAGTACACCCATGCCATCCTCGAACAGCGGCAGGGCATGCACTCCGATCATACGGCAGACTTCTTCGTCTTCTTCATGAATGGCGATGGCTTCGGCGAGCAGTCCGGCATGGCGGGACTCGGTTGTTCCTTCCTGCTCGGCGAGCTGGTGGGCACGCTTGTTCATGCGATCCAATGCCCAGAACAGATTGACGGCGGTTGGACGGGACTCTGCCAGATAAGCCGCAGTTTTGAGTACATGCTTGAGCCAGGCATCCGCGTCTTCACCTTTGTATTCCCAGGCGCCCAGTACAACCCCATAAGCGGCGGAAATGCCGATCGCCGGTGCTCCGCGTACTTTCATGGAACGAATCCCTTCAAACACCTGCTCCGCAGTGAACAGCTCCAGCATCACAATCTCGTCCGGAAGCAGACGCTGATCCAGCATCAGCAGTTTGTCATCCGCCCAGCGAAGGGACAGCAGCGGTTCAAATGGAGCTTTGACCGGAACATCATTGGATAGAATCTGATTATTCATAATAGAGAATCACTCCCTTGGATAATTAAAAACATTAGAATATAGGATATCGGAAAAGTAGGCTTTTGCACAGTCTTTTTTCTGCTATATTCCATTATAAAACAGAAGCTGCGCCTGCGTTTAAACGATCTTCATCAGTACCCTGTTTCCGGTACCGATTGTTTCGTCCAATGCTCGCACGGGTAAGATGTATGCAGATGAGCCTGACATGTTTATCGATTTCACCAAATTCATAAAAGTGAGGGATAATGATTATGTCTAACATTACAAACGAAAACTCTACTCAAACCAAACGCATTGAAGAACTGTTGAATCTGCAGGTGGCTAACCTGAATGTACTATATGTGAAAATCCACAACTTCCACTGGTATGTCAAAGGCGAGAACTTCTACACGCTGCATATCAAGTTCGAAGAATTGTATAACGAAGTGACCCTGAAAATGGACGAAATCGCTGAGCGTCTGCTGACACTCAAAGGTTCCCCGGCTGCTACAATGAAAGAGTATCTGGAACTGTCCAGTATCCAGGAAGCGAACGGCAGCGAAGATGCACGCACGATGGTACAAACAATCATTGAAGACTTTGCTACTGTATGTGAGCAGTTCCAGGAAACAATCGAACTGGCTGACGAGTCCGGTGACCAACCGACAGCAGATATGCTGATCGCGTTCAAAGCGGATCTGGAGAAACACATGTGGATGCTGCGCTCTTTCTTGGGCTGAGTTCTCTTATAACTAATCATTCAATCAAGATGATTGAAACAAACCGTAATCTGTCCTATGACAGGTTGCGGTTTTATTTATGGAAATTGTATACATCGTTATTATATAATAAATAAATATTATTAAATACATAAAAGTAAAAATATGGTATTATTTAATAGGGAAAGCTTTTGTATCAAAGAAAGGAGGTAAATAAGGACCAAAGGATAAAGTCAAAAGAAAAATGTAAGCGTAATCATTTGGCGGAAGATTTTTTTTGTCTGACAATAGTACAAAGGAGAAATGAAAATGAGAGTAAAGGGCTGGTTAAAAAGCATGTCGTTTATACTCCTCTTACCTTTGTTCTTCAGTGTTATGTTACCTTTTGGAGCTGCAAGCGTCAAAGCCTCGATCTCCCCTCAGACCGAACCACCACCGGAAGATTTGCACCATAACTGGGTTGAATACCTTAATCTCAGAGGTGGCGAACAGGATACATCTGCACAATGGTCAACGAATAACCAGGCAGATGTATCTTTCTCGTTTGTCATGCAAGGGCAGGGTGAATTGACTGTTTCTTATGAAGTTTATGGTTACTATAAACAATGGGTTCCCATGCATTCTGTAACCTTTACAAAATCCGGTAAGTATGATTATAAGATGGGCTATTATCCCAGGTTTCCGGAAGATGTGAGCGACTATCGTGTTACCTACCGACTCAAGGAAACGGATGGACCGGTTAGAGTGTATGGTAATACGACGTTTGATTATTATGACCGTTGGATTCCAACAGGCGGTGGCTGGTAATCGATATTGCCTGTTTGGAATTCCCCGGTCTGCACATGAATTGCTGCTGATCTTTGGGCTGGGGTCAGATCATTGGCTGCCGGAACATACTATACTGTAGATAGGCTGTAAATTATTCTCCAGTGCATACTACATCCAAGCCACTGTTTGCATAAACTGCAAATAGTGGCTTTCATTTGTAACGGAATACAGTCATTTGCCTTTATTTCTTTTATAATAAAGAAAGATAGGGTGATGGAAAGCTATAGGTGACAGGAGGCTTGCAAAAGATGTATCTGGATAAAGGACGTTTTGTTGTAGAGGACCAAGACATTTCTGCAATCTATTGTTACCGGGATCGGGATGGTATTTCTTTTGAAGATGGATTTCGATTCGAAATGCAGATGCAGGATATTGTTATCTATCCAGGCAGCATACATGCTGTCGAACTTCCTGTCGCATTGATTTTCTCTGCGGATGAAAGAATCGAAGAACTGATTCGGGCTGCCATTTACCAAAGTATTGGATTTATAGAGGAGGAGACTATTTGATGAACAAAAAGGTGATTGCCCTCAAGGAATGGGCATCCGCTATTCGAGCACTGGAGGAAGGCAGACAGATTCTATTGATGCGTAAAGGCGGCATTGTGGAAGAAACACGCCATTTTGAGTTGAAAGAAAATGCTTTTTATCTGTATCCGACCTATGAGCATCAGCGTCGTGAACTGCTCAAACCGGAATATCAGCATCTGGTCGACGAGTCAATGGCAGACTGGTCGCCGGAGCAGAATACTGCGACCATACGCCTGTATGCCGAAGTGACGGATGATCTGGAAATCTATGATCAGGAGCAGTTAAACCGGCTGCGGGACACGCATATCTGGACCGATACTTTTGCCGAAGAACGCCTGCGCTGGAAAAAGAAAAACCCGCTTCATCTGCTAATCCTGCGGGTATATATAATTGAACGACCGGTGGACATCCCAATAGAGGAGCAGTATAACGGCTGCAAATCGTGGATATCCATACCAAGTGGTTCGGTGACGAGCGAATTGACGCCGGTGCTGGACGCTGCGGAGTTTGAGAGAATGCGATCTGTTGTATTGCAATCGCTGCAGGAACAGAACATTCCAACACATAAAGCTTGACTGAGGCGATCGGTCAGGCTTTTTATTATGGGTTGGGGTGGTGCGGGGGAAAGAAGGGTTGAGGGGGCAGGGGCGGCTGCGGGAAGGGATCGTCCGGCTGTCCTCCGGTTAAGAATGGATATTCTGAAATGGGTACAGCGGGAATATCCATTCTTAAATGTCGGCCTGCCGGACAATTCCCTTCCCTCCGCTCCGTGCTCCCTCAAACAACTTTCCCCCGCACAGGGGATGGGGCAATTTGGAAGGGCTTAAAGATTTAAAGGCTTGTAAAGAATAATTGGTTTGAAAGATTTAATCATTTTAATTGTTATGTGATGAAGAGAAGCGTTGTGAATGATCATAAGGAAAGATTTTTTATTTAAATGAATGTTTCTGAATCACAGTGTCACCTTCAAATGATCGGAACGATGAAGGGAAGACTGTGCTCAATAAATATGAATACTTGAGAGCTTGTCTTGCAGATTTGCAAATTTTTTTACTATAAAAAAGTAAAATGACCAATCTGCACCTAGCGGAGCAATTGGAATCGGACTTCAGCAGCGGAGCGGCCTCATTTAAGAATTGGATATCTTCCGCGGTAGCGGAAATTCAGGATATCCGATTCTTAACGGAGGGCAGAAGACCGATCCAATTGTGCAGCGAGGTTCCCCGGGAGCGTTGTAGTTTTTCCAACACATGCAGCAACAAGTCATCGCACACTTTTCCCCATATAATACCTCATGCTGCTCTGGCATGTTCCTGATATTCACGTTAAGATAAGGTGAAAGATATCTGTAGTTCATTGCGGCTATATTGAAATTATTATAAAATACTTGAGAATCGTTGAGAATCAGTTTAGAATAGTTCTAAGAAAGATTTATTCTTAGACTTTATCTAAAATGGATGAAATGCTGGGCATTTGATATGCGTGGTTCTGTAGAAAAGGATTTTTGCACAGCAAAAGATCTGGCTATCGAACAATGAGGGGTTTTTCCCTGTTATGATAAATGTGTGCAGATCGGGTTGCAAATCAGCCTGATGTCCGCAGGAAAAGTCAATCATATGCAGCTTGTTGACCATCATGCCGGGAAGAGGAGAGCCGCTGGAGAAGAAGGCAACTTACAATGTTGTTGCTTATATTTTTTTGCGGTCAACATCGCTTTACTGGTATGATTTAACAAGTGAACATGGTATTACGATCATTTTATGAAGCATGCCGATAGACGATACATCAAAATTGATCTATTTGGCTGCTTACTTACTTATTTGGAGGGACGACTATTATGGCAACAAATTTCGTCATTGAAGGTCTGAAAGCAACAATCGAGAACAAGGAAATCCTTAAAGGTGTTAACCTGTCGATGAAAGGCGGAGAAATCCACGCGATCATGGGACCTAACGGTACCGGTAAAAGTACGCTGGCTTCCGCACTGATGGGACATCCCAAATATGAAGTGACCGAAGGTACTGTAACACTTGACGGTGAAGATGTACTGGAGATGGAAGTGGACGAGCGCGCACGCGCAGGTCTGTTCCTGGCTATGCAATATCCAAGTGAAATTACGGGTGTAACTAACTCCGACTTCCTGCGCAGTGCAATCAACGCACGCCGTGAAGAAGGTAAAGAAATTTCCCTGATCAAATTCATCCGCCAGATGGAAGGCAGCATGAAAGAGCTGGAAATGAACCCTGAGTTTGCTCACCGTTACCTGAACGAAGGTTTCTCCGGTGGTGAGAAAAAACGTAACGAAATTCTGCAAATGATGATGCTTGATCCAAAACTCGTTATTCTTGATGAAATTGACTCCGGTCTGGATATCGATGCTCTGCGCATCGTAGCAGACGGTGTAAATAAAATGCGCAATGAAGATCGTGGTTTCCTGATCATTACTCACTACCAGCGTCTCCTGAACTACATCACGCCTGACTATGTACACGTTATGATGCAGGGCCGTATTGTGAAATCCGGCGGTCCGGAACTGGCAGCCCGTCTGGAAGCAGAAGGCTATGACTGGGTGAAAGAAGAACTCGGCATCACTGACGAAACTGTAGGTCAAGAAGCGTAAATTACTGTACGGAAGGAGGAGCTACACAATGACATTGCAGACGATACTTCCGCTTAACACGGAAGCTCTCAAATCACTATCCCAACAAAAAAACGAACCGGCCTGGCTGACGGACAGCCGCCTGGGCGCTCTGGAACTCGCTTCCCGGCTCGAACTGCCCAAACCGGAAAAAACGAAAATCGATAAATGGAATCTTGCAGACTATGGTACGTATCAGCCTGTAAGTCCGGTTGCTTCTCTGCAGGAACTGCCTGTAGTGGTAAGCCAGCTGGTCAATGAAGAAGAATCGGCGAACCTGCTCGTTCAAAAGGATTCCGGCGTGATCTACTCCAGCCTGTCGGATGAGATGAAAGCCCAGGGTATCATTTTCACCGATCTGGAGACAGCAGCACGTGAGCATGGCGACCTGGTACAGGCGCATCTGTCCACAGTTGTCAAAAACGATGAAAACCAGCTGACTGCACTGAGTGCAGCACTGTGGAATGGTGGAGCATTCCTCTACGTTCCCAAAAACGTAGAAGTATCCATCCCGCTGCAAGCTGTATTTGTAACGGAAAATGCAGAAGCAACATTTGCACCGCGCGTACTCGTTATTGCCGACACCAACAGTTCCGTAACCTACGTGGACAACTATGTATCCACTGGCGAGGCAAGCCGTGTGCATAACGGTATCGTCGAAATTGTAGCCAAAGACGGAGCTAAAGTTCGTTATGCGACGGTTCACCAGCTCGGTCTGAACGTAACGGATATGAGCTACCGTCGTGCGGTAACCGGCAACGATGCATCCATCGAATGGATTATCGGTGAAATGAACGATGGCAACACCGTAACCGATACCGCGACGATTCTCAAAGGCAACGGCTCCACTTCAGATGCAAAAGTTATTGCTGTAGGCTCTGGCGCACAGCGTCTGAACTATACGACCAAAGCGGTTCACTTTGGCAAAGACTCCACCAGCCAGATGACGACCCGCGCGGTTATGCGTGAAGAAGCCAATGCAATCATTAACGGAATTACCAAGATCGAGAAAGGCGCTACCCGTTCCAACGGTGAGCAGGCAGAGAAAGTGCTGATGCTCAGCCCGAAAGCACGTGGTGATGCCAACCCGATCCTGCTGATCGATGAAGATGATGTTATGGCAGGGCACGCGGCATCCGTAGGACAGGTTAACCCTGAACAGGTGCATTACCTGATGTCACGCGGTATCTCCCGTGCACAGGCAGAACGACTGATTATTTATGGCTTCCTGGCTCCGGTCGTATCTGATATTCCACTGGAACAGCTGCGTGTTCGTCTGCAGGAACTGGTGGAAAGGAAAGTCGGACAGTGAACGAGCTCATCCGCGAGCAGTTTCCGATTTTACACCAGGAAGTAAACGGACATCCGCTTGTGTATCTGGATAATGCGGCAACTTCACAGAAACCGCGTGTTGTTCTGGATGCATTGCGTCACTATTATGAATGGGACAATTCCAATGTACACCGTGGTGTGCATACACTGGGAACACGTGCGACCGACGCTTATGAAGGTGCACGCGAGAAGATTGCCCGTTTCATCAATGCTGAACGCAGTGAAGAGATTGTGTTTACCCGTGGTACAACAACAGCGCTCAACCTGGTCGCTTCCTCGTATGGCGGTCCGCGTCTCCAGCCCGGAGACGAGATCGTCGTCACCCCGATGGAGCACCACAGCAACCTGATTCCGTGGCAGCAGCTCGCGCTGCGGACAGGAGCGACGCTGAAATATATCCCACTGCAGCCGGATGGCAATATCGATCTGGCCGATGTGGAAAAAGTAATCAATGAAAATACCAAAATCGTCTCGGTCGTCTATGTATCCAACGTACTCGGTGTCGTCAATCCGGTGAAGGAAATTGCCGAGATTGCCCACCGTCACGGTGCGATTATGGTCGTGGACGGCGCACAGAGTACACCGCATATGAAGGTGGATATGCAGGACCTGGACTGTGACTTTTACGCCCTGTCCAGCCACAAAATGTGCGGACCGACCGGATTCGGTGCACTGTACGGCAAGCGCAAGCTGCTGGCACAGATGGAACCTATCGAATTCGGCGGCGAGATGATCAATGACGTAGGACTGTATGAATCCGACTGGAAAGATGCTCCCTGGAAATTTGAAGGCGGTACGCCGATCATTTCCGGTGCGGTAGGTCTGGGCGCAGCGATCGATTTCCTGTCCGAGATCGGTATGGACAAGATTGAAGAGCATGAAGCCCATCTGGCCAACTATGCAATGGAGCGTATGTCCAAGATTGAGGGTATTAAAATATATGGTCCGGCCAAGCGCAAAGTGGGTATTGTTACTTTCAACCTTGAAGGTGTACATCCTCATGATCTGGCGACCGTGCTGGACACTTACGGGGTAGCTATTCGTGCCGGACATCACTGCTGTCAGCCATTAATGAGATGGCTGGAAGCAAGTTCTACGGCACGCGCAAGCTTTTACCTGTATAATAATGAACAAGACGTGGATAGACTCATTGAAGCGTTGGTTCAGACAAAGGAGTATTTTGGCGATGCAACTTGATGATCTTTACCGCCGCGTGATTATGGATCATTACAAAAATCAACGCAACCGCGGTACATTTGAAGATGGAGCGATGACGGTTGAACTGAATAACCCGACCTGTGGTGACCGCATAACCCTGCAGCTTCAGGTGGAAGACAACAAGGTAGTGGACGCCAAATTCTCGGGAGATGGCTGTTCAATCAGTATGTCATCCGCCTCCATGATGACGGAAGCGATTAAAGGCAAGACGTATGAACAAGCACTTGAGCTGGCAGACCGTTTCTCCGCCCTTATGAAAGGCGAAGAAGTGGAATTTGCAGAATACGAAGAGATCGAAGCCCTATCCGGAGTCAATAAATTTCCTGCTCGCATTAAGTGTGCCACTCTGGCCTGGAATGCCCTGCGCAAAGGAATCGGCGAAGACAGCTTGAACAATTAAGATAGGGAGGCTACAACAATGGCTAAAAAAGCACCAGAAATGGAAGACTATAAATATGGTTTCCGTGATGAGCACAAATCCATTTTCCAGTCCGGTAAAGGTCTGAACAAGGAAATCGTAATGGAGATTTCTCGTATGAAGAACGAGCCGCAATGGATGCTGGATTTCCGTCTCAAATCACTGGAACAATTCGAAAAAATGCCTATGCCTGAATGGGGCGGCGATCTGAGTGGACTGGACTTCAACGATATCCAGTACTATGTAAAGCCATCCGAAGGACAAGGTAAAACATGGGAAGAAGTACCGACAGAGATCAAGGAAACCTTTGACAAACTCGGTATCCCGGAAGCAGAACAAAAATTCCTGGCTGGTGTATCCGCTCAGTATGAATCTGAAGTTGTATACCACAGCATGCAAAAAGAACTGGAAGACCAGGGCGTAATCTTCATGGATACGGATACTGCACTGCGTGAGCATCCGGAGATCCTGAGAGAATACTTCTCCACGGTTATTCCACCCACAGACAACAAATTCGCAGCACTGAACAGTGCCGTATGGTCCGGCGGAAGCTTCATCTATGTGCCGCCAGGCGTACAATGCGACGTGCCTCTGCAGGCGTACTTCCGCATTAACTCCGAGAACATGGGTCAGTTCGAGCGTACGCTGATCATCGCGGACGAAGGCAGCTTTGTACACTATGTAGAAGGCTGTACAGCACCGATTTACAGCACCAACTCCCTGCACAGTGCGGTAGTTGAGATCATCTGTAAGAAGGATGCTCGTGTGCGTTATACAACGATCCAGAACTGGGCGCCAAACATCTACAACCTCGTTACCAAACGTGCGGTTGCAGAAGAGAACGCGACTATGGAATGGGTTGATGGTAACATCGGTTCCAAGCTGACTATGAAATACCCTGCAGTAGTACTGAAAGGCCGCGGCGCCAAAGGCTCCGTACTGTCGATCGCTGTAGCCGGTAAAGGTCAGCTGCAGGATGCCGGTGCGAAAATGATCCACCTGGCTCCGGATACCACGTCTACAATCGTATCCAAATCGATCAGTAAACATGGCGGTAAAGTAACGTACCGTGGTCTAGCATCATTCGGACGCAACTCCGAAGGTTCCAAGTCCAACATCAAATGCGATACGCTGATTCTGGACAACGAGTCCACTTCCGATACTATTCCGTACAACGAGATCAAGAATGATAACATCACGCTTGAGCACGAAGCAACGGTATCCAAAGTATCCGAAGATCAGCTGTTCTACCTGATGAGCCGTGGTCTGACTGAAGACGAAGCGACTCAGATGATCGTAATGGGCTTTATCGAGCCATTTACGAAAGAACTGCCGATGGAGTATGCGGTTGAAATGAACCGTCTGATCAAGTTCGAGATGGAAGGTTCTATCGGTTAAAACTTTTAGGCCTTGCCGTTAAAAGGGATTTGTGACTTTTAGGTTAAGGATGAGGAAAGTCGTACCGAATTTATGCCAATTTAGTATTGTTGATTTATGTAGAAGGCGAACTTTTAAGTTCGTCTTCTTTTTTTATTGTAATAAAAGGTAATGACCGGCAAAGTCCTATTCCAAGAATTCAAGTTGAATAATGAATAATTCTTTTCCATCTGGATCATCAGTATTTGATACATAAACTCCAATATAATTCTCTGGATATGTAATGAGAAATACATTATATGAAAAATTCGAATAAAATTGACTATAAACTTAAAACAAAAATGCCTATAATCCTATTTAGCTCTATGAAGCAAAATAAAAGCTGACTGATCGAAATCAGCCAGCCGAGTTATTACCAAGGTAGCGCGCAACCTTGATTGTATGGGGGACACTTAGGCGGTGTTGCGGCAGAAGTAACAGCAGAGACGGATAATGCCAAGATAGCGGTCAGACCTAAAACGGCTAAATACTTTTTCATATGTAACACCTCTTTCGTTAGATTAAAAATACTATATCAAATAAATATATTTAATGGAAGTATATGTAACTTATGTGTAAGAGAAAATTTCAGCTATATTATATTAAGAAAATATACAGGCATACGTACTGAATATAAGACTCACGAAGCATAGCCATTTCCTCTTCTTTCTTAAGTTGTCAGCTTAGGCAGCACCTATAGGTAAGTACATGTACTTCAAATGCTGTTTGAGCTGACCCAAATGTTCATTTTTTCCGAATTGCAACAGACAGAGTATATAGGCTGATACATAGAGTAATTAAAGTTATTCCCAAAGTTATGTACTGAAGCACAGAGGACACCTCCTAACAAACTAAATATATCATAAGCATATTTATAGAGAAATAGTTGATTTACGTTTTTACGATTTTAATAACGTTAAAACGAATGTATTGAGTTTTATTTTTTCCTTACCATCCTCATAAAACCCGATCCAATACCTTCCCTACCACAGGCATAAAATACTGTAAAACCACTCCTCCCAAAGCTACCGTCAGCACCGTCCCTACACCAATCGGACCACCCAGCATCAATGCCATTATCAGAAACACCATATACACCACCGTCCTCGTCACCAGCATATTTGTCCGAAGCAGCTGCTGCAGCACCAGTGTCAACCGGTCAATCGGGATCGCTGCAAAGTTGGTATACAAATACGCAGCCGTTCCCAACCCGGTAATAACCAGCCCGATACCAAAACAGAGCCAACGGCTGTACCATAATTCAGGCGTCAGTCCGTGCTGCAGGATCATCAGCCACATATCTATGCCTGCACCGGTCAGCAGTGCAGTGATCATGCCCAGCCACTCGGGTTTTTGTCTCTGAACGATGGCATTCAGGCCAACCAGCATCAGCGCGATGATGATCTCCCAGCTGCCTACCGTTAGTCCCACACGTACAGACAATCCTACCAGCAGCGCATCAAATGGCGATGTGCCAAGTTTCGACTGGATCATCAGGGAGATGCCCAGCGCGAGTATCCCTATTCCGAGTACATAAAATATATATTTCAAAGCAATCTGCTCCTTTATCATTAATCCGGTTTATCATTCATCAATTTATATTGCAAATGCAATATAAATGAGTTAGATTTAAACTATCTTATTTTTGTTGTATTTGCAATAAAATATTCTATAAACGATGGATAAAGGAGCACATGATGAAAGAGATTCTGCGGGAAATCGGCATGATCGCGCGAGCGCTGGATTCGATCAGCAATATCGAATTCAAAGAATACGATTTGACCAAAGGGCAATATCTGTATCTCGTGCGGATCTGCGAGCAGCCAGGCATTATTCAGGAAAAGCTGGCCGAGATGATCAAGGTGGATCGGACGACCGCTTCGCGCGCAATCCAGAAGCTGGAGACAAGCGGCTTTATCGAGAAAAGGGAAGATCTGCATAATAAAAAGGTTAAAAAGCTGTTTCCCACCGCCAAAGGAGAGCAGGTCTATCCTGTTATCAAGCGGGAAAATGATTATTCCAATTCTGTAGCTCTGGAGGGTTTGTCCGAAGAGGAAACCGAGATGATTCATGAACTTCTCCGAAAAGTCAGACACAACGTGGAGAAAGACTGGGAGTCTGTCAAAAAAGGTCATAAACGAAACTATTAATGTGTCAGTTATTCAACAAGCCAGAGGAGTGTAAAAGGTAACATGAATATCAGTATCAGAAAATGTACAGTGGAAGACGCACAGCAGCTGCAGCAGATCGGTTATGAGACATTTGAAGAGACATTCCGGGATCAGAATTCACCTGGGGATGAGGCACTGGAGATCGAGCGAATCTATGTACGAAGTTCTTTTCAAAAGCAGGGAATTGGCAAGCATCTGTTCGATAAAGCGATAGATATCGCAGTACAGAATGGTAAAGCTGCAGTCTGGTTGGGCGTATGGGAGAAAAATGAAAATGCAATTGCCTTTTACCAGCGGCAGGGATTTGTGCAGACAGGGGCACATTCCTTTTATATGGGAGATGAGGAACAGACCGATTTTATTATGGTCAAAGATTTGTCTGCAGTTGACCGGTAAACAGCTGACAGAACAAATAACTAACCTAAGAATAGGACAAAACACCCCCGTACTTTGCTGCCATAATGGGCAAGTACGGGGGTGCTGTGTTTGGATTCGCTAATTGGTGCTACGAATGCAGGGAAGAACGTTCTAATCCCATTTTTCTAATCAGATTTTGAATTTGGCAATTAATTCATTTAATTCTTCTGCCATAATCCGCAGGTCTTCGGAAGAAGCCGATATGCCGCCGAGGGCTTCACGTTGCCGATGCGATGTCTCGGTCACTTCCGCAGCACCTTTTCTTGAAACGCCCGCAATCTCGGCCAGTTCGGATACAGAAGAAGATACTTCTTCGGAGCTGGCAGACATTTGCTCGGTGACGGCGGACATATCTTCGGTCTGGGAAGATACATCACTGATCGCTGTCTCGATTTGATGGAAAGCTTCCCCCGTCTGCTGTGACAGCTTGATACCGGCTTCCACTTCACGGATACCAGCCTCCATCAAGGATACGGCTTCATCCGTATCCTTTCTCATCAGCCCCAGCGTTCCGGAGATTTGACCAGCTGACTGGGCCGACTGATCGGCCAGCTTGCGTACTTCTTCAGCCACAACTGCAAATCCTCTGCCTTGTTCACCAGCGCGTGCAGCTTCAATGGCGGCATTCAATGCGAGCAGGTTGGTCTGTGAAGCAATACCTGAAATCAGTTCGGCCATGCCTTCCACTTCACGAGAACGCTGCTGCAGCTGTCGAATACATGTTGCCGAGCGATCTACCGCAGCACTGATGGCTGTCATCTGAGTGGCAATCTGATTGATAGTGGTTCCGCCACCACCTGCTTTATTTTTCATTTCTGCAGCGGCTTCGGATACTTGATAAGCGGTTTGGGCAATTTCCTGAATAGCTCTGGACATCTCTTCCATTACTCTTGCTGTTTCGCCGGCTGCTTGTTCCTGGCTCTCGGCACCACGATTAACCTGTTCAGCAGTGTGCAGTACTTCTTTTTGCATATGAACATTTTGTTCAACGTTATTGGTGAGCGAAGAAGAAGCTTCGGCTGCCTGTTGGGCTTTGCGCTGCACCCCGGCAATGACATTTTTGAGTTCGCCAGCCATCTCGGCAAAATTGCGGTTCAATTCACCAAAGTCATCTTTACGGTCTGCGCGCAGCTGCACATTCAGATCCCCTGTACTCATCTGTTTGATTGCGACAAACAGATCCCGGACTGGCTGCATCATGCGCCGCATAACAAAATATTGAATAAGAAGGACAACAACAACACAACAGATCAAAATAAGCAGGGAGTTGCGCAGTAGGGTAGCCGTATTATTTTCAATATCAGCGGCACTGATATCCATGCCCAGTACGGCAATGACTTTACCGGAGCTATCCTTGACCGGCTGCAGGACGCTGGACCAGCTTCCATATATATCGGTGTACACATCGGTACCTATCGGTTCGCCGCTGTCTGCGACCTGCTGCATGGCGGCATACATAATCGGAGGGTTCTCGTACAGGGTCCCCGTCCCCATACCTGCTTCGATCAAATGAGTAGGAGAAGCGATAACGGTTTGTTGGTTATTTACGATAGCGGTACTAAATACATAAGCCTGTGCTATATTCGGATTCGTGTTTGATATTTCATTAAGCAAGGCAGTCAGTTCTTTATCAATAGCGCTGCCTGCCACAGGATTTTCGGCAGCCTTCAGAATGAGCGATGTTCCGATCTGTTCTCTCATGTAAGCTGACACACCCGTATACTGTTTGTGCAGATCATTTAAAGCCATCCGTTCCTGCGCAATCACATTGAAGATAGTAAGCATAACACCGACCAACAAGATACCAATCGACATTAGAATGATATTTTTAGCAAAAAAGGTAAGTCTCATTTTCTTTTTCATTGGTTTCTCCCTTAGCCTGAATATAGGATTGAATTATTCGTATATAATTCTTTCGGTAAAATAAACCAATATGTAAATAGAAAATTGAAAATGAATGGATAACATGGAAAAGAAAAAGACCCGCTCCTTTCGCGAGTCGATGTGTGAATATAATAAAAAAGAAGGTTTAATGGATAAAGAGGAAACGAGTCAGTCTCTTAATTGTAATACTGTTCGGTGGCTTATTCAGCTGTAACGGCCCAAGCTGCTTTTTTTCCAGCTGCCTGGCTTTTTCGTTTTGGAAGCGGCTGCGGAGAAAGCGGTATATCCGCCTGAATAAAGGGTGCCAGGCTTATAGCCAAAAGCGGCGGACAGTTCAGCCGGGGTGAACTGCTGCTTGCGTTCCATCAGCTGGAGCAATACAAGGGCAGCGGCACGGGCATCTTCCAGTGCATCGTGATGGTTCAGCTCAATGCCAAAATAGGCTGCCAGATTGTTCAGCCGGTGGGAAGGCAGCTCGTTCAATATCTTTTTGCTGAGCAGATAGGTGCAGTAATACTGAAATGCCGGATAACCGGCACTGGCGGCATCCAGACTGTGACGCAGTACACTCATATCAAAGGCCGCATTGTGGGCGACCACATGTTTATTTTCCAAATAAGGCAGCAGATCCGGCCACAGTTCGCCAAAGGTTGGTGCATCCTGTACCATGGAGGATGTGATGTTATGGATGCTAATATTCATGGCATCAAAATGCTGCTGCGGGTTGATCAGCCAGGAGCGTTCGGTTGTGATCTCGCCGCCGCTGATTTCCACGACTCCGATCGAGCAGGCACTGGCACGGCTGGAGTTGGCAGTCTCAAAGTCAATCGTTACAAAATCCATTCTTTATTCATCCTTTCGGAGTCGGTAACCCGGTATCTATTCCAATCATTACAAAACCGTTGTTGACGAAGACAGGTATCGACCTGTACCCTTTGATAGGGACGGGATGGCATATTCCGGTAAATCTACAGCTTCACTGGTATAACCTGCGGCTAATCTGCCCGGGCAAAATGTACTGCTTTACAGACAGTAACAGAAGTTCCCTGAACTATCTATTTTAGTACATATGCATTCCATATACCAGTCAGTTACAGACAATTTACAAGCAAGGTGGTTAACGGTACATTGAAAAGCAGAAGAAGTGAGACACACAGCAGAAGAAAACGTCGATCCATTCGTATTCCCATCCTGACCGCAATGATGGCGCTGGTCATCGTGGCAGCGGGAGCGGTATGGTATATGCAGCATCAGGCTGTCCAGAACGCCGCGCAATCCACGGCAGCATCCGGCAAGGGCATCAATCAGGCAGGAGCGAACCATCCAGCACAGAGCGGCAGTGGTACAGCAGCAGACAGCAGCGGTCAGACGGCAGCCATCCCGGCTCCGGTGGTCGATGAACATTATGATCTGGTGCTCGTCGGTAGTGAGATCGAAGGCATTCTGATGGCCAAGGCTGCCCATGATGAAGGATTGAATGTACTGATTATCGATCCCCGTGACAAGCCCGGCGGTCAGCTGATTCAGGGACAGATGCTCGTACTGGATGAACCGAATAATAACAAAAAGATCAGCCTCGTCCAGGGCGAGATGAAAAAGCTGTATAATGCCTACAACAGCGGCGAGATTCGTAAGGAATCCGATTTTATCCAATACTATAACCGCTTGATCGAAGGCATTCCGCTCAAAAGCGGCATCACCATCAAGCATATCCAGCAGGCGGAAGTAAGTAACAGGCAGTCCATAGTCAGTCTGACCTACACGGAAAAGGACGGCACCGAGCATACGGTAAATGCCAAATATTTTGTGGAAAATACCGATTATGCCGCGCTTTCCTCTCAGCTGGACGTTACCCGGATACCGGGAGTGGAATCCATTTTTGGCGGGGGAGACCAGCCGGAGTATATGGCTGCTACCTATATGCTGAAGTTCAAAAATGTCGACTGGCTCGTTCTGCACAGTGCGACGCTGCGGGATTATCCGCTGTCCAATCTGGAAGCCAAATACGGCCCCAACACGTATGTCGATTATGACTTTGGCACCGGATACAGCAAGGTGACAGATACATTCAAGATCAGCGATTCTCAGCTCAAGCTGCGCGGCATCAATTCGACCTACCAGAAGGATGGTGAGGTCATTATCAATGCGCTGCTGATCTACGATGTCGATCCGGCGGACCCCGAATCCGTACGCACCGCTATCGCCAAAGGCAAAGCCGAAGCGCCGCATGTGCTGGAATTCCTGCGCGAGAATATTCCGGGCTACCGGAATGCCAAGCTGAACGGATACCCGGAATACCTGTATATCCGAGACTACAACCGTTACGAGACAGATTATGTGCTGCAGGCGGAAGATCTGAACAGCAGCGAGATGTTCTGGGACAATGTCAGCATCGGCGGCTACCCGATGGATATTCAGGGAACGAGAGAAGTACCAACCGGCAAGGGCTACGGCAAGCCGGATGCGTATGGCATTCCACTACGTTCCTTTGAACTGAAAAATTATGATAATGTACTGGTAGCCGGTAAAAATATCGGCGCATCCATCAAGGCGTATGGTAGCGCCAGAATTACACCAACAACCGCGTTGGCGGCCGAAGTGATGGGTATTATCCTCGGCCACGAGAAAGACGGAAAGCGACTCCGTGAGTTGACTGAAGATGATTTCCGCAGTATTCATGCTTATCTGAAAAAAGATTACCATATTTCGTTGAATTGATTCGAGGCAGCCAATAAATCTGCAAACCTATTGCTTTAAAAAAGCAGATTCAAAAACGTCGGTTCAGCTCAAGAATTCGAATATACTTTTTAAACGCAAAAAAGCTGGCCCGCTTCTATGGAAGAGCCAGCTTTTTGCAATGCCGTATGTTCATCAAAACCTCTAAACCTGCTCAACTTTTCATCAGCCGGCTCAGACAGCCATATATCCAAAGGATGATGCTTCTGGCGGCGGCTCTGCCACTGTCAAATAAAGATCTCTTCAATCTCCAGCGTAGCTTGAACGGACAGATCCGTGAACCCCTGATTAGTCTCAATCAGCGGACGGAAATAGTCTGTCGGATTGGTCATGATGATTCTTCCGGTCTCACCGGAATTAAGACGAACCTTTTTGCCGATCATATTGGGCAGCATATTTCGGATAAAGGTTTGGGCGGCCTCGGCATACAGCTGTCCGAAGCTCATGCGGTGAATTTCCTTGAGTACACGCAGCAGTTCCTGTTTGGACTGATAGACCCGGTGAGTCGTCATTGCACTATAAATATCGGCGACCGCTGTGATGCGTGCGTACGGATGAATCTGATCGAGCGTGAGGCCGTTTGGATAACCTTTACCATCTGCTCGTTCATGGTGCTGCAGGGCGACAATCGCGCTCAGTTCATCACCGGTAGATTCCATAATGATGTCATAACCGTACTGGGCATGTTTTTTCATAACCTCGTATTCTTCAGGAGTCAGCTTGCCCGGTTTGTTTAGAATTTCGGGCGGTACTTTGGCTTTACCGACATCATGCAGGTATCCGGCCCTACCGGCCGCATAAGCTTCCTGCTCGGTATATCCCATCCAGATAGCGAGATAGTAAGATAGCATGCCGACTTGAAGGGAGTGTGTGTACGTGTAGTTATTCGTATCGTTCAATACAAATAAGACGGAGACTACGTCTTTTTGTGTATGAAGTTCATCCATCAGCGGTTCCAGTACCGCATCGACCTGACTTCCGTCAAACTCACCACGGGAAGCCGCATTCAGGAACAGGTTCTGAAATCCCACCAGGGCAGTATCAAATTGAACCTTGGCTTCTGTCAGGGAATGATGGGTTTCGGTATCGTGGGCAATTGCAGTTTCTTCAATATCAACATAATCCAGACCATGTTTAAGCAGCTTGCTAATATCATCGGGTTGGAGAATGTGGCCCCTTTGCATCATATGAATACCGAATGTATTGAACGTATCACTGGAAAGCGTGTCCCCCGGCTTCAAATCTGTAACATGCACTCTCAATATGGGCACCTCCATAATCTAAAAATTTAAATTTATCATAACAGGAAAAAAACTTCTCAACAATCCTGATATAGGTATTTTAGCTCAGGATTTAGGTTGGGTGGGGTTCCAGGGACCCGTTTGTGTGCCTTTCCATTCCGATCCATCTGCCCAGACTTCCTTTTTCCAGATGGGTACCGTCTCTTTGAGCCGCTCAATGGCAAATCGGCTCGCCGCATAGGCATCATCACGGTGAGCGGATGAAACAGTAATAATCACGCTGGTCTCTGCGATACCCACGCTGCCGATCCGATGACTAATGGCACAGCGTGCACCGGGCCAGGTCTCGGCAATGTGTTTGCCAATTTTTTGCATCTGTGACAGTGCCATGGGAATATAGGCCTCATACTCCAGATACACGGTCTGCATTTCGCCGGTCATTTCGCGGGTAGTCCCAATAAAGGCTATCGTGGCTCCGTGATTATTATCGGTCACTTTGGCAATAACTTCTTCTGCCGAGAGAGGATCACTGGTGATTACATAGAGACCATCGGGGGTCTGTTCAAATATAGTCGGTCCGGAACCTCCGGACACAGGAGGGATCAGAGCCAGTTCATCGCTTTCCATAATAATAGTATCGACCGTTGCATACTCTTGATTAACAGCTGCGAACGAATGACGGATAGAATTTTCCGCATCCGGGTATAATGTAGATAAAATGTCCTTGAGCCGCTGTACAGTGACAGAGGGGACGTTCTGTACAGAATCGATATTCGCCACTGGCGGTACCTCTACGGTAATTTGGGATTCACCGATTTTTTCGGCAAGCCCGGCAAATAATTTAATGGTATACTGCATAAAATAAACCCTCCATATAGGTATTGTTAAAGCCTGATACAGGCAAGTAAACACAAATTGCTTGATCAACATGGACGATACAGGCTTCCGGGACCAGCTGCTGTTACAGCCGGAAGGTCCGCTGTCTTCATCCTTTTAATATACCAGTATTCCGGCAAAATCCAAACGCTTTGTTAAAGCAGTCCATCCTACAATATACGAAGACACAAGAGGAGGAAAAGCAACATGAATACAGAGTCACCCAAAGACGTACTGACTATACTGCATACCAATGATATCCACAGCCATTTTGAAAATATGGGCATTCTCGCAGCGGTGGCTGATGATTTTACCGACAGACTGGGACGTGATCATGTTCTGCTCGTTGATATCGGCGATCATATGGATCGGATGGCACTGGAGACCGAAGGCTCGGAAGGTGGTGCCAATATCGATATTATCAATATGACCGGGTATGATGCAGTGACAATTGGCAACAATGAAGGACTTACGTATACTTCGTCCATACTCAATCAGACCTATGCAGGCATTATCTGCCCGGTCGTATGCAGCAATGTGATCGAGCATGAGACCGGTATCCCGCCGATATGGATGAAGACGCACCAGATTATAGAGAAAGGCAGCTGGAAGATTGGCCTGATCGGTGCGACAGCGCCATATGGAGACTTTTATGATCTGCTGGGCTGGGATGTGAGCGATCCAACGGCCAGCCTGCGTCCACTGGTTGAGCAGCTGCGCGGCAAAGTCGATCTGCTCGTGATGCTGTCCCATCTGGGATTGTCGGCGGATCAGCGGCTGGCCGAGCAGCTGCCGGATATCGATGTCATTCTGGGCGGTCATAGTCATCATGTACTGGATCGCCCGCTCTGGGTAGGCTCTACGGTACTCGGTGCAGCCGGCAAGTTCGGACAGTACATGGGACAGATGACCTGGCAAAAGGATACACTCGGCGGACGTGCCCATATGCTGGATGGCGGCCTCATCACCATCACGGAGAATATGCCGCGCGAGGAGACGGTAGAGGCGGCTATTGTGCTGCATCGCCAGCGCGCAGAGGAACGGATGAGTCGTACGGTAGCGATGCTGGAAGCTCCGCTGGAAATTGATTATGAGCACGAGTCTCCGCTGGGCAATCTGCTCGCTCAGGCGGTACGACGTTATACAGGCGCAGAGCTATCAATCGTTAATGCCGGACAGCTGCTGGATGAGCTGCCTGCCGGCGAGATTACAGAGTCCCTATTGCATCGTCTGTGCCCGTCTCCGATCAATCCGTGCATCACACTGCTGCGGGGAAGCAGTATCCGGCGGGCACTGGAACAGTCGCTGCTGTCCGAATTTACGCACAAGGCCATTATGGGCTATGGCTTCCGCGGTAAGATTCTGGGCTGTCTCTGCGTGGACGGACTCCGAATTACCTGTGATCTGTCCAGACCGGCCTATCAGCGGATCACAGCTCTGGAGCTTCATGGAGAGCCGCTGCAGGATGATCGGGAATACAGCGTCGGCTCGCTCGATATGTTTACTTTCCGGATCGGCTATGAATCGCTCAGTGAGAGTGCGGGCGTCACTTATATGCTGTCGGAATTTATCCGGGACCTGCTGCGCAATGAGCTGCAGACGCCGGGAGCAGTGCAGTCCTGTGCCGGACCGCGCTGGTTTATGGTATGATAAACAGGACCTTGTATCGACAATTAGAGGCTGCCTGCACGGCAGCGTTATGATTACACCGATTCAGGGTTAATACATGAGATAAGGTGAAGAACAAATGACAGTAATACACAGAAGTGAATGGCCGCTGAAAGAATTATCCCCGAGTTATGACCCGTGGGACCCGCTGCTATCGCTTCGCCAGTATGGCAAACATACGCTCACCAGCGTAGAGATGACCGTCACCAATCTGTGCAATATGCGCTGTGAACACTGCGCGGTAGGCGATTCTCTGGTGATGCGTGAGCCGGACATGATTCCCCTGCCGCTAATGCTCAAGCGGCTGGACGAGGTAGAGAATCTCCAGACCATCAGCATTACCGGAGGAGAGCCTACATTCCGCAAACAGACTGTGGATGAAGTCATTGTACCTTTGCTTCGATATGCGCGTGAGCGTGGAATCCGTTCACAGATCAACTCCAATCTGACGCTGGATATCGGCCGCTACGAGAAGCTGCTGCCGTATCTGGATGTAATGCATATTTCGTTTAACTATACGTCACCCGATGATTTCCATGAAGTGGGATTTGCCAACAGCGGACATCCGGTTCCGCGCGAAGCCGCTGTCCGCATGTACGACAAAATGATGGAAAATACCCGCCGTCTGAGTGAGGCAGGAATGTTTATTTCCGCAGAATCGATGATCAATTACCGCACTCATCGCAAGCTCCCGGAGATTCATCGTATTATCGGTGAAATGGGCTGCAAGCGTCATGAAGTGCATCCGATGTACGCGGCTGATTTTGCCGCAAGCCTGCCTGTACTGTCCCTGGATGATTTCCGTGCAGCGATCCATGATCTGCTGGATCACCGGGATCAGGACATGTGGATGCTGTTTGGCACGCTACCCTTCTTCAGTTGCAATCCGGAAGCTGCCGATCGTGAACTGGTCTCCCGTCTGTACCGTGAACATAATGTAACAGTGCGCAACGATCCCGACGGACGCAACCGGGTTAATGTGAACATGTTTACAGGTGACGTATTTGTCACGGATTTTGCGGCTATTCCTGCCTTTGGCAATGTCCATGATCGCAAGCTGGATGATGTGTTTGGCGAATGGAGCAACAATCATCCGCTGAATCAGCAGGTGAACTGTCACTGTGATGCGGCAGCCTGCTGTGGACCGAATCTGCTGGTAGCGGATATGTATTACAAAAACACGGATTTCAAATCACGCAAGGCGTTGTTGTAAAAACTGCCATATGCCGGTGATGTGAAACTGCTCTCTTAGGTTATACGACCCGGCGAAGTACCATATATCCGAGAAAAGGGGCGTTCCGGTTGGGGCATGAGTTTGACTTAGGTACTTTATTACTTAATTTAGCATTGGTATTTGTGCTCGTATTTCTGAATGGCTTCTTCGTAGCCGCCGAATTCTCGCTGGTAAAGGTCAGACACTCCCGTCTGACCCAATTGCAGAGCGAAGGGAACCGACTGGCAGGGTATGCGCTCAAGGTGAACAGCAAGCTGGATGCCTATCTGTCCGCTACCCAGTTCGGGATTACCCTCGCATCTCTCGGTCTCGGATGGATCGGGGAACCGGCCATTTCGGATCTGCTGGTGGAGCCGATCATGTACAAACTGGGCTTTGCCGATTCGACGATCATTTCGACGGTATCGGTCATTATCGGCTTTGCCGTGATCACCTTTCTGCATATCGTGCTGGGCGAGCTGGCACCAAAATCGCTGGCGATCCAGCGGACAGATGGAGTATCGCTGGCGCTGTCGGGCCCGCTGTTGTTCTTTTACCGCGTATTCTTTCCATTCATCTGGCTGCTCAATATGGCAGCCAACGCAGTACTGCGTCTGGTTGGTATTGAACCGGCCAGTGAAGCGGATGGAGCCCATTCGGAGGAAGAGATCCGTATTCTGATGAACCAGAGTGCCAAAAGCGGTGTGATGGACGAAGGCGAGATTGAGCTGGTCAATAATATTTTTGAATTTTCCGACCGATTGGCCCGTGAGGTCATGCTGCCCCGTACGGATATGATCTGTCTTTATACGAATCTGTCTCATGAAGAGAATCTGGCGATTATCAATGACACCAAGCATTCACGTTATCCGGTAGCCGTCGAGGACAAGGACCGGATTATCGGGTTCGTACATATTACGGATGTACTGCTGCCGCCGGTTAATCAGCCGTATGATCTGGCATCGCTGGCCCGCCCGATCCTGAATGTCCCGGAATCGATGGAGATCAGCCATGTGCTGCAGCTGATGCAGAAAAATCACGCACAGCTGACGCTTGTAGTGGATGAATACGGCGGAACAGCCGGTCTGTTGACCGCAGAGGAGATTCTCGAAGAAATTGTCGGCGATCTGTATGACGAATTCGAGGACGAGCGTCCGGATGTGGAGATGCTGGGTGATATCATCTCCGTAGATGGCCGCATGCTGATCGAGGATGTCAACGAACTGGCCGGTGTGGAGATCGACGACGATGAGGTCGATTCCATCGGAGGCTGGATGTTCAAGGAGTTGGAAGGCGTACCGGAAGCAGGCAAGACGGTTGAAGTGAATGGCGTTGTATTTGAAGTCGCTGAATCGGAGCGTCTGCGTATTATGCGGGTGCATGTGCATCCGCTGCCGAAGACAGAAGATGAGGAATCCGATGAAGAGCATAAAGATAATGAGGATTCCCGTTCCTGAGTGAACCGAAGCACTGCCATAACGGCAGCCGCAGGGTGAAAGTGCAGAATGCTGTCAGCATAATCACACATTGTGGCTGCTGTTAAATTTACATACAGATAAGGGGTATTGGATAATGACGGATGCAACTGCACTGAAAAGACCGCAAGCGATGATGTTTGATATGGATGGAACGTTGTTTGAGACAGAGACGGTGCTGCTTCCTGCTTATCACAATACGTTTGAGATACTGAAAGAGGAGGGGCTGTACCACGGAGAGACGCCGCCCGATGAGATCATTCTGAGCTGTCTGGGCATGCTGCTGGAGGATATCTGGGCCCGTGTTATGCCAGGTGCGGAGCCGCGTACTGTAGCAAGAGCCAACCAGCTGCTGCTGGATCTCCAGGTGGACGGTATGAGAGCAGGTACTTCCCGTCTGTATCCGCACATCATGGAGACGCTCACCTATCTGCATAAGCAGGGAGTACGCCTGTTTATCGCCAGCAATGGTCTCGAGGGCTATGTCAAAAGCATTGTGGAAGTACATGAGATGGGCTCCCTGCTGGAAGGCGTGTACAGTGCGGGAGAATACCAGACAGCCTCCAAAGTTGATCTGGTAAGACTGTTGCTGGACAACCATACTATTGATTCCGCGTGGATGGTAGGTGACCGTTCCTCGGATGTGGAAGCCGGTCTCAAAAATGGACAAACCGTTATTGGCTGTAATTACGCGGACTTTGGCGATACGAGCGAGCTCGAGGGAGCCGATGTAATTATTACTTCATTTGACCAGCTGCGCCAGCTCTATGACGAAGCCCGATAAGCACAGATCGACCACCTATTTTACATCAGCGCCCAAATCAGTTACCCTGTATAGGACGTGTTCAAGTAATCCTGCCAGAGACAATGTTCTCATGGGCAGACAGGCAAGACAATAATGATTCGGAAAGTGGGAATATACCAATGAATATCTATGACAAAGCACATGAGCTATCCACAGCTATTCGTGACAGCAAGGAAGTATCCGATATTACCGCAGCATTGAAACTGATCGAGAGCGATCCGGAAAGCCAGCGTATGCTGGACGACTTCCGTACGCGTCAGATGGAAGTACAGCAGCGTATGATGTCCGGAGATATGCCAAACCCGGAAGAGATGGAGCAAATGGAGAAACTGTTCGAGGTGCTGAACCTGAACCTGAATATCCGCCGCTTGTTTGACGCCGAGCAGCGTCTGAGCACCATCATCGAAGATATCAACAAAATTATCACCGACAGCCTGAGCCATCTGTATGGTGGAGCTGCAGAGTAATCTGTTGTAATCTGTCGACAGATAAAGGTATAACAGTGATCTGATGAATAACCAGGGAGCGGCAGGGAAACACAGCCGAAGATGGAGAGGCATCGAATCTATTAAAGGCAAATCAAAGAACGAGCGTGATCGCCATAAGTGTATGGTGAGACACGCTCTTTTTTTGTGCTATAATAAATGCACATTGATACAGATGCTGGAAGGTGGTGTTACAGTTGCAGGAACATGAGGAATCGATTACAAAGCATGAACAGCTTTTGCAGCATATTGAGAAGCTCAAAATTGGCTCCAAAATCTCAGTCCGCAAGCTGGCCCGGCAGATGGGCGTCAGCGAAGGCACTGCTTATCGTGCGGTCAAGGAAGCGGAGAACATGGGAATTGTCGTGACCCGCGAACGGATTGGTACGGTACGGATTGAGAAGCGTCCGCGCGGAATCTCCGATCAGTTGACCTTTGCCGATGTGGCGGAGATCGTCGAGGGCAAAGTGCTCGGCGGCGGCAGCGGTCTGGACAAGACGCTCGTCAAATATGCGATAGGTGCGATGAAGATGGACGCGATGATGCGTTATGTGGAGGCGGGCAGCCTGCTGATTGTCGGTAACCGTGAGGATGCTCATTCTCTTGCACTGGAACACGGAGCAGCGGTACTGATTACCGGCGGCTTCGGCACGAGTATGGAAGTCAAGACACTTGCCGATGAGCGCGGACTGCCGATTATTTCGTCCAGGCATGATACATTTACCGTTGCTTCGATGATCAACCGGGCTTTGTTCGACCGGATGATCAAAAAGAAGATCATGCTGGTAGAGGATATTATCGCCGGCAAACCCAAACCCGGTGTGCTCAAGGCATCCAGTACGGCAGCGGACTTTTACGAAGTGGCGGAGAAGACAGGTTATCTGCGCCTCGCCGTCGTCGATGAATGGAACCGGGTCATTGGAATCGTCGGACGCAAGGAGATTGAAGAGCTGCAGGAGAGTCAGCCGATTGAGAAGGTGCTGATCCGCAGACCGATTACCGCAACACTCCAGACATCGCTGGCATCGGCAGCCCAGACGATGATGTGGGAAGGCATTGATTTCCTGCCTATCGTGGACCGAAATCGCAAGCTGATCGGTACGGTCACCCGGCGTGAAGTGCTGCAGGCGATGCGGGATGCCCAGCAGGAGCCGCAGGCGGGCAATGTAGAGACTTTTGATCATCTGATCTGGAACGGATTTGCCGAGGAACGGGATGAAGACGGAGGCATCGTCTATCATGGATTTATTACGCCGCAGATGGCGACCGATCTCGGTAACATTTCGGAAGGCATTCTTATCTCGGTGATGATTCAGGCGGCAGTGCGTACAGCCCGTCTGCTGAGTGGTCATGATTATGTGATCGATAATATTTCGACCTACTTTCTGCGCCCGGTGCAGATCGAGGATGCAATCGTAATTCGTCCGATCGTGCTGGAATCGAGCCGTCGTACCTACAAGTTGGAGATTGAGATCATTTATGAAAATATGCCTGTATCCAAATCGGTGCTGACCCTGCAATCGATCGATCACGGATAAAAAACGCTGCGCGGAGTAGATATCCGCACAGCGTTTTTGGTTTGATTCTTGGATTCTCCCTTAGAGGGCTGTGAATAAGGGCGATTTTTTTTGTGAACACTGCCGGTCCATGGACGGGATATGATAAAATAGTATAGATGAGAATGTATGTTCATTGGTTGCTCCACATCAAACGAAGAAAGCAGGGAAGCGTATGACCCCATTTGTGCATTTGCATGTGCATAGTGAATACAGTCTGCTGGACGGGGCTGCGCGTATCCAGGATCTGGTCGCCAGCGCAGCGGCGGCAGGCATGAATTCGCTGGCGCTGACGGATCATGGCGTCATGTACGGTGCCATCCCGTTCTACAAAGCGTGTCTGCAGCATGGTATCAAGCCGATTATCGGCTGCGAAGTCTATTACACGGCCGGCTCACGCAAAGAGAAGGCTGCACGCAAAGATCAGCCGATTCACCATTTGTTATTGCTCGCCAAAAATGAAACAGGCTACCGGAATCTGATGAAGCTCTGCTCGATCGGACATCTGGAAGGCTTTCACTATAAACCGCGTATCGATGCGGAAGTATTACAGCAGTATCACGACGGCATTATCTGCCTGAGCGCCTGTCTCGGCGGCGAGATTCCACAGCATCTGCTGCATGGACAGCCGGACGAAGCGAGAAAGGCGGCTCTTCGCTATCAGCAGATTTTTGGTGAGGATTTTTATATCGAGCTGCAGGATCACGGTCTGGCAGAGCAGAAAAAGGTCACTCCGCTGCTGATCGAACTGGCGCGCGAACTGAATATACCGCTCGTCGCCACCAACGATGTGCATTATCTGACCGAAGAGGATGCCAAGACCCAGGATGTACTGATCTGTATCGGTACAGGTAAGACGGTCGATGACGAGAGTCGTCTGCGCATACCGACCAATCAGCTGTATCTCAAAAATGGCGAGCAGATGGCATCGCTGTTCCGCTATGTACCCGAAGCCGTCGAGAATACGGTCGCTATCGCGGACAAATGTCATCTGGAACTGACCTTTGGCACGTCGCTGCTGCCTTCTTATCATCCGCTGCCGAAGGGCATGAATGCCGGTACCTACCTGGCCCAGCTGTGCCGGGAAGGACTGATTCAGCGCTATAAAGGAACAGAGCTGTGGAACAATCCCGAAGAGCGTCAGCTGCTGGAAGAGCGGCTGTCCTACGAACTCTCGGTTATCGGCAATATGGGCTTTGATGATTATTTCCTGATCGTATGGGATTTCATGAATTATGCGCATCGCCAGAATATCGCTACCGGTCCTGGACGGGGATCGTCCGCAGGAAGTCTGGTTGCCTATGTGCTGCAGATTACGAATGTCGATCCGATCCGGTACAAGCTGCTGTTTGAACGTTTCCTGAATCCGGACCGGGTGTCCATGCCGGATATCGATATTGATTTCAGCGATCTGCGCCGGGATGAAATGATCGATTATGTGGTGGATAAATACGGTCGTGACCGGGTCGCCCAGATTATTACTTTCGGTACGCTGGCAGCGCGGGCAGCCGTGCGCGATGTCGGCCGGGCGCTTAATGTGCCTTATGCCGATACCGACCGGGCGGCCAAGCTGATCCCGGCACAGATTGGTGTAACGATCCAGCGTGCACTCGACCAGGTGCCGGAACTGAAAGAAAGATATGCCAAATCCGCGCCGGTACGCGAGATGATCGATACGGCGCTCAAGGTCGAAGGCATGCCGCGCCATGCATCCACTCATGCCGCCGGTGTTGTCATTTCCAGCGGTCCTCTGACGGATGTAGTTCCTCTGCAGGAAGGCAGCGAGCACGCGGTACTGACCCAGTACACGATGGAAAATCTGGAAGCGATCGGAATGCTCAAAATGGACTTTCTCGGTCTGCGGACACTGTCGATTATCGAACGCTGTCTGCAGTGGGTCGAAGAACAGACCGGAGAGCAAATTGACTTCAACCGGATTTCATTTGATGATGCGGACACGTATCGGATGCTCAGTCAGGGTGATACGATGGGCGTCTTCCAGCTGGAGTCGCCGGGTATCCGCAGGGTGCTGCGTGATCTGAAGCCAACCGAATTTGAAGATATCGTCTCGGTCAATGCGCTGTACCGTCCGGGTCCGATGGACTTTATCCCAAGATATATCGAAGCCAAGCATGGTCGTGCCGTGCCGGAATATCCGCATGCCGATCTACAACCGATTTTGCAGGATACGTACGGCATTATCGTCTATCAGGAACAGATTATGCAGATTGCTTCGACCATGGCCGGTTTCTCTCTCGGAGAAGCGGATCTGCTGCGCAGAGCCGTGTCCAAGAAGAAGAGAGAGGTGCTGGACCAGGAACGGGAGCATTTTGTACAGGGCAGCCTCAAGCAGGGTTACACCGAGCAGGATGCCAATGCGGTCTATGATATGATCGTACGATTTGCCGATTATGGCTTCCCGCGTGCCCATGCGACCGCCTATGGTGTACTGGCTTTCCAGACGGCCTATCTGAAGGCGCATTATCCGGTACAGTTTATCGCTTCCATGCTGACTGCCGTTATGGGAACGCATCGTAAAGTAGCGGAATACGTACTGGAATGCCAGCGGGTTGGTGTCGAGGTGCTGCCGCCCGATGTGAATACGAGCGGGATTACCTTTACCCCGGTGCTGGAAGCTGTACCATCACAGGATGCAGCAGCCGGCCAACATGCAGCACAGCCAGCAGGACATATCCGCTTCGGTCTTGGTGCAGTCAAAAATGTCGGTACCCAGGCGATTAACAGCATCATCAAAGAGCGAGCGGACCGTCCGTTTGACAGCCTGATTGATTTCTGCCGCCGGGTCGATCCAAAGGCCTGCAATAAACGCGTTATTGAGTCGCTGATCCAGGCCGGTGCGTTTGACAATCTGCCGGGGCATCGTGCCCAGCTGCTGCAGATGCTGGACGAGACGATCAAGGAAGCGGCCAAATGGCGCAAGGAGCGCGAGGAGCTGCAGATCGAGATGTTTGACTTTGATCTCGGGGAGAAGCCTAACTGGGAAGTCTCCTATCCCGATGTACCGCCGTTCACGGCAGGGGAACAGCTGGAATTTGAGCGCGAGCTGCTCGGTCTGTACTTGTCCGGCCATCCATTGGATGATTACGAACGGGCGATTGAGGAGTCAGGTCTGTCTCGGCTGATGAATCTGCATGAAGCCGAGGATGACAGCATGGTGGCTGTTGCCGGTATGGTCGTCTCTCTTAAGGCGATTACGACCAAGCAGGGCAAAGCGATGGCCTTTATGGAAATGGAAGATCAGATCGAGAAATGCGAGGTTGTCATGTTCCCGGAAGTATGGCGCAAATACCGCGAACTCGTGGACAAAGGCGTCCTGCTCATCGTCCGGGGCCGTCTTCAGCAGCAGGAGGAAGAAGGCTTCAAACTGCTCGCCGAAGAAGCGGTATCCCTTACCCCGGCGGCAGCCGCAGAGATGGCGGAGAAATCACGCCAGCGGCGCAGCAAGGGATCGGGCAGCAGCACGCCAGCAGCGCGACGTCCGGCAGCCAAGGCTCCATCCGCGCCGGCAGTCGCCGCTGCAGACACCGGCAACTCTTCTGCTGCTTCACCATCCCGTCCGCCGTCCCGATCCGCAGCCAAAGACGGAGCCGATCCGTCCGGCAGCGGCAAGCCGAGCCAGACCGTGTATATCAAAGTCACCCGTGAAGCCCAGCAGGCAGGCAAGCTGGAACAGCTCAAGGAACTGCTGTCGAGTCATCCCGGCCAGCTCGGAACGGTACTTTTTTACGAAGAAAGCCAGAAGCTGCTCGATCTGAGCGACAGCTACCGGATCAAGCCTTCGCCTGCATTGTTCCAAGAAATGGAACAAATGCTCGGAGAAGGCACCGTAAAAGTCAAGTAGAAAAGCGTCCTGAGATCCACCGGTTATGATCGACCGGTGGATTGATTTATTATCTGCGCTCTTTGTTGCGGCAAAAAAGTGTGGTATGGTATCATTATCCCATTATGTGGGCTAAAGTATGTCTATTTTGTGTATTTACTGAGTCCAGCTTGTGTTCGGTATAAATAATAATCATTTATTCAATAAGCAGGGGAACAAGTATACGTCTGAAGAGGTGTAGTTGTGTTTAGAGATTTATTTCAGAAGAAAAAAAAATATGCGACCATTCCTTCACAGCGCTGGAGCAATGAGTCCGCATCAGATGAGCCGTCGCAGGAACGCCCAAAACGGGAAATCCCGGAAGGGCTGATGAACAAGTGCAGCAAGTGCGGCACGATTCACTACAGCAAGGAACTGGAAAAGAACTTGAAAGTCTGCAGCAGCTGCGGCTACCATATGCGCCTGAATGCGATTGAGCGAATCGTAATGACCGTTGACGAAGGCAAGTTTACGGAAATGGATGCGGGTATGGAATCGATTGATCCGCTGAACTTCCCGGGCTATGCCAAAAAGCTGGAGCAGCAAAAGATGAACTCCGGCCTGCGTGACGCTGTTATTACAGGCGAAGGTATGATCGAGGGGCATCCGGTGATGCTCGCGGTGATGAGCTTTGACTTTTTCAGCGGCAGCATGGGTTCGGTAGTCGGGGAGAAAATCACCCGTGTTATCGAAGCAGCGGATGAGCGCAATCTGCCGCTGATCATGTTCTCCACTTCCGGGGGTGCCCGTATGCAGGAGAGTATCATCAGTCTGATGCAGATGGCCAAGACGAGTGCGGCACTGTCGCGCTTCCAGGAGAACGGCGGACTGTACATTTCCGTCATTACCGATCCGACGATGGGCGGCGTGTCTGCGAGCTTCGCGACACTGGGCGATATTATTATCGCCGAGCCGGGAGCCTTGTTTGGCTTTGCCGGACGCATTGTTATTGAACAGACGATCCGCCAGAAGCTGCCTGACAATTTCCAGACTGCAGAGTTCAACCTGGAACATGGACAGCTGGATATGGTTGTTCACCGTAAAGACATGAAGACTATGTTGTCCGATCTGCTGGACTTTCATAGCGGGAAAGGGGGATTTTAAGTGGCAGGAGAGATGCCTTTTGAAATGCCTCTCGTTGAATTGCGCAAAAAGATCGACGAGCTGAAGCAGTTCGGTCAGGAAAAAGGAATTGATTTCGCTGATGAAATTAACCGTCTGGAAGAGCGTTACCGCCAGATGGAGAGCGAGATCTATACACATATCAGCCCGGCGCAGAAAATGCACCTGGCTCGCAATCAGCAGCGTCCGACAACGCTGGATCTGATTCCGCTGATTTTCACGGACTTTATCGAGCTGCATGGTGACCGCATGTTCGGCGACGATCTTGCGATTGTCGGCGGACTGGCACGCCTGGAGGGCAAGCCGGTGACGGTAATCGGTCATCAGCGGGGTAAAGATACCAAGGATAATATCGCCCGTTTCTTCGGCAGTCCTCACCCCGAGGGCTACCGCAAATCGATTCGTCTCATGAAGCAGGCGGAGAAATTTGGCCGTCCAATTATTACGTTTATTGATACCAAGGGTGCGTATCCGGGTAATACAGCAGAAGAGCGCGGTCAGTCTGAAGCGATCGCCCGCAGCCTGTGGGAGATGGCCAGATTGCGTGTGCCTGTCATCTGTGTAGTTATTGGCGAAGGTGGAAGCGGCGGTGCGCTGGCGATCGGCGTAGGTAACCGTGTACTTATGATGGAAAATGCAATCTATTCGGCGATCTCGCCAAATGGTGCAGCCTCCATCCTCTGGAAAGATGCGTCCAAAGCCGATCAGGCTGCCGAAGCGATGAAGATTACAGCAGATGATCTGCTGCTTATGGAAATCATCGAAGGCATTATACCTGAACCGCGCGGCGGCGCTCACAAAGATTACGAAGCGACCGGAGCAGCCCTCAAGGAACATTTGCTGATCCATCTGCAGGAGTTGTCTGGTATGGACGGCGAAGCACTGGTGGAGCAGCGCTATCAGAAGTTCCGCAAGATCGGTGAATTTGCGGAACAACGAGTGAGCAGTACTTTCTTTGGCAATCCGGATGAAAGCGAACGTCTGAACGTCAAGCCGGCAGCAGATGAATTGATGGAGCCGATTGATCATACGACCAAGCAGCTGTCTTCACTGGCAGAACGACCGGGGGATGAAGAAGCTCCACGCGCTCCCCATCATTAATACAGGCATTCCAGGCGGAATTTATATGTAATTTACACAGGCATCGTATAATTTACTACAGAGTCTCGAAAATGGCTTATGATGATCCCGGTAGCATCCGCCGACCGGCTTCTTCAACAAGCTGTATACAAAAGCGAGAATTTGTAGTAAATTTGTTTGTTGGGGCTTGTTGTTTCTAACCAGCAGGCTATGTTGGAAAGAGAAAAATAGAGAGACCTTGAAAACGGAGGAAATCGATTATGCGCAAAACGAAGATTGTATGTACGATTGGACCGGCAAGTGAGTCCCTGGAGAACACGAAAAAACTGATCATGGCAGGTATGAACGTATCCCGCCTGAACTTTTCCCACGGTGATTTCGAAGAGCACGGCAACCGTATCAAAAACATCAAGCAAGCCAGTAAGGAACTGGGTAAAACCGTTGCGATCCTGTTGGATACCAAAGGTCCGGAAATCCGTATCGGCAAACTGAAAGAAGAGCCGATTGATCTGGTTCAGGATGAGTACATCACGCTGACTACCGAAGAAATCCTCGGTGACCAGCATCGTCTGACTGTATCTTACCAGGATCTGCCGGGAGACGTGGAAGTAGGTTCCACAATTCTGATCGACGATGGTCTGATCGGTCTGAGTGTAGTACAGGTTCTGGGTACTGAAATCAAGTGCCGTATCGTTAACGGCGGACAAATCAAAGGCCGCAAAGGCGTTAACGTACCGGGCGTGAACATTTCCCTGCCAGGTATTACTGAAAAAGATGCGAACGATATTATTTTCGGTATTGAGCAGGGTGTAGACTTCATCGCTGCTTCCTTCGTACGTAAAGCAAGCGACGTACTGGAAATCCGTAAACTGCTTGAAGAAAAAGGTGCTCCGCACATTCAAATCATCTCCAAAATTGAGAACCAGCAGGGTGTCGACAACCTGGATGAGATCCTGGAAGTATCCGACGGTCTGATGGTAGCCCGTGGTGACCTTGGTGTGGAAATTCCTGCCGAAGAAGTACCACTGGTACAAAAACGCATGATCGAGAAATGTAATCGTGCAGGCAAACCGGTTATCACAGCAACTCAAATGCTGGATTCCATGCAGCGCAATCCTCGCCCGACCCGTGCGGAAGCGAGTGACGTAGCCAACGCGATCTTCGACGGAACCGATGCAATCATGCTGTCCGGTGAAACAGCTGCCGGTAAATATCCGGTAGAATCTGTACTGACTATGTCCCGCATCGCGGAGAAAGCGGAATCCGCACTGGATTACCGTGAAATCTTCCTGAAGCAGAGTCATGCACAACAAACAACTGTAACGGAAGCGATCAGCCAATCCGTAACAAGCTGTGCGATGGATCTGAACGCAACAGCGATCATCTCTTCCACAGAGTCCGGTCACACTGCACGTGTAGTATCCAAATATCGTCCGCAGGCACCAATCATTGCGGTAACGACTAAGGAACAAACCATGCGTCGTCTGGCTCTGACATGGGGCGTACTGCCTGTCAAAGGTACAGATGCTCATTCAACTGACGAACTGTTCGATATCGCCCTGCAGGGTGGTAAAGATTCCGGTCTGCTCAAAGAAGGCGATCTGGTTGTAATCACAGCCGGTATCCCACTGGGCAAATCCGGTTCAACGAACCTCATCAAAGTAGCACAAATGTCCGCGAAGTAATCCGGCATAGTGCTTATATCGTACGATGCAAAAAAAGCAGTGGATTCTTCCATTGCTTTTTTTGCTGATTGGCCACGGTTATAACTGCGAAAAGCAGCATAATGAACAGACCGGACCTACCTGCACATAGAAACAGACACATGGAAATAGACATATGAAAATAGAGAAGAGTGGAGGAAGACAGTATGGCCAGAGAGCAACTGCAGCTGCCAAGCGAATGGCATGGAATTTCTTTTCGGGTACGGTATCAGGAGAATGATCCGATGGGGGTCGTGTATCATACCAATTATCTGAACTGGTTTGAGCTGGGACGGACCGAGATGATCCGTGATCTGGGATTTCGTTACCGGGATATGGAAGCGGCGGGTGTGCTGCTGCCGCTGGTGGATGCTTCCCTCAGTTACGGCCGACCGGCACGGTACGATGACCGTGTCGCCGTCTATACCCGTGTCGTCAACTTCTCCAGACTGCGGATCGATTATGAATACCGGATTCATCTGCTCGCTGATGACGATCAGCACTCGGTCGGTGATGCTTCAGCTGCCGGACCACGAGTGACCTTTCCGGATGGTGCAGAGCTGCCTGGTGAGCCGCTGACAGGCGGTTCGACGCGGCATGTATGGGTGAGCAGGGACTTCGTTCCAGTGCGGCTTGATAAAGTTCTGCCGCAGCTGTATGATTCACTTGTACGGTCTTTGCAATAGGAGAGGAGAGGTACAGGTTGAAGAAATGGATTGCGGCACTCATAATTATTGTGCCACTCCTGGAATGGTACATTTTTTTGCAAATGATTGAATGGATTGGCGGCTGGAATACGCTGATTCTACTCATATTGACCTCGCTGATTGGCTTTGTCATGATGAGGTTTGAAGGACGCAAAGTACTCGAAGACACCCGGGCACTGATCAATGCCGGTCAGCCGCCAGGCCGTAAAATACTGGATGGACTATGCGTATTTATCGGTGGCATCATGCTGGTACTGCCAGGATTTATACTGGACGTTATCGGTTTTACTATCGTATTTCCGCTGACCCGTCCGCTGTATCGCAATCTGCTGCTCAAGTGGATTGAGAAGCGTATGAAAAAGGGCTCCATTACGATCTATCGGCCATAACGGTCAGCACGGAAAAAGACTTCCCTTGGAATAAAGGAAGTCTTTTTTTGATGCTCACATCGGTCATTCCCAGCAGTTCATATATGAGTTCATCTTACTTTACGGTTAACGTTACCGAACTCTTCCATTAACGATATAATTGCGCAGATCGCGGAAGACGTTGGCCCGGTTCAGCGCGGTGGCAAATACGAGAGTAACCGGGCCGATCAGCAGACCGAGCGCGCCGAACAGCTTGAGACCGACAAACATGCTGATCAGGGTGGCAAGCGGGTCGAGTCCCACATTGCTGGCAAGTATCTTGGGCTCCATCATCTGCCGGACAATCAGCACAATTACATACAATACGCTCAGACCGATCCCCAGCCGCAGATCTCCGCTCATAAAGTTATATAGCGCCCACGGAATCATGACGATGCCCACCCCCAGATAGGGCAGCAGATCGACCATGCCAATCAGCAATCCGATCAGCAATGCCGATTGCACATCGAGGATAAACAGTCCGATAATTACGATAATGCCTGTAATGGAAATCAGGATAAACTGCGCCTTGATATAACCGAACAGCGCCTTTTGCAAATCGCTCCAGATCGCGGTGGCAGGCTGGCGAATGCTGGAAGGGAACCAGCCGGCGACGATGCGTGTATGCCGCTCCCAGCTGTTGCTGATAAAGAAAGCGGACAGTACCACCACCACGATAATCCAGGCAAAGTTCGGCAGCGCCGTCAGGAAATCGAGCACCATGTTCAGGAGACTGGTCACAATGCCGCTGACCATACCGGATACGCTCTGACTTGTCTGGTTCAGATTGTCATTGATCGTATCCTGATACGGATTTTCCTGCAGAAAGGTACTGATCTCATCGGTGATGGATTTGATCCGATCATTCTCCGTCCAACCGACCAGGGTCTGCCGCCAGCTGTCGACATGTTCATTGAATGTCTCGGTGAGTGTAATTGTCTCCTGGACGAGCCGGGTGACCAGCAGTGACAGCAGGGTGAGCAGACCGCCGACATACAGTAGCAGAGAGACCGACACCGCCAGCCAGCGCGGAAAATGCAAACGCCGCTGCAGCAGACGAATCAGCGGATTCATCGCATAGGCGAACAACCAGGCAAGCAGCAGTGGATACAGCAGGGGAAACAGATAGCGTACAGCGATGGCCGTAATGATAATGGTCACCAGTACCCATAGGCCTCGAAGCAGCCGGTTGCGGATGGTAGTATTCAAAATAGTCAATCTCCTTGGCGCTCAAAGTGTGGAATATGTAATCCAGTGTATACCATGATGTTAAACGGCGAGCCAAAGGTTTGAAACGAAGGAGCAAGATAAACAGCAGATATCTTGATCAGAGGACCATTTCTTTTTTTGCCCTTTGGCAAATGGTATAATGGGAGGAAAAAATGGGGGCTGCCGCATGAAAGCCAAACTGGAAGATGTTGCCCGACTGGCCGGTGTCTCGCCGACCACGGTATCACGTATGATGAATAACCGGGGATACGTCAGCGAAGCGACCAAAACAAAAGTACGCAGCGCCATGGAGGAACTGAATTATTTTCCCAATGATATCGCACGTTCACTGTTCAACAAACGTACGAATCTGATCGGGCTTATTTTGCCGACTACAGCCAATCCGTTTTTTGGAGAGCTGACTTTTCATATTGAAAATCTGTGTGCCGCACATGGTCTCAAGGTGCTGCTATGCAATAGTCTGAACCGGATCGACAAGGAGGAGCAGTATGCCGAGATGCTGATGCGCAATCAGGTGGACGGTATTATCGTCGGTACGCATAACCGCGGCATTCTCAACTACAAACGCTCCAATCTGGCTGTAGTGGCAATCGACCGCTATCTGTCCGAGACGATTCCGGTAGTCAGCTCCGACAACTACGAGGGCGGCAGGCTGGCCACGCAGCGGCTGATTGACCGGGGATGCCGTCATATTCTCCATTTCAACGGACCGGCAGAACTGGAGACGCCTGCACAACTGCGCCGAAAAGCATTCGAGGATATCACGCAGCAGCATGGATTGCCGCATTATACATACGAGATGGAGCTGCCGCTCGATCGTGAAGACCAGCTGACCGTGATCCGGCGTGCCCTGGATGAGCATCCCGAGGCAGATGGCGTCTTTGCGAGCAATGATATGATCGCCGCTTCGGTTATCCATGAGGCAGGTATCCGCGGTATATGCATTCCGGATGATCTTAAAATAGTCGGCTATGACGGAACGGTAGTAACATCCTCATTTATGCCACAGCTGACGACTATACGCCAGCCGATTGAAGCAATCGCCAATACCGCGATAGATATGCTGCTGCGGGAAATTGAAGGCGAGTTCGATGAAACCGCCCGCCAGATCGTGCTGCCGGTTGAGCTGTATGAAGGAACAACTGCCTAGCGCATTGGAGAAGAGGGTTGAGCTGGTCACAATCATACCGGATCGCTGCTGTGTATAACAAAATAGTATAATATGCACGGTTGAGGCGTCTTCGTACGAAGGCGCTTTTGTGCTGCTCCATTTATATGTATGTCATCCGGTTGACATATGAAACCGGTTGACATACAATTCTTGCAAGAAAGCACTTACATGAACAAAGGAGCGAGCGCTATGCCTGTATCAAAAAGCCTGTACTGGAAGCTGAGCTTTTACTTTTTCTTCTTTTTCGTATGCTGGTCTTCCAGCTACTCCCTTTTCTCCATCTGGCTTGGACAGGAGATGAAGCTGACGGGGGCACAGAATGGTCTCATTTTCTCTGTAAACGCTATCTTTGCCCTTTGCGCCCAGCCGCTGTACGGCTACATATCCGACAAGATTGGATTGAGACGGAATATTCTGCTATTTATCAGCCTATTGCTTGTATTTACCGGACCGTTTTTCGTTTTTGTTTATGGTCCGCTGCTGCAGGTCAATATATGGCTGGGAGCTATTGTCGGCGGATTGTTTTTAAGTGTCGGTTTTCTGGCGGGAGTCGGGGCGATCGAGACGTACGTGGAAAAAGTCAGCCGCAAGTACGGATTTGAGTATGGGCGCTCGCGGATGTGGGGATCGCTTGGCTGGGCAGCAGCCACCTTTTTTGCAGGACAGCTGTTCAACCTGAATCCCAATATCAATTTCTGGATCTCCTCGGTGTCGGCAGTCATTCTCGTAGGAATCATTTTGTCGGTACGGATAGATGTATCGGAAAGCGAATTGGAAAAGGCAGCTTCCGTCACGCTCAAAGATATTGGTACTCTATTTACGCTGCGGCCGTACTGGTATTTTATGCTGTATGTGATCGGTGTGGCCTGCGTATACGGTGTGTATGATCAGCAGTTTCCGATTTATTACTCCTCGCTGTTCCCGTCTGCCGAGGTGGGCAATCAAGTATATGGTTATTTGAATTCCTTTCAGGTATTTCTGGAAGCGGGTATGATGTTCATGGCTCCGTTCGTCGTCAACAAACTCGGTGCCAAAAAATCGCTGATTCTTGCCGGACTGCTGATGGCTCTGCGTATCGTCGGTTCCGGACTTGTCTTCGAGCCGATTGGGATTTCAGCGGTCAAGCTGATTCATGCGCTGGAGCTGCCGATTATGCTGATCGCCATTTTCAAATATCTGGCGGCGCATTTTGATACACGGCTGTCTTCGATTTTGTATCTCGTCGGTTTTCAGTTCGCTTCCCAGGTCGGGCAGGCTGTGCTGTCACCGATTGCCGGCTCGCTGTACGATGGCATCGGTTTCCGTTATACCTATCTGGTGATGGGTGCACTCGTACTGCTGTTCACGATGATCTCGATCTTCACTTTGTTCAATGACAAAAATCAAACGCCTCAGCTCAAGGGCAAGCTGAAAACGCAGCAGCTAACCTGAAAAATATATGATCCGTGGCACACCTTGCATACTGCCTTTAAGGCTGTCCAGATGCGGATTTCACCAACTACTTTCAAGGAGGAACTATCCATGTCTACATTTCATTCCATCCAGCAAGCTGCCGAGGCACTCCAGCTTGCCGGTCAGAAGCTTAATCCGCAGTACCGTCCCGGCTATCATATTGCCGCTCCCGCCAACTGGATCAATGATCCAAACGGGCTGGTCCAGTTTAACGGGGAATACCACGTATTTTACCAGCATCATCCGTATGACGAGAACTGGGGACCGATGCACTGGGGTCATGTAAAAAGCACTGATCTTGTTCACTGGGAGCATTGTCCGATTGCGCTGGCACCGGGTGATGAGTGCGACCGGGACGGCTGCTTTTCCGGCAGTGCCGTGGATGATAACGGTGTGCTGACGCTTGTCTATACCGGACATCATTATACCGACAAGGCAAAGGATCTGTTTACCCAGAACCAGAATATTGCAGTCAGCCGTGATGGCATTACTTTTGAGAAATACACATCCAATCCGGTTATCGCCGAGCCACCGGCAGACAGCGCTCATCATTTCCGCGATCCCAAGGTATGGAAGCATGGGGATACCTGGTATATGGTGCTCGGTAATGCTACGCCGGATGGTCATGGACGGGTTATTTTGTACCATTCTCCGGATTTGCGGGAGTGGACGTATGACGGTGTCCTGGCTGCAAGCGATGGTACGCTTGGTTTTATGTGGGAATGTCCCGATTTTTTCGAGCTGGACGGTCGGTATGTGCTGCTGTTCTCGCCGCAGGGCATGGAGCGTGAGCAGGAGCGTTATATGAACCTGTTCCAGACCGGTTATCTCGTCGGTGAGTACGACTATGCAACCAATGACTTCCGGCATGGCGAATTTCGGGAAATGGATCATGGACACGACTTTTATGCGGTGCAGACATTGCTGGACGATCAAGGGCGCCGCATTGCGATCGGCTGGATGGACATGTGGGAGTCGGATATGCCGACCAAGGCACACGGGTGGGCAGGCGCATTGACACTGCCGCGTGTGCTGAATCTGGACAAAGACGGCCGTCTGCTTATGAATCCTGTCCCGGAAATGAACCTGCTGCGCCAGGAACAGTACCATTTGGGAACAGCTTTTACCGTGAACGATCGTCATCATGAAGTGATAACCGAATCCCTGCTGGAAATTCGCGCTGTATTTGATCTGACCCACAGCGATGCGGAAAAGGTCGGTCTGACGCTGCACAGCGGAGAGGCTGATGAGACGGTTATCGTCTATGATATCGCTGCTGGTAAATTGACGCTCGACGCTTCCAAATCCGGCAAGCCGCAAGATGGCATTCGCACCGCTCCGCTGCAGCATGACGGACTGCTCACCCTGCGCATATTTCTGGATCGTTCTTCCATCGAAGTATTTGCCAACGATGGTCGGGCGACACTGACCAGCCGCATTTATCCGACCGGCAAAGCGACAGAACTGGATCTATTTGCAGTCGGAGGCGAGACATTTGTACAGGAATGGACCTGCTGGACGCTTGAGGACGTCTGGAAGGATGCATACGACAAGAATGAAGAAAGTGAATGATCAGCAGCTGAAATAGAGTAGTTTATGCAGCAGATCGTATATAGTGGTGAGTCTGTTGTCTGGATTTCTCCTTCGGATAGTATGATAGATAAGGCCCAAATCAATATACTTCAGGCGAGCCGATAGGAATATCCCTGTCGGCTTTACTGCTATGCAGCAGAAGCGAAAATGAATATTGACTGCATAATCACCCATTGTAAATGCTTACAAAAAAATGTTATCTTTCCGATAAAACAATTTGATGTGCCCCCAAAGACTACTTTTGTTCACAACTCCGTCAAAATAAAGTATGATGATATAAGGTTCTTGGAAGGTTAATGGCAGATGTTCGTATCTTTTGTCGGCCATGTGACCCAGTATCCCTGCATCTCGATATTTTCATATTTTTTACATTTTTTAAAATGTAAATGTTTTCATTTACTAGAGTGAACAAAAAAACTTCAAGAATCGTTCTGCAAAGGAGAGAGTAATATGACAGCTACCAAAGGTTTGGAAGGCGTTGTAGCAGCAAGTTCATCGATCAGCTCGATCGTTGATGGTGTTTTAACTTATCGCGGTTATAACATTGATGATCTGGCCGTTAACGCCAGCTTTGAGGAAGTCGCCTATTTGCTCTGGTTTGGTAAGCTGCCAAATCAGAACGAGCTTGACCAGTTACAAAAGGATCTGGATAAATATGCAGTGTTGCCGGATGCCTTGATTGAGCAAATGAAACTTTATCCTAAAGATATGAATCGCATGGCTGCTCTACGCAGCGCGATATCTGCTCTGGCTTTGTATGATGAGCAGGCCGATGATATGAGCCGAGAGGCCAATGAACTGAAAGTGACCAAATTGCAGGCACAGCTGCCGGCAATTGTAGCCGCGCTCGGCCGTATTGCCGAAGGCCAGGAGCCTGTTGCTCCGCTGCAGGGTGTATCGATTGCACATAACTTCCTGTATATGCTGAAAGGCGAACAGCCGGAAGATACAGCAGTTAAAGCACTGGATCAGGCGCTGGTGCTGCATGCCGATCATGAATTGAATGCATCGACATTTGCTGCCCGTGTAACGGTAGCAACATTGTCCGATATGTATTCCGGTATCACTTCCGCTATTGGAGCGCTCAAAGGACCACTGCACGGTGGAGCCAATGAAGCGGTTATGAAAATGCTGGAAGAGATCGGTACGGAAGACCGTCTGGAGAGTTACATCCAGGAACAGCTGGACAACAAGGTGAAAATTATGGGCTTTGGTCACCGTGTATACAAAAATGGCGATCCACGTGCTAAGCACTTGCAGAAAATGTCCCGTGAACTCGGTGAAATGAACAATGATCTAAGTCTATACAATATGTGTGTCCGGATTGAGGAGATTGTTACCGGAAGCAAAGGGCTCAAGCCGAATGTGGATTTCTATTCCGCTTCCGTGTATACAATGCTGGGTATTCCACGCAATCTGTTCACGCCGATTTTTGCCATCAGCCGGGTATCCGGATGGGCTGCTCATATTCTGGAGCAGTATGAGAACAACCGTATTATCCGTCCGCGTGCCGAGTATGTAGGGCCGAACAATCAGGAATATCGTCCGGTCGGACAACGTTAATTTCGGATCATCTCAAACCCGGTCGAATTCTGTCTGTTGAAACCGGGTTTCCAAATTCTTGTGGCGTCTGCTAAAATAAAGACAGCCGTTAGTGCGTGTACGTCAAGGACAAGAATCACAGAGGCATGAGAAGGGACCCATACTATAACGCACAGGACGTCCGGACTAATAGGCGGCTGCTTATTGGCGGGTCTGCAGGTTGTTGAGCCATGTGCCGACAGCCCTGCCGGAATGCGCTGTGAATCATACAACGTGCACTACATAGACGGATGGCTGAATGGGGCTGGCGCCCCTGCACGACTTTGCAGTACCGATTTGAATCATAGGATCAACCACAATACTGAGGAGGAGCTTAATCATGCCGAACTTTGAAAAATACGAACTGCCGACTGCCGGTGAGCAGATCAAGATTGAAGATGGAAAACTGCAGGTACCGAACAATCCGATCATTCCGTTTATCGAGGGTGACGGTACAGGACGCGATATCTGGAAAGCTTCTGTACGCGTGCTGGATGCAGCCGTAGAAAAAGCATATGGCGGCTCCAAAAAAATCGCCTGGTACGAAGTATTCGCAGGTGAGAAAGCGTTTAATACATACGGAGAGTGGCTGCCGGCTGATACGCTGGAAGCGATCCGTGAATATATGGTAGCGATCAAGGGACCACTGACTACGCCAATCGGCGGCGGTATCCGTTCCCTGAACGTTGCCCTGCGTCAGGAACTGGATCTGTACGTATGTCTGCGTCCTGTGCGTTACTTTGACGGTGTACCTTCTCCGGTAAAACGTCCTGAGCTGGTAAACATGGTTATTTTCCGTGAGAACACCGAGGATATCTATGCAGGTATCGAGTATCAGGAAGGTACTGAAGAAGTGAAGAAAGTACTGGAATTCCTGAAAAATGAAATGGGTGTTAACAAAATCCGCTTCCCGGAAACTTCCGGTATCGGTATCAAACCGGTATCCGAAGAAGGCTCCAAGCGTCTCGTTCGCGCTGCTGTACAATATGCAGTCGATCACGGACGCAAGAGCGTAACGCTCGTACACAAAGGCAACATCATGAAGTTCACGGAAGGTGCCTTCAAAAACTGGGGTTACGAAGTGGCTGAAGCTGAATTCGGCGACAAAGTATTCACATGGGCACAATACGATAAAATCAAAGACGAGCAGGGTGCAGATGCTGCCAATGCTGCACAAAAAGAAGCTGAAGACGCTGGCAAAATCATCGTAAAAGATGCTATCGCCGATATCGCGCTGCAGCAGGTACTGACTCGTCCGGCCGAGTTCGACGTAATCGCTACGCTGAACCTGAACGGTGACTATCTGTCCGATGCTCTGGCTGCACAGGTAGGCGGTATCGGTATCGCTCCAGGCGCCAACATCAACTATGTAACAGGTCATGCGATCTTCGAAGCTACGCACGGTACAGCTCCGAAATATGCGGACAAAGACGTAGTTAACCCGGGTTCCGTTATTCTGTCCGGCGTTATGATGCTGGAGCATCTGGGCTGGAACGAAGCGGCTGACCTGATCTACAAAGGTCTGGAAACATCGATCAACAACAAAACTGTAACTTACGATTTCGCGCGTCTGATGGATCAAGCGACAGAAGTAAAATGCTCCGAGTTTGCCGATAAAGTTATCGAAAACATGTAAGGAGATGAACCGATGACAGCGATTAAGCGCAGAAAAATCACCGTCGTGGGCGCCGGATTTACCGGTGCCACAACGGCCCTGATGCTCGCCCAAAAAGAACTCGGGGACGTCGTACTGGTAGATATTCCACAGCTGGAGAATCCGACTAAGGGAAAAGCGCTTGACATGATGGAAGCAGGTCCTGTTCAGGGATTTGACAGCCATATCAAAGGGACTTCTGATTACAACGATATCAAAGACTCCAATGTCGTAATCATCACGGCAGGAGTGGCACGCAAGCCCGGCATGAGCCGCGACGATCTGGTCAATACCAATGCGGGTATTGTCCGGTCGGTCTGCGAACAGGTCAAGCAGCATGCGCCTGAATCGATCGTGATTATTCTGAGTAATCCGGTTGATGCGATGACGCATGTCGCGTATCAGACACTCGGGTTCCCGAAAAATCGTGTCATCGGACAATCCGGTGTACTCGATACGGCCCGATACTGCACCTTTATTGCAGAGGAATTGAATGTATCGGTCGAAGATGTACGCGGCTTTGTGCTCGGTGGTCACGGGGATGATATGGTACCGCTCGTACGCTATTCCAGCGTAGGCGGGATTCCGATCGATACCCTCATTTCCAGCGAGCGGATCGAAGCGATTGTACAGCGTACCCGTGTAGGCGGCGGAGAGATCGTCAACCTGCTCGGTAACGGCAGCGCATACTATGCGCCTGCAGCTTCGCTCGTACAGATGACTGAAGCGATCCTGAAGGACAAGAAGCGTATTCTGCCGGTGATCGCGTATCTGGAAGGCGAGTACGGCTATGATAATCTGTTCATGGGTATACCGGCGATTCTGGGCGGCGACGGCATCGAGAAGATCTTCGAGCTGGAACTGACCTCCGAGGAGAAGGCAGCCCTAGACAAGTCGGCAGAATCCGTACGCAGCGTGATCCAGATCATCGCAGGCTGATTGATGGAAATTGCTGCGGTCTGCTGCTTGATTCCAACTGGCATAAGCGGCAATTAATAATCATCAGCATTATGATGCAGCGGCATCGGGTAACTGCTGATCACTGCATCATTCTTATAGTGGCACGATACAAAGGGCTGTTTCTTCGTCAATATGACGGGGAAGCAGTCCTTTTGCATAAGGGAAGGTACAGGAAAATTACAGACTTGTTCATCCCTGGTCATTGTCTTGTTCATCGTTTGGACACAACCTGAGTGCAAAACAGTATATTTTTCACAGATCATTCGGTAAAATAATAATGCAGCAACAAGGAAATGAATGACTATTCAGTACAGATGGGGAGGATATGCAGTGATTCAAGTACTCGTATTTTTACACATTCTCGGAGCGCTCTCGACCGGATTCTATCTGGTACTGCCGTTTGTGGCAGGTAAACTGGGCAGCTGGGATGCTTCGTCACAGTCCGGAGCGCTCTCGATCGTGCGTACGCTGAACCGTGTAGCGCAGTTTGGTCTGATCGTGCAGCTGCTGACCGGTGGTTACCTGATGACCCAGGGTACATACAGTATTGCCTGGATGATCGTCGTGGTCGTACTGCTGCTGGCGATTGCAGCCTTTGGCGGCATTATGGGCAAGCCGCTGCGGCTCGCTCTGGCCGATATCCAGCAGAAAAAGGATATCTCCGCACACGCTGCCAAAATCCGTTCACTCAGTATCGGACTGGCTGTCTGTGTAGCCGTAATCAGCTTCTTTATGGTATACCGCGATATTATCTGATTTATTGAAATACAGGGCACTTTCTTGGCAAAGAAAATGTCTCTGTAAAAGCAAAAAAAACAACCCTCGCAGATCGGTCTGCGGGGGTTGTTTTGCTGGGTGAAAAGGCAAAAAATGCAAAACGATTGTTTAGACATTTACAGCATGTGGTAATAATGCAGCGTAGCAGAATGGAGAGCATAAGTGGTTGAACAATAGGAACGTCAATGACACATAAGCGTTGTTTTTGCCCATTCTTCATCTGGCACAACCGATTCATAGAGAACAACCTAGATTACTCAAATGATGAGAGGAGAATGAATAATGTCCAACAGACCGGAAAGTTTACCTCCACAACATCAGGAGAAACAACCTGGTATTGAATCCGAAATGACCCCACGTCCACAGTTTGAGGCGCCGGAATACAAGGCTGCCGGCAAACTCGAAGGAAAAGCAGCCATCATTACAGGTGGTGATAGCGGGATTGGTCGCGCTGTCGCTATCTATTTTGCCAAGGAAGGTGCCGATGTAGCGATCCTGTACAAGGATGAGCACAACGACGCCGAAGAAACCAAGGCTCTAGTAGAAAAAGAAGGACGCAAATGCGTAACAATCGCCGGTGATATCGGAGACGAGTCCTTTGCGAAAAGTGCTGTCGAAAAAGCCGTCGCAGAACTGGGCAAACTCGATATTCTGGTGAACAATGCCGCAGAACAGCATGTCCAGAAGAGTATCGAAGATATCTCTGCGGAGCAGCTGGAACGCACATTCCGCACCAATATCTTCGGAATGTTCTTTATCACCAAGGCAGCGATGCCACACCTGCATTCAGGCGCATCCATTATCAATACAACATCGATCACTGCCTACCGCGGCGAACCGGTACTGCTCGATTATTCATCCACCAAAGGAGCAATCCTGTCCTTTACCCGTGCCCTGTCCATGAATCTGGCAGAGAAAGGCATCCGCGTCAATGGTGTAGCTCCAGGCCCAATCTGGACCCCACTGATCCCGGCTTCCTTTGATGAAGAAAAAGTCGAAGCATTCGGTCAATCCCAACCGATGAAGCGCCCGGGCCAACCGGAAGAACTCGCTCCAGCCTATGTATATCTGGCAAGCAGCGATTCCTCCTATGTCAGCGGCCAGGTCATCCACGTCAACGGCGGCGAAATCATCAACGGATGATTGGCTGAACAGTTGGCAGAGTGAATCACAGTTACTTTTACAAAAGACCGTGGCGGTTCCTGCAGCGTGCAGGCTGTCATGGTCTTTTTTTACTGAACTTATTGTGGCAGCTGCCTATTAGAGCATGGACTATATCGGAGCTACAACCATGGTTGTAGCATTAGCTATGATCAGGGCATCAATGACAGTTGCAGTGTTAACTACGATTGGAGCATCAACCACGGTTGGGACGTTAACTACGATTAGACCATCAACGACAGTAGCAGCTTTTATCTTATGCACGCATCACTCTGGATAGATCATTAATAGCATAGACATAGAGCTGAAAAAGCTTTAAATAGTTAATGAAGGTCGTCCATACTGCAAGCAAACATTAACAAATAAAGGCCTAAATATACTCCTAGGGTTTTTATAAAAACCTGCCAATGCCTCTCTATTCACGCAGCGGAAGAAAGGAAATAAGAGCAACGGACGACCTTTAAGCCTGGAGATCTTCATTTCCTACACCCATTCAAAGATCTCCAGACTTAATCGGAGGACGTGCTCTTATTCCTGTCTGGAGTGCATGAACTATATATCTGCATCCCAAATCCCAAATCCATAATTAATATGATAAATCGCACCAGCATATCCACCATACCCGCCAACACTGCTATCCCAATGCCCACAAGCTCCGAGCTCAATCGCTTTGTAAAAAAAGTAACTCCATTCCATAAAATGCACACGTTAAACTTTTTTTGCTGTCAGTTACCATTTTCACCCATACACCCATGATCCATGTGTTATTATGATACATACAACAAAGTGAAAAGGCTGGAGATGAAAGAAATGAGACAATGGTCGGCAGCATTTACCCGCAACTTTGAAAAGTATATGTTCGCGATTATTCCCTGCACGCTGCTGCTCGGATTTGTGTTATCCGATGAGTTGATCGCCTTTACGAGCTGGATCCCTTATCTGTTTGCCTATGTTACCTTTGTCATGGGGATTGGTTGCGGACGCAAGCATTTGCAGGGCGTATTGCAAAGGCCAGCGCCTGTGTTTGTTACGCTGCTGTTCGCCCATGTGGCTGCACCATTGCTCGCTTATGGGCTGGGAGAGCTGATGTTTGGCCATGGTTCGCCGTATACGATTGGTCTGGTGTTGTTCACCGCTATTCCGCTGGGCGTATCGTCGGTACTGTGGGTCAGCATGTCGATGGGCAATGTGGCGCTCGCGCTGGCAATGGTCATCGTGGATTCGGCGATTAGCCCGTTTGTCGTGCCGGGATTGATCCAGTGGTTTTTTGGAGCCAATATCCAGTTTGATACACTGGGTATGATTCAAGATCTGATGCTGATTATTGTACTGCCGACCCTGCTCGGCATGATTGTCTATGAACTATCCAAAGGACGGTTCAAGGAATGGTCCGCTCCGGTCACCCTGCCGATCTCCAAAATCTGTTTTGCCGGTGTAGTGCTGCTGAATGCGGCTGCCATTGCCCCGCAGCTCAGTGCACTGCGCAGCGATCTGGTGCTGGTTATTCCGGCAGTGTTCTTCATTGTGGCACTCTGCTATGGACTCGGTTACGTATGTTCTGGTATACTTCGCGCAAAAGGCAGAGAGCTGCCGGTGACGCTGGCCTATACGTCGGGGATGCGCAATATATCGGTCGGCATGGTTATCGCCATGTCCTACTTTAGCCCGCAAACAGCGGTGCCGGTCGTGCTCGGCATTATGCTTCAGCAGCCGATGGCGACGCTCCAATATTCCATATTTGTACGTATCGCGAGTTACCGGAGCAAGCAGAAGCTTCAAGAAAGCAAAACATCATAAAAGGAGAGAAGCATGAAACCGTTCCGCGTCCGTCTGACCTTGATTATTATGTTGCTGCTGGGAGTACTCGGTCTGGCAGCAGCCTTTACCATGGGCAAAATCTACAAGGATTCCCATGTGCAGACTCTGGAAGATAATATGCTGCGGGAGATCCGCCTGCTGGAGTCCACCTTTGCCTTTCAAAATGAAGGGGTGGAAGGCTCACCCACCAAGGAGATACTCGATTATTACACAAGTCAGTCGGTAGCGATGAGCAAGCTTACCGACTCAAGAGTGACCTTTATCGAACGGGATGGAACCGTGATCGGGGATTCGCAGAGCGATCCGCGCAGCATGAATAACCATGGGGACCGTGAAGAGATTAGGGCGGCCCAGAGCAATGGACTTGGCAGTGCGATCCGGTATAGTAATACCGTGCAGGAGAATATGCTGTACGTCGCTGCTCCTGTACATAAGGAAGGACAATTTGATGGGTATATCCGTCTATCCATGAGTCTCCAGGCCGTTGAAAATGGCGTCCGCAGCGCCTGGACAGTGATGGGGATCAGTCTGGCAGTACTCTTCCTTGTCACGGCATTGGTCAGCTACCGGGTTGCTTCCAGTCTGACCCGTCCGCTGGAGCATATCACCAGGGTGGCCAACCGGATCTCCCGGCTGGATTACGGCGCACGGGTGAGGCTGGACCGGCAAGACGAGATCGGTGATCTGGGCAAAGCGATCGACAATATGGCAGACAGTCTGGAGATGCAGCTCAAGGTCATACGTGACAATGAAGATCTGCTGCAAAGTGTACTGGCCAATATGACCGGGGGGATGGTCATGGTCGAGTTTAATGGCAATGTCGCACTGGTGAACCGGTTTGCCGAGGAGATGCTGGGGATTAGCTCCAAGCGCATTATCGGCAAGCCGTATCAGGAACTCAAACAGCATTATGAGCTGAGCAAGCTGCTCGGAGAAGGACTGCGCCGCAAGGAGCGTATTCATGATGAGCAGACCCTGTACAATCCGGAGCCAAGGCTGATCGAGATCGACGGCGTACCGATGTTCGAAGACGATGATACGTACCGGGGGATGCTGTTTCTGATCCAGGACGTCTCCAATATCCGCCGTCTGGAACGGATGCGCAGCGAATTTGTCGCCAATGTGTCCCATGAACTGAAGACGCCGATCGCTGCGGTCAAAGGATTTGCCGAGACCCTGTTGAGCGGCGGTGTACAGGATGAGCAGACATCACGCTCTTTCCTGCAAATTATCTATGATGAGAGTGAGCGGCTGAACCGGCTGATCGGGGATATTCTGGAATTGTCCAAAATTGAATCCAAGCGCTCGCCGCTTAACTTTTCACCGATTCATCTGCAGCCGTTCTTCGATACAATCCGGGAGATGCTCAATTCGTCTGCAGCCAAAAAAAATATTACAATGATCATGAACGTGCCGGAAGAGTTGTTCATGGAAGCGGATGAGGATCGGCTGCGGCAGATTTTCGTGAATCTGATCTCCAATGCGATCAACTACACGCAGGATGGCGGCAAGGTCACACTGGACGTGGGAGAGTTCATGTCTCCGGAAGGCGAAGAGCGTATCCGGTTTGATGTGAGCGATACGGGCATGGGCATTCCGCGCAAGGATCTGCCGCGGATCTTCGAACGGTTCTACCGGGTGGACAAGGCACGTTCGCGCAGTTCAGGTGGAACCGGACTGGGTTTGTCGATTGTCAAGCATCTGGTCGAACTGCATCATGGTATGGTCACGGTAGAGAGTGAAGTAAATATCGGTACCACCTTTACGGTAAATCTACCTCTGCTGCAGGAAGATGAAGGCGACTTTTAACTGCCGGCTAATCAAATTCAATATTTTTACACTGTGTTAACAAAATCGTGATATGCTGGTCAAGGTGGATGAAATGTGAACCCATATGGAGGTTATCATGACTAAACGATTGCTGGTCATTGAAGATGAATCAACGTTGTCCCGACTGTTGTCCTACAACCTGACACAGGAAGGGTATGAAGTTACGGTAGAAGACCATGGCAGTGCCGGTCTGGAGCGGGCTCAGAGTGAATCTTTTGAGCTGATCCTGCTGGATCTGATGTTACCGGGAATGTCGGGATTAGATATTTTACGCAAGCTGCGCAGCTCCGGTATACGCACACCTGTCGTTATTTTGACAGCCAAAAATGCGGAGGAAGAAGTCGTCGAAGGGCTCAAAGCCGGCGCCGATGATTATATCACCAAGCCATTCGGCGTATCCGAACTGCTGGCACGTGTGGCGGCGGTACTGCGCCGGGCAACCGGACGTGAAGATCAGCCGGTGGAAGAGAATTCCCAGGAGAGCCGCATTGAACTGGGCGATCTGATGATCTATCCGGACAAGTATGAAGTCGCGCTGGGCATGCAGCAGATTACGCTGCGTCCCAAAGAGTTTGAAGTGCTGCTGTATCTGGCACGTAAACCGGGCGTCGTGATGACACGGGATGATCTGATGAATGCCGTATGGGGATTTGATTATATCGGCGGTCAGCGTACAGTCGATGTACACGTCAGTTCGCTGCGCAAAAAGCTGGAACTTGACCCGGAATCGGTACATATCGATTCGATTCGCGGAGTGGGCTACAAACTCGTCGTGCGCAAGAAAACAAGTGCTCCTCATTCCGGTTAAACGGAATGAAGGGCATTTTTTTACATACACCGGAATATCGGATGGAAGACAGGAAGTTTTATACGCGTCATTACATAATCATTCATCAATCCGCAAATTAAATTTACAATCATAGATTAGTCTGAAGAGGAGAAGTGATACCAGAGAACTAAGGGAGACGATACGGTTTGTCTAATTTATTGCTGGAAAAGCCGGGAAGCCAGGTAAAGTCTGAAAGCGAGCATATAATGGTAAAACAGGGTGTGGCGGATCAACATACAGAGCAGCCGATGCTGCTTCAGCACAGTACAAATACAGATGCACAGAAACCGGATACGATCGAGTCAAAGATGCCTGACAGGGACCAAAGACCTGTCAGAGATAAAATGATGAATACAGGAAGCGACCGTCCCGAATTGACATTGCAGCATTACCGGATGACCATTCCCGGCATTACAGTGGACGAGACATGCGGTGTCACCCTACAGCGCTTCCGCAAGGAGGAACAGCTGCCCTGTATCGCCGTATGCAATGAAGCTGGCGAGCCGACAGGGCTGATTATGCGCGAGCAGTTCTACCGGCGCATGGCCAGCCGCTTCGCTACCGAGCTGTATGAAGGGCGTCCGACGAGCCGGTTTACCCGTCCGGATGTACTGAGTATGGATATCCATACCGATGCGGCGACTGCAGTGGATGCGGCTCTGGTACGTGAAGGCGAAGCCTTTTATGAATGTGTACTGCTGACGGAGAACGGACAGCTGGCAGGGGCGATTACGATTCGCGACATGATGGAGTTATCCCGTCATCTGCAGGCACTTGCCGAGCAGCAGCGGCTGCAGTCGCTGCTGGAGACCCGTTCCTTTGTTGGACAGATTGAAGAGGCGGTACAGACCGTTACCGGTGCAGCCGGACATACGTCCAGTCAGCTGGAAGCGATCAAGGTCCGTACGGTATCCGGTCACAGCGAGCTGGGTGAGGCGGGAGAGAGTTTCCGGCAGGCCCGGCAGCTGGTGAGCCGTCAGCGTCTTCAGACCGAGGAGATGCTGCAGCATACTGTCCAGGCACGCAAAGTGTTGGATGATGTATCCCAGCTGGCCGGTCAGAGTACTATGCTGGCTCTCAATGCTTCGATTGAAGCGGCGCGTGCTGCCCAGGCAGGCAGCGGCTTTGCGGTTGTTGCCGGAGAGATGCGCCATCTGTCCAGCCGGATCACTACCCTGTCTGCGGACGTCACTCGTCTGCTGAATGGACTGAATGAGATGATCGCACAATCGGCACAGTACAGCCAGACGACCGAGCAGACGATGGAGCGGAGCCTGACATCCATCGCCAAGGCAGACCGGCTGTTTGCAGAGATGGCTGCCGGAGCGGATGAGGCTTCCGCCCATGCGGATCAACTGCTGGACAAGGCGGCCGAAGCAGCACGTCTAACCGCTCTCGTCACTGCCGGATTGCAGGATTAACTGGCTGTCGGAAGTTTTACATTCCCTTTACAATACGAAAGGTCTTGGTTTACAAATATGACGTATGATGTATAGATGCCAGTCGGAATCATGACCCGGTCATGATTGCCAGGACAAGAGAATCAAGGGAGTGTGACCCTGTGTCAGACATTATTCGCATTGAACAGCTAAATTTATACTATGAGAAGCATCATGCTCTTAAAAATATCGGACTTACTATTCAGGAAAAGGCAGTTACCGCTTTTATCGGGCCGTCCGGCTGCGGTAAATCGACACTGCTGCGTACATTGAACCGGATGAACGACATGATCCCCGGTACACGTATCGAAGGCAAGGTGGAGATCGCCGGTTCCGACATTTACGGAGATGACGTAGAAGTGGAGGATCTGCGCCAGCAGGTAGGTATGGTATTCCAACAGCCCAATCCTTTCCCAAAATCCATTTATGAAAATGTCGCTTACGGTCCCCGCCTGCAGGGCATTACATCCAAAACAGAGTTGAACGAAATCGTGGAACGCAGTCTGCGGCAGTCTGCCCTGTGGGAAGAAGTCAAGGATTACCTCAAAAAGTCGGCACTGAGTTTGTCCGGCGGTCAACAGCAGCGCCTGTGCATTGCACGTGCGATTGCGAGCCAGCCGGATATTCTGCTGATGGATGAGGCAACTTCCGCCCTTGATCCCATTTCCACTCTCAAAATTGAAGAGTTGACGCAGGATCTCAAAAAGGATTACACCATCGTTATGGTTACCCATAACATGCATCAGGCAGCACGGATCTCCGACCAGACGGCCTTTTTCCTGAATGGGGAAGTGATAGAGTCTACGGATACGACAGAAATGTTCTCGAATCCGACCGATTCCCGTACGGAAGATTACATCTCCGGCCGGTTCGGCTGAGGGCAGCACGCCTTTGCTTGTTGAATAGTTGACCGCTTCAAGCCGGTACCGGAAAGTATCCGTCGGCCGTCTGGGAGCAGGGATCGACCGAACTGTCATAAGCGGTGTAATCTGCATTATTCAACCAGCCTAGAGGAGGATTATGAATGCCTAACCGCAAAGGATTTGATGAAAGTCTCAGTGAACTCCGGCATCTGCTCACCGCCATGGGAGATCACGTAATCGAAGCATTAGAAGATGCGGTAATGTCATTGCAGACGCTGGATACGGCCAAAGCCAAAAACGTTGTCGAAAATGATTACCGTCTAAATGAAATGGAAGAGAAGATTATGGATATCGGCTCCCGTCTGATTGTGACGCAGCAGCCGGTCGCCAAGGACCTGCGCCGGATTATCGTCGCATTCAAAATCTCCAGTGATCTGGAGCGTATGGGTGATCTGGCGCGCGACGTAGCCAAAGTTACTTTGCGCATGCAGGGCTCCAACTTGATCAAGCCCTTGGTAGATATCCCTCGCATGTCGGATATCGTGATTCAGATGACCCGGGATTCTATTCAGTCCTATCTGGACGAAAATACGGATTTGGCTCACAAAGTAGGGAATGATGATGATCAGGTGGATCATATGTACAGCGGCATGATTCGTGAATTGCACCAGCATATGTTGGAAAATGCAGCAGATGGCCCGCAGGTTATGCTACTGAACCTGACCGGACGTTATATCGAGCGGATCGCCGATCATGCGACCAATATCGGCGAGAGCGTCGTCTATCTGGTTACCGGCAGACGTCCGGATCTGAACAATTGACAATTTCATTTTCACACTGCAAAGCACCGGAACTTATCCGGTGCTTTTGTTTTGGAACGGAGAGCCTTGTGGTATCATAGAATAAGCGATAACATAACCTATTTAACAGAGAAACACCTACTATACATGCATGTTCTGACCACAGGAGGATCTATGGAAAAATTTATGTTAATAGATGGAAATAGTATCATTTACCGCGCCTTTTTTGCGATGCAGCAGCCGATGACCACATCGAGCGGAATGCATACCAATGCGGTATACGGATTTACCAATATGCTGCTGCGGCTGCTGGAAGAGGAGAAGCCGACCCATATCATGGTCGCTTTTGATGCGGGTAAAATCACGTTCCGCCACAGCAACTATCAGGATTACAAGGGAGGTCGTCAGAAGACACCACCCGAGCTATCCGAACAGTTCCCGCTGCTCAAGGATCTGTTGACTGCCTTTGGCATCACCCATTACCAGCTGGAAGGTTATGAAGCGGATGATATTATCGGCACACTGTCCCTGCAGGCGGAGAAAAAAGGCTGCGAAGTGATCGTTATCAGCGGAGACAAGGATATGCTCCAGCTGGCCTCCGATCATGTCAAAGTCGGTCTGACCCGCAAAGGTGTAAGCGATATTGAAGCCTATGGACCTGCCGAAGTACAGGAGCGCTACGGCCTGACTCCATCTCAGATTATCGATCTCAAAGGGTTGATGGGCGACGCTTCCGATAATATTCCCGGCATTCCGGGAGTAGGCGAGAAGACGGCACTAAAACTGCTGCACCAGTATGGATCGGTAGAGGAAGTGCTGAACAATACCGACCAGCTCAAAGGCAAGATGAAGGAAAAGATCGAGACGCATGCCGATGACGCCCGCATGAGCAAAGAGCTGGCAACCATTTATCGCGAGGTTCCGTTCGATGCGACATGGGACAGTCTCAAATATGAAGGCATCCAGGCAGCAACAGCGGTATCGGCACTGCAAAAGCTCGAATTCAAATCCATTTTGCAGCGTCTCAATTTGTCGAATGCAGCACCGGATGGCGTGATCGATCATCTGGATCTGGATGAGTCTGCCGGACAGCAGGCTGAAGAGCTGGCGGTTACCGTCATCGGTGAGGGAGAGATCGCCCAGCTGGAAGCAGCGCTGGGTCAGATTGATGTCGTGCATATCGAGAGCCGCGGGGAGAATCCCCATCATGCCAGTCTGGTCGGCATCGTACTCTCTGCACCGGACCAGTATTTCTTCCTGACACCGGAGACGCTCAAAAGCGAAGCGGCTGCTCCTATTCGCAGCTGGCTCGCCGACGAGTCGATTCCGAAGGACGGACATGATCTGCACCGCGCCGATCTGGTGCTGTACTGGGACGATATTCCTTTTGCCGGAGCACGATTCGATATTCAGATTGCCGCGTATCTGCTCGACCCAACCGATTCCGGTCAGAGCCTGAGTGTACTGGCTGGCCGGAATGGTCTGCCCCAGCTGCCGGAAGATGATGCCATCTTCGGCAAGGGAGCCCGCTATAAAGTGCCGGAAGCTGACATATTGAGCCTGCATCTGGCCCGGAAAACAGCGACGATCCGTCAGCTGGTACCGCTGCAGCGTGAACAGCTGGAGCAAAATGAGATGACCAGCCTGTTCAAGGATCTGGAAATGCCGCTGTCACGCATTCTGGCCGATATGGAAAAGCAGGGTATCGCCGTCAATACAGACGAACTGCGCGCACTGGGCAAGGAATTTGAGAGCCAGTTGGAGACGCTGGTGAAGCAGATCTATGAGCAGGCAGGTACAGAGTTCAATCTGAATTCACCGAAGCAACTGGGCGAGATTCTGTTCGACCGTCTGCAGCTGCCAGTGATCAAGAAGACCAAGACCGGCTATTCCACCGATGCCGAGGTGCTGGAGAAACTGGCTCCTTATCATGATGTAGTGCAGCATATTCTGATTTACCGCCAGCTGTCGAAGCTGCAATCGACTTATGTGGAAGGTCTGCTCAAGGAGATTCATCCTAAATCGGGCAAGGTGCATACGTACTTCCGCCAGACGATTACAGCGACCGGACGGCTGTCCAGCCAGTTCCCGAACCTGCAAAATATCCCGATCCGTCTGGAAGAAGGGCGCAAGCTGCGCAAAGTATTCGTTCCTTCCGTACAGGGCTGGTCGATGCTGGCAGCGGATTATTCGCAGATCGAACTGCGTGTACTCGCTCATATCTCCGATGATCCGGGATTGAAGGATGCTTTCCTGCATGATATGGATATTCATACCAAGACAGCGATGGATGTATTCGGCGTGAGCCATGAAGAGGTGGACAGCAATATGCGCCGCTCGGCCAAAGCGGTTAACTTTGGTATCGTCTACGGGATCAGTGATTACGGACTGTCCCAGAACCTGGGCATTACCCGGAAGGAAGCGTCGGAATTTATCGCCCAGTACTTTGACGTATTCCAGGGCGTACGCCGCTACATGGATGATATCGTCGACGAAGCCAAGAAGAACGGCTATGTGAAGACGATGTTGGAACGCCGCCGATATTTGCCGGAGATTCGCTCCTCCAATTTCAATCTGCGTTCCTTTGCCGAGCGCACAGCGATGAATACGCCGATCCAGGGAACCGCCGCAGATATTATCAAGCTGGCAATGGTTCATATGGACAAAGCGCTCAAGGACCGCAAGCTCAAGAGCCGTATGCTGCTTCAGGTACATGATGAACTGGTATTTGAAGTGCCGGCGGATGAAATGGAAGAAATGAAGACACTCGTACCGCAGATCATGAAGGATGCTCTGCAGCTGTCTGTGCCGCTCAAGGCGGATGTCAGCTACGGCTCCAACTGGTACGAAGCCAAGTAAATCATATATCGATTATCAACTAAGGATAGGTGAACCATATGCCGGAATTGCCGGAAGTAGAAACAGTCAGACGCACTCTTAACACCCTGGTCACCGGCAAGCAAATTGAACGGGTTACCGTGTCGCTGCCGCGTATTATCCAGCGGCCTGATGACCCTCAGCAGTTTGCGATGGAGCTGCAGGGACACACCATACAGACCGTTGAACGGCGCGGCAAATTTTTGCGGATTGTGATGGATGGACTGGTCATGGTCTCCCATCTGCGGATGGAAGGACGCTATGGAGTATATGAACAGAATGAACCGGTGGAAAAGCATACTCATGTCATTTTTCACTTTACGGATGGTACGGAATTGAGATATAAGGATGTACGTCAGTTCGGTACGATGCATCTGTTCAAAACCGGTGAAGATCTGGAATCCAAGCCACTGATGCAGCTCGGCCAGGAACCGCTGGACCCGACATTTACAACCGAGCAGTTTATCCGGGTGATCGGCAAGCGCAAGACGATGATCAAGCCGGTACTGCTGAATCAGGCCTATGTCGTGGGCATCGGTAATATCTATGTGGATGAAGCGCTGTTCCGTGCGGGTATTCATCCCGAGCGGATCGCCGGGGAATTGAGCGAAGAGCAGTTGATTCGTCTGCATGAAGCGATTGTATCGACATTAACGGATGCCGTTGCTGCTGGTGGATCATCGATCAAGTCCTATGTGAACGGACAGGGCGAGATGGGCATGTTCCAGCACAGCCTTCGTATCTATGGACGCAAGGCACAGCCATGCTATGAATGCGGGACGCTGATAGAGAAGACTGTAGTAGGCGGCAGGGGCACGCACTTTTGCCCGGTCTGCCAGCCTCTTCCGATACGAAAGAAACATTGAGGTGACAGCATGAATATTGGATTAACCGGAGGAATCGCCACGGGGAAAAGTTCAGTCTCCGCCTGGCTGGTGCAGCATGGGGCTGTACTGGTTGATGCGGATCTGATCGCACGGGAAGTCATGATGCCAGGTCATCCGGTACTGCAGCAGGTGAGAGAACGCTTTGGGGAAGAGATGCTGAACGAAGACGGTACGCTGAACCGCAAACGGCTGGGCGAGCATATTTTTACCCATCCGGAAGAAAGGGTCGCTCTGGAAGGCATTACGCATCCCGCGATTCGTTCGCTCATTCACAGCCGTGTTGCCGAGCTGGAAGCAGATGATCCACAGAGGCTTGTCGTTGCGGATATTCCGCTGCTGCTGGAAGCAAGAGACGCCTACCGGTTCGATGAGATTATGGTTGTGTATGTACCGCGTAATATTCAGCTGGAGCGGCTGATGGCGCGAGATGGCCTGACCGAAGAACAGGCGGCCCGGCGGCTGGCGGCCCAGATGGATATCGAGGATAAGAAACGGATCGCGGATATTGTGATCGATAACAGCGGCACGCCGGAAGAGACATGGCAGCAGCTGCAGCGATTTTGGCGGAGCAAGGGGTTATCATGAACCAGCTCGGACGGAAAATAGTACGCAAACGGATTCTGCTGCCGCTGTTTCTGATTGTGCTTGTACTGGTATTGTTCAATACCCGCTGGCTGGCCTGGATCTATCCGATCGAATTCAAGGAGGAGATCCGGGCGCATGCTTCGGCCTATCAGGTCGATCCTTTTCTAATTGCTTCGATTATTCGAGTGGAGACCAATTTTCAGCCCAGCATGGAGTCTAAGAAAGGTGCTCTTGGCGTCATGCAGTTGATGCCGGATACTGCAGAGTGGGCCATGGACAAAGCGCATCTGGCGAATGTGTCCATGGAGACGATCAAGCATGATGCCGACCCGAATATCGAGATCGGCACCTGGTATCTGGGGAACCTGATGCAGCAGTTTGACGGCAATGAAGTTGCGGTCATTGCAGCCTACAATGCGGGCCCCAGCAAGGTGAAAAGCTGGCTCAGCAGTGGTAAATGGGATGGTACGCTGGATCATGCCAAGGATATTCCCTACGGCGAGACAAGACATTATGTGCAGCGTGTATTATATTATTATAAGCAATATACCAAATTATATGACGCCTTCTAAAATAGATGGAATGAACGGCATAGAGGGAAAGGAAGGTGACACTGGTAGTGAAATGTCCATATTGTGGTCATAACGGAACCAAAGTGCTGGATTCCCGTCCAGCCAACGATAACAAGTCCATTCGCCGCAGGCGGGAGTGCGAGAGCTGCAGCCGCCGTTTTACCACTTTCGAGATGGTAGAGGTTACCCCGTTAATTGTAATCAAAAAGGATGGAAGTCGCGAGGAGTTCAGCAGGGACAAGCTGCTGCGCGGCTTGATCCGTGCCTGTGAGAAGCGCCCGGTCTCGGTCGATCAGCTTGATGCGATCGTCTCCGAAGTCGAGAAGAGCCTGTATGCAACAGCGCTCGCCGAGGTAGAGAGCCGCGAGGTGGGCGAACTGGTGATGGAGCAGCTGTATCCGGTCGATGAAGTGGCTTATGTACGCTTTGCCTCGGTATACCGGCAGTTTAAGGATATTAATATGTTTATGAAAGAGCTGGAGGGACTGCTGAACGACGATTCCAAGCAGGATAAAAAGCAGTCCAGGGATACTGTCCGTTCCCAGCATGATAGGGAACACAAAGACCAGTAATAACAAACATACCGCTTTCCCTGTGTGGAGAGCAGCACAAATAGCATCACCGCTTTGGGTCTCCGGCAAAGGAGGCAGAGAGCAGTGATGCTATTTGTATATTCCGCGTTATTCAGAGTGATTTAGCTGTTCAGCGGCTGAGGGAAATTTTAAACCGGTCACCGGCCTTGCCGCCGAATACGATCATTCCTTTTTCGGGCAGCTTCATACTGTGTCCGCCATTGATGACGGAAGAGTAGACAATCTGTCCTTTGTCATCATAGACGACAAAGCCTGCTCCGGCAGGAAGAGTCACATTGATCTTCTGTCCGGCTGTCTTTTTGCCGAGCTTCATCCATTTGGCATAACTGCCTGCCGGTAGGGTAAGGGAAGAAGAGACAGCAGGAAGAGTCGATACGGCATCTTCGCTAATAAAGGACTGTTCGTTAATTTGCAAATATTCCGTTTTGCCCTGACGGTAGAAGTTCAAGTCAAAGGTATCCCGTCCGGACATGACCGGAATCTGCATCACATTCACACTGCTGTTTGCATCTTTGATTTTGGTGCCCAGTGCGTATCCCTGGTTGGTATCCACCTGGATCGTTTTACTGATTTCGGTCGGGATCAGATAGAAGGCGGAATTGATTTTTTCGTCGGTATTGTAATAGGTTTTGCCGTTACGCTGCTGCCAGTTCTTCTTGACGGAGGCGCTGAGCGGCTGCTTGTCCAGCTTTTGCCCGATATAGAGAGCCATCTGGGATTGCTCCAATTCCGGGATGTTCAGATAGGCGTTCAGCTTCAGATAGGTGAGGCCGTTTTTCTGGCGTTCAAAGCTGGCCAGGGTAGAACCGTCTTCACTGCGGAATTTGCCTTTGCCTGCATAGATATACTGCTGTGCAGGGATCATGCCGGCCATCTGGGCCGCCAGCTTGAACTTGCCGTTTTGAATATGAACGTTAAATGTCTCACCGACCACACCATAGGTGCCATTGTACTTTTTCATCTCGGCAGGCATGGCGATTTTGCCAGCGGCTGGGAACTGCTGATCCGGCAAAATACGTGAAATGGTCCCTTTGTCTTTGAGCACATGCAGCAGCACTTCGCTGGCAACCGCTTCATTGTACATCGATGAACCACCAGACGTTAATACAGCCATGCTCAGTCTTTCTTTTGGCAGGCTGACCAGAGTGGCATGATACATCAGTGTATCTCCGCCTTTGGATACAGCCTTCAATCCGTAACGGTCAAAGGGAGACAGCTGTACCGAATCCCAGCCCAGGCCATAGTTGAAAATGTTGGAAGTCTCGGATACCCACAGGCCATTACGATATTCCGGCTGATTCATGGCCTGAACCGAAGCGGCAGACAACAGATCCGGTCGCTGCCCGGTCAGTACTTCGGCAAATTTCACCACTTCTTCTGCGGTAGAATATACGCCGCCGGTGCCGATAATATTGGTGTTTTCCACTGGCAGCGCTTTGTCTGTCAGTGTAGGGAAGTAGGTTTTCACCAGTCGCTTGCGGTCAAATGTATCAAGCGGTGTCAGCGTGGACTTCAGCTGCAGAGGCTTGCTGATTCGTTCACGGATAAATTGTGGATAACTTTTGCCGCTGACTTTGGCAACCAGCAGTTCGAGCAGTTGGAAGCTGTCATTGGAATACACGGAAAAGGCGCCCGGATCGGCCTTCAGCATTTCATTACGCAGCGATGTCAGCAGATGGTCACGGCTGGTTGTATCATTATCGTTAAACAGAATCGTATTGCCATAATGACTGCCATACAGCCCGGATGAGTGATTCATCAGCATACGAGGTGTGATCTGCTTGTATCGTTCATCCTTCATTCGGAATTCCGGCAAATAGTCGGCCAGCGGCCGATCGATATCGATTTTCTTCTCATCGGCCAGCATCATGGTAGCTGCTGTCACATACATTTTGCTTGTGGAGCCGATACCAAACATATCATTTTTGGTAATCTTGCTGCTATCCGCACGGCTGGACGTACCTGCGCTGCCGGACAGAGTGATCTTACCGTGATCCATAATGGCATACTGCACACCGGTGACACCGTATTTGTCCAGCAGTACCTGGGAGAGTTCCTGTGCCCGGGAAGAAGTAGCTGCGGTAACCGCCTGGGATTTGGATGCAGAGGCTGCTTTGGTAGTAGTCTGCGCGGCAGATATGCTGCTAATCGGCAGCAGTGCCGAAGTTGCGATAACGATGCTCAGCAGGCATTTGCTGAATGATTTTACTTTATTCATGATATTCATCCCTTTCGGTAGGTAATCAGATGTATTCTCATCTGTACACAATCGAAGCATACCGCATACCCGCGCCGGAAAGACCGGAAATGGGCTGAAACGAATATCTTCACCCCTGAACGACAAAAATGAACCGGCATCGTAGCCGGTTCATCGTCGGTAATTCTCTATGATGATTCTCTTGTGATCCATCCCAATCTGCTATCCTTCTTCATAAAAAGGAAGAACAACCATACTCTCCACCCGGTGATTATGACTCTCAATCGTCATATGGCCGCCGTACTTGTCGCATAGACGGGAAATGTTGGTCAGTCCGAGACCATGGTAACCATCGCCTGGCTTGCTGCTGGTCCAGTCGATATCGGACTGGCTGGAGTGATTGGTAATATGGATATACAGCGTCGATTCACTGGAATGGATATTGATGGAGATATACCGGTCATCCGCCAGCCGGATCTGTTTGCTGGCTTCGATCGCATTATCCAGCAGATTGCCGAGCACGACGCATAGATCATAACGCTCAATCCGTACCACAGGCGAATGCAGCCGCAGCCGGGTATCAATCCGAATACCGTTGGACTGTCCGATGCTGAGCGTATTGCTCACCAGTGCATCGATTACCAGATTGCCTGTATTGACCCGGTAATACGCCTGATCGACCCGATTCAGCGTCGTGTGAATATGCTCGATGGCTGCTTCCGGCTCCTGACGGCGAATACATTCCTCGATATAAATCAGGTGCTGATTCGTATCATGGATAATGCGCTTGATATCCTTGAACGTATGCACCGTTTTCTCATAATTGGCATCCTGATAATCCATCTGCTGCTGCAAATACACATTCTGATTGAGCAGCCGGAACCGTTCCATCAGCATATCGAACATATAAATAACAAACACATTCAGAAACAGCAGCCCCAGCACCGAGATGACGTAGTAGCTGTTTTGCTGGCTGTAGGCAAACAGCACATTAATCTGCCAGATCGAAATGACCGGTACAATCAGAAACAGCAGATAATAGCGAGGCTGCAGGGCAATACTGCGCCGCCGGCTAATCAACCGGATCAACTGGGAGATCATCAGCATCACCAGAAAACTGAACAGAAGCAGCTTGATCGAGCGGATATATTGACTTTGCATCAGCTGATAAGGCGTTTCTATCGAATAATCGATCCCGCCAAAAAACAGATGCACACCCATGGAATTGACAATTGTCTGCAGTACCACATAGATAAAGGTAAAGACAAGCAGGGTACCGAGCTGCACCCTGTAGGACAGAGCCAGACTGAGAATCATTATTATGGCCAGCAGAGAGGAGAGGGCGGACGGCATATTGACCAGATAATAGATCAGATGCAGTACCACAAATACGATAATATATGGATAACGGTTTGGTCTGCGGTTCATCCGGCCCAGCACAGCATCAAAATAAAATTGCCCCAGCAGCAGCATAGGGGCGACAAAAAGCAGCACGAGCAGCATATAGCTTATGGGGTTCGGCATCTCAGTTCAGCTCCCTGATCATAAAGCGTGTGCACGCATCCTTAACTTCCTTAACCCGGGAGCGCCCAATCGGCAGCTCCAGACCGTTGGACATCAGCACCTGGTTGCCGGCGAATTTCTTGGCATGACGCATATTGATAATGACCGAGCGGTGGATCTGCAGAAAGTTCTGTTCCTTGAGCGCAGCGGCATAGGTAGCGAGTACACCCTTGCTTTCATATGTATCCCGTGCTGTAATAAAATGAAGTTTGTTTTTAAGGGTCAGACTTTTGACGGCTTCGATAGCGATCAGATCATCATGCCGGATCACCAGCTCATCATAGCCTGATTTGATCACCAGCAGCTTGTATTCCTGGGATTCCCAGTATCGGCAGAGGGACAGAATCACTTCGTCAAATCGTTCGGACTGCACCGGCTTGATCAAATATTGAAAAGTCATCACATCAAAGCTGTCGACCATGTATTCCGGGTAGCTGGTGAGGAAAATGATCTGTTCGTCCCTGTGCTGCCATTCCCGCAGCTTACGCGCCGTCTCAATACCGCTGCGCCCGGGCATCTCTACATCCAGAATCCAGGCATGAAATGCAGGCTGCTCCTGTTCATAATGCTGCAGCAGCAGCTCACCGGATGCAAATTCTTCAATTATAAATTCAACTCCTGTACGGACCGACAGTGCGGTCAGCAGCTGGCGCACCTGTTCACGCTGCTGGCTGGAATCATCGCAAATCGCCACTCTGTACATGATGGACACCTCCGTTATTGTATGAATGCTCCGGCTCCAGTGTAGCATGGAGGAGCAGCATTCAGCTGCTTCTATTTCCGAACAGCAAAAATCAATCCCTGAACAGCCCGATGACAGTAACCAATCAACCAACGGACGCAAAGGGCTGAATGGTATAAAACACATAGCAGGCAGAGTGCTATCTTGATAATGAGGCAATCTTTGCAATAAAACATCAAAAAAGCCTGCTTCACCGAAGTGAAACAGGCTTGATAAGATAAGGTATGCGGTCGAGAGGACTCGAACCTCCACGGGGGTAAGCCCACACGGACCTGAACCGTGCGCGTCTGCCAATTCCGCCACGACCGCAAAAAAATATGTAACTTCCTAATCCTCATGTTGTGCTTTCTTGGATGTCAGATAGGAAGTGGTGAACGAATCACCGTAATTAAGAGTATACTTCTTTTGAAGAGGGGATGCAAGTATTTTTTTTGAAAATAAAACTTTTCGGTCTACCAAGTGCAGATTTATCGTTTTGAAGCAGGTGGAATAATACATTCATGCTTGTTGGATCCACTTTAGCAAATAATAAAAATAAGCGTGGAGACTCTGTAACATTACTCGATACAGAAGATCTCCACGCTTGAGTAAGTGAAATATCAGGCTTTGCAAAAATGCTTGCTGTTCGAAGCCTGTAGGTTAAAGTGGAACAACACGGCTTAGCTTTAATCCGCAGAGTACATCTACTTACCGAACGTTTATTTTACTTGGCAGACAGCTCGTCGATCAGAGTATCGATCGCATAGGACTTGGCGAGCGGTGTGTCGTTGAAAAAGCTGCTGTCCACGATATATACATGATTGGACTGTACAGCGGTCAGCTGCTTCCAGGCAGCTCCGTCAGCGGAAGCGGCCATCCGTTTGCTCAGCGCTGCTGCGGTATCATTTGGGATATCGGTAGAGACGAACAGGTAGTTCGGGTTCATCGATTGCAGCTGCTGCAAAGTTACCGGAGTCGATTCAGCGTCTGTAGTCATGCCTTCCGGTGCTTTGAGCGCCAGATCCTGATACAGTACCTCGCCGACGCCGTTCTGTACATTGTTGTGTAAAACAAGATTATTCCCCTGCATACTCAGCGCAGCAATAGTGGATGTTCCGACGATTGGTGCCAGTTTGGTCTTGGCTCCGTTGAACTTCTGCTGATAGGCATTCATGAACTGCTTGGCTGCCGTATCATGATCGAGGAACGTACTGTACATATACAATTCACTGCGCCAGTCTAGACTGGGATCGATATAGGCAGTTGGTGCAATCTTGGCGAGTGCATCATAGGTCGCGCGGTCGCCGTTATTGGTAATGATCAGATCGGGCTTCTCGGCAGCGAGCGCGTTCAGATCGAGTTCGCCATTCTGGCCTTCGATCAATGTCAGCTTGTTACGCTGCTCATCGCTAGTGTAGGGAGGGAACACGTAATTGCCTTCGGCAGGCTTGGGAGCCAGTGAGATGTCCGCGCCAATCGCGTTCATATAATCCATCGCATACTGGCTGGTGACCGCGATGTTCTTGGCAGAGATTGGTACATTGACCGTACCGTAAGAGTCCCTTACCGGCATTTCCTTAATACCGTTCGGGTTAAAAATATCCGCCCGCGTCTCTTTGGGTTGTCCGCAGGCTGTCAACAAAACGAGGATCAGGGATAACACCAGTCCTGCTCTGATATAAGCTGTTGAATATTTCAAAATAATCCGCCTCTTTTCCGAGTATGCTTGGATATTTGAATAGACATGCAGCAGGCCTACACAGCACCTGTTATTATAAAATACCCAATAACTTTATTATACCAATAGCAGAGGAATGAAAGTCAACGCATTGGCATAACTGTCACCGGGTTGTCACAGAGTACAGGCAGAGCTGTGACAATAACAGCATCCAGCCGAATTTTCCCGGACCTGCATTAGACCTGGCTGCTGGAAAGCAAGTTCCGGGTGGCAGCCGATCTACTTTTATTAGAATGAAGAAATAGATGAAAAAATAAAAATTGTTGACTATATTGCTGATCCATGATACATTAAAAGAGTTGTTGAACAAATACATATTATGGGGCCTTAGCTCAGCTGGGAGAGCGCATCGCTGGCAGCGATGAGGTCAGGGGTTCGATCCCCCTAGGCTCCATTATCAAAAAGTCCGTCAAACACAGGAATTCCTAAGTGTTTGACGGACTTTTTTATTTGAGATGAATTGTAATTTCAGATCTTCAATTACTGACGAGACAGCTATGAAGATTCCTGATCAGAATAATCCGCAGTGATTAAGCTTTGGCATAATTCAAGCCGGATTGGTAAGCCTGATCGAGCATCATCTTATAATGTTCGTCGGAAGACTCCAGCGTCTCATACAGCAGTTCGACTTTGGAATGGGTGATGCCGCAATAACCGGCGATGCCTACATTGAGCAGATGCGTAATCATTTCATCATAGTGCCGCTTTTTCATCTGCTCCTCCGATACGCCGGCCAGTCCTATCCATAATACATGCTGATGATGAAGATGATCGGCTCCATAGGCAAATCCGTTATTCCATACACGGTCAATATAACCTTTGAGCATGGCCGGCAGACTCCACCACCAGACAGGGAAAACAAATGCCAAAGCATCATGTTCCTTCATTCGGGCCATTTCCTTTGCAACCTCCGGGCTAAAAGACTGCTTCGGCATGGAAAGATCCGGTTCATCCATTCCCTGCAACACAGGGTCAAAACCGATTCTGTGCAAATCCAGTATCTCATATTCATGTCCAGCTGCAGCCAACCCCTGCACAAAACGATCGGCAACCGCAAAGGTCAGAGAATCCGGTCTTGGATGCGAGACGACGGTTAATACTTTCATCCTGTACGTCACTACCTTTCTCCTAATGGGTAACTGATGCTATTATAAACAGGAATGAAATAACCTGGAAGTACGCACTTTCAAGTTCCATGGGAACATTCAGGTGCCCAGGCAACATGGAAGTGCCCGGAATAGATGCTTTCATAACCTGTCTGAATAAGAAGCGCAAGCACGTGAAATTAGAAGTTTTCGGTCAAATCAGCCGGTTAACGGAGGGATACATAATGGCGGAAAAAAAGGAAAATATCGTGGAAAAGAAATACAGGGTTGGGGTGGAAGCGGCCCTGGAAGTAATGGGTGGCAAGTGGAAGCCTTTGATCATCTATCACCTCATGACAGGACGGAAACGGCCATCCGAATTCAGACGGTTAATCCCCGGCATCACCCAGAAAATGCTCACTACCCAGTTAAGAAGTCTGGAAAAGGATGAGATTATTACAAGACAGGTATATACGGAGATTCCGCTTCGAGTGGAGTACGAGTTGACGTCGTACGGATGGGGATTGAAGCCCGCACTGGATCTTTTATGTTATTGGGGTGAAGAGCATCTGGAAAAGGTATACGGCGACAAATCTACGGTATTGGAAGAATTTCAAGAATAAGATGACAGATGCATATCGTCAAAGAAGACAGCCAGCATTTGTCTCGTTTATCCTGTTAGTCTCATTACTGGTATAAGCATACTGTGGCTGCAGCAGCATGGAACTCCTACAATAGGAATTGTTAATGGCACGATAACAATTCATCCGCCTGGCGGAATAAGGAGCGAAATTATGCAGACACGTAAACTTGGCAATCAGGGATTGGAAGTATCCGCACTCGGACTCGGCACGATGATGATGCCGGATAATGAGGACTCGATTCGCACTATTCAGGGAGCGCTTGATCTGGGTGTGAATATGCTTGATACAGCAGACATTTATGGTGGATACGGATTCGGACGGTATGGAGATAACGAAAAATTGGTCGGTCGTGCGCTGCGTGGACGCCGGGAACAGGCTATAGTTGCCACCAAATTTGGTATTACATATGGTGGTGAGAAACGCCGAGGAGATGCCGACTATGTACGCAAATCGGTCGATGCGAGCCTTCACAGCCTGGGACTAGATTATATCGATCTCTATTACCAGCATCGTCCGGATCTGCAGGTACCGATCGAAGAAACGATAGGTGCAATGTCCGAATTGGTGAAAGAAGGCAAAATCCGTTATATCGGTCTGTCGGAAGTTACGCCGGAGCGGATACGCCGTGCTCATGCTGTGCATCCGCTGACAGCGATTGAGTCGGAATACTCACTCTGGAGCCGCGAGACAGAGGATGAGGTACTTCCGCTGACAAAGGAACTGGGAATTGGCTATGTAGCATTCAGTCCGCTTGGACGCGGATTCCTGACTGGCCAGATCAAGAGCTTTGACGATCTGCCAGCAGATGATTATCGTCGTATGTATCCACGTTTCCAGGGAGAAAATTTTAATAAAAACCTGGAAGTAGTGTCATTGATCGAAGAGATGGCAGAGCGCAAAGGATGCGCACCTTCCCAGCTGGCACTCGCTTGGCTGCTGTCGCAGGGAGAGCAGATTGTTCCCATTCCCGGTACAAAACATCTGGATCGGGTGCGCCAAAATCTGGGCGCGCTGGATGTACAGCTGTCTGCTGAAGATCTGGCAGAGATCGAACGTATCTCTCCGGTGGGCGTAGCAGCAGGACATAGAGAATAAGGGGCTTCATTTTTCTTATATAAACGACGTGACAGCAAAAACTCCGTTAGCACATCGAGTGTGGAACGGAGTTTTTGCTGTCTGGGTTGGCTTTTGGAATATTATGAAGGCTGCATGAATTCTTCAACAAACAATTTAATAAATTCCAGTGCTCCATATCCAAAAGCTGCAAACATATAGAGGTAGAAGAGGACAGAATCTCTGACACGGAAATATACACCATAATCCCTGCCACAGTAAGGACATATCCGTGCAACTGCCGAGATGGATTCACCACAAGAGCGGCAGTCCATCAAATCGTTTCTTATGCGTACCCCACCCAGCCAGCGAATGATGCCCCTGATTCGTCTGTATACGCAAATCCACATCACTATGAAGCAGAGAATTGCCATAATAGAAAACATTAAGACAGCAAGGCCGGTCAATATTATTCCAAAAACATTATCGAGCGTACTAAAATCCAGATTTTTAAAATCCACCTGACTAAAATCAATACCTGCAAAATGACTAATATCCTCGAGCATTATTTTCCTCCATCAAATAATTAAGCTTCTTTTTATATCGACGTTATGCAGCAATATGTATAATTGCCCTGCTTATTTATTATCGGATGTTGAACTGAAAAATATAATGCAGATGAAGGTAAAAAAGAAAGCGCTTGCTAAAATGCTGAATTGGTGTTATTCTAGCTTTGGGATTGTTACTGAAAAGGCAAAACCCAGTGCATGTAGAGCTAACCATTAGCTGTTCGCATGTGTTGGGTTTTGCCTTTTTTGTATATCCTGATTCTCCAGTATCCATATCGTTATATGGCAGTCCACCAGAGGGGGACAGTGTGGATGATTATCCAGAAAATCTTTAACAACAATGCAATTATAGCCAGTGATTCGGGCAAGCGGGACTTTGTTGTGATGGGCCGGGGCATCGCCTTCAAAAAAAGTGCAGGTGATCCGGTCGACAAGAGTCTGGTCGAGAAGATCTTCGTGCTTCAGCAGACCGAAGCGTCCGAGAAGTTCAAGGTGCTGCTCGAGGACATTCCGCCGGAATATGTATCGGTCTGCTACGATATTATCGAATATGGCAAAAACAACCTGAATGTCACCTTAAGCGACTATATCTATGTCACGCTCACCGATCATCTGAACAATGCGTTCAAGCTGTACGATGAAGGCATCCGCAACCCCAATCCGCTCAGCTGGGAGATCAAGCGCTTTTATCCCAAGGAATATGGTATCGGCATCAAGGCGCTGGAATTTATCGAGTCCACGCTGAACCGTAAGCTGCCCGAGGATGAAGCGGCCAATATCGCCCTGCATCTGGTCAACGCCGAGATTAGCAGCTCGGGTACAAGGATGGCGAATGTGGCGGCCCAGGCGGAGAAGATTCAGGATATTCTGAATATTATCAAATACACATATCGCCTGGAGCTGGATGAACAGTCGATCAGCTATGAACGATTTATCACTCATCTGAAATTCTTTTTCCAGCGGTTATCCCAGCCGCACAGGCAGGTGCTGGAAGATGACTTCCTGCTCCGGCAGGTGAAGACCAAGTACAAAAAAGCCTATAATTGCATGCTAAAGATCGAGAAGTATCTGGATACCGAGTTGTCCGATGAGGAGAAACTCTACCTGACCATCCATGTCCACCGGGTCACCAATGACACAACTTTATAAAAATTTGGATTGTTACTGGTAATGCAGGCGAAACCAAGATTAGATCGTGCAGGAGTGATACTTCTGTAGACGGTCTGTCTGGTTTCGCCTTTTTGATATACCAAGCATACTTCGGATACCCCACAAAGGAGGAAGAACAATGAAATACGAACAGCTGGCAAAGGATATTATTCAGAATGTTGGCGGCAGGGACAATGTGAACAGCCTGGCTCACTGCGTGACACGTCTGCGCTTCAAATTAAAAGACGAGAGCAAAGCCAATACCGATGTACTTAAAAATATGGATGGTGTCGTCACGGTTATCCAGAGTGGCGGGCAGTATCAGGTCGTCATCGGCAACCACGTATCCGAAGTATATGCGGATGTGAACACCGTTGCTGGATTCAGCGGTGACTCGTCGGCAGCCCCTGATGATTCCGGGCAGAAGGTGAGTTTGTTCAACCGGTTCATCGATATGATCTCCGGCGTATTCGCGCCTACGCTCGGCGTGCTGGCAGCGACCGGTATGATCAAGGGTCTGACCGCACTGTTCCTGTCACTGGGCTGGCTGGTAAAAGAGTCCGGCACGTATATCATTCTGAATGCAATCGGTGACTGTCTATTCTACTTCTTCCCGATCTTCCTCGGTTACACGGCAGCCAAAAAGTTCAACGCCAATATATTTATCGGAATGGCGATCGGTGCGGCGCTGGTCTATCCGACATTAACAGAGGTGGGAAAAGGGACACCGCTGTATACACTGTTTGGGGGGACGCCGTTTGAGTCGCCTGTGCATATTACCTTCCTCGGCATACCGGTCATTCTAATGACCTATTCATCAAGCGTTATTCCGATTATCGTCTCGGCGTATGTCGGTTCCAAATTCGAGAATTTCTTCAAGCGTGTGATTCCGAGTGTGGTACGTACGTTTATGGTACCGTTCTGCACACTGCTGATCACGATTCCACTGGCATTTCTGATTATCGGTCCGGTAGCGACCTGGGCCGGACAGCTCGTCGGCGCTGCAATTCTGGGCATATTTAACCTGAGTCCAATTATTGCCGGACTGCTGCTGGGTGCGTTCTGGCAGGTATTCGTTATTTTCGGTCTGCACTGGGGATTTGTACCGATTGCGATGAACAACCTGAGCAATCTGGGTTCCGATCCGATTCTGGCAGGCATGTTCGGTGCTTCCTTTGCCCAGACCGGTGTTGTGCTGGCGATTCTGATCAAAGCCAAAAGCACCAAGCTCAAATCACTGTCTATTCCGGCGGTTATCTCGGGGATCTTCGGAGTCACTGAACCTGCGATCTACGGAATTACACTGCCGCGCAAAAAGCCGTTTATCCTCAGCTGTATCGGTGGTGCAGTCGGTGGCGCGATCATCGGAGCGATGGGCACCAAAGCATATATCATCGGCGGACTGGGCATTTTCGGTATCCCATCCTATATCGGTCCAAATGGCATCGACAGCGGATTCTACGGCGCGATTATCGGTATGATCGTCAGCTTTATCATTGGTTTTGTGCTTATGTTCTTCACCCGTCTGCAGGAAGACGAAGCACCGAATACCGGTAAAAAAGAAACCGGCAGCACCGAGACACTGGTGAAACAGGAGACCGTATTTAGCCCGCTGAAAGGCGAGGTTATCTCGCTCACCCAGATCAAGGACGAAGCGTTCTCCACCGGCGCACTCGGCAAAGGCATCGCGATTGAACCGATCGAAGGCAAAGTCTACTCTCCGGTAGACGGGGTACTGACATCCCTGTTCTCCTCCGGTCACGCGATCGGCATCACCAGCAACCACGGCGTCGACATCCTCATCCACGTCGGACAGGACACCGTCAAGCTGAAAGGCAAATATTTCACACCTAGAGTCAAACAGGGCGATACCGTCAAAAAAGGCGAGCTGCTGATGGAATTCGACGTTGCGGCGATCAGGGAAGCCGGCTACGTGCTCACTACTCCGGTCATCATCTCCAACTCGGGCAACTACCTGGATGTTATCGAGACTGACAAGAAAAAGATCAGCTATCAGGAAGATCTGCTGACGGTTGTAATCTAGCACTATCGTCCAATCTTCAAAGCTGTCAGGTTTGAGCTTTAAGTTGAGGTATGAAATAGAAGCTGCAGCTGGTATCCTGCGGTTCATCATCCACTCCAGAAAGGAATAAGGGACTGTCCTCCGGTTAAGCCTGGAGGATCCTGAATCGTTATAGAAAGTGAGGATCTCCAGGCTTAAAGGTCGGTCAGATCCCTTATTTCCTTTCTTGCGTTTTGCGCATTAAGCATTAAGTGAAATGCGCGTACATAAAGGTATTATATGTCTGCTAAATGACTCCATACTAATGAACAAGCACAGAGCGCAGGGAAAGGAATCACTCCATAGGCCGACATTTAAGATTGGATATTTACCGCGAGCAGCGGTGATTCAAAAATATCCAATCTTAACCGGAGGCCGCCGGAGTGATCCTTTCCCGGAGCGGTCTATCTTGTTTCCACTCCGCCGAACAATTAACACCCGCCAAACAAACTATTACGACCCCGTTAACAAATTACCATTACTATGTAGTATGTACATACGGGCTGACCATGCTGCTGTCATGCAGCTGCAGCCGCTGCGGATGATGTGCCTATCGATCTCAGGTGGGCATATGATTTGGCATGTAACTTTGCAGGGAATATGAGGAGGATTATCGGGAATATGAAAGGGCAAAAAAAGAAAATCATCGGGTTATCTCTATCCTTATCCGTACTGGCCGGTTCGTTGGGCGGAGCATATGCGCATGCCGCTGAGCTGTCTTCCAATGTGACACCACCCAAGCCGGAGTGGGGCTATTTTGTCGATAACTACAAAAACAATACAAGCGACAATATGTCGGTCACTTCCAACCCGGCGATTGGCGTATTGTCCGAATTCAACAAGATGTGGAAACCTGGCGCAACCTGGGATTCCGGCACCAAACTGAACAGTGAGCTGCTGGATATGAATATTCAGAAGGTCATTAATACGGCCAAGAAGCGTACCGCTGCACAGGAGGAAGCTGCCTATCTGGATGACCGCCGCAACCAGAGCTACAGCGTGATCGAAGGTCTGGGATCGCTGACCGACCTGTACCGCGAGCAGGCGGGAGCGACGACGACCATTACGGAAGTTCAAGCGGATGCTACCACCCAAAAGTATGACGATAAAGGTACAAATTCCGGTGACCCTCAATCGGCTCTTGGCGATATCGTCAGTCTGGTCAATACACTGCGCGGCAATTATTCTTCAACGAATCCGGCGAAAAGCTTTTACAATTATAAGCGTCCATTCCGCTGGAGTCCGGAAGCTACAGTCCTTCCAACACTGGTACCTGCGATCAAGGAAGATCCGACGACAGATGGAGGCTATCCGAGCGGCCATACGAATGGTGCCTATCTTGCAGCCTTTGCTATGGCTTATGCCGTGCCTGAACGTTATCAGGAACTGCTGACACGCGCTTCCGAGCTGGGCAATAACCGTGCGGTATCCGGCATGCATTCGTACTTTGACGTGATGGGCGGTCGTGTGATGGCGACAGCACTCGCTGCATCGATCCTGAATGATCCGGCCAACAAGGAAATCAAGCAGGCTGCCTACGAACAGGCACAGACCAAGCTGCTGACCCAAAAGGGTACGTCCAAAGACCGTTTCAGCGATTACCAAACCAACAAAAAAGACTACAACGAGCGTCTGACCTACGGCTTCCCGCAAGCGTATGCCAAGGACAAGCCGGTACTCGTACCGAAGGGAGCCGAAGTGCTGCTGGAGACACGCCAGCCGTATTTGGATGCTACGCAGCGCCGCTGGATACTCGCGACAACAGGCATTCCTTCCGGTTATCCGGTACTGGATGATGCCGAAGGATGGGGCCGCCTGAATCTGTTCGCGGCAGCAGACGGTTATGGTGCTTTTGTCAATAATGTAACCGTGAATATGGACGCAGCCAAAGGTGGATTCAACAAGGAAGACACCTGGCGCAATGATATCGCCGGCAAAGGCGGCCTGACCAAAAAGGGAACAGGTACGCTGAATCTGGATGGCAAAAACACCTACACCGGTGATACGCGCCTTATGGAGGGTACACTGGAAGGCGGTACAACAACTGCATTTGGACGCGGCAATGTATCCAACGAAGGCGGTACGCTGGCAGAGAGCGCTGCTGGTAAAGTGAAGATTGGCGGCGATTACAAGCAGACCTCCAAAGGTACACTGACCCTGACAATCGGCAGCAAAAACGATGTACTGGCGATCGACGGTTCGGCGATGTACGGCGGCAAGCTGCAGATGAACTTCATCAACGGCTATGTACCGAAAAATAACAGCACGATTATTGTAAGCGACAAATCTCCAAAACACGGCAAATTTGCCTCTGTAAAAGCGGCAGGACTGCCAGCAGGTTACACCGTCAAAGCTGTTTATACGAATGACAGCGTGAAGTTGCAGGTGAAAAAGAAGTAATACGGGTTGTCTGATACAGGCAGGAGTGCAGAAAACAGAAGTAGAACTTTTTTGCATAATAAAAGTATCTGTGCAGTACAATTTTACTGACTGCTATAACAATAAAAATCCGCTAATTGTGTACATACACATTGGCGGATTTTTATTTGCCTGCATTTGCATGCACGAAAGACAGTTATCAGCACCGATGTGGATATGATACAATGACAGTATTTCTACGTGTATCTCGATATCGGAAAGGAAGAAACATATGAGTTATGAATATATTACATATACGCTGCAAAGTGGCGACGTCACCTATGACAATGACGCGATCAATACTTCGCTCATTACCGATCTGATTGTGGAATTGGACGATTATATTGTACTGAGTCCTTCCATGCCGCTCGGCAAAAGCATTTATTTGCAGGCTGCCCGTATGGGTGGCGAACATGAGCTGGTGGTGGAGGTGCGTCTGCAGGAAGACGAAGGACATTTCAGGCATTACAGCTGGATCACGAGCGACCGGGCAGAGGTGGTAGGCATATTTCTCGCGTACTGGGGACAGCAGCAGCTGCCGGACTTAAGCGGCTGGCAGGATATTACGGATGAATTTGCCTGACTTGCGCTGCTGCAGCCATGCGTACAGATGGCATAGCGGTGGACCGGTATCGGCTGTTCTCACATCCATCATTGCCCTATCAAAGGAGGAACTATGCGCTACCGGTATACATCGACCCATCTCCTAATTGACAGGGAGGATTCCGTCCTCGCCATTGCCAGCAGAGCGCAAGGGTATGCTTCACATGATGAACTGTCCAGGCATACCCATGTGCTCGCTGCCATGTCACCGGAGGAATTTGATACCCTGGAGCTGGACAATCAGCAACTGCCGCTGCAGAATGATCCGGCAGCTCCAACCTTGCAGCCTGGTGATCGTCTCTTGAAAAAGGTAAATATGCTGCTTGCGCTGGCAGGCGCTTATGAAGCGGAAGAAGCGGCACCCATGCATACGCAAGCAGAACCGCAGATTCTCTATCCCTGGTTGAAAAATTATACGGCTATCCAGTATGTACAGCAGCCTGCGACGACAGAAGTACAGGCGCTGGATTGGCAGGATGTACCGCCCGCTAATGAACAGGCGCCAGAAGGCATGACTGCGATGGCACAGTATTTTGCCGCTCACAGTATGTGGCTGGGAGCAATTTCGCGAATACGTATTCAGGCGGGCCCACCGGAAATGCAGCACATGCTGCACCGCGAAGTACTGCCTCATTTTGAACATACAAAGCAGCATCTGATTGGTGATCAGGTCGAATCCTTTTTCATGTATCGTCTATGGCCGCAGTCCAGGGAATGGTTCGAACAGACCTCGACAGCTGCACTGCCGATTGTACGTGATCTGTACCGGCATCATGATAGTGAGGAATGGTACCGGGATGGCCGCCACGGGATGCTCTATTATCTGGTGGATATAGAGCAGATCGAGCCCTATGACGAGGATGAACTGAAGCATCTGCGTCAGCTCATTCGCTGCAGTTATCTGGATCAGGGGCACGGTTATGCAGTAACGCCGCTCGGCTGGCAGCTGGAAGATTCGCTTCGGCACTCTGTGGCGCTGCGCTTTTTGGCTTCAATTACACCATTTGTCCGGTTGTGTGTGGATGGAGGAACAGGACGAGTTATCCTGATTGAACTGTTCCGGAGCGAGCCTGCTCACCCTGTACTGTATCATCCAGAGAACTAAAGGGCCTCTGTCTGCCTTTATAAATAAGGAAGCAGTGTACAAGTACTAGATTGTATAGTAGAAATAGTAAGAATATTATAGAAGCAATAAGAAGCGTTCCTGTACATATGCCTGTACAATGGAGCGCTTTTTTGGTGTCTGCTCCTTTAATTGTGCATTCATTTTACTGGGATGTACTCACTTTTTTGTTGATCGATCTGCAGTTAGTTTATCATTTCAGGCTGCGAAGTCGAATAAATATCTGCAACAATATGACTGTTCAGCTTATTTACATTGTGCACAAAATTATTTATAGAAATAAACTAAAAAATAGCTGTAAGTTGTTGACATTAAATATGGATGCGATATAATAGTCAAAGAAAGTCAAAGTCAAAACAGTTGATCAAACATCAAACATCAAACATCAAACATCAAACATCAAACATCAAACATCAAACATCAAACATCAAACATCAAACATCAAACATCAAACATCAAACATCAAACATCAACGAAGCGGCTGTATGTCAACTATTTATAATCCCATTCTTTTTACAAATTCCAATATGAGTATGATTTAAGAAAGGGGCATTCGTATATGCGCTGTCAAAATTGTAATCAACATGAGGCTACTATAGGACTGAGCTTCACTGTAAATAATAAATCCGATAAAGTGTATCTTTGCCAGCAATGCTACGCCAAAATGAACAACAGCAATCCATTCTCCAGTGGATTCGGTGCTTCCGGCTCGCCATTTGACCAATTATTCAAAGGCTTTATGCAGCAAGGTGGACAGGCAGGCAGCTCCAATGGTCAGCGTGCAGCGACTCGTACGGTAGAACCGCAGCGTGGCAATGGCATTCTGGACCAGCTGGGACGCAATCTGAACGATGCAGCCAGAGACGGCAAGATCGATACTGTCATCGGCCGTGATGAAGAGATCGAGCGTGTCATCGAAATTCTGAATCGCCGCAACAAAAACAATCCCGTATTGATCGGTGAACCCGGGGTTGGTAAAACCGCGATTGCCGAAGGTCTGGCACTGCGCATTACCGAGGGACAAGTACCGGCGAAGCTGCTGAACAAGGAAGTCTACTCGCTGGATGTAGCTTCACTCGTAGCCGGAACCGGTATCCGCGGTCAATTTGAAGAAAAGGTAAAACAGCTGATTGCGGAGCTGCAGCAGCGTGAGAACATTCTGCTCTTTATCGACGAGATTCATCTGCTGGTCGGTGCAGGTTCGGCCGAAGGTTCGATGGATGCCGGCAACATTCTGAAGCCGGTACTGGCCCGCGGTGAACTGCAGGTGATCGGTGCAACCACACTCAAGGAGTACCGTCAAATCGAGAAAGATGCTGCTCTGGAACGCCGCTTCCAGCCGGTTATGGTCGATGAGCCAACCGTGGAAGAAGCGATCGCGATCCTACATGGTCTGCGCCCAAAATACGAAGAATATCACGGTGTACGCTACTCCGATGAGACGATCGCTGCTTGCGTACAGCTGTCCAACCGCTATATCCAGGACCGCTTTCTGCCGGACAAAGCGATTGACCTGCTCGACGAATCCGGTGCCAAACTGAACCTGCATGCTTCCGCAGGTGACCAGAGTGAACTGATGGCCCGCATCGAGAAGATCAAAGCCGAGAAAGAACAGGCTACCCGTGAAGAACATTACGAACGTGCAGCCCAGCTGCGCGATGAAGAGACCCAGCTGATGAACCAGCTGAACAGCGGTACAAACAGCTCCGAACCGATGGAAGTACGCGTCGAGGATATCCAGAATATTATCGAGCGCAAAACCGGTATTCCGGTCGGCAAGCTGCAGCAGGATGAACAGAACAAAATGAAAAACCTGTCTGCCCGTCTGGAGACCAAAGTCATCGGTCAGCATGAAGCTGTGGAGAAAGTCGCCAAAGCGGTACGCCGCAGCCGTGCAGGTCTGAAACCGAAAAACAAACCAATCGCTTCCTTCCTGTTCGTCGGACCGACCGGTGTAGGTAAAACCGAGCTGTCCAAGTCACTGGCAGAAGAGCTGTTTGGTCAATCGGATGCGATGATTCGTCTTGATATGAGTGAATATATGGAGAAACACTCCGTGTCCAAACTGATCGGTTCTCCACCAGGATATGTGGGTCATGATGAAGCCGGTCAGCTGACCGAACGTGTACGCCGCAATCCGTACAGCATCATTCTGCTGGACGAGATTGAGAAAGCACACCCTGACGTACAGAATATGTTCCTGCAGGTAATGGATGATGGCCGTCTGACCGACAGCCAGGGCCGTACCGTCAGCTTCAAGGATACTGTCATCATTATGACATCCAACGCCGGTATAACCGAGAAGAAAATTACCGTCGGCTTCTCCGCTGCCAAATCGGAACAGACCAGCTCGATTCTGGAATCGCTCGGTTCGTACTTCCGTCCGGAGTTCCTGAACCGGTTCGATGCGATCATTCCATTTGCATCACTGAAAGAAGAAGACCTGGTACAGATCGTCGACAACATGCTCGAAGATATCCAGTCCACACTGATGGAACAGGGCATTACCATGACTGTCTCTGACGATGCGAAGAAAAAACTGGCTCAACTCGGTTACAATCCAGCCTTTGGTGCTCGTCCGCTGCGTCGTGTGATCCAGCAGCACATCGAAGACAGCATCACCGATCTGGTACTGGACGATGAGAATGTACAGAACATTCAGGTGGATGTACAGGACGATGCGATCCAGGTAGCCAGAGTCTGATCCTACCAATCCAATGATGCAACATGCCAACTGTCAGGCTGTGTAGATGAATAAACAAATTGTATGTGCAATAACAGTTGGGCAGTAACCGTATGATGAACAAAAAAATGCGGAATAACCGCATGATGAATTAACTCCAAAATCCCTTCCTGCCGGGCAGCATACCCGGCGGGAAGATTTTTTTACATACCTAGCCTTACGGACCATGCCAATTATGCTGATCCATAGACATAGACGTTGATCTAATTGCGGAATAGCTGGATAAGAAGTGTTCCAGATCATCCAGATAGGCCGGACTGCTAACCTGACGCGGGAAGAAAATCGCTGTCAGCACCATTTGCCAGGAAGAATGCACCAGTCTGGAAGGCACCATCGAATGATCCACGCCCGGAATGACCGTAACCGATAGCAGCTCTTCCGGGATGGATCGGCGGTAAAATCGTTCAGTTTCTCTAATATCCACATTAATATCCTCGGTGCCGAGCACCAGATGAACCGGATGATGGAAGTTGCGCAGTTCCTCACTGGCATCGGACTGGAAGTTCATCATAATGAATTTCCAGCGCTCTTCCGGGATGGGATCTTTAGCAGAGGTTATTTGGAGATAATCTGCGTAGGAGGCATGCCGCTGGAGCAGCTTCAGAACCCGCTGATCCTCCTGCTGGACCTGCTGTATCTCCTGCTCGGTGGCACCATCCCGAAGCATTTCCTGCCGGGTGTTATAGCGGCCCTGCCGAAGCCAGTTGATCGCCGGGGAGACGAGAATGCTGAAAGCGAGAGAAGGTTCTTTGGCGACGACTTTGGGCATGACCCAGCCTGCCTGACTTGCTCCCCAGAGACCAATGCGGCTCGGATCGATGAACGGCTGCTGCTTGGCCCACTGGATCGCTGCGACGGTATCATTGGCTCGGTCTTCCATACTCTGCTGCAGCCAGCTGCCTGCCGAACCCCCGATTCCCCGCTTGTCCAGCGACAGGGAGGCATAACCGGCTGCGGCGAACCGCTCCCATATCGGCCGGTAGAATCCGTCATAGCTGGCATCGATCGGTCCGTCGCCATGGACAAAGACGATCAGGCCCACCGGATGATCCACATGCCTCGGCATGGTGAGGATGCCGGTCATTACACCATTTCCAGTAGGCACGGATACTTGCTCCTCGGTCATATCGTAAGAATTCTGAACCAGGAAGATCGCCAGCAGAAGTAACAGGATGGCAGCAATAATGCCTGAGGGCAGGATCAATTGGAGACGTCGATTATGCAAAAAGGTTCACTCCTTTAATCAAATAAATACTACAGACGAATCATCCGTATATGGCAGGGTGGATTATGGCTGATCGGGTTTCCAGCCCATATAATGCCAGCCCGGCTCATGCAGCAGCAGCCGGGTCCAGCTGGAATGGGAAGAGATGTTTTGAAAGCCTTCCTTTTCGTATAGATTAATTGCATTGTCGTTGTTATAAGAGACATGGAGAGTCAGGTGGTTCCAATCATATGCGGACATATGCTGCCGGGTCCACTGAAGCAGCGAACGAGCGATGCCGCGTCCGCGATAGGCAGCCGCTGTCGCGATATGCTCAATATATCCTTCACCCGGACGCGGGGTATGCTCCAGGGCAGACATACCTGCTGCAAACCGGCACATATTCCAGAAGCCATACTGTCTGCTCAATGAACCGAAATGGGGCAGCGCAGAGTAGACTGCCTGACTGCCGGCATACCATTGCAAGCCGATCACACCGACCATTTGCCCGTCCGCTCGTGCAGCAATCTGCGTACGATTTGCAGCGAGAGCATATGGCGCCCAGGTCTGCATCAGCAAAGTAACGAGCTGCTGTTCATCCAGCCGGACCAGGGAGCCGAATATATCGCCAAAGGAATGGGCCAGAAGTGTACAGACAGCAGGCAGTTCTTCGGACAGACAGGGACTGATGGTTAGATCGAGCGGGCTGGAAGCACTGGTCATCATGATGGATGATCCTCCTGATTGGCTTGGTCCGCTGTGAGCGGCATTTGCAGTTCATAATGAAGAGTGGCATTGTTGAACAGCGACAGATACGACTTTTCGATCAGAATCAGCGGACCGGCGGGCAGCTGATTCTGCTGCTGCATATGCTGCTCGAACTGTTGGATATGCCGGTGCAGTTCCTCTTCTTCCGTAATCTGAATATGTGCGCACAGGTATGAACCGCCCGCCAATGAGATGGAAGGTACATCTGTATAATCGGCTTGCTGATCGCCAGCTTTGCCGTGGACGGTATGGGTCGAAACCGCTTGAACCGGGAAATGGACATGCCCGGCCGGAGCCTGCTGATCCATATAGCAGAGCAGCAGCTGATCCTCTTGCTGGATATAATAAAGATCGGTCTCAAACAGATCCTCCGGATAAGGATTCAGCTGCAGCATCCGGCGGGCGGTGAGCGCTTCTCCATCCTGCAGTTCGGTCCATAGGTGAAGCTGTCGCGGCGGGCAACTGTGAATTCGGTACGGGCTGCTGCCGGAAGCGTAATGCTCTTCATATTCGTCAAGCACATTCGCTGTCAGCTGCTTCAGCTGGGTGAGCTGCGAGATCTGCTGATCCAGCTGCTCCATCGAATTCCGGAGCAGCTGACTGTACTGGTCCGCCGAGAAGGAATCTATACTTTTACGAATCTGCCGAACCGGAACCCCCAGCTTGCGCAGCAGTAAAATATGGGAGAGCCGGTATACTTCATCCGTTCCATACATCCGGTACTGATTGTCAGCGACACAGGCGGGCAGCAGCACCCCCTGTTCTTCAAAATAACGAATCTGATGGGTCGATACATTCATCAGCCGGGCGAGTTCGCTGATAGTGAGGTAGTTATTCATTCGGCTAATACTCCTTTCCATGTCTGACAGACAGTGTATGATGGCAAGATAGGGGTGCAATAAAGAGAGAGTATTCAGCAAAGTCCGGTAAGCAAGATAAGTATGCTGCACAGAGAGAGCATTGAGCAGAGAACAGCTGCAGGACCGATTTTTCCCTGTCTTTACTATAAAGCCTGGGTCAGACCCAAGGTCAAGGAGAAAATTAGGATCATTGTCATGGCAACTTGTTTACAACAAAAATGCCCGGCGCCTCTGCTGTAACAGGGATGCCGGGCATTCATTTGCATATTGCCAGGTGTATCGATTAGCTGCCGAACTGTGCCTGATGCAGGCGGCTGTAGATTCCGCCGGCTGCGATCAGTTCCTGATGATGTCCTTGTTCGGCGATACCGTCCTGGTTGACGACGATGATCCGGTCTGCATTTTTGATCGTTGCCAGCCGGTGGGCAATAACGAGGGTGGTGCGTCCGACTGCCAGCTCGGAGAGAGACTGCTGGATCGCGGCTTCGGTCTCGGTATCGAGTGCCGATGTGGCTTCATCCAGAATCAGGATCGGCGGATTTTTGAGGAACATGCGAGCGATGGAGAGCCGCTGCTTCTGTCCACCAGACAGCTTGACGCCGCGCTCGCCGATCACGGTCTCGATACCGTCCGGCATATTGCGGATCACTTCGGACAGATGGGCACGTTCGGCGGCAAGCCAGATTTCATCCAGACTGGCATCCAGTTTGCCGTAGGCAATATTTTCACGGATTGTACCGGAGAAGAGGAATACATCCTGCTGCACAATACCGATCTGGCGGCGCAGCGACTCCAGCTTCATATCCCGTATATCGATGCCGTCGATCGTAATGCTGCCCTCATCCACTTCGTAAAAGCGTGGCAGCAGACTGCAGATCGTCGTCTTCCCCGCACCGGACGGCCCGACAAAAGCAACCGTCTCGCCCGGGTGGATCGACAGACTGATATCGTTGAGAATGGAGCGGTGCGGCTCATAGCCGAAACTGACATGGTTAAACTGGATATTGCCTTCCAGATGGGTCACTTCAACCGCATTGGGACGATCCGCGATATCCGGTTCGGTGTCCATAATTTCCAGATAACGTTTGAAGCCGGCGATTCCTTTGGGATAGCTTTCGATCACGGCATTGATTTTCTCGATCGGGCGGAAGAAAATATTGGCAAGCAGCTGGAAAGCGACAAACTCACCGATCTTGATCTGCCCGCTGATAAAGAACCACGCCCCAAAGATCAGTACGAGAATCGTAATCATGCGCATCATCATATAGTTGACGGCCAGACTGCGGGCCATCGTCTTGTAGGCGAGCAGCATGGTGCTGCGGTAGCTCTGATTGTCGACTTCGAACAGCTTTTTCTCATGTTCTTCATTGGCAAAAGACTGCACGACCCGGATCCCGCCTACATTGTCCTCGATCCGGGAATTGAAATTACCGACATCCCCGAACAGTCTGCGGTAGGCCGTCGTCATCCGGCCGCCGAAGTAAATAATCACCCAGGCCATAATCGGAATGATGACAAAGGTAATGATTGCCAGCTGGGGATTGATATTATACATCAGGATAAATGAACCGATCAGCGTCATAATGGCGATGAATACATCCTCCGGACCATGGTGGGCAACTTCGCCAATATTGTTGAGATCATTCGTAATCCGGCCGATCAGATGACCGGTCTTGTGATTGTCAAAAAAGCGGAACGACAGCTTTTGTAATTGTCCAAACAACTTACGCCGCATATCGGTCTCGATATTAACTCCAAGCATATGCCCCCAATAGGTCACGATATACTGCATAAACGTATTCAGTACATAAATACCGAGCAGTGCCAGACTGGCGAGCAGAATCAGATTCCAGTTCTGTCCGGGCAGCAGCTTGTCGATAAACGTATTGACCGCCAGCGGGAATGACAGCTCAAGCAGTCCCGCCAGCACCGCACAGGTAAAGTCGAGAAAGAAAAGTCCTTTGTAGGGACGGTAGTAGGCGAAGAAACGCTTCAGAATAATAACCACTCTTTTCTATGTAATTTTCTTGTGCCACAGGCTGCGGCAGATCACGTCCCCATACTGTTTTACGGCTCCGTCGACCGGTTCGAAGCCGCTCATTCACGCGATTGTATCACAGCGCATATAAATATAGTAATCGTTTACAGTCGGACAAGTCCATTGTTTTATCATACCTGCCGACGGGAAAGCAAAACATCCCTGATATGCCGGAGATGAGCATATCAGGGATGTTTTGAATAAATATCTGAATCTGTCGACAAAGTCATGTACTATCGATCCGAACCATTGCATTCCATCTTATCGCAGATGTATTGCTGCCAGAGCAAGGTTATGCTGCATCAGCCGGGCAGTTACAGGCGTTGTTCGTGCTGCTTGTTGATAACCTCATGTGAAGAATAGGTATAAATTTGCTCAAGTTTGCTCGGATGCAGAAAGTATTGCATTGGGCCTGTGTGGATAAATACAGCCAGCAGCACAGCCGCCATTCCGACCATCAGTGCATAAACAATCAAAAATAATCCTTTGAGCCACATCATATATAATTATTCCCCTTTGCGTGTGTAAAATAGAATGCTGTTAATGTATATATCGGCAAAGACATTCCATTTTATACACTAAAAAGGAAATAGAATTGGAAATACATAAATTATCGTTTGGCAAGGGAAGTTGTGTTCATTTTACAGGGAAGCAGGATTCATATTCGGCTGTACCGCTACTTCAATATGGCGATTGGACACAAAATCAAACAGCCCCAGATCCGTTAGCTTGAGCGTCGGAATCACAGGCAGGGCGAGGAATGACAGCGTCAGGAACGGATTGAAATGCCGGGCGGCGCCGATCTGCAAAAGTGCCTGGTTGAGCTTTTTCATCTGACGATATACTTCTTCATAAGGAAGATCGGATAACAGTCCGGCAATCGACAGCGGCAGGGAAGCGAGTACTTCATTGCCAGCGACAACGGCCAGCCCGCCATTTACGCTGGTTATATGTTCAATCGCCAGCAGCATCTCTTCATCCGAAGTACCGGCCACAATCAGGTTATGGGAATCATGGGCGACGGTGGAGACGATGGCTCCCCGCTGCAGCCGGAATCCTTTGACAATGCCCAGTCCGATATTGCCGGTTGCCTGGTGGCGCTCCACGACAGCCAATTTGAGCAGATCATCGGTTATGGAAGGAGCGAAATAGCCGCCTTTCCGGTCGACCCTGTATTGCGCATGGTTCGTAACGAGCGAATTGGGGATAATCTCAATCACATTGCACTGGTTACTGTTCAGCGGCAGCGCCAGATGATCCAGTGTGACCGGAGCCGTCCGGCAGCGTGACAGCGCAGCAGTACTGCTGCCTGCGGGTACAGATACTGCTGCTTTACTGCCAAGATCCTGTTCCAGCAGCCTGCCGCCGCGGACAACGCATTTGCCATTTTTGTATACTTCATGAATAGAGATCTGCTCCAGATCGTTCAGTACGACCAGATCGGCCGTGTAGCCTGGCGCAACAGCACCCCGGTCCCGCAGTCCAAAGCATTCGGCTGTATTGAGCGTCGCCATCTGGATCGCCGTCACCGCCGGCAGACCGTGACGGATCGCCAGCCGGATATTGTGATCGACACTGCCTTCATCCAGCAGATCATCGATTAGCTTGTCATCCGTAACAAACAGGCAGCGGCGTGAATTGTAGGGCGTAATCACCGGCAAAATGGCTTCGAGATCCTTGGCCGCCGTGCCTTCGCGGATCATTACATACATCCCCAGCTCCAGACGCAGCCGGGCTTCCTCTGCATGAATGCATTCATGATCGGTACGAATGCCTGCGGCAGCATAGATGCCCAGCTGCTCAGGAGCAATGCCTGCAGCGTGACCATCCACATATTTGCCCCGGGCATGAGCGGAAGCAATTTTACCAAGCATACCGGCACTTGCACTGGATAGCGCACCAAAATCCATCACTTCCGCCAGCCCGAGCACTCGCGGATGTTCATAAAGGGGCTCCAAATCCTCCGCTTCCAGACACACAGCACTGCTCTCAAAAGACGTCGCCGGCACGCAGGAAGGCAGCATGACATACTGGTCAATCGGCAGTCCCTCGGATTGCTCCAACATATAACGAATGCCATCGATACCCGCCACGCTACCGATCTCATGCGGATCGGTGATCACACTGGTAACCCCGTGCTGAATAACGACTTTGGCAAATTCCTGCGGAGACAGCATGGAGCTCTCAATATGCACATGCCCGTCCATCAGACCAGGAATAATCCATTTACCGGCAGCATCCACGATCTCCCTGCCTTCATAGGTACCGATCCCTGCGATAACCCCATTCACGATTGCGATGTCCTGCTGCATCAGCTCACCGGTGAATACATTGACAATCTGTCCGCCCCGGATTACCAGATCGGCAGGGACCCGGTGACTGGCGACATCAATTCTCTTTTGTAGCGCTTCTGCTGTCCATTCCATAGTCTTGTTCACTCCTTGTCTAAAATGAATACAAAAATCCCAATTACGAAAAATGCATGACAAAGAGATGGCAGCATTTTTCGTAATCAGGATTTTACGGTTTCTGGTAGAGACCCCCGGACCGTATTACCGAGGTTATACGAAAAAATGGATACAAAATTAACGTATATGAAATTAAAATTTAGTTTAGAGGAAGAACAGGCAGATAGCAAGTATGAGTCATATTTTATTACATAAATTAATTTTAAAAGCAGATTATAAAGATTAATTTCATCTATATTGTTAATTATGTTAGTTTAATTATACAAATAGGCATTGATATATTATATTTAATGACAAATTAATTAACATGATATACCGGAGGTTCATAATTGACCGTTATAATGAGCCAAATAGACAGGATGAAAGGCGGGGGTCTTATGAGTCTGGAAGCATTAAATGAGCGTGTGCAGCAGGATCTGGCTTATCTGGCATATGGCGGAGCAGATTGGGTACGTCCGGTATATCATCCGGAAGGACATGTGTATGATGCTGTCATTATCGGGGGCGGACAGAGTGGGCTGGGAGCGGCTTTTGGCCTGCTGCGTGAGCGGATATCGAATATTCTGGTTATTGACGAGAACCCTGCCGGATTCGAGGGGCCGTGGCAGACATATGCGCGAATGGTTACGCTGCGTACACCCAAGCATCTGACATCGATCGATCTGGGGATTCCGTCGCTGACGTTCCGTTCTTGGTGGGAAGCGCAGCATGGACCGCAAGGCTGGGAGCAGGTGGACAAGATTCCGCGCGGAGAGTGGATGAACTATCTGCGCTGGTATCGGCAGCTGCTTCGCCTGCCGGTAGCCAATGAAGTTCAGCTGGATCTGATCGAACCGCTAACTCTAGGGCTGCACCAACTGCATATTAGCGGACCGGGAGCACCGAGGGATACGGTATTGGCTCGCAAAGTAATTCTGGCGACAGGCATTCAGGGCGGCGGCGAATGGCATATACCACCGATGATAACCGAGCGTCTGCCCGGTCATCTGTATGCCCATACTTCGGAACCGATCGATTTTCATCATCTTCGGGGCAAAAGGGTAGCAGTGCTGGGCGGTGGAGCTTCAGCTTTTGACAATGCCAACCATGCGCTGTGCGAAGGAGTGGCTGAAGCTCATGTATTTGTCCGTCGTGAAGTGCTGCCGAGTGTGAATCCGATTCGCCAGATGGAAGTGTCAGGGATGATCGAGCGTTTCCATACACTGAGCGATGCCGAGAAATATGCGGTGATCGCCCACTTTTTCAAATTCAATCAGCCGCCGACCAATGATACATTCGAACGTGCGGCGTCCTGGCCGGGTTTTGAGCTGCATCTGGGATCGCCATGGCTTGGTGTAGAGCCTTGGGGAGAGGGAGCCAGAGTTACAACGCCGCATGGGCAGTATGATTTTGACTTTCTGATTATCAGCACGGGACTGCTCAGTGATCCGGCGCTGCGTCCGGAGCTGGGAATGGTAGCGGAATATATCGCCCGCTGGCAGGACCGCTATGCGGCTGCGCCAGAGATGAGAAATGTGCTGCTTGACGCCCATCCGTATCTCAGTACGGGATTTGCCCTGCAGAGCAAGGACGAGACGGGAGCAGGAATGCTGCATGGATTGTTCATGTTCAACTATTCCGCACTGGCCAGCTGCGGCCTGTCCGCCTCTGCCATTTCCGGGACCAAGAATGCTGTTCCCCGGCTGGTGACAGCGGTAGCCGATCAGCTGTTTCTTGATGACAAGGAGCATATTCTGAGCCAGTTCTTCGCCTATGATCAGGAAGAGTTTGTCGGTCGCTGGTCCAAAGTGGTTAACGGATCTTAACTGACAAGCAGGTAAACGGATGACGTTTATAATAATAGAAACAAGCAGATCTGCGGGATGCGGATCTGCTTGTTTCTATATTATGGATAATATTCTGAAAGTGAAATGCTTATTTGGCTGCGGCTGTTTTTCCAATCTATGCAGCATACCACAGCAAAAGGGGATATCCGAAAAGTGTTTTGACGGGCCAATGTTTAACGGGCCAATAATTCACGGTTGTGCTGCTGTACAATCTTATGCAGTGCAGTAAGCGCGGGATGCTGCAGGATAGCAGAGACGGCAAGCTCTGCGATCGCCTGTGCTCCATGGACCGAGAAATGGGTGTCATCGGCGATGCCGTCCATATAGTTGGGATGCTGTCCCGGCGGTAAATGCATGAACAGCTTCCTCGAACCACTCTCCCCAAGTGCAGCATACAGCTGCTGGGAAGCGGTAAACAGATCGAGCAGTGGTACATCTGCCGCTGCAGCGGTCTGCTTCATCGCTTCCGGGTACAGGCCGACCGATAACGGATCAGGAGTTCCATCCGGCAGGAAGCGCCTGCGGCTGACCGACGTCAGCAGTACCGGAATCGCGCCATGCTGTCTTGCAGTATCGATAAATTGGCGCAGATTGCTGCGGTAATCCGTGTCCGGGTCTGTATAGCGGGCGGGATCGGCAGACTTTTCGTCATTATGTCCGAATTGGATCAGCAGATAATCACCAGCCTGCAGGTCTGCGGCGATATGATCCAGCCGACCTTCCGCCAGAAAGGAACGTGTGCTGCGTCCGTTGATCGCCCGGTTGTCCACAATTACTGCTCCACCAAAATGCTCGGCCATATATTCACCCCAGCCGCTCATCGGCTTCTCGGAAGCGCCTTTGATCGCGGCAGTGGAATCTCCGGCGATGAATAATGTGGGCCGTCTCTGAGCAGCATCCATACCGGGCAGTGTCTGAGTCAATGGAGCAGAGAGATGCCGCTGCAGCCAGTTCGCTGCCAGCTCTGTCCACTGATGACAGTATGGATGCTCCTGAGCCAGACCGAGTCCATGCCGTCCGCTCTCCATAATATGCAGTTCATGCGGAATACGATGGGCAGAGAGCGCCTGGCTGAACAGGAGGCTGTTCTCTACAGGCACGCTGGCATCATCGGCCGTTGCCCAGATAAAGGCAGGCGGCACCGATTTATCCACCTGCTGTTCGGCAGAGAATCGGTTGATCATTGCCGGGTGAGGCTGTTCACCGAGAAATTGAAGCCGGCTGCCCTGATGTGCATGCGGTTCGCGAAATGTAATGACCGGATAGGACAGCATCAGCAGGTGAGGACGAATGCGGCCCATGACGGCAGTAAGTGCAGCCAGATGACCGCCAGCAGAGAATCCGATCAATCCAATCTGCTCCGTCAGAATATGCCATTCTCCGGCATGCTGCCGGAGCAACCGCAGGGCTGCTTCGGTCTCCTGCAATCGCTCACCAGGGTCGATTAGCGGGTGAGAAGCGCCAACTGCCGGATCTGTATGTTTGGCAAAGGAGCTGATTCGCCGGGAATCCTCTTTTAGATCCTCGGTCTCTACCGGTGTTTTGATTTCATCTGTCTGCAAGGAAGCACTTTCCGCTTCGGCTTGGGAAATATGATGATGTTCGCTGACACTGCCGGAAGCAGACAGAGAGTCGAATGTGCTGTACTCCAGCACGGCGGCATGAATCCCGAGTGTATTCAGCCAGCGGGCGACAGGTTCTCCTTCATGCTCGGCGAGATGGTGATAGCCCCCGCCCGGCAGGATCAGCATGCACGGACAGGGCGCCGCCGATTCGGTCAGATATAGATGCAGAACAGGAGAAAAAAAGGAATCGGTGATTTTATTTACAGGTTGGTCGCTGTAATGATTTATAATGTGTAGCATACTGGAATTGTCCTTTCCATGCATCGCGGTGAACGATTGGCCGGATGCAAAATGGTATGAAATGAATAAATAACAGATAGTTGAACTAATTTGCTAAAGAAATCCTTAACATCCAGATTATGATAGCGTTATAATGGATACTGATGACTGAACCGATGGAGGGGCATGATGAAAAAGGGAACTATGTTTTACAAAATTTTTATTCCTATTCTGGTACTGGGGATCGGTCTGTCCATTAGCTTTGGCATATATATCTATTTCAATACGGTGCAATCGGTTATTGATAGTGTGGCCAACGGCAAGCAGAGTTACATTACACAGATGAAAAATAATCTCGAACAAAAAATACGTACTATTGAATACGCTTTCAATACATATAGTACGACAAGCTCGTTTAGCGAGGTCGTTAACCATCCGATCACGGAAAAGGACTTTATTGCCTACCGTGATGTGAATACCCAGCTGAACTATATTGCTACGATGGGCATGGAGGGCGCCCAGTATTCGCTGATCAGTATCAACCAGAGCTGGCAGATCTCCAATGGTACCCTGTCACATCTCACTGCCGAAGAACGGCAGCAGCTGTACGACGAATATATTGCGGATCAGGACCAGGGATTGTTCTGGGTGAAGACGGACTCCGGGCTGCGCTTTGTTAATACATTGCCGGTATTTTCCAAACAAAAGCAGGCGATCGCGCTCTCCGATATTTCTCTGGATACGCTGAACCGCAGTCTGAGTACGGAAGATCATGCGCCTGTTTTTATCCTGAACAAGCAAGGCAGTCTCATGTATGATACCGGCAAAGCGTCCGACCTGCTAAGTGCGAATCAGCTGAACCAGATTCCATCGCTGATCGGTCAGGACCAGAATACGGGCATACTGACCCTGGAACGTGATAAAGCTCCAAAGCTGCAGCTTATTTATGCCAAGTCACCGTACAACAATTGGATTTATTTTACGACTCTGGATCAAAAGGAAATTGCCAGTGCCCTGCAGACCACCAAATATGGACTGATTGCGATGGAACTGGTGCTGATTCTGCTCATTATCGTGGTCGCTTACGGCATCTCAGTTTATTTTACCAAGCCAATCCAGCAGATTACACGCAGTCTGCCCAAGGATGCGCAGCTGACTGCCAAGAACGAGATCGAATGGATCCTGTCGTCGATCGACCATATTCTGACCGAGAAGCAGAGTCTCGAGAGCCTGATCGAAGCCGAACAGCCGCAGCTGGAGACCCAGCTGGTCCTGAATCTGTTCCGCAATCGTGTGTCTGCCGATGAGCTGGAACATCAGCTGAACCGTCTTGGCCACTCCAGCCTAGAGGATCAGCAGTATGTAACAATGCTTGCCCAGCTGGATAATGTAGGCAAGCGCGATGCGGCTGACAAGGATGTGCTGCTGCTGGCGATCAACAAGATGGCTGAAGAGCTGATCCCGCCACAGCAGCGGCTGCTGCCAATCATTCTCAATGATGATACCCAGGCGACGATCCTGATCTTCTCCGGTGTGAACGAGCAGGAGATGCGCAAGCAGATGCTCGCTTATGCCAAAGCGATGATCCGCACAGTGCGCGAATATTTGAAGCTGTCGATCAGTATTGGGATCAGTCAATCCTATCCGACCCTGCTGCGCAGCAAGGAAGCGTGTGAGATGAGCAAGCAGGCACTGCATCAGCGGCTGAATCTGGGCAAGGAATCGATCATTTTCTATGAAGATATCTCCAATGTAGTCTCCGGTCCGGTGCTGCTGCATTATCCGGCCGAGCTGGAATCCCGGCTGTTCGATGCGATTCGGCTCGGAGACGAGGAGCAGGTATCCCGGACCGTATATCCGTTGATGGCCGAATTTATGAAGAAAAGCCGCAACTCGATGGATCTGGAAGTTATGCTGGTACGCCTGGTCAACAATCTGATCCAGCTGGAGCAGCTGCTCGGTCTGGAAGTGCTGTTAACGCATGATAATCGTGTCCTGTACCATCGGCTGCTCAGCATCCGCAATCCGGAGGAGATCGAGCGCATTTTGATCGAACAGGTTATTTTCCCGATGGTGCGCAGCATGAAGAACAAGACGAATGAGCAGTTCCGCTGCTTGTCCGAGACGATCGCCGAGATTGTCCGCTCCGAATACGACCGGGAGTTGTCGCTGGAAATTATCGGGGACCGGCTGCATTACAATCCGAACTATCTGAGCAGTATTTTCAAAAAGGAATATGGCATTACCTTCAGCGATTATCTGATGAGCTACCGGCTGGAGATGGCCAAGCGCTGGCTCACCGAGACCGACCAGACGATCAAGGAGATCGCTGAGCGCCTGCAGTATCACAATCCCCAGAACTTTATCCGCTCGTTCCGTAAAAAGGAGCAGGTAACGCCAGGAACGTACCGGAAAATGAGACAGAGCATCTGAGTAGGCTTAGGCCTCGGAGCAGACAGCATACACATAAGATAGCTCAAGAGACAGAACTCCATACAAAGATTAGCTCACCGGAATAATAAACGAACGGTAAATCCACCGCATCCACCAGACATCAGCAATGAATCTACAGCACAGACCAACAAAAGTCTTATGCCTCTGCTCTGCAGAAGATAAGACTTTTTCTTTGGAACCTTTTTCGACAGGTTATCCTTTGACCGCGCCAAGCAGTGCACCCTTGGTAAAGTGCTTTTGCACAAAAGGATAGGCGATCAGCATCGGCACAGTGGCCACGACGATAACGGCCATTTTGATCGTCTGGGCGGGTGGAATAACATCGACCGAGCTTCCTTCGGCCTGCATGCCGCTGGAGACGATAACAATCTGGCGCAGGAGTACCTGAATCGGCCATTTGTTGGAATCATTGAGATACAGAATCGCATTCATGTACGTATTCCAGTAGGTTACGCCATAGAACAGGGAGATTGTCGCAATGGAAGGCAGCGCCAGCGGCAGCATGATTTTGAAAAAGACACCAAAGTCATTGCAGCCATCAATCTTGGCGGATTCTTCCAGACTGTCCGGCAGCGCCTGGAAAAAGTTGCGCATAATGATCAGGTTGAACGCGTTGATCGCGACCGGAAGAATCAGGGACCAGTACGAATCGATCAGGCCAACGCCCTTAACGATCAGGAAGGTAGGAATCATCCCGCCGCTGAACAGCATGGAGAAGACGATGATGAAGTTAATCGCATTTCTTCCATATAGATACGTACGAGACAGCCCGTAAGCCATAAAGGCGGTCAGTGCCATACTCACCAGCGTACCGACCAGGGTCGTGCCGACAGACACGCCCAGCCCTTTAAATATGGTAGGCGTCGACAGGATATAACGGTACGCATCCAGGGAAAATGTAGTCGGGAACAGGATGAATTTCTTGGAGACAACTTCCTGGGTGGAAGCGAATGAACTGGCGATAACGTTAACGAACGGCAGCAGACAGGCAAGCGCGATCAGAATCAATAAAGTATTATTTACAATCGTAAAAATCTTGCTGCCTATCGTGGTGTCTTTTCGTAAAGACTGTTCCATACGTAATAACCTCCTTAGTAATCGTGTACTCCCTAACTGTAACAATCCCGGCCTGTTCCGTATATAATCCGGGGACGAGATCATGCGCTGCATCTGTGAGAAATGAGGGATGATCATTAGCTCATAACATAATCATCAGCTGAGATGAGAACCAGACAAATCCTTATTTATCAAGTCTTTGCAAACGCTATCAAATTATGATTATATACGGAATGCCCGCACTGCTTTAGTGTGAAAGGCGTAACGTGAATGTCCATTAAGGAGGCTGGTGATCCGGTGAAGATGTCGAATCCAATGAAAGTATCCGATGCTGCCGCACTGAAGCTTGAAGGCACCAAAAAGGCAACCAAGCGCAGAGGGCAGTACGGAATACTTCGTAACAAATTTCTCTATTTAATGATTCTGCCGGGATTTATTTATTTTGTTATTTTTAAGTATTTGCCAATGGGCGGGCTGATTATTTCCTTTCAGGACTACCAGCCGTATCTCGGAATTGCCGACAGCCCATGGGTAGGACTGAAGCATTTTATTCGTCTGTTTACGGAACCGACCTTTTTTATGCTGCTGAGTAATACATTGATTCTGTTCGCGCTGAATATTGTCATCTTTTTCCCGCTGCCGATTATTCTGGCACTGATGCTGAATGAAGTGCGGCATCGTTATTTCAAAAATGCGATCCAGACAATCATCTACATTCCTCACTTTATGTCCTGGGTTATTATCGTATCCATTACCTATGTATTCCTGACTGTGGATGGCGGAGTTATTAATGAAATGCTCGCGGCGATGGGCTTTCAGAAGATCAGCTTCCTGACCTCTCCGGAATGGCTGCGCACGATGTACATGGCACAGATTATCTGGAAAGAGCTCGGTTGGTCGACCATTATCTATCTGGCAGCGATCACGGTCGTCGATACCCAGCTGTATGAAGCGGCCGAGATGGATGGTGCAGGCCGTCTGCGCAAAACCTGGCATGTCACTCTGCCGGCGATCCGTCCGGTTATTATCACCCTGCTGATTCTCAAGATCGGTACCACACTGGATCTTGGATTTGAACATATGTACCTGCTGCTCAATTCACTCAACCGTGAAGTGGCCGAGATTTTTGATACTTACATTTATACGGCAGGTCTGAAAAACGGACAGCTCAGCTTCAGTACCGCGGTCGGTCTGTTTAAGGGACTCGTCGGGCTGATCCTGATCATGATGGCCAACAAGCTCGCCAAGAAATTCGGGGAAGACGGTGTCTATTGATGCCTGCTGCATCCTGTTATCTGTGCATCACATTAACCTGGAACGATAAGAGAGGGGAATAATGGAATGAGAAAAAGCCAAATGATCGCGATGAAAAAAGTAGCTGCTGTAGTGGTGAGCAGTGCCCTTGTACTGACTGCCTGCGGTGGGGAAAATGCTTCATCCGGCGTCTATGATGCCAATTCCAAAGCCGAAATCAGCTGGCTCAATATTCTGCATACCGCTTCACCGCCAACGGATACTGTACTGAACAAGCTGGAGGAGAAGACTAACAGTGATATTACCTTCTCCTGGATTCCTGATGCTTCCAAGGAAGAGCGGATCAATACGGCACTGGCGTCCGACTCGCTGTCCGATATCGTAACCTTGACGCTGCTCGATAACTCCTCTGTGCGCAATGCGCTCAAATCCGGCATGTTCTGGGAAGTAGAACCGTTTCTCAAGGATTATCCGAATCTGGCCAAAATCTCGCCGGAAACGATCAAATCCGCTTCGATTGGCGGCAAGCTGTACGGCGTTCCTTTCCAAAAAGATCTGGCCCGCAACGGCGTGACGATCCGCAAGGACTGGCTGGACAAGCTGGGTCTGGAAGTGCCCAAAACGACTGATGAGCTGATGGCTGTCGCCAAGGCATTTACCGAACAGGATCCGGATGGCAATGGCGTGAATGATACGACCGGCTTTGTCGATCGGAACGATCTGGTATACGGCGCATTCAAGACGCTGAGCTCCTACTTTGGCACACCGAATAACTGGCAGGTGAGCGAAGACGGCAAGATGACACCGGAATTCATGACCGAAGGCTACATGAAGACGATGAATTATATGAAGGATCTGTATGACAAAGGCTATATCAACAAGGACTTTGCTGTAACAGCCAAAACCGACCAGCAGCAGAAGTTCGCCCAGGGCAAGGCAGGCATCTATGTGGGCGCGCTGTTTGACAGCAAAAACCTGCTGAACATGTCCAAAGGGGTACAAGATGATATGGAGCTGGTGATGGCCAATGATATTACATCCACAGGCAATGAAAGCGACCGGGCGATCTGGGCGGCAAATAACGGAATTGGGGGTCTGCTCTCCTTCCCGCGCTCCGAAGTCAAAGATGAAGCCGAACTGAAGCGTATCCTCCAATTCGTCAATGATCTGCTGGACGAAGATTCCTATGCGCTGATGACCTATGGGGTCGAAGGGACCCACTACAAAGTGGATGACAAAGACGCAGCGACCATTACGAATACCGATCTGTGGCAGCAGGAAGTACAGCCTTTTGCTTCCAGCCGTCCAAAAGAGAGCGGATACAAGATTCATGATGCCGATCCACTCAAGCAAATGGCTGATAAAATGATCGCAGACAACGCCAACTATGCGGTGCTGAATCCTGCCTATGCGCTGGAATCCGAGACCTACAACACCCAGGGCTCCGAGCTGCAAAAAATGATCGTCGATGCCACCTACAAATACATTCTCGGCGAAATCGATGAGAACGGATTCAACCAGGCGATCGAAAGCTGGAAAAGCGCCGGCGGCAGCAGCATTATTTCCGAATATGAAGCATCGTACAAGGCAACCCAATCCTAAAAAAACAGATACCCCAAAAAACAGTCAACCTTCAGGAGGTCAGGATGAATAATACCCAATGGGCGATACTCACCGCCAATTCAATTATGGAACGTACTCCCCGGCTGTATGAAGAGCGGGTGCATCAGGGGAAATGGTCTTATGACTACGGCGTTATTCTCAAAGGATTCCAGCTGCTCTGGCAGCAGACCGGCGATCCTGTATACCTGCAGTTTATCCGCGACAATATGGATTATTTTGTTCAGGAGGACGGCAGCATTCTCGGCTACCGTCAGGATGAATATAATATCGATCATATCAACAACGGCAAGCTTCTGTTTCTCCTCTACCGGGAAACCGGGGAGGAGAAGTACCGCCGGGCGGCAGCGCTGCTGCGCGAGCAGCTGAAGAACCATCCGCGTACGTCCGAAGGAGCCTTCTGGCACAAGCAGATCTATCCGTATCAGATCTGGCTGGACGGGCTGTATATGGGTTCACCGTTCTATCTGGAATATCTGCTGACCTTTGAAGACAGTCAGGGCATTGATGACGTGACCCGCCAGTTTATCCTGTGTGAACGTCATACCCGTGATGCGAAGACAGGGCTGCTCTATCACGCCTGGGATGAGCAGAAGGTACAGCCATGGTGCGATCCACAGACAGGACTGTCCCCGCATTTCTGGGGCCGCTCGCTCGGCTGGTTCAGCATGGCACTGGTGGATGTGCTGGAGATCTTGCCGCCATCCCATCACGATTATGGAGAATTAACCCGTATTCTGAATGATACGCTGACTGCACTGCGCAGCTATCAGGAACCGGAGACCGGCGTCTGGTATCAGGTCGTCGACCAGCCAGAACGCAAAGGCAATTACCGTGAAGCCTCCGCGACTGCAATGATTGCCTATGCCATGGCCAAGGGTATCCGTCTCGGTGTACTGTCCGCCGACTGGCAGTCGATGCTGGACCTTGCTTACCATGGCATGATCGACGAGTTCGTGCTCACCACCAAAGAGGGCTGGATCAATCTGAACAAAAACTGTCAGGTTGCCGGACTCGGCGGCGCCGATCAGCGAGATGGCAGCTTTGCGTACTATATCAGTGAACCGATCGTGACCAATGATCAAAAAGGGCTGGGCGCGTTTCTGCAGGCATGTACCGAGTATGAACTGCTCGGCAAAGGCAAAAGTCATTCTGCCGGTCCAGTCAGCGGAGGGACAGCCGATGTCGGTATATAACATAGCGGACTACGGCGCTGCCCGGGATTCCGGCAAAATGTCGACCGGCGCTATCGCAGCAGCGATCGAAGCAGCCAGTCGGGCCGGCGGTGGGACCATACATGTCCCTACAGGAACATACCGGACCGGAGCGATCCGGATGAAAAGCAATATCGAACTGCATCTCAGTCCGGGAGCGGTGCTGTCCTTCAGCACCGACCCGGAGGATTATCCGGTCGTCCAGTCCAGATGGGAAGGCGCCAGCAGGGAAGTGTACAGCTCCTGCATCTATGGGGAGCATCTGGATAATGTATCCATTACCGGCGGCGGATTGCTGGAAGGAAATGGTCAGGCCTGGTGGGATTTGTTCCGTCAGTCTCCCGAGCAGCTGGCCTATCCGCGTCCCAAGCTGATCAGCTTCCATCACTGTCAGCGGCTCACGATCCGGGATGTTCGGCTGTACAATTCGCCGAGCTGGACGGTCAACCCGATCTGCTGCTCCAATGTCACCATTGATAATCTGTCTATTCACAATCCTGCCGATTCGCCCAATACGGACGGTATCAATCCGGAATCCTGCTCCAATGTACGGATCAGCAACTGCCATATCGATGTGGGTGATGACTGTATCACGATCAAGTCGGGGACAGAGGATGCCGCAGAACGTATTCCCTGCGAGAATATTACCGTCACCAACTGTACGATGCTGCACGGTCATGGCGGTGTGGTCATCGGCAGCGAAATGAGCGGCGATATCCGCAATGTGGTGATCAGTAACTGCGTTTTTAAGCAGACCGACCGCGGGATTCGTCTCAAGTCCAGACGCGGTCGCGGCGGGATCGTCGAGGATATCCGTATCAGCAATATTGTGATGGAAGATGTGATCTGCCCGTTTATTATGAATCTGTATTATTTTTGCGGTCCACGGGGCAAGGACAAGTACGTCTGGGATAAGAATCCTTATCCGGTCACGGAGGAGACGCCGCGCTTCCGCCGGATTCATTTTGCCAATATTACGGCACGTCATGTACATGCAGCGGCAGGCTTTCTGTATGGTCTGGCTGAGCAGTACATATCGGAGATTACATTTGCCAATATCGATATCTCCATGGCAGAGAATGCCACGCCCGGCCGTCCTGCGATGATGGCAGGCATTGAGGAAATGAATAACCGCGGCTTTTACCTCGGCAATGTGCGGGATATTCGCTTCCAGCAGGTGACGATCGAGAATCACGAAGGCCCGGCCTTTTATATCGAAAATGGGGAGTCGGTGGAGATCAGCGACTGCCATTCCCGCAATACGGCGAAGCCGGAGCAGCTGGTGCATCAGGTCACTACCGAAGTAACCGCAGGAGGACTATAGGATGAAAGGCAAGGATCAGCTGCTGACACTGCTGGGGGATCTGCCGGAGCAGTATACGCTGGACAGCGAGCTGCTCTGGCAGGAAGAACGGGATGGTTACCGGCTGGAGACACTGCTGCTGGATCTCAATGGCATGGAAAAGGTACCAGCGTACGTGGCGGTTCCTTCCGCAGGGGAGGGACCTTTTCCATTGGTCATCTTCAATCATTCCCATGGCGGGGATTACACGAACGGCAAGCGCGAATTTCTGCGCAGCAGTCCGTATTTGCAGGAGGCTTCCTTTGCGAAGACACTGACCGGCATGGGCTATGCCGCCTGCTGTATTGATATGTGGTGCTTCAACGAGCGCGGTGGCCGGACCGAGAGCGAGACGGTCAAGGAGATGCTCTGGCAGGGGCGTGTGCTGTGGGGCATGATGATACACGATAACCGCCGGCTGCTCGATTATATGTGCAGCCGGGACGATATCGATGCTTCGCGGATCGGTACGATCGGCATGTCGATGGGCGGACTGATGGCCTGGTGGCTGGCTGCGCTGGATGAGCGGATTACCGTTACGGTGGATATTTGCGGGCAGGTGGATGCCCATACACTTGTGCAGCGGCGCGGGTTGGATCATCATGGCTTTTATTCGTATGTACCGGGCCTGCTCAAATATTACACCACACTCGATATCCAGCAGTGGATCGCCCCGCGTCCACGGATCAGTCTCGTTGGCCGCAATGACCGACTGTGTCCGATTGATGGGGTAGAACATCTGGCAAGCGGGCTGCGAAGTGTATATGAGCAGGCAGGACACCCGGAGCACTGGGTTCCTTTTGTCGGCAGCGGCGGACATATGGAGACGGCGGAAATGAGGGCGGCCTGGATGACGTTTTTGCAAAAACATTTATAGCGTAGAGGATAATCTGTATGTACCAAAGTAAAAGGGTGCCTGCATGTGCAAAATATCAATAGATCAGAACCGTGCAGGTATGGAAAGGAGAAACGATGGAGATTCTCGTGGGTCAACAGCCATTTTGTGATTATGCGACAATCCAGGCAGCCGTCGATGCGCTGGAAATCCATACGGTTCCTCTGGAAAACAATATCGATAAGGAGCAATCTCATACATCCATTCCAGCGGTGAACAGGAATTTCCCGGCAGATGCCGCAGCCGATCTATCAGCTGACGAAGCGGATAGATCAATAGACCCATCCATGATGACGACGACAGAGATGGACACTATCCGCATCCTGGAAGGCATCTACGAGGAGTCTGTGCTCATCTATCGCTCCAATCTGCGCATCATCGGCATCGGCAGCGTGGAGATTACGGCTTGCCGGCATGCCCGGGAAAAGGATGAACAGGGCATGCCAATCGGTACCTTTGCTACGCCGACCCTGTTTGTCGGCGGGAGCAATCTGCTGCTGGAGAATCTCACGATCAGCAATACGGCTGGGCAGGGAGAAGGGATTGGTCAGGCGGTAGCTGTGTACGCCCATTCTGACCGTACTGTATTCCGGCGCTGTATATTGCGCGGTCATCAGGATACATTATTCACCGGCCCACTGCCGCCAAGGCCCCGGGAGCGTGCATCGTTTGGAGGCATTGATATTCGCGAGCATCATGCCCGGTATCGGCAGCTGTATGAGCATTGTTATATCGAAGGCACTGTTGATTTTATATTTGGCGGGGCGACAGCCTATTTTGAACACTGCCAGATTCACAGTCTGCGTCACTATCGCAACCGTTCCACCTATATCACCGCAGCCTCGACTCCGCAGGATCAGCTTTACGGCTATGTGCTGTACCATTGTTATCTGACCGGCGAGCAGGATATCGCTCCCGTCTATCTGGGGCGGCCGTGGCGGGAGTATGCGCGCACCGTTCTGGTGGAATGCAGACTGGGTGATCATATTCATCCGGCAGGCTGGCATAACTGGGACCAGCCTGCCAATGAACATACCGTTACGTATCAGGAATATGACCCTATCCATGCAGAGCAGCTTCGTGCCGATCGGGTAGGCTGGGCCGACTGCCTGACCGACGGAGCCGATCAGTGGACCAGAGAGCATGTATTTGCCGGAAGCTCATTCTGGAAATTCCGAAATCGGGAAGGAAGTGCCTTATGAAAGCAGAAGATACCACCATCACACCAACATCGCGGCAGATGATCACCAATCCGATTCTGCGCGGCTTTAACCCGGACCCTTGCATTCTGCGGGTGGAAGATACCTATTACATCGTGGTCTCGTCATTTGAATGGCTGCCCGGTGTCAGGGTGTATGAGTCCGTTGATCTGGTGAACTGGACGTACTGCACGGATATTTTGACCAATCAGGTGGATCTGAGAGGCAATCCTAAAAACTGCAGCATCTGGGCGCCCCAGCTGAGCTACCGGGATGATCGGTTCTATCTTCTTTATACCGATGTGAAAAGCACCAAGCGTCCTTTCAAGGATGATCATAACTATCTGATCACCGCCCCGGATATTCATGGACCATGGTCCGAGCCGATCTATCTGAACAGCAGCGGATTTGACCCATCGTTATTTCATGACGATGATGGAAGGAAATGGCTGCTTAACGCGCTGTGGGATTACCGGATTACCGAGGGCAACAAGTCCAGCGGCATCGTCATTCAGGAATATGATTCTACCAAGGGTACGCTGATCGGCGATCCGGTCAAACTGTTCGACTGCACCCCGCTCAAGAAAACGGAAGCTCCGCATATCTATAAAAGGAACGGTTACTACTATCTGATTACAGCCGAGGGCGGGACAGGCACCGGACATGCGGTAACAGTAGCACGTTCACGGGAACTACTCGGTCCATATGAAGTGGACCCTCATAATCCCATGATGACTTCCAGCGGACATCCGGAATGGCCGCTCCAGTGTGCAGGTCATGGCAGTCTGGTGGAGACGCATGATGGAGAGTGGTATATGGCACATCTGTGTACCCGTCCGCTGGAAGGACAGTATGCGATTCTCGGCAGGGAGACTGCGCTGCAGCAGGTATACTGGGATGAGGAAGGGTGGCTGCGGCTGACCGGCGGCGGTTCTCTGCCTCAGCTGCAGGTAGCGGCGCCAGTCGGTTATAACCGGGACGCACCAACTGGAAAGGATGGACTGGAAAAATTAGCAGTCGGTTCAACCCTTCACAATGAGCAGCTGGCAGCGGAAGAAATATCATCCGGCAGAGCTGCCTCAGCGTATACAGGATGGACATTTCAGGATTCATTTCATGGGGAACGATTGCGGCCGGAGTGGAATACACTGCGCATTCTGGCCGATGAGAGCTGGTGCTCCCTGACTGCAAGGCCGGGCTATCTGCGGCTGACTGCTGGTGAGTCGGTGCAGACGCTGTTTCATCATCATCTGCTTGCCCTGCGCCAGCAGGACCGGCACTTCCGGGCAGAGACTGCGCTGGATTATGAACCGGAATTGTATTTGCAGATGGCCGGGCTGCTGCTGTATCTGAATGAAGATAACTATCTCTATGCCTATGTGAGCCGGGAAGATAACCGCAGAGTCATCCGACTGATGAAATGCGCCGCCGACCAATTCGGTCTGATTCCCGAATATATTGAGATTCCGGAGCAGGGCATGATTCATCTGGCAGTGGAAGTCCATGAGACGGTGGCGCAGTTTTACTATAGTGTGGATACAGCAGATTCTTCGCCTGACTGGCAGCAGCTGCATGAACCGGAGAATATCAGCTTCCTGTCCGGAGGGTTTACCGGCAATTTCATAGGCATCGCCGCCCATGATATGTACCGGTTCAAGGGCAGTCATGCAGACTTCAGCCATTTCCGCTATCAGGGACAGGACCAGTAACTGCGCTGAACAGTCACACAATCAAAAGGAATCAGAAGCATTTATCCCTGGCTGAGAGCAAGCCGCTTGAGCAGAATGAATGCTCTAATGGGTCTACGATATTCCCTATCCAGCTAAATTGTCAATGGAGCTTCTTCGGCTCTGGAACTTCTCCAGGCATACCTTATCTACAGGTATGCCTTTTTGATATAAAATAGTATTGTTGTCAGCTGTCACCGTACAAAAGGGTAAATAAAGATCATAAGTGTAACCTTTATTGGTTTGGAATCGTCTTACTTGGAATTCACCTGTCTGTGCGTACATCAAAATGCAGTCAGGAACAGTCACGGAGGAGGGAACATAATGAGAATTAATCGCTTATATACGACAGGTCTACCCGCCTTGCTGTTGAGTGCAGCACTTAGCGCCTGCAGCGGCAATGCGACAGCCCCGCCTGCACCGACGCCTGCGGCAAATTCCGGTACGGCCGATCCTGCAGCAGCGACTGAAGAAACCGGCAACACCGGCGGCGAACAAGCGGGGGAAGCCGGTATCGCTGTCCAGCAGGAGAATAGTGAGACGGCTTCGGCAGACCGTCCGCAGCAGCGCTCTACTGAGATATTAATCAAAGGAGAGCCAAGCAAGCATAGCGCCGTATTGACCGAGGGTGACGGTTACTCGCTGTATGTGTATAAGGAGATGCAGCTGCAGAATAACCGTCTGTCTCTCAAATCCAATCCCAAATATTATGCAGAGATTGAAACGCTCCCGTCCGACTTCAATGTGGATCAACTGCGCAAACAGGGCAAGCAGGAACTGGCTGCAACCGGAGAAGTGCAGGAATTCGGCGGTGATACAGTAGGTGAGCCGCTGACTGGTGCACGGTTGTTCCTGCAATCCGGCAATGAACAGTTGCTGCAGAGCTATGTTGTCTGGGAACCGGAAGGGGAGCAAGGCTACATTTTCCATATTTATCAGCCAAGAGGGGAAGAGGGCGGACTGTTCAACCCGCTCGTCTATGATTCTCTCGCCAGTATTAAGGCGAAATAATCAAGGCTGGTTGCAGCTGATCATTTTTCGTGCATGTAATTATTCCCGGATAGCAGCAAATTGTAGTATGCAATCATAATTATGCCCACGTCATACCATTCTGCCGACGGCTTTGCCGTTGGCTTTTTTGTATTTAGAAAAAACTATGCATTATAAAGATAAATGCCGATAAAGAAATCGTCAGATAGAAGTTATTTCCTTGTGTTCAAAATTGTGAACGAAAAACGTCGAAACGTGAAACATTTTGAATCTTTTTGAAGGAGGATGATTGTTTTTTGTCAGCTTTGTGGTAGTATTAAAAGCAGTTGGAGGAATGAATATGCTTACAGAGGAACGCTACAACCTGATTATAGAGCGCTTACAGGAACGTGGTGTTGTAAAATTACAGGAGCTTGTCGATGTACTGGGCGCTTCGGAGTCTACGATACGACGCGATTTGATCGATCTGGAAGGTCGTCAGCTGCTTAAGCGTATCCATGGGGGAGCCACACTGCTGAACCAGAAAAGCCAGGAACCCGGCATGGAAGAAAAAACACTCACAAACATTCATGAAAAGAGTATAATTGCCCGGTTGGCTGCTCGTGAGATTGAAGATGGCGAATGCATCTATCTGGATGCAGGTACGACGACCCTGGCGATCATTCCTTATATTGAAGCCAAGGATGTCACCGTTGTGACCAATGGTTTGTCTCACGTGGAGGCGCTTGTCAGCAAGCGGATTCGCAGCTATCTGCTCGGCGGTATGATGAAGATGCATACCAAGGCCGTCATCGGCAGTATGGCTTTGCAAAATATAGATAACTTCCGGTTTGATAAATGCTTTCTGGGAGCAAACGGAGTAGACGCGGAGATGGGTTATACCACCCCTGACCCGGAGGAAGCGATGATCAAGCGCCGCGCACACGAACTGGCTGCTCATACGTATGTACTGGCCGATTCAAGCAAGATCGGGGAAGTGACCTTTGCCAAACTGCTGGATCTGGATGATGCGGTACTGATTACCGAATCGGTGCCGGAACACTCACGCCCGTCTATTTCGAACAAAACTAAAATAATCGAGGGATAACTATGATATACACAGTGACACTCAACCCTTCTATCGATTACATCGTGGAAGTGGATGAACTCAAGCTCGGCGATTTGAACCGGATGAAACGTGACCTGAAGCTTCCCGGCGGAAAAGGAATCAACGTATCCCGTATCCTCAATCAGCTTGGTGCGGACAATACAGCGATCGGATTCCTCGGTGGATTCACCGGCCGTTATATTGAGGATAAGCTGCAAGAGCACACCATCAAGACGGACTTTGTTGCCATTGCGGATGATACACGGATCAATGTCAAGCTCAAGCATGGTGACGAGACCGAGATCAACGGCCTGGGTCCGGCGATTACGGCAGCCGAAGCCGATCGGCTGGTCGGCAAACTGTCCGGTCTAAGCAAAGGCGATGTACTCGTACTGTCCGGTAGTGTACCTCCTTCACTCGGCGGTGATTTCTATGATCGCCTGATCGATGTATGCCACAGCAAAGGTGCCGAATTCGTTATCGATACGACCGGCAAAGCCCTGCTGGAAGCTCTGCCGCACGGCCCGCTGCTGGTGAAGCCAAACCATCACGAGCTGGCAGAACTGTTCAACGTGACCATCAACACACGTGAAGAGATCGTTACCTACGGACGCAAGCTGCTGGAAATGGGAGCCAAAAACGTACTGATCTCGATGGCAGGCGAAGGCGCATTGTTCATTACCACAGATGAAATCTATCATGCCAATGTCCCAAGAGGCCAGGTGAAGAACTCTGTCGGTGCAGGAGATTCCATGATCGGGGGCTTTGTCGGTACGCTTGTACTGAACGGGGATTCGCTGGAAGCTTTCCGTACGGGTGTAGCTTCCGGCAGCGCAACCGCATTTTCCGATGATCTCGCAGATCGTGCCAAGATCGAGGAGCTGCTGCCGCAGGTAAGCATTAACCGGGTCTAAAGCAATGCTGCAGCAGACAAGCTTCATAGTTAGTCTGCTGCAGAAAAGTCCTGGCCATACAGGATCATCTGGCTTTTATTTAACATTTAAATAGTAAAAGTATCCAATTCACATCTTCCGCCGCCTGTACAGCGGCAGGAGATGATTGACATTAAGGGAGTGTACACAATGAGAATTACAGACCTGATGATCAAAGAGGTCATGATCATGGATTTGCAGGCGGTGACCAAGGAAGCAGCCATTGACGAGCTGATCGCCAGCCTGACATCCAGCGGCCGTATTAACGATCCAATCCTGTTCAAGGAAATGATCCTGAAGCGCGAGGGAGAGTCCAGCACCGGTATCGGCGGCGGAATCGCCATGCCTCACGCCAAGACCAAAGCGGTAAACGAACCTACCGTTGTATTTGCCAAAAGTTCACGCGGCGTTGATTATGAATCCCTGGATGGCGAACCGGCTCATCTGTTCTTCATGATCGCAGCTCCGGAAGGTGCAGCCAATACCCATCTGCGTACGCTGGCAGCACTGTCCAAGCTGCTCATTGATAGCGATTTCATCGCCCTGCTGATGAAAACCCAGACACCGGATGAAGTATCTGCCCTGTTCGACGAAAAGCAGGCGGAAGCCGATGCCAAAGAAGAAGCGAAAAAAGCAGCCAAAGCGGCAAAAGAAGCCGAAGCTGCCAAAGCAAGTGAGCAGCAAAAGGAAAATGCACGCGAGCAGCAGGCAAACGAGATGCTGACAGGCAGTGCGGGCAGCCAGCCATTCGTCGTAGCGGTAACCGCTTGTCCTACCGGCATTGCGCATACCTTTATGGCTGAAGATGCGCTGATCAAAAAAGCCCAGGAAATGGGCGTAGAGATCCGCGTAGAGACCAACGGTTCCGAAGGCGCACAAAACGTGCTGACCGAAGATGAGATCCGCCGTGCGAGCGGTGTTATCGTAGCCGCTGACAAAAAGGTCGAAATGGACCGCTTTGACGGCAAGCCTGTACTGCAAAGACCGGTAAGTGACGGTATCCGCAAAACGGAAGAACTGATCACCAAAGCAATGAAAGGCGATGCACCAACCTATCACAGTGCTGGCGGCAAATCTTCCGGTGAAGCTGGAGCATCCCAGGAGAAAACAAGCGTCGGCAGCAAAATTTACAAAGACCTGATGAATGGTATCTCCCACATGCTGCCGTTCGTTGTCGGCGGTGGTATCCTGCTGGCGATCTCCTTCCTGATCGAACAGACAGCCGGTGAGAGCAGCCCGCTCTTCCAGCTTCTGCAGACGATCGGCGGCGGACAGGGCGCATTCTTCTTCCTGATTCCGATCCTGGCCGGTTTTATCGCGATGAGTATCGGTGATCGTCCGGCACTGATGCCTGGTATGGTCGGCGGTCTGATGGCGGTTAACTCCAATGCCGGTTTCCTTGGCGGTCTGGCTGCCGGTTTCCTGGCTGGTTATGTCGTTATCGGTCTGCGTAAGCTGTTGGCCGGTCTGCCAAAGGCGATTGACGGATTAAAACCGATTCTGCTGTATCCTGTACTGGGTCTGCTCGTTACCGGTACAATCATGTACTACTTCTTTGACCCGATCTTCGGTGGAATTAACACATGGCTCGTCGATGTACTGAACAACCTGGGTACCGGTAATGCGATCATTCTCGGTCTGATCCTGGGTGGTATGATGTCTATCGATATGGGTGGTCCTTTTAACAAGGCAGCCTATGCGTTTGCGATCGGTGTGTTCACTTCCAGTGGCAACACGAATGGTCTGATGATGGCAGCGGTTATGGCAGGCGGTATGGTGCCTCCACTGGCAATCGCCCTGTCGACCACATTCTTCAAAAACAAATTCACCGAACAGGAACGCAAGTCTGGTGTAACCAACTATGTACTCGGTTTATCCTTCATTACTGAAGGTGCGATTCCATTCGCGGCAGCAGATCCGCTGCGTGTACTGACTTCCTGTATTCTCGGTTCTGCTGTAGCAGGTGGACTGACACAGTTCTGGCACATCAACCTGCCGGCACCGCACGGTGGTGTCTTCGTAGCGGCTCTGGCGAATAATGGCAGCGGCAGTGTACTGATGGCGGCCATGCTGTTCCTGCTGGCCGTTATCATCGGTGCGGTCATCTCTGCACTGGTGCTCGGTATCTGGAAAAAGCCAGTTCAGCAAAAACTCGTTGAAAATCAGAAAAAAGCGGCTTAACTGCTGCCAATAAAAACCAGCGTAACCGCTGTAAATAGAATCTCCCGCTTGCCTGTATCCGTCTGGATAGAAGGCAGCGGGAGATTTTTTTGTACACCTGTATTTTCGAATGCAAGCTAATTGTTAAAAAGGATGGGACCGAATCAATTCTATAAAATGACGCGCTGCCGCAGATAGCGGTTCCTGGCTGCGTGTGCAGACAGCGATTGTATTGTATAACTGTACTTCATCTACATAAACACGGCACAGTTCACCCCGTTTTACCCGTTCCTTCACAATGATGGAAGAGACAAAGTTCGCTCCATAGCCAGCAATAACCGCCTGTATCGCTTCATGCAATCCATTGAACTGCAAAGTGATACGCGGTGCGGGCAGATTGTAGGTACGGCAAAGAGAAAGCAGGCGTTCCCGGGTGGAGCTGCCCTGTTCCCGCATGACAAAAGGCTGCTGCATCATCTCGGCCAGTGAAATATGACGTTCGGCATATGGATGATCCGGCGCCACCACAAACCAGAGTTCATCCCGGAATAATTCCTCCATATCGATCCATTCGTTCATACGCTCCGGTACCCCTCCATAGATTGCGAGATCTACCTGTACGTGGGTCAGCATATGAAGCGCATCTGCTGAGTTGGTCGTATAAATCGTCAGCTCGACTTCTTCATACTGCCGCTTGAAACGGGACAGCCAGCCGGGCAGCAGAAAGTGGGAAGGCAAATACGTCGCTGCCAGCGCAATATGTCCGGTAAGTCCCTGTTCATGCTGCTGGCAGAAGTGTTCAATCTGCTGCTCTACCGCAAACAGCCGTGCTGCCATACTGGCAATATCTTTTCCCGCAGCCGTTAGGGCAATCCCGCGTCCAAACGGCTGAAGCAGCTGTAGATTAAGCTCTTTTTCCAGCTTTTTCACCTGGATTGTAATAGCAGGCTGGCTAATGTTCAGCTGCTCTGCGGCACGGGTTACATTGCCGGTAGAAGCGATTGTATAAAACAAACGAAGGGCATGCAGGTTCATCGTTAGACTCCTTTTCATTCAAAAAGAGATAATTGGTGTTATTCTTCCTGATTTATGTTTTTACAATCATAATATATATGTATGAATAATAGATAAAGATATATTATATTTATCATTTTTTGCGCGTTATGCTGATAACAGAGATCAGAGCTTATCACATCCCTCATCAACAGGGAGAAGAGAGATTAATGATATCGGACATAACAGCATGGAGGAGCGATGAATATGAGTGATGGATATACAGATAATGAACAACGCTGGAGCGAGGTAGATCATTATGTAGAGCAGAAATTGATACCCGAGGATTCGATCATGAAGCAGGTGCTGTTAAGCAATCAACAGGCGGATCTGCCGCCATTTGATGTATCGCCTTTACAGGGCCGGTTTCTGCAACTGCTGGTTCGGATGTCCGGAGCGCGCCGGATACTGGAGATTGGTACGCTCGGCGGCTACAGTACCATCTGGATGGCGCGTGCACTGCCTGCAGGAGGCCGGATTGTTACGTTAGAGCTGAATCGGCATCATGCAGATACTGCTGCAGCTAATTTTGAACTTGCCGGTGTCACCGGGCAGATTGAACTGAGACAGGGAGATGCGCTGAAGCAGCTGGCCCGGCTGGATGAAGAAGATGCGGAAGCTTTTGATTTTATTTTTATCGATGCGGACAAACCGAACAACCCGGATTATCTGAAATGGGCGCTTCGCTTTTCCCGACCGGGTACTGTCATTTTTGGTGATAATGTGATCCGTGAAGGGGAGATTATTAACCAACAGAGCAGTGACCCGCGCATCAAAGGAGTGCGAACATTCTACGATATGCTGGCCGGGGAACCGCGTATTACAGCTACGGCACTTCAGACGATTGGCAGCAAAGGATACGATGGATTCATGATCGGAATTGTCAATGATGGGAAGTGTTCAGTCCAATAACCATACCATGTTAATAGATCATCGCAGACGGGTTCCGTGCTTCTGATCGGCATGGCACGACAAAACACCTCCAAATCTCTCCTATTAGGCATAAGGAGAATTGGAGGTGTTGATGGTTGTATATTGCTATATATCATAACAATTCATCATAGACAGCTTGTGCAATAGTCTCTGCCAACCTCTCGTTACCCGATTGGATCATCAGAGAATTGAACAGCAGGACTGCTTATGCTGTTGTTTCTTCTGTAGTCTCTTCAGCAGTCTGTCCCTGTGGAGCTACACGGATAATAACCGCTGTAGGCTCGGTCAGTACTTCTACGCCTTTGTGAAGTTCCAGATCGGATACAAGCAGGCTGTCGCCGATGTTCATGCTGCTGATATCCACTTCAAAGGAGCTGAGCAGATTATCAGGCATACAACGAGTCTCGATCTCATACAGTTCGGTTTGCAGGCTTCCGCCGGCTTTGACGCCCGCTGGTTCGCCGACAAAATGAATGGTTACCATGGAATCCATGCTTGCATTCATGTTCAGCTGATGAAAATCAATATGGATGATTTTGTTGGTCAGAGCATCACGCTGGATGTTCTGGATAACAACCGGTTTGTTGCCAATTTCCGGAATGCTGGCATTCAGGATCGCATGGCCGTTTTCCTTGATCGCGAGCAGCAGAGCTTTTTCGCCGACACTTACAGAGCGGCTGCCAAAGTCTTTGCCGTATACGACAGCAGGAATATTGCCTTCTTTTCTCAGGTTTTTGTTTTGTGATTTCTGTTCATGTGTACGTGCATTTAGTTCGATTAGATTACTCATTTAATTGCCTCCTGGGTATGTTACAAAAGTGTATTTGGTAAATAATATGCCTATAAAAAAAGACGGATTTAGAGATGTGTTCATCGTTCCAATCCGTCGTTCGAAATATTGAATAGGTATGTTTATGACTCCTTTAAGCTTAACACAGGTTCTCATATTGTCAATTTTTATTACATTACAGGTAAAAAATATTATCTTGATTGTTTACATAATAACGGGTTTAGATTGAATTTAGCATGTACAGTTTGTCGATAAGCATTTGACCTAGAAAGAAGTGGTGGAATCGCTTGTGTTATCGGACATTTACCTTACCCCTTATCTGGGCAAGAAACAGGCCGTTTCCCGGATCTACCGGTAGAAACGGCCTGTTCTTGTTCAAGATGCTCTGTGTACTTTGATTACAGGGAATGCTGCTTCAGAAAGTTTTTGACCGCAGTCGTTTCTTTGCCGCCGGATTGTTCGATCAGATCCAGATAGTCTTGCAGCTGGGTCAGCAGTTTGCTTTTTTTGATCTGTTCCGCCGTTTTGCTGCTTAGTATGCGCTGGTAGGCATTACGGGCCTCAGGATCAATTGTCAGCGTACCATACTGGAACAGCGGCGTATTGTCCAATCCATGAAATATATACATTTTGCTGCGGTCATACCATTCCTGCACGGCTTTTCTGCGGTTGGAGGAGGAATAGGTATTCAGGAAGTTTTCCATCGCCAGCGCACGGTTTAGCAGCTCACCCCAGCCGATAATGATCCCTGCGTCCTTGCTGGTAGGCTGGTCGGTTTCAGCAGCCATGATATTAATATAGTCACGGATATCCGGTTTGATATATGGATTAAATACCTTGAAGCTTTTGTAATCGACCACCGGATGGTACGTACCTTCGGTAGCTTCCAACTTGTATCCCATATCGGCCAGATCCTGCAGAACGATCCGGTTGTCCAATCCTTTAACCTGGCCTGCAGCAGTGCGCATGCTCATGCCCGGTTTGTAGATGTTATGAATCGCTTGCTGAAGATCGGTTCTGCTGATTCGATCCATCGCGGTTAACCAATGATTGTTGTAGGCATTCTCCAGCTTCAGAACGGCAAGTGTCGCCCGGGATGGAGTGAATTCATCGATCCGGTTGACTAGTGTGGCCCGTGCCCATCCGAGAGTCGCCGGTTTTTGCAGCCGCTGGACAAATAAATTGTAGGAACTCTGCGCCTGCCTGGTCTGCACGGCTGTCGCTGCTTGCGCCTGCTTGATCGGCAGCAGAGAAGATGGGACAGCGGTAATACTGGTGCCCAGCAGTGCAGCCGTTAAGCCGATGAGAATTAATCGGCGAGGAGATTGCTGTTTAATCGGATGGATGGGCGTTTTTTTTGACATAGGAATCATACAATAAGCCTCCTTGGGAATTCTTCGTTACCTTCTGCTTACATACTCAGACGCGATCCTTTCATGAAAAGTTACGTTTTATCCCGGCAAGTACTACAAGGATAGCGGGCAGAGTACCTTGCATATGGCCTGCGTCATCGCCATTCTTAATTATTATAAAAATATAAAATACATTTGTACTCAAAAAATGTAGAAGGAGAGACAGTATGAGGAACAAAGAACATTTCCCGTCTTCATGACCGTTTGTGATTGAAGGCTTCCGTTTGACTCAAAACGTAGATAAAAATAATCTTTTACACCGCTTAAAACCCTGTAAATATAAAGGCTTTTGAGGACGATATAGAATGTATGGTGATCCGTATAACAAAAGAACTTTAAAAATAAAAATAATGTTATTGACAGGTAATGAAAGCGCTATTATAATCATAATCAATCAAGGATGATCACAAATGATCAAATGTAATCACTGAACGTATACACCAGGATCACCCTCGATACCATGGGTTATGATTATATATTGAGCAAGCAGACAGGCGGTGATGTCCCTGTGCTTTTCGAAGAAGAACGAAAGCATAAAATAGTCGAATACGTACGCAAGAATCATCGGGCATCCGTTCAGGAACTGGGAGAGACTTTTGAAGTATCCGATTCAACGATACGACGTGACCTCAAGGAACTCGAAGATGCAAGACTATTGAAGAGGACGCATGGCGGAGCGGTTTCCCTGCAGAGTGTGAACTTTGAACCGAACATGGTGGATAAGGAAGATTCCTACCGGGAGGAAAAGCAGCGCATTGCCCGCAGGGCAGCCGAGATGATCAATCAGGGAGATACCGTTTTGCTGGATTCGGGCACAACGACACTGCCGCTGGCAAAGGAATTGCGACACCGATCAGGCATTCGGGTCATCACCAATTCGGTAATCGTACTGGGGGAGTTAAAAGATTGCCGCAATATCGAGCTGTCGATTATCGGTGGTCTGCTGAGGCCGGATACACAGGCATTTGTAGGACCGATGGCAGAGATGGCACTGGATATGGTAAGGGTGGACAAAGCTTTTATGGCAACCAACGGCCTGGACATTCGGGAAGGCATTACCACCCCGAATCTGACCGAAGCAGCGATCAAGCGCAAAATGATCGATATTGCCAAGCAGGTTATTCTGCTGGCGGATCACAGCAAAATGGGCGGTATTGCCTACGCCAAATTTGCCGATTTGAACGATATCGATTACTGTATTACGGATGGGGGAGCACCGATTCAGATGGTGAATGAATTGCGCAGACTCGGACTGGATATGATTGTCGTCTAATGCGCTCCATTAACAACTGATTTGTAAGCGCTATATTAAAAGGTTCCATGTGTCCATGAATGATATGAACAGAAGGGGATATGAATATGAAAAAATTATTGGCTGTTACCGCTTGTCCGACTGGTATTGCCCACACGTATATGGCGGCAGAATCGCTGGCCAAAGCGGCAAGAGAACGGGATATCGAGATTAAGGTGGAGACGCGCGGTGCTGTAGGCGTAGAGAATGGACTCACTGCCCAGGAGATTGCCGAAGCACATGCCATTATCGTAGCGGCAGATACCGATGTGGATGAAGAACGCTTCGCCGGCAAACCGGTTGTACGCGTACCTGTCGCCCAGGGAATTAAAATTCCGGGCGAACTGATCACACGTGCACTGAATATGGAAGCTTCGAATGGTACAGCCCCTGTTCGGACAGAAGAAGTGATTGGCGGCGGCAAGCAGCAAAATATGTTTTACAAGCATCTGATGAACGGCGTATCCAATATGCTGCCGCTCGTTATCGCCGGTGGATTGATTATCGCCTTTTCCTTCCTGTTTGCCTTTACCAAAGGCGGAGTGGATCAGGTAGAAGGTTCATTCGGAGCTGCATTGTCCACTATTGGCGGCGCTTCGATGGGATTGATGGTTGTTATTCTGTCCGGTTTCATTTCCTTCTCAATCGCCGGTAAGCCGGGTCTGGCACCGGGTCTCGTCGGCGGGGTACTCGCCAAGGATATGGGCGCAGGCTTTATCGGCGGCATCATCGCCGGTTTTATCGCCGGTTATGTAGCACACTGGCTGATCAAGAGTATCAAAATGCCCAAAAACTTTGAAGGTCTCAAACCGATTCTGATTGTTCCGGTATTGTCTGTTTTGATTATCGGTCTGCTGATGGTTTACGTTATAGGTGAACCGATCCAGTGGATTCTGGAACAGCTGACCGCATGGCTGACCAATATGGGAGCAGGTAATGCCGTACTGCTCGGTGCCATTCTCGGTGCCATGATGGCACTCGATATGGGTGGTCCTTTCAACAAAACTGCGTATACGTTTGCAGTAGGTCTGCTGGGGGCATCGATCTTCACCCCGATGGCAGCCGTTATGGCAGCAGGGATGACACCTCCACTGGGAATCTGGCTTGCTACCCTGATCGCCAAGAATCGCTTTACCAAAGAAGAACGTGAAGCAGGCAAAGTCGCTTCCGTACTCGGTCTGTCCTTTATTACCGAAGGTGCTATTCCTTTTGGTGCCGCAGATCCGATTCGTATCATTCCGGCTTTTATGGTCGGTTCGGCAGTAGCCGGCGGTCTGTCGATGCTGTTCGGCGGCGGTCTGCATGCACCGCATGGCGGCGTGTTCGTACTGTTCATCCCGAATGCGATCGATAACCTGGGCTACTATGTATTATCCATCGCAATTGGTACGATCGTGACAGCACTGATGGTACTGCTGCTCAAACGCAAAGTAACAGCCTAAGCAAAATAGAACAAGCAGGCGGCCGGCATTTCAACCGGCCGCTGTCCATACAGAGCAGTAATCTGTACATCATATATGCCCAAAAAACTACCACTCTAAACCAGCAGTATAACGTATATCCAAAGGAGCCGAATCTCATGAACATCCATGAACTGCTAAGCACAGACAGTATTTTTCTTCCTTCAACTGCAGCGACCCGGGAAGAGGCGATTCAGCAAATGGCTGAAGGCATGCATGCCGCAGGAGCAGTGACCGATACGGCAGCCTTTATTCAGGCGGTAATTACGCGCGAGCAGCAGAGTTCGACCGGTATTGGTTTTGGCGTTGCTATACCGCATGGCAAATCGGCAGGCGTAGTCCGCGCAGCCCTGGCGTTCTCCCGTTTCCAGCAGCCGCTGGAGTGGGAGTCGCTGGACGATCAGCCGGCAGAAATGGCTTTTATGATCGGTGTTCCCGAAGCCAACGCAGGTAATGAACATCTGCAGATTCTGGTGGCTCTATCACGCAAGCTGATCCATGATGAATTCCGTGCCGAACTGCTGGGTGCCGGCAGCAAGCAGGAAGTGATCGATATTCTGAGCCGGCATATCGGCTAAAATAAGTACTTGATTCACCGTTCGCCAAGACAGCTTCCTATGGATGCTGTCTTTTTTGTTGTCCGCTCTCCTGCAAATGCAGGGTTTATTCACTTAACAAGCTGTTTAATGATGCATGTAGCTGTATACCAGTTTGTTATGTACATACTTTTGGAAACAGCCCATGAAGGAACGTATTAGTATGGTATTTGCAGCTGCAATCGCAGTTATTTTGGCCATACGGATACGAATACCAATCCGAACAGAAAGGTGGAATATAATGAATAAATGGCAGGAATTCCGGCAGGCTTCAAGAATGCACTTTGTGCCACTGATGGCGATCTGTATCATACAGGGGACACTGGCCGCCTGGGTCTGGAATGGAACGTTTAATGTATGGATTGCACTGATTACGATGATCGGAGCCTGTGCAGCACATATTTTTTCCATGATGATCAATGATCTGTGGGATTATCGCAGCGGTGCAGACCAGGCCGCCTATGAATCGGATGAAGCGATTTCGACCGATTCGGGATATCTGACTTCCGGCAAATGGAGTGAGCGCAATTATGAAATTGTCTCCTGGTGTGTACTGGGAGTCGCACTGATCTGTGCGGTGGTGCTGTATGTGATCAGCGGCTGGGGAGTGCTGCTGCTCGGCGGACTGGGCTGTTTTATGGCGCTGTTTTATGTGGTGCCGCCAGTACGCTATGGATATGTCGGCAAAGGCATGAGCGAGATGGCACATCTGCTGTCATTCGGTATTTTTCCGGTAATGGGTTCCTATTATGTGCAGACCGGCTATTTTGATCCCCGGCTGTGGGTTTTGTCTCTGCCTATGGGAATACTGACCACGCTGACTTTTTTCAATCATCACTTTTTACACTGGAAAACGGATCAGCAGGTGGGCAAGCGTACTCTTGTCGTCAGATGGGGGGTTACCAAATCATTCTACTTCTCTGTGGTGCTACTGTCGCTTGCTCTGCTGAGCATTGTAATGTGTGTAGTGACTGGTGTTATCCCGGTCTATGGTATTCTGGCACTGATCGTCGCCTGGCCGCTGTGCCGCATGTACAGCGAGATGAAAGGCGAGAAGCGCAATCTGCAGAATCATCAGCGTCTGCTCTGGCTGTCGCTGCGGACTTCTCTGCAGTTTGGCGGTCTGCTTATTCTGCTGCAGCTGATCAGTCGCTGGTTTGGAACCTGATGAACCATCGTTAGCTGATTATTTTCGGTATCTGCAATCAATTGAAACAGCAGCAGTATAAAATGCACAGAAATAGATAGTATTATTGACAGCGCAGTCCTGGATCCAGCAGGCTGCGCTGTTTTGTTTGGTATAGCGATAGTCGGATTATGGTCTAATCCGCTGTTTTGCCGATGAACTTGGGAATTGGCATAGACATCCATGCAAAAGTTTCTTAAAATGTATGTACAACTATATTTAAAGTTAATAAATCCAAAAAGTCATACATACAAGTATAAGACGATTTGGAAATGTAAGCGGTATCTTATTGGGTTGGGCTCTCGATGATCATCAGCGAATCCGACCGGCGTATCCACTAATGTAGTACAATAATACAAAATCCAATTTATACGTTCGGAGGAACCATGGCCGCAAAATACAGACAAGTAAGAGATGAAATACTGTCCTGGATTCACTCTTCCCGATTGCTGCCGGGCAGTCGTCTGCCATCTGAACATGAGATTGCCGAGCAGTTCAGTGTCAGCCGGCAGACCGTGCGTCAGGCATTGGGAGAGCTGGTGCGTGAAGGCTGGCTGAACCGGATGCAGGGAAAAGGGACATTTGTAGCCGATCCGGTCGCCAAGCCGCAGGAAGATAACCGGATCGTCGGGGTCATTACAACTTATATCTCCGATTATATTTTCCCGCAGATCGTACAGGGAATTGAGACCCGGCTGCGTGCAGAAGGCTATCGGCTGCTGTTGGCGAGTACCGAAAATGATCCGGTCAAGGAGCGGGAATGTCTGGAGATGATGCTCAACCAGTGTCCGGCGGCACTGATTGTGGAGCCGACCCGCAGCGGGGAACGCAGTGCCAATCTCAACTATTTCCTGACGATGGAGAATCGTGAAATTCCCTATCTAATGATCAATGCCAGCTATGAAGAGATGGATTCGCCCTGTCTGCGGATGGATGACGAACAGGGCGGATTCCTGGCGGCAGAGCATCTGATTGAACTGGGCCACCGTCGGATTGCTGGCTTTTTCAAAACGGACGATATGCAGGGAGTACGCCGGATGCGCGGTTTTGTCGCCGCTCACCGCAAATATGGCATCCCGCTCCAGCCTTCGTTGATCTTCACCTATACTACCGAGGACAAGCATATCGCTCCGCTGGAGCAGACCCAGCAGCTGATTCGTCAATCCGAACCTGACCGGGCGACCGGCTGGGTGCTGTATAATGACGAGCTGGCGATCAATTTGTTGCAGATTGTCCGTGAAGCCGGGTTGTCCGTACCGGATGACCTGTCCATGGTCGGATTTGACGATTCTTTCCTGGCGACAGCGACAGAAGTGAAGCTGACCACATTGAGCCATCCGAAGCATGCGCTCGGAACAGCTGCTGCCGATATGATTCTGCAAATGATGAACGGTGCCAGCAGCTGGGAGGAAAAAATTCATACTCCCGAGCTGATTCAGCGGGATTCGACTTCGGCACCTGCGGTCGTATCCCGCTGAGACATGCATTTTGTAAGGGTACGTATTGGTGTAAAAGCTGGTCTGACGCTGCTGACCGGGACGGCCAAAAGATAACTCTACTTCTGGAGCCAATTTCCGACAGTATACAGATCAGCGGCAGGGATAGGTGATCTACACGGGTAAGAACTGCATAAAACGCATCTGATCCAGAGTGGATTCATAGTTAGCTATTGAATGTCAAGACAAGTAAAGCCCCACCTGACACCCAAAATGGCGTGAAGGATGGGGCTTTCTTTTTATTCTGGACAGTGGACTCTATAGACGTCCCTGTTTAAAGCTGTATTTCTGCAAATTCCTGTTCAGTCTGCTCTCCCAGCACACAATCAGCGAACAAAACGGATTTGGGAATGCGGAAAAACTGTTCCGTTTTTTCCTGAAAAGCAGGTGATGGCAGAGTGGCTTGATGCAGCCATTTGCGGAAGGTTCCCGGATGAACGCCAATCCAGTGGCTCACATCGGTAACGGAAAGATCGTGGACCATACATAAGCCGGTAAGAATATGATTACGCACTGGTGAGCGTGTAATGGTCCGTTTCATAAAACGGGACGGGGCCTGCTGGCAAATCACCGGACTATTATTGATCACCTGTTGGTTGAACAGGATATGATGCGGGTATCCGAGTTCCCGGCAGACCTTTTCAAGATTGGCTTTGCCCGGTAGACGGCCTTCGTAGACCCAGGCACTAACACTGCGCGATGAGACCGATAACCGTTCCGCAAGCTCGGATAACTTAATATCCTTTACCATCAGTACAGCCAGTAAAACGCGATTGCGGACCTGGCAGCGTGTAGGTCGACGGAATCTCTTCACGCGGACACCTTTGCCGAGGTATTTACGGTTGATCAGAGACCAGGCCTCTATAAAATGTCGTTCTGGTTGATTAGGCATATTTCCTCCGATAAATAATTATTCATATTTTTGCAGGTGGTTTTATGGTCCTTTCAACATCCTACAACACACTGACACTTGTTTCAAGAAGACTTTTACTAAAATAATTACCTTTCTTAAAGGAAATTTAACATAATAATTCGACTTTGATACAAAATGACATAAACCTGAGTATTATTGTCCGACAATAAATTGTTTTTGGCATTCAAGGAGAAAAATGGTTTTATAAATTGAGTATAATTGTATTGTAAAAGGTTGTTTTAATCTTTATTTATTGCATTTTAACCATGGAAAAAAGCAATAAAGTGATACAAATCTCGTCTATACGGGTACATAAGAATAATGACCAGTAGCTCTATCACTGGATCGATTGCACTATGTAAATAGCAAATATCGTTCATAATTTAGGGAGGTCAATACTTATGAGTACAAACACGCAAATCCAAGCCGAAAAACGTGAAGAAACAAAACATTCCGCCATCCGTGAGCTTCGTCAAAGCGGACGTACACCTGGCGTAGTATATGGACCTGATCTGGGAAGTATCCCGGTGCACGTAGATAGCAAGCAGCTGCAAGCTCAGGCTCGTCGCGGAGGCGCAGATATTTTCTCGCTGACACTCAGTGACGGCAAGAATGTACAGGTACTGCTCAAGGATATCCAGCGCCAGGAAGGACGCATCCTGCACGTAGACTTTATGCAGGTATCCTCCAGCAAATCCATCAGCATTAACGTACCGCTGGATTTCCATGGTACAGCAGCCGGTACCAAAGCAGGCGGTGTATTCCAGCACCAGACAACAGAACTGGCATTGTCCGGTCTGGCCAAAGACCTGCCAAGCATACTGACCGTTGATGTATCCAATCTGGAAATCGGCGACAGCATTACAGCCGGTGATGTGGAACTGCCATCCGGTGTCACTCTCGATTCCAATCCGGAAGAAATTATCGCTTCCGTAGCCGTACCGCGTGTAGCGGATGAAGATGTAGAAACGCCTTCGACCGATGAAGGTGCTGCATCTGAAGGCAGCGGAGACGCCGAGTAATTCAGGCATATGCACCATATGCAATGTTCCGGATGCAGAACTGGACAGAGCTATCGGAGCATATACTATGAATGCAGTTATTTTATGATTAATACAGAAGGGAGCCTCTTTCATAGAGGTTCCCTTTATTTCTGCACCTGCGGGTATAAAAGATTTCATTTAATAAATGAGGGTGGAATATGATACCATAATAAAGTACATATTCCGGTGAACCGCATGCTGGAATGGAATCCCAACTATCAAAGGAGACATTCTTGTTATGATCAAACATATTGTACTGTTCAAATTCAAAGAAGCTTCCCCGGCCGTGATCGATACGGTTGTTTCCGGACTACGCAATCTGGAAGGCAAAGTGGAATCCCTGCGTTCGATCGAAGTGGGGATTGATCTGGTTCGCAGCGAGCGTTCCTATGATGTGGCTCTTGTGACTACATTTGATGATATGGATGGACTGCAGGCTTATCAGGTTCACCCGGAGCATGTCAAAGTAAGCGATTATATTGGTACGGTCAAAGAATCTACGATTGCTGTTGATTACGAATATTAAGGCGGTGCTGCACCATGTATTATGTCAATCGTGAACAGATCGAACGCCGAATTCGTGCGCTGGATGATGTACGAACCGCATTGACACAAGTAGCTTCCGGTTGGGATGGCAGTCTAACCTCCGGCATGGTGCAGGAGCGTGCGCTGCATCTGGCTGTGGAGTGTGTAACCGATATTGGCAGTTATCTGATCGATGGATTCATTATGCGGGATGCCAGTAGTTATGAAGATATCGTGGATATTATGCTGGACGAGAAGGTCGTCGATCCGGATACCGCTGCCCGGCTGATGGAGCTCGTTCGTCTGCGCCGTCCGCTCGTGCAGGATTATTATGACTGGCCGCGCAGTGAACTGCATCCGCTGACACCGATTATGCCGGAAACGCTGGATACTTTTATCCGGCAGATCAGTAGCTATCTGGATCAGGAGCTGGGAACATCCACATCCTCCTGATAGCTTCAGCAGCTGGCAATATTTGCTGCTTATATGAGTTTGAATTTACATCCCCAACCGGATAAGCTACAATAACGGTATTATTAAAGGGATGATGTGACCCTTTTCGCTGACAACGGCGAACAGGGTCATTTTTATTTTAATGCAAGGGGGTCAGGGGATGAAATCCAACCAGGAGCCGTCGACCCGGCGCACCATCATGATGATTTTAAAAACCCGGGGCCCGGCAAGTGTAGCCGATCTGGCCGGTGAACTGAATCTTACCGAGATGGCGGTTAGACGTCATATTCAGGCGCTGGAGCAGGAAGGCATGCTGCTGGCGGAGACGGTAAAGATTCCGACAGGACGACCGTATCTGCGCTTTCGTCTCAGTGAACGGGCAGAGGAGCATTTTCCGCATAATTATCACCAGCTGGCGCTCGATTTGCTGGATGAGCTGGGAGAAGAAGAGATTACCAGAGTATTTGAAGGCCGCAAGCGCAAGCTGCTGAGTCGTTACCAGCCGCTGATGGAACAGCAGACTCTGGGAGAGCGGGTCGCCACATTGACCGAGATTCAGCACAATAGCGGATATATGGCGAGGTATGAGCAGACCCGTCCGGATGAATTTACGATCTATGAATTTAACTGCCCGATTAACCGGGTGGCCGATCAATATAATGTCGCCTGTCATTGTGAACAGGAATTGTTCGAGACCCTGCTGGGTGCCAAGGTGACGCGCACTGAATGTATCGCCAAAGGCGGACAATGCTGCATCTACCGTATACAGAAATAAAAAAGCAGCCTTTTCTCGGAATGAACCGGGAAAAGGCTGTTTTTTGTAAACATGAACAGTACTGGATTCATATGCCGTTGAGCCTGTATTTCACGGAATTTTTGATTCCAAAGACATAAATATGTGTCCGTTTTCACAAAAGTGGGATAATTGCTATCTGTGTGGGTAATATAGAGCAGAGTACATTTTACGAGAATGGGAGAGATAATAATGGAACAGCAAACATCGAAATTGGTATACGGTATGATCGCAGGAGCATTGATTGGCGCAGGGGTAGCAGCACTGCTGTCTCCAAAAACAGGCAGAGAAATGCGTGCCAGCCTGATGGAACTGGCTGAGCTGGTCAAAGAAAAAGGACCGGTTATGAATGAAAAAGGCCATGAAGTTACCGAGAAAGGCCGCGAAGTGGTCGAGGTAGTCAAAGAATCCATCGGCGTAGCCAAAGAGTGGAAAGAGCAGATTCAGACGGCTACGGAAGAAGTGAAAACAGAACTGGCCGAGTTCAAGGAAAGTCAGGACGAAGACAGCAGTTCGGATCAGTCTTCCAATTCCAGCTCTGCTGGATCAGCTTCATCTTCCAGCAGCACATCGACCGGATCTTCCACACCAACAGGCGGTGCCAAAACAGGTACAACGCCGCCAGCCGGCATAAACAAAAACAGCAACTACAGCGTCTAATCCGCACATGACGGATAATGGACCGAATGCAGATATAAATCAAAGCGCCCATCCAGTGGATGAGGCGTTTTTTTATGGAAATAAGATGCATTTATAATTTCAAATACTGATTGAAGCGTTTATATCACCAGATACTATGGTTAATTATGTAAGTAATTAAAAGGAACGGACTATACGACTAAAGGAGGTGTATTTCTGATGAAATACAGGATTATCGCATTGCTGATGGCCTTATTCCTCTATATATTCGTACACCTGAATGATACGGGTACAGTGCACAAGTCGTATACGTACAAGCAGGCAGCCGCAAGCGCTTCGTACAGCAAGTCTTTAGCTGTCCAGCAGGATGGACCGTTTTATTATCCATGGCGGATGTGGAGACAATTATTCAGCCCGGATTAAAATGAATCTTTTGTGCCAAAAAATGAAACTTTTTGACAGCCAAACGTATTATACGAAGAGATGTCCCTGTGTCAGCTACGCTTTGGGTGTGCGATGAGGATGTCTTTTTTTGCAGAAGGATAAATTAATTCTAATTCATATATATAAGGGAGAGATCTGACTTGTCAAAATGGACCCGATTATTCTCGGCCAAACAATGGATGAACGTTTTCAGAAAATTGCCCGGGCTTCTGACTTCCAGAGAGCTTCCGCTGCGGGAGAAACTGCTGTTTGCCATACCGGTACTGGTATACTGGGTAATGCCCGATGTGATGCCATTTATGCCGATTGACGATATTGGAGTGACGCTGCTCATGATGAACTGGTTCGTATCCAGAGCGGAGACCAAGCTGGCACCGATCGACTATAATCCACAGCGCTAAGGCTTGGTTTATCCTTGCGTAATGCAGATGCCAGTTATACAATAGTAGTATTGTGTCCTGCTCTGCTGCAGGCAAGTTGATTCCAAGGAGCTGATCTCATGAAAGTCAAAATTACCCGTAATGCTGCCAAAGTTCTGAGAAAAGAAATAGACAAGCCGGAAAATGAAGGCCTGAAACTGCGCGTGTTTGTTACGCATTCTCACGGAGATCATGTGCATTATGGTCTTGACCTCGGCGAGCCGCAGGCGAACGAAGTCATCGTAACTACCGATAAAGAAATTGATGTGGCTGTTGATCCTAACGAATCCTGGCTGGATGGCGTCAAAATCGACTATCTGTACACCGGAGAAGAAGGCTTTGTCATTACGAATCCTTCCAAAGGCGACCACGGTCATCATCACCACTAAGATGATCAAGAAGGGACATTTTCATGGCTAACGATATACGCGTATGTGATGAATGCAATCATATCCGTCTGAAAACGATACTACCCAAGCTCGAAAAGCTGGCACCGGATGCCGAAATCAAGATCGGCTGCAAATCCTACTGCGGGCCCTGCGCCAAGCGTGCCTTTGTATTTATCAATGGCAGATACGTCAGCGCTCCAACCGAAGATGAAGTACTGGAGAAAGTCGCCAAGTTTGTCAAAAAGCCTTCGGCTCAAGCATAAACTGTAGCGTCTGATCCTTTGCAATCGAACGTTCCCATTACAGCTGATAGTTCAGCAGCCATAGACGGCTGCATTCAGTGGTGATGATCAACAAAAGCCTCCGTTCTACTACTCCTGCGGGAGAAGTGAACGGAGGCTTTTTGGTTTAGGATTACTTTATAAAAAGCAGAAGTGCAGGCTTGCAGTATCCGGATGATCGACTCTGCTGCTTTATTTGGCAGCTGCCTCATTATGGAACTTACGAATCAGATCATGAGTGATCACTTCATCCGAGACGTTCAGCCGCTTCTGGGCTTCATCATAACTGTCACGTGCGCGCTCGACATCCGTAAGCTCACGGGTCTTCATATCATAGGCGGTACCGTGTTCGAAGATACCATCCGCTGACGGGATGTAGAACACTTTGCCATCGGTAAAGGCTCCGGTACGCAGCACGACCAGTTTCTTTTCCTTGTCATTGAACATGTCATTGCCCATCAGGTAATACGGGCTGGCATTCACACCAAGCAGATGCAGGATGGATGGCGTCATATCCAGCTGTCCGGTTGGAATGTTGTACGTACCGGCATGTTTGCCATCCGGCAGGTGAATCAGCATCGGTACCTGATTCATGAGCTGTTCCATATCCAGATCGGTCAGCGGCTTGCCGAGAAATTCTTCCATCGGTGCCTTGTCCTTGAGTGAATTGTCATGATCGCCGTAGAACAGCAGGATCGTATTATCCCACAATCCCTTGTCCTTCATTTCCTGTTCCATTTCACCAAGAGCGGCATCCACATAATGAAGAGACTGGATATAGTCGCCAAAGGTTGTACCGGTTAGATCACCCATATCCAGCTCCTGTACCGAAGCGGGCAGTGTATACGGGTGATGGCTGGACAGCGTGATCAGGAACGAGTAGAAAGGTTGCTTTTCGGCAGACATTTTCTCGATTGACTGGCGGAAAAAGGATTTGTCACCGAGTGACCAGCCAAGCGGTTCATCGATCGTAAAGTCCTCTTTGCTGTAGAAATGGTCATAGCCCATATTCTGGTACATGACCGAGCGATTCCAGAAGCTTGGCTCATAGGCATGGAATACATACGAACCATAGCCCTGTTTGTGGAGAATCGATGGCAGTGTATCATATTGATGATCCGCATACCGGGTGAAAATGGAACCGGTCGGCAGCGGATGCAGGGAAGCATTGGAAGCCATATCCGCATCGGATGTGCGCCCCTGTCCGGTCTGATGATAATACTGGCTGAAATACATGCTGCTCTTCATCAGACGATTGATGTTGGGTGTGATCTCCTGGCCGTTAAAGCTTTTGCCGACCACAAAATTCATAAATGCTTCACCCTGCACAACGATTACATTGCTGTCCTTGTAGGCACCAAACAGGGCATCGTCGCCTTTTTGAGCACGATTTTGCTGCTTGTCGTCAAACCACTCTTTGACTTCGTCTGTCGCCTGGGCGGACAGTTGGTTGCCTTTGCCCCAGTGATCCTGTGCATAACGATATACATCATAGCCATGGAAGCCGAGCAGTCCGGTTACATTATACAATGACATATTCCACCAGTTGCCGACGAACAAGCCAACCGCCCATGTAGACGTGGCATATTTGATCGGGGCAAAAGTCAGCACCCATCCGAGCGTGAAAATCATAGCTCCCTGAATAAGACGTGTCACGACACGACGGCTGCGGCTCTGTGCATAACCGTTATCCGCTCTGTACGTGCCGGCACGGTAGTCACGGCGACGTCTGATTCGGCGTACGATTCCATATACCGCTGCACCGATCAGTACGATCCAGTCTGCGAACAGCCATACATCCGAAATATGGATTAGTTCACGGATGCTGCCGCCCAGTGATTCGACCTGACTGGCCTGCATCAATACCGGAATCGTAATGAAATCCTGGAAATAACGGAAGTAGACCAGATCAGAGAACATAAGGAAGCTCAGCAGCACATCCAGTACAATTAGTGCGGCGATACGTCCTCGTCTGGGCAGCCATAATGTCCAGAACGAAGCCAGCAGCACCGAACCGAGTGCAGTGACTTTATCAAGTGTATTCATATCAATATTTTGCACATGCAAGTTACTGTGCAGATAAATCAATTTGCCCATCATCAGGATCAAAAAGAGAAGATAGTCTATTCTGACCGGGGCAAAGGGCCACAGTATACGCTGAAGCCAGCTTTTTCGCTGTGGACGGGAAGATAGATATTCCAAAATATAGCCCCCTTGCTGAAAAGCCAGGTGTTCTGCAATGCTTTCTTACCTGGCGTTTACATAATAAGATAAGTAAACACATAGCACAGCGGCGAACCGGGCTGCTATAAGCAGAATTCGCCGCTGTGCGGTGTGTAATATGGAGTACTGCCGGTAACCCGGATTTAACACTCTGTTTTCCAAATTAACCTGTCGTTTACAAATAATAGTGTGCAGAGGGCCGAAGGCGATCAGCCCCGGCATTCCTGCTTCAGGCAGAGCAACGGGTTCCTCTGCTGCTGTATTATTTTGTGTTGCCGATAATAAGCGATGCAACACCAATCATAAACATATGATCAGTGTGCAGTGGATTCTTCCTTGTTGGGACGCGGTGGCAGTGGACCGAGATACTGAAGGAACTGACATTCGATCCGGCCGTTGTACAGCTTGCGGCGCTTGGTTGCTTTGCGGCCAAAGAACTGTTCAAAATGACGTGTTGGCGTGATAACAAACACGGACCAGTCCGGCAGGTAAATCGAGGATTTACCCAGATCGCGAATCATCGCTTCGACTTCCTTGCTCTCACTCAGACGCTCGCCGTACGGTGGGTTCGTAACGATACAGCCGAATTTGCCCTGCGGCTGGATGCGTGATACCGGCATTACTTTGAACTCGATCTCATTGCCGAGTCCGGCACTTTTGGCGCAGGCTTTGGCGATTTCGATCGCTTCCGGATCAATATCACTGCCGGTAATCTGCAGTGGAATATCATCTTTAACTGCATCAAATGCTTCATCACGAGCCTGTTCCCACAGTTCATCGGGAATAATGCTCCAGCCTTCGGACGGGAAGGTACGGCGCAGTCCCGGTGCAATATTCCAGCCGATCATGGCAGCTTCAATCAGCAGGGTACCGGAGCCGCAGAACGGATCATACAGCGGACGGTGCGGGCCCCAGCGGCTGAGCAGGATCAGTGCGGCAGCCATTGTTTCCTTGAGCGGTGCTTCGGTCGCATGCTTGCGGTATCCACGCTTGTGCAGGGAAGGTCCGGTGGTATCCAGGGTAATCAGCGCCGTATCTTCATACAGGGATACATCGATCGAGTACAAAGCGCCGTCTTCCTGGAACCACTCTGTACCATAGGTCTGAGTCAGCTTGTCCACGACTGCCTTTTTGACGATCCCCTGGGAAGCGGGAACACTGCTGAGCTGCGATTTCTGAGAGCGTCCGGATACCGGGAATTCGCCGTCTTCCGGGATAAAGTCTGCCCATGGAATCGCTTTGACCCCTTCAAACAGTTCGTCAAAGGTTGTTGCCGGGAATTCCCCCATTTTGATGACGACCCGGTCTGCTGTACGCAGCCAGTAGTTACAGCGGCAAATATCGATAAAATCACCGGTAAATCGGACACGTCCATTCTCGGTGCGGGTATCTTCATAACCGAGCAGTTTCAATTCACGTGCAACTACAGCCTCGATACCCATCGGGCAGGTTGCAATCAGTTCCAGCTGTTTCATTATATATGTTCAACTCCTATAGCTTTTCACAATTCAACTTGTGAGTTCGGTCTCAAAACCATACAATCTAGTATAGGTGAATGCCGGAATACTTACAAACGTTTCTCCAAAATTTTGGCGGAAATTATTTATTCATTGGCAAAATGAATTTCGACGGTCTGCAGGCTCTTAGTACAGTATCGGCAGACCCGGACGAAAGATTAGGATTAAAGGAGCTAAATAAGAGATGACAGACAGAAATGTAATAGGTGCAGAAGAATATATGGAGCAGCTGATCGAGGAAGATGAACTACTGCTGCAGATCAAACAGACGATTCGTGAAAAAGGCATGCCCGAAGTATCGGTTGTACCGGGATACGGCAGGCTGCTGACTATGCTGATCCAGCTATCCGGAGCCAAACGGGTGCTGGAGATCGGTGCACTGGGTGGCTACAGCGGCGTATGCATGGCCCGTGGACTGGAGAAAGACGGGAAGATTGTCTCGCTGGAGCTGCAGCCAGCGTATGCCCAGCTGGCTCATGAGCATCTGCGTCTGGCTGGATACGGCGATCAGGTAGAGTACCGTGTAGGTGAGGCAATGAAAAGCCTGCATCAGCTGAAGGAGGAAGGACAGCGATTTGATTTCTTCTTTATTGATGCAGATAAACTGAATTATCTGAATTATCTGGATTATGCTATTGAGCTGGCGAACCCCGGTGCCATTATTGCCGGAGATAATCTGCTGCTGCGGGGCAGAACGCTCAATCTGGACCGTAATGGACCTGCCATACAGGCGGTACGCGAATTTAATCGCCGCATTGTATCCGATCCGCGTCTGACGGGAACGCTGCTGCCGGCTTTTGATGGGTTGGCACTGGCACGGGTCAAAGGCTAATCTAATACAGGGTTTGAGCAGGCTGCTGCGCAGGGCGGCATGAGCGCTTTGTTCATCGGCTGTTCCTTGTTTCTTGATGCTGAAGAGGTGAATCAGCATCCGTTACAGAATGGGATTGGATCACGTCTTCCGGTAAAGCCAGGAAATCCGCAATGGAAGAGAAGGTGGATTCCCGGGCTTCAAGGTCGTCCATTGACCCAATTCCCATTCCTTCACTCTGATGTAGTATTCACTAAAAAAAGAGGCTTCACGATCCTGGTGATGGGATCGGAAGCCTCTTTTTGCGTTATGGAGATAGGGGAATATGCCAAAAAATAAAATGCTGGCATATCCGCAGTCTAAGCAGAGCGATGATGCTTGCCGGCGGTTGGGCGGGTATAGAGTTTGGTTCGTACCCATAACATATTGAGCAGCAGCATGATCCCCGACATGATGAACAGCCCCTCGATACCAATAAATCCTGCCAGTACACCGCCCATAACGGAGCCCGTCATATTGCCGAGTGCGGTTGTACTGCTGTTAAAGCCGAAAGCACGGCTCTCCATGCCGTCCGGGGTATAATATCGAATCAGTGAGTTGACGCTTGGCAGCAGACCGCCCATACATAATCCCATCAGGAAGCGTACGGCAATAAGCTGGCCGACGTTCTGCACAAAAGCCTGTGGGATGAGCATCAACCCGGCGCCGATCAGGGAAAAGGTGAGTACCCTGTGGGCTCCATACTTGTCGCTGACTTTGCCGAGTATCGGAGCCATCAGCATGTTGGACAGACCGGTCACCGCACTGACAAGACCTGACCAGAAAGCGAGATTCTCCACACTGCCCTGCAGCTTTTGCACATACAGCGGCAGCAGGGTCATCGGACTGATCATGGCAAACTGCAGCAGCAGGGTGACCGTGAACAGTGCCGGCAGCTGCGGAGTCAGACTCAGTTCGCGCAGCCCGGATAATACGGATACCTTGGGCATCTGGGCTGCCGCGGAGCGGTCAAATTTCTCCCGAACGAGGAACAGGGCCAGCAGACTCGCCATAAAAATACAGGCGCCTGTAATATAGAAAATATAGCGGAACCCCACAGTATCCGCCATAATCCCGCCGATCAGCGGTCCGAGAATACTGCCGGCTACGGTGCCGGATTGGCTGATTCCCATCGCAAAGCCCATCTTTTCCTTGGGCGTATTGCTGGAGATCAGTGAGGTGGACGCCGGGTTAAAGCCCGAGATCGTTCCGTTGATCAGCCGCAGCACCAGTAGATGCCAGGCCTGGGTGGCAAAACCCATCGCGGTAAATACGATCGCCATCCCGAAGCCGGAGCGCAGCAGCATTACTTTGCGTCCGTACTGGTCAGACAGCTTGCCCCAGAGCGGCTGGAAAATAAATGAAGTTACGAAGTTAGCCGCAAAGATCACTCCGGACCAGATCGCAATCTGATGTTCACCCTGCACACCGATGTCCTGCGACAGATACAGGGCAATAAAAGGAACGATCATCGTTGTGCCTGCGTTAACAAGAAATTGGCCGAACCACAGCACCATCAGATTGAGCTGCCAGGCTTCCAATTTTGATTTTGAAAAGCGCATCCTGTTTCACTTCCTTAAAAAAGTCCATTCTATAATTATACCATATTTTATACCCACTCCGCCGGGGTTATAGCAGATTAATGCAAAAAATAAAACCTTTTTTCATCTGTTGAAACTTCCGGCTGTATTTATTTTATTCTTGCCTTTCTCCGCCTGTCCATCCCCGTTCATAGGATTGTCATTGGATATTCATAGTAGGGAGGTTGTTACCTCTCCGGAAAAAGCGCATAATTAACTTGTGAATATTTTTATTGCGGAAAATAATTTGGATGTGTTTGACAGCAGGAACGTCAAGCCCATTAACTACTGACGCGGAGGACCCATTCATGACTTATAATGACTCCTTCATACGCGCCTGTCGCAAGCAGGATATCGACCGTCTGCCGGTCTGGTATATGAGACAGGCAGGGCGCTATGATCCGGACTATCAGAAAATCAAAGAAAAATACAGTCTGCTGGAAATCTGTCAGCAGCCTGAGCTGGCGGCCGAAGTGACCCTGATGCCTGTTCGCAAGCTGGGTGTCGATGCGGCCATTTTATATTCGGATATTATGAATCCTGTCGCTTCGATCGGCATTGATTTTGATATCGTCAAAAATATCGGACCTGTGATCGAAAATCCGATTCGCACGGCAGCCGATGTGGAACGTCTTACCCCGATAGATGTGGAAGGCGATCTGTCCCATGTATTGGAGACGATCCGTATTCTGGACCGGGAACTGGAGGTGCCGCTGATTACATTTGCCGGCGCACCGTTCACCATTGCCAGCTATCTGATCGAGGGACGTCCGTCCAAGAGCTATATCCGCACCAAGACGATGATGTACAGCGAGCCGGAATTGTGGCACAGCCTGATGCGCAAGCTGGGCGATATGGTCGCCACCTATCTGCGCAAGCATGTGGAGAACGGCGGCAAAGCCTTCCAGCTGTTCGACAGCTGGGTCGGTGCGCTTTCCCCACTTGATTTCAGAACCTATGTACTGCCGACCATCCAGTATATTTTTGATGAACTGCGCGATCTGGATGTGCCGAAGATCTATTTCCCTGGTGTAAGCTCGGGCGAACTGCTGCCGGAGCTGAATGGTCTGCCGGTGGATGTGATCGGTCTCGACTGGCGCGTCTCGATTAACGAAGGACGCCGCCGATTGGGCGGCAGCTATGCGGTACAGGGGAACCTGGACCCTTATGTGCTGACCGGTCCGTCCGAGCTGATTCATCAGCATGCCAAGCGCATTATCGATGAAGGGCTGCAGCAGCCGGGCTATATTTTCAACCTGGGCCACGGGCTGTTCCCGGAAGCTTCGATTGATAAATTAAAAGAATTGACCGACTATGTGCATGACTATTCTGCACAGGTCCTGAAGCAGCGTACAACATCCCAATGACCGTCTACTACTTTGACTGAGGTGATCTGTAATGGTAAAGAAAAAAATTGGTGTTCTCGTAATGTCTTATGGTACTCCTGCCAGCCTGGAAGATGTTGAAGCGTACTACACGCATATTCGCCGGGGCAATGCGCCAAGCCCGGAACAGCTTAAGGAACTGAAAGACCGCTATGAAGCGATTGTCGGCGGGGTATTCCCGCTGCGTGAAAATACGGACAACCAGGTAGCCGGTATGCAAAACGCGCTGAACGAGCTTGCTGCCGATACCGATGTGGAATTTGTATGCTACCAGGGGCTCAAGCATGCATTTCCCTTTATCGAAGACGGTGTGGAGCAAATGGTAAAAGACGGCATTACCGAGGCGATAGGCATCGTGCTGGCTCCTCATTATTCGACGATGAGTGTAGGTACGTATATCAAGCGTGCCAAGCAGACCGCCGAAGAGCATCATTTGAATATCTCGTTTATCGAGAGCTATCATATGCATCCGAAGCTGATCGAGACGCTGTCCAATCGTGTCAATGCCAAGCTCGAGCTGTTTGAAGAAGCGGGCGCTACACGCGATCAGGTACGTGTACTGTTCAGCGCACACAGTCTGCCGGAACGTATCCTGAGCATGGGCGATCCGTACCGGGATCAGCTGCTGGAGACTTCAGCAGCGATTGCGGAGCGCGCCAACGTGCCATCCTGGCAGTTCACCTGGCAGAGTGCCGGTCGTACAGCCGAGCCATGGCTGGGACCGGATGTGCTGGATACGATGCAGGAACTGCGTGAGGAGCAGGTCGAGTACGTACTCGTCGCTCCGATCGGATTCGTCTCCGATCACCTGGAAGTGCTGTATGATCTGGATATCGAAGCCCAGGAGCTGGCACAGGAGATCGATATGCGCCTGATGCGGATTGATTCCCTCAATACGGACCCGTTATACATGGAACTGCTCGCTGACGAAGTGCTGCGCAAATACAAAGAGGTGCATGTGTAATGACTTCATCCGAACGTCGTGTCGTAGTGATAGGCGGCGGAATTACGGGTCTGAGTGCCGCTTTTTATATGCGCAAATTTCTGATGGAACAGCAGCTGACACCGCAGATTACGGTGGTGGAGCAATCCGGATCGCTCGGCGGCAAGGTGCATACGCTGCATCGTGACGGGTTTGTGATCGAGAAAGGGCCAGATTCCTATCTGGCCCGCAAGACGGCAATGACCGAACTGGCCGAGGAGGTAGGGCTGGGAGACGATCTGGTAACGACCAATCCGAATGCCAAGAAAACCTACATTCTTCATGACGGCAAGCTGCATCCGATGCCATCGGGCCTAGTGCTCGGCATTCCGACCGAACTGCGTCCATTTATGGAAAGCGATCTGATCTCGATGGACGGCAAGATCCGCGCACTGGAAGATTTCCTGCTGCCGCCGAAAATGGACGGGGAAGATGAGTCGCTGGGCGACTTTATCGAGCGCCGTCTGGGCAAGGAAGTATTGGAAAATGTAACCGAGCCTCTGCTGGCAGGCATCTATGCCGGAGATACGCGCAAGCTGAGCCTGCAGGCGACATTCCCGCAGTTCGGCGCGGTGGAACGCGAGTATGGCAGTCTGATCAAAGGTATGAATACCGGACGCAAGCCGGTTGAGACCCACACAGGCACCAAGAAGAGCGCTTTTTACACCTTCCGCGGCGGACTGCAGAGTCTGACCGAACGCCTGGAGCAGTCGCTGGCCGACTCGGTACAGCTGAAGCTGAATACAGGAGCTGTGTCGATTGAGTATAATAATGAACGCTATACGGTCAGCCTGAGTGATGGCAGTACACTGGAAGCAGAGCATGTCATCGTAACGGTTCCGACATTTGCCGCTGCTTCGCTGCTCAAGCCGCATGTCGATACGGCAGCACTCGACCGGATTAATTATGTATCGGTCGCCAATGTAGTCATGGCTTTTGACCGCAAGGATATCGAGACTGAATATGATGGTTCCGGCTTCCTCGTACCGCGCAAGGAAGGACGTACGATTACTGCATGTACATGGACATCGACCAAGTGGCTGCATACCAGCCCGGATGATCGTGTATTGATGCGTTTTTACGTAGGTCGTGCAGGGGATGAAGAAGTTGTGGATGAGAGTGATGAGGAGATTACCCGCCGTGTACTTCATGATATGAAGGAACTGATGGGGATCGAGGCAGCACCAATTTTTACAGAAATTACACGGCTGCATCGTTCGATGCCGCAGTACCCGGTGGGGCATATAAATCATATTGCGGCAATGCGCGCCGAACTGGCAGAGCAGCGTCCAGGATTGATTGTGCTGGGCGCCGGCTATGATGGTGTCGGATTACCTGACTGTATCCGTACAGCCCGCGATGCAGCCGCTGCGGAAGCCCAGCGTGTTGTGCAGCAGCCGGATGAAGTACGCTAGTTAGCAAGGAGTTCTGCAGAATCTTTTATTTAAATGAATAAAACGAATGAGAAAAGTCATACAGCAAAAGCCCTTCATGTTCATAATGAAGGGCTTTTGTATGCGCAGAACAATACATTTCAATCTGCTGATGCAGCAATAGCAGCACCTATCCCGATATCCGCAGCAGGTTATGTATTGGACGCTCATCCCATCTATATTCTGCCATACGCTCTGTGCTTTCCGCCTGTAAGTGTAACCTGCTATAATAGACAGGACGTATCATCAAAGGAGTATTTCATGTATACCACAAGATCAGAACAATCCCGTCAACAGAGACTCGATACCAAAAGACGGCGCAGACGCCGGATTCGGCTATGGATTATGCTGAATACCGTACTCGCACTTGCGATTGTCCTGGTCGGAGCGTATTACTTGCACGTTGTACAACCACAGGAACAACAGACAGCAGCCGATTTCCCGGCAGCGGAACAGCCTGTCGATTGGTCGGGGCAGTCATCGGATGTGTCTGACCAGATGGCAGCAGCGGCAGATTCTGTCAAAGATACCGCAGCACCATCTGCCAACCAATCAGAATCTTCGGCCGCCGATTCGGTTCGTACCGATACAGAGCCTGCGCAGGTGCCTTTACCACAGGCACAGCCGGACAAATTGTCCGCCGATCCTTCTGAAGACCTGCAGCCTGCGACCGATACAGCACTATCCGGACAGACCGTCACGATGAACTTTGGCGGCGACGTTATGTTTTCCGGCAAAGTCGGTGAACTGCTGGCTCAAAAAGGATATGATTATCCGTATGAGTACATTCGCAAGCTGTTCACATCCGACGATCTGTCGGTCGTCAATCTGGAGACGCCGGTAACGGATTCGGCGACCACGGCTGCGGATAAAACCTATACCTTCAAGTCGTCACCCGAGGCGCTCTCGCATATGGCCGCAGCAGGCATCGATGCAGTGAATCTGGCGAATAATCATATTCTGGATCAGGGCATTACCGGCCTGCAGGATACGATCAGTCAGCTGGACAGCAGCGGGATCAGCTATGTAGGGGCAGGCAATGACAGCAAGCGTGCCTATCAGCCTGTTTATTTCCAGCGCAAAGGTATCAAAATTGCGCTGCTCGGCTTCAGTCGTGTTATTCCGGAGACCGGCTGGAATGCCGGAACCAATCAGCCCGGCGTAGCAACGGCCTACGATGCCACCGCCGCGGAAGCGGCTATCCGTGAAGCCCGCAGTGAGGCGGATCTGGTCGTTGTTATCGCTCACTGGGGCGTAGAACGTTCGGATACAATAGCAGCACACCAGAACGATCTGGCCCATCGCTTTGTCGATGCTGGAGCCGATCTGGTCATTGGCGGACATCCGCATGTGCTCCAGGGACTGGAGCAGTATAAGGGCAAATGGATCGCCTACAGCACCGGCAATTTCATTTTTACCCGTTCACTGACAGAGAAAACGTGGGATACCGCAGTATTCCAGGCGAAATGCACGGTGAAGGGAAACTGCAGTATGCAGGTTATTCCTTATACGGCCAATCTGGGCCAGCCGGTGCCGATGACTGAAGAACAGGCACAGGCGCTATTGAGACGATTGCAGACGTTATCCGGCACGATCCGGTTTGATGTCAAGGGAAACGCCATCTCATAGTTTTCACAGCTTGCATAGATCGAACCAATTCATATACAGAGGAGAATGTTCAATGACTGCCATTCAAAACGTATACTGTGTAGGCCGCAATTACCGTCTTCATGCCGAGGAGCTGGGCAACGAAGTTCCTACGTCACCGATGATCTTTTTGAAGCCTTCCCATGCTGCCGTGAAGCTGGAAAATGCCGAATTGAAGCTTCCTTTTAACCAGGGAGGTATTCATTATGAAGCAGAGCTGGTCGTACGGATCGGTCGTGATTATGAACCGGGCATGACAGCCGAGCAGCTCGTGGATGGTCTGGCGCTGGGCATTGATTTTACTCTGCGTGACGTACAGACGGGGCTCAAGCAAAAAGGTCACCCATGGACCGCAGCCAAAGGATTCAAAAACTCGGCGCCGGTAACGGAATTTATTCCTTTCCCGGACAATGATGCCTGGCTGAATCAGGAGTTTGCGCTGCTCAAGAACGGTCAGCAGGTACAGTTGGGATCGGCAAGCAATATGATTTTCCCCCTGGATACGATTATTGCGCATATCGGTGAGACATATGGTCTGGCAGCGGGCGATATTATTTTCACCGGTACACCGGAGGGTGTAGGTCCTGTCGCAACTGGTGATACATTCGAACTGATCTATGCAGGTACGTCTCTGGGAACCTGCCGGATCGCGGAATAATGATGGATTGGCTGATTGGCTTCGTATGCGCCGGTCTGCTTGCGGCGCTCGGTTATCACAAGCACTGGCTGTCGACTTCCGGCGCGCTCGCGGCGATGGTAATGGGAACCGTATACTACGGAGCAGGCAATCTGTTCTGGTTCGGTCTGCTGATTCTGTTCTTCATCAGCGGCAGCGTATTATCCCGCATGAAAAGGGAACGCAAGCGCAAGATCGAACAGGATTACGCTAAAGGTTCCCGCCGGGATGCGGGGCAGGTGTTTGCCAATGGCGGGCTGGGCATGCTGCTCTGTATTGGCAATGCGGTCTGGCCGCATCCGGCTTGGACGCTTGCTTTTATCGGCATTATGGCTACCGTGACCGCCGATACGTGGGCGACCGAGATCGGCAGTCTCAGCCGCAGGCCGCCGCGTTCCGTGCTGAATGGCCGTGTACTGGAGCCAGGAGCATCGGGCGGCGTCTCGGTGCGCGGCACGACAGCTGCGGCTCTCGCGGGTCTCATTATCGGCCTGGCGGCCTGGCTGTTTGCGACCCTGTCGCCGCTGCCGACTGCCAGCAGTATGGCGATGGAATCCTCTTGGTTGAACAGCGGCTGGCTGATGCTGGCGGCTGGTCTCGTTGGCGGTCTGGTGGGCTGTTTTGCGGATTCCTATCTGGGTGCGACCATGCAGCTGATGTACTGCTGTAAAGTATGTGACAAACAGGTGGAGACCCGTATTCACTGTGGTCAGCCGACCGTATATGATCGCGGCTGGCGCTGGATGAATAATGATATGGTCAATGCGGTCAGCTCCATTATGGGTGGAGCGGCTGCGCTGTTATTTTTAATTTAGCTTAAGCCTGCACCGGATCGGGGTAAGCTGTAGATAGAGGAGGTGGGCGGATGAGCGGCACAACAGGAGACAAACTTGAACTTATACTGGACGCTGCCTATGAACTTTTCGGACTGGACGGTTTTTACGAGACGAAAATTTCAGACATTGCGCATCGGGCCGGAATTGCCAAGGGAACGGTATATTTATATTTTAAAAGTAAAGAAGAACTGTGTCTGGCTGTCACCCGGCGCGACTGCGAAAACTTCCTGGAGAAGCTGGAGGAAGCGCTGAAACACTGTCGGCAGCTGGCGGACAAACTGCATGTTATTGCAGCCCATCATACGACGTATCATTTTGAACGGCGCCAGTATACCAAGCTCGTATTCCGTGCACCGAACAACGATCCGGAACTGATGGCCTATATGCGTGATTTTATTTTCCGGTATATGGAGGTTGTCCAGCAGATCCTTATCGATGGGAAGGTACAGCAGCCGCGTTGGTGTGCGGAATCTTATATCGGGATGCTGGACCGGGTTAAGATGGATATTATGTTTAACCCCGAGTTTACGGAACAGGAGCTGCATGAGCGCACCTCGTTTGTAGCCGGATTATTTCTGGAAGGGTGCCTGAAGCAGATTAACAGCGAAGATCAATTAGCGGGACAACGTTCCCAAGAAGGTGAGTCCAAATGAACATATTAACGGTAGAAGCGCTGAGCAAAAGCTTTGGCGATAAAATATTGTTTGATAACGCATCCTTTGGCATGGAGGATCGCGACAAGATTGGCATTATCGGCGTAAATGGTACGGGGAAATCGACTTTCCTCAAAATCATCGCCGGTCTGGAAGAACCGGACGGCGGCAACGTCGTGGTCAATAACAGCGTACGCATCCGCTATCTGGCGCAGAATCCGCCCTATGATCCTGAAGCAACCGTACTCCGTCAGGTGTTTGAAGGCGGTGGAGAAGAACTGCAGACAGTCAGCGCCTATATGAATGTGATGGAACAGCTGGAACTGCATCCGGAAGATACGAATGTCCAGAACCGCTTCGTGCAGATCAGTCAGGATATGGATCGACTGGATGCCTGGTCGCTGGAAAGTGAAGCCAAAAACATTCTGTCCAAGCTCGGAATCAGCCGTTATGACGCCCTGATGGGTACACTGTCCGGCGGTCAACGCAAGCGGGTAGCTCTCGCTTCAGCGCTGATCCAGCCGGCAGAACTGCTCATTCTGGATGAGCCGACCAACCATATTGATCATGATTCGGTGACATGGCTGGAACAGTACCTGCAGAAACGGCGCGGCGCACTGCTGATGATTACGCATGATCGGTATTTCCTGGATCGTGTAGCGACTGTCATGCTGGAGCTGGATCATGGTCAGTTGTACCGTTATGAAGCCAACTATTCCCGCTATCTGGAGCTCAAGGCCGATCGGGAAGAACGTGAAGCCGCTGCAGAGGACAAACGGCAAAATCTGTTCCGGCGCGAGCTGGCCTGGATTCGCCGCGGAGCCAAGGCACGTACGACCAAGCAAAAGGCACGGATCGACCGTTTTGAACAAATCAAAAATGACGCACCCGGCCGCCGGGATGAATCGATGCAGGTATCGACGGTTTCTTCCCGTCTGGGCAAGCAGATTGTCGAACTGGATCATGTCTCCTTAAGCCTCGGTGGACGCGAACTGATTCACGATCTGACCTATCATGCCGTATCTGGGGACCGGATCGGTATTGTTGGACCGAATGGACGAGGCAAGTCGACGCTGCTCAATCTTATTTCCGGCCGTCTTACACCGAGCAGCGGCAGTGTGATTGCCGGGCAGACCGTCAAATTCGGCTACTTTACCCAGGAACATCAGGAAATGGACGAGACGATGCGGGTGATCGAATATATCAAGGAAGTGGCGGAAGTGGTCAGTACATCGGACGGCAGCTCCGTAAGCGCCTCCCAGATGTTGGAGCGCTTCCTGTTCACCCCTTCGGCCCAGTGGACCCCGATTGCCAAACTGTCGGGCGGAGAGAAGCGCAGACTGTACCTGCTGCGTGTGCTGATGGGCGCGCCCAATGTGTTGCTGCTGGATGAGCCGACCAACGATCTGGATATTACGACACTGACCGTATTGGAAGATTACCTGGATGACTTCCCTGGCGTCGTGCTGGTCGTATCCCATGATCGGTATTTCCTGGATCGCACCTGCGACAAGATTTTTGCTTTTGAAGGAAACGGTATTGTGAGTATTCATGCCGGCAACTACAGTGAATACGAAGAACGTACCGCTCACCAGGCCAAAACGGATGCCTGGAATGATCAGGGTGTTACAGCTGCTACCGGTAAAAATACTGCTGCCCCTGCAGCAGCCGATAATACGGGGGAGCAGGGAAAACGCAGTACTTCCCGGGATAAGTTGAAGTTCAGCTATAAGGAACAGCGGGAATACGAGCAGATCGACAGCATGATCGAAGCGGCTGAACAGAACCTGAACCGGATCACTACCGAGATGGAGGCTTCCTTCAACGATTCGGTACGTCTGCAGGAACTGATGACCGAACAGGCCGCAGCTGAGCAGGAAATGGAACGGCTGATGGAACGCTGGACCTATCTGAATGAACTTGCCGAAAAAATCGAGCAACAGTAATATACAGGTCACTTATCAGCCTCAAATAGACAGGCAGTAATCAAAGAACCCTCTGTTCTGCAAAGGATTCTCTTATGGAGAATATGCAGATCAGAGGGTTCTTTGTTCTAAAGCCAGACGGACAAGCACTTTAAGCTGTAATATAAGCACCCAGCAGACGAGCGGTGTTGATAATGGCATCACTGTGCGTACGCTCCATGGAGTGCGAAGCATGAACACCCGGACCGATCAGTGCCGCCCGGATATTGTTGCCGGCACGTAGTGCAGCCGAAGCATCCGATCCGTAATGAGGATACACATCCAGGGCAAATGGAATCTGCTCCGCACGTGCGAGTTCAGCCAGTTTGCCGGTGATATGATAATCATACGGGCCGGTAGAATCTTTGACACAGATGGAGACATCCGTTTCCTTGCAGCTGAGATCATCACCAATGCATCCCATATCGACAGCAATCATCTCATCGATTTCGCCCGGAATATAAGCGGCACCATGACCGACTTCCTCATAGTTGGAAATGAGGATCTGTACCCGGTGTGATGGCTTCCAGTTATGGGTATGCGCCGATTCCAGCAAGCCGAACAGCGCGGCTACGCTCGCTTTGTCATCCAGATGACGGGACTTCACATAACCGCTTGGCGTAATGACCGGACGCGCGTCAAAGGAAATATAATCACCGACCATAATGCCCAGCTTTTCGACATCTTCCTTGGAAGAGACAAGCTCATCGATACGGACTTCCATATTCTCTTCGGTGCGCTTGTGCTGTTCTGCATCATCATACACATGCACCGACGGCTTGGTCGTCAGAATCGTGCCGGTATAAGTCTTTCCACCGCGGGTATGGATCGTGCAGTATTCATTCTCGATGCTGTTCATACTGAAACCGCCGACGATGCTCAGACGAATCGTGCCTTCCGGCTTGATCGACCGTACCATGGCGCCCAGGGTATCGACATGACCGCTAAGGGCGATCGTCCGGGAATGATCTTGTCCATCCAGGGTAATGATCAGGCCGCCTTTATGATTAAGGGAGGTGGTAGTACCGAGCTTGTCTCCTTCTGCACGAAGACGCTCGATTAGATGGTGGGTGTAGCCGGTAGGACTTGGAGTGGACAGCAGTTCCTTCAGCAGAGACAGGGTATATTCACGGTTAATTGTAATGGACATGGGCAATCTCCTTTGATCTTAACTAATGTAGATGAAACGAATATATGTGAAAAAATGGATAAAGGCGTTGTCATGAAAAATCCACTTACTGTCCGGCAGAGATACAGATTGCCGGGAAGCAAGTGGATTTTTCCATACGGTAGAGCGGAATTGGATTATAATTTGCGTTCCGAGAAATGCGATGACGAAGCAGTGTCTGTCGTATCATGCATCGCATCAAAGTTCACATCGTTCATGGCAGTACGGTCACCTGTTACCGATCCGGCGTTCAGTTCGGCAACCTGCGCCTGAAGCATCTTGATCTGACGCTGCAGACGATACTGACGGTAGATGCCATAAAAGCCGACAATCAGACCGCCGACCAATGCACAGCCTAGAATCAGCAGAATCAGGGGAATCTGTACCATATCAAACAGCAGATTGACCTGTACCGGATCTACGTTAATGACGGCAAATACTGCAATGATCAGCGCAAAAATCAGTCCCAGAATTAATAACCATTGAAATTTCATTCTAAAATAACCCCCTTCGAGATCGTCTAAGGTCAGCAAACACCTTATTCACTTATATAAAGTATTCGTACCTGACATAAACATTTCCTGCTTGCTTTATTTTGCACCATTAAAAAGGATACGAATAAAAAGCTGGAAACGAATTAATCGCTGGGGGAGAAGCTGCATTATTTCGCCAGTTGTTCCATCTCGCTGACCAGCTGCTCAAATACGCTCATCGCTTCGCGAATTGGTTCCGGAGTGGACATATCCACGCCTGCTTTGGTCAGGATGTTGATGGAATAGTCACTGCCGCCGCTTTTCAGGAAGCCCAAGTAGCGATCGACAGCGGGTTGGCCTTCTTCGAGAATCTGCTTGGAGAAACTGGTCGCTGCGGAGAAACCTGTCGCATATTTGTACACATAGAAGCTGTTGTAGAAATGGGGGATACGTGCCCATTCCATTTCGATATCCTGATCTACGGTCATGCCTTCACCATGATACTTCACGTTCAGGTCATAGTAGATTTTGGACAACTCCTGCGGAGTCAGCGATTCTCCGGCTTCGGCGCGGGCATGGACGAGCATCTCGAACTCGGCAAACATCGTCTGACGGAATACGGTGGTACGGAACTGATCCGCATAATAGGTCAGCAGGTACATTTTTTCTTTTGGATCTGTGGATTTCTTGAGCAGATAATCCATCAGCAGCGCTTCATTGGTAGTGGAAGCAACCTCAGCCAGGAAAATGGTGTACTGTGCATCACGATAGGAGAGCGCATTATCGGAATAATACGAATGCAGCGCGTGACCCATTTCGTGAGCCAGTGTGAACATGCTGTTCAGGTTATCCTTGTGATTCAGCAGCACATACGGATGTGTGCCATAAGCGCCCCAGCTGTAAGCACCAGTACGTTTGCCTTCATTTTCGTAGACATCAATCCAGCCTTCGTTATAACCCTTGTTCAGGGAAGTAAGATAATCCTCACCGAGCGGCTTGAGTCCTTCGGCGACGATTGCTTTGGCTTCTTCATAAGTGATATCCATTTTAAATTCTTCCACGAGCGGGGCGAACAGATCATACATGTGAAGCTCGTCCACGCCGAGCAGCTTTTTGCGCAGCGCCATATAGCGATGCATAATCGGCAGACCTTCATGAATGGTATCGATCAGATTCGTATAGACTTCCTTGGGAATATTATCACCATACAGCGACATTTCCAGCACGGAAGGGTACTTGCGCACCGTAGAATAGAAGATATTTTTGTTTACATTGGCGCTCAGTGTAGCGGCAATCGTATTTTTCTGGCGAGCATAGGTAGAGTAGACGGCCTTGAAAGCACGCTCACGTACTTCACGATGCGGGCTTTCAAGGAACTGAATATAGCGGCCATGCGTCAATTCCACTTCATTACCATTTTCATCGATAATGTTCGGGAATTTCAGATCCGCATTGTTCAGCATGCCAAAGATGGTCTGCGGTGCCTGGGACAGGTTGCCCACCTGAGCGAGCAGTGCTTCCTCCGCCTGGGTCAGTACGTGCGCTTTCTCACGTTTCATTTCTTGCAGGGTAAAGCGGTAGGATTCCAGTTCGGGAGCATTCAGCAGCTCGTCCAGTTTTTCGTCGGACAGGCCGAGAATCTCCGGCGTAATAAAGGAAAGGGCCTGACTGGCGTCCACGCTGATCTTTTTGGCTTTCTGAGTGAGCGCCTGATATGTAGGATTGGCGGTATCCTCATCCTGACGCATATGAGCATAGACATATAGACGTTCGACCTGAAGAGAGACGCGGTCTTCCAGTTCAAAAGCGGATTTGACCGCTTCCGCTGTATTCAGCTTGCCCTGCAGCTGCTCCGCTTCGGGCAGTATGGATTTTACTTCATCATAAGTCTGGTCCCAGGCCTGCTGGTCTGCGAACATATCATTCAGATTCCAACAGTTTTCCGGAGATATCTCGGAACGTTTCAGTACTTTCTGCATACGTAATTCCTCCTCAGATCATTGGTGTAGGGAAGCAAAGTGTAGAGCTTTATGTGCCCGGATTGGCAGCCATCAGTATTCCCCAGATCATCAGGAAAAAGGCCAGCAGCAACATCACGATGGCGAAGATGGCCAGCCAGCGCTTGAACTGCGGCGGGATGCTGTTCTTGTAGGCAATCAATATAAAACCCTGCACAAAGGCAAGGATAATAAAAATAACAATAGCAGTATAGTTCATCCGGCGAATCAGACCTCCCGGAAGGCGTTCATCAGTTCTTCCCATTCCGCTTCCGTATCGAATTTCTCCTTGGGGAAACGGTCGCTTGCCCACTGCATCATTTCCGGACGACCGAGAAATTTATGCGTTTCCTCGCCCCATTCATCGGAGATCTCACGCAGAATAAGTTCGCGCCCATTCACTTCTACAGTCATCATGTTCCAGTTGTCTTTTTTGTAAATCAGATGTTTTTTGATCATTTCATTAGCTCCCTGTTCTTTTGCTAAAATCATACCCTTTGACCCCGGGAATTGCAAATCAAAGGCTTTAACTTCATTGCATTTTGAAATCGTTTGCGATATAATAAAGACACGCGTCACAGATGGCGCTATTCTAGGAGGTTGTTTACGTGAAAGGTACAGTTAAATGGTTTAATGCAGAAAAAGGTTTCGGTTTCATCGAAGTTGAAGGTAGCGAAGATGTATTTGTACACTTCTCTGCAATTCAAGGCGACGGTTTCAAAAGTTTGGACGAAGGCCAAGCAGTAGAGTTCGACATTACTGAAGGTAACCGCGGTCCTCAAGCAGCTAACGTTGTAAAATTATAAGACTGATATCCGCTAGCGGATCACTTATACATTGAGCATCTTAGATTAGTCATCCATATGTTAGTTACAGCACAAGACTCCTTGTTCTCAAGGGGCTTGTGCTTTTTTTGTGTCCGTAATCTTGTATACATAATACATTACTAATTGGTAACGAAAAAATCACCAGCAGTCAACCATAAATGGAATCTGTCTTGTACAATTTTTTGATAAATAATTACTACAACAAACAACCTGCCAACAAATCTGAAATTTTTTATCCTCTAAATCTTGAACAAAATTGGAAAATAGATGTTGCAAAAAGCGTACTTGAGGGTCAGTACAAGTAAAGATGAACGTATACCCGTACATGCAGGCTGTACCGACATCTCCACCGATGAGCAGGGAGGAAGATAGAATGGATTCGAATTCGGAAGCGTCGACAATGCTATCCCCCAACATGATCGTTCCACGGGGCGTCAAGCAGGCAGGTTCTGTCTTTGCATGGTATGCCCAGATGCGTCAGCTGTCTCCGGTTTACTATGATGAGGAAAGAAACAGCTGGGATGTGTTTCTCTATGACGATGTGCACCGCGTCATGTCCGATTACAAATCATTCAGTTCGCAGACCCGGCGGGGGATGGATGGACAGCAGTCAGACATGCTGCTCATGATGGACCCGCCCAAGCACAAAAAGTACCGTTCCATCGTAAACAAGGCATTCACCCCGAGAGCGGTTGAAGCGATGGGTCCGCGTATTGCCGAGATTACGCATGAATTGCTGGATGAGGTACAGGCCGAACAAGGCATGGATATTATCCGCGATCTGTCATTCCCTTTGCCAGTCATTGTTATTGCTGAGCTGCTCGGTGTAGAAGAGAAAGACCGTGCTCTGTTCAAGGGATGGTCGGATACACTGGTGGAAGGCTTCAGCGGTACGAAAGAGACGCCGCAGCAGCTCGCAGCTCGTAAAAATCAGGCTTCCCGTGAGCTGTATGGCTACTTTATGCAGGTCATTGAGCGGCGGAGACAGCAGCCGCAGCAGGATCTGGTATCGGCCCTGCTGGCTGCTGAAGTGGAAGGAGAAAAGCTGGATCTGCCGCATCTGCTCAGCTTCTGCCTGCTGCTGCTGGTCGCCGGTAATGAGACGACGACCAACCTGATTGGCAATGCAATTATCTGTCTGACCGAAGAACCGGGGCGCTGGCGACAGCTGGCAGAGAATCGGGAACTGCTGGATACGGCAATTGAAGAATCACTGCGCTATCGTTCACCTGTACAGGGTATGGTACGTAAAGCTGCAGCAGATGTGGAATTGGGCGGCCAGTTGATCCGTAAAGACCAGCTGATCACAGCCTGGATGGGCTCTGCCAACCGGGATGAGCACAAGTTTGAGGCGGCAGACCAGTTCCGAATCGATCGTCACCCCAACCAACATATGGCCTTTGGCATGGGGGTACATTTCTGTCTGGGCGCTCCGCTGGCACGATTGGAAGCACGTACAGCCTTGAATGTACTGCTGGACCGCTTTCCTGATCTTCATGCCAAGCAAGGACAGGAATTGAAGCTGCTGCCAAGTCCGATGGTATATGGGGTGCAGCAGCTGCCGGTCCTTTTCTGAGTTTAACCGTATTTTAGCATCCATCGTAGTCGATCCTGCCGTGAAACCGGTCCTGCTGTCTTTTACAAAAAGGACCGGTAATCCGGTTGGAATCCGTTAAACGCGCTTTGATCTCTAAATTATAGGGATTGCCGCGGTATTCCAGATTGTTATAAATCTAACAGCAGATAACAGAAGATAATTGCGAGTAAATAATACAATTATTTCTTTAATGTCATATATTTAGCAAAGTTGGGTAAATATAAAATATTCAAAATGAATGTTTAAGATGAGAGGGGGACAGATGATGAACAAAAAGTTACTACACAGCCTGTGGCGTATATTGCTGCTGCCGATGGCTGTTCTGCTGCTGGTTACCGGCTGCGCAGAGAAAGAAAAGCTGGCGGATAATACCGAATTGATTGAGAAGGACAAATTTATCTTTACTGCGTCAGGAGAATTCCGCCCTTTCAGTTACCTGAATGATGATCTGACGATGTCAGGCTTTGATATTGAAGTCGGCAAAGCCATTGCCAAAGAGCTGGGGCTTGAACCGGTACCCAAACGAATGAAGTTTCTGGGTCTGGTGCAGGGGGTCAAAACGGGCCGCGCCGATGCAGCCGTTGCCAGTCATACGATCAATGAGCTGCGCCAAAAAGAAGTTCTTTTTTCCACCCCGTACTACTATTCGGGACCGCAAATTTTTACCCGCCCGGATAGTGATATCAAGACTACCGATGATCTGGACGGCAAGGAAGTGGCTGTTGCCAAAGGTTCCACCTACATGGATATCGCCAAGCGTTATACGAATAACGTAAATACATATGACAGCGATATTACGGCTCTGCAGGCGCTCAGCGATGGCCGCCATGATGCTGTCATTACCGATTTCGTTACCGGAAAAAGTGCGATCAAGGAAGGGTTCAAAGTAAAAGAACAGCAGTTGATTGAACGCAGCGAACAGGCTGTAGTGGTGCCGATGGACAATCCTGTGCTGCTCAAAAGAATTAATGAAGCACTGGAACATATGCGCCAGAATGGCACACTCAAGCGAATCAGCATCGAATACTTTGATGAAGACATTACCGTCAAACCCAAGTAAAACTTAAGAAAAACCACTCACCCATACTAAGGAACCCCGGGAAAGGAAGTGAAGGGATGAATGAAATTGCCCACTTTTTTGAAGCATTCGGCAGCAGCAGCAACCTGCTGGTCAAAGCCATGCTGCTTACGCTCCAGCTTACGGTTGTATCAATTCTGATCGGGATTGTAATTGGATTATTTTTTGCCCTGTTAAAGCTTTCGCGTTTTCGGGTGCTTGCCCTGATCTCGGATATATATATTTATCTGATTCGCGGTACACCGTTGATCGTACAGATTTTTATTCTTTATTTTGGTCTGAGCGGATTGTTCCTGATCCCTGACTTCTGGGCAGCCTCACTGGCACTCGCTTTTCATAACGGAGCCTATATTGCCGAGACTTTCCGTGGCTCGATTCAGTCGATTGACAAAGGACAGATGGAGGGAGCGCGTTCGCTCGGAATGAAACCTTCCCTGGCGATGCGGCGCATTATTTTACCACAGGCTCTCCGCCGTGCACTGCCGCCGCTGGGCAACCAGTTTATTATCGGACTCAAGGACTCCTCGCTGGCCGCGTTCATTTCCATGAATGAATTGTTCAACGTAGCAACCACGCTTGGTTCCAATAACTTTGACGAGATGACCTATCTACTGATTGCGGCTATCTATTATCTGGTCCTGGTCGGCATTCTCACACTTCTGGTACGCATGTTCGAGCGGAGAATGGCGGTCAGTGAACGATGATTATTGGTAAATATTCTCGGTTTTCAGACACCGTACAGAAGGGGAATGATTGATGATGCCGGAAAAAGAAATGATAGCGATCGAAGGATTAACCAAATCATTCGGAGAACTCCAGGTTTTAAAAGGAGTCGATCTTACGATTGCCGAGAGTGAGGTCGTCTGTCTGGTCGGAGCCAGCGGATCAGGTAAAAGTACATTACTGCGCTGTTTGAACTTTCTGGAGAAAAAGGACGGCGGCATTATCCGCTTTGAAGGTAAGGAGATTGATCCCAAAAAGGACGATTTGAACAAAGTACGTGAAAAGGTGGGCATGGTGTTCCAGCATTTTAACCTGTTTCCGCACAAAACGGTGCTGGAGAACATTATCGAAGCCCCTATTATGGTCAAAAAGGTTCCCAAACAGCAGGCTATTCAGGAAGCGCGTGAACTGCTGCGCAAAGTCGATCTGGAAGACAAGGCGGATGTGTATCCGAACAAACTGTCCGGCGGACAGAAACAGCGAGTGGCTATTGCGCGTGCCCTGGCGATGAAGCCTGATATTATGCTGTTTGACGAAGCGACTTCGGCCCTTGATCCGGAGTTGGTGGGTGAAGTGCTCAAGACGATGAGGGAACTCGCCGAAGAAGGAATGACAATGGTCGTCGTTACCCATGAGATGAATTTTGCGCGGGAAGTTGCCGATACGGTAGTGCTGCTGCATGACGGCAATATTGTCGAAAAGGCAGCTGCCGAGCAGTTCTTTACCGCTCCCCAAGAAGAGCGTACACAGGAATTTTTACAAAAAACCGTGCTGAATTGATATCAGCAGGCAGGCAAGAGCATATTTCGCACCTCTTTTTTTGAAGGTGGACAGATAAAGCGGGCACGAGATGATCTCAAGGCCCGCTTTATTTTTGTGAAAATAACGACACGGCATGAAAAAAACAGGGTAATGGGTATTATGTAACGCCAATTTCACATTTGGATTATATTGTTGCTTAATTCGATATTTGCAGGGATCCGCCCGTGAAAGGCAACTATTCTAATTGATTATTGTTACCTTTTCCTGTGAAAAATGTGGTTTTGATTATCGTTCCCCACAAGCCCTGCAAAAAGGAGGAAAATTACCAAAAAAGCTGATCTGACGCAGTGTGACGAAACCGGTTGCCACGTTGTGGGAGTAAATAATATGATGTATGATAATGGAGATAGGTTCAACAGACAACCAAGTGGAGGCAGCCCATTGAATGATATGATGCAAAGTCGTTACCCGTTTCCCCGCAATGCAATCTCGCTGATGCAGCGGGTGTATAAGTATGGTTTGCCGGAGGTACGCCAGGAGCTGGACGTCTGGCGCAGTATGGCAGAACGTATGCCGGACGAGGAACTCAGGAAACAGGCGCTTGCAAGTATCGCTACCAAGCAGTTTCACTGTGAAGGGGGAGCCATCTATGCGGTGGCTAACATATCCCAGCGTCATATTCTGCTTCCGTTAATCGTCGCGTTTCAGACCATTAGTGATTATCTGGATAATCTGTGTGATCGCAGTACATCAATGGACCCGGATGACTTTCGTCTGCTGCATCAATCGATGCTGGACGCGGTGACGCCGGATGCGCAGCCGGTGAATTACTACAGGCTGCGAAGTGAGCAGGAGGATGGTGGCTATCTGGAAGCGCTGGTGAAAACCTGCCAGCAGAACATACGCCAGCTTCCTGATTATGATGCAGTACTTCCTTACGTACGTGATCTGGTAGGATTATATTGTGACTTGCAGGTGCACAAACATATTGCTCCTGAGCTGAGAGAGTCTGCACTGCTTAACTGGTGGTCGGAAAATAAATATCGTACTCCTCATTTGCAATGGAATGAATTTGCTGCTGCGACAGGATCGACTCTGGGTGTGTTTATGCTGTTTCTTGCGGCAAGCGGCTCCGGTCTGGATGATACAGGTGCCAAGCAGGTCTATTCCGCCTATTTCCCGCATGTATGCTGTCTGCATATTATGCTGGACTATGTGATTGACCAGGAGGAAGACCGCCGCGGCGGTGACCTGAATTTCTGCAATTATTATGATTCGCCGGATACGATGTATGAGCGGATCGAGCAGATTGTGGACTGGGCACGCAGGGATGTCGACAGCATCCCGGGAACTTCCTTTCATCGCATGATTATTGAAGGATTGGTAGCCCTGTATTTATCGGATCCCAAAGTGAGTGAGCAGCAGGAAGTGCGAACCGTCTCCAGGCGTCTCATGCGTAAAGGCCCGTTAACACGTGTCTTTTTCATGGTGAACAGCCGCTGGATTCGTAAGTATATGTATGAACATTAACAAGGGGGACATCACAATGTCAGCAGTAGAATCAGCAGTTAAAAAAATCGCAGTATTAACAAGTGGAGGAGACTCCCAGGGTATGAACGCAGCCGTACGCGCCGTTGTGCGCAGCGGTCTGTACTATGGTCTTGAAGTATGCGGTATTCAGCGCGGTTACCAGGGCCTGCTCAATGAAGACATTTTCCCGATGGATCTGCGCAGCGTAGGTGACATTATCCAGCGCGGCGGAACGATTCTGCAATCCGCACGCTGTAAAGAGTTCATGACACTCGAAGGTCAGCAAAAAGGCGCCGATATTCTGCGCAAGCATGGTATCGAAGGTCTGATTGTTATTGGTGGCGATGGTTCCTACCAGGGTGCCAACAAGCTGAGCAAGCAGGGCATCAATACGATGGGACTACCGGGTACAATTGATAACGATATTTCGTATACCGACTACACGATCGGCTTTGATACATCGGTTGGCGTCGTTGTGGATGCGATCAACAAACTTCGTGATACGATGTCTTCGCACGAACGTGTATCCATCGTAGAGGTTATGGGTCGTCACTGCGGTGATATCGCCCTGCACGCGGGACTGGCTTCCGGAGCGGAATCTATCCTGGTGCCGGAAGTGCCGTTCGATCTCAAGGAAATCGCCGATCGTATGCATCACAACTTTGCCTGCGGCAAGCGTCACAGTATCATTATCGTCGCTGAAGGCGCTGGACGCGGAGAAGATGTGGCAGAGCAGCTGCATCTGCAGTACCCGAACCTGGAGCCTCGTGTAACTGTACTCGGACATATCCAGCGTGGTGGAACGCCAACACCCCGTGACCGCAACCTGGCGAGTCTACTCGGTGACTTTGCGGTACGCAAGCTGATTGAAGGCGAGTCTGACAAAGCCTGCGGCGTAATCAAAGGCGAACTCGTACTGACTGATATCGACAAAGTCGTTAACAGCAAAAAAGAATTTGATCATGCCACATATGAGCTGGCTCTGCGCCTGTCCCAATAATGGACAATCGGTGATTGATCATAGAAGATGTATACAGCCTGCACGGTTTTCCGGAAGCAGGCTGTATGTATTTTTTCTACTAATAGTGATTATTATTACATATTAATTCATTTTGAGTATCGCTTCTGCAAGAAATTGTAATTTAACGGTAATTATTTTGCTTAAAAGTTAGAAGATAGCAGAAAATTATTGTACTATAAGGTAGAAGGATGTATTACATCTTAAAATTACTTACTGAGGATGAAGAGAAACCGTAAAGGGGGATACCACACATTGGCGAGAGAAAAAGGAGCGAAAGGAAAGGAGAGCCGTTTACGTCTTTTACATGCAGCGGCCAAACAATTTGCAACTCATGGATTTTACACGACAAAGGTCAGCTCAATTGTAGCAGAGGCTAAGTTATCTCAGCCTGCGTTTTACCTGTATTTTGAGAGCAAGGATGCCGTATTTGAGGAACTGGTGGAGATGTTCCGTTCCCGGCTGCAGGCTGTTATCAACGACAGTCAGCTTCCCGAACAGAATGGAGTCAAGCACAGCGCACTCGATCAATTGTGTCATACCCTGCAATCGATGTTTGAGTATTTCTACAGTCATCCTGATCTGACCCGTATCGGGTTCTACCTGTCGCCGGATGCAAATGAGATTAAGCTGGAACTGGTGCAGGGCATTGAGAAAATGCTGCGCCATGAACAGCAGAATTCCAATTTTGCCAGTGACATCCCGATGAATCTGGTCTCCGAGTGTCTCGTAGGTACGATTGAACGTATTGTATTTACCCAGCTGTTGCCCGGTCATATTACATCCGAAGAGCTTGCTGTTAATATAGTACGGCTTTACGTATCGGGTCTGGCCCGGAATCAGAGCAAAGTATAACCTGCAGGAGGAATTGTTTTCATGATTACAGTCGGTTTGACAGGCTGGGGAGACCATGATTCCCTTTATTTGACGAGAGAGGCTTCCAAGCACAAGCTGCCCACATACAGCAGCCTGTTTCCGGCGGTAGAGGTAGATAGCTCCTTTTATGCTATTCAATCCCGGCGTAACATGGAAAAGTGGACCGCAGAGACACCCGCTTCCTTCCGGTTTCTGGTTAAAGCGTATCAAGGCATGACCGGCCATACTCGGGGCAAGATTCCATTTGATTCGGAAGAGGAGATGTTTAAAGCCTTTTGTTTATCGATCGGTACAATGGCCGAGGCGGGCAAACTGATGGCGGCATTGTTTCAGTTTCCGCCCTGGTTTGACTGTACTCGGGAAAATGTAGGGATCTTGCGGCGTATCCGCGAACTTATGGGAGATTATCCGTGTGCGCTCGAATTTCGCCATCAGAGCTGGTTTACCCCGGAGATGCGCGACAAGACACTTCATTTTATGCGTCAGGAGCAATGGATTCACAGTATATGTGATGAACCGCAGGCGGGTACAGGTTCTGTACCGATTGTCGAGGAAGTGACAGACCAGCGCCTGACGGTAGTACGTATGCATGGTCGTAACACATCCGGCTGGAATTCGGCCGGACAACCGAACTGGCGTGAGGTCCGCTATCTGTATCGCTATAATGAAGATGAACTGGCAGAATGGGCAGCACGGCTGCAGCGTCTGGAGCAGCAGTCCGAAGAAGTATGCATTATTTTTAATAACAATTCCGGTGGAGATGCTGCGGACAACGCCAGACAGCTGAGGCAGATGCTGGGGCAGCAGGTACCCGAAATTCCGCATGAACATACGCCAGAAGCAGAGCAGATGGATTTGTTCGATTTGTAACAATCTATTATTATGGAATAAATATTCATATTAATGATTAAATATTCATCATGATTTGTGTATTTCCTGTTTTTGCAAGCGACTATCATATAGCCGTATTGCATGATCATACTGCAAAAAGAAGCCGTTCTTCCCAAGGGAGAACGGCTTCTTTTTTAATGAGCAGCCTGGCGGCGAAACTGACGTTGTACCCATAACAACCGGGATAGTAAAGTCACCGCACCGACCGCGAGACCGATACTCAGTCCGACCCAGTAGCCATAGGCAGCCATATCTGTATAATTGGCGAGCCAGTAACCTACCGGCAGACCGATCACCCAGTACGACAGGAAAGTAAGGAAAAAGGCAGGATTCACATCCTTATATCCCCTAAGGGCACCCTGTACAGGTGTAGCAATCGCATCGGACAGCTGATAGAAGCTGGCATAGATCATAAAATGGGCAATAAGCTCGATCAGCACCGGATCGGATGAATACAGTGCCGATACCTGATAACGGAAAGTGAGTAAAATCACTGCTGTGCATGCCGATAGCATGACGGCTGTACCAATGCCGAGCAGACTGTACTGACGTGCATCCTTCAACCGTCCGGCTCCAACTTCATAACCCACCAGAATGGTCAGTGCTGTACATATACTCAGCGGAAGCATATACAGAGTCGAAGCAAAATTCTGGGCGGCCTGATGGGCTGCGATCGTCATCGTGTCATAACGGCTCATGAGCAGGGTGACACCGGCGAAGATCGCTGTCTCGAAAAAGATCGCAAACCCCATCGGAACCCCCAGCCGCAGAATCTCCAGCCATTTTTGGCCGGAGGGACGATGATAACGGATGAATATGCGGTCATCCCGGAACGGAATGGCCAGTGCCACTACCAGTACAGCGATCAGGAACACACACCAGTAGGTGATGGCCGAAGCAACACCTGCACCAACCCCGCCCAGCCGGGGAAATCCGAATTTACCGAAAATCAGCAAATAATTCAGACCGATATTAATTGGCAGTGAGCAGAGAGTGATCATCATAGAGAAGCGCGTTTGACCGAGCGCATCAATATAGCTGCGCAGCACCGTATAGCCAAACAGAGGTACAATACCGGCAGACAGCGCAATCAGGAAATGAAGCGCCACTTCATGCACGCGGGATTCCAGACTCATCGCATTCAGGAGGGGCTTTACCGCCAGAGCACCAGTGATCAGAATAACCAGAGATACCAGCACCGATAACAGCAATGCCTGATACACATTAAAGCTGATTTTTGCCCGCTGATCCGAACCAACCAGTTGAGAGACGATTGGAGTGACTGCGACCAGAATACCGCTCAGTCCTGCCTGGATCGGTACCCAGAGACTGGAGCCGATCGCCACACCCGCCAGATCCTGAGCACTCGCATGACCGGACATATTGGTATCAAAAAAGGACATCAACGACAATGCAATCTGCGTGACCAGCACAGGAAACAAAATTTTGAGAAATTGGCCGTACTTTTGCGGCACTGTGGCAGTAGGTATCATATTCACAAACCTCGTTCATTGGAATTAGGAGAAGCACATAAGAAATCCCCCGTATGCAGCATGCCCTGTAGACAAGACAATGCATATGGGGGAAGACATATGATTCGGTAGGTTTAGAAATTGGCGTTGGAAGTGTAACGGTTGGTCGCATTCCACAGCAGATACTCGTCGACACCCATATCTTTCATGGCGCGAATCTGGTCATCAACCTCTTTTTTACCATATTGGATGTAATGACCGCCACCGAGCCAGCTGGCAGTGAAATCCTGAATCCATGGACGGATAATCGGCTTTTGCTCGCCGAGAGGGTCCAGCTTTTTAAGCGTATCCTTCATGGAGCCTTTGATCGTTACATACGGATTTTTATCCGGATCTTTTACACCATACCAGCCGGTCGTGTAATGACTCGGATAGACCATCGGGCTGATAACATCCACATTTTCCGAGATTTTGGCGAAATCCTGTCCGATGCCTTCGGCAGCCGGTACGGAAGCCGCATAACCGAAGATATCCACCGATACCCGTACACCCAGTGGAGCAAGCTCCTTGCGTGCATACTGCACGAATTCGGCGACCACATCGACACGAGACTTGTCGTTCTTCTCGAACTTCAGTTCACTTTCGTGATTTTCAAAACCCTCTGGGAAGCGCACATAGTCAAACTGGATTTCCTTAAATCCTTTGGCAGCCGCTTCTTTGGCCAGCTCGATATTGTAATCCCATACTTCTTTTTTATAAGGGTTCACAAAATTGTCGCCCTTGCCGTTGCTCCATACCTGTCCGTTACTTTTGACAAAGGACAGTTCCGGATGCTTTTTGGCAAGTATGGAATCTTTGAAGACAACAATACGTGCGATCGGATAGACCTCATGTTTTTTGAGACGGGTCATTAATTTATCAATATCACCGATAAACTTTTGCGGACTGCCCATCTTTTTCAATTCAGGATTTTCGGTTTTGTACGTTATGTATCCGGCATCATCCTTGAGGTCAATAACCATTGCATTCAGCTCGGTCTTGTCCAGCAGATCGAGCAGAGTCGTCATACGGGAGCCACCGGCACTATAAGCTGTTACATAGACACCTTTTACCTTTGGAGCGTTGGTTTGCGGATCAATTTTGGCAGGAGGATTGTCAGCATCCACCTGTGTGTTGTTCATCTGGCCTTGAATGGCCACCCGGTTCATAATCGATTCCAGCGATGCGTGTGAAGTGGTACCCTGTGTTTGAGCAGCCTGGTCACCGCCAATAGCGGAAGAAGCGGCCAGCATAAACGCCCAGAAAATATTCATGTAATTTAACCCTCATCTCTTATGTATAATCGTGACAGTATTAGAAAACACCTTAAGTATAACGCATCAAAACACCATGTTAAAGCCAAGTCTGGAAATGACTGAAGGATAACATATCAGTCGAAAAAGCAATCCGCTTGATCATATTCTGATGCATTCTGCTTAAAGTATTTCATTCTACGTATTTAAACCAGCATCCGGATAGTTAAACAGGAAACAGGAGAGAATTCATATGAGTTTTGCGAAAACAGAAAAACCGCTTTTGCCCGGCGCCTGAAGCGGGAAAGGCAAAAGCGGTTTGTGACTTATCGGCCGATCGGCAGCAAGCTTGATCTGGCCGGGTTTTTCATTCAGCTCCATGCTGAACATTCATTGAAAATGGTAATTTATTGTAAAAATTGTTGATCCTGGTTTTCGCATATACTGTATTGAATAATCTCCATGGCATCATTGGGTTCCAGAATACGCAGCCCATCACGCAGAACAATAAGTGAATTAAGTTCCTGCTGTTTCAGGGAAGGCATCATATCTGGAAAACACTTCAAGACAATTTGTGACAATTTGACTGTTTCTACTTCCACAATAATCATCCTTTCCTATCCTGGAATCGTTTCGTTTGAAAATGTACGAACTATTCGAACGGGAACTTAGGAAAAGCATGGTTGTGCATCAAGAACAGGGACAGGACACAAACTTCAAATCAGGTATGATGCGGCGGCGTCTACTGATTTTACTATATATAACGACAAAAAGCGACTTTCAGTGAATAGCAAAACGCAACTCTTCCGAAAATGTTAACTTTTCCGGAATGAACCCATAATGCCTACGGTCTCGACCATATTTACAAATGCGTTCGGATCGGTTTCTTTAATGATACGGCGCACCTCAGCCAGCTCATAGCGGGTCGTGACTGTCATCAGCATATCCTTGGGCGTATGCGAGAAGGCACCCTCCGCTTTGATCATGGTTACGCCGCGCTGCAGCGGCATCAGCTTCTCCAACAGCAGCTCGGTATGGTTGGATACAATAAACAGGGTAATCTTGATATGATGAACATAGATCAGATCGAGCACCTTGCCCCCAATATAGATGGACACCATAGAAGCAAGCGCAATATTCCAGTCATTGGACAGATACCCCATCGCCAGAATAACGAGACCGTTCAAGCCAACGATGACATTGCCCACCGGGAAATCACGATATCGGGTAATAATGGAACCCAAAATATCGAATCCGCCGGAAGAACCGCCGACCCGGAAGGAAATGCCTACCCCTATACCGATGAGCACACCGCCAAATACCGATGAAATCAGCAGATCCGTAGCGGCAGGCCGTACAGGGATAATAGTCATTAACCACGTTGTTGCGGCTACAGACACAATACTGAGAAAAATATATCTTTTTCCGAGCAGGAACCATCCGGCCACCAGCAGCGGGATATTATAGACAAAATAAAGCATACTGATGTTAAATGGTGTGAAATAACCCGTTAACATAGCAAGACCTGACACCCCTCCGCTTAATAGTTGGTGAGGAATCAGGAACAGGTTGAACGCAGCAGCTGTAAAAACGGAGCCAAGGATGACAACCAGCAGCGGCATTATTTTTTTCGACATGAAGTTCACTCCTAGTGTTAGTTAGTTATGGAAAGTGTGCGTAACCATTTATGGGAAGTTTCTTTCACAAAAGTAATTATATTATGTTTCAGGTAGGCATAACCCTGTATTTTGTGGTATAATGATTTAGATATTCTTGAGTAGGGATGTTTTGCTGAATGAAGTTCAGAATATTTTATAAATGCAAGACGGGTTTATTTCATCATAGAGAGTATTGAATAACTCTTTATTACAAAAACCATTACTCCAGATGTTCTGGCAGTGAACGGATTATTCAATATCGACACCAGATAACGGGATATGGTGGTCTGTGAGACCTCCTGATAAGCAAATATATGCTACTCAATTGCTACTTAAGAATACAAACAAGTTAGTGGATTGTCCACCATCATAGAAGGAGTTTGAATATTTTGACTAAATTTGTAGACTTTGGGTTAGACGAAAAGGTATTAAAAGCGGTAATGGAACTGGGATTTGAGGAAGCAACTCCAATCCAGGCTAAAGCCATTCCACTTGCGATGAACGGTAGTGACTTGATCGGACAGGCGCAGACAGGTACGGGTAAAACAGCAGCATTCAGTATTCCTATTATTAACAAGATCGAACGTTCGGAAGAAAAAATCGTTGCACTGGTTATGGCTCCAACACGTGAGCTGGCTATCCAGGTAGCGGAAGAAATCGAAAAACTGGCACGCTTCAAAGGCATTCGTTCCCTGCCTATCTACGGCGGACAGGAAATTGGCCGTCAGATTCGTGCTCTGAAAAAGAAACCACAAATCATTATCGGTACACCGGGTCGTTTGCTTGATCATATCAACCGCAAAACGATCAAACTGGAAGATGTACAGCACGTTGTACTGGATGAAGCAGATGAAATGCTGGATATGGGCTTCATGGAAGATATCCAATCCATTCTGAAGCTGGTACCGGAAGAGCGTCAAACGATGCTGTTCTCTGCTACAATGCCATCCAACATTCAGCGTCTGGCAAGCCAGTTCCTGAAAAACCCGGAACACGTATCCGTGATTCCAAAACAGGTAAGTGCACCACTGATCGACCAATCGTACATCGAAGTGAACGAGCGCCAGAAATTTGATGCCCTGTCCCGCTTGCTGGACATGGAATCTCCTGAACTGGCTATCGTATTCGGACGTACGAAACGTCGCGTAGACGAACTGTCTGAAGCTCTGCAAAAACGCGGATATTCTGCAGACGGTCTGCATGGTGACCTTTCCCAAAATCAGCGCGATAACGTTATGCGCAAATTCCGTGACGGCAGCATCGATGTACTGGTTGCTACAGACGTAGCAGCACGTGGTCTGGATGTATCCGGCGTTACTCACGTTGTGAACTTTGACCTTCCTCAAGATCCGGAGAGCTATGTTCACCGTATCGGCCGTACAGGACGTGCAGGTAAAGAAGGCGCAGCTTATTCCTTCGTTACTCCACGTGAGCTGGATCACCTTCACTTTATCGAGCGTATTACACGCCACAAAATCACCCGCAAACCACTGCCTTCTCTGGCAGAAGCGATTGAGGGTAAACAACGCATCACAGCTGAGCGTCTGCTGGAGCTTGTTCAGGACGATACCGCTCCTTTGAACGAGTACAAAGGCATCGCAATCCAATTGCTGGAAAGCTATGATTCCGTTAACCTGCTGGCAGCTGCAATCAAGCTCCTGACAGGAGATAAAAAAGATGCACAGGTTGACCTGACACCGGAAGATCCAATCCGTGCAAAACGTCGTAAACCAGATGTTCGCTCTGGCGGACGCAAACCATCCGGCAGCTACAACCGTAGCGGCGGTGGTTACAAAGGTAACAACAGCAGCAGCGGTGGCAGTCGTGGTGGATACGGCAGCGGCGGCGGTGGCTATAAAGGCGGAAGCCGTGACAGCGCTGGCGGCAGCAGCCGTGAAGGCGGACGTGATTACTCTCGTGACCGCAAACCACGCAGCAACAATGGCAGCGGCAGTGAAGGACGTCGTCCTTCCACAACCAAACGCCCTGATTCTTTTGAATAATAAGTAATAGTCAATAATAAATGATCCATATAGAGAGGAGCCGGCTTTTACAGTGGGCTCCTTTTTATATAGGATATGGGTGTACATAAGATTACAGCGTATGCATGACAGCAAGCGGTCAAGCATCATTCGGTGATATCTATACTGGTATTTTTATGGAGTCTTGGGTTATATTTAATATAGTTACGACTAGAGATAGCGGCTTTATTATGCCGGTACGCATAAGAGGGGGAAGATGACGTGGAATTTAGAGGGGTAATGGGCGGTCTATACAGGTTATCAGAATGGGTAATGCGTCTGGCAGGGAGCAACCTGTTATGGGTAATTTGTTCTTCACCATTTTTGTTCTTTTTGTTTTTTAGATTACAGTTTATGCAGATAGGTGCAAGTCAGAATGATATCCTTCAGACCAATTGGCTTTTGGGAATAGTGACACCGTTTACATTATTTCCGGCTACGGCGGCCTTATTCACGGTCGTGCGTAAATGGGTGATGGGTGATGGCGATGTCTCGGTATTCAAGACATACTTCCGGGGTTATAAAGACAACTACAGACAGAGCATGATTGGTGGTATTTTCTATACAATGCTGTTCGTTATTATGTATGTGGATTATACCGTATACATGAATCAGTTCCCGAACCTGCAGCTGCTCGGCATCATCATGCTGATTTTCCTGCTGGTGTTGTTTGTATCCCTGTTCAACTTCTTTTCCATGATTGCCCATTATCATATGGGGCTGAAAGATATTATTAAAAATGCAATTCTGCTGTCAATTGTCCGTCCATTCCGGTTATTCTCCACACTGCTTGGTACAGTGGCTCTGTTATTTATCGGTACCAAATATCCGGTATTGTTCATTTTCTTTCTCGCTTCAGCGATCGCCTGGTTTGCCTTCTTTAACTTCTATGGCGTATTCCTGAAAATGCAGGAGCAGTCCGAAAAGCAGGCTGCAGCAGAGAAGGAAAAAGAACTGCAGGCTGATGAACAGCTGGCTATTGGAGATGAGGCTCCGTCGGTACAGGCACAACGAATCGATATCGATTCGGTATCTCAGCAGTCCATGGATGAGGATGTAAAGAAGAAACTTGTGGATGAAGCAGAAGTCACCGATGAGCAAACAAAAAAAGGAAGAATATAGAAATCAACTTTACAAACGTGGGCACGAAGTTTATAATAAGTTTACATCCTGCAATGCACGCCTCGATTTCTCGTTGTTTTGAACCAATGATGATGTCTCGGGAGATTCATATTTAATTGTTGCTGACCGGCCCTATCCATTGGATGTGGGGACTTCAAATACAATTGTGCGATCACCCACCTGCTTAGCAGGTTCGAAGACAATGTTATCGGACGGCATATGCGGGACTTATTTAAACTTTTTTTAGCAAGAGGCAGGTGCCGACGTGATGTCGACAGATTTTTGTAGAAAACGCTCTGAATGAAGATTCATTGGAATCTATCAATCAGAGCGTTTTTCGTTTACGCTTACATAATATTAGTTTTCTTATGTCCGTACTAATGATACACTTAGATGAAGATAGGCCTGTATATGTAAAGGAGGAAAAGTCTTGTCATTAAAGAGAACGTTAGTGGGTATTATACGTAGTCAGGAAGGCACTGGTGACCGTGCCAAAGATCCTCAAATGAAAACAAGATATTATAATTTATCCCGCGAACGTGCATGGGAAGAAGTCTCTTCAACGCTCAAGAAAATTCCCGGTTACAAAGTGCTGTATGAAGTAGCAAGCGTAGGTGAGATCACGCTGGAACGCCGGTCGAAATTGGGACGGGTTATGGATATTACCGTGTCCATCATTGCAGTCAGCCCGGTACGTACAGCAATCGATATTCATTCCGCATCTCGTGGATCACTGGGTGATCTGGGAGCCAACTATCGTAATATATTGACACTATTCAATTCACTGGAGAAAAAGCTGTCACAGTACCGGGTGAGAGAATAGTATACACATAGACTGCCGTAACATGTACATGTATCAAAGCAGGTTGAATGCGGATACATAGGCTCTGGTTGTATTGTAGCATTTTGAAACGTGTACATTACACTTGTAAATGGTGCCTGGCTGATTGCATCTGGAACTGCCATTCAAATGGGTAAACCAGAGCATAGAATACTGACAGCCCGATAAATATTGTCAGATCAGATGTGATGGATATTATTATAACAACAAAGAGCAGCCTCTCCCCAGAGAAGCTGCTCTTTGTTGTTATAATGATGAATTGATATAATTTAGAGATGGCAATGCATGCTGTACAGAAATATGCTGCTGCAACGAACGCAGCATACCACAATATAATAAAGGTATTTTGCCTCAGCAGCCAAGGGTGCTATATGGTGATGTTGTGCAGTTAAATCAACCCAGCAGCTTTTTAACAGCGTTGATCGCCTGGTCGTAATTCGGATGCTCGCTCATTTCCGGCAGATACTCTACATACTGAATGACATCCTGCTGATCGACTACAAAAATCGCACGCATATCAATCACGAATTCCTTGATCAGTACGCCATATGCTTTGCCAAATGAGTTGTCACGATAGTCCGACAGTGTGACTACACGATCTACCCCCGCAGCACCACACCAGCGGGCCTGTGCAAAAGGAAGATCTGCACTGACCGTAATCACGACAACGTCTTCACCCAGCTCGGAAGCTGCTTCATTAAAGCGGCGTGTCTGTGCATCACATACACCGGTATCCAGGGAAGGCACCACGCTGATCAATTTGATTTTACCGGCAAAATCCGATAAACTTGCCTGCTCCAGCAGATTTTTGCTGAGGGTAAAGGATGGAGCGGAATCGCCCACTTTTAGTTCGGGACCAATCAGTGTAATCGGGTTACCTTTGAAAGTAGCAATACCTGTACGTTCCTGTGTCATAATGGTATACCTCCTAATTTAAATGTAGACGTGCATAAAATGCCGTCCTTTTTCGCAATCACAGTCAAAATTCATTATAATTGAGTATATAGTAGAAATCAAAATAATAGCCTGCCAATCGGCATAAAGGAGAACCTATGTTATTCGTACGGTATGAAAACTGGAAAAGCTTTCTGCGGTTCTATCCGCTCACCACACTGATCATTATCGCCAATGTAGTCGTATTCATCTTGATGACGATCAACGGGGGATCACGAAATACGGTGACCCTGGTGGAATACGGTGCATTAACCAATATTGAAGCATACGATCAATGGTGGAGAACATTAACCGCGATGTTTGTGCATATCGGTTTTGATCATTTACTGTTTAACAGCTTTGCCCTTATCGTATTCGCACCTCCTTTGGAACGTCTGCTGGGTACCTGGCGGTATGGGATATTGTACTTTGCCAGCGGTATTATCGGGAATGTGATCAGTCTCGAACTGTATCGTCAGTCGGTGGATAATCATCTGGCAGCCGGAGCTTCCGGAGCGATCTATGGCATCTATGGAGCATTTCTATATATCGCCATATTTCAGCGTAACATGATCGACCGGGTTTCCCGCCAAACGATCTATACCATTCTTGGTCTGGGCCTAATATATACATTCATTATGCCGGGTATTGGAATATGGGCACATCTTGGCGGCCTGATCGCTGGCTTCTTCATCTATGGTCTTCTGCTCCGCTTAACCGGCCTGCGAAGAAGATGGGACAAGATTTTCAGCCGCCAGACAGAGCCAGAGTCTCATGATAAACATCATAATTTATAAAATGGGTATTGAAGACCATCCGGGTTAACTGTAAATTATAATCTGCAACAGAAAAACAGGATGCATAAATACGGAATGAAAGAAAAGAAATAAGGGAGATGGACGACCTTTAAGCCTGTAGATCTTTTTTACCTTATTCAATATTAGATCTCCAGGCTTAACCGCAGGACATTCCCTTATTCTTATCTAAAGTGAATGAAGCCAAAACGCCTCAATACTCCACTCACCAGACAATTCGCCAGCAAACAATAGACACGCCAAGCAAGTCACAATACCTAGGTATAATCCAAGCATATCCCAGGCATACAAAAAAGCCTTCCTGAACTAGATCAGGAAGGCTTTTCATATTGCTATCAGCAGATAACCTATTCCGATTCAGGAACAGTCATCAGACAGTCTGCTTAACAATCAAGATACAAGTATTACGAAAGGTCTGTATAATAGGTTAATCCCGATTACCGAAGAACAGGAACAGGTAACGCGCCAGTTCCAGTACGGACAGCAGGGCAGCAGCGACATAAGTCAGTGCGGCGGCATTCAATACTTTACCTACACTGCGTTCTTCTTCATGGTTTACATAACCTTCGCTTACCATCACATCACGTGCCCGGTTGCTGGCGTTAAACTCAACTGGCAGTGTAACCAGCTGGAAAGCTACAGCAGCGGAGAAGAAGATAATTCCCAATCCAAGCAGGTTCATGGAGCTGAAAATCAGTCCTGCCATCAGCATGAATGGTGCAATGCCGGAAGCAAAGTTAACGACCGGGAACATCCGGTGACGAAGGGCCAACATCGGATAATGTTCCTTATGCTGAATCGCGTGACCAATCTCGTGACACGCAACCGCAACAGCAGAGATGCTGTTACCATAGTAGACCGGCTCGGACAAACGTACAACACGGTGTACCGGATCATAATGATCTGTGAGCGTACCCTGTACAGGTTCAATCGGAATATCGTACAGACCGTTGCTGTCCAGCATATGCCGGGCAGCATCGTAGCCTGTCATTCCATTCATATTGGGAACTTCAGCATATTTATTGAATGTTCCCTTAACTCTGAACTGTGCCCAGATGGTTAAGCCGAAAGCAACAAGTGTTAATACCAAAAATAATGCAGCCATGTATCATTCCTCCATATTAATGTAGAACGGATTACATCAAGCCTGAACTCTGACCTAGCAAGAATTTCAAAGCTTCAATGCAAGCAGCACTCTGAGGAATCAAGTTAACGAAAGCACGTTTGGCCTGATTGGGCTTCATTTGTTGAAGCAGTGGTTCCAGTTCACGCACCTCACGCTGGAGCTGCAGCATATGCAGTTCAAGTTCAGTGAGGCGCTGGGTAACCTGTTCTTCATCTGTCACCCGGTCCCAGGCGTTCAGTTTTTCCTTGATTTCCTCAAGCGTGTACTTGTCCTTCTTTAACTTTGTAATACGTTCCAATCGTGATAAAGTTTCAAAACCATAGAGTCTATAGTTTTTTAATGAACGGCTTTCCGGTTCGATTAAACCAAGCTTTGTATAATAATCTACGGTCCGTTCACTCAGGCCGGCGATCTTTGCCAGTTCTCCAATACGGTACAATTTCATATTCCCAACGTATCCACCCCCGTTTGTGGTCATGTAAACGAGGATTCAACACTGCTGAATCCTAATGCCTATATTACAGGAATTTAAACCATACAGTCAAACGTAATACTTAGTGAAAAATACCCTGTAACTGCAGGCAGGAAACAGCATATTGCTCGTCTCTAACGCCATATAAAACTAATGATATAAAAGTATATTAAATAACTTATATATAAGATAACAGAAATGGCTTAAAAATAGCTGAAACTCAAATAAATAAAAGGTGAAATAAAGAAAATAGTCTTTTTTCTATCCTGCTAATTGTAATAAAGTGGATATTTTTTCTATAGAGATACGCAAGGAGGTAAATAATGATGGAAGCTTTACAAAACTATTTTCATAATTTTGCAAATTAACTCTTGTCATTGATGTTTTAATCTGATTATAATGACATTAAGAATTTCACGATATGTGAAGTAACATTACATAAGGGAGTGGGTTAAATGAGAAAAAAATGGGCCGTTATGGGGTTAGCGGCATCAGCCCTTCTTGCATTTCCGTTTAGCGCTTTTGCAGCGGAGGAAGTTACGGCAGAGCAAGTATCCATGAATTTGGACACATTTTTTGTATTCGTGGCTTTTACTCTGGTACTGTTCATGCAGGCTGGTTTTGCACTGCTGGAAGCAGGGTCGGTACGGATGAAGAATGCCGGGCATGTAGCCGGCAAGACGATTCTGACTCTCGGTATTGCTTTGATCGGATTCTGGGCTTTCGGATTTGGTCTGGGCTTCGGAGACGGCAACGGATTTTTCGGCTATCAGGGATTTTTCCTGAACGGCGAAGATATGAAGAGTCTGTACGGCGCATTATCCGGACTGGATATTCCCATCTCCATGATGTTTTTGTTCCATTTGGCTTTTGCGACAGTATCGCTCTCGATCGCTTTCGGCGGATTCGCTGAACGCGCCAAGCTGAGTGTCTATATCGTATTCGGATTTTTGTTTACTATTGTTATTTATCCAATTATCGCTCACTGGGTATGGGGCGGCGGCTGGCTCGCTGCGATGGGTATGCAGGATTATGCAGGCTCGACAGTGGTTCATTTAACCGGTGCAACAGCAGGTCTGGCAGCGACAATCCTGTTGAAACCGCGTCTTGGCAAATATAACAAAGACGGCAAACCTAACATCATTCCAGGTCACAACCAGGTACTGTCGGTTGTCGGTGTATTTATCCTCTGGTTTGGCTGGATGGGCTTCAATCCGGGCAGCGCATTGTCTCCAAACGGCGGATTCTTCACTTATGTAGCACTGACGACCAACCTGGCAGCAGCAGCAGGAGGTGTCGCTGCACTGTTGATCTCCTGGGTAGTACTCGGCAAGGGAGATATTCCAAGCATGCTGAATGGTGTGCTGGCGGCACTGGTAGCGATCACCGGTTCCTGTGCATTTGTCGATGTATGGGCTTCGGTCGTAATTGGTCTGGTCGCTGGTGTGGTGACATTCTTTACGGCGCAATGGTTTGAAAAAGCGGGTATTGATGATCCCATCTACGCATTTTCTGTACACGGTATCGCCGGTATGTGGGGAGCGATCTCCACAGGTCTGTTCGCCACACCTGAGCTGGTAGAGCAGACAGGCGTCGGTTCACCAGGTCTGTTCTACGGCGGCGGATTCCACCAGCTGGGCGTTCAGCTGCTTGGTATGGTCGGTACACTCGCATTTGTACTGGTCCTGTCTTTAATCATTCTGGGCATTATGAAAGCTGCAGGCGGCATTCGTGTTACTGAAGAAGAGGAAATGATGGGTCTGGATATCAGTGAGCACGGTTCTTATGGCTATCCCGAGCAAATGAAGGCTCTGGGTGAAGTAGACCGCAAAAAGGCGAGTAACTGATACGGTCGCTTTATTATAGAAGAACTCCATGCAGAAGGAATAGAACATCATAGAATACAAGTGCTGGGAGATGAAGCCGATGAAGGAGTCATTTCTCGATCTTTCCCTGCCGGATCTGATGGACAGTGATTCGGCGGAAACGTTAAGGAATAAGCGCATTATGGTGCAGCGCACACTTTACCAGTCTCTCCCACAGGCTGATATTCGCAGCTGGGTCAAGACAGTAAACGAGATGCATGATTATGTGATGCAGCAGGCAGTTGTCATTTGTGAACAGCAATTACTTGAGGCGGGCTACGGCCCGCCTCCTGTTGCTTATTCTTTTATTGTTTTTGGCAGTGCAGGGAGAGGCGAGCAGACGCTTTGGAGCGATCAGGATAACGGACTTATTATTAGCGATGATGAACATGAAGACAAGGAGCGGTATTTCACGGAATTCGGCAGCCGGCTCGCGGGTATTCTGGAGCAGGTCGGTTATGAGAAATGCCGGGGCAAAGTGATGTGCTCGGAACCGATGTGGCGCAGGACAATGAGCGACTGGCGTGCGCAGTTGGACCTTTGGCGGTCAGACCTGAGCTGGGAACCGGTCCGCAACTGGATTATCGCTTCCGATATGCGCCATATGTATGGGGACAAGCAGCTGGCGAGGAGCTGGAAAGAATACTTTTATGAGGGCATCCGGGAGACGCCGTCACTGCCTGCCGCTGTACTGCGCAATACGGTTCGGCACAAGGCAACACTGAATGTGCTGGGACAGATTGTACCCGAGCGGTTTGGGGAGCATGCGGGTGACTTTGATGTCAAATACGGGATCTACATTCCGCTGGTCAATGCATCCCGTTGTCTGTCGATCCAGCATGGCATTTATGAATCGTCGACACTGAAAAGGCTGGAACGGCTCATTCAGCTGGAGGCGGCATCACTGGCTCTGCTGGAGATGATGCAGGAAGCTTTTCTGACGGCGCTTCGTATGCGTAATTCCACACCGCTCCGCGAGCTGAATGGACTGTATATGAGCAGTGGATTCATGCTGCAAAAGGATTGGCGGCAGCGACCATTTTTTCATGAATTACGAGACGGTCTGGGAACAGTCAAGAAAGCTCATCGTGTACTTCAGCGACAATTACGCTTTCTGGAGAGGAGAGGCTTATGAAAGAACCTGCGAAAACCGGAAGTGGCTTTTGGCGGAGTCTGCGCAGCGGCGGTGTGCCATCTGCAATTGCTTCGGTCTTTGGTGCACCTTCTGCCCAGCAGATGGCTTTTATACGTTCTCTGTCACGTGAGCAGCGTCGTACCGAAGTGCTGCATCTGCCGCTCAGTCGGCTGGAGACCGTCGTTTTCGATCTGGAGACGACGGGGTTCCATGCGCAGCATGGGGATGAAATTTTATCTTTTGGTGCAGTGAAGATGATTGGAGATGAGCCGGTAGATGAATTTTATACCCTTGTAAATCCCAAAATAACAGTACCTGACAATATTACGGTTCTGACCGGTATTACCCAGGAAATGACGGATCAGGCGCCAGCGTTGATCGACGGTCTGCATGATTTTATGGCTTTTGCCGGCAGATCAGTGCTGATCGCGCATGGTACGGGACATGACAAAGCTTTCCTCAATGCAGCATTATGGAGAACATCCAAGATTCAATTGACCCACCGCATACTGGATACAATGATGATTGCCAAATGGCTCAAGCCTTCACTTGGTAGTTACGGATTAGATGAAGTGCTGGAGGATGCGAATATCCCGATAACGATGCGCCATCATGCGCTGGAAGATGCGAAAATGACCGCTTCTCTGTGGAAGGAATATCTTCGTCTAATGCGTCACAAGCAGGTGGAGACACTGGAAGATCTGTACGCTTATCTATGTAATTTCTGACTGGTGGATAGGATATACAGGTCTGACCGGATATTAATCAATATGCAGAACAGCGGGTTCCAGCACATACAAATCAGGCTGCTGGATGTCTGTGCTGTTGGGCAGTGAGCTGACATGCTTTTCTACATTGTAAGCACCGATATATAGGCTTGTAAGTGAGCTTATATCACACAGAGAATGAATTCCATTCGCGGCTAACTGATTGATCAAGTGGGCATGCGAGGTGGAAAAAGTCTGCGATGGAGCAAGCGATATCTTCTCTGTTATCCTTTCTGTAGTTTGAAGAGGCTCATAATCAATGCCGGACAATGGCACTGGGGAACCGATCATATAGACGGAGATCAAGGATGCGAATGCTGGCAGTTGTTCTCTGTCCGTTACCGAGGGCATCGGTAAGGTGAACGGGTGAGAGTGGAAGATGCCGATCAGTTCACTATCCCAGCAATACGGAATCCATTCTTCCGGTGTAAAAGAAAAATGGTGCAGCGGGTCCGGTGCGACGTTGCGCAGCCTCCGGTAGGAGTGAATATGCATGCCGCCCGCTGCTTTTTTACCGAGCAATACCCCGCAGACTTCCGCAGCAGGTGAGGATACCATATGCGCTTCGATCTGTCTTAGGGCAGTGGAAGCGAGGTGGATGATCTTATTTTCTTCCCTGCTCAAAAGGTCTGTCATGTGTAGTACCCTCTCTTTACTTGGACTCTCTGGATAACAGAGGGTCTCTTTTTTATTTGGTTAAGTAGGAAGTGAAGCTATCAGCCCGGTAGAGCATAGGTTTCCATTGTCACAGCGCTCGCTATATCCATTGATTGTGCTCTGTGCTTGACGGGCTTCGGACTCTACGGTACTAATAATAGTAATTGCCAATTCACAGAAAAAAAGGACCCTGCCGTCGCCTTGCCTTTACCTACAAAAGCGGACTGGAAATGACTGTCCGTTATCTTATAGTAGTCATTAAAGGAGGTGGACGGAAGGTCCCTTTTGCTCACTTGGAAAAGTAATACTTCAGAAGGTAAGCATACTATAGCACTATGAAGCGCTACAGTGCGCTGCTGACAAAACAGGTTTATCAGCGACTCACTGCATTAGTGATTCACGATTCCGTGGGCAGCGGATTCTTGATGGTCACTCTGCTCCGGCAGCTGCTGTCCAAGCAATGCATAACGGATACTGTCGACGAGTGCTTCCCAGCTGGCTTCGATCACGTTGGCAGAGACGCCGACGGTACTCCAGGTACTTTGCAAATTCTGGGATTCGATCAGTACTCGGACTTTGGAGGCAGTCGCATCGGCTTCATCCAGTACACGAACTTTGTAGTCAGACAGATGCATTTCGCGCAGACTCGGGTAATATTCGACTAGTGCTTTACGCAGTGCATTATCGAGTGCATTGACCGGACCATTACCTTCGGCAGCGGTATAGATGCTTTCCCCGCCGATCCGTACTTTGACAAAAGCTTCGGAGACAACAGCTGAACCGGCGTTTTTCTCAACCAGCATTTTGAACGATTCAAAAACGAACAGTTCCTTGAACTCCCCATTGGCTTCACGCAGCAGCAGTTCGAGAGAAGCATCCGCTCCTTCAAACTGATATCCCTGATGCTCCAGATCCTTGATTTTGCCGATGATCTGGCGGGTCTCTTCATTCTCGGGATTAAGTTCGAGATTCATCTCTTTGGCTTTGGAGAGAATATTGCTCTGGCCGGCCAGTTCAGAGACGAGAATGCGCTGCTTGTTCCCGACCTGCTCGGGTTCAATATGTTCGTAGGTGCGTGAGTCACGCAAAATGGCGGAGACGTGGATGCCGCCTTTATGGGCAAAGGCAGCGTTACCGACATACGGCTGGTTCACCGGCATGTGCACATTGGCGATCTCGCTGATGTAGCGTGCCGTATTGGTCAACTGGGCAATCTGCTCGCCGGTAATGCAGGAATAATCCATCTTGAGCTGCAGATTGGGAATGATGGAACACAGATTGGCATTGCCGCAGCGTTCGCCATAGCCGTTCATCGTACCCTGCACCTGACGCGCTCCGGCCTGTACCGCACTGAGAGTATTGGCAACTGCCAATTCACAGTCGTTGTGGGTATGAATGCCAAGTGAGGCGCCATTCAGTTCAGCGGTTAGTCTGGAGACGATTTCATACACTTCATGGGGAAGCGTGCCTCCATTCGTATCGCAGAGGGTCAGCCAGTCTGCACCTGCTGCATGGGCAGCCTTTAGTACGGATACCGCATATTCGGGATTGTTTTTATATCCGTCAAAAAAATGTTCGGCATCAAATATCAGTTCCATCTGCTGCTGTTTGAGATAGGAAATGGAGTCGGCGATCATCGCCAGATTCTCCTCCAGTGTCGTCTGAAGTGCAGTGTGGACATGAAAGTCCCAGGATTTGCCGACCAGTGTCGCCGCCTGTGCACCGGATTCCACCATGCGCTGCAGGTTGGCATCGTCATGTGCTGAACTTCCTTTACGGCGTGTACTGCCAAATGCGGTAATTCTGGCATTCAGCCCTAATGTCTGTACACGCTTGAAAAATTCAATATCCTTACCGTTGCTGCCCGGAATACCGCCTTCGATATAATGTACACCGAGTTCATCAAGTTTTTTGGCGATTTTCAGCTTGTCGTCGGCAGACAGGCTGATGCCTTCGCCCTGCGTACCGTCACGAAGCGTCGTATCGAAAATCGATATGGATGTGGACATGATGTGGAATCCCCCTTGTATTGGACCAAGATTCAAAAACATTTTATTGCGGGTGTCAGAGATGCCTTATTTTTTAGTATAATTCGTTATTATAGCATTGGATAAATGTCAGGTATACGATAAATTTGCCAAATATACAGCCTGTACATAGCGATCCAAGGGAATGGAGGAACAAATGATGCAAGTGGGAATAGAGAAGGTAGAACAGAATGGCAAGGAGTATACGATCCGGTATCAGCTGGAGAAGCCGCTGCCGTTTGATCTGCATGATATCGTCATGCTGCAGGCAGGCGATTATGTAGTGGGCAGCGTGCGTCAGCTGGATGCGGAGCAGATCACGTTGTACATTAGCGAAGAAGAATTGACATGGGGAGACAAGACGGTGATTCAACTGGCCTTTTCGCCGACCGTATCCATTCGTGGGAGCAAGGAAATCATTGCCGAGCTGGGACATTTCCCGGATTTTGAAAAAGGAATTATTACCGGCTATGATATCGGCAAGGACAAGGTAGAATTGACGATTCAGCTGGCAGAACCATTATCCGACCGTGAGGTGAAGCTGACTTTTCTGGAAGCTTTTGATATCGAGTTCTCTCCACCGGATGCGCGTCTTAATGTGATTGCAGAAGTTGATTTCCGCTATGACGGTACCGATATGGTCGTGGATATCGAAGCGGCACAGGGATTATCCGGCAGCTTTTTCTGCGGTGGTATTGAAGCGGAATTAGTTCAGAAATAAGTTCGAGTGGAGCCATTAGATTTCTATGGTATATGCAGAAGTGAGTCATCGACAGCAGCTGATTGTCGTTATTGATAAAGAGTAATGGGTAATTGGGCTTCCATAAAGCATGAATGAATAGGATCTCATAAATAAATAGAATCTAATGAAATAGATGAAGCATGCGCGCATCCTGGGACATGTTATACCAGGGTGCCAATGCTTATGCTATACAGACAGCGATTGCTGTATCACGATATGATCCTTTTGAGTAAAGGTTAAGATGTAAATAGATACACCCGAAGTGAGGAGGTCGGCATGATGTCCAGACCGAGAAGAGAATTATCCCAGCAGGTGCAGGTATGCATCAACAAGCTGTACAAACAGCAGAACAGCAAGTGGATCGGACTGATCCGGCGTTCCGGAGAGATTGCAGCGATTCCGTATCTGACCCCTTTTCTGGAATCACCGGATATGGAACTGCAGATGGCTGCCGAGAATACGATCAGTGAACTGCTGCAGCATTGTCCGCCAGCGGATCTGGTGTGGCTCAGTGAAAAAATGCGCGAATACCTTCCTTATGGCTTCACGGAAAACGCCAGTCAATGGGTTCATTTAACAACGGAAAATATTAAAAAGTGGCCGGCTTCTGTACATCCGGTCAAAATTATTATGGCCAGCTTTCACTGGAACGGCTATGTACGGGAAGCGGCGTTGAAGCGGATTACCGAATTTCATGACGGTTCGGAGATTCCATTTTTGTTAATCCGGCTGAATGACTGGGTATCCCCAATTCGTTTTCATACGTATAAAGCATTAAAGCAGCGTATTCATACACATAATGCAGGTATATTTATTCGCAATCTCACACTGGTAAAACGTCTGGAACATTGCAGCAGAGACCGCTATGAAGCATTGATACAATCGATATACGATCTGCTGCGCGAGCCGGAATGCCTGCCGGAGCTGGAGCAGGGAATGACATCGACGGATCGGGATATTCGGCGCTTCTGTCTGCAGATGGCTCTGGAATCAAGAGCAGCAGTACCGGAAGAAATATTGGAAAAAAGTCTGTATGATCAGGATACTTCCATACGGGTATGGGCGGCCCGGCAGACGGACAATGTGCTATCCGGTTCAGAGCTGCACAGGCTGCTTGTACTTATGACGCAGGATTCGTTCCCGGCGGTACGGCGTGAAGGGATTGAAATGCTGGCTTACCGTTTTCCGGGAGAAGCAGTGCCTTTTTTAAAAGCGAGTCTGCTGGATCGCAATGCTATCGTGCGCGAGGTGACACGAAAACATCTGTCGCGAATGGAAAAGGTATCCTATGTAGAGTTCTATCTGGATACGATCTGGTCAGGAGATGAGCGCCTGCTGCCAGCGGCTCTGTACGGACTGGGAGAAACAGGTCAGGCAGAAGACGCCCAGGTTATCGCAGAGTATGCTTATCATTCGGCAGGGCCTGTCAGAAAGGCCGTTATTCGCGGTCTGGCACAGCTGGATGCACGTACATATGGAGAGTTGATACGACAGGGACTGCTGGACAGCCACCCGGGAGTATCCAGGGAAGCGGCCCGGGCTTTGAAGAACCATATGTATTTGCTGGAAAAAGACGAATTGGTCCATGGCATTGCGGAAACCACCTGTATCCATGTGCAGCGTAATATGCTGCGTCTGCTGCCATCTTTTGGAGGATGGACACAGCTGGATGGGCTGCTCGATATTCTTATGCAGACTCGTGCAGGCTGGATTCAGCACGAGATTGGTCGCCAGCTGAATAACTGGATACATGTTTCCGGTCGATCATTTTGGAATCGTCCTTCCGAGGAGCAGACACAGATCCTGCTGAACAAGCTGGAAGCGTGCAATCGGGTAATGGATCGCAAAAAAGCCCATCTGCTGCGCTGGATGATTACTTCATGACAGGGTAAAGGAGAATAGCAGGATGGAACAATACTTCAATAAATATCGTCTGGAACCCCAGCAAGGAGAGCCGCCCCGGACGATTGAGATTAACCATGCGGAAATTATGGCACTCAACAAGGCGATCATGTTTCTCAAGTTCGAATGTACCGATTCGGAAGCGGGTCTCTATGCAGGCAGCGAGTCGCTGAACAGTCTACTTGGCAAGGTGCTGGAGGTACATCCTTTTCGCGAGCGCCAGCAGGATTATCTGATGAGACCAAATCCGCGTGTCGCCGGCACAGTCATGGATCAGCTGGAGCGTGTGGATCTGCAGGAACGAACTTCGTCCGCCCGACGCAGTCCCGAGTTGAACCGGCGAATTGTGGAAGCCAGGGTATATCCGTATGCTTATGATGAACAATTGATGCAAAGGGAATGGTACGAGCCGCTGCTGCCGGAATCCGGTGTGCAGACAGGTGAGCAGTGGATCGAGCAGATCGCCGGAATCATGTACAGGGAGCCGCATGCAGAACAGATCCACAGCAGCTGGGACAGACTGCCGCTTGCCGTGCGTAATATACTGCTGTTGATCGACTATGATACCGAGCTGCACATGAATGGCTTGCTGACAGCACTGGACAACTTGGATGCTCGCCATCAGTCCCAGCAGCTGATTACTGCGCTGCAGGATGCCGGATTGTGTCAGGAAGCGGGCCTGATCGGAGAGCTGCAGCAGCTGCGCAGCCTTGAGGAGGACAAGGATGCAGCAGGCAGCCTGACGGAAGCATTTGCCACCAAATTGCATACCGCCGAGCGGATACTCCAGTCGGGTGGGCATTCTGTTCTCTATGATCGTATGTATGAGTATGCAGATTGTGTAATGCAGAGCTGGACATGAATTGACCAGAATGAGGAGGATTACGATGCAGCTGATTATTGAACCGTATGCGGGTGTAAATGAATACCGTTTTGGCATGACACCGGCCCAGATCAAGCAGATTGCCGGTCTGCCGGATGATATTGTGAACGATACGATCATGAAGCAGATCCGCCAGACGTACGGACCACTGGAACTGATCTATACGCACAAAAAACTGACCGAATGCATTTATCGGAAAGAAGCGGAAATTTTCCATGAAGGTATCGACCTGTTTCGTGATGAAGAAGTGGTTGCCAAGCTGAGTGCGTATGACGAGCCAGTGCAGGGCAAGAGCGGGTATATGCTGTTCCGCAAGCTGGGTATCTGCCTGGGTGGATTCCATGGGAAAAAGATACCGCAGGACCGTCTGGTGATCGTATTCTCCCTTGATCGTCTGGAATATTACGAGCAATTTATCATGGATGAACAGTAATCACGTGCATAACTGTCAAAGTTGATTGTCAGATCGCCATTCTTTTTTTATAATAAAGTAGAACGTTTGTACGTATGTGATCAACCGTTACACCAGGCAGGATGCCAGTCCGGAGAAGGGGGAAGCGATGAACGGGAATAAAGCCTATTATCCGGCACGCGGGCGGGTGATTCTGCATGTGGATATGAACGCCTTTTACTGTTCGGTACATGCCGCTGAAGAGCCGGACAAGTACAAAGGCAAGCCGACAGCGGTAGCCGGCAGTGTAGAGCAGCGTAAAGGCATCGTCGTCACCGCTTCCTACGAAGCCCGCAAGCGTGGGGTGAAAACCGGGATGCTGGTCGGCCAGGCGATACAGAAGTGTCCGAATATTATAGTGATCCAGCCGAATTTCCATCTGTATCGCAAATATTCCTCTGCCTTTATGAATATTGCCTACAGTTATACTCCGCTGCTGCAGGCAACCTCCATTGACGAATGTTATCTGGATATTACAGGCTCCAGCCAGTTCGGGACGCCACTGGAGATTGCCGCCGAACTGCAGCGGCGTATCCAGGATGAATTGGGGCTTCCGTGTTCGGTAGGGATTGCACCGAATAAGCTGCTGGCCAAAATGGCTTCGGATATGAAAAAGCCAAATGGTATTTCCGTTCTCCGTATTCGGGATGTGCCCCGCTTGCTGTGGGAGCAGCCATGTGGAGAGTTGTTCGGTATCGGCAGTAAGACTGCTGCGAAACTGCGGGAAATGGGGATTCGTACTATCGGACAACTGGCTGCTGCTGATGAGGCGAGGCTGAAGGCCAGATTCGGCATTCAGGGAAGTTGGCTCAGGCAGGCAGCGAATGGAGTGGATGATTCTCCTGTAGAACCGGATCATGAGCCGAACAAGTCCATTGGTCATACGACGACTCTGCCGGCAGACATACAGGATCTGGAGGATATAAGACGAGTCATGCTGAATCTGAGCGATCAGGTATGCCGGCGGATGAGGCGGCAGAAGCTGATGTCTCGGACGGTGCAGATTACGATCCGTACACCGGACATGAAGACGATTACCCGCTCCCGGGCGCTCGCGGTACCGACAGAGACGACTGAGGAGGTCTATCATGAAGCCTGCGCTCTGTATGACAAGCATTGGGCTGGCAAAGGACCTGTACGACTGCTCGGTGTGACCCTGCAAAATCTGCTGCCCCGTGAGGAAGCGGCTGTCCAGCTCGATCTATTCGATTATGAGCGCCAGCCGCAAAAGGAACAGCTGAATGAAGTGATTGACCAGCTGCGGGATAAATTCGGCGAGAGTGCATTGCTGACGGCAGGCATGCTTGGCAACGATCCTTCCGTGCTGATCCGCAATCATAAGATCAGGGGGACTTCACTGCAGCGGGACGGTCAGCGTTTTACCGGAGAAGAAGATTCTTTATAGAAAGGAATCGTTTGGTCCGGCAGCTTAAAGGGTAAAATTTAACATAACGGGTTTCCGGTCTCAGAGGGATTACACGCTCGTAATTGGAAAACAGCTGGTAATACATTTGAAATTCTCGATGGTTTATATTATATTTTGTTTATATGTACAGACCGGGGTCCGCTATTAAAGACTACTGGAAAGCATGGATAGGAGGAATACAGATGAGTAAATATACCTGGGTTGACAAGGATACATGCATTGCTTGCGGTGCTTGTGGAGCTACTGCACCTGACATTTATGATTACGATGATGAAGGTCTGGCTGAAGTTATCTTCGATGGTGACAGCAACCGCGGCATAACAGCTATCCCGGACGATATGTTCGAAGATATGCAGGACGCATGCGATGGATGCCCTACCGATTCGATTCATATCGAAGACGCTCCGTTCAACAAAGAAGCCTGATTTCTTGCGAAAACGGCTTTTGCCAAACGCCTTGTTCACCACTCTGGTGGACAGGGCGTTTTTTTGCGCAAATAGCATCATGCAAATTGATTCGTCAGCCCTATGCAAATGACTGGAAGAAAAGAGGGTATTGTCCGATATAGAAGATAATAGGCATACTCTGCGCAGAGAAGAATACATAATCTGATATTACAAAGAAGGGAGATTCGGAAACCATTCCGGGGATGGACGAATGAAAAACTTACTGTATTTGAAACGTTATGTGAAAATGCATCCGAATAACCGGATGGGTTGGTACCTGCTGGGCAAGGAATACGAAGCAGACGGACAGGTCGGCAAGGCCAACTATTGTTATAACCGGGCTGGTGATATTTACGAAGCTTTTGAACACAGTAAAGTACCGGCTGATGTACTCAAGGATTATGAAGCCAAAGTGATGGAAATGGCGCATAAGCGGGAGCAGAAAATACGGCGGTGGCGTTACAGTATGCTGGGAGTGGTGCTGCTGTTCCTGTTCATGATGCGTTCAGTCGCTGCGCCGTACGACGGCGGCCGGCTCGCGGCCCAGAATAATCCCTCTGCTCCGATCCAGACGAAAACCGGCAAGGATATCGGTAATTCTGAACCGAAAAAGCCACCGTTCCGTGCTCCGCTTGCCTTTACAGCGATAGGGCTGTCATATGGCAGTAACGAGGCGACGACTTCCTTTACCGGATATATGAAGCAGCAGGCACTGGAGACAGCGCCGAATACGGCTGTTGTGCTGGGAATGGAAAAGTCGGACAAATGGCTGCTATGGAAGCCGAAGCTGCCGGTTATGTATACGCTGACAGAAGGGGATTACCCCGGACAGACGATGATCCAGTCTTATGATGCGGAGAACTGTCATTGCAAGCCTGGACAGCTGCGTCATTATCAAAAGGAAGCCGGAGAATGGATGCAGCAGCAGGAGGAGCTGGCAGCTATGCAGACGGCTATCCATCATTATTGGACGGCCAAAGGAAAACTGCCTGCCCAGCCAGATCAGCTGGAAGCTGCGTTCCCGGGTAACTGGTTGTCCGGCAGTACAGAAGTCATGAATCAGACTTTTACCGCTCTAAAAGCACTGCAAAGCGGCAGCGAGCTGCCTGCCAGTGCAGCAGCCGGTTCGGATAGCGAAGCTGCGCAAATTATGGCTTCGACGCTGGGCAGCCAGCCTTATTTCCAGCAGCCGCTGGAGATTATCGTAGACAAGAAAAAGCACAGGCTGGCTGTAGCGAGCGGATCGGTGCTGCTGCGTAACTATGAAGTGGGGCTGGGCGGCGCCAAAACGCCGGAAGGCACATTTAATATCTCCATCAAGGTGGTGGATCCGAACGGTAAATCGAACGGTGATTTTGGCAGCCGGGGCATGCAGCTTTCCGATACCAACTATGCGATCCATGGTACGAATGAACCGGACAGTATCGGGCTGGACGATTCGCTTGGCTGTGTACGGATGGATCAAGCCGATGTGGAGGAACTGTTCGATATGGTACCGCTCGGCACCAAAGTCACTATTGCCAGCGATGTACTGCCCGGTAAGGTCTGGGTACCGGAGAAACGCTTTGAGACGAGCAAGAGCCAGAAACAGACGGATCCCCATACAACGTATCACTGGCTGAATTAAATTTACCGATGCCTGTCAGTGCAGCGAATGAACCCAAACGGCAATCCGGAAGCGGTCTTCTTAAAACGAGAAGATCGCTTTTCTTTTGACCCGGAACAGGATAAACTGTTATAGAGATCAATTTGCAGGCCGGTCGGAAGAGGCCTTGCAGGATACGCATGCAGACGGTTGGCCAATGCCAGGAACGGAGTGAATGCAACTTGTTATATCGTAACATTTTCAAACCCGTATTGTTCCGGATGGACCCGGAAAAAGCGCATCATCTTGTGATCGGCGGACTGGGCGCAGGCGTGCGCATTCCAGGTACGCTGGCAGCCATGAATTCCATGTACGGCATTACAAGTACACCGGATATGACGACAGAATTATTCGGGATTAGATTCCCGGGACCGGTCGGTCTGGCAGCAGGGCTGGACAAAAATGCGCAGGCAGTGCCTGGATTATCGGCATCCGGTTTTGGCTTTATGGAAGTGGGCACAGTTACACCGCGCCCTCAGCCGGGTAATGAACAGCCACGCCTGTTCCGTCTTCCATCCGATCAGGCGCTCGTAAACCGGATGGGCTTTAACAACGAAGGTGCCGATGCGATGGCGAAGAGGCTTCAGGAACTGAATGCCCGTCCCATCCCGATTGCTGTGAATATCGGCAAAAATAAAACAACGCCCAATGAGCAGGCTGCTGACGATTACGAGTCCTGTATCCGTACCCTTTACCCATATGCCGACTTCTTTGTCGTCAACATCAGTTCACCGAATACGCCGGATCTGCGCAACCTCCAGCATGGCAATGAACTGAAGGAACTGCTTGCTGCCGTGATGGCGGAGATGAAGCGTCAGGAACAGCAGCATGGTTCGACAAAGCCCGTGCTGGTGAAGATTGCACCGGATGTGAGCGAGGCGGAGCTGGAATATATGGTGGATACGATTCAGTCCAGCGGAGCAGCCGGCCTGATCGCAACAAATACAACTCTGTCGCGAGAGGGATTAACCCATCCTGATGCCGGACAGGCAGGCGGTCTCAGCGGACGTCCGTTAACCCGGCGCTCTACCGAGATTATTGCCAGCGTCTATCGTCAGACCGGCGGCAGACTGCCGATAATCGGCTGCGGCGGCATTTTCTCCAGTCAGGATGCCTATGACAAAATCAAGGCAGGTTCCAGTCTGGTGGAGATTTACACTTCATTTATCTATGAAGGTCCTCAGGTGACCCGTGAGCTGCATAACGGGATCCGTGAGCTTATGAAGCGTGACGGCTTCACACATATCTCGGAGGCGGTCGGGGCAGACCACCGCTAATCCAAACCCCAATACATGTAAATTCGAAAGAATGAGGTCATAGACTGAGGAGGCATGAAGATGGATGACAGAGACTGGGAATTATTCTTGCTTCCCTATGAACAAGCGGTTGAAGAATTAAAGGTGAAATTTAAAACTATGCGCGCCGAACTCAAAAAGAGGGAAGAATACGCGCCAATCGAGTTTGTCACCGGGCGCGTCAAAAAAATATCCAGCATTCTGGATAAAGCCAAGCGTCTGGACGTTCCGATGACTGAGCTTGAGACAGGAATTGAGGATATCGCAGGCATCCGGATTATGTGCCAGTTCGTGGAGGATATCCGCTGGGTTGCGCAGTACATTCGCGCCCGTAAGGATCTGACTGTTCTTTATGAAAAAGACTATATTACCAACTTCAAGGACAGCGGCTATCGCAGCTTCCATATGATCGCCGAGTATCCGGTACAGACAGCCTTCGGTCAGAAAATTGTACTGGCCGAGATTCAGATCCGGACTCTGGCGATGAACTTCTGGGCGACGATCGAGCACTCCCTAAATTACAAATACCGGCAGAGTCTGCCGACACCGATCCGCAACCGGCTGAAAACAGCAGCCGAAGCGGCGATGATCCTGGATAACGAGATGTCCAGCATCCGTGAAGACATCCTGGATGCCCAGAAGAGCTTTGAGGATGATGCCAGCATCGTCCAGCGGGTACTGACGGATATTCATCGCCTGTATTTCCATCATATGATTACCGAGGCGATCGAGAGTCAGGACAAGTTCAACGCACTTTGGCAAAATAAGGACTTTGAAGGCCTCCGTCAGCTGGCTGATGATGTCAAGCGCAAGCGCAAAGCCGCTTCACGAACGATTGATGAGGAAAACCATGAGCGCTGAGTTTGAACCTCTGTATGTAGCCTACCTGGTATACTTTAACCGGGATCGGGATTATTTTGAGTGTCATGAAGTACTGGAAGAATTGTGGCTGGAAAAAGGCAGAGAACCCATCTATCAGGGACTGCTGCAGGTAGCGGTCGGGCTGTACCATTTCCGCAATGGCACGATCAATTCCATGTATAACAAGCTGAGCGGTGCCCTGAAAATGCTGCAAAGCAGCCACCGTAAGCTGTCTCCTTATGCTCCCGATATGCTGGGGATTAATCTCGACAAGCTGCGGCATGATGTGGAACGGTATATTCGGCGGCTGGAGCGTTATGAGCAGGAGCCATTTGAATTTTATGATCTGGATATTGAGATTGTCGACCCGCTGCTGCGTAAAGCGGTAGAGGAGGCATCCCTTACGATCCTGGTGAATATTCCGCAGCGTACCGGATACGAACGCGGGCCCAAGGCAAAGGGATCAGGTGCCGAGTAACCAATTTCGGTCATATCGGATCTGCCCACAGCTCCATACAACTTCGTACCCATAGAGATTAATAGACTACTGATCTGTACCTGCATACAACAAAGCTTGCCTGTAAAAGGCAGGCTTTTTGTTTTGTCGCCGCAGGGAGAGGGAAATATGCTAAAATATAGCTTGTTCTTAACAAGTACGTTATCTACCCAGAAGGAGCCTATAACCTTATGTCAGTACAATTACCGCCGCAATTCGTGCAGCGGATGCAGGATTTGCTTGGTGATGAATTCCAGTCCTTTATGGACAGTTATGAGCAGTCACCCCGTGCGGGATTGCGTGTAAATATATTGAAAATTTCCAATGAGCAGTTCCGGCAGCAGTCGCCGTTCGAACTGCGGCCGATTCCCTGGTGTCCGACCGGCTATTATGTGGATGCTGCAGCACGCCCCGGCAAGCATCCGTATTATTATGCAGGCCTCTATTATATTCAGGAGCCAAGCGCGATGAGTCCGGTCGAAGCGCTCGATGTACAGCCGGGTGACCGTGTACTCGATCTGTGCGCGGCACCGGGCGGCAAGTCGACCCAGATTGCGGCAGCGCTGCAGGGTCAGGGACTGCTCGTTACCAATGATCTAAGTGCAGAGCGTACACGCGCACTCGCCAAAAATATGGAACTGTACGGTGTCCGCAATGCCGTGATTCTGAATGAATCACCCGAGGTGATTGCCACCCGGTTTGGCGGTTTCTTTGATAAAATTCTGGTCGATGCTCCCTGCTCCGGAGAAGGCATGTTCCGCAAGGACGACGATGCCGCCCGCCAGTGGATTAACCATTCGGTGGAACGCTGTTCGATCATGCAGCGGGATATTCTGCAGACCGTAGCGACGATGCTGGCGCCGGGCGGCCGGATTGTGTATTCGACCTGTACCTTTGCCCCGGAGGAAAATGAACGCAGTATCGCTGTGTTCCTCGATCAGCATCCGGAGTTCACCGTGACATTGCCTGCACATGCCGAACATTTTGGCCGTGGACGCAGTGAATGGGCACACCGGGTGGAGGAGGAGATTCAGCAGGGAGAGACGGTGTTGACCGCCATTTCGGCAGATGAGTATAATCCGGTGTCTCCAGCATCGATCGAGCAGACGAGCAGAACCGTTCGGTTATGGCCGCATCAGCTGGAGGGAGAAGGGCATTATATCGCTGTGCTGGACCATCAGGCTGCTCGCCAGGCGGATTATATACCTGCTGAGCCGCCCGTCATCGCTCATACCTATAAAGAACGGCCGCAGCGTCATGCTGCCTCCAGACCGGATAGCCGGGCAGAGAAAAAGGCAGAACGGCGGGCGGGCAGAGACGACTCCAGAGGACGTCCGGAGTCCAAAGGCAAATCCGCACGCGGAGCGGCCGGCAGTCGGACGCAAGGAACGGAGGAAGCATCTCCTCCTCAACTGTGGATGGAGTTCAGCGGACAGGAGTTGACCGGAGACTGGACAGTGCAGCGTCTGATTACTTTTGGCCAGAATATGTATCAGTCCCCGGTGGAGGAGAACCGGCTGCAGGGTCTCAAGGTAATCCGTCCGGGATGGTATCTTGGCTCTTACAAAAATGGCCGCTTTACCCCAGGGCACGCCCTGGCAGCCGCACTGGTGCCTGCCGAAGCCAAGCGCAGGCTGAATCTGAGTGCGGATTCGCCGGAAGCGATATCGTATCTCAAAGGCGAGACGCTGTCGGTTCCGGCTGAGCGCATTCAGTGTGACCAGGGAGCATCCCCGCGCGGCTATGTGCTCGTATGTATCGACGGCTTCTCGGCAGGCTGGGGAAAATGGCAGCAGGGCGACATACTCAAAAACGAATACCCGGCAGGATGGAGATGGATCTAAACGATGAATAAACCGGTAAAAAAACAGCGTCTGGACAAAATACTCGGCAATCTCGGCTATGGCACACGCAGTGAATTGAAGCGTGCAGCCAAGCAGGGACGGATTACCGTCAATGATGCAGTCATCAAGGACAGCGGACTGCAGGTCGATCCATATCAGGAAAAGATTGAATTTGACGGGGAACAGATCATGTACCGTGAATATATATATTTGATGATGAACAAGCCGCAGGGCGTCATTTCGGCGACCGAAGACCGGCATGACCGTACTGTGGTCGATCTGCTGGATGTGGAGTATCAGGTATTCCAGCCGTTCCCGGTTGGACGTCTGGACAAGGATACCGAAGGACTGCTGCTGCTCACCAATGATGGTCAGTTGGCCCATGATCTGCTGTCTCCGCGCAAGCATGTTCCCAAAACGTATGCGGCGGATGTGATGGGAGAAGTCGGCGAAGATGATATTACAGCGTTCCGTCAGGGTGTCACACTGGATGACGGATACGAGACACTTCCGGCAGAACTGCGTATTCTGGAACACATGCCTACACCGGAAGGCATCGTATCCCGGATTCAACTGACCATTTCCGAAGGCAAGTTCCATCAGGTCAAGCGGATGTTCGAATCAGTCGGCAAAAAGGTCATCTATCTGCAGCGGCTCTCCATGGGTGCTCTGCAGCTGGACCCTGCGCTGCCGCTCGGCGAATACCGTGAATTGACGGCAGCAGAACTGGAATCGATAGGGCGAACTGCAGCCGACCATATTTCATGATCGACTGGTCAATTCATCAACTAATCAACCAATAATACTGGATATATATTAAAAAACAGGCAGGTGGATCAATGAACTATCGATTAATCGCTCTTGATATGGATGGTACGCTGCTGGACAGCAACCACGAGATTTCCCCAAAGACAGCTGCAGCACTCCAGGAAGTGGCTGCCCGCGGCACTGAGATTGTATTATGTACCGGACGGACGCCGGTAAACTCCATTCCTTATATGGAGCAACTGGGTCTGCATGAAGAAGGCTGTGTAATCGTGCATAACGGCGCGGCGACTGTGCATACGGGTACCCGTGAAGTGATCCACCAGTTTCCACTGGATACCGCTGCACTGGAAACTTATATGCACTACTGCCGCCAGCATGATATTCATTTTGATATCAATACCGCTTTTAAAATATATGTGGATTCGCCGGAGAACATGCAGGCGGCAGCACAGGAGATGTATGCCAAGTTCCAGAGCTTCCAGATGAAGCCGCTGCTGCTGCCGGCGTGGGAGGGGCTGTCAGCGCCCGTGCTGAAGCTGAGCGCCTTTGCTTCGCCGGATCAGCTGGACGCCGCTTATAAGGAGTGGAGCCTGTGGACGCCGGAGTTTAACATTTTGCGCAGCGGGGAATTTTTCATCGATCTGATGCATCCCCGGGCGTCCAAGGGAGACGCACTGCAGGCACTGGCAGAGAGCCGGGGCATCGCTCCTGCAGAGATTATGGCGATCGGCAATTATTACAATGACCTGTCGATGATACAATATGCCGGTCTCGGTATTGCCGTCGATAATTCACCGCTCGAAGTTAAGGCGGCCGCAGATGAAGTCACGTACTCCAATGATGAGGAAGGCGTCTATCATATGCTCAAAAAGTACGCCGGAGTAACTGGCTGATCTGTTCAATTACAGTGCTGCACCGAATAGTGCAGCCTTGGTGCGGCAGCACTCTCATATATCCATCAATCAACCGGATAACAGCCTGATCTGAAGCCGCTCAAGCAGTTGAGCGGTTTTATGATGTTGGTCTGCCCCGATACATGATACAATCTTGTTGTATAGAGTCAGACTTGATGATCAGCATGGTTATGTTGATATATTGAAGTAACGAATAAGGGAAAGGAGGAATATTCTTGAGATTGCTGCAAGCCCTGTTTTTTCCTCCTGAACAACCGGGAGGCGTCTCGTCCATGATTCCCTACCTGCAGGAACGGTTCAGTTCTGCACGCTGGGAGATGGAGATCTTCTCTTTACCCAAACGGATACGTAACAAAGGCAAGGATGACGTCGTGTTTGAGACGTTTGACTGGACTGTGTATGACGCAAGCCCGGTGGTGCAGAAATATATCCAGACCTATCGTGACTACCGCTGGTGGGCGCGTCTGCGGCTGAACAAGCCCTATGATCTGATTCATTCCCATCATCCGCTGGTCGGACTGGTCATGCGTGAGGTGTTCCCGGATACGCCGATTGTACAAACCGTACACTCCAGCTATGAACGCGAGCTGCTGCTAAACGGCAAAATTACGGAAGGCAGCATGGAGCAGGAATTTCTCACATCCCTGTATCGTGAGCTGGAATACCGAACGGATCGCCTAATGACCGTGTCCCACTCCTTCCGTACGTATATGTCCGCCTACGTGGAGCATCCTGAGAGGATCGAGGTGCTGCCGAACGGTTTCGATGAGAAACGCTTTAAGCCTGTGCCGCACGAAAATGAAGTGCCGCAGTTGATGACGGTCTGCCGTCTCGTCCCCGCCAAGGGGCTGGACACACTGCTCAAAGCCTGCGCCATTCTCAAGCAGCGCGGTCATAATTATGTGCTGCATATTATCGGGGATGGACCGAGTCGTACGGATCTGGAACAGATGGCCCAGCAGCTGGGCATTTACGAGGATACCATTTTCTACGGATACACCCTGCATCCGGAAGAGTTTATGCCGTTCTTTGATATTTTTGTGCTGCCTTCCCGGGCAGAAGCGTTTGGCTCCGTATTTGCCGAGGCTGCACTCTGCTGGCTGGCGCTGGTCGGCACCAATGTAGGTGGTATTGCCGAACAGATCGAAAACGGCGTCAATGGCCTGCTGGTACCCCCGGATCAGGAGCAGCTGCTCGCCGATGCGCTGGAGAAAGTCATTGCCGATCCTTCGTATCGTTATGAACTGGCTCGAACCGGCTGGGAAAAAGCCAAAAATCAATACTCGCTCACCCATGTGGTCAATGAACTCAAAAGGCTGTATCTGGAGTACCTGACCGAGAATCCGCTTCATGTAATGCCCGACCTTACCGTCCAGCAATCGGACAGCGAGTAATGCAGCAGTAGGAAGACGACAATCATGACAATTTTGCAAATTACTTGCCTTCGCTAATCCGGTATAATCAAATCCATACTACAGATGGACATGCAGCATGATATAATCGTCTGTATGCGTATGATCGAGACAGCCGCCGGATGGAATGGCATCAGTAGAAAAGAGGGACCGGGCGTACAAGTCACCAGGGATCAGCTGACAACGGAATACTGATGCAGCACAAGCCATCAGAATATGAGTGATGGAGGACGAATCATGGAAGAACTCAAACAACGAATTTTGCAGGAAGCCACTGTACTATCGAATGATGTACTGAAGCTGGATGCTCTGCTGAACCAGCAGGTAGATCCCCAGCTGACCATGCGGATGGGCCGGGAGTTTGCACAGCTGTACCGTTCCGAACAGATTACCCGTGTTGTCACTGTAGAATCGTCAGGCATTCCGATCGCTTTTGCAACAGCGCATGAACTGGGCGTTCCGCTCGTATTCGCCCGCCGCAAAAAGACACTGCTTGCCGATCCGGATGCACTGGTAGAGCGTGTGCCTTCCTTTACCAAGGGCATTGTGACGGATATTGTATTGTCCCAACAGTTCATTAGTGCCGATGACCGTATTCTCTTTATCGATGATATTATCGCCAATGGAGATGCTGCACGTGGTCTGGTCAAGATCATTCAGCGCTCTGGAGCGACACTGGTCGGTGTAGGCATTGTTATCGAGAAATGCTTCCAAAATGGAGCACAGTCGATCCGTGAGCAGGGGATTCGTCTGGATTCACTGGTAAAGATTGCTTCGCTGGATGAAGGCAAGATTACTTTCGTCTAATCCTGGCAACTTATGTTTAAACCTTTTATTTTGGTGTATCTTATTTTATGGACATTGATAGCCGATAGTGTAAATATGGCCCCATGTTATAACAAGAACTTGACAATTACGGATATCCTTTGACTGAAAACATGATATTTTCTTTCCAAATGGGGTATTAATGTCTTATAATAAAGATATGTTAGGGAGGGGAGGCAGACTAATGAGCAAAGAGCCGATCACTGAAGAGTTTTTTATCAATAAACTGGCCGCCGCAAAAGTACACTTCGAGCGTGCTTTGGATTGTAAGCATACTGAATTTGATGACCTGTATCCCTATATGATTGAACATCCGCAGTTCTTCTGGTACAAACGTTATGTAGCATGGTCTGAATTGCTGACCATTGTGAATCTGTGTCAAGAGCTGGACTTTAACTGGAAATCGCAATTTTCCGATCACCAGGTAGAGTACGTGAACGAGCGTGTGATGTCCGCGAAAGTGCTTGATTATTGGTTCGAGAAAAACGATTCCAAAGAACACGCACAGCGCTGATCATAGCAGGAAGTCATTCAACAAGCATTCAGACCTAAATGATCTCATTTAGGTCTTTTTTTGTAGAAGATTAGAGATTGCGTAAGAATAGCATAATCTATAGTGAGCAAAGAGGGTGAAGATGATGATGTCAGAAGAGCAACTGGACACCTATCGCCAGTCCGGAGAGAAAGTCCGGGTCGTGCGGGATGGCATACGTGATAATGATGTACGAGGAATCGTCATTGCCTGGGATGATGAACATGTACTGATCCGTCGTCCAAATCGTAATGTGGCCAAGCTGAGTCGCAGCTATATTATTCAGCCGTCCAAAGACCCGCGTATTGATCCGCTGGAACAGGATGAAGCGGGAGAGTTGGACGCTCAGCAAGAACAACAGTAAAAGGAAAAGCAGGCAAGACCATAAATAATAAAAGCCATCTGCCGGATTGGAGTCCGCTGCAGATGGCTTTTTTATGTTAGGAGTAGAATCTGTGCAGGCGAGTTATACGCTGCAGTTCTTCATAACCAATATAGTAAAAAGGAAAGTGTATATAAAATAAAGGATAGACGAAATATAGAGAAGATATGTTGTAGCTTCTATACTCAGGTCCCTGTGCGATAAGGGGAATAACCGGAGTAACGTGCAGGTTCGCGTACACGGGACGGATTATAGGGTGCAGGCTGTCTGTCGTCAGCCGGTGCAGAAGAAGCCTCTGTTGCCGGTATCAGCCCCAGATAGGCACGCATCCGCTCAGCCGCTTCCTGACGGAACTCTACCGCCGGGATCTGGAAGGTGCCATGATGGCCCTTGCAGAGGATCTGGGCTTCGACACTGCTGTCGGATTGGTCGACCTCATACAGACGCAGATTCTGCTTGCGCAGATCACGTCTTACCTCGGATAGCAGCAGGTTGGCACGGTCAGCAGCACTTCGGATCACTTCCCGGTACAGGCCTGGCGCACTGAGCTGATCACTTTCTTCCAGCGCACGTGTATCATGATCAAATTTCTTTTGAATATAAACAAGCAGCAGATAGCTTTTTACCAGGGAACGTTCTTCTTCAGATAAAAAGACAGCCATTCATGTCACCACCTTATGAGAACTTATGTTCTTATTGTACCGAACATGGGGATATTTGGCAAGTAAAAGTTACGGTAAACAGGCAATTTATGCAGAAAAAGAAGAAAAATAAGATGTTTCGAGAGCAGCATAATCAAATATTTGGAAAATAATCGTAATGGCTCTCACTGCTCCTCGAGACTTCAGGGAAGTGGATTATTCAGACTGCTAAAATTATGCGGGTGATCAGGCAGTATAATTGTCCTTTTAACAGTTCCATAATGTTATGTTAGCATGTCATATTGGAACTACGATAACCTGCTTCTTCATACAATAAGTCTGTTGCATTTTGGACAAGTGTTTCTCTGAAAAATTTTATCAATATTCTGTTATTTTAATTGAAAAAGCAGTATACTTACGTTTGCATTTGTTGCAGAATAGGATAGTGAATTACCAATATCCATTATGCAAACGTATGCGCAAAAAAACTGATGAATTTATATATTTCTCTTTATTCCATATTTTTACATAATAAAAATTGAAAATAGTCAGCATATAAAAAACCCGCAATTAACCGGAAGAAAATCTGCCTTCTGGATAATAACGGGGTATTCGTACGCATACGCCAGTATACAAGAAGTAATAAAATATAAATAAATATGTGAATTAGCTAATAAAAATAGATGTTTTGGAATGTAGTACATATTTGCAGTCATTTCTGAAGAAAAAAAGACCTCGTACATAATAATAAGGTTTTGTCGATAATGTGAAAATCAAAGATTGTCATTCCATATTGTTCAATAAATTGCAATATATCTTATTTATGATGGCCATCCCATATCCGTAATGTCACGCAAATTTTACATTGACCGTCATAATAAAAGTATCTATAGTTAATTATTGTAAATGTAACAATTCATATACATATATTCCAGATGTGTTTCTCAGCTGGAAGCTTTGTCTGTACGCTCGATATGGAGAAATTCAAATTCGACCTGACAGCCATGTCCCTGAGGGCTGCATGCATAGACTCCGCATTGGAAAGGGGTCTGATCGCTTATATCATCGAATAGATGCGCTATTCTTATCTGATGCCACTCTGTTGATTCTGGGGTGTCACCTTCCTGCTCGGCGTATTCGACGGTATAGTCACCGGCAGCCCGGCTGATCCGAAAGAGCAGCTCCGTGAAGCCTGCCTGGAAATTCTGAGTGGACCAGTCGGAGAAGCCATTATTGGTCACGACGACGCCCAGCTTGGCATGGCCCTCGGTCTCAAACTCGACAGATGTCTTGAGCCAGCATTGCTCGGAGAAGCGGATCATTAACCCGGCCTGATCATACTGGTGCACCGGGTATGTACGAACTCTGGTTGTTACCGTGATATCGCCGGATACTTCGGCGAACAAGAAATGTCCATTGTCGACGCGGAATCCGTAATGCGTTTTCTGCCAGAAGTCCGTCTCTGCAAGCGGCTTAAAGGAGAGTACCTTTTTGTCTGTGGATACTTCCCATTCCTGTGGAGGACAGTACCACTGCAATCGTTCGTCCATCGCTTGACCTGTGAAATTTTCCAATACGTTTTTCATCATACCTGCTCCTTTGCTGGATAAAATGGGCAACAGCTGAATGGCAGCTGTTCGCTAGTTCATTATGTGTAAATAAAATGGGAATATCAAGCTAAATAAGATATTTTTGGAAGGATGATGAGAATTATGAAACGGATTTTTAGACTGAGCTGTGCATTTTACTTTTTGATCGGAATTACCAGCGTAATGCTGGGGGCATTGCTGCCGGTGATCCTGCCTCACTATGGGCGTGATTACAGTGATGGAGGTACGCTGCTATTCCTGCAATTTATCGGATTTCTGGCAGGTGTACTGGTCTCGCCATCGTTATCTGCAAGTATTGGACGCAAGAGACTGCTGCTGGTAGCACTGGCTGCGATTACGATTGCTTATGCGGTGATAGGAACGATGCCGGTCTGGGCACTGCTGGTGGTGATGACCATATTCGTCGGCTTTGGTTCGGGGATTATTGAGTCATCAATTGGGGCATTTACGATCGAATTTGCCGAAGAGCAAAAAGCGGTTGCCATGACCAAGCTGGATGTCTACTTTGGTGTCGGCTCGATGCTGCTGCCGGCGCTGGCCAGTCTGTACATTTACCTGCATGTCTGGAACCTATCCTTTTATACGGTGGCGCTGTCGACCTTTGTCCTGCTGCTGTTCTGGCTGAGAATGCCGACTGACAGCTCGGCCCATCTGCATCAGGATCAACAGCCGGACAGCAAGACGGTTGTTGCAGCCAAGCCACGTTATACCGGTGCCCAGCTGCGGCTGCTGTCCATCTTCGTTCTGTTCTTCTTTGTCTATATGGGCATAGAGCTGGGGATGATGAACTTCCTGCCCTCCATTCTGATTGAAAGTATCTCGATCAGCGACTCGGCCGCCTCGCTTAGTGTGACATTTTTCTGGGGTGCGATTACGATCGGCAGATTATTTGTTGGACGGATGGCAGAGACAATGAGTTATGTTCCTTTCCTGATCGGCAGTGCGATCGGTTCGATGGTGCTGATCAGCGCACTGGCCTTTTTCACCAATCCGATCATGATGTACCTGTTGATCTTCGGCGTAGGGCTGTTCATATCAGGACTGTTCTCGATTGGGCTCGTATTTGCCAATACGCTGCTGCCGGGCATGGTGGAACGGACGACCAGTACACTGATTGCAGCGGGCGGGATTGGTGGTTCTATACTGCAGTATGTTATCGGATGGAGTATGGATCGCTGGTCATTTGGGCCGACACTGTGGATCTTCGCTCTGTTCGCACTCATTCTGCTGATCAGTATCATTCTGGTGCAGCAGCTCAAATCGGCAGATACCTCCCTGCGTACCGGGATCGAGTCCAAGTACTGATCGGCAGCATGATTCCTGCATCCTATTCTGTAAAGGAGGTGATGCCTGCTTTTCCAGTATGAAGGTATAGGACATGTCACTGGAATGGATGGCGGCGTTGTCCTGGCGGGTCGGTCTATCGGATAGTCCATCTATTCCAAGGCTGATTCATCAGAATAATATTCTTTTAACAACCAGTTAACAATTTATTTGATCAAAGAATCGCATTGTTACCGTTGCCTCTTAACCGATTGCAATTACATTCATCCGGAGGGATTATACATGTCAACTACTACTGAAAGCCGATTTTCGATTGGAAAAGGAATCCGTTTAATTGATGATGCAGGGAACGAATATCTGGACGGCGTGTCCGGTACATTCAACCTGTCGCTGGGTTACAATCACCCTTATGTTGTTGAAAAGATCCAGGAGCAGGTGGGGAATCTCACCCATATGTCATCTTCTTTTACCGAGCCGTATGTAGAGGAAGTGCTGTCCCTGCTGCTGGAAGAAGCGCCAAATGGAATCGACGCTGGCTGGATGCGTGATATTACCGGTTCAACGGCGAATGAATGTGCGACCAAGATTGCACAAAAGTATACCGGTGACACGGATATCGTCAGCTTGTTCTATTCTCACCATGGACAGACCCAATTTGCTACCGGGATCTCAGGGAATGCGTTCCGCCGCAAAGGATTCCCGAACTCCTCTGTGCCCAATTCGCTGCATGTACCTGTGCCGTACTGCTACAGATGCCCGTTCCAGACCGATCCGGAGCATTGTGCCATGCAGTGTGTGGAAGCATTATCGGATCAGCTGGAGTTCGGTGGTTCAGGATCTACTGCCTGCATGATTATCGAGCCGATCCTCGGCAATGGCGGCAACATTATTCCACCGATGGAATATTTCCAGCAGCTGCGCAAACTGTGTGATGAGCACGAGATGATCCTGATTGCGGACGAAGTGCAGACCGGCGTCGGCCGCACTGGCGAGATGTATGCGAGCACGCTGTTTGATATCAAGCCGGATATTATTACCCTCGCCAAAGGACTTGGCGGAATCGGTGTGCCGGTGGCTGCCGTCCTGATGCAATCCCGTCTGAATGTGCTGGAAAAGCATGAGCATTCCTTTACCTCGGGCAGCAATATGATCTCGCTGACTGCTGCGAAATCGACGATGGAAGTGGTATCGGCTTCCGGCTTCCTCGAAAGTGTACGTACCAAAGGAAAGCTGCTCGGCAATCTGTTGAACCCGCTCGCAGAACTGTATCCGGATACGATCGGTGAAGCACGCGGCGTCGGTCTGATGTGGGGACTGGAGATTCAGGATGCCGATGGCGCACCGGATTCCCGCAAAGCCAATGCGATCATCGACATGGCCTTCAAGGAAGAAAACCTGATTCTGCGCGGTTCCCGTTATGGATTCGGCAATGTGGTCAAAGTTCGTCCGTCACTCACGGTTACAGAAGATGAGCTCGTCGAAATCGTTGGTCGTCTGGAACGTGTACTACAAAAAATGGGTTGACCCGAGGAGGTTAAATAATGTTATCACTTGTCTATCGTTCTGCCTGGGATGTTGCACTGGAAGAAAGACCGCGTCCGATGATTACCGGTGACCGTGATGTACTCGTGCGTATTCATGCTACAGGGGTGTGCGGTACCGATCTGGGGATTATCAGCGGTAAATATCATGCCAAATCCTCTATCATTCTCGGCCACGAGTCTGCGGGGGAAGTTATCGAAGTGGGAGCACGCGTGACTACGCTGCAGCCGGGTGACCGCGTCGTCATCGATCCGACGTATTACTGCGGTCAATGCTCAATGTGCCGTACAGGCCGTCAGAATCATTGCCTTCACAAAAGTACAACCGAGACCGGCGTGAGCAGTGATGGTACATTTACCGATTATTATGTAACGGAAGACCGCTTCCTGTACAAGCTGGCTGATCATGTCACCTATGAAGAAGCTACCATGACAGAGCCGCTGAGCTGCATGCTGACCGGGATTAATCAGATCAACCTGCTGCCCAATTTCCGCACAATTATTCTCGGTGCCGGTCCGATTGGCATGCTGTACAGCTATGCTCTCGCTTCCAAAGGGGTAACAGGCAGCATCGTCGATATCTCGGAAGAACGTATGCGTCTGGCAGATTCGATCGCACCGGAACGCTGGTCTACATATTCTTCTTTTGAAGGGGCGCTGGAGGCGATCTCGCCGGAGGATCGTCAGGTGGATCTCGTCGTGGACACGACCGGTGTGATCGGTACGCAGATTCTGTCCAATCTGGCGCATGGCGGGTATCTGATGCTGGTCGGATTGCGTGACGGTATCAACACTTTTAATCCCAAAGAGATCGTAGACCGCAGTCTCAAGATTATCGGTTCGATCGACTCGCTCGGAACGTTTGCGACAGCCCATTATATGATTGAAAAAGGGCTTGTGCCTGCCAGCAAGCTGATCACGCATACGTATCCGCTGCAATCCTACAAGGAAGCATTCCAGACGCTGGGCTGTGACCTCAATGACGGCACATTGACTTCTTCCTCCAGCGCAATTAAGGTTGTGTTACAGTCCTGCTGATGCCTCGCAGGTGATCGCTAGAGGCATTGGGTTAATCTAAGGAAAAAGGATATTTTACTTGTAATGGAGGAATGACGATGACAACCAATTCCAACGAATCTGCAGCACACTCTTTATCTTCTGCAGCTGAGCGTGAACCGGCAGACTGGCAGCATGAGCCGGTCGAAGGCTTTATTTTTGATATGGACGGAGTGCTGATTGACAGCGAACCGATTTACTTTGAGATTGAAAAAAGCACATTTGTCCATTTTGGCGCCAGTGTGGATGAAGAGGAACATCATACGTATGTAGGTGTGACGCTGGCATCCATGTTTGAGCAGGTTCAGCAGAAGCATCTACTCGATTGTACGGTAGAGCAGATGCTGGAGTTCCATGTGAAGCATGTGATGGATGTGATTCGCGAGCATCCGGAACTGCAGCCGTTCAACGGGCTGACCGACTGGCTGGCATGGCTGACAGAGGCCGGTGTACCCATGGTGGTCGCTTCATCGTCTCCGCGTGCCTTGATTGAACTGATTCTGGAAAGATTGGAAATACGCCGCTTTTTCCGCGATATGATCAGTGGGGAAGAGGTGGCACACGGCAAGCCGGCACCGGATATTTTCCTGCGGGCCGCCGAGATTCTTGGAGTGACTCCGGAACGCTGCATGGTAATCGAAGATTCCCGCAATGGAGTGCGGGCAGCCAAGTCTGCCGGCATGCGCTGTATCGGTCACCAGAATCCGGGGTCCGGTAATCAGAATCTGAGTGAGGCGGATGTGGTCATTCACAGCTATGCCGAGCTGTGGGAAATGCGTCACCAGCTGCCGGTAGCTGCAGCCAAATAAGCATGTAATACGAGGTTAGTAACAATCGGCATCGTACTGCATATTGATTGCAGCTGGCGGTATCCAGCCAGACTGCAGACTCTTACGGAATTGTCGCACCACTCCGTACAGCATTGGTTCCTCGGCTGATCCAGCAGGCGAATCGGATGGGAAACGGAGTGGTGGCACATAGGAGTGAACAGAACAGAGGGAGACTGGAAAGAGAACTTATCGGGAAGCCGGTGATCACAGATTCCGACGATTCTGCAGGAGGAACACTGCCATTATATGCTGACCGTATAACCTTTATTATAGAAGAAAAAATATAGAAAAATAAAGTTTGACGCTTGCTAACTAATATGGTATTCTATTTCTTGTGGCCGGGAAATTTAGATATGGAACGGTAACATTAGATTATGCGGTCGTGGCGGAATTGGCAGACGCGCACGGTTCAGGTCCGTGTGGGCTTACCCCCGTGGAGGTTCGAGTCCTCTCGACCGCATTATTTTTTGCCTGAAAAGGTCTCATTCTTTATGGAATGAGGCCTTTTTGCTATATTTTATTGGATTTCTTGGAAATGTTTATTTATATTGTTCTCATATTCGACAAGGAATGACTGTTAGTGTGATAGTACTTCTGGTGAATATATAAAGGAAGCCTATTTATTCGCGAAGGCCAGCCGTCATATGCGGCCAGCAAGCTGAGTATACAGGCTCAGAAAACATAAGCTACAGCAGCGGGAAGAGTGAGATTATTTCATTCGGATCCCGGCCAGCAGACTGGCAGATCAATCAGGTACATAGCGGAATAGTGGACTTCATTCATGTGCTTCCTGTATCAAGGCGCATGAGCAACTACAGGTTGGAGAGGAGCAATATATCATGACAGAACGCGTATTTATCAGTCCGGGCAAATATGTACAGGGAAGAGATGTAATCCAAAAAGCAGGTCAGTATGTGCAGGCGCTCAAAGGAGACAAATCCCTCGTCATCGCGGATGATATCGTATGGGATATTGCAGGCAATCAGGTACTGAAAAGCCTGGAAGAAGCCTCTGTAGGCTATGTTAAAGCGGTATTTAACGGGGAAGCATCCACCAACGAGATCAATCGGCTGGTAGAGATCGGCCGGGAAAATGAAGCCAAAATCGTCATCGGTGTAGGCGGCGGCAAAACGCTTGATACTGCCAAGGCAGTCAGCGATGTGCTGGGCGGCTATACCGTCATTATTCCGACTACAGCATCCACCGATGCGCCAACCAGTGCACTGTCCGTGATTTACTCCGATGAAGGTATCTTCGAGAGCTACAAATTTTACAATAAAAATCCGGATCTGATTCTGGTCGATACCAAAATTATTGCCGGAGCACCAGCACGATTCCTGTCCTCGGGTATTGCCGATGCACTGGCTACCTGGGTAGAAGCACGGGCGGTTATCGAAGCACGCGCGACGACGATGGCAGGCGGACTGCCGACACTCGCCGCTGAAGCGATTGCCCGTAAATGTGAAGAAACACTGTTTGACTTTGGTCTGCTGGCCTACGAATCGGTTCAGCGCAAAGTAGTCACGCCTGCACTGGATGCAGTCGTTGAAGCCAACACTCTGCTGAGCGGACTGGGCTTTGAGAGCGGCGGTCTGGCAGGAGCCCATGCGATTCATAATGGATTTACCGTACTTGAGGGAGATATTCACCATATGACCCACGGAGAGAAAGTTGCCTTTGGTACGCTGACACAGCTGGCCCTGGAGAAACGGCCGATTCATGAGATTGAACGCTATATCGCCTTCTATATCAGTCTCGATCTGCCGGTAACGCTGGAAGATCTGAAAATCGCTGATGTCTCCGATGAAGATCTGTATCGTGTGGCTCAGGCAGCGACCAAACCGGATGAGACTGCCCATAATCTGCCGTTTGTCGTTACTGCCGATGATGTCAAGGATGCGATCATTGCAGCAGACCAGTATTCCCGTGCCTATAAAGCCAAAAAAGGACAACATTAACAGCAAATAATGGATCTGACAATACAGTCAGACCTCCCCAGAAACCTGCCGGTGATCGTTGGCTGGCAGGTTTTTTTACACTAACAACGGATAGAACACAGCCAGCGAATGGAGCCGTTTTATCATGACCGCCATACCGGTATTATCCTTCAGATTCCGCTTTCCATCCGGCCTGGTTTCTGGTAGTCTGGTAACTTGGTGACTCTGTACATACCCATGAAGGGACTGGAGATGGATCATCGGCAGGCTGTTCTGCCGGCTCCGTATATACAGAATCTGGGAGAGACTGCCTGCAACCATTTCCGTAGTAATCTTATTTAGAATTTTTACAAAAATGCATAATAAATAGGGTTCTTTTACAAAGGGAATATGTTATAAAGGTAATGAGATAACTGAATAGCTGATCATAAATGGCTGCCAGGAGAAGAAAATGTATCTGGCAGGCGTGTCGTGCTGTCATGCGTCAGGTCTCAGTGTCGCTCAGGCCCAGATAGGGAAGCCGGTACCAGGAGGCTTCCGGAAGTACAGGTTCACGTTAAGATGCCGACTGGAACAGTAGGAATGGTATTGTAAATGTTGAACAAGGTAAGGTGTGGATAATGAGAGCATACATGAAGACAGTGATTTTAAACGGTGAAGATTTCTCGACAGTAGAAGAGCTGCACCAGACGCTCAAGCAGGTACTGGATCTGCCGGATCATTATGGTAGCAATCTGGATGCCCTCTGGGATTGTCTGACAGGCAGCGTAGAGATGCCGCTTCAGATCGAATGGCTCAACTACGAACGCAGCCGTGAGCTTCTCGGTCCGTATGCCGAACAGGTACTGGATCTGATGGAAGAAGTACAGGGAGAAGGCAATGGCTTCCGGGTATGGCTTCAGCATGATGCTATAATGATGTAGAGAGCACTGCACCATGCTGTGAACCCGTATTACAGAACAGGGGCCAATATAGATAAGCTGCACACCGGTCATATGCCGGGTGCAGCTTTTTGTTATGTGTATCGATAGGGTGCAGATAGGTACAGAGAGACAGACGATCCATTTACTGCGGAATATTGCCGCCAGCGATACGGTCGCCGGAATTGCCAAGGGTCGGTCTTCTGGTCATCCTCAATGGGAACCAGCAGTAGTAAAGTCATTGCCGTTGATCGGAGATTGATGGACATGGAATCCGTGCTTGACTGGAGGCAAATTGATAATGCTCAGCCGATCATGCAGGTTTATAAAATTATAGAACGTATCAAAGCTGCATGTGAAGAATTAAGAGCTGTTGGCTTTATTGATCAATACGAAATCACTGATAAAAAATAGGGGTTAGGAAATAGATATTTGACTCTTTATAAAAATTCAATATTTTTGAACTTAACAGAGAAATTGATTGATATTCCTTAATATTTAGGCACATTTTAATATAATGATGTATCATTTTGCGAAATTAACGCCATTATATTAAGATTGTATATTAGTGGAATAAAAGGAGGGTCGATGTAAATTACTCGAAAAAATCAAAGGAGATTATTATGAAAAAATCGATAATCATAACTGGTATTTCAGTTCTTGCCTTATCATTCTGTATTCTTAGTACCCCAACATCAACAATAAGTGCAGCAAACAGTAATTTTAATATGTCCCAATATTATATGCAGAGTGACAATATGGAGAAAAAAGCTGACAAGAGTAAGGTCGTAGTAAGTGATGGGTCTGTTACAATAACTGCTAAAAAAACGGCTAATGAAGGGCCTCAATCCATAATTCTTAGTGATATTGTCGTAACAAGCAACAAACAAAAATACAATATTACTATTGCTGACTCTCTATATGATATACGATCACTTGAAGTTTCTCCTAACAAGAAATATGTAGCCATAGTAGGAAATGCTATGGCTGGATCAAAATTGATCGTATTGAATCTGACCGATGGCCAGTACAAAGTAATCAACGACATTGTGAAAATGTTAAATTCTCCTCATATACCTTTTTGTAGTTGGTCACCAGATGGAAATAAACTTGCTATTGCTCATGGAGATGCTGGAATTAGTAGAGTATCAATTTATAATCTCCCTGATGGAACATTTACTTATATACCTAGGGAAGTAGATCTTATTGGGGCTATCCATATGTTTTGGAGTAAGAAAGGTGATACCCTAGATTATGCAGGCGAATATAAATCTGACAAATTTAAATTATATCGTTACTCATTGGATACTAAAAAGGTTAAAACCATAACTACATTAACAAAAAAAGAAGTTGATAAAATTTGGGGATTAAATAAATTTTAATAAATTGTCCCCATTGTAAAAAACACTTTTTCTAAAAAAATGCAGCTGTATTGAAACCGTTCTATATTTCATTGTATTTTCTGAATGAGATATGTATGTAAATGAATAGTGAAATGAAATAATTTTTACATTAATAGGAAAATAAGAAGTAAAACCGTTTTATCCATAATGAGCCGGGTAACATATACATGAGCAGCCCGGATACATAAGCGCAGGTTTCATGGCTTAGTCCACAGGCAGCTTCAATTCATGTGGAGGTGAATCAGAATGGCTGACAAGTTGGCAATGCACGAGACACTGGAAATTCATGAACTGATTACAATGAGAGCGACCTGCGGTGCCAAAGCAGCATCCATGGTCCCGCTCGCCAAAGACGAGCAGCTCAAGACCCTGCTGCAAACCGACGTGACCCTGACCAAAAAAGCACTGGAAGAACTGAAAGACCTGATCGAAGTCGGTTAACCCACAGACGATCCGCCAGCCGGAATTACATCACAAGAGTCCAAATACAAAGGAGTGCTGAAGATGTCGATAAAAGACAAGCTCGCCGAACAGGTAGGAATGCCAGCTATGACCGATGCCGCGATTGCAGCCGATCTGCTGCTCGCGGCCAAGACTTCCGTCAGAACCTATGCAGTTGCCATTACCGAAGCGGCGACCCCCAAGGTGAGAGAAGTGCTGCAAAGGCAACTTAATCAGGAAATCGAATTTCACGCGATGATTGCCAAGTACATGATCGAGAATGGATTATACAAATCCTATGATGTGAATGAACTGCTCAAGGATGATATCAAGAAAGCAGAGATGGTTATCAATCTGCCGAACCCATGATCCGGCAGCATGCGCTTTGATATAGAGTAAGAGGGAAGAGAACTGACAGAATAAAAAAAGTTCGATCCAAAGCTGATAGAAGGCATTTATGCCCTGTCAGCTTTTTTGTATATTTCCTCAGCAAGATATATTTTTTAAAATTTACAAATCCAGAGATTAAAATTGAAGATTTATACAAATCCATGTGATATAACTGGTAAGTGGATAATTTGCTACCTATAATCTGTTCAGTATGTTTAAGGTAACGAACGGTCCCAGCCATTACGCATTACATAGGAGGATGTATTTATGAAAAAGTTTTGGTCCACGGCACTACTCGCAATGATGCTGACGGTCGTCTTCTTCACGGGTTCACAGGCAGCACCTGTCCTGCAGGCAGAAAAGGCTTCTGCGGCCAGCTGTACGATCATCAATACCTTTACCGGTGTAGCCAACTATCTGTCCGCTAACGGAAAGCTGCCATGCAATTTCATTACCAAATCCCAGGCCAGCGCTCTCGGCTGGGTATCCTCCAAAGGCAATCTGGCTGAAGTCGCACCAGGCAAAAGCATCGGCGGCGACGTATTCAGCAACCGCGAAGGACTGCTGCCGGCAGCAAGCGGACGCACATGGCGCGAAGCCGATATCAACTATGTATCCGGCTTCCGCAATTCGGATCGCATCCTGTACTCCAATGACGGCCTGATCTACAAGACGACCGATCACTATGCCAGCTTCACCCGCATGAAATAATACAGACACATAGATAACCGGATAGAGACCTGGGCAGGTTGGGAAGACAGAATGGGACAGTTTCCATAGTAATGGAAATGCAATTGGAGAATAGGCGGTAACCGACGATGACCGCCCATCCGGCCCGAGTCCCGCCTGTCTGGAAAAGTGGTGAGAGAACAGAGCGTTCACACCACAGTGGAGAGTAACCATGATCATTACCTATAATCCTGCAACCGGGCGCTGCTGCCAGGATGCAGGATTATGGTGTAGTGATGTTATAATCGTATACATAATGAAGGAACACTATCGGTTAATGGAATGAGGGAGGAACAGGAAATGAAGACAGTATGGTTAAATGGAGAGGAATTCTCGACAATTCAGGAACTGCACGAGCAGCTTAAGGAAAAGTTGGAGCTGCCTGAATTTTACGGGGGGAATCTCGATGCGCTCTGGGATTGTCTGACCGGTATGATCGAGCTGCCGCTGGAATTGCGCTGGACGAACTATGAAGTCAGCCAGGAGCGGCTTGGCGACCAGGCGGAGCGGGTGCGCAGCCTGCTGGAAGAAGCGGAAGAGGAAGGAATCGGGTTCCGGGTTGTGGTGGAACGTAAATAAAATTTAAAGTAAGAGATGTACTAAGAGTTAGTTTGTTAAATCAACTCTATTTTAAGTAATAAAAATGCAGGGAGTGTTTTATAAATGAACGATTTTTTTGAGAAATTTAAATTAGAATTTTCTACCCATGCACTAATATTTGATCATATGAAAGTCTTAGATTCCATACTAATAGGGTTGTTAAGATTATTATTTTTTTCTGGAATTGGAAGTATTATAAGTTTTATAATTTTTGTTGGAACTAATTTTTTTATCGAAATTAATTTTGTGACTCATAAAATATTTCTTATATGTTTGAGCGTTATGGCAATAGCTTTTTTAATGATTCTTATAACCACTTTAAAATTAAGTAAAAAAGCTAAAGTGATTTTAAATGATAATTATGGTATTAAAGTTGTTAAAGGACGATGGAAAAATCAAGAATTTACAGCATATCAGCAAAATAAAATTATTGAAGAACTAAAAGAAAAAGATTTTTATTCTACAGAAAAAATAAAGATTTTAATATCAATACTGGATAAAAAAATAAATGAATCGAATAAAAGTTATTTTACATGGAGTTTACTAACTTCTTTAGTTCTGATAGTTTGTTCTCAGTTTGTAGCAGCCATTTATCGGAATATAGGTATTAGCGACTGGTTACATTATTTCGGAATTACAATTATGTTAGTAATAGTATGTGTTGCTATCGCCAGTATATTCTCTATGTCAAAGTTTTATCGTGATATAATAAAAGAAACTACTCGTACAGAAAGCTTTTATGGCAAAGAATTAATAGAATGTCTTGAAGAAATTTTATTAGCTTTTAAAAATAAACAAGTGGAAACAGGAATATATAAAAACTATGTATCTAGAAGATTACGAAGAAAATAGTAGTTTATTAGATAATAGCATTCCATCATTTAGTCCTGATTCATACATTAATGACTCTGCTGCACCTTGTAACAGGGTCACTGTTTTACAATAATCCATTAACAACTGCATTCCCTCAGATTTTACATATGTACATAATTCTGTGAAAAATCGATCACTCTCACGAACAAGTCGTTTATACTCTTCCGAATTCAGCATCAGATGTCGTCCAGCACGTTCCATGCGCATCGCTTTGAACTGATTAAAATCTTCTTCCATACTTTCCATCATTTAAAGCCTCCTTCAAGTGACATCACCTAACAATATAAATTTATTCTAAAGTGACATCATTTAGACGTCAAGGTGGTTGTATATCATACTACTTCATGGTGATACAATAATGACATCACTTTCTAGGAGAATTTATTATGGCTACGGATAAGAAAGTATTTACTTTGAGACTTCATGAAGAGAACTTTGAAAAGATTAGAGTTATTGCTGAGAAGAATAAGCGTTCTATTGCAATGCAGATAGAATATTTAATTGAACAGCATATAGAAGAATATGAACGTGAAAAAGGAAAAATTCTGTTGGATCAATGAAATAGCGTATAGATTCACGCCATAAAGCGTGTTCTCTATACGCTATTTTGTTTAGTATAAGCAGTCTCTATTTACCAGCATTTATGATATCTGAATATCTTCAACATAAATAAAGTGAAATAATTCACAAAAGTGAGAAATGTCACTTCGGGATACGTAAGGAATTTGTATAATCAAAAAAGAAATAGTTCATTTTTAATTTAAAAAGTGAAAGATTTCGACAAGAACAGCTATTTCAGGGGGAATTGATATGTTTACTGAAGGTGTACAGAATATTATAGAAGCTGCTGTAAAGAAAAAAGAGAAGATGAATGAAAGTGTGCTGCGTTATTTTGCATCTGCCATGCTGGCCGGGGCTTATGTAGGGATCGGGATTATTCTAATCTTCTCGATCGGTGCACCGCTGGCGGCTATTCATTCGCCGCTGCAGTCGATCGTTATGGGGATGTCGTTTGGTATTGCGCTGACGCTCGTTATTTTCGCAGGTTCCGAGCTGTTTACTGGCAATAATATGTTTTTCACGATGAGTACGCTGGCTCGCCGTACGACGATGGGGGATCTGGGCAAGAACTGGGTGCTCGTCTTTATCGGTAACCTCGTCGGAGCGGTTGTGCTGAGTCTGCTCGTGTATGGTACAGGATTGTTCCAGCAGATCGGTGCGGATCATCTGATCTTCAAGGCGGCTGCCACCAAGATGTCGCTGCCTGTATCGATGCTGTTCTTCCGCGGTATTCTGTGTAACTGGCTCGTCTGTCTGGCAATCTGGATGGCTTCGCGTGCCAAGGATGATATCTCCAAGCTGGTATTGATCTGGTGGTGTCTGTACGCATTTATCGCCAGCGGTTATGAGCATAGTGTGGCCAACATGACACTGTTGTCGACAGCACTGGTGCTGCCGGGCCATCCGGATACAATCACTGTGGCAGGCTGGATGCATAACATGATTCCGGTAACCCTTGGCAATATCGTGGGTGGCGCGGTATTCGTGGGTATGGCGTACTGGTTTATTTCTCCGGTTCGCCGTCAGAACAAAGCCAATACAGATGCGGTAAAAGCAGAAACTTCCACACAGAAAAACGCTGTGTAACGATCCATCGGCAGTCTGTATGCAGACTGTGATGAGCGTGATAACGGAATAAATAAGATGATCATTCAGGCAGCGTATGGACTGCACGTATATGAACGTGGGTCTGTACGTTGTTTTATTATAAAGGAATGATCCGGCAGACGAATGTTGGCGGACAGCTGTGGACGTATATCGGTGCAATAGATTATGAGATGCTGTAGACAGACAGTGGACGGGATAGCATAATTGGATGTGGAGCTGTCATGTTATCCCTATCGTGATACAGCACCAATCACAGCATATATGCACAGGAGGAATTATGTCCAAGAAATCATTATCCAGTATTATCGTATTGATCATCGCCGCGGTAGTGCTGCTGTTTGGAGCAGGTGACCGGTTCGGACTGAATCTCATCGGTGGGCCAAGCAGCAGTTCCGCCCCCCAGTCCGGCGAGCAGAACACTTCCGTTTCGACTGATTCATCCGGGAAAACTGGCTGTACGGTTATCAATACATTTGACGGTGTCGCCGATTATTTACGGCAGCATGGCGAGCTGCCCTGCAATTATATAACGAAGAAAGAAGCCGAACAGCTGGGCTGGGATGCCGGCAAAGGCAATCTGGATAAAGTGGCACCGGGCAAAAGCATCGGCGGTGATGTGTTCGGCAACCGCGAAGGACGGCTGCCCCGTGCATCCGGACGAAAATGGCATGAAGCGGATATCAATTATACATCCGGGTTCCGCGGAGCTGACCGGATTCTGTACTCATCCGACGGACTGATCTACAAAACGACCAATCATTACAAGTCATTTCAGCAGATGAAGTAGCCATTGGAGATAAAGGATATTGAGACTGCCCGGAGCAGATAGATTATCTATGATCTCTGCCGCGCTAGATAGCCAAAGAGCACCACATGCGGAAGATTATGAATCGGGCGGGGATTAATGCACAGAATTTTGCACAGCTGCCGAAACTTTCTGAAAGTTAAGGCAGGAAGAATACGAAGGGCGCCAGTTCCATCTAGCTGAACTGGCGCCTTATTTATGAGATATACTGATGGATTGAAGCGCCTTCATTTCTTGATATGAATAGCTGGATTGATCCGCAGCAGTTCCTGAATCAGATCATTTTCCTGGACAGGGGAGATGAGAATGCTGTCGGTGCCGTACTTGATCTCCAGGCGTTCCAGAGATAGCGCCGGGCTGGAGATGAGCTTGCGTGAAGGCTGTATCGTATGAATATCCTGTACCGGGATATCCCAGCGGAACGGACCGGAGCGGATGGTCAGGCTATTCTGAACAATTTTGTAGACCGTTCCGATCCATATCCACAGGATGAACATAACGACCAGCAGCGGTATGATGATCGTCAGCAGATGCTTGGTCCATACATTCAGGCAGGCCAGGCCGATCATAATGGTAATAAGCAGACCGAACGTAATGGCCGAGAGCCGGTCTTTTTTGCTTGTATACGTATGCATCTTGTGTACTCCTCTCATTCGTCATGTAGATAGATAACGGGAACTCTGCCGCCGATGACCGCCGTCAGCGGCCGGAAGGATGAAGGCGAATATAATCGATGACCGGAGCCTGCAGCGGTCTTTTCTCATACCCGATATCATAGAAATGATCCATCTGGATCAGCTCCATCATATCAGGAGTGGTGCGCAGACTGCTTTCTTCGCTGCCCCTTTGGATCACGATGCCTTTGTCGGTGACACCGACCACCTGATAGGTACCTTCAATCATCTGGATACTGCTATAATAGATAAACGTTAGTGCGACCGCAGCAACAAAGGCCATAACCGCTAATCGCAGCAATCTGGATTTCATGGATTCACCTCTTTAGATTAAGAGTGCAGATGTACATTAAAAATAACAGAACTGGACAACAATTTCCATCATTTCCCGGAGAGGACCCTACCTCAGGAGGCGATCAGAATGCGTCAAAACATTTACGATGACCCGGAATTTTTCGAGTATTATCATCGATTGCGCAGTACAGGGATTACATATAACGACTTTGTGGAGCAGCCTGCCCTGATGGGGATGCTGCCCGAACTGCAGGACAAGCAGGTGCTGGATATGGGCTGCGGTTCCGGTCAGCTGGCTGCCTATATGATCGGCCAGGGCGCTGCCCATGTGACCGGTGCGGATATCTCGGCCCGGATGCTCAGTCTGGCAGCAGAACATCCGAAGATCCGCTATATCCATGGTCCAATGGAAGAATTGGATTTTGCCGCGGAATCCTTTGACCTGATTGTCAGTTCACTGGCGTTTCATTATGTAGAAGATTATGAGGCGCTGATGGCCCGGATTGCCCGCTGGCTGCGTCCGGGAGGACATCTGGTCTTCTCCACCGAGCATCCGATCACGACAGCCAAGCTTGATATGGATGGCTGGGTCGAAGACCAGCAGGGTCAGCGGCTGCACTATGCGCTGGATAACTACTCCGAGGAAGGCATCCGTCATACCCGCTGGGTGGTAGAAGATGTGGTCAAATACCACCGTACCCTGTCCACGCTGCTGAACGGCATGATCCATCATGGACTGCAGATTGAGCAGGTCAACGAGCCGGAACCAATCCCGGGAGCGGTGGAGCAGATGCCCAAGCTGGTTCATGAGTGGCGGAAGCCGTCATTTATTATTTTCCGGGCAGTGAAGATGAAATAGTTAACTGTAGTGATGCATACAACAAGAAAATTCCACTAAAGACCGATTTATTGAAATGAAGATTGACTGCGAACAGCAGCTTTCCAGATCTTCATACAACGTCGGATGCTTTAGTGGAATTTCTTTTTACCATGGTAAATATTAGGTGTGATTGGTTGAAAGTAAATTTACACAATTCGCTTGCGAATCCAGCCAGAGATCAGGTCTGTCAGTACAACCAGAATAATAATGCCGAGCAGAATCACACCGACACGATTCCAGTTGCGCATCTGGAGTGCAAATAGCAGCGGGGTACCGATTCCGCCGGCACCAACCAGACCAAGTGTGGTGGCAGACCGTATATTAATCTCAAACCGGTACAGCGAGTAAGACAGGAACTGCGGAATGACCTGCGGAAGCACGGCGAACCAGAGTACCTGCAGCTTGCTCGCTCCGGCAGCAGTCAGCGCTTCAGATGGACCTGGGTCAATCGTCTCGATCGATTCGGAATACAGTTTGGCGAGCATGCCGATAGAATGGACACCAAGTGCAAGTACTCCCGCAAATGAACCGGGACCGACCGCTTTAATAAACAGGATTGCCACGATCATCTCCGGGAAGACGCGTATGACGCTCAGTACCACTTTGCCCGTACCGGAAATGGCCCGTAGACGACTCACATTGGCAGCTGCCCAGAAGGCAAACGGGATACACAGAAAAGCGGAAATAAATGTACCGAGTATGGAAATGATCAGCGTATCGAGCAGTCCACGCAGGAGATCTTCACCTGCGGGATCATAGACATAATCCCAATCCGGATGGGCAAAGCCATCGATGATGGAGAGCGATACACTTTTGGCGGTCGACTGGACACCTTCAAAGTTCAGCCCGTTAAATGCCCACAAATACACAGCAATCAGCAGGATGACCCACAGCCAGGGACGTACACGATGCCAGACGGGCTTGGCGGTTAATGAGTTCATAGCAGTTTCCTCCGTAGTACTGTACTGCCATAGTCAATCGCAAGTACAATGACCAGTGTCAGCAGAATAATAATGGCGGCCCGGTCATATCGGAACAAGCCGAGTGACCGATCCAGCAGCAGTCCGATTCCGCCTGCGCCGACCAGTCCGAGTACCGACGCGGCACGCACATTGACTTCAAAAGCGTACAGCAGATAGGACATATAATGAGGCATCGCCTGCGGGATTACCCCGAACACGATCAGCTGGATTTTGTTGGCTCCGACAGCAGTCATCGCTTCCAGCGGTCCCGGATCAATGGATTCAATCGCTTCAAAAGTCAGTTTGGCAATCAGACCAAACGAGAAAAACATAATCGCCAGCATCCCGGCAAAAGGACCGATTCCAAAAATAGCGACGAAAATAGCGGCAAACAGCAGATCCGGTACCGTACGCACCAGATTCAGAATGAGACGTACCGGAACGGAGACGAGACGGTTTGGCATGACATTATAGGCACACAGCAGCGCGAACGGAATCGCCAGGATGCCGCCCAGCATGGTGCCGACCAGTGCGATCTGAATCGTCTCGACCATCGGTTTCCAGATCGTCGGCAGGTAGCTCCAGTCCGGCGGGAACATCTCGGCCAGCAGATCGCCCATCTGGGGCAGTCCGACGATCAGCTGATAGGGAGTCACATCCGTCTGAATGGCACAGACAACGATCAATATGACAAAAAATGCCCAGGTAAGATAGCGTTTGTATCGCTGTGGCGCTTCGACTGTCGCCGTCTTCATGACGATTCTCCACCGGTACGAACCGGAGCAGGATCAGGAATTACAGTCACAATATCCTCACCTGGCGGATGGTCACCCAGTACTTCATCACGATGAATGGAACGCCCATAAATATGGGAAAAGACTTCATCGGTCGCTTCTTCCGGCGTACCGTCAAATACGACTTCACCTGCACGCAGACCGATAATCCGGGTCGCATACTGACGCGCCAGATCGATAAAATGCAGATTGATAATCGTCGTAATCTGCAGATCCCGATTAATCCGCTGCAGATCGTCCATAACCTGGCGGGTTGTCAGCGGGTCAAGGGAAGCGACCGGCTCATCTGCCAGAATAATCTGCGGCTGCTGAGCCAGCGCGCGGGCGATAGAGACACGCTGCTGCTGTCCTCCGGAGAGCTGATCGGCACGGCTGTAGGCTTTTTCACGGATATTGACACGTTCGAGTGCATCCATGGCCAGCTCGGTATCCTCTGCCGGGAACATGCCCAGCACCGTACGCAGCGTCGAGTGATGACCGACACGTCCGGACAGCACATTGCGCAGCACCGTGGAGCGCTTGACCAGATTGAAGCTCTGGAAGATCATGCCGATCCCCCGGCGAATTCGGCGTAACCCGCTGCCGGAAGCATTGGTGATGGATTGGCCGTTAATCTGGATATCACCTTCGGTAATATCGTGCAGACGGTTAATGGAACGCAGCAGGGTAGATTTGCCGGCGCCGGACAGACCAACAATGACGACCATTTCGCCCTGATGGATGGTCAGGTTAATATTGTTCAGGCCGCGGGTGCCGTTGGGATAGACTTTGGAGACATTACGGAATTCAATCATATGAGACCAACTTTCTGTATGAAATTACAATAGGCAGCACCGTCCGCAAAATAAGGACGGTGCTGCCTTAAAGTGTGAATGTACGGATCGCAGAGCTACTTCACTTATTAAAAGAATGATTGAGACGGAAGATGGGTTTACTTGGTAGCCTGACCTACAGCTTCGGCATATTTGCGTACAGGCTCGAAGTTTTTGTCGTCGCCTTTTTCATAACCGACATGGGTATAGATTTCTTCGATGACTTTCTGGCCTTCCGGATCATTACCGATATCGATAAATGCCTGGCTGATCTTGTCGCGCCATGCCTGATCCATGTCGGAACGTACGCTGATCGTATCATTCGGGATCGGAGCAGTGAAATGCAGAACACGAGTCTGTTCGAATACATCAGGGACATCTTTTTTGACATTATTGCGGGCATCTTGGAAGATAGCGACTGCATCGACTTGACCGTTCAGCAGTGCCATTACGGCAGCATCATGACCTTTGATCGTTACACCCTGTACGTCGGTATCCGGGTCTACGCCAGCGGCTTTGAGCTCGGCGGCCGGGAATACATAACCGGCGGAGGAAGTTACATCCTGCCAGCCCACTTTTTTGCCTTTCAGATCCGCGAGCGATTTGATGGGTGAATCTTTTTTGACGATGATCATGGATTTGTAGAAATTGACTTTGTCTGGTGTTGGTTGGCCGGTCTCGTCGTTCACACCGTAACGCTGTGCCTGCAGCAGCAGATCAGCGGCTTTGCGGTTGTCATGGGCCAGTACATAGGCGTTTGGAGGCAGGAAGCCTATATCAATCTGCTTGGAAGCCATCGCTTCAACGATCGTATTGTAATCCGGTGATACGTTTACTTTAATGGGAATTCCCAGTTTGTCACCGAGCAGCTTTTCCAGTGGTTTGGCTCTGGCTTCGAGGGTCTCTGCATTCTGGGAAGGAACGAACTGGACTCTCAGTTCCTTGGGTACAAAGCTGGTGCTGCCAGCGGCAGTACCGGAATCGGCGGATGAAGAGCTATTAGTGCCGCAGGCGGTCAGACCGGCAGCCAGGGCAATGGTCATGCCCAGTGCGAATACTTTTTTAAACAACTTGATTTCCCCCTAGGATGTCATTATGTACTTCCGTCGTGCCTGCCCTGCCATCGTATCGTTGGCACAGGTGATAAGGTCACAAACGAAATATTAACAGTCTTTGGAACAGGAAGGGTCAAATGCAGCGCTGATTTATGTTACTGCAAAGTAAAACGAATTTGGGACAGTAAATATCTAATTTACACTGTGCTAATCTTTGTGTGATAGAGTGAATCGGATATGCCGCCCGGCTGCTACCGGTTAAGAGATATGGTATTAGCGAAGGGCTGGACAAGAACACCTGACAGAAGGGAACTATTCATTTATGAAAGAGTCATTTGACAGGAATACCCATATACAGAGCCAACGGGAAGGTCATGATACGGATCAGCCTGGACGCTATCGGCTGCGGCTGCTGGCAACAACCGATCTGCATGCAGCCTTGACCGGTTATGATTATTACCGGGAGAATGATACGGCAGAGATGGGGCTGTCACGCACAGCCTCGCTGATCCATCAGGCTCGTGAGGAAGTGCCCAATCATCTGCTGCTGGACAACGGAGATATTATTCAGGGCAACCCGATTGGCGATTATGCTGCATCCAGTCGTTTCTGGTATCAGCCGAAGGCAGCAGATCAGGGATCAGCCGCACATATAGCTGGGGTAAAGGAAGAAAAGGCGGGATCAGCAGATCCGAAAGGCGTACATCCAATGATCAAGCTGATGAATATGCTGCAATATGATGCGGCGACGGTCGGGAATCATGAATTCAATTATGGACTGGACTATCTGGCAGATTGTCTGGATGGTGCGGATTTTCCCTATACCAATGCCAATGTATACCTGACGGAAGAAGGACAGGTACCGCGGCATCTAATGCAGCCATACCTGATCATTCCACGGGAAATGACCGGCGAGTCCGGCGAATCGGCGCTGCTTAATATCGGTATCATCGGTCTGGTTCCGCCGCAGATTCTGAACTGGGACAAAGGGCATCTGGAAGGACGTGTAATCGTACGGGATATGGTAGAGACGGTAGAGGAAATGGTGCCCCAGCTCCAATTGGCCGGAGCGGATATCATCGTACTGCTGGCACATACGGGTTATATGGAAGAAGAGGACCCATCCATTTCGGAAAATGCCGCCCTGCGGCTCAGCCGGATCAATGGTGTGGATACGCTGATCTTCGGTCATGCACACAAGCTATACCCCAGCGATGAATTTGCCGGACGTCCCGGTGTGAATTTGGACAAAGGTACGATTAACGGCATTCCTGCTGTAGAGCCGGGCGTATGGGGCAGTCATCTGGGAATTATCGATCTGGAGTTGGAGCGGACGGCGGAGAAGTGGAACGTGCTGGATAGTCATGCTCGGCTGCGCGCAGTCTCGGATCGCAGTAAATTGCAGCCAGCGGCTGCAGCAGACCCCCGCCTGGAAGAAGCCGCCCGGTCCGCGCATGAATATACCCTGTCCTATATCCGCACACCGATAGGGAAAACGTCGTTGCCGCTGTACAGCTACTTTGCCCTGATAATGGATACGCCTGTGGTACAGATTATCAATGATGCACAGATCTGGTATACACGACAGCAGCTAGCGGATACCGAGTATGCGCATCTCCCGCTGCTATCGGCGGCATCTGCCTTTAAGACAGGCGGTCGCTATGGTCCGGGTCACTATACCGATATCCCACCCGGCGAGCTGACACTTCGGCATATGTCGGACATTTACAGCTATGCCAACACACTGTGTGCTGTGCGATTGAATGGAGAGGAACTGAGGGAGTGGTTGGAATGGTCAGCCGCTTTATTCCAGACGATCGACCCGGTGCAGCCGGGAGAGCAGGAGCTGATCGATCCTGCCTTTTCCCCGTTTAACTTTGACGTTATCGATGGAGTCAGCTACACAATCGATATATCCTGCCCCGCCCGGTATAATGCGGCAGGGCAGCGCACAGAGACTGATCAACACCGTATCCAGAACTTGCGGCACTACAATCTTCCGGTGACCGGAGAGATGGAGTTCATCATAGTGACCAACCAGTACCGGGCGTATACGACTAAGCTGGCCAATCCCGACGGACAGCGAATCGTACTGAACGCTCAGATTGAGAACCGGGACGTCGTCACCGAATATGTCAGACAGCAGGGAACCGTGAGCCCACAGGCAGATCATAACTGGTCAATTATGCTGGGTGTACCGAATCAGCAGGCAGACGAGACGAATTCAAAGCAAACGCCAATCGGTACTGCAGTATCACATTCCAAGTCCCAGTCGAAGCCAAACCCAAACCACCCCCATCGTTCTGTCATCGCTGCCTTCTCCTCATCACCCGCAGCAGCAAAATATATCGCAGAGCATCCACAACTATCCATACTGGACTCCACCCCAGACGGATTCCTGCGTTATGGAATGAGACTTGATATTAACAGCTGAGCATCGGAAACAAAAAATAAACAGGCCATCTCAAATAAAAGGAGCCAGCCCGCTCAGATCAATTGCGGACTGGCTCCTTTTCCATTTCCCGGGCAATGTTCCGACTCATATGTATCTGTTTCCTAAGTCGTTTCCCCCAAAAAGCGAACCCATTCCTAACCGCGTCCTCTACTGCATGGTACGAACTTATGGAAATATGGGTATTGTAGGATACAACTTACTCAACGCATATAGCCACCACCATTTGAAAAGGAGAGACCATCCATGCCACAACAGCCCACCTGGGATATCGCTTTGCAAGACGGAGAGCATTAGCCGCTGCGGCTGCAATTCGACACCCAGCGCGAACTGCAGAAATTCACCATGACCCTGACAGTCGAACAGATGCTCAACGCCATTATCTACGATCCGGATCAGCGCAGCATGGACGGCAAGACATATCTGTATCATTTCCTGTAAACTGGTCATAGAGTCACTTCAGCGTATGAACATACATCATCTCCATACTATATGAGAGAAGAGGAACCGAGCGATGGAAATGCTATTTCGTTACAATTGGCAGGTTCGGCAGGAATGGATGGACTGGTGCAGGCAGCTGCCGACATCAGAGCTTATCCGTCAGCGTACAGGCGGAGTAGGCAGCATACTGAAGACGCTGATCCATATTGTTGATGTGGAACATAGCTGGCTCTGTGACCTGCAGGGCAAGCCGGATCAGAGTGAATTGTTCCAAACGGTAGATTCACTGGAACAAATCATCGACCTGTCTGATCGTTTCCAGCCGGAGATCAGCCGTTATGTGAGTGAATGGACACCGGAGATGGAACAGCAGATCTTGCAGGCTGTCCAAAAAGACGGCAGTCCGGAGCAGTATACATACGGTGAAGTGATGCGGCATGTGATCGCGCATGAGATTCACCATATGGGCCAGCTGTCGGTATGGTCACGTGAATTGGGACGGGAGCCCGTCTCGGCGAATCTGATCCGGCGGGGATTAAGCTGACCGGACAGCAGACAATAGGAAAAGGCAGGGCAGCCGCTGTAACATGCTGTCCTGCCTTTTTCTGCGTATTTACCCATTTACCTATCCGGACCTGCCATAAAATTCGCAACAATATCACAACTTTATGGGATAGAAGGAGTACAAACTTATAAGGGAAGAGAATAAAAGCCGCTGGCAGTAACAGATTAAGAGGCAGAAATAGCAGGAAATACAGATTGTCGTAAGCCTTGCTTCTGTCAAGCTTCGACCTCTATAATAGATAGTGCTGCATTTATCGGCTGCATGAGCATAGGAATAATGCTACTTTGGACTCGGGAGGATTTTATTATCATGTTATTCAAATCGAAAGGCAGCAGACTCGCACTGGCTGCCAAGCTGGCTGTTGTCAGCGCGTTAACCGTATCGATCGGATCAGCTTCGTACTCCATGCCGCAGGTACAGGCGGCTGCCAGTGAGAAACCGGCTGTCATTACCATTGCCGGTCAGGAAATCAACTGGTCTACTGCACCATTTGTAATGAACGGTACGACTATGGTGCCACTGCGCGAAGCTGCAAGTGCACTGGGAGCAAGAGCGACCTGGGATGCACCAACCCGCTCGGTCGTCATGTACAGCAATGGAGATACCATTGTACATACACCGAATACATCGGTTATCACACTGGACGGATACACCCTTCAAATGCCGGAGCCATCGCGCAATGTGAACGGAACGATGATGGTACCGGCACGTTTTCTGGCGGATGCTTTCAAAGCCAAGCTGACACTAAACTCCACACCGGAGCTGGCAACGATCAATCTGACGCCGGATCAGGCAACCGTAATGAACAGCTCGGCGAAAATTGTTGACGAATATTTGCAAAAACAGGGCTACTCCGGTCTGGCACTGGTTGCCTACAAAGGCAAAGTTGTGCTGAAAAAAGGCTACGGACTGTCCGGTGGACAGAGCACAACCGATCCGAACGGCATTTCCCGGATCGCTTCCCTGAGCAAATCCTTTACCGCTTCTTCGATTATGAAGCTGGTGGAAGAGGGCAAAATCAGCCTGGACGATAAGTTGACCAAGTATATTCCGGATTTCCCGCGCGGCGATGAGATGACGATTCATATGCTGCTCTCGCACACGGCAGGTTTTAACTCCAACTTTACCCGCGGTGAAGGCGTAACACTGCAGGATACAGTAAACGAGATCAAGACCAAGCCGCTGCGCTTTGAACCAGGCACTACGTTTAACTACAGCAATCAGGGATATGTACTGCTCGCCTACATCGTGGAGCAGGTATCCGGCGAGACCTACGGACAGTACATCCAGCAGACATTCCTGGACCCGTTGAATATGAAGGATACCGGCGAAGCGACACCGGAATCCAAAACCATCAAAGGCTATGTCAAAGATAAAACGACCGATGAATGGAAAGAGGCGGACTACTATGTATCCCAATCCGGTACCGGCACATTCTACTCCAGCCTGGATGATATGATGAAATGGTATCGTTCCTTTGCCAAACATACCATTCTGAGCGAGCAGACGATCGACCGGATGTTCACTCCATATTCGGAGCTCAAACCATATGGGTATGCGTTCCTGATCAAGGATGTAGCCGGCAAGCATACGATCTATCATAACGGCAGCGGTACCGGTTATGCGACCGGATTTACGTATAATCTGGATGATGATGTAATGGTCATCCTGCTGGGCAATCATTACGGTATGGACATGGCGACAATGCTGACCGATACCCAGACACTGGCGAACAAAGCGCTGGTTAAGTAAATAGCGCAGCTGCTCCGGTTCTTCCGGCAGCCAGATCGTGAAGAATCCGAAGACTGTTTTCCCTCTTGGGAAGACGGTCTTTTGGCTTTTATGAGGTCAATTGCAGTCAGACAGAAGCCTGTACCGAACAGATGGAGAATGTAAAATAAGCAGTCTGTACCATATTTTACATTCTCCGAATATTGGAACATTATAATGGTCAAAGTACTTGTTTCCGACTTATAGCCTCATATTACTCACAGCGTCTGGCCGAAAGGAGCTTATACAATGAATATGATTGTAAACTATGCGCATCGCGGAGCTTCGGGATATTGCCCGGAGAATACGATGGCTGCTTTCCGTAAAAGCCTTGAACTTGGAGCTACTGGAATTGAGACCGATGTACAGATGACCCGGGATGGCCGTCTGGTGCTGATTCATGACGAGAGCGTGCAGCGTACGACCGGACAGGCCGGTGAGATTAAGGACCTGACCTATCGTCAGATCATGGAACTGGATGCAGGGTCATGGTACAGCAGTGAATTTGCCGGTGAGCGTATTCCTACACTTGGACAGCTGCTGGACTGGATCGAGCCGACCGGCATGATGCTGAATATCGAATTGAAAAATAACCTGGAACCTTACGAAGGCATGGAGGAGAAAGTGATCGCTGCTGTCCGCAAGCGTGGACTGTCTCAGCGGGTGATCATCTCCAGCTTTAACCATTATTCACTGGTGACCTGCAAGCGGATTGCTCCCGAGATCCGCACAGCGATACTGTACGTGGAGAATCTGTTTGAACCTTGGAAATACGCGCGAAGTATTGGTGCTTCCGCACTGCATCCGTACTACCGGTTTATGAACGACCGGATGGTGCAGCAGGCGTCCGAGCAGGGGGCCATCTACAATCCATTTACCGTCAATGATCCATCCGAGATGCGTGAACTGATTCGAATGGGAGCCAGCGGTATCATTACCGATTATCCGGACCGTCTGCATGAACTGCTGCAGGGTTCTGTGGCAGTACGTTAAAAAGCTCGGACATATCGGTACATTGCCCTACAGCGGCAGAACAGCCCTTTCATAACCAAATTATTATCAAGTAACCTAATTGCCTATATAAAAAAGCGCTGTATACCGTTGATAACGTATACACGCTTTTTTGTGTTTTGGTGACAATATAGACACCAAGCTTTTCAAGCGTAACAGAACAAGTTACAATAAACTGTACTGAAATTAAAGGTCATATATTGGAGACCAGCAATGAGAAAAATACGTATTGGACGCTATCTCAAGTTAAACACGATCCGACTCCTTCGTCTTCGAAAAGGGGCGCATCAGGTAGCGGTAGGATTTGCAGTGGGCCTTGTTCCCAGCTGGTACCCGCTGCTTGGTATCGGTCCACTGCTGTCGCTAGGATTAAACCGGCTTGTTAAGGGAGCCTTGCCGGCAGCCATCTTTGCGGCATCACTGGATTCGTTCATCTGGCCGCTTACTTTTTTTATGAATTACCATACCGGACACTTTCTGGTGACACTCTGGCGCTCATCCAGTCTGCCGTCCCGGATGCCCCACGTGCAGATTCCGGATTGGCCTGAAGATTACATGCAGCCGGTTCATCATGCACATCGCTGGCGGGATGCCGGTATTGATTTTACGGTTGGCGCTACAGTAAACAGTCTGATCTTTGGCATTATTATTTACATTATAATCAAATGGGTGATGCTTCGTTACCGTGAACCTCTGCTGCAGATGCTGCGCGGCAAAAAATAAATCCTCCTGCATTATACAGGCACACATACGGGTAATATAATATATTCTGCATTTGCTATCCCAGAACCCAATCCTACTAACTGTAATAACAAAGGAGGAACATCCGTGAATTTTGGAGCCCGCATGCTGAAAACCGGGATTGCGGTTACGCTTGCTCTATACGCTAGCTCCTGGCTTAACCTTACGCCGCCGGTTATCGCGGCCATCGCTGCTATTTTTGCCATGCAGCCTTCCATCTATCGTTCATTCCGCTACTTTCTGGATCAGATCCAGACCAATACCCTTGGAGCCATATTTGCCCTGCTGGGAGGAATGGTATTCTCCAATGAGCCGATAGCTGTCGGCCTGATGTGTATTGTCGTCATCATGATCTGTCTGCGTCTGAATATGGGCGATACGATTGGACTGACACTAGTCACCGTTATTTCCGTCATGGAAGTATCCGGCCAGGGACAGTGGCAGTTTGCACTCAACCGTTTCACTCTCAGTATTATCGGGATTGTATCAGCATTCCTGATTAATATACTTGTGGCCCCGCCCAAGCCTCTGGGTCAATTCAAGGCACAGATTGAGACAACGTTCAGCCGCTTGTCACTGCTGCTGCGCACCGCCGTATCGGATGAGATCAAGGAAACGGTTTTCCGGGAGGAGAAGCGCGCTCTGGAAGGTGCCATTCAATCCCTGTCAGACAAGTACAATCTAATGGAAGAAGAATCCAAAAAACTCAAAAAGGCTTCGCTCAGCCGACAGAGACATCTGGTTGTCAATAAGCAGATGGTTACTACCCTGCGCAAGGGAAATGATGTATTGACTGCGATTGAGCAGCATTATTTCCAGGCGGAGCGAACACCGGAGATGGATGAATACTTTGATGCCCATCTGGAACAGCTGATCAAGTTCCATGAGCATATCTTGCTCAAGCTGAACAACAAAATCAAAAATAATAACAGTGAAGCGGAAGAAGTCGAGGAAGCCAATGACAAATTCCTCGATACGATGATCGAACGCTATCAGGAGAACTTCGGCGGTGTGCTAAGATTGTCGATCGTAGCTGCTGTGATGTATGATTATGGATACCAGTTGGAACGGCTGAACCGTCTCGTCGATCATATGGAATCCACCCAGCGTGATCCTGATGATGATCAGGACGGCGCCAAGTCCAAATCGGCACGACGCACTTTCCCAAGCTGGCCCTGGAAGTAATCTCCCAAGGCCAGCCATACTAAGGATTCGGTTCAAAGGAGATAGACGGGAATGACAACAAATGTTCCTTACGAGTTAGAAAATTCTATAGGCTACAAATTGGCAATCGCTTCACGCCTGACCAACAACCGGTTAAACCAGCAGTTCCGGGATGCCGGTTATCCGGTAACCCATGAACAGTGGATACTGATTTCCTATCTGTGGAAAAGGGATGGACAGACACAGAACCGTCTGGCGCGCCTATCGCGCAAGGATCAGCCCAGCGTATCCAGATTGATTGATAATATGATCCGCCGCGGGATGGTAACACGTGTGCCGCATCCGGATGATCGCCGTACCAACCTCATCTACCTGACCGATTACTGCCGCAGTATCCTCGATGATCTGGCTGCCAAGGCTACCCAGACGATTGAGGAAGTATTCAGCGGATTCAGCTGTGAAGAACGCGCGACTACCCTGCAGCTGGTAGACCGCATTATTAAGAATATGGACTGATGATCCCCGACAACCAACCAGACTTGTGAAATAAAAAGCATCCAACAGCAGCCCCCATGAAAGACAGCGGCTGCGAACACTGATGTACAGGATAACGAGACCTATAACAACTGCCATACATTATGTATTATGTCAAAAGCGTTATAATGCCGGTATGGCTGCGAATTCGTTCATGTCTGTAGTATATCCACAGCATCCGGTCAACAGTCAAATGCTCTCGGATGAAGGTAAAACTCTCTCGAGAAGAGGAGGCTTGCCTTCATCCGGGAGTTCTTTTTGCCTGGGAATGGGGATTTTGAATTTCCTGAGAACTCTGCAGTGAAGCCGATAGTAAGACAGGTGGTTCACTGTGCAAATTTTTGAATAATAAGGTATAGTAGAAGATAGTGTGAATTCGATTAGAAATAATACAGCGGCTGAAGCGCTGCTTGACGTTGAAGGTAAAGGAGATTAAGCATGATTGCAAAAACAGAACAGGACATTGAAGGTTTGAAAAAAATAGGCAGAGTCGTCGCCATTATCCGTGACGAACTGAAAAATATGGCCCAGCCGGGAGTACGTACGATTGATCTGGATCTGCGGGCTGCCGAATTATTCGAACAGTATGGTGCTGTATCCGCACCCAAAGTAACTTATGATTTCCCAGGATATACATGTATCAGTATCAATGAAGAGGTAGCTCACGGCATTCCCGGAGAACGCGTCATTCAGGAAGGCGATCTGGTCAATGTCGATGTATCGGGCTCGCTGGATGGCTATTTTGCCGACACTGGCGTATCTTTTGTTGCGGGCAAAGGCGATCCAAAGCTGACTGCCCTGTGCGAAGCGTCTATCCAGGCATTTGACGCAGCTGCCCAAAAGATCAGAGCCGGCTCCAAGCGCAGCAATGCAGGCAAAGCCAGCTACAATACCGCCCGCAAGCTGGGCTTTACGATCATTACCAATCTGACCGGGCACGGTATCGGCAAGTCACTGCATGATGAGCCGGAATATATTCTCAGCTACTACGATCCGACAGACAACGATCTGTGGAAAGAAGGATCGGTGATCGCATTCGAACCATTCGTCTCCACCAAGGCAGAGGAAGTGTACGAGGGCAGCGATGGCTGGACGCTCAAAACCGATGATGGCAGCTATGTGGCCCAGTATGAACATACCCTGATTATTACCAAGGGCGAACCGATTATTTTAACCAAATAACAGCGCCATGATAACTAAAAAAGCCGCATGACCGAAGATATTCAGTCGTGCGGCTTTACTATTTGCAATTTGTAATGGAAAGTCGTAAAATAAAAAATGCTCTGCAAAATGACAGAGTTTTATAAAAAGATCATATTTTAATATGATAATATCACACATTAATATAAATGTCAAATGAAATTTTGGGATATTGGATTGGAAATAGATACAGAGAAGGGGATGGCAGTATGGCAATAGAAGATAATGATTGGAAAATAGAGCAGAAACGCGTGGACGATGTGACTGCCAAAATTACTGGCAAGATCCGGGTACTGGAACAGGAAGTTGGCGAGAGCCGCGGCGATGTTGTGGGTATGCGTAAGGACTTCTGGGATGAAGTATCGATTAACTTTAGTGAGCAGGATGATGTCGGTGAGACGTCGACGAGCTTGCGTCAGCAGTCCCAGGTACTGTCCGAGCTGGAGCTGAGTCACCGGCGTTCCAGTCTGACACTCGACAAGCTGCGTCGGCTATCCAGCTCGCCGTATTTTGGCCGGATTGATTTCAGGGAACAAGATGCAAGCCAAGCGGATCGCATCTACCTGGGAATCGGATCGTTTCTGGATGAGAATGAAGAGGATTTTCTGATCTATGACTGGCGGGCACCGGTATCGAGTCTGTATTATGATGGTGCACCGGGACCAGCTGCCTACCGCACACCGGTAGGTACGATAGAAGGCGAGATGGAGCTGAAGCGCCAATTCGTTATCCGTGATGCGGAAATCAAGGTATTGTTCGATACCGGGGTAACGATCGGAGATGAACTGCTGCAGCAGGTACTCAGTCATACTGCCGATAACCAGATGAAAAATATCGTCGCTACGATTCAGAAAGAACAGAACAGCGTTATCCGTAATGATCAAAGCCGCATGCTGATCGTACAGGGAGCTGCAGGCAGCGGCAAGACATCGGCCGCACTGCAAAGGGTCGCTTATCTGCTGTATCGCTACCGGGAGAGCCTGCGTGCCGACCAGATGGTTCTCTTTTCCCCGAACTCGATGTTCAACAGCTATGTCTCCACGGTACTGCCGGAGCTGGGTGAAGAGAATATGCTGCAGACAACATTCCAGGCGTATCTGGAAGTACGTATCGGCCATGAATTTGATCTGGAAGATATTTTCTCGCAGATGGAATATTTGCTGGCCTGGTCGGAGGATGATGGACATCCGGCACGTGTGCGGGGGATTCGTTACAAGTCGTCGACCGATTATTTCCAGGCAATTCGGCGGTATGCGGATCTGCTGCTCCATGAAGGGATGAGCTTCCGGGCCGTTCGTTTCCAGGGACGCGAGATTGTGTCCAAACAGCAGATGCTGGATCAGTTCTACAGCTATGATCCTGCCGTGAAGCTGGGCAATCGGATCGAACTGATGAGGGAATGGCTGCTCAAGGAAGTCAATGACTTTGGCCGTCGCGAGCGCAAGGAACCATGGGTGGAAGAGCAGATCCAGACACTCAGTACCGACGATTACCATCGTGCCTATACGATGATGCGCCGCAAGCAGAAGAACAAGTCCGTCTCCTTTGATGACTTCCAGCTGGAAGCAGAGATGGCGGCACGCATGGTTGTGAATAACTGGCTGAAACCGCTGCGCAAATGGGTCAAACGGCTGCGATTTATCGACCTGAGCGGCCTGTATCGCCGATTGTTCACTGATGAGCAGCTGTTCACCCGGGTCAATGGCGGCTCACTGCCGGAAGGATGGCATGAATTCGGTCCACAGACTATCAGTCGGATGCAAAAAGGCGAACTGGCTTACGAAGATGCGACGCCGTATCTGTATCTCAAAGAACATATCCAGGGTTTTCGATCCAATACTTCGATCAAGCATATGATTGTGGATGAAGTACAGGATTATTCACCGTTCCAGCTGGAGTTTATGAAGCGTCTGTTCCCGCGAGCGCGCATGACTGCACTCGGTGACCTGAATCAGGCGATCTACAGCCATAACTCGGTCTTCGACGAAGAAGAGCCGCTGCTGGAGCTGTACGGCAAGGAGAACACCGAGCTGATCCGTCTGACTCGCAGCTACCGTTCCACGTACGAGATTGTGGATTTTACCCGCCAGATGATTCCGGGCGGCGAGCATATTGTTCCGTTCAACCGCCGCGGTGACCAACCGGTCGTATCGCTGTACAGTGACCGCGAGGACATGCATCAGGAGATTGTGCGCAATCTGCACCATTTACAGCAGCAGGGGTATCAGTATACCGCGATCATCTGCAAGACCGAGAGCGAATGCACCGAAGCTTATGAAGCGCTCAAGGGCCAGATCACGATGCGTAAAATGACCAAGAACACACCGGTATTTGAAAAAGGGACGATTATTATCCCTGCCTATCTGGCCAAAGGCGTAGAATTCGATGCGGTTATCCTGTATGATGCTTCCCGTGACCGCTATAACCGTGAAGCCGAGCGCAAGCTGTTCTATACCGCCTGCACCCGGGCGATGCATCTGCTGTACCTGTATGCGATTGAAGAGCCGACTCCGCTGATCCAGGACGTTAACCCGGAGAGCTATGTGCTGCAGGACTACCGCGGCTGAACAGGATTCCATCGGGCAGTATGACTGTACGGACTACATTACGGTTCGTCTGCAGCAGGGTGTGTAGTCCAACCCAATCCAACCAATAAATAAGGGAGAAGGATGAGATATTCATCTTTCTCCCTTTTGTATAGGATGATGTCAGTAGATAACGTAACAAAGAGAAAAGAGGTTATATCGATGAATCGAAGACAACGAACCAAGACTTCCTTAAAAATACATGCTCAGGAATTCACATCTATCAATTCCGTAATAAGCGCCGGTGTCGCTGTAGTCACCTGTTTGCGATACCGCGAAGGCGTACATCCCCGGTGCTGCTTGAACACCGATATAAAGTAACTAAGACTGTCAAAGCCCACTTCCAGCGAGATATCGACGATCTTGCGATCGGTTGTCTCCAGTAGTCGGCATGCCTGCTGGGTGCGATAACGGTTAATGTAATCCACCGGGCTTTTCTGGGTCAGACTTTTGAAAAAGCGGCAGAAATGTCCTTCGCTCATATTGATCAGTTCCGCCAGATCGCGAAGCCGCAGCGGCTGCTGATACTGCTGGTGAATGTGCCCCAGCACCAGCTTGAGCCGCTCAATCTTGTCACTGGCAGCGGTAAAGGAAACCGGGTGATGATCCACATGCTCCATCATCAACGAGATGATCAGATACAGATACGCTTTGGTCTTCAGTTCAAAGGCAGCCCCGCGTTCTTCATTCACATGAATAATCTGCTCCAGCAGCGATAGAATCTCCGCCTGCCATTCCTGATTGCGGGTCAGATGGACAGGCAGCTGTACCTGCCGGCCGAGCAGCGGATCGAGATAGCTGGCCTGCACCGTATCATAAGATGGACTGTTGAGCAGGGACATGCCAAAGACCGTCGCGGCAAAGCTGCAGGATTCCTTACCGATCTGATAGGCCGTATGAATCTCCCCGCTGTTTACAAATACCGCTTCCCCCGCACTGACTTCATACGCCTGTGTGCCAATCTGGAACATGGCCCTGCCGCCGGTAACCAGAATAAACTCCGGTTCCTCGTGCCAGTGGCATTCCAGAATTGTCTCTTCCTGCAGGTCCTCCATAAAATAAACGCTGACCGGATACATCCGGCTGCCGTGAATGCGGTTTTCCTTTAATTTATCCCGAATGGGTTCAAAGCTGTTCAGTGAATTCGCCCCCTGCCTGTATAGGTACAGTGATAATGATAGTTGTAACCAGCATATGTAACTCGATATATCAAAATCCTGCTACTATTTATCAAAATAAAAGAAGAAAAGCGCTTTCTTAATCAATATTATTATACATAGATAAAGATTACACAAGTGTTCACCACTATCCGATTACCAAATACACACTCCAGTGGAGGGAAGAAACTCATGAAATTTACAGATGGTTATTGGCAAATCCGCAAAGGCTACCACATGCAGCATCCGGTCGATATCCGGGATATCGTACGTAAAGATAATGAAGTGACCGTATATGCAGCAACCAAGCGTATTGAGCGCAAAGGCGATACACTGAACGGTGCACTCATCAAGGCAACACTCAGTTCTCCCATTCCCAATGTAATCAAAGTAACATTCAATCACTACAAAGGCGGTTTGAACAAAGCGCCCCAGTTCGAACTGGCTCAGCTGGACCATGATATTGCTATTAAGGATGATGAACAGGCATTGTCTTTTCAGAGCGGTGCACTTAAAGCGACCATTACCAAAAATACAGGCTGGAATATCAGCTTCGATTATAATGAACGTCATCTGACCGGCAGCGTACATAAAGGGCCGGGTTACATCAAGGGACCGGAAGACAGCGTCTTTTTCCGTGAGCAGTTGGAATTGGGCGTAGGAGAGTACATTTATGGTCTTGGCGAGCGGTTCACCCCTTTTGTAAAAAATGGCCAGACCGTGGATATCTGGAACGAAGACGGCGGTACAAGCAGCGAACAGGCATACAAAAACATCCCGTTCTATCTGTCCAGCAAAGGATACGGCGTATTCGTCAATCATCCGGAGAAAGTCTCTTATGAGATCGCTTCCGAGAATGTATCCAAAGTGCAGTTCAGTGTGGAAGGCGAGACGCTGGAGTACTTTATTATCGGTGGCAGTAATCCAAAGGAAGTACTGGATAACTACACGACGCTGACCGGCAAGCCGGCATTGCCTCCGGCATGGACATTCGGTCTGTGGCTGACCACTTCCTTCACGACGGACTACGATGAAGCAACGGTCAATCATTTTGTCGATGGCATGGCTGAACGTGATCTTCCATTATCCGTTTTCCATTTTGACTGTTTCTGGATGCGCGAATACCAGTGGTGTGATTTTAAATGGGATGAGCGCATGTTCCCCGACCCGGAAGGCATGCTCAAGCGTCTCAAAGACAAAGGACTTAAAATCTGCGCCTGGATCAACCCATATATCGCCGAGAAATCCTATCTGTTCGACGAAGGCATGGAAAATGGCTATCTGGTGAAGTGTCCGGATGGCAGCGTCTGGCAGTGGGATCTGTGGCAGGCAGGCATGGGTCTGGTCGATTTTACCAATCCGGCAGCAGTCGACTGGTACAAGAGCAAGCTGAAAGTGCTGATCGACCAGGGTGTCGATTCCTTTAAAACCGACTTTGGCGAGCGCATTCCGACCGATGTAGTCTACTACGATGGCTCGGACCCGGTGAAAATGCACAATTACTATACATTCCTGTATAACAAAGTGGTCTTTGAACTGCTGGAAGAAAAACTGGGTAAAAATGAAGCGGCACTGTTTGCCCGTTCGGCAACCGTCGGCGGACAGCAGTTTCCGGTTCACTGGGGCGGAGACTGTTCGTCCACCTTCGAATCGATGGCCGAATCGCTGCGCGGCGGATTGTCCCTCGGGGTATCCGGCTTTGGCTTCTGGAGTCATGATATCTCCGGCTTCGAGATGACAGCCGCACCAGCCGTATACAAACGCTGGGTACAGTTCGGTATGCTGTCCTCCCACAGCCGTCTGCACGGTAATGAATCGTACCGTGTGCCATGGTTGTTCGATGAAGAGTCTGTCGACGTACTGCGTAAGTTCACCAAGCTGAAATGCCGCTTAATGCCATACCTGTTCGACGCGGCTGTTACGGCTTCCGAGCAGGGTACGCCAATGATGCGTCCGATGGTACTGGATTATTATCAGGACCCGGCTACCTATACACTGGATCGCCAGTATATGTTCGGGGATTCTCTGCTGGTCGCTCCAATCTTCAATGCAGAAGGCACCGCTTCCTACTACGTGCCGGAAGGTCAGTGGACGAACTTGCTGACAGACGAGATCGTACAGGGTGGTCGCTGGTACAATGAGACTTATGATTATATGAATATGCCGGTGCTGGTCAAGCCGGGCAGCATCATCGCCATGGGTCTGGAAGATAGCAAGCCTGACTACGATTACGCGAATGGTGTGGAACTGCATATCTATGGACTGGAAGAAGGGCAAAGCTCGGCGATCCGTCTCGTACAGATGAACGGAGACAAAGCAGCCGATGTCACAGCCGTACGTCAGAACGGACAGATCGAAGTTACTATTGAAGGTACGCTGACCGACTGGTCTCTCATCCTGCACGGCATCCAGAATATCGCTTCCGTACAGGGTGCATCCCAATCTGCAGGTGAACAAGGACCGGTCTTCAAGGGAGAAAGCAATCACATTACGATTACCCTGTAAGTATAGTCTGGGACCGAATGATCTTCACCTCAGAACAGGCGAGATTGTACGAAAACAGACGAACAGGTGGATAGACATGATCTTGTAAGTAAATATCATAATGCACCCAGCCGGTTAGGGAGTCTATACGCCCTTGCCGGCTTTTTCAATCATTGAACAAATGATACCGATATCATCCAGACGACCCATCGGTCCTTCTGTCATCCTTAATACATCGCGCACATAAGGATACTGGTAAAATTTGAAATGAAAGAACATTCGTTCTATAATGATGAAAGCATTATGCATAATAGACATACAGAGACATTTACATAAGCAGGGCCTGTCATAATGCCAGTTCGCACACAAAAGGAGATTATAATGAGACTGCAAAAAATTCAAACCACACGTACAAATAATTTCAAGGATGAACAAATGCTTGAGAAAATCCAAGGAGTATGGCAGGCATCCCAGCCACATCTGGCACAGCAGCAGGGAGCTGTATACGGCGTATATCATGAATATGAAAGCGATTATAAAGGTGACTATTCCCTGACAATCGCTGTAGAGACAGATGGGGAGGATGCCGATCATTTGCAGGTGGACGAATCAGCCGCTTATCAGGTATTCCCGGTCGACGCAGCCGATGAACAGGGCGTGATCAAAGCATGGAAAACGATCTGGAAGCTGGAAGAAGAAGGCAGTCTGCAGCGTGCTTATACACTGGATTATGAAAAATACAGCACAGACGGTACCAAAGCGATCCATATCGCTTTAAAGTAACTTCATGAATGCCCATAAACGCCAAAAACAAAAGGACTTCAATATGCGAAGTCCTTTTGTTTTTGGCTGCCACTTTTGGAGGAGCTGTAGTTATTTGATTTTGATATGCACAGTTTGTTCCTGACCGGGTGTGCTTTTCGCTTTGACCATATAGATAATCCCGATCACGATATAAATAACGATAAACAGCGCTGAGAAGCGGTACATCGAAGTATAACTGCTCATACTGGCTACCGTGCCCAAAATCATCGCTCCAAGGGCCACACCAAGATCCAGTGAGTTCAGGAACATACCGTTGGCCATTCCACGCTGATGCGGATTGACGACCTGGATCATCCATGTCTGCATCGTTGGCTGCAGAGCGCCCCAGCCAATGCCGTAACACAGTGCAGCGCCGAACAGACCGAGCGTCGAATGGGCAAAAGACAGGAACACCAGACCGAGGATCAGCATGACTGCACCTGGTACGACGAGTGCTTTTGGGCCTTTGCTGTCATAGATTTTGCCGGAAAACGGACGGATCAGCACGACAGCCAGCGCATTGAACAGGAAGAAGTATCCCGGATTGGCGATACCGGCTTCCCCGCCGAACAGAGCGATAAAGCTGACCAATCCACCGTACGTAAGGGACATGAGGAAGTTCAGCAGACTCGGCAGCAGCAGCTTTTTCTCGAATTTGGAAGCAGCCGGTTTGGATGCCGAAGCAGTAGCAGGCACAGCGCCTTCAGCAGCTGATCCGGCGGCAGAAGCAGCAGCTTGTTCATTGAGCCGGGCCTGCTTTTTCTGTCCGCGGATCAGTTTATACGCCAGCGGGAACAGAACAACGATAAACAGCGAGCCAAGCGCTACCAGTGGGGTGAACCCGTACTGCTTTTCAATCCACATCCCGATCAGCGGACCCATCGACATCGAGATCGTCGTAGACAGTCCAAAGTATCCCATGCCTTCACCCATCCGGTTGCGAGGGATAATATCCGAGACCATGGTTGGGAAGGTGGTGCTGTACATCCCGAAACCAAATCCAAAAATAACCCGCATCACGAGCAGGGCGATAATGGTGGCACTAAAGTAATAACCAACCGTGCCGAACAGCGCAATCGCCAGACCGCCAAACAAAATAACGTTACGCTTGCCCAGTTCCAGCGCGCGGGCAGAGAACAGGCGAGAGATGATAGCAGCCAGCGCCATCAGGCTCGTACAGAGACTCACATAAAAATCTCCCGCATGAAAATGCTCGCGCATATACAGCGGAAGCGAAGACAGAATCATATGCAGATTCAGAAAAACAAGCAGATTACAGGCAGTTAGAATCAAAAATTCCTTGGTCCACAGACGGGCGACAGGGGCAGCCTGATCTTCTGCCGCTGATTGGGTCAGGTGGGTACGTTCAGATTGTTCCATTGTGTATATTTCTCTCCATTTCTCTATTCTTTATTCCAAATGATTCGATTTGTCCTCAAGACGTGTACGGAGTTCTCTCAGCAGTTCATGCAGCTGTTGCATCTGCTCCGGATCCATCAGGGAAGCCACTTTCTCATTATGTTCCTTTTCCAGCTCATGAGCCTTCTCCATCAGCTTGCGGCCTTCTTCATTGGGATAAACCAGGAAGGCCCGGCGATCATGCGGATCGATTTCTTTGCGGATCAGATTTTTGCGGTGAAGCACATCCAGAATACGAGCCGTTGTCGGCTGGTCTTTGTAGGCGTGGGAAGCGAGTTCTTTCTGATTCATTCCTTCGCGTGCACAGATGTAGTAGAGGATGCTCCATTGCTCGGGTGTAATATCGTATTCTTTGAGCCTACTGGAAAACATATTACTCACTTTGCGATATGTGCTGCCCAACAGGAATCCGATCGAATCCAATTCTTTCATGCTGCAGCTCCTTTCAAAATAAGGTTTATATTTTAAATGATAAGTATCTTAAATAAAATATATGTTATAGCAATTATAATTAATGCAACTAAATTTTTCAATAGAAAAAGCGAGAATCATTACGATTCCCGCTTTTGGTGTGTGGTTTCATATATACTATATCGGAAGATAGATTCCAATAAGTTACATTTTAAATAAAATGTTTTTATTTGGATCCTGCTTCTTCTTTTACTTGTTCTTTGGCTTGTGGAACAGTTTCCCAGTCTTTCAGGAAGCGCTCGATACCGCTGTCTGTCAGTGGGTGTTTCCACAGGGAAGGTACCAGTGTACCAGGGATTGTAGAGATGTGTGCACCAGCCAGTGCCGCTTCTCTTACATGCTCCAGGTTACGGATACTTGCAGCGATGATTTCGGATTCCAGACCATAAGTGTCCAGGATCTGACGCAGGTCACGAATGAGCTGCATGCCATCAATGCCGATATCATCCAGACGGCCAACGAATGGGCTGATAAATGTAGCGCCAGCTTTGGCAGCCATCAGACCTTGAGCCGGAGTGAAGATCAGGGTTACGTTTGTTTTGATGCCTTCTTTGGAAAGCTGGTTACAAGCGTACAGACCTTCTTCAGTCATAGGCAGTTTGATAACGATGTTTGGTGCCCATTTTGCGATTTCGTGTGCTTCTTTCAACATACCTTCAGCGTCAAGGCTAACAACCTCAGCACTTACCGGTCCATCGATGATTGCACAGATCTCGTCGATTACATCTTTAAATACGCGACCTTCTTTGGCGATCAGGGAAGGGTTAGTGGTTACACCGTCTACGATTCCCAAACGAGCAATACGTTTGATTTCCTCAATGTTACCTGTGTCCAAGAAAAATTTCATTTCTCTTTTCCTCCTCTAATTAAATATATATAGTGTATAGCGCCTAAGCATAATTGCAACTTGCCAGCGACATCATCAACTGCGCTATCGGGAGATGCATATGTGTACATTACCCATTACCATACATATGTACACCCCATACCGGATGTTTATTTGTCCGTACAAATTGCTTAAAAATTATTACTATATTTAGGTTTTACCACAATTCCAAACTTCACACAATGGGTCCAGCTGCTTTTAACCTGCGCTTTACATTCAACCAAAGATAAAACCAAACCAATATGTTGATTTTAGATGGATATATAATCAACATATAGTAGCAAAAAACGATTATTAATGTCAAAATGAGACTTTCAAAAGAAGTAAAAAAATATTTTTATTATTTTTAATTTAGAGGAATGTAAATTGAGTTATCGTATGCTAAATGCAATATGATAAAAAGTTCATATATTCTTTTGGAGACCAAAACTACAGTTCGGCAAGAGGGCAAAATATTCAAGGCATTGTAATAGGTGTCTCAATAGCTGCGTATAAAGTCCTGCAAAATCTGGCGACCTTACGACCTGCTTATTGTCTATATAGAATTGAAAGCGATATACATAGTCGTTTTCGACTAATCCACAAGGTGATAACACTGACTAAAATCCTAAACTTTAATATCTTAGCTATTCATTTATGATCCTGCGTGGACGAAATTAAATTAAGGGCTATTTTATCGAACTCAAACAGCAGGAAGATCGCCTGAGTCGATTTATAACAGGCAGTAGCTGAATACTATATAAGCATGAATGACGGAGGAATGAATACAGATGGCTATGAATCATAAAAACGAATCCCAGGAGTCTGCTGCTGGTTATGAAATGAATATTGTGGATATGGTTATAGAATGCATGAAGTACTTTGAGCATGTGGTCGGTGACGATCTGATGCTGGGAGTAACGGATCTTGAAGAATTCAAATATTACAAACCAGCCAAAGAACTCGATCTGAAGCTCAAAGGAACAAAAATCTCGCCGGATGATCCCAATCTCCATAATGCACTTCGCAACGGTAAAATCTCCGTCAATCGTGTACCGGCATCGGCGTATGGCTTTGCACTGGATGCCACATCCATTCCTCTGAAAGATAAAAAAGGCAATATCGTAGGCGCGATCGCGTCCGCTTATACACTGCAGCATAATGACTTTATGTCCAATGTAACCGTAGAAATCGAGAAAATCAGCAACCAGCTCAGTGATATGGTTCAGCTGATCGCTGCACAATCACAGCAGCTGTCCGCGACGACTGCGGAAATTCAGAGCAATACAAGCAAAGCGGTAGAGAACTCCAAAGAAGTCAATCAGGTAGCCGGATTTATCCGTGAAATCTCCGAACAGACCAACCTGCTTGGACTGAATGCTGCAATTGAAGCTGCTCGTGTCGGTGAAGCAGGAGCCGGATTTGGCGTAGTAGCTTCCGAAGTACGCAAGTTGTCTGTCGACACCAAAAATGCCACTCAAAATATTGAAAGCTCACTCGGCGGCGTACAGCAGTCTATTTTACAAATGGAAAAAGAAATATCTGCGATCGCCGTATCCTCCAACGAACAGGCACAGCTGGTCAATGAATTCAGTGAAGTGGTCAGCAATCTGAATACCGTGAGCCGTGATTTCAAAAAGTTCATGGACACTTTCCTCAAATCCCGTCTGTAATCTCATCCGAATCATACAAGAGCAGCCCTTTCTGGCGCAGAAAGGGCTGTTTGTCTGTGCCTGTACAGATATGTTTTAATAATACATAGAAGAATCCCATATCCTGTCATCTGCAATCTGCACAGCAAAGGAGTACAAGCATGAGCAAAGCAATCTTTCGCAATGACTGGGCGGATGTGCTGGAGCCGGAACTGCATAAGCCTTATTATATGAAGCTGCGGCAATTTCTGGCTCAGGAATACCGCACCCAGACGGTTTATCCGGATATGTATGATATCTACAATGCGCTGCACTATACGTCCTTGGCTTCGACACGTGTGGTCATTCTGGGGCAGGACCCTTATCATGGACCGGGACAGGCGCATGGATTAAGCTTCTCGGTCAAGCCTGGTGTGGCTGTACCGCCATCTCTACATAATATTTATCAGGAGCTGCATGACGATCTGGGCTGTCCGGTGCCCTCGCACGGCTCGCTGATCCACTGGGCGGAGCAGGGCGTACTGCTGCTGAATGCCGTACTCACGGTACGCAGGGGACAGGCCGCCTCGCATCAGAACAAAGGCTGGGAAGCTTTTACAGATCGTGTCGTGGAAGTGGTCAATGAGCGGGAGACGCCGGCGGTATTTATCCTGTGGGGCAGTCATTCCCAGCGCAAGGGAGCCAATATCGACCGAAACAGGCATTTTGTAATTACGTCGCCGCATCCGAGTCCATTGTCTGCCCATCGCGGCTTTTTCGGCAGCCGTCCTTTTTCGCGGGTCAATGAATTTCTGCAATCTCAGGGGATGGAGCCGATTGACTGGTGTGTACCTGAATAGGCCGGATCACGGCCAAAATGTACATGCAAAAGGGGAGCAGGCAAGATGCAGTGATTTTGCAGCCTGCCGGAGATCATCAAACGGTAACATTTATACAAAATTGGTGGATTTTTAGGGCATGTAAGCGTTACAATTATAAGGGCTCAATAAGTAAAATGATGACAACAATTACAGATGATTCGATCCAAAGGAGGATTCACTCAAGTGGAATACCGTGTGGAGAAGGATACAATTGGTGAAATTAATGTCCCTGCTGATAAATTATGGGGAGCACAGACACAGCGCAGTAAGGAAAATTTCAAAATCGGCGGCGAACGGATGCCGATTCAGGTAATTTATGCATTTGCCATTCTCAAGAAAAGCGCCGCTCTGGCGAATGAAAAGCTGGGCAAACTGTCTGCAGACAAAGCCGACGCCATCGTCAAAGCAGCTGATGAGATCCTGACCGGGAAATGGGACGAGCACTTCCCGCTCGTCGTATGGCAGACAGGCAGCGGCACCCAGTCCAATATGAACGTCAATGAAGTCATCGCCCATCGCGGTAACCAGCTGCTGGAGGAAGCGGGCAAGTCGGAACGACTTCATCCCAATGATGATGTCAATATGTCCCAGAGCTCCAATGATACATTCCCGACAGCACTGCATGTCGCAGGCGTACTCGCGGTCGAGGATGTACTGCTGCCCGCGATTGCACGCCTGCAGGAGACGTTCCAGCAGAAGTCCAATGAGTTCAAGGACCTGATCAAAATAGGACGTACCCATCTGCAGGACGCGACTCCGCTGACACTCGGTCAGGAAATCAGCGGCTGGGAGACGATGCTGCACAAGAGCAGCCGCATGATCAATACCAGTACCGCAGAAATGAAGGAACTGGCGATTGGCGGTACTGCCGTGGGTACAGGCATTAACGCTCATCCGGACTTTGGACGCCTGGTAGCGGCCAATATCTCCGAGCTGACCGGCAAGTTGTTCGTCTCGGCGCCAAACAAGTTCCATGCGCTGACCAGTCATGATGAAGTGGTGTATGCTCACGGCGCCCTGAAGGCACTGGCAGCCGATCTGATGAAGATTGCCAACGATGTACGCTGGTTGGCAAGCGGACCGCGCAGCGGTCTGGGCGAGCTGACGATCCCTGCCAATGAGCCGGGCAGCTCCATCATGCCGGGCAAGGTCAATCCGACGCAATCCGAGGCGATGACCATGGTGGTTACCCAGGTTATGGGTAATGACGCGACGATCGGCTTTGCAGCCAGTCAGGGTAACTTTGAACTGAATGTGTTTAAGCCGGTCATCATTTATAACTTCCTGCAATCCGTGCAGCTGCTGGCGGATTCGATCATATCGTTTAACGATCATTGTGCGGTTGGAATCGAAGCGAATATCGATCAGATTCAGCACAATCTGGATAACTCCCTGATGCTGGTCACGGCGCTTAATCCGCATATCGGTTATGAAAATGCGGCCAAAATCGCCAAACATGCTCATAAAGAAGGATTGTCTCTCAAAGAAGCGGCGCTGCAAAGCGGTCTGCTGACCGAGGAGCAGTTCGACGAGTATGTCGATCCATCCAAAATGATCCATCCGAAAGCCTGATCCTCGTCTGGCTTCAGCTATACCGATTAACAGTAATAAGCAGTGACAAATAAACACTCTGTGATCCCGCAGGCCTTATCCATGATAATAGGGCCTGTTTGCTGTTGATCAAGCCATTTTTGTTACAGAATATCAACAGGCCTCTACCGAAGCAGACACATTCTGCTCACAATCCCTTGCCAAAATAGGAAGAGTTCATATAAAATGAATTCAATAATTAATAATGATAATCATTATCAATTAAGTGTTGGATAAAAGGAGGGTCTTATGAGTATCTTTTCAGGTTATTTATCGAAATGGAGTGAGCAGCTGCAAAACGATCCTTCGGTATTGGGCGTTTTGCTGGGAGGCACTGAAATATACAGTAATACTGGTGCATCGGCAGGGATGGAAGCCATGATTATCATAACGGATGAGGAGTTCGAGCAGCGTCTGCAGAGAGGTTCTCTGCATTACCGGGGGATGGGGAGTACCGGAGCAGTAGGTCAGATGGTAACAGGGCGGTATATTTCACCCGGTTATATGGACAAAGTCGCACGATTCGGCAGTGAACCTGCACGCTTCGCTTTTATGGGCGTCGTTATTGTATTTTCCCGGTTGGCTGATCTGCGGAACCGGATTAATGATATTACCGAATATCCCTTGCAGCAGAAGCAGGACAATATCAACCGGTTCTATGCACAATTCGAAGCCTGGTATCAGGAATGCCGCAAAGCATTGATAACGGATGAGCCGTATCTGCTGCGTCAGTCGGTAATGAACATGGTGCTGTTCGGTGGCAGACTCATTCTAGCCCATAACGAAATGCTGTACCCCGGGCACAAATGGCTCATACATACGCTGGAGCATGCCCGCAAAAAGCCTGAACGGCTGCTGAAGACGATCCGTGAACTGATGACAGAACCATCTGAGAGCACGCTGGAGCTGCTCTACCGGCAGGTGCTGGAATATCATGACTGGGTAGGCGAAGACCTGAACTGGACCGATTATGTCATTCTGGATAACGAACTGCAGTGGATGAGCCGGAACGTCTCTGTCGGGGAAATTTAGTGTCTTTGTATGATGATGAGTTTCTATTAAAATATAGTGAATAGGGATATTGAGATAATCAAAAAGCTGCTTCCCAATGAGGGAGGCAGCTTTTTGATTTATAATTATCAGCTATTTTAACTAACGATTCTCATCAATATCGGAATAACCGATATTGATGAGAATCGCACTGGAGCGTATACAGCATCCACTCACATCATCTGTGAAGGAAAAGCAGGAGCTTACTTGGGAGCCGGGATAATAGAGTAATCGAACAGATGGTTGAAGCTGATCATTCCATAGCCATACAGATTGTCTTTGCCTGGCGCTCCCAGGTCAATGCTGCTTTTCTCGATGGCATCACGCAGCTGGGTATTCGTCAGATTCGGATAAGCCTGCTTGAGAACGGCAGCCATTCCGGTTACAAAAGGAGCAGCGACCGATGTACCGTCACGTAGCTCGTATTTGCCGTTGCTGGCTGTACTTACAATGCCTACACCTGGAGCGGCAACATCCGCTTCCGGGCCGCTGGCAGAGAAGCTTGCACGCTGCAGTGTATCATTTACCGCAGTAACGGCGATAACTTGATCGGCTGCTTTGGCGGGGTATTCGATTGTATTGGTAGCTGCGTCAGCGGTACCTTTGTTGCCGGCAGCAGCCACCAGCAGAATGCCTTTGGCATCAGCAGCCTCGATCATTTTTTGTACAGTTGGAGAGTTTTGCGGGAAAGCAATCGACATATTCACAATGTCCATATCATTTAAAATCGCCCAGTTAATGCCTTTGGCGAGATTTTCGGTAGAACCGTTACCTTTACTGTCGAGAATTTTCACACCATAGATCTGGGCATCAGGCGCTTCTCCGATCAGACCATAGTCATTGTCCTGTGCACCAATGACACCAGCGATAAAGGTTCCGTGGCCATTGTCATCGGCATAGGAGGAAGTATATCCCACTACGGATACGCCACCGGCAATTTTCAGCTCCCGATGAGTAGAAATGCCGGTATCCAGTATAGCCACTTTTACACCTTTACCGGTATAGCCGGCATTAAAAGGAATCTGCGCATCGATCATGCCATAACCCCATGAAGCCTGCTCATTGGATTTTACGCTAACCGTTTTGACGCTGGGAGCAAAAGCCTGCGCAGCCGAAGTATAAACTTCATTTGGTTCAATGCTGGTAATTCCCTGCTGACGGGCCAGCTCATTCTTTTGTGCAGCTGTCAGATCCATGGCTGCCATCTGAAGCTGATCCAGAACCGTTACATCTTTGTAAGCTAGCCGGTTAATCGCCTGCTTGCCGGCTTCATCAGAGTAAGCAACCAGATAACGCTGTGCTGCTGGACCGGAATCTGCTGGAGTAGGCAGGAAGGAAGGCAATAGTAAAGCAGAGAGCAATGGAATAGCCACCACTGCGGCAAGTGTATTCTTTTTCCATATAGGCATCTTTTGGATTAGTCGCATAAGTCTATCTCCTTAATCAAATCAGGCATAAAGAATTGTTATATATCAACCTAACTATTGCTAAGTATCTAACCTAATAGTAATAGTTTTCGACATTATTTACAAGTTATTATCCAATTTGTATTATTTTGTCGTATTATGTATAGTTTCGGTTGAATAGAATCAAAGATGTACAGAAACAGGAGCCTTTTGACATATATATCAAAATAATATTATACAAAAACCCTGACCATTAAGCAGCCAGGGTTTTTGTAATACATCATATAGAATCAATAAAAGAGGTTAAACAACTTCGTTAACTTGCACAGTTCCCGTCTCCAGCATGGCCGGTGCCGGGAAATACCCGATATTGGCTGCATAGCTTAACATGGCAGAAATAAACTGGTGATCAGGTGCGGCACAATAAATGCCGGCCTTTTCCAGAATTGCTGCTGTTACAGGATTAGCGAGACGATAAGGAGAATCCTTGGCACCGTCGCCTTCAAGCTGTGCCATCGCGAGCTGCATGGCTTCAGCTGGCTTCGTTGTTGCCGGATCGAGCAGCCAGGCTGCATATTCTTCCGGACGCACAGTATCTACAATATAACCTGCTTCGTTAATCAATGCAATCAGCTCGCTATAAGGAAGCTGCTGTGGGTTGCAGATGTGAAAGATTCGGCCGGCCGTATCTTCTTGCAGTGCCAGATGAACCACCGATTTGCCTGCATAGTCGATCGGGGTAAAGTCCATCCACTGATCGACAGCCGGTGCTTTGCCAAGCAAAAGCATCGCTTTAATCATACGGTACATGGCGTTGCTGTCGATATTGCGCTGGAAGCTGCCGCTGTTGGAATGGCTGGACAGATTGCCGGCACGGTAAATATTAACTGGAATTCCGCGTTCGCCGGCTGCAATAACCAGCTTTTCCGCTTCCAGCTTGCTGTTCGTATAAAGGTTGGTCGCCTGCAGATCTTTTGTCAAATAACCTTGTTCGATCACCTGATCCCATTTGCCTTCAAGAGACAAATCTTCCGGAATACCCATGGTAGAAATATGATGGAAACGCACGCCCGGACGCTTGGCGGCAATATCCAGCAGTTCTGCAGTAGACAGAATGTTGGACTTTTTAAACTGCTCGGCATCTCCGAAATGTCTTACATCCGCTGCACTGTGAATAATGGCATCGGTCTTCTCGGTCAGCATCCGGTAATCGGAATCACTCAGACCGAGGCGTGCTGCTTCAAGGTCACCTTCCACTACGGTTACCCGTTCTTCGAATCTATTCAGAATGCTGCGTCCAAAGTACAGTTCCATCGTGGACTTGAGACGATTCATGCTGCTGGCGTTACCTGATCTGCGTACAAGAGCGTAGACATGAGCATCGCTTTGCTGCAGCAGTTCGAACAGCAGATAAGAGCCGAGATAGCCGGTTGCTCCGGTAATAAGCACATTGGAAGCAGGACGAAGGGACGGAAGAGCCGCACCTTTGACAGTCTCGGGGTATTCGACCAGATCCGTCAGTTCTCTAACCGGAAGAGCTTCCACATTCGGTGGTTCGGCAGACTGCTGCTGGGATGCACAGATGGCGAGACCTGCAATCGTTTTGTGTTCAAAGAAGTCGGCAATTTTCAGGCTTGGATAATGCGGCTTGAGCAGCACCAGCACATGAATGACATGCAGGGAGTCGCCACCGATCGAGAAGAAGTCATCGTGAATGCCAATCTCCTGCTTGTTCAGTACCTGTGCCCAGGCATCGGCGATCCGCTGCTCGGTTTCATTTTGCGGGGCCACATAGCCTGCCGGCTGTTCCTGTACTTCCGTATTCGGATAGGCGATCAGCTTTTTGCGCTCGGCTTTGCCGGTTGGAGAAATCGGCATTTCGTCCAGCTGACAGACAAAGCGCGGTACAAAATAGGAAGGCAGCCGGTCAGCCAGGAACTGCTTGATCACGGCTGGTGACAGCAGGCTACCATCCCGGGTAGTAAAGTAAGCGACTAGCATGTTCTGATTGGAACTGTCTTTTTTGGCAACGACGACAGCATCCTGGATACTTTCGTATTTGTTGAGGTTATCCTCGATCTCCCCAATCTCGATACGGTGTCCGCGGATCTTGATCTGCGAATCACTACGGCCTACATATTCAATCGTTCCGTCGGACAGCAGTTTCGCCAGATCACCCGAGCGGTACAGAAGTTCATTTTTGCGTTCAGGATGAGGCAGGAAAGCCGCCGCCGTCTTATCCGGCTGATTCAGATAACCTCTGGCGATACCGATGGTGGAAATATACATTTCACCCGGTACACCTACAGGAGCCAGCTGCCGATGCTCATTCATGATATAGATTTGATAGTTGTGGATTGGACGTCCAATTGGCACATTGACCACATCTTCAGGCAGCAGCTCGCTGACCTTGTGCATGGTTGCGCAGACTGTACATTCGGTAGGTCCATAGGCATTCACGACCTGAACCGGCGCGCCAAAGTTCTGCTGGAAAGCACGAACTCGTTCTCCGTACAGTGCTTCGCCGGCTACAGCGAGCAGACGAAGGCTGGACAACTTACGATATCCTTCTTCCGACAGATAGGCAGACAACTGATTGAAGAAAACAGTCGGCAGTGCGGTAATGATCGTCGATTGCGTACGCTGGACAGCTGTGGCAAATTCCTCGATGGATACACGCTCATCTGCATCCAGCATATACATATGCGCACCATGGAATAGTGGAGCGATCGTATCCCAGACTGATCCGTCAAAGCTGTAGCTGGCGAACTGGGCCATAACGTCCTCTGGTGTAATGGCAAATTGTTCTTTGAGAATCTGTCCCAGATTCACCACGCCGCGGTGTGCAATCAGTGTACCTTTGGGTTTGCCGGTAGAACCGGAAGTATATATAACATAAGCCAGATCATCCGGCTGCACATCTACATCGGGATTATGCAGTACTTCGGAAGCTGCTGCAGAATTCACATATTCAATGCTGATAATGCCGCGCATGGCAGCAATACCGGCTGCCAGTTCATGGACTTTGTTGTAGTGGTCATGCTGGGTTACGACAAATGCAGAGCGGGTATCCTGCATAATATAATGGTTGCGATCATCCGGATGGGACGGATCGACAGGAACATATACGCCTCCAGCTTTCATAATTCCAAGCAGGCTGATGACACTGTATAGGCTGCGGTCGAGGAACATGGTAACAAATTCCCCTTTTTGCAGTCCCTGATTGAGCAGTAAATGAGCTATCTGATTGGCCTTTTCATTCAACTGGCGGTAGGTATAAATAGTATCCCGGAAACTCACGGCCGGACGATCAGGATACTGATACGCTGCCTGCTCAAAGGATCCGTGATAGGTCTGGGATTCTTGATAAGGTGCATCGGTGTTGTTTAATGCGGCATACAGTACTTCATCTTCCACACTGAGTATATTTACTGCACCTACCGGCTGCTGCGGCTGGGTAATCAGACCTTCAAGCAGACGTACATAATAGGCGGAGAAGCGTGCGATCGTCGCTGGTTTGAACAGCGAATCATTATATTCAATAACAACAGTCAGTGAGGAAGGACTTTCTTCAATTGCCCAGTTAATGAGCTGGCCAGGTTGAGCCGGAATCGTCAAGCCGAGGCTGAATACCGTTTCACTTTGTACCGGAGCGGGTGATTTCTCACCAGCAAGCTGATCATACACTTGCTCGACCATTTGCTGAAAGTCCAGTGACTCTTCAAAGGATGCCGTTACAGGAAAAGTACCGCTGGCGGAGGCGAATAAAGCGGAAGCCTCATGTTCTGCAGACATACGGTGAATCCAGGCCAGATAGCCAGTTAGCAAAAACGCTTCTTTTTTGAGGGGATCGGTCAGCTGGTGGATATAATCAGCAATAGACTGGCCCAGATCAAAGCGATGGATCGCAAACGTGTCTTTCTGCCATTGTCTGGAGTTGTCCAGCGGAATCTGTAGAGCTGGCAGCTGGGTCGAAGTAGTTAGTAGATTCGCAATTTCCGGTTGGGACATGATAATCTCTCCTTGGTTTGAACAAATCTGTGCAATGAGAAAGCACAGTTGTTGTAATGCAATAATATGAACGAACTATAGACATGGTTGTACAGGTATATTATTTATATAGCCAGTAGGCCGTGAAAAGAAATGCCTTCCATCAAATTCATGGAGGGCATTCTTTTCAGGCTATGGCAGATTCAGCAATAATTAATCGACTTTGCGTACATGGAAGTGAGAAATCAATTCCTGCAGCTGCTCTGCCATCGTAGACAGCTGGTTGGCTGCATCGGATGTAGATACAACAGTGGCTTTTTGACTTTCCACATGTTTGGATACTTTGGCGCTATTAGCCGCCGCTGCAGCTGCTGTGGATTTCAGATTTTCCGTTGTAGCGGCCATTTCTTCCGTACCCGCCGAGATTTGCTGAGTAGCACTGGAAATGTCCTGAATTTGTTCGGTTACTTTCTTGGTAGCATCGTGAATATCGGCAAACAGTTCGCCAGTTTGGTTAGCAATAGACATCCCTTGTTCCACTTCAAGCGTACCTTTTTTCATGGAAGTTACGGCATTTTGGATCTCTGTCTGAATTTCGGCGATCAGGGAACTGATCTGGTTAGCAGATTCAGCAGACTGTTCTGCCAATTTGCGGACTTCACCGGCAACTACGGCAAAGCCTTTGCCATGTTCACCAACACGGGCAGCTTCGATCGATGCGTTCAGAGCGAGCAGGTTGGTCTGACCGGAGATTCCGGTAATGATACCGAGAATATTGCCGATTTCCTGAGAACGGCTTTCCAGCAGTTCAACGGCTTTGGCAGTCTCGTGTACGGATTCGGAGATCAGAGTCATCTGGTTGGTGACTTCGGTAACCACTTCATTACCTTTGGCAGATTTCTGTTCCATCGCATACGCTTCATCCGATACATTGGAGGAGTTGCGGGCGATGGTATGAATAACGGTAGATACTTCCGTCATGGATTTGGCTGTATCTTCAGTAGCGGATTCCTGATATTTCATGCCGTCGGCAATTTCCTGAATATTGGAGATCAGGGTCAGGGAACGGCTGCTGTGATCGGATGCGCTATCCATCAGCATCTTCGCGGATTCGGTAACCTGCTTCGAAGCGGATTGAACGTTAAGGATAACACCGTTCATCTTGGCGACCATTTCATTAAACTTATGATTGATAACGCCGAGATCATCTTCGCCGGTCTTGATATGAATATCGAGATTCCCTTTGCTGACTTCTTCAATACCACGGATCAGTTCGCGGATTGGAGCGAGTGTTCTGCGTACGATGAAGAATTGTATCAGGAAGATCAGGATCAGGAAGATAACCATAATGGTAACACCACGAACCAGCAGCTGATGAAGACCTTCAGGTACTGCACTTGCATCGGCATCGACGCCAAAGTAAGCGAAAATTTCACCGTTGGCGTTTTTGATTGGATACAGGATGGTGGTCCAGAGTCCAAAGTCATCAGAGTAGAAGCTTGTAAATGTAGTCTGGCCAGTTGCCATCATTTCTTTGACACCATCAACGATTGTCTCCGGCTGCTCGTACAGGTCACCCATATTCATTTTTCCTTCTTTGAGGGCTTCCATCAGCTTGGTTGGTACAGCGACGAGAGAAGTTTGATTGCCATTGGCAAGTTCTGTGCCGAATACATAGGCTTGTGCGATATTAGGGTTGTATTTATTGACATTATCGAGGTAGGAACGAAGCTCGCTTTGTGTAGCACCTTCGTAACTTTTTTCCGCCATGGCTTGTTGGACTTGCTGAGATGTGATTCCCTGTGCAAAGGTATCGGTTACTGCCTGAATCTGTCCATGCAGCTGATCGATCAGAATCGTCTTCTGTGTAAAGTAACTGCTGACCAGCAAAATAACACCGATAAGTAAAATGTTAATTGCCGAGATTAGTAAGTTTTTCGTGAAAAAGGACAATCTGCCTATTTTCTTCAATGCTCTTCACTCCTGTTTAAGGTAATAAAATCAAATATAACAATGTCTCCTGTATTAAAGAGACTTCATAACCATGGTGTGTGATGATACAGATCCAATACCAGTTAAGTCTATTAGGTATTTTGAACCATTGGTGATTAAACAATGATTTACATGAATGCCTTGATTTCCAAGAAAAGGATGGACATGTAGGTGATGTGCACAAAATAATATGTCGGAAATTGTTGCTGGATATGTTATAGCATAGAATAAATTTATTTTGCAAGAGTTGAATAGTTCTAAAAGCATGGTCTTTTTAGACTATTAAAGTATAGCTGGTTTTCTGGAATCAAACCGTTAAATATAAATGATCGGTATGAACTGCTTTAAATTGATTTTGTAATTCTGATTTACATGGGATAAAATATATCGTAGAACAAATCAGGTGTGGTATTTGCCCTGGGGCTGGTCCAGCACCCATTCCAGCATTGTGGTCATGTCATTGATTCTTGCCAGTTGTTCGTTCAGGGAAGTGTACGCCGCAGCTTCCGGCGTCAAGGTGGAGAGGCGGGCTTGCAGATTTCTTTTTTGCGTGTTCAATTCGCCCAGCTTGGATTTAATCTGGTCTTCGGTTCGCATATGAGTGGCTCCTTTGAATTGTGAATCGGCAGGATTGGACAGTGTATATTCACCAGTCCCTAGTATAGTTCAAATGATCCATGAAATCCATGGATGAGCGAGCTGCATTTGCAGATAAATGCATGATAATCACGAGCAAGCACTATTATACAAATTTGAGTGATGGAGTGAAACGTTAACATGAATATCAAGCAGCTGGCTGCAGAAAAAGCAGTCGATTGGGTAGAAGACGGTATGATGGTTGGACTGGGTACCGGTTCAACAGCGGTGTACGCCATTCGCAAACTTGGAGAACGCGTACAACAGGGCTTACATATCAAGGCGGTAGCCACATCGGTTGAATCGGAAAAACTGGCAAAAGAAATGTCGATTCCCATTATTCCTTTCGGTGAAGTAGGACAGATTGATCTGACAATTGACGGAGCCGACGAAGTAGATCCGGATTTGAATCTGATCAAAGGCGGCGGTGGAGCACTGCTGCGTGAGAAGATTGTCGCTGCACGCAGCCGCCAGGTGATGATTGTGGCCGGAGATAACAAAGTGGTCAAACGTCTGGGTGCATTCCCCCTGCCGGTTGAAGTTGTTACTTTTGCCCATGAATGGACGATTGAAAAGCTGGCAAGTATGGGCTGTACACCGGTGCTGCGCAAAACGGAATCGGGCGAAGTGTTCATCACGGACAACGGGAACTATACGGTAGACTGTCATTTCAAGGAAATCTTGAACCCGGCGCGTATGCATCGTCAGCTGAATAATATTCCCGGCGTCGTTGATAACGGGCTATTTATCGGTATGGCTACGACAGCGGTTATCGCCTATAACAGCGGTACGATAGAAATTCTGCGTGCGGGCAAGTAAATAAAGCGGCCGGAGTACAAGTTGTATATCGGATATATCCAGCTAATTTATAATGAAAAGTAACCTGATGGCAGCAATAATATTTTGAAATTAAAAACACCTTCCGATAGAGTCGCTTTGAAGCGTCCTGCATCGGAAGGTATTTTTATATTTACGAATTATATCTTAAAGTGAAAATCTTTAGTTGACAAAGAACTGATTTTACACTATCTTTAAATTAAGATTTACTAATTAATAATTTTCGTGAAAATAAAGGAGAGAATCGAATATGTCCAAAGTATTATTTGTAAAAGCAAACAACCGACCTGCTGATCAGGCAGTGAGTGTTCAATTGTACGAAGCATTCCTCAACAGCTACAAGGCAGCTCATCCACAGGATGAAGTGGAAGAACTGGATCTGTTCGCAGAGAACCCTCCTTACTATGATGCATTCGTACTAGGTGCCAACTTCAAGGCTTCCCAAGGTATGGAAGTGACTCTTGAAGAACAGGCTGCTGTAGACCGCATCAACCGCTACATGAACCAGTTCCTGGCTGCCGAGAAAATCGTTATTGCCTTCCCGCTGTGGAACTTCACTGTTCCGGCTGTACTGCACACGTACTTCGACTATCTGTCACAGGCAGGCAAAACATTCAAATACACTCCGGAAGGTCCTGTAGGACTGGCTGGCGGTAAAAAAGTAATGCTGCTGCACGCAAGTGGCGGCGTTTATTCCGAAGGTCCTGGCGCAGACATTGAACTGGCTGTCAGATATGTACGCACACTGCTCGGTTTCTGGGGCATCACTGATGTTGAGAAGTTCATTATTGAAGGTCATAATGCATTCCCTGACCGTTCCCAGCAAATCGTTGCTGAAGGTCTGGAAAAAGCGGCTGAAACTGCAAAAGGTTTCTAAGTAACGGTTTAATAAAATTTAGGCAATAAGCAAGTGATATGTTAAAATAGGTAGCGTCTGTACAGTTAGTTCGTATTCTTTATTTATTAATAAAGAAGAACTCTTGCAGGCGCTCTTATATACTCATGGGGAAGGTGCAGTGTAATTCTGGCCATCTTCAATAGAGAGGAGGAAGCATAATGGAAGCCGAAATAAACAGCAGTATTCTGAACAAGGATGATATGGAGGAGAAGGAATCCCTTCATTTATTAATAGTGTTATCCCGTACGTATCAGTCGATTATGACTCATATTCACCGTGATATTCAGAGCTACGGGCTGAATCCTACCGAATTCGGGGTACTGGATTTCCTGTATCATAGCGAGACATCCCAACCGCTGCAAAAGATCGGAGAGAAAGTACTGATCTCCAGCGGGAATATCACGTATGTGGTGGATAAACTGGAAAAGAAAAATATGCTGTGCCGCAGAGCCTGTGAGGAAGATCGTCGCGTTATTTTCGCGGAACTGACTCAGGAGGGCAAAGATTTCTTTGAGAGCATTTTTGCCGGACACAAGAAAGTCATTCAAAATGCGATGGCCGGATTGAACCATGAAGAGAAACTTCAAGTGATTCCGCTGCTCAAGAAACTGGGCTTTGCAGCAGCTGGCAAAACAGTCTGATCGGTAGAACTTCTACCGGTTGGGCTTTTTTTATTGGTGACCATTGAAATTTTAACTGTAGGCAGCTGCTCATTATTATATTCCTCTTTAATGAAAGAAGAGGTATTGGCGAATGGCTGCAATCTATTGGGTAATACAGGCATATGTACAGAGCATATATGCCTATTCGGCAGCAAGGACGAGGAAATCCATTAAGAAATTCATTGATAATTTAAAGTTATGTATCTTACTTAAACACAGGGTAGGCATATCCCTGTGTTTTTTTCTGTCGTAAAAAACACTCCTGAAATCCCTGTGTGCCGCGTATTTTTACCAGTTTACATAAGACAGACAGTTAGCAGCCTGGAGGAAATTGGTTGTATAGGAACTTGCTTAATTCGGCAATGTATGGGAAAATTTCACTAAAGACAGATAAATGGTGGTCAACGGAGTTGTAGGCATTTAACTTGACGGGCTCATTTATATGGTATAAACTCGTAATTCGCTTGGGGGGAGATGACTTCGTGTATATTGTGCAGTCAGTCTTCCAGGTACCGGAACATAAGGCTGAGAAGCTGGTAGAGATTTATCACAACCGCAGCAGGTCTGTGGATCGGCAGCCAGGCTTCATATCGTTTCAACTTCTTCAGAGTGAGACTACGCCGGGTGAACTGACCGTTCACATGACTTGGGATAGCAAGGAAAGTTATATTTCCTGGGTACAGAGCTCCGACTTCAAACGTATACATGAACTGGAAAGCAAGTATCCGGATCAGGAATTAACAGATATTAAGCCTACTGTTAGACGTTATCTGGTGCGTGCGGAGTAGTCCTCTTAACTGATTGGTTCAGGAGGTGTCCGCAGATGACCCTACAGGAAAAAGGAACAGCAGGAGAACAATTAATTATAGAAGCAGATCAGCTCGCCGAACAGGTTACCCATATGCAGTACCTGAAGCAGCCGGATCTGTACCAACGTTTTGGAGCCAAGGGTAGAGAGCGAACAAAACAGGATTCTTTGTACAGCTTAAGTTATTTAGCCGAAAGCGTACTAATGAAGAGCCCTGCTTTGTTCATGAACTATATCTCTTGGCTCAAATTGCTTTTAAGCGGTTACCGTGTGACCGAGGAGGATCTGATCGTTAATCTTATTGCGATCAAAAAGGTTCTGATGGATCATTTTGAACACTATGACAAGTTCGAAGTGGTGAATTATCTGGAGATGGGAATCGACCATGTCCGGACTGCAAAGCTTCAGACCTCTTATATCGCTGTAGATTCACCGTTTGGCATAGAGGCAGGAGAATATCTGGAGCATCTGCTGCAGGCAGACCGCAAACAAGCCTATACGCTCATTATTACTCTGCTCGATCAGGGAATTTCCATAAAAGATATCTATATTCATATATTTCAAAAGGTACAGTACGAGATTGGGCGTTTATGGCAGATTAGCCGGATCAATGTCGCACAGGAGCATTATTGTACGGCAGCTACCCAGACTATTATCTCCCGGCTGTATCCGTACTGGCTGCAGGTGGAAGGTTCGGGAAGACCCCGTCGCCTGGTATCCGCCTGCGTGGGTAATGAACAGCATGAGATCGGCATTCGTATGCTGACTGATTTTTTCGAAATGGACGGATGGGATACGTATTATCTGGGCACGAATGTGCCGGATCATAGCCTGATTCAGTCGATTGCGGATTATGATGCGGATATTGTAGCCATCTCGGTAACGATGACGTTTCATGTTCATCTGGCTCAGGAACTGATTGAGAAGATTCGGGCTTCCGAGAAGACACGGCATATGAAGATTATCGTCGGAGGGTTGCCTTTTAATATAGATCAGAGTCTCTGGAAACTGGTGGGAGCTGACGGTTATGCTCCGGATGCAGATGCAGCGATTCAATTGGCTGATACTCTGGTACCTGTAGTAGAAATCGGATAACCGGATCAGCCGGATTATAGGGAAGGGAAGATGAATACAATGTCAAATGCAGAGCATGAAATCATGGTTTTGCGAAAAACTATTGCAGATCTTTCCCACCAGATTATCAGTAGCAAACACCAGGAAGAACAGATTCTGTCTGAATTCTCGTCCATGAACAGTGAGCTGGTTAATTTGCAGCGTCTGCTGGCAAAAAGCAATGCAGAGCTAAAAGCAGCCAGAGAAGAAGCGGTACACGCCAATCAAGCCAGAGCCCGCTTTCTGGCGATTATGACTCATGAAATACGCACACCGATGAATGGTGTTATTGGGATGGCGGAGATTCTACTTTCTTCGGATTTGTCGGATGAGCAAAAACGCTCGGTACTGTTAATTCAGGAATCGGCCGAGTTGCTGCTGGGTATGATTAATAATATGCTTGACCTTTCCAAGATGGAAGCCGGAAAAATGCAGCTGCAGGAAGGCACGGTCAATATGCGGCTGCTGCTGGATCATATTATTCGTCTGATTGAGCCAAAAGTAAGGGAAAATGAAAATACGATTTCGGCCTTTATCGACTACCGGGTAGAGAATGATCTGATTGGAGATAGCGGCCGAATTCGTCAGATTCTTCTTAACCTGCTCAGCAACGCGAATAAATTTACCAAAAACGGCAAGATCGAGATCAGTATACAGTTAAAAGAAAATAGTGCAAATTCACAATTTCTCCACATCGAAGTGTCTGATACAGGCATTGGTATTGCGCCGGATCATCAAAAGAACCTATTCCAGCCTTATGCACAAGCAGACCGGCCGGAGCAGCAGGATGTGGAAGGAACCGGGCTGGGACTCTCCATTTGCAAGTCACTGGTAGAGTTAATGGAAGGGACAATCGATTTGAAAAGTGATAAAGGCAAAGGTTCTACGTTCTGGTTTGATATTCCGCTCAAAAAGAATCTCAAAAAAGCTGAACCACTGGTTCAGAGAAGACAGGCAACAACAGAGCGGCCAGGAAGTCAGGAAAATGCTTCGCTGCCGCCGCTGGCCATCAGTCAGATCAAGAAACCGATTCTAATCGTGGAAGATAACCCGATCAACAGCCAGGTGATCCAGCTTCAACTGAAAAAAATGGGGATTACGGATGTGCATACGGCGAGCAATGGACAGGAAGCCGTATCCATTTATCTGAGTCATAATTATCTGATGGTATTCATGGATAACCGGATGCCGGTTATGGACGGATTCCAGGCGACCCGCAAAATCCGCGAGCTGGAAGCGGCCGAGATGCGTATAGCCGTTCCAATTATTGCCCTGACAGCCAATACGAGCCAGGAAGATCGCCAGCGCTGTCTGGATGTAGGTATGGATGACATCCTGACCAAGCCGGTGAATCTGGATAGTCTGACTAAAATTATGCACAAGTGGCTGCCGGTGACCGTCACAGAGAACATTCTGGACATGAGTGTAATTCAGGAAATTATGGAACTGAATGAAGCTGGAGACCCGGAAGTACTGCGTACACTGATTGATATGTATCAGAGCGAGACACCGGGTAAATTGGAACGTCTGCGCGAAATTGCTGCCAGCGGAGATGCAAAATCATTGGCGGATGCAGCCCATGAACTAAAATCGGGCAGCTTGAGTATCGGTATCAATCATCTGTCCCAGTTATTATCCGAAATAGAGAAAAGAGCGCGTCAGAAAGAAATGCAGGAAATGTCCCATATGATCGAAGCCCTGTTCCCCGCCTACGAAAAGGCACGTCAGGAACTGGAACAGCTGGTTAACTAGCATACTGGTCCTGTTAGTATAAAGTAGAGTCTGTCATGCATCATGCATACAGGCTCTTTTTTGTTTGCAGTCGAACGTATAGGCAGCCGGCAAACGTATCTGTACTACCGGATTGCAATGATAATGTGGACAAATCTCCCGGGATGGGTAATGGTACTTAAGTAAATGAAGCGGGCAGCGCTGCCGGAGATGGAGCGCAGACAGCCTGTCTGCATCTTGGGGTTCAATTACAGGGACAGGGAGTACTGTCCGGAAACGGGAGTGATATAGATGTGTGCATCTTTTGATACAGCGAGAGAATCGGAAGCCAAATATCATCAGCAATTTTACAAGGAAAATGAATTGTTCGAATCAGGCAGCTGGATCGCCCAGCCTACACCGCTGGTTATGGAACTGCTGGAGCGTCTGCTCAAATATGCGCCGGCTCCTCATGTGCTTGATCTGGCCTGCGGCGTAGGCCGACATGCAATCCCGGTAGCTCAGCAGCTTAATCAGGGCGGCAGTGTGACCGGTGTGGATCTGCTGGAGGATGCGATTGAGCAGTTGCAGCAGTATGCCGACAAGTATGAGGTACAGGATCGGATCAAGGCGGTCACGCATGATGTGGAGACCTATCCGATTGATCCGGACAGCTATGACTATATTATTGCGACAGGCTGTCTGGAGCATCTGTCTTCCGAAGAATCATTACGGCGTGTACTGGGACATATGCAGCAAGGTACACGTATGGGCGGTATTCACTTTATTTCGATGACTTCGTCTGTGCAGCAGGTAGAGCAGGAGACGGAGCAGGTGGAAGAAGGCAATATTGAACTCAATCTGAGTACAGAGCGTCTGCTGGAAATTCTGGATGAGAGCTATGCCGGCTGGAATGTACTGGCCCGCAAAGCGGTCGCCCAGGCGATTGAAGAGAACAAGGACGACAAGGATATTGAGCTGCGCGGCAACTGGGTTACGTATGCGGTCTGCAAGGAACCGCAAGAATCTCATCCGGATGTGTTGCAGCAGGTAGAGCCGGAGGAGTAAGATAGTAAGGATGTGGATATGAGCAAACAGGAGGAACTATTGTGCTGGAATTAATTAATAACCGTCTGGATGAACCCGAACTGCGTGAACTGCTGTCCTATGCCGTTTTCCCGGATGAGGATGTGCTGGACGCTGTGATTGAACAATATCGTACGGAGCCTGAGCTGCGACTGTACGGCTATCTGGAAGATGGGGCATGGATTGGCGTGATTGGTTGTGCCCAGGATCAGGAGATGCCGGATGCGCTGCGTGTGCGTCATATGGCGATTGCTCCTGATGAGCGGGGACTCGGCTATGGACGCGGAATTATACTGAAGCTGCTTGCTATGGAAAAGCCGGCAATGCTGATGGCGGACGCGGATGCCGAAGGAGCTGAATTCTACCGGAATATCGGTTTCTCAGTGATCGGTACGGGAGAAAATGCTTTTGGTGCAGCCGATGCTTCCGAGCAGTTCGTCTGCATTTTCCATGCGGAGGAAGAAGAGCCGGAGGAGTAAATGGTAAATAATAAGCAGCAAGCAGGTAGAGATACGGAGAGATTTTAGAGCGGCTTTGGCTGTATAACGAGAATGTACGGTAGTAAAAGAAAAGCCTTTTGTCATGACAGTCTGTTTTCTTTAAGAGAAACAGGATGGTCAGGCAAAAGGCTTTTTTTGTTGGCTCGATAAGTTGGTGCGATATATCTCCTTAAGGTTAAAACAGTGCTTTGACGAAGGAACTTATAGGTAAGAACAGCTCACCTTATAATTTATCCATATAGTACGCTTGCTGACTTATATGTTATAATACATGACAATATTCAAGTTTGTTAGCCGGGGAAATGCACTTATTGGAAGATTTATAAGCCGAAACAAGCAATTGATGTCAAGTGAATGGGAGGTACTCGTATGCAATTGACTGTTCAGGAAGCGCTGGCGGTGTACCCGCTCTCGGAAGCCCGACTTGTTGCGGGTGCCGGCGGAACGTCACGACTGATGAAGTCGGTGAACGTGATGGATGCACCGGATATCGCCGATTGGGTGAAAAGTGGAGAGATGCTGTTCACTACCGCTTTTCTAATGAAGGATAATCAGGAAGAAGCAATCAAGCTGATGCGCAAATTGAATGAACGCGGATGTGCAGGCATGGGCGTCAAACTCGGCCGGTTCTGGGAAGTCATTCCCCAGATGATTATCGAAGAAGCGGAGCGACTCCAGTTTCCGCTGTTGGAACTTCCGTTTGAATTTACTTTTTCGGATCAGATGAATGCACTGTTCCAGGTAGAACATGAGCGCAGCACCAAGCTGCTGCAGTCGGTTCTGTCCAAACAAAAGCAGCTGATGCAGTTTGCCCTCAACCAGAATTCCCAGACCAATGTATTTGCCGTACTGGAAACTGTTTTGCAATACCCGGTAGCCGTTATCGGTTCGCGTGGACATGTGCTGTACAACAGCGGAGAAGGCCGGGAGGATGGACTGCTGCAAGGCTGGCCCTGGAAGATCGCGATGACACGGGTGAAATGGAATCAGGGCAGCTGCTACCGGGTGCCGATTATGCAGCGGGATGAGCATTATGGATTCCTGCTCGTATTTACCGATACGGCGATGCCGCTCAAGGAAGAAGAGGAGCTGTTCCAACAGGCTGCCGAAGTACTGGCATTTCACATGGACACTACATACCGGGAACATATTAATCCGGGCATTCAGGACAGGATGCGTACACTCGTATCCGAGCATCTGAGCCGCCGTATCTCTCTTACGGATCTGATGCAGGGGGCAGAGCGGCTCGGAGTGAATCTGTTTCCGGGACCATATCAATGTGTGATGACCACGCTGGAGCCGCAGGCGTTTTCATCGGAGAAAAGGCTGGCGCAGATTCATCAGGAGCTGCAGTATAATCCGCTGATGCAGCTGTTTCCGTCCCAGCATTTCCGGGTCGAAGAAGGAATTCTGTCGATCTATGCCTGTCCGTCGGAACGGGATTACGGAGAGGAGCTGTCTGCTTTTCTGATGAACCGGTTTGAGGATATGGCCGGACTGGCTAGCAGCGGTGGCAGCCCGCGCTTCTGGATCAGCAACATTAAGCTCAAGCCGGACTCTTTTCGTGAAGCCTATCAGGAAGCGACCGAAACACGCAAGCTGGCCAAGCGGTTCGGTATGGGACATATGGCGCTGCAGTTTCATACGGTGGAGTTTGCCTATGTATTCCAGCATGTGCCGGAGCAGATCATGGAGACGTACTGTCACAAAGTGCTGGAGCCGCTGATGATTCGTGACAGCGATCCGAATCAGGTGCTGATGAGTACGTTGGAAGCTTTTGTCGAGAATGACGGTCTGATCAATGAAGCGGCCAAGCAGCTATATGTACATCGCAATACCGTAACCTACCGGATGGATAAAATCGGCAGCATGCTGCAAATGGACTTTAAGAGAACGAATGATCTGCTGAAGCTGAAAATGGTCTTTACGTTCCGCAAGTTCCTGAAGCACAAGCACTCTTGAGCCAATCATGTTACACCGTACGAAGAATGGGACAGTCGATTCCATATCGCAAATGAAAATAAAAACAGTCTTAGGATTAACAGCCTCATCGAGAAGAGCAATCTTCGGTCGATGAGGCTTTTTGACATGTTAATTGATAGTTGACGTTAGGCACAGAACACAAAACAGTTATCCAATGTTATTTTATATGACAAATAAAATAATTTTAGTTGATATGTTCATTAACCTTACGTACAATGATAAAAATATCTCATCATAATGAATAAAATTGGGGTGGATACCAGTGATGACAACAGAGCAGCCATGGAACTCATGGACAAAGGACGAGTTTATGCAGCAGTTTGGTGGATTGTATGAACATTCTTCCTGGGTAGCTGAGCAGGTGTGGGAGCGTAAGCCGTTCGTAAGCTTACAGATCATGTTAAATAAAATGAACGAAGTAGTTCAATCATCCAGTCGGGAGAAGCAGATGGAGCTGCTGAGACAGCATCCGGATCTGGGCAGCCGGATTCAGATGAGTGAACATTCACAGTCCGAACAGGCAGGCGCCGGGCTGACGAATCTGTCGGCCGACCAGTATGAGCGGCTGTCCCGTGGAAATAAGAAATATACGGATACGTATTCCTTTCCATTCATTCTGGCTGTCAAAGGCAAAACGGCTGATCAGATTGTGGCCGCTCTGGAAGCGCGACTCGGTCAGCCGGAGGAAGAGGAATTTGCTGCAGCTCTCCAGCAGGTACAGATCATCGTCGGTCTGCGGCTTCGGGAGTGGGCGAGCCGTCACGGGATAGCGGTATGAGCGGCAAACTGACTACCCATGTACTGGATCTTGGGCAAGGAGGGCCTGCTGTCGGAATGCGAGTCGAGCTGTATGCTGGTGATCCTCATACCCTGCTGGCGGCAGGAAGGACCAATGCGGATGGGCGGTTGGACGAACCGCTGCTATCCGGTGAAACAATGCAGCCCGGCATGTATGAGCTGATTTTCCATGCAGGCGATTATCTGGCTGCTCAGACAGGTCAGACAACGCTTACTCTATGGGATCGGATTCCGATCCGTTTTACCATTACCGATGAACAGGCGAATTACCATATACCGCTGCTGCTGTCACCGGGTGGCTACAGCACGTACAGGGGCAGTTAAATGACGATTTGAAATGAGCATACACAAAGCACTCCGCAGAAGGAAACAGCCATATGATGTCGACAGAAGAGGGGGAAGGGTTATGCAGCCGAATATCTGGGATTGTATTATCAGAGGGGGGATGGTTGTCCTGCCGGATCGGGTGGAGATGCTGGATATTGCCATAAAAGATGGCCGGATTGAAGCCTTGCTGCCGTCTTTGTCAGCAGCAGGGGACGTACCGGTCATGGATGCTGCCGGACTGCATATACTTCCGGGAGCGGTGGATATTCATGTTCATTTTAACGAACCGGGTCTGGGTGCCTGGGAAGGATTCGAGACCGGCTCGGCAGCGCTGGCAGCAGGCGGGATCACCACCTATGTGGATATGCCGCTCAATGGCATCCCGCCTACTGTCAGACCAGAATATCTGGATCTCAAAAAGCAGGCCGCCGAGAACCATTCCTATGTGGATTATGCGCTCTGGGGTGGCCTGGTGGAAGGCAATATCGATCAGCTGCAGACGCTATCAGATGGCGGAGTGGCCGGATTCAAAGCTTTTATGTCGGAACCGGGTGGAGAAGGCGAGGATATCTTCACCCGGGTGGATGAGCAGACCCTGCTGGAAGGCATGACCGAGATTACCCGGCTGGGACAGGTGCTGGCATTGCATGCCGAAGATGAACAGCTGGTCTCTGTGCTGGCTGCCGAAGCGCAGGCGAGTGGACGGACAGGCATTATGGATTATGTACATTCTCGACCGATTGAAGCGGAAATGCTGGCGGTACAGCAGGCATTGTCCTTGGCACGTCAGAGCGGCTGTGCACTGCATTTTGTACATATCAGCAGCCGGGAGGCGGTCGAGATCATTACCGCTGCCAAAGTGGAAGGCATGGATGTCACCGTAGAGACCTGTCCGCACTATCTGGTACTGTCCGAAGAATCCATGTTAGAGAAGGGAAGTCTGGTCAAATGCGCTCCGCCTCTCAGAACGAAGCAGCAGCAGGATCAGCTGTGGGAGGCGGTCAGTGCAGGACTGATCGATATTATTGCATCCGATCATTCTCCATGTCCGCCCGTGATGAAGCAGACGGATAACTTTTTTACCGTCTGGGGCGGAATATCCGGAGGTCAGAGCACTCTGATGCTCATGCTGGAACAGGGATATCACGAACGTGCTATTGCGCTGCCGCAGCTCATGCAGATGCTGGCTGCCCGGCCGGCTGAACGGCTGGGATTGGGTCATTGCAAAGGCAAGATCGCCGCAGGAATGGATGCGGATCTGGTGTTGGTTGATCTGGCAGGCAGTTATGAACTCACCGAGAGCGATCTGCAGGATCGACATAAGCAAAATCCTTATACAGGGTATTCTTTCTCTTCGCATATTAGGCGTACGCTCGTAAGAGGTTGTACAGTATACGAACATCAGCTGGGCCTGACAGGCAGCCTGGCGGGTCGCTTCGTTGCCCGTCAGACTGGAGGTGTCGTCCATGGCTGAACAGACGATAGCACTGCTGGAGCAGTACGGTGTCAAAATGGACCATATGCTGGAATGGCTGTCCGGCTATGGATCAGATGAACAGGGTGGTGTCACCCGTCTGCTGTATACGCCTGAGTGGTTGGCTGCGCAGGATGCGCTCTCTGCCTATATGAAGGAACACGGTCTGGACACCTTTTACGATCAGGCAGGTAACCTGACCGGCCGACTCACGGGGACCGATTCTGATTTGCTGCCGGTTGTTACCGGTTCTCATATCGATACCGTGATCTGTGGAGGCAAATACGATGGAGCTTACGGAGTGGTCGCCGGTATACTGGCACTTACGTATCTGCAGGAAGTATACGGTCCGCCGGTACGGACGATTGAAGTGGTATCCTTTTGCGAGGAAGAGGGGAGCCGCTTTCCGCTGACATACTGGGGATCGGGCAATATAGCCGGGAACTATAGCATGGCCCGGATTCCGGCTGTCTGTGACAGAGACGGAATCACGCTGGAACAGGCGATGAGGGAAGTGGGATTTGGCCCGGATTCACCGCATAGGCCGTGTCGGCGCAGCTGGGATACTTATATGGAGCTTCATATAGAACAGGGATGTGTACTGGAGCGCAGCCATCAAGCAATTGGCATCGTGAATGGTATCGTCGGCCAGCGGCGAATCCGGATAACGGTCAAAGGGGAAAGCAATCATGCCGGCACGACTCCGATGGGCTGGCGCCGTGATGCCCTTGCCATTGCGGCAGAGATGATTGTCCGGATTCGCCGCTCCGCTCTGGAAGCCGGTGATCCGCTTGTCGCGACGGTCGGCTCGATCCAGCCTTCCCCGGGTGTATCCAATGTGATCGCCGGAGAGACTTCATTTACACTGGATATCCGCCATCTCGATGTGAAGGTGCTGGATGAATATACGTCCATGCTCCAGCATGATTTAACAGAGATCGCCCGGCAGGAAGGACTCGAAATGGATTGGGAGGAACATCTGAATGCCGATCCTGTACTGATGCAGCCGGAGATTATCGCCGATTTGCAGCAGATCTGTACATCATCCGGGATTGCTCACCGGACCATGCCAAGCGGTGCCGGGCATGATGCCCAGATCATGGGTACTCGGCGTCCGGCGGCGATGATTTTCGTACCCAGCCGGGAGGGGATCAGCCATAACCCGCTGGAATATACAGCTAATGAAGATTTGATGCAGGGATTCCGCGTACTGACACAATGGTTATATCAATATGCTTACCGAGGTGACTGCCATGAAACGTTATAAAGATCTTGCACCGCCGCCGCGTACGATTATGACGCCCGGTCCGGTCGAAGTGGACCCGCGTGTACTCCGGGCGATGTCGTATCCGATCCTGGGACAGTTTGATCCGGCCTTTACCGATCTGATGAATGAGACGATGGAAATGCTGCGTGAGCTGTTCGTTACCGGCAATCAATGGTGTTATCCGGTAGACGGCACTTCACGCTCCGGACTGGAAGCGGTTCTGGTCAGTCTGATTGAACCGGGAGATCGGGTGCTTGTGCCTATTTATGGACGATTCGGACATCTGCTCACCGAGATTGCCGAACGCTGCGGTGCGGAAGTGATCACGATCGAAGCAGAGTGGGGAACGGTATTTGATCCGGAACAGGTCATTAGCGCGATCCGTCAGTATCGTCCGGCACTGGTAGCGATGGTGCATGGAGAGACGTCGACCGGATGTATGCAGCCGCTGCGGGAGATCGGGCATTATTGCCGGGAAATGGATGTGCTGTTCGTGGTCGATGCCGTCGCTACGATCGGCGGTGTACCGGTATATGCAGATGACTGGCAGATTGATGCGGTCATGGGCGGCACCCAGAAATGCCTGTCGGTTCCGGCGGGGATGGCGCCGCTCACTTACAATGACCGGATAGAGCGCAAGCTGCTGGCTCGTAAAAGTATCGAACGCGGACTGCGCAGCGCATCCGATTTCCAGCCGGCTTCCGTATCGGACAGAAGCCGAATTGCCAGCAATTATCTTGATCTGGCCCAGCTGCAGGATTACTGGAGCCCGGCCCGGTTGAATCACCATACGGAGGCGACTTCGATGCTGTATGCACTGCGGGAAGGACTGCGCATTCTGCTGGAGGAAGGACTGGAATCACGCTTTGCCCGCCACAGGGAGAACGGAGCAGCCATTGTAGCCGGTGTACGGGGAATGGGACTGCAGCTGTTCGGCAATGATCAGGCTCGTCTGCCGGTCGTTACCTGTATCGAGATTCCGGCAGGAATCGATGGCGAGAGTGTCCGCTCTATGCTGCTGGAGGACTTTGGCATCGAGATCGCCAGTTCATTCGGTCCGCTCAAAGGTAGAATCTGGCGGATCGGCAGCATGGGCTACAGCAGCAGCCGCAAAAATGTGCTGCATGTGCTGGGAGCGCTGGAAGCGACTTTGCTGCGGCATGGTCTGAAGCTGCCGGCGGGCGAGGGGGTACAGGCTGCGCTGAATGTCTATGCACACAAGGAGGAAGTGACGTGCTGATGAATATCATGCCCCTCTCACGCAAAGGCATGGTCGCTGCGCCTCATTATCTGGCCAGTCAGACCGGTGCCTTTATATTACAATCCGGCGGTAATGCCATCGATGCAGCTGTCGCTGTCAGTGCGGTACTCGGTGTCGTGTATCCGCATATGACCGGACCGGGCGGAGATGCCTTTTTCCTTATTCATGACGGCCGAACAGGAGAGATCAAAGCCTATAACGGCAGCGGACGCTCTGCAGCAGGAGCTGTACCCCAGTGGTATCTGGGCAAAGGATATACATCCATTCCACAGCGTGGACCACTATCTGCTGTCACCGTACCGGGGATGGTCGATGCCTGGGAAGCGGTATGGAAGCGATATGGACGTCTGCCCTGGGCAGAAGTGATGCAGCCTGCTGTTCGTTATGCGAAAGAAGGATTCCCGGCTTCGCCGAGTCTGGCCCGCTGGACGGTGCGTGATCTGGAGTGGCTGCAGGCGGACCCTTATCTGCATCGAACTTTTCTGCGGCAAGGACGACCGCTGGAAGAAGGAGACTGGATCGTACAGCCGGAGCTGGCAGCCGCCTTGCAGGGAATTGCTGAGCAGGGAAGCGCTTATATGTATGCAGGCATGCTGGGACAGCAGATCGGTCAAGCGGCTGAGCAGGATGGCAGCCTGCTGACTGCCGCAGACTTTGCCGCGCATCAGGGAGAATGGGTAGATCCCATCTCTACCACCTACCGGGGGCATGAAGTGCATCAGCTGCCGCCGAATACGCAGGGATTTTCGTTGTTGATGATGCTCAATATGCTGGAGCAGACCGATCTGTCGGCTGTTGCGCGCTTCTCACCGGAGTTCTACCATCTGATGACCGAGACAGTGAAAAAGGCTTTTCGCGACCGGGACCGTTATCTGACCGATCCGGGATTCCGCGATATCCCGCTCGAACGGCTGCTGTCCAAGGAATATGCACAGAAATTATGGCATGAAATGCAGTACCAGCCGAAGGCAGCAGATCATCTGTCCGCCGCAATGGGACAGGATACCGCCTATGCAGCCGTAACGGATGAAGAAGGCAATGCCGTTTCGTTTATCCAGAGTCTCTATTTTGATTTTGGATCAGCATATGTACCGGGAGGGCATGGCGTTATCTTACAAAACAGGGGTTCTTTCTTTTCTCTGGATGACCGGCACCCGAATGTACTGGAACCGCGTAAACGAACCTTCCATACGCTCATGCCGGGCATGGTCACCAAAAACGGCAAACCCTGCCTGTTGCTCGGTACACAGGGCGGCGAAGGACAACCGCAGACCCAGCTGTCCATCCTGACTGGCATCATTGATTACAAGCTGAATATTCAACAAGCCATCGCCCTGCCCCGCTGGCTCTACGGACGTACCTGGGGCACATTCAGCGATACGCTGAAGATCGAGAACCACTCTTACGAAGACATCTATTCCAGACTGGAAGCCTACGGACACACTGTCGAACCTATCGGTGATTATGATGCCCTGATGGGCGAGGCCCAGGGCATCCATATCAGCGACCAGGGCCTATTCAGCGGAGCTGCCGACCCACGCAGCGACGGCATGGCCATCGGCATATAAGCTATCGCCGGATAAGCAGTTGAACCGGAGGAGAGGTCTTTATTCCTTTCTGGAGTGAATCACCAAGGTCCATCCCATTCTTTATTTACCTGCCACACATACCATGTAGAAATAGAAGCCACAGTAAAGAATCAGCACAACCAACAATGAACTGCCGCAGACTCTCATCACATCCATATACGTCGCAGCAGCCATACACCAGAGGGGGAAGCGGAAATGGCAAGCATATTGATCAGACAAGCCCAAATCGTAACCATGAATGCAAGCGAAGAAGTGTTTACCGGCGATCTGCTGATTGAAAATAACAAAATCGTCAAAATGGGCGCTCATCTCGATGATCATGCCGACCGTGAGATTGATGCGCGCGGCAAGACGCTTTTGCCCGGCTTTATTCAGACGCATATCCATCTGTGCCAGACCATTTTCCGGGGGCGGGCAGATGATATGGAACTGATGGACTGGCTGCGCAAACGGATCTGGCCGCTGGAAGCTGCCCATGATGAAGAATCCATCTTCTATTCGGCGCTGCTGGGCATTGGTGAACTCATTTCCAGCGGGACGACCACGATCTGTGATATGGAAACCGTTCATCATACGGATTCCGCATTTCAGGCGATGGCGCAGAGCGGTCTGCGTGTCATCTCCGGTAAGGTGATGATGGATCACGGGGATGATGTACCGGAACCGCTGCAGGAAAACACTGAAGAATCTTTGCAGAAAAGTGTGGATCTGCTGGAAAAATGGAATGGATTCGGAGGAGGGCGTATCCAGTATGCATTCTGTCCGCGCTTTGTCGTCTCTTGCACAGAGAAGCTGCTGACCGAAGTACGTGATCTGTCTGCTCAGTACCATGTGCGTGTCCATACCCATGCTTCGGAGAACCGCGGCGAGATTGCACTCGTCGAGCAGGAGCGGGGCATGCGCAATATCGTCTATCTGGATCATATCGGACTGGCCAACCCGCGCCTCATTCTGGCACACTGTGTCTGGCTGAGTGAAGAGGAGAAGCAGATTCTGCACAGGCGTGGGGTCAAAGTCACCCATTGTCCAGGCTCCAACATGAAGCTCTCTTCCGGTATTGCAGAGATTCCCGATCTGATGAACCGTCATATTCACGTCGGTATCGGAGCCGATGGAGCGCCGTGCAACAACAATCTCGATATGTTCCAAGAGATGCGCATGACCGCGCTTATCCAGAAAGTGCCGCATGGTCCGACTGTGATGGACGCACGTACCGTACTGCGGATGGCGACGATGGGCGGCGCGGAAGTGCTGGGACTGTCCAAAGAAATCGGCAGCCTCGAAGTGGGCAAAAAAGCGGATCTGGTGCTGCTTGATCTGGAAGATTATCATACGTTTCCTTCCCATGATGTGGATGTGTATTCCAGAGTGGTCTACTCAGCTGCACGCAGCAATGTGGATACGGTCATTATTGACGGCCAGATCGTTTTTGAGAACCGTCAGGTAAAGACAATCGACCGCAGTATTGTACTGCGTGAGTCCGATCGTTCGATCAAGCGGCTGCTGAGCCGAATTGGCTGATAGCAAAGGCGGTTTTATGTTTTAATCCATTTCTTAATGGTGATGGCTTGACTGGAGAGCGGACGAGCAGGCAGTTTTCACAGCGGATTCGATCGGGAAGAGGGGAGCTGAAGACGATGGATATGAAGGATTTATGCGTAATGGCCCGGCGTGAGCGTCAGAATCATATTTGTACCGTTCTTGCTACAGTCGTACATGTGCAGGGTCATGCTTACCGCAAGGAAGGCGTCTCCATGCTGCTGACCGAGGATGGACGGCACTATGGAACGATCAGCCCCGGCTGTCTGGAAGAAGACCTGTGCGGACGGGTAGAATCTGCCTGGAACAGCTGCACAGTACAGATGGTGGAATACGATATGCGTCCGGCAGATGATCTGTCATGGGGAGAGAATGTCGGCTGCGGCGGATGTCTCCATATTTTGCTGGAGCCGGTACGCGGTGAACTGGAAAATATTTTGGAGACGCTTGATCAGCGGCTTGAGCAGGGAGAGGCAGTGATGCTGAGCCGTTCGTTTGTTGAAAATGGACCGAAGGTAGAGTACAGGCTGTCTTCCACGGCTGCCGAGCCTGGAGAGCCAGCACAGTTCGTACAATTAACGGAGGAATCTGCATCTGCCGTTTCCCCTGGGATCTCCCAGACCCTGTTCCTCGCTCATAATCGCGATCCGGAATATGCCAATACTCCTTCGATGGAGAATAAAAAGTATACGTTCATCCGTACCTACCGTCCCAAGCCGCGTCTGATTCTGATCGGAGCAGGCGATGACAGTCGACTCGTCAGCTCGCTTGCGCAAGCTTCGGGATTTCGGGTAGTTGTTGGAGATTGGCGTGAAGCACTTTGCACCGACGAGCGATTTCCCGGTGCGATCTGTATTACCGGATTTCCGGCAGAACTGTACACCCGTATCTCTCCGCAGATCGGTGATTATATGCTGCTCATGAGTCATAATTTCCCGAGAGAACGGGAGTGGATTGAGCTGATCGAGGATTGTCCATATGCTTATCTCGGCATTATGGGATCATCCGAACGAACAAGACGGTTGTTCGACAGGCTGCCTGTCTATCCTCATGTGCATTCTCCGGTTGGCCTTGCGATTGGAGCGGATGGACCCGATGAGATTGCGATCAGCATTGCAGCCGAATTAATTGCCGTCAAAAGAGATCGTAAGCCGCAGCCGAGGGAGGGAACTGCTCATGCGTATCGCCGGATTAGTGCTGGCAGCCGGTAAAAGCAGTCGGATGGGCAGAGACAAGCTCTCTTTACCGCTCTGTCCACATCCAGATGGTGCATCTGCAGGACAGGTTGATTTGCCTAATTATCCACAAGAGAATGATGGCGACCATACAGCCTTTGCTGCCGGAGACCGAGTACAGGAGCATACAGAACAGGAACAGACAGCAGAAGGTCGACGATCTGTCTCCGACCAGTCAATCAGTGTGGGTAGCAGCGTGCTGAGTGTCATACACTCCGAAGGCCAGCTGTCCCCGATCGTTATTGTGCATGCCCCTCATTCTTCCGAAGCATGGCAGAGGGAAGTGCAGCAGTGGTGCCGTACGGATGGATGGTCTGCCGCAGAATGTGCCGAAGCAGAAAGGGGCATGTCCTATTCTATCCGCTGCGGTATGCAGCAGATTCGGCAGTCAGCGGCTGATGCAGTCATGATCCTGCTGGCCGATCAGCCGCTCATTGATGCGCGAATGCTGGCAGATATGATGAAATCCTGGCAGCAGGCCGGAGAGGTACTGGATTATATAGCTGCTTCGGATGGTCAGCAGGCTCAGCCACCTGTCATTCTGGCACGCCGTATCTGGAACAGGCTGGATGAACTAAGCGGAGATCAGGGAGCGAGAAAATTGCTCCGGCAGCCTGATCTACGGGGACAGACTCTGCAGTATGCCGCCCATCATTTCTGGGATACGGATACACCGGAAGCCCTGCAGCACATACGCGACCATATCAAACACTCCTTGAATGCTGAATGATTCGGAGTGTTTTTGTTATTTGTTGAATTATTTATATAGAAGCGGATAGATCAGTGCCTAAAATAGATTGGAAAATTGGTATGAGAATTATAGGTTGGGTACCTAGCAGGTTCTTTCATTTTGTATACTTTTCATCTGTTTTGATTTCAGTATAATATGATATTTTACGTTAATTTAGTTTACATATGATAACAGTTTTTAGAATGGTTTAATATAAACAAACTAAAATAAGCTTAATATTTAGAATTTTCACAAATATTAGTCAGTTTAATTGACGCATATTATTAGTTTAATTACGATATGTTAAATAATATTGACAATGTGGAGGTGAGCTCATGAATAGGCAAAGCACAGCATCCTCATTGTCTGATCCGGTGCTTCCCTGTGTCTGGGAGCCAGCGAGTGCAGAAGAGGCGATCACGCTGAAGCGTCAATATGGTGCGGATTCGGCCTACATTGCAGGCAGTACCTTGCTGCGTACCCAGTGGGAAGGCGGGCTGCTGAACGTTCCGAGACATATGATTCGGCTGGATACGATTGAGGATCTCAGCGATATTCAGGAAGATGAACAGCAGATTCGGATCGGAGCCTTAATGACCCTGCGTGAATGTGGGCATGATCATCGGCTGCGTATCCATGGCAGTACCTGCAGTACGGCCTGTCGTCATATTGCTGCTCCAGCCGTACGTAATCTGGGTACGATAGGCGGCAATATTTCATCGGCTGTAGGGGATATGATTCCTGCCCTGCTCGTTCATGAGGCCCGGCTCGTCTGGATGGATACCGAACATCATCCCTCCGAATACGAGCAGGAACTGGTCGATTGGCTGGAACAGGTTCGGGTAGGCAGACGCAGCCTGTATGCGGTACTGCTCGGCATTGTTATTGATAAAAGCGGGCCGGATACTACGCCTGATCTGCATAATCATCAGAACTCAGCCCCTTTACATACAAGCTTTTCCAGTGAACCATCCTGGCGGGAGATTAGTTTTTACCGCAAAGTGGGACGGAGAGAAGCATTTACCCCTTCGCTCGTGACGGTAGCTTTCCGGGCGCTTATGAATCGTGAGGGAGTACTGGTGAATGTGAAGGCTGCTGCAGGCGGCGGTGCCGGTCTCGCGATGCGGCTGAGCCGATGTGAACAGCTGCTGGAAGGCAAAGTCTATGACCCACGGTATACAGCAGAATTGGCTGCACTTGTGGAAAAGGAATGGGTGAGCTACAGCGATCCATTTGCCTCGGAATCATACCGTCGTCAGACCGCCGGCAATCTGCTGGCGGCAGGATTGTGGGAGACATTAAATCAGGAGATAGAAAGGGGATGACGGGAGATGCTGCTGAACCGGGAGAATAGCGGGGAACGATGGCGCAAACGCAGAGATGGACGTGAAAAGGTAACCGGAGAGCTGCGTTATCTGACAGATATGACCGCAGAAGGCATGCTGTATGGACGGGTGCTGCGCAGCAGTCATCCCCATGCACGTATTCTATCGCTGGATACATCGGCAGCCGAAGTTTATGAAGGTGTGATAGCCGTCATCACCCACCGGGATGTACCGGGTCTGAATCGGTTCGGCATTGCCGTACCCGATCAGCCTGCACTGTGTGAGGACAGGGTCCGTTATATCGGAGACGCCGTGGCAGCAGTAGCAGCAATTACGCCGGAGATTGCCGAATATGCGTTGTCTCTGATCCGGGTGAACTATGAAGTGCTGGAGACCATCACCGACCCGCTGCGCGCTCTGGAAGACACTGCTCCACGTCTGCATCCTCAGGGCAATGTACTGCATCGTACTCAGGTCAAGCAGGGAGATGCAGATACCGCTCTGCAGAACTGCACTTATGTGGTCAAAGAAGTATACAGCACTCCACGCCAGATGCATGCCTATATGGAAACGGAAGGCGGATTGTTCGTCCCCGAACCTGATGGGCGTCTGACCGTCTATGCCCCGACCCAGCACGGCTATAAGGACCGGATGCAGATCGCCCGGATTCTGGATTGGGAAGAAGAACGTATTCGCGTAATCTCCAGTCCGATTGGCGGTTCATTTGGCGGCAAGGATGAGCTGAATGTACAGCCTTACGGATCGCTGCTGGCACTGAAAAGCGGCCGTCCGGTCAAAATGCACAATTCACGCATGGAATCGGTACGTGCAGGGCTCAAGCGCCATCCGATGCGGATCGAGATGGAAACCGGTATGGATGAGCATGGACGTCTGCAGGCTCACCGGGTGCGCATCGTCGCGGATACCGGCGCTTATGCCACACTTGGTGCGCCGGTGCTGAATTTTGCCACAGAGCATTGTATGGGACCTTACCGTCTGCAGCATGTGGACGTCGAGGGAGTATCGGTCTATACGAACAATGGGGTATCCGGCGAGTTCCGGGGATTTGGCGGCAACCAGGCGATCTTTGCGATGGAAGGCCAGATGGATCGGCTGGCGGAGAAAATAGGTATGGACCCGTGGGAATTCCGAATGCTCAATCGCCGGCTTCCCGATGATCCCGGTCCACTGCAGCAGGAGATCTGGCGAACGAACGGACTGGAGCAGGTGATGCAGGCGCTGGCGCAATCTTCGCTCTGGCAGCGCCGGACAGTAGATGCTGCTCTGCCGGCTGCTGTCATGACAGGCTATGATCCTGTGACAACAGCTTCACCGGTGCCACCATGGATCAAGCGCGGAATTGGTTCTTCGCTGGCGATGCATGGAGCAGGGCTCGGCTATGGAATTGATGATCCAGCTGGAGGACGTCTTTCGCTGAATGCACAGGGGCAGATCGAAGTGGCGTTCAGCTACGAAGAATTTGGTCAGGGCTTGATCGCGACTCTGGAAATAATGCTGATGGATCTGTTCCATTGTACGGCTGAAGATATCAGCATTGTGATTGGCGATACGGATAGGGTGCCTCACAGCGGTTCCAGTACGGCCTCGCGTTCAACGACGATGGCCTGGATGGCGCTGCAGCGGCTGAAGACTCCTTTTCTGCAGGCGGTTTTGCAAAAGGCACAAGAAATGACCGGCATCCCTATCGATCAATTGACCACAGGTGAACATGGTATCTGGCAGATGATCACGGAGGAAGGGGAGGAAATGAGCCGCAAACGGGTGGTTTCCTACCGGGAAATTGCTGGGGTGACTGAGGACAAGGAATTGACCTTTGATACCAAGTTCTCTTATCCAACGACACCGGACGAAGTGGTCGGCGGGCATTTCCTCTATACGTATGCAGCCGTAGCCGCCGAAGTGGAAGTGAACACACTGACAGGCCATGTTAAGCTGCTGGATACGTACCATACCGTAGCCGCCGGTCCGGTGATCAACCCGATGGGATTTGTCGGGCAGATCGAGGGCGGTAGTGTGATGGCACTTGGATTTACACTGACAGAGGATGCGGTCATGGAAGAGGGACATTATATGACCCGCAATATGGATACGTATATGATTCCCAGCATTCAGGATATGCATACCTCGCTGGAGGTCGAAGTGATTGAAGATCTGCCGGAGAATGATCCTTTTGGTCCCCGAGGAATCGGCGAGATTGGCTCGGTCGCGCTGGCACCGGCGATTACAGCAGCGATCCGGCAGGCAACTGGACAATGGATCAGCCATCTCCCGGTCCCTCGGGAACAGTTGATTCAACGAGCCGGTTTATGGCAGCAGGAAGGAGTGAGCCCACAATGAAGACGACAAGTATGCAATGGCAGGTTGTAGTGAATGGCAAGGCTCAAGAGATGGAGATTGCTCCTTCCCGGCGGCTGCTGGATATTTTGCGTGATGATCTGGATCTGACCGGCACCAAAGTATCCTGTGAAATCGGGCGCTGCGGTGCCTGCATGGTATTGATCGACGGAGAACCGATGAACTCCTGTCTCATGATGGCTTACCAGTGTGCAGGTACCGAGATTGTGACGATCGAGGGGTTGCATGGCGAGACAGAAGACGAGCTGCACCCGATCCAGGAAGCATTTCTGGAAGAAGGCGGTTTCCAATGCGGTTACTGCACACCCGGCATGATCATTTCTACCAAAGCACTGCTGGACCGCATTCCTCAGCCAGCAGAACAGGAGATTAAAGAAGGGCTGTGCGGTAATCTATGCCGATGCACCGGCTACGGTGGCATTATGCGCGCTGTCGAGAGCGCCGTTGACAAATGCGCCCATCGCAGCTCCCTGTTCCCCGCAGCAAGTTCATAAATAAAGGAATCTTTTCAAACGAATAACTTCCACCATAACAAATCACAATTCACATCATTGCCAAATAGCAGCCATGCTAAAAATCAAAATCGGCTGCTATTTGGCATATAATGAATATTACGGCATGACATACGCTGAAGCATCCACCGCGAAACCTAACACAAAGACCAGGGTACAAACAGCAGCGATAAAACAACTATCCCACCGTCCACAAACAATTTCTACCCTATTTCAATCCAAATATATTAAACACCATACCTCATCCACCGATGATATATTTGGGACCTGTAAATTACTTTACGATAGGTAACCGCTCGCAAATCAGCATAATCCCGATACATCACCCGGCAGTCCCCAAGAAGCAGAGGCAGCAATACACCGGTAAATTGCCCTGTCCATGCCGCTCCCGGATGAAATAGTGTTCACTGGCTCCGGTTCGTGTTATCATATAGCTTTGGCAATGTGTAACGGGATGGGATTTGCCGGAAATGGCAGGAAGCAGACCTGCTTCCGTCGAATGTTATAAGACGCCTCAGCCTGGCAAAAAGTAAACAGGCATCACAATGATCTTTCGGTCATATTCCGGGAAGAATCCGATTGGCAATGAAGCAGTCGGAAACACTCGAGTCTGCTAAAATAGAGCGGCTACAGCAGGATACGGGTTGAATCAATCAATGGATGATCATTAGTCTGCCACATCGACGTTGCCTGTATGGGAACCGGCAGCCGAAAGTCGTAATCGGCATTCTCCCTTACCCGCATAGGATAAAAGGCAACAAGGAGGGGAATCATTGGAACGTGAATATATAGATTCCATGGAACAACTGGCAGATCACTATTTCCCGTCAGGGAATTGGCATATGGTAGAAGGCAAGGGCGGAATGAACAATACCACAATGTTCATCGACCATGCTTCCCGGCGTTATGTATTGCGCCGTTATGAGACACATCGCGAGCCTGACAAGGTACGCTATGAACATGAAGTACTATCGGTACTGCCCGAGGTGTTGACGGGACTGGAGATTCCGCAGCCCGTCAAGGATCCGGAAGGCCAAACGATATGCATGACCAGCAGCAAAACGCAGACAGAAGGGGAGCGCAGCGGCAGACTCGCGGCTTTATTTCACTATGTGGATGGCAGCAACCCTGTTCTGGCAACGGAAGATCAGATTTACCGTTTTGGGCAGGCCGCAGGCAAATTGTCTGCTGCACTGGCACAGGTTCAGATTGATCTGCATCCGGTCTATCCGCCCTATTACCGGCTGGGACAGTCTTATCCGCTCTGCAGTCCGGGACGACTGGAAGCATTCTGTGCGAATCCACCGGAGAATTTTGCGGAGATTGCCGATACACTGTACCGGATCGGTGAAGGACTGGGCGAGCAGCTCGTTCGTATTACCCGGCTCGCTTCGCTGCCGCATCAGCTGATCCACGGGGATCTGAATGCATCGAATATGCTGCAATCGGAAGATGGAGAGATTACCGCCATTCTGGATTTTGAATTTGTAACCCGTGATTTGCGGGCGATGGAGCCGGCCGTCTGTCTGTCGGATATGCTGAGCAGCATGGAATGGACAGAGCAGGATGAACAGCGCTGTACTGCCTTTTTGCAGGGATATGCGTCGGTGATCACGCTGACGGAAGCAGAGTCCGTACGGCTACCGCTGCTTATTTTGCTGCGCCGTATTGATGTGTTTATGCATTTTCTGAGTCGTTATTTCGAAGGGATCGACCAGGCGGATGTGGTGATTATGCAGGCGAAGCGTCTGGACGAAGGACTGAACTGGTACAAAAAAAGCGGCCCCCTGCTGAAAGCAGTCAGCCGCCGCATATTCGGATATGATGCCTGATCCGGAACCTGATTATTTTGGCAAAAGCAGTTAAGTTGAAAATATTCTACGCAGCCAGCTACGGAATGCCCATCCGCGCTCGCTGCGTTTTTTGTATTTGGGCAGGAAGCGGTAGAGGGACACTCCTTCGTCAAAAGCGCTGCGGGCAGCTTCGGTATGGCCAAGCGAGCGGTCCAGCATACCAAGCATATAATAGGCCCGGCAGGAAGAGGACTGCATACTGCGGAACTGCTCCAGATAATGCAGCGCCCGCTCCTGATCTTTGCCAATATATTCGGAAGCAAGGCGCAGATATGGTTCGCCATATTTGACACGGGGATTTATATCCAGTGCCTGCAAAATATGACGTTCTCCTTCAGCCTGCTGACCGGTATGCAACTGACAGGTGCCCAGATCGTCCCAATATTCGGCCGAATCCGCATAGGCATGACCGATCTGCTCCAGCCATCCGAGAGCTTCCCGGTGACGCTTACGTTCCATGAGCAGACGGGCCAGTTCATAACGGGAAGACATATCACTTGGGCTGCCGGCAATGAGCCTTCGCAGGCTGCGAATACGGCTGAGCCGCCGCAGCGGGCGAACCAGACTGGGCGAGATGCCGACAAACCTGCGATCCAGCACATAGACAATAAAGAGGATGACCAGCAGGGCCAGAAAGGGATTGCCAAGCAGCCACCACAGAATGGAGAAAAGAAAAATTTTACTCATGACTCGATCGACCTCCTGTGGAAATATCATTTAGACTGTCAATCAACCGGCAGCCGGGAATCCAGAAATTTTTACTAAAAAATGATATAATTCCTGTCAAATATTCACTATTTCAGTCTAAATGATGATACAATGATGTTCAAGAAAGGCTTTTTATCATAAAATGTTAACGTGAACATTTTCGAAAATGGAGGAATATGATGACAATCAGCAGACTACAGCCTTTGTTACGACTGGGCTTAACCGGTGAAGATGAACGCCGCAAACATGTACACATGCAGCAGCTGCCAATCAAGGTACTGCAGATTGGAGAAGGCAACTTCCTGCGCGGATTCGCCGACTGGATGCTCCAGGAAAGTATCGCTTCCGGCAAATATCATGGCAGCGTCGTACTGACTCCGCCTACACCGAGAGGAGCGGCCAAGCTCAAGCAGATTGAGCAGCAGGAAGGACTCTATACGCTGGTAGTGCAAGGACTGCAGGATGGACAAAAGGTAGAGAAACGCCAGATGATCTCGGTATTCAGGGATTATGTGGACCCTTATACCGAGTGGGAGCGGTTCTTGCAGCTGGCTGAGCTGGAGTCGCTGGATGTGGTCATTTCCAATACGACCGAGGCGGGGCTCGTGTATACGCCGATCGACTATGTTCCCGGCGAGCCGATCACCAATTTCCCTGCACGATTGACCGTACTGCTGCAGCGCCGGTTTGCTCATTTCAACGGAGACCCGAAGCGCGGACTGATGATCCTGCCCTGTGAGCTGATAGAGAATAATGGAGATGTACTCCGGGAGTATGTGCTGCGCTACGGACGTGAATTTGGCTTTGGTGAAGAATTCTGCAGCTGGGTGGAGCAGTCACAGCTGTTCCTGAACAATCTGGTGGACCGGATCGTGACCGGGATGCCGGGAGAAGAAGAATATGCGCGGCTGACCGGCAGCTGGGGCTATGAAGATTCATTTCTGACCACAGCAGAGCCTTACCATCTCTGGGCGATTCAGGGTGATCCATCGCTCGACCGCCGTCTGCCGCTTGCTCAGGTCGGACTGAACGTACAATGGGTGCCGGATCTGAAGCCGTTTCGCCAGCGCAAGGTGCATATACTAAATGGGGCGCATACCCTCATGATGCCTACAGGTCTGCTGCAGGGCAAATCGACGGTTCGTGAAGTCATGGAAGATTCCGAACTTGGTGAATGGGTGAGACAGACGGTAGACCTGGAAATTATCCCGGCGCTGCCGATCCTGCCCGAGGAATTGAAGCGCTATGCGGCGGAGACTTTTGAGCGGTTCGCCAACCCGTATCTGGAGCACCGACTGCAGGATATTGCCATGAACAGTATCAGCAAATTCCAGTCCCGTCTGCTGCCTGTATTGAAAGCGTATACAGAAAAGTTTGATCAGCTGCCGGAGCAGCTCGTATACGGACTGGCTGCACTGCTGCGTCTCTATCAGGTACAAGAGACCGAGCAGCAAGATGGGACCAAAGCTTTTACAACAAAGCTGCCGAATGGCAGTACGATGAACATTCGTGATCACTCCGGGCAGCTGGGTCTGCTGGCGGGTCACTGGGCCGGATGGCAGCAGCATGATGAGTCATCGCGCCGCCAGGTCATACATGACATACTGGCAGATACCGGGATCTGGAATGAAGACCTGACAGCTATCGCCGGACTGTCTGAAGCGGTAGCATCGAAATGGATACAAATGGAGGTTCATCCGACATGAATACAATTATGAGAGACTATATCGCTATCCAGCAGCAGGATGATGTCATTATCGCCCTGCATGATATGGCACCCGGTGATACGCTGGTACTGGATAATGGAGACATCCTGTCCGTTGTAAACGATGTGCCGCGTGGTCACAAAATAGCTGTTCACTCGATTGAGCCTGGACAGGATGTGATTAAATACGGTTTCTCGATCGGCAAAGCAACAGTGCCGATTGCTCCAGGGGAATGGATTCACAGTCATAATCTTCATACCGGTCTATCCGGTACACTGGAGTATGAATATCAACCGGAGCTGAGCTGGCAGCCACGTGTACTCCCGCCGCATCTGCACACCTTTGACGGTTATGTGCGGCCCAATGGGGAAGTGGGAATTCGCAATGAGATATGGATCATCAATACAGTCGGCTGCATTAACAAAACCTGTGAAGTGCTGGCACGTACCGCTCATTCGGAAATGGTCGGCAGAGTAGACGGGGTGTACCATTTTCCGCATCCATTCGGATGCTCCCAGCTTGGCGATGATCTGGAATATACACGCCAGCTGCTGAGTTCGCTCGTGCTGCATCCCAATGCGGCCGGCGTGCTCATCATCGGACTGGGGTGTGAGAACAATCAGATTGAGCAGTTTGCCGCCGGCATCCCGGAAGAGTATGCCTACAAAATCCGTTATCTCAAAGCCCAGGAAGAGGATGATGAGATCGAAGCAGGAATGGAATATCTGGAGGAACTGGTCTCGCTGGCCGAGCAGGAGCAGCGTCAGCCGCTGCCGCTGTCGAGGCTCAAAATCGGTCTCAAATGCGGCGGTTCCGACGGATTATCCGGCATTACCGCCAATCCGCTCGTCGGTGAAGTGGCGGACTGGATCGTCTCCGCCGGTGGGACGGCGATTCTGACCGAGGTACCCGAGATGTTCGGCGCCGAGACCATTCTGATGAACCGCTCCGCCAGTCCGCAGGTATTCGGCCAGCTGGTGGACCTGATCAACGGGTTCAAGCAGTATTTTGTGAATCATGGACAGAATATTTATGAGAATCCATCGCCAGGCAACAAGGCGGGCGGGATCACCACACTTGAAGAGAAGTCGCTCGGATGTACGCAAAAAGGCGGTCATTCCCAAGTAGTGGACGTGCTGCGTTACGGCCAGCGTGTACATCAGCCGGGACTGAATATTGTGGAAGCGCCAGGTAATGATCTGGTGTCCGTGACCGCACTCTCGGCTGCAGGCGCCCATATCGTATTATTCACCACCGGACGGGGGACTCCATTTGGCGGACCCGTGCCAACCGTCAAGATTGCGACCCAGTCCGAGCTGGCGAACCGCAAAAAGCACTGGATTGATTATAACGCCGGTCAGCTGCTGGAAGGACAATCCATGGAACAGGTCTCGCTGGATCTGTTATCCCGGATTGTGGATATTGCTTCCGGCAGAAGCCAGACGAACAATGAACAGCGCGGCTTCCGCGAAATCGCCATTTTCAAAGATGGAGTTATCCTGTAAACGGGTATAGCCTATTATGGGATCGTATCTGAAAGAATGGATACGGGAAGGAGACATGCGATGTCGGTGGAAGCCATGATGAACAGACGCAAACTTGGAAATACAGGTCTGGAGGTATCGCCGATTAGTCTCGGGGCTGCTCCACTTGGCCATGTATTTGGTAACATTGATGAGGATCAGGGTGTACGAGCGGTATTGGAAGCTCTGGAGCAGGGCATCAATCTGGTGGATACATCGCCGTATTATGGAGTGACCCGTTCGGAGCAGGTGCTGGGCCGGGCACTGCGCCAGCTGCCGAGAGACCGCTATATTCTATCTACCAAGGCCGGACGCTATAATGACAGGGAATTCGACTTTTCCCGTCAGCGGATACTGGATAGTGTGGATGAGAGTCTGCAACGGCTGGGAACAGATTATGCGGATATTCTGCTTCTGCATGATATTGAATTCGGCGATCTGAATATTGTACTGGATGAAGCGATACCTGCACTCCAGCAGCTGAAGCTGGCAGGCAAAATCCGCTTTTACGGAGTATCCTGTCTACCGCTGGGGGGGTATGAGCGTGTACTGGAGCATACCGATCTTGACGTGATTCTGTCCTATTGTCATTACACACTCAACGATTCGACCCTGACCAATCTGCTGCCGCTGCTGGAAGAGAGAGGGATCGGCGTGATCAATGCGGCTCCGTTAGCGATGGGATTGCTGTCGGATAAAGGTCCGGCGGACTGGCATCCGGCTTCTTCCGAGATCAAGCAGCGCTGCCGTGAAGCCGCGGAGTTCTGCCGGCAGCAGGGAACGAGCCTGACCCGGCTGGCGATCCAGTATGCCGTATCCAACGAAAGGCTGGCGACTACCATTGTTGGTACGGCCAGCACGGCAGAGATGGCCGACAATATCCGCTGGGCTGCGCAGCCGCTCGATCAGCAACTGCTGCAGCGTGTGATGGACATTCTGGAGCCGATTCAGGGACAGACGTGGCCAAGCGGGCACTGGAGTCAGGATGTGATGAATGGCAGCAGCACGCTCAAGTGGGAAGGCAGTCCTTTCTAATATCCTGTCTGTATTTTCGATTAGAATGGACAGAGACAGAACGAACGAGCAGGAATAAAGAATCCGAAAATAACGAACTATCATAAATTCGAATATGCTTATTGTAAGCGAACATAAGCCTACAAGAATGTGAATAAATGGAGCTTATTCGACAAAAATAGCGATACGTAAATGTTATAATAAACATTTTACGTATCGCTATTTTCATGTTACAATAAATTAGGTATCCGATGTAATTATTTTACAGATAAGAGAATAGAACCGCGCGCTGGAACCTCAATAGAGGAAGTAACTTGATTATTACTCAACAGATCGTTAGCGTCAAGGTTTCCAAGCTCTACGACAGCTGCTTCGGCGTTATGGTTGAGCAGGAACAGGAACCGTTTTCCGTCTTTGACGCGGCATCCGGCTTCGACACCTGCAGGAGTATCCAGTACCGGTTGAATGTTCTTTTGCTCACACAAATGCTTCATAAGTGCGGCGATGAATGTCTCCTCGCCATCCGAAGCGATATACCATGCTTCACCCTTGCCAAAGGCATTGCGGGTCAGAACCGGCATCCCCTGGTAAAAGTCTTCACCATACCGGGCGAGCACGTCTGCTCCTTCGCTGTGCAGCAGATCGCACAGCATGCCGCATTCATAGTCACCGCTTAGTTCACCAAGCGTACCATCCATGACGATCCGGTTGCGCATGGACGGCAACAGAGCGTCAATTTCTTCGACCCAGATGCCTAGCAGCTGGCGCAGTTCGCCAGGATAACCACCCAGGGTGACCAGATCGGATTCACCGACGATTCCGCTAAAGAAAGTGGTAACGAAAGTGCCACCGCTGCTGGTGAATTTTTCCAACTTGTCGGCTAACCCCGGCTTGACCATGTATAGTACAGGTGCGAGGAGGATGTCGTATCCGCTGAAATCAGAGTCGACGCTGATGATATCCACCTGTACATTACGGTCGTAAAAGGCTTTGTAATACTTATGAATCTGATCGACGTATTTCAGGGCGATGGTCGGACCGCTGGACTTCTCGACCGCCCACCAGTTGTCCCAATCGAACAGAATGGCTACCTTTGCTTCTATCCGTGAATCAAGCAGCTGATCGCCGAGCTGCTGCAGCTCAGACCCGAGTTCACTCACTTCCCGGAATACACGGGTATCCGAATGTCCGACATGTTCAATAACGGCGCCATGGAATTTCTCACAGGCGCCAGCCGACCGTCGCATCTGGAAGAACATAACCGTATCCGCACCATGAGCTACCGCCTGATAACTCCAGAGACGCATCACGCCAGGGCGTTTCAGCGAGTTATAGGCCTGCCAGTTCTGTTGGCTCGGCGTCTGCTCCATCAGCATGAACGACTCACCGTTTTTGATGCCGCGCATCAGATCATGAGCGAGGGCGGTAAAGCTGACCGGCGTATCCAGGCCCGGATAATTGTCCCAGGAGATGATGTCCATATATTTTGCCCATTTAAAATAATCCAGCGGCTTGTAGAAGCCCATCAGGTTGGTGGTGATCAGAGCGTCCGGAATAACGGAGCGTACAGCATCGTATTCCAGACGGTAGCATTCCAGCATACTATCTGAATTGAAACGGGAGTAGTCGAGCGAGATTCCCTGGAAGCTGGAGCTGTTCTCGCCCCATTCTTCACTGCGGTTGTCAGGGAGTACAATCTCATCCCAGTCATAAAAGGTATGGCCCCAGAAGCCGGTATTCCAGGCTGCATTGACGGCATCGAGTGTACCGTAGCGCTGCTTGAGCCATACCCGGAAGGCCTTTTCACAGTTCTCGCAGTAACAGTCACCGCCGTATTCGTTGGAGATATGCCACACCAGAATAGCCGGGTGATCCTTATAGCGCTCTGCCAGACGACGGGCAATCTCAACCGAATATTTGCGGTACGTCGGGCTGTTTGGGCAAGAATTGTGGCGTCCGCCGAATTTGCGTTTGCGGCCATCCTTGTCCGTACGCAGAATATCGGGATAGCGTGTAGCCATCCAGGCCGGATGGGCAGCTGTGCTGGTAGCCAGACAGGTATAGATACCGTTTTCATAAAGGCTGTCGATAAGCTCGTCCAACCATTCGAACTGATATGTAACTTCGTCCGGCTGATTGCGTGCCCATGAGAAGACGTTCAAGGTAGCGATATCGATTCCGGCCTGTTTGAACATGCCGAGGTCTTCCTGATGTGTCTGTTTGTCCCATTGCTCGGGGTTGTAGTCCCCGCCGTAGAAGATTTTCGGAAGTTTGCTGCTAATCAATTCTGTCACTCCTTATATAAGAATACCTCTATACTAAATCATAACCACCCCTTGTAAAATATAAGATAAACCGTGTATAGTATAAAAATATGGATATAGGATGTGAACGTATCATGTACGTAACCAACCCGCATCGGCGCTTTTTTACAGAGCTCAAAGACCTTCAGCTTCCTATTCATATGGAAAGTATCGGCGAGAATCCGGATCAGGAATATATTGATCGCCCGGATGGATATCCGTGCTATCACTGGCTTCAGACCGTGCATGGTGAAGGGGAGTTCGCTTTTGGCGGTGCACGTTATTTGCTCAAACCCGGCTCGGGAGTGCTCCTGGCTCCGCGCGATGCACACAGCTACCGTCCGGTCAGCAGTGTATGGGAGACCATCTATCTGACTTTTGGTGGTCCGCAATCACTTGGACTGCTATCTACCTTTGGGCTGTCGCATTCTGCTTATTATGAATGGGATCGGGATTGTGAACTGGAAGCTTTTGCAGGAAATATGCTGGGCAAAATCCGCAGCAACCGGGATCTGTCAGGTCTGGATACGAGCGCAGATCTGTACCGTTTTCTGACTATGCTCAAAAAGCACGGCCGCATTAATAATCTGCCCTCCCTGTCCCATACCGTAGAGAGATTGGCACCGCTAATGAGCTTCATGGAGGCGCATTATGATGATCCGAATATCGGACTGGAAGATATGGCGATTCAGGTAGGCGTCAGCGCCCGACATTTGAATACATTGTTCCGTCAGACTTTTGGTATGACCGCTTATGCGTATTTTATTTTGCTGCGTCTTCGCAAAGCCAAGGAACTGATGACTCTGTATCCGCGCATGACGATCAAGGAAGTATCCGGCCAGGTCGGTTTTCGGGATTCCAGTCATTTTGTGGCGACTTTCCGACGTCTGGAAGGAGTCACTCCTGAACAATTTCGCAATCTTTATTAAAATGTGTATTGGCTGAACATCAGTCATGCACATTTTGATTGAGATTATTTTGTTAAGCGCTTACAATAATAGCGTTTGAAAAGGCTGATGCAGCAGAGCTGGAATATGATATTCCACTCCATCATCATCTGTCCAGTGGGTTACCCAGTCTGCTGGACAGATGATGATGGGGTCTATACACACAGAGAGTGGAGGAACAGGAAAATGGACAAAATTTGGATCGCTGATCCTGCCGTCGTGGATGATCAGGGAGAGCGGCCGTATCTGGTACCGTATTTGCTGCCTGATGCGCACAGTGCAGTGATTGTACTGCCGGGCGGTGGTTATGAATTTCGTGCCGATCACGAAGGCGCCCCAGTCGCAGAATGGCTGAATGAAAATGGAATCTCCGCGTTTGTGCTGCATTATCGTCTCTCTCCGCGTCAGCGGCGGACTCCGCTCGAAGACGGGCAGAGCGCAGTTCGGCATGTCCGGGCCAATGCAGCTGAGTATGGAGTGGACCCTTCCCGGATCGGCATTCTCGGTTTCTCGGCCGGAGGACATCTGGCAGCGATGACAGGAACGGTATTCCAGGAACAGGAGACCGAGCTGCTGAGTGGTCTTCATCGCGAAGTCAGCTCACGCCCGGACCTGATGGTGCTCTGTTATCCGGTCATTACGATGGACAGCTTTGGACATGAAGGCTCTCGCATGTCCCTGCTCGGTGATCAGGCTGCGATAGAGCTCGTAACCGGCAGCAGCGCAGAGAAACAGGTGAGCGCGATGACCCCGCCAGCCTTTATCTGGCATACGGCCGATGATGATGCGGTACCGGTACAGAACAGTCTGCGCATGGCGCTTGCACTCGAGGAACACGGTGTGCCGTTCGAGCTGCATGTATATGAGAGCGGCGGTCATGGAAAAGGACTTGCACTGGACCACCCAGTTATGGGAAACTGGACCAGACAATGCATATCCTGGCTTCATCGTCAGGGCTGGTAAGGATCTGCTTCACGGATTGGATTCATTGATAAAGAGGAGATGGCAGAGATGAAAATGGATAAAAACAGCACCCTGTTAATGATTGGCGATTCGGTAACCGATTGCGGCCGCGGACGTCCTGTAGGTCAGAATGGAAGTATTGGGGACGGCTATGTATCGCTCGTGGATGCACTTTTGCAAGCGGTTTATCCGGACTATGCATTTCGGGTACTGAATACCGGAATCGGCGGCAATACCGTACGTGATCTGGAAGGTCGCTGGGAGCAGGATGTGTTTGCCCATACACCTGACTGGGTATCTATTATGATCGGAATCAATGATGTATGGCGTCAATTCGACAATCCGACCGAGCCCCATATCCATGTCTATCTGGAAGAGTACGAGCAGACGCTGCGCAAACTGGTAGAGCAAACATTACCAAAAGTAAAAGGCATCGTGCTGATGACGCCATACTATATGAGCACCACACCGGAAGATCCGATGAGAGCAACGATGGATGTATACGGTGCTGTCGTAAAACGCATTGCGGAAGAGAATGGGACGCTGTTTGTGGATACACAGGCGGCATTTGACGATATCAGCCAGTACATATATCCGGCGAGTCTGTCCCACGGCTGGGATCATGTTCATCCGAATACCAAAGGACATATGGTGCTGGCACGGGCATTTTTGCAGGGACTCGGATACGATTGGAGCCGTTCCCCGGTACAGTCCTGAAACTACACATCTGGAGGACACACAATGAAGCAGTATACCGCAGAATTGGTGATTGATGCCAAAGCCAAGCTTGGCGAAGGTCCGAGTTGGAATGCAGACCAGCAGCACCTGTTATGGGTGGATATCGAAGGCTACCAGCTGCATATCTATAATCCGGTGACAGGAGAAGATCGGACGATCGATGTAGGAGAGCATATTGGAGCGGTGGTTCCCTATATGGACACCGAAGTGATCGGGGCACTGTTCAGCGGATTTTACCGGATTGATCTCGCTGACGGCAGCAAGACGCTGATTCATGATCCCGAGGAAGGCCGCCCGGGCAACCGGTTCAATGATGGCAAATGCGATCCTGCCGGACGCTTGCTCGCCGGCACGATGAGCCTGAATGGTGAGAAAAAGCAGGGCGCATTGTACAGTATGGATACGGAAGGTCATGTGCGCCTGCTGCTGGATGAAGTATCCACTTCCAATGGTCTGGCATGGAGCAGTGATCACCGTACGCTTTATTATATCGATACACCGACCTGCCAGATTACGGCTTTTGATTATAATATGGAGGACGGATCCATTGCCGACGGCCGCGTAGTAGCCGAGCTGGACGATAGCGAAGGCTACCCGGATGGCATGACCATCGATGCCGAAGGCATGCTGTGGGTTGCCCGCTGGGGTGGCAGCCGGGTATCGCGGATTGATCCGTCTACCGGCCAGATTATCGGTGAAGTTCAGGTACCGGCCAAATGTGTCACCGCCTGTACGTTTGGCGGAACCGAGCTGGATGAGCTGTATATTACGACAGCACGCGAAGACGATGAAGCAGCCAATTATCCTGCGGGAGGCGTCTTCGTCGTTCGTCCGGGAGTGAAGGGTATAGCAGCTTACGCATTCAATCTGGGAAAAGCTGCGAACTGGCAGAGTGCATGATATAATTTGTTCCAAGCGCATGCCTGTGAGAAGTAACAGCAGGCTCAATGGATCATCATAACCGCAGCGCCGCAGATTCCGTATACCGGGATGCTGCGGTTTCTGTTTATGTCTGATCTAATGAATATCAAAGTGGCTCATAATACAGTAATAATCCATCTGGAGGAACAATGAATGGAGCCTGTACTGGAACAAAGTGAACATCCTTTGACGGCCAAGAATCTGGAGGAACTGGAAGCCCGACTCGGTCGTCCGCTGCCCCCAGCTTTCAAGCAGTATTATCTGTGTTACAATGGCGGATATTTACCGGAAGACCGGGAAGGAAATGCGCTTATTGTAGGAGGATTTGATTCTATTCGCTATGGACAGCTGCCAGCAGAGCAGCTCTATGCCGATCTGCTGGAGAGCTTTGAGCAGCTGGAACTGCTGTTTCCTTTTGCCTATGATCAGGGTGGCAATAATTTTCTGATATCCCTGCGGGATCAGCCGGATTACGGTAGCATCTATATCTGGTTAATGGATTTGCAGGAGCTGGAGTTGGTAGCCAAATCGTTTGGCGATTTTCTGGATTTTCTGCAGGAAGAATGATGCTGCAGGAAAGTATAGAGGAAAGTAATACAGGTGAAGCCTGACTGCCTGTTTGATGAGGGACCCGGTTTCGCGTTTAACGGCTTATAGGGAAATAGGCGAGTCATGTATCTCTTGGACATTGCTCACCGCATTTATCCGACTAAAAACATTGAATTTATATAGTATAAAAATCAGGCAGTATTCCGATTAAATAGACCAAAGCGTTGGAGAGGATGAGTTACATATGACTGACAAACGAATCGATCTGTTTATCCGCAATGAAAAGGAAGCCAAGCTGGCCGCATGGGCCGACCGTCTGGCAGTAAGGTTCGCTGAGCGCGCAGCCAAGCATGATGAGGAAGGCTCGTTTCCTTTTGAGAATTTCCAGGAATTAAAGGAAGCCGGTTATGCCAAACTGACTGTAGCCAGGGAATATGGCGGAGAAGGACTGGGACTGTATGAATGGCTGCTTGTGCAGGAGCGTATCGCACGCGGAGACGGTTCTACCGCACTCAGTGCCGGCTGGCATGGCGGCATGATGCTGCATTTTCGCGAGTCGGATGGCTGGCCGGAGCCGACCTTTTCAGAGTTCTGCCGGGATGTGGTTGCCCATGGTAATATGATCAACAAATTCGCCAGTGAACGCGGAACAGGCAGTCCCACACGCGGCGGTCGTCCACAGACGACGGCCGTACGTACAGAGGGAGGATGGCTGCTCAGCGGCCGGAAGACTTACAGTACACTCAGTCCGCTGCTGACCGACTTCATCGTCAGTGCAGGCATTGAGGATCAGCCGGAGATTGGGGATTTTCTGGTGCGGTCACGGGATGGGATCAGCATCGAGGAGACATGGAATACACTCGGTATGCGAGCAACCGGCAGCCATGATGTGATTCTGGATCAGGTGTTTGTGCCGGATCGTCAGGTGCTGTCGATCCATCTGCCTGGTACATCCAAATCAGAGCGGGATGATGGAGATGGCTGGCTGCTGCATATTCCGGCCTGCTACCTCGGCATCGCTTATGCGGCGCGTGATTTCGCGCTGGAATTTGCCGCCAGCTATACGCCCAACAGTCTGAATGAACCGATCGCCACGCTACCGCATATCCGGCAGTGGATCGGTCAGATCGAGAGCGAGCTGCGGCTGGCGCGTACGCTGATGTACGATGTGGCAGATCGCTGGGATCGTGAACCCGAGCAGCGCAAGCATATGCGTCCCGACTTTGGACTGGTCAAATACAATGCGGTTCATCTGGCCAATCAGGTCGTCGACAAAGCGATGAAAATCGTCGGCGGAGCCGCTTTATCCAGAAATCTGCCGCTGGAGCGCCTGTATCGCGATGTGCGTGCAGGACTGCATAATCCACCGATGGAAGATGCCGTCCTGCAGACGCTAGCACGAACGGCGCTGGAGGAATTGTCCTGATCGGAGCCGCCCATCCAAAGATATATACAAACATCAAAAGAAGCAGAGAACAGCACAAACTGCCTCAACGAATGTCAATTGAGGCGGTTTGTGCTGTTCCCGAATTCGGATTGAAGCATGTTAAGCCGCTTGAAGCATGTCTAAAATAATTGCTGTCCGCAGACACAAGTACTCAGGCACGAATGTCCAGACTTTTACCAAGATTCGGGTGCGGAGCTTGTTGGAGCATCTGAGCCAGTTGTTGGCCTTGCTGTTCCATCATATCTTTTGATAAAGACATAACCTGGATTCCGGCAGCTTGAGCTACAGAAGCCTGACTCATTGCCGTTGACAAAGCAGGGATATCCATGGATGCTTCCTCCTTTCCTGCCTAAGACAGGGCATAGTATGGTTATCGGCTGCAAAAGTCCAAATGATTAATTGCAGCAAACAACGCAGCAGAGCAAGAAGAGAAGGTTCTACCACTGGTAGAATTGACGGGCTGCCCGCTCTCCAGCCTTTTATGCGCCCGCTTCATGTAGCTTTTAGGTGAATATCAGGTTATTTTTAGGTGGATTGGTTAAAATATCTACATACCCCTTTTAAATATATATTTTGTATAGACCCTGCCTGGGATAAGGCAGGGTTCTTTTTTATTCCATTATTTACACAAATAGTGGAATAAATTTACATAAAGTGATTTAAGTTTTAAATACAATGATTTAAACTAATCTAGGTTTTCCTGCTTTGCCAATAAAATGGAAGTGAGATGATGAGATGAAAAAAGTATGGATGACGGTAACAATGCTGGTGATGATGATGACATTGCCGATACTGCTTCAGGGCGAAGCACAAGTACATAAGGTGTATGCAGCAGCAGCTTACGATTATACGCTGAATTTCCCGTCGGATCGTTATCCGGAGACAGCCGATCATATCCGCGATGCGGTTGCAGACGGCCATTCGGATGTATGCACAATCGACCGGGCAGGTGCTAGTAAGCGTCGTGAAGATTCCTTGAGAGGTGTACCGACCAAATCCGGCTATGACCGCGATGAGTGGCCGATGGCGATGTGTCTGGAAGGTGGTACCGGTGCAGATATCCGTTATGTGACCCCTTCGGACAATCGCGGCGCCGGCTCTTGGGTAGGCAACCGGCTTGAGAATTACCCGAACGGTACAAGAGTGAAATTTATCGTAAATTAATAACGGGTGAAATGTAAACACCTCCATTGAAACGACTCGTCTAAATAAACGGCGTTTCAATGGAGGTGTTTTTTTACTTGTTCTTATGCTTGGATGGATTCGGTCTGAGTATCATTCCATCTCGGCGGTTTGACCCGCATGGCCAGCAGGAAGCATACACATAATACGACAGCTGCCAGTACATAAGGGTAGTTAATATCCAGATCGAACAATGCCCCGGCTACGACCGGACCGGCAATATTACCGAGACTGGTATACGCCGAATTCAGACCGGCGATATACCCCTGCTCATCTCCGGCATTCTGGGACAGCTGTGTCCCGATCGCCGGACGCAAAATATCCATGGCCAGAAAGACGGCAAATGTGACTACAAAGATCAGGAAGTACGTGTGCACCAGCAGTGTCAGCGAGATGAATACCGCCGAGGCAATCAGACAGATCACGATCAGTCGCTGTCCGCCGAACCGGTTGATCATCCAGCCGAATATAGTCGCCTGTACAACCGCGCCGGCGATCGAGCCGAAGGTAATAATAATGGCGATATCCCGTGCGGTGAATCCGAATTTATGATCGACAAACAGGGAAAATACCGTTTCATAGTTCGCCAGTCCGAATGAAGCGACGAACACGATAACCAGGCTCAGGAAATAAGGCTTGCGGTACGATTCCATCAGCTGCCGAACCAGACTGCTTCGCGGACCTGCATCCTGCGCGGTAGCCAGCTGTGCCCGGCGTTCCGGACTCAGTGATTCCGGCAGCAGAATAAGGGTAGCCACAGCAGCGATCAGTCCGGCTACAGCCGCTGCGAAGAATGGTACACGAATACCGTACTCAGCCAGCAGACCGCCGATTCCCGGACCGATAATGAAGCCGGTCGTAATCGCCGCATTGATAAATCCCATCCCGGCACCACGTTCTTCATTGGAAGTAATATCCGCTGCATACGCCATAACCGATGGCATAATCAGGGCGGCGCCGAGACCGCCGATCATGCGTGAGACGAACAGCAGACCCGGTGCATTGGCGATGGCAAACAGCCATTCCGAAATGGCGAAAATAACCATCCCGGCGATGATCAGCTTTTTGCGGCCGACCCGGTCGGACAGACGTCCTGTAAAAGGAGAAAAGACGAGCTGGCTGATCGAGAATGCTGCGACCATCAAGCCCAGAATGCTGCCTCCGATATGCAGCTCGTTCATATAGGTTGGCATGATCGGAATGACCAGACCAATCCCGGTAAAGACGAGAAAAATGTTGAACATGAGCAGCAGCAAGGCTGCCCGGTTGCGTAATAAAAGTGCCATTGTATCCTCCACCATATCATGTATTGATTTTCATATACTGAACATTCGTTCTGTACTCATATATGGGTATACCGGAAGAGAGACAGGTCGTTCGCACCTGTCATTTTTCTCTGGAAATTCCATACAGAAATGTCCGAATGGCAAACTGATAACTGCTCAGCATGGACTCGATTGAAGCATTGCGGGACGTCTGACTGAGACCGACCAGAATGCTCTCTAGTACCATCGCTTTTTCTTCCACATGGCCTGCCGCAAATTCACCTGCATCAATGCCTTCCTGAATCAGTGTGCGGTTAAACTGCAGATGTTCGGCCATCATACTGGTCATTTTTTCTTCCACTTCGCTTTTTTGCTCATCGTTACTGAAGAATTCGTCAGCGGCACGAGTAAGCGGATGATTCAGTTCTTCCTGGATGATCTGCTCGGCCAGGCCGAATAATTTATCGGTTACCGTAGCATAGGAAGACTGCTTTTCCTGCCATTTATCAAGCCAGTCACGATCCCATTCATTTAATAAATAAAGGAAGAGGCCTTCCTTGCTTTTGAAATGATAATAGATGTTGCCTTTGCTGCTGCCTGTGGCGGCGACAATATCTTCGATGGAAGTCGCCTTGTATCCCTTTTGTACAAACAGGCCTCGGGCCGCCTCACTTATTTTTTTGCGGGTCAATTCACTCTGGGCCTGCTTTTTATTCATCATGTCACCTCAACACTGAACGTTTGTTCAGTATTGTAGCAAATCCGGCTTGAACAAAGCAAGCAGATTATCCGATGATTTTGAAAAAGGGCTGTGATATGATACGATAGCGTCGTAATTTACAGGACAAATGGCTTGCGGACAAGCTGTACTTTCCGTTTGCTACAGCGTCCGATGCTAAATCAGAGAACGGGTGAATAAATAGATGAGAGTCATATCAGGCAGTGCCAAAGGCAGACCGCTCAAAGCGGTACCCGGGAATGGAACCCGGCCAACCACCGACAAGGTCAAGGAAGCGATTTTCAGTATTATCGGTCCCTATTTTGAAGGAGGAACCGTGCTGGATCTGTTCGCCGGTACCGGTGGACTCGGTATTGAAGCGCTCAGCCGCGGGATGGAACGCGGCATATTTATAGATATGGAGTACAAGAGCATTGAAGTGGTCAAAGGCAATCTCAAAGCGGCCAGCCTCAGTGACCAGGCAGAGGTATACCGCAATGAAGCCGGACGTGCGCTCAAAGTGCTGGCCAAAAAGGACGCCGCATTTGATCTGGTGTTCCTGGACCCGCCTTACCGGATGAAAAATGGCACAGAGCTAATGACCGAGATGCATGAGCGTCATCTGCTCAACCGTGGAGCCACTATCGTGCTGGAGTTTGAGAGCAGTCATCGTTATCCTGAAGAATTGAAACATTTCCAGGGTGTACGGCAGGCTGTATACGGCGAGACCACCGTACATGTATACCGGTATGAACCGGAAGATGAACAGGGAGGTGCGGAGAATGAATAATGCAGCGAATAAGGGACGTGTAGCCGTATATCCCGGCAGCTTTGATCCGGTGACGATGGGACATCTGGATATTATTCAGCGTGCTGCCCGGCAGTTCGATACACTGATCGTCTCCGTACTGAACAATCTGAGCAAAAAGCCGCTGTTTACTGTCGAAGAACGTGTCGCTCAGCTAAAAGAAGTGACCGCCGATCTGCCCAATGTCGAGATCGACAGCTTCCGCGATCTGCTGGCGAACTATATTCGTGAACGTGAAGCACAGGTAGTCGTACGCGGGATTCGTTCGGTAACGGATTTTGAGTATGAATTGCAGATGGCTTCCATTAATCGTGAGTTGAACCCGGATGCAGAGACCATCTTTATGATGACCAATCCGCGCTACTCGTATTTAAGTTCCAGTATGGTCAAGGAAATTGCCCGCTTTAACGGCAATGTATCCGATTTTGTACCGCCGGTGATTGAGCAGCAGCTGCAGCGCAAATTCATGCCGACAGACAGCCTGTAGAAGGCAGTCTGTAGTGGAATTGGATCGGTGGACATGGGATAATAAAAGGAAGCAGAATTGCCCATACACCTACTGAGCGTCAGCGCATCAGACACCAAAGGAGAGAACCTCATGTCCGGCCGAAATATTCGTCCGCCGCTGTCTTCGAGACGGTCCTGGCTGTATTTACTATGCCTGATTATTCTTGTATATGTACTTGTCTATATGCCGACCCCTTATGTGCTTAACGCACCGGGCAGTGCAGACGAGTTGAAGCCGATGGTCACTGTCAGCGGCGGCGATCCTACCGAGAAAGGCACGTTTATGATGACGACCGTGTCGGTAAGTTATGCCAACATGGCGATGCTGATCGGAAGCGTTTTTGATGATAATGAGGAAATCGGTCCCAGACCACCGCAGTCGGACCGTAAGGAATATGAGGCCCAGCAGCTGTATTATATGAACAGCTCCCAGTCCAACGCGGTTGCCGCCGCCTATCACCGGGCGGGAGTGCCTTACTCAGTTGAGCCGCAGTATGTATTTGTGATCAATGTGCCGGAAGGTACCACACAGATCCATGCCGGTGACCGGTTTGTCAAGCTGGATGGGCAGGCGATCGATTCATTTAAACAGCTGGAAAAGGTATTACAAAGCCAAAAGGCCGGCGATACGGTCAATGTTACGTTTGACCGTGCAGGTGTGACGGTAGAGCAGCAGATTACACTCAAAAGCTTCCGGGATGCCAGCGGCAAGTCACGTGTTGGGTTTGGCGTATCGATTGGCGAAGTGCAAAAGGTCACGCCGGATGATCCGGCGCATGAAGTTCACTTTGCCAGTACGAGCATTGGAGGTCCCTCGGCGGGATTAATGTTCACGCTGGAGATTTACAATCAACTGACAGACGGAGACCTGAGCAAAGGCTACCGGATCGCCGGCACAGGAACAATCGATGTTCAGGGCAATGTCGGCGTGATTGGCGGCGTCCAGCACAAAGTAGTGGCTGCCCAGGAAAAAGGAGCCGAAATTTTCTTTGTTCCCCAGGGGAATTATCCGGATGCCCAGAAGCAGCTGCAAAAAATGAATTCCACCATGCGCCTGATTCCGGTGAAGACGCTGGATGATGCACTCCATGAACTGGATCGTCTGCCTGCAAAAGATTAAACCAATTTTAAGCAGCTAGTGAGCTTCCAGCAGGCTTGCTGCACTACGCTGCATAGGTATACTGAAAAGCATCGTCATTCGTGACGATGCTTTTTTTGTGCGGCAATAGGATTCATATTATATCCGTATATAATGATGCACTCTCTAGACTCTGATCGGAGCACGATAATAATCGGAATACAGCTGACGAATATCCTGTGAAGCAAAAGCGGACGCCTGCATCACGGTTGCCCGGATATCCATCTCCATATGCGGATGATTCGTATCGGCGGGACGGGTAATTACAGGCAAAGTGGACGTTTTCTTCATTAATTTGAGCAGCTGGCGTCCATATTCGGTAAAGCCAAGCACACGCAGGTAGCCGGGACCGTCCTGCAGGGTGGCTTCCGTCAGTTCGGTCCGCCGGTGGCCGAGCAGCAGATGGGCGATCAGCCGCTGCAGCCGGACGTATGTATATCGCCGGGTCTTGAGGCTGTCCAGCAGTCCGGTCACCGAACAATCTGTCAGGGATGTTAATTTGGACAGCAGGCGGTATTCCAGTCCTTCAGTCATATCGTAATAGTCAGCCAAGCGGGCAGGTGTAGCAGTGGCTATCGTCTGCAGCAGCGGCTGCCAGAGGTCATTGATGTGAACCGGCCCGCGTCCGGATTCGGTCTCATTGTGGATAATGCGCATGACTTCTGCAGGCATATAGGCAGCGGCCCGATCCGGCTGCTCCATGAGCAGATTACGAATCGCCGTTGCGCTGGCAATCTGTTCATGCACAGGCTGCGGATCATGATAATGGGACTTTTCCCGCTGAATGGTACCGGGTACGATGGAACTGTTCAGACGCCTCAGGGCAATCAGATATTGAAGCCCCAGTGTATTATTGGGTTCGCTTAACAGGGCTGCCGCTTTCGATGAGATGCTTTCTGCCGTACCGGCAGCCTGACTGACCGCTGCAGGGTAGCTCAGTCCTTCCTTTAGCGCATCCTGAAGTCTCTGCCTGAATTCAGGCCGTTCGTCTGTCAGAAGGTCAGCCAGGGCATTCAGATGAAGCAGCGAACCGGCTTCACTGCCAAATACCAGCTGATCAACCACTCCGGTCGCTTCCAGCAGAGAAACCGCACCGTAGGCAAACCATTCTGCAGGCTGCACCACATAGATGGAGGGCAGCTCGATCACCAGATCACATCCACAGCGCAGGGCCATCTCTGCCCTTGCCCATTTGCTAAAAGCAGCAGGTTCACCGCGCTGGGTAAAACCTCCGCTCATAACAGCGATAATGGCATCACAGCCGGTCAGTTCCCTTGTTTTATGTATATGCAGCAGATGTCCGTTATGAAGCGGGTTATATTCCACAATAATACTGGCAACTTTCATAAAATCTCTCCTCTTTTGGGTAAAAATATGGTAAAATAAATCGTATGTGCAATTTGTAGATTCTATTATAAATGATACGTTTACGATATCATTATACTGAATTAATAAATCATACGTTGACAAAAAGAGTCATTAATCGGTATAATAATTTTTGTTTGTTTGGAGTGATAATGATGCAATTCCAATTTAGAAAAATGGCGCAGAGCGATCAGCCTATAGAGTTTCATCAGACACTTGATTCCGGCTTTGTAAAAAGCGGACGTAATGATATCCTGTCAGCTTCACCTTTACATGTGGATGTAAAGGCGAAGTACAGAGTAGATCAGGCTGTTGATGTGAACGGGACGTTGAAGCTTGACTTACAGATGGCGTGTGCCCGCTGTCTGAGACCTGTAGATCTTCATCTTAATGTTGAAGTTCATGAGGAAATCAGACACGGCGAAGAACCGGAGAACGTAGCCGAGGAAGACAATGCAGTATATGTGAAGAGCGATACTGTGGATCTTCAACCTTATCTGGAAGAAGCTGCTTTAATGGATTTGCCGGCGGCAGTTCTATGCAAGGATGATTGCAAAGGATTGTGCCCGACATGTGGAGTCAACCTGAACGAACAGGATTGTGATTGCGATAACCAGCCGATTGATCCTAGGCTGGCAGGACTTAAGGATTTTTTCAAATGATTTGATAACTCTGTATTCAGAGTGTTAAATGGCATTCAATTAGATGAAGGAGGTGGGAACGATGGCAGTACCTCAACGGAGAACTTCCAAGACACGCCGTGACAAACGTCGTACACACTTTAAATTGGCAGTACCAGGTATGGTAAAATGCGAAAACTGCGGAGAAATGAAATTATCTCACCGCGTGTGCAAAGTGTGCGGAACTTACAAACAAAGAGAGATTGTACAACAATAGTCTTTCGTAAAAGTAGTACTTCATCACTTGATGGAGTACTACTTTTTTGTTTTGCAGGCAGATTATGGAGGTATTTCCGTGATCAGGAGGGTGGATGTAGACAGCAATAAAGCCTGTCAGCCCATGTTGTATATGGGTTTAGGGAAGAAGATTGTACTGCCTCTTTCTTTTTGCGGAAATATGCTTTATACTACATTCTTAGTACCAGGTTCTAAAACGAAACCAACAGGTTTACATATAGGTTTACAAAAGCAGTATGGCGTCATTCGGATGTCATAACAGCATCAAAGCAGTAGCCAACAAGGGAGGTGTGTGGCCATCGAACGTTTGCCCAAAAGGCAGCGGCAGCAGCGGCTCGTCAAAATTATCGAGGATAATCCATTTGTTACGGATCAGGAACTGACCCGCCAGCTGAAAGTAAGCATTCAGACGATTCGTCTGGACCGGATGGAACTGGGTATTCCCGAGCTGCGGGAGCGGATGAAGCTGATGGCTGAACGTTCCTACGATCAGGTCAAGTCACTGCCGCTCGATGAAGTTATCGGAGAAGTTGTTGATTTGCAGTTGGACAAGAGCGGTATTTCCATTTTCGAGATTCGTGAGGAGCATGTATTCTCACGTAACCACATTGCCCGGGGTCACCACATTTTTGCTCAGGCCAACTCGCTGGCGGTAGCTGTCATTAACGATGCAATCGCTTTGACTGCTTCGGCGGATTTGCGGTTTGTGCGTCCGGTGAACCTTGGAGAGAAATGTATTGCCAAAGCCTATGTACAGTCCGGCACGACCCGCAGGGGCAAAGCCCGGGTAGAGGTGCTGACATATGTGGGAGAAGAAATGGTATTTCAGGGCAACTTTGTGATTTACCGTTCAGACGGGGAAGAACACGACGAAGGAGGACTTGATCATGCGAATCGCGATTGACGCGATGGGGGGAGATCATGCTCCAGACAGCAATGTCTTAGGCGGATTACAGGCAGCAAAAGAATGGAAGGATACGGAGATTATTCTGGTTGGTGATGAACAGCGGATGCGATCACTGCTATCCGAGATTCCTTCCAATCTCCGTATTGTACATGCGTCCGAAGTGATTGAACCGGATGATGAACCGGTCAAGTCTGTTCGGCGCAAAAAGGATTCTTCAATGGTGGTCGCAGGCCGTATGGTTAAGGACAATGAAGCGGATGCGATGATTTCCGCCGGTAATACCGGAGCATTGATGACGACAGGTCTGCTCGTTGTCGGACGTATGACAGGGATTGAACGGCCAGCCCTTGCGCCGATGATTCCGACCATTGACGGCCGGGGCGTACTGGCGCTCGATCTGGGTGCCAATATGGATGCCAAGCCGGAACATCTGGCGCAGTACGCACTGATGGGCAGCATTTACCGGGAAAAGGTACAGGGTGTCGCCAATCCCCGCATCGGCCTGCTGAATGTCGGTACCGAAGCTCTAAAGGGCAACGAGTTGACCAAGGAAGCTTTTCCGCTGCTTGAAGCACTGCCGATCAATTTCGTAGGCAATGTAGAAGCGCGGGATATTCTGAACGGTGTATGCGATGTTCTTGTATGCGATGGATTTGCCGGAAATATTCTGCTTAAGTCCATGGAAGGAACCGCCTCGGCGATTTTCTCCCTGCTCAAGGATAGTTTTACCCGATCGCTCAAGAACAAACTGGCGGCAGCCGTGCTGATGCCTGAACTGCGCGGTCTCAAGGATACACTGGATTATAAGGAACATGGCGGTGCCCCACTGCTCGGATTGAACGGACTGGTTGTCAAAAGCCATGGTTCTTCTGATGCGGGAGCGATCAAAAACGCTGTGCGCCAGGCCAGAGTAGCGGTCAGCAGCGGACTGGTTGCCAACATTTCCAAAGAAGTTATACAATAGGTTTTTGTTGAATTGCCATTTGCACATTTTTGCAGATTTTATCCATCATGGAAATTAGCGAGAAAAGAGTGACCTATATGAGCGTTTTGCCTATCGGAATTATCGGAACAGGAAAATATGTTCCTGAAAAAATATTAACTAATGCTGATCTGGAGAAAATGGTCGATACGAATGACGAATGGATCGTCAGCCGTACCGGTATTCGTGAGCGTCATATCGCTGCACCGGATCAGGCGACCTCGGATCTGGCCTATGAAGCGGCTGTCAAGGCGATTGCTTCTGCAGGCATTACGGCAGAAGAACTGGATCTGATCGTGATTGCGACGATTACGCCGGATATGTCCTTCCCTTCCACAGCCTGCATTTTGCAGGAAAAGCTTGGAGCCAAGAAAGCAGCAGCATTTGACCTGTCTGCCGCCTGCTCCGGCTTTGTCTACTCGCTGGCAGCAGCGACCAGCATGCTGCAAATGGGCATGTACAAAAATGCCCTGATCATCGGTGCGGATACACTGTCCCGCATTACGGACTACACCGACCGCAATACCTGCGTACTGTTCGGCGATGGAGCCGGTGCGGTAGTGATCGGTGAAGTTGGCGAAGGACGCGGATTCAAATCATTTGATCTGGGTGCTGAAGGTGCAGGTGGCGAACTGCTGAAACTGCCGGCTGGCGGTTCCAGAACACCGGCCTCTGCAGAGACACTGGAAGCCAAGCAGCATTTCATCCAGATGAGCGGACGTGAAGTATTCAAATTCGCGGTACGTGTAATGGGCACAGCGACCGAAGAAGTGCTGCGCAAAGCGGAAATGTCCAAAGATGATATCGATCTGTTCATTCCTCATCAGGCGAATGTGCGTATCATCCAGTCTGCCATGGAGCGTCTGAACCTGAGCGAAGACCGTGTAATGGTCAACGTGCAGAACTATGCCAACACATCCGCAGCTTCCATTCCGCTGGCTCTTGTTGAAGCGGTGGAACAGGGACGCATTAACGAAGGCGACCGTGTCGTTATGGTCGGTTTTGGCGGCGGTCTCACATGGGGAGCATCCGTGCTGGTGTGGTAACGGGTGATCGTGTTAGTATTAGAACTGCATAAGCATGACAGCAAATGAACGACCAAATATAATTAACGGATTTCAGGAGGTTATTCCGAATGGGTAAAATCGCATTTGTGTTTCCCGGACAGGGAGCACAAAAAGCAGGCATGGCCAAGGATGTATATGATGCAATGCCGGAAGCGGCAGTGTATTTCAACAAGGCTGATGAAGTGCTTGGTTTTCCTATCAGTACACTCGCTTTTGAAGGTCCGGAAGAAGAACTCAAGCAGACAGCCAATACGCAGCCTGCACTGCTGACAGCCAGCATCACGCTGCTAGAAGCACTCAAAGCCCGCAATATCCAGCCGGATTATGTGGCAGGGCACAGCCTTGGCGAATACAGCGCTCTTGTAGCGGCTGGTGCACTGTCCTTTGAGGATGCGGTAGCGATTGTCCGTGCTCGCGGACAATTTATGGAACAGGCTGTTCCTGCCGGCCAGGGTGCCATGGCAGCCGTACTGGGTGCGGAACGCGAAGCGCTGACAGCGTTGTGTGCAGAGATTACAGCTGGCGGTCATGCGGTAGAGCTGGCCAATGTCAACTGTCCGGGACAGATCGTTGTATCGGGTTCCCGGGAAGGCGTCGATGCGGTTGCCGGCCGGGTCAAGGAGATCGGCGGCAAGCGTGCGATTGCACTGGAAGTGAGTGGACCTTTCCATTCTTCCCTGATGAAGCCTGCAGCCGAACGTCTCGGCGAGCGTCTGCAGGAAGTACAGATTCAAGATGCAGCAATTCCGGTTGTAGCCAATGTAACAGCCAGTCAGGTGACGTCGGGTGATGATATCCGTTCGCTGCTGGTAGAACAGGTGTATTCTCCTGTATTATGGGAAGACAGTGTTCGCTACCTTATTAATGAAGGTGTGGATACATTTATCGAAATTGGACCGGGCAATGTACTGACAGGCCTGATCAAAAAGACAGATAAAAATGTACGACTCATTAACATTAACAGTCTGGAAAGCCTGGAAACTATTGAAGTTGACGCCTGATACAGGCTTGACTTGATAACCATGCAGCATCAATTACGAATCGTACCAGGAGAGGGAGGAATGTATGGAAAACAGTAAACCGCTTCAAGGTCAGGTTGCACTGGTAACAGGAGCATCCCGTGGTATTGGACGCAGTATTGCGCTTGCACTGGCTGCTGCCGGTGCCGACGTGGCTGTCAACTATGCGGGCAGTGAGTCTGCTGCCAATGAAACCGTGAGCCAGATCGAAGCCATGGGTGTAAAAGCTATTGCTATTCAAGCCAATGTCGGCAAAACCGATGAGGCCGAAGCCATGGTCAAACAGGTCAATGATACATTTGGCCGACTGGATATTCTGATCAACAATGCAGGCATCACGCGTGATAATCTGATTATGCGCATGAAGGAAGATGAATTTGATCAGGTCATCGAGACGAACCTCAAAGGTGTATTCAACTGCCTCAAAGCAGTGACACGCCCGATGATGAAGCAGCGTTATGGCCGGATCGTCAACATTTCTTCCGTTGTCGGTGTTCAGGGTAATCCGGGCCAGGCCAACTATGTAGCAGCCAAAGCAGGAGTGATTGGCCTGACCAAATCTGCGGCCCGTGAGCTCGCTTCGCGCGGAATCACTGTTAATTGTGTAGCGCCAGGCTTTATCGCTACCGACATGACAGATGAACTGAACGAAGATCAGCGTGCCGGCATTCTGAATACCATTCCACTGGGACGGCTTGGACAGCCGGAAGAGATTGCTCAGGTAGTGTCCTTCCTGGTATCGCCAGCTGCTTCCTATATGACAGGTCAGACCCTGCATGTGGATGGCGGAATGTACATGTAATATATAGAGCATTCTTACAGATGCTTATATAGATTTTTATCTGCAATTTTCGTATAATACTTGGAAGAGGAGGTGAACCGGATGTCTGATGTTATGGAGCGTGTAAAACGCATCGTTATCGACCGTTTAGGCGCTGACGAGGCTGATATCAAGCTTGAATCTTCTTTTAAAGATGACCTTGGCGCAGATTCCCTCGATGTGGTGGAACTCGTTATGGAATTGGAAGATGAATTCGACCTGGAAATTTCTGATGAAGACGCGGAGAAAATTACGACCGTAGGTGAAGTTGTGAACTACATACAATCTCATACCTAAGGATCATAAGTCCCGTTACCTGCGATATACTGCAGGTCGGGACTTCTCCACATTTTTGGCGTCTATCGGAGTGAATACAAAATATACACATGCAGTCGATATGAGGTGAATGTGTTTGAAGCATAGAGTGGTAATTACAGGTCTCGGAGTGATGACAGCTCTGGGCAAGGATAAAGATACATTTTGGAATAACTTGATGGCCGGCAAGTCCGGCATTTCACCGATTGAAGGATTTGATGTGAGCGATTATCCAACGAAAATCGCCGCACAGGTTCATGATTTCAACCCGGAAGAATATATGGAACGAAAAGAGGCACGCAAGCTCGATCGTTTCGTACAATTCGCGGTAGCGGCTACAGCGGAAGCGCTGAAAGACAGCAAGCTGAATGTACGTGAAGATACAGATCCTGAACGTGTCGGCGTGATTATCGGCTCCGGTATTGGCGGTCTGGGCACGTTTGAAGATCAGCACAGCATTTTGCTGGAAAAAGGTCCAAAACGCATCAGTCCATTTTTCATCCCGATGATGATCGCGAACATGGCTTCCGGTCATGTATCGATCGTTCACGGAGCCAAAGGCCCTAACGTAGCACCTGTTACGGCATGTGCAAGCGGCAGTCATGCGATTGGAGATGCGTTCAAATTCATCCAAAGCGGTGAAGCGGACGTAATGATTACCGGCGGAGCGGAAGCGACGATTCGTCCTACCGGACTCGCAGGTTTCTGTTCGATGCGCGCCATGTCTACACGCAATGATGACCCGGCTGCAGCCAGCCGTCCATTTGATACAGGACGTGATGGATTCGTAATGGGTGAAGGTTCAGGCATACTGATTCTCGAATCTCTGGAACATGCGCAAAAGCGCGGTGCTCACATTTATGCAGAGGTTATTGGTTACGGTCTGAGTGCAGACGCATTCCATATGACAGAACCCGATCCGGATGGACCGGCCCGTTGTATGAAAATGGCGATCCGTACAGCAGGCATTCAGCCGGAAGACATTGATTACATCAATGCTCACGGTACATCTACACCGGTAGGTGACAAATCAGAGACCCGGGCGATCAAAATGGCGCTGGGTGAGCATGCAGCCAAGATTGCTGTCAGCTCCACCAAATCCATGACCGGTCATCTGCTTGGCGCAGCCGGCGGCGTAGAAGCGCTGATCTGTGCATTGTCTCTGCAGAACCAGATTATTGCGCCGACGATCAATCTGCACGATCAGGATCCGGAATGTGACCTTGATTATGTACCGAATGAACCACGTCAGGCCAATTTGAATGTAGTAATGTCCAACTCTTTTGGATTCGGGGGACATAATGCCTCGATCATCCTGAAGAAATTTGAAGCGTAAGGAGTCAGTTTCTTGAACGGAGATGTGAAACAGCTACAGCAACAAATTCAAATCCAGTTTCATAACCGCCAGCTGCTCAAACAGGCATTCACACACGCATCGTATGTGAATGAACATCGCTTCAGTCAGCATCAGGATAATGAACGTCTGGAGTTTTTGGGAGACGCGGTTTTGGAGTTGACGGTGTCGGAGTATCTGTACAATGAATATCCCGAACGTCCGGAAGGCGAACTGACCAAGCTGCGTGCAGCAATCGTCTGCGAGCCTTCCCTGGTAAAGTTTGCGGAATCACTTGATTTTGGACGTTATGTTCTGCTCGGTAAAGGAGAAGAACTGACAGGCGGGCGTCAGCGTCCGGCATTGCTCGCCGATGTATTTGAATCTTTTATCGGAGCGTTGTACCTGGATCAGGGTCTCGATGCAGTAAAATCTTTCCTGGATAAGTATGTATTCTCAAGCATATCGCCCGGTGGCCAGTTCCAGATGATGGACTTCAAGACGGAATTGCAGGAACTTACCCAGCATCACAATATGGGCGTTTTGGAGTACCGTATCGTCGAGGAAAAAGGTCCTGCCCATGAGCGGGAGTTTGTCTCGGAAGTATATATGGGAGAAGAGAGTCTTGGCCAGGGATCAGGCCGCTCCAAAAAAGAAGCGGAACAACGCGCGGCGTCTGCTGCACTGAACCGGTTGAAGCTGAAATAACATTCTCTTTTCTGACAATTACAGGACAAACAAAGAGCAAAGAGCAGTCATAGTCCCCTTGAGGAGTACAAGAGGCACGACCGCTTTTTGCTCTTTTTCCATTGATGGAACAGCAGGTAATTATGCTACAATAGCAGTAGAGGTGAACACGAACTATGTTCCTGAAAAGAATTGAATTATCCGGTTTTAAATCATTTGCCGACAAGACGGAAATGGAGTTTGTCAAAGGGATCACGGCTGTGGTCGGACCCAATGGCAGCGGCAAAAGTAATATATCCGATGGCATCCGCTGGGTACTCGGTGAACAGAGTGCCAAGTCCCTTCGTGGTGGCAAAATGGAAGATATTATCTTTGCAGGCAGTGACTCGCGCAAGGCAGTCAGCTATTCGGAAGTCTCGCTGACGCTTGATAATGAAGATCAGGCATTGCCGCTTGATTTTAATGAGGTAACCGTGACCCGACGTGTACATCGTAGTGGAGACAGCGAATACCTCATCAACAAGCAAACCTGCCGTCTAAAGGACATTACCGAGCTGTTTATGGACACCGGTATTGGTAAAGAAGCCTATTCCATTATCGGGCAGGGACGGATCGAGGAGATACTCAGTACCCGTTCGGAAGACCGACGGGGTATTTTTGAGGAAGCTTCCGGTATTGTCAAATACAAGTCCCGCAAAAAGGATGCTGTCCGCAAGTTGGACGATACCGAGCAGAATTTGCTGCGTATCCATGATCTGGTGCATGAGCTGGAGGACCAGATTGGCCCGCTCAAGGAGCAATCGGCCAAAGCGCTTCACTACAAGGAACTCAAGGAAGAACTGAAACATAAGGAAATATCGCTTTATGTTCATGAAATTGAACGTATTCACAGCGCATGGAGTCTGGCCGGGGACAAACTCAAAGAGCTGGAAACAGCCCAGCAGGCGCTGGCAGCTGTCGTCGCCGGTCATGATGCCAAGCTGGAAAACGAACGTGGAGCCCTGCGTGAAGCGGAGCAGGCGGTAGAGCGTCTTCAGGAACTGCTGCTGCAATACAGCGAGCAGACCGAGAAAGCCGAAGGACTGGGAGAACTGCTCAAGGAACGCCGTCACAATCTGGAAAATAATCGCAAACAGCTGGGAGCAGCGCTGGAGCGCAGTGAAGAACGGACCAGCCAGCGTACCGGCGAGACCGAGCAGCTGCAGACCCGACTGGCTGAACTGAATGAGCAGCTGTCCCAGCTGCAGCAGACATTGTCCAGTGAAGAAGAACGTCTGACCGGAATCAACGGAGGGATTCAGCAGAATCAGGAGGAGAGCCTTAAGGGTGACCTGCTGGAACTGATGAATACGATGGCACAGATGCGTAACGAGATCCGTTATGCCGATCAGCAGACTGAAGCGACGCAACGCCGTATGGTGCGTGCAGAGAGCGAGTCAGGCAAATGGCGGGATGAGAAGAAACGCCTGGAAGACAGCAAGGCTGCACTGACGACTCTTATGGATAAATTGGCCAAGGAAATTGCCAAGGTGCGGACCGATTATATCCAGCAGAGCGAACAGCTGCATGCACTGCAAAAGTCCGGCGAAGAAATGCAGACCTCTATCCGTAAATGGGAACAGCGGCGTGAAGCGCTTATTTCCCGGCGTGATACGATGCAGGAGATGCAGGAAGACTTCGAAGGTTTTATGCTCGGAGTCAAGGAAGTGCTCAAAGCTTCCCGTAATAATCAGCTGGCTGGTGTACATGGAGCCGTCGCTGAACTGATTCGTGTACCGGAGCATCTGGAGCAGGCGATGGAGACTGCATTGGGCGCTTCCGTTCAGCATGTGGTTATGGAGAATGAGGAGACGTCCCGCCAGGCGATTGCTTTTCTGAAGCAGCGTCAGCTGGGCCGGGCTACCTTCCTGCCGCTGAACGTTATTCGTCCACGCCGCATCCAGGACAGCGACAAGCGTCTGGCTGAGAGTGCGGAAGGCTTTGTAGGGATCGGGGCAGAGCTGGTCGGTTACGATGACCGGTATGCATCCATCGTCGGCAGTCTGATCGGCAGTGTCGTTATTGCCGAGACACTGGAGCAGGCGAACCGCATCGCGGCCAAGCTGAGTTATCGTTATCGCGTTGTTACCCTGGAAGGTGATGTGGTCAATGCCGGTGGTTCGATGACAGGCGGAAGCCAGCACAAGAAAAATACCAATCTGCTGGGACGCAAACGTCAATTGGATCAGCTCGGTGAACAGATCATCGAGAGTGAAGCGCAGATCAAGCGTCTGCATCAGGAGATTCAGCAGATGCGTCAGCGTCTGCAGGATACCGAGAACCGATTGGATCAACTGCGCTCCGCAGGCGACCGCAAACGCAATGAAGAGCAGCAGGCGGCCGGTGAGCTCAAGCAGCTGGAGCATGAGTTCCGTCATGTGAACGAACAGTATGAGCTGTACGGTCAGGAGAAGACGACCTACAATGAAGAGCTTGCTGCGATTGCCAAATCACGCAAGGAAGCCGAGCAGAAACTGGCAGAGCTGCAGCAGCAGGAACAGCAAATCCAGTCGGATATCCAGGCGGCCGAGCAGGCACGCAAATCCAATGAATCGGTGAAAGAAGAGCTTCAGGAGAAAGTAACCGATCTCAAAATCCGTCAGGGTAAGCTCAGCCAGGAAATCTTCTCGCTGGAAGAGCAAATGTCCCGTACGCAGGAAGAGTCCCAGGATTACGGACGTGAACTGGAAAGTAATCGAGAGCATCTGGCTGCCATTGACAAGGATATAGAGAAAAACAGCCGTGAGCAGCAGCGCCAGCAGGAAGAACTGATTCGTCTGCGCCGCAAGCGTACAGAGACGAGTGAAGAGCTGGAGCTCAAGCGTGCAGAACGAACACGGCTGCAGCAAAAGCTGGAGCAGGAAGAAAACAAAACCCGTGAGCAGCGCAATGAGCTCAAGTCCGTAGAAGATGAACTGCGCAAAACAGAGATCCAGGTCAATCGTCTCGATGTGGAACTGGAGAATATTCTGGCCAAGCTGCAGACGGATTATGAACTGACCTACGAGATGGCCAAGCAGCGCTATGAACTGCCAGAGGATGTACAGAGCACCGAGCAGGATGTACGCGGACTACGATCACAGATTACAGCGCTGGGTGAAGTGAATCTAGGGGCGATCGAGGAATATCAACGTGTCAACGAACGCTATGAATTCCTGTCCGAGCAGCAGAATGATCTGATTGAAGCCAAGACCGCCCTGTATCAGGTGATCAAGGAAATGGACGATGAGATGTCCAAGCGCTTCAAGCATACCTTTGAAGCGATTCGCGGACAGTTCGGCACCGTATTCTCCAAGCTGTTTGGCGGAGGACGTGCTGATCTGGTACTGGCTGATCCGGAGCGTATGCTGGAGACAGGGATCGATATCGTCGCCCAGCCGCCGGGCAAAAAGCTGCAAAATCTGCAGCTGCTGTCCGGTGGAGAACGTGCGCTGACTGCGATGGCACTGCTGTTTGCCATTTTGCAGGTCAAGCCGGTTCCGTTCTGTGTACTGGATGAGGTCGAAGCGGCACTGGATGAAGCCAACGTAGTGAGATTTGCCCAGTATTTGCGCGAATTCTCCGGCCAAACCCAGTTCATCGTGGTTACCCACCGCAAAGGCACAATGGAAGAAGCGGATGTGCTGTATGGCGTTACGATGGAAGAAGGCGGTGTATCCAAGCTCGTATCCGTCCGTCTGGATGATATCGAGGAAGCGGATATTGCCTGAACTCCCGATCAGCCTGCTTTACCGTAAAATATGATGACCAAGCATAAACTAATGGAGGCATTCTATGAGCTTTTTCAAGAAACTAAAAGAAAGCATTTCCCAAAAAACAGAAACAGTCACCAAGCAGTTCCGTGACGGCCTGGAGAAAACGCGGAAAGGATTCGTCGAGAAAGTATCCGATCTGGTTATCCGCCGCAAAAAGATTGATGAAGAGTTCTACGAAGAACTGGAAGAGATTCTGATCGGTGCCGATGTCGGTGTAAATACGGTTATGGCGCTGATTGATGATCTGCGGGTAGAAGTGAAGAAGAGACGTATCGAGGATGCAGCCGATCTGCAGCCGGTATTGTCCGAGAAACTGACCGAACTGCTGCGCGGAGATGACAATCCGGGACTGAATACCAACCCAAGCGGGATTACCGTCATTCTGTTTGTCGGTGTTAATGGTGTCGGTAAAACGACCACAATTGGTAAAATGGCTCACCGATTCAAACAGGAAGGCAAAAAAGTCATGCTTGCTGCCGGTGATACATTCCGTGCTGGAGCGATCGAACAGCTGGAAGTATGGGGACAGCGTGCTGGCGTAGAAGTAATCAAGCAGCAGTCCGGTTCCGATCCGGCAGCTGTTATGTATGATGCGGTTCGTGCGGCCAAGCAGCGTGGTGTGGATGTACTGCTGTGCGATACCGCCGGCCGTCTGCAAAACAAAACGAATCTGATGGAAGAGTTGAATAAGATTTTCCGCGTCATTCAGCGGGAGATTCCGGATGCGCCGCATGAGGTACTGATGGTGCTGGATGCAACAACAGGTCAGAATGCGCTTAGCCAGGCCAAGCTGTTCGGTGAGAAGAGCGGCGTGACCGGTCTCGTGCTGACCAAGCTGGACGGTACAGCCAAGGGTGGTATCGTGGTGGCAATCCGTCAGGAGCTGAATCTGCCGGTTAAATTTATCGGTCTCGGTGAGAAAATCGACGATCTGCAGCCATTTGACAGCGAGCAGTTTGTCCATGCACTGTTCGCCGGGCTGATTCAGGCGGAAGAAGAGGCCGAGAAGGAAGACGCAGCCGAGTAATAGCGCTATAACCCGGTTGCTGCTGTTCACCCGGGAAACAGGGCTGAGTGGAATGTCAGGACAAATAGGGTTACAATGAATAGAGTATCTACAATTCGGATGTACGTTAATAGACTCCCGGGCGGAACGAATTATACTGCTGAGGGCTAGAGGACACAGGGCTTGCATAGAGACAGAATAGAGAATTGGATACGGAAATGAAGAGAGGAAGTGAATTATGGCGGATACGTATACTTACACACGCAGGGAAGAGGTTGCTAATGCGGTCACTCATGGGATCGGAGCAGTTCTTAGTATCGCTGCGCTCGCCATACTGGTTACATTTGCAAGTCTGAAGGGAACGCCATGGCATATCGTGAGCTTCACGATTTATGGCATCACGATGCTGCTGTTGTATATCAGTTCCACACTGGTGCACGGTTTCAGAGACGGAAAAGCCAAAGATTTATTCGAAATCTTCGACCATTCAGCGATCTATCTGTTTATTGCAGGAACCTACACACCATTTATGCTGCTTGCAGTCAAAGGAACGCTCGGCTGGAGTATTTTCGGAGTCGTCTGGGGGATAGCACTGTTCGGCTGTGCGTTCAAAGCCTACTTTGTCAAACGGTTCCTGTTTATGTCAACCGTTTTTTATCTGCTAATGGGCTGGCTGATTGTGATCGCCTGGGGACCACTTACGGCATCACTGGCGCCGGGAGGCATGACACTGTTGATCATCGGAGGTCTGATGTATACACTCGGTACCGTATTTTATGTCTGGCGCGGTTTTCCTTTTCATCATGCCGTCTGGCATTTGTTTGTACTGGCCGGCAGCATTCTTCATTTCTTTGCCGTGCTGTTTTATCTGCTGCCGCTTCGTTAAAATCGGCTGGCAGAAAATGATCGTTTTGAGCATTAGAAATGCGGCTAACCGTTCCGGATTCACCTTATCAAACTCATGAGAAATCCCGCTTTTTACAGCGGGATTTTTTTATGAATAAATGTTAAGGTAAAATGCTTGACATCTCATTTCATTTTCGATATGATATAAAACGTTGATGTGCTGTAAAGTGTTTTTCCTTGACGGAGGGAGTGTCCCGGATGAGTCAGGAGAATCGGCTCGAGAAAACGAACCGGATTAATTTACTGTTTGACTTTTATGAACTGCTGCTGACCGAAAAACAGCAAATGTTCCTTAAATATTATTTCCACGATGACTATTCTCTCGGTGAGATTGCGGCCGAGTTCAATATCAGCCGACAGGCGGTATATGAGCACATCAAGCGTGCGGAACAGGTTCTGGAAATGTACGAACAAAAGCTTGGACTGATGGACAAGCATTATCAGCGAGTCAAGGAACTGGAGAAGCTTAAAGCGGCGCTTCATCAGAGCGGACTGAATGATCAGCACCAGGCAGAAGCACTGGAGATCATGGATCATCTGGAAAGCATTGACCGACTGTAACATCGATCAATAATGAAAACACCGCTTGGCCGGATTAGTACTACATAACCGGATGCGGTATACTATATAAATGTACGATCAGAGTAGCAAACAGCGGATTGCATCTTATCTGCTATGAACACAGCTTAGCCAAGAACCAAATGGAAGCGAGGTGAGGACACATGGCATTTGAAGGATTGACGACACGGCTGCAAAATGTATTCAGCAAACTTCGTGGTAAAGGTAAAGTATCCGATGAAGATGTAGCTGAAGCAATGCGTGAAGTACGACTGGCTCTCCTGGAGGCGGACGTTAACTTCAAAGTCGTTAAGGAATTCATTTCCAAAGTCAAAGAAAAAGCAGTCGGCAAAGAAGTCATGGAAAGCTTCACGCCGGGCATGGTCATCATCGATATTGTAAATAGAGAGCTGACTGAGCTGATGGGCGGTACACAGTCCAAGCTGGCCAAAGCGACTAAGCCGCCAACTGTCATTATGATGGTCGGTCTGCAGGGTGCCGGTAAAACGACCACTTCCGGCAAACTGGCACGGATGCTGCAAAAGCAGAATCACCGTCCACTCCTGGTAGCAGGTGATATTTATCGTCCGGCTGCGATCAAGCAGCTGCAGGTGCTCGGTGAACAGATCAAGGTTCCTGTCTTCTCGATGGGAGATCAGACGAGTCCGGTAGAAATTGCACGCCAAGCTCTTCAGGAAGCGAAGAACAACAATAATGATTATCTGATCATTGACACCGCCGGTCGTCTTCATATCGATGAGGAGCTGATGGATGAACTTCGTCAGATCCACGAACTGACCAATCCGGATGAAGTATTGCTCGTTGTCGATGCGATGACCGGTCAGGATGCTGTCAATGTAGCAGAGAACTTTAACAACCAGCTGCAGCTGACCGGTGTGGTACTGACCAAACTGGATGGCGATACCCGTGGTGGTGCCGCATTGTCCGTCAAAGCAGTTACCGGCTGCCCAATCAAGTTTGCAACACTGGGTGAAAAGCTGGATGCGCTGGAAGTGTTCCATCCGGAACGTATGGCATCCCGGATTCTCGGCATGGGCGATATGCTCTCCCTGATTGAGAAAGCCCAGATGAATATCGACGAGGACAAGGCCAAGGAAATGGAGCGCAAAATGCGCAACGCCGAGTTCACGTTCGAGGATTTCCTGGAGCAGATGGATCAGGTCAAAAAGCTCGGTCCGCTGGATCAAATTATGGATATGCTGCCTGGCATGGGCAAAATGAAGCAAACGCAAAACCTGCAGGTCGATGACAAACAGGTTGGACGTATCGAAGCGATTGTTCATTCCATGACCGTTCAGGAGAAACAGCATCCGGAAGTGATTAATCACAGTCGTCGCAAACGGATTGCAGCAGGCAGCGGAACATCCGTAGCCGAAGTGAACCGTCTGATCAAGCAGTTTGATGAGATGCGCCGCATGATGAAGCAGTTCTCGGATATGATGGACCCGAAAAGCGCCAAAGGCGGCAAAAATAAAATGATGAAACAAATGCAGAAGCTGAGCAAAGGCGGCGGAGGCATGAAGTTCCCATTCCGTTAAACCGGGTGGAACTGCAGCGCAGTGATTGCAATGCTCTGTATCCAATTGATTTTAACAGCATAGCTGTAAAATAAAAGTTTGAATTATTTGAAGGAGGTGAATTCTCTTGGCAGTACGCATTCGTCTGAAACGTATCGGTGCTCATAAAGCGCCTTTCTACCGTATCGTTGTTTCCGATTCCCGTTCTCCTCGTGATGGACGTTTTATCGAAGAAATCGGTACTTACAACCCGGTTGCAGAACCATCTGTAACTAAAATTGATGAAGAAAAAGCTTTGAAATGGCTTCAAGATGGAGCGCAAGCTTCTGACACTGTTCGCAACTTGCTTAGCAAAGCGGGCGTGATGAAAAAATTTCACGAGCTTAAACAACAAAAATAATAGCTGACAGCGTCTGGGTTAACCAGCGAGGCACATGGAGGGTCAACGATGGAACAATTAGTAATGGTTATTGCTAAGGCTCTGGTAGATCATCCGGAAGATGTGTCGGTAAACGTGGTGGAGAAGGATAACTTGATCGTATACGAACTTAGCGTCCATCCGGACGATGCCGGTAAAGTTATCGGCAAACAGGGACGTATCGCCAAGGCCCTCCGCACCGTTGTTACCTCTGCAGCAGTTAAGACACATAAACGGGTTACCGTTGATATTATGTCTTAAAAATATACGAAAAAGGGTTAGGAGGAATCCTAGCCTTTTTTCGTACATTTTTTGCAGTATTCAAGACATATTGGTTAGAATAAGCTGTAGTTCATGCTGCCCCAGGCAGGTTATAATAGCAAAGATATATTTTAGTTAGCAAAGGAGAGTACCCATGTCAGATCAATGGTTGATGGTAGGCAAAATTGTAAATACACATGGAATTCGTGGAGAACTCAAAATATACCCGAACACAGATTTCCCGGAAGTGCGTTTTGCACCTGGTAATAAGCTGCAGATGGTTCATGAAGAGACCGGTGCAAGCCAGCAGGTAGAAGTGCAATCTTCACGTCTGCAAAAAAATATGTATGTTATCCGTTTTAAAGGGTTCGGCAATATCAATGAAGTAGAGAAGTACAAAGGCTGGGTACTTAAAGTATCCAAAGAGGATACGGTGGAACTGGAAGAGGACGAATACTATTTCCATGAGATTATCGGCTGCGAAGTCGTTACCGATGAAGGTCAATCCCTGGGTGTGATTACAGAGATTCTTACTCCGGGCGCCAATGATGTATGGGTGGTCAAACCGGCAAAAGGCAAAGACATTCTGATCCCATACATTCATGACGTGGTCCTGGATATTAATGTGGATGAGAAGAAGATTACCGTGCATGTGATGGAAGGTCTGCTGGAATGATGAAGATCGACGTATTGACTTTGTTTCCGGAAATGTTCACCGGCGTGTTCGGTTCCAGCATTCTCGGCAAAGCGGCGGCCAAAAGGTTGGTGGAACTGAATGCGGTGAATTTTCGTACGTATTCCACCAGCAAGCATGGCACAGTGGATGATACACCTTATGGTGGTGGAGGGGGAATGGTGCTCAAGCCGGACCCGATCTTCGCAGCGGTGGAAGATTTGCTGGTTCAAAATCAGTTGTCATCTAAAGAAGCGAAAGAAAAGCAGGATGCATCCGATCCGGTCGATTCTAATATGACTTCGGCGGTAAAGCCACGCATAATCCTCATGTGTCCACAGGGCGAGACCTTTACCCAGCAAAAGGCGGAAGAATTGGCATGTGAGCAGCATCTGATTTTTATTTGCGGACATTATGAAGGCTATGATGAGCGCATTAGAGAGCATCTGGTTACGGATGAGATCTCTATTGGTGACTATGTATTGACCGGTGGAGAGCTGCCGGCAATGACGGTAGTGGATAGTGTGGTCCGTCTGCTGCCCGGTGTACTGGGCAATGAGAATAGCGCAGTTACCGATTCATTCAGTACCGGTCTGCTGGAATATCCGCATTATACGCGTCCTGCCGAGTTTCGAGGCATGAAGGTACCGGATGTATTGCTGTCCGGCCATCATGCAAATGTGGAGAAATGGCGGCGTGAACAGTCGCTGCTGCGTACGCTTCAGCGTCGTCCCGATCTGCTGGAACAGGCAGAATTGACGGAGCAGGAAAAGAAGTGGCTGCGTCAGCAGTCTAATCTGCAATCTACCGATAAAGTGGAATAACCATATCCAGCAGCAGATAGACTTTAACGATGAATAGAGGTAAGAGCAAGCTGCATCTTTAGAGAAGCCTGCTTCATACCATATGATCCGGCTAACGAAAGGCTACAAAGACAGGAGTAGTATCATGACATCTTCTTATGAACAACAGGACGACAGCATGCCGGAGTGGATTACCCGTCTCAGCAGCGATCTGCGCAGTCAGGGCTATGCTTCCATATTGAGTGCCAGTTTTACCGATACAGAGGCAGATTCGGTTATTGGGTTGCTGCTGCCGGAATTTAAATACTTGCTGTATCTGGAGGCAGAGCCGCGCAGAAAGTACTTTATTGCTGATTATGCGGGCCGCAATACCGTCATCAAACTGCTTGACCGAATGATGGATCACAAAAAGACAGCACGTCTGAATGTGATGGAAAAAGACAGGCTTAGCTATGACCGCTACAGTGAAGATTTGGAACGTCTGCATAGTCTGCAGAAGATGCTGCGCATGGAACGTTTTGGTTGATTAAATCTACTTATTAGGAATTTATCGCTATTGAAACAACTGTTAATATAAAATAATGAAAATGTAATGTAAAACCCTTCAAAAGGACTTGTCATTACTTCAAAAGTTATGATATAATTCGAATGTTGTGTGAATCTGGTGGTCCTCTGCAGACAATGATGAGGAGACAAAAGGTCTCCCTGAGTCGCAAGAACATCTGTGTGGAAGGAGGAAGTCATAGATGAATATCATTCAGGCGATTACTCAAGATCAACTGCGCAAGGATATTCCTAATTTCCGTGCTGGTGATACTTTAAAAGTACACGTTAAGGTAATTGAGGGAACCCGCGAACGCGTTCAGTTGTTCGAAGGTGTAGTAATTAAACGTCAAGGTGGAGGCATCAGTGAGACTTTTACAGTTCGTAAAATCTCTTACGGTGTAGGTGTGGAAAGAACTTTCCCAGTAAACTCTCCTAAAATTGATAAAATCGACGTGGCTCGCCGCGGTAAAGTGCGTCGTGCGAAGTTGTACTATCTTCGTGAACTGCGCGGTAAAGCAGCGAGAATTAAAGAACTGCGCCGTTAATCCTTACAGAGAATACGGAAGAGAAGGGCTTGGTCATACAAGCCCTTTTCGTTGTTTTTACAGGATGTTTACAGCTTGATTATAGAATAAAGTTGCTATTCCGCCAGACCGTCTTGAACAAGCGATTTTGCAGAATTGCAGTCATCTCCCATGCCTTAACGATATTGCTTGTATGCCAGGATATTCGTTACCGCATCGGTAGTTGTATTGTGATTCATTGTGCAAATTGCAGGAAGACGGCAGACGGGATTTTTTGTATCATTTTCAAAGGCTGCCTGGCTAAAATGCAAAAACGGGGATAATGCTTGACAAATAGCTTGTTTCAAAATTTGGTTTTTGCAAAATTGTGTGTAAAATAGATAGAGGATATCGTATAGGTACTTGGTAACAACATCCGGAGAATTTCCTGTATGTTACCGGATGGTACATATACAAAGCGCCAATTCAACCAGGAAAGAAGGCATATCTATGGAGCAAGACTCAAAACAAACCAACAATCAAGCTGAGGCAGCACCATCTGCCGAAGTCCAGGAACCAGCAAACGGAAGCAGTACCTCCGAGACGGCTGCCGCTTCCCCCAAAAAGAAGAGCGAAGCCAAAGAATGGATCAAAGCGATTGTTGTAGCTCTGCTGCTCGTCATTGTGATCCGCTGGTTCCTTTTTGAGCCTTTTATTGTGGATGGGCCTTCGATGCAGCCTAATTTCCATACCGGCGAACGTGTTATTGTAAATAAGATTCTGTACGACATTCGCGATCCCAAGCCGGGTGAAGTGGTCGTACTCAAAGTGCCATCCCAGCACCGTGACTTTATCAAACGGGTTATCGCTGTGGGTGGAGATACCGTCAAGGTTGAAGGAGATACGCTGACGGTGAACGGAAAAGTGATGAGCGAGCCGTACATTCAGGCAGCCATCGATAATGCACATGCCCAGGGAAGCGATTATAACATTAATAATTTCCCGACAGAACAGCTCCCGGATGGCAAAGTACCGGAAGGGTATGTATTTGTAATGGGAGATAACCGCTCCAACAGCCAGGACAGCCGTATGATCGGTTATGTACCGCTGGGAGATATTATTGGACGTGCTGACGTGATCTTCTGGCCGCTGAGCAATGCGGAATGGATCGATCAGGATGCACCTGCTGCACAAAATTAATTTTAGAAGTTAGGGGGAAAACCTGTGACCATTCAATGGTTTCCCGGACATATGACAAGAGCAAGACGCCAGATCGAGGACAAGCTTAAGCTGATCGATATGGTTATTGAACTGTTGGATGCGCGTTTGCCGTTATCCAGCCGCAACCCGATGATTGACGAGATTTTGCAGGGCAAGCCAAGAATGATTATTTTGAATAAAGCAGATCTGGCAGATCCGGCAACAACCGCATTATGGGTAGAATATTTCAAAAAGCAAGGTCATGAAGTATTACCTCTTGATGCAGCCAGCGGCTACGGAATCAAGGAAATTCCGGAACGCTCCAAGCTGCTGCTCAAGGAAAAGCGGGACAAACGTGCTGCCAAAGGCATGAACCAGCGCCCGATGCGTGGACTGATCGTCGGTATCCCGAACGTGGGTAAATCGACGCTGATTAACCGGCTCGCAGGCAAAAGTATCGCTGCTACCGGAGACCGCCCAGGCGTGACCAAAGGCCAGCAGTGGATCAAGGTCGGTACAGAAATGGAACTTCTCGATACACCGGGGATTTTATGGCCCAAGTTTGAAGATCAAACAGTGGGTTACCGTCTTGCTGTAACCGGAGCGATTCGTGAAGAGATTCTCAATGTCGAAGATGTGGCTTATTTCGGTATGAAGTACATTTGCGAATATTACTGGAAAAATATTGCAGAGCGCTTTGAACTGTCAGAACCACCACAGGATCTGGATAATCCCAATGAAATAGTGGAAATTATGGAAGAAATCGGTCGTAAGCGGGGTTGTCTGATGAGCGGCGGACGTATCGATCTGGAGAAGGCTTCAAAAGTTATCCTGCGTGAATTCCGTGCAGGCAAAATGGGTCGCATTTCCATGGAGACTCCATAAATGACTGGAGGATCATGCAATGTCTGAACTGTTGAACTATGAACGGGAATGCTGGTCAGCAGGCTATGGACATATCGCGGGTGTCGACGAAGTCGGCCGGGGATGCCTGTTTGGAGATGTAGTAGCTGCAGCTGTCATTATGCCTCAGGAGCTGGTCATCGAGGGTGTGAATGACTCCAAGAAGCTTACCGACAAAAAAAGGGAGCAGCTCTATACGCAAATTATGGAGCAGGCGCTTGCTGTAGGTGTCGGCCATGTCAGTGCAGCGGTAATTGATGAGATCAATATCAGACAGGCTGCGCTCCTGGCAATGAAGATCGCACTTGAGCAGCTGACAGTGACACCTGATTATATTCTTGTGGATGCCGAAACGGTAGATATGCCGATTCCCCAGCAGAGTATTATCAAGGGAGATGCCAACAGCCACAGTATCGCTGCAGCTTCCATTATTGCCAAGGTAACGCGTGATCGGCTATGCGCAGGAGAATGGGAAGAACAGTATCCTGGCTACGGTATTGCCGGTCACAAAGGATATGCGACCAAGCTGCATCGGGAACGTATTCTTGAACTTGGTGTTACTCCGCTGCATCGTCGCAGCTTCCTCGGCAATCTGCTGCTGGAGCAGCCAACACTTTTCTGATGAGTCTTATAATACAGCCGGAAAATAGTTGATTTCCTGCTGTAAATCGGTTACGATGTTGCATATATTATCGTAGACACGGCTAGGGAAGAACCCGAATCTTTTATAAAGATCGGGTTCTTTTTGTATATATCTTTATATATGACATTAGCTCATTGGAAGACAGCATATAACCGATAAATATACAAAGGCGAATAATCCGGAGCGGGTCTATATAGCACGAACGGATCATTCCCTGTACTTATTCCTAATTACAGACAGGAGGTTAGATGATGAATATCGGATCACTATTCCGGGGGATGATGGGTGATGTCAAGCCCGGGGAAGCCAAGCAAATGGAATTAAAAGAAGGCCAGGTGGTCCGTGGAGTGGTAACCAGTATATCGGATGACGGACAGGAAGCAGTCGTACAGATTCAGGGTGTCAAAGTACGTGCCAAGCTCGAGACACCACTTCAGCAAGGAGAGACGACCATGCTGCAGGTACAGCCTCCGGGCAAGGATGGCATGCCTGTCCTCAAACCGATTGCAGGTAATCCTGCTGCACAGCTGCCTGCTGCCTCTACAGCAGAAGTGCTGGAGTCCATGAATCTCCCGGACACCAAAGATAACCGGGCCATGATTAACCAGATGCGTACATCAGGTATCCCTTTAACCCCGGAAAATATAAAAAATATACAAACTTCGCTTGCTCAGAAGCCTGCTACTGTTCCAGTAGGAGAATGGGTTCAAGCCGCAGCTGTAGCTGTGCAAAAAGGGCTGCCTGTCACAGGCCAGAGTGTTACAGGATTGCATCAGGCATTGTTCGGTCCACCGCTGCACGAAATGCTGGGCAATATGGAGCAGCTGCTTCAGTCTGCATCTACCCAGCTCAAAGGTGGCGGCTCATCCCAGAGTGCGTTAACTAATGGAAATAATGCCAATCCCGCTGCCTCATCTGCTGCTCCGTCTGCTGCAGATACACCAGAGGCTGCCACTAAGGGGATGACGACCTCTCCGACTCCAACCGCTGCACAATCTGCCAATGCAGGCGGAACAACTGCTGTACTGTTGAATAAGCTGCAAAATGTCATTCAGCAGATCAATAGTCTGGTGCCTCAGGCAGTAGGACAGGATGCGCCGCTGCAAAATGCCGGTACAACAAGTACACAGGCAGCATCAGTCGAAGGGGAAAGTGATCCTGCCAGTCGCGCTGCATCCAGTAATACCGGATCAACTGCGCAGAATGCAGCTTCAACACAAGCTTCCACTGCTGCAGGCCAGACCACCAAGCCGACAGTGGCTGCTCCATGGGTAGGACAGGTTCTGAAGCTCCTGGGAGCCGAATATGAGCAGCAGACAGTCCGCGCAGCACTTACGTTGACTGCGGGCTCAGCTGCGGCCTCTGCGGAAGCACAGGCAGGCACGACGGCCGCTCCTGTACCAGCCAATCAGGCGCAGCAGCCTGATGTAGATCCTCGCCAGCCTGCTCCTGCCAATACAGGAGGACCCGTTCCTAGTACTACTGCCAATGCTGGTACTACAGCTCCATTACCAGCGAGCAGTACACCTGTTAACGGACAAGCGCCAGCAGCTGCCGCTCCACTGGTACCCGATGCCCCAAATGCTCCAGTGGCACCGCAGGCACCGGCAATTACTGTTCCAACTACTGCAGCAGTACCAATGTCTGCACAGCATCCGAATATACTGCATGCACATGATCCGGCCTTGCTGAATACGGACATTACCCGACCGGACGCTTCACAGATTGCCCAGCCCGCTCTCCAGGCTGCTGAAGATGCCTTGGCCAAAGCGCAGGATACACTCAAAGGTCTGCTGCTGCAATTAACATCAGCGGATGATGTGCCTCCTGCTCTTAAGGATGCTGCCCAGCAGCTCGTACAACAGCTGACCGGCCAGCAGCTGCTGCTGAATACGGATCGTACGGCTCCTTTTGCCCAGGTTACCATGTTTGTGCCTTTTAACGGGCCGGACGGACAGGAGACCGCTTCTGTACAGATTCAGTCACGCAGGGGAGCCAAAGGAGAGTTGGATGCTTCCAACTGCCGCTTGTGGTTTGATCTCGATATGAAAATGCTCGGACCTACGCTGTTGGATGTGCAGGTAGTGGACAAAATTGTTACCCTCAAAGTGCATAATGATCTGGAGCAGTTGGCTCCATTGATAGAGAGCAAAAAGCAGGAAGTAGCCGATGCGATCGGTTCACTCGGGTATCAATTGTCATCGCTGCAATTTGCCGGGCTTCCTGTTCGTTCGACCAATGAAGCTGGCAGTACAGCCGCTCCCGGTTCTGGACTGATGGATCAGTATGCACCGCCTGAATACAAAGGGGTGGATATGAAAATATGAATAAGCCCAAAGACAGTTCATTTATAGGCAAGCGTGCAGTTGCACTAAAATATGACCCTTCCCAGGGAGAAGCGCCGATCGTTGTCGCTAAAGGACGCGGCCGGGTCGCCGAGACGATTCTGGAAAAGGCCCAGGAAGCGGGCGTTGCCATCCAGGAAGATGCTGCACTGGTGGAAGTACTATCCAAGCTGGACCTCGATCAGCAAATTCCAGGCGAGCTGTATGATCTGGTCGCCGAGATCCTGACATTTATTTACCGGGCAGACAAGAACTTTACTTCCAACCTGGATATCTGGTGATGAGATATGAATAAATCCGATTTGTCCATTAATGCCGACTCTTTATGTGTCGCGCGCAGTGATAGAAGTGAGCATACAGATGAGCGGCAAGACGACAGAAAATTCAAGGGCCGAATTGCCGAAGATACGGCAGCCTATTACCTGGATCAGCAGGGTTATCAGATTATGACGAGAAATTGGCGCTGTCGCAGCGGTGAACTGGATATTATCGCCGCTGTGGACGGCACGATTGTCATCGTGGAAGTGCGCAGCCGCAGCGGTATAACCCATGGTACAGCAGCTGAATCGGTAGACTGGCGCAAACAGCGTCAGATCCGGGAGACCGCTGAAGTCTATGCTTATGCTACACATCAATATAATCAGCGCTTTCGCTATGATGTCATTACAATACAGATGAATTCGGCATATCAGGTAGTAGAGCTGGAACATATTATAGAAGCTTTTCGTTAAATTCGGATAGAATAATAAATGATAATATGCAAAATGAGGAAGCACCCATTTGTATTACACTCCTGCAGACTGGCAGGATAATGTATACAGAAAGGGTGTTTTTGTTATGTATGGTAAGTTATTCAGTGCCTGTCTTCAGGGCATTCATGGGGTAATGGTAGAAGTGGAGACGGACCTTTCCAATGGGCTGCCTATGGTATCCATTATCGGCCTGCCGGATTCGGCGATTCGCGAATCTGTTGAACGGGTCCGCTCGGCGATTAAAAATTGCGGGTTTACTTTTCCTTCCCAGCGGGTCACCATCAACCTCGCACCTGCCGATCTGCGCAAGGAAGGCTCTGCATTTGATCTGGCCATAGCGATGGGGATACTGGCAACGAGTGATCAGATTATTTTCCCCGGTCAGGAGAAGATGCTGCTGATCGGCGAACTTGCTCTGGATGGCGCACTCCGTCCGGTACCGGGTGTCCTGTCGATGGTGGATGCTGCCCGTCAGCATGGATTAACTTCCGTTATTTTACCTGCAGAGAATGCGATGGAGGCAGCACTCGTAGAAGGCGTACGTGTATATGGAATCAAGCATATGAATGAGCTGTTTGTGGAGCTGCATCATAATCATTCGACTCCCTCCAGAGCAGAGACGGGTGTTGAGGTGTTTACAATGGGAGTGCCGGGACAGCCGCCCATGATTGTCAAAAAAGTGACACAGGCGGCTTCCTTACAGTCTGTTGCTGCAGTGTATAGCACAGAAGCCGAGCTGTCCGAGCATACTGTCATATCTGAAGAATCAAAAGGCTCAAAAGACTTAAAAAACTCAAAAAGCTTAAAAGCTGCCCAAATCGAATCTATGGAGATGCCGGAAGCAATAGGTACAGCTCAAAATGATGAACATTCTGGCAATATGTCACCAGTAGAATCTGTACAGGCACAATCCAACCAGAATGACTCTGTGATCGAACTGCCGGGTCCATTCAAGAAATCCGATCCGCGTAAACTGGTTCATCTGGAGCCGCTGTTACTGAGCCGCCAACATATTCGGGAACTTCGTCAGTCTGCTCCAGCGACCCAGGAAGACTATGCGGATGTATTTGGGCAGCAGCACGTCAAACGGGCACTTATGATTGCTGCTTCCGGCATGCATAACATTTTGCTGCTTGGTCCCCCGGGTACCGGCAAAACAATGCTGATCAAGCGTCTGCCCACGATTCTGCCTCCTTTGACCGAAGAGGAAGCGCTGGAAGTGACCAAAATACTCAGTGTCGCTGGAAGATTCAAGGACAGCACAGCCGGACTCGTCTCTACGCGCCCGTTCCGCTCTCCTCACCACAGCATTACCGTTCCAGGCTTAATCGGTGGCAGCAGCATTCCCAAGCCGGGTGAAGTGAGTCTCGCTCATCAGGGAATTCTGTTCCTCGACGAATTACCGGAATTTCCAAGATCCGTCCTGGAAGTGCTGCGTCAGCCGCTGGAAGACCATGAAGTACATATCAGTCGGGCCAGAGCCGTATTTACTTTCCCGGCGAATTTTCTGCTTGCCGGTTCAATGAATCCCTGTCCATGCGGATACCTGGGCAGCCATCATCCGGTGCATCACTGTACGTGCAGTGAGGCGCAGATTGCCCGCTACCGCGCCAAAATATCCGGCCCGCTGCTGGACCGGATAGACCTGCAGATCGAAGTGCCGCGTCCGAGCGAGCGCGACTGGCAGCAGTCGGAAGGATTCCAATCGGATGGTTATGACTCCGCCAGCATGAGAGATATTGTGCATCGCACCCATGAACGCCAGCTGAAGCGTTACGCAGGCATAGGTATCCAGTGGAACAGCCAGTTGTCCGGCCGCTGGCTGCGGGAGCATACGCATCTGGCAGCAGACGCGAATCAACTGCTGGAAGCTGCATTTGAACAATTGGGAATGAGCATGCGGGCGAGAGATCGTGTACTCAAGCTGGCCCGTACGATTGCCGATCTGGAAGAAAAAGAACAGATTGAGGCAGTGCATATTGCGGAAGCAATACAGTACCGCCAGCTGGATCGCAAAAAAACAGGGGTCTAGACAGATATCATCTTGCTGAAGATAATCCAGAAATTCTCCCTGTATCGAACCAAGCGGGAGGACCACTTTGTTGATTCTGAATCTCCAGTGCTGGTCATCGTCATCAAAGGATCATACAGCAGATAGGCCGGGACCGGCGCTGTATTTGTGATTGTGCAGCTCGATTGTTCTAAATTCTAGTACAGTCGCTGTTTTGGAAGTGAATAGCGTAATAAAAATGATCATAAGCTTACCCTTGTTGAGTAATAAAACTGCCTGATTAGTTATTGACGCCAGACTCTAGGACTTGGTATAACCGATGCGCATATCCTGCTGCTAATAAGGTTCAGCTGCACCGGTCATCATCTTTTTGGTGATAAAAAGTATAATCAACCCCCTTTCTATTTGGCGCTTCAATCGTTAATATAAAACATACTAGAAGAAAGGAGGCCGTTCAATGCAGTCCAATAAAGCAGAACGTCTTAAAAATGCACGTATTCTCAATAAACCCTTATTGGATGAGGAGCTTCAGCACCGTCTGCCGCCGGGGCAGACACTTACCGACAGTTTTCCGATTTTGCATGAAGGAAGTGTACCCGAGTACGATCTGAAGGAGTGGAACCTGCGGATTTTTGGAGAAGTGGAGCAGGAATATACTTTTTCGTTTGAACAGCTTCAGGCGATGCCAGTGACACAGACGATAAGTGATATTCACTGCGTTACGCGCTGGTCCAAGTTTGATACGCCGTGGGAAGGAGTCCGATTCTCGGATCTGGTCCGTCAGCTAAAAATCAAACCGGAAGCCCGTTATGTGATGATCCACGCTGATCCGGATTATGAGACAAATGTAGCTCTGGAAGAGCTGATGAAGGATGATGTACTGCTGGCCTGGAATTATGATGGCAAGCCTCTTACGGCCAAGCATGGTTGGCCGCTGCGCCTAATCGTACCGCAGTTTTACTTCTGGAAAAGCGCCAAATGGATTCGGGGCATTGAATTTATGAACGAAGACCGAAGAGGCTTCTGGGAGAACCACGGCTTCCATAATATAGCTGATCCTTTCAAAGAAGAGCGTTTCTCATCCGACGAATATGAGATGCCCGAAGATGAATGGAAGTACTGCGAAGCAGATTGAATTTCCATTTATATGAAACAAATCCCTTTTTATTCCGTATATGATCATACATCCTTCTATTAATAATTTGAATAATTATCAAGAAAGGAATGAATGATATGGAATTATTCTGGCTTATTTTGTTTATGACAGCAATCTTTGCTCCTCTGGTATGGAACAAAATTGCAATTGGCAAGCGAATTCATCATGAAGAGCAAAAAGCAGGACGTGACCTTACCCACGAGATCAATCCTTTTACCGGCGGACGTGATTAATACTCCGCAAACGTCAGTATAGATTGAAATTAATTAGCAGCAAAATGGAAATGCAGGGTGATGAGGAGGGTGACAGGATGGAGATTATAGTGCATATCTTATCTGGATTTGCCAAAGCAGCTAATGACCTTTATATCGTCGCTGTGGGCAGACGTATTCATGCAGAAGAGCAGGAGATCGGCCGCGATCTGACATACGGAATCAATCCCTTTACAGGTAGCCATAAATCGTAGGTTCGCATGATCAGACATTGCAGAAAAAGGAAACAGAAAATGCGTAGAAACATTTTCAATACCATAGTTACAACATATCCTGCATACACATATGAAAAAGACTGACGCTATAACGCGCCAGTCTTTTTTGTAATTCATTTTATGATTCGATTTTTGTGATTCAGGATAAGCCGATTACAGGCTTTCAACTGCTTTGGACAATTTGGCATCCAAAATTCCTTTTTCTACATTACCTTCATTCAGATCCGGGTTAAACCAGTAGATCACTAGTACATTGTCGTTAGTATACTCAGTTTTTTTGAAAGGAATACCGTTTTGCTGAGTCTTCAGATCTTCCAGACCTTTTTTCAGATCATCTTCGGATTTGAAAACATAGATCGATACAGGCTCTGTTTTTTTAGGATCTTTAGTTGTTACGTAACGATCTGGTTTCACGTTATTAAGTACCCATTTTCCCGCAGCATCTGGTTCAGATACCAGATCGATTCCCTGCTTTTTGATCGCCGCAGCAACTTCTTTGGTAGTCATATCAGCAGCAGTACCGTTTTTGGCAGAGTCAGTGGAATCATTCGACTCACCAGACTTATTCTCGGTAGCAGCGTCTTTTGTAGTGTCATTTGCAGCGGTTCCTTGCTCGTCAGCTGTCTTATTATCAGCGGTGGAAGTATCTGTAGTGCCCTGTTCGGTAGTTGTTGACCCGGTAGCAGGCGCAGATTCGTTGGCTTTGGAACAGCCGGTCGCTGTAACGACAGTGAGTGCGAGTAAGAGTATAGTGATTTTCAGTTTCATAAGTGACCTCCTGTTATTATACATGATTTGATAAGGTTATTCGTACTCATGATGATAGTAAAATGGAGCGCAATAACCTTTTGCAATGAATATGCAAAGCAATATTCATTATAACATACATACACCAGTGAACAACTTTTGACACGAAGCTTACATTCCGATCAGACAGCAGGTATATCTTTCAATCTACCATAAAAGCTGATAGGACAGTAATGTATGCGGTATCAGTAAAATAAAAAATAATACTGCATAATGTTCATTATTAAACTGAATTCTCCATCAAAACAGCTGAAATATAATGAAGAGAAGCAGCCAGGGAAAGCCGCTTCTCTTCATTATATTTATATGATCCGTTCATATCAGAAGTCTTTCTTCGGGGTTTATCAAGCTGTGAAATGAATTACAGAACGTTAATTTCTACTGCAATATTACCGCGTGTTGCACGGGAGTAGGGACATACATTATGTGCTTCTTCAGCCAGTTTGGAAGCAGTATCACGGTCGATTCCTTTAACCAGAACATCCAGACGTACAGCCAGTGCAAAGCCGCCATCTTCCGCTTTACCAAAGCTCACTGTACCGGTTACCTGAGTGCCTTCATGTTTTACTTTTTGCATACGGGCTACCATGTTCAGCGCACTATCAAAGCATGCAGAGTAACCTGCTGCGAACAGCTGCTCGGGATTCGTACCGGCACCACCAGCGCCGCCCATTTCTTTTGGAGTGGCAATATCAAGACGCAGATCCGGGCTGGAAGATTCCACGTAACCCTGTCTTCCACCAATGGCTGTTACAGAAGTTTCGTACATTTTTTGTTGGATATTTAACATATTAATTACCACCTTTTTCATTATTTTATTTCACAAAATTAAATTTAGCACAATTAATATAAAAAGTAAAATGTTTTTCGTAATAATAATGTCAGGCAATTAAATTTATGATAGAATAGAGTTTAAGCATTAAATACAATCAAGTATTCATATATCGTGTGATAGGTTATTACTATATAAAAATCCGGAACCTATTTAGAATACTCATTATATAAAAGCAGGTGATTATAGAATGGACACTCAATCTCAGGAATATCCGCATCCCCAGCTTAAGCTGGACAATCAGCTTTGCTTTGCCATCTATGCGTCGTCCCGTGAAATGACCAAAATGTACCAGCCGCTGTTGGATCATCTCGGTCTTACGTATTCGCAGTATCTTGTAATGCTGGTACTATGGGAACAGCAGGAATGCACAGTGAAAGAATTGGGTAATGCGTTGTACCTCGATTCCGGCACACTGACACCGCTGCTCAAGCGTCTGGAAGCAGCAGGGTTGATTATCCGCAAACGTTCTACGGAAGATGAACGTAAAGTTCATATTACATTGACTGAAGCGGGCTGGAGCTTGCAGCAACAAGCGGTTTCCATTCCCGATGATATCAAGCAGAGAACGTGTATTAACACGGATAAGCTGGACGAGCTGCTGCATGAATTCAAGCAGCTGTTGCAGAATATTCATCGGGCTAATGTAAATGGGGCAGTGAGCAAGAAATAAATTTTTCTACTGCCGAATTACCAGGATATATTAGGTACGGACCGATTATCCCTCTTAACGATTCAGTTGAGAGGGTTTTTATTTTTTTTACTTTGTTAACGCATACATGATATATTAGGCATAGGCAATTACTTCCTTATGATTTTCTCCATATCGTGGATTAAAATGGTAAAATTTTTAAGGAAAGCGTTTTAAAAACATGTTACAATAGCAAAGGTTATTGATTTGCCGGGCAATATGGCCGGAATGCATTCATGTCGATAGGAGGATTTACCAGATGAATATCCATGAATATCAGGGAAAACAATTACTTAAACAGTATGGAGTGGCAGTGCCTGAGGGCAAAGTTGCCTTTACGGTGGAAGAAGCTGTAGAAGCAGCACAATCTCTGGGCAGTCCGGTCTGTGTGGTCAAAGCACAGATCCACGCTGGTGGTAGAGGTAAAGCCGGAGGCGTTAAAGTAGCCAAAAGCGTAGATGAAGTTCGTACGTATGCCCAAGAACTGCTTGGCAAGGTACTCGTTACCCACCAGACAGGTCCGGAAGGCAAAGAAATCAAACGTCTATTGATTGAAGAAGGCTGTGATATTCAAAAAGAATATTACATAGGCGTAGTTATCGACCGTGCTACAGGCAGAGTGGTCATCATGGCTTCTGAAGAGGGCGGCACAGAGATCGAGGAAGTGGCAGAAAAGACACCGGAAAAGATTTTCCGTGAAGCTGTCGATCCTGCAGTCGGTCTGCAGGCTTTCCAGGCCCGCAAGCTGGCTTATGCCATCAATATTCCTGCCAAGCTGGTAAACAAAGCAGCTCAGTTTATGTTGTCTTTGTACAAAGCATTCGTAGAAAAAGACTGCTCGATTGCCGAGATCAACCCGCTGGTTGTAACCGGTGACGGTCAGGTCATGGCTCTGGATGCCAAGCTGAACTTTGACTCTAACGCGTTGTTCCGTCATCCGGAAATTCTCGAACTTCGTGATCTGGAAGAAGAAGATGAGAAAGAGATTGAAGCTTCCAAATTTGACCTGAGTTATATCGCTCTGGACGGCAATATCGGCTGTATGGTCAATGGTGCCGGTCTGGCGATGGCAACGATGGATATTATTAAATACTACGGCGGCGAACCCGCCAACTTCCTGGACGTAGGGGGCGGTGCAACGACAGAGAAGGTTACTGAAGCCTTCAAAATCATTCTGTCCGATCCAAACGTAAAAGGAATTTTCATCAATATATTCGGCGGCATCATGCGCTGTGACGTTATCGCCAACGGCGTCGTTGAAGCTGCCAAGCAGATCGGGCTGGATCGACCGCTCGTCGTGAGACTGGAAGGTACGAACGTAGATCTCGGTAAGCAGATTCTGGCTGAATCGGGACTGAACATCGTAGCTGCCGACTCCATGGCGGATGGAGCACAAAAGATCGTAGCGCTGGTATAAAACAACACCAGGACCTAAATTAAGTGATAGGAGCTGTGACTGGACAATGAGTATTCTTGTAGATAAGCATACAAAAGTGATCACTCAAGGGATTACCGGTTCAACGGGATTATTTCACACCAAAGGTGCCCTGGATTATGGTACGCAAATGGTTGGCGGAGTAACGCCGGGCAAAGGCGGAACCAACGTGGATATTACGCTGGAGGATGGCTCCACAGTGAGTCTGCCGGTATTTAATACGGTTGTTGAAGCCAAGGAGAAAACAGGCGCTACGGCAAGTGTTATCTATGTGCCACCGGCATTTGCAGCAGATTCCATCATGGAAGCGGTCGATGCAGACCTTGACCTCGTTATCTGTATTACAGAAGGTATTCCTGTACTGGATATGGTCAAAGTCTCCCGTTATATGGAAGGCAAAAAGACGGTATTGATCGGTCCAAACTGTCCGGGTGTCATTACGCCGGGCGAGTGCAAAATCGGTATTATGCCAGGCTATATTCACAAGCCGGGTTATGTGGGTGTCGTATCGCGCAGTGGTACGCTGACGTATGAAGCAGTGCATCAACTGTCCACACGCGGCATCGGTCAATCTTCTGCCGTAGGTATCGGTGGTGACCCTGTCAAAGGTTCCGAATTCATCGACATTCTCAAAATGTTCAATGAAGATCCAGATACCCGTGCGGTTATCATGATCGGTGAAATTGGCGGTACAGCGGAAGAAGAAGCGGCAGAATGGATTCAGGCAAATATGACCAAACCTGTCGTGGGCTTCATTGGCGGTGCCACTGCGCCTCCAGGCAAACGTATGGGTCATGCGGGTGCAATCATTTCCGGTGGTAAAGGTACAGCTGCCGAGAAAATTGCCAAGCTGGAATCTTGCGGGGTTAAAGTCGCTCCAACGCCATCCGAGATGGGCTCTACGCTGGTGGAAGTGCTCGAAGAGCGCGGTCTGCTGGGCGAGTGCACTACTCACTAATATAACGAACACAGCCGGTTCAGCCTGTTGATGAACAGGGATAGACTTCTGTCTTTCTTTTCATTATAATAGCTGTAATTGGATATCGTTCGTGACAGGGTAAGCAACCTCTGATTCTCTTATTGAGACAGGGGTTGCTTCTTTGCGTTGTCCAGCTTCAAGCACAAATAGAGTAAACGCTTGCAATATGAAATGACATACGATTAAATGGAGTAGATGGTCACGTCTGCCTCCTGACAGAGGAGAATGGATAATGATGCTGGATGAACGTTCCATATTGATAGGATTACATGAAGCAACAGGTATTGGCTGGAAAAGAATCTATGATATACTACAACAACATGCGGATCTGCGCGAACTGCCGGATTGGGATGCCGGACGCTGGCGGAGGTTAGGCATGCCTGATAAAGTCTCCCAAACTTTACCTGCTCAGCTGCAGGAGGATTATCTGCTGACCCGTTTGTCACATTATCAGGATAAGGGAATTCAAATTATAACAATCATGGATGATACGTATCCCATTTTAATGAAGGAAATCGCTCAGCCGCCGTGGGTACTGTACACAATCGGGAGACAGGAATTGCTTTCTTCCTTTTGCATAGGCATGGTAGGTACAAGGGTGCCGACCGCTTATGGACGTAAAGTGGCAGAGCTGCTGGCAGGTGATATGGCAGCCCGTGGAGTCACGGTCGTCAGTGGCATGGCGAGGGGAATCGACAGCACTTGTCATCAAGCTGCCCTTCAGGCGAATGGCCATACGATTGCTGTACTCGGCACAGGTATTGATGTTATTTATCCGCCGGAGAATCGGTCTTTGTATCATACGATCTCGGAGCGGGGACTCATTGTATCCGAATATCCGATCGGCACACGCTCTTCGCCCGGATTGTTTCCACAGCGCAATCGTATTATTGCCGGGCTTTCGCATGGCTCTGTAGTCGTCGAAGCCGATGTGCGCAGCGGCTCCTTGATTACAGCCGATTATGCCATGGACAGCAATCGTGATGTCTTTGCCGTACCCGGTCCCATTACTTCTCCCAAAAGCCAGGGGACACTCGCACTCCTCAAGCAGGGGGCTATCCTGGTGACCACGGCGGATGACATTATAAATGAATATGATTCAATTCTTTTGAATTGGTGTGATAAACCATACAAAAAGGAAGAAAATGGGGATATTAATAACGCTCATGTCTCCTCATCCATGATATTGCCAGATATTTCTTATTTGACAGAAGATGAAAAAACGATATACCTTATATTGGAGCAGGGAGATGCGAATATCGACGAGCTTCAGGTACAATCGAAGTTTGATTTTGGACTTTTGCATACGGTTCTGTTATCTTTAATCATAAAAAAACAGATCAGTCAACGCTCTGGTGCGATATACACCTTAATATAAAACAAACCATAGATAGAATAACAGAAAGGGGGACGAACCTAATGGCAGATTCACTCGTAATTGTAGAATCACCGGCAAAAGCGAAAACGATCGGTAAATATCTGGGCAGCAAATTTATCGTCAAAGCGTCAATGGGTCACGTCCGCGACCTGCCGAAAAGTCAGATCGGTGTAGATGTGGAGAACGATTTTGATCCCAAATATATTACGATTCGTGGTAAAGGTTCCATTCTAAAAGAATTAAAAGATGCACGTAAAAAAGTAAAAAAAGTCTATCTGGCGGCTGACCCGGATCGCGAAGGGGAAGCAATTGCCTGGCATCTGGCTCATGCACTGGATGTAGCGGAAGGCGAAGAATGCCGCGTTGTATTTAACGAAATTACCAAGCAGGCGGTAAAGGACGCTTTTAAAACGCCGCGCCAGATTAATATGGATCTTGTCAATGCCCAGCAGGCCAGACGTATTCTGGATCGTCTGGTAGGTTACAAAATCAGTCCACTATTATGGAAGAAAGTCAAAAAAGGACTGTCTGCAGGACGTGTACAATCTGTTGCAGTAAAAATTATTATCGACCGTGAAAATGAGATTTCGGAGTTTACGCCGGAAGAGTACTGGAGCATCACAGCGCGGCTTACCATTAACGGCACTACGTTTGAAGCGAAGTTCAATCAGCTGAATGGCGAGAAAAAAGAGCTTCACAGCGAAGAAGATGTCAACGAAGTACTCGCAGCGATCGCCGATGCTGCATTCGAAGTTACGGATGTCAAAGAGCGCGAACGTTTGCGTCATCCGGCTGCTCCGTTTACAACCTCATCCCTCCAGCAGGAAGCAGCGCGCAAGCTTAATTTCCGTGCTGCCAAGACGATGTCTGTTGCTCAGCAGCTGTACGAAGGTATCGACCTAGGCAAAGAAGGTACGGTCGGTCTGATCACCTATATGCGTACAGACTCTACACGTATCGCTGCTTCCGCACAGGAAGAGATTCGCGAATATATTACGGGCCGATACGGTGCTGACTTTATCCCGGAAGAACCCCGCCAATATACCAAAAAGAACGCCAATGCCCAGGATGCTCACGAAGCCATTCGCCCCACCTCGGCAGTACGTGATCCGGAATCGGTAAAAGAATATATGAGCCGTGACCAGTTCCGTTTGTACAAACTCGTATGGGAACGCTTTGCAGCCAGCCAGATGGCTTCGGCTGTATTGGATACACTGTCCGTGGATATTGCCTCTGGTCCTGCCAATTTCCGTGCAGCTGGTTCCAAAGTACGCTTCCCGGGCTTTATGAAAGTATATGTGGAAGGTAATGATGATGGTAAGGAAGAAGGCGAAAAATTCCTGCCGCCGTTGGTCAAGGGAGACAATCTGCAAAAAGAAGAAATCGAACCAAAGCAGCATTTCACCCAGCCGCCGCCACGATACACTGAAGCCCGCCTCGTCAAAACGCTGGAAGAACTCGGCATAGGGCGTCCGAGTACGTATGCGCCGACATTGGAGACGATTCAGAAGCGTGGATATGTAGCGATCGAAGAGAAGAAATTCATGCCTACCGAGCTCGGCGAACTTATTATTGAGCAGATGGAAGAATTTTTCCCCGAGATTCTGGATCCGGAATTCACGGCACATATGGAACAGGATTTAGACCATGTGGGCGAAGGACAGGAAGAATGGGTACACGTACTCAGCGAGTTTTACGAGTCCTTTGAGAAACGGCTTAAAGTAGCGGAAGAGGAAATGAAAGAGATTGAGATCGAGGATGAAGTATCGGATGAGATTTGTGACAAATGTGGACGTCACCTGGTATATAAACTCGGTCGATTCGGCAAGTTCCTCGCCTGCTCCGGATTCCCGGATTGTCGTAATACCAAGCCGATCATCAAAGATATCGGCGTACCGTGTCCAACCTGTCATGAAGGTCATGTCGTAGAGCGCCGCAGCAAAAAAGGCCGTGTATTCTACGGATGTGATCGTTATCCGGAATGTGACTTTGTATCCTGGGATCGCCCTTCACTCAAACCGTGTCCGGTATGTACCTCGATGATGGTCGAGAAACGGAACAAGCAGGGTGTCAAATTGCAATGTACAAAGTGTGATCATACCGAAATGGTCGAAGAGAACGAAAACGAGGCTGTCGAGCTCGATTGATGAGCTTGTATCTGATTTGATTGGAATACAGTATGTTGCTGCTGATTATATTGTCTGGCTATCCGGACATTAGAATTTGGCAGCAGTTTAGCTTATACTAATAGATAGTAAGCGTAGATTAATTATTGGAAACATGGCCTTGATTCAGCATTGCTTGAATAGAGGTTATACAGTTTCCCATTCATTTATAGCAGGAATATGCAGGAGGTTTTGAATTGTGTCAGAATTTCAAAAGGTAACCGTGATTGGCGCAGGATTAGCAGGTAGTGAGGCGGCCTGGCAGATTGCCAGTCAGGGTATACCCGTAACATTGTATGAAATGCGTCCGGTTGTGAAGACACCGGCACATCACACCAATCAGTTTGCAGAACTGGTATGCAGTAACTCGTTGCGTTCCAACACGCTGGCAAATGCAGTCGGTGTCATGAAAGAGGAAATGCGTATGCTGAACTCGCTCGTTATTGGAGCAGCAGATCGCAATGCTGTACCGGCTGGCGGTGCGCTGGCGGTAGATCGTGATGGTTTCTCCGGAGAGATTACGTCTACACTGCATAATCACCCGCTCGTGACCGTACTTAATGAAGAGGTTCAGGAGATTCCAACCGATGGCATCGTTGTGATTGCAACCGGTCCACTGACGTCTCCTGCACTTTCCCAGCAGATCCAGTCTCTACTGGGAGAAGAGTACTTCTATTTCTATGACGCGGCAGCGCCAATCATCGAAAAAGATTCTATCGATATGAATAAGGTCTATCTGGCTTCCCGCTATGACAAGGGAGAAGCAGCCTATCTGAACTGCCCGATGAACGAAGAAGAGTTCAACGCTTTTTATGAAGCTCTGATTGGTGCGGAGACAGCACAGCTCAAGGAATTTGAAAAAGAGATTTATTTTGAAGGCTGTATGCCTATCGAAATTATGATGAAGCGCGGCAAACAGACAGCTTTGTTTGGTCCCATGAAGCCGGTCGGTCTGGTTAATCCGCATACAGGAGAACTTCCTTATGCGGTGGTACAGCTGCGTCAGGACAATGCAGCAGGTACATTGTATAACATGGTTGGTTTCCAGACTCACCTGAAATGGGGAGAACAGCGCCGGGTATTCTCGATGATTCCTGGTTTGGAAAATGCCGATTTTGTCCGTTACGGGGTAATGCATCGTAATACTTTTATCAACTCGCCCCGTCTGCTGGAACCAACGTATCAGCTGAAAAGCCAGCCGCGTATTTTCTTTGCCGGTCAGATGACAGGAGTGGAAGGATACGTAGAGTCCGCAGCATCCGGCATGATTGCCGGTATGAATGCAGCACGCCTGGCCAAAGGCGAAGAATTAATTCAATTACCGCAGGAGAGTACACTGGGAAGTATGGCATATTACATTACACATGCCGATCCGGATCATTTTCAGCCGATGAATGCGAATTTCGGTCTGCTACCCAAACCGGAGAAGAAAATCCGTAACAAAAAAGAGAAAAATGAAATGTTGGCCCAGCAGGCACTGGATAGTATCAGACAGTTCTTCCACATGGAAGAGCCTGCTCCTGCAGAGTAAAGTCAGCTTAATAGCCAGACAATATGGACAAATAATGAACAGGAGGGAAAACGATGGATCTCTCATTTCACGCAACGACCATATGTGCCGTACGTCATAACGGCAAAGCTGCAATCGCCGGTGACGGACAGGTGACTTTTGGACAAAATGTAATTATGAAGCAGCATGCCAAGAAAATTCGTCGTCTCTATCGTGGACAAGTGCTTGCTGGATTCGCAGGTTCTGTTGCAGATGCCATAACTTTATTTGAAAAGTTCGAAGCCAAGCTGGAGGAGCATCATGGCAATCTTCAGCGTGCAGCCGTCGAACTGGCCAAGGAATGGCGTTCCGATCGGGTACTGCGCAAACTTGAAGCGCTGTTGATCGTTATGGATAAAAGCGGTATTCTGCTTATCTCTGGCGGCGGAGAAATTATTGAGCCGGATGATGATGTGATCGCTATTGGCTCCGGTGGCAATTTCGCCCTATCTGCAGCTCGTGCGCTTAAGCGCCACAGCAAAGATCTGGAAGCTAAAGATATCGTCGAAGCTTCCCTGAACATTGCTGCGGAGATCTGTGTATATACCAACAACAATATCATCGTAGAAGAATTGTGAGCCTGGCCGGTGCGGTCCGTACTCTACTTGCAGGGGCGGTACGCACCGGTTTTCTTTCTGAATTTATGGATATGGAGGGAACAAGATGAATAATGATCATAATGCATTGACACCGAGACAGATTGTGGCCGAATTGGATAAATATATCGTTGGACAGAAAAAGGCTAAGAAGTCTGTGGCTGTCGCACTTCGTAACCGTTATCGCCGCAGCCTGTTGGAGGAAGACGTACAGGATGAGATTGTACCCAAAAATATTCTGATGATTGGTCCTACAGGTGTAGGTAAAACAGAAATTGCACGTAGACTCGCGAAGCTGGTTCAGGCTCCATTTATCAAAGTGGAAGCTACCAAGTTTACTGAAGTGGGCTATGTAGGACGTGACGTAGAGTCTATGGTCCGTGATCTGGTGGAGACAGCGATCCGCATGGTGAAGCTGGAACGCACAGAGGCAGTGAAAGACAGAGCGGAAGAAGCGGCTAATGAACGTATCGTCCATATCCTTGTTCCTTCTGCCAGTAAAGCCAAAATGCAGCGTAATCCTTTTGAAATGCTGTTTGGTGGCAATGGCAACCAGCCTGAAGAGCCGATGGAAGATCGCAACGAAGACACGTCTATTCAAGAGAGACGGCGTCAGGTACGCTTTGAACTTTTGTCGGGTAAGCTGGAAGAACAAATCATCGAGGTGGAAGTGGAAGACAATGCACCGAATATGATGGATATGTTCATGGGCCAGGGCAATGACCAGATGGGCATGAATATGCAGGAGATGCTGGGAAGCTTTCTGCCCAAAAAGATGAAAAAGCGCAAGCTGCCGATCAAGGAAGCGCGCAAGGTATTGACCCAGCAGGAAGCTAATAAATTGCTTGATATGGATGATGTGACCCAAGAGTCGCTGCGCCGTGCAGAACAGACAGGTATCATTTTCATAGATGAGATTGATAAAGTAGCCAGTGCTGGCCGCGGTTCAGGACCGGATGTATCCAGAGAAGGCGTACAGCGTGATATTCTGCCGATTGTAGAAGGCTCTACCGTCATGACCAAATATGGAGCGGTCAAGACCGACTATATATTGTTTATGGCTGCAGGAGCGTTTCACACTGCAAAGCCTTCCGATCTGATTCCCGAGCTGCAGGGTCGCTTCCCGATTCGTGTGGAACTGGAGAGTCTGACGCTGGAGGACTTTGTCAGTATTCTAAAAGAACCCAAAAATGCACTGACCCAGCAATATACGCATTTGCTTCGCTCCGAAAATATTGAACTGGAGTTTGCGGAAGGAGCGATTCAGGAGATTGCAGGCATTGCAGCGACAGTTAACCAGAACACGGAGAACATCGGAGCACGCCGTCTGCATACTATTATGGAGAAGCTGCTTGAAGATCTTTCTTTTGAGGCTCCTGAATTGACGCTGGAACGGTTCGTGATCACACCGCAGTATGTACAGGAGAAACTCAAAGATATCGCTCAAGATCGGGATTTAAGCCAGTATATTCTCTAACTATTCGATTGAATCACTACATGGGAGCATGTCTAGGAATAGGATAGAATCATAATATCGTTTTTTAGGAAAAAGGTGGGGGGCTTGTTTTACAAGTTCCCCGCCTTTTTCCTATATTTTCATAAGTGCGAAAATTGTATGATGAATATAACAAAAACACCTACAAGATTACAAAAGGTAATCCGATATAACAATGAGTACGTATTAGGGAATAATAAGTAAATGGGTGTAGCTTTTTCTTAACGTTTAAGTTATGATAATTGCGTTTGCGTAAATGCGCAAATCAACCTGTAAAACACATATATAACTTGCTGTAAGTTAGAAAAAGTCGAACTTTTTCCAGAAAATAGAAGTGTTCGCAGCTATGATCGTAATAAATTAATCATTAGTAAGTAATCCGCACTAGGCTATAGGATACATGAATTATGACTGATAATGGAAAAACCAAGGGTTTAAGCCATTTTTACAGGACAAAACTACTGTCCTGATTATGTCCATCCCCCCAAAAATGTACCTAAAACCACTAAATTTAATTACCAATAAAAAACATTATTCCCAACTGATTGATCCTAATATCTGCTTTAAATGTCATATTACTTATATTAATTGGAAGAAATTATTTAAAAGTCGACAAAAAAAGAGCATATACGTCAAAAGATAGTCCTTTCTTCTCATTGTGTTATAACCTGTTCTCTAGGAAACTTATGGTATTAAATCATTAGGAAATATGACGCAGAAACTTAGTAAACCAAACGAAAAACTGCAAGGTTTGTCGAATGAGAGTGTAAAATAAAAAAATATGAGATTTACATCCCATATTTAGAATATAATTACAGATTGAAAGAGGTGATGTGAGTGAATTTGCTGAATGATGTAGGATTTCGTAGATTGGAAGGCGCCATTAATGCTTCCAACCTTCGACAACAAGTAATCACCAACAACATTGCTAACGCAGATACACCTTACTTCAAACGTTCCGATGTTTCTTTTGAAAACATGCTTCAGGTTCAAATGGATGGCACAAACAGTTCGATCCACGGTACTGCTACTGATCCTCGCCATTTCCAGATTGGTTCTACTGGAGGCGTTCCAAAGGCGATGATTAAATCGGATAACAGCACAGTGATGAATAACAATTTGAATAACGTGGACATGGATTCAGAAATGACAAGTCTGGCTGAGAATCAGCTTCGCTACAATGCTTACATCGAGCAAGTGAATCACCAGATTAAAATGATGCGTACTGCAATTCAGGGTGGGGGAGCGTAATCATGAAAATTAGTAACAGTTTTGATATCAGTGCTTCAGCTTTGACAGCCCAGCGGCTGCGGATGGACGTTGTGTCCTCCAATATTGCGAATGCCGAGACAACCAGAGCAAAGATTGAAAATGGCGAAGCGGTTCCTTACCGCCGCAAAGAAGTAGTACTTTCAACCAACAAACCAGCTTTTGCTGATGCACTTAATTCTGCAATGAATGGTAATAACGGAGTGAATGGTGTAAAAGCGGTAGCCATTGAGGAAGACAAGGAACCATTTAAACTTGTATTTAACCCCACACATCCGGATGCCGACAGAAACGGATATGTGAAGATGCCAAATGTCGATACTCTAAAAGAAATGGTGGACATGATATCAGCTTCGCGTTCATATGAAGCTAACGTAACTGCATTAAATGCCTCCAAGGCAATGATTACCAAGGCTTTACAAATTGGTAAATAATGAGTGAAAAAATGGAAGGAGGGGTAATTAATGATAGAAAACACAATGTTTAATGGTATGTCCGCCGCTTCACCACTGCAAATGACCTCGGGAGCTGCACAGGTACAGGAAACGCCAGGACAAGCTATGGAACAGTTTGGTTCTTACCTGCAGGATGCCATTAGTCAGGTAGGAGCTCAGGAACAGCAGGTACACAAAATGAATGACCAGTTTCTGGTAGGTAAAATTGATGTTGACCAGATGATGATCGCTTCGGAGAAGTCGATGCTCAGCTTACAGTTGACCGCTCAGGTTCGAAACAAAGCGATTGAAGCTTACCAAGAAATCATGCGTACACAGTTATAAGATGGATGATATGTTTCATAGCACAGTTTCGAATGGGGTGACGTTGTGAATGAGAGAGTTGCCCAGTATAGAGATACAATTGTCCAATACTGGAGAAAATTCAACAAAAATCAGAAAATACTACTGATATCAACACTGGCCTTCATCATCATTGCAATCGTAGTACTAACGATACAATTTTCCAAAACCGAATATGAGGTAGCTTTCCAGGATATGGACGCTGCGGATTCAGCAGCAGTTATGGAGTACCTGACCGGACAAGGGATTCCTTACCAGTTAAGCCAGGACGGCAAAACTATCTCAGTGCCAACAGAGAGTGCTGCTCAAGCAAAAGTTGCAGTAGGATCTCAAGGTTTGATCCAAAACGGTTCAATCGGATTCAGTGAATTTAATACAAGTTCTTCCGCGATCGGGATGACCGATAACGAATTTAATGTTAAATACAACAATGCACTAAATGGTGAAGTATCCCAATTGCTTCGCAACATGAACGGCGTTGAAAATGCAAAAGTACTGATTAATCTTCCTGAGGAAAGCCTTTTTGCAGCTACTGATGATCAGGATAATGCGACAGCATCCGTAGTCATGCAGTTCAAACCGGGCGTTCGACTTACACAGGAAGCGATTGATGGTTATTTTAACCTCGTAAGTACAGCAGTACCTCGTCTTCCGATTGAGAACATTACCATCACGAATGGTACAGACGGCAGTGAGCTTGTCTCTACAGTCAAAGGTGGCGGACGTGGTAATCTGATCGGTGCAGTACAGGACAATATGGCGTTACAAAAGAAATACGAGTCTGACGTAGAGAATAACATAAGACAATTCTTGGCCAGACTGGTAGGACCTGAAAGGGTTAATGTTCTTGTAAATTCCACATTGAACTTTGATCAGAAAACATCCAAAGAAGACCTGGTGGAACCTGTAGATGAAGAAAACATGAAGGGCATCGAGATTAGCGCCCAGGAAATTCAGGAATCCTATACAGGCACAAGCACACCTGACAGCGGCGTAGCCGGTACAGGAAGCACAGATACTCCGACCTATCCGGGTGGATCTTCCTCAGGTAATAACGAATCCGAGAAATCACAGAGCACTATCAATTACGAAGTTAATCGGATTCATAATGAAATTGCAGATAGCCCTTATCATGTACAGGATCTGGCCATCACAGTAGCAATTGAGCCTAATCCTAGTTTAGATGAAACACAACAAAATGCCTTGAATGATAATATTAAAGTAATGCTTCAAAGCATTGTAAGAGCTTCACTTGCAGAAAATGGAGTCGACTATACAACAAACGCAGATGCTCTTACTGCTAAAGTTAATGTTATTCCACAGGCATTCGCTACCAACCAAACAACCGACGAAGGATTCTTTGCTTCCAACCTGAACTGGATCATCGGTGCAGCAGCAGCTCTGGTTCTTGGTATTGTCGGATTTATTATTTATCGTCGTCGTAAACAGCAGCAGCTGGCTGAAGAAATGGGAGAAGATATTATGCTTCCTCCAGTTACAGAACTTCCTTCCATTAGTTTGGACAACTTGACCAATGATAGTCAGGTACGCAAGCAGCTCGAATCACTGGCGAAAAAGAAACCGGACGAATTTGTAAATCTGCTGCGTACATGGCTCGCTGACGAATAAGAGGTGAACGGGATTGGCAAAGGGGACAGCTCCACTGAGCGGACGGCAAAAGGCAGCCATTTTACTGGTTGCCTTGGGTCCCGAAGTATCTGCTCAAATATTTAAACACCTACGTGATGAAGAAATCGAACAGCTTACACTGGAAATCGCCAATGTACGCAAAGTAGAGAGCGGGGATAAAGATACTATTATCGCCGAGTTCCACCAGATTTGCTTGGCACAGGAATACATTTCCCAGGGCGGTATCAACTACGCCAAGGAAATCCTGGAAAAAGCACTCGGAGAAAGCAAAGCACTTGAAGTTATTAACCGTCTGACAGCGACGCTGCAGGTTCGTCCTTTCGATTTTGCTCGTAAAGCGGATCCGAGTCAGATTTTGAACTTTATCCAGAATGAGAATCCGCAGACAATAGCACTTGTGCTTTCCTACCTTCAGTTCGAACAGGCTGCTTCGATTCTGTCGTCGCTGCCTCAGGAAAAACAGGCTGAGGTTGCCCGCAGGGTTGCAGTGATGGATAGTACTTCACCTGAGATCATTGCCCAGATTGAACGCGTACTGGAACAGAAGCTTTCTTCCACGGTTACACAGGATTATACAAATGCGGGCGGTATCGAATCGATCGTACAGATCTTGAACGGTGTCGATCGCGGTACAGAAAGAACCATTCTCGATTCCCTGGAAATTCAGGATCCGGAACTGGCAGAAGAAATCAAAAAACGGATGTTTGTTTTCGAAGATATCGTCAATGTCGACAATCGTTCAATTCAGCGCATCATCCGCGATCTGGAAAACGCAGATTTGCAGCTGGCGCTTAAAGTAGCCAGCGAAGACGTACGCGAAGCCGTATTTGGCAATATGTCCAAACGTATGGCAGACACGTTCAAGGAAGAAATGGAATTTATGGGACCTGTACGTCTTAAAGATGTAGAGGAAGCACAAAGTCGTATCGTAGGCATTATACGTAGACTCGAAGAATCCGGAGAAATCATCATAGCTCGTGGCGGAGGAGATGATATCATTGTCTAATTTGATAAAATCATCCCAATATATTCCGGTCGAAATTCTTAAAAAATTGGATCTTGGTAAAGATCATTTCAGACCAACCAATCTGGCGGCTGGTACTCATCAGCAGGTTCCACATATTGTGTATGACCAGCCGCGGATTGATGAACAAACCGTTTTGTTAAAAGAACAAATGCTTGCGGATGCTCGTGAATTCGCAGAGCGCCAGGTACGTGAAGCAGCAGAAGAAGCGGAACGTATCCTGCAGAACGCTCAGGAAATGATTGCTTCCTGGTGGGATGAACGGCGTGAACAGGACGAGCATCTAATTGAAGCGGTTAAGGCTCAGGCTTTTCAGGAAGGCTATGAGGAGGGACAGCAGCGTGCTGAGACTGAGATGCAGCAGCGCATTAATGAGATGATGCAGGAAGCTCAGACGGTACTGATCCAGGCTTATGAAGCCAAAGAACAAATTATTCAGGAAGCAGAACCATTCCTCGTTAATCTCAGCTGCGGAATTGCCGAAAAAGTTATCGACAAAGAGCTTGCTGACCAGCAGGAGTTGGTTCTTTCCTTGATTAAAAAGACACTTTCCCGCAAACGTGAAAAAGGCCTGATCACATTGTGTGTTAATCCATCCCAGTTTGATTTCATTCATGCAGCAAGAGAAGAACTGGTACTGGCTATTGATTCACAGGCAGAACTTCAGATTCTTCCGGATGCTACAGTTCGTGACCGTGGCTGTGTTATCCGCTCTGCATTCGGAAGCGTGGATGCACGCGTGGATACCCAGCTGACAGAACTCAAGAAAGAACTTCTTCGTTTGGCACTTCATGATGAAGAGCGGGGTAATGGCAATGTCTGATCTGAATGCTGGTCGTTATCTGGAATATCTGAAGCAGCTGGATCCAGTTCGGATTAACGGTAAAGTAACCCAGGTTATTGGACTGATGGTGGAATCAGAAGGTCCTGATACAAGCATTGGAGAGGTATGTTATATCTATCCTACCAAAGGGGCTGAACCTCTTCGGGCTGAAGTGGTCGGCTTTAGAGACAATAAGGTTTTATTGATGCCTCTGGGAGAACTTCAATCCATTGGTCCGGGGTGTGACGTTGTAGGTACAGGGAAACCGCTTACGGTGCAGGTAGGTTCCGAACTGCTTGGTAAAGTGCTGGATGGTCTCGGACAGCCGCTGGATGGTTCACTGCTCCCCGCACGGATGAATCACTATTCAACCTTTAACACGCCGCCCAACCCGATGACTCGTCCGAGAGTACAGGATCCGATGAGTGTAGGTGTACGGGCAATTGACGGATTGCTGACGATCGGAAAAGGACAGCGTGTAGGTATCTTTGCCGGTTCCGGTGTTGGTAAAAGTACGCTGATGGGCATGATTGCCCGTAATACCGAAGCAGATGTTAACGTTATTGCTCTTATTGGGGAGCGGGGGCGTGAAGTACGCGACTTTATCGAGCGGGATCTGGGTCCCGAAGGGCTGCAGCGTTCGGTAGTCATCGTAGCGACCTCGGATCAGCCGGCACTTATCCGTCTCAAAGGAGCCCTGATTGCGACAACCATCGCAGAGTATTTCCGGGATCGCGGCATGAATGTCATGTTTATGATGGACTCGGTTACCCGTTATGCGATGGCTCAGCGTGAGATTGGTCTTGCGGTCGGTGAACCTCCCGCCATGCGGGGCTATACGCCTTCAGTATTTGCCGGACTACCTAAACTGCTGGAACGTGCCGGTACAGGACCCCATGGTTCCATCACAGCGTTCTACACGGTACTGGTAGACGGGGATGATATGAATGAGCCGATAGCGGATGCGGTACGTGGTATCCTCGATGGACATATTGTACTCAACCGGTCGATTGCCAATAAAGGACAGTTCCCGGCAATCGACGTACTTGCCAGTATCAGCCGGGTTATGAAGGATATTGTAACGGAAGAGCAGACCGATGCCGCCAACAATATGAAGCGTCTGATGTCTGTATATAAAGAATCCGAAGATTTAATCAATATTGGTGCCTACCAGAGAGGTTCCAGTCCGGATATCGATGAAGCGATCGAACGGATCAAGGATGTCTGGAATTTTACAAAACAAAAGGTGCACGAGAAGACGACACTAACCGATGCGCAAGAGCAGATGATTTCCGAATTTATGAGGAGCTGATGAGTTATGAATTTCCAGTATAACTTTCAAAAGGTTGTAGACATTAAATCAAGTGCTAAAAACCAGGCAGAATGGCTTTTATCCACAGCTTTGGGCGAGTTGCAGGCACAAGAACAATCACTGGAGCAGTTACTGGAAGATCAGAACCGCACACTGGAAGCTATCAATCAGGCTATTGAGCAGTGTGCTCCCATATCGGAATTACAGGATATGCAGCGTTATATTGTCTATCTGGATCAATGCATTTCCCAAAAAATATCGGATGTTCACCAGGCACAAGTAAATGTGGAACACAAAAAGCTTCATTTAACCGAGAAAATGGTCGATGAAAAAGTATGGCTTCAGGCCAAAGATAAAGCAAAAGCAAAATTCATGCAGGAGAATATGCTGCGTGAGCAAAATGCACTGGATGAGATGGCGACTGTACGATTCGCTATGCAATCGAAATAGATTGTAATCTGATCCGTCTAACAGCACCCAGAAGCTGAGAATGTACATGGCTTACCTAATCAGTGAAGGGAATCATGAAGGATGTTTTTGCTCAAGGAGGATTACCGTGGCGAAGAAAAATCTGGATTTGGATGCCGATATGGAAAAGGAGTCCGGTGGACTTGGAAGGTTTCTTTTTATCGCTACTCCAATTTTGTTTACCCTTGTATTAGTAGGCGCGATCGTAATGCTATTCAATGTGAATTTGCGAACCACTATGTTCGACACACTGGAGAAAATTCCTATAGTGAAAAATTGGGTGCCATCTGCCGATAAAGGTAATAGCACAGATATTGCGTCCAATCAAAGTGAGAGTGACGCAGCAACTGTAGACCAGTTAAAGCAGCAGCTGGACGAGTCGAAGAAAGTGCAGGCTACACAGGCACAGGAACTTAAGAAGCTTCAGGATCAGCTGAAAAGCCAGACTCCACCCACAAATGAGGGGGGGACAGGCACAGCGACTACACCTGCAGCCGGTACAACGCCAGCAGCAGCTGCCAGTACAGTGACTACACCGACCGAACAGGACAAGCAACTGAAAAATCTGGCGAATGTATATTCCGATATGAGCGCCTCTAAAGCGGCAGCAATTATGCAGAATATGACTACCGACGAACAAGTACTGATTTTCAGCAAAATGAATTCCCAGGATCAGGCGAGCATTTTGCAAAAAATGGATCCCAAAGCCGCAGCTGATACTTCACTGGCTTTGAAAAATGCAACAACAGCAAGTCTGGCTGCTTTGCAAGCACAAACGAATAGCAAGCCGACAACAGCTCCAATAAGTACCAAGCTTGATAATGAAGCACTCGCACAAACCTTTACAACTATGCCGGCCAGCAGTGCTGCATCATTACTGCTGCAAACTGCAAAGGTAAGCCAGAGTAAAGTACTGCAGATTCTAAATACGATAGACGATTCTACACGGGCTGGAATTCTGTCAGCCATGTCTACCGAAGATCCGGCGGGAACCGCTCAAATTGTAAATCGGTTAATGGCGAACTAGTCTCACATAGGAGGAATCGGAATCATTTCCTATTCTAATGAAAAAAGTCATAAGCAGGAACTCCTTCTTATTAAAATTTGCTCCTTGGTAGGTGATAATTAGTATATGAGTATGACACTTCAAAATATGACAGCAACAACAGCCAAGACACCGGTAACAGCTTCGGCTGGAGGAACAGGCAGTATGGCAGCCGCAGGATTCAATCAAGCACTAACGTACGTGATGGGTTCCGCCGGAACGGCAGGCACTTCTGCAACTACTTCAATGGCCGGTCAGGTTTCTGCAGGAGTTATGGGTTCTGCCGCTTCGTTACTGGAAATGCTGCAACAAATAATTTCCGGTAACCAGGACAATGGGGAAGGGAGTCAGGGAGAAAAAGTTGGTGAGTTAATGGATGATCTGCTCGGGAAGCTGGAAGATATGGATGCGTCCATTGTAAGTGATCCCAACCTGATGCAATCGCTGCAAGGATGGTTGGTACAGGTACAGCAGGTATTATCGGGAGAAGGTACAGAAGCGCAGGCAGAAGGTACGGATGCGGCTCAGCCAGCACAATCGTTGACAGCGACACTTCCAGCGATTGCTCAACAACCGGAGACATTGCGCTTTGCAGTAGCAGATGCAGTATCCCAGGTGGTTGACAAGCTTCAGGCGGTACAGAGTAGCACTCAGCAGGCCGAACCCAAACTGGAGCAGTTGCTGAATGAACTTCAGAATGTGTTGCAAAAATCAGGCGAATCTGCCGATGGACAAGCCAGTGGTGGACAAAGCGGCAAGCAACAACAGCCGGGCACCCCATTCCAGGTAGTAGCTGCTCAAGAATCACAGATTGTGAATAATATTTCAGCAGTTCAGACAGAAGCTGCAGTCGAATCTGCAGAAGCTGTAACGAGTCAGACACAGCATCAGGAACCGGTAATCGTAACTGCTGGTCAACTGGCGATGAAAGCTGATTCTGCACCATTGACAGCTGCTGCACCGCCACCACCAATAATTAACGCCCAGAACTTTTCTCAGGAAATGGGGAAATTCATTGTCAGCAAGTTTGATATTCAGCAGCTAAACGGTGTATCCGAAGCCAAGATCATTCTGAATCCGGAACATCTCGGACAGGTTGATGTCAAAATCAGCATTCAGGATGGACAGTTAATCGCACAGTTTATTACCGAAAAGCATGGAGCCAAAGATTTACTGGAGCAGCAAATGGCACAACTTCGTTCAGCCCTTCAAGCCCAGGGACTTCAGGTAGAAAAACTCGAAGTTACTCAAAGTTCTTCGTTACAATCCGATATGTATAATGGGGGGCAAGGATTCCAGCCAGGTTCCGACCAGCAATCCGGACGCCGTTCCAAATCGAAAGAAGAACAAAATGACGATGCTATTCTTACAGCAGAGCTTGGTAATGAACTAAATGAATGGCGTGAAGAGCGAGTTAATATACGAGCCGCAAGTATGACACCTTATGGCAGTACGTATGTAGCTAAAGCTTAATATGCATGGAGGTGAATGTTTTGCCGGATTTGATTTCCACATCGAATACATGGCCGAATTATTCCGCGAATAATGTAAAAACGGCCGCAGCTAAAACGAAAACCGAGTTGGGACAAGATCAATTTATGGCACTGCTGGTAGCTCAATTGAAAAATCAGGATCCTATGTCTCCTATGGACAACTCACAATTTATTGCTCAGATGGCTCAGTTCTCCTCTCTTACACAATTAACCAAAATAGGAGAAAAACTAGATAATCTGAAAGGATCTGTCGATACTTCACTGGGAGCTTCCTCAGAGCTGATCGGCAAGAAGGTCACCTGGCTTAACGAAACAACAGACAGTAAAACAGGCGAGAAAACATCCACTTATGAAACAGGCATCGTAGAAGGCATTGTAATGAAAAATGGAGTTCAGTACGCACAGGTCGGCGCGGATGCAGTTCCATTGACACTGATTGCAAAAGTGGAACCGGCGACAACCAAAGCTGCTGAGGCAAAACCAGCTGCAAGTACAGCGGCAGAAACCCCAGCGAGCACTTCAGCGACACCGGCTGCAAGTACTACTGCACCTGCGACAACAGATAGCCAGGCAACCAATGCCCCATCCGCTGCAGACACCAATACAGATACAACTGCTTCAACGTCTGCACCAGCGGCAGAGACTACGAACAGCAATACACTTGAAGCAGAGGAACCACAAACTGCGTCTGCAGTTGATACAGAAGGCACTAATCAGGCAGCTGAAGAAAGCAACACAGCAGCGGATTCAGAGGCTCCTGTGTCATGAGTGGCCCCATTCAAGTAGGTCAGCTGTATCCGTCCAATATCAATTCCGGATTGCTGGGGCGCAGTAAAAATACGGCATCAGGTTCCAAACCCAATGAGTTTCAAAATATTCTGGATCAGAACCTGCTCAAGTTCAGCAATCATGCTTCCAAGCGTTTGGAGCAACGAGGAATTGAATTCAGCAACGAACAGATGAATAGTCTGAATCAGGCGATAGATAAAGCCGCCGCCAAAGGATCCAAAGATTCGTTGATTCTAATGCAAAACAATGTCGCTCTTATCGTTAATGTACCCAATAGGACCGTTGTTACCGCCATGGATGGCAACTCAATGAAAGATAATGTATTCACTCAAATTGATAGTGCTGTAATTATTTAATTCTCTGGCCGGACCAGCAATGGAGAGCCAGGAGACTACCGACCGACTGACGTAGTCTCAATCACCACATTATGCATTCATTAGGAGGAAATATTAATGATAAGATCCATGTATTCCGGCGTTTCAGGTATGAAAGGTTTTCAAACTAAACTGGACGTCATCGGTAACAACATCGCAAATGTAAATACAACAGGTTTCAAAAGCTCCCGTGTCATGTTCCAGGATATCCTGAGCCAGACTACCAAAGGGGTAACGGCTCCAGTAGACGGAGAAAGCGGTGGCGTGAACGCTCAGCAGGTAGGTCTGGGTGTGAAAACTTCTTCGATTGATACTCTTCATCTGGCAGGGAGTGCACAGACAACAAATAACCCGACAGACCTGCGTATCGATGGCGATGGTTTCTTCGCTATCAAGCTGTCTGCAGAGCAGGAAGTTCCTTACCTGACACGTGCCGGTGACTTCCATGTCGATGCTTCCCGTCAGCTCGTAACATCGGATGGAGCATTTGTGGTTGATAGCGGTGGAGAACCAATTCAGATTAATGAAGCTGCCGTTTCCTTCAGTATTCAAAATAACGGTACTCTGCTGTATACACTGGCAGATGGCACAACTGAAGCAGGTCCTCAGTTGGGTATTGCCAAAGTAGTAAACCCGGGTGGTCTGGAAAAAATCGGTGGCAGTCTTTATCGTGTAACGCCGAACGCCAACCCCGAGGGTACGATTGAATTGCTGACCGGTGCAGATACTGAGAATGGTACAGGCGCAATCGTAGCTGGTCAGCTGGAAATGTCCAACGTTGATCTGACCGGTGAATTTACCGAGATGATTGTGGCACAGCGTGGTTTCCAGGCAAACTCCCGTATCATTACAACTTCCGACGAAATTCTGCAGGAAGTTGTTAATCTGAAACGATAATCTAGACAGATAGAGGGACGAATATGATCTTCTCCCTCTTATCCATAGCAAGTAACTTTCAAGGAGGGGTATATATGATCCCTGTCACGCGGCTTAACGGTTCCCCTATGTGGCTTAATGCCCTGCTGATCGAAATGGTGGAAGAAACGCCTGATACGTACATCACCTTAACAACAGGTAAGCGTCTGATTGTATTGGAAAAGGCGGCGCAAGTGACAAGTCTGGTTCAGGAATACAATAAAAGTATAGGCACACTTACTGGAACAATTAAGGTGCAGCATATGGAGGAATTGGAATGAAAAAGTTACTACCCTGGATAATCAGCGGGGTACTGGGGCTAGGGTTGATTGGTGTGGTTGCTTTTTTCCTGATGGGAGATATGTTTGGTGAAAAGAAACCAACCACTGCCGCAGAAGTCGCAGCAGCAGAAAAAGCCAAGTTGGAGAGTATGACAGCGACAGAGATTGCCGCTGTATCGTCGGACATCACAGATATGACAACAAACCTGGCAGACCCTTCCTATGTAGTAAAAATCAGCTTTTCCTTTCAACTCGCAGATGAAGATGCAAAAGCTAACTTTGATCTGATCAAAGATCTAAAAATCAAACCAATTATCGTAAGAACACTGGCAGACACCAATCCGGAAGATCTCAACAGTGCTAAAGGTATTGATCAGCTGGATGCCAAACTGCTCAAATTGATTAACAGTGCATTGCCTGCCGAAGGTGGCAAGCTGGTAGACGTACAAGTATCCGATCGCATCGTAAGTTCCATTTAATAGAGAAAGCTGGAATCAACCTAATCTTAGCAATGAATCAATTTACAATCGTAAGGGGGTGAGATTATGGTAGATGTATTATCCCAAGGTGAGATTGATGCCCTATTGGCTGCACTTTCTTCCGGGGAAATGGATGCGGAGGAGCTTAAAAAGGAAGAAACCCAGAAAAAGGTCAGAGTATATGACTTTAAACGGGCAGTTCGCTTTTCCAAGGATCATATCCGGAGTTTAACCCGGATTCATGAGAACTTTGCACGTTACCTGACTACTTATTTTTCGGCACAGCTTCGTACTTTTGTACAAATTAACGTTGTTCAGGTCGAGCAGCTTCCGTATGATGAGTTTATACGTTCTATTCCTAAAATGACGATTTTGAATATTTTTGAAGCTGAACCACTGGAAGGCCGGATGGTACTGGAAGTTCATCCGAATGTCGCTTTCGCGATGCTGGATCGCCTGCTTGGCGGTACCGGTACAGCACCTTCCAAAATCAATGCGCTGACTGAAATTGAAACAACCATCATCGAGCGTGTGTTCAGTCGTACGTTCGAAAGCTTGCAGGAAGCATGGAAGACAGTGATTGACTTATCTCCACGTATGGAAGCATTGGAGACCAACCCGCAATTTATGTCATTGGTGTCTCCGAATGAAACGATTGCCCTGATCTCGCTGAGTACCAAAATTGGTGATACGACAGGGATGATTAATCTTTGTATTCCCCATGTTGTTATTGAACCGATCATGCCCAAGCTATCTGCACATCATTGGTTCGTTTCACAGAAAAAAGAACCGGCACCTGAAGAAGTGGAAGCACTTGAATATCGTGTAACTCGTGCGCAGCTGCCGATCATTGCTGAATTGGGTGATTCACGATTATCCATTCAAGAGTTTTTAAGCTTATCGGTGGGCGATGTCATCTCCCTTAATAAACCGGTACATGATTCATTATCCATAAAAGTAGGCAATCAGCTTAAATTTATAGGAAGCCCGGGTACGGTAAAAGACCGGGTAGCCGTTCAGATTGACGAGATCGTCAGTGAAGGAGTGGAAGAAATTGACGAGTAAAGATTATTTGTCACAGGAAGAGATTGACGCTTTGCTTAAGCAGTCATCCGGCGATGATGACAGTGCAGCATCAGGAACTTCCGGGCAGAGTGTAGATGACTTTCTGACGCCGCTGGAACAGGATGCGCTGGGAGAAATCGGAAATATCACATTTGGTAGTGCAGCAACTGCATTATCGACCCTGCTGGGACAAAAAGTGGATATCACTACTCCGCAGGTGGGCATCATTACCCGTACTGAATTTGAAAATGAATTCCCCAAGCCGCATGTAGCGGTCCATGTCGAGTATGTGGATGGATTTCAGGGAATTAACTCCCTCGTTATCCAGACACGTGATGCTCAGGTAATCGCGGACTTGATGCTCGGAGGTGAAGGTCACCCCAAGGATGAAGAGCTGAATGAGATTCATGTCAGCGCTGTACAGGAAGCCATGAACCAGATGATGGGTTCATCGGCAACTTCGATGTCGACCATCTTCAACCGGTTTGTTAATATCTCACCACCGGGGATTGATATTCTGGATGTAAGCAATGATCAGGGAGTAAGCATGCTGCCAGCAGAAGAGACATTAATCAAAATTTCTTTCCGTTTATTGATTGGAGATCTGATTGATTCCACTATCATGCAGCTGATCACCGTAGAATTTGCAAAATACATGGTAGATATTCTGATTAATGGTAGTGAGGAAGCTGCGCCTGAGCAGCCTGCTGTAAGTGCACCAGCTGCTCCTGCAGCGCCTCCACAGGCAGCAGCGCCGCAGGCCGCAATGCCGCCACAGCAAGCTCCTGAACAGCCTGCTGCGCCGCCAATGATGCCGCCACAGGGAATGCCGGCCTATGGTCAGCAGCCTCCATATGGCATGCCTGATCAGCCTTATCCGCAGTATCCTCCATATCCGTATCCTCCGGGTTACGGTATGCCACCGCAGCCATATCCGCAGGCACCACAGCACTATGGCGCACCGGCAGGCAGAGAGGTCAATGTCCAACCGGTTCAATTTGCTAACTTCGGCGCAGGAGCTGCTCCTAACCTGGATGAAAATAATTTGAACTTACTGATGGACATTCCACTCAAAGTCACCGTAGAATTAGGAAGGACCCAACGGCAAATTAAAGATATACTTGAATTGTCCCAGGGAGCGATTATCGAACTGGACAAATTGGCGGGGGAACCGGTAGACATCCTGGTTAACAACAAACTGATCGCCAAAGGCGAAGTTGTCGTTATTGATGAAAACTTTGGTGTCCGTGTCACAGATATCGTAAGTCAGTGGGACCGAATTCAAAAAATACAATAATGATCACTCAGGGAGGATTTTAAATCAATGGCAAACCGAATTCTTATCGTGGATGATGCAGCTTTTATGAGAATGATGATCCGGGATATTCTAACTAAAAATGGATACGAAGTTGTAGGAGAAGCTCAAGACGGAGCACAGGCAGTAGAGAAATTCAAGGAACTTCGTCCGGATCTGGTTACAATGGACATTACGATGCCTGAAATGGATGGCATTGCTGCACTGAAAGAAATCAAAAAGATGGATGGCGGAGCTAAAGTAATCATGTGTTCAGCGATGGGTCAGCAGGCCATGGTTATCGATGCCATTCAGGCAGGAGCCAAAGACTTTATTGTGAAACCTTTCCAAGCTGATCGTGTTATTGAAGCGATTAGCAAGACGCTCGGAGTATAGGAGAATATTCCCATGTCAGGTTCAGCAGCCACAATGGGAGGAACAGGCGATTATATCCTAAACCTAGTTTGGGTTATAATCGTCTTGGCTGTAATAATAGGCCTAATTATTTTACTGCTTCGGTTCCTAGGCAGGAAAAATCAAACCTGGTTGTCCCGCCGTGCCATCCGCACTATAGGCGGGGTAGCTATGGGCCCAAACAAGTCGCTACAGGTGATTGAAATTGGCAGCAGCGTCTATCTGATCGGTGTAGGAGATGATATTACCCTTGTGGATAAAATCTCTGATCCCGAAGAGGCAGAACTGATTATAAGCTCTTTTCAATCCGAATCGGTGGAGCAGAATAACCTTCTTACTCCGCTAATCTCCAAATTCAGCAACCGTTTCCGTCCTAAGTCTTCCGTGCAAGAAGAAGAACTTGGTGATACGGATGCTTTCCAAGAAGTGTTCGAAAGCAAACTGCGCCAGATTCCGAATCGCCGGCAGAAGATGGAGGAACTGCTGAAAGAGGAAGATTCTACAGATCGGTCGAGGGATTCATGAAAAAAAAGCTGATATTAACCTTTATGATGCTTTTTCTAGCTAGCTTCTTATCGGTTCACCCCATATTTGCTGCAACTGCCGATCCGATACCGAATATCGATATCCAGATCGGCAATAACGATAATGCAGCGGATGGCCCGGCGACCAGTTCGCTGTCTATTTTGCTTATGATTACACTCATCAGCATAGCGCCATCTTTCCTGGTATTAATGACCAGTTTTACACGTATTGTGATTGTGCTCAGCTTTGTCCGGACTTCATTAGGGACTAACCAGATGCCTCCCAATCAGGTACTGGTAGGACTGGCTTTATTTTTAACTATCTTCATTATGTCACCCACCTTATCCCAGATGAATGAGGTTGCCTTGCAGCCTTATCTGCAGGGAGATATTAACCAGACGCAAGCTTTGAAGGCAGCGGAGAAGCCAATCAAGGAATTCATGTTCAAGCATACGCGAGAAAAGGATCTGCTTCTTTTCCTGGATTACACTGGTACTCCGAAACCAAACAATGTACAGGACATTCCGCTCTCGGTAATGGTTCCGTCTTATGCAATCAGTGAACTGAAGACAGCTTTTCAGATGGGCTTTATGGTCTTTATACCGTTTCTTGTCATCGACATCGTAGTTGCGAGTGTACTGATGGCCATGGGTATGATGATGCTACCACCTGTAATGATTTCACTTCCTTTCAAAATTTTGCTATTCGTACTGGTCGATGGCTGGTATCTTATCGTCAAATCGCTATTGATTAGTTTTAATTAGTGCAGCACCCAAAACACCGGATTAAGGGAGGTAAATCATGAGTTCGGAGTTTATCATCGGTATGGCAGGACAGGCGGTATACACCGTTTTAAAAATCAGTGCACCGATGCTTATTCTTGGACTTGTAGTCGGTCTGGTTGTGAGTATTTTCCAGGCAACTACACAGATCCAGGAGCAAACTCTTGCCTTTGTACCTAAAATCGTAGCTGTAATGCTCGCACTGCTGTTATTTGGTCCGTGGATATTGACAGTTATGGTTGATTATACTGGTAATATCCTCGGCAATTTATACAAATACATTGGTTAGGCTGATTGCTTATGGAGATACTGCAGCAAAGTTTTCCTGTTTTTTTGCTTATTTTTTGTCGAATGATCGCTTTTTTTGTAATTTCACCGATTTTCTCATCCAGAAGCGTACCCAATACGTTTAAGATAGGGATTGCTCTTTTTATCTCGCTTTTAATTTTTCTTATGAAGGGAACATCAGTGACCATATCCGAGGAACCGGGAATTTATGTACTGCTCGTTCTTCGTGAAGTGCTGATTGGTTTGCTGCTCGGCTATGTCGCTTATCTGATGTTCACGGTTATTCAAATGGCCGGTTCCTTTATTGATATTCAGACCGGTTTTGGTATCGCCAGTGTATTTGATCCTTTGACTGGTGCTTCGGCACCGATGATCGGTAACTTTAAATACATGTTTGCGATACTGCTGTTCCTGAGTATGAACGGTCATCACTATCTGATTCAATCCGTATTATACAGTTATGATTGGATACCGCTGGATGCAGAGATTATGAGTAAAATGATGGACGGTTCCATCAGTGAATTTCTTATTCGTACTTTTAGCAACTCGTTTATGATTGCTTTTCAAATGGCCGCACCGATCGTGGTAGCCATGTTCCTGACGGATGTGGGACTGGGATTCCTCGCACGTAGTGCTCCGCAGTTCAATATCTTTGTTATCGGGGTACCGGTTAAAATTATTGTAGGACTGTTAATGCTGATGTTGCTGACACCAAGTTTTGCCTATATTTTCGAAAATTTGTTTGGACAGCTATTTCAGGCCATGCAGTCTTTATTAAAGGTGATCGGCACAGCTCCACAGCCCAAGTAGACTCGGAGGAAGGGAGGCAGTAAATTGGCATTCAGGTTACGGATGAATCTACAGTTATTCTCTGGCGAGAAAACAGAAGAAGCAACACCCCAGAAGCGTCAGGAAACGCGTAAAAAAGGCCAGGTTGCCAAAAGTATGGATATACCAGGCGCGGCGATTATGCTGGGTGGGATATTATGTTTGATGATGTTTAATGATTTTTATATGAAGCGTATTACCTGGCTGTTTACAGATGCCTTTCTTCACCGCATGTCTACAGAGGTGACTATCGTCAATATTATGCAGATGTTGGGACAGTATGCCATACAGATTTTAATTTTATTGGCTCCGGTATTTAGCATTATCGTTATACTGGCTCTTGTAACAAGTTATGTTCAGATAGGCTTTCTTCTCACAGGCGAACCTGTTACACCTAAACTCAGTAAGCTAGACCCGATCAAAGGATTTAAAAACATTGTATCCATGCGATCTTTTGTAGAGTTTATTAAGTCTGTACTAAAAATGAGTGTAATTGGTTATCTGGTATATAGCACATTAGAAGGGGTAACACACGAGATTTCCAAAACAGCCTATATGTCTGTTGAGGCGATTCTTCACTTTACCGGGCAATTGACTGTTAGTTTAGCGATTAAAGTCGGAGTAGCGCTATTTATACTCGCGATACTTGACTACATGTACCAGCGCTATGAACATAATAAAAGTATTCGAATGTCCAAACAGGATATCAAGGATGAATATAAAAAGTCGGAAGGGGATCCGTTGATAAAAGGTAAAATCCGCGAAAGACAGCGCCGTATGGCGATGCAGCGGATGATGCAAGAAGTACCCAATGCGGATGTTATTATTACCAACCCGACTCACTTTGCGGTAGCACTCAAATATGACAATTCGCAAATGGCGGCGCCTCAGGTGATTGCCAAGGGTCAGGATCATATGGCATTACGAATTCGGGAAGTAGCCAAGCAAAATCGGGTCGTGATTATGGAAAATAAGCCGCTGGCTCGTGCATTGTTCGCCAGATCGGAAATTGGTGATTCCATACCGGCAGATTTGTTCCAGGCAGTAGCAGAAGTGCTCGCTTATGTATACAAAGTTAAAGGCAAAACAAAGTAAGGGATCGGAGGGCTGAATAACATTGAAGAAAAAAGACCTGGTTGTCCTTGTAGGCGTTATTGGAATTATCATGATGATGATCCTTCCGATCCCGGCATGGCTGCTCGACGTATTGCTCATCGTCAATATCTCGTTAGCAATGATTATTTTGCTGATTGCGATGAATACCAAGGAAGCGCTGGAATTCTCCATATTCCCGGCAATGCTGTTAATTACAACATTATTCCGCCTTGCGCTTAACATTTCCACAACCAAGTTGATTCTTGGAGAGGGCGAAGCCGGATCCGTTGTTGCTACATTCGGCAGCTGGGTAGCCGGTGGACAGATTGCGGTAGGTTTCATCGTCTTCCTGATTCTGGTCATTGTACAATTTATCGTTATTACCAAAGGTTCAGAGCGGGTTGCAGAGGTAGGCGCACGCTTTACACTCGATGCAATGCCCGGTAAGCAGATGAGTATCGATGCAGATTTGAACGCAGGTCTGATCAACGAACAACAAGCCAGAGAACGACGCAGCAAAATTGAACGTGAAGCTGACTTTTATGGTGCGATGGATGGTGCGAGTAAGTTCGTTAAAGGGGATGCTATTGCAGGTATTATTATCCTCCTGATCAACTTGATTGGTGGATTTATTATTGGGATAGCGATTCATGGAATGGCATTCGCTGATGCTCTTTCGACGTATTCCATATTGACGATTGGAGATGGTCTGGTCAGTCAGATTCCTGCGCTTCTCATTTCTACAGCAGCAGGTCTGATTGTTACTCGTGCATCTTCCGAAGGCAATCTGGCTGATGATATTACCAAGCAGCTGTTTTCTTATCCAATGCTGCTGTATATTGTTGCAGCGGTTATTACGCTGCTGGGTCTTTTTACACCTATTCACTTCCTTACGACTTTCCCGCTGGCTGTTCTGCTTTTCATTGCAGCCCGCCGAATGCAGGCGAATCTGACTCAGAAGATAGCAGAAGCAGAACAGCACGAGGAAGAACAACAGATCGAAGAAGTACGCAGTCCGGAAAGTGTCATCAACCTGCTGCAAATCGACCCGATCGAATTTGAGTTTGGTTACGGATTAATTCCGTTGGCTGATACTCAGCAGGGCGGAGATTTGCTGGATCGAATCATTATGATTCGTCGTCAATGCGCACTTGAACTGGGTCTTGTGGTCCCTGTTATTCGCATTCGCGATAATATTCAGTTGAAGCCTAACGAATATGTAATCAAAATTAAAGGGAATATCGTAGGCGGTGGTGAATTATTACTAAACCACTACCTGGCCATGAGTCCCGGTTTTGATGATGACTCCATTACAGGAATAGAGACTTTGGAACCAGCTTTTGGTCTCCCTGCTCTATGGATTGATGAATTGACCAAGGATCGGGCTGAACTGTCCGGATACACTGTAGTTGATCCGCCTTCAGTCGTAGCTACTCATCTAACCGAGCTGATCAAAAAGCACTCTCATGAACTGCTGGGGCGTCAGGAGACACGTTCTCTGGTCGACAACCTGCGTGAAAACTATCCTGTACTGGTGGATGAACTGATTCCTTCGGTTCTGTCGGTAGGTGACGTGCAGAAGGTATTGGTTAAATTATTAAAAGAGAAAATCTCTATTCGCGACATGGTAACCATTTTTGAGACGCTGGCAGATTATGGAGCTTATACCAAAGATCCGGATGTGTTGACCGAATATGTACGTCAGTCCCTTTCTCGGCAGATTACACAGCAGTTTACCAGCCAGGGTGAGACACTTCGTGTAATTACTGTTGGTCCTAATCTGGAGAAGAAAATTGCAGAAAGTGTGCAGCAATCCGAGCAGGGAACGTATCTTGCGCTTGATCCAGTATCTACACAATCGATGTATCAAAAAATTAATGAGCAGGTCAACCGTCTGCTTCAAATGGGACAGCAGCCTGTTGTGCTGACTTCACCGGCCATTCGTATGTATCTGCGCCAGCTGATTGAACGTACCATGCAGGATATACCTGTTTTATCCTATAGCGAACTGGAACCCAATGTTGAAATTCAAAGTGTCGGGGTGGTGAACTTATGAGAGTAAAACGCTATATCGTTGATACCATGCCGGATGCCATGCTGAAAATCCGTACAGATCTGGGCAGTGATGCAGTCATATTGAGCACCAAGGAACTCAAGACTGGCGGATTTCTCGGCATGTTCCAAAAGAAAAAGATTGAGGTTATCGCTGCGGTAGAGAAGGAGCAGGTACAAGAGGCGCCCAAGGCACAGCCTGAACCTGTCATTGCCGCACCAGCTCCAGTACCCAAAAAGGCAGTGCCTGATGCCTATCGAAAATCAAGTCAGGCTTTTGCTGAATCCATGCGCCAGGCGCTGGCTGCCGATCAGCCGGAAACGGCATCTTCCGCACAAGCGGTAGTGCCTCCTTTGCCGCAGGAAGAACCATTTGTTCCTGAAATGGATCGTACCAGACTTCAGCATATTCCAGCAGCCGCTGCGACTGTAGCGGAGCATGCCGTGAGCGATCCGGCTGATCAGATGTCGGAACAACGTCTGTTTGAAGAACTACGCCAGATGAAGCAGATGATGGCTGATCTGACGCGCGATAAGGAACGGGCCGAACTGCCTGAACCGCTTCATAATTTGATAAATCAGCTGAAATCACAGGGCGTGGAGCAGCCGCTGCTTGATTTCTGGATCGACCGGATTGCGGAGCAGTCTGCCAATCTGGAGACGATGACAGCAGCAGAAGCCAAATCTGCAGCTAAGTCACAGATTGAGCAGTTTACCGAAACACGAATTGGCGGCGGCATTGATCCGCAGACCCGGATTGTATACATTGCCGGACCGACAGGTGTGGGCAAGACGACGACTATTGCCAAACTCGCTGCAGAGCAATTATTTAAATATAAACGTAAAGTGGGATTCATCACCTCGGATACGTACCGTATATCCGCTGTAGAGCAGCTAAGAACTTATGCTTCCATCCTGGGTGTACCGCTTGAAGTGGTACAGTCGCCAGGGGATTTGCAGCGCTCACTGCAACGGTTATCCGAATGTGATCTAATCCTGATGGATACAGCGGGACGCAATTACCGGAACGAGCTGCTTGTATCCGAACTGCAGAGCCTGCTGGCTCCGCTGGAACAGAGCGAGACGTATCTGGTGCTGGCACTAACATCCAAAACGGAAGATATGCGTACGATTACAGATCACTTCAGCAAATATCCGCTGGATAAAGTTATATTTACCAAAGCTGACGAAACAGGAAGTTATGGCGCGTTATTTAATTTGCTGCAAGATCATCCGCTGCGCTTGTCCTATATGACCAATGGACAGAACGTGCCTGATGATCTGCTGATGCCAAGCCCTGATTTTCTGGCGAATCTGTTACTGGGAGAAATATTGCCATGATGGACCAGGCCCAATCGTTAAGAAACCTGATGTCTGCGAAAGCAAAAGCGCTGGAAGTTCCTGAACAGGGTGCGAAAAACGCCAAGTTTGTTGCCGTAACCAGTGGTAAGGGAGGCGTGGGCAAGTCGAATTTTACATTGAATTTTGCGCTTGCCTTGCAGCGTCTCGGACGTAAAGTGCTCGTATTTGATGCAGATATAGGGATGGCAAATATCGATGTTTTGATGGGCGTACGTTCGCAGTACAATCTCTCGCATCTTTTAAGCGGAGAAAAACAGATAAATGAAATTATCGAAAAAGGCGCCGGTTCATTACCGTATATTGCCGGTGGATCAGGCTTAAATTCATTATTTTCGCTTTCTGAGAAAGATTTAGTTTACTTTACTACTCAAATTCAAAAAATTACTGCCGATATGGATTATATCCTGTTTGATACAGGAGCAGGACTTTCGAAGGAAACATTGCAGTTCATTATGTCGGCTGATGAGTGCATTGTAGTCACTACTCCGGAGCCTACTGCAATCACAGACGCCTATGCGCTGATCAAGGTTGTGTACGGGATGGAAGAGAGCACAAACTTCAAACTGGTCGTCAACCGGGCAGAGAGTCAGAAGGAGGCGGTCCAGACCTCAGATAAGATCAGGCTGGTAACGAGTCGCTTTCTGAATCTGGAAATTCCAATGCTCGGCTATGTAAGTGACGACGCTCATGTTAGCCAGTCGGTGAAAAAGCAAGTTCCTTTTTCGATCAATGCTCCTGGATGTCACGCTTCACGGGACATTCAAAATCTGGCCATGCAGTATGTGGTTTCGCCGGATGCCCGCCAGGAAGGAAGCTTAACAGGAATCAAAGGATTTATACAGAAATGGATGCGGCGTACTAAATGATTCTGTAGGGACAGAGGTGCTATCATTATGGCAACTTATAAGGTACTGGTTGTAGACGACTCCCCGTTCATGCGAAAAATCGTTTCCGACTTGATTGAGGCGGACACTACATTCCAGGTTATTGACACAGCAAATAACGGGTTGGAAGCTACCCAGAAAGTCATGGAGCTCAAACCTGATGTAGTTACAATGGATGTCGAAATGCCCGAAATGAACGGGCTGGAGGCACTGAAAGTAATTATGGCTCAGCGTCCGGTGCCGGTCATTATGCTGTCGGGCATTAATGAGCAGGGCATGCGCGAGACGATCATGGCGTTGGAGAACGGCGCTTTTGACTTTATCCGTAAACCTTCGGTCAGCAATTCACAAGACATCGAAGAAGTAGGCCAGCAGCTGCGAAGACAGCTTAATACAGCCGTACACGTATTGGAAAGACGCCGCAAGCGGGCGGAACAGAAAAACATGGCGGCTGACGCTGCTCCGTCGCCATCCCTGCCGGGAGTTGAGAAAAAAAGGGAAGAGAGCATTACTCCTTTACCTTCTCAGGCAGTGCCTCACCCTAACAAACCGTCTATTGAGGAGCCAGCCAGGCGCTCTCAATCAGGCAGCCTGAATTCGCCGCCTGTTGGCAGACCTGCACCATCTCTGAACAACCGGGCAGCACGGCCTGGACGTACTGAAGATCTCAAGCCATCCAGACCAACTGCATCTCCCAAACCGGCAGAGCCGCGCACAGCTGCTGCGAATCCACTCAAGCCAGCTGAGCCCAAAGCACCAAAAGCTTCCGCCGGATCGGTGAGCCCGCTGACACGCAAAGAGCCGGAGAAGCCTTTTATACCATCTTCAGCTTCTGCTGCACCTTCGGGTCCTATTGCAGGTAAAACGTCCCATACAGACGCTCCTGCGGCTTCTATCGGCAAATTGGTAGCTGTAGGCTGTTCCACAGGTGGACCCAGAGCACTGAAAAGCTTTCTTGAAAAGATCCCAGCGAATTTCCCGGCCCCTATCGTGATCGTGCAGCATATGCCGCCGAACTTCACACGTTCTCTGGCTCAACGTCTGAACAGCCTAAGCCAGATTACGGTCTTAGAGGCTGAACAGGGAATGCCGCTTCAGCCGGGGACAGCTTATATTGCGCCCGGAGGTTATCATATGACAGTTGTCCGCAGTCAGGGCGGTTATCGTATCCAGCTTTCACAGGAACCTCCGCGCAATGGGCATCGTCCTTCTGTGGATACGCTTTTTGCCTCAATCCGCCCATTCTCCGATCTGCAGCGTTACGCTGTGATCATGACTGGGATGGGAAGCGATGGCGCGAAGGAAATGAAAAATTTATACGACAGTGGCGTAATCCCTACCTTCGCAGAAAACGAAGATACCTGTGTCGTGTACGGCATGCCGAGATCGGCTGTAGAGCTTGGATGTGTAAATCACCTCCTGCCATTACCTGAAATTGCGCCTAAACTTGTACAAATTGTCAAATAGCTTATAACAAGCACTATGTTACTTTATGGAGGAGGTGTCTCACGATGGACATGAATCAATATTTATCCATGTTTATTGATGAGTCGAACGATCATCTGCAGTCATTAAATGAAAAAATGCTGGAACTAGAAAGCAATCCCACGGATCTGGGTATTGTACAGGTTATCTTCCGCTCAGCGCATACGCTGAAAGGGATGGCTGCTACAATGGGATTTGAAGATTTGGCGGCGCTGACCCACCAAATGGAGAACGTACTGGATCTGGTGCGTAACGAAAAGCTGGCTATGCAGGAATTTATCTTTGACACATTGTTCAAAGGTCTGGATGCCCTGGAATCAATGGTACAGGACATCACGCAGGGCGGCGAAGGTAAAGCGGACGTTACGGCGATTGTCGAATCGCTGCAAGCTATCGTACGCGGTGACGTTCCGGCAGCAGGCGCTTCTGCACCCGCTGCAGCGGCAAGCTCACCAGCAGCCGCTCCGACGGCTGCAATCGCGGTTAAAGACAGCCAAGGCATTCAGCTGGATGAGTTTCAACAATCTGTCATTGAACAATCCATGGCAGAAGGCCACCAGGCACTCTACATGGAAGTGGCAATCCGCGAAGACTGTCAGCTCAAAGCGGTTCGTGCCTATATGGTATTCGACCTGCTGGAGCGCTACGGCGATGTAATCAAATCCGAACCGTCCACTCAGGATATTGAGCAGGACAAGTTCGAGCGCAGCTTCTCACTGTACTATGTAACACAAAAAGATCCGGCTGAACTGCAACCGATGGTTACCAGCATTTCCGAAATCGAGAGCGTGAATGTAACCCGCCTGGATGCCCAATCACTCAAGGAAATGTCTGCCGTTCCGGCAGCAGAACCCGAAGCGGCACCCGCAGCGGAACAGCAAGCTCCGACTGCTGCAGCACCGGTCGCAGTTCCTGCAGCACCGCCAAAAGAAGCGGCTGCTCCAAAAGCTGCTGCCAAAGCACCGGCACCGGCACCTTCCCGTACGATTCGCGTAGACATCGATCGTCTGGATGTACTGATGAACCTGTTCAGCGAATTGCTGATTGACCGTGTTCGTCTGGAGCAGCTGGCAAGTGAAGTCAAGGTTCCTGCTTTGACTGATACGGTAGAGCACATGGGACGTGTAAGTACAGACCTGCAAAATATCGTCTTGAAACTGCGGATGGTACCCGTAGACACTGTATTTAACCGCTTCCCTCGTATGGTACGTGACCTTGCTAAGTCGCTTGATAAGAAGCTGGATCTGGTTATTACTGGCGCGGAGACAGAGCTTGACCGTACTGTTATTGACGAGATTGGCGATCCGCTTGTCCATTTGCTCCGCAACTCTGTCGATCATGGCGTAGAGCCGGTAGCTGACCGTATTGCAGCCGGCAAAGAAGAGATAGGTACAGTGAAGCTGAGTGCCTTCCACAGTGGTAACCACGTATTCATCGAGATTGAAGACGATGGCCGCGGGATCAACCGTGAGAATGTTCTCAACAAAGCGATTAAAAACGGAATTGTTAGCCAGGATGTAGCTAACACAATGAAGGATGAAGAAGTGTACCAGCTTCTGTTTGCGCCGGGCTTCAGTACAGCTGAAGTGATTTCGGATGTATCTGGACGCGGCGTTGGTCTGGATGTAGTTAAATCCAAGATCACTTCACTGGGCGGCCATGTTATGGTAACTTCCGAACTTGGAAAAGGAACGAAGTTCTCGGTACAGCTTCCACTGACACTGTCTATCATTTCGGCAATGCTGATCCGTGTTGGATCGGAAAAATATGCGATTCCACTGACTTCAATTGTGGAAACCGGCATTATCAAAGCGAAGCAGGTACGCGACCTGCATGGCAGTCAGCTGATTCCTTACCGTGACACGCACATCCCGCTTCTCTCCCTAAGCCGCGTCTTTGAAGTTCCTGACTTCGATGAGCGTGAAGAGGAAGAAACCGAGATTGTTGTTATTCGCAAAGGAGACAAGCTGGCAGCAATTGCGGTAGAGAACTTCATTGGACAGAACGAAATTGTTCTGAAGAGCCTGGGAAGTTACCTGCCGGAAACGCGCGGCATCTCCGGTGCGACAATTTTAGGAGATGGCCAAGTCGCTTTGATTATTGATCCGAATGCATTTATCAAATAATGCATTCCATTTATTGAGGAGGATTTACCCATGGATGAATTAAAAGTTATCGTTTTCAAACTAGCAACGGAAGAATACGGCATTGAAGTCGACAAAGTACAGACAATCGAGCGTATGATGCCAATCACCCGCGTCCCGAAAACACTTGGTTTTGTTAAAGGTGTTATCAATCTTCGCGGTGTGGTTATCCCCGTTATCGATCTGCGTGGACGGTTTAACCTGCCGTCCCAGGAATACAATGACCAGACTCGTATTATCATCGTTGAAGTCGAAAAAATGCAAGTCGGTTTTATCGTGGATTCCGCGAATGACGTAGTGGACATTAAACGCAGCAGCATCGAGAAACCGCCTGAAGTAGTAGGCGGCGTCAAAGCAAAATATCTGGACGGAGTAGCAAAGCTTGATGAAGAACGGCTGCTGGTTATGCTCAATCTTGCAGAAGTACTGGACAAGACCGAAGTGGTCCAGTTAGAAAGCATCGAGGACTAATATGGATCTGTTCAAAAATCTTGAAGGGTTCAAAATGGATGTGCTCAAAGAAGTGGGGAATATTGGGGCAGGCAATGCAGCCACTGCCCTCTCCCAGCTTCTGAACAAGCCCATCGATATGGCAGTACCTAAAGTGCAAATTCTTCCTTTCGAACAGATCGCCGAAAAAGTGGGGGGTCCTGAACAAATCGTTCTGGCTATCTTTTTCCGGGTCGAAGGAGAAGCGCCGGGTAACCTGTTTTTTGTACTGACACCAGAGGCGGGAAAAGGCCTGTTACACCGTATGGCAGGCATTGAAGCCAGCGACGATGAATTTTTTACAGAAATGGAGCAGTCAGCACTCGCAGAAATTGGTAATATATTAGCAGGGTCCTATTTATCTTCTCTTGCTGACTTTACCGGACTGTCCATGAGCCCTACCGTTCCGGGACTGGCGATGGATATGGCGGGAGCCATTCTGAATTACGGACTTCTCCAGTTCGGTCAAATGGGCGATGATGCCCTGCTGATCGACACCACATTCCTGGAAGGGAATGAAGAAGTAGAGGGACAGTTTTTCCTGATTCCGGATCCCGAGTCATTTGATAAAATATTTAAATCGTTGGGAGTTCCGCTCCAAGATGATTGAAGAACAAAATGTTGTCAAAGTAGGTATGGCCGATTTGAACGTCGTGAAGACATCCGGAATTATTCGAACGACGGGATTAGGCTCGTGTGTTGGCCTTACACTGTATGACAAAAATGTTCAACTTGCCGGTATGGCTCACGTTATGCTGCCTTCTTCTGATATCGCACGCGAAGGGCAGCTCAATATTGCAAAGTATGCAGACACCGCACTGCCGGCACTATTGCAAAAAATGCAGGACATGGGTGCTATACGCTCACGCATGGTCGCCAAAATGGCCGGCGGAGCACAGATGTTTACTTTTTCAAGTGGTGGTGATCACATGCGGATTGGTCCTCGTAATGTGGAAGCCTGTAAATTATTTTTAAAAGAATACAATATTCCTTTGCTCGCCGAGGATACCGGTGCGAACTACGGACGTACCATTGAAATGAACTGCGTTACTGGTATGTTGTCGATTCGCAGCGTACAAATGGGTAAGAAGGAAATATAGGGTATGGCAGGAAATATTAAACTTAACCTTTGGTTTGGGATAATAGGGTTTGTCATTACCTTTCTTGTCTCTTTTGGAAATAATTTATGGACCACAAGTCTTTTTAGAGGAATATTAGGATTTGTAGTATGGTTCCTGCTGGCATTCGTACTGCGCTTCATTTTGGGGATTCTTGCGAACCCCGCAGGCGCAGTACCGAAAATGCCGCCCGGGGACGAAGAATCAATTCAACAGGAACTTTCTCAGGACGATCAGGACAGAGGAAGCCGTTTTGATGTTGTGACACCTGATCAGGATAATGAGTTGCATGATTTGCTGACACCGAAGCCAGCAAATTCAGGGCAGAAGGACGAATTTGCTCCTCTAAACCCTCCGAAACTGGTTTCAACCAAGCAACAAGATCCAGAGGAACTGGCGAAGGCTGTACGCCATCTGACACAAAAGTAAGGAGGGTGAAAGCAATTGAGCGAGCAAAAAGGAAGTCATCTTAACCACATCGAATTATGGATTCAATGGAAAGAACATGGCGATGTAGAAGCCAAAAAAAGATTGATTGAAAACCATCTCGGCACTGTTGAATATGTCTCAAGCCGCCTTGCTATCGGTCTCCCCAAGAATGTATCCAAAGATGATCTGATGAGTAATGGAGTTATGGGATTAATCGACGCAATCGAAAAATTTGACTATAAACGCGGTCTGCAGTTCGAGACGTATGCATCCTGGCGTGTAAGAGGCGCTATTCTGGATGGTCTGAGACAAGGGGATTGGGTCCCGCGCTCAGTACGTGAGAAAGCCCGCAAAATCGAAGATGCTTATCAGCAGCTGGAGCAAAAGTATATGCGCTCTGTCTCTGATGCCGAAATCAGCAATTACCTTGATGTCAGTGAACGTGAATTTCAGACCATGCTGCAGGATGTCGCAGTGATGACTATCACCTCGCTGGAAGATCCAATTCGGGAAGAAGAATCCGAAACGCGGATGTCTCTGATTGTGGATGAAAAAGCCAAAAATCCGGATCGTTCCGTGAATGATTTTGTACTGAAAGATCTGCTGATGAAAGGGATCGAAAAGCTTACCGAAAAAGAACGAACGGTTGTGTCACTACTTTATTATGAAGACCTGTCACTCAGTGAAATCGCAGAAGTTATGTCACTGTCTCCGTCCCGGATCTCACAGTTGCACTCCAAGGCAATTCTTCGTCTCCGCGGAGCACTTGACAAACAAAGAGGTCTGTTAATGCAAGACATGTGAACGCCGCTATAAGCAGGAAAGGGGAATATGGCGTGACCTCTCAACTATTGCTGGACAAATACATGAAGCTTAGCTTTTCGAATGACAAGTCTGTAGCTTATCTGGAACTTACGAAACACGATGAACAGTTTGAATGTACTGCTGAACAACTGGAGGGATTTTTGCGTACACAGGGAGTAACCTACGGTATACGTATGGATGAATTGCAAAAGATTGTCCTTCAGCCGGAACAATATGCATCCGAAGCTATCGCAGTAGCTTTTGGCGTCAAACCGGTAAATGGAATCGATGGTGAAATTCAATACAATGTATCATTGGACTCCAATCCAAGAAGACCACTTGAGACCGAAGATGGCAAAGTGGACTACAAAGAAATTATACGTCTTAACAATGCGATGAAAGGGCAGTTGATCGCTGAAAAGATCGATCCTCAGCCCGGGGAGCCCGGCATTGATGTCAGTGGCGAACCAATTCCGTACAAACCCGGCAAGGAAGCACGATTTAAAATCGGTAAAAATATTGTGCTAAACCCCGAGCAGACCGCGATGTATGCGGCGATTGATGGAATGATTTCACGCACAGACAACGGCAAAATCAACGTATTTCCCGTCTATGAAGTAAACGGGGATATTGATTACCATACAGGCAATATTGACTTTGTAGGAACCGTAGTCATTCGCGGCAATGTACTTTCCAATTTCCGGGTCAAGGCTTCGGGGGACATCCGAGTCGTGGGCGGAGTGGAAGGTGCCGAACTGGAGGCAGGTGGATCGATCGAAATTACAGGCGGGATTATCGGCTACCACAAAGGTCTGGTCAAAGCCGCTGTAGATGTGAAAACCGGCTTTATCCAAGATGGTCATGTGCAGGCCGGCGAATCGGTTATCGTCTCACAGAGTATCATGCACTCTCAGGTACAGGCGGGCAACAGCATTCTATGTAACGGACCCAAAGGTTTGATTGTAGGCGGACATCTGCAGGCAGGTGAAATTATTGTCGCTCGCACGATCGGCAATACCGCCTATACGGTAACTGAACTGGAAGTGGGTGTACTGCCGGAGCTGCGCAATCGGCTCGTGGCCCTGAGAAGTGAGCTCAAAACGCAGATGGAAAATCTCGATAAAACCGAGAAAGCGCTCACTCTGCTCGATCAGCTGGCTGCTGTTGGGCAGCTTGGCCCCGATAAAATGGCACTGCGCATCAAGCTGTCCGCTACCAAAAAGAGTCAACTACGTGAGCGGGATGATATTAAAGACAGCATTCTCAACATCGAGAGAACACTGGAACAATCTGTTAAAGCCAAAATCGAGGTTATTCATTCGATTTATGGCGGATCCAAGCTGGTCATCGGCCGTTATACCAAGTATATTAAAGATACAGCACAGCGCGTTCACTTCATTTTTGAAAATGGAGATATCGCAATGCTGTCCAATCATTAATTAAATTGTAAGGGCAGGTGTTCGTCATGGGAATGAGAGCTGTAGAATTGCAAATCGCGGTACCTCGTACCAGCGATGCAGGGAAGATTCAACAGGAGCATCTTATACGTCCGGCGCTGGATCAGGCGATGCTTGCTGATCAGCTGAATGAGCAGGCAGACCGCATGCGTACAAAAAGTGATGGGGTCAAGGAATCTTCCTCCGCCTCCATTCATGACGGCCATCCCGGTGAGCAGCATACTTCCGCCAGACATCGTGAACAGGAAGAGGCGGCTATGCAGGAGCTTACTCCTGCGGAACATCCATACAAAGGTAAACATATCGACCTGTCCTTCTAAAGACAGGTTTTGTTTGCCATTCGACGACATAATTATTAGGGTGAGTAAATATGGGCGAATTTCCGCCATGGGTATATATTGTTCTTCTGGGAGCGATCGCTGTAGTCTACGGTATCATGCTTCCCCGAAAAAATAATGCTAAAGTATCCGATCCTGCCGTATCCGCTACGGTAGAAAAGGTTGAAGATACGCTGGAGCATTACATGACCGAGATTGAAAAGGAAAATGAAGAAATCATCGATCTGGTATCCCAGATCAAACAGGAATCTACAGCCAAGCAGCTGGCCCTGCAGGAGCAGGTAAGCGAGATGAGGCAGCGCTTAATTGAACTGGAGCAAAAAGCTTCTGCTGCCCCTGTACAGCCTGTTTATCAGCAGATCCCCGTGGTACCGGTGCCAATGGAAGTCCCGGCTGCATCTGTCGATATGAGAGGGTTTAATCAGCAAGGAGAAGCCTTGCGCCAGTCAGCAGCCCGGATGATGGAGGAACAGTCCGGGGCGGCTACGGTGACAAACGTCGAAGAGACACCTTCCGAAAAAATCCAAGACCGTTATCCGGAGTTGTTCAAGCTTCATGAAAGCGGCAAATCCGTGGACACGATTGCCAAAACGGTCGGTTTACAGCGCGGTGAAGTACTGCTCATTCTGCAGCTGGCCAAACAGGAGGAACAATCGTGATCAAAAATCGTTCTTTTATTATTGGAATAGGGATAGGTATCATCGTGGGAGCCATTTTGCTGCAGCTTGTGAATATTGGCAAAGGTCAGACGATGATGAACGGAACGCAGTTGACTCCCGAGCAGCTGCAGGAGGCTGCTCAGGCTCAGAATATGCAGGTGTTCAGTTCAGACCAAAAAGTATACACGGCCGAACAGTGGAAACAGCAGCAGGCAGAAGAGGCAGCCAAAAAGGAAGCGGCGACCAAAAAAGTAGAGGCGCAAAACGGTAGCAAGGAAACATCTGCCAAAGAACCCAAAGCTCCGGCCAGTCCGCAGCAGCCAAAGGCGTCGACCAATGAGACCACCGGCCAACCCAAACAACCGGCCAGCAGTAAGAACACCCAGACGCAGCAATCCAAGCCTCCTGCATCTCCAAAGTCTCCCAGTGTCAGCTTTACAATTAATCCTGGCGAAAATCTGGATGATGTTGCCTTTTCCCTTAAAAAGGAAGGGCTGATCAGCAATCAGAGTGAATTCATCAGCAAGGCTTCAAAACGCAAAGCGAATACCAAGCTTCAGATCGGTACATTTAAGATTGAAACCAAGCAGGATTACGATGATATTATCAGCGTCATTACAGGACAGCCATCTTCATAATGCACTGTGAAAAGCAGCGTGAAGGCGGCTGTCTTTTTGCCTGAAATAGAATGCATAAAGATTAAGTATTGCACATTGCATAAGCATTATGGTATATTAATTGGTGGTGTTAAAACACACGCTTTCTGATTTCAGGCAAAGGTGCTTTTCGTTGAAAAGTCTTGCCGAAAGTGGACGAGAGCGGAGGCACACAAAAAACCAAATCTTAGGAGGAAACACAAATGGCAGTTATTTCCATGAAACAGCTTTTGGAAGCTGGCGTACATTTCGGACACCAGACTCGTCGCTGGAACCCAAAAATGGATCGTTACATCTTTACAGAAAGAAACGGAATTTACATTATCGACCTGCAAAAAACAGTTAAAAAGGTTGATGAAGCTTACAACTTTGTAAAATCCGTAGCAGCTGACGGCGGTACTGTACTGTTCGTTGGTACTAAAAAACAAGCTCAAGATTCCGTTAAGGAAGAAGCTGAGCGCGCAGGTCAATTCTACATCAACCAACGTTGGTTGGGTGGAACACTGACTAACTTCGAAACGATCCAAAAACGTATCAACCGTCTGAAAGAACTCGAAAAATGGGAAGAAGACGGTACTTTCGAAGTACTGCCTAAAAAAGAAGTAATCCTGCTTCGCAAAGAGAAAGATCGTCTGGAAAAATTCCTGGGCGGTATCAAAAACATGAGAGGCCTGCCTAGTGCCCTGTTCATCATCGATCCTCGTAAAGAGCGTATTGCTGTAGCAGAAGCTCGCAAACTGGGTATCCCAATTGTAGGTATTGTTGATACTAACTGTGATCCGGACGAAATCGACTATGTAATTCCAGGTAACGATGACGCGATTCGCGCGGTTAAATTGCTTACTGGAAAAATGGCTGATGCGGTTATCGAAGCTAACCAAGGCGAGCAAACTACTGCATAATTAGCTGATCACGCATTAACATGGCAATGAAGATTGCGTAAAAATAAAAGGGTGGTTGGTAGGTGTATAGCCTTTCACTGCCCTTTTTTTAAGATATCAGAGGAATTGCAAATTCAATTTCCTGATAAAATATGGTAAGCTTCTACTGGGTGTATCCCGGTAAAGGATACCAGGGTGAAAAACGATCGACAGCCCCGGCTGTGCAGATCGGATGGATGTTACTTAAATACTCAATTATATGGAGGTCACAATAATGGCAGTTAGTGCAAGCGCAGTAAAAGAGCTTCGTGAAAAAACAGGCGCAGGTATGCTGGATTGTAAGAAAGCATTGGAAGAAACAGGCGGCGATATCGCAAAAGCGGTAGACGTACTTCGTGAAAAAGGTCTGTCTGCAGCAGCAAACAAAGCTGGCCGTGCAGCAACTGAAGGTACTGTTGAATCTTACATCCACGCTGGCGGACGTATCGGCGTACTGGTTGAAATCAACTGCGAAACTGACTTCGTAGGTAAAACCGATCAATTCAAATCTTTCGCTCGCGACATCGCTATGCAGATCGCAGCAGCTAACCCGCTGTATGTTCGTCGTGAAGAAGTTCCGGCTGAAGCGATCGAGAAAGAAAAAGAAATCCTGAAAGCACAAGCTCTGAACGAAGGCAAGCCTGAGAAAATCGTTGAAAAAATGGTTGAAGGCCGCATCAACAAGTACTATGAAGAGTACTGCCTGCTGGAGCAATCTTTCGTTAAAGATCCAGACAAAACAATCAACCAACTGCTGAACGAAAAAATCAGCACAATCGGTGAAAATATCTCTATCCGTCGTTTTGCCCGCTTCGAACTGGGTGAAGGCCTGGAGAAAAAAGAAGACAACTTTGTTGAAGAAGTTATGGCACAGGTTAACCGCTAATCCGATTCATCTCGGGTTGCATCACCGAAAAACGATTCAGTTATAACAAACAAGGAGGGGACACAGACTGTGTTCCTTCTTTTGTAAGATCGTTTAATTACGGAAACCTGTAAGTGGAACCGGAATAGAGTAAAAAACATTAATAGCCGGTTATACCGCTATCAGAACTAAATTCGCAAAGTGGAGGGTATGAATTTGAATAAGCCTGTATTTAAAAGAGTGGTCTTGAAGGTCAGTGGTGAGTCGCTGTCAGGTATGACGGGGTACGGCATTGAAGCGGAAATGATTTCTTCGATCGCAGAGCAGATCAAGGAAGTTGTGCAGCTGGGCGTGGAGGTAGCAGTAGTATGCGGCGGCGGTAACATCTGGCGCGGTATTGCAGGCAGTGCGAATGGAATCGACCGGGCAACGGCAGATTACATGGGCATGCTGGCTACTGTAATGAACTCGCTGGCTCTGCAGGATGCACTGGAACAAATTAATGTTCCGACACGTGTACAGACATCGATCGCAATGCAGCAGATCGCTGAGCCATATATCCGCAGAAGAGCGATCCGTCATTTGGAAAAGGGACGTGTTGTTATCTTCGCAGCCGGAACAGGTAATCCATTCTTCTCCACCGATACAACAGCAGCACTTCGTGCAGCCGAGATCGAAGCAGAAGTTATTTTGATGGCTAAAAACAAAGTCGACGGTGTGTACTCGGCAGATCCATTCAAGGATCCGACCGCTGTCAAATTCGAACAACTTACATACATGGAAGTGCTGAACCAGAATCTGGGCGTTATGGATTCGACAGCGTCTTCTCTGTGTATGGATAATAATATCCCGCTAATTGTATTCGCCATTACGGAACAGGGAAATATTAAACGAGTCGTACTCGGTGAGAAGATCGGTACGGTTGTTAAAGGGAGTGTAGATTAATGCCTCAATCGGTTAAAAAAAGTGCAGAAGATCGTATGCAAAAAGCGATTCAAGCTCTGAGCCGTGACCTGGCTACACTGCGCGCCGGACGCGCAGCGCCATCCATTCTGGATCGCGTGCAGGTAGAATATTATGGCTCCATGACGCCTCTGAATCAGTTGGCCAACATCAGTACACCGGATTCCCGCACGCTGCTCATTCAGCCTTGGGACAAATCCTCTTTGTCAGATATTGAACGTGCGATCATGAAATCGGATCTTGGATTGACTCCGGCCAACGATGGTAACATCATCCGCCTGTCGATTCCGCAGCTGACCGAAGAACGTCGTACAGAGCTGGTGAAACTGACCAAGAAGTTCGGTGAAGAGTCCAAAGTTGCTATTCGTAACATTCGGCGTGACGCGAATGATGATATTAAAAAGCTGGAAAAAACAGATATCTCTGAAGATGAATCCCGTGGTCATCAGGAAGATGTACAAAAACTGACAGACCGGTTCATTAAGGAAGTCGACAATGTACTGGCTGCGAAAGAAAAAGAGATTATGGAAGTGTAAGAGACTGGCGACCCCTCCGAAATGGTGGGGTTTGTCTCTTTTCACTACTGGCATGGAGGAAAAGTGATGTTCAAGCGTGTTCGCTCGTGGTGGGGAAAAGAAGAGCAACAAAGTTCCGGCGAACTTTCGCAGGAGAATATTCCACAGCATATTGCCATTATTATGGATGGAAATGGACGCTGGGCGAAAAGTTTGGGCATGCCGCGTGTTATTGGGCACCAAAACGGAATGAAAGCTGTAAAGCGTGCCACCATTGCTGCAGATGAACTTGGAGTCAAATATTTGACCATGTATGCTTTCTCGACAGAAAACTGGAAAAGGCCCAGAGAAGAAGTAGATTTTCTAATGAAGCTTCCGGGGGAATTTGTAGCTACAGAGCTCGAAGAACTGGTTGAGAAAAATGTACAGGTCCGATTAATGGGAGATAAGAGTGTGCTGCCTTCCTTTACACTGGAACCGCTGGAAAAAGCAATCCGTGATACTCAGCACAATACAGGGCTGGTATTAACATTTGCCATGAATTATGGCAGCCGGGTTGAAATCACGGAAGGTGTAAAAAAAATGGTGCAAGCTGTACAAAACGGTGTGATGTCTGTAGAGGATATCAATCCCGATACATTCGGTACCGTGCTGCAATCGTCGGATCTGCCCGATCCTGATCTGCTTATCCGTACCAGTGGAGAACTTCGGCTGAGCAATTTTATGCTCTGGCAGCTGGCTTACAGTGAATTGTGGTTTACACCGATTTACTGGCCGGAATTTGGCAAAGAACATATGATTGAAGCAGTAGCAGAATATCAGCGCAGAATACGGAGGTATGGCGGTCTCTAGGTTGTACCGGCGAACGCTCTGTACGTTGTTCGGATGGAGGATGGATTGTGAAAGAGCGGATAATCACTGGTATCATAGCTGCAGCGGTTTATGTTAGCTTTTGCCTGCTTGGTGGCTATGCCTATCAGGGCTTGATACTGGCAATGGCTCTAATTGGATATTATGAATTTGTAACCATGACAAAGGCGGCTCCATTTGGAGCACCGGCGGTGATCGGCTACATTAGTGTCGCGTATATGCTCTTTCCCTGGACACTAATGAATCTGACACCGCCATTGTCCGTTGATCACAGTCTATGGATCGCAATGCTGTTATTGTTGTCTATTACTGTAATATCTAAGAATAGTCTGGATATTAAACAAATGGCACTTCTGTTCATTGGAGCCTTTTATATAGGTACAGGTTTTGCTTATATTGCATATACACGTCAGGCACCGGATGGCCATGGCTTATATTGGACATTTATGCTGCTGGCGTCGATCTGGGCAAGTGATATTGGCGCATATTTTACAGGGAAAGCGCTGGGCAAACGAAAACTCTGGCCTTCGATCAGTCCGAACAAGACGATTGAAGGTGCGATAGGCGGTATATTTTTTGCGATTATGGTGGCTGTTGTCTTTTCGTTAATGTCACCGATGCTGTTCCCGCTGTGGAATGCGATTCTGATCGGTGTGGCCGCATCTATCATTGGACAGATGGGTGATCTGATTCAGTCCGCATACAAGCGTATATACGGGATCAAGGATTCCGGTAAAATACTACCTGGACACGGAGGTATTCTGGATCGCTGCGACAGCTGGCTGATGGTCTTTCCTTTTGTGCATATTTTAATGTTAATGCCCTATTAATAGTAACAGTATAGTAAATGAAGAGCAGACGGAGGAAGCAATGAAGAAGATAGCAATTCTCGGTTCAACCGGTTCGATTGGTACCCAGACGCTGGACGTAGTACGTGCTCATCCTGAAGCCTTTCAAGTAGAAGGGATAGCGGCAGGCACTAATACAGAGCTGGTGGTGCAGCAGGCCAATGAATTCAAGCCGAAAATCGTCTCTGTAGCTACCAGGGAACTGGCAGAGCAAATTTGTCATCAGCTTCCTGCCGGTACCAAGGTTTATTCAGGAGAGCAGGGACTGATCGAAGTAGCTGCAGGTACTGAGGCGGATACTGTCGTCACTGCCGTAATGGGAAGCATGGGTCTGCCATCGACACTGGCGGCTATCGAAGCCGGCAAGACGATCGGACTAGCGAACAAGGAAACGCTTGTAACCGCAGGACATCTGGTTACCGAGCGTGCCCGTCAAAAAGGAGTGCAGTTGCTTCCGATTGACAGTGAGCATTCGGCATTATTCCAGTCTCTGAATGGGGAACCGCGCGAGCGGATCGCCCAGCTGACACTAACCGCTTCAGGCGGTTCATTCCGCGACCGCACACGTGCAGAACTGCACGGTGTAACGGTGGCCGATGCACTCAAGCATCCGAACTGGTCGATGGGAGCCAAGATTACGATTGACTCCGCCAGTATGGCGAACAAAGGACTGGAAGTGATCGAAGCCCATTGGTTATTCGATATGCCCTACGATAAGATTTCCGTTCTTCTGCATCCGGAGAGCATTATTCATTCTTTTGTGGAATTTGTGGATACAAGCATTATTGCCCAGCTGGGTAACCCGGATATGCGAGTGCCGATTCAGTATGCGCTGACTTACCCGGATCGTCAGCCTTCGCCATCACCGCGATTGTCTTTGGCTCAGGTCGGACAGCTAAACTTCAAGGAAATGGACTATGAGCGCTTTCCTTGTCTACGTATGGCGTTTGAAGCAGGCCGCCTAAGCGGAACAGCCCCGACCGTATTCAACGCGGCTAATGAAGTGGCAGTGGCCCGATTCCTGAATGGAGAGATTGCCTTCCTGGCGATCGAGGATATTATCGCTGATGCGCTGGAGCACCATCAGACAATAGCAAATCCAGAGCTTGAAGTCATTCAGGCTGTCGATCAGGAGACCCGTAGACGGGCGCTTGCTTTTTCCACAAACAGCTGATAGCAGTCGACTGATTGGAGTTTGCTCCTGCTTTATGATAGGCAAAAGGCTGCTGAATGAGATTAGAACGTTGGGGATCTGGAGATAGAGGTTCACCAGTGTAAGGGGTCAAACCTTCATTTTCCAATTAAAGTAATTTGTTACATTGTCTTTGCCAGCTATGCTTGTATATAGCCTTACAGAAGTGATAATCTAATAGTAAGACCTTCGGTCGCAAGCATAAAAGGAGGATTTGGCAATTTGGAGACACTTCAACGAATTATTATGATTGTACTCATGTTTTTTACGATCGTGACTGTGCATGAGTGGGGACACTATTTCTTTGCCAAGCGTGCTGGTGTACTGGTACGGGAATTTGCGATAGGATTTGGCCCCAAGCTTTTTTCATATAAAAGAAATGAAACGGTATTTACACTTCGTCTGCTGCCATTCGGCGGCTATGCCCGTATGGCCGGTGAAGATCCGGAACTGGCAGAGATTCAGCCAGGCCAGACGATCGCAGTACGGACATCGGACAATCTGATCAAGACTATTTTTGTCGATCAACTGGATAACCGCAAAAATGTAATTCGCGGTGAAGTTCAGTCTATTGATCTGGTGGATGATCTGAAGATTGTTATGGATGTGGATGGCGAAGTGCAGACATTTGCTGTTCATCCACAGGCGATGATGATGGCGAGAGGTCAGGAGATTCAAATTGCGCCTCGTAACCGTCACTTTAACAGCGCATCGGTAGGCAAACGGGCATTGTCCATTTTTGCAGGTCCGGCCATGAACTTTATTCTGGCTATCGTGCTGTGTTTAATTTATGTACGTATGGCAGGCGTACCAGTAGATAACCCTACAGGAGTACAGTTATCTCAAGTAATGTCAGATGGAGCGGCTGCTCAGGCCGGACTAGAAAAAGATGATGTGGTTGAAAAAGTGAATGGTACTACAATTGGCAACGACTCAGAGAAAATGGTAAAGCTTATTCAAGACTCACCGAATAAGACTATGGAGTGGGTAGTCAAGCGTGATGGTAAGGAACAGACGGTGAATGTTACTCCTTCACCAGATGCCAGTAATATTGGTAAAGTGGGAGTAGTTACAGGAGTAGAAACTCGTTCTGCTTCTTTTACTGAAACTTTTACTTATGCTGGAAAAGATTTTGCAGATATGAGTGTATTGATTCTGGAAAGTCTTAAAAGATTGATCTTTGGACAGTTTGAGTTGGATCAGTTGGCAGGACCTGTAGGTACGATTCAAGCGACTAATGACATAGCTAAACTTGGGTTAGAACAGATGATCCGCTGGACAGCCATTATCAGTATTAACCTGGGAATTTTCAACCTGCTTCCGATTCCGGCACTGGATGGCAGCCGACTGATTTTCATTTTCGTGGAATGGATTCGTCGCAAACCGCTGGAACCGAGCAAGGAAGGTCTAGTACATGTTGTCGGATTCGCGATGCTGTTTCTGCTGATGATTGCAGTGACGTACAACGATATTTTGAGGCTGATTCGTGGTTAATGCCGATGAGGCCGGCAGGTAGAACATTTTGTGAAATGACTTGTTAATTTGTCACGTTCAGGATAAGATTTGTTTGGTGGCTTGTTGATCAAGCGAATGCACAATTAATACAAGCAGCAGAGAGAAGCAGAAGAGTCGAACAGAAATGCAGCTGTACGCTTTGAAGCCCTTCAGGCGGATTGCATTTCATCACTCTTGTGCTTCTTTGTCTGAAAGGGTTCAACAAGTTCCGGCAATCGTGCTACAATAGATGAAAATATGTTGGTGAGCGCTGCCTGAATAGTCGATTTCGTCTATGATCCGGCAGCCGGACAGCCTGCTCATTTAAATACTGGTTACTTACAGGAGGATATCCATTTTTATGTCGAACGAAAAGCAGGATAAACAATTTGTAACAGAAATCACTCCACAGAGCGAAGATTTCTCGCGTTGGTATATCGACGTGATCAAGAAAGCCGAACTGATGGATTATTCCCCGGTTCGCGGATGTATCGTCTTCCGTCCGGACGGTTATGAGATCTGGGAGCACATCCAGCAGGATCTGGATCGTCGTTTCAAAGAAACCGGTCATCGTAATGCCTACTTCCCGCTCTTTATCCCGGAGAGCTTTTTTGAGAAAGAAAAAGAACACGTTGAAGGCTTCAACCCGGAACTGCCTTGGGTAACCGAAGCTGGTGGCGATCCGCTGGAAGAACGTCTGGCGATTCGTCCAACTTCCGAGACCATGTTTGGCCATATGTATTCCAAATGGATTCAATCCTACCGCGATCTGCCTGTAATGATCAATCAGTGGGCGAACGTAGTACGCTGGGAGAAGCGCACACTGCCATTCCTGCGTACAAGTGAATTCCTGTGGCAGGAAGGTCATACCGCTCATGAAACCCAAGATGAAGCAATGGAAGAAACGATGCGTATGCTGGATGTATATACAGAATTTGTTCAGGACTTCCTGGCTATCCCTGTAATCAAAGGACAAAAGAGCCCTTCGGAGAAATTTGCCGGTGCCAAAGCTACATACTCCATCGAAGCAATGATGAAAGATGGACGTGCTGTACAGGCAGGTACTTCCCACTATATGGGTACCAATTTTGCAGAAGCTTTTGATATCCAGTTCCTGAGCCGTGAAAATACACAGGAATATGCACACACCACTTCATGGGGTGTAAGTACACGTCTGATCGGTGCGCTGATCATGGTACACGGTGATGACCGCGGTCTGGCGCTGCCGCCAAAAGTAGCGCCAAAGCAGGTTATGATCATTCCGATCGGGCCTCCAAAAACACGTGATCTGGTTGTCGGCCGTGCCGATGAGTTGTTCGCTGAACTGAAAAAAGCAGGCGTACGCGTTGGTATCGATGATCGTGCAGATGTACGTCCAGGCTGGAAATTCAACGAATATGAAATGCGCGGTATTCCAGTACGTCTGGAAGTGGGTCCTCGTGATATCGAGAACGGTGTATGTGTACTTGTCTCCCGTATTAGCGGCGAGAAGAAACAGGTGCCCCTGGAAAACATCGTTGCCGAAGTACAAGCCATGCTGGACCAGGTCCAGGAGGAAATGTATGCCCGTGCACTGGCATTCCGTGAAGAGAACATGCATGTAGTAGATACGCTGGATGAGATGAAAGCGATCATGGAAGAAAAACGCGGCTTCTTTATCGCTGGATGGGATGGCACGGAAGAGACCGAGCGTCAAGTCAAAGAAGAGACAGGCGCAACGATCCGTAACATTCCGTTCCAGCTGGACGTGCAAAAGGATAAATGTCTGGTAACCGGACAGCCTGCCAAACACACCGTTGTGTTTGCACGTGCATATTGATTTTTGATTTACTGTTCAGAATAATATAATTATCCGAAATATATCGTATGCCTGGTGATTACATGTGAACCAGTTATACAGAAGCATGACATCAAGCAGGCAAGCTTCCGGAGAGCGGAGTAGACGTCAGTCTGGCACCGACTTTAACGGGAGCTTGCCACTTTTTTGAAGGGGGACCTCATGAGCGTGAGCGCTAGCGGAGAGAAAAGACAACGTTTCGAGCTGTTGATGAAGCAGGCGCAGGTGCCTGCCGGATTGATGGAGCCCTATTTTGCCGACGGAGCGATTGAGCAGGTAGAGATCAGCCGCAGCAACAAGGAATGGAAGCTGACGATTAGCAAAGAGACGCTTATTCCTTCACCGACCTATCGTACTTTTTGCAAACATATACAGGACAAAATGAGCCATATTGCCAAAATTAAGTTTCTGTTCCGGTACAATGATCATATTGATCATGTGCAGATTGTAGAGGAATACTGGGGCCTTTTCCTGGAGTGGGTACAGCGCCAGATTCCATCGGTTAACGGCTGGATGGTACGGGCCAAGTTTGCACTGAATGGGGATATGCTGACACTCACGATGAGTGATCAGATGGCTATGGAATTGGCCAAGAAAAAGCAGATCGACCAGGCGATTGTCCGTTTTTACGAGGACTATTTTGGTCTACAGCTGCGCATCAAGGTAGAAGTGGGCGAGAACACGACTGAAGCGGTTCAGGCTTTCCATGAACAGCGCCGTCAGGAAGAACTGCAGGAGATTGAACGCATCATGACCAGCATGGAATCTGAGCTGGAAGAAGAAGTGGATGAAGATGGCGAGCCGGTACGTCTCCAGGTTGGTTATGAGATCAAGGAGCAGGCAGTGCCGCTGCAGGATCTTCAGGATGAAGAGAAGAAGATTACGGTCCAGGGTACCATCTTTGGACTGGAAAGCAAGGAACTGCGCAATGGCAGCACCCTGTTTACGTTCTTCCTGACCGACTTTACGGATTCCCTGCAGATGAAGATGTTCGCCAAAAACAAAGAGGATCTGAAAGTAATGAGCCTGCTGGCTAATGGCAAATGGGTGAAAGCGCGCGGCCGGGTAGAATATGACCGGTTTATGCAGATTCCCGAACTGGCGATGATTCCTTCCGATCTGAACGAAATTAAGGCACCGCCGGGACGTAAGGATGATGCAGAAGAAAAGCGGGTAGAGTTCCATTTGCACACAACTATGAGCACGATGGATGCTGTCACACCGATTGACCAGTATGTAAAAACAGCTGCCGCATGGGGACACTCGGCGATCGCCGTTACCGATCATGGCGGTGTACAGTGCTATCCCGAAGCAGCCAAAGCAGCCAAAAAGCATGGCATCAAAGTGTTGTACGGACTGGAAGCCAACGTAATCAATGACTCGGTCGCTATCGTACTGGAGCCGCAGCCGATTGAACTCAAAGATGCCACCTATATTGTATTCGATATCGAGACCACGGGTTTGTCGATTACACAAAACAAGATTATCGAGATTGCCGCTGTCAAAATGCAGGATGGCAAGGAGCTGGACCGGTATGCTACATTTGTCGATCCGCATGAACGGATACCGTACAATATCCAGCAGCTGACGAATATTACCGACGAGATGGTTCGTGGAGCTCCGGAGATTGATCAGGTGATCCGTGAATTTGTTGCTTTTGCCGGTGATGGCATTCTGGTCGCGCACAACGCACGATTCGATATTGGCTTTATCCAGGCTACACTGAAAAATCATGATCTGCCGGAAATGAAAAATCCGGTGCTGGATACATTGGAATTGGCAAGACTGCTTCACCCGAAAATGAAAAACCACCGTCTGAATACGCTGGCGGATAAATATAAAGTATCTCTGGAAAGCCATCACCGTGCGATTGACGATACGATTGCTCTGGGAGGCATTCTGTTCGGATTGCTCAAGGATGCGGAACAGGAGCGCCGCTTAACCCGGCTGGATCGTCTGAATGAATTTGTCGGTCAAGATCTGTCTAATGCTCGTCCGTTCCACTGTACGATCTATGCGCTGAATGAAAAAGGCAAAAAAAATCTGTTTAAACTCATTTCCCTGTCACACACCGAATACTTCAAACGTGTGCCGCGTATCCCCAAGTCCGTACTAACCGAGTATCGCGAAGGCATACTCGTCATGTCAGGCTGTGAGAAAGGCGAATTCTTTGAAGCAGTGTTGAATAAAACCGTGGAGGAAGCGGAAGAAGTGGCCCAGTTCTACGATGTACTGGAGATTCAGCCCATGACCATGTATATGCATCTGGTGGATAAAGGTCTCGTCGGCAGTCCACGTGAGATTGAGACCGCACTGACCAAAGTATGCGAGATCGGTGACCGCCTGAACAAGCCGGTTGTAGCGACAGGCAATGTACATTATCTGGAGCCACGTCAAAAGCTGTTCCGGGATATTACGATCAACGGCATTACCGGCTTTAGTCCGCTCAAGGATCAGCGCAAGCCGGATGCGCATCTGCGTACAACAAGTGAGATGCTGGAAGAGTTTACTTTCCTCGGCGAAGACAAAGCTTATGAAGTGGTCGTCACCAACACACAGGCGCTGGCAGAACGATTCGAGGACTTCCCGTTGTTCCCGGACAAGCTGTTTACGCCACTGCTGGACGGAGCCGATGAAGAAATACGCAATACCTGTTATGAGACGGCCAAGTCCATTTACGGCGAAGAACTGCCGGAAGTCGTTATCGCCCGTCTGGAAAAAGAGCTGGAGCCGATTATCAAATACGGATTCTCTGCCAACTATTTGATTTCCGAGAAGCTGGTGAAAAAGTCCAACCAGGACGGTTATCTGGTAGGTTCACGGGGATCGGTAGGTTCATCGGTCGTAGCGACATTCCTCGGTATATCCGAGGTTAATCCGCTGCCTGCCCATTATATTTGCATCAATTCGGAATGTCGGCATAGCGAATGGTTCCTCGACGGCAGCGTCCCAAGTGGATTCGATCTTCCCGAAAAAGACTGTCCTCAATGCGGCGGCAAACTTAAAGGCGAAGGTCAGGATATCCCGTTCGAGACGTTCCTTGGTTTCAAAGGGGACAAGGTTCCCGATATTGACTTGAACTTCTCCGGTGATTACCAGCCCAAGGCGCATAACTATACCAAGGTGCTGTTTGGAGAAGAGAACGTATTTCGTGCCGGAACGATCGGTACGGTTGCTGAGAAAACAGCGTATGGATTTGCCAAGAAATATGAAGAACTGCATCAGAAAAAATGGCGCGGTGCCGAGTTAAACCGTCTTGCATCCGGTTGTACGGGTGTCAAGCGCAGTACCGGTCAGCATCCCGGCGGCATCGTGGTGGTACCGGATTATATCGATGTAGAGGATGTTACACCGGTACAGTATCCGGCCGATGATGTGAATGCCGAGTGGAAAACAACACACTTTGACTATCACGCGTTTGAGGCGAATCTGCTCAAACTGGATATTCTGGGTCATGATGATCCGACGATGATGCGGATGCTGCAGGATCTGACGGGTGTGGACCCAACGACCATTCCGATGAATGATCCGAAGGTTATGAGCATGTTTAACTCGACGGAAGCACTGGGCATTTCGCCGCAGCAGCTGCGCAGTCCGGTAGCGACATATGGTGTACCGGAGATGGGTACCAAGTTCGTTCGGCAGATGCTCGTGGAATCACAGCCATCTTCCTTTGCGGATTTACTCCAGATCTCGGGTCTGTCACACGGAACCGGCGTATGGCTCGGCAACGCACAGGAACTGATCAAAAACAATACATGTACGATTAAGACCGTTATCGGCTGTCGTGATGATATTATGCTGTTCCTGATTTACAAAGCGGGCATGGATGCCGGTCTGGCCTTCAAAATTACGGAGAGTGTGCGTAAGGGTAAAGGTCTGACACCGGAATGGATCGATGAGATGAAAAAATGCAAGGTGCCGCAGTGGTACATTGATTCCTGTCTCAAAATCCAGTATATGTTCCCGAAAGCTCACGCCTCTGCCTATGTTATATCGGCAGTGCGTACGGCTTATTTTAAACTGTATTATCCGATTGAATACTATGCGACCTACTTTACCGTTCGGGTAGAGGACTTTGATATCGATCTCTGCTGTAAAGGGTACGAAGCGATCTACCGCAAGATTGAAGAGATTGAGCAGATGGGCTTCCAGGCACCGCCAAAGGAAAAGAACATGCTGCCAGCACTCGAAATGGCGCTGGAAATGACCGCCCGCGGGTTCTCGTTCAAACCGATTGATCTGTATCGTTCGGATGCCACTTCCTTTATTGTGGATGATAAAAGTTTGCTGCCGCCATTCTCGGCAGTGCAGGGAATCGGAGACAATGCGGCACGCAATATCGCCGCATCCCGTGAGCATGGCGAGTTCCTGTCGATTGAGGATTTCCAGCAGAAATCCAAAGCGACCAAGACGATTGTGGAGCTGTTAACACAGATGGGCTGCTTCCGCGGTCTACCTGAGAGCAATCAACTGTCCCTTTTCTAAAAGGATGTATGGTGTCAAATGTGGTCAAGGCGTTTCACTTGTCACTCCCACAGGATTATGATATAATTTTAAGGAGCTAATAAAGAAATAACCGTCCTGTAAAGAGTGGGGAAACCCACTCTTTACTGTTTGGTATGAGGTTGTTGAATAAAGGTATACGGTATAGCCTATGGAAAAGATCGAACCGAAAGATTCTTATTTGGTTCGATTTTCTTTAAGATGCAGCAGTTATACGCCATTCGGCAGCGCTCATTTGAATAAGGGATTCTGAGGCGATGGAGGGTTGGATTGTTTGAGTACACCAAAGATTAAAACGACCGTCGAGGAAATGGTACAGCCATTTTTGGAGGAACATGGGTTTGAGCTGGTCGATGTGGAATATGTAAAAGAAGGTAAGAACTGGTTTCTCCGCGTATTTGTGGACAAAGAAGGCGGCATTGATATCGATGATTGCGGCCGGGTTAGTGAGTATTTAAGTGAGCAGCTGGATGCCAATGATCCGATCAAAGATCCTTACTTTCTGGAAGTTTCCTCACCGGGAGCTGAACGTCCTCTCAAAAAAGAGTCGGATGTTCTCAAAGCAGTCGGAAAAGACGTATTTGTAACAACATATGAACCAGTGGATGGGTCCAAGGAATTTGAGGGGCGGCTGCTCTCCTTTGATAATGAAGACATGCTCATTGAAGCGGGCAAGAAACGTTACACTATTCCATATGAAAAAGTAGCCAGCGCCAGACTGGCAATCATTTTTTAAAACGGTAGTTTTTTGAAAGGGGGATCTTGAAAGCCATGAGTATGGATTTTATTGAAGCAATGAATGAGCTGGAACGCGAAAAGGGGATCAGCAAGGATATTCTATTCGAAGCGATCGAAGCGGCGCTTATTTCCAGTTACAAGCGCAATTTCAATACTGCGCAAAACGTGCGGGTCGATATGAACCGCAACACCGGGGCGATCAAAGTCTTTGCCCGTAAAATGGTCGTGGAAGAAGTACTGGATGAGCGCACTGAGATTTCGGTTGCTTCCGCTCGTGAGATTAACCCGCACTTCCAGCTGGAAGACGTAGCAGAGATCGAAGTCACTCCACGTGATTTCGGACGTATTGCTGCGCAAACTGCGAAGCAGGTTGTTACACAGCGTATCCGTGAAGCTGAACGCGGACTCATTTATAATGCTTTTATTGATAAAGAAGAAGATATCGTCACCGGTATTGTACAGCGCCAGGATGCACGTAACATCTACGTCGATCTGGGTAAAGTAGAAGCGGTACTGCCTTTGACCGAATTGATGCCGAATGAGAAGTTCAACATGAACGAGCGTATCAAAGGCTACATCACCAAAGTGGAAAACACGACCAAAGGACCTCAGATTATACTTTCACGTACACATCCTGGTTTGCTGAAACGTCTGTTTGAGCTGGAAGTGCCGGAAATTTTTGACGGCGTAGTAGAGATCCGCTCGGTGGCTCGTGAAGCCGGCTTCCGTTCCAAAATCGCAGTGTATTCCCGTAATACGGAAGTCGATCCTGTCGGTTCCTGTGTAGGCCCTCGCGGCATACGCGTACAGACTATCGTCGGTGAACTGCGCGGCGAGAAGATCGATATCGTCCGCTATTCGGAGAGTGTGGAAGAATACGTAGCCAACGCGCTGAGCCCTTCCAAAGTACTCGAAGTTCAAGTGTTCGAGGAAGAGAAGATGGCCCGCGTCATTGTACCGGATTACCAGCTTTCCCTGGCGATCGGTATCAAAGGTCAGAATGCGCGCCTTGCCGCCAAACTGACTGGCTGGAAAATCGACATCAAGAGCGAGACACAGGCAGAAGAAGAATTTGGACGTCCGAGAGAAATGGGCGAAGAAATGCATCAGGATTCCGTATCGGTTGACTAACCTTTCCCATTACTTGCAGGATTGGACTCTCTTACAGGCCGCTGCTTGCCGTGGCCGTTCTGATGTGTGTGCATGATGGCAATCGGGAGAGTTCATAAGTTTGAAGGGGGATGGTACCATTGAAGACCAAAAAGATACCGCTGCGCAAATGTGTCGCTTGCCAGCAAATGATGCCCAAGAAAACGCTGGTTCGCATCGTACGTACACCGGAAGAAACGGTGGAGATTGATTTGACCGGTAAGAAATCGGGTCGTGGCGCTTATGTATGCGGCAATATGGCCTGCTTTCAGCTGGCACAGAAGAGTCGTGCGTTTGACCGCGCGCTCAAAGTGCCGGTAAGTCCGGAAATATATGAACGGCTTGCCAGCGAGTTTAGCAGCGTAGAAAGCAATTTCAGTTCAGTGCAGGAGAGAGACGCTAATGAATAACGAATTATCCCTACTCGGTCTTGCAATGCGGGCTGGTAAAGTGTTATCCGGGGACGAACTCGTGCTCAAAGCGATTCGTTCCGGCGATGCTTCACTTGTCGTCCTGGCCGGGGATGCCTCAGCCAACACGCAAAAGAAATTCCGTGATAAATGCACCAGTTACCAGATCCCTCTGCTCATCGGTTACGATCGTGATCAGCTGGGAACAAGCATCGGAAAGGATGGCCGTGTCGTGCTGGCATTGACCGACAACGGGTTCGCCAAGCTTCTCCGCAAACGAATAGGGGATTCGTCGGAGGTGGAATATATTGAGCACACAGGAGCAGAAGGATAAACTGAGAGTTTATGAATATGCGAAATCTCTCAATATGAGCAGCAAAGAAATCATTACGATCTTGAAAAGACTGAATGTACCGGTCAACAATCATATGAGCGTCATAGAAAATGACGCTGTCACCAAAGTCGAAGGTTTTTTTAAAAATATTAAATCCAATGCTGCGGATAACCCAAGCACTGGACAGCCAACAACAGCGGACGCTTCTTCGACGTCACGCGAAAAAAATAGACAGGAAAAGCAGGTAGGTATGGATATAAAAAATCAGAACAACTCAACCAACGGGAATAATAGGTCCCAAAGCGGTACAAGCAGTAACCGCTCTAACTCGTCGTCAAGTCAACAAGGTAACCGTAGTGCACAAGGCGGATCTTCGTCCGGCCAACAGGGTAACCGCAGTTCACAGGGTGGAACTTCCACCGGTCAACAGAGTAATCGCAGTACTACAGGTGGCACTCGCCAGCCTAGCAGTGCAGCAGCCCGTCCTCAATCCAGCAGCAGTTCACAGAACCGTCAGCCTTCAGGCCAGGTAAGAACTGCCCAGAGCGGTGGAACAGGATCAAGTTCTAACTCCGGTGGTAACCGTGGCAGCAGCAGTGGCGGCGGTAACCGCAGCAACAATAACCGCGGCGGCAGTGGCGGTGGTGGCGGACGTTTCGATAACAGCCGTGGTGGCGGTGGTAACCGTAACGGTCGTGGCGGCAAAGGCCGTGGCGGACGTAACCAGAACTACAACCAGCCTCCGCGCGAGAAAATCGACAACACGCCTAAAAAAATCATCGTTCGCGGTGAGATGACGGTTGGCGAAACAGCCAAACTGCTGCACAAGGATGCTTCCGAAGTTATCAAAAAGCTGATCAGCAGCGGCGTTATGGCTACAATCAACCAGGAGCTTGATCTGGATACCATCCAGCTGCTTGCTGATGATTATGGCGTAGAAGTTGAAGTGAAAATCGCAGTGGAAGATGATCGCTTTGAGACAGTGGAAGAAGTCGATGAAGAAGCAGATCTGAAAGCACGTCCACCGGTTGTTACTATTATGGGTCACGTCGATCATGGTAAAACCACTTTGCTTGATGCCATTCGTTCCACGAATGTAACAGGCGGCGAAGCAGGCGGTATTACTCAACATATCGGCGCATACCAGGTAGAAATTAATAAGAAAAAAATCACTTTCCTCGATACACCGGGTCACGAAGCATTTACAGCTATGCGTGCTCGTGGTGCACAGGTAACCGATATTACAATCATCGTGGTTGCAGCGGATGATGGCGTTATGCCACAGACGGTAGAGGCAATTAACCATGCCAAAGCGGCAGGCCTGCCAATTATCGTAGCTGTCAACAAAATCGATAAGCCGGGTGCAAATCCGGATAAAGTAAAACAGGAACTCACCGAGTATGAACTCGTACCGGAAGAGTGGGGTGGAGACACCATCTTCGTTAATGTATCTGCCAAGCAGCGTACAGGTCTCGAAGAACTGCTGGAAATGATCCTGCTGATCGCTGAAGTGAACGACTACAAAGCGAACCCGGACAAGCGTGCCCGTGGTGCAGTCATTGAAGCCGAGCTGGATAAAGGACGCGGTCCGGTAGCTCGTATTCTCGTACAGCATGGTACCCTCAAAGTCGGAGACGCTTTTGTTGCAGGTAACTGTTTCGGACGTATCCGTGCGATGGTAAATGATAAGGGACGCCGCCTCAAAGAAGCAGGTCCTTCCACACCGGTTGAAATTACCGGTCTGACGGAAGTGCCACAGGCAGGCGATCCGTTCATGGTATTTGAAGATGAGCGTAAAGCACGTTCGATTGCTGATAAACGTGCGATTACACATCGTCAGTCCGAGCTGGGTGCCAATACACGCGTCACGCTGGATGATCTATTCCAGCATATCAAAGACGGTGAAATCAAAGATCTGAACGTCATCATCAAAGGTGATGTGCAGGGTTCCGTAGAGGCTCTCAAAGGCTCTCTCGAAAAAATCGAGGTGGAAGGCGTACGCGTCAAAATTATCCACCGCGGTGTAGGTGCAATCAACGAGTCCGATATTATCCTGGCCGCAGCTTCCAATGCGATCGTTATCGGCTTTAACGTACGTCCTGACGTACAAGCGAAGCAAACTTCCGAGCAGGAAAAAGTAGATATCCGTCTGCATCGCGTTATCTACAGTGCAATTGAAGAGATTGAGCAGGCTATGAAAGGTATGCTCGATCCGGAATACAAAGAAGTGGTTATTGGACATGCAGAAGTCCGCAGCACATTCAAAATCAGCAGAGTCGGTACAATTGCAGGTTGTATGGTTACTTCCGGCAAAATCACCCGTTCTGCAGAGACCCGCCTGATCCGTGACGGCATCGTTGTCTTTGAGGGCAAGATCGATTCCCTCAAACGTTTCAAAGATGACGCCAAAGAAGTGGCACAGGGTTACGAGTGTGGTATTACGCTGGATGGCTACAATGATCTTAAGGAAGGCGACGTTATCGAAGCCTTTATCATGGAAGCTGTAGAGCGCTAATCGCGAGGTGAAAAAGAATGGCTAAGATCAGAACAGGACGAGTAGGCGAACAGATCAAAAAAGAACTGAGTCTGCTCATCCAAAATGAACTCAAAGATCCGCGTATCGGTTTTGTGACCGTTACCGGTGTAGATGTTACCAATGATCTCTCCCAGGCTGAGGTTTACCTCAGCGTACTGGGCGATGATGAACAAAAACAAGGTTCTCTGAAAGGAATCGAAAAAGCATCCGGGTTCCTGCGCTCCGAAATCGGCAAGCGCATCCGGTTGCGTCATACACCGGAACTGATTTTCAAAATTGATGAGTCCATTGCCTACGGCAATCGGATTGACCAGTTGATCAATCAGATCCACCGTAATGAAGATTCTTCCAAAGAGTAACTTCAAAGGAGACGGCAATGCAGACCTATGAACAAGCGCTTCTTGATGCGAAAGCATTCGTTGAGGAGCACGATGATTTTCTGGTGGTTTCGCATGTTCAGCCGGACGGAGACGCAGTCAGTTCCACTGTAGCAGTGGGCTGGCTTCTGTCTTGTCTGGGCAAAAAATTCACACTGGTCAATGAAGGTCCGATTCCGAAGCGTATGAATTATCTCACGCTGTCTGATCAGATTATCAACCAGCTGTCCGATGGAGGACAACGTGAATATCAGAACATAATCTGCGTCGACTGTGCAGACTTTAAGCGTGTAGGCTTAGTAAAAGAATGGATGGCAGAATCAGCCGCTATTCTAAACATAGATCATCATCCAACCAATGACGGATTTGGCACAGTCAATGTGATCAAACCGGATGCTGCAGCTACAGCTGAAGTGCTGTATGACTGGTTTAACTGCTTTGATGTAGACTGGACCACCGAAGCGGCAGAAGCGATCTATACAGGCTTGTTGACCGATACGGGCGGTTTCCGCTATTCCAGCACTTCTCCGAAGGTAATGGAGATTGCTTCCAGGCTGCTAGAGCTGGGAGTCAATGGTCCCGAGCTGGCAGAGACCTTGCTGGAGGAAGTAACCCTGGCGCAGGTCAAAGTACTGGCACTTGCCTTATCCACCCTGGAACTGACAGCTGACGGCAAGATTGCCTATGTGTACGTAACGCCTGAGCATATGATCCAGGCGGGAGCCGAGAACGAGGATCTCGAAGGCATTGTTAACTTTACCCGGAATATTCAGGGTGTTGAAGTTGGCATTTTCTTCAAAGTGATCAACGACAACGCGGTAAAAGCAAGTATGCGTTCTGCCGGTAAAGTGGATGTAGCAGCCATTGCCCAGCAATTTGACGGCGGCGGGCATATCAAAGCAGCAGGCTGCAGACTCGAAGGCAGTCTGAATGAAGTCATTGAAAAAGTAGTGCAGCGGGTGAAGGAGTCCTTATGAATCAGTTTGACGGAGTACTGGCGGTACAGAAGCCGGCAGGATTTACTTCCCATGATGTAGTAGCCAAAGTTCGCCGTCTGGTACGGATGAAGCGTATCGGTCATACCGGTACACTTGATCCGGCCGTCACCGGCGTACTGCCGCTATGTCTGGGGCGTTCTACGCGTATCGTGGAATATTTGCAGGAAATGCCCAAAGAGTATGAGGCAACGCTGCGCTTTGGTATTGCTACCGATACAGAGGATCTCACCGGTGAGATTACCGAGCAGGTAGACGAAGTACAGCTAACCGAGGAGCAGGTGCATGCGGCTTTACAGAGCATGATCGGCACGATCTCGCAGGTGCCGCCCATGTATTCCGCTGTCAAAGTGGATGGCAAGCGTCTGTATGAGCTGGCTCGTGAAGGCAAGACTGTGGAACGCAAGGCACGGGAAGTGATCATTTACAGTCTGGAAATGACAGGCTGGAAACCGGGCACTCATCCGGAAGTCTCGTTCCGTGTGCTCTGTTCCAAAGGTACGTACATCCGTACACTATGTGTCGATGTAGGACGTGCTCTTCATGTCCCTTCTACGATGGTGGAGCTGGTGCGTACCCAGTCGGCAGGAATCCGGCTGGATCAGTGTCTGACCTTTGAACAGATCGAAGCGTTTATGGAGACCGGCGAACTGGAGCAGCATCTGATCCCGGCGGATCAGGCGATGTCCGGCTTGCCTTCATTTACGGTTGATGAAGCGCTATACCGTTCGACGCTGCAGGGTAAAAAGATTGATAAGCGTTATATCCACCCTGTGGAGGATGCTTCTGCCACTGTAACGAATCAGCAGCTGGACGAAGGCAGTATGGGCTTGTTCAAGTTATATGGTCCGGAAAAGATATTTATCGGAATTTTCCGTGAGGATGAGCAGACCGGGCAGATTGCACCGGTAAAGGTGTTTTTGCCTGCATAGCCTATCCATATCTTCATGGGTTACAATACAGACAGCAGCGCTGAAATGAACTAATTGTGGAAATGCAGGTGATATCATAGTGAATATCGTAAGGTTATCCTATCCCTGGGCAGAGGGCGGCAGACCTCATTCGGACCATCGCCAAGTTATGGCCATTGGTCAGTTTGATGGGCTGCATCTTGGACATACGAGTGTGATTGAGCACGGAATCCGTCTGGCCAGAAGCCTTGGCATAGCAGCCTCGGTAATGACTTTCAATCCGAATCCCAAGGAAATTCTGGGCAAGGGAGATTATGAAGGTTATCTGACGCCGCTGTCCATCAAGGAAGAGATTTTACGTAACATGGGTGTGAATACACTGTATGTTGCTCAATTCAATCATGCTTTCTCGACGGTAACGCCGGAGCAGTTCTACTATGAAATGCTGCGTCCTCTACAGGTGCATACGGCAGTGGTAGGATTCGACTTCCACTTTGGACACAAGGGAGCAGGCAATCCGGAGCTTCTCCGGGAGCTGGGACAGGAATCCCTGCAGGTGGACACCGTGCCTGCTTTTCAGCTGGAAGGAACCAAAGTCAGCAGCACAGCGATCCGCCGCGCACTGCGTGAAGGGGATGCAGCCACAGCAGCCTGTCTGCTCGGTCGTCCCTATCAGATCCGCGGCAAAGTAATCGATGGCGACAAGCGGGGCCGTACGATCGGTTTCCCGACGGCCAATCTGGAGCTTAATGAGAAATATGTAGTGCCCAAATCCGGGGTCTATGCGGTACGGGTAATGGCAGAAGGCGCTTGGCGTACCGGTGTAATGAATATTGGCTACAAGCCTACATTCCAGACCGGAGAGACGCGTCCCAGCTTTGAAGCGCATATTTTTGATTACCAGGGAGATCTCTATGGTCAGCAGCTGGCCGTGGAATTAATCGATTATATTCGTCCAGAGCAAAAGTTCGGATCGATTGATGAACTGGTCGCCCAGATCGGACGCGATGCCGAAGAGGCGAGAAAACGTCTGGTCTGACACCTGCAATAAATTTGTAGTACAACATTGATATTCATGATCAGGTTGTGCTATACTGGTTAACGTTGCTGTTTCAAGTAAACAGTCAACACAACCTTAGCTTGGTTACTCGAGTCTCACCGCCGATAACGAGGCTAATGGCGATTATTATGAAAATTCTAAGGAGGTGAATAGGATGGCATTAACTCAAGAACGTAAACAACAGCTGATCGAAGAGTACAGAACTCATGAGTCCGATACAGGATCTCCAGAGGTACAAGTCGCTATCCTGACTGAAAACATCGTTAACCTGCAGGATCATTTCCGCAGCCACAAAAAGGATCATCATTCCCGTCGTGGTCTTCTGAAAATGGTAGGTCAACGTCGTAAGCTTCTGGCTTACCTCAAGAAAACCGATGTTAGACGTTACAGTGCGCTGATCGAAAGACTCGGCCTGCGTCGCTAAAACTAAAGCAATTCCAAAGCAGCCTGGTTGTTCAGCCGTATGGTCTTTTCGGAGCCAACGGCAACGGCCGGGTTGCTTTTTGTAAGTACACATATTTTGGATTACTGATTATCATTTCCGGCAGGAATTGGGATTTGATTATAGAATAGTGATGATGACCTAAAAAGGAGGAATTTCATGGAACAGCGAGTTGAAATGCAGCTCGGAGGCAGAACTCTGACACTGGAAACAGGCCGTTTGGCTAAACAGGCCAATGGAGCCGTAATGGTACGCTACGGAGACACCGCAGTGCTCTGTACAGTAACAGCCTCCTCTGAACCCAAAGATCTGGACTTTTTCCCGTTAACTGTAAACTACGAGGAAAAATTGTACGCTGTAGGTAAGATTCCAGGCGGATTCATCAAACGTGAAGGCAGACCGAGCGAGAAAGCCATTCTGGCGAGCCGTCTGACTGACCGTCCGATTCGTCCATTGTTCCCGGAAGGCTTCCGTAACGATGTTCAGGTAGCTAACTACGTCATGAGCGTAGAGCAGGATTGTGAGCCTCAGATCGCTGCAATGATCGGTACTTCTGCAGCACTCAGCATTTCGGATGTTCCGTTCGACGGACCGATTGGCGGCGTGGCTGTAGGTCGTGTGGATGGCGAATTCGTCGTCAACCCTACACTGGCACAACAGGAAGTAAGCGAAATGTATCTGGTCGTTGCAGGTACCAAAGACGCGATCATGATGGTTGAAGCGGAAGCGAATGAGCTGCCGGAAGATATCATGCTGGAAGCGATCATGTTTGGTCACAATGAAATCCGTGGCATTATTGCAACGATCGAAGAACTGGTACAAGCTGTCGGCAAACCGAAAATGGCAGTAAAACTGCATACGGTAGACAGCGACGTGAATGCAGCTGTGCGTGAATTCGCATCTGCACGTCTGGTCGATGCGCTGAAAATCGCTGAGAAACAGGCACGTCAGGAAGCGATCGACAAAGTGAACGACGAAGCTGTTGCTCATTTTGAAGAGCAGTATGCCGAGACACCGGATCTGATGGACGATGTCAAAGAAGTTCTTCATGATATTGTCAAAGAAGAAGTGCGTCGTCTGATCACTCATGACAAAGTACGTCCCGATGGACGTCGTCTAGAAGAGATCCGTCCTATCGAGTGTGATGTGAAATTGCTGCCTAGAACGCACGGTTCGGGTCTGTTTACACGTGGACAAACGCAGGTACTGAGCATTTGTACACTGGGTGCACTCGGTGATGTACAGATTCTAGACGGTATTGCACCGGAAGAATCCAAGCGTTTTATGCATCATTACAATTTCCCGCCATTCAGCGTAGGGGAAGCACGTCCACTGCGTCCACCAGGTCGCCGCGAAATCGGTCACGGTGCACTGGGTGAGCGCGCATTGTCGAAGGTAATTCCTTCCGAAAAAGAATTCCCGTACACGATTCGTGTCGTATCCGAAGTTCTGGAATCCAACGGTTCCACTTCTCAGGCAAGTATCTGTGCCAGCACGCTGGCGATGATGGATGCAGGTGTACCGATCAAAGCTCCGGTAGCCGGTATTGCCATGGGTCTGATCAAGGACCAGGATCACGTATCGATTCTGAGCGATATTCAGGGTATGGAAGATCATCTCGGGGATATGGACTTCAAGGTAGCCGGTACGGCTGAAGGTGTTACTGCCATTCAGATGGATATCAAGATCAACGGTATCGACCGTGCGATTTTGTCCGAAGCATTGTCCCAGGCTCGTGAAGGACGACTGCATATCCTCGGCAAAATGAATGAAATCATGGATAAGCCAAGAACAAGCCTGTCCGCTTATGCTCCGAAAATCGTTATCATCAATATCAACCCGGATAAAATCCGTGATGTTATTGGACCCGGCGGTAAAATCATCAACAAAATCATTGATGAAACCGGCGTAAAAATTGATATCGAGCAGGATGGTCGCGTCTTTATCGGTTCTTCTGATGAAGAGATGATCCAGAAAGCACAGAAGATGATCGAAGATCTGGTACGTGAAGTGAAAGTAGGCGAGACTTACCTGGGTAAAGTAAAACGAATCGAGAAATTCGGTGCTTTCGTTGAAATTCTGCCGGGTAAAGATGGTCTGGTACACATTTCACAGCTCTCCACAGAGCGCGTAGCCAAGGTGGAAGACGTTATAGCCATTGGAGATATGATTACCGTGAAAGTTACGGAAATCGATAACCAGGGCCGTGTGAATCTGTCACGTAAAGTACTGCTGACAGCAGATGCATCCGAAAAAGCCAATTCCTGATTTATTCTTTCTTCTAATCGCAGCTGAATAGTATTAACCAAAAGAGTCAGAATTTCTTCTGTCTCTTTTTTTCATTCCTTCGTGTTGAGTCAACACTCATATTCTGTTAGGATAGGAATGCATTTATGAAACGGGAGGTCCGCCTATGGAACGGGTACAACTGAACAATGGTCTTCGAATCGTTATGGAAAAAATGCCTACCTTCCGTTCTGTCACATTTGGTATCTGGATCAAAACCGGATCACGCAATGAAAGTCTGGTGACGAATGGAATTTCGCATTTTATTGAACATATGCTGTTCAAAGGCACCAAGCGTTATGACGCCAAACGGATTGCCGAAATTTTTGATGGTATTGGCGGCAACGTAAACGCCTTTACCAGCAAGGAATATACTTGTTTTTATGCCAAAGTGCTGGATGAGCATCTGGAGATCGCTCTGGATATTTTATCGGATATGTTTTTCCATTCCCTGCTCGATCCGGATGAACTGGCCAAGGAGAAAAATGTCATTTTGGAGGAAATCTCCATGTATGAGGATGACCCGGATGATCTCGTGCATGATCTGGCTACGATGGCTTCCTATGGCAATCATCCGCTGGCCTATCCGATCCTCGGAACCGAAGATCGCCTAAAGCCGATGGGACCGGATCAGCTGCGTCTGTTTATGAAAGACCGCTATACGGTAGAAAATACGGTGATCAGCATTGCCGGCAATATTGATGACAGTGTCGTGCCGCTGCTGGACAAGTATTTCGGTGACTTTGATGTGCATGGACCGGAACCAATCATAACAGCACCGGTATTTAAGGGTGAGGTCATTTTCCGCAAGAAAAAAACGGAGCAAAATCACATCTGTATGAACTTCCCAGGTGGTAAAATAGATGATCCGAGATACTATGCGATGGTACTGCTCAACAATGCACTCGGTGGAGGCATGAGCTCCCGACTTTTCCAGGAAATTCGTGAAAAGCGCGGACTTGCCTACTCGGTATATTCCTACTATACTGCGCATGCAGACAGCGGGTTGTTTACCATTTATGCAGGAACTGCACCAAAGCAGACAGGCGATGTGTTCAAACTGACCCATGCACTGCTGCAGGATCTCAAGCAGAACGGGCTTACTGCAGAAGAACTGGAGCAGGGCAAGCAGCAGCTCAAAGGCAGCCTGATCCTGAGTCTGGAAAGCACAAGCAGCATTATGAACCGTCTCGGCAAAAACGAAATTATGCTGCGCAAGCATAATACGGTTGATGAGACCATCCAATATATCGAAGAAGTGACGATGGAAGATATCCGTTCGGTCATTGACGATATGTTCGCTGAACCCTATGCGCTGGCAATGGTTGGCGGATCGGATAAAAGCATTGCACATGTAAGGAGAGATGAACTTGTCCATTAAGGTAGAAATCAAGACCCTCCCTGGAAGCGAAGGACTGGAGCTTCCACGGAGAATGTCGGAACTTGCTTCCGGCTATGATCTGTACGCATCGGTGACCGAACCGATGACACTGGAGCCTGGAAGCCGTGCGCTGGTACCAACCGGCATCGCTCTGGCCATGCCAGCCGGTCTGGAAGCGCAGATCCGTCCTCGCAGCGGACTGGCATACAAGCACGGAATTACCTGTCTGAACACACCGGGAACGATCGATGCGGATTATCGCGGAGAGATTAAGGTACTGCTCATTAATCTGGGGCAGGAACCTTTTGTGATCAACCGTGGTGAACGAGTGGCACAGATGGTATTTCAGACTGTGCCGGATACCGATCTGATTCAGGTTGAAGAATTATCGGAGACGGTACGTGGAGCAGGTGGATTCGGACACACAGGAACGAAGTAATACTTTATTGTGTTAAATTCATTTTTGCGAAACAGTTGAAAGATATAACAGGGAATGATATCATTTCTACAATTATTGCAGGATACTGAAATTATATTCCGGCGCAAGCCGGCCAGGGTCTGCGGTGGTCTGTACAAGGACCGCCGTTTGTGTCTTTGATCAGCTCTTGTTGTACATAGACCCTGGAATACCAAAGGGGAGAGAGATGCTAGATGTCTAATCAATTCTTTAATGTGGCTGTCGTTGGTGCGACAGGAGCAGTAGGACAACAAATTGTAAGATTGCTTGAAGAGCGGGATTTCCCGGTGAAGACACTGAAGCTACTGTCTTCCGCACGCTCTGCTGGTAAAAAGGTGACTTTTAAAGGCCAGGAAGTGACTGTAGAAGAGGCCACCCCGGATAGCTTTGCAGGGATCGATATTGCCCTGTTCAGTGCCGGTGGCGACATCAGTAAGGCACTGGCACCACATGCTGTACGTCATGGTGCAGTATGTATTGACAACACCAATGCCTACCGTATGGACCCGGATACACCTCTGATCGTGCCGGAAGTCAATGCAGATCGCATCGCCGACCATAAGGGAATTATCGCCAATCCGAACTGTTCCACCATTCAGATGGTAGCTGCTCTGAAGCCGCTCTATGACCGCTACGGAATCGAACGTATTATTGCGTCGACCTATCAGGCGGTATCTGGAGCAGGTAATCAGGCCATTGAAGAATTGAAGCGTCAAAGCAAATCTGTACTGGATAATGAACCGTTGAACCGGATATTCTGCCGGTCGGTTCACTGCCGGTCAAGCATCAGATTGCTTTTAATGCCATCCCGCAGATTGATAAATTTCAGGATAACGGTTATACACTGGAAGAAATGAAAATGGTACGGGAAACGAAGAAGATTATGGAGGACGAATCGATCAAAGTCACAACGACCTGCGTACGCATTCCGGTCGTCTATGGTCATTCCGAGTCCGTTTATGTGGAACTTAAGCAGGACTTTGATCTGGACGAAGTGAAACAGCTTCTTCAAAATGCGCCGGGAGTGACTCTTGTCGACGATCCATCTAACCAGGCTTACCCTCTGGCTACCGAAGCAGCAGGCAAGAACGACGTATTCGTCGGCCGTCTGCGTCGTGATCTGGGAGATGAGCGGGGTCTCAACATGTGGATCGTCTCGGATAACCTTCTCAAAGGTGCAGCATGGAACGCTGTGCAAATCGCCGAGATCATTGCAGCAAAAACAGCAGCAGTTAGCAGCTAACGGAGGCATATTATCACTATGGCAACCTTAATGCAAAAACAAAGTATATTGGTACAAAAATTCGGCGGCACATCGCTCTCCTCCCCTGAGGCGAGAGAGCATGTGCTGCGGCATATCAGACGCGAGCTTGCCCGTCAGGTCAAGCTTGTCGTCGTGGTATCTGCCATGGGACGCAGCGGCGATCCTTATGCGACAGATACCCTTTTGGAGAGCATGGTTCTTAACGGCAGTATTCCTTCTGCACGCGAGCGGGATCTGCTGATGGGCTGCGGCGAGATTATATCGGCTGTGACCCTGAGCGGTATGCTGTCGAGCGAAGGAATCCCTGCTGTGGCGCTTACGGGCGCTCAGGCAGGGTTTATTACGGATGATAACTTTGGCAATGCCCGTATTCTGGCTGTACGTCCGGAGCGGGTGCTGCGTGAACTGGAAGCCGGCAAAGTCGTTATTGTGACCGGTTTTCAGGGACAGAGTGAAGCAGGCGATCTAACGACACTTGGTCGCGGAGGCAGCGATACATCTGCGACAGCACTTGGAGCTGCCCTGCATGCCGACATGGTAGATATTTATACGGATGTAAACGGCATTTTGACGGCGGATCCGCGTATTGTGGAAGATGCCAAGCCGCTTGCCTATGTTAGCTATACAGAAATTTGTAATATGGCTCATCAGGGAGCCAAAGTGATTCATCCCCGTGCTGTCGAGATCGCCATGCAGGCCCAGGTGCCGGTAAGGGTCCGTTCGACGTTTGCAGAGGGTGAAGGTACACTGGTTACCCAGCCGGAGCAGTTTGTCGACTCACCGGGCGGTGTAGTGGACCGGTTTGTAACCGGAATTACGTATGTTAATAACGTGACCCAGATTACCGTAAGCCAGCAGGAAGGCATTGAACAGCTGCAGCTGAAAGTGTTCCAGGCGATGGCCGAGAACCGGATCAGTGTGGACTTTATTAATGTAACGCCTTATGGAGCGGTATATACCGTATTTGACAATGAAGCACAGCGTGCACTGGCGGTGCTGGAAGAGATGAACCTGAATCCTTCCAGTCTGTCGGGCTGTGCCAAAGTATCCGTCGTCGGAGGCGGAATCAGCGGAGTACCCGGAATTATGGCCCAGATCGTCGCAGCCCTGACTGAACAAAACATATCCATTCTGCAATCGGCTGACTCCAACACAACCATATGGGTGCTGGTAAAGAAGGAAGATATGGTGCAGGCGGTACGAGCGCTGCATAATAAGTTTCAGCTGCACGTCTGATCGGTCCGGTTCCCTATTGAAGGAGGAAATACAGTGGTAGACTTTGGTAGATTGATGACGGCGATGATTACTCCTTTTAATGATCAGGATGAGATCGATTGGGAAGCAACAGGCCGTTTAATAGATTATTTGATTGATGAGCAAAAGTCCGATGCACTCATCGTCTGCGGAACTACCGGCGAATCACCGACACTCAGTGACGAAGAAAAGCTGGGAATGTTTGATTTTGCCGTGAAACATGCCGCGGGCCGCTGCAAAATTATTGCAGGAACGGGCAGCAATAATACAAAACACTCCATTCATCTGACACGGGAAGCAGCCAAGCGCGGAGTGGATGGAATACTGCTGGTTGTTCCTTATTACAACAAGCCGAGTCAGGCAGGCATATATGCTCATTTCAAAGCGATTGCGGAAGCGACAGAGCTGCCGATTATCCTGTACAATGTGCCGGGACGTACCGTAGCGAGCCTGTCGGCAGCAACAACGCTTAAATTGGCGGAAATCAGCAATATCGTAGGCACCAAGGAATGTGCTTCTATTGAGCAGGTCACGCAGATTGCCGGTCATGCTCCGGAAGGATTCCGTGTCTATTCCGGTGAAGATGCCACCTGCTTTGCAGCCATAGCTGTAGGGGCTCATGGGGTCATCAGCGTAGCCAGTCATGTGGTTGGTGCCAAGATGGCCGAGATGATTCAGGCACATCTGCACGGTGATTATCAGCAGGCCGCCCGTATAAATCAGCAGCTGCTGCCTGTGTTCCAGGGGCTGTTTGCCTGTCCGGACCCGCTGCCCAACCCGGCTGCAGTGAAGTACGCGATGTCCCGCAAAGGGTACGGTAACGGCAATCTGCGTCTACCATTACTGGCGCCGACAGCTGCTGAGCGTGAATTTATCGACGCACTTCTGTAAGCAGCATTACAGCTGTATTCTTATTTTCCATAATTTCATTGTAAATTATAGAGCAGTCTTTCATAGCCGTCTGGAAACAGGCGGCTATTTTTTATGCAAATAAACGGATAGAGGACAGATATCATCCTGCGGCAGTCGACTGGACTTGCACCAGGCAACAAAGAAAATTCCTTGCTGTAAAAGGATTTTACATACGCTGTCAGCGCATAAGATAAACATGACTTGTGTTTTTGTTTTTTAATCATGTATAATATTCTCAAGTGACTGGGTGCGGTATAAAGTAATAGAGTTTGCTGATAGAATTCTTTGTCAGGCAGAGCGTTCGGCAAAATCGGCAAACCATGCAAGAAAATGAAACTTTCGGATGCTGGTTTCTTGCATATCCAATTGGCTGTATAGTCAGTTTATATTGTCATAGCCAACATTTTCGGTTAGTTTTGCCAATGAATATATGTATAAGTGTAGTCATTTTTGTTTATAAATATTAAAACGACGTCCAACATTCATAGGAGGTATAGATTACATTGTCCAAAAAAACAAACAACGAAAAACTGACGATCTTTGCGCTGGGCGGCGTCGGTGAAATTGGTAAAAACATGTATGTCGTTCAGTATGGAAATGATATTGTTGTCATCGACTCCGGCCTCAAGTTCCCGGAAGAGGATATGCTGGGGATCGATATTGTTATTCCCGATATCTCGTATCTGACAGAAAATCGTGATAAAGTTCGCGGTATCCTGTTAACTCACGGCCATGAAGATCACATCGGCGGATTGCCTTATGTGCTCAAACACCTGAACGTACCTGTATACGGTACCAAATTAACTATCGGTCTGGTAGAGAACAAACTCAAAGAAGCAAATCTGCTTGGTGAAACCAAACGGATTCTGATCAATGAAGATTCGGAAGTGAAGCTGGGCAGCACCCTCACAGCTACGTTCTTCCGTACCAATCACAGTATCCCGGATTCGGTCGGTATCTGCCTGGCTACCCCGGAAGGGAACGTTGTACACACCGGTGACTTCAAATTTGACCATACTCCGGTGAACAACGAATTTGCTAACCTGCAGCGTATGGCTGAGATTGGCAGTAAAGGTGTACTGGCACTTCTGTCAGACAGTACCAATGCAGACAGACCAGGATACACCCCTTCAGAGAAAAATGTAGGGATTGTGATGGAAGATATCTTCCGCAAAGCATCCCAGCGTGTAGTTGTAGCAACATTTGCATCCAACGTACACCGGATTCAGCAGGTCATTAATGCAGCAGCAGCTACAGGCCGCAAAGTGACCGTTATCGGTCGCAGTATGGTTAACGTCGTAGGTATTGCCGAAGATCTTGGTTACCTGGAGATTCCTGATGGCATGCTGATCGAACCGGAAGAAGTCAACAAAATGGCAGCGGACCGTGTCGTTATCCTGTCCACTGGCAGCCAGGGTGAGCCAATGTCAGCACTGACGCGGATGGCCCGCTCCACACATCGCAAAGTAGACATCCTGCCTGGAGATACCGTTATTATTGCGGCTACACCAGTACCGGGTAATGAAAAATATATCGGCCGTACAATTGATGAACTGTTCCGTCTTGGTGCCAACGTATTCTACAGCGGCGCGAACCCGGGCGTTCACGTATCCGGTCATGGTTCTCAGGAAGAGCTCAAGCTGATGCTTAACCTGATGAAACCAAAATTCTTCCTTCCGATTCACGGTGAATATCGTATGCAGCGCAGACATGCTCTGCTGGGCGAATCGGTCGGTGTAGATCCTAACAATATCTTTATCGTAGATATTGGTGATGTAGTAGAGATCCATGGCGGTTCTGCACGTAAAGCCGGTAAAGTCACTTCCGGTAACGTACTGATCGACGGTCTGGGTGTAGGAGATGTAGGTAACATTGTATTGCGTGACCGCAAACTGCTGTCCCAGGATGGTATTCTGGTCGTAGTCGTTACGCTGAGCAAGCAGAACGGTCAGATCGTATCCGGTCCGGATATCATCTCCCGCGGTTTCGTATATGTACGTGAATCCGAAGGACTGCTGGATGAAGCCAACCGCATCGTAACCAGTACGCTGCAGCGTCTGATGAGTGAGAATGTAAATGAGTGGGCTTCCCTGAAGACTAGCGTCAAAGACGCACTGGGCCGCTTCCTGTATGAGCAAACACGCCGCAGACCGATGATTCTGCCAATTATTATGGAAGTTTGATCACATGTTAAATAAGCATAACGAGTAAGAGGCAACCAGTCGCCCCTGCTCCTCGCATGGTATATTGGACGGTCCCATGCGAGGACAGGGGTTTTGTCATGTCTAAAATCAGTAATAGGGAGTTGTTTGATCCCGATATAGACTGATTTTCGGTAAGTTATGGGATATTATCTATCCCTAAAGATAGCACTAACAAGAGGACCTATACTGCACAGAATATGATATAATAATGCATCGGAGGTGGTGACAGGTGGCTAAGACCAAAACGGCCAACAAACCCAAAACAACACAAAAATCAACCCGGAAATCGCCGCCATCCACTGCGCGTCAAACGACAAAGACTACGCAGACGGCAAAGCGCAAACCGGCCAGCCGCAAACGTCAACCGAAGGCTCCTGCATTGAGCCTGCTAAAATATGAAATTTATGGGATTATTCTGATCACGATATCGGTCATTGCTTTATCCAGGCAGGCTGCTGTCGGTCATTTTCTTTACTACATAACGTCATTTATTCTTGGCAAAATGTACTTTGTACTTCCTCTTGCAGGAGCCTATATTGGATTGATGACCATGCTGCGGCAGCGCTGGGCACGAGGCTGGAACAGCCGTTTAAGCGGATTGGTCATGCTCGTATGTACATTGACTCTATGGAGTGTATTGATCTATGTTCCGGTCGATCAGCTAACCTTATTGCCCGCCAGACAGGCGGCAGGAGGATATATTGGTGCGGTACAGATGTGGCTGTTTATGATGCTGTTTGGCATAATCGGCACGAAGTTGATCGCCGGAGTCATGCTCGTTATCAGTCTAATGCTCATTACACAGCTGTCTGTCGTGGACCTGCTGGAGAAAATTCGCATGTATGGTACCAAAGCAGGAGCAGCAATGCAGTCGCAATGGAATACATCCCGTGAAGCGCTTGCCGAGCAGCGCCGTGAACGCGAGTTGGCGGCGGAAGCGGAAGCAGCAGAGATGGAAGCTTATCAGGAGTCGGAAGATGAGGATGCGGAAGAAAATAATCCTCGTAAGAAAAAGGGATTGTTTAACTGGGGAAGCAAACTGGATACAACGCCGGAGCCTGCCGAACCGCAGCAGCCTGCATATGATAGTGTAACCGATGACCTGATAGAGACTATCAAAGCATATGCCGCTGCCGAGCGAGGGACGAAAGTGGATTCGGCTTCTTCGCTAGCAGATACACAGCAATCTCTTTCTGCAAAAGATGAAGATGATCTATGGGATGATGTGCAGGTAGAGCCGGAGGCGGAATCTGATGTTAGGACTCAAGAGAAGCCGCTTATTATCCGTGACTTTTTTGAGCAAATCCGTTCCGAACGTTATGGAGATCAACCGGCAGACAGTCCGGCGGAATCATCGTCTATATTGTCCACAGAGCAGGGGCATGGGGCTGATGACAACTTGACGACTGCTCCGGCAGTATCGCTGGCTGACAGTGTCGTATTTCCAATGAATGAGGCAGAAGCAATTACTGATATTATGCCGACTGCTGTCAGCCATTCCGATAGGGATAGCGATGATCAGCATACTGAAGCCACTCTCTCTGGTGCTATGGGAGAGCCGGCGAGCGCTATAGCAGAAGAAGCTGCTTCTACGGAAGCCCAAGTAGCGGCCGTTCTTGCACCGCCTCCGCCGAAGCCGTACAAACTGCCGCCTTTCAACCTGCTGGCTATGCCCAAAAATGTCGTCAATGCCAGTGATCAGAATGATTATATGCTGATCGCGCGCAAGCTGGAGACGACACTGGAGAGCTTTGGTGTACGAGCCAAAGTACTAGAAGTGGTCCGGGGACCGGCGGTTACGCGCTACGAAATTCAGCCTGATGTGGGGGTAAAAGTAAGCCGGATCGTCGGATTGACGGACGATATTGCTCTGGCTCTGGCTGCCAAGGATATACGCATGGAAGCCCCGATACCGGGCAAATCCGCGATTGGGATCGAAGTGCCGAACAACGAAGTCTCCATGGTAACAATGCGCGAAGTAATGGAGACTCAGATCTTCAAGGAATCCGAAGCCAAGCTGTCGATCGCATTTGGACGGGATATCGCCGGACAGACGATTATTGGCAATTTAGCCAAAATGCCCCACTTGCTGGTAGCGGGTGCTACAGGCTCAGGTAAGTCGGTATGTATCAACGGTATCATTACAAGTATTCTGTACAAAGCCAAACCGGATGAAGTGAAATTCCTGATGGTCGATCCCAAAATGGTCGAGCTGAATATATACAATGGTATTCCGCATTTACTGGCGCCGGTCGTTACCGATCCGCGCCGCGCATCGCTGGCTTTGAAAAAAATCGTTGTGGAAATGGAAAAACGATATGACCTGTTTTCCAAATCAAGCACCCGTAATATGGAAGGTTATAATAACCTGATGAAAGATAATCCGGATGCAATTCTGCCTTATATCGTCGTTATCGTCGATGAACTCGCTGACTTGATGATGGTTGCGGCAGGAGACGTAGAGGATGCCATTGCCCGTCTGGCTCAGATGGCGCGGGCAGCCGGAATTCATTTGATTATCGCTACCCAGCGTCCTTCAGTTGATGTTATTACCGGTGTCATCAAAGCCAATATTCCATCCCGGATTGCCTTTGGTGTCTCTTCCCAGATTGATTCCCGGACAATTCTGGATATGGGCGGAGCTGAGAAACTGCTCGGACGTGGGGATATGCTGTTTATGCCGGTAGGTTCTTCCAAACCGGTACGTGTACAGGGAGCATTCATGTCCGACCAGGAAGTCGAGACAATCGTCGAGTATTGCCGCAGTCAGGGCGAGGCCCAGTATAACAATGATATCGTACCGGAAATAGATGATACCGCTGCTGCCTTGGATGAGCAAAAAGATGAGCTGTATGATCAAGCCATGCAGATTGTCATCGAAGCCAAACAGGCTTCCGTATCGCTGCTGCAGCGTCGGATGCGTGTCGGTTATACACGCGCCGCCCGGTTGATCGATTCGCTGGAAGCACATGGAGTAGTAGGGCCGTACGAGGGCAGCAAGCCGCGTGAAGTGCTGATTTCCCCTGAACAGTATCATCAGATCAATACAGGTAGTTAATGTACAGCTGGATGCAGGCATCATACAAATGAATTGGATAGCGAATAGGCAATCAGCCTGTCCCGGTATTAAGGGCAGGCTGATTTTTTGTATGAATAGCAAAAGCCCCTTTCCATTAATGGAAAGGGGCTTCCAAACGATTCACAACTCGATATCGGTCCCGTCACTCTATCACCGGGTACCCGATCAACGATTCGCTGCTTATTCGTATCTTTGGATAACCGAACTGCGGTTGGAGCTGTCATACACAAAGCCATAAATGTCAAAGCCCAGGTTGCCGTAAGCTTTGTCAATGTCGCTGGCAATACTGTTCAGCACATTGCGTGTCTGATAGGAAGAAAGTGAATTCCAGTCTGATTTATTCGTATAAACACGGAAGACAACGGACTCATCATCAGCATTGGAGATCTCAATGCTCAGCTTGATTCCCTGATAAGTACCAAAGCTATCATTCAGCTGCTTTTGCAGATCAGTGATATTGACAGTGGAGCCGAGCACTACTGTACCGCTGCTGTTGGTTTTGAAAGTGATCAGTGTTTTGGAGTTTTTGCTGATTACACTTCCTGTAACATCCGCTCTGTTATAAGATCTGTTGTCTCTAATTTCATCAGCAATACCCTGCAGAAGCTTATTGCGATTAGAAGTAGAGGTATCGTTCCAGGAATTTTCATTCACTGTAATAGTAACTTTGACTTTGCTGGAGCTGCCGCTCAGGTCGATATCAGCGCCGGTACCTTTGTAATCACCATATTCGCTGTTCAGGTCTTTTTTCAGTCGGGTCATCGTCGTGCTGCTGGAACCGCCCTTATCATCGATTTCATCATTCAATTTTTGATTTTCTTTTTTGAGTGTGGCGATCTGGTTGTTCAGATCGGTAATAGAAGCATCTTTGGCAGTAATTTGGGAATTGGCAGTCGTCAGCTGTGTCTGCAGGCTCTGAATCTGTGCATTCAGGGCATCCACAGTCGTCTGAGGAATAGCCGGAGTATTATCCGTAACACCTACAATTTTGTTGGTATTATCCCAGGTTACTTTCTTGTCAAAAGCGTCACCCATCATCCGCAGTGGGATGTATGTAGTTCCGTTGACCATAAATGGTTCATAGGCAGGATCGATAGCTACTTCCTTGCTGTTGTACATAACCTTGATATTGTTATAGGCAGCCTTCAGCTGTTGGGTAGCCTGTGAAGCATACGTGCTATTTGCAAAAATACTTCCAGAAATAGCAAGAGCAGACACCGTGGCGATAATCACAGGTTTTTTGTTGATTTTCATGTCGTTCATCTAACTCCTTTTTTTGTGAATTTGGATAGGCCTTCCCTCGTCTGCTTATCCTATGTATATAGACGCGGCAATTTCATAAATAGTTTCGTGCGATTTCCCAGGAGCACTAATTTTGTAATAATGAGGGCCTATTCATCTCAGAGTCTCGATTTTAACATAAAAAGGCTTGGTAACAAAATCAGCTTTGTAATCTCCCATCAAATTCAGGCCATGGTCTTAGATTGAAAAGGTACTTTCCGGTACAGAAGACTCAGGGAAACAGATACAAGAAGAAGCTGAGACGGTTTGCTTCTTGCAATTCGGGTAGTATAAAATAGTAAGTATGACAGTTTCACCAATTTCGCTCGATAAAGGGGTTTTCACGTTGAATAATACAGGATTTGAACGCGGTGAAGTAAATGGAATCCGTGTGCATGTCATGCCCACAACACGTTTTAAAACATTTGCGGTCTCCCTCTATATGGGCGTACCGCTTGCAGAAAATACAGTAACACCAACGGCTCTGATTCCGTTTATATTGCGCAGGGGGACCGAGACTTATCCAGAAACGACCAGCTTCCGTGAAGCGCTGGAAAATATGTATGGAGCAGGATTTGGATTTGACGTATACAAAAAAGGCGATTACCAGATGGTTCAGCTGCGTATGGATACTATTAACGATTCCTTTGTAGCTTCGGACGAACCGCTGCTGTCCCGTACACTGGCTTTCCTCGGAGAAACGGTTACACGTCCGGTACTGGAAAATGGCCGTTTCCGTGAAAAATACGTACAGGCTGAACGTGAAAATGTACGAAAACGCATGGAAGCCGTGATCGATGACAAAATTCGCTATGCTGCCGAGCGTTGTATTCAGGAAATGTGTAAGGACGAACCGTACCGTCTGAGTGCACTTGGCAAAATGGACGTGCTGGATCAGCTGGATGGTGCCAGCGTCTATGAACAGTACCAGCAGTGGCTCTCCAACAGCAGTATGGATCTGTATATCGTAGGGGATACGACGCTGGATGAAGTGATGCAGCTGGTAGGCCGCCATTTCCAGGTGAATCGCTCCGCTGCGGTCATGTATACACCGGCAGTACCTCGTCCGGCAGCACCGGAAGTCAGACAGGTTGTCGAAGAAATGGCTGTTAGTCAGGGCAAGCTGAATATGGGGTTGCGTACACCAATTACCTACAGCGATGAGCGTTATGCAGCTGCACTCGTAGCCAATGGCGTACTGGGCGGATTCCCGCATTCCAAGCTGTTCATGAATGTACGCGAAAAGGAAAGTTTGGCTTATTATGTCGGTTCGCGCTTTGACCCATACAAAGGAATCACTACCATCCAGTCAGGCATTGAATTACAGAATTTTGAAAAGGCACTGGAAATTATCCGTCAGCAGCTATCCAATCTGCAGGCTGGCGATATTACCGAATCGGAAATTTCACAGACCAAAGCATTGATTCGCAATGACCTGCTGGAATCCAGAGATTCGGCATATCAGATGATTGCTTATGACTTTAACGGACTGTTCTCCGACAAAGAGCGCAGCGTAGATGAATTATTGACAGGCATTGAGCAGATCACAGCCGACGAGATTCAGGCGGCTTCCAGCGTACTGCAGCTGGATACCATTTACTTTTTAACAGGGCAGAAGGAGGCGTAATCATATGGAAAGCATTCACTACGATCGTTTAAAAGAAACGCTGTTTCATGAGAAATTGGATAACGGACTTGAAGTATATGTGCTTCCCAAGGAAGGCTTCCAGAAAACCTATGCCACCTTTGCGACCCGTTATGGTTCGGTAGATAACCATTTCCAGGTAGAAGGACAGGAAGAAGTCAAAGTGCCGGATGGCATTGCCCATTTTCTGGAGCATAAAATGTTTGAAGAGCCGGATGGCGTAGATGTATTCTCCAAATTCTCTGCCAAAGGGGCATCCGCCAACGCTTTTACGAGCTTTGAGCAGACGGTATATTTATTTTCGGCTACCGAACAGATCGAGGACAATCTGGATACCCTGCTGAATTATGTACAGAATCCTTATTTTACCAAAGAAAATGTGGACAAGGAAAAAGGCATTATCGGGCAGGAAATCCAGATGTACAATGATAACCCGGACTGGCGCGTATATTACGGACTGATCGAAGCGATGTATCAAAAGCATCCGGTACGTATCGATATTGCAGGTACGATTGAATCGATCAGCAGCATTACCAAGGATACACTGTATACCTGTTACAATACGTTTTATCATCCGTCCAATATGATGCTGTTTGTGGTTGGTGGTGTGAATCCGGAGCAGGTGATCGAGCAGGTACGACGCAATCAGGCAGCCAAGAATTATGAGCCTCAGGGGCAGATTAATCGTTACTTTGACGAGGAACCGGCAACCGTGGGCGAGAAATGGAACGAGATTAAGCTTCCGGTATCCCAGCCGAAGTTTCTGATGGGATTCAAGGAGACCGATATCGGGCTGACTGGTGAAGCGCTGCAGCGCAAAAACCTGACAACCAAGTTGATGCTGGATCTGCTGCTTGGCAACAGTACGGCTCTGTATCAGCAGCTGTATGATGAAGATCTGATTTCGGATGATTTTGGCTATGACTATACAAGTACATCGGAATATGCCTATTCCATGATTGGCGGCGATACCCGCGATCCCAAGCTGCTCGTTCAGCGCCTTCAGGAAGAGATCGGCAAAGTGGTGGAGACCGGATTCAGTCAGGAAGCATTTGACCGTTCTCTGCGCAAGCGTATCGGTAATTATCTGCGCCTGCTCAATTCACCGGAAAGTATTGCACATGAATTTACCCGTAACCGGTTCAAGGACAGTGATTTCTTTGCTATTCTGTCTATCTATGAGTCGCTTACACTGGATGATGTGAACCAGCGTCTGCGTGATCATATGAATTGGGAGCAGCTGGCGGTATCGGTGGTTGTCAGTCCATGAGTGAAGAACGTTCAGGAGACCGCAAACTATTTTCCGAAATGACGGTGCTCGTCACGGGTGCCAGCCGGGGAATAGGTGCGGCCATCGCCAGAAGATTTGCGATGGCAGGTATGAACGTTGTCGTTCATTATCGTCATTCACATGAACAGGCCAATGAAGTAGCCCGGAACTGCTTGGAATATGGCGTCCGAGTGCTTACGATATCTTCGGATCTGCGCAGTCTGGAAAATATCAGACGAATGCAGGAAAAGCTGGAGCAGCATGGTATGCAGCCGGATATTCTGGTTAATAACGCAGGGATATCCCATTACGGGATGCTGGCTGATATGAGTGAAGAGGAATTTGATGAAGTGATTTCCACCAATCTCAAAGCCGTGTTCCTGTGTTCGCAGACTTTTATGCCGTATATGATTCGCCAGCAGTATGGACGCATTATCAATGTATCCAGCATATGGGGCATGACAGGAGCCTCCTGCGAGGTGCTGTACTCAGCCAGCAAAGGCGGAGTGAATGCATTTACCAAAGCGCTGGCGAAGGAACTGGCTCCATCCGGCGTGACGGTCAATGCCATTGCTCCCGGAGCGGTGCGTACCGAAATGATTGCCCATCTGCAGCAGGACGAACTGCAGATGTTGGAAGATGATATTCCGGCTGGCCGAATCGCAGAGCCGGATGAAATTGCCTCTATGGTTTATTTTCTTTCTTTGCCTGAATCCAGCTATATGACCGGACAGATAGTCAGTCCCAACGGAGGATGGCTCACTTGAGCAGATTCATCTGAAGTAGCATGATTTACGGCTAATGGGTTCATAACAGGGAAGCTTCTATCTTATTGCATAGAGGCTTCTATGCGTTATGGTTAGGGAAGCCCGGCAGAGCACCTGACAGGCATTCCAAAGTTGTTACCTTTCGCGGCTTGCCTTTCTATATCATTTTATATATCATTAACGTGTTAAGGACTTGAAACTTACAGCAGTATGCGATCAGACAGATCAACTGCTTTTTTATAATAAATTAAGGTCATTTATCAAATAGGCACGGATTTTATTAATCTGATATACATCGCCCGCATGTAATGAGCAGACTTATTACATAAACGGGAAGAAAGGTTCGAGGTGAACGTGGAATTAAAACAATGGTATTTGGAATACAGGATACATAAAAACCGTCCTGGCCTGCTTGGCGACGTCGCTTCTCTGCTGGGAATGCTTAATGTGAATATTCGCACCATTAACGGTGTGGAAGGAAAGACCAGAGGCATGCTGCTGGAATCGGATGATGATGAGAAAATTGTACTGCTTGGCGATATGCTGGCCAAGGTAACGAATATTACGATCACGGCATTGCGTCAGCCCAAGCTGGTTGATATTCTTGCGGTTCGTCATGGCCGTTATATTGAGCGCGATTCCGACGACAAGAAGACATTTCGCTTTACAAGGGAAGAACTTGGTTTACTAGTCGACTTTTTGGGTGAAATATTCAAGCGTGAAGGCAATCAGATTATTGGTCTGCGTGGAATGCCGCGAGTAGGCAAAACCGAATCGATTATTGCCGGCAGTGTATGTGCGATGAAACGCTGGACATTCGTATCTTCTACTTTGCTGAGACAGACGGTGCGCAGCCAGCTGTCCGAGGAAGAGATGAACGATGCCAATGTATTTATTATTGATGGCATTGTCAGTACGATTCGTTCGAATGAACGTCACCATGAGCTGCTGCAAAATATTATGCAGATGCAAAGTACCAAGGTTATTGAGCATCCCGATATTTTCGTCAGAGAGTCGGATTATGACTACAGCGATTTTGATATTATTATTGAACTGCGTAACAATCCGGATGAAGAGATCGTCTATGATAAATTCACCGAGAGTTATACGGACGATATTTAATAGTTATAAAACAATCTAATCAGGAGGTAATAGTATGTCAGATCTGGGTCGCCAATTAAGAGACGCCCGCCTTGCTAAAGGTTTATCGCTCGATGATGTACAGGAAATGACAAAAATACGCAAACGCTACTTGGAAGCCATCGAAGCGGGTGATTTCAAGGTGCTCCCGGGCAGTTTCTATGTACGGGCTTTTATCAAGACCTACGCGGAAGCCGTCGGGTTAAACGCGGACGAATTATTGCAGGAGCACCAGGATGCAGTACCGGAGGCAGAACCGGAACCGGTGATGGAGCCTGTCGTGCAGCAGCGCAGATCAGCCAGACGTACGGCTTCAACAGGCCGCAGCGGTAAATGGCTGTCGACTGTACTGATGTGGACATTCCCCATCCTGATCATTGTGCTGGTATGGATTTTTGTTATTAACAACAAAAATGGAGCTCCGGATATTGCCGATAATACGACTCCACCAAAACAACAGCAAAGCACCACGCCACCGAGCACGACAACACCGCCTACCCAAAATACAGGTCAGCAGCAGCCAAGTGACTCTACCGGAACCGAGCAACAGCCTTCCGGAACAGGCACTGAGCAGACACCTGGAGGTACGGAATCGACTGATGGTACAGAGACAGGTACTGAGACTGTAGAAGGTACAGCGACTGACACATCGGCTAATCCGGTAATTACGGAAGCGGGCAAAGAAGGTCGTAATACCATTTTCAACGTTAATTACACGGGTACTACACCTCTAAAAGTAAATATTGCAGCTACCGGGCAGAGCTGGCTGGAAGTATACAAATCTGCGGATACAAGCGGAGAACGCCTTTTCTATAACAATACCGAGAGCGGTCAAAGCCTGTCTTACGATCTGACAGATACCGGATTGTTTATCAAATCAGGAAATTCCCCGGCAACCAATATTACAGTCAACGGACAGACCATTACCGATGGTAAGGCAACTTCCCGAATTGTACTGAAATGGGTGAAAGAAGATGCAGCAACCGGCACTTCTACCGAGGGAACAGATAGTACAGGAACTACTGGGACTACCGGAACTATCGAAGGAACGGATAGCACAGGTACAACGTCCACAGGTACGACCGATTCTTCTACAGACGGCAACTGACTTTGTCACAAAAGGATATCTGCTGTTCTGTTACGGGAACAGCGGATATCCTTTTCCCATGCAATGACCGGGTAGAAATGGTCCAAACAGATAGGAAAAGAGCCAAATGGTTTAATACTGTTCAGGCAGTGCTTTTACATTGATTGCTATGACAAGAATTAGACTTGCCGTATAATATGGCCTATAATTTATATGGATAAAGAGGGGGAGACAGAATGGCTTCAGAAAGTTCATTTGATATCGTATCCAAACTGGACATGCAAGAAATGACCAATGCTATTCATCAGACGGAAAAGGAATTGGCGAGTCGTTATGATTTCAAGGGCAGCAAAAGTAAATTGACTCTGGAAAAGGACACACTCGTCCTTGTCTCCGACGATGATTACAAACTGGGTGCACTAATCGAGATTTTGCAGGCCAAAATGGTAAAGCGGGGACTGCCCGTTAAAAATATTGAATATGGATCAATCGAATCCGCTTCTCTGGGTACTGTGCGCCAGCGTCTCAAGCTGAAGCAGGGCATTGACCAGGATAATGCCAGAAAGATCAATATCCTTATTCGCGACTCCAAACTCAAAGTAAAGAGCCAGATTCAGGGAGATCAGCTGCGTGTAACCGGCAAGAGCAGAGATGATCTGCAGGCTGTGATTCAGCTACTGCGCAAGGCGGACCTGCCGTTGGATCTGCAATTTACGAACATGAAATAAAGTGGCATGTAACCGATGGTTACAGAGCTGATGGAGGCTGCAAGTTATATGAAAAACAAGATAGGCTCAGGTGCAGTTACATATCAGCCGCTGAATATCCAGACTGCAATCCGTATAGGAGGTGCTCTGTGAACCTGCCGAATCGCATAACGCTTGCCCGAATCTGTCTGGTACCGGTCATGATGCTGTTTCTTCTCGTTGATTTTCCATTTGGGGAGAAATTATTCCGGATCGGAAGCACGTTTCAGGTAAGTTATAACGATCTCATTGCTGCACTGATCTTTATTATCGCTGCGAGCACAGACGGAATTGATGGACATATTGCGCGAAGCCGTAATCTGGTAACCAACCTTGGCAAGCTGCTGGATCCTCTGGCGGATAAGCTGCTTGTATCCGCTGCTCTTATATCGCTGGTGTCCCTCGATAAATGTGCAGCCTGGATGGCGATCATTATCATTTTCCGGGAATTTGCGATTACGGGCCTGAGGCAGATTGCATTGCTGGAAGGAGCCGTAGTAGCAGCCAGCAATTGGGGCAAAGCCAAAACGATCACCCAGATTATTGCGATCGTGGCGCTGATGATCAACAATTTCCCATTTGCGCTGCTGGGAATTCCTTTTGACCAGATTGCGATCTGGGCGGCTACACTGATTACGCTGTATTCAGGCGTGGATTACTTTGTCAAAAACAAACACCTGATTCACCTGTCCAATTCATAAACGATGTTTCTATATGTAACAAATGGGTGATATATGTAAAGCGGCAATAGGGAATTCTCTATTGCCGTTTTCTGTGGATAAAGCTCTCTAGTCTGGATAAACCTATACACCGTACAAACAGACAGTAAAGTGAACCAAAGGATTAGACCTAACAAATAACGCTGCGTACGATAAACGAGGGGGAGACAAATCGATGAAATCAGTAAAAGCGGAAATTATAGCGGTAGGTACAGAGCTGCTGCTCGGACAGATTACCAATACCAATGCACGCTACTTGTCACAGCAGTTGTCCTACCTCGGCATTGATGTATATTACCAGACCGTCGTAGGCGATAATCTTAACCGGTTGAAGCAGGCTATTGAACTGGCGAGCAGCCGAGCAGATGTCATTCTGTTCTCAGGAGGAATTGGCCCGACACAGGACGATCTGACCAAGGATGCGCTTGGAGAAGTGCTTGGCCGTTCACAGCATATTTACCCAGAAGCGATGAAAAAAGTGGAATCCTTTTTTGAAGGCCGCGATAAACCAATGACGGAAAACAATCGTCGTCAGGCCATTATTCTGGAAGGCAGCGAACCACTGGATAACGAAGTGGGACTGGCAGTCGGTATTGCGGTATCGCAGGACGACAAACATTATATTGTACTGCCTGGCCCACCGAAAGAGTTGCAGGCAATGTTCGAGAGCCAGGCCAAACCATGGCTGGCCAAAAACGTGCTATCCGAGGAACAGCCGATTTATTCCAAAATGCTCAAGTTTGCCGGGATCGGCGAGTCTGCACTGGAAGATGCGCTGCTGGATCTAATCAGTGCCCAGACAGACCCGACGATTGCTCCTTATGCCAAAGAAGGCGAAGTGACGATTCGTCTTACTACCAAGGCCGATTCGGAAAAAGAAGCGAATGTAAAACTTAAAAATATGGAAGCCGAGATTCGTAAGCGGCTGCCAGATCATATGTATGCAGACCAGAACATTACCATTGAAGAACAAATTTTGCTGATGATGACCGGTATGGGACTCAGCCTGGCTGCAGCCGAGAGCTGTACCGGCGGTCTCATCATGGAAAATCTGACACGTATTCCAGGCAGTGCGCTTGTCTTTATGGGCGGGGTAGTCAGCTACTCCAACGAGATGAAGGAGAAGCTGCTTAATGTACCTCATGAGATGCTGGAAGGTGAGAACGCTCCAGGTGCAGTTAGCGAGGAAGTGGCAGAAGTCATGGCTGATGAAGCGCGCAAACTGCTGGATACAGATTTTGCCGTATCTGTAACTGGAGTAGCCGGACCGGGTGCTTCCGAGCGCAAGCCGGTTGGTCTTGTCTATATCGGGCTCGCCGAGCGTAATCGTCCAACCGAAGTATTCAAGCTGAATCTAAAAGGAAACCGCGAAGCGATCCGCATTCGTTCCGCTAAGAACATCATGTATCGCCTCTGGCTGCGCCTTAAGGAGCTTCAGAACGAGCAGCTGGTCGAAAAGCAGCAGCAATCGGAATAAATATAAAAGCTTGCCAGACAAGCAATGAGCAGCCGCAAATGAACAATCACATTACTGTTGATCAATAGTTGCGAATGGATATTGCGATATGTTATGATCAGGTCAGACGGAAGAACCGCAGCAATCAGATTGCTGCGGTTTTTTTCATTTTAGAGCAGGAAGAACCGCCAAAACAGGTGAATTTGTAGCGTGAATTAAATTTACAAATATTGGTAACGTTCGATTGGAGGCATGCAAAAAGACGAATATATGTTCGAAAAAAGCTTGGCAAAAGTTGAAAAATGGAGTATAATTAGACTATAAACATTGAGAAGGATGTGAGCTGATTGTCAGATCGTCGTGCTGCGCTGGATATGGCGCTTCGTCAAATAGAGAAACAATTCGGTAAGGGTTCCGTTATGAAATTGGGAGAATCCACGCATATGCAAGTTGAAGTTATACCTAGTGGATCGATTGCTCTGGATATTGCTCTGGGAACAGGCGGTATGCCAAGAGGTCGTATCATTGAAATATATGGACCTGAATCTTCAGGTAAAACTACTGTAGCTCTGCACGCGATTGCGGAAGTTCAAAAAGCAGGCGGACAAGCAGCATTTATCGATGCTGAGCATGCTTTGGACCCTCAATATGCGAAAAATTTGGGCGTTAACATCGATGAACTGCTGCTGTCTCAGCCGGACACAGGCGAACAAGGTCTGGAAATCGCCGAAGCATTGGTACGTAGTGGCGCGGTCGATATCATCGTTATTGACTCCGTAGCTGCCCTGGTACCAAAAGCAGAGATCGAGGGTGAAATGGGTGATTCTCACGTAGGTCTGCAAGCACGTCTGATGTCTCAGGCGCTGCGTAAACTTTCCGGTGCGATCAGCAAATCCAAAACTATCACGATCTTCATTAACCAGCTTCGTGAAAAAGTCGGTGTTATGTTCGGTAACCCGGAGACAACTCCTGGTGGACGCGCACTAAAATTCTACTCCACAGTACGTCTGGATGTACGTCGTATTGAAGCCATCAAAAATGGTAATGATGTAGTAGGTAACCGTACCCGTATTAAAGTGGTTAAAAACAAAGTAGCGCCTCCTTTCAAACAAGCCGAGATCGACATCATGTATGGTGAAGGTATCTCCAGAGAAGGTAGCTTGATCGATATCGCTACTGAAAAGGATATCATTAATAAAAGTGGTGCTTGGTATTCATACGAAGGCGAACGTATGGGTCAGGGTAGAGAGAATGCAAAACAATTCCTCAAAGAAAATACCCAGATCGCTACAGTTATCGAAAACAAAATTCGTGAGCTGAGCAACCTGACTACACTTGTAGAAGGTCCTACAGCAGAAGACAAAAAGAAAGAAGAACAAGAAGAGCAAGAGTTATTCTCAGAAGCAACCGAATAATTTGGCCTTATACAGACATTCAAAAAGCGCCTGGAACGTGAGAATACGTGCCGGCGCTTTTTCTTTATCATAAAAGCATCAATAAAGTTTGAATTATAAAGGAGAACCTATGAACCGATTCCGCTCATATCGCAAACCGAATAATAAAACAAATTCGTCCCATGAGGAAGATTTTGATCTTGAAGAAGAACTGGATGAGAAAGCCGGACAGCTGGATGATTTCCCTTCTGATGAGCCGCTTGAGATTAGTGAAGTTGAGCAGCTGACTCGTCCACGTTATCATTACCGGCTGTATTTTGGCGAACTCAAACTGAGAGTACACGAAGATGTCATGATCAAGTACCGCATGCTGAAGGGTTCTTCATTTACCAAGGAAGAACTGGAAGAGATCATGGAGGCCAATGAGCGTCAATCCGCGTATGCTTCCTCTATTAACCTGCTCAGCTTTCGTTCGCGTACACGTACCGAGATTATGCGCAAGCTGCGTGAAAAAGAGTTTCATCCACATGTGATCGAAGTTACGCTGGAACGGCTGGAACAGGAGAAGCTGATCGATGATGGTGTATATGCGCAGCAGTGGGCCAGTCAACGTGTAAAGAGTCAGAAAAAGGGGAAAGTATGGATTCGACAGGAGCTTCGCCAGAAAGGTGTCGAGGCCCAGCACATTGAAGAGGCACTGGGTAACATCGACGAAGATGAAGAGCTGGCCGGTGCTGTCCAGTTGGCTCAGAAAAAATGGAAAAGTACATCGGGGAATATGATGGACAAAAAAAGAAAAACGATGGCTTTTCTGATGCGGCGTGGATATTCTTCCGATCTGGTGCGTAAAGCGCTGGCTGCTGCACAAAATGAAGAGCACGAGGAAGAAGATATATAATAAAATGGTGTATGGTTCTGCCATAAAATAAAAAATGAAAAAGTCAGGCGCTGACCGGGATAAGAGTAACTCCAGGTTAGCGTATTGTCATATTTCAGAATACCTATATGTGTGAATTGTATTGCTTCCACAGCAGACAGCTAAAGAGAGAGCTGTCAATTGCTTGACAATGTCTTTTGGCAAATAATAAAATGGATGTATACAGTTTGTCATTTTTACGTCATTTTTAAGTTGTATTTATAATGAATGAGGTAGATAATGCTTATTGTAACAATGATTGTATGAATAATTAAGATGTTTTATCTCCCTTGAAGAGGGAATTGGCACATGTACCCGCATGAGCAATGTACGTATTTAAAGGGATGAAGCATTGCATTACCCATCAAAAATGGTAATTCCCAAGGAATACCTTGGAGGAATCAGCGAGGAGGTGAACAGAATGGGTTATCTCTGGGTCATAATTCTCGTTGTTGCCGCATTATTCTTTGGGTTCGGGATCGGATATTTTATTCGCAAATCTCTTGCAGAAGCTAAAATTTCCAGTGCTGAGACTGCTGCTGCGCAGATCGTAGAGAATGCGAAGAAAGAAGCAGAAGCACTGAAAAAAGAAACAGTTCTGGAAGCAAAAGACGAAATCCACAAATTCAGAGCTGAAGCTGAAAAAGACATTCGTGAGCGTCGGAATGAAAATCAACGCCTGGAACGACGATTGTTGCAAAAAGAAGAGTCGCTGGATAAAAAGCTGGAATCACTGGAACGCAAAGAAGAACAAGTGGCCAACAAAGAGAAACGTATCGAAGAGACACAGCAGCAAATCGAACAACTCTACACGAGTCAGGTGTCGGAACTGGAGCGAATCTCCAATCTGACCATGGAAGATGCACGGAGCATCATCCTGAGCAATGTAGAACAGGAAGTGCGCCATGAAACCGCGCAAATGATCAAGGATATTGAACAACAGGCTAAAAATGAAGCGGACAAACGCTCTCGTGAAATCATCACACTCGCTATCCAGCGTTGTGCAGCTGATCATGTAGCGGAGACTACCGTTTCTGTAGTCACCTTGCCTAATGAAGAAATGAAGGGTAGAATCATCGGACGTGAAGGACGTAACATCCGTGCGCTGGAGACGCTAACAGGTATCGACCTGATTATCGACGACACGCCGGAAGCAGTCATTCTATCCGGTTTTGATCCTATTCGCCGCGAAATCGCCCGTACTGCACTGGAAAAATTAGTGGCTGATGGACGTATTCACCCGGCACGTATCGAGGAAATGGTAGATAAAGCGCGCCGTGAGGTAGACGAGCGTATCCGTGAATACGGAGAGCAGTCGACCTTTGAAGTGGGTGTACACGGATTGCATCCGGATCTGATCAAAATTCTGGGACGCCTCAAGTTCCGTACAAGTTATGGTCAGAATGTACTCAAGCACTCCATGGAAGTGGCTTATCTGACCGGTCTGATGGCAGCCGAACTTGGTCAGGATATTACGCTGGCCAAGCGTGCAGGTCTGTTGCATGATATCGGTAAAGCATTGGATCATGAAGTGGAAGGTTCCCACGTCGAGATCGGTGTGGAACTGGCCAAGAAATACAAAGAGCACCCTGTCGTTATCAACAGTATTGCTTCTCACCACGGCGACACGGAAGCGACTTCGATCATTGCGATGCTCGTCGGCGCAGCAGATGCACTGTCTGCCGCAAGACCGGGAGCACGCCGCGAGACATTGGAGACTTACATCCGTCGTCTGGAAAAACTCGAAGAAATCTCCGAGTCTTTCGACGGAGTCGAAAAATCCTATGCGATTCAGGCCGGACGCGAAATTCGCGTTATGGTACAGCCGGATAAGATTGACGACGCGGAAAGCTTCCGTTTAGCTCGTGATATTACCAAGACGATTGAAAATGAACTGGATTATCCAGGACATATCAAAGTCACTGTAATCCGTGAGACACGGGCGGTTGACTACGCAAAATAAAGAGTGATGCGAAAAGTGACCTGTACACGGGTCACTTTTTGCGTTAATGGACGGAGGAATTATCATTAAAGTTATTTTTATTGGAGATATTGTTGGCAGTACCGGACGTAAAGCGATTAAAGAGAGTCTTCCTCGGTTAAAATCAAAGTATACGCCGGATATCATTATTGCGAATGCGGAAAACTCTGCATCCGGACGTGGATTAACCCGTAAAATCGCCAATGAATTATTTGCACAGGGAATTCATGGTATTACAATGGGAAATCATACATGGGATAATAGGGAAATTTTCGAATTCATTGATGATGAACCTCGCCTGGTTCGTCCGGCTAACTTTCCACCGGATACACCCGGTCGTGGATACACCATTATCAAAGCTGGCAGCAAGCAGCTGGCGATTGTGAATCTGCAGGGGCGTACATTCCTGCCGGCGATTGATTGTCCATTCCGCAAAGTGGATGAGATCATGGAAGACTTAAAAGGAAAAACCAATGCGATTCTGGTTGATTTTCATGCGGAAGCTACATCCGAGAAGATCGCGATGGGCTGGCATCTGGAAGGTAGAGCTTCAATGGTCGTTGGTACGCATACTCATGTACAGAGTAATGATGACACCATCCTGCCGGGCGGAACGGCTTATCAGACAGATGTGGGTATGGTCGGTTCCTATCAGGGCGTACTGGGAATGGAAAAGGAAGCAGTACTGTATAAATTCCAGACGCAGCTGCCGGCTCGTTTCCAGGTATGTGAAGGCAAATGGCATTTCCATGGCGTCTTTGTCGAAATCGATGATCAGACCGGCCGTGCCAAGCGTATCGAGAAAATTCGCATGTATGAAGACGAATGGCATATGGATTAAGAAACGCTTCCTGAAAAGGTTCGCTCCTATCCAGAAATGCTTGTTTTAAAAAGAAGGAAATTGAAGCATATCCTCGAATACTAACTAGACGCAATCTCGATCATTTTGAAGCTAAGCCATCATTCATTCCTAGGGGAGGTACTTATCATGGAAGTATTAAAAGTGTCAGCAAAATCCAACCCGAATTCAGTCGCAGGAGCCCTGGCAGGAGTGTTGCGTGAACGCGGCGCTGCAGAGCTTCAAGCTATCGGAGCGGGTGCATTGAACCAAGCCATCAAAGCTGTAGCCATTGCCCGGGGATTTGTCGCACCAAGCGGAGTGGATCTGATCTGCATTCCGGCCTTTACCGATATTGTGATTGATGGAGAAGACCGTACAGCCATGAAACTGATTGTAGAACCTAGATAAACGAATGGATACTATTTCTGGATATGAGCACCTGCAGGGTGAATGCATATTTCAGTATGCTACGGACCCGGCTGCTTTTCATGAAAGCACCGGGTCTTTTTGCTGAGTCGGTTTTCATTTTCATAGCAAACGATGTATAATGGATTCGTGTGCATTTTACAAATGCCAATGTACGTGTATTTTGTTACAAAGCACAAATGCAAATTAACCAAGGAGTGAATTGTAAATGAGTAAAATCGTACCTGTAGGTGTATCTGCGCGTCATATTCACCTGTCCCAAGAGCATGTGGAAATTCTGTTCGGAGCTGGCTACCAGCTGACTGAAATGAAAGCACTGTCCCAACCTGGACAATTTGCTTCTAACGAAACGGTTGAAGTGGTGGGTTCCAAAGGTTCTTTCCCTAAAGTTCGTATTCTGGGTCCTGCACGTTCGGCAACTCAGCTGGAAATCTCCATGACTGACTCTTTTGCGATTGGCGTAAAAGCACCGGTTCGTGAGTCCGGCAATATCGAAGGAACACCAGGCATCCTGATCAAAGGACCAGCTGGTGAAGTGGAAGTACAGGAAGGCGTTATCGTTGCTGCCCGTCACATCCATTTCCATACATCCGATGCCGAGAAATGGGGCATCAAAGATCAGGACAAACTGAAAGTTCGTCTGTCCGGCGAGCGCGGTATGGTTCTGGAGAACGTAGTAGCCCGTGTATCCGATTCTTTTGCACTGGATATGCATATTGACACCGATGAAGCAAATGCGGCAGGAGCACGTACTGGCGACTCTGCAGAGATCATCGACTAAATCGATTATCACCGGAATAACCAAGTGCAGTAAACGAATGCTAATACGGATGAAGGTCTATCGTATGAATAGAATGCTGCTGCAGGTAGTGTATCCGTTATAGATCCAATTACAACAAAGCCGAAACAGGTTATGGGAACCAAATGAAATGGACATGGTATTTACCTTCATTTTATTGGGTCCCACCCTGTTCCGGCTTTTTTATTTGAGCAAATACCAGCTGAAGCTCCGTGTATGAGAATGCTTTGAATCAACGTTTTGAACTGCTATAATGACACCAATTACTATTATTGCCAGACTTAATCGCGAGGAGGTCTTCATAATGAATTATCGCCTCAATGTGACACTGCTGATCTGTCTTCTGATGAGCTACATGCCCGTCTCCGGGCAGGCTGAGGCAGCGATACCTCTGAATGAAGCGAAATTATCCAAAAAATTGGATCAGCTGCACAGTGAGCAGATAATTATTGCTGCCGCCAGTAATCAGCATTCCACCACAGGCAGTCTGTATGTATATGAGAGGCAGCAAAGTGGCTGGCAGCGTCAGCTGGGGCCTGTTCCGATCGTATTCGGCAAAAACGGACTGGGCAAAACAAAAGAAGGAGACGGCAAAACACCGATCGGCACCTACACACTCGGCACGGCATTTGGCAGCAGTATGATGCCACCGGCCGGGTTGAAAACCGATTACCGGACTGCCGACGCCGACGATTACTGGGTAGATATGCCGCAGTCGCCGGATTATAACAGCTGGGTCGCTTATGAAGGGGATCCTGCTAATCGCTGGACTTCCTTTGAACGGCTTAATCATCCATTGTACAAACATGCAATGGTTATCAACTATAACAACAATCCGGTGATTCGGGGCAGAGGAAGCGCGATCTTCATGCATATCTGGCGCGGGGCGAACAAACCGACAGAAGGCTGTATTGCCATGTCCGAATCTAATCTGCTGCGTGTGTTAACGAGTATAGATCCGGACAAGTCTCCCAGAATCCGCATTGCTGTCGGAAATGGCGTGTATTAGGGCAAAATGTTTTCTCACTCCGCTCATAGAGAGTCTGCTTTTTGCAAACGATTCCTTGCTTTTTATAATGATAGGGCCATGCTATAATTACAGATGGTGCTTTTTTGTTCATGTCTATAACGATCAATCAACATCCTTGATATAGATCAGGCGGAGCGGAATTACTGATACTAGGGCAGTCCGTCTCCAGCCGGTACATTCAGGAAATGTTTATGGTGGGGGAGTGACAGCATAGCATGTCAAAAGAAACAAAAGACTATTCCAAATATTTCGATTTCTCTGACGCCAAAGTCATCTCGGAAGATGAAAACGGCAAAAAAATTCGTATTCGTGGACGCGATATTCATATTGTGTCCGAGCCAAACCAGCGGGAAGAGAAAAAGCGCGGCAAGCAGGAAACGATGGTCATGTATGAAAATGCCATTCCGGAAGAGCTGCGTCAGATCGGTCTGGGCAAGCATTATCTGGTCTATACGTTCGGCTGCCAGATGAATGAGCATGATTCGGAGACGATCAAAGGGATGCTGGAGCAAATGGGCTACCAGGCGACCGAGAGCCGGGAAGAAGCGGATATTATTCTGCTTAATACCTGTGCGATTCGTGAAAATGCGGAAGATCGTGTATTTGGCGAACTAGGTCATCTCAAAACTCTCAAGCTGGAGCGTCCGGGCTTGCTGCTGGGGGTATGCGGGTGCATGGCGCAGGAAGAAGGCGTCGTCAACCGGATTATGCAGAAGCATAACTTTGTCGATATGATTTTCGGTACGCATAATATTCACCGTCTGCCGCAGCTGGTACAGGGAGCCCTGTTCAGCAAGGAAATGGTCGTCGAAGTCTGGTCCAAAGAAGGCGATATCGTCGAGAATCTGCCGAAAAAACGTCAGGGCATGCGCGGCTGGGTAAATATTATGTATGGCTGCGACAAATTCTGTACGTACTGTATCGTTCCCTATACCCGCGGCAAGGAACGCAGCCGTCTGCCTCAGGATGTTATCGCAGAAGTGCGTGAATTGGCGCGTCAGGGCTTCAAGGAAATTACACTGCTGGGCCAGAATGTAAATGCCTATGGCAAAGATCTGGAAGGCATGAATTATACGTTTGGCGATCTGATGGAGGACATTTCCAAAATCGATATCCCGCGTGTGCGGTTTACCACTTCACACCCGCGCGATTTTGATGACCGTCTGATCGAAGTATTGGCAAAAGGCGGCAATCTGGTAGAGCATATTCATCTGCCGGTCCAATCGGGCAGTACGGAAGTGCTCAAGAAGATGAGCCGCAAATATACACGGGAACGCTATCTTGAACTGGCAGACAAAATCTATACCTCTATTCCAAATGCAGTGCTGACAACCGATATTATTGTTGGTTTCCCAGGAGAAACGGAAGAGCAGTTCGAGGAAACATTATCTCTCGTACGTGAAGTGGGATTTGACTCGGCCTATACCTTTATTTATTCTCCACGGGAAGGTACGCCAGCTGCCGGTATGGAAGACAACGTACCGATGGAAGTGAAAAAGCAGCGCCTGCAGCGTCTAAACGCCACGATCAAGGAATACAGCCGCATTGGCAGTGAGAAGTTCCTGGGACAGATCGTTGAAGTTCTCGTCGAAGGCGCCAGCAAAAATAATGACCAGGTGCTGGCAGGACGTACCCGTACCAACAAGCTTGTTCACTTTGAAGGTTCAGAGGATCTGATTGGCGAGTTTGTGCATGTGCAGATTACCGATTCCAAATCGTTTTATATTAAAGGCGAGCTAGTCGCCGAGCCTGCAGCCATTGGCTGATCGACAGGCAGGAAAGGAGACGTGAACCAATGGAACACGAACGTCATCATGAACAGGATTCAGCTGTCTCGAATATACCCGGTATGGACACCTCAGGTCTCTATATCCGTGAAGATATTATCGCAAAAACACGTGAGTTATCAGCACTGATTGGCGGAAGTGAAGAGGTCGTTCATTTCCAAAAAGCGGAGCGGATGATCCAGTCCCATGAACGAGTACAGAACCTGATCAAAACAATCAAGAAAAAACAAAAGGAAATTGTAGCTTTTGAATCGCTACGCAACGAAAAAATGGTTGCCAAGATCGAAGCGGAAATAGATGCGCTGCAGCAGGAAATGGATGATATTCCACTCATATCCGATTACCAGGAGACACAGGTGGAAATTAATGATCTGCTGCAAATGGTAGTCTCCGCAATCTATGATACCGTATCCGAGAAAATTAATGTCGAGAGCGGCAAAGATTCACCTCCTTCGTCATGCGGCGATTAATACACTACCTGAGACGCGGAGCCTGATCCCGCGTCTTTTTCTTCGTAGTCTGCAATCACATCAGGCAGGAATGGCAGATCCATCGGTAAGCGGTATATCTCATTATGGAGAAAGAAGTGACCTTATTATGGAATCATCCAACGACAGCAGCAGCGTATTGTCCATTCGTTTTCGGCAGGCCGATGAAGCTTTGCCGCTGGCTCTTCTTTTGATAAGTGATCCGGATCGTATGTCCGTAGAGCTCTATGCCGATCACTGCCGCTGGTGGCTGGCGGAGTATGAGAACCGTTCGGTGGGTATATGTGGAGTGCTCCAGCGAAGTCAGGAAGAGTGGGAGATTATGAATATGGCGGTACTATCCGAGTATACCGCTCAGGGAATCGGCAGTCAGCTGCTGACTGAAGTGCTGGACAGCCTGAGAGCCCTAGGTGCCAGTAAAGTAACTGTAGGCGTACGAAGTTCCAGTGTAGGCGCACTTGCCTTTTATCAGAAGCATGGATTCCGTCTGACCGCGGTGGAGTGTGATTATTTTACCGGGCCGGAGCTGGAGCTTCAGATGGAACATGGCATCCGTAGCCGGGACCGGGTATTATTGGAACGGGTATGGCTGGATAGTGTTCGCCGTCGCAAGCCGGTGGCACTATCTCATTTTCATGCGAGTGTATCGATTCGTATCGCCCAGATTCGTGATGCCGGTCCGCTGTTGCGAATGAAGAAGCGGCTGGATGAGCAGACCAGCTATATGCTGCTCGAACCGGGCGAACGCACGATGAACGAGGCGGAGCAGAGGGATATGATCCGCTATGCGCTGCGCAGTGCTAACTCCAATATTTTTCTGGCAGAGCAGGACGGGCAGATTATCGGCTACCTGGAAGTGATGGGAGGCAAAGTATCTCGCAATCGGCATAGTGCCTATATCGTGGTAGGGGTGCTGCAGGAATATGCGAACCGGGGAATTGGCCGGCGTCTGTTCCATACGATGCTGCAGTGGGCACAGGACCGTGAACTGCACCGGATTGAGCTGACCGTACAATCTGCCAATAACAGGGGTATCCATTTGTATCGTTCGCTGGGATTCCGGATCGAAGGGATTCAAAAAAATGCATTGTTGGTAGACAATAAGTATGTGGATTTGATTCAAATGGGATTGTTATTGTAACATGAAAGACATTTTTCTATAAGAAAGCTGCTGTAAGGCAGTGGAGTACATTTCTATCAGCTTCAATAAATGGGGCGTTGATAAAATCATAATGGAACCAACAGGAGGAACGCCCGATGACACAATGGGATGAAGTATTAAAAGCAAGTGAAAAGATGTACTGGGGGTTGCTCGGCTGCCGCCTGATCAAAAGTGAACTGGATCATATCACAATCGGATTGACTGCAACTTCACGTCACCTGAATCATATGCATATCGTGCATGGAGGCGTACTGATGTCGATGATGGACCAGGCGATGGGGATGATGTCCATGGCTCTGCAGAATGGGCAGCCATGTGTCACAACGAATATGAATACACATTTTGTACAGGCGATGACTAAAGGCGAACTGCTGGCGGAAGCACGTGTGATTCACCATGCGGGTCGGACAGTGACCCTGCAGGCAGAGGTCAAGGATGGTAACGGTGTAACCGGCGCGATCGCTACGGCTACATTTATTGCGACACGGCAAAAGTAAACGGGAAGGCGCCAAATAAACATTGACCTGCTTTCTACAATGAGTCATAATGATATTATCAAAAAGATAAAATGAACAGTGGTGATGAAAATGACCGATAACAGTAAGCAGCATATGTACGATGTCAAAAAGTACCGTACACCGGATGGAGCGCCTGCCGATATTGTTATGTTTACACTGACAAAAAAAGAACGGAAAACATTTACCAAGACGCTTCCACTGCGTGAACTGAAGGTCATGCTGATCCGGCGCCGCTCCTGGCCCTTTGCCGGTAAGTGGGCGCTGCCGGGCGGATTTTCCAGGGACAATGAATCTCTGTTCGAAGCTGCTCAACGTGAACTGAAGGAAGAGACCGGGGTCGACGCGGATGCACGCCACCTGGAGTACCTGGGAGTCTACAGCAAGCCGGGACGTGATCCGCGAGGCTGGATTATCTCGCATGCTTTTTTTGCACTCGTGGAAGAGGAAATACTGGAAAAGCGCCAGGCGGCCGACGATGCGGAAGAAGTAGGACTGTTTACGATCGAAGAAGCACTGGAGCAGCTGGAACTGGGCTTTGACCATCGTGATATTATCCATGATGCATATCACCGGATCCAGGAGCAGATGCTGAGTACAGTAATTGCCAAGAAGTTTCTGCCGCCGGAGTTTACGCTTAGTGAGCTGTATCAGGTGATCAAGGCGGTAGTACCGGATTTTGAAGAACCCAATTTTATTCGCAAGATTACATCCACGCGCAGCCGCAAGGGCATTATCGAAGAAGTGCGCGACGAGCAGGGCAATCCGCTCAGCTCCAACCAGTATTCCCAGCGTCCAGCTCAGCTGTATCGGTTTACCGGTCTGATGCCGCGCCTGTCCATTTATTCCTGATTGCCTGTCGGTCATGAAGCCGATTGAATCCAAAAGGAGGCCAATCTGATGAAAGCTCTTATTGTTATTGATTACACGAATGATTTTGTGGATGGCAAGCTGCCTGTAGGACAGCCGGGCATTGATATCGAGCCGCGGATTGTGGCGCTGACCGAGCAGTTTGTACAGGAGGGTGAGTGGGTCGTCATGGCAGTCGATCTGCATGATGAGCATGATCAGTATCATCCCGAATCGTCACTGTTCCCGCCGCACAATATCCGCGGTACTGTAGGACGCGAGCTGTATGGTCGTCTTAAGCAGGTCTATGAGCATCATCAGCAGCAGATCTATTGGATGGACAAAACGCGCTACAGCGCATTTGCAGGGACGGATCTGGAGATGCAGCTGCGGCAGCGGAATATTACCGAGCTTCATCTGATCGGGGTGTGTACGGATATCTGTGTGCTGCATACGGCTGTGGACGCGTACAACAGGGGATTCCATATCACTGTACATGAGGATGCGGTTGCAAGCTTCAATGCGGTCGGCCACGATTGGGCACTTGGACATTTTAAAGGTACACTCGGAGCAAATGTGGTTAAAAGTTAATCATGCCGATTACTGCCTGGTATGTGCAAGTATTCACATACCGGGTCAGGCGGCAGGTATAACAAAAACGAGGTGAATGAACTGATGAAACAGCTGGGACTTGCTTTACATACGGACAAATATCAGATCAATATGATGTATGCACACTGGGTCAATGGTACTCATTCGAAAAAGGCAGTCTTCGAAGCGTATTTCCGCAAGCTGCCCTTCGGAAATGGATATGCCGTATTTGCCGGTCTGGAGAGGATCGTTAACTATATCAATAACCTGACATTCCATGAGGATGAGATTGCTTTCCTCGCGGAACAGGAAGAACAATACGATGCCCGTTTCCTGGAGGAGCTGCGCCAATTCCGTTTCCGCGGAACGATCTCGGCGATGAAGGAAGGGGCGGTTGTATTTGCGGATGAGCCGCTGATCCGGGTGGAAGGAAGCATTCTGGAAGCACAGCTCGTCGAGACTGCCCTGCTGAACTTTATGAACTACCAGACACTGATCGCCACCAAGGCTTCACGGATCAAGCAAGTAGCCGGAGATGATCTGTTGCTGGAATTCGGTACACGGCGTGCACAGGAAGCGGACGCGGCTATCTGGGGCGCGAGAGCGGCATATATTGCCGGCTTCCATGGCACATCCAACGTACTGGCAGGTGCCAAGTTTGGTATTCCGGCCAAAGGAACCCATGCACACTCCTGGGTACAGAGCTTTGGCAATGAGCAGGAAGCGTTTGACCGTTATGCGGCCGCATTGCCGGATGGTGTAACGCTGCTCGTGGATACATTTGATACATTGGGCAGTGGAGTACCGCATGCAATCAAGACCGCCAAGGAACTGGAAGCACGCGGCAAAAAAATGAGCGCAATCCGTCTGGACAGCGGTGACTTGTCCTATCTTTCCATTCAGGCTCGCAAAATGCTGGATAATGCCGGATTGCCTTATGTGAAAATCGTTGCGTCCAATGATCTGGATGAAAATACGATCCTTGATCTCAAAGCGCAGGGAGCACGGATTGATACATGGGGCGTAGGCACCCAGCTGATTACAGCATCGGATCAACCGTCTCTCGGCGGTGTATACAAGCTGGTCGAATGCGAAATCGACGGCACCATGCAGCCGGTTATCAAAATTTCGGCCAATCCCGAAAAGGTAACGACACCGGGCATCAAGGACGTATACCGGATCATCAGCACCGGCAGCGGCAAAGCGATAGCCGATTATATCTGCTTCCCGGATGAAGAAGAACCACGTGAAGGCAAACGCCTGAAGCTGTTTAACCCTCTGCATCCGTATATCCGTAAATACGTATCAGACTATCAGGCTGTAGCCATGCTCGAACCCATCTTCGTTGAAGGCAAGCAGGTCTATGAACTGCCTTCCCTCGACGAGATCAGAGCATATCACCGTTCCCAGCTGGAACAGTTCTGGCCGGAATATCTGCGCAAGCTGAATCCGGAAATCTACCGTGTCAATATCAGCCCTAAAGCGTGGGAAATGAAACAAAAGCTGATCGCCGACCATCTTCCACCGGAAGAAGCCTGATCCTTTTATAAAGACTTTCTATCTTTAAAGAAGGAAGTTGGTAAGAAGGATTGCAGAACATCAATAGGCATGAAGGATAAAGGCAATACAGAATATCAATGCGTTATGCGATGAGGAATATTCTGTGAAGTAACGAAAACCTGTCCAGACACCAGGAGCAAAGTGAAAAGAAGCTGCATGATCGCAATAAACCGCCTGTTCCTCGAAAGAGGAGCAGGCTTTTCTGGTTAAAGTAATAAAAGTGTACACCTGCGTACCAAGTAAACGAATAATGGTAAACAGCAGACAATGAATCACGAATCACAAATCGTGGACTGTAGCCTATGATCTATGCACTGCAAAGATTAAGCTAATCATGCTGCACCACGCAAGGAACGCAAGAAAGGAAATGAAGGCAATGAACGACATTTGAGCCTGGAGATCCTCATTTCCTCCCCCATATTCAGGATCTCCAGGCTTAACCGGAGTGAATGCCTTTATTCCTTTCCGGAGTGGTTGATGCAACCAATACCAGGCTGGATGAGCAGCACTAAGTCACACCAAAGTATGAGAAAAATTACAGGCATACCCGACCAAATACGCTACACTGCGGGTTGAGCTTAAGACAACAGAGAGGGTGGAACCGAATGGAACAGACATTTCGTGCGTATGTATTGGAAAAACAAGGAGAAGAGGTTACCGGTTCGGTACAGCAGTTGACAGCCGACCAGCTTCCCGAAGGAAACGTAACTGTCAAAGTATTCTATTCCGACGTTAACTATAAAGATGGACTCGCCAGCCGGGCAGACGGCAAAGTGGTAAGCGAGTACCCATTCGTGCCCGGGATTGATCTGGCCGGTGAAGTGGTGGAATCCACGGACAGTCATTTTCAGCCTGGAGATCAGGTGCTGTGCACCGGCTATAAGCTCGGAGTGAGTCACTACGGCGGATACAGTGAATATGCGAGAATACCTGCCGAATGGCTGGTCAAACTGCCGGCTGGTCTGAGTGCAGAGGAAGCGATGATGATCGGCACAGCGGGCTTTACAGCGGCGCTGTCTATCGATGCACTCGTGCAGGGGGGTGTACAGCCAGGAGATGGACCGGTTCTTGTCACCGGTGCAACAGGAGGCGTCGGTACGATGGCCGTATCGATGCTGAGCAAGCTCGGTTATGAAGTGTATGCTTCTAGCGGCAAGCCTGAGCAGAGTGACTGGCTACGCCAGCTGGGAGCCAGCGAGGTAGTGGACAGACAGGATGCGGAGCATCCCGTCAAAGGGGCACTGGGCAAAACAATGTGGGCGGGCATCATCGATCCTACAGGGGGTGCTGCACTCGGTGAGCGGCTCAAGACGGTCAAGTACCGGGGTGTCGTCGCCGTATCCGGCAATACAGCCGGAGTGAAGTTTGAAAGCAGTGTGTTTCCGTTTATCCTGCGCGGGGTACAGTTGATCGGTATTGATTCGGTATTCTGTCCAGTAGATATCCGTCAGCGAGTATGGAATCATCTGGCCGGAGACTGGAAGCCGGAGACAGCATTGCAGCAGGGAATTACCGTGTATGAAATGGAAGACATTCCTAAGGCACTGGAAACCGTACTGGCCGGTAAAGCAGTAGGCCGTCAGCTGATCCGCATTCAGGCTTAATTCGGTGGCTGAAGGTTTAAAGGGAATATTGTCATACAGAAACTGATTGTGCTGAAAAGCAAATTCCAGAAACCGACCGGAATTTATCGTTATATGCTTCGTTTTCAATAAATACTGTCCAAATCAAAAACAGATAGCTGTCTCTGCAGCCGCATGTATCGGGGAGATGAATGACTTCATCTCTTGAATACCTTTGTGGTTGCATGCACGCTATCTGTTTGGTTTGTATAAGCTTTTTTTATTTTTTGTAAATTTCACGCATCACATGTCTCAGCTCGGGTATGATGATGCGTTCCATGGCGAGCTTGACAGCACCACGTGAGCCGGGCATGGAAAAGACAGCCGTACGGCCGATCGTGCCGGCAATCGCCCGGCTTAGAATGGCTGCTGAACCGATATCCTCGGCAAAGCTCAAATAGCGGAAAATCTCGCCGAATCCAGGCAGCTCCTTGGTCAGCAGACTCTGCACAGCTTCATACGTAACATCACGCGGAGCAATGCCGGTACCGCCGGTTAGCAGGATCGCTTCGACGTCTTCACGTTCGGCATGGTGATGAAGCAATTCGCGAATCTCCTGGTAGTCGTCCTTTACAATCCGGTAATCGACGACCTGATAACCATGTTCGGTCAGCAGCGATTGAAGCAGCTGACCGCCGGTATCGGTCTCGGGAGTGCGTGTATCGGATACGGTAATCACCATACATTTCACAGTATCAGGGGCTTCTGCCCGGTGTTCATCTACAGATCGCATAAGTGGATCAGCTCCTTTATTTGGCGTAGAGAATATTCGTAATTTTATTAAAAAATCAAAGCCTGCCAGAGAATATAGACTCTCACATATATCAAACAGCCAAGTTCTATCTTATCATAGACAATCAGCCCTCCGCATATACAGGCAGCTGGAAAGGCATATATTACGTCCAAAGAGAATCGTTGGCACACTGGATATCCATCCGCAGTACAAATCATAGCTGATCCCATTGACAGCAAGGAGTATTCAACAGCAGCTGATTTGCTTTATAATATTTATCAGCTGTTTATTTGATAGATCCGGACTAAAATCCTCAGAGTAATAGCATTCCAGTCGGTTTTATCCGGAATGTATATGTTATAGATTTAGAATGGGAATGAACCAAAGTCCTGTTTTTTCCATAAACCAAACAGCCAGTACGTACGGATTACAAATAAAGCGCTTATACTAATCAATGGAGGTTGACAATGACGACACCTGTATATATTTTATCTGGGTTTCTCGGGAGCGGTAAGACGACATTGCTGCAGCAGATGCTGCAAAACTGGAAAGATGAAGGCAAGACGCCTGCTGTTATTATGAACGAGATTGGAGATGTGAATCTGGATGGAATGATGCTGGATGAAGATGTAGCGATGGCCGAGCTGCTGAGCGGTTGTATTTGCTGCTCCAACCGGGTCGATCTGGGGCTGGAGCTGTACAATCTGATGCAAAATGAGCAGCCGGACATGATCGTTATTGAAGCATCCGGTGTAGCCAATCCAATCGAGATTCTGGACGCAGTGACCGAGATTTCACTGTATAATCCACTGGAGCTGCGTAATCTGATCACAGTGGTCGATACGGCTCATCTGTGGCAGCTGTATGAAGAGCAGCAGGGCAAGACGTACCGGCTGATGCAGGAGCAGATTCGTTCGGCATCCCTGCTGGTTCTGAACAAAAGCGATCTGGTCAGTCCGGAGCAACTGGAACGTGTACAGACGATTGTGCGCGGCTGGAATGCCTTTGCGCCAATTCATATTACGGTACGCTGTGAATTGGATCGTGCACATTATGAGCAGACAGGAGCTTCACTCACCAGTGAACAGGGTTCTGCGAAACAAGCGGGTGAACATGATGCTCAGAACTGCCCGGTATGCAGCGCTTCAAAAGGATCAGAATCATCCTCGCACGAGAGCGAAGATGCAGAGCAGAGTCACCGGCATATGCATCATTCCCATGAGCATGTAATGGTCTATACTCACTATTTTCAGCAGCCGATCAACAGCGAAGAATTTGAGCAGGTGATCGCCAGACTGCCTGCGGAGATCTACCGTGCCAAAGGAATCCTTAGCTTTAGTGATACCTCCAGCCGTTTTCTATTTCAATACGCCTACCGACAGATGGATTTCATGAAGACCATACCGCAAAAGCCGGTACCTGATGTCGCTGTATTTATCGGCGAGCATTTCGACAAACGGCATATACAGGAACAGCTGATGGCGCTGGAACATCAGGCTGCGGAATCCTGAAGGTAGATCAGTTTCAATTTTGCCTTTCCCGGGGTAATAGTTCAATAACCAAGGCTGAGGCCGGAATACGGCACAGAAATAACCTGCAGCGCGCAAGGTTACTGAATTGAACTATACGGGAGGTTATTATTATGTCTACACCGCAACAATACCATTCTTATATTGAGGCTTGTGTCGAAGCAATGAATGCCTGCAATATCTCTTATGTATCCAACCTCAAGGAATATGATTTGGAGAAGCTGTGCGACTGCATCCGCATTAACCGGGATTGTGCAGAGATCTGTTCCTTTACTGCACAGGCACTGAGTCAGGGCAGTACCTTCGCTGCCGAAATCGCTGAAGTGTGCGCCAAGGCCTGCGAAGCCTGCATCGAGGAATGCCAGAAACATCCTCATACCCATTGCCAGGAATGCGTACAGGCATGCCGCCGCTGTGCCCAGGCTTGCAGAGAACTGATGGAAATGAAAGTTCCTGTATAACGAGACCCAAGCCGGCTGTCTACATAGGAATGTGCGTTTCTTGAGGGACAGCACATGAGCGTGGCAGTACATTGTATGTGTACACAATGTATGCAAAGCGCATCTGTCAGGAACGATAATAAGCCATGTATACAGAATATATCTTGGGCTAAGGCGACAGACATTACGTTGGTGATCCCAAATGAGCCATTTAACATCAAATTCAATAATGAGCACCATCCTCAAGACACGGCAAATCGTTTGCTGTGTCTTATTTTGTTCTGGAAAATCATAGCTGTAATCAGTTAAACAATGGATTAGCTTGTAGTATCAGCAACAAGGGTGTATTGTAAATAAATGGGTGCTCTTGTTTCTACACCTTGTATCATTAAAAACTGGGTCTGCTCATGAAGTAGTGATGATTCACATGGCAATCCTTGAAAAAGGAGTTGAAGAATTTATCGCTGACAATGAGGGTCAAAGCTTCGATTGTTCACTGTACATAGTATGATGCTTTATTAGACTGATTTTACAAAGCATGGAGAAAATAACTCGAAAATATTGGAGGTTTAAGCTAATGATGTTCATTTCTGAAAAAAAGAAAAGATGGATGGGCTTGGTACTGGTAGTAGGTATGACCATGGCATCAGTCAGTACGGTTTCAGTCACGTTTCCCAGTAGGGCTCTGGCACAACATAACCACGCAGGCATGCTCGAAACCTATTACAATCCTTCACATACCCTTGCTCAAAATGTAAATGAAACTTTGGAAATAAGCAGTGATTCGACTTCGTCCAATATGGTAAGTGTTCGTGTAACCGACCAACCTTTTTACATCGATAACACAGGACTTCGAATCGATCCGTACAACCGGACAACGCCCTATTATCAGATCAGTCGCGAATGGAAACTCAAAAATGAAACATGTATACAAAAAGAGCTGCTCATTGAAGGGAAAAAAGTAGTCATTGCTTTTGCTGATGCTGTCAGCTCTTATCAAAACGATCCTGTTATTGAGAAAATGGTTCGTAAACAAATTGAATATGAACTCGGTTCGCAGGCTCAATGGAAAAATCAGGATCATAAAGCTTTTATCAATGAACTAATAAATAAAGGCATGATCGTTATAGAGTCCGTAAAGAAACCGCAGGAGTTTACCTATACCTCCTGGGTAAGAGGAAAAGGTGAAATGCTCGGGAGAAAGCCGATTACCGAATATGATAAAAAGGAAAAGATACAATCTATTTTCAATCAAAAAGTGTATTTGAATAACAGCTCCAATGGTGGACAGGAAAAGCAGTTAGGCAGCAGTTTTAAAATGAGCGAAGGACAAATATTGGCAATAGATATCAATCAGACTTCCGACAAGATGCCAACAGTAAATTGGAGTATAAAAGATGTGACGACAGGTAAAATTATTGATCGATTTGTAAATGCAGAAAGTGGATACCGCTATATCTATACGCCTTCGGCTGAATCATCCAATCATGTATTCAAAGTTACGATGAGTGGCGAAATCAGCGACTGGGCTGAAGCAGAAATATTTACCTATGCACGGTAATATCAAAAAAATCTTATTGTACATCCAAACTGCAATCTTTATCCTTGATGGTTATGTGCTTTTTTTATTATTGGGGGATTGCCACATTACCTGGCTTCGCGAGACGTATTATCTTCCTTTAATGGTAGTCAATATTGTCTTGTTTTTAATCATAATTCAAAAAGCAGAATCAAAAAAACGGTTCAGATTAATGCTATTCACTATCATCAGCGTGCTGCTGCTTCTTCAATGTGCAGCAACTGCACTTTTCCATCCCTATCAATTCATATACTTATATTCTCCCTCGCATATAAATGGTCTTATTATAGAAAGTCGGAAGGATCTTTTGGAGGCTAGAATATCAAATTATAAAGTTTTTAAGCAAGAATATGGATTTTTGATGATGCGATTGTCGAACCATATGATTACGATTACTGTTCCGGAGGATACTATTGCAACGGATGAGGAAATATTTAATTATATGGAGCCTGAATGGTTGGATGAGAATCGAGTCAAAATCCATACTATGAATGGACCGTATACTTTTCGGCTAAATTGAATACTTAATGCAAATCATTAATGCCTGTGCAGTACAAATGAGCATATCTGTTTAACAATTCCGTTTAACAATTTACTATTGCATCATTAGCTTCAGATCAGTCAGCGGTCATTTTACAAAAATAAGAGTGCCGGTCTAGTCGCTTTCAACACCGATATTCAAAAAAAGGTTGCCTGGTCGCAGGTTGCTCGATATAATACTGCTAACTTGCAGATTAGCATACCAAACAGAACATTATCCAAAATTACATAAGAAGTCTATGAGCAGGAGAGTACGCAAAGTGACTATTCTTTTAGCGAGCCGGGAGGGTGAGAGCCGGCAGAATGTCTTTGCGGAAGCGCACCTGTGAGATGATTCGCCCAAAGCAGCAGTGCTTGATATTGTACCTGCTGTGCATAAGCGTATCCGGCCTGACACCGTTATCGTATTCAAGTGACAATTTGCCATCTTTTAAAAAATGATCCACAGATCGGCGATTGTACCAAGAGTGGTACCGCGGGAACTGTAATCGATGCTCTCGTCTCTTAAGCTTTGGCTTAAGAGACGGGAGTTTTTTGATATGTACACCAATTATCCAGGGGAGTGGAAAAGAATGAGTACAGTCAGTCTATTTGTAAATGAAGCGATAGCCATGCTGCAAAAGGTAACCGAAATGGAAGTGGAAGAACTGACCAAGCTGCTGGAGACTCCTCCATCGGTAGAGATGGGCGATCTGGCCTTCCCGTGCTTTGTACTGGCCAAGTCATGGCGACGTGCGCCCCAGCAGATTGCTGCCGAGCTGTGCAGCCGCATCCGCGAGCAGCCGGCCTATGCCCATATTCATGTCACTGCCGCAGGAGCCTACGTCAATATGCATTGGGATCGGACGATATCCAGTACCGCGCTGCTGGAGCGGATTGCGGATCAGCAGCATTACCAGCTCCAGGTGGGCGGAGGACAGCGTATCATTATTGACATGTCTTCTCCGAATATCGCCAAGCCGTTTGGCGTAGGTCATCTGCGTTCTACAGTAATCGGTGCGGCGCTGTACCGGATGTATCGTGCCGCCGGATACGAGGCGCTGCGGGTCAATCATATCGGAGACTGGGGTACCCAGTTCGGCAAACAGATCACGGCGCATCTGCGCTGGAGCGATCCGGTACAAATGGAGCAGAATCCGATCGGTGAAGCGCTGCGGGTCTATATTAAGTTTCATGATGAAGCTGCAGAGCATCCTGAGCTGGAGGATGAAGCGCGTGACTGGTTCCGCAAGCTGGAGAGCGGAGATCCGCAGGCGCTGGAGCTGTGGCGGTACTTTGTGGATGTGAGCATGGCTTCACTTGACCGGATGTATGAGCGGCTTGGTGTGGAGTTTGATGCGGTATTGGGCGAGAGCTTTTATAATGATAAAATGCCTGCTGTAGTGGATCGTCTGCGTGAGCTGGATCTGCTCGAAGAAAGTGATGGCGCGCTGGTGGTTCGTCTGGATGAACAGGATATGCCTCCCTGTCTGATTATCAAATCCGACGGTACAACCATCTACCCGACCCGTGATCTGGCGACAGCCATTTATCGCAAAGAAATGATGCATGGTGACCGACTCGTCTACGTAGTCGGCGGAGAGCAGGCGCTGCATTTCCGTCAGGTATTCGCTGTGCTGCGTAAAATGGGTTACAACTGGGCGGAAGACTGCATCCATGTTCCTTTTGGATTAATGAAAGTAAACGGTAAAAAAATGTCCACCCGCAAAGGGAAAGTTGTTTTTCTGGAAGAGGTGTTGGATGAGGCGGTACAGCAGGCAGCACGCATTATCGAAGAGAAAAATCCGAGTCTTCCAGACAAGCAAGAAGTCGCCCGCCAGGTCGGCGTAGGCGCGATCATTTTCAATGATCTGAAGAACAACCGTCAAAATGGGATTGATTTCTCGCTGGAAGAAGCGGTCAGCTTTGAGGGAGAGACCGGGCCTTATGTACAGTATGCGTACGCACGGATTCAGAGTATTCTGCGGCGCGTAGAACAGAACAATGAATCTGCAGAACAGCCGACTGGCGAAGAGGTGGCACAACAGTCAGCCAGTGAAGCAGTGGAGCCATCGGATTCCAGCGCAGCCGTGGAAGAGCCATCGGGCTGGACGGACACGGCCTGGGAGCTGCTCTGTCATCTGGCAGGGTATGACAGCGAACTGGAACGGGCAGTGCGTCTGCACGAACCGTCAATTATGGCGAGGTATGCGCTTCAGACAGCCCGATTGTTCAACCAGTTCTACAGCCATAATCGTATTCTGGATTGCCCTCCTGCCTGGCGTGAGCAGCGCCTGCAGCTGAGCCGTCAGACCGGTGAATACCTGGCACGATTGATGGAACTGCTCGGCATGCAAGCGCCGCAGCAAATGTGAGACTTCCAGCGATACGCAACCATTTGGCGTTTCCTTGCGTCTGTGATAGTGAAGGTTCGACGGAAAACGCGCGTTTCCGATATGAATACAACTAACCTGATTATCTATAAGGTGGAGGGAATATAATGTGGAATTCGAAAAATAAAGCAGCAGCGCTGCTGGTATTATCCTGTGCACTTGCAGGCAGCGGAGTTGCGGTAGCCGCCGCCTTCTCTGATGTGCAAGGTTCCAATAACCAGTCGATCGTCAATTCTTTACAGGAAAAAGGAATTATTAATGGTGTGACAGCTACCCAGTTCAAACCGAATCAGCAGCTGACCCAGCCGCAGGCAATACAGATGCTCGTCAATGCCTTTGATATGAAAGGGCCGGAGACAACAGCCGGTAAAGCATGGTACACCCAGGCTGTAGCAGCTGCCCGTGCCAATGATCTGTCCGTTCCGGCCAGCATCAAAGCTTCCGAGTCGGTGACCCGTGAGCAGTTCGCGATCTGGCTGCACCAGGCCATCAATACGACCGGACAATATCCGACAACCAAAATGTTTGTAATATTTGAGGATCAGGACAGCATCAGCAAAGAAGCATCCAATGCGATTCAGGATCTGGTCAATATGAATGTAATCCCACGCAGCTCGGTAGGTCAGGCCTTCAAACCCCAAGCGGATATTACGCGTATGGATGCTGCAGTATGGGTACACAGCGCAGTGGAGATGGTCGAGCGTCACAACCAGCCGCAGTCCGGCGACGATACAACCACTCCACCAGCACAACCAGCGGAAGGTGAGCAAATGGGCTATAACCCTGAAATGGGCGTTACCAGTACTGCAGACGGCAAGCAGAAGGTGACCCTTCACGTAGAACTGCCGAATCCCGGTTACAATCTGAAGATTGATAACGTCAAGCTGACAGACGATAAGCGAGCGATTATCAGCTATTCTCTGCAGCAGCCGGAACCGGGCATGATGTATCCGCAGGTTATTACCGCAGGTACGGCAACGACAATTATCCCGGCAGGTTATACTCCTGAACTGGCGAAATAAAACAATTGCACGTGTGCGGCAGGCACTAACTTAATCTTATGGAGTTGTATTTTGCTAGCGCCAGGAATCGGAAGTTGGGATTCAAGCCAAAATACAAACATCAGCATAACAAGCTGTATGCGAGCATGACGATTTTAAAGCAAAAAAACCTTGAGGAGCCTGATCGCTCTTCAAGGTTTTTTTGCTTACGGGCAGACTTTGGGAGGGATAATTCATATTCGCATAGGAACGACAGTGATATGGATTTTAGCATATGACTGCTGTTCATATGCATATCAGAATGTAAAGGTAGTCACATGGTTATCCTTTATGAAGTCTGCCAGTTATTGTTTCTTTATATCCACTTCAACCGGCTGTTCGGTAACTTTATCCGTCTCATAGAGATTGGAGCTGACTTTGAGCCAGTCGAACAGATGGGTGATCAGAACTTTCAATACGGCATATCCCGGTACGGCCAGCAGGATACCAATAACGCCGAATAGATTACCGGAAGTCAGAATGACGAAAATGATTGTAATTGGATGAACTTTAAGCGATTTGCCCATGATCTGCGGAGAGATCAGTTTGCCTTCAATCAGCTGTACGATGGTCCAGACAGCGACCATTTTGAGCAGCATAATTGGTGACGTCACCAGCGCCACAATCAGTGCCGGCGTAATCGCAATTGCCGGTCCAAGATAAGGCACAATGCTCGTAAAGGAAGCAACAACGGCCAGAATCAGGGCGTAATCCAGCCCGATAATGTTATAGCCGATATACAGCAGAATACCGATACAGAAGCTGACGATGATCTGTCCACGAATATAGGAACTGATCTGATGATTCATTTCCGACATTACTTTGGAGGTCTGATCACGCAGACGGACCGGGATGAATTTTAAAATGTAATTCGGCAGATTCTGTCCGTCCTTGAGCAGATAGAACAGGATGAACGGTACCGTTACAATCGAGACCAATACTTCTGTCAGTGTACCGAGAAATCCGCCAATACCTGAGAATGTATGGATAAATCCGGTAACTCCGCTGCCGGCGACGGCTGCCCAGCGCTCAGACAGTGACTGGGCCAGTTCCGATGGATTAATATTGGTGGACTGCTGCAGCTGCTGGAACACATCGCCGCCCAGCCAGTATTGAATCTGGTATACAGTCTTGTCATACAGCATAGGAATACTGATAATCAATTCCTGAATCTGCTTTTGAATAACAGGAATTACAAGGCTAACAATCAACACTATAATGCCGATAATAAAAATGTAGAGCATAATAATGGAATAAATGCGTTTTACTTTGTACTTTTCCAGCAAATTTACAACAGGATTCAGTAAATAAAACAAAATGCCGCTAAGGATAATCGGCAGGATCACCGTTTTGACCAGCACGATAATCGGCGTAAACACATACGGGATTTTGGATAATACAAAAATATTCAGTGAGATAAGCAGTAGTACAAATAAAAAGATAACAAAGCGATTGTTCAGAAAAAACAGCTTGAATCGCTCGCTCCAGACTCTGGTGCGTTCCATGTACAATTTCATCCCCTTTAACTTGATTCCTGTATAGATCATCTGGATCGGTATAATACTTAGCATAGCTTCCATGAAGGAAGAGAGCAAGCAGACCTCTAAAAAGATGCCAGATTAGGGTATATACGTAGAAAAGAAGCAGGAGATTCAGGAAGAAAATGGGCCTTTGGGTCTAAATGAGTGTGCTGGTCTATGACTTATATCACAACAGTTTGTTTATTTTTTTGCTAAAATTTAAATTAATAAGTATTGAATCAATATGGTAATAAATATTACAAGCTTATATTCCTGTCGATTCAGCATTTATTCCACTCTATTACTACTCAAATTCTGAAGCTATGAGGTGCATCATGAAATTATCCTTGGGATCCAAACTGGTCGCAAGCTTTATTGCAGTGTCTATTATTACTTATGGTACAAGCGCTTTCTTTATTTTTTATCTCAAGTCTTTTTTGGCGGCAACAATGAGTGACTGGCTGTATGTATCGATCATTTTGCTGCTCGGCATTACATGGAGCGGTATTCTTGGTTATGTCATCTCACGGCTGCTGACCCGGCCGATTGTGAATCTGTCGCACGCTGCAGAACGTGTATCGGCAGGTGATCTGACGGTGGATATTCCGGAACGTCGTGAAGAAGATGAGATCAAGGTATTAAACGATGCTTTTCGCGTAATGGTAATGAATATCAAGGACATTATTAACGATATTGCTCATAGTACCAACACCACTTCGCAAAATGCCGAGTACCTGACCGGATCGATCAGCGAAGCGACCCAGCAGATTGAGTCGTTGTCGACGATTGCCGATGAGATTTACAAAGGTGTGCAGCAGCAGCGCAAATCTACCGAGACTTCGATGCAGACTGCAGAGCAGATGCTTGGTTCTTTTCAGGAAATGCGTGACAAGTCCACTCATATGATGAATCTGTCGGGTACGATGGAACGTTCTGTACATTCTACCCAGCATATTTTTGCATCACTGAAGGAAGGGATGAATACATTATCCCAATCCCAGGCTCAGGCTGAAAATACGATCCGTCTGCTGGATAACCAGGCGTCCGATATTGGGGCAGTTACAGGCACGGTTAAGGGATTGGCGGAACAGACCCATCTGCTCGCGCTGAATGCTTCCATCGAAGCGGCACATGCCGGGGAAAATGGATCCGGGTTCGCAGTTGTAGCTACCGAGATTCGCAAGCTCGCCGAGCAAAGTAATGACTCGGCCCAGCGTATCCATTCCCTGATTGGAGCGGTTCAGACCCAGATCCATGATACCGTTCAATTGATCCACAGTCAGAATGAGCTCGTTCGCCGGGAGTCTGCCCATACGATGGAGGTAGAGGAGACGCTGCAGCAGTTTGCAGGGATTGTCGATGAATTCATGTCGGCGGTACAACTCATGGAAGGTTCTATCTCCGAACAGACCGACAGGGTTGAATTGACTTATCAGAACGTGAATACTATCCGTGAAATGGCGGATCGTTTCTATGAAGGAGCCAAGCAGATCTCTACAGCTACTCATGAAGAGACGGCGATTATGCAGGAGATTTCTTCATCCTCCGAGGAACTCAGCACAATGACAAATCGTCTGCTGCAAAAAACCAAGGCATTTACCGCTTAAACAATAAGAGCAAAGAAGAAAAGCAGCTATACCAAAAGACCTGGCATCCCGGAGGGAGGTCAGGTCTTTTGGGTTGATCAGACTGCATGAGACATACATTGCATAAACACAATACACTGCTGCCCATAGTTCATATTATTTTTGCGCTTTGTCACACTGTACGTCCCGCCAATCCGGCAGGTACAGGAGCTTCGTCTTCTTCCGGTTCCGTCATGTTGCCCGGAATGACATTGGAATGGATGCCTGTCTGCATCCGGTACATCTGACGATAACGTCCATCAATCTCCATCAGTTCATCATGGGTACCACGCTCTACGATTTCCCCTTGGTGCAGTACCAGAATCAGATCGGCGCTGCGGATTGTCGAAAGGCGGTGGGCGACGATAAAGGTTGTACGGCCTTTTTTGAGTACTTCCAGCGCGGTCTGAATCAGCGCTTCGGTCTCGGTATCAATATTCGCGGTTGCTTCATCCAGAATGAGTATTGCCGGATCATAAGCGAGAGCACGGGCAAAGGAAATGAGCTGGCGCTGTCCGGCAGACAGGGTGCTGCCTTTTTCCACTACTGGCTCGTCAAAGCCTTTGGGCAGATCGGACAGAATCTTGTCGGCACCTACTTCACGCAGCGCTCGTTCGACTCGTTCACGGCTGATCTTCTCATTATCCAGACTTACGTTCGAAGCAATCGTCCCGGTGAACAGATATGGATCCTGCAGAACAATACCCATATGCTGACGAATCCACTGCTTAGGCAGTTCCTGAACATTTTGCCCATCGATCGTAATCGTTCCCTGCTGCGGATCATAGAACCGGAACAACAGGTTGATAATCGAGCTTTTGCCGGAGCCGGTATGACCGACCAGCGCTACGGTCTGGCCCTGTTTGGCTTCGAAATTAATATTTTTTAAGACAGGGTCAACCTTGTAGGCAAAAGTGACATTTTGGAATTGTACATTTCCCTGATAGCGCGGCATGGAGCCATCGGTGACCTGTTCGCCTTCTTCATCCATCAGTTCAAATACACGTCCGGCAGATACCATCGACAGATCCAGTGCTGCCAGCTGATTGACCATACCGGTCATTGGCTGGAACAGGCGTCCCAGTACATCGACAAAGGCATACAGTACGCCGAGCGAGATGGCACTGTCCAGGCTTCCCAGCGCTGCAGAACCAAAGTACCACAGTACCAGGGCAAAGGTCAGGTTGCGCAGCACATTGACCAGATTGTGCGAAGTCAGTGAGTTTAGGCGCAGCATTTTATTTTGATAAGACAGATAATCATTATTCAGCTGTTCGAACTCTTCCTGAGTCTGCTTTTGTTTACGGAAAATACGGATAATCGACATGCCCTGGATCGATTCGTTAATGATCGCATTGATCTCACTCAGCCGGGAACGAATAACCGTATTGTACTTGGTTGCTACCCGGCGGTACAGATAGATCCATCCGATCAGCAGAGGCACCAGGAACAGACAGATCATGCCCAGCCGGAAGTCCAGAATGAACAGCGCTACATACACGCCGAGCATATAGACCGCACCGGAGCTGAAGTTGGACAGTACGGCTACAAACAGATCCTTGACCGCTTCGGTATCGTTGGTGACGCGGGAGACGACCTTACCCGCAGGCAGATTATCGAAAAAGGGAACCGGCAGGCGCTGAATATGGGCATACAGATCCAGACGCAGCTCCTGAATAACCTTGTTGGCCGATGATTGCAGCCAGTACGTCTTTCCGAATTCGGTAATAATCGTGATCAGCAAGAAGATAAAGTAGAGACCGATCAATTTGTAAATGCTGGGCAGCTCCGGCTTGTAAAAGCCGAACAGCTCTGTAGCGGACAGCGGTACAGCCGGATAGAGAGCTTCCTGACCCTGCGCATTGCGTACCGTCATAGTACCGTTCGCATAGCTCTTCTCACTGGCCGTGTTGTCCATCGGACCTTCGATAAAGTAAAAGGTAGGCCCGCTCTGTACGACATGAGCTTCCGCGCCGCGCTGCTCACCAGCTGCCCAGAAGCCTTCGCGTTTGTAGAATTTGCCGTTGTATTCGGCACTGTGTTCACCGGCAGTCGTCTCATAGAACGGCTGCTCAATCGCGAACATATGGTTATCGATAATATTTTTGGCAATAAAGGGACCGGCCAGTTCTGCGCCGACACCGATGATCAGCATGATCAAGGCGACGACAAAGGTCTTTTTGGCCCGCAGTGCATACCGGTACAGCCGTTTGGTAATCGTCTTGTTATCCAGCCTCGTCATGGGCTGTTCGTAATCCTGTGTCTCCAATTAAGACACCTCCCCATCAAGGGAATTCGCCACCTGCTGCCGCTCATACTGCTCACGGTACCAGCCGCCGGCCTTGAGCAGTTCGGTATGGGTTCCCTCTTCAATGATTTTGCCCCGATCGAGGACGACAATATGATCTGCATGCTCAATGGCAGACAGGCGATGCGTTGCGATCAGAGTCGTTTTGCCCGCACGCTTGGTGCGGATATTTTCGATAATACGGGCTTCGGTTCTTGCATCGACAGCAGAGAGTGCATCATCCAAAATTAGAATCTCCGGTTCGGCGATAAAGGCACGAGCCAGCGATACCCGCTGTTTTTGACCACCGGACAGGGCGACACCACGCTCACCGACAATTGTCTCCAGGCCATCGGGGAAGGTGTGCAGATCCGTGTCAAAGGCTGCAGTATGAATCGCATTCATAATTTCATCGTCATTAGCATCCGCTTTACCGAAGCGAATATTATTGCGTACGCTGCGGGAGAACAGAATCTGCTCCTGCGGTACATAACCCAGCCAGCTGTGCAGCTGATCCTTGGCGATATTCTGAATCGGTACGCCGCTGATGGTCAGTTCTCCGCTGCCTGCCGGATACTCGTGCAGCAGCTGCTTGAGCAGCGTGGATTTACCGCTGCCGGTACGTCCGACGATGCCGAGCGTCTCGCCTGCACGAATCTTCAGCGAGACATGCTGGAGATTATCGACAGTGGAAGTGGGATAGCGGAACGTAATATCGTTAAATTCAATCGATTCCGGATAAGTGACCGCTACCGGAGAAGCGATGTCCTCGACATCCGGTTTGACAGCCAGTGTCTCATTGACCCGGTCGAGCGAGGCATTACCGCGCTGCATAATATTGATCAGCTCACCGATGGCGAACATCGGCCAGATCATCATCCCCAGATAAATGTTAAAGGAAACCAGATCACCCAGTGTCAGTTCATTATGGAATACCAGATAGATCCCGAAGCCAAGACCGATAATATAGCTCAGTCCGACAAACAGACGAATCGTTGGTTCGAACAGTCCATCGACCATGGCAACAGCGAGATTTTTACGGTAAACGTCATTGGCAATATGCTCAAACCGCTTCTCGTCCTGGCGCTCCTGGACATAAGCACGGATAACACGCACTCCGGCGATCGATTCCAGTACCTGGTCATTCATATCGCCAAAGGCATCCTGGGCCAGCGTATAGCGGGCATGAACCACTTTACCATAAATGGCCATCGCAATAGCGATAAACGGCAGCGGCAGGATCGCCGCCAGTGTTAATTTCCAGCTGATCAGGAAACCCATTGCGAGCAGTACCGTGAGCAGATAGACCGTAGAGTCAGTCAGCGTCAGCATACCGAATCCAACCGTCATGGCGACGGAACGAAGATCATTGGTCGCACGGGCCATCAGGTCACCGGTACGGCTTCGTTCAAAAAATGGCGGTGTCATGCGAAGCAGATGTGCCATAAACCGGGTACGCAGCAGCCGTTCGACCAGATTGGAGCCGCCGAACAGACTGTGCATCCATACATAGGTTACCCCGTAGATGACGATCAGCGTCAGTACAATCGCTGTTGAGTAATAAATGAGCGACTGATAGGTAACCGAGCCGCTGGAGATCAGATCAATCGCGTCTCCAAGCAGCTTGGGAGGGATGAGTTCCAGTACACCGACACCAGCCAGCATTAGAATGCCGACAATATAGCGTTTACGCTCCCGGTGGAAGAACCAGCCCAGATTTTTCAAAACAGCAAACATGCCATCACTACCTTTCCGATGCATATGTACTATGCATAATAGGGTCAAGCGAATAAAGAATGAAGCGGATCAAGCGAAGTGCCTAGCTCATGCTGTCTGCAAGGGTGAAGCAGCCATAAAAAAGAGACACGTATGTGCAAATGCACATAACATGTCTCTTTGTAGATGTCATATGACGCACGGTTGCGGGCAACCGATGCAGTAATAGTAACTGTTATGGATACTTCTCAAGTGTAATTTGGATAAACCAATTACCTTGAAGGGTGTCCACCTGCCGGGTTGCTCCATTTTTTTAGTTGTGTAGTCAGATCGCTAGCATAGGCCTGGTTATGTACAATCGTCATTTTATGCATGGAGTTCACCCTTTCTTCATAATGTAGTAGCAGATGGTAATAACTTCTAATTATCACTCGCCTGTGTCTGATTGTATCACTGCATTTTTAAGCGTGTCAACGAAAAACTTGCCTTTTTATTTAAAATCAGCTAATTATGAATGTTTTCTTGTCGAATAAAGTCAAGAAAGTTTACATAAGTATACGAAAAGTTGACTGAAGCCAGAAAAGAGGAAGCGATCTATCAAAGATTTGTCGTCTATCCATAACGGCAGACCTCTGTAACATGTTATAATACGGAAAGAGTCAGGGTAATGGTTAGCAGGTGAGTACAGTCTCTCAGGAATAAACGTTACTCCGAATAGTGTTCATACGATGACCTGATCTTGTCAGGCAATCTTGCAAACTTTAACGAAAGGTGGAATAAATAATGAGTATCGCCGTATCGGACGAAGCCGCACGCTGGTATAAAAAAGAACTGGATTTGAAAGATGGAGATGCCCTGCGTTTCTACGCACGTTATAGCAGTAACAGTGACATTCACCCCGGATTCTCGCTGGGAATTTCGGTGGAGCCGCCTATCAGTCCGGGCCTTGAGCAGAAGACAGAAGGAATCCAATTTTATATGGAATCCCAGGATCTGTGGTATCTGAACGGATACAAGTTGAATGTGGAATACCTGGATAATGAAGATGATATCCGTTATGCGTATATCCCTGAATCCTAAATATCCATGTGGTTATCAAAAAAGCCCATGTTATCGTAATGATAACATGGGCTTTTTGCCGGTTATACGGTTGAAGTGCCTTCAAGCGCATAAGAGAAATCTTCGATATCATACACCTGGACAGGCACTTTGGCCTCAATCATCCGGTGAATCATCTCAAATTGGTCGGTCAGCATCGGAACTTCCTTACGCAGGGCAGACAGGATCAGCTCCGTCTCGATCGGATCAAAAGATTCGCCGTAATAGGCATTATCCATGGCGTTCACGACAGACAGCTGAACGTTATCCGTAAATAAAATCGATGCACTGAGTGCCCATGGCATCTGGAGACAGCGCTGAATCTTCTTCTTGTTCAGCGGTTCTTCCAAATAATCAATCAGCGCCTTGATCCGCTCGCGGACTTCGCGTTCTTCGACTGAATCGTTCATCAGCGGTTCTTGACTCTCCGCAAATTCATACAGCTCCATAATGGAGGTATAGGGAACAATATAGTTGACCGGCTTATCCGGATGAAGTAACTGGCCGTAGATCGCAATCATAATCGCTTCTATGACAAAAGCTTGGGGCATGGATGTAATCCTCCTGGAAATGCATACGTATACACATGGTTGTCAGCTTTGATTGACAAAGCTGTACTGGCAGTATACCATATCCTGCCCGTTACAATATAGATCAAGATTTACCGATGAGCAGCGACAGCAGTCCTGCCGCGATCAATGGACCAACCGGAACTCCTTTGAAAAAGGCTACGCCAATCAGTGTACCGATCAGCAGACCGGCTACAACGGTAGGTTGGTTGGTCATCAGGATCGTGCCGCGCCCGCCCAGATAGGCGACAAACAGACCGATGCCGATAGCGATCAGTGATTTCCAGCTGACAAAGGAAGACATAATCGTCTCCATGGAAATCTTGCCGCTGGCCAGCGGAGTCATTACGCCGATCGTTAGAATAATAATACCAATCGTCAGCCCGTACTTTTCCAGCCAGGGAAAAGCCTGATGCCAGCCGAGTACACGAATCAGCAGCAGTATGATCATGGCGATGGTAACGGTCGTATTCTTGCCGACAATGCCGAGTCCGGCCATAACAAGCAGAATGAGGGAGGGCATATCAATAGCGCCCATAAGTATCACTCCTTTCCGAGGATGGTAAAGGGAAGCCAGTTGAGAAGATGAACAGATTGTATTCGACATGCCAAGCATGTACATACTGGAGTTCCTTTTGGAAGTAAAAATGTCCGCCGGAATCCAGCGGACAGGTATAGTAAATCAGTACACCAAGTGGTACCATTTGCAACACGCAACACCTATGTGTAAAATAGGCGAGCTAGCTGTCACGGAAAAGATCGGTTCAGCTGGTAATCTGGGATAATGTATCCGTGATATGTCTCGCAATCAGCGCACCATGGCGGCGGCCGGTCTCGATAAAGACTTCATTGGCGTTGCGTCCCGACGCGATAACACCGGCGACATACAGCCCCGGAATATTCGTCTCCATCGTCTCCGGATCGAAGCGCGGTTTGTCCATGTCTTCGCTCATGGTTACTCCCATGGATGTAATCAGTTTGCGATCCGGACGGAAACCGGTCATGGCGAGCACAAAGTCATTGCCAAGCATCTCGGTGCGACCGTCGTCGGTATGGGTAATCTGTACCTCGGTCTCGGTAATGCCGGTTACGCAGGAATTCAGATGCAGACTGATTTTGCCCTTGGTCACGAGTCCTTCGAAGATTGGACGCACCCAGGACTTGATGTTGGCGGACAGATCGCTGCCGCGGTAAATCATATCGACTGTGGCGCCTACGCGTACAATTTCCAGAGCGGCATCCACCGCCGAGTTGCTGCCGCCGATAATCGCTACACGCATTCCGGTATAAGGATGGGCTTCGCGGAAATAATGGGTGACCTTTTCCAGATCTTCGCCCGGGATACCCAGATAGTTCGGATGATCAAAATAGCCGGTAGCGATGATCACACGGCGGGCTTCCAGCGTATGCTCTTCGCCCTGGCGATTGACGGTGCGCAGAGAAAACGTACCATCCTCATGGCGTTCAATCCCTGTTGCTTCCGTATAAGGCTGTACTTTGATATTGTAATGCTGGGCAGCCCGGCGGTAATAAGCCAGTGCTTCATGGCGAAATGGCTTCTCATTAGGCGAAGGGAATGGCAGATCGCCAATCTCCAGCAGCTCAGCCGTACTGAAAAACTGCATATTGGTCGGGTACAGGTAGATCGAATGTACCACATTATACTTTTCAATAATCAGAGTGTTCAGCCCGAGGCGTTCGCATTCGATCGCCGCAGATAGTCCGCAGGGTCCGGCACCTACAATAATGACATCTTGCATTTTATCATCAGACTCCTTTCTGGATTCAAATCATGCTCTGCACGGTCTCCCTGTGATTCGTGTCCATGCAATGGTACAGAATATACATAAACCAGAGATGCTGTCCCGACAGCATCCAGCCGATAAAACAGGACCATGTACCATCCTACCGCAATCTGTATGTAAATTCTAGCTTGCTGTGGGCGAACCGAACTAATTTATCGTGAAATATCATTATTTTGTAAAAAAGTGAATCATTCTTTGTAAAATGCGGTATACTTATAGTGAGGGAGAAAAAGTTAGCCGCTTTCTCCGAAGCTTCATTGTAAACGTTTTCTGACACTAGTCCCTGATATCCCATTCATAGGGAGGAGAGACGATTATGTCTATTCTGGAAAGGTTCAAAACAAGAAGCAAAGCCGTGAACATGCCTTCGGTGCATGTAACAATGAACGAACTTCGCACAGCTGTACTTCAATATGAGAGAGAAATGAGCGGCATTAACCGGACAGCGCTGATGCAGGATGATGGAAGCCTGGATCTGTCGAGACTGACCCGTTATCTGGGAGGCCGCAGCGATCAGAAATTTTATCTGTCGCGGGAAACCTTTGAGATCTTTGAGGAACAGGAACGATATATTCCGTACCACCTGGATCAGGTGCAGGGAGCGATTGATGATTATGTTCAGGAGAATGGCAAGCTTCCGGTATACGAGGATTCTCCGCATTTTGAAGTGGACTGCCGCAAGCTCTATCAGCAGCGGTATCTGCATGAGATTCCCGATTTCCCTTTGTATATCACGGATCAGGAGATGATGGTTACGCACCGTGAGCCGGCTGTGCTGCCAGAGAGCAAGGAACATACGGACAAGTCGTATGTGCTGCTCTGATTGTACCTGAACCAAAGCATTTCCGCATATCACGATAATAATGGGCCCGTCTGCAGCTGCAGGCGGGTTTTTTGATGTGATCTGCCGAAACAGGCAGGGATTTTGCTATACTGGTGATTGTCACGTGCTGCTGCCATAGCGCTTCATCATGCACGGATGCAACTAACCAGAATTCATTTAAGGATAAAATACATACTCAAAGGAGATTAACTACAATGTCGGAACATGCTGTCAAAGCCGTTATTTTTGACCTCGATAATACACTGATGGATCGGGATTATACATTTGGTGCGTTCTCCCGGCTGCTGATCAAGGATTATCTGGGCCATATTCAGGATCAGGAAAAAGTACGCGATATTCTGGGCTATATGCGAATCGCCGATGCCGATGGATACCGGGAGAAGCGGGGCTTTTTCGAAGAATTGGTAGAACGCCTACCCTGGTCGCAGAAACCCGATGCGGATATACTGCACAGCTATTACAAAGAACATTATATGAAAGAAGCACGCCTGATGAAAGGCGCCATGGAAGCGATCCAGTTCTGCCGGGATAAAGGATACAAGCTGGGCATGCTCACGAATGGACTGTACGAGATTCAATATGGCAAAGTACTGCATCTGGGATTGGAAAAACATTTTGATGTCATCCTCACTTCCGGAGAAGCTGGCATCAAAAAGCCGGACCGGAGAATTTACGAGATGATTCTGGAACGCCTGGGAACGAGCGGCGAAGAGACAGTATTTGTAGGCGATCATCCGGAAAATGATATCTGGGGAGCTGCCCAGGTAGGCATGCGCGGGATTTTCCTGAAACGAAGCTTTGATTGGAATCATACTCTCGGCATGGAGCCGTGGAAGAGAATTAATGAGCTGAATGAGCTGGAAGGGATATGGAATACGCTGTAAAATTTATCAGGGAATATTTAATACTTGTAAGAGTAATTTTTTTGCTTAGGTGGATTTTATTATACTCAGACTTATTTATTGGTGGTACTCTATAACTAGATTCTAAGAACTAATAAAGTCTGTGAGATTAGCAAAAAAAACAATTATATAAATACAAATAACTATAAATTATTTGGAGGTTTCTATTTTATTTCTCGGATTAAATTTGGCTAAAACTGCACGCTTTCTTTTTATCGAAACTTCTGTATAAATTTCTGTTGTTCTCACACTGGAGTGTCCAAGGACAAGATATACTGGCAAATACTATATTTGCTGTGCCCGTTAAAAGATAGTAATAAATATACTCATTTCATTGGGCGGAGATAACATATCAGGAACAGACCTGGAAGATTATTTCCGGGTTTGTTCGTTTACAATGTGTGCTTTACGATATAAAATAATCGTTATTCGGTAGTCCACAAGTACTACTGTTTGAATAAACCATATGCGAGAGCAGATCAATTCTGATACATCATGGAAAAGGAGTGTAGAGCAGCTATGGGAAGTTCAATCCAGATTCGACCTCTTCAATTAGCACATGCCGAAGCACTGCTGCAGATGAGAATCGCGAATCGGGAGTCTATGAGCGTATACGATCCGGTCCGTCCGGAATGCTATTGGACACTGGAGGTGCAGCAGCAGATTATCATCGATGGACAACAGAGTATGGAGGCAGGCAGCGGGTATATTTTTGGCATATTTGAACAGGAGAGCGATACGCTGGTCGGACGCATTGAGCTGAGCGGTATAGCCAGAGGACCTTTTCAAAATGGATATGTTGGTTATTTTGTTGACCAGCATTATCATGGCCGTGGATACGGTACCGAAGCGCTCCGGCAATGTACAGCCTTTGGCTTTGAGGAAGGACAGCTTCACCGTATACAGGCAGGCGTACTGCCGTGGAATATTCCTTCCCAGCGTGTACTGGAAAAGGTGGGCTTTCGCAAAGAAGGACTGGCTGAGCGCTATCTGCATATTAACGGCAAATGGGAAGATCATCTGCTGTATGCCATGACTGTCGAAGAGTGGCATCCGTCCGTGTAACGGTATGTACCTGTACAAGTACCACCGGAATCTCGGCCATATGCATCACAGCTACATAAATTTAGAAATTACAAAAGGGGCAGATTAGAATGGGAATTTTTGATGGTTTTTTGGGTAATGCATCTACAGTAAGTCTGGGAGAAGCACAGCAGGAATATGCGGCTATCCTCGCTCCGAATGAGCAAATTGAACGGGCCTACAAATTGGTACGCGATATGTTTCTTTTTACAAATAAACGCTTGATTCTGGTGGACAAGCAGGGTATTACAGGCAAAAAGACCGAGTATCATTCCATTCCGTATAAAAGCATCTCCCATTATTCGGTAGAGACAGCCGGCCATTTCGATCTGGATGCGGAGCTGTGCATCTATATCTCCAGCAGTACGGTGCCGATCAAGAAGACGTTTAACAAGAGCGTAAATATCTACGAAGTTCAGAGCGTATTGTCCTATTATATACTGGGATAATCGTCCAGCCGCTTATAATTGTTCGCTGCATAACTGCTGCATGCCAAAACGTCCGGATTCTTCTTTCGTAGAAGAGAGCCCGGACGTTTTTATATGACCAAGGGTAATGATTAAGCATGAAATATCTGATAATTCCCAATATTCCTATCTTCATAAATAAAACTGTATTTAGCTTCAAGAATCACTCCAGCGAATCCATCAATTTAACTGCTGCCTCAGCTATCATTCGGTTGCCCGCATCTCCCGGATGCAGGTGATCGCCGGAGTCCCAGGCTGGGAGGAATCGGGTAGGATGCTCGGGATCTCTGGATAGTAGATCAAGATCCAGGACTGCATCGAATTCTCCGCTGCGGATCCAGGTGTTTATTTGCTGGCGCAGCTGTTCCTTGGCTTCGGTATCGTATAATTCAAATGGTGGCAGCGTTCCGCCGATAATGCGGACCTTGCGTGCATGGGCCCGGGTGATAAGCTGACGGTAACCGGCGATTAGCTCATCCGCAGCAGGTGCAGACTCGGTCGGTGCGAACATCATGCCAGGCATACCGATATCATTGGTACCGATAATGACAATCACGGTATGAATATTCGGCTGACTCAGTACATCCCTGTCAAAACGGGCCAATACATTCCTGCCTTTTACATTGCGGAGCAGACGCCCTCCCGAGATGCCTGCGTTGAGGACCGAGATTCGCCGTGTGGCGAGCTGATCTGCCAGGAAGTTGGTCCAGCGCGTATTTGCATCCAATGTGGAGCCGGCACCATCTGTAATGGAATCTCCTATGGCCACAATGGTACCCGCATGATCCGGCGCATCCACCATGATGCTTTTGATATACATATAGACGTCAGTCATCTGGTCTGCCGGGAAATCCACATCTGTCAAATGATCGCCCTGTGCCATATATGTAGTCTGCCGGGCATCCCAGTGAAACGTCGAGGGTATACTCTCTTCCGGTAAAAACAGGCTGATACCCAACAGACCGAGCGGCTCCATATGCAGTGCGACAGGATCGCTCAAGACCGTGGCATGGGGCGGGATCGTAACAGATGTACTCCCGCTGAATGTTAACACTCTGAGTGACTCCGCGTGGATCATCGTATCATTAGCCATCAGAGCGGCAGTGGCGCCGCCAATTACCAGCGGCTGATTACCATATTCATTGGATAGCTCAATGCGGAGGTGGCCGCCGCCCAGACTCATACGAGCAATCTGACGAATTGTCTGCTGGAAGAGTCGACTGGGCAGCTTGGTGGGGAAGGGGAACTCTTCTCCCCAGACCGGTTCGGGGCTGGCATACCAGCTGGTTATCCAGGATAGCTGTGTATTTTGGTTCATTTCACTCATAATGAATCCCTCCGTTTGGATAAAATATTTATCAATTAACGGGCTGTCTGTCCGCCATCCAGAGTGAATGTCTGTCCGGCTGCAAAACTGGCCGCTGGAGAAGAGAGAAAAACAACTGTCTCGGCGATCTCTTCAGGCCGGGCGACGCGCCCTGCAGGAACATTGCCAATAACGGTCTGACGGAACTCCGGATCGTCCAGCCACTCCTTGATCATGGGCGTCTCGGTGAGCCCCGGCGCTACAGCGTTAACACGGATATTTTGTGCCGCATATTCGATGCCCGCTGCTTTGGTCAAGCCTACAACGCCATGTTTGGCTGCTACATAAGGAGACATAAATGGGTCCGCGATCAGACCGGCAACAGAAGCGGTATTGACGATCGTGCCGCTGCCCAGCTTCAGCATGGCTTCAATTTCATACTTCATCATGAGGAAGACCCCTTTTAAATCTACCGCAATGGTTCTGTCAAAGTCGACTTCATCCATTTCGACAAACGGTTTGGAGGGAGGCAGGACACCGGCGTTGTTAAAAGCGTGATCCAGACGCCCAAAACGGTTCACGGTCTGTGTGACAAGCGCCGCTGCCTGTTCCCGATCAGATACATCCGTGTGGAAAAAGGCGGCGGTTCCTCCGGCTTGCTCAATGAGCTGCACGGTCTCAAGACTTCGCTCATCCACATCACCAATAGATACAATAGCACCACGCTTTGCAAAAGCCAGCGCCGCTGCGCGCCCAATACCGGTAGCTGCACCTGTAATCAGTACTACGTGATTTTTAAAATCCTCCAAAGTTGTCATGTTTATATCCTCCTTTAATATATATTAATTTTGTTCATCCACGATAACGACGACCCGCCCGGTGACCTGTTTATTTTCATATCGGCGATGTACATCGGCCAGTTCATGCAGTCTGACTCTTTCCGTAATGATCGGCTGGATGACTCCTGCATCGATCAGTCGGGCGATCTCGGTCAGCTGTTGGACGTCAGGATGAGAATTGGCCCGGATAGCCCGGATACCGAGCGATTCTGCCAATTGTTCATCAGCGGCACCGACCACGGATATGAAGCTGCCACCACGATGAAGCAGGTACAGGAGAGAGCCGAGTTCAGCCGATCCGGCAGGAGAGAGGTTGAAAATGAGATCCACCTTTTCCTGCAATGCCTCGGTGATGGATTCATGGGTATAGTCAATGATCTGGTCGACCCCAAGCTGTTCGAGCAGATCGATTTTTCTGGAGGAAGTTGTACCGATAACATAGGCACCTTTCCATTTGGCGAGCTGTACGGCCAGCGTTCCTACGCCTCCGCTGGCAGCAGTGATTAATACACGCTGACCCGGCTGAAGATTGCCCAGTTCGAACAGCGCTTGCCAGGCTGTCAGAGCTGCATTGGGAATAGCTGCAGCGTCATGCAGATCCATATTGCGAGGAGCTGCTACCAGATCGGCAGCTTTGCTGACTACATACTCTGCCGAAGCACCATTTTGGGCTACATTCAGAAAGGCGAACACTGCATCGCCAGGCTGGAATGCGGAGACCAGGCTGCCTGTTTGTGTGATTGTTCCGGATACATTCACACCCGGAATAAACGGAAATTGAAGCGGCAGGAAAGGCTTGAATGCACCGGAGCGCAGCTGGGCATCAAAAGGATTGAATGATGTAGCAGCGACTTTGATAAGTACTTCGTCTGCAGCAGGTTCCGGGATGGGAGCTTCTTCATAACGGATAACGTCCGATGTTCCATACTCGTGAATTCGTACAGCTTTCATTGTTGAATTAGTCATGGATACAACCTCTTTTCCTATTTTTTTGGGTTAAATCAATGCGTCCAGGGAGTAAGTACCGGCACCAATCAATGCGACGCTGACAGCGGCTGCGATCAATACAATATGATATTCATAACCATTGGAAGTAGCCCATATTCCATTTTTGCCATGTACGGTTTTGATGGCGCCTATCATGGTCAATGTGATGATTATTGCAGCCAGTGGTGTAAATAATCCGAGAGCGAATAGAGCACCGCCAACGAGTTCCATGAGTCCAACGATGACTGCCATCATAACACCGGGTTTAACACCAATAGATTCCAGCCATCCTCCGGTTCCTTTGGGACCATAGCCGCCAAACCAGCCAAACAACTTTTGAGCACCATGCCCGACAAATAACAATCCAACGACCAGACGCACAATCAATAATCCTACAGCTACCATAATTAACATCTCCTTATTATTGTTTTGTTTTCATAATCTTTATTTTAAGATATTAGAGCCGACGATAGATATTACTTTATTTTTTGGGAAGCAGTGGATAATTCACAGTAGTGGGCACTTTGATCAGAACCAGTCGTAATATTTCTTCTGCTGGGTTGGCAATTTGTACGGTGGCTTCATGATCTGCATAAGCAACGATAAAGTCTTGATGGTGAAATGCTACAGCGTCTCGTGCTCCATCGGCATCTTGCCAGCTTCCCTGTCCCCGAATTGCCAGTGCTGTCAGCGTGTATCCTGCGGGTACCGTATGCGAATACGATGTACCGCCACTAATTTCCACATCCCACATCTCGGCATCGGCAACCAGATGAATCGGAGCGTCACCACCGATGATGGTCTTAATCGAGGAGCCGGCAGCGCTATGATCCTGCGGAAAATCGTTATGCTCATATTGTCTGTAGGAAGGGGTTCTCTGTACAGCTGCTTTCAATTCAGGTTCAAACCAGATCTGAAACAGTTCGGCGTCTTCGCTGAGTCTCTCCTGATGACTGACACCGGAACCGGTCTGCATAACCTGTACACCGCCTGAACGAACCGTACTGTTGGTGCCAAGGGTATCGCCATGAAAGGCATTACCTTGTATCACATAAGTCAGGATTTCAAAGCCTTTGTGTGGATGGAGTCCAATCTTGGCATCTGTGCGGGCATTTGCCCAGGCCCAGTAAAATAATGGCCCAACCCGTCTGACAATCGATCCTTCACCGGAAAAGCCAATCGGTTTCTGCTCTGTGATATTACCGCCGTCAAATTCTCCTGTTCCCTGCATGGCAGGTGTATACACTCTTGGTTGCATCATTATCAACCTCCTTATATTTTGAATACTGTTGGTATGGATAGAAGCTAATCGTTGTTGACTCCTTTACCCAGCTTTTTGAGCAGTTCAATTGCCGCTTCCTGTTCTTTGAGAGAGAGTCCGTTCATTAAATGAGAAATGTTAATGGCGTGTTCCGGAAAGATGTGCTTGAACAATTCATTGCCTTCATGTGTAATCTCAGCGTAGATGACTCTGCGGTCTTCGCTGGAAGGAATGCGTTTTAGCAGGCCTTTCTTTTCCAGCTTGTCGATATTGTAGGTAATACTTCCGCTTGTGACGAGAATTTTACTGCCGATTTGCTGTAGGGGCACCTTGCCTTTGGCATACAGTACTTCAAGAATCATAAATTCGGAAGGAGACAGGCCATATTGTTTTACATCCTTGACGGCCTGCTCCGAGATGGCCTTGTAGGCTTTGGACAGGACGACCAGTAATTTTAGTGCGGTAGCTTGAGTCTCGTTCAATGAATCGGACATGTACTCACCTCCTTCTTAAATATCTTTCCATTAATAATCTTTAAGTTAAGATAAATATACATGAAGAATATAAAAGAGTCAACACCTTATTTCTAATAAATGAATAAATGACGGATTATGGATGCAAGTGCGAAGTACGAAGTGGTGCACTTACATGTTATAATCCGCCATTTGAAAAAGAGCATGGTCGGCTATGGATCAGGATCGTTCATCCGTCTTGCCGGTCAGCTTAAGTGCATTGTACAGCATTACGGCTGCTTCAGCACGTGTGATGGGTTCATCAGGGCGGAAGTTGCCTGTGCCGTCCAGAGAGGCGATACCGCTGTTAATGACCTGTTCCAGAATCTGCTGCTCTAATGAAGGAACGGATAGGGAGTCATCGATGGTGACCGGTTCATCCTGCAGCGTACCGGTACTGCCACCGGATTCGTAAATATCCGGGTCGATCTGTTCCACGCCCTGCCAGAGCAGGGTGGCAAACTGCCCGCGGGTCATCGGTGAAGCAGCGTCAACATCTGCATCCAGCTGCAATCCGTTCAGATGAGCAATCAGCATATCCTTACTGTACCAGGCGTTATCATCGATGTTCGTATAATAGTCGCTGGCTTTCGGAGCTTTGATAAAACGTATATTGTCGATGTTCAGGTCCAGGCCTTTGACCAGCGCAGCTACCCCCTGGGCAGTGGTTAGCGTGGCCTCTGGCTGGAATTCCGTGTCGGTAATGCCGCTAAGAATATTATGATTTTGCAAGTATTTAATCTCCTCTCTGCCTGTCGTGTGATCCAGATCGTCAAAAGCAAGGGCAGACCCCGGTGTGGCTAAAATGGCAGCACCGGCCAGTCCGAGTATCCATTTGCGAATGAACATAGAACTCACTCCATTCCAATTATGAACTGATCTGAACATACAAGAATCAAATTACTCCTTTATTACCCGTGATGAGTAAAACTGAATTGTACTTCAGATTTTTTTGATTTTTAGGAGCGAAGGGTATAAGTTATATAAGAAGGTATTTGATTGAATGCCTGTTTACCGGTTACATAGACAGCCGGATATGGATCGGCGCTGTCCAACGATTCAGGCACTACAATACTTAACATGAACTGGAGGGAATAACCTAATGGATCAACAACAACAACGCCTGCTTGTATTTGCAGGTTCTTATGCAGAAGCAGCCAATCCGGGTGTATACGTATATTCCTTTAACGAAGAAACAGGTGAACTGACACTTACAGATTCCTTTACCGGATTGCAAAATCCTACATTCTTGAATGTGGATGCCCAATCCAAGCGCCTGTATGCGCTGGGGGAGACTGTCTCCGAGACCGGTCCCAAGGGCAAAGGCGGCGAAGCAGCAGCTTTTGTTATTCAGCCGGAGCAGGGCAAGATTGAACTGCTCAACCGTATGAATACGATCGACGGTCCCCCTTGCCATATTCAGCGTTCTGACGACAACCGTTATCTGACCATGGTCAGCTATCATGGCGGTATGGTCGGTCTGATCGCACTGGAGCAGGATGGAAGCGTCGGCGAACTACTGGATGTGCAGCAGCATGAAGGTCACAGTGTCGACCCGCAGAACCAGGATCGTCCGCATCCGCATTCTACTTTCTTTGATCCGGCAGGTAAATATCTGATTGTACAGGATCTGGGACTGGATCGTGTACGTACGTATGCGCTGAACACAGATGCCAACAAATTGGAGTTTACAGTGGATACGGCATCCACACCGGGCGCTGGACCTCGTCACCTCGTATTCCATCCGAACGGACAGTATGCTTTTATCATTAACGAGCTGAATTCCACGGTCACTTCGTATCAATACGAGGCAGATACAGGTGTGCTGAATGAAGTGCAGACCCTCTCCACTCTGCCGGAAGGCTTTGAAGGCGCCAATGGCTGTGCCGAGATCGCTATCTCTGCAGACGGCAAATATCTGTATGGTTCCAACCGCGGACATGACAGTATCGTGCAGTATGAAGTGGATGCTTCCACAGGCGGTCTGACGCTGGTACAGCATGTATCGACAGAAGGCGGTCATCCGAGACATTTCTCCATTCTGCCGGGTGGCAAATTCCTGCTCGCCGCGAACCGGGACGGAAATAACATCGTCGTATTCAGCATCGATCAGGCAACAGGCCAATTGACATACACAGGCAAGAGCGTGGAAGTATCCAAACCGGTCTGCGTATGGGGAGCTTATTTCTAAGCCAATCTGGTCTGGATATATGGGCTGCTGTATATGATAGCCGTATATGGTAATAGTACCTATACGTTCATTTTTATCGATTTCTGGATGTATCCATCGGTCGTTGAAACGGAAAAATAATCTATACAGAGCCGCCGGGATGGCTGTTTATCATCCTGGCGGCTTTTTGTGCGGGAAGCTTTGTAATTCCTTGCAAAAATCCTCATGAACGGGGGAAGCGAATCGGCTCCTGCGAATCTGTCCATTTCGTATAGAATTATATGACTACTCCGGATGAAATGAACGATGCCGTAGTCCGCTAGATCCTGCTGAACAGCTGTTTCAATTTTGCCCAGAGAGGTAAAAGTAATGTAATACGGTTCACTCGACATGTACAGCAAGCCGAATCCGCAAAGGAGATGGAGATTATGACAGAACCGCGCAAAAATGATAAAGTACAGGAACAGGCAGGCAAAAGGGATAATCCGGAGCAGTACCCGACGGAAAATGAAAGCCTGTTTGACCGTTTTGAATCCGAACAGACCGTCGACTCTCTGCCGATTGAGGATATGAAGCTTGAACAGCGTGAGGAAAATGACGGCGAGCATATCAAACGCTCATCTTCTAGTCAGAACGCTTTTCCTGAAGGCAATTCCGAGGACGATTCGGATATTGTCCGTTAAGCGGGAAATGATTACAATAACGTAAGTACAGGAAAATAGATTAGACTAAACTGCACGAAAAGAGAACAGAACCGTACTATTTATTTTAATCGTGCATTACGAATAGACGAGTACTTTCAAACTGGGTCAGTCAGATGACAGCATCATAAAAAGGAGCAGCGCTGTATTCCATACAGCGGCTGGTCCTTTTTCAAGGTTTGGCAAAGTCGGAAAGGTGCAAATAAATGGCATTCGGAATCAACAGAAGACAATTGAAACAATGGAAACACAACGTAGAGGCAGGCGAGATTGCGTTTCTGACACACTACTGGCTGGATGAGCGCTTTCCCGGCATTCGGACAGTGACCAAGGTAGGCTGCGCGGATATCGGCAAACTGAAGCAATGGTGCATCTCCTATGGCCTGAATCCCGCATATATTCATTATCGTGATCGATATCCGCATTTTGATCTGCTGGGACGGGAACAGCTGCGCATCTTAAAGGCAGAAGGACTACAGGAACAAATTGATCATTTTGGATTGGAAAAGACGCCGAAGACTCATTCCTAAAGGCATTATCCAAAATATCAATTCGACAAAATAACAAAAAAATTTAAAAGTGGTTGAAATCGTTTACAAGCAGATATATAATAACGCTGTAGAAACGTTTCGACAAAAGAGTGCAAATCATCCCGTGATGAATATTGTATCTGAAAAATGTAAAATCATTGAATTAACGCTTATGAATTAGCTTTTTAATGATTTTTCACCAAAAAATCAAATGGTACAGTCAGAAAACAGGTTTTCCACTGGGTATTGTAACTTCTAAGCTGTAAGCGGTTTCTGCTCTTTTATCGAAACGTTTCGATATTCGTAAAACTACAGAGGTGAGCAGATGGGAGCAACGATCAAAGATGTAGCCGCACTGGCAGGCGTTGCAGTATCGACTGCATCGTATGCACTGAATGGCATCGGCAGAGTCAGCAGCAAGACCCGTGACAAAGTTATCGAAGCCGCCAAGCAACTGAACTATCAAAAGAACGGAATCGCATCGGATCTGAAGCGCTCCAAGACCAATACGATTGCCCTGCTGCTCAGTGACCTGTCAGGCCCTTATTACTCCAGCCTGATCAAGGGAGTACAGGAAGTCAGCCTGAATAACGGTTATGACCTGATTGCCTGCAGTTCAATCGGCGGCGACTCTTCCACAGCCGTCAAATTTATCAAGGAAAAGCGTGTGGATGGAGCGATTATCCTTGCCCATAATATTCCGGATCGTACCATTCTGGAGTCCGCACGTGAGGGCTTCCCGATCGTCATGCTGGACCGGAGGCTGGAACATGAGAGTGTCTGCTACGTTGAGGCGGATCATGAGAAAGGCGGTACGCTAGCTACCAATTACCTGATTGAATCGGGACATCGTCAGATCGCCTTTATATCCGGTCCGGCGAGCAGTAAGCACAATAATGACCGTTATAACGGGTTTGTGCGGGCAATGAATCAGCACAATCTGACGATTGAGCCGCGCTGGAATCTGATTGGGAATTTTACCGAGGAAGGCGGATACCGTGCGATCAAGCTGATGCTGGCGCAGGGCAATCTGCCGGAAGCTGTATTTTTTGCCAATGATGAGATGGCACTCGGCGGTATTACCGCCTTGTACGAAGCGGGTCTTCGTGTACCGGAGGATATTTCGGTTATCGGATTCGATGATATCGTACAGGCCCGATTCCTGAACCCCGCGCTGACCACGGTAAGACAGCCGGATTATGAAGTGGGAGCACTTGCCGTTCATCTGATTTTCCAGATTCTCAAAGGCGAATCGGTCGCGCAGCATTATACACTGGACACTGAACTCGTTATTCGTGGAACGGTACGAACAAATTCAAAATGAGGTGTGCTTAATGAAAAAAATGTGGAAACCCATGATAGCTTGCATGTTGATTTTCTCTTTTGTACTGGCGGGGTGTGGTGGCAGCAAAGAAGCCGCCACTACTGCAGACGGCAAACGAATTCTAAAAGTATGGGGCATGGGAGCGGAAGGAACGGCCCTGTCCAAGATGGTGCCTGATTTTGAAGCCAAGAACCCTGATATCAAGGTGGAAGTGCAGGCCATTCCATGGGATAACGCTCACGACAAGCTGCTGACAGCAGTTGCTTCGCAAAGCGGTCCGGATGTAGTGCAGATGGGCATGAGTTGGATTCCCGAATTTGCTGAAGCCGGAGCCTTGCAGGATCTGTCTTCCTATACCGAAAAATATCCGAACCTGAAAGCGGATAATTACTTTGAAGGTGCCCGTACCAAAATGACCTATGAAGACAAGCTGGTCGGCGTACCATGGTACATCGATACACGTGTCCTGTTCTACCGCAAAGACCTGCTCAAACAGGTTGGCTACAATGAAGCACCCCAAACCTGGGCAGAACTCAAGGATGCAGCCACCAAACTGACTGCCCGCGGCAAAGGCAACTACGGCATTTTACTGGACAGTAAAGATCAATTGTTCACTCTGCCATTTGCCTGGGAGAACGGCAGTGAAGTGATCGACAGCAGCGGCAAGGCCGTGCTGAATGAGCCGGCTTATGTAGAAACGATTCAATATCTGAGCAGCTTCTTTATCGAAGGCATTGCTCCGACACAGAGTGATATGAAGCTGATTCCTTCCTTTGGTGAAGGGATTCTGCCCATGTTCTTCAGTGGTCCATGGTCGGTTAATCAGGTGAAGACAGAGCTGCCTGAATTGAAAGAAGATCAGTGGGGTACAGCGATTGTTCCTGCCAAAGAAGCAGGCGGCGAAAGTGTATCGGTACTCGGCGGATCAAATATGTCCGTGTTCAGCAGTGCCAAGAATACAGAGGATGCAGTAAAATTCATCTCCTATCTGAACGAACCTGATGTACAGGTGAAATGGTATGAACTGACACAGGATCTGCCATCCACTACCAAAGCATGGGATAACAAAGTATTCCAAAATAACCCGAATATTCAGACTTTCCGTACACAGATGGACACTGCCCGTTCCATTCCATCTGTGAAAGAGTGGGAAACGGTTGCCAAACAGATCAGTGACGCCTTTGACCAGATTGTTGTAGGTGGACAGGATATCCAGACGCAGCTGGATCAACTGAACGAGCAGGCCAACTCCACACTGCAAAGCGGCAGTTAAATCTATCCTGCAACCACAGCTTGAGCAATGAATCGGTTCACCCTGCAAAGACGCTGTTCGTTGTCCCTTATCCGTTATCCGGACTTGTCTTTGCTTCTCTTTTATACAAATAAGATTAAAGAGGTGCCAGATGGATAAACTTTGGAAATCCATGATCGCATGTATGCTTGTATTCTCGATTATACTGGCTGGATGTGGTGGTCAGGATAAAGTGAACACAGCGGATGGAAAACGGATCTTGAAAGTATGGGGTATGGGCGGCGAAGGCGGATCTCTGCCGGATATGGTAGCAGCCTTTGAAAAGGAAAATCCGGATATCGACGTACAGGTTCAGCAGATTCCATGGGGTTCTGCGCATGATAAACTGCTGACCGCTGTCGCTTCCAAAAGCGGTCCGGATGTGATCCAGATGGGAATGACCTGGATTCCGGAATTTGCCAATGCAGGGGCACTGATGGATCTGACTCCTTATGTGGAGCAGTATCCGAATCTCAAGCCGGAGAATTTTTTTGAAGGTGCACGGGAGACGATGAAATTCAATGATCAGATGATCAGTATTCCATGGTATATGGAGACGCGTGTGCTCTATTACCGTACCGATCTGCTCAAAGAAGTCGGTTATAACGAAGCGCCCAAAACCTGGGCCGAACTCAAAGACGCAGCAACCAAGCTGGCGGCGCGAGGCAATGGCAATTACGGCATTCTGCTCGATAACCAGGATGCAGCGTTCACGCTTCCATTTGCCTGGGAAAACGGCAGTGAAGTGATCAGTAACAATCAGGCACAGTTTAACCAGCCGGCCTATATCGAAGCGGTCAACTATCTGACCAGCTTCTACAAAGAAGGACTGACACCTACACAGAGCGATATACAGCTGCTGCCTGCCTTTGGTCAGGGAATGGTACCTATGTTCTTCAGCGGCCCATGGTCGATCAATCAGATTCATGAGACGGCACCACAGATTGACGGCAAATGGTCTACCGCTCTGATTCCTGCCAAAGAAGAAGGCAGCAAAAGTGCTTCCGTACTCGGAGGGTCCAACTGGAGCGTATTCAGCAGTGCTGTCAACAAGGACGATTCGGTGAAATTTATTTCCTTTATGAGTGATCCTGCCAACCAGGTGAAATATTATGAACTGTCGAAAGATCTGCCGTCTACACTGAAAGCATGGGAAGACAAAGCATTCAGCAGCAATGAACAGATCAAAACATTCCGTGAGCAGATGGAAACCTCCCGCACTTCTCCATTCGTGAAGTCATGGGAAGCGATCGGCAGCCTGATCAAAGACTCGCTGCAGCAGATCAACATCGGCGGCGCAGATGTCAAGACACAGATGGAAGAACTGACTACGCAAGCGAATGAACTGTTAAAAGACTAATTGATAAAGCAGTGAGAATGCTTCCGTAAAGGAGGGAACAGAGATGCAGAAGGCCTGGCAATCGTTGGCAAAGCACAGATATCCATATCTGTTTATCGCGCCAACCCTAATCATTCTATTTATCTTTTCATTCATCCCGATTCTGGTTGCCGTATTTATCAGCTTTACCAATATGGATCTGGCTGGACTGGCCAACTGGTCCAACATCAAATATAACGGGGTGGATAACTTTGTTCAGCTGTTCGGCGATGCGGTATTTCGCAAGTCGATGTTCAATACGCTGATCTACGTTGTGGTCGGTGTACCTCTGGTCGTCCTTCTGTCGATGGCTATCGCCATTCTGATTAATCAGGGAACGAGCTGGCTATTCAAAACGTTCCGGGTTATTTACTACATGCCTTCCATTACAAATATCGTCGCTGTCGCCGTCATCTGGGGATATCTCTACAATTCCCAGTACGGCCTCATCAATCAGATGCTGGGATTTTTCAGTGTTGAACCGGTTCGCTGGCTGCAGGGACCGACCATTGCCAAGTTCTCGCTGATCATTATGGCGGTATGGAAAGCGATTGGTCTGAATATGATCATTTTCCTGGCAGCGCTGCAGGGTATCCCGCGTACGTATTATGAAGCGGCTCAGATCGACGGAGCCAGCCGCTGGCAGCAGCTGACCAAGATTACGATACCACTGCTCGGATTTGCTACTTTCTTCGTCTCAATCACTACGCTGATCGGCTGGATTCAGTTCTTCGAAGAACCGCTCGTTATGACAAAGGGCGATCCTCTGAACGGCACAACATCCATGGCCCTGTTTATTTACAATACAGGCTTCCAGCGCAGTGACTTCGGTTATGCAGCAGCAGGCTCGATTGTATTGTTCGCGATCATCATTGTTGTAACGATTATTCAATTCAAAGCACGCAAAAAAGACAGCGATGTAGAGTATTAATGATCCGTACAGCCTGAGCTGACGCCGGATTGAACTGTGAAAGGAGGTTCCGCAATGGATATTCAAGTAAGACCGATTTACAAAACCGTTATTATTGCGCTGCTCGTGATTGGCGCAGTAGCGATGTGTATCCCGTTTATCTGGATGATTCTGTCTTCCTTCAAGCCGGAGAGTGAGGTTACATCACTCACGCCTTCCTTCTGGCCGCAGGAACCGACGATGCATAACTTTGAGCGTCTGTTTACGGAAATGAACTTCTGGCAGTATTTGAAAAATACACTTGTTATCGTGTTCTTTTCCTTTATCGGATTGTTCCTGAATGCGGCAGCAGGTTATGCCTTTGCCAAGTTCACTTTCCCCGGTAAAAATGTAATCTATTATCTAGTGCTTGGAACGATGATGATTCCTTCCCAGGTAACGATGATTCCGGTCTATTTGATCCTGAATGTAATGGGGTTAACAAATACAATGGCAGGGATTGTACTGCCCGGTATGGTAAATGCCTTTGGTATTTTCCTGTTCCGCCAGTTTATGACTTCGATTCCGAATGATCTGATCGAAGCGGCACGGCTCGACGGAGCAGGCGAGATTCGCACGTTTTTCCAGCTCGTTATTCCGATTGCCAAGCCGATCTTTGCGGTACAGGGGATTCTGACCTTTATCGGTGGCTGGAACAGCTTCCTATGGCCGCTGATTGTAGCCAATGATGAGAGTCTGTATACCCTGTCGGTTGGTCTGTCCCTGCTCAAAGGACAGTATGGCGGAGACTTTGCAATCCAGATGGCTGGCGCATCATTTATGGTTATTCCGATTCTGATTATCTTTATTTTTGCTCAGCGTCATATTATTGAGGGATATACCATCTCCGGTATGAAATAAGACAGACGCGTATGCATTACGATGGGAGCCTGCCATTTACGGGTCGATCACGTTTTGGGATGGCAGCATGGTGGAAGATACAAATGGCGCCTGGTTATGGTTATCTGCTGTTAACTGACATAACCAGGCATATAGTTAGAGACAAATATGATTACATTACGGAGGGATTCATGATGTCTACTGTACACAATCAATCCGCAGCAACGCAGCAGAATCAGCTGTTCCAGAACGAATATGGCTACTTTACCGAAAATGGCCGCGAATATGTCATTACCAATCCGCGTACTCCGCGTCCATGGAGCAATATTATCAGCAATGGCGATTATTCCTTTATGGTATCGCAGGCAGGTGGCGGTGCTTCATGGCGCGGCAATGCCGGACAGAACCGGATTACCCGTCTGTTCCAGGATGTGATCAAGGATTCATGGGGCAAGTTCATTTACCTGCGTGACCGCAGCTCCGGCAAATTCTGGTCGGCAGCATGGAAGCCGGTTATGGCAGAGTTCGAACATTATGAAGTGCGTCATGGCATCGGGTACAGCGTGTTCACCCAGCAGGTGGATGGCATCCGCAGTGAACTGACTGTATTCGTGGCTCCGGACGCTCCACTGGAAATATTGCAGTTAAAAATTACCAATAACAGCGGACAGACACGTGAACTGGACGCGACTACTTATTTTGAATGGGCACCGGGATTTGCACCGGATGAGCACCGTGAATTCCACAAAATCTTTATGAATTCGGAATACCGGGAAGATCTCAATGCCATTCAACTGGAAAAATACTTATGGGGCTTCCCGGATGAAAAGGGACGCAGCAATAATGTAAGCTGGCCGTATACCGCTTTCCATGCGGCAAGTGAAAAGCCGTCTTCGTACGACGCGGACAAGGAATCCTTTGTCGGCATGTATGGCGAGGAATCCCGTCCACAGGCAATGCAGGATCAGGAGCTGGCCGGACATACCGGACGTTTTGGTGATGCGGCAGCTTCGCTGCGGGTCGCTGTCAAACTGGAGCCGGGCGCCTCTCATACGGTCGTATTTACAATCGGTGCTGCCGAACAGGAGAAAGAAGATGCTGCAGCATTGATCCGTGAATATACGAGCGTGGAAGCCGCAGAATGCACACTGGCACGGGTACATGAATTCTGGAGCGAAATGATCGATGCCGAGGAGATTCAGACCCCCGATCCGGCGATGAACATCATGACCAATGTATGGCTCAAATACCAGTCTATTTCCTGCCGCCTCTGGGGCAAAACGGCCTACTATCAGGTCAGCGCGGGTTATGGATTCCGCGATCAGCTGCAGGATTCCCAGATCTTCCTGACCAGCAAACCGGAATTGATGCGCAAGCAGATCCTGATGCATGCTTCCCAGCAGTTCCAGGAAGGCGATGTACTGCACTGGTGGTTCACCATCCGCGGAGGCGGTCCGCGTACACGCTGCTCGGATGACCTGCTGTGGCTGCCGTTCATCATGGACTCCTATCTTAAGGAAACCCAGGATTACGGCATTCTGGACGAAATCACACCATTCCTCGACGGTGGCGAAGCGACCGTCTATGAACATTGCAAACGTGCGATCGAGAAATCATTCCTGCGCTTCAGTCCGCGCGGCGTGCCGTTGATGGGTGAGCATGACTGGAATGATGGACTCAGCGCGATCGGCTATGACTGGAAAGGCGAGAGCTTCTGGGTAGGCGAGTTCCTTTACATGATTCTGGGCAGCTTTGCACCGGTAGCACAGCGCCGGGGCGACCAGGCGTTTGCCGATAAAATGATCGAAGTGCAGGGCAGCCTCAAGCAGACCTTGAACGAATACGGCTGGGATGGCGAATGGTATCTGCAGGCGACAACCGATGATGGTCTCAAAGTCGGTTCCAAGGAAAACGAAGAAGGCCAGATTTTCCTGAATCCACAAATCTGGGCAGTCATCTCCGGTGTAGCCGATGAAGAGCGCGGCCAGCAGGCGATGGCAAGTGTCAGCAAGCATCTGCTGCGTGATCACGGCTCCCTGCTGCTGTATCCGGCCTATACCAAGGTACGCCGTGATATCGGCTATATTACCCGCTATGCACCGGGTCTGCGCGAGAACGGCGGTGTCTATACACACGCAGCGACATGGGCAGTATGGGCGTATACACTTGCTGGTCAGCCGGAGAAAGCATACGAAGCCTACAGCAAAATCTGCCCGCCGAACCGCTCGGATGATCCGAATGGGTATGTAGCCGAGCCATATGTCACTCCAGGCAACTCGGACGGCCCGATCTCGCCAAACTACGGCCGCGGCGGCTGGACCTGGTATACGGGTTCTTCCCAGTGGCTGCAGCGCATGGCCACCAACTGGATTCTCGGCGTACGTGCAGAGCATGAAGGTCTGCTGGTCGATCCGAGCATTCCGTCCGAATGGCCAGAGTTCAGCTACCGTCGTAATTTCCGCGGTGCGACCTACCAGATCCACGTCGATAACTCAGCAGGCGTATCCCGCGGTGTGAAGTCAATTACCGTCGATGGCAAAGCGATCGAAGGCAATATTCTGCCGGACTTCCAGGACGGCAAGGAGCATGAAGTAAACGTCGTTATGGGTTAAATGAAAGTGGATTGAAGCTCAAATACAGTACCCAAAAGAGCACTGCTGCATCCAATTACGCAGCAGTGCTCTTTTTGAGTTGGTTATTAGGCTTGTTATACGTAGAAATTAAAACCGCTTAATCGGCAGCATGAGCAGTCGATATGCGTTTGCTGCCGTGCAGAGACAGGTAACACAAGGTGGTATCTTGCCAATTTGCCGGTCAGCATATATATTGAATAATATTTTAAATGAGAATGGGTAGAGGTGAAGATAATGACGTGGCATATCAAGCATTTTGATGAACTGAGCACCAGGGAGCTATATCGTATTCTGAAGGAACGAACCGACATTTTCGTGGTCGAGCAAAATTGCCCGTATCCCGAAGTGGATGGCAGGGATCTGGACTGTTATCACCTGTTCAAGCTGGAAAATGAACAGATCGCCGCCTATGCCCGTCTGCTGCCGCCGGGAGTAGCCTATTCGCAGGCTTCGATTGGCCGGGTCATCGTACCTTCCATTCACCGTGGTAAAGGCTATGCCGGTGAGCTGTTCGCACGTGCCGTGGATTTTATCCAGCAGGAGCTGCATGAAGTGGAAATCAAAATCCAGGCGCAGGAGTATCTGTGTCGGTTCTATGGTTCATATGGATTCGAACCGATTTCCGAATCGTATCTGGAGGATGGCATCCCGCATGTGGATATGCTGCTCAAGGAACGCAGGGTGCAGCAGCAGATCTGAGCATTTACCTACAGGCTGCTATGCATGGTCATATCTCTGCATAACGCCTGTAAACCTCGCTGCAAATTGTAGAGCCTGACGGTAGTGTAGAAACGGCATTTATTAATCCCACCAGAAATACCAGCTTGTTGAATCTTTCAAATGGCTGGCGAGTCCACGAATCGAAGCGGTTGACCCGGCTGCCTGGTAGACAATATCACTGCAAAAAGCAAACTGTTCTTTTGCCAGCGCTTCTGCAGCCGTATCGTCCACAGGCGGGCGGGTTAGTTTCATTTCCCAGGTGTCATGAGTAACGACAGCAGGGATAGCGCCATATTTCTGATACCAGTGGGAGAAGACCGCAGCCTGTTCTTCGGGAAATGGACATGAATTGAAACCGCCCATAGGCACCCAGGCAGCCACCTCCCAGGCTGATCTTGTAGGAATCTTGGCGATAATGATCTCCGGATAGGGTGCTGTTTGATGCTGATGAATGTACAGCTGATGATTCGGCACAGCCGCAGTAAAATTTCCCCACAAATCGAACTCCCCTCCTGCTTCCTCGTCCGATACACTATCGTTCCAGCGCTGCTCCAGCAGTAGGTTAAACAGCATGATGGAAGACAGACAGAAGGGAGGAAAGACACAATTTCGCCTTTAATTCCAATGAACCAGAGGAGAGACTAAAATTCGATTCCTGATCTTCTTCCCTATCTGGTTAGATTTGGACAAAATAGATAAAAATTAAAATTGGAAATCTATACCTGACTATTGTAGAATGGGAAATGTAGAGCGGATCACAGTTCGAATAAGGGGGCATGAACAGCCAAGTATTACTTCAAAAGATGCTCAATGTCATGGACAAACTCTTGCTAGACGATTTGCTAAAATTGTATTTTTTTGATTAATAGTCATATTTCGCTCTAATCAGGCTAAAAAACCTGAATTATTCTCTACACACCCCAAAGAAAACGTTTTCTTAACTTAGCATCGCTTTTCCTCGCTGATAGTCCCATTTTAGACTATTTTGTGATTAATCAGATAGAGGTATAATTGAAAGTGTTGCAATTCCGTCACAAAAATATTCACAAAAAATTCAAGACGGAGGGAATCCTCGATGACAATCGACGAATCAAACAGACCATCTTTATGGCAATCCTATTACGGGCCCAATCTGGGGTACGTACAGGAACAGTATGAAAAGTACAAACAGGATCCTAATTCGGTTGATGAGGGATACCGAGCGCTATTTGAACAGCATGGGGAACCTGTAGCTCCTGCCGCAGCATTTTCCGGCCAGGCAGCAGACAATGGTACTAGTACCCCGGGTAAAGTAGATACCAATCTATTAAAGAAAGCGGTTGCAGCGGAACGATTAGTTTGGAATATCCGTACATACGGACATTTGGCAGCAGATATCGACCCGCTTGGACTGAGTACGCCTTCGGATGTACGTCTGCTTGATCCGCAGGAATACGGATTGGGACAGCGCGATCTGGCTCAGCTTCCCGCATCTCTGATCTGGGAAAATGCGCCGGAAGAAGCACGTGACGGATGGGAAGCCATTCAGATCCTGCGCCAGAAATATACCGGACCGATCGCTTACGAATTCTCGCATGTACATGATGAGAAGGAGCGCAACTGGCTCAATCGTCAGGTAGAGACGAACTCTTCTACCCAGCCGCTCAGCGACGAGGAGAAACTGCAGCTGCTGCATCGTCTCGTTGAGGTAGAACAATTTGAAGAGTTCCTGCACAAGACATTTGTCGGTCAGAAACGTTTCTCCATTGAAGGCAACGATGCGCTCGTGCCGATGCTGGATACGATTGTGCGTATTGCCGCGCGCGGCGGAGCACGACATGTATTAATGGGCATGGCTCACCGCGGACGTCTGAACGTACTGGCTCATGTGCTCAACAAGCCATACGGCAAAATTTTCTCCGAATTCCAGCATTCTCCGAATAAGGACATGATGCCATCGGAAGGTTCCATGGGCATTAACTTTGGCTGGACCGGCGACGTAAAATATCATCTGGGTGCACGTTATTCCATGACCGAGGAAGGGCAGAGCTTTGAGACTCGCCTGACGCTGGCGAATAACCCGAGTCACCTGGAATATGTAAACCCTGTCGTGGAAGGTTTCACCCGCGCGGCGCAGGATGATCGCAGCGAGAAGGGTTACCCGCGTCAGGACAAGGACAAGGCTGCAGCGATCATCATGCACGGTGACGCCGCGTTTGCCGGTGAAGGGATTGTAGCGGAGACGCTCAACTTTAACCAGCTGCCTGGTTTCCAGAACGGTGGTACGATTCATATTATCGTCAATAACCGCCTCGGCTTCACGACAGACAGCAAGGATTCCCGTTCCACACACTACGCCAGTGACCTGGCTAAAGGCTATGAGATCCCGGTGGTGCACGTGAACGCGGATGATCCGGAAGCCTGTCTGCGCGCTGCAGAGATGGCGATGCAATACCGTAATCTGTTCAAAAAGGATTTCCTGATCGATCTGATCGGTTACCGCAGATACGGACACAATGAAGCGGATGATCCGGAGACTACCCAGCCGCTCATGTATGGTAAAGTAAAAAATCATATGCGTGTCGCGTCCCTGTACGGCAAAAAGCTGGCAGAGCGCGGTGTGGCAGACAGCCAGCAGTATGAGAAATACAAAAATGAAGTGCAGGACAGCCTGAAAGCGATCTACGACCAAGTGAAGAACGATGACAGCCAGCAGACATTCGGTCCGATGAATCCAGCTGGTGAAGGTGCTGCCAAAGCTTCCACACAGACCGCCGTACCGGCTGACCTGCTGAGCAAAATCAACCAGGGTCTGCTGACTTGGCCGGACAACTTCAGCGTCTATCCGAAGCTGCAGCGTATTCTGGAGCGTCGTACCAATGCTCTGGCTCCAGATGGCAAAGTCGACTGGGGTCATGCCGAGACACTGGCCTTTGCAACCATTCTTGCCGAAGGCAAGCCAATCCGGATTACCGGACAGGATGCGGAACGCGCGACATTTGCTCACCGTAACCTGGTGCTGCATGATGCCAAGACCGGGGAAGAGTTCTGCCCGCTGCATCGCCTGCCGGAAGCCAGAGCTTCCTTTGCGGTTCATAACAGTCCGCTCTCCGAAGCAGCGGTTATCGGATTTGAATATGGATATAATGTACACGCACCCGAGACACTCGTTATCTGGGAAGCCCAGTACGGTGACTTCGTCAATGCGGGACAGGTTCTGATTGACCAGTTCATCTCCGCCGGACGCAGCAAATGGACCCAGAAGTCCAGCCTCGTTATGCTGCTGCCGCACGGTTATGAAGGTATGGGACCGGAGCACTCCAGTGCACGTCCGGAGCGCTTCCTGCAGCTGGCGGGTGAGGATAACTTCACCGTAGCCAATCTGACATCCGCTTCCCAGTACTTCCATCTGCTGCGCCGTCAGGCACTGAGCACAGAGACAGAAGAAGCCCGTCCGCTCGTCGTGATGGCGCCGAAGAGTCTGATTCGTAACCCGCGTGTCGCTTCTGCAGCGACAGAACTGAGCGAAGGCAGCTTCAGGCCGGTAATCGAGCAGAAGGGTCTGGGCGACAAGAAAGCTGCAGTGGAACGCGTTATTCTGTGTACCGGTAAAGTGGCGATCGACCTCGAAGAAGCATTGGACAAAGAAAAGGATACCGATTTCTCCTGGCTGCACATTATCCGTGTCGAGCAGCTGTATCCGTTCCCGAAAGAAGAAATCACCAAGATCCTGTCCGGTTTTACCAATCTCCAGGAAATTATCTGGGTACAGGAAGAACCGAAAAATATGGGCTACTGGACATATATGGATTCCAGACTCCGTGAAGTGGCACCGGAAGGCAGCAGTGTAAGCTACATCGGCCGTCCGGAACGTTCCAGCCCGGCAAGTGGTTATCAGCATATTCACGCCATCGAACAACAGCGTATAATGACATCAGCACTCAAACCAAATTCGTTGAAAAACATATCCCTGGGGAGGTAACCAGCTGTGAGCGAAATTAAAGTACCTGAAATGGGCGAGTCTATAACCGAAGGAACCGTATCGAAATGGGTAGTCAAAGAAGGAGATACGGTCAGCCAGGGCGATGTCCTGCTGGAACTGGAAACCGATAAAGTCAATCTGGAAATCAGCGCCGAAGAAGATGGAGTGATCGAATCTATCACCAAGCAGGAAGGCGAGACCGTTCAGGTCGGCGAATCCGTAGGCGTAATCAGCGCAGGCGGCGCCAAAGTACAACCGAGTGCAGAAGCTGCACCGGAAATACCGCCAACACAGGAGACAGCGCCATCGTCCCAGCCTGCACAGGCGAACGAACAGGCTCGTGAATCCAAAACCGATCTGGCAGCAGCTGTAGCAGCCAGCAAGCCAGATAATGGGGATACAATAGCTACACCAGCTGCACGCAAACTGGCTCGTGAGCGCGGTATCGATCTGAACAGCGTACAGGGCAACGATCCAATGGGCAGAGTGAAGCATGATGACGTGCGCAAGCATGAAGACAAGCCGACCAACCTGGGCGCTGCACCTACCAAAACAGTCGGTTCTTCCGCGCCGGCGTCCAAGCCTGCACCGGAAAGCAATCCGGCCAAACCGGCAGACCGTGTTCCAATGTCCCGCCGCCGCCGTACAATCGCGAACCGTCTGGTGGAAGCACAACATAATGCAGCGATGCTGACTACATTCAACGAAGTAGATATGACAGCGATCCTGGATGTGCGCAAGCGCCGCAAGGACAAGTTCAAAGAGAAGCATGATGTGGGCCTTGGCTTTATGTCCTTCTTTACCAAAGCGGTTGTCGGCGCGCTCAAAGCATATCCAATGGTCAATGCCGAGATTGATGGCGATGATGTGATCATGAAGCATTACTATGACATCGGTATTGCCGTATCTGCCAAGGAAGGTCTCGTTGTACCGGTTGTCCGTGATGCAGACCGTCTGGGCTTTGCCGGTATCGAGAAAGAAATCGCCAGCCTGGCATCCAAAGCGCGCAGCAACACGCTGTCCCTGGCTGAGCTGCAGGGCGGTACGTTTACGATTACCAATGGTGGCGTATTCGGTTCCCTGCTGTCCACACCAATCCTGAATGCACCACAGGTAGGTATTCTGGGTATGCACAAAATCCAGCTGCGTCCGGTTGCAATCGATGCTGAGCGTATGGAGAACCGTCCAATGATGTACATCGCTCTGTCTTATGACCACCGTATTATCGACGGCAGCGAAGCGGTTAGCTTCCTGGTTAAAGTGAAAGAACTGCTGGAAGATCCGGAGACACTACTGATCGAAGGCTAATGTATAGTACCTTTTGAAATGTTGAATAGCCCTATCACAAAGAGCCTTCCTGCTGCAGGAGGGCTCTTTGTGATAGGGCAAAGCGATATAAAAAATGCAAAAAAGCACCCATAAAGGGTGCTTGAATGAGGACCAGAGCAACTGCATTTGCAGTGTAATATTGTCATAAACGGTAATCAGATCACTTCTTTTTTTCAACTGGAGGCTGCACTCCGCTTTTCTTACGGGACATATCCTTCACATCCTGATTAAGCACTTTCAGCAGGCTTACGGCCATAAGTATAATGACCAGGGAGAAGGGAAGTGCGGCGATAATCATCGTGTTCTGAAGGGCCTGAAGGCCACCGGAATAAAGCAGCACCAGAGCTATCGCTGTGAGCAGAAGACCCCATACCATTTTCAAAGTGTTATTCGGATTTTGAGAACCATTGGTAGTCATCATTCCCAGCACAAATGTACCCGAATCAGCCGAAGTGATAAAGAATGTACTGATCAGACAAATAGCAACGATGGAGATAACGGTGCCCAGTGGGAAAGTCGATAGCATCCCAAACAGGGACTCTTCTGTAGCCAAAGCCGATATGATCTTGATACCGCCGCGCTCGAGCGCAATGGCAGAACCTCCAAAAACAGAGAACCATAAAAAGCTGATCAGTGAAGGCGCGAGCAGAACATAAGTAACGAATTCACGAATGGTACGGCCTTTGGATACACGGGCAATGAAGATACCTACAAATGGAGACCATGCAATCCACCATGCCCAGTAAAAGATAGTCCAGGTATTAATCCAATTTCGATTTTCCAAATTAAGAGGAGCCAGACGCAGGCTCATATTAACGAAGTTCTGCAAATATTTACCCATTGTGTCCGTAAACAAATTAAGGGTGAACAGCGTAGGTCCAAATATAAATACGAGCAGGAACAGAGCGGCGGCAAGCAGCATATTGGCGTTACTGAGAATTTTGATTCCTTTGCCAAGTCCGCTTAGAGCCGAAATCATAAACAGAATTGTAACAACCAAAATAATGATAAATTGACTGGTAATGTTGGAAGGAATACCAAACAGATAAGATAGTCCACCGTTGATCTGCACAGCGCCAAAACCAAGAGAGGTAGCAACCCCGATAACAGTTGCAATAACAGCGATCACATCGACAGCTTTGCCGATTGGACCATTCGCATGGCGGCCAATGACAGGCTTCAAGGTTGAACTGATCAGCCCGGCTTCCCCACGTTTAAACATAAAGTAAGCCAGAGACAAAGCAACGATACCGTAGACTGCCCAGGCATGAATGCCCCAGTGGAAAAAGGTATACTGCATGGCGTCACGTACCGCCTGATCGCTTCCTGTTTCTCCTGTTGGAGAACTGATGGCAAAGTGGCTGATCGGTTCTGCTGTTCCGTAGAACACAAGTCCGATGCCCACACCGGCACTGAATAACATGGCGACCCAGGTTGGACGGGAAAATTCAGGCTTGTCCTCCGGTTTTCCAAGCTTGATCTTGCCTACAGGACTAACGAGCAGATAGAGACAAATAGCGACAAAAGCCGTGACGATAATGAGGTAATACCAGCCAAACGTATTGGTGATAAAAGATTCGGTAGTGCTGGTGAAACTTTCGAATGCTTCAGGTGCGGTTACACCGATTAAAACCAGGATCAGCAAAATGGATGCTGAAATATAAAATACATTTGTTGCTTTTTTCATGAATTAATTGACAACTCCCATCTTTGATATGCTCGCAGAGGGTATTTACTTTTGGATTTGCGAGTCGGTCAAGCACACTTACGAAATTTCATGATTTCCGTTTTGCTATTGATCTTACTCGTCCTCATATGCTTTACGCTATAGGTCGATTTTGTCGATTCTTCTTGCAAAATAGGCCCGGTCCGGCGTTTGCGGTCTTCATTATAACCAAGATAAAAAAACAATGCAAAAAGATAACCCTGTAAATGATACAATGTAAACGCAACCATTACAAGTAGATAAAGGGATGCCAAATTTTAAAAAATTATATTTTACACGGCAGGAATTGCATGCAGCAGATGAGTCGAGGAGGAGTTTCTTTACTTTAACGAGCACTGTCTGAAATCAATCACTGAATACAAATATCGTATTTATGGGAGAAAATGATAAGCATATTTTTGAAAAAAATCTAAATAAGATTAATTTGAGAGGAGATGTCATTATAAATTTTACTCTACAAAGGACGCTGGCTGCAAACATTTCGCTAAATAACATTCAGCAGGTATAATGTAAATAAAAGTATATTATCCGAGGAGGATTACATAATGATTATTGATGAACGTACCTATCATATCAAGGGACTGGACTATATCATTCGCTCGGCAAGGCCGGAAGATGCTGCTATTCTGTCAGAAGTACGGCTGCAGATTGACGGTGAGACCGAGAATCTGGATCGCAGGCGGGGGGAAGCGTTTCTGGAGCCGGAAGCTTTTGAACAGCTGATCCGCAGTGACTCGGAGAAAGATACCAATCTTTTTCTGGTAGCAGAGACACCGAACAAGATTGTAGGCTTCTCCCGCTGTGAAGGCAGCCCACTGAGCCGATTGGCTCATAAAGTGGAATTTGGCGTGGGTGTTCTGCGTGACTACTGGGGACACGGCATCGGCAAGCATCTGCTGGAACAATCCATCGCCTGGTCCGACCAGACCGGCATTCAGAAGATGACACTGCATGTATTGGAGACCAACGTAACGGCTATTGAACTGTACAAAAAGGCAGGATTCGAAATCGAAGGCGTATTGAAGCGGGATCGCCTGCTGGCAGACGGCAACTACTACAATACGGTGGTGATGGGCCGGTTCAGAGTATAGATGAACTTCTGCCGTGATAGATCCTGTAGCTATGACACCTAATGCATGTATTTCAGGATTATAAAGACTCCGAAATCTGCTCCGACTTCCAGATAATATACAAATAAATACATCTTGCCAGCCATCGTCTAACAGTCGATAAGGCTGGCTTTTTGCTGCATATAACTATTATTACTTATCCAAGCAAGATAGCAAGAACGATTAAACTTTAAAAAGTATGGGTATATTGAATTTACGGAAGTACAACATAAATATAGAGAAACGGATAAGAATCCGACGTACAACACAGAAGAGTCATGGACCGGATGCAGATGTAAGCTCGTTCATGAACACACATCATCGGCCGATGGATAGGTTTACCTTTGCAGCCGCAGCCAGACTCCTTCTGCCTGAAGTACGGAAATCATAAAGGAGTGGGTGCTATGCAACACGAGAACAACGATGCCGCGAGTCAAAAGGCATTCCTGCGCAAGATCGTTCTGATTTCCACACTGGGTGGACTATTATTTGGTTACGATACCGGGGTTATCAACGGTGCACTGCCGTTTATGTCCGCACCGGATCAATTAAACCTGACTTCCTTTACGGAAGGTCTGGTGACCAGCTCACTGCTGCTGGGAGCAGCCTTTGGTGCAGTGATGGGCGGCCGACTGTCTGATGCGATTGGACGGCGCCGCAGTATCAAGTATCTGGCTGTATTATTCTTCTTTGCAACGATTGGTTCCGCGCTATCCCCGAGTGTACCGATTATGGTCACCTGCCGCTTCATACTGGGGCTCGCTGTCGGCGGCGCTTCGGTTACCGTTCCTTCCTATCTGGCCGAGATTTCACCGGCCAACCAGCGTGGCGGTATCGTCACTCGCAATGAGTTAATGATTGTCAGCGGTCAGCTGCTTGCCTTTATCTGTAATGCGATCCTTGGTACAACAATGGGTGACAATACACATATCTGGCGCTACATGCTGGCGATTGCCTCCATTCCTGCCGTGTTCCTGTTTATCGGAATGTTCCGTGTACCGGAAAGCCCGCGTTGGCTCGTTACACAGGATGAGAATAAACGTGCATTTCGTATTCTAAGAAGAATGCGCAGCGAGAAACAAGCGATTCGCGAGATCAAGGAGATCACAGCGAATACCGAAGTAGAAGAAGATACGGAAAAAGCCAGCTTCAAAGATCTGGCGATTCCATGGATTCGCCGCATCGTGCTGATCGGTATTGGTATCGGTATGGTACAGCAGATTACCGGTGTCAACTCGATCATGTACTATGGTACCGAGATTCTCAGGGATTCCGGATTTGGCACCAATGCCGCACTGATCGGTAATATTGCGAACGGCGTCATCTCGGTAGCTGCGACATTCCTCGGGATGTGGCTCGTCGGCCGCGTTGGCCGTCGTCCGATGCTCATTACCGGCCTGGCCGGTACAACCAGCGCACTGCTGCTGATTGCGATTCTGTCCAATATGCTCGCAGGTACAGCGGCACTGCCTTATGTCATTCTGGGTCTGACTGTTACGTTCCTCGCTTTCCAGCAGGGAGCCGTTTCACCGGTCACCTGGCTGATGCTGTCCGAAGTGTTTCCGCTCAAGCTGCGCGGTTTCGGTATGGGTGTCAGTGTATTCTGCAGCTGGATGGTCAACTTTACAGTGGGTCTGCTGTTCCCGGTATTGTCCGGTGCATTCGGTCTATCCGCGACATTCTATATTTTCGTGGTACTGGGCATCGCAGCGATCACCTTTGCAGCCAAGTTCCTGCCGGAGACCCGTGGTCTTACACTGGAGCAGGTGGAGCAAAAGTTCCGTGAATTTGGCAAAAAACGAGTGAAAACCACTCCAAGTCCTGCAGCTAAATAATTTCTGAGAAATAGCCTTATAAGCAACACAGAGAGACCCGGCAGTAAATGCGGGTCTCTCTTGCCTGTAATCATCCAGATTGAATAAAAAGTAAGAAGGGTATACAAAATATAGACTTCCCCCGGATAAATCTGCAGGAAGCTTGCATCAATAACAGTCTACAAAAGCTACATAGACATAGACATCACTGCAGCGGGTTTATGCGGATCAGGGAAGCAAGCCTCGAATCACGAAAGGAGCAGATCAACAGATGAGACAGCAGAAACGAATCGGTACAACCGAACTGATGGTTACCCCTATTGGCCTCGGTACGAACAAAGTCGGAGGACATAATCTGTTTCCCAACCTGAAGGATGAAGAAGGCAGGGATATTGTACGTCGTGCACTGGAGCTTGGTATTGACTTTCTGGATACGGCGTATATTTACGGACCTGCACGGTCAGAGGAACTGATCGGCGAAGTGTTGAAAGAGACCGGTCAGCGAGAAAATGTCATTATCGCCACCAAAGGCGCCCACAAAATTGAAGGTGAGAATACACTCATCGATAACTCCCCGGCTTTCCTGCGGCAGTCGGTAGAAGAGAGCCTCAAGCGGCTGCAGACCGACTATATCGATCTGTATTATATCCATTTCCCGGATAAAGATACGCCAAAGGATGAAGCGGTTGGTGAACTGAAAAAGCTCAAAGATGAAGGTAAAATCCGTGCGATCGGTGTATCCAACTTCTCACTCGAGCAGCTCAAGCAAGCGAACCGCCATGGCGATGTGGATGTACTGCAATCCAATTACAATCTGCTGGAGCGTGAAGTGGAGCAGGAGTTTTTCCCTTATTTAATAGAAAATAAAATTTCATTCGTGCCGTACTTCCCGCTCGCTTCCGGCTTGCTGGGCGGTAAATATACCAAAGACACTCCGCTGACTGACAGCCAGAAGAAAAAGCCTCTGTTCCAGGAAGGCAATTATGAACGGAATCTGGACAAAATCGATCAGCTGCAGAGTATTGCCGAGGAAGTGAACTCTGCTGTTGCCAACGTAGCGCTCGCCTGGTATCTGACACGCGACTGCATTGATGTGGTCATTCCCGGCACCAAAAATCCCCAGCAGCTGGAAGATAACCTCAAAACGCTGGATGTCCATCTGTCCGAAGAGCAGATCAAGCGAATTGACCAGATTTTTGCTGTATAAGTCAAAAAAAGGCAGCGAAGAATTATCTTCCTGCCTTTTTTAATGCTGTTTATTTATAACCAATAAAAAGTCAATATATGAAAAATTCATAAATACCATCTGTTCTGCAGCCTCAATTTCGAATTGCATCATACAAATTGTTATAATGAGAAGGAGGGCGGCGAATATATACAGATCACATCATTTTTGAATACATAAGATAGAAGGAGCACCTGTTATGATGATTCCCAAATATGATTTCTATTCATCCTCTACCGGCAGCCATTCTAACGGAAGACACAGCAGTCGTATGCTATATCTGAGTGCGGTTATCCTGACAATACTGCTTGGTCTGGCTTCCCGCCGATATGAGGCGGTGCTGCCTGGCTGGATCGCCGCTCATGCAGGGGATGCACTGTGGGCAGCAATGATATACTGGGGCCTGCGGCTGCTGACATGGCCGCGTCGTCCTTTTCTCGCTGCGATCGGCGCATTGTTATTCAGTTACTTCATTGAATGCAGCCAGCTGTACCAGGCAGAATGGATCAATCGTATTCGTGATACGACCCTGGGGGCATTGATCCTGGGGCATGGTTTTCTGTTCGCTGACCTATGGCGGTATACTGCAGGTGTATGTATTGCTCTGGTACTGGATAGCGCTGGACGATGGATTTGCCGGTATGTCAAAAATATTCACAAATAGGAGGAATACTATGTCTCCCATTCCCCCCCCCCTTTGAAAAAGATAAAAACAGTCATCCTTCCGCCAATTAAAATTTTATTTGAGATACGGCAGCCTGACCCGCCAATCCGGTGCAATATGCTTTGCAAAAAAGAGAAGGTACGTATATGGTTTACTTTTTCTAATCGTTATTGACTGGATGCATGTATACGAAGAGAAAGAGGAAGCGGACGAATAGTATGTATCTTTTAGCGAATGCAAGGACGGTCTGACGTTTCTTGCTGCCAGAGGAGCGAAGGTCAAAAGCTTCGCTCCTTTCAAAGGACAGCAGCTTTTTTAGTAAAGTCGGTTACTTCTGCTGAATCTCCTGCCACAACCGGCTGTTCAGATACTGCTCCTGCTCGGTCACATCTTCACCGAACCAGTCCGGCGCTTCATAGGCATGGAATTCATCTTCGCTGTCGAATTCGATCTCGATCGTCATGAGCCCTTCCTGCGCCGTATTATGGTAGATGTCCATATCGTAGGTATGGCCGTCCAGTCGTACTTTATGACGTGTTTTCTTAAGGGGAGTGACCTGCAGACGCTCGGTCAGCTGCTCATACATGTCCCGGCCGATATAGAATTCTGTCTCATCCCGGGAGATGCCGCGTCCGGCTTTGTGGGTCATAGTGAACGTCTCTTCATTATTGCTGAGGAGCCGACGGACGCGCAGCGATTCATTTTCCGTAGAAGCCAGATAGGTCTGATCGATCTCCTGGGTACGTGTAATATCCAGATCGTCCGGGTAAGAGGTAAGCAGATATTTTCGTTCGATTTCCTGTGCCATAGTTATGCCTCCTAAAGGAAATAAGTAATAAGTACATGGGTAAGCAGAGATGATGGGGCAGATGCTGTCAGATTTGCAATAGGTCCAGATTTACTTTTATAATACTATACAATAGCCCGGTTGCCGAATATTGCGGCAGCAGGCTTACTGAATATTACGCTGCATGAGCCAACCAGGAAATAAAACAGCAATCCATTTTACAGGCAGGTTAATGACTGCTTATATGATACATACTAATTGAGGTGACGTTATGAAACTGGCAGAAGCACTGATTTTGCGTTCCGATCTGCAAAAGCGTTTTGAGCAGGTCAAATATCGTCTGACTACCAATTCCAAGATTCAGGAAGGAGAAGAGCCAGCCGAGCAGCCTGCAGGTCTGTTAAAGGAAATGGATGAACTGCTGGGTCAACTGGCTCTGCTCATTCAACAGATCAATCGGACCAACAATACGGTTAGACTGGATGATACACGTACTCTGGCGGATGGTCTCGTCGAACGCGATATATTGTCGATGCGGCGCCAGGCCTTAACCGAGCTGGCCCAGTCGGCGAGTATACGGCAGGATCGATTCACCCGGACCGAGGTGCGTTTTATATCGACTGTTGATGTAGGGGAACTGCAGCGCGAGGCAGATCAGCTCGCCAAAACATATCGTGAGCTGGATACACGCATTCAGGAAATGAACTGGCTTACCACTTTGCTGGACTGATCACTTTGTCCGGTTCATATACCGGTTAAAACGAATATATAACCAGTATAGAAATATCGTTCCTGCAAGCAGGTAATTATTCCGAATAAAGTGAGTACACACCGCCAACTGGTTAAAGTTGGACTGGAGGTAAGGGTGAGGGGCCACCCTGGAGGTTCGAGTCCTCTTATAACCATTATGCCTTGTATTGTTACATGCGTACCAATCACACATACACTTAACTACCACGTGCTGGTTATTCGGTTAATGAGGGCGGGTCAGGGGATTTGCAGGAACCCCATAGCTTACAGGCATTACATAGACCGGTTTTATAAAATATAGGATGGTTACTAGAGATGTTGGCTGAACGAACCTGACGATAATAATGTTAAAATTAGAGATTTCCGCAGGATTGGTGTACAATAAGCAGGTAATGTATTGAGAATGATTATCAGGGAGGAATATTCATGTCCATATCCGAAAGTATCCGCAATCGCCGCTCGGTCGGTAAAGTAAAACCTGATCCTATCGCACGTGAGCATATTGAACAGATCCTCGAAGCCGGCATCTGGGCACCGAATCATCGCCTGACCGAGCCGTGGAAGTTCTTCGTACTGGAAGGCGATGGACGCTACAAGCTGGGCGATGCCCTCGTCAATGTCGCCCGCGCCCAAGGAGCGGATGAAGAGAAAGCCGCTTCTGCCCGCAACAAGGTAGAACGCGCACCCGTCATTATCGCAGTAGCGGTTGAACCGGAAGACAATGCCAAAGTCATCGAACTGGAAGAATACGGCGCTGTATTCGCAGCCATTCAGAATATGCTGCTGGAGATTCACGAACTGGGTCTTGGCGCTGTCTGGAGAAGCGGCGAGCCATGCTACCATCCAGAGATGAACAAAGCTTTTGGCCTGAGTGAGAAAGGCAAAATGCTTGGCTTTATCTATCTGGGCGTACCGGAACGCACCGATCTGACGAGCAAGCGTACACCTTTTGCCGAGAAGACCGAGTGGATTAGCGAATATCATTCCTGATGGGATGTACGGATAAATGAAAGACAGTCTCACCAGACCTGCTGTATGTATACCGAGCAGATCGGGTGAGACTGTTTTTGCTTAAGCCTGATTGAGGAGCCCTTTAACATCTTCAATATATCCAGAAAAGGGAGTTATGAACATGAAGTTCAATACTTCGTTTCTATCCCCAGACCAGCGTCATGCTTCCCTGCTTGGACTCAAATCCATCGCCCGATAAAACCAGTCGAAACTTCTCGATCTTCCAGGAATCTCCACTGTCATCTACGGTTACATGAATAAGCCGATCCCCGCTAAGCGTCTGCGCTTCCTCGCCTTCTCCCAACACGACCACTTTGCGTGGAATCCATTTCTGCTTCTCTGTATCATAGCTTTCGATAGAAGCAACGACCCGCTCGCCTGGCTGCAAGTTAAAATCCGTACGAGCCAGCTCAATCATAATGAACCCATTATAAGTGCCGGAGTAAAAGACATTCGCTGCGGTGCCAATCCGGTACTCCAGCTGGGTCATCTCAATCTCTACCGCTTTTGCAGAAGAAGGTACAGCTGTAAAACCAAGCATAAACAGAGATGCAACCAACAATAGAACCCGTGCTTTGTGAAGCCCTGATGCACCTATACAATTGCCCATCACAAATTCCTTCTTTCTTATCCAAGGATAAAAATAGTGGTTTACAGTGAAAAGAAGGCATAGTGACATGCACTCCTACAGACAGCTCGTTGATGCAATACAATGCTATGGTTTTATGGCATGCGCCTCCTTCTGCCTGCGGCATATGATCCTACTCTGAAATACAGAAAGTACACCTGCGCATGGCCTGTCCGCAGTCTGTACCTATTACAATTTTAGCATGGAGCAAGTGTCGAATATCGTTGGTATATGGCAGTATGCCAGTGGAATTAACAATGCCTGTATGTTAGTATGATCATTATCCATTTATCTGGAAAATAAATAATGGAGGTACATTGTAATGAATTTGAAATTGCCAACCTGTCCTCACTGTCAGCATTCCTTCTCCTGATGGAGTGTGATGAAGACATTATGGAAATTTGCTGGTGTCACCAACTGTCCCCAGTGCAGGGTACGTCTGTATCCGCTGGTTAGTCATCGTTGGCAAACGGTATAATCTGCAGCAGCTCCACAATTACATAGTTCTATATGATATATATTTGAGCTTTCCCAATAGATCGTGTCGCTTCGTTCTGCACCACATTTTGTCAACAGGAGATGATCATGTATGCAACTGCCAATCTGTCCGAACTGTCAGCACCGATTCACCCGCAAAGAAGCATGCCGGGCAGCAGTACGAACCAAACGATCCACCTATTGTCCGAATTGTCAGACTACACTATATCCGACAGCCAATGCCCGTGCCCGTTCAGCACTCTTTCTTGCCATTTTGCAGCTGGTCGTGCTCGTCGTACTGATAAGCACGAATTCACCGCTTGGCATAGCATTGTTTATATTTGCCATCTATCTGTTCATGGTCTTCCTGTATCTTCCGTATTCTTATGAATATCATGAATACGAAGAGTCATTATTCAAGCTGTAAAGCCGCTTTATTCAGGGGATTATCGGCATTCGACCTATTTCAGCCAGAGAATTCCCTGAATAAAGGTTAACCAGAGCCTCCGTTTGTGGTAAGATGGGACACGACCATAAATCAATGAAACGGAGAAATTCACAACATGACTGATAAACCACGTTCCCAGCAGGGGAACTATTCTTCCAAAAAGCCGTCCCGGCCTGCCCGCCCGGATGCATCATCACATCGTCCGGACCGTCCATCCTCCTCGGCACGCAGTACCCAGAAATCCAGACCTAGCTCACCATCCCTACCGATAGACAGCAAGCCCGATTCCCGCCAGAACGGCAAAACAGGCGGATTTGCAGCTTCTGCGCGTACAGGCAGCGCATCTTCCAATGCCAAAGGCAAAGGCGAATACAACAAGTCCTATGCCAAAAACCAGAACAATGCTCCGGTCAAAACAGCCAATCGGGATAACGCAGAAGAACTGCGAATTGGAGACAGTATTGTCGTAACGATCAAGCGCCTCGGAATTAATGGTGAAGGCGTCGGTTACTATCGCCGCAAAGCGGTCTTTGTCGATGGTGCCCTGCCCAATGAAGTCGTCAAGGCACAGGTGACCGGTACCCATCCCAAATTTATCAAAGCCAATATTACCGAGATTGAGAAAAGATCCCCGGAGCGCGTAGAGCCGCCATGTCCGGTATTCCATATCTGCGGCGGCTGTCAGATCCAGCATATCTCCTACAAGGGACAGCTGCAGGCCAAGACAGATATTGTGATTGAAGCATTTAGTCGTTATGCCGGTCTGGAAAAAGTGAAAATCAAGCCAATGCTCGGTATGGAGCATCCTTGGGCATATCGCAACAAAGCCCAGCCGCAGCTCGGACGCGATCAGGATCAGAATGTAATCGCCGGTCTGTATGAGATCAACAGTCACGATATCGTTGATATCAGCGGCTGCCCGATCCAGCATCCAGCGATCAACAATGCGATCGAGATCGTCAAGTCTGCCCTGGAAGACCTGCAGATTCCGCTGCATAAAGATAACGGCTCCCGGGACGGCGTACGTACGATTGTAGTCCGTTACGGTTTCCAGTCCAATCATCTGCAGATTACACTGGTGACGACCAGCCGCCAGCTGCCCCGTCAGGATGAACTGATCCAGGCACTGCGTCTGTCCGTACCGGATGTGACCAGCATTGCGATCAATGTGAATCCCAAGAAAACATCCCTGGTCTTCGGTGAACATACCGTTACATTATGGGGTCAGGATACCATGCTGGAATCGCTCGGAGATCTGGAATTTGCCCTGTCACCAAGAGCATTCTTCCAGCTCAATCCGCAGCAGACGGTCAAGCTGTACGAATCCGTTCGTGCTGCTGCCGGACTGACCGGCAAAGAGCTGGTTGTCGATGCGTACTGCGGCACCGGAACGATCGGACTGTGGCTCGCCCCGTATGCTAGGGAAGTGCGCGGCATCGAGATGATCGCCGAGGCTGTCGATGATGCTAACAAAAATGCATATCACAACAACCGCGACAATGCCAGCTTCTATGTGGGCAAAGCCGAAGAACTGCTGCCCCGCTGGGTGAAAAAAGGCATGAGCCCGGATGTGATTATCGCCGATCCGCCGCGTACCGGTCTGGAGCAGCCATTCCTGGAGACGGTGCTGAAGACCAAGCCGAAGCGGTTTGTATATGTGTCCTGCAACCCATCGACACTCGCCAAAGACTGCAAAGTGCTGCTGGATGGCGGCTATGAGATCCAGTGGGTACAACCGATAGATATGTTCCCGCAGACCAGCCACGTGGAAGCTGTGACACTGCTGGTACGCAAAGACGCTTAATTTCTATTCGTTATAAAGAAACTCGTGATAAAAAACAGCCCGAAGAGCCATGTATACTCTTTGGGCTGTTTTCTGTATATCCGTCAGGCACTGCTGTCATCTACCGGAGTAATCTGTTCGTAACGAAAAAGAAACTATCCCCGCTGCTGCCCAATCTGTGGTACGCTTATCGAATACCCAAGACCGAAGGAGTTTAACCTAAATGAGCGAAAGCAACACATTAAACGATATACAGCAAGCCAGTACTACCCCCACTACCAACGAACCGAGCTTCAGTGACTATAACCTCAGCGAAGAAATCACCCGTGCCCTGGACAGTCTGGGGTATCGCCAGCCAACCCCGGTACAGCAGCAGGTCATCCCGCAGGCACTTGCCCAAAAAGACATCACCGTCAAATCACAGACTGGCAGCGGCAAGACAGCAGCCTACGGTATTCCGCTGTGCGAAATGCTGGAATGGGAAGAGAGCCGTCCGCAGGCACTCATTCTGACGCCAACCCGTGAACTGGCCGATCAGGTCAAAGAAGACATTATGAATATCGGCCGCTTCAAGCGGGTCAAAGCGGCAGCCATCTACGGCAAACAGCCGTTCGACCGGCAGAGACGGGAGCTGACACAGCGTAACCACGTGATCGTCGGCACGCCGGGACGAGTAATGGATCATATCGAAAAGGACACCATCGATCTGGAACGCATCCAGTATCTGGTAATCGATGAAGCGGATGAGATGCTGAGCATGGGCTTTATCGAGCAGCTGGAGAAAATTATTCGCGAGCTGCCAACCGAACGGATGACCATGCTGTTCTCCGCCACGCTTCCCAAAGACGTGGAAAAACTCTGTCACCGGTATATGAATCAGCCCGTCGATATCGAGATCGGCTCGGCATCGGACAAGCGTCAGACCCAGATCGAGCATCGACTGTACACCGTCGGAGAGAAAGCCAAGCCGGCCCTGCTGCAAAAAGTAACAGTAACCGAGAATCCGGACAGCTGCATCATTTTCTGCCGTACCCAGGTCAATGTGGATGCTGTTGCCAACCAGCTGGAGAGTCTCGGCTACCCGGCGAGCAAAATTCATGGCGGTATGGAGCAGGATGATCGTAACCGCGTAATGAACGAATTCCGCGCCGGTCAATTCCGTTATCTGGTCGCGACCGATGTAGCGGCGAGAGGGATCGATATCGACCGGATCACCCATGTGATCAACTACGATCTGCCGATGGAAAAGGAAAGCTATGTGCACCGTACCGGTCGTACAGGCCGTGCGGGACAGAGTGGAACGGCGATCACATTTGCAACGCCATATGAAGACAAATTCCTCAATGCGATCCAGAACTATATCGGATTCGAGATTCCGCGAGCCGAAGAACCATCTGCCTTCACTGTCTCGGCCGCTCAGGCAGCATTCGACCGCAAACTGCGCGACCGCCCTGCACCGAAAAAGAGCAGAGGCGAGGAACTGAACGCCGATATCCTCAAGCTGTACTTTAACGGTGGCAAAAAGAAAAAGCTGCGCACTGTCGACTTCGTAGGTACGATCGCCCGGATCGAAGGCGTGACTGCAGACGATATCGGAATTATCAGCGTCCAGGAGACCGTAACCTATGTGGATATCCTGAATGGCAAAGGTCCACTTGTATTGAAAGCGATGCAGAAGACGACGATCAAAGGCAAACAGCTGAAAGTACAAAAAGCCAGAACGTAAATGATATGTATAAAATTATATTTTAAAAGGCATGGGCTGCTGTCCATGTCTTTTTTGTTGCAGGAGAAGGATATATACTGGAGTAGGAAACAGGAAACAGGAAACAGGAAACAGGGGATCATGAGATGTTTTGATCCGATAGTGGGGAAAAGCGTGTATAGATAGATATACCAAAAAGAGCTCTGCCGCTATGACAGAACCCTTTGTCTGAAGATAATGATAGATCATATTTCTCTAAGCGTGACTTTTTCAAATAGTAAATGTCGTTGTCTGTTGGAGTAAAAGCCTCTGATTACTGGGCTGGCTGCTCAACCGGCTTCTGATCTGTCGTAGCTCCTTGCTCGGCAGGTGATTCATCGGATGTAGTATTATTCGTATTGGTAGCAGGCGTATCACCGGAGCATGCGACCAGTGCAGCGAGAGAAGCAGCAGACAGCATAATACCTATTGTTCTAAACATTTTCATAAGATCACCTTTTTCTGAATGGTATGGTGTACATTGTAGAGATAGTTAATTAATTGACATTTTGCACGTGAAGTTCCGTTAAGTAAAATGTACCCCATTTCAAGGAAGATCTAATCATAGGCATATATCATAGCTTTGCTTTATATAAACAAATTTCAAAGAAAACAGGAGGAATAAAGTGGAACAGATCAGAAAATTGACTCAAGATGAAAATGGAATCTACGCTGAAATCTATTTTCCATTATTCGATACATATATAATGACCGAAGCGGAAAACGGGATTTCCACACAATACGTTGAACATTGTGCTGAATCTCTGCAGCAGTTGAGTGACAGAACAATCCATGATATTTGTAAATATGCATTGGATTTTTGTCGGGATACGATGAGCTATACACCTGATGGAAATTATCCTGAGCAGCTGAAGCATATTCATGACCCACAAGAGATTCTGCCATTTTTTGAACCGACTGCCCTGACTATTGATGAACCGCAAAATCCGGATATTCCGGCGCTAAATTTATACTGTCATTGTGTATGGGATCAGGACAATGACATGCAGATTCTGATTCTCGGTGGTGAAGTCGTCTATGTAGGCGTATTTGATGGATTAAATGCATGGCAGGACAATCTGGGTGAATGGGGTAATTATGTTACCGGCTACAGATTATAGCCACGCATCTGCCATCATTGGATAGCGCAGTGGTTCAGCGTCTCATGGATCAGATTATGAACGCAGCACCATTCCATAACGGACCTCTTCACTCACTGTCCGGAAGCCAGCCGACTCGTACAGGGAAAGTGCCGAATGATTATCGGTCAGTACGGTCAGGCTGGCTTTTTCCAGTTCATGGACCTGCAGATAATTCAGAGCCTGGGCCAGCAAATAGCGGGCTATGCCGCGTCTGCGACATGGTTCATGCACCCATACATCCTCGATTACACCTTCATCTTCTTCCTGCCAGACCATCAGTCCGCCGATCATCGTCTGATCCTGACGCACCACTATAGATGTCCACAGCGGATAGTTTTTAATCTCCGCCAGCTTTTTGCTGCCGATCGGAGCTTCGGGCCAGATCTCCGCATCGATCTGCAGATACAGTTCTTCTTCTGCGGGAGCTGCCATTTTCCAATACTGCCATTGTAGTCCCTCGGACAGTGCAAATTCGGGAACAGGCTGCTGCAGGTCCCTTTCCATATGAAACAGGCTGTTCAGGTAGTCATATCCTTTTTGCAGGAAAAAGGAAGTGTTGGCCGTCTCGGTCGAATGATTGCCGATACATAGCATGGTCTCATGTGCAGCAGACAGTGTCTTTTTCCATTCTATCGCTCTGGTCAGCAGCGGCTGGTAGAGGGCTTCCAGCAGGGAAGTATCGTTCTCGCGTTCCGGAATTGTTTTGATATTTATGTAGAGAGCATGTTTGTGATCTGCCGGTTGGTCTGGCTGGATCGTACTGACTACTTCGATCTGGCCTTTGCCGATCATCTGATCCTTGTCAAAAGCACAATATACATTGTTCCAGTTGGATGGTTCGCCGACCCACCAGAAGACAGCATGGTCCCTTTCTGTAACGGCCTGATACAGACTGCCCAGTAATGGCATGTCTGTCTCCTGAAAGCTGCGTATGGTGTAGTCTGAGGAGATTGATTTCAAGTTTTTGCTCCTTTTCCAGGTGGATTTAGACGACTGTGTTGCTGACCATTATTTTTTATCTGGCATCTGATGTATAGTGCGCAGGAGGAAGTTGCATTATTTGGAACGTAATAGTTGAGACGCGATTGACATAAATTTGTTTCTCTGTAGTTATATAGATATTCGAAAATTGAACTAAAGAGCAGGCTATGTTACATTTTAGCCACCTGTTTCGGACGATCATTATCCGTTGAGGCCATACGATAAAAGGAGGGAGATGCTCTCTGGTTATTCTGCTCATGATGGTTGGTAACATTGCATACATATCCCAGGCTCCACTATTTCCAGCTTCACAAAAAGGATACGAATACAGTTATCTGGCTGTTCATCTGCTGTATATTGGACTCGTTGTCTGTGCTGCCCAAAATGCAATCGACCTCTCTGACAGCCTGTTAATGTGGATCGGGGTGGCTGTATATGCACCGATATTTATTCGGATTCTTAGAAAGACCGATAAGGAAAGACAGCTTTGACCGATTGTATTATGTAGATTCCTGTAGAAGAGAGCTATTTAATATGCAGGAAGTTAAGATGGGATATGGTTTGCTGCAAGAAAAGCGCTTGCAGGGTGCTGCAAGAAAGAGCACTTGCAGGGTGCTGCAAGAAAGAGCACTTGCAGGGTGCTGCAAGAAATAGCACTTGCCGCTTGCTGCAAGAAAAGCGCTTGCAGCGAGCGATACAGATTTTCGAATGATTGTCTTCCCAAAATAAAGACTCCAGCTGCAGCGGCTCCGGAGTCTTTTATCATTGTGTGCAAATTACAGATAGAGTACGGATGCGATAGCTACAGCTGCTGATAATGCTGCAGCAAACTATCAAGGCGGATATGGATCATTTCCTTCAATGCATCCGGTTGGATAGACAGGATATGCTGCCCGTACCGGATAAAATAATCGGTGATAAACTCCTCTTCTCCCGGATTATAGCATCCCCGGATCACTGTCTGCTCGCCTGTCTCCAGCCTCATTGATGGATAATGTTCTTTATCAAAAATATCTTTTGCCTGTTCGGCAATCATCACTTCAAATGGGATACTCTGTTCAGACTGCTGCCTCTGTCCGGATCGCTGCAGCAGTTCATCCAGTGAAAGAGTTGGCTGGTCGCTCGTCTCCTGCAAGGAGGTAATACGGTCGCACCGGAACACTCTGTATTGCTGCGTCTTCAGCTCCATGCCGACTGCATACCATTGGCCGAATCGGGCGGATATGCGGGCAAATTGGACTTCATACATTGTGTGTCGTTTGCCGCGCACATAACTGATCCGGCAGCTGTTTTCATGCAGAATGCTTTTGAGGATCTGATCCAGACAGGGGCTGGCATTGGTGTGTGGATAAGTCTCCAGCTGCAGTACCTTTTTCATATTGTGAATCTGTTCAATCTGCGCAGGGGAGAGGCAGTTCTCGAATTTCTCATTCAGCCGGTTCCCGCTCAGATGAAATGGAGTGGACTGGTACGATTCCAGCGTCAGCATGGCAAAATACAAAGCATACACTTCGTCCATGGTGAAGACCATCGGTGACAGCAGCCGATTCTTGAGAATGCCATAGCGTCCATTACGTCCATGCTCTGCGTAGAGAGGCATTCCGAGTTGTTCGAGAGAATGAATATCGCGTAGGGCCGTACTTTTGGAGATATGATAGGTACTCATCAGATCACTTAGATTGAAAAATTCCCGTCCATTCAGGTAGCGGATCATATCATTTAGTCGTTCGGATTTGTTCATGGCAATCTCCTTTGTTAAAAGGTGTCATATTTTGAACCCTTTCCATAGGATAATGAGTTGGAGAGCAGATATCAATGATCTGCCCAAATTCTATATATGGAGGCGGTACAGAATGAGCACGATACTGGAAATTGCCATTTTCCTATCAATGAATGGTCAAGCGAAGGAAGCAATCGACTTTTACAAGCAGCATTTGGGCGCAGAGGAAATGATGCGGGTCACCTATCAGCAGATGGCGGAGCGTGACGGCTCCATGCAGCTGACGGAGGAGAACAAGGACTATATTTCTCATTCCATTCTGCAGATCGGCAGCACCAAAGTGATGATCGCCGAAGAGACGATGGACCCTGACGAGAAGTATACTGCAGGCAATCAGATCTCGCTGTGTATCCAGAGCGCCGATCTGGAAGAAATCAGACAATTCTACAGCAGCCTGATTAGTGACGCGCGGGTGAAGATTATTTTGCCGTTATCCAGCATTGTGTTCAGCGAGGCGTATGGTGTTATCGAAGATCCGTTTGGCGTGCAGATGCAGTTGATGTATGACAAGCGGCTGGGGTGACAGGACGATATTGATCTGATACTCATCGTCGCATGGTTCATTATCGGAGTTCTTGCTTACTTTTTCATGTATATGTATACATTCATCAAGCTCCTGAATCCACAAACCGATAATTTCAACACAGCCAGCTGCAGCCTGTTATTTGCTGCGCTGGTGATTGCAATCATCATACTCACATATATGTCCTAATTAACAAAAACACGGAATGGTACGTCCGTGTTTTTTGTTGCTCCTATCGGCACTAAAAATAAACCCAGATGTTACATCAGAAATCCAATGCCAATGACAAGCCTGCCAGATCAGGTACTACAATAGTGCATTGAATCTCGGTGATAAATTTAATTATTTACAAGATATATTTGACTATTATTTCCAATTGGATTATCATCTGATTTAACAATCATCTAATTAGATATTTGTTAAATCAAATAAAGAGGAGGAAGATAATGCAGCTGGATAAAGTAGTGGCCTATCACAAAGCACTGGCCGACCCGACTCGGATCAAAATGTTGATTCTGCTGGCAGAAGGAGAACTTAACGGGCAGATGCTCGCAGAGAAGCTGTATGTGACGCCTGCGACAATTACGCATCATGCGACCAAGCTGCGGGAAGCAAGCCTAATCAACGAGCGCCGGGAAAAGAACACAATCTTTTTCTCGTTAAATCATTATTTCATCCGCAACAATGCTAATGCAGCCGTGCAGCTAATTTATCGAACCGTGGAGGGAGCAGCTACTGTTATGGATGACAATCACAAGCGTCTGGCCGAATCGGTCGTGAGGAACTTCCTGGACGCAGAAGGACGATTGAAAAGTATACCCTCACAGCTCAAGAAGAAGCTTATTGTGCTCGAACATCTCGTCTCCAGACTGGAGCCGGGGCGCAAGTACAGTGAGAAAGAAATCAATGAATTCATCCAAACATTCCATGCCGATTTTGCAACGATCCGACGGGAATTTATTATGCACCAGTTTATGGCGAGAGAAGACCAGATCTACGAATTGAATCCGTCGGAAATGTGGGCGAGATGGGAACAGCTGGCGTAGCAAGTTCAGAAGAATTTTTGGAAATAGTAAAAAGTGATCGGGGAACGGCATGACCTGGTAAAATGGTCTATCCTACTCTCATAGACAAACCATGCAGGAATCCTGGGCTTTGTATGGAATTCTGTATGGATACATAACAACCTGTCCAATTGTGAGGCGGCAAATCGCATTTTATCAAAAATATAGAGGAGAATAGTTATGAAGAAAGCAATTCGGATTGCCTGTATCTCTACACTCACTGCGGCCATATGTCTGACAGGCGAAGGGGGAAATATAAACGCTGCTGCATCCGATTCGTATTATCGTGCACCTGTTACTGCAAACAAGCAATGGCAGCCAGGTCAGCTGCAGCTGACGGCAGGCAAAGTGACCGTTAGTGCCTATACAGGTACAGAGACCGGTTTCCAGGGCACTCCATTCATTAACAAATTGCATATTACCGATGGTCGTACGAATTATGATATACCACTCAAAGGGTCTGTAATATCCCTGCAATCGGTATCTGTATCACCTTCCGGCCAATATATCGCGGTCCATATCTTTTTGGAAGCAGGCAGTCAGCTGCTGATTGTGGATTTGGCCCACCAAAAGCATATGCTCATCAATGATAATGTCCGTTATATGAAATATGTGGAAAGTGTGCCCGTCTATAACTGGTCTCCAGTGGGCGACCAGCTGGCATTTGCCTATGGAGATACATCCAGCAGCCGAGTCGCCATTTACCATGCAGCTTCCGGCAAAATAGAATATGTGCCGCGAGAAACCAGTATCATCTCAACCTCTATGGTGTTATGGAATTCCAAGGGGACGGTGCTTGATTATATCAGTGAATATTCATCCGATCATTTCAAACTATACAGATATACGCTAAGTACGAAGAAAGTAAAACCGATAAAATCGTTGACCAGAAAGCAGATGCAGCAGCTGAGCCTCCGGTAAGCAAAAAGTGAAGATGTTGAAACCAACCGCTAAACAGAAATGTGGAAATTCAAACCTTATCTAGATCTAGTAAATACCAAATAAAATACAAATGCCAAATATTCACCATTAAACAAGAGAACAAGAGAACAAGAGAACAAGTGAATAAGAAATATTAAATCCCAAATTCTAAATCGTAACTATAAAAAGCCAACGTTTATCCTGCTGCGGATAAACGTTGGCTTTTTACATAACATTTTTACACAATATATAAATATTTTACATAACAGATACTTCCAATCTACTATCCATACACTGAATGGCAGGCTGCCTCAGCATATTGGATCTGCTTACGGATTGGTTGGTGTCTGGGTCAGATCTACAGTCTCGTTCAGACCCGGTTCGGATCTGGGATCGGAGTTTTTGCCGACAGCTTTTTTGAGCAGATGGGTGACCATCTTGGCCGCGCTGCCGCTTTCCCAGTATTCGGCAGTCTCGGTATGGATGCGGATCAGCACCAGGTTAGGATCATCATAGGAGACATCGAGAATCTTCTCGTACATTTTATTCCACATTTCCTTTTTGCGTTCCAGATCGTTGACGAATTCAGCGGTACCGCTGATCGAGACATACGACTTACCGGCATAGGCTACATTGACACGCGGATCTGCCAGCAGTTCGGTGTATTTGGATGTATCCTTTTTGGTCAGGAACCACAGATCTCCATCAAATTCGATATCCTGGGTCTGCATCGGTCGGGAGACCAGACGATCGCCGGAAATGGTGGTCAGCATGGCTGTCTCGATATCCTTGATTAATTCGCGTACGGTTTCCACCGCTTCGGCATGAGTAACAGGTTCAGACATAATATTTCCCACCTTTCATAGAGTTAGCTACCTTCCAGCAGCACTGGATATGTCAAAAGACCACAATGGTAATTATTAAACATCGGGATCGGCAGATAAACGTTCCGATCCGCAAACCGGCCGGCTGCTTTTTAATAAATTATTCATATTCAGCCTTTACACTACTAAAACAGGTTGTATCTGCCGGAAAAAGGCAGGGCTGTGCAGCAATGTTCATTGATTCGTATTGTATTCTTGTCTTTTATAATCACACTACTTCGAAGGAGTCTTTCCATGCAAAAGGTTATCCAAAATGCTATTTACGGTATGCTTGCCGTGTTCATGGCGCTGTTTATCGGTTCATCCCTGTTCCTGAGGGCAGAGTATAATTATGCGGTCTACAGCGATAAGCCTGTTTTGCAGCAGCAGCATCTTCTGGTTCTCCTGCTGCTGGTCATTGGGCTGATTGTCGTGAGTCTGGTACTGTACCGGCTCTGCCAGCAGCTGAACCGATATCGTCCGCGGATCGTTATCCCGGTTGTACTCGGTATCTCGCTGGCGATTCAGCTGGGGATTATTTTTCTGCTGCCGCGTCTGCCGACGGATGACTCGCAGACCGTTGTATCGCTGGCGCTGCGTATGCTGAATGACGGGGATTATTCGACTTTTCAGTCGGGCGGTTATCTGTATATGTTTCCGTTCAACTTCTCGACCGTGCTGTATATCAAGGTGCTGCTGTGGATATTTCCGGATAACTATCTGGTGCTGAAAATATTCAATATTCTGTTCACCCTGGTGACGACACTGATGATCTACCTGATCTACAAGCAGCTCAACTATCGCTCGACCGGCAGGGATTATGGTGTTCTTGTATTTGCAGCGACTTATATGCCGGCGCTGCTGATGAGTAATTTTATCTATAACGATGTGATTGCGACGACGCTGCTGACGGCTTCGCTGTATGCGGTGATCCGGTTCGTGAAGACACGATCGATTCGTTATATTGTGCTGGCAGCGATTCTGCTGGCCTTGGGCAATTATTTCCGCAGTATCGGCATTATTTTCCTGATTGCTTCCGTGATCTATCTGCTGCTCCATTCTCGCGGTATCGGATGGAAGAAGATGCTGATCTCGCTCGGTATCATGGCGATACTATTCAACGTACCAAGCTGGACGCAAAATGCCGCTCTGCAAGCTTCCGGTGTAGTCGACGAGCCGACGAGCACCAATGCGGCACCGGTCTACATGTGGCTGAATATGGGGATGAATCAGAGTACATTCGGATTCTGGGATAATATGCTGAGCTACAACATTTATCAGCGGGAAGCGGAATATAATAAAGCCAAGAGTATACCGCTATTCCAGCAGGCGATTGAGGATAAGCTAAGCAGTATGTCCCCTGGCGAACTGGCTGACTTGTATTACAAAAAGCTGGTCTGGACCTGGACGGAAGGCACGTACCAGATCGAGCGCTACGGCATTGGCACGGAGCGTTCTGCAGGTGGCGGTATGGGGTTTGTAATGGGCGGTTACAGTTATTCAACGGTGGCAACGCAGCTGTTTGCCGGGGACTCGGTCTATCGCAGTGGGTTAATGTGGGTGCTGTATGCGATGAATTTCCTGATGTATATCTTTGTCCTCGTTCGGCTGATCGGTGCGATCCGGAGAAGGCGGTATGATGAAGCAGCCCTTGTGTTGATTATTCTAGGATTTATCGGATTCTATCTGCTGTGGGAGATTAAGTCCCGGTATATCTATCCGGTGTATCCGCTGCTCATTATCCTGTCTTATATGGGCTTCAAGGATATGTATGACGGTCTGTCCCGGTATATGCCATTTCGGAGAAAGGGTGATTGATTGATGAGAATCAGAAAATATACGCTATGCTGGTCGACAGCACTGCTGGCGGGAGCGGTCCTGCTGGGCGGCTGTGATGTGATTACCGCACAGAATATTACCGACAGCAGCGGCTCGGGTATGAATGGAGGCGGAACGGGCATGAATGGTGGGCCGGGCAGAAATGGCGGCGGAATGCGCGGTATGATGAATGCGGATGTGATGGGTAAAGTCATCTCGGTCAATGGCAGCACGCTTAAAATTGAGCTGCTGGAACAGACTCGCAGTCGTGATCAGAGTAGGACCGGCGATCGTAATGCCCGACCGGACACAGATGGACAGTCAGCAGATGGTACTTCGTCTGCCAATTCCACCGCTCCTGCCCCGACCAACAGCAGCGATCCTTCCAATCCCAGCAACACAGGTAATGCTGGTAATACAGACCATGCCGGCAATGCCGGTACTGATCAAGGAACCGGTGCAGGTCAGCCCTTACCAGGCGGCACATCACCCGGCAGACAGATGGAAATGAACAGCACGGGCGAGGAGAAAACGCTCCAGATCAGCGGGGATGTGCAGATTTCCGAAGGACCCGGGATGATGCCGCAGCTGAATGCAGCAGATTCCAAGACCAATTCCGCCACGTCAGCCATGGAATCTACGTTGAAGCTCTCCGATCTGAAAGCCGGCGAGACGGTTATGATCTGGTACAAGGAGAATACCGGAACGGTAGAACGCATAATGGTGATGTAGGTGACTCATTGGGCATGACGGTGGAGTCACGGATAGAACCCGGAACGAAGTGATACAATGAGCGAGCCCCGGGAAATGGACGGCTGATAATGGGATTTGTTCAAAACAGGCAGATCAAAAAAGCGTACCCTTGGAAATACAGGGTACGCTTTTTTTGGGATCGATCCTACTGTGCAGACAGGCAGGATTATGCAGTATATTCGACCATTCAACCGGAAGCGGCAGACGATGCGGCAGCTCCTGCCGTAACCGCTGCAATCATGGCTGTCTGCTGGGCAATGATAATGTTCGTAATGGTCGTAGTGAGATTTGGGGTAAGCAGTCCTTTGCGGACTTCATCAATATACCGGGAAGAGACGAGGGCCGCCGTATACAGCAGCAGCTGTTCCTTGTTGATCGACCAGCGGCCGAAGCCTTTTTGTTCGCGCATATGGGCAGATACGCTGGCCATATCACTTACAATCGTCTCCGGGTCAACCGGCAGCAGAGCCAGAACGCCCAGGGAAGAAAGGGTATACTGCTTATCCATGCGCAGGTCCTGTCTGTTCAGCGCTTCACGCAGCACGGTGATCCGATCCAGCGTGCTGCCGGTCTCGCCACCCAGCACCAGTACCTGGGTCAGTGCCTGCAGGCCGTTATTATTGCCAAATTCGGGCTTGAGTGTCCGATGCAGCTGTTCCATCGATTCCACCCCAACAGATGGATCAATATCCGACAATGCCAGCATGGCAGCGAAGATATAATCGTCTCGGTTGGTCAGGAACCGGTGATACTGCTTCATTCCTTCATAAAAGAGTTTCATTCGTTCGATGGTATGTACATATTGATCAGGCGCAGCATTGGCGGCAATCTCATAAGCGGCGATCACCAGATAATCCGAGGCTTTGAATCCGGTTTGCTTGAGTTGTGCATAGACTGACAGTGTATGCTGCAGCTGGGTCTCCTGATCCTCATCCTGCCGCAGAGAGAGCATGGCAGAGATGACAACTGCAGGCATATTGCGGAACATGGAGAACCGGCTCGTATTTTCCTTGAGCATATTGTAGCAGTCCCGGATGACTTCTCCCGGAGCTTCCCGGCCCTCGAGCGCGTACAGCAGAGCAGCCAGTCGGCTGACATTTATATTCTGCCAGCGGAATTCCTGTTTGATATTTTGCATATTGAGAGTCAATAATTCAAGTTTGGCTTGATCCTGTGGATTCATGGCGTACACCCCTTATAGTAAACTGAAGATAGAATGGCATTTCAATTGAATTTTACCATACTCTGGACTCAGAATCTGCTCTGGCCATAAACCAGACTTGTACTGACGTCCCATCTCTGCATTATCCGGCACAGGTTATTGTATGATTTCATTTGGAGAGGAGCTTGATGATGAAATACGAGAAACAACGGGAACAGCAGATTCATCAGACAGAGAGCCGCTGATACATTGCAGCAGTTGTATATAGAGCTTATGAATTGAAGCGCTTTACTTAGAATGTCACATTTTGGACACAATGTCTTTCCTGAGTAGACATTGTACTCATACATAATATCATCAATATACTACAGACTTGATATGTATATTTGGAAATAAAAATAAATAATCATACCACTCCATGCAAAAAGCGGTATTAATGAAATTTGACGGCTGCTTCTATTCATTTAGAAAAAAATAGATAGTATAGATTATTCATACAAATTAAGAGATTCTATACGTACAGCCAGAGGATGTCCTCTCCACGTAGACAATGTTTCTGTTGATTGGGCAATTGTCATTTCCGCTTATGATCGGTGCTATTGAAATTACATATTATGTTACTTTACAATGTGGCAGTGCGTTTTTGCATTGATTTATTTATTCAAAATCGGAGTCATATTGAAGGATGATAAAGGGGCGTTTTTCTTGGAAGCCAAGCAATTGAACAGAGGACTCAAAGCAAGACATATTGAATTGATTGCACTCGGGGGAACGATTGGGGTCGGGCTGTTCATGGGATCGGCGAGCACGATTCAGTGGGCAGGCCCTTCGGTATTGCTGGCTTACTTGCTGGCAGGCATTATTATGTTGTTCGTAATGCGCATGATGGGCGAGATGCTGATCATGGAGCCGGTGACCGGTTCCTTTGCGACATTTGCCCACAAATATATCAGTCCGCTGGCCGGATTTGTGACGGCGTGGAGCTACTGGTTCCTGTGGGTCACTGTCGGAATGGCAGAAGTCACAGCGATCGGGATCTATGTCGGTTACTGGTTCCCGGATATTCCGCAGTGGCTGCCGGCACTGGCAGGGGTCGGCATTATCGCGGCAGCCAATCTGGCGGCGGTCAAATTTTACGGGGAGTTCGAATTCTGGTTTGCAATGATCAAGATTGTCGCGATTGTCGCTATGCTGATTCTTGGCACAGGCATGATTTTCTTCGGTCTTGGCAATGACGGGGTAGCGATCGGATTATCGAATCTGTACAGTCATGGGGGTTTCTTCGCCGGTGGGCTCAAAGGGTTCCTGTTTGCACTCTGTATTGTCACCGCCGCTTATCAGGGGATTGAGATGATTGGGATTACAGCTGGTGAAGCCGAGAATCCAAAGGAAACCCTGCGCAAATCGATCAAAAACATTATCTGGCGAATTCTGATTTTCTATGCAGGTGCGATTTTTGTAATCGTAACGATCTATCCATGGAATGAAGTGGGTCAGAATGGAAGCCCGTTCGTGCTGACATTTGCCAAGGTGGGTATCGTCGCAGCGGCGGGGATTATTAACTTTGTCGTATTGACCGCCGCAATGTCCGGCTGCAACAGTGGGATCTACAGTGCCGGTCGGATGCTGTATACGCTGGCACAGAACGGACAGGCACCGAAGTTTTTTGGCAAAGTATCCAAAAGCGGCGTGCCGCGCAACAGTATCCTAACGACGATCGCGCTGCTGCTGATCGGTGTATTGTTCAACTACCTGTTCCCGGATTCCAAGCTGTTCCTGTACATTTACAGCGCGAGCATCCTGCCTGGCATGGTGCCATGGTTTGCGATGGCGTTCAGCCAGTTCCGATTCCGCAAACAGTGGAAAGATCAGATGCATGAGCATAATTTCAAGTCACTGTTCTTCCCGGTGAGCAATTATATTGTAATTGTATTTCTGGCGCTGGTACTGGTCGGTATGTGGTTCAATCCGGATACGAATATGTCGTTGATTGTAGGAGCGGTATTTATCGGGATCGTTATCGTGGGGTACTATGCATTCGGAATTGGCAAACGTACACCGGGTAAATGAACGATAGGCTGAGCGGTCGGCTTGTGTTACATTAGACTATGAGATGGTATGGCAAAGAGTATGCCATACCCTGCAGTCAGGCATCACAGCCAATCCGCCAGAAGGAGCAAAACATGAACAATTACAAATTAACAATCCAGTACGATGGAGGCCGTTACAAAGGCTGGCAGCGTCTGGGAGATAGCGATAATACGGTTCAGGGCAAAATCGAAAAAGCCGTCTCGGTGCTGACCGGCGAAGAGATCGAGATTATTGGTTCGAGCCGCACCGATGCAGGCGTACACGCTTTGATGCAGGTTGCCAATTTCAGGACCAATCAGGAATTGAGCGAAGCCAGAGTGATGAGCTTTCTGAATCACTATCTGCCGCCGGATATTAGCGTAACCCGGGTGGAGATCGTGGATGAGCGTTTCCATGCCCGCTTCCAGGCGACCGACAAGACATATCTGTACAAAATCTGGAATCGTGAATACAGTCATCCCTTTATGCGCAAATACAGCATGCATGTGGTCAAGCCGCTGGATATTCACCGGATGCGTCAGGCGGCTGCGCATTTTATCGGCGAGCATGATTTTACCGCGTATGCCAATGCCAAATCCAAGAAAAAAGACTCCGTGCGTACCATTTATACACTGGATATTCAGGAGAAAGATGGATTTATCGAGTTCCGTGTCCAGGGTAACGGATTCCTGTACAATATGGTTCGCAAAATGGTCGGTACGCTGATTGCAGTAGGGCTGGGAGAGAAATTAGCGGATGATATTCCGGCCATCATTCTCTCCAAGGAACGTCTGCAGACTGGCGGCATGGCCGAAGCGGAAGGATTGTATCTGGAAGAGATAAGCTTTGAACCGCGCGGAGAATAAGCGTACTGCCTTTGAAAACCAGGCAGTATGAGCGTGCGAATGAGGATCAGAATATATTAATAGTAGGAATAAGATATTTAGGCAGGCCGGTCAACCGGTCATTTTCCTGCGTCATGTGGATGAACGTCCGGAACACCCGCTGTACCGGGGAACGGAAGGAGGGGCTATTCATCCGTCGCTGCAGCCGTATGCTGATCAGGTGATCGAGAAGTCTACACCAAGCGCTTTTTTCCAGACCGAACTGGCCGGTGTACTGGAGGGATTGGGTGTAAATCATGTGTGTATTGTCGGATTTGAAGCGGAGTTCTGCTGCATGTTCACTTCGATCGCCGCCTATGACCGCGGTTATCGGGTGACACTGGTCCAGGATGCGACCGGCACAACCAACACGGCAGATAGCTACGAGATGCCGGGACTGGATGTACGCAGTCTGGTCGGCAAAGTACTGCACTGGTCGGAAGTCATCGAAGTGCTCGATTATGATCAATACAGGGAAAAATATTCGTCCGGACACGCTGATCTCGCCTGATTCTGCATATGTAAAAAGCTCGCCTGGCAGGAAGTACATACCGGGCGAGCTTTTTGGATATCGATAATTGTTCAGACGTAGTGATCATTCCGTCCAATCCACCAGCTGGCTGAAGTAGTGAACGCCCTCCATATCCACATCCTGTCTGCCGTAGGCATCGAGGAAAATATCATGATACTGCTCGGTATCGAGATTATAGTTGAGCGTCCATAATCCCCAGTAAATATCATAATTTCGGTCACCGATACCTCCATATCCATTATCAACGAAGCCGCGGAATTCATAATGATCCATAATCAGATTCGGCAGGCAGTAGTCGCCATGAATGATGACATTGTCGACCGGTGTATAGCCATGCTCGCCCAGCAGCGCCGGATCAATGCCGCTGTCCAGTGCTTCCTGGCGAATCTCTGCGCTTCTGCCGGGATAAGGGCACCCGTCCAGCGGCAGCTGATGAAGCATTCGCAAATACTGTCCAAATGCAGCAGCCAGCTGCTCAGGATTAGCCATATGCTGTGGAGACGCTCCATCTTCGCCCTGGACGGCTGCAGTCAGCAAATAGTCATTTGTCTCATCGGAAATATATGCTGCGACGCTCGGAGCCATGTGGTGATGATGCAAAAATTCGGTCATCCGATATTCGCGTTCCAGTTTTCCTTTAGCGCTAATTTTGAGAAACCATTGTTCTTTTCCCTGGATGAACAGGGTTTGTGCATTGTCGGAAGAACTGCTGTCGTAAATATGTGCTTGCTCCAGATAAGGCTGGATAACAGCAGGGATAGGACTGTAATCGTATGTAATCAGGGTTTTTCTCATAAAATCTCCTTTGCATAGATAGGTGATTGGACTGACTTTCTAAAAGATAATGAACAGTTTTACGCAATTTGTTGATTATGCAATAAATTGATGCCATTTAACTATTGTGAACAAGTCTGCTGTATCTATATTATTAACAGATGTTGATTAACCAATCAATGATCATTCTCCATCGAAAAATAAGAAACATGCACAGGAGGTTTTATTAATGATTACAGCCAAAGTCAGAGCAGTAGATGGTGCAGACCAGCCATTTCAGGCGACTACGATTGAACGCCGCGATCTGGATACCCAGGATGTACTGATCGAGATTAAATTTTCCGGCATTTGCCATTCCGATATTCATACAGCACGCGGAGAGTGGGGACCTGTCAATTATCCGCTTGTACCCGGTCATGAGATTGCCGGTATTGTCACTGCAGTCGGCTCCGAAGTCACCAAGTACAAAATTGGTGATCGTGTCGGTGTCGGTTGTATGGTCGATTCCTGTCGTGAATGTGAGAACTGTCAAAAAGGCGAGGAACAATACTGCCGTAAAGGCAATGTGCCTACCTATGCCGGCGTAGATAAATACGGTCAATTTACGCAGGGCGGCTATGCTTCCCATATCGTAGTAACCGAAGACTTTGTACTGCGTATTCCGGACAATATCAGTCTGCAGGATGCAGCACCTCTGCTGTGTGCAGGGATTACGACGTATTCCCCACTGCGCACATGGAATGCCGGTCCAGGCAAAAAGGTAGCGGTGATCGGACTGGGCGGTCTTGGTCATATGGCAGTCAAAATCGCTCATGCAATGGGTGCCGAAGTTACTGTACTGTCCCAATCCCTGAGTAAAAAGGAAGATGGACTGCAGTTTGGTGCTGATCACTATTATGCGACCAGCAATCCGGAGACATTCCAGAACCTGGCCAGCACATTCGATCTGATCATCAATACCGTCAGTGCCAAGATCGATATTAATGCCTACATCTCGCTGCTTGCACTGGATGGCACAATCGTCAACGTAGGCGCACCGGCCGAGCCATTGTCGCTCAATGTGTTCTCGTTGATCAGTCAGCGTCGTGCCTTTGCAGGTTCGATGATTGGCGGCATTCGGGAGACCCAGGAAATGCTGGACTTCTGTGCCGAGCACCATATCGTTCCCGAGATTGAGATCATCTCGGCGGACCGGATTGATGAAGCGTATACGCGCGTACTCGCTTCCGATGTACGCTACCGCTTTGTTATTGATGCCAGCACACTGTAAGCCCGGTAACGCTTTTATTCCGGTTCGGGAAAAGAATAGCCGAGTAAAAAAACGCAAATCACGAATAACGATACAGGGTCAGATCAGGCAGGGTTTCCTTTGAGGAAGCCCTGTTTTTTTCTGTCCAAAGCAGGCTGCTCAAGCTTTGTCTTCCTTAATGCCGCTGCGCCCACATGGTCTGTCATTTCCTGCTGCTGATTGCATGGCTCGCTGAAGCAAAAATATAAATATTTTGGCCTCTTCACAAATATAAAGCGATTCACGAGTAATAAATGGGTGTAATAGAACTCAAAGTAATTAACCAACTAAGGCTTTGACAGCCTCAAAGGGAGAGAATGACCGATGAATGAAAATCGTAATGTAGACGTGGACAAAAGGGAAGTACGAGTGGAACGCCGTTCGGACTCTGGCATGGTAGCTTCTACATTTATCAAATATGCGGCATATATTATTATTCTGGGACTGGTGTTATGGTTCCTGATCAAGTACATCCTGCCGATGTTTTGATTGAAATTATGGTTGATTGAGATCATGCATGTCGCACGCAGATGAACACTGCAACGAGAAGAGTGAACGCACCCATACGACTCAGGACCACAAGAGCCTTCCGGGCAGATATAGAACATATTTCAGGAATACGGCAGTTCCGAGGAAGAATACCGCTCTTTTGAATCGAGTAATCTGCTGCATTGCTCATTCTATGTAGTGGCGAAAATGACTCATATAAATACAGCTTTTAAATACAACTTTCTCGTTCAAAACGGGAGCAGCCGGCTATAGAGTGAATCCGTACACTCTAATGCAGCTGCTCCTTTTCCTGTTTCTCCAGCTTTTTGTAATCCCGCCACATACGTCCGGCGACCATGGTCAAAGGCAGCAGCAAAAAAAGCTGCAGCGGCGACTTCCACCAGATCGCGAGAAAGATCAGACAGGCGGCGATCGGGAGCGCAATTCCCAGCACGATGCTGGAGGGCCGGACCCCTCGTTTATCCAGCTTGCCAATCAGATAGCGGGCGACAAAGATGGCTGCCAGCGTATATACGATAATAACGACCGAGAAAATGATAAAACCAATGATCAGATCTATCATCCAAATCCTCCTTTTTCGTAATACAGGCACCTTTACGTATTCCCCCATACACCACTAATATTATACATTAATTACCAAAAAATCCTATCGTAACATACCTTTATAACAAATACATTCTTACCCGGCTTTACGCCGATAAAGTCTACACCGAATCCGCACCATAAGCACATTGATCTGCACGAAAATGAACAATCCGCCGTTTAAGGAAGTGCCATGTCGGTTACATAAAAAGAGTTGAGACTTTTTTGTAAATGATGCTATTCAAAGTAACCAATTCACACCATTCAGAGGAGGAAATGAATCATGGCTGATCAATACACTATGCAAGATCCGACGACGCAGTATCCGAAAGCTGGACCGGAGTACCAACAGCAGCAGCCGGAACCTGGACTGCAGAAAGACATGACTCCGATTCCTGATTCGGGAGAAACCAGTTACCGCGGTACAGGTCGTCTGACCGGCCGCAAAGCAGTCGTAACCGGCGCAGACAGCGGTATCGGCCGTGCGGCTGCAATTGCTTATGCTCGCGAAGGCGCAGATGTAGTACTGTCATACCTGCCGGAAGAAGAAGCTGATGCGCAGGAAGTGGTCAAGCTGATCGAAGAAGCTGGCCGCAAAGCAGTCGCTGTACCGGGCGATCTCAAGGATGAGCAGTACTGCATACAGCTGATCGAGACAGCAGTCAAAGAGCTGGGCGGTATCGATATTCTGGCGAACGTAGCCGGTAAGCAGCAGTTTGTGCCGGAGATCGCTGACCTGACCAACGAACAGTTCGATCATACATTCAAAACCAATGTATATGCTCTGTTCTGGTTGTGCAAGGCAGCTATCAAGCACATGAAGCCGGGCAGCAGCATTATCAATACATCTTCCATCCAGGCGTATAACCCTTCACCAATCCTGCTGGATTATGCGACAACCAAATCGGCGATCAACACATTCAGCAAGGCACTGGCTCAACAAGTTGCTGAAAAAGGTATCCGTGTGAATGTGGTAGCTCCAGGTCCAATCTGGACGCCGCTGCAGGTCGTAGGCGGACAGCCGGAAGAAGCGCTCAAGGACTTTGGTTCCCAGACCCCACTCGGTCGTCCGGGTCAACCGGTCGAAATGGCTCCTGCATACGTATTCCTGGCCAGTCAGGAATCCAGCTATGTAAGCGGCGAGACACTTAACGCCAACGGTGGTACACCAACTCCATAAGCATAGGTATACAGATCGAATCCGTTGATAGGAACGGATGTCGAACTATAAAAATAAATGCCCTTTCCTTTCATAAGGAAGGGGCATTTTTGTTGATGTTTGTTGATTTTTTCGTGATGTTTTAGTGATGATTGTTATGAGATCTGGCAGCAGCGTCAAGATCCATCGGAAAAGAAAGATACATTTCTCTATTTATCATACAGCTGAACAATGGAAGCTGCCTGCCCGATAATGCGCTGACGCAATTCCTCGGGAGATAGTACAACGGCTGTGCTGCCATAGCCGAGCATCAGGCTGCAGGCATGCTCCAGTGTAGCAAATTGAACCTCCGTCTCCCACCAGTCCGGCTGATCGGTACAAGGCTGGATAGGACCGATCTGGATATACCGCTCCTTTTCCAGCTGCGGCAGAACGGCTGTACATACCCGAATACGGGCAGGATAGCGTGGAAGGCTGCTTTTGAACTGTTGGGTGGACTGTTCCCAATAGTCCGGCAGGCTAAAAACAGGCGGAGGAGAGAAGCCTTCTTCCTGCATGATAGCTTCCGCAATGTTGGACACCCGGTAGGTTCGCAGTTCATAACCCGAATCCTCGATCTGGGTGATCAGGTACCAGACCGAACGCTTGGCGACGAGTCCCAGCGGGCATACCAGTCGTTCGACTATTTTCCCATCCCGTCGATAGTGAATATGCAGCTTATGTTCGGCAAATACCGCTTCCTGAATCGTAAGCAATTGCGGCAAAATCTCGTCTGTCTGATGCCAGCCGGCGCCGTCGATATGAATTTTGGAGCGGATCATCTGCGCCGTCTGTGAAGCGCCGGAAGGCAGGGCAGCCAGCAGCTTTTGCAGTGCATCGTCAAAATGCTGTTGAATCCCAAGGTCTGCGAGCAGTTGAGGATGGGAGGACAGCAGCAGTGAACCCAGTTCCTCGGGCTTGATGCCAGTGAGCCGGGTGCGGTAACCATCGGTCAGCTTCCAGCCGCCCTGGCTGCCGCGCTCGGCATATACCGGTATGCCTGAAGCGCTGAGTGCATCCATATCCCGCACGATGGTACGAGTGGATACTTCCAGTCTCTGTGCCAGTTCGCGGGTAGTTAGTTTGCCTTCATTTTGCAGCAGTAATAATAGACGCAGCAGCCTGTCTGCTCTCATGCAGCATTCTCCTTTTTAGTAAGTTGTTTATTGTGCTGTAGATAGCATATGCAGTACGAATAATGCATAACGTGCAGACGATGTATAAGGTGGAACATAAAAGTCGGATTTTTACGGATGTCTATTATTATATAAGACATAAGGTGGCATATATAGCAGTTATGATCAAAGGGTATCATTCAAATAAAGCTCAACACAAAGGAGTGACCCACATGAACACACAGACAAGAGATCTGACGGGAAAAGTAGCGCTGGTCGCCGGAGCGACGCGCGGAGCCGGACGAGGAATTGCCGTCATGCTCGGCGAAGCGGGAGCCACCGTATATTGTACGGGACGCAGTGTGCGCGGTCAGCCTTCCGATCTGAATCGCAGCGAGACGATTGAAGACACTGCCGAGCTGGTAACGGCACAGGGCGGCCTGGGAATAGCTGCCCGGGTAGACCATACCGATGAGCAGCAGGTTCGGCAGCTGATAGAACGCATCACCGCCGAACAGAACGGTCAGCTGGATATTCTGGTGAACGACATCTGGGGCGGCGAGAAACTTACCGAATGGGAGACGCCTTTCTGGCAGCATTCGCTCAGTAATGGACTGCTCATCCAGGATCGTGTGCTGAAGACGCATCTGATCACGAGTCATTATGCAGCTTCCTTGATGGTAGGCAATAGATGCGGTTTGATCGTCGAAGTGACGGATGGAATCGATTATTCCTATCGTGGCAGTCTGTACTACAGTCTCGCCAAAATCGCGCCGATTCATATGGCGGCAGCGATGGCGGTCGATCTGCGTCCGTACGATATAGCCGCTGTCTCTGTGACACCGGGATTTCTGCGTTCCGAGGAAATGCTGGAGCATTACCGTGTGACCGAGGAGAACTGGCAGGATGCTGTGCATGGCGGCATGCTGCATGCGGAGCATTTCGGCGAGTCGGAGACGCCTTATTTTGTCGGCCGGGCGATTGCTTCCCTGGCAGCTGATCCGCAAATTATGGAAAAGTCGGGACAGGCATTATCCAGCTGGGGATTGTCTGACGAGTATGGATTCACCGATATCGATGGCCGCAGACCGCACTGGGGGAATTATGCGGCAGCTCATGGATTGAGCCAGCAGGAATGAAGAACAGAAACAGAGAACAGGAATAAAGAGAATAGCGAACAATAAGCATACACCCATTCACCCAATCAGCCAGCTCTGCAGACATCTTCCGAGCTGGCTGTAACAAGGAGGAGTACGTGAATTATGGCTAATCTGTATATTATCCGTCATTGTGAAGCAGAGGGGCAGGCTCCTGATGCACCGTTGACCGAACGTGGATACCGGCAGGCAGATACACTGGCCAAGCTGGCGGCACTGCAGCGGGTGGACCGGATTGTGAGCAGTCCTTATGAACGTGCATATCGTACCATCCAGCCTCTCGCCGAGCGGATCGGGCTGGATATCGTAACTGACGACCGGCTGATCGAGCGGGTGCTCTGCGGGCAGGATGCACCGGATTGGCGTGATATGCTCCGGCGTACCTATGATGAGCCGGAACTGTGCTACCCGGGTGGAGAGTCCAGCAGCGCAGCGGCGGCACGTGCGATGCAGGTAATTACAGAGCTTGTGGATCAGGGATATCAGCGTCCGGCTATCGTATCGCATGGCAATCTGATTTCGCTGCTGCTGAGATCGTGGGACGTACAGTTTGGATTTGCAGAATGGGAGACGATGAGCAATCCGGATGTATACCGCATCGATCTGGATGCTGCCGTACCTGTCATTCGGCGTCTGCCGGTTTGATTTACATATATCACTATGCTAAGGTATTGTTGTTACGAAAAATAATCAAGTAATCCATCATATGCAAGGAGGACGTTAACATGAACACAGAATCCTTATTCAGACCTTTTCAGAGTGACAAGCTGGAGCTGAGCAATCGGGTCGTTATGGCACCGATGACTCGCGGCTTCTCACCAGGTGGCGTACCTGGACCCGAAGTTGCGGAATATTACCGGCTTCGGGCAGCAGGTGGTGTAGGACTGATTATTACGGAAGGCACAGCCATTAACCATCCATCGGCAGTGAGTGGAGCTACCATTCCTCTGTTCCATGGCGAACAAGCACTGGCCGGCTGGCAAAAGGTCGTCGAAGCCGTACATGAAGCGGGCGGCAAAATTGCACCTCAGCTCTGGCATGTCGGCATGGCTCGCAAACCGGGAGATGAACCGAATCCCGAAGCGTCTCCGGTCGGACCGTCCGGGCTGGATCTTGAAGGCAACAAGGTCAATGAACCGCTGACCGAAGAAGAGATTCATCAGCTCGTTCAGGCATACGCACAGGCAGCAGCAGATGCCAAGCGAATCGGCTTTGACGCGATTGAACTGCATGGAGCGCATGGTTATCTAATCGACCAGTTTCTATGGGAACGTACGAATCAGCGTACAGACCGTTATGGCGGCGATCTGGTCGCACGTACGACATTTGCGGCTGAAGTCGTACAAGCCTGCCGGGAAGCGGTCGGTCCGGATTATCCGATCATCTTCCGTTACTCCCAGTGGAAAATGTCCGATTACCAGGCTCGTCTCGCAGAGACACCGGAACAGCTGGAACAGCTGCTGAAGCCGCTCGTAAGTGCTGGTGTGGACATTTTCCATGCATCGACGCGCCGGTTCTGGCTGCCGGAATTTGAAGGTTCCGAGCTGAATCTGGCTGGCTGGACACGCAAGCTGACCGGCAAACCGGCGATCTCTGTAGGTTCGGTCGGTCTGAAATCCGAATTCGCGAACCGTGCACAGCAGGTGGAAGAGGATGATCCGGCAGCACATATCGATCCGCTGCTGCAGAAGTTGGAAGATCAGGAATTCGATCTGATCGCTGTCGGACGCGCCTTAATCAGCGACCCGGCCTGGCCGAACAAGGTTCGTGACAATCGTACGGACGAGATCGAGATGTTCACGACCGAAGCGCTCAAGACGCTGGTCTAACGTCCAAGTCCAAAGCCCAAGCTATTGATTACTTGTACTATTAACGCCTCTTTCGGCTGTCTCCTGAGTCATCGGGACAAATGCCGGAAGAGGTTTTTTGACATGCGAATGTTTCGAATAAGTGGAAGAGAGGTAGTGGTAGGAGAAGTATGTAATGAAAGCGAGATTATAATGATGTTCAGACGACAAGACTGGACAATCAGGGAGGTTACATAATGAATGAACAGCATTCTATTGTTACCAACTCTGCATGGGTGGATCATATCCCCGTATTATGGGCAGAGCCGGAGGTCAGTCCATCCCGGCGGCAGTTGATTATTCTTTTGCATCCATTTAGCGGCTCCAAGGAAACGATGAAGCCGATGCTGGAGGAATTGGCCGGGCTCGGATTTATCGCAGTAAGTCTGGATGCCTGGCAGCACGGTGAACGAAGGATTGCTGGAGAAGAAGATCTGTTTGGCCGGGTATTCGGCAATTTCCAGCGGTATATGTGGCCGATTCTAGGGCAGACGACGGTGGATACACTGCGTGTAATCGACTGGGCCATCCGGGAGATGCAGGTAGACCCTTATGTGCAAATAGGCGGACTATCGATGGGCGGCGATATCGCTGTCGCAGCTGCTGGGATCGATCACCGTATTCACAAAGTGGCTGCAGTCGCAGCGACGCCGGATTGGCTGCGTCCGGGCATGGAAGACGTGCGCCAGCCCGGTACAGCTGTGCCGACCGGTGAGCCGGATGCCTATGCGGCGTACTGGTACAATCAGCTCAATCCGCTGACCCATATCCCTTCCTATGGTCATCACCCGGCGATTCATTTTATATGCGGAGAGGACGACACGCATGTACCGCCGGATGGTGCACTGCGCTTCCAGGCGGAGATGGCTGACATGTATCCCGATCACCGCAATACAGTAGCGGTTACGTTGATTCCAAATATGGGACACCGTGAATCGGCGGAATATGACCGCTGGTGGCCGGAATGCCGTGAATGGCTGATCCAGAGCCAGCTGCCTGAATAAATAAACAGATAATAGCTACAAATACCGGACTTCCGCAGCCAGGAAGTCCGGTATTTGTGTGCTGGCAGGCAGCCGGGTTATCGGGTAACATAAGACGAGCTGCTGTCGAACGGGATCAGGCGGATGAACCGGCTGGCAGCCATATTATGAACAGGATCAGGAGAACGAATATGAATAAAACAATTGGCATGCTCGCTCATGTGGATGCAGGCAAGACGACATTTGCAGAGCAGCTTTTATATCATACCCGGAGTATTCGCAGCCGGGGCAGAGTGGATCATCAGGATACGTTTCTCGATCATCATGAGATTGAGCGGGCACGCGGCATTACAGTATTCGCCGGACAGGCCGTGATGCAGTATGGAGATTCGGTCTATTATCTGCTTGATACGCCGGGTCACGCCGACTTCTCGGCCGAAATGGAACGGGCACTGCGCATGATGGATTATGCGATCGTATTGATCAGCGCTGTCGAAGGCATTGAAGGGCACACGGAGACCATCTGGCAGCTGCTGCAGGAATACCGTATCCCGACTTTCTTTTTTATTAACAAAATGGACCGGATCGGTGCGGATGCAGACCGGGTGCTGCAGGAGATCCGGGAGCTGCTGACACCGGATGCTGCGGATCTGACCCGTTCCTGGCAGCCGGGTCAAGTCGAGCCAGTGGATGAGCAGCTGCAGACTTTTTTGGCAGAACGTGATGAAGCGCTGCTGGATGCCTATCTGGATGGCCGGATGACCGCAGCAGACTGGGAACAGGCGATGATCCGGATGATCCGGGAATGCCGACTGTATCCGTGTATGCACGGATCGGCGCTGCAGGATGAAGGTATTGCCCAATTTCTGGAGCAGCTCGATCGGCTGACGGTGACGGAGTATGATGAGCAGCTGCCTTTTGCCGGACAGGTATACAAAATCGGCCATGATAGCAGTGGCACCGGATTACCTATATCAAGGCACTGCAAGGTACGCTGCGGGTGCGTGACAGTCTAACCTATGCATCGCTCTCCGCGGAGATGCTGGATGAGAAGATTACCGGTATACGTATCTACAGTGGGGAGAAGTACCGTTCAGCAGATAGCATTACTGCCGGAGAACTGTTCGCGGTCACCGGACTGACCGGGGCAGGGCCGCTCACGGGACTGGGAGATTATGAGGGCAAGCAGCCTTTTCACCTGGTACCTGCCCTGACTTCCCGGGTGAACTATCCGCCTGAACAACCGATCCGTGAAGTGCTGCGTATCTTCCGCGAACTGGAAGCAGAGGACCCTTCACTGGGAGTGACGTGGGAAGAACAGCTGCAGGAACTGCATATTCAGGTAATGGGCGCGATCCAGCTGGAAATTCTGGAAAAGTTGCTGCTGGACCGCTTCCGCTTGGCGGTTACCTTTGAGCCGCCGGAGATTCTGTACAAGGAGACAATTACCCGCCCGGTGACAGGCTATGGTCACTTTGAGCCGCTGCGACATTATGCCGAGGTGCATCTGCAGCTGGAACCGGGAGAGCCGGGCAGCGGCATCGTATTCCGCAATGCCTGTCATCCCGATCAGCTGGCTCTCGGTTACCAGAATCTGGTCGGTCAGCATGTGCTGGAGCGTGAGCATCATGGTCTGCTGACCGGAGCAGCGCTGACCGATACGGTGATCACACTACTCACTGGCAGGGCACATAATAAGCATACGAGCGGCGGCGACTTCCGGGAAGCGACCTATCGGGCGATTCGCCAGGGACTGGAACAGACAGACAATATCGTGCTTGAACCGTATTACCATTTCAGAATCAGAGCCGAGCTGGAGCATATGGGACGAATCATGTCGGATGTGCAGCAGGCTCATGGCACGATTGCTTCTCCGGAAATGACGGCTGCGCATTGTCTGCTGACCGGCACGGTACCGGTAGCGACGTTCATGAATTATGGTGCGGAGCTGGCTTCTTTTACCCATGGCAGGGGCATGATCAGTCTGACATTCGGGGGATACCAGCATTGTCATAATCAAGAAGAGGTTGTCAGGCACAAGCAGTACCGCAAGGATGCCGACCCGCTCTATTCCTCGTCTTCGATTTTCTGCGCCAAAGGGCAGGGCTATTCGGTGCCATGGCAGGAAGCGGCAGCCCATATGCACGCATTGTAAATAGAATGGACATGGGCAGAAACTACCTCTGTAAATTAAATTTTGAGAAATAAAATTGCGATAAGTGATTAGTGCGGCGTGCGAGTGGTAATACAAAGTTAGCACATATATAAAATTCACAGTCCATAAGCCACTTAACGATAACCCACAGAGGAGTGTTCACCCATGACACCAAAATTACAGGGAACTGTCGCACTGATCACAGGAGCAAGCAGCGGAATTGGTGAAGCTACAGCGAAGACGCTGGCTGCACAGGGAGCCGCAGTAGCTATCGTCGCACGCCGCAAAGATCGTCTCGAACAGCTGGCGGCAGAGATTACAGCGAGTGGTGGCAAAGCACTTGTCATCGAAGCCGATATTACCGACCAGAAGCAGGCTAAACAGGCCGTTACACGTACGGTAGAAGAGTATGGACGTCTCGATACCATCGTCAACAATGCCGGCGTCATGCTGCTCGGTCCGGCATCGGATGCACCGCTGGAAGAATGGGAACGTATGGTATCCATTAATGTCAACGGCCTGCTGTATGTCTCCCATGCCGCTCTGCCGCATCTGGTAAAAAGCGCTTCCACATCGGAACGCAAAGTGACCGACCTGATCAACATCAGTTCGGTTGCCGGACGCAAAACGATGGCCGGCGGTGCGGTCTACAATCTGACCAAGTTCGGTGTGGCTGCCTTTACCGATGCGCTTCGCCAGGAAGTGGCTGGTCAGAGCGTTCGTGTATCCGCTGTGGAGCCGGGTGCAGTGAAGACGGAGCTGAGCACCCATCTGCGTGAGGAAGTTCGTGAACAGAGCATGAAGAGCTTCAGTGATATCGAACTGCTGGAAGCACAGGATATTGCGGATGCGATTGAATATATTGTGACACGTCCAAGACATGTGGCAGTTAACGAAGTGCTGATCCGTCCGACCGATCAGGTGATGTAAGTCGGCAGGCCAACGACAAACAGCAAATGGCAGAGAACTTGCAGGCTGTTTGTGTTTGTCTTTCTGTGAAAACAATAAGGATTAATCGGATTATCAGGTCTGTCTAAGCTAATCGGCAGCAGCGCTTATCACAGTGCTGCTGCTTTTTGGCAGGGTGTGATATGATAAGAACACCTTAGATTCCATACAGAAAGAAGATTACGATGAACATTACGATTCAGAACCAGACCATAGCATGCAATGTGCAATATTCCAAACGCAAAAAAGTATCCATCCAGCTCGACCCGGGCGGTCTTTTAACGGTAAAGGCACCGAACGGCACACCGGAAGATGCTATTATCCGTCTCGTCGAGCAGCACAGCGAATGGGTGCTGGACAATCTGCGCCGGTTAAGCAGCAGACAGCCCGCACCGGAAGCAAGGACGTATCAGGATTATGGTACCTTTATGTACCTTGGCCGGGAGCACAAGCTTGAAGATCTGATCGAGATCGGAGAGGCCAGCGAAGAAGAGCTGCGCACACAGCTCAAAAAATTCTATTTTTCCAGCTGTAAAAAAGTGATCAACCAGCGGATTACCGCCTATCAGCAGCAGCTAAAGGTCAAGCCCAAAAGTATCGACATCGTCGAATCGACCACTAAGTGGGGCAGCTGCAGCTTTGACAAAAAGCTGACCTTCAACTACCGGCTCGCTATGGCACCAGTGGAAGTCATCGACTATGTGATCGTGCATGAACTGTGCCATCTGCTGCATATGAACCATGACCGTTCCTTCTGGCGTAAAGTTGGCGGCATTATGCCGGATTACAAGGAGAAGGAAGAATATCTGGCGAGATACGGCGGCTATATGACCCTTTGACTTGGTATTCAGTGGCTTCTATTCTTACTGCTGCGCCATACATCTCATATAGGGAGACTGTGCGTACATCGCCCTCTACCTATGCCGTTCCATGAACATATCGGCATAAGGCAAATCTGTACTTCATCTATCTGCAAAAAGTCGTTCCAAATCCATGTTGATGAAGTCACTACGGCTGATCAGGGGTAATAAAAAAGCGGAAAGATAACGCTTACTTACCTGCAAAACTGCCAGAACAGATCATAACAGAGGAGCTGGAACCTATGGACCGAATGAAAGGGAAAGTAGCTATCGTTACAGGTGCCGGATCAGGCATTGGCCGTGCAGCGGCGATTCGCCTTGCTGCCGAAGGAGCAAGAGTCGGACTAATCAACAAGACCGACGAAGAAGTACAGGAGACCAAGCAGGTCATTGAGGCGGCCGGTGGAGAAGCACTGGTCTTTACCGCTGACATATCGGTACCTGCCCAGTACCGACAGGCGCTGGAGCAAATCGTAGAGCAGTGGGGCCAGATCGATACGCTGTTTGCCAATGCCGGTATTCTCGGTGTCGTCGGTCCGATCGAAGCGATACCGGACGAGGAATGGGATATCACAATGACCAATAATGTCAAAGGTGCTTTTACCAGTGTCAAGTATGTTATTCCCTACCTGAAGCAAAACGGCAGCGGCAGTATCGCACTGACCAGTTCGCTCAGCGGGACGCGTGTATTTTCCCAGCAAGGATTCGCGGCTTACAGTACGTCAAAGGCTTCGATTGCCGCCTTTGGACAGATGGCTGCCTTTGAACTGGCGCCGTATAATATCCGCGTGAATATTGTGGCACCGGGATCGATTGAGACCAATATTCAGGGAACCGGCAACCAGCTGCCGGAGATGGAAGAAATGAAAATCAAAGAAGTCGAATATCCGGAAGGAACCGTACCCCTGCCGGAAGGAAAAGGCACCTCGGAGCAGGTAGCGAGTGTTGTGCTATTCCTGTTGTCGGAAGAGTCTGCTCATGTGAGCGGTTCGATCGTCTATGTCGATGGCAGTGAATCATTATTTGTAGGATAAGGAGCTGTACATGAAACTGGAACGTCTGGTCTCCATTATTTATAAACTGCTTAATCATGAAGTGCTGTCCGCCGCCACGCTGGCCGAAGAATTTCAGGTGTCCCCGCGCACCATTTACCGGGATATCGATGTGATCTGTGCCGCCGGTTTCCCGGTGATCTCGCATCAGGGAAGCCAGGGCGGATACGGCATGATGCAGGGCTACAAAATGGACAAAAGCCTGCTGGGCTCCTATGATGTGGCTTCCCTGATCACCGTGCTGCGCAGTCTGTCTTCTGTATTCGAAGACAAGCATGTGCAAAAGACGATTGAACGGCTGCAGACGATCGAAGCGGAGCATCATCCGCCAAGCCTGTCTGTCGATCTGGAGACAAGGCGTGCGGCCCCCCATGTGCTTGCTCATTTGCGCACAGCAATTACAGAGCGAAAAGTAGTGCGTTTTGGTTATATTAATGCAGACAATATACGCACTACCCGCGAGATGGAGCCGGTACATCTTTATTTCAAATACGGCAATTGGTATGTGTACGGATACTGCCGGAACCGACAGGAATATCGGGAATTCCGCCTGTCACGTATGATGGATGTGGAACTGACGGCAGAGCCTTTTCAGAGCCATCGTGAAATACTGCAAGCAAACAGGCTGACCCGATGGACCGATACAGAATGGAGCGATGCCACCCGCGATACGGAAGAAGTAGTGATCCGGGTGCAGCCTGAAGCGCTGGCGGAAGCACTGGATCAGTTCCAGCAGTTGGACAGGGAATTTCATGAGGATGGCAGCATGACGATGCGGATTCATGTATACAAGCCGTTGGAAGCCCGATGGCTCTGGTCGGTTCTGCTGAGTTTGGGCAGCGGAGCAGAAGTACTGGCACCGACTGCACTTCGCAGTATTCTCAGAGAACAATTGCAAAAAGCGCTCCGGCTGTATGAAGAAGTATGACAGACTGCTGTCATACTTCTTTTTTTATAATGATAACAGTTCCCAACCCAATTCATGCTTTTACCAAAGGAGAATGTTATCCATGACCAACCACCCTGTAGAAATGTTCAATTATCACATCTGGGCCACACACACTATTCTGGACCGAATCGCCGAACTACCGCCTGCTGTACTGAGTCAGGAGGTAAACAGTTCTTTCCCGACGATTGCGCATGCACTCTCGCATATGTGTGCTGTCGACGAGATGTGGTACAGAGTAATGACAGGTGCCAATATGGGGCAAGCTTTGCAGGACTGTATGTCTTTTGCTACCCGGGTAATGGCAGACATCGGGACGTATAGAGAGATGCTAAATCAATTGTCGGAGCAGTACCATGGCTATTTGCAGGAACAGACAGACCTGGAGCAGCGCATTCTGGTTGATAATCCCTATGCGGGCATTCGCGAAGTCAGCTTCTCGGAGATTCTGCTGCATGTAGCCAATCACGGAACCTATCATCGTGGCAATATCTCCACCATGCTGCGTCAGCAGGGTTACGCTTCCACGATGACGGATTATGTGTTCTACTGGTATGCCAGCCAGCCGCCTCTTCCTTCTGCCTGATCCTGTATCTCAAGAACAGCCAAAACGTATTGGCAGGATACTATGCAAAGAGGAGACGGTATATATCGAAATTGAAAATCTTGTTACGGTTTGTACCCGGGAAGAATGGAGGAACTGGTTGGAAGAGCACAGTCAGACAGCCAGATGCTGCTGGGTGATTGTGAGTATGACTCCTTCAGCGGATACGCTGCTTTACCTGGATGTTGTCGAGGAAGCACTGTGTTTTGGCTGGATCGATGGAATCAAAAAGAAAATGTCCAATCACCAGCTCGCCCAGCGTGTTTCTCCACGAAGCCCGATAAGCTCATGGACCGAATTAAATAAAGAACGTGTACGCCGTCTTGAAAAGCTTGGTTTTATGAAAGAGGAGGGAAGGAAAGTGCTGCCGGATATGAATCCTGCTTCTTTTCAAATTCATGAACTGATCTGGCAGCGGCTGAGAGAGGAGGATCAAGTATACGAGAACTTTATCGCTTTCCCCTCCCTGTACCGTCATATTCGCATCGATACGATCCAGAGCTATATCCATCAACCGCTGGTTTTTCAGAAGCGATTGAACAAATTTATTACTTGTACCAGAGACAATAAAATGTATGGACAATGGAATGATCAGGGACGTCTGCTTCATTACTGAAGGGGATCTGCTGGAGGGAATCCTGTGCTTATTATGTTTCCGAGCCGGGAGAAATCAAGCCGCTTGTCGAACCTCTGCGACAAACAGCGAATTGAGGGGTAATATATACTGTTTGCACCTATTGCTGTGCAGCAGCCCGATTCACAGCGATCCCACAGATCAGAGGAGGCACAATAATGAAAAAAGTAATGAACAAAGCGGAAGACATGGTACTGGAAATGGCCAAAGGCATGGTTCTGGCCCATCCCGAACTGGAACTGATCCCTAAATATAAATTCATCAAGAAAAAGACCATCCCGCAGGACAAAGTCGTCCTGATCAGCGGCGGCGGAAGTGGGCACGAACCAGCGCATGCAGGCTATATCGGCAAAGGGATGCTGGACGCCGCAGTATGTGGAGACGTATTCGCTTCCCCTTCCCAGATTCAGGTGTACCAGGCGATCAAATCGACAGCCGGTAACAAGGGTGCATTGCTCATTATCAAAAATTACAGCGGCGATATGATGAACTTCAAGAACGCTGCCTACCTGTGCGAGGAAGACGGCATCACTGTCGATTATGTCAAAGTCGACGACGATATCGCTGTCGAGGACAGTCTGTACACGGTAGGACGCAGAGGCGTCGCCGGTACGGTGCTTGTACATAAAATTGCCGGAGCTGCAGCAGAGGAAGGACGCGATCTGCAGGCAGTCAAAGCGGCTGCGGAGAAAGCAGCCGCGAGTGTGCGCAGTATCGGCTTTGCCCTGACATCCTGTACGGTTCCCGCCAAAGGATCACCAACATTCGAACTGGGTGAGAACGAACTGGAATACGGAGTCGGCATTCATGGCGAGCCGGGCATTGAGCGGGATGCCATGGCATCTGCAGATACGCTGGCACAGCGGATGGTCCACGATCTGCTCAAAGACATGCAGCTGGACCAGGGCTATACCGGCGAGATTGCCGTACTGGTGAACGGATTCGGCGCGACGCCGCTGCAGGAGCTGTATCTGTTCAATCATGCGGTTACCCGTGAACTGGCGGAGCAGAATATCCATATCAACCGCGCTTTTGTAGGTAATTATATGACCAGTATCGATATGGCCGGCATATCGCTGACCTTTATGAAGCTGGATGATGAACTGAAGACGCTGTTGTCCCATGAGAGCGATACACCGGCATTCAAAGTATCCGGTCCGGTCGAACCGGTCTCCTATACAGCGGCTGTGGAAGAACTGGCTGCGGATCATCCGATATCGTTCAAAGTGGAGACTTCTTCAGAATATGCAGTCATCCAGGAAGACACGTTGACGCTGAATAATCTGATTTATATTGTCGACAAGATGAGCGAAGTGATTATCGATAATGAAGTGCCGTTTTGCGATCTGGACTCCCATGCCGGTGATGGGGATTTCGGGATGAGCATCGCCAAGGGCTTCCGTCAGCTGAAGCGGGAATGGAAGGATATTCTCTCTCAGGAACAGCTGAGTATTGGCAGCTTCCTGAATGCTTCGTCACTCGTGATTATGGAAGCCTGCGGCGGAGCATCCGGTCCGATCTGGGGTTCAGCTTTCCGGGCAGCAGGCAAGGCAGCCGGAGACGTCCAGGAAGTGACAGTCGCCCAGTTTGCCGATATGCTGCATGCAGCTGTACGGGGCATCCAGGCGACCGGTGAACGTTCCTTTGGACGGGGGGCGGTCGTGGGAGACAAGACGTTGATCGATGCGCTTGTGCCATGTGCAGATGCCTGGTCCGAGAGCGCACAGTCCGGTACTGATCTCAAGACCGCATTTGCCCGGGGAGCGGAAGCAGCTGTACAGGGCGCGGAGCAGACCAAGGATATCGTAGCCCGCATGGGCCGTGCAGGTACGGTCGGTGAACGCAGTATTGGCTATCCGGATGCGGGAGCACATGCGCTGGGCGTTATTTTCACCGCATTGTCCGACAGCCTGAGTTGATATAGATCAGCAGCAAGCGATAGTAATCTCAACAAGCAGATACGAGTTGGATACAGATGGCAGTCAATGATGATTGCAGCCTGTTCTCCGACTGGCGTCTGCTTTTCTTTTTTTCTCGTTCTGGGATATTATCCAGACAGATGCAGCACAGAATGGAAAAATGGTGTTTTCCAACGATTTATGTTGTCAAAATCTTCGTGTAACAGAAGTTTACCACTTTATATGTATATATTTAAATAACAACATTGACACATGACACGGTGTCACATATAATTCTTTATGTAACTTTTGACAACAAATTGTGCCTGCCTACATCTGATGGAACATTTTGCGTATCAGCAGCAAGCTTTGATTATGATCCTCAACCGGAGGCTATGGGGGGCAGTGGAGTGAATGTATGCCAACAAAAACCTTTTTTAACCTGCCGGACGAGAAGCGGCAAAATCTAATGAATGCGGCTATGCGGGAATTCTCCAGGGCTTCGCTGGCGGATGCGTCGATTGCGAATATTATCAAGGATGCCTGCATACCGCGCGGCAGTTTTTATCAGTATTTTGAAGACAAGGCAGATTTGTTTTTTTACATTCTGGAGGAGCACAGTGCCAGCAACCGTGAGCTGATGATGGCTATGGCGGTCAAGCACAAGGGTGATTTGTTTGCCTCTTCAGCAGAGTTTTTTGACTCAACACTGCATCGGTTTATGCACCATGAGCATCGTGATTTTGCGCGTAACATTTTCCTCAACATGAATTACAAGATTGAATACAAGCTGATTCTGGATGTGAAAAATCCCACGACCTCTGAGCGGATTCGTGAGTTTTACCGGAATTATATGAGTCTGATCAACCGTACGGGGCTGAATATCAAGGATGAGAAGGAACTTTTTCATCTGATCAAAATCCTGAGGGCTATCATTATTCAGAACTTTATTCAGTTTTTTGCCGGGGAAGCGGAGTATGATGAGGTGCTCCGGAATTTTGCATTGGAGCTTGATCTGTTGAAGCGTGGGTTGTATACCTCAGTGGGTAATACTCCGCCATGATAGTGGCTTGATTCGATTCATGGATGTACATATTCTTGTAGACAAGAGCTGGCAGGCCGGAGATGATCTGATGCTGCTATTAGCTATCTTAAATTCAAGAATTAGCATTTAGGCATGTTGCGTTGACAACTGGTTGGATAAGCCAGCAGCGCATAGACAGCCTGTAGAATGACCAAAATTATCTGAACAGCAGAGGTGGAGTAAGTGAGTAGAAAGATTGTTTTATCCATTCTAGTCGTGTTACTGGTCGTTAGTGGTGGCACACTGGTGTATTACTACTGGTATCAAGGTGCACATTATGTAAAAAGTGATGATGCCCGCATTACTGCCGATCAATACAAAGTGATGCCGCAAATCACGGCAGAAATCGATCATATTGATGTAGAAGAAGGCGATGTGCTGACACGCAACGAACCGATCGCCGAGCAAAATGTATCCGGACTCGATTCCAGCGTCATCAGCAAATCCGTGCTGCGCGCACCAATCGATGGTACCGTGATCAAAGTCTATTCCAAAGAACACGAGATTGCTTCTCCAAGTTCTGCAGTTGCTATTATGGCGGATATGAACAATCTGTATGTATCCACCAATATTGAAGAGACCGATATCGACCGCATCAAGCCGGGCGAAGTGGTAGACATTACACTGGATGCCGCAGGTGATCAGGTGATCCAGGGTAAAGTGCGCAAAGTGGGACAGGCGTCCAATTCGGTATTTGCTTCTATCGCTGCAACCAATACAAGCGGTAACTTTAACAAAGTCACTCAGCGTATTCCGGTAGAAATCGCTCTGAGCGTACCAAAGGACATGAAACTAATTCCGGGCAGTAACGTTGAAGTGAAAATTCATACATCCTAAGAAGGAGGGGTCTTTAGTGGCTACTAATGAAATCGCCGCTGCTCCTCCCAGTGATTCACCCAGAGAACGCTGGTTAGCCTTTTTTGCCATTGTGCTGGGGGCGTTCGTCGCCATTCTGAATAACAGTCTGATCAACGTGGCTATTCCTCAGCTGACGACAGATCTGGGTTCAACCACGACGAAAATTCAATGGGTTATTACGGGCTATACACTGGCTTCGGGGATCATTGTTCCGATTACGGGATTCATGGAGCAGCGCATCGGATATAAAAAGTTTCTGATTGCAGCGCTCAGTCTCTTCACACTGGGAACTGTATTCTGCATTTTTGCCTGGAGCGACACGTCGCTGATCGCGGCGCGTATTATTGCCGGTCTGGGCGGCGGCGTTATTATGCCGCTGAGTATGACCATCGTCTACAAAATTATTCCGCGTGAACAGATCGGTATGGCGCTCGGAATCTGGGGAATTGCCGCGATGGCAGCTCCTGCGATCGGTCCGACGCTAAGTGGTTATCTGATCGAATGGTTCGACTGGCGCTTCCTGTTTATCGTGTGTGTGCCTGTCGCCTTGTTCGCGATTCTGATGGTTATCCTGCTGATCAAGGAACCGCCAAAAGGCGCCATCGTCAAGTTCGATCTGCTCGGCTTCCTGCTGGCAGCGACCTGTGCGGGTACACTGCTGTACGCACTGTCCAGCGGTTCGACAGACGGCTGGGATTCCTTCAAGATTGTCGGTCTGTTCTTCATCGCTTTCTGGGCGCTGGTCTTCCTGATCTTCGTCGAGAGCGGTCAGGAGAATCCGGTTATCGATATTTCACTGTTCAAAAATTACAAGTTTGCGATTAGCGTTATTACATCAAGCTTTGTCATGATGGGTCTGTATGGTGGTACCTTCCTGTCACCGCTGTTCCTGCAGAACATCCAATCCGTATCACCGGTACATACCGGGATTATCCTGCTGCCGCAGGCGATAGCGATGGCGGTCATGATGCCGTTTGCCGGCAAGCTGTTTGACAAGATCGGAATCGTACCGATCGGTCTGGTCGGTCTGACATTGACCAGTATTATGACCTATCATCTGCATACCCTGACACCGCAGACGCCGCATTTGTGGCTGCAAATTGTACTGATGTTCCGGGGGATGGGAATCGGGATCTGTATGATGCCGCTGTCTACGGTCGGTATGAACGCCGTACCACGGGACAAAGTCGGCAAGGCATCGACCGCTTCCAATCTGGTGCGTACGATTGCCGGTTCGATGGCGATCGCCATTCTGACCTTCCTGATGCAGAACCGTACTGCGCTGCACAGCCAGCAAATCTCCGAATCGATTACGCCGGATGCGGCACAGTCGTTCCAGGCGATGCTGGGCAGCTCGTGGACATCGACCGTATCGGGTCTCATTTCACTGGATGCCTATTCCAGAGGGATCGCGGATACGTTCCTCGTCTCGTCCATACCGCTGTTCTGTTCGATTCCGTTTGTCTTCCTGTTCATCAGCAGACGCAAAGCGGCCAAGGAAACACTTCAGGAAAGCAAAGTATAACCGGTGTCTCTGCCGGTTCATATTCTAGACAGAAAGAAAGGGAATAACCAATGAAGATTAGCAAATGGGAAGTAACTGCAGGGGCACTGCTGCTCAGTACGGTTGTCCTGTCCGGTTGCGGCAACGCCAGCAGCCAGGCATCTCAGAACATGAATGTGAATGTAAAAGTAGCTCAGGCGCAGCAGGGAGTGATCGGGCAGGGTGAAATCTACACCGGCACCGTGACCCCATCCGCCACTGTGAACATCATGCCAAAAATCTCCGGCAAAGTATCGACTGTAGCCGTCGATGTAGGCGCCGAAGTGAAAAAAGGCCAGATACTGCTCAAGCTGGAAGATGACGATCTGCGCAACAATCTGGAGATCGCCAAATCCAACGTGGCTGCAGCTGCAGCAGGCGTTAATACTGCCAAGGATTCCCGTGAATCCGGTCTGGTATCGGCCAACTCCGGTGTGGTCAGTTCCAAGAACGGCATTATCTCGTCCAAGAGCTCGATTAACCAGGCCCAGGGAAGCATCAACCAGGCGCAGGGAACGGTAAACCAGGCGCAAACAGCGCTCAAACAGGCTCAGACCGCTGTCTCGACAGCCGGTAACACCATTAAGCAAACCCAGCAGGCATTAACCAATGCGCAGTCCACGCTGAAACGTACCCAGTCGCTCGCAAGCAATGGACTGGCTACCCAGGCTGAACTGGAACAGGCTCAGGCTGCTGCAGTCAGTGCGCAGACGGCCTATGATAATGCGGTAAATGGCAAAGCCAATGCCGAGGAACAGCTGGCTGCTGCCCAGAAATCACTGGCAACTGCACAAAAAGGACTGTCTACTGCCAAGGCAGCTTATGAGAATGCGACCAGCAGCTACGAGAATGCCAACTCCGGCTACAGCAATGCTCAGCGTCAGCTGGAAGTGTCCGGCAGTACAGCAGGTATCGAAGCCAGCCAGCAAAAGCTGGAGCAGGCACAGTTGAATGTACAAATCGCCCAGGATTCCCTGAATGATACAGTCGTCAAATCGCCAATCAATGGTATCGTTACCACCAAGAATGCGGAAGTCGGCGAGATGGCAAGCCCATCGGCAGTGTCGCTCGTGATTGCGAACCTGAGCACCGTTAATATGCTGATTTATGTACCTGCCGATGAGATCAACAATATCCAGGCAGGCGATCAGGTGCAGGTACGTGTTGCTTCCTCCAATATCGTAACCAGCGGCAAAGTGAAAAATATCAACCCGATGGATGCCAGCGGTAATGGCTATCCGGTCAAAATTACCGTCTCCAATACAGATGGCAAACTGAAATCAGGTATGCTGGCAGATGTCAGCTTTATCGGCAAAAATGCCAGACAAGGCATTATCGTACCCAGCAAAGCCGTGCAAAAAGACGGAAAAAAAGCGTACGTCTACGTGGTCAGCAAAAACCATGCCGTACGCAAGGAAGTAATCATAGGCAGCCAGTCCGGTTCCCAAACGCTGATTACCAGCGGTCTCAAAGCCGGCGAACAGGTTGTGCAAAATAACCTGGCATTGATGGGCGATAACACTTCGATCACTGTATCGCAGTATTAAGTACCATTAAGCAGTACTATTATCTTGTCAAAATGCATATCCGAAAGCAGCTCCCTCATCTCTGTGGGGCTGCTTTTTTTGCTGTGGATTAAACGGATATGGACAGATGGATGCGATAACAGTTAATACAATTTGTCCTTTTTCACCCGCTTAATGGACCAGTACGGCAGGGAATGGGAAGCTTCTTCTGTATGTATAATGAATAGATTGGGGTTATGATGAGCTTCACAGGTGCCAATATAGGTCTCTCCACTGACCAGATGAATATGTAAAGTATCGTTATGGCGGATTGCCTGCTGAATATAAGGGTTCATGGTGGTTTCTCCTCATGAATATAAATTAGACTTGGGACCATTTTGATTGACCAAAAGATGGGTTATCGACGGGTTATCTTACTGGTTGTTATGTGACTTCCTAATAACAAGTTACTTAACCGGAATGTCCTTTTTATAAACAAGCGCAGTCCGATTATATCGGCTGCCGGATAGCAAATCCAGTGACCAATCTACCAATTATGCTGACATATAAATAGGCCAGCGGTATAGTCACTGGCCTGCGGCAGATTTACATATACAATTCGGTAAATAGCGATAGGACAGTAGAATAACAATCGGTAAGGGGAACAGAGGTGAACAGTAACAGATACAGGGCAGGACGGTATTTCTGAAAGTAAGTAAAATGAGAGGTTAGTCAGGATTATAAAATGAATATACGAATAAGCCGGGGATCATTGATGGGTAGATCTGAACCAAGTTAAGTAGAAATCTTAGCAGATTTAATGAAAGGTAATTATATATTAGTGCTGGAGTTGGATCTCGGATTTAACCCGTTTAATCGTCCAGTACGGAAAAGTCAGTGCTCCACGATCGGTATGAATAATAAAAAAATTAGGATTATGGTGGGCTTCACATGTGCCGATATACGTCTCACCACTGATCAGATGAATGTTCAGTGGCTCCTGGTTATGAATGGCTTCCTGGATATATATGTTCACTTTCTCATTCTCCTTAGTCTTGAAGTATAGTTGCAATCTGTGGAATATGACAACTTTCTACAAAATATACTATGAATATTATTGCTTACCCTGTTTATTACCCTTTAAAAGATAAGATAAACAGGATTTATTAACTTTTTGCATATTGTTTTAAGAATCATTTACCTAAGGAATACAAATAGATGGGAAGCTTTCTCTTTCTATGGAAGAAAATAGAAGTCAGAATCGGAAATAATTGTTTCATCGGTTGCCATTCGAATTGATGCTCATCGCTAAGCTTCTTACAACCGATAATAATTCTAATTAAAGGCAGTAAAGGGGCTATTGCCATGAAGAAAATGATATACCAACGGGCGCAGGGAATCCGGCTGTCGGCATTTATGGGCGGTCTGGCATTCCTGGTTTCCTTTTTGATTCTGCTCTCCTGCCTCTTCATTGGATATACCCAGGAACGGCAATCGATTGAGCAGCAGGTGCTGGAATTAAATGAAATCCACGCTAGTGAGTTAAGTCATATCACGGAATCTCTCGTTGCCTCCATGCAGCATTCTTTGGAGGAAGGTGCCAACTATATTATGAATCACCCGGCGGAGGATGCGCAGTTGGAACAGAGCAATCTGGATTATTTCCGTAATTCCGGCAGTTTTTTTAATGCCGTATTTTTGATAAAGCCGGATAAGACTATTGCACTGAATTCACCGGCGAGTCTCAATCAGGCAGGTACAAAGTTGACGACAGCCGCCAGTATGGATGCACTCATAGCCAAACGTCCTACCATATCCCGTCCATATATCGGCAAAATTAACCGGACTATTATATTAATGAGCCATCCTTTGTTTACATCCGCAGGCGAATATAAAGGGATGCTGGCGGGTGCACTATATTTGCAGCAGGATAACCGACTGAAGGAACTGCTGGGAACGAACAGCCGCAAAACCGATGGTTCCTATTTTTATGTCGTGGATCGTAAAGGTAATATTATTTATCATCCCGATTCTTCCATGATTAATACCAACATGCAGCAAAACAAAGTAGTTCAGGCATTGATGCAGGGTCAAAGCGGCAGACAGATCGTCAAGGACTCCAAAGGGCATACGTATCTGGCCGGGTATTCGGTCATCTCCAATGTAGGCTGGGGGGTCATTTTTCAGACGCCGATTGAGAATACGGATGTGTATTCCAGTACGCTGATTCGCTCAACCTTGCTTTATTTGATACCGGTCATTATTCTATTGATACTGTTCACTTTCTGGCTGTCTCATCGGTTAGCCAAACCGCTATATCTGCTTGCTGCTTATGCGCAGAATCTGGCAGCCGGGCATCTTGGCAAGAATCGGCCACAGTTGAATCGGTGGAATTATGAGGCGAGGCAGCTGCACCATGCGATTATGATGCTGGAAGAAGAGACCCGTGAAAAGGAAAAGCGGCTGCAGGCTGAAGCCAACCATGATCCGCTTACCGGACTGCTGAACCGTCGCGCACTGCAGGCCATAACAGATAACTGGGTATATAACCGATATTCTTTTGCTGTGATTCTTCTGGATATCGACCATTTCAAATCGGTCAATGATACGTACGGTCATCCGGTTGGGGATGAAGTGCTGAAAATACTGGCAGGTGTTCTGCGCAGCCAGGTACGGATGGAGGATCTCTGTTTCCGTTATGGAGGAGAAGAGTTTGTTATTCTGCTTTATGAAGTGACCGAGCAGGAGGTCATGGAGATTGCCGAGCGTATTCGTCAGACGACAGCCATTTTACCGACACCGATGGGACGTGCAATTACGATTTCGCTGGGTATCACTATTTCCGAAGGCAAAGGAACCGAGGCAGAGCAGCTGTTCAAGCATGCTGATGCAGCATTGTATCAGGCCAAAGGAAGCGGCAGAAACCAGACGGTCTTCTACCGGGAATAACCGTATAAAAAGTGAAGTGTCTTAAGGGTCTTCCATCTACAGGAAGGCCTTTATTTTTGTGGAGAGACGTAATGATTTGTTTTAGTATTTACAAAAGAGATTTAATCGTAAGATTTACAAATTAGCAGCCCTCTTTTATAATAAGCAGGCGCTATGAACGCATAACGGGTTTGTTATACTTCTGGAGGTTAATGGATATGACTCATCAATCAACACATTCGATACATAAAAGTCCTTCTCACCGGGATTACCTGCTGCTCAGTCTGCCGCTGATTGTCTCGACAATTACGACACCGCTGCTCGGGCTGGTGGATACAGCGGTAGTGGGGCATTTGTTTGATCCTGCGTATCTTGGCGGTACGGCGATCGGTACGCTGATTTTTAATACGATGTACTGGCTGTTTGGTTTTTTGCGTGTGAGTACGTCAGGATTTGCCGCTCAGGCCAGAGGGCGCAATGATATTCAGGAAGGTATGGCAGACCTGATCCGGCCGCTGATGATTGCGCTGGTTATTGGTTTGATTTTTATCGCCCTGCAAATTCCGATTTTGCAGACATCACTGTTCCTGATGCAGCCGGGAGCAGATATTGCGCACTGGGCGGGTGTTTACTTTCATATTCGTATCTGGGGTGCCCCGCTGACGCTGCTCAATTATGTACTGATCGGCTGGCTGATGGGCATGTCGCATATTCGTCAGACACTGATCACCCAGATCTCGATGAATGTGGTGAATATGCTGCTGGCGATCTGGTTTACCCAGGGACTCGGCTGGGGCGTAGCTGGTGTGGCAGCAGCGACCTTATTCGCCGAAGCGCTGGCACTGATCACCGGGCTGTACTTTGTCTGGCGCTCGCCTTATATGGATCGGCGGACGATCCGGTTAAAAGGAATGTTCGTCTGGGATCAGCTGAGACCGATGTTCCGTGCCAACAGTGATCTGCTCGTACGGACGATCTGTCTGCTGACCATGTTCAACATTTTTACGGCCCAGAGCACATCATTCGGTCCGGAAGTGCTGGCCGCGAATTCGATTCTGCTGCAGATTCACTATATGATGGCTTACTTTTTCGATGGACTGGCGAATGCGAGTTCCATCTATGCGGGACAGGCTAGAGGAGCCCGCAGCGCTCCACTTCTAAAACGCAGCCTGACCCTGTCCTGGATATGGACAACAATCACCGCATTGCTGCTGACGCTTGTCTATCTGGCTGGCCGGGAGCAGTTTATCGCCCTGTTCACGGATAATGGAGCGGTGATTGATATTGCGCTGCAGTACAATTCCTGGCTGCTGTTATTCCCGCTGACAACCGGATTTGGACTTGTATTTTACGGGGTGTTCACCGGTACGACGATGACCGCACCTGTCCGCAACTCGATGCTGCTGTCGGTCGTGCTGTTCATTATAGGCTGTCTGGTGCTTATACCTGTATATGGCAATCATGGGCTGTGGGCCTGCTTTATTTTATTCGGAATTGGTCGTTCGGTATTTTTGCTGCTGTACGTGCCCGGTCTGGAAAAGAGATTGGCTGTCAGTTAGCAGACATGAAGAAAAGAAGATGCGTTATCATTTATAATTCAGAAAGCTGTTGTACTAAAAGACTCCTTGGATCTCATGATATTTTATGGTCCAAAGGAGTCTTTTAGTATGTCTGTGAACTGGCAGGTAATCCCCATTCCGCGTAAAATGAGCAAGTGAGAGTTTTCTTTGGAGGGAATCGGATCTACAAAAGGTGCTCTGCAATAAGCGGGATATTGCCAGTCGTGTCTCGCTTTACAAACTGGAAGCAATCCTGCGCTATTGTGCGCTGCATAGAGTGATACGGTATTGTCCTTTATCGCCCAATCGGTACAGGGATATGAGGGAACAGCCCGGCATGTCGAATCGTTGGAACTGGAGGATGCGGGTTCCCGTGGTTCGGAAGCTTAATAGACAGAGCAGTATAGCAAAACGGCACGAGAGGGGGAAATTGCTCTCTCGTGCCGTTTTTCATTTATACAGTATTTAATGCTTAATCATGGCTGAAATTGCTGATCATTGAGGCGGGATAATGGCTTCCTGCCGAACCGTGAGGGAGGATGTCCTGGATACGCTGCAGATCGGCTTCGTTCAGTGTTACTTTTGCAGCGCCGATATTCTCGTCCAGACGCTGACTGCTTCGTGTGCCGGGGATCGGTACGATATCTTCGCCCTGAGCGAGCAGCCATGCCAGAGCCAGCTGGGCCACAGTGATATGTTTGCTGTCCGCCAGCTGCCGCAGCTGCTCGGTGGCGCGGAGATTATACGTATAGTTGTCACCCTGCCACCGTTCATCGATTCGCCGGAAATCGTCTGCGGCATACTCATGCACAGGTTTTACGGCACCGGTGAGGAACCCGCGTCCGAGAGGAGAGTAGGCGACTAGTCCGATTCCCAGTTCGCGCAGTGCCGGCAGGATGCGGTCTTCAATTTCCCGTTCGAAAATGGAGTATTCCATCTGCAGTACAGATACCGGTGTAACTGCATGGGCAAGGTGAACAGTCGTCGCTCCCACATTGCTCAGGCCAAAGTATTTCACTTTGCCTTCCTGGATCAGCTCGCCGACGACTCCGGCGACTTCTTCGATCGGTACTTCCGGATCGAATATATGTTGATACAGCACATCAATATAATCGGTTTGCAGATAACGCAGACTATTTTCCACGACCCGGCGGATATTATCCGGACGGCTGTTCATACGGGAGCCTAGCGGATCGGCTGTCATATCAAAACCAAATTTGGTTCCGATAATGATCTGGTCGCGGTAGGCTTGTACGGCTTTGCCAAGCAGCTGTTCATTATGACCGTTGCCGTACAGCTCGGCAGTGTCAAAAAAGCGAATGCCCTGTTCATAGGCATGATGCAGAGTCTGAACCGATTCTTCAGCATTAGAAGGGCCATAAGCGACAGACATTCCCATAACCCCAAGCCCCAGCTCCGTAACGCGTAATCCTTCTTGTCCCAAAGTACGATAATGCATAAACCATTCCTCCTCGTATGTGCTTCATAATACGTTATTACACGAATATTGAATAAAGCAGCAAGCAGCTGTTAGCCCTAATGTCTATTCCGACTGTTCTACCGATCTTCTTGTGCGGAAGATTAACGTCATCGTAGCATGGTAATAATACAAAGTAAACAAAATAATTACAAAATGTCTATTTTGTATAAAGTGTATTGTATTATGTATTTCAAAATCGGAAAGAAGTATACTAAAATAAGGGGAGGCAAAGATATGCCCAAAAATATGAATTCAGACAAACAGCATGAGACTAAAATTAAACTTACCGCAAAATTGCTTCCTTACGTCAGAAAAAACGGTTTTCAATCCCTGCGTATGGAAGATATTTCTAAAATTATGGATGTCAGCAGAGCTACACTATATAAGTATTTCTCCACCAAAGAAGAAATTATCGACTATGTCGTGGACCGATTTATCGAATACATTCATGAAGCGAGCATGGAACATAATAGCGATCAGCAATTCAGTGTACGCTTTCAGCAGATTTTTGAGCAGTCCGTATTGCTGGTCGAGTATGCGACTGATATTTTCCTGAAAGAGTTGGCGAGTATTTATCCGGATATTCATGAGAAAATCAGCAGCGCGATCAAGGAGAGAGAATCGATGTTGCTCGATTTCTATAATGATGGTATCAAGAGAGGCATATTTAATGAGATCAACGGGAAACTGGTTATCGCGCAGAACGAAATACTGCGTCATGTTCTGGATATACGATATCTAATGGAAAATCAGCTGACCGTTCACCAAGTCCTGCTGGATTATTATCATCTCCAGAAAATACAGTTGTTCCGACCGGACAAGCTGTCCATGGTCGACGACCAGCTGATAATGCCACAGCTCGACTATCTGGCCAAAAAAATCAGTAAAAATCTGTATTAGAGCATGGATTGTTATTAGTACAAAAAAGACTGCCTTTGATTGAAAAGACTCTTGTCCAGCAGACAGAGGTCCTATCCTATCAGGCAGTCCTTTTTATTCTACAAAGCAGTAAAAAATTATTCGAAGCCCATTATTGTACAGCTGTACCGGTAACCGTGCTGCCGCTCTTGGTAATGGTATAGTTAATTACCGCACCGCTCCAGAAATGGAATTTCAGGTTGACCTGTCCATCCTGGGTTTCGTTAAAGAAAGCCGGCTGCAGCTTGATGGCATTGCCGCTGTAGACAGGGGTAAAGGCAGTCTCGAACTCTTTGAACGATGTCCAGTTCTGCGGACCTGCATTACCGCCGGAAGCATAGGTGGCTTCCATGGTCGCCAGCTGATCCCCATTAAAAGCAGTCGGGATGCTGAACGAACTGGTCGTACCCTGTGCATTGCTCAGTTTTGGTGTGTCGTATACGATTACATTAAATTTCCAGTTAGCCCCTTTGCTGAACTTGGCAAGGATGGTCGCGTTTACACCATATTTGCCGGAGGATGTCAGCTTGGTCAGCTGGCTGGCTTTGATGGTCAGGATATTGCCGCTCAGCGTATAGTCAGTACCGGATTGCAGCGTCGTACTGCCAACGCTCAGCGAGGAGAGTTGATTGCCGTTCAGATTCAGAGTAATTTTCTTGTCCTGTGCGGCTGCGCCTTTTTTAATATAAATCAGGTCACTTTCGGCATTGGAGGAGCGTCCGGTCCAGCTGGCTTTGATGACGCTGAACAGATCCGGATCGGACCATGTGTAATTGGTACGATTGAAGTGTTGACCGTTATCCCACAGCATGGTGGCGACTTTTTTCTGCTTCATATAATAGCCCAGGAATTCGAAGAACTTGAGCTTCTCGCCCTGTTCGATGACCCCTGTGTTTTTATCAAAGCCGAGCAGGCCGTATTCACCGAGAATGACCGGGATACCTTTAGCCGTGAATGTATTGTAAACGTTATCGAAAGTAGTCGTAATGTCTTTTTGTACTTCTTCATTAAACTTGGTATAGCCGGCGATATTCACACTGAACGGCCAGTAGCCATAGTAATGGACCGTGGCAATCAGATTTGAATCGTTCAGCTTGCTCATCGTATTGGACAGTGCCGTCATCCGTTCCTGGGAAGGGGAAGCTTCCAGCGTGGACAATACAAGCGGACGTGTCGCATTCTGACCGCCTGATGCTCTCAGAATTTTGTGAAAAGACAGATTCAGCTCATCCAGCATCTGCTGCTGTTTGGCTTCATCCTTGGTACCGCCATCGGTAAAGCGCGGCTCGTTGACACTTTCGAACATCAGCTTGTTGGAAGTGTTTTTGAAACGGTCGGCGATTTGCTTCCAGACAGCATTGTAGCGGGCCAGCACCGTATCATGCTGGGTCTCCATTTTGCTGATCCAGAGCCAGGAGTCATGATGCACATTGATCATTACGTACAGATTCTCATTCAACGCCCAGTTCACGACTTCTTCTACACGGCTCAGATAGGCCGGATCGATCGTGTAATTCGGCGCTGCGCCAATATGAGTATCCCAGGTCACCGGAATACGGATACTTTTGTAACCCTGTGCAGCGACTTGCTTGATCAGCGTCTGGGTGACACGTGGATTGCCCCAAGAAGTCTCGTCAGCTCCTGTCGCATCGAGTGTATTACCAAGATTCCATCCAGGCTGCATGGCATCGACATAGGATTGCATATTGGTTGCCGCTACAGCTTTAGGCTGTACAGCTTCTTCCGTACTTGCTGCCGAAGCAGCCGAAGGAACGAGCGAGAGGAGCAGTGCTGCAGCCATCGTCAGAGATAGCAGCGATTTGTACTTTCGTTTGATCATTACATTCTCCCTTTCCGAGCAGTATATTTTAAATGTGAAAGCGCTTTCTGATTTATAAATTATCATAGTGCTTCTTTAAATAACACCTGAATAATTGCAGATAAATTCATATGTAAATTAGTGATTTTCTAATAAAAAGATAAATGTATAATATATGGGAAATAAATACCGGATTAAAAGGAATTAAAAGAAAAACAATTTTGAAATTCCTTTATGCCAAAATTTGGATTCCACTGGTTAATCGGCTTGGCGGGAATCATTATGGCTATTTTATACCGCATGAAGGAGCCAATAATATCGCATATGCATTATTTAATTTTCCGAGTCTGGCTGATCATTCGCCGCAGCCAGCAGGAAGAGCATGCCGGCGGAACACTGGTGCTGGTCGGCGGCATGCTGGAAGAAACAGAGCCGGGAACGGATCTGCTGGAGGCTGCGCTGCAACGCGAGATCGGGGAGAAAGTGGGGATTGGAATTTGATCGAATCCGCAGTATTTATATAATTCCATATTTATGACTGATGCCGGGGAGATGGTGACCCATATTGTGTTTCTGTGTGAATATGCAGATGGACAGGCGCACAGCAAAAGCGCAGAAGAAGTAGAAGCAGTCTACTGGATAACAAGTGAAGAACTGCTTCAGTATCCGTCTGCGCCGCCATGGACGAAGGAAAGTATTCGCCGTGCAGAAGAGGCGCGCCAGCACATACTGATCCGCTCATCGCTGTAAAGCAAGGGAAGCGAACGTAAGAGGGCTGGAAGTTACAGGAAGAGAGCCATCAATTCCTCATCATAATAAGTCTGGCCAATCTTGAGCGCACGCCAGTCCTTGCCGTACGCTTCAAATCCAAGCGCTTGATACAGCCGCTTGGCAGGCTCATTATGTGCCATCACGGACAGATAGATCTGTTCCACATTTCCGGCGCTGCGCGCAGTCTGAATCGCCTGCTGCATCAGCTGCTTGCCGATTCCCGAGCCGCGATGGGGCGGCTTTACATACATGGCGATAATATTGGCCCGATGCCGTAGCTTGGGCTTGCGTTCATATACCAGCGTGACCGATCCGATCAGCTCTGATTCATGCCAGGCACCGAGCGTGATAGAATCCGTCCCGGCGAGCCGCCTGTGAAAGCGTTCCAGCGGAAATTCTTTTTCTTCTTCATAGCTGGAAGCGAATGCTTCCGGGTACTGCTCCAGTGCCTCCAGCCGCAGCTGTCTATAAGCTTCGGCATGCCGGACATCCAGAATTTCAATCTTCATTATTGGCCTCCTGACAGGTAAGTAAATATGTACTCCTTTACATTATATCCCGTTACCGACCATTGTCACAAATACTTATCACACTACGCTTGGCTGCAAATTTGTAAATTATGGCAGATGATTCTCTCCCTATCCGTAATGAGTATCTGCAATAACCACCAAGGAGGAAGCCCCATGTTCTCTCTGGAAAGACGTAACCAGATTCTGGAGCTGCTGCGGCATGACAGTAGGTACTGGCCAAGGATCTGGCAGAAGTAGTCGGCGTTTTGATCGATTCCATACGACGAGATCTGAACGCAATGGAGGAGGAACGTCTGCTCAAACGCACACATGGCGGAGCTATTCCGTTATCAAATACGCAGACTATCTCCCTGTCACCGCTATTTCAGCGCGAATATGACGGTGGCCATCGCCCGGATTGTACCGATCAAAAGAGTGGATCTGCTCAGTCCCTGTCATTCACGGTAAAGAACCCCTGTGCACTTTACGAAGCACAGGGGTTCTTTGCCGTCAGACACCGTTATACGAAGTAGGCAGCAGGGAGATGCAACTTAGAATATTCCTGCTTTCTGGGACGTAGCTTTGATTCCATTCGGATCATTAACGACCGTATTGCCAAAGCTGGTCAGACTGCCATTTGGACCGGTAGCCATATCCAGGTAGTTCAGGTTGGTACTGTTGCCATACCAGGACCAAGCCAGCCAACCGATTCCTTTCTCTTGGCTATATCTCATGATAGCGTATTCATCAACATCGCCATTGGTATGGTATCCACCAAATTCACCGATGATAACCGGAAGTCCTTTGTTCAGAACGCTGTCAATATTGGCTTTGACGGTTGCTGCATCTTTGCCTGCATACTCGTACATATGAATCGAGAAGACCGTATTACGCTGCGAATCGGCAGCAAATACACTTTGTCCGTAATCCACGATCGATTGCGGGTATTGTCCCCAGCCTGCGGCATCCACGATCAGCGTGTTTTTAATACCGGCATTTCTCAGTTTGGGAATAGCCTGCTTGTAGCCGTCTGCCCATGCGCTGCCGTTCCATGTGCCATACCATTCGTTGGCGATATTGACGATGACACGGTCTTCCTTGCCGATCAGGGCATCCTTGATGCTGATCCAGTAATTCACGGCAGCATCGAGCGAGTTGTAATCGTCTTTGCCTGTAGCATCATGAACTTCCAGCACAGCGATCATTTTGTTCTGGTTGACGAGGGAAATGATATTTTTAACGGAGTTGATATCATCCTTTGTATACTGCGTACCATTGGAAAGTACAATACGAACCGTATTGGCTCCCGTGCGTGCAATCGCCGGAATAGCGGTGGACAGATCGTTTTTGTACCATGTATGTGCATGGTTTATACCCCGCATGGCAAAAGGCTTGCCTGTGGAATCATACAATTTGGTACCGCTTACATAAAATCCTGTTGCAGCTGACGCTTTGGGTGCAAAACTGTTCATTCCATAGATAGCCAGAATCATAACGAGTGTAGACAGTATACCTCTGCACAACAGCTTTTTCATACAACAACCTCCAGATTTTTTTTATTTTAACCTTGCGATTCCGGTGCAATTGCATGAAGAGGCTGGCCAGCCTTCCGGAACCGCATGGGCCAAAATCGTACAACATATTCTTTGATGCATGAGCTTCCGCTTACTGCGCGGCAGAGTACGGAAAAGGAACCGATAGATCGGTGGAAGTATATAATCGTACTTTACGCCATATCTTTTACGGAATCCCGATATATGATATTGCCCTGTACAAGTACTCTTCCGAATCTTGTATGAGGGTCACGTATCTTTTTCAAAATCGAATCTACGGCCGTATAGGCCATCTTGTTAATATTGACTTCCACCGTCGTCAGATGAGGCTCGGACAGTGTGGCATAGATATCGTTGTCAAAGCCGACGACCGAGCAGTCCTGCGGCACCCGGTAACCTTCGGAACGCAGCTGCTGAATGAGCAGATGTGCGACCTGGTCACAGTTGCAGACAAAGGCGGATGGCAGGGAAGAAGGAAGCTTCAGATCGACAATCGTCCCCTGTTCATCACGGTCACTGAGTATCCACTCCTGCCGCAGTGGAACATGATGCTCCAGCAGCGATTTATAATACCCGAGGAATCGATCCTGGATACTGCTCGTCGAATACAAATTGCCGACATAGGCGATATCGCGGTGTCCCTGACGGATCAGATAGTTGGTCAGCTCATAAGCACCGTAAAAGTTATCCGTAATAATCGAATCAATCTCGGCATGCTCATCGTAAAAGTCGAGGAACATTTTAGGCTGTTCGATCTGTTCGATAACTTCGATATACGCCTTGCTGACCTGTCCGAGCAAAATAAAACCATCGACTTTTTGCTCATGATAGATACGCGGCAGATTCAGCTGCTCTTCATCTTCGCGGCTCAGAATATGCAGAATGCCATAATAATTATGCTGCTGGAGCGCTACCGCAATCTCCTGATACAGACGCAAGTAAAATGTCTGGGAAGTGCCAGTGAACCGCTCGGGGATAATAACGCCCAGATTATAGGTCAGTCCTTCGCGCATCGACTTGGCTACCGTATTCATCCGATAGCCCATTTCCCAGGCAGCCAGCTTGATTTTTTCCTTGAGTTCATTGCTGACGCCGTCTTTGTCATTCAGCGCTTTGGAGACGGTGACACTGCTGACACCCATTTTGAGTGCAATATCACGCATCGTAATGTTTTTATTCATCATTTCTTTCCCGGCCTCTCTTGTAAATGGATACTGGTTGTCGCGACAAAAGTCGGTATGGTACACACAGTATACATTTTTACTGTAGAGTAATAAAGCAAATGAGGGCGGGAAGTGAAAAGACCCATGGATTAACGGGATGCCAGCAGGCGTTCATTATCTTCAATCAGCGCAGATCGCTGAATCGCACAATCCAGGGAGCGGAAAGGATCGGCAGGTGTGTTGAATGCATAGTCAACCAGCTTGTCCAGAGTGGTGGTAGCCACATGGATGCGGGTGTCGCTGGATGCGTAGTAGATATAGACTTCGCCCTTTTCATTGACGACCGCACCGTTGCAGAAAATTACATTAGATACATCGCCGACACGTTCATCATCATAAGGAGCAATAAACAGCCCGCCCGGCTTGGCAATAACAACCGTCGGATCTTCCAGACTGGTTACAAATACATACAGTACATAGCGCAGGCCTGCTGCCGTATTGCGCACCCCGTGAGCGATATGAATCCAGCCGCGATCCGTCTTGATCGGTGCGGGACCCTGACCGTTTTTGGCTTCATAGACGGTATGGTAACGGCGTTCGTCCATGACTGTCTCGGTCTCGATGACCGGATTCAGAATGTCGTCGCATACGCCGAAGGCGATGCCGCCGCCGGAACCGGTGGAGATGAATCCATCCTGCGGACGAGTGTAAAATCCGTATTTGCCATTTACAAATTCCGGATGCAGCACCACATTGCGCTGCTGTGGGGAAGAGGTGCGGATATTCGGCAGACGCTCCCATGTGTTCAAGTCACGGGTGCGGACGAGTCCTGCTTGCGCCACTGCACTGGAAGTATCACCAGCCGGTGCATCCGGGTCCTTTTGCTCGGAGCAGTAGATGCCGTAGATCCAGCCGTCCTCATGCTTGACGAGCCGCATATCATACATATTGGTCTCTGCCGGATCGGTATCTTCCCAGGTCAGCGGCTTGCCGGTAAACCGGAATCCGTCTACACCATTATCGCTTTCCGCCAGGGCGAAGAACGATTTGCGGTCCATCCCCTCCGTGCGTACAACCAGAATATATTTACCTTCATGATAAATGGCTCCCGGATTGAGGGCGGCATTAATGCCCAGACGCTCCATAAAATGCGGATTGCGCTCTGCATCCAGAACAAATCTCCAGTGTACCGGCACATGGTGACGGGTCAGGACAGGATAGAGGTAACGGTCATAGATGCCGTTATAGAACTCGGTGTTTTTCTCATTGCGTCGGCTCAGTAATTGTTCCTGCTTAGCTGCGAGTGCTGCGTATTGTTCATGAATCATCGTTTAATTCATCCTCTCGGTAATTTCGATACAAAAACGGCTGTTGTGATACGGGCATTTCCACATGCCGGCGACTTCGCGCTGACCGGGTTCTCCCTGATCGCCGGCAGACCAGAACCATTCTCCGCCTGGACGCGGATCAATAATGTGAGCCTTGATATAGTCCCACATGTTCCCAATCAGCCTGAGGAACTGCTCATCTCCGGTACGCTGATACGCATTGTAAAAGCCGACAATTGCCTCGGCCTGTACCCACCAGATCCGCGAAGTATCCACATGCTTGTCTTCCTGTTCATTCATCAGCGATCCATCGGGCTGCACAGCGGCTTCGGCGACCCTGTAGGCCATATCGATAACCATCTGTTCATAGGCCGGATGGGTGCTGCCGATCACCTGCATCGCGTCATCAATCAGCCAGCTGGCTTCAATATCATGTCCAAATGAAGTCAGATCGATCAGCGAATTCCACTGGTTATCAAAAAACACGTTCAGTCTGCGCCGCTGCGAATCGTACATCCGTTCATGCAGAATAACGAGCAGATTATCCAGAGCAAGGCGTACCTGCTCATCCGGCCAGATCCGGTACAGATTGGTATACGCTTCCAATACATGGATGTGCGTATTCATCGTAATATCCGCGATGATTCCATTCTCGCTCAGCATTTCATTTGGCTGCTCCTGCCAGAAGCGGTCGAATTCCTCGCGATAGGCACCGGTGACCCGGTTGTAGCCGGTCTGCTCCAGCCATCTGAACAGCCGGATACACAGCTGCAGGGCTTCTTCATCACCTGTCGCCCGGTAATATTCACTGAATGCATAGATGGCAAATGCCTGATTATACACATGCTTGCGTGTATCCAGCGGTGCACCCAGATGATCGACAGCCCAGTAGATGCCTTCATGTTCGGAGTCATAGAGCGGACCACTGAGAAACTGATAGGCATGACGGGCATGCTCGGCATACTGCGATTCGCCGGTGATCCGGTAAGCGGAGGCAAAAGACCAGAGGATGCGCGCTGTCGCGATTCCGCCTTTGGGCTTGTCCCGGATAATATTCAGATCATACCCGACCTCACCGTAATAACCTCCGTGCTGTTCATCTCTAAGATTCATCCAGAAAGGAAGGATATGCTCCAGCCATTCCTGCCGAATCTCTGTCTGTAATATTGTCACATCGGCACCATCCTAACTAACTTTATCGATAACCTTATATTATCACTATAATGACTAACAAAAGAAAATGTCAATTGAAAAATACAGAAGTGGAAGTTAGCAATTTAGAAATGGAAATCAAAATAATGATTGACTAGAAAGCGCTAACAATATAGAATGCGTATGTAACCTAATCGATAAGGTTAAATATAGTTATAATTAAGGGAGGGATTGAAATGAAGAAGCATAAATGGTTGTCCAGCTTCGTAGCGTCATTGCTGGTAGTTTCACTATTGGGAGGCTGTTCCAAAGGCAGCTCGGACAGTAGCGACCCAAATAAAATTGAAGGCGATATTACTGTTATTACTCAGCGTACTGATATTGTGGATACCGTATTTCAGGATTATGCCAAGGAATTCAATAAGATTTATCCTGACGTTAAAGTAAATTTTGAGGCGCTGTCCGACTACGAAGGACAGATTAAAGTACGTATGAGTACAGAAGATTATGGAGATGTGCTGCTCATTCCGACCAGTATTCCGATCAAGGATATCCCCGATTTCTTCGAACCGCTCGGTTCCTATGATGAAATGAAGCAGAAATACACCGGGATCGAAGAGCGAATGGTAGACAACCAGATCTACGGTATTCCAGTAGCGATTACATACTCTGGAATTATTTATAACAAGCAGGTATTCAAACAGGCGGGAATTACAAAAGTTCCGCAAACAACCGAGCAGTTCCAGCAGGCACTGCAGCAAATCAAAGCTAAAACGCAAGCGGTCCCATTATATACCAACTATGCTGCCGGCTGGCCGCTGACCCAGTGGGAATCCGATCTGATGACAGTGGCAGGCGATCCGGACTACGTCAATGTCACCCAGCCTAACTCGGATGACAACTTTGTACCGGGACAGCCGCATTATGAATTGTACAAAGTGATGTATGATGCAGCTAAAAATGGTCTGATCGAGAAAGATCCGACCACCACCGACTGGGAGAGTTCCAAGGCTGATCTCGCCAATGGCAAAATCGGTACAATGGTACTCGGTTCCTGGGCAATCGACCAGATCAAGAGCGTAGCTTCCAACCCGGATGATATCGACTTTATGCCATTCCCGACCAATGCATCCAAAGTGGTCGTACCCCTGGCGGCAGACTACAATATCGCCATTAACGTGAACAGTGAGAACAAACCGGCTGCCAAGGCATGGCTGGACTGGTTTATCAATAAATCCAATTATTCCGTAGAGCAGGCCGGAAGCATCAGCGCCGTCAAAGGTTCCGAACTGCCAGCCACCCTCAAGGATTATGAAAAGGAAGGCGTCAGCTTTGAGACGCTGACTCCAGGCAAAGCCGGTCAGGAAGGTCTCGTGGACAAAATCGATAAGGAAGCCGAGATCGGACTGTGGCAGCCTGACTTCAAAAAGCGGATTATCGAAGCGGCCATCGGCAATACGAATGAGTCGTATGACGACATTATGAAGCAATTGAATGACGCGTGGATCAAAGCAAGAGCAGCTGTCGCCCAGCAGTAGACTGTCATGCGGACGGGAGGGAAGGTTCTGTTCTCTCCCCGGGCCGCTTGCAGTGAAGCGACAAGATTTTGGTATCTGAGTGAAGCTGGAGGTACAAGAATGTTTAAACTTTCCCACTATAATTATTCGACCCAACGGAAAATCATTATCGCTGCTTTTTCTGCTATCCCGATGATTCTGCTGATTGTATTCTCCTATCTGCCTGTCTTCAATATGTTCAAGTACAGCTTTACCGACTGGAACGGCTACAGCAAGCATATGGACTATGTCGGTTTGGAGAATTACACCCGTATCTTTAGCGAACCGGAATATTTTGCCGTCTTCAAAGTCAGTTTATATTACTTTTTTGCCACTTTTGTGCAGATGGGGCTGGCGCTTTATTTTGCGACCATTCTCAGCTTCAACACCCGCTTCAAGAACTTTTTTAAAGGAGTACTGTTTTTCCCGTACATGCTGAACGGGGTAGCCATCGGCTTTATTTTTCTATTTTTCTTCCGTCCGGATGGAACGCTGGATACGCTGCTGAATGCGCTTGGACTGAGTCAGTACATTCAGCTGTGGCTGGGCAATCCGAATATTATCAACTATTCGCTGGCCGGAGCTTCGGTATGGCGGTATATGGGTTTTAACTTTATTATTTTCCTCGGCGCGATCTCGTCTATCGACCGTGATGTCTACGAGGCAGCCGATATTGATGGTGCCAACCGCTGGCATCAGTTCCGGCATATCATTTTGCCTAGTATCGGCAAGATTGTACAGCTGAATATCATTCTCGCGGTGAGCGGTGCGATCAGTGCTTTTGATATTCCTTATATTATGGTTGGCGGTTCGAATGGCAGTGAGACTTTTGTTATTCAGACGATCGATCTGGCATTCAAATACAGCAAGCTGGGGCTCGCATCAGCCATGGCGGTTATCCTGCTGTTTATCGTTGTGATCGTTACTGTTGCACAGCGCATGCTGGTAAGGGAGGAGAAGTAAACGGTGTATAGACTCAAATATTCGGCAATGTCCACGTTCAAATACGCCACCCTGATTATCGGCGCGATTATTGCCCTGCTGCCCATTATGGTTGTATTTTTCGCTTCATTCAAAACCAAGCAGGAATATGGAAGCACCAGTCCGCTGCTGCCTCCGGAGAACTGGCTCAACTTTGCCAATTACACCAAAGCTTTTGTTGATGGCAAAATGCTGCTCGGTTTTGCCAATACGACGTTTATTCTGGTGATCTCGATTATTGGTGCGACCCTGACCGGTTCCATGATCGCTTTTGTGCTCAACCGCTTCAAATTCAGAGGCAGCAAGCTGATTATGGGCGCATTTCTGCTGGCGACACTGATTCCGAGCGTAACGACCCAGGTGGCGACCTTCCAGATTGTGAATGCGCTGGATCTGGTCAACACCCACTGGGCGGCCATTATTCTGTATCTCGGTACGGATATTATCGCTGTCTACATTTTCCTGCAATTCCTGGAGTCCATTTCTCCGGCACTCGATGAATCGGCGATGCTCGATGGCGCTTCGTACTTTACGATTTACTGGAAAATTATTTTGCCGCTGCTCAAGCCGGCTATTGTCACCGTCATCATTGTCAAAGGGATCAACATTTACAATGATTTCTATATTCCGTTTCTGTACATGCCCAAGTCGGGGTTGCAGGTCATATCAACGGCCCTGTTCAAGTTCAAAGGGCCGTATGGATCACAGTGGGAAGTCATTTGTGCCGGCATTATGATTGCGATTATCCCGACATTGATTATTTTCCTGATCCTGCAAAAGTACATCTATAACGGATTTACGAATGGCTCTGTGAAATAAAAACCAAAAAAAGAGAATATGGAGGAGATTAACCATGACTGAAATTCAACAAAGCACGGTAAATAAAGTACAAATTATTGGTGAAGCATTATCATCCATGCCATGGCAGGACAAACCGGAAGGATACGAATTCCCGGTATGGCGCCACAGTGCCAACCCGGTCATCGATCGCAATCCGGTCAAAGGAATCGCCCGTATTTTCAATAGCGCAGTCGTTCCCTATGAAGGCCGGTTCGTAGGCATATTCCGTGCGGAAACGGTGAATGGACGCCCGCATCTTCATCTGGGCTGGAGTGACAATGGGCTGGACTGGCAGATTGAAGAAGATCGCATTGAATTTCACGATGGAGCAGGCAATCCGTTTCAACCGAACTATGCCTATGATCCGCGCCTCGTGAAGGTCGAGGATACATATTATATTATCTGGTGTACCGATTTCTATGGAGCGGCGATTGGCTTTGCCAGCACCCAGGATTTCCAATCATTTACCCGTCTGGAGAATCCGTTCCTGCCGTTCAACCGCAACGGCGTATTGTTCCCACGCAAAGTGAACGGCAACTTCCTGATGCTGTCCCGTCCAAGTGACAGCGGACATACACCATTTGGTGATGTATTTGTCAGTGAAAGTCCGGATCTGGTCTACTGGGGCAAGCATCGCCATGTGATGAGCAAAGGCGGTCAGGGCTGGTGGCAGTCGGTCAAAATCGGCGGCGGTCCTGCACCGATCGAGACAAGCGAAGGGTGGCTGATGTTCTATCATGGCGTTACCAGTACATGCAACGGACTCGTATACAGCATGGGTGCGGTCATTCTCGACAAGGACGAGCCATCCCGGGTGAAATACCGCGCGTCGACATTCGTACTGACGCCGGAAGAATGGTATGAAGAGCGCGGATTTGTCGCCAATGTGATATTCCCGTGCGCGACACTGCATGATGCCGATACCGGCCGGATCGCTATTTATTATGGAGCGGCAGATACGTATGTAGGGGTTGCATACACGACAGTTGAAGAGATTGTCAGCTATGTGATCGAACACCATGAAGATATCGCGGATGATCAGGAAATTGGTCGCATGTAGGCAAGCCTGACTCGTAACGAAAGGAATGGAATACGGACTATATCAAGGGATTCACCTATGGCTGGATGAGCGGACGCGGCAGCTTCCGTACACCGGAAGCCAGAGAGTCGCTGCGCCTGATGCAGGAGCGCACCGGCAGCAATTATGTTATTTTTGCCCTCGCAGCACTGCAGGATACACCGCACTCCACCAAAGTGGATTACCGGGGAGAGCATATTGTGGATGATGAGGAACTGATCGATATGCTGGAGTATGCCCGTTCGCTGGGACTCCGGTTGATTATGAAACCGACAGTGAACTGCCGCAACGGCACATGGCGGGCACATATCAATTTCTTTGATGAGGATGTACCGTGTGAGCCCAAATGGCATGAGTGGTTCGCCAACTATACCGAATATCAGCGTCATTATGCGCGGATTGCCGAGCAAACCGGCTGCGAGATGATGATGGTGGGCAGTGAAATGGTGGGATACGGTGATGGGATCTCGTCCATGGGTGAGGGGATTCGGGTTGTGGGATTGGAATGCCGTACTGCATAATGAACAGGAAGCACTGAATGATGATGGGTACAGTGTCTATGGCAAGCCTGCCGAGCAGGTCATCCGGGAATTCTATAACTCACTGACGGAGTAGCCGCAGACAACAGGCTAAGCACCAATGACAAATGGAAGAGGGGGAAAGCCGATGGCAGCAGACATGTCTTTGGAGCAATTAAAGCAATACATGGGCAGCAGTCCGATCCCTGATGATTTTGATGCATACTGGGACAGGGGACTCGCCGAGCTGGACCGGCAGACGATGGAATATGAGCTTGTTCCAGCAGAATTTCATTCACCGGTAGCGCAGTGTTATCATCTGTATTTTACAGGTATCGGCGGCGCCCGTATTCACTGCAAACTGGTACGGCCAACCGCTCCATCCAACCTTCCGGCAGGAGGGCCAGGCATCGTGATGTTCCACGGATATGCCTGTGACAGCGGAGACTGGTTTGACAAAATCGGCTATGCCGCTCATGGTTTTACCGTACTGGCTATGGACTGCCGGGGACAGGGAGGCTGGTCGGAAGATACATTGACGGTCAAGGGAACGACGATTCGCGGACATTTTATTCGCGGTATCGATGATCCGGACCCGGACAGGCTGTACTTCCGTAACGTTTTCCTGGATACGGTACAGGCTGCACGTATCCTGATGTCGCTGGATGGCGTTGACCCGGAGCGGATCGGAGCTCATGGTCTGTCGCAGGGTGGTGCACTGACGGTAGCCTGCGCTGCTCTGGAACCGCGAGTGAAGATCGCTGTACCGGTCTATCCGTTCCTGTCGGATTACAAGCAGGCGAACCAGCTAAGTCCGACGACTTCTGCCTATGAGGAACTGGTCTACTATTTCCGGTTCTTCGATCCGCATCATCAGCGGGAGGCTGAGATCTTTGAACGGCTGGGCTATATCGATATTCAGAATCTGGCACCACGGATTCAGGCTGAGGTGCTGTGGGTCACCGGACTTGCGGATATTATCTGTCCGCCAGCGACCCAGTTTGCCGCCTATAACAAGATTACCTCAGCCAAGGAAATGCTGATTTATCATGAATACGGACATGAGTATTTGCCTGCTCTGGCTGACCGTACACTGGACAGGCTGATGCAGCTGACCAAATGATTTGTTGCATGTACTCATATTTCATTGTATAAGAATGTTAACGGACGATAATAACCGGACCTTCTCGGAGGCTCCGGTTATTATTTCATTTCAGGCCATAGTTTCCAGAAATAGGCTGCAGCCTGCACCGATAGACGGGCAGCAGTCAGGAACAGGCCATTTCGCCGTGTTCTGACTGATATTGAAGGAGTAAATAATAACCATGACATTGTTAAATGCCAGACAGCAGGATATTTTGCGGATTCTGCTGAACCGACCGGGCCAGTTTATCCAGATTCAGAGCATTGCCGATCAGCTGCACTGCTCGGAGAAGACCGTACGTAACGACTGCAAAATGATTGAACAGTATATAGCCGACTATCCGCCGACTGCGCTGATCCGTCGTCCGGGCGCCGACATTAGCCTGGACGTATCGGGTGAAATGGCGAATGCCATGCTGACCCGGCTGCAGACGGTACAATCTTCTGCGGCGGCAGTCGTCCCGGATAAAGAGCGGATCGTACAGATCGCCTACCGCTTGCTGATGAGCGCCGAGCCGCTGACTGCCCAGGAATTGGCCGACCGCTTCTATGTCAGTCGCAATACGATTCGCAGCGATCTGGATCTAATTGCCGACTGGCTGGAGCCCTTGCAGCTGCGGGTAGTCACCCGGCAGCGGATTGGCATGATCATTGAAGGAGAAGAGCGGTACAAGCGGCTGGCGCTGGTTCGGCTCAACCGACTCGCTGACAATGGAGAGCCTGCAGGCAAATGGCTGAAAAGCCAGTTCGCTGCTCATGAAGTGGATACGGTCTACCATGAGCTGGAAGCGTTATGCAGACGGCATCAGCTGTATTTCACGGATGAGACATTTGACAGCCTGGTCATACATATTCTGCTGATCAGCCGCCGGATCAAGCTGGGACAGCCGATTACAGTAACCGGACGCGAGATGGAAGAGATTCGCCGCAAGCGCGAATATGAATGGGCCCATGAGCTGTCGACAGCGCTGGGTAAAGTATTTGCCATATCGTTCCCGGAGATGGAGCAGTGCTATCTGGCGCTGCATCTGCTCGGCGGCAAGCTGCGCTACAAACCGGCTGTACCCGCTGAAGAACCGACAGCCGAAGAAAATGAACAACTGTCGGCAATTCTTGTAGAGCAGCTGGTACGCAAAATGTGCAGTCTCAACTTGATAGATTTTACCCTGGACGAGACGCTGATCAGCGGGCTGCATGTTCATCTGCGTACCACGCTGAATCGGCTGAATTATGGATTGCCGGTATCGAATCCGATGCTAAGTGAGATTAAGAAAATGTATCCGTACATGTTCGATATGATGGTGTCTGCAGTCGATGAGCTTAACCGGGAATACGGATTGAACATCCCAGAGGAAGAGATGGCTTATCTGACGCTGCATTTCCAGGCGGCGGTGGAGCGGCTCAATCACAGCAGTCACAAGCATAAGCAGGTAGTCATTGTCTGTCATATGGGGATCGGGATGTCCCAGCTGCTTTCTTCCCGGATTGAACGCAAATTCTACGCAGTCCATGTGGTCGGCTGCATTGCTCTGACCGAGCTGGATGAATTCCTTCGTCAGCATCAGGTCGATATGATCATCTCGACGATTGAACTGCCGCCTGTCAGCATCCCGCATATTGTCATTTCTCCTCTGCTGGAAGCAGGAGAGGAAAAAAAGCTGGAGGAGTTTATCCAAAAATCCGAGCATGCCCCGGCAGGACAGCCCCAGCAATCGGTACTGCTCAAATACACGACGCCTTTTCTCGTATTGCTTCAGCAGCAGGCGGAGCACCCGTATGAGATTATCGAGCGGCTCGGTCAACTGCTGCATCAAAAAGGTTTTGTGACCGCCGAATACGTGCACAGCGCCATTGTCCGGGAAAAGATGTCTGCTACGACAATCGGCATGGGAGTCGCTATCCCGCATGGCAGTCCGCAGCATATTGTGCAGTCGGCGATCGCTATTGCGACGCTGCAGCAGCCGCTGCGCTGGGGCAATGAATATGTATCGCTCGTATTCATGCTGGCGGTGCAAAATGATGATCAGCAGGAGACGCGCCTGCTTTTCCGCGAACTGTCGAGTATCAGTGAGAACCCGCTGCTCGTGCAGCGCCTGCGTGAACAACAGGATGTGATGACTTTTCTGAGCGGATTCTGACAGGCGGCTCCTCTTTTTCGACAATAAAACCGCTTTTACCGCATCTTCTGTCCGCTTCCGGTAAAAGGTTGAACATTTGGCACTCATTCTCCGGTTTATAATACATGTAAGCGTTACAACAATGGAGGATGATAAGCATGAAACTATTGGCAATTACCTCATGTCCTAACGGAATTGCGCATACGTATATGGCTGCAGAGAATCTGCAAAAAGCTGCCGACCAGCTCGGTGTACAGATGAAAATCGAGACGCAGGGCTCCATCGGCGTCGAGAATGAATTTACCGAACAGGATATTCGTGAAGCGGACGGCATTATTATCGCCGCGGACAAGACAGTCAACACTTCCCGGTTCAGCGGCAAACGGCTGCTGGTTGTCGGTGTACAGGATGGCATCCGCAAGCCGCAGGAACTGATCAAGCGTTTTAGCGAAGGACAGGTACCTGTTCATCAGGTAGAGAAAGGATCTTCCTCCGCCGGTAAGCAGGAGCGTCAGGATAAGCAGAATCCGATCTACCGCCATCTGATGAGCGGGGTATCGTACATGATTCCGTTTATCGTCGTCGGCGGTCTGCTGATTGCGATTGCACTGACGCTGGGCGGACAGAAGACACCGGGCGGGCTCGTGATACCGGATGGCTCGTTCTGGAAAACGATTGAGCAGATCGGTTCGGCATCCTTTACCTTTATGGTGCCGATTCTGGCGGGATTTATCGCCTATAGTATTGCTGACCGGCCGGGTATTGCGCCAGGGGTGATCGGTGGTTTTATCGCCGCTAACGGCAGTTTTTATCATAGTGAATCCGGTGCAGGATTTATCGGCGGGATCGTAGCCGGTTTCCTGGCAGGTTATGTGGCACTGGGCATCAAGAAGCTCAAGGTCCCGCGGGCGCTGCAGCCGATTATGCCGATTATCATTATTCCGATACTAGCGTCGCTTGTCGTTGGATTGGTGTTCGTCTATCTGATCGGAGCGCCAATCGCCCAGATTTTCGAGACGCTGACCGTATGGCTGGCGAGTATGCAGGGAACGAGTTCGGTACTGCTGGCGCTCATTCTTGGAGCAATGATTTCCTTTGATATGGGTGGACCGGTCAACAAGGTCGCTTTCCTGTTCGGTTCGGCGATGATCGGGGAAGGCAATTATGAGATTATGGGTCCGATTGCCGTAGCAATCTGTATTCCGCCAATTAGTATGGGACTGGCTACATTTATTGCCAAGCACAAATTCCGTCCGGCAGAACGTGAAGCCGGCAAAGCGGCATTCACCATGGGATTGTTCGGGATTACCGAAGGGGCGATCCCATTCGCAGCCCAGGACCCGCTGCGTGTCATTCCGAGTATTATGGTCGGTTCGATGACCGGATCAGTAATTGCCATGCTCGGTCACGTAGGAGACCGCGTCGCTCACGGCGGTCCGATCGTGGGTGTGCTGGGAGCTGTCGACAATGTCATTATGTTCTTTATCGCGATTATTGTCGGTGCAGTCGTCGGCGCACTGCTGATCACACTGCTCAAAAAGGCCGTCCCGCTGGAAGATTCCGTGCAGCTTGAAGGCATTCCTGCGGATATGATTGCCGACCATGCTCCGGCTCCATCAAATCATGTTTCTGTTCAGCCGGGCAGCACTTCCGTACCAGCATCCGCCGCTGCGGTATCTGCCAGCCATGCATTATCGTCTCCGGCAGCCGAAGAGACCCGGATCGAACAGCTAACCGATATTATGGATCTGGATCTAATCCGGCTCGATCTGCAGGGAGAGACGCGCGACCAGGTGATCGACGAGATGATCGATATTTTGGATCAACATGGCAAATTATCATCTGCACCCGATTTCAAGCAGGCAATTCTGGCACGTGAGCAGGAGAGCACGACAGGCATCGGCATGAATATCGCGATTCCACACGGCAAATCGCAGGCAGTTCAGCGTCCGGCAGTCGTGTTCGGCTTGAAGCGTGACGGAGTGGACTGGCACAGTATGGACGGTACGGATGCCCGGTTAATCTTTATGATCGCCGTACCGCGCAGCAGTCAGGGAAATGCCCATCTCAAGGTACTGCAAATGCTTTCCCGCAAATTAATGGACGAGCAGTACCGAAACCAATTGCTTCAGGTGAACAATCGTGAAGAGGCCTATCAACTGCTGAAGCAGATCCGTTAATGGGCATTGCTTTTTGGAGCAGACAGCATCTGCAATTCCATAATAAATAATGAAAAGGAGCACTGATCTTATGCAGTGCTCCTTTTGTCATTTGAAGACAATCCGTATGAAAGACATGTATTCCAGAGCTTGTAGGCACACTCCAACAACATTATGCGATCATTTATATTAAATTTTATAGGGAACGTTTTGTAATCTGCATTACAGAAGCGCAAATCAGGGTGGTTTATGATGAACATAACTCTGGTATGGATTATGCTATATAAGGAACAATAATCAAGAAGCACATAACGCTGGTCATTCGCAGCATAAAAAGGAGGGCAAAATGGTACAGTATGAGATGACAGAACATATCACATCACTTTTGCCGCAAATCAAAATATTTGAATCGCTTCCGGCAGAAGTTATCCATGAAATCGAACGATTGTTAACCAGATCCAATGTGTACACACTTGCCAAAAATTCTCTTTTTCAGACACCCGGTGATGAAAGAAAGGGTTTATTTTTCGTAATCACCGGTAAACTTCGCTTCTACAAGACCAACCCGGCCGGCAAACAACATACCGTCTGTATCCTCAGCGAAGGCGGTATATTTGGCGAACTTGATACCTTTTCACTGGGCGCCAAAGGGGCTTACGTAGAGACAATGGAAGACTCGATAGTGTTCTCGATTCCGACGGAGCAATTCGAACCGCTTTTGGTCAAGTACCCTGAGTTGTCTTTGCGATTCCTATCGGAAATGAGCAAACGTCTGCGAGATCAGGACGAATTGGTGGAGAAGCTGGTTTTTAGAGATTTACGAGGTAAAGTGCTGTACTTTCTCAATCGATTATCCCAAAAATTCGGCACTGAAGAAAAGGAATACCGTAAAATCGATATCCCTCTGACACATCAGGAATTGGCCGATATGATTGGCGCTACCCGGGAAGCGGTATCAGTGACCCTAAAGGAACTATCCAATGAAGGTATTCTTGTGACCAGTCGTCGCACGGTCATGATTCATATGGAGAAAACGATGCACGAACTGGCTTGATCACTTGCCTGTATCCAATTCCTTGGACGATATGTTTTCCTGTGTAATCCAGATTACGGAAGAATGATTCGTTCCGCGTTATGATCAATATCGTAACGTAATCACTACCAAACAGGACACGTACAGGAGGCATATAGACATGGGGAAATTGGAAGGGAAAGTAGCGGTTATTACAGGAGGAACAAGTGGTATCGGACTTACGACAGCGCAGCGATTCGTTGCAGAAGGAGCCTACGTATTTATCACCGGTCGCAGACAAAGCGAGCTGGACGCGGCCGTGCAATTGATCGCTGACCGGGTGACTGGCGTTCAGGGTGACATTTCCAATCTGGAAGACCTGGACAGGCTGTTTGCTGCGGTCAAACAGGAAAAAGGACATCTGGATATTCTGTTCGCCAATGCCGGGATTGGCAGCATTTTGCCCTTGGGTCAGATTACCGAAGAGCAGTATGACAAGACTTTCAACGTAAATGTAAAAGGGACTTTGTTTACTATTCAAAAAGCTTTGCCGCTGTTCCCTAATATGACGGGAACGATCATCTTAACCGGCTCGACAGCGGGTTCGGTCGGCGATGCAGGCTTTAGCGTCTATGGTGGTACCAAGGCGGCTCTTCGCCAGATGGCGCGGAACTGGATCACCGATCTGAAAGGCACGGGAATACGGCTTAATGTCGTGAGTCCCGGCTGGGTTCACACGCCAGCCTATGATGATCTGTTTGGCGAAGCGCTCAATCAAGTCGTGGAATCGGCAAAGAGTCTCGTGCCGCTAAGTCGCCTGGGCAAGACAGAAGAGATTGCCAGCGCGGTGGTGTTCCTGGCTTCGGAAGAAAGCAGCTATGTGAACGGCATCGAATTATTCGTAGATGGCGGTATCGCTCAAGTCTGACATTGAATGGTACAGGATAAGTTGTGATTCAAGTCCTTTCCCAATAAGTGTATATATCCAAACAGGCAGAGAAGTCTATACAGGCTCTCTGTCTATTTGTCATACCATAACGGATTAGACTGTACTGATCCATTATCAATTCATCCTCTCTTGAGGTTCCGATCTTGCTATTCATCGTTCTGATCGTGCCACTGGTGAGCGCGTCGGACAATATCCCGACAGTGATCTGCTTTGGCCTGCTGGTAACCGAAGGGATCATACTGGTAATCGTTTGTCAGCTGCCGCTTCAATTCCCCATACTGCAAGGCTTGCTCTGGATACCGGGCCAGATAGTCCCGGAACAGCAGATGATCGCTAACCTGCGGGTGTGATTGCTCATATACATGCAGATGATGGGTACGATGATCTCGGCCTTCTCTGTTACGGATAGAGTTAATGCCCGGAGGGAACGCCGTTCCATTCCCGTAGACTGTCTGCATTGTTGTAGTCACTTGCTATTTTCCAGTTTCCATTTTCATTCTGCATAATCAGCTTGCCGCCCAGCGGGATGGACTTGTTTGGTTTATCCAGATGCAAATCAAGCCGGTAGGACAGCCGGATCATCTGATCCGTATTGGAAACGGTACGCGAGCGGATGGTAATTTCCTTTGGAGTGATAGAGGTCTTTTCCTGAATGGCGATCTGCAAAGGGAATCCGGCAGAACGTTCTTTGCGAACCCACTCATAATATTCCGGCGTCAGCAGGGGTTTGATCATTTGCTGAATCTGCTTCAACTGGGCAGTTTCCTCGTCTTCATCATAAATATTCTCGACGGTATACTGTGTTTTCAAATACTTGGCGGCAGCTTTCATGGCCTCCTGTATCTGTACATCATTCAGGCCCACTATATCATCTGCTTGATGACCGGATTCATTTGTACGGGCGGCCTGAGCAGAGTTGGCATTGGGCGAATTACCGGTATCTGTACAGCCGAGCAAAATGGCTGTCAGCAGAGAGAGGCTCAGCAGGGGAGCGGTAATTTTACGCATGGCGTTCTCCTTTCATCGTATGCAGCAGATTTCGGCTGAAATCGCCGATTTTCCTTTTATGCAAAATATTTTGCTGCGCAAACATCCTCTGGGATGGAATCGATCACGTCATATAACCAGACGCTATCAAGTAACTGAACGGTTGGGCTGCTAGTCTTTCTGAAGCTGAATATATGAGTACAAATGAAGGAAGGAAAATGGTCGGTCAGGAGGAAGATCGTTGCCCGAAGAGCAGTAAAAGAAGTTGTTGCTCATTACATACCCAGCCGAGCGATTAAGAAAAGGGAATAAGTCACAAAAATGAAAAAAATGTAACTTTTTATAAAACAGTGAATACAGCAGGATATAGCGTATCCAAATATCTTCACAGTATATGAACCTGTATGAGAAGCTGCAGCAAATAGCCCGGCGGTATCGGGTCGCCAACATAGTAGATCAGCGACCATACTTTCGCCGATTAGACAGGTGTACAAACCCGTTAATAAATGAAGTGATTTACCAGGCAGCTACCTACAGGCTGTCTGATCATACTGGATTATATCCATCCAGCAGCCTGCAGAGGGCTGCCAGAAAGCGAAGTTATACAATGATGCGCTATCTGTTGCTGATCGTCTGGATTGGATTTATCGGCTATGCACTGCTGCTGTCGCCGGATCAGCCGGGACCGATCACCGGAATCATCTGGCTCGGGCTGATTCCGGTGATCGGTCTGCTGCTGTATATCTGGCAGACACGCCTGCCGGTAAATGAAGAACAGACCACTAAATGAACAACAGAAATGAACACTGCATCGGCATGCTATAATACCTGCAGCAGGAAATCATTCCAGATCAATAACCGAAGGAGATTGTAATCGTGCAGATGCTTTTTCATCAAATAACATCCCATGCAGATATCACTGTATATGAGACCCATGAATTGTACGGGGAGAAGGGGCATTTCCGGGTACTGCAGTTTGCCAATTCCGATATCCAGGGAGCACTCGATCTCCGTGACCCGCAGCGGATTGTTTTTGAATATCCCCGGGCGATCATTCATCTGCTGGAATATAATCTGGGGGACCCCCAGCATTTGTTTATGATCGGCCAGGGAATTGGTACACTTAGCCGTTATTTTGCCGATAGACAGATTCAGGTTGCCGAGCTGGACCGGACAGTAGCGGAGCTGAGTGTGGAATATTTTGGCTGCTCCTCTGATTCATTGTGGATTGGCGATGGCCGGGAACTGCTGGAGAGACAGCCGGATTGGCAGTATGACAGCGTCATTATCGATGCATTCGACGAATTGGGAACGCCGGATCAGCTGGTATCGCTGGAGTTTTTTACACTGGTGGATCACAAACTTCATGAACAGGGAGCACTGATCATGAATCTGATCGGCAGGGGTACGCATGATACACGGATTCATGCGATCTATACGACGCTATGTGAAGTGTTCCCTTATGTGCGCTGCTTTCAGCTGCCGGTGGAGAAGAATAGCGATGTACGCAATATTATTATGATGGGCAGCAAGCACCCGATTCGCTACCAGTCCCGCCAGCTGGCCGGATTTACCGAGGAACAGCCGGAGTATGCTTATATTATCAGGGACTGAACTGGATAATGAGCAGGGGATGTATTTCATCCACCTGCCAGTTTGTATACCAAAGTTATCTATTTATACAGACATCATTTTATAGGAGCCATTCGACATGGCCGATTCCAATACGAATTCTCGAAACAGCAAAAGCACTCTGCACAGTCATGATGAGCATGACAGTTACAGAGTGTTTTTTGGCTGTTAGCCGGAATATATCCATACATTCGTTGGTATTACACGCCTACTTTGGTTTCCTGTCCCAGTTGACGGCGGATATCCTGAGCGGCTTCGATCATTAGTTTCAGTGCAGCGACCGTCTCCGGATGGGCACGAGTCTTCAGACCGCAGTCGGGATTGATCCAGAACAGCTTCGGATCGAGTACACGCAGGGCGCGTTCGATCAGCTGTACCATTTCTTCCTTGGCCGGTACACGCGGGCTGTGGATATCGTACACGCCAAGACCGATCCCTTTATCATACCCATGCACTTCAAAGGAAGAGATCAGCTCGCCATGACTGCGCGATGTCTCGATCGAGATGACATCGGCGTCCATTGCCTTGATCGCATCGATAATATCATGGAATTCCGAATAGCACATGTGCGTATGAATCTGGGTCGTTTCCTTGACAGCAGCGGTAGAGAGACGGAACGAACCGACTGCCCAATCCAGATATTCCTGCCATTTGGAGCGCTTGAGCGGCAGACCTTCACGCAGTGCCGGCTCATCCACCTGGATCATCTCGATACCAGCTGCTTCCAGTGCCAGAATTTCGTCGGAAATGGCACGGGCAATCTGATACGATACCTGGCTGCGCGGAATATCATCTCGTACGAATGACCAGTTGAGAATCGTTACCGGACCCGTTAGCATGCCTTTAACCGGTTTGGAGGTGAGGGACTGTGCATATTTGGTTTCTTTGACTGTCATCGGCTCCACAAAATTCACATTGCCGTAGATGATCGGCGGTTTTACGCAGCGTGAGCCATACGATTGAACCCATCCGTTTTTGGTAAAGGCAAATCCGTCCAGCTGCTCTCCGAAAAATTCCACCATATCCGTACGCTCAAACTCACCATGAACAAGTACATCCAGTCCCAGTTCTTCCTGAATCTCGATCCATTCACGAATCTCCTGCTGGATAAACTGCTCGTACTGCTTCGGTGTCCATTCGCCGGTACGCCACAGGCGGCGCGCACGACGAACCTCAACTGTCTGCGGGAAGCTGCCGATCGTCGTCGTCGGCAGAACAGGCAGCTGCCATTTCTCATCATGGAGAGCACGACGCTCTTCAAATGGAACATTCCGTGTATCATTATCATTATTCGCTTGATCCGGATGCAGCGGGGAACGCCAGTCCGAACCCGCCAGCTGGGATACCGCTTTGCGGCTCTGTTCCAGCTCGGTCTGCACGGCAGCGCCGCCAATATTGGCTGCACGGGTCAACAGTGCCAGCTCAGCCAGCTTTTCGTCAGCAAAAGCGAGTGCATTTTGCAGAACAGGCTCCAGCGCGTTCTCATGACGGGTCGTTACCGGCACGAACTGCAGACTGCATGAAGGCTGCAGCAAAATGCGGTCACGCGATACCGTCTGGGCAATCACATTGATCAGTCCCAGCTTTTCCTCCAGATTAGAGCGCCATACATTACGACCGTCGATCAGACCGACGCCAATCACTTTATCTTCCGGGAAGCCCCAGTCATCCAGCGCATTCAGATTCTGTTCCAGACCGTAGACAAAGTCCAGACCAATCCCCTGCACCGGCAGATCGATCAGCTTGCCGAATCCGTCCACACCTTCAAAGTAGGTTTGTACCAGCAGATTACTGCTGCTGGACGCTTCGTTCAGCTGTGTATAGGCTTCCTGTACGAGTGTCCATTCGTCAGCGGACACTTCCAGAGCGAGGGAAGGCTCGTCGATCTGCACCCAGTTGGCGCCCGCCTGGTTCAGCTCGCTGAGCACCTGGGCGTACAGCGGTACCAGCTTGTTCAGCCAACCAGCGAATTCGCTGCTGTCATACCCTTTGGACAATTTGAGGAAGGTATACGGTCCGAGTAGTACCGGCTTGCCTTCCAGTCCAAGCTCCTGCTTGGCTTCCAGATACAGCTTTAGTACACGATTCTCGGTCAGCTGCGGTGTCAGATCGTTCAGCTCAGGCACGATATAATGGTAGTTGGTATTGAACCATTTGGTCATTTCACCGGCTGCCGCTTCCTTGGTTCCGCGGGCAATGCCAAAGTATTGTTCCAGCGATACTTCGCCGCCGGTATAACCGAACCGTGAAGGGACCAGACCAAAAGTGACAGCCGTATCCAGTACATGATCATAATACGAGAAGTCACCAACCGGGATCAGATCCACACCAGCCTGCTGCTGCTTGCGCAGATGATCAAGACGCAGACTTTTCATCGTATCCAGAAAAGTCTCTTTATCCGTCTTGCCACTCCAATAGCTTTCCAGTGTTTTTTTCCATTCACGCTGTTCACCGAGACGGGGGTAACCGAGGTTGCTGCTAAGTACTCTTGGCATTTTCATTTCCTCCCAGATTTGGATTGTAATACTATCGCTTAAGTTGTTTCTCATATTACAGCATTCAGGCACAGCGTGGTTATACGTTTTGGCTATACCATACAATGGCATGTGGCTATAGCAATGGAATCGCCGGTTATCCATCAGCCTCATCCCTTTTGGAAAAGGCAGATGTAATGGTAAGATAATAACGTTCGTACATAGATCAATCTGCCGTACAGCTGTCTGCATGACGTTCCCTTTGCGGGGAATACAGCGCGTAGATAGATGGACCGCAGTACGATTAGACACAGATGTACAGGTGAGAGGAGAGACTTGATGAGTTTTTTATACTTTTTTTACGGGTTTTTATGCCAGTGGGTGCTGGCACTGATTACATCGGCATTCAGCACGTCCGGTCTGGTCGGCAGCTGGATCGATAGCATCCCAATGCTGATTGCTTATGTCCTGTTTTATATCGGGTTTCAGAGATTAGAGCCGATCCAGCCTTTATTCACCAAAGGCAAAATCAGTGCGCTGATCCTGTTCGTACTGTCCCTGATTCCGATGTTCATTCCCGCCGGTACAACGGCACTCAGCCAACCCTGGTGGGGAACACTGCTGACACTGATCGTGATCATACCCGAGACATATATGATCTATTATCTGTGCATCGGTATCGGCGAGATCGCGGACAAACAGTATCAATCCAATCTGCAGGAAACTGCCAAAAAGCGCTGGCGCTTATTCATCTACTGCCAGGTAACCATTGTTCTGGCCCTGCTGTCCGGCCTGCTCGCCAATACAACCGATCCCAACACATGGACATTCGTATCCGGCATATTCAGCGTAATCTACGTCATACTGAACCTGGTCGTCTACATCCTGATGCTCACCCTCGTATGGCGCGCACACAAACAGCTGGAACTGCCTACCGAGCAAAAGCATCATCATTAAAGATTAAAGACTAAAGATTAGAATAGCAGGAGAATAACCCGACGACTAATCATGAACACAGGAGGTATTACATTATGCAAAATGTACTGGTAATTGGCGGCACCCGCTTTTTTGGTAGAGATCTGGTTGAACTGCTGCTGGACAAAGGAATCAACGTAACACTGCTTACGCGCGGAAAGACCGAAGATTCATTCGGCGACCGCGTACAGCGTCTAATAGCCGATCGGACGGATATGCAGGCGCTTCAGCAGGCCGTAGGCAGCCAGGAATTCGATATCGTATATGACAATATTTGTTACAACGCACAGGAAGCCATGGATGCCTGCTCGGTATTCAGCGGCAAGGTGGGACGATACATTGTAACTTCATCGCTGTCTGTCTATGACTTTGGAGAACAGGTGCTGCATGAGGAACAGGTGGATACTTACCATCATCCGTTTGACCCGCAAGCCAAGCCGGATTATGCAGAAGGCAAACGCCAGGTGGAGGCGTTTTTTTTCCAGCAGGCTAATTTCCCTGCTGCTGCCGTCCGCTTCCCGATTGTGCTGGGACCAAATGATTATACGAAGAGACTTCATTTTCACGTAGGCAGAGTGCAGCGCGGCGAAGTGATCGGTATACCCAACCCAGCTGCTCGCATGAACTTTATCCATGAACAGGAAGCGGCCGAATTCCTGTACTGGCTGGGATTATCCTCGGAGCTGACCGGTCCGGTCAATGCCCGTTCCGACGGAGAAATGACACTGCTGGAAATGATGACTCTGATCGAACAGGAGACCGGGGTGAAAGCAATCGTCCGCAGCAAGACCGAAGAGAGCGAGCAATCCCCATTCGGTGTACCATCGTCATGGATCATGGATACGTCCAAAGCCTACAAGGCGGGATTCCGCTTCCGCCAGCTGTCCGAGTGGTTCCCGCTGCTGGTCAGCCAGATTGCGGCAGAGGAGAGAGGAGAACAAACATAATGAGAAAACAAAGTATCCATCAAGAACTGTTCGCAGCGGATGTACCGCTGGTGGACGGAATTATCGAATCCATCACCCTGCTGCCTGAAGAAGCCAAAATCTATTTCAGAACAGAAAATGGCGCAGCAGCAGTGTTCACATTTGAACAAACCGCAGGCGTATGGGAACGGCGTGCAGCTGGTCAGGAGATCGGCGGGATGACCACCCGTCCGGTTCACCTGGCTCAGCCGCATATCCGTGAGGCTCTGCTGGCAGATGTGGAGACCGGCGAACTGGCCCAGGACATGCTGGACAGTATGTCGATCTATTCTTTCCTCAACAGCTGGAGCGAACAGCCGCTTCTGGAGATTGCTGCTGTGGAGATGAGAGTAGATAAATAGACAGCAGAAGACTGAGAAAGTAGAGCTTCAATCGATGAATCACAGCACATTCGATATTAATTTACAGAGGAGATCAAAGTGATGAAGGAATATCTGATTGTGTCTTATGAAGAAAAATTACGCCAAGCCATGCTGCAAAGTGATGTTAACGCTCTTGATGAGCTGATTCATGATGATCTTGCCTTTGTGAATCATTTCGGGCAAATACTGACCAAGACAGATGATCTGGAAGCTCATCGCTCTGGAGTAGTGGACTTTACCACTATTGAATTTCTGGAGCAAAAGGTCACGATCCTGGAAAGTGCCGCTGTTACGATCACACGGGCTGCACTGCAGGGAAATGCCAGCGGAAATCCAATCCAGGAGGAAATGTGCTACACACGAATCTGGTTGATAAACGCGGACAAAGCAAAGGTAATTTCTGGACACTGCAGTTTGGTCCAAGCCTAATCCTGTAAAACAAATGTCCATATATATGTAAAAGCCGGATTGTGAACTACGACATTTTTAGGGTCATCTGCCCATTATGCAGCAATAGAAAATAGACAGCAGAACAGAATAGCAACGAAATGAAGACAAACGGACAAAAATAGGGTAGATTGATATCTCCCAAATTGCTGTTCAATCAACTGCTGCCACAGTACCCTATTTTTGTCTTATTTCATTAAATGCTTTGGCAATAGTTAAATGGCTTCTTTTTCAAATACCATGCGATATTGTTATACAGCAGTCTATTTCTGGACATACTCTTTTAATAAACGCATAGACGAACGGTATTAACTGCAGAATATTAATCAACACCTATTACTAAGCGCAAAAAGAGCGTATCCCATCGCAAGGGGTACGCTCTTTTTATTGCAGACGATCAGACAATCTGCCCACTCTTGTTGCCAGTCTGTTGTTGAACGTTTTAATAGCTGCCAGCAGAGTAGACTACTGGTTTTTGAATCCTTTTGCCATCGCTCTGCCTGATCGATACAGCCACTGTTAAAGGTGAACAGTCGTCTCACCAATCTTATTCGTAGTAGTGGTTCATTAATCTCCAGATGTCACATGCTGCGCCTGTTCGCTCCGATACACTTCCATGGTATAGTCTGCGAAAAACTTCTTCTGGATAAACTGCTGGAAATACGCTCCTGTCATACGATGCGGATCGGTCGCATCCTCGTCAATAATATCGATATCCTTGTCTTTCACACTTGCTTTGAGCCCGGACAGTTCAGCTTCCAGCTCTGCCGGTGACAGACGGCCAATAAAATCGCCGACTTTTTGGGAAAGTGCTTTGTAGTAACTTTCCGCTTCGATCGCTTTTTGTTTTTGCGCATGTTTTTCTTCTTGCATTCGTTCCTGTTCAGCCTGCAGACCGGTTTTGGGACTGCGATAATCATTTTTTAGGGCAGCCATCGTATAGGCGGGAATATCCTTCACTTTGCCGCGCAGCACATCCTGCCTTACTTTCTCCAGATTCTCCAGAATATAATCGCGCGTATACTCGGCCAGGATCGGCTGGATCGCCGGCTGTTTAAGACCAAATTCATACTTTAACAGGCTGCCCAGCTGCTGGGAAGTGTTGGGCTGGGCAATTGCCGCTGTCTCCCGGTTCGGCAGCAGGGTGGCTTTTTTCTCCGGCGCTTTGGACGTAATAATGAATTTCACTTCACTGACCTTGCGCCCGGATTTGATTTCGATATAGTCGATTTTGATATCGGTATGCTTGTTGATCTCTTCCTGAGCTTTGACTATGACACGCTTCTTGAAATCGGAATAGACCGGGTACAGCTCCTCGACCCCGAGCAGTTCCTTTAGCCGCTGAATCGTAAATGTCCGTGTGCCGATCCGTTCGTACTGCTTGAGCAGTTCGTAGATTCGCATCGCATAGGCGCTTTTCAGCTTGATAATATCCTGCAGCCGGTAGGTGGTGAACTTCTCCTTGAGCTGCAGCAGATAAGGTTTGAGCTTGGGGGAGAACTCCACTTCAATCATGCCTTCTCCCGGAAAATATTCCGCCGAGGCGAGCCAGGTGACCTGCAGATTGTCATGTACATAGAACGGCTGGGACATCAGGCTGTATGTATAATCCTTGATCTGCTGATACACATTTTTATTTTTCACGCCAATTAGTTTGGCAAAGTCGCTGATTTTGAAGCGATAGGGTTTGAACTCCTCATCATTGGGAGAGATCGTGCTGATAAGTACAAAAATAATACGCAGTTCCACAACGCCCAGATTAAGCGGCGTTTCGATCAAATTATTGGATTTGGTGACAAGACTGTTTTTCCGCATGTAAGCCTCCGTATCTGAATCATAGGCTCATTATAAAGCAAGGTGAAGGATAAGAATAGGATAAAGCAGAGTGAAAGATCAGAATTGGGGAAAGGAGGAAAAGGACATCATCCCTTTGTGATGTTTTCTCCTGTTTTATAAACATGGTTTTAATATCTTTTAAATCTTTTGCTTGTTTTAGATCGCTCTGAACTGTTATAGATAAAGGACTTACAAGCGTTGTCCCAGACATAAATAGGGTAAAATGAGACTTTTTTAGGGTTGACCATGGACAGGAAGAGGGCAAAGCATGGACAAAAAAAGGGTGGTTAATCAGACAGAAATAGGGCGAAGACAGACAACTTTAGGGTATAAGGAGACATTTCTAGGGTATCACAGACAAAAGTAGGGCCTAATCCACTCTATTCATCCCGATCACCCTATTTTTGTCCGATTAAACGATAGATCGGCTAAAGAAAACAGCTGAAAAAAGGAGAATGACAAGCGAAAACAAAAGTTCGACAATTGAAACGGTCCATCACCCTATTTTTGTCCGATTTCACAGCTGTCCAGATATTAAAGAAATTCACCATTATCCGCTATCCGTACATGGCCGAATTATTATATGCAAAATATTGAATATCAAATTCATGTTTGTTCGCAGGAAGAGACGGGTAACAATATAGAGGAACAGCAAAACGGTAATATACTAACTTATTGTTATCATCGTTGTGTTTCTGATACTTATTCGCACGTTGATTACAGGGAGGAACAACATATGACACTTTTACAATCCAAATTTGCCAAATGGAATAAACAGTTTATCGCTGGTGAGTGGGTCGAAGGTTCGTCTGATAAAACCGTCAAGGATATAAACCCATATAACGGAGAACTGCTCGTCGAAATGAAAGCTTCCAGTCAGGAAGATCTGGATCTCGCGTATCAGACCGCTTACAAAGCAGGCAAAGAATGGTCTAAAGCGCCGCTTGGCGTTCGTGCCCAGGTCATCTATAAAGCGCTTGCCCAGATGGATGAACGCAAGGAAGAGATTGTGGAGTTGCTGATCGCCGAAGCTGGCAGCACGCGAATCAAAGCCGAGCGCGAATGGACTGCTGCACGCCGGGTTATGGAAGAATCTGCTTCATTCCCTTACCGAATGAAAGGTGACATTATCGGTTCGGATATTCCAGGCAAGGAGAACCGAGTCATTCGTGAAGCCAAGGGTGTAGTGGGCATGATCGGCCCATGGAACTTTCCGCTGCATCTGTGTATGCGCACCGTTGCTCCGGCGCTTGCGCTCGGTAATGGCGTGGTGATCAAACCAGCTTCGGATACGCCGATTACAGCCGGACTGCTGATTGCAGACATTTTCGATCAGGCTGGTCTGCCCAAAGGGGTACTGAGCGTTGTCAGCGGCAGCGGCAGTGAGATTGGTGATGCGTTTGTCGCTCATCCCATTCCCCAAATCATTTCCTTTACCGGTTCGACAGAAGTCGGCCGTGGCATCGGCAAGCTGGCTGGTGAGAATCTGAAGGAAGTAGCGCTGGAACTGGGCGGAGATAACGCGATGATCGTGCTGGATGATGCGGAAATTGACCGGGCGGTAGATGCAGCCGTATACGGCAAGTTTTTCCATCAGGGACAGATCTGTATGGCGCTCAATCGGATTATTGTGGATGATTCCATCTACGATACCTTTACCGATAAATTTGTAGCCAAAGTCAAAACGCTGAAATACGGTGATCCTTCCGATCCGAAAACCGTTGTCGGTCCGCTGATTCATGAGAAAGAAGCAGAGCGTCTGCTTGACGTGATCGACAAAGCCCAACAAGCCGGAGCCAAGCTGCTGTATGGCGGCAAAGCAGACGGTAGTGTGCTGGAGCCTACCGTGCTGAGTGAAGTGGCAGCAGATAACCCAGCAGCCCAGAAAGAGCTGTTCGGCCCTGTAGCCCTGCTGATTCGCGCCAAAGGGGAAGAAGATGCCCTGCGTATTATGAACAGCAGTGATTATGGACTGAGCGGTTCGGTATTTACTACCAATCTGGAACGCGGCTATCAGGTCGCCCAGCAGATGGAGACCGGCATGATTCACGTCAATGACCAGTCGGTGAATGATGAAGCACATGTCATGTTCGGCGGCGAGAAAGCTTCTGGTGTCGGACGTTTTGGCGGTGAATGGGCGATTGAGAAGTTCACCCGCACTCGCTGGATCAGCATTCAGCATCAATATCGCAAGTTCTTCTAAATGAACGAGGAATAGAACAATATAGGCGGATAGTCTGACTGATTCTATCGGATGCAGCAGATTCAGAATCCTATAAAATAACACCGATCATTCTGTCCCGGCCTATCCTCTGCAGCGAGAGGGTAGGCCTTTTATGGGCAAATCAGCCAATAACCTAACCGCCATAATATCGCTGTATTACTACATACGAAGTGATTTGAAGCAGGTAGAATCAATGAGGAAAGGATGACAAATAGTTACAAAAGATTCACCGGATAAATACGATATAATAGCGTTTATTGCGGTTTAGAAGCCGTGGGAAAAGGTTATTAATGGATACCGGAACATTTTACCATGAAGATACCAGACTACATCTATCCGGCGACTTGAGAGGGAGTGAGCAGGCATGTCAATAGACCGTTTTATATTGCAAAAGCTGAGCCGGAATGCCGACGAACATACGCGTACGAATCTGCTGCGTCTGTTCATTATTCGCATCCGCAGAGCGGAAAAGATGGAAGCCGGTAAAAACACACAATATGTTAGCTAGTGATCACGAACCTGCTGTAATAGGCATTATCTGATTGCAATATTCACTCCAATTAATTTCACTGCGATACCTGACCGGCATCCACAGGATAAATAAAATCATAGAGCACACTAATTTTTTGTAGCAAAAAAACATCCGGCTTTCCTCATGGGAGGAGCCGGATGTTTTTGTTATCCTATGGTTTGTTTACTTGGCAGCTTGAGTATATTCGCATTCTGCCTGCTGTTCCCCTGGCTGGATCCAGGCTTGGGACCAATCCTGAATACCACGGATGACAGTTTCCAATGCCAATCCTTTTTCGGTCAGTTCATATTCGATACGTACAGGAGTCTCCGGATAGACATGACGAACAACCATTCCTTCATGCTCCAGATCTTTGAGACGTTCGGATAAAAGACGACCGCTTACAGGAAGTGATGATTGAATTGAGCAAAAGCGCTGGGGACCATTCAGCAACTGATAAATGATAAGACCATTCCAACGTTTACTTAAAATCTGCATCCCTTTTTCAAATCGGGGACAAAGCATTGATGTATCCATCTATATCACCTCTTTTATTAAACCTATTATAACATATAATATATATTTGATACAGACTAACCTTTTGGTAATATAATAACATTATACATCCTTCTTATAAAAAGCTATCAAATTACTTAAAGTTAATTTGTTATCAATTGATTATGACGCAATAGAGTGAAATACATATTACTTTAATACGTATACATTTGACACCAAAAGACCGGATTCCTGCTGAATAGACTCTATTCAGCAGGAATCCGGTCTTTTATTCTATCCTGTATCAACAGGAGAAATATAGAAGTGATAGTAATCAATAGCATCCAAAATCCTGTCTAAAAACAGAAAGGGCCGTTCGGAAAATCAATTTCCGGTTCCCAGGCCCGTCCAAGTTTCTGTTTTGATGTTTTGTAGTGAACATGTTCATTATGTCTGTAATTGATTTTAGTAAAGTGATAAGGCTAACGTATCACTTTCACGGTAAGTATGCAAAATGGCTTCCGATCCGATAACTTCGATACTGATTACGGTATCCAGACAATTTTTAATCATTTTTTTGCCGTTAATCACTTTATTTTCAATGGTTCTGCGTAATAGTCTGAGAAGTTTGGATACGGGCTGTGTATTATCGGCGTTAAAGTAAACCGGAACGATTTTGCTTTCTAACAGAATTGTCGTTTTCACTATTAATCACCTCATCTATTTGTAAGTCATTCCTAGTTAACGGCAAGTGATCATAAGTCTATCATTCAGGAAAATAGATATAGTATTCCGTTAACTTGAGATTATTGTAATATCCTTTCCTTAAAGAAAACTTAAAGGAACCTGATATTCACCTAAAACATCAGCAAAAATCAGCCTCCAGGACACAAAATTTTCAAAACGGCAGAATAATCCTGTTATGTTTGGTCAATAAGTAATTAATCATTTATTCATAGTTAGAAGATAGAATATAGAAAATGCTAGATATTGTTTAAACTATAATTGACAAATTTAAGTCTATAGTGCTACATTTAAATGGGCACAAAGAACCTTTAAATACTATTATATAAACATGATTACCCTTTTATATAGATATAAAAGCTTACATGTCAATATTGAAGGGAGAAGAACTGCCATATGTTCGCCTTTAACTCATTTAATGAGAGAACGTTGACACTGACAGATAAAGAGATGTTTTTTCTGGCTGGCATTTTGGGTTTTGACCGGATTCTGGGAAGAGATAATCCATTTCCATCTCAGGATACAGGAACACTGACCGCAAGCTGGAAACAGGTCGCTGTGTCGTTACTGCAAAAAGGCTGTCTAAGTGCAGAGCAGTTTGAATCTCTGGTCACCCGGGCATCAGCAGGTGCGCATCTATTTAACGGGATTTACAAGCGCGGTTGCTGCCTTCGTTATCAGTACAAGACAGAGTCAGGCAAGCAGCTTTATGATAGCCATACTTATTTCAGCAGTGACGGAGTGATCGAGATTCGACAGGATAATGATCTGCCCGGACATTATACACTGCGATCGATGGGGACGCTGACCGAAGCGTGCAGTCTTGTAATGGAACAAATGAATCTGAACACATACCCGGCCAATGAGATGCCGGCGCTGACTTTTTCCGGTCAATGGTTTGATGACTATATACGGAACAAACAGGCTCGTCGTAATCACCAGTTAATGAACCAGCTGAGTAAGATGACAGGAGACCTGGAAGGCTCAAGGCTGTTTGCCGGTGTATTATCGGAGAACCGGCTGTATGCAGAAGTTCAATTTTCCTACTGGGATGAAGAGAACTGGCAACGCAAAGGTGCCATCTTGTTGGCTGATGACGATACGAACTGGATTGTACGGCGAAGCAACCTGGATCAAGAAGACTGGATGATTGCGGTCCCGGCCGACAAAATTCATTTTCGCCAAATGCTGCTGGATTGGGTACAGCAGCCCGAATCGGTCTAGGACTTTATTCGATCGCAGAGTTGATAAGCTAAACAGTCAGTGACCAAAAAAATACATCGAAGATTTTCTTTATTACAAGAGTGTCAGAACGTTCATACGAGAAGTATTATCCGACCGGACAGGCTCTTTTACTGTCCGGTTTTGTCATTTCCATCATACAACTGTATATAAATATATATTAAAGTGATTCCTTATTGGCCTCATGTGGGTAATTGTTGTGGCAAGCTAATTAGCAAATGGCCAATAACATATGTGAGGGAGTGAATAATATGGAATCCACAGTTCAATCTAACCGTTTTGCAGGCAAGACGGCACTGGTTACCGGTGGCGGCTCCGGTATTGGTAAGGCTACAGCATTGAAGTTTGCTGCACAGGGGGCCAATGTCATCATCTGTGATCTGTCACCGGAACGAATTCGGGAGACTGAAGAAGAGATCAATGCGATCCGTGCCGATGCCGCACTCGCTTTCGAGATAGATATTGCTAATGAAGAACAGGTCAAACATGCTATTGAGAAAGGTGCCGAGCATTTTGGCGGACTGAATATTGTGTTTGCCAACGCAGGCATTAACGGTACTGTTGCTCCTATCGATGAGATCAGCTACGAAGACTGGCAGCGTACGATCAATACCAATCTGGGCGGCACATTCCTTACTGTAAAGTATGCGCTTCCTTTCCTCAAAAAAGAAGGCGGCAGTATCGTAGTCACCAGTTCCATTAATGGCAATACCACGTTTGCAAGCTTCGGAATGTCCGCGTATAGTTCATCCAAGGCCGCACAGGTTGCTTTTACCAAAATGGCAGCGCTGGAGCTGGCTCAGTTCAAAGTACGTGTCAATGTTATCTGTCCGGGAGCGATCTCGACCAATATCGATCAGAGTACTGAACGTAATGAAACCGTTGAGAAAATCGCGATTCCGATTGAATTCCCGAATGGCAGACAGCCGCTGGCAGGTCAATCCGGCTCAGCTGATAATGTAGCGGATCTGGTTACGTTCCTGTCGTCCGGTGAAGCTTCCCATATTACAGGCGCACAGATCGTAATTGATGGCGCGGAATCCCTGCTCTGTTAAAATAACAGAAAATTTGTTCACAGAACGGTATACACATAATTGGTTAAAAAAGGAAGCTTGCCAAGAGGGAGCTTCCTTTTTTGCGTTTAGGCTCAATATTTGGAGTCGTATCATGTATAATTAAAGATAGGAATAGACAGTCGTTCGTTATGCATATGAATGAGATTTGAACATCACTATAAGAGACATGGTCATTATTATGGTATGGACATGAACCTCATTTATGAGATTAAACTTTGTGCATCGCATTCGGACATTACGCTATTCCATGACTGCCGAGAGGAGATGGAGATATGCTATCCTGGTTAGCAGATCAGATGATTGAAGAAGCGATGCAAAAAGGAGAATTCGACGATCTGCCTGGCAAAGGCAAACCGCTGGAGCTGGAAGATCTGTCTCATGTGCCCGAGGAACTGCGGGCTGCCTATAAAATTATGAAAAATGCGGGTATTATGCCGGAGGAACTGACTCTTCGTCAGGAAATGCTCACACTGACCGATCTGATTGCGGCTTGTCAGCATGATGGCGAGCGGCAGGAGCTGCGCAGGAAGCTGGATGAGAAGACGCTTCGCCTGAATATGCTCACCGCGCAAAACGGATGGTCGGATAATCCATCCTATGGACGTTACGAGAGCAAAATCCGCAAGCGTCTGACCGGGCGGTAATTTGACAAATTTATAAATGTGGATCCGCTCTATAGATGTGGATTTATAAATGCTGTTTCGCTTGGCACAACTGTTTTTCACCCTGTTGATCGGAAAGGAACTCCAATGCTGAATGAATCTGTACACTTACCGGTGGATGATCTGATCCCCGATTTGAAATATGCGCTGGCACAGTCCGGTTCTGCGGTGTTGACTGCAGAACCGGGAGCCGGCAAGACGACGCGTCTGCCGCTGGCACTGCGGCATGAACCCTGGCTGGAAGGCCGCCGCATCATTATGCTGGAACCAAGACGCCTGGCCGCCATCTCGGCTGCACGGTATATGGCGGCTGCGCTGGGAGAACGGGTCGGAGAGACAGTCGGTTACCGCGTCGCTCTGGATACACGTGTAGGTCCGCGTACGTTGATTGAAGTGGTGACTGAAGGAGTGCTGACACGTATGCTTCAGCATGACCCTTCACTGGAACAGGCGGGACTAATTATTTTTGATGAATTTCATGAGCGTAATCTGCATGCGGATCTTGGACTTGCTTTCGCACTGGAAAGCAGGTCTCTTTTGCGTGAAGATCTGAAAATACTGATTATGTCCGCGACGATGGACCCGGAGCCGGTATCCTCACTGCTCGGGGGTGCACCTGTTCTGTCCAGCGCTGGCCGAAGCTATCCGGTAGAAACGATCCATGAAGAGGGGGAATCCGCCTATACGCTGTATCGCCGTGCTCCCGGAAGGATGGAGCAGAAAATGGCATCTGCTGTATTCCGGGCGCTGCATCGTCATGAAGGTCACGCGTTGGTATTCCTGCCGGGTGTGCGGGAGATTCGGCGCGTATACGACGAACTGCTAAAAAGCGGTGATCCACTGCTCAGGCAAACAGACATCGTCATACTGCACGGCGGACTGAAGCCGGAACAGCAGGATCTGGCGGTCAAGCCGGGACCCGCCGATCGCCGCAAAATTGTACTGGCCACCTCGCTCGCCGAATCGAGTGTCACGGTGGATGGTGTCAATATCGTTATCGATAGCGGTCTGATGCGTACGAAACTATTCTCGGCGCGTACAGGTATGGAGCGGATGGAGACGCTGCAGGTATCAGTGGATGCGGCAGACCAGCGCCGCGGCCGGGCGGGACGGCAGCGTCCCGGCGTCTGTTACCGAATGTGGAGTAGAGAAGAGCATCAGCGGCTGATAGCAGCCCGTACTCCCGAGATTATGCAGAGTGATCTGGCCCCGCTGGCACTGGAAGTCGCTTCCTGGGGAACTTCGGTACAGGAACTGAGCTGGCTGGATCAACCGCCGACAGCTTCCTATGATCATGCGGTCGAACTGTTGAAGCAGCTGGAAGGACTCCATCCGGATGGACGAATTACCGGACACGGTCGCCGTCTGGCACGGCTGGGTACGCATCCTCGTCTTGGTCACATGATTCTGCGGGCTGCACATTGGAAGATGGAGCGGGAAGCATGTGAACTGGCTGCTCTGCTGCAGGAACGGGATATACTGTCCCCGGCAGCTGCTGGTATTGATCTGATACACAGGATGGAAGCATTACAGGGCAAAGGCAGTTATACTGCAGATCATCATACAATTGGGCGGATCAGGGAATGGGCAGACCGTTTTCATAGACAGCTGGGTCAACTGCTGCAGGATGACCATACTGCTCGTTCTGTGGAGCAAGAAAAGAGTCCGTCTGCTGAAAATACCGGCTATCAGCGAAATGATGATTGGCTGGGTGCTCTTCTGTCTCTGGCGTATCCGGATCGGATTGCCAAAGCCCGGGGGGATGGTAAATTCCTGCTTCGTCTGGGGCGGGGCGCTTCTATCCCAGCCAGCCGCGGACGTACGGAATATCTGGCAGCCTCGGCTTATCTGGTCGCTGCCGAGCTGGATGATAACGGCAGTGAGAGTAGGATTCTGCTGGCTGCTGGCATCCGGGAACAGACGATCCGCCAGATTCATGGTGATCACATCCAGACTGTTCAGGAAGTGACTTATGAGGCAGGGAGGGAATCCGTATCTGCACGTAAAATCACACGGCTGGGAGCGATTGAGCTGCTTGCAGTCAATGATCCAGCACCTTCCGCAGAAGCTGTACAGCAGGCGCTGCTGGGAGCTGTTCGTGAACAAGGGCTTGCAGTGCTCCAGTGGTCACGCCCGGCCAACCAGCTGCGCCAGCGGATGGGATTTATGCATCGGGTTGATCCTGACTATCCATCTGCAGAGGAACAGCAACTTCTGGAGGAAGCGGACGAATGGCTGCTGCCTTATTTACAGGGAATGCGGCGTCTGTCGGAAGTGAGAAAGCTGAATCCGGCCGAACTGCTGGCGAACCGTCTCACCTGGGAGCAGAGGCAGAGAATGGACCAGCTCGTTCCTACCCATATTCAGGTGCCGAGCGGGTCTCGTATTCCGGTCGATTATACGGATCCGGATCGTCCGTCGATCGCCGTACGTCTGCAGGAGATGTTCGGCTGCACATCTACCCCGTTGATTGGCGGGAGGGTGCCGCTGACCATCCAGCTGCTTTCTCCGGCGAGCCGACCGGTTCAGGTGACCAATGATCTGGAGAGCTTCTGGCAGAATACGTATTTTGAAGTGAAAAAAGATCTCAAAGGACGCTATCCAAAGCATTATTGGCCGGATAATCCGCTGGAAGCCCAGGCGACGAGCCGGGTCAAACCGCGCCAGTAGATGCTTACATGATGCGCAGAAGTTTGAACGAATCCCTGTACGGGTAAGTATAGACAGGACCACATGTACAGTTATGTACCAATCTTGGAAGTTACAACATCTTCACGAAGGCTTGCATAAGTCAACAATAGGAGGTAACAATCATGGATAAGAAAATTGTGGGTGTATTCGAAACGGAACGCGAAGCATCTAAAGCGATAGAAGACCTGAAAGCCAAGGGATTTACTACAGATGAAATCTCGGTCATTACCAAGGACAAAGAAGACATGCGTACCATTACGGATGAGACAGATACCAAAGCGCCGGAAGGCGTAGCTACAGGTGCTACTACTGGTGGTATTCTGGGCGGTACGGCAGGCTTGCTCGCCGGATTGGGTGCATTGGCAATTCCGGGTATCGGACCGATTCTGGCAGCCGGACCAATCGCAGCGACGATCACCGGAGCGGCGGTAGGCGCAGGTGCCGGCGGATTGGTAGGTGGTCTGGTCGGAATGGGTATTCCCGAAGATGAAGCGAACGAGTACGAAGGCTATGTCAATGAAGGCAAGATTCTCGTACTGGTAGATGAAGATGATCGTTACAATCATGCTTATGGGGTATTCCGGAATAACCGTTCCCTGAACGAATCCAGATACCGCACACATGAGAGTAACCAGACAATCGATTCTACGGCTACCGGAACAGGGATGAATGCTTCCACCGGAACATCCAAACTTGACAATACGTCCCAAACAGGGCAAAAAGAAACACGTACCGAAGATGATCCGAACGCGTCGGAAGTGCGCAGTGATGTCACTCCAAAAGATACCAATAATGACAGCCAGGGATCGGATAACAAATTGACTTCCTATTCGAATGGCGGATACGGCGTCTAATAAAAGCCGTACGACCCAGTCGAAATATACCAGTGAATCTAATAAATGATGCAGCAAAACAGGCAAGCTAACGGCTTGTCATACGCAGCCATGACGCTTAAAATAGGCTCATCTTCGGTAAAACCATACCGAAGGTGGGCCTTTCGTCATATTTCTACCGGTTTCGCTATAATCTTTAGGTAAGATTTGCGGATTAGGTTATAAATGCCCTATCCGATTTAACGGATTGGCGTTATACTGGCAGTGAAGGTATGATATCTTCAAACTATGGATAAGGAGGTGATACGGATGCAAGCTCAACTTATGTTCAATCACCAGGCGTCAGGCTCTGCCAAGGAAAAGAAAAAGATACGCCGCGCGTGGATTAAAAAGCTGCGTAATGAACTGCGTATGCCAGGTTCATCTTCACAGAATCCACAACAACAGGGCTCTCGGATTCCAGCACCGCCAGCCATGTCAGATACAGGTAACTGGAATGATGAAATGGTAATGATGTGTAAATAATCATGCAGTTGTTATGATGATCGGGAGAGCAGTATGATACAAAAACAAAGACTTGGAGAAATTGAGATTTTGCGTGGCATGGCTTTTGCCGCCGTTGTGCTGCAGCACTCGATCGCTCATTACTCCGTCGTGCCTGAAGTGACGGCGGGAGATGGTGTAAGGCTCACTTTGATGCTCTTAGCGGCCAAATTTGCGGTACCGGCCTTTATTTTTATCACTGGGCTGGTGCTTTTTTATAATTATGACGGGGTGATATCCTACAGCTCTTTTATCCGCAAACGGTTTAAAGATATTATTGTGCCCTATTTATTATGGTCACTGCTTTATGCCGGGCTGAATGGAACCTATGCCAGACCGGTTATAGAATGGCTGCCGGATGTTACCCGGTACTGGTATACTGGCAAGTCCAGCTACCACCTCTGGTATATCGTGATGATCATACCGATGTATCTGCTGTTTCCTTTTCTGCGTACTGTAGTGCGCAAAGCAGTGCAATGGACGAGTGACCGGCGCTATGGAATACTGATTTTGCCGGGTGTACTGTTTGCGGGTTATGAGCTGATTTTGTTGCTGCGTCCATGGTTATCCGAGCTGGCGCAAGCCTGGCAGATTCCGGTGCTCACGCCGTACTTTACAACCTATGCGGACCGTAATATTGTGTACTATCTGTACTATTTCTTGCTAGGCGCACTGGCCGGCTTACATATCAATACTTTCCTGGATACGCTGCGACGGGTAAAGTTCCCCCCGGTCATGCTGCTATGCGGGTTATTTGTAGTGTATTATACAGGTCTGGTGATGGGCGGGTATCCACTGGATGCTACCTATGGCAGACGATTTATTGGTCTTACACTGCTGCAGCCGCTGATGGCTGTGTTCCTTACGGCCTCCGTGCTGCTGGTCTATAAGCTTGCCCTGAGTATTACGAAGTCAGGCAGCGACAGACAACGTCAGTTCTGGATTACGATCAGTCGTTATTCCTACGGGGGTTATCTGGCACATGCCCTGATGCTCAGAATTACGTATGGATTCGATGATTGGATCATGACAGGCTGGGATGTGACGATACGTACCATAATTACGGCCGTCATTACGCTCGGTCTGTCCGTATTGCTGACCTATTTGCTGACCCGTATCCCCTATGGGGCATGGTTGACCGGGATTCCATACAAGAAAGCCCAGAAACAAGCCTGATCCAGCCAAAGACCTGTTCGTTTCTGAACAGGTCTTTTTGTCAGTGGACTTAACTTTTCAAAGTAGTGAAAGTTTCATATAATAGAACAAGTGGAATAATTTGTTCCACAGCGTTGCATGCACAGGCAATTAGGGAAAGGAGCAGAGTGATATGGCATTTATGATCGCCCAGCGCGCCTTTATTAAATTATATCTGATCACCATGGTCGAAGAGCATCGCGGCTACGGATACGAGATGCTGGAGAACATGAAGGAACGGTTTAAATCATTCGGCTATTCTCCACCGCAGAGCGAGATTTACCGGGCGCTGCATGAACTGGTGCATGAAGGTGTTTTTTACCGGACCAAGCAGTTAAAAGGTAACGATCCCAAGGTTGATTTCCAGGAGATTGTTATTTATCATTTTACAGACGATGGACGTGAAAAAGCTAAACTCTATAAAAAACAGGTCAAAACCGACCTCGATCGCTGCATCGGTATGCTGACCAAGGCTGAAGCAGATAATTATAACTGACAGGCTGCCTGGTCCCGTTACGGCTGGGCAGCCTATGGATGATTTATCGGTCCAGTAGAGGTTACATGAACAAGCAGTATGAGTTCAGGTGATCTCTATCCGGCCTGATGAGAGGGACGGAACGGCATATTACTTTTACCGGAAAACAGATAATTGGATAGATGATATGCTCCATCGTGATACATTACGCGCTCTATATAATAGAAAGAAGTCTAATCTTCTACAGGAGTCGGGGACGGATACGCATTCTCAGGATGAACGCTTTATCCGTAAGACAGGCAGGACCGAATCTGGAACGAAGGGAAGGGATACATCTATGACTGAACGTAAATTGAAGTGGGGCATTATCAGTACTGCAGAAATTGCTGTAAGCGCCATCATACCTGCCCTAAAAGAATCTCGGCGCAATGAAGTTCTGGCAATCTCCAGCCGCGATGCCGAGGTGGCCAGACATGTGGCAGACCACTGTGATATTTCCAGATCCTATGGAAGCTATGAGGCTCTGCTGATGGACGCCGATATTGATGCTGTGTATATTCCGCTGCCCAATCATCTGCATAAGGAATGGACGATCAAGGCTGCAGAAGCAGGAAAGCATGTATTATGTGAAAAGCCAGCCGCCTTGGAAGCGGCAGATGCGGCCGAGATGGTAGACCGCTGCCGCAAGGCAGGTGTTACTTTTGCAGAAGGATTTATGTACCGCTATCATCCCAAGCATGACCGGGTGAGAGAAATTATCCAGTCGGGAGAAATTGGAGTGCTGCGCAGTATGCATGGGCGGTTTACTTCAAGCAATGCGGATGATCTTGAGAATGTCCGTTATCAACGGGCCATGGGCGGAGGTTCCCTCTATGATCTCGGTGTCTACCCCGTATCTGCCGCTCGCATGTATTTTGGAGCCGAGCCTACAGCGGTTACTGTTCATGCGATGTTTTCGGCCAAGCATGACCATGTGGATATGATGGCCTCCGGTCTAATGGAATTTCCAGATGCGAGATCGGCTACTTTTGAATGCGGGATGTGGGCTTATTCCAGTTGTGCACTGGAAATTATTGGAACAAAGGGCAGGATCAAGCTGCCTTATGCGTTTCGCCGTGATGATATCCATGGAGAACCTCAGATTACGATTTATACCGATGAAGGCAAGCGGGATGAATATATTGAACCTGCCAATCATTTCGCGCTGCAGATGGATGCTTTCGCAGCATCGGTACTGGATGGAACGCCGCTGTCCTACAGCCCGGAAGATGCGGTGCGCAATACCCGGGTCATCGCTGCCTGTTTGGAATCGGCCCGCAAAGGTGAAAAAGTACGTATCGTCTAGTTGAAAGGAACAGCTTCGGGAAGATGCAGCGCTGCGTCTTCCCGCATCCTGTTTTCTTTTGGCGAACAGATGAAAATATGCTACACTCAGTAATAGTTGGTTTATTTGTTAATTAGTAAGCAAAAACGTTAACGTTTTCTGCAACCTGCATAGACAGGATATCCCGGTACATAACGAATTTTCTGCCTATGCCATTTTGATTTGACCCAAAAAGGAGACTTTAATTATGTCCAATCATTCCAGTGCCTATGAACAACCTTATCAGGGAGAACCGGCTGTATGGCTGAAATATGGTTCTTACGAAGCTGCTGTACTGCCAGGAGTAGGGGCGAATCTGATTGCTTATCGTGATACCGCCAAAGGATATAACTTCCTGCGTGAACCGGAGCAGGGCGAGATGGATGATTTCCGTGCCAGCCCGGGTACCCACGGTATTCCGGTCCTGTTCCCGCCGAACCGTTATGAAGACGGCACATTTACATGGAACGGCAGAAGATACAGCTTCCCTATTAATGAAGAAGCGACGAATAACCATCTGCACGGCTTCCTGCATACGATTGTATGGGAAGTGGATTCCTATGATGCCAACGAGTTTTACAGTACGGTCTGCCTGAGTGTGAGTATTGATGATTCGCATCCGGTCTACCAATACTGGCCGCACCAGTTTACGGTGAAACTGCAGTATACATTGTCCGAAGACGGACTGCAGCAGCATGTTGCGGTACGCAATGAAGGCAACGATCCGATGCCAATGATGCTGGCATTCCATACGGCACTGAATGCGCCGTTTGCACCGGACAGCACAGCAGATGATATGACATTCCGTGCCACCTACGGTCAGCGCCGCCAGATGACCGAGCGTATGCTGCCGACAGGCGAATTCCAGCCGCTTTCTGACTGGGAAGAACAGCTCAAGGCAGAAGGAGCCAACCCATACGGCGAAGTGATGGACAATCATTATACAGCTGCACCGCAAAATGGCCGCAACTATGCCGAGATTATCGATAGCCGTCTGGGTGAGAAGCTGGTATATGATGTAGGAACAGGGTACAAGCACTGGATGATCTGGAACAGCGAAGCTTCCGGGGCCTTCCTCTGTCCGGAGCCCCAGACTAATCTGGTCAATGCACCAAATGTGGACCTGCCGGATGAAGAAAAAGGATTCTTCAGTCTGAAGCAGGGCGAGATTTGGGAAGAGACTTCCCGACTGTATCTGATCCAGAAATAATGTGACAGGCAAGGGTAGGCATACCGTTCAACCGAACATGGCAAAGTATGCATGCAAGTAAACGGCAGCACACAGGCACGGCACGCGCTACGGGTTAATAATCTGTAGAGGTGCCGTGCTTTTTTGCCTGCAATAGGAAGGTAAGGTCAATCAGGTGGGAGGACGAGCCAGATCGTAATTATTTTGGATAAACGTATTGACAATGCTGACATACGAGGAGTAAAGTAAGTCAGGTGGTATTCGTAACGGTTACGATAAGAACGGAAGGAGGGCTAATCTTGTTATTGGCTTCCATGCAGGATATAGTGTTTGGTTATGACCGGGAACCGGTAGTGAATCGGTTGTCGATGGAAATATACAGCAATGAATTTATGGCACTCAGCGGGCCCAATGGTGCTGCCAAGACGACATCGCTAAAGCTGCTGCTCGGCATATTGAAGCCGTGGAGCGGCCGGGTACAGATTAATCGTAATGAAAAAGGGAAGCGTCCGGTGATCGGCTATGTGCCCCAGCAGGTCGCTTCATTCAATAGCGGGTTTCCCAGCACGGTCTATGAACTGGTGCGCTCAGGATGTTATATGAGACTCGGTTTGTTCAAGCGTTTTGGCGAGAAGCAGGAGGCGCTGGTGCGCTCCTCACTCGAAGCGGTAGGCATGTGGGAACTGCGTGACCGCAAAATTGGCGAGCTGTCCGGCGGGCAGAAGCAGCGTGTATGTATCGCGCGTGCCCTGGCCCAGGAACCGGATGTATTGATTCTGGATGAACCGACGACCGGGATGGATCTGGAAAGCCGCAAAGGATTCTATGAATTGATGCGCCATCATGTAAAACAGCACGGACGGACCGTCGTCATGGTAACCCATGGACTGGAAGAGGCAGAGCCTTATCTGGACCGCATGATCCGTTTGGAACGAGAGGAGGGTGGAGGATGGGCATGTTTGACTACGAGTTCATGCAGCGCGCGTTTTGGGCCGGAGGAATGATTGCTGTCATCGCTCCGCTGCTCGGGATATATCTGGTGCTGCGCAGGCAGATTCTGATGGCGGATACGCTGTCTCACGTCTCGCTGGCCGGTGTAGCAATCGGAGCGATTATGGGCATTAACCCTTCGGTTGGAGGGTTTGTTATTGCCGTAGCGGGAGCGCTCGTCATTGAGCGGTTGCGGCAAAATTTCCGCGGATATGGAGAAGTGTCCATCGCCGTTATTATGACCGGCGGCCTCGCGCTGGCGCTGGTGCTCATGAGTATGGATTCCGGGCTAAACCGCAGCTTCAGCTCCTATCTGTTTGGTTCGATCGTGGCTGTCAGCTCTACCCAGCTGTGGATTATCGGTACGGTCTTTGCACTCGTGCTGATCTACTGGGCAGCGATGAGACGGCCGCTGTACAATATTACTTTTGATGAAGAGACGGCACAGATCGGCGGCACCCGTGTCCGCTGGCTGTCCCAGACCTTCTCGGTGCTGACCGGGATGACGGTAGCTGCTGCAATGCCAATTGTCGGTGTACTTCTGGTGTCCGCACTGATGGCACTCCCTGCTGCACTGGCACTTCGTTTTGCCAGAGGATTCACTTCGGCGCTGATTATGGCTGTCAGTATTGGTTTGCTTGGCATGTTCGGTGGACTGACAACTTCCTATTATGTGAATACACCGCCGGGAGCGACCGTAGCGTTGCTGCTGCTGGCTTTCCTGCTGATCGGCATGGGCCTTCAGCGTATTGTCTATCGTATTCGCCGGGATAAAGACCCCGGTTATGTGGTCGATATAGACACCCGCCGTTTCTGGCAGCGCCAGAGCGGCAGCTCACAGAAAAGCAATGTAAAAACAGAAGTACTGAACAAAAACTAATATAACCACTTAATCACGGAGTGGGGAGGAGAAGTATTGAAATGAAATGGAACAAACGTAAACTGTTAACTCTGCCGGCGGTATTTATACTGGGAATGAGCACGGTGCTGGCGGGATGTGGTAACGATAGCCCATCCACGTCCGGTACAACTCCCGGACAAGGCAGCACAGACAAGCTTCAGATTGTCACCAGTTTCTATCCAATGCAGGAATTCACCTCCAAAATCGCCGGCGATCTGGCGGATGTGCAGGTACTGGTTCCGCCGGGAACAGAGCCGCATGACTGGGAACCTACTCCACAGGATATTGCCAAAATCACCGAAGCCGACATGGTCGTTTATAACGGAGCCGGTCTCGAATCATGGATGACCCAGGTACAGGATGCTGTAGGTACCAGCGGTCCCAAAATGGTGGAAGCAAGCAAAGATATACAGGTAATGGACGGTTACAGTGAAGAAGAAGAGCATGCCGGCGAAGAGGAAGCCCATGCTGGTGAAGAAGCTCATGACCATGCCGCAGAAAAAGGCCATGATCACGATCATGGCGGTATGGACCCGCATGTATGGCTGTCTCCGATGCAGGCTCAGACCGAAGTGCGCAATATCGAGACTGCACTGAGCGAACTGGCTCCTGATCATGCGGCCGACTTCAAGAAAAATGCCGATGCCTATCTGGCCGAACTGAAACAGCTGGACGAAGATTACAAAACCAATCTGTCCAATACGAAACGCAAGGACTTTATTACTCAACACACTGCGTTTGGCTATCTGGCACGTGATTACGGGTTGACCCAGGTAGGCATCAGCGGATTGTCTCCTGAAGAAGAGCCAACAGCTGCCAAAATGGCGGAAGTGGTTGATTTTGCCAAGCAGAACAATGTAAAAACAATCTTCTTCGAAACGCTGGTCTCCTCCAAAGTAGCTGACACGATCGCAAACGAGGTAGGTGCCGAGACGGCCGTACTAAATCCGCTGGAAGGACTAACCAGTGAACAGGCGGCTGCCGGAGAGGACTACATCTCCGTAATGCGCGAGAATCTGGCTGCTCTGACCAAGGCACTGAACGAGTAATCTGTAGTCAGGCAAGCATGTGGACATTGGATAAGCAGAATAATACTTGTCAAAAAGCAGTCAGTAACTGAAACGAGAGCCATGCATACAATATGGAAGCACCCTTACCTTTAAGGTACAGGGTGCTTTTTGATATGGTGCAATAGTGAAGAGATTCAGAACAAATCAGTGAATAAAAGAAAACCGGGGGGTTAATAAATAAAAGCAGATAACTCACCGAGCCTGCGCTGATCAGCAGCAGATACAAACGTCTAAAAAGCAAATCATTCGAGCCGGCAACCCGGAATCAATCATACATAGTCATTACATCGTATACATATTTTTGTTATGACAACGATTGACTTTGTAAATAAGTTCATATAAAATAGTAAGAACTGTCGGGTTTTATGAGTACCGTCAGGTTTTATGGGGTATATTAGAAAATAGGAGATGCACAATTATGGTAGAGGACCGGAAGAAAACGATCCTGTATGCAGGGAGCCAGTTATTCGCAGAGAAAGGATATTTTGCAACGACTGTTCAGGATATTGCCGAGCAGTGCAATATGTCCAAGGCTTCCATTTATAAATTATTTCAATCTAAAGAGGACATACTGCTTCAGATCGTAAGCACATTGCATGAGGAGATTGTACAGGCGAGCAGTGCACTTCATTTTGAAGATAATGTGCCGCCGCAGGATCAGCTGGTACAGAAGCTGGTTGTTCAGCTGCGTGAATTTATAGTGAGACACGACTTTTTTATTAATCTGAACCAGAACGTACCGATAGAACTGGGCAGCCAGATTCGTACAGTGATGCTCAGCTTCAAGCGCACGATGATTAACTGGCAGAAGGAAGCGCTTGTTCAGGCATTTGGCACAGAAATCGAGCCAATTGTGTGGGATTTGGCGATCTGTATGCAGGGGATGATGAGGGAGTTTGTATTTCTGTCTCATATTGACCGCAAGACTATACTGGATCTGGAAGCACTGGCTGGCTTTATCGTGGATAGTATGGAGGCTGTGATCCAGCAGCGGTTGGGCAAGACGCCTGTACTGGATGCGGAGTTAGCTGCCCATCTGAATCTGTATGATCCAGAAGTAGGCCGCAAGTATTTTGGCGAGAGTGAATGGCGCAAGTCCGTACGTGAACTGACGTCAGCCATTCATCAGCGCTCTCCGGAAAGTATCCGGGCGGATCTGCTGGCGGCTGTCGAACGATTGGATGCTGAGCGTAAAAAGAAAGTGCCACAGGCATTCATGATCGATGCACTGATCGCCTATCTCCGGCAGCGTGAAGAATTGAGTGAAGAGGTCTCCTACCTTCAACATGTCTATTTTGCAAATTGGGAGGAAGAGAAACATGGGTAATGCTGTAGCACAACAGCCGCAACCGAAAGTAAATGTAAAACTCATTGTCGGCATTATGTTGGCCGGTGCGTTTGTGGCGATTCTGAACCAGACACTGCTGGTGACGGCGCTGCCGCATATTATGCGTGATTTGAATATTGATGCCACAGCCGCACAATGGCTGACTACGATTTTCATGCTGGTCAACGGGATCATGATCCCGGTCACCGCTTATTTAATTGATAAGTTCAACACGAGAGCACTGTTTATCACATCCATCGGATTGTTTGCGCTAGGTACGCTGATTGCAGCGATCTCGCCGAACTTTGGCACACTGCTCGTCGGACGGGTCGTACAGGCTGCCGGAGCGGGGATTATCATGCCGCTGATGCAGACGGTGTTTCTGATTATTTTCCCCAAAGAAAGCCGTGGAGCAGCGATGGGTATGATTGGTCTGGTCATTTCCTTTGCTCCGGCGATTGGTCCGACATTGTCCGGCTGGATCGTCGATACGTTCTCCTGGCGTGATCTGTTTTACATTATTTTGCCGATTGCCCTGATTGACCTGGTCATCGCGATATTCGCACTCAAAAATGTAGGCCAGCTGCGTGATCCGAAGCTGGATATTCCATCGGTCATGTTGTCTACTCTGGGATTCGGTGGACTGCTGTACGGATTCAGTACTGCTTCCAAAGGCTGGGGTGATCCGGTCGTGATCGTAACGATCGCTGTCGGTGTCATCAGTCTGATTCTGTTTGTGACACGCCAGTTTAAGTTGAAGCAGCCGCTGCTGGAGTTCCGTGTATTCCAGAACCGCTTGTTTACCATTTCCATGATTATTACGGTTATTGTCTTTACAGCAATGATCGGTGCGTCGACACTGCTGCCGCTCTATATCCAGAATGCACGCCATCTGACTGCGATGCAGTCCGGTCTGATTGTACTGCCGGGTGCGATTCTGATGGGCATTATGTCGCCGATTACCGGACGGATATTCGATAAATTCGGTGCCAAACTCATCGGGGTTATCGGTCTGCTGCTGCTGACCATCGGTACAATTCCATTCGCTTTCCTGACGGATCAGACACCGGTTTCGTTTATCGTGGCGATGTTCGCTCTGCGGATGTTCGGTCTGTCGATGGTCATGATGCCGGTAACGACAGCCGGTCTGAATCAGCTGCCGGTGCATCTGCTGTCTCACGCTTCAGCGATGAACAATACCCTGCGGCAGGTAGGCGGATCGATCGGTACAGCGGTGCTGATCACCATCTTTACCAATGCGTCCATCTCGGCGGCCTCTTCCGGCCAGAATGCGGATCTATCATTAATCCATGGTACGAATATGGCCTTCCTGGTCGCTTCGGCGCTGTCCGTACTCGCGCTGATCATGATGTTCTTCCTCAAGGAACCTCCGCGTGTGGATGTTCAGAAGAAAGAGCAGGCGGCAGAAGCTGCCAGTCAGAAGGGCAAGCCGGTCTCGCAGTCCTGAGAAGGCCATATAACAGGCTGAAAATTCATGGACTTTTCGAAATGCGGATTGCTTCACTGAAGGAATGAAGTCGATCATGCCGCAATTCATATGGCATAAAAAATAACATCAGCGTTTAAAAACAGGTTCCATTGGCTAAAGGTTAACGTATGACCCTGCCAGAGGGAGCCTGTTTTTGCATGAATTTGCATAACAATAGAATGGGTAAACACAGGACAGATCAGCCTAACTTCAAAAGAATAAAGAACATGCATAAAATAACTTGTGAAAAATATAATTGTTTACTATAATATATATTGTTACTTTTAATAAGAGCTTTTGGTGTATACCATACGCTTCGCAAACCAACACATATAGATAGGAGAGAGAAATCTTGAATCCAAAATATAATGCTTTGTTTGAACCGTTCGAACTGAATGAAGGTATTCAGCTGAAAAACCGTCTGGTACTGGCACCGATGACTCACTCCTCTTCCAACCCGGATGAGACTGTATCCGATGCAGAACTGGAATACTATGCAAGCCGTACAACCGGTGTAGGTCTGGCGATTACTGCTGTTGCTCACGTGACTCCAGGTGGAAAAGGCTTTGCCAACCAGTTCCGTGCAGTGGGTGAGGAGTTCACTCCAGGACTGACTCGTCTGGCAGAAACACTGAAAAAGAACGGTGCCAAAGCGGTACTGCAAATTTTCCATGCGGGTCGTCTGGCTCCGCCTGAACTGGTCAATAACGATGTAGCTGCACCAAGCGCAGTGCCAAGCGAGCGTGGTGATGGTGGTCAGGGTCCAACTCCACGTGAGCTGTCCGGGCAGGAAATCGAGGACATTATCAAGGATTTTGGTAAAGCAACCGCCAACGCGATTGCAGCAGGCTTTGACGGCGTGGAGATCCACGGTGCCAACGGCTACCTGATCCAGCAGTTCTTCTCCCCGCACTCCAACCGTCGTGAAGACAAATGGGGCGGTGATGTGCACCAGCGTCTGGCATTCCCGCTGGCTGTTGTGGATGAAGTGCAGCGTGTCGTCAAAGAACAAGCCAAAGGTCCGTTCATCGTTGGCTACCGCTTCTCGCCGGAAGAGCCGGAAACTCCGGGAATCACAATGGCAGATACACTGGTACTGATCGATGCACTGGCTGACAAAAACCTTAGCTACCTGCACACTTCCCTGATGGAATACACTTCCGTACCACGCCGTGGTGTAGAAGATACACGCTCCCGTCTGGAAATCATCCAGGAACGCGTAGGTGCCAAAGTGCCGGTTATCGGCGTTGGTTCTGTGAAGACTCCTGATGATGCAGCTGCTGTACTGGCAACAGGCGCTCCACTGGTCGCACTGGGCCGTCAGCTGATCGTAGATCCAGCATGGGTGGAGAAAGTGGAATCCGGCCGCGAGGACGAGATTCTGTATACACTTAGCAAAAATGATCAAAAAGCGCTGACCCTGCCGGATCCGCTGTGGAACATGGTAATTAACGTTCCTGGCTGGTTCCCTATCGTGGAAGCGGAACAGTCTGCGAAGTAATATGCTTTGAATCTAACACCCCGGCATGTACGCAGACGCGGAAGCCGGGGTATTTTACATATACAGGTCAGAACAGCGGCATGCTGACCGTCCACAAAGGGAACAGACGTACAGGAACACGGAATAGGCTACAAAGAGAGGGATGTAATGTCATTGTCCAGTCGTGAGCGAATGCAGCAAAAGCTGACGTACAGTAAAATCAGACGATATGCAGATCAACTGAAAGGTATAACCGGAATGGTCATTATAGACCGGCAGACGATTGACACATCCTGGCATGAGCAGATGCTGCGCAGCATTCACCATTACGGGCAGCGGACTTCTCCTACAGCGGTACTACCATATCCGGCAGATGAGGACTTTACCCATATCTGGGTGAAAAGTCTGCTGCAGGAAGCAGGTGTGCAAAAAGTCATTCAGCCGGTAGATGATACATTTTCGCTGAGTATGATGATTAGGGATAAGGATCTGTTTTTGAACAGCCTGTGGAAAGTTCAGGGGAATCGGGACATGACACTAATGATGTTCCGTCCGGATCGGCTCATTGTGTTTAGCGATAATGAATATGAATTGGAGTATTTTCATATATAAAATTCTAAACGTTAAACAGCCTGTATATGCTGAACTCCAGCATAACAGGCTGTTTGTGTCGCTTAGGGATTAATTCTGCTGGGAATAGGTACGACCCTGTGCATCTACATAGACGGATTTGATCAGTGTACGTTTGTAAGGCGTTCCGCTGGCGGTTTTGCCTTCCACATCCGTCGTGATCACATAGTTGGAAGCCTGTCCGGGAGCCGGTGCTTTGACGCTTTCCTTTACACTGTCAGCAGAGAGGGAGCGACGGCTTTCGGTTGGTGCAGCCAGGCGATTGCCCTGTGCATCGTAATATTCGACTTTGTAAGTGAGAGCTGTCTGCTCGGTATCCAGCCCATGTGTATTCACCGTCATATCGAGTGACTTGCCGGAGAAATGAGCATCCAGGCGTGCCTTCTCCGCTCCTGGAGCATAGATGGCAGTCATCAAATAAGCGCCGGATTGGCTGCTCACTGCTTCGATTGTCCACTCACCGGCTTCCGGACGTTTCAGTTCGGTTACCTGATGATAAGCGCCTTTGAAAATTTCTTCATCCCGGTCGGAAGTGACCTTTACATGACGAACCTTACCCTGAGGAGAAATCAGGCGCAGCTCAGTGATCGGCTGATCGGTGATCCAGTCGAGGGTAATAGATTTTACATTGTCTTCTACGGTCAGTGTCTCGGTCGCTGTGCCGCTATATTCACCACCGCGTACATAATATTGTCCATAATTGGGCGATCCTGCGGACGCTGCTGGCGAAGATTGCAGTGATGGCTGCGAGGAAGCGGTCATATTGCTCGCAAACATAGCTGCCGGAATATCTGCGGATGGCTGGGTATAGACATCTCCGTATACGCTGGTGCCTACCGAAGCCGGAGCCAATGCAGCTGCCCGTGCACCAGTTGTACCGATATAGGATTTGAACAGATCAAAGGTGTAGGAACCGGTGCGTACCGTAGCATGATTCCATGGTCCCATCTGTACCAGTGTGCTGTTTGGACGCAGCGCACTATCGGTTGTGACGACACCATCATTGCTGCCGAATAGTGCCAGATAGGCACCGCCGAAGCTGTAGGAGGACTTGCCGGAACCCGACCATTTGTTGCCGCTGAGTGTATAGAACGGCACTTTATTCACATCCGGGTCTTTGGCCATTTCCGAGCGGAAATATTCCATATTGGAAGTCTGAAGAGAGTTGGTTCCCGGACTCTGGGAGCCGACCAGATCCGCCAGCCATCCAGCCCAGCTGCTGTAGGCCAGATCGGCCAGCTGTGAGCCATGATGCGGTGTACTGAGCGTGATGACGCGATTTACATACGGATAGGCATTATAGCGGACCAGTGCGGATTCAGTATCGACGCCGCCTTTACTATGGGCAACGATTACGATCTTTTTGCCAAAGTGCTGGCTGATTTCCTTGATCTTGGCGGCGAGCAGTTCGCCATCTTTCCACATGTCTTCCGGTGTGCCGGAAATATCATACATGTTGATAAAAGCGGTCTGGTAGCCATTGTTGTAGGCATACTCATACATATCGTTGTTGTCGTACCAGACTTTGGCCTGGCTGGTCAGACCGTGCACGAACAGAATGACCGGCTTGTCTGCCGATACATTCGCTGGCGTCTGACCGGCTGCCCAGGCTCCCGGTAAAGCAGCTACCGCCGGAGTGGCAGGAGCCATAAAGGCCTGGGATGGAAAGGCTGGTGCAGCCAGACCTGTAATGAGTGCACACACCAGCAGTTTACTTTTAATAGACATGATATTCCTCCTTGATATGTAATAATTGGAAATATTTTTTCCTTTCTTAATGTACTGGGAAAAGATTAAAGCTGTTACTTATTTTTGTAATTATTTTGTTTGGCTATACAGGACGCATGAATTAAATTTTAACAATTTGAAAATAATGTGAGGTAAATTTCCATGATTTGAGTATAATAAAAACCGTAGCATCTGAAAGTATGTTCAAAAAAGTACAAGCGAATCAGAAAGAAGGGGTCTATAACATGAGCAAGATGGAATTACTCCAGAATCCCAAGCAGCGAAAACTGCTGTTTAGCGCGGGATTCAGCTGGATGTTCGATGCGATGGAAGTGGGGATGATTTCCTTTATCGCAGCGGCGCTGGCGAAGAGCTGGAGTCTAAGTCCCCAGGAGGTCGGTTATCTGACAAGCATCAACTCGGTCGGGATGGCAGTCGGCGCAGTGGCTGCCGGTTATCTGGCAGACCGCTACGGACGCAAGTCGATTCTGCTGTGGACGCTGCTGATCTTCTCGATCGCGAGCGGATTGTCTGCGCTGGCGACAGGATTTGGCGTATTGCTGGCGCTTCGGTTTATCGCGGGCTTTGGCCTTGGGGGCGAGCTGCCGGTAGCATCCACACTTGTATCGGAATCGGTATCTGTCAAGGACCGGGGACGTGCAGTTGTACTGCTGGAGAGCTTCTGGGCACTGGGCTGGATTATCTCTGCCGTGGTCGCCTATTTTGTCATCGCACGTTATGGGTGGCAGTGGGGATTCATTATTGGGGCAATACCGGCACTATATGCGCTGTATTTGCGCCGTGCGATTGAGGATTCGCCGCGATTCATTAAGGGCGGCGCCGGTCGTCAGGCTTCCTTCAGAAATGGTCTGCGAGAAATATGGAGCAGCTCGCACCGCCGTACAACGCTGATGGCCTGGATTCTCTGGTTTACTGTTGTGTTTTCGTATTACGGCATGTTTCTCTGGCTGCCATCGGTGATGGGACTGAAGGGCTTTACGCTGATTAAAAGCTTTGAGTACGTGCTGATCATGACGCTGGCCCAGCTGCCGGGTTATTTTACCGCAGCTTACTTTATTGAGAAATTCGGCCGCAAATTCGTGCTGGTCGTCTATCTGGTGCTTACCGCAGTCAGTGCGATCTGGTTTGGTTACGCTACCAGCGAGCTGTCGCTGATTCTCGCAGGAGTCTGTCTGTCCTTCTTTAACTTGGGCGCCTGGGGTGGATTGTATGCCTATACCCCGGAGCTGTATCCAACACGGGTGCGTTCGACAGGTACCGGGATGGCGGCAGGATTTGGACGGATCGGCGGGGTGATTGCGCCGTTTATGGTAGGGATGCTCGTAGGGGATGGTGTACCGGTGAGTACAATCTTTACGATTTTCTTCGTGGCTATTCTGATCGGGGCAGCTGCAGTTCTGTTCCTTGGCAAGGAAACCAAAGGACTGGAACTAGAATGACTGAATAAGCATTAAAGTATATAAAAAACGCTGCGGTCCATCAAAAGGCTGCAGCGTTTTTTGTACTGTAATGAAGCAGGGGATGTTCATTTCATTTATACGGATAAAAGAAAATCGACTAATCCTCGAACAATTCGCGCAGCATCGGCGCTGGATTTTCCAGAAAGTGTCGGGTGATCTGGTAGTGATCCGTCTCCTGGTAATCGATCCGGGGCAGTGTCTCCTGGTCAAAGCTGATAATATCCGCTTCCGGATAGCCCATCAGAATCGGCGAATGGGTCGCAATAATGAACTGTGAGCGCGGCGTCAGTTCATGGAGAATCCGAAGCAGGGAGAGCTGTCTGGCAGGAGAAAGTGCCGCCTCCGGCTCATCCAGCAGGTAGATTGCCGACTCACGGATACTGGTAAACTTGTGCTTGAACAGGTTCAGAAAGGATTCGCCATGCGACTGCTGATGCAGCGACTTGCCGCCATAATATTTATAATTAGTTGTGTCTGTCTCATCGATGTGATTGGCGAAATGGTAAAAGGATTCCGCGCGCAGAAAAAATCCTTCGGTCAGCTTGGGCAGCCAGGAGAGCCGGATATGTTCACCCAGCGCAGCTTCAGCCGATCTGACCTCATACGTATTCTGCCGGGAACCACCGGCAGTATGGAATCCGCATTGGTAGGCAATGGCTTCCAGCAGGGTAGATTTTCCTGAACCGTTCTCACCGACAAAGAAAGTGACAGGATTTTTCAGTTCCAGCATATCCATCCGTTCGATCAATGGCAGGGAGAATGGATAGGTGCTGCGGTCCTCCATATTTTCTTTTAATAATGTAATCCGGCGCAGATACATAGTTGATCCACCTTTCGATATTAGAATACGACCAATACAAATCAGTACCCAGGCTTGTCTGGTAAAGCCAATGAGTGGGAGAGTCCGCTTCAGCACAGATATGCCCAGTATAAGGTAGACAAAATGGAAAAGCAAAATGCTTCCATACCCTATCTTCATTCACAAATTGGACAAAATTATGAAATCGGTTCACTTTTTATTCTAAAAGTGTTTTATAATGAGTGAGAGCAGGTAAAAAGGTAATATGTCCTTATGCCGGGCGTATGTTTTGTTTTCCTGTGTCATGAAGAATACAGATTCAGCAAACTTATACTTTCTTGAAAGGCGGAAGATCTTATGGCAGATGAGAACAAGAAGCAACCGCAATCGAATGATCAAGAAAATACTCAAGAAGAAAATGTAACGCTGACAAACCGGCAGGGTCATCCTGTCACTGACAATCAAAATGTAAGAACAGTAGGAAACCGGGGTCCTGTGACACTGGAGAACTATAATTTTCTTGAAAAAATAACCCACTTCGATCGTGAGCGTGTGCCTGAACGTGTCGTTCATGCCCGTGGAGCGGGAGCGCACGGCGTATTCGAAGCTTATGGAACGGTCGGTGATGAGCCGATCGCCAAATATACCCGTGCCAAGCTCTTCCAGGAGAAAGGCAAGCAGACCCCTGTATTTGTCCGTTTCTCCAGCGTTATTCACGGAGGTCATTCTCCAGAAACATTACGTGACCCGCGCGGCTTTGCTACCAAATTCTATACTGAAGACGGCAACTGGGATCTGGTCGGCAACAATCTGAAAATCTTCTTTATCCGTGATCCGCTCAAATTCCCGGATATGGTCCATGCGTTCAAGCCGGATCCGATTACGAATGTGCAGGATATGGAGCGTTTCCTTGATTTTATCGCCAACAGTCCGGAGTCTACACATATGATTACATTTCTGTTCTCCCCATGGGGCATTCCAGCGAACTACCGGATGATGCAGGGATCAGGGGTCAATACGTACAAATGGGTGAATGAAGCCGGCGAAGCGGTACTGATCAAGTATCACTGGGAACCGCTGCAGGGCATCCGCAACCTTAAGCAGGAAGAAGCGAATGCGATTCAGGCCCTCGACTTTAACCATGCGACTGTGGATCTGTACGATGCGATTGAGCGTGGTGAATATCCGGAGTGGGAACTGTGTGTACAGATGATGAGCGACGACTATCATCCGGAGCTGGATTTTGATCCGCTGGATGATACCAAGCTGTGGCCGGAAGATAAGTTCCCGTTCATGAAGGTTGGCAAAATGACGCTTAATCGCAATCCGGAAGACTACTTTACCGAGGTGGAGCAGGTTGCCTTCGGTACAGGTGTACTGGTGGATGGACTGGACTTCTCGGATGATAAAATGCTGCAGGGACGTACATTCTCCTATTCGGATACCCAGCGTCACCGGGTAGGCGCGAACTACCAGCAGCTGCCGATCAATGCGCCGAAGTCCCGCGTCGCGACCAACCTGAGCGGTGGTCAGATGCGCTATAAAACAGACCGTGCACCAGGTCAGAATCCGCATGTGAACTATGAGCCTTCTTCTCTTGGCGGTCTGCAGGAAGCACCAAAAGCAGGCAAGGATCATGAACCGGAATACTACAATACCCGTCTGATGCGCGAGAAGATCGACCGTCCGAATGATTTTGCACAGGCCGGCGAGACGTATCGCAGCTTTGAAGACTGGGAGCGTGATGAGCTGATCAGCAATCTGGGCAGCAATCTGGCGCAGTGTAACGAAGTGATTCAGGAGAAAGTGCTTGCGAATATTACCCAGGCCGATAAAGATTACGGCAAACGTGTCCGTGAAATGATGGAAAAAGTAATGGCTGACCCGGAAAAAGGCACGCCAATGCATCGTGCTCACAAGGCTGCCAAAAAAGCAGAAGATACAGGACATGAAGCGGGTCCTTATTAATCTTATGTATATGTAATGGTAATGGATAATTTCATGAATATAATAGCCCCCATCCTGACTTCAGGGTGGGGGCTATTTGTTTTGTGAAGCGGGGTGTGTTCGAATATCACAAAGAAAACAAAAGTTTGACTCCCGCTGCAATTTGTTTAAATAAACGTCATAGCGAAAACAAACACAAAGGCGGCGATCCCGATGAAGATTATCATCACACAGGAAGAAGCAGTGCAAAAAGGAGTATGGAATGAAGTTATGCAGATGTTTGGTGTACAGAGTGAAGATGAGACCTATCCGCAGGAGCAGTACATCCTCACCGAGGAACAGGCACGCAAGCTTCAGATTATCTAGCATGCCGCTTGAATGAAATAAACTACCCATAGGAATCATTTACCAGTACCTGGTTTATTGTCGGAAAACATTGCTGCAGAGGATTCCTTTTTTTGACATGATCCGATTTTGTCGACAGTAATCGCCATTACATCTACACGTTCTTTTTGAAACCAGATTCATTTTAAAGGGTAAAAATTAGTATAGATAACCAGTTGTTAGATGATATAAAAACATATACATAACGACTGGCGAAGATCATGCGTCTTATCGTACATGCTGTAAATGGGAGACCAGACGTGAGTCTGTTCGTCCACATTATGAGGACTGGAGTGGTGTGAATGGAATTTTACCGAACGAGTGTGGAAGAAGCGCTGCAGGAAGCAGGTACAACTGAAAATGGCTTAACTTCACAGGAAGCGCAGCAGCGCCTCGAAACAGATGGTTACAATGAGCTGAAGGGCAAAGAGCGTACACCAACCTGGAAGCTGATCGTAGAGAACCTGAGAGATCCGATGGTGGTGGTCCTGCTGATCGCTTCTATCGTACAGATTATACTGGGACATGTGGTAGAAGCAGGCATTATTATTTTCGTATTGATTCTGAATGCGATCATCAGTGTGGTACAGACGCGCAAAGCCGAGAGTTCCATCGAAGCGCTGCGGCAGATGTCTGCACCGGAAGCCAAAGTATTGCGTGATGGTGTACGCCAATCGCTGCCTGCCAGGGAACTGGTACGCGGCGATATTATTCAGCTGGATGCCGGAGACTTTGTTCCTGCGGATGCGCGGCTGCTGACGTCGGAGAGTCTCAAAGCCGACGAAGGCATGCTGACCGGTGAATCGGAAGCGGTCGAAAAGCATATCCGTGTAATTGATGAAGAATCACCGATTGGCGACCGCAAAAATATGGTCTTCAGCGGTGCGCTGATCGTCTATGGACGCGGAACTGCCGTCATTACCGGTACCGGGCTGAGAACCGAGCTTGGCAAGATCGCCGGACTGATCGAGAGTGCCGAATCCAAGCAGACTCCACTGCAGCGCAAGCTGGAAAGCTTCAGCAAAAAGCTCGGTGTATTCATTTTGCTGCTCTGTATTCTGATTTTTGCTGTGGAAGCTGCCCGTATCTGGTTCTCTGCAGATACAGTGGATACGACCGCAGCGATTCTGGAAGCGCTGATGTTCGCTGTGGCTGTGGCTGTTGCTGCTATCCCGGAAGCACTGTCTTCCATCGTGACGATCGTATTGTCTGCCGGAACGAACAAGATGGCCCGGCAGCATGCGATTATCCGCCGGCTGCCTGCCGTAGAATCGCTTGGTTCCACCAGCGTCATCTGTACGGACAAGACCGGTACACTGACCCAGAACAAAATGACGGTCGTCGATTACTATTTGCCGGACGGCAGCCGGGACGACTTTCCGGATAATCCGGCAGAATGGTCGGAGGGGGAGCGCAGGCTCGTTCATATCGCCGTACTCTGTAATGACTCCAATATTGACGAAGAAGGCAAGGAAATGGGCGATCCGACCGAGGTGGCGCTGATTGCCTTCAGCAACAAAAAGAACAAAAAATACACCGAGATTCGGGACAGCTTTCCCCGCGAAGCCGAGATTCCATTTGATTCGGACCGCAAGCTGATGTCCACGGTCCATACATTTGATAACCAGAAAATGCTGCTGACCAAAGGCGGACCGGATGTGCTGATCGGCCGTTGTACCCATGTGCTCTTGGGAGAGCAGGTAGTCCCGCTGGATGAGGAGATCCGCCAGCGTCTGTTTGAAGCGAATGAGGACTTTTCCAGTCGGGCACTGCGCGTACTCGCCTACGGATACAAAAACCTCCCCAATGATCAGTCTACCGTTGACATCGAGGATGAGCAGGAACTGATTCTGGTTGGACTGACCGCGATGATTGACCCGCCGCGTGAAGCGGTATATGGCTCGATCGAGCAGTCCAAGCGGGCCGGTATTCGCACGATTATGATTACCGGTGACCACAAAACAACCGCCCAGGCGATTGGCCGGGATATCGGTCTGATGGATGACAATGATATCGCCGTGACCGGTCAGGAACTGGACAAAATGTCTGATGAAGAGCTGGATCGTAATCTGGAGAATATCTCCGTCTATGCCCGCGTCTCTCCAGAGAACAAAATCCGGATCGTCCGTGCCTGGCAGAAAAAAGGCAAGATTACAGCGATGACCGGCGATGGTGTCAACGATGCACCGGCGCTCAAGCAGGCTGATATCGGAGTCGCCATGGGCAGTGGTACCGATGTGGCCAAGGATTCGGCGGCGATGATTCTGACCGATGATAATTTTGTATCCATTGTCAACGCCGTCAGTGTTGGCCGGACGGTATTCGATAATATTAAAAAGTCGATTGCCTACCTGTTTGCCGGTAATCTGGGTGCGATTATCGCGATTATTTTCGCACTGGTCATGAATTGGATTAATCCGTTCACCGCGATCCAGCTGCTGTTTATTAATCTGGCAAATGACTCCCTGCCAGCGATCTCGCTTGGTATGGAAAAGGAAGAGCCGGGTGTCATGGACCGCAAGCCGAGGGATATTAACGAGGGACTGTTCGCTGGAGGCACGCTGAGAGCGGTCATTACACGCGGCCTGATCATCGGTGTCGCCGTTATTGTGTCCCAGTATATCGGACTGCAGCATTCACCGGAGATGAGTGTCGCAATGGCATTTACCACATTGATTCTGGCGCGCACACTCCAGACATTTGCTGCTCGCTCGAATGTGCAGAGTGCTATCGAAGCCGGATTGTTCAGCAATAAGTATGTAATCGGCTCTGTAGTACTGTGCTTTATTCTGTACGGTATTACACTGCTGCCAGGCGTACGAGGAATCTTCTCGATCCCTGACAGCTTTGGAGTACAGGAATGGGCGATTGCTACCGGACTGGCCGCCGCTGCACTGGTATTGATGGAGCTGGAGAAGTTGATTCGCCGGGCTATGGCCAGAGACAAAGAACAACAGGCTGCTGCATAACAGGCACCATACCGAAGCAAACTCGGCTTCCAACAAGAATGGCTGTACTATGGTAACATGCATACCAGTCTTGCAAAGGGAATAAGACTCATAAGCTAAACCGCTAAACAGAAAGAACAAACCGTAAAACAGCAAGAAAAAGCCTTCCGGTCACGTTACACCGGAAGGCTTTTTTAACTTTTAGAATAAAGCTATTTATTTGTCGGAATCTTTGTCTTCGTCACCGGCGGATTTTGGAGAAGGTTTGCCTTCCCATTCATCGGCTTGTGTCTCAGGATTCGCACCGTTCTCTTTTCTTGTTTTCTCCATCAGTGTATCTTCAGAGTTCGGGTTTTCCATGTTTTTGTCTTGATCTGTCATGATGATCTCCTCCTTAGTGGGTCTAGTCTGTAGTGTTGCTCCTTCTTTCATTACCCGATTAGAGAAAATGAAAACACAGACATAGAACAATAAAGAACACAAAATGAACTTGTTAATAGGTCAATCGCTGTATCGGTTTGTTAAAGTTTGATTAAGCGCTATCATGTCCTAATATTATATTTGTTTATTTTTGATTTATGTATTTCCAAACAAAAACAGAAGTGATATACTGCACATATAAGCAATTCAATTTCAGGTAATTGATCACGACAACCAACTTTATATACTGGAGGATGAAGCATGATACCTAATCAATGGGATTCTCAGAAAGCCGCTGCTGTTCAGGAGGGAGTGGACAAGCTGGTCTATCGTTCCAATCTGATCGGCTCGGATCGCCGTGTATGCAATTGGGGCGGAGGCAACACATCGACCAAAGGCATGGTCAAAGATTTCCGCGGCCGTGAGATTGAAGTGATGTATGTCAAAGGCAGCGGCTCCGATCTGGCTTCGATGAAGGCGCAGCATTTTACGGGCCTTCGGATGGAAGATATTCGTCCTCTGTTCGAACGAGATGAGATGCCGGATGAAGAGATGGTCGCTTATCTGGCGAACTGCATGATTGATGCGAAAGCACCGCGTCCGTCCATTGAGACGCTGCTTCACGCTTTCCTGCCATTCAAGCATGTCGATCATACCCATCCGGATGCAATCATCAGCCTGTGCTGTGCAGACAATGGCAAGCAGATCGCGAGTGAGATCTTCGGTGACAAGTTCGTATGGGTGCCGTATATCCGTCCGGGCTTTACCCTTTCCAAAATGATCGCACAGGGTGTGCTCGATCATCCGGGTGCCGAGCTCGTACTGATGGAAAAGCATGGTCTGGTCACATGGGGAGAGACACAGGAAGAATGCTACAACAAGACGATCGAGATCATTAACCAGGCGGCAGAATATATTGCCCGCAAAGCACAGGAGAAACCTCTGTTCGGCAGCGCCAGAGTACAGTCGCTATCTCCGCAGGAGCGCAAGCAGCTGATCGCCGGCATTATGCCTGCCGTACGAGGCGCAGTGAGTGACAGCAAGCGGATGATTCTGACTTTTGACGATGCGGACGATGTGCTGGAATTTGTCAACGGACAGGATTCAGCCCGGCTGTCACAGGTAGGGGCGGCCTGCCCGGATCATCTGGTACATACCAAAATGACGCCGCTGTTCATCGACTGGACACCGTCCACTGATGATGTCGAAGGGCTCAAGCAGGCAGTCATTCAGGGAATTAACACGTACAAGCAGCAGTATGAGGAATATTTTGAACGTAACCGGAACGAAGGCGATATTATGTTCGAATCGGCTCCGCGCGTGATCCTGATCCCGGGCATTGGCATGATCAATACCGGCAAGAGCCATGCGATGTCGCTGGTGAGTGGAGCCTTGTATCATCGGGCGATTGCCGTCATGGGCGGCGCGACTGCACTCGGACAGTTCGTATCTCTGAGTGAGTCGGAATCCTATAATGTGGAATACTGGCCGTTGGAGCTGTACAAGCTCACACTGGCACCGGCCGAAGCGGAGTTCTCGCGCCAGGTGGCCCTGATCACTGGTGGAGCCGGCGGAATCGGCAGTGCAACCGCCCGCCGTCTGGTCAGCGAAGGCGCCCATGTCGTACTGGCGGATCTCAATCTGGAAGGCGCGCAGAAGGTAGCGGATGAACTGAATGCCAGCTATGGAGCGAACCGTGCCCTAGCTGTCAAAATGGATGTGACGAGCGAGACGATGGTAAAAGATGCCTACGCCGAAGTCGCTCTGGCCTACGGTGGCGTGGATATTATCGTGAACAACGCCGGTCTTGCCACATCAAGTCCATTTGATGAGACATCGCTCAAGGAATGGGAATTGAACATGAATGTACTGGGAACCGGGTATTTTCTGGTCGCTCGCGAAGCATTTAAAATCATGAAAGAGCAGGAACTTGGCGGCAGTATGGTATTCATCGGCTCCAAAAACTCGGTCTATGCCGGTAAAAATGTGACCGCTTACAGCTCGGCAAAAGCGTTGGAAGCCCATCTGGCCCGATGCATCGCTACCGAGGGCGGCGAATTCGGTATTCGGGTCAATACAATTCTGCCGGATGCCATCTTGCAAGGCTCGGCGATCTGGAATTCCAACTGGCGCAATGAACGGGCAGCCGCCTACGGAATCGAGCCGGATCAGCTGGAAGAGCATTACCGCAAGCGCACCACACTGCTCGTCAATATCTATCCGGATGATATCGCGGAAGGAGTTGCCTACTTTGCTTCTTCCAAAGCAGCCAAGACGACCGGCTGTATGCTGACCATCGATGGCGGCGTACCGGCAGCATTTACCAGATAATGTTAGAATGAACAGATAGCATAGTCTAGGTACCACTTATGGAGGAGGATATGGCATGACAGACAAAGCTTATGCTCTATTTGAGGAACAGCAGCAAAGCAGAGGGATGGATCTGAATTTGATCAAATCCCGTTTGAAAGCGCTACAAATCGAGACGCCATCCTGGGGATACGGCGATTCGGGCACCCGGTTCAAAGTGTTCCAGAAAGAAGGCGTACCACGCGACCCATTTGAAAAGCTGGAGGATGCTGCCCAGGTGCATAAGGTAACCGGTCTGTGCCCATCGGTAGCCATCCATATTCCCTGGGACAAAGTTGAAGATTACGGCAAGCTGCGCAGCCATGCGGAAAGCCTGAATTTGAAGATCGGTGCGATCAATCCGAATATGTTCCAGGAAGAAGAATACATGCTCGGCGGTGTCACCAACAGCGATCCGGCGATCCGCCGCAAAACAACTGACCATCTGCTGGAATGTGTCGATGTGGCCAAAGAAACCGGATCACGCGATCTGAGTCTATGGTTTGCCGACGGTACCAACTACCCCGGCCAGGGCAGTATCCGCAAACGCAAAAACTGGATGCTGGAAGCGCTGGGTGAGATGTACCGCGCGCTGACGCCGGATATGCGCATGCTGATCGAATACAAGGCGTTCGAGCCGGCCTTTTACCATACCGATATTGCCGACTGGGGCATGGCTTACAATTATGCGGTCAAGCTGGGTGAGCAGGCACATGTGCTGGTGGATACCGGGCATCATCTGCCGGGCGCGAATGTGGAGCATATCGTCTCCTATCTGATCGATGAAGGCCGTCTCGGCGGGTTCCATTTTAACAGCTACAAATATGCGGATGATGATCTAATCGTCGGTTCAATCAACCCGTATGAACTGTTCCTGATCTTTTATCAGATTCTGGATGCGGCGGAGAGTGGAGAAGACCGGCTCGTACAGGCGGTAAATAATATCGCTTATATGATCGACCAGTCGCATAATATTGAAATGAAAATTCCGGCAATGATCCGTTCGGTGCTGAACGTGCAGACCCAGTATGCCAAGGCGCTGCTGATCGATCACCGCGAAGTGGCGGAAGCCCAGGCCAACAACGATGTGCTGGGGGCCGAGGATGCGGTGCGCCGCGCATTTGAATTCGATGTGACACCACTGCTGCATGCGGTGCGTGAAGAACAGGGACTGCCGCTCGATCCGATGAAGGCGTATCTGGCAGACAGCTACGGACAATCGATTCTGGCGAGAGGCAAAGGTGGTGCCAGCTGGTGACCATCCTTGCCTATGATCTTGGAGCAGGCAGCGGCAGAGCGATTATCGGCAGACTGAATGATCACCGGATCGTCACACAGGAGATTCACCGGTTCAGCAATGATCCGGTGAAAATAGGAGATCGCCTCTACTGGGATATACTGCGCCTGTACCACGAGATCCAGCAGGGACTGGTCATCGTCAAGCAGGAGCGAATGCTGCCGGAAAGTATCGGTATTGACTCCTGGGCTGTCGATTTCGGATTGATCGGACGGACGGGTGAGCTGCTCGCCAACCCGTCCCATTACCGGGATTGGCATACCCACGGCATGATGGAGCAAATGCAGGAAGAGCTGGGAGCAGAGCAGATTTTTGAAGCGACCGGTATTCAGTTTCTCACATTTAATACATTGTATCAGCTGGCAGCGATGCGACAGGCAGGTTCGCCGGTACTCAAGGAAGCGGAGCGTTTTCTGATGATTCCGGATCTGCTGCGTTATTTTATGACCGGAGAGATGATCAATGAATTCACCAATGCGACGACGACCCAGATGTATAATGCCCGCCAGCAGGATTGGGATCGCAAGCTGCTGTCGCATATCGGTGTTCCGTCCTCCTGGTTTGGCAGGCCGGTACAGCCAGGATCGCCGGCAGGACATCTGCGCTCTTCGCTGATGGTTGATCTGGGGCTGCCTGCTATTCCGGTGACAGCGGTGGCGGAGCATGATACCGCTTCGGCGGTGGTGGCAGTTCCGGCGCTGTCGGATTCCTTTGCCTATCTCAGCTGCGGGACCTGGTCGCTGATGGGAACGGAAGTCAGTGAACCGGTCATTAACGAGCGTGTACGCGAGCTGAATTTTACCAATGAAGGCGGCGCATATGGAACATACCGGCTGCTCAAAAACATTATGGGACTATGGATTTTCCAGGAATATAAAAGGGAATGTGAGCGTGACGGCCACCATGCTTCCTACAGTGAATGGATTCAGCATACGGCCGGATCGGAGCCGTTTATCTCCTTCATCGATCCGGATGATCCGCTGTTCCTGCATGCCGGGGATATGCGTTCGCGCGTCCGCCAGTACTGCCGTCATACCGGACAACAGCTGCCGGATACGTATGGGGCGGTAGCCCGCTGCATTTTCGAGAGTCTCGTATTAAAATATCGTTATGTACTGGAGCAGACGGAGCAGCTGTCGGGCAAGCGGTTCGACGGGCTGCATATGGTCGGCGGCGGCATCCAGAACCGCCTGTTATGCCAGTGGACGGCCAATGCATTGGGACGCCCGGTATGGGCAGGACCGGCAGAGGGAAGCGCGATTGGCAATTTAGCGGTACAATGGATAGCACAGGGGACATTCAGGGATATCCGGGAAGCCCGGGCCGTCATCCATGATTCCTTTCCGGTGGATGTGTATGAGCCGCAGGATCAGGAAGCATGGGAAGACGCTTACGGACGCTTCCTGCGGTTGACGGCGATTCCCGTACAATAACGATTCGGAGTTGAGGATACTATGTTAGTCGCGGAACGGTATGACATGATTGTAAAGCTGGTGAATGAAAAGGGCAGTATGCGGGTAACGGAACTGAGCGAGCGCTGCCAGGTTACCGAGGAGACGATCCGTCGTGATCTGGACCGGCTGGAACGGCAGGGGCTGCTGAAGCGTTCGCATGGCGGCGCAGTCAGCGTCAAGGATGAACAGCCGGAGACCCCGTTCTCGGAGCGGGAGATTATGCACACCGAAGAGAAGCGCCGCATCGCCGAGGAGGCGGTCAAGCTCATCGAACCACAGGATCGCATTCTGTTGGATGCGAGTACAACCGCATGGTACATGGCAGCGAGTCTGCCGGACATCCCGCTGACCGTACTGACCAATTCCATCCGCGTGGCGACCCAGCTCAGCACCAGAGAGAAGATCGAGGTCATCTCTACCGGAGGCCAGCTGGTGCCGCGCTCGCTGTCCTTTGTCGGACCGCTGGCGGAGCGTTCGCTGGATACGTACTATGTGAACAAGCTGTTCCTGTCCTGCAAAGGACTGCATCTGGACCGCGGCATCAGCGAATCCAATGAACTGCAGGCACGGGTGAAGCAGAAGATGGTTGGTATGGCCGACCAGATCATTCTGCTGGCCGATGCAAGCAAATTCGGTGTCCAGGCCTTTGCCCAGGTTATGGATCTCAGCGGGGTCGATCACCTGATCACCGATACACGTCTCCCTCAGGAGACGATCCGCCAACTGGAAGAACGCGAACTCAAAATTACCATCGTCTAAGCAAACGTATCCTATCAGCATCACGACCGAAGCACAAAGTGAAAGATGGCGGCCGAGCTCTCTGCAAACTGCCATCTTTTGTGTATTATGGAGCGAAAAGAGGTGCAGCATGAAAGTATCCTTATTCATCACCTGTCTGAGCGATGCCATCTATCCGCGTGTAGGCGAAGCGATGGTCCGTCTGCTGGCTGCACATGGTGTGCAGCTGGACTTTCCGCCCGTGCAGACGTGCTGCGGACAGCCTTCCTACAATAGCGGCTATTGGGAAGAGACGCGAACTGCTGCCAAAACGATTTTGAAAGCGTTTGAAACCAGCGATTTTGTCGTCTCACCCTCCGGTTCCTGCACCTATATGGTGCATCATTACCCGGAGCTGTTCAAGGACGATCCCCACTGGCTGCAGCTGGCCCATGAACTGGAAGCCAAGACATATGAATTCACCCAGTTTCTCGTGCAGGTGCTGGGAATTACGGATGTAGGCGCGCATTTTCCATACAAGGTTACGTATCATCCTTCCTGTCACGGCAGCCGTCTGCTCGGGGTCAGGGAAGAGCCGATGACGCTGTTGTCCCAGGTCCGTGGACTGGAATTGGTCCCGCTGCCTTTTGCCGAAGATTGCTGCGGCTTTGGAGGAACCTTTGCCGTGAAAATGTCGGATATCTCTGGGGCGATGGTATCGGAGAAAGTGGATCATATCAAGGAAACGGAAGCACAGGTACTCGTCGGACTGGATATGGCCTGCCTGATGAATATTGCCGGTAATCTGCGGCACCGGGGTGAACAGGTGCGGGTAATGCATCTGGCAGAGCTGCTGTACGAAGGGGTGGGGATATCATGAATCCGGCACAATCCACACAGGGCACCGTCAAGGAAAGAGCTGGCGTCGCACTGAATAATGACTTTCTGCGCAATGCCGTCAAGTTTACGACCGAACGGCTGCGCAGCGGCAAGCAGGCTGCGGCCACAGAGCATGGCAACTGGGAAGAATGGCGGGAACGCGGTCGTCAGATCCGTCTGCATACGATCGCCCATCTGGATTACTACCTGAATACCTTTGTGGAAAATGCCCGCAAAAACGGGGTACATGTGCACTTTGCGCCCGATACGGCCGCAGCGACCGAAATTGTCATGACGATTGCGCGGCACAAGCAGGCTGAATCGGTCGTCAAGTCCAAATCGATGGTATCGGAAGAGCTGCATATCAATCGGGCACTGGAACTGGCCGGGATCGAGACGATTGAGAGTGATCTGGGTGAATACATTATCCAGCTCGCCGGAGAAGGCCCGTCGCATATCGTCATTCCCGCTATTCACAAAAACCGCTATCAGATTGCCGAACTATTATCCGAAGACGCAGGAGAGGAACTGCCGCCGGATACGACCATTCTGGCCGGTTATGTACGGCGCAAGCTGCGTGAGAAGTTCCTCGGGGCGGACATCGGCATGACCGGCTGCAACTTTGCCATTGCCGAGACCGGATCGATGGTATTATTTGAAAATGAAGGCAATGCCCGCATGGTCACCACGCTGCCCAAAACGCAGATCACGCTGATGGGCATGGAGCGTATTATTCCTTCCTGGGAAGACCTCGAAGTGATGGCGACACTGCTGCCGAGGTCTGCGACCGGCCAGCGGCTGACGATGTACATGTCCGGCATCACCGGACCCAAGCGTACCGCAGATGGCGACGGACCGGAAGAAATGCACATTATTATCGTGGATAACGGACGCTCGGAGCAGCTCGGTGATCCGGAATTTCAGGAACTGCTGAACTGTATCCGCTGCGGTGCCTGTCTGAATGTATGTCCAGTCTACCGGCATATCGGCGGTCACTCGTATGGAGGTACGTACAGCGGGCCGATCGGTGCCGTACTGACACCGGCACTCAACCGCAATGTCGCGGAGTGGGATGATATCGCCAATGCTTCAAGTCTGTGCGGGGCCTGCTATGAAGCCTGCCCGGTCAAGATTCCACTGCATGATATGCTCGTCTACCTGCGCCGCCGCAAGGTCGAGCGCGGTCACGGCAATCGCTGGGAATCGCTTGGCATGAAAGGATTCGCCGTGCTGATGGCCAATTCCAAGCGATTGGCACTGGCACTCAAAATGGGCCGCATCGCCCAGAAACCGGTCGTGCATGACAAAGGCATTACGATCAAAATGGGACCGCTCAAAGGCTGGAATACGTACCGTGTCGCGCCGTCGATGGCAGATCACTCGTTCCGTGAACACTGGCAGGAGCTGTCCGAGGAAACAAGGCGTACAGCCCCGCCGATGGATGCACAAACCCGGGATCGAATGGAGCAGATTCTGCGTCAGCGCCGGGCGAGCGGGATTACGGGAGGTCAGCATGAATAATTCACAATTAACGCCCGAGTGGCTGCAGCAGCTGGAAGAACAGTCACGCATTAGCCAGCAGACCTTTATGGATAATATCTCGACCCGGTTGCGACGTCCGCGCATGACGGAAGCGCCTGCACATCCGTATCGGGGAGCGCCGGAATTCTGGAGTGGCTTTCAGTGGAGCAAGCAGCAGCAGATCGACAAATTCACTGCTCATTTCCATGAGGTTGGCGGTCATGTGGTCCGTCTGCAGACGATGGCCGAAGCGGCAGACTTTATTGCCGATCACGCCATGCAGATGGGAGCACGTTATCTGATTCGACAGCAGCAGCCGGAACTCGCAGCGCTGCGTCTGGAAGAGCGTCTGCCGGATGTGCAGATCTCCAGCTGGAACAGCGATCCGGATGAAGCATGGACAGCCCGGGCAGCGGAGGCGGATATCGGGGTAATCATGGCGGATGGCGCAGCGGCCTACACAGGCACTGTGATGGTGACTTCGGCAGCGCAGCAGGGACGTTCGGTCAGTCTGCTGCCGACGGTGTGTATTGTTATTTTACCGGTGGATCGGCTGTATACCAGACTGGGTGAGCTGCTGATTCCGATGGATGAGATCGGCCGGGAGAATCTGCCAGCCGGTATGCACTTTATCTCGGGACCGAGTCGGTCGTCGGATATTGAGAATGATCTGACGATTGGTGTGCATGGACCGGGAATTATCTATACGCTGCTCGTTGGCTGAATACTCTTCGAGGATGGCGAATAGGAATGAGTAGGCAGATTATTTATTACATGTATGTCCGGCTGTGCTGTCATAGCCGGGCTTTTTGCTGTGATACTTTTGACTGTGATAGAAGCAAGGGTAATGATAACGATCCGCCGATCAGGGGTAAAGGATTCTAAAGCCGTATATACAGGCGGCATGAAAATATGGGGTTTACACCAGACCCCTGAAGTTCAGAAGGTCAGGCTGCAGTATACAACAGGAGGGATTCATTATGAAAATGTCAGGAAATACGATTCTTATTACAGGCGGTGCATCCGGGATCGGGCTGGCTTTTGCGGAGCGTCTGCTTCAGGAAGGAAATACGATTATCGTCTGCGGCAGACGGGAGAGCCGACTGCAGGAAGTACAGGCACAGTATCCGCAAATGCATACCCGTGTAGTCGACGTGGCGAGTGAGGAAGACCGCATTCGGCTGGTAAATGAGATAGTGACCGATTTTCCGGAGTTGAATGTACTGATGAATAATGCGGGTATTCAGCGCAATTACAGCCTGACGGAAGGTACGGAATCATGGGTGGATCAGCGGGGAGAGATCGCGACCAATCTGGATGCACCGATTCATCTGGCGACACTGCTGCTGCCGCATTTACAAAAGCAGCCATCGGCCGCGATTATTAACGTGACCTCGGGGCTGGCCTTTTCGCCAAAAGCATCCGCACCGGTATATTGTGCGACCAAGGCGGCGCTGCATTCTTTTACCCTGTCCCTGCGTCATCAACTGAAAAATACATCTATCGAAGTGATCGAGATCGTGCCGCCCGGTGTCAATACGGATCTGGGCGGATCGGGTCTGCATACATGGGGTGTACCGGTGGACGAGTTTGCCGACGGGATCATGGCGCGTCTGCGCACTGGTGAACATGAGATTGGGTATGGAACATCCGAACGCAATCGCACGGCTTCGCGGGCGGAACTGGATACGGTATTTGAGCAGATGAACAACCGCTGATTTATTTGGGCGGAATAGTCATAGACAAAGCGCCAGACTGCGGATTGCAAAATCCATCGTCTGGCGCTTTTATTTACTCTATTTGGATGGTGCTGTCCTATTGCTTACTGGCCTGTTCATCTGTCTGTTCATCCCCGGCCTGCTTATTATTCTCAAGCTGGTCATCAGTCTCCGACAGCTTATCCTGAATATACTTGCGCAGTTCGTTCTCATCCACGCCCAGTACGGCTGCACCGTGTACAACCTCTTCTCTCAGCAGAGGGGTAGGAGGGATCTGCAGCTTTTCCGTTTTGCTCACATTGACATCCATGCCGAGTCCAGCCAGCTTGAGCATGGTGGAAGCGGACATATTGGTCTTTATGTACGGAGCGGTTGCTTTGAGAATGCCCGGCAGATTGACAATCGAGGTGGAGCTTTGCATTTTGGCCGCCAGTGCAGTCAGGAATTTGCGCTGACGCTCGGTACGGGTAAAGTCCGATGTCGCATCATGCCGGAAGCGGACATATTGCAGTGCATGAGTGCCATCCAGCGTCTGGTAGCCCTTCTTGAGGTCTATATCATAGCGGTGACCATCGCCGCCGTCGGTATAATACATATCTTTCTCGACATCGATATCCACGCCATCCATCTCATCGACGAGCGCCTTGAACCCTTCAAAGTCGATAGTGACATAGCTGTTCACCGGAATGCCCAGCAGCTGGCTCACTGTCTGCATGGCCAGCGGCGCGCCACCGTAGGAATATGCAGCATTGATCCGGCTGCGCCCATGTCCGGGAATCTCTACATACGTATCCCGCAGAATCGACATCAGGTAGGCCTTTTTGCTTACCGGATCAATCGTGGCGACCATCATGGAGTCCGAACGGCCATTGCTGCCGTCATCCCGTGAATCGGTACCGAGCAGCAGAATATGTACAGGATCTTTGCCATCCCATTCCGGCAGCTGAAATTTTGTCTCCTGCTGGCCGGCACCAGCCGGGTCATCAGGTTCTACCGAGATGGTGTTCGCAAATTGTACAACCGAATATGTATAGTAACCCACCACACCGGCACCAGCCAGCAACAGCAGCAGCAATATCCATTTCCATTGTCGAAGTACTTTGTATAACAAGTGATCAACTCCCTGGTGATAGTAAATAGCATTACATGCATAACAGCATCTTCTTCGGTGCAGAACCTGCATCGACTGTGCTGCGCATAACAGAAGATGTAAGCAGCATATAAGCCTTATAAATCATAATTACTAGAAATCAATTTGTCAATTTTAAAGCATTTAATATTAATATTCGAATGATAAATAAGCATAATGTATTCTTTAAGTTAGTCGAATTATGCTTTTGGTTACATAATGAAAAAAAGTTGTGGAGTGAAGGAGAAGCGGCCCATCTGCCATATTTCTGTGCTTTACATTCCGTATGCTGTCTGCTTTTGAGTAAAATCCAGCTTAACCAGGCAATTTCATATTCTTCGATCTGTCTAACCTTTCTATAATCCACAGACAGCCGCTTCCCATATTCTGCCGGGAAGCGGCTGTCTGATCGATTTGATTGGGTTTGATATGCAGCAAATTGCTATTTCACCGGCTGCTGTATCGCAGCAGGAACAGCTGCTTTGGACTGTTTGACATCCATCCATTTTTTGATAAATAAAATGGCAAAGCTCATCACGACCAGAGAAGCTCCTGTCAGCATGAATGCCGGCGCTACTCCGGAAGCGGTTACCAGGATCCCGCCAAGCAGCGGTCCTGTCACCGAGCTGGCTGAGGTGAGGCTGTTCACGGTTCCGAATACACGGCCGGTCATATGTACGGGTGTCTGTTCCTGCAGCAGAATCTGAAACGGGATAAACGTAAATCCGGCCCCGACCCCTGCCAGCAAAAAGGAAGAAGTGAACAGAAGGGTGGTAGGCCACCCGGCATGCAGCATGCCGGCAAATGGCGCGATCAGTCCGAATACAATGCCCATCAGAGCGGCACCAAGACTCATTTGCAGCAGATGGGAGCTTTTGATCTTGGCACACATCATGGCAGCCAGCAGGGTGCCTACACCGCTGGCCGTAATGCACCAGCCCAGCAGATCTTCGTTGATATTCGGAATCTGACGCAGCAGAATAATTGTCTGCGAATCCGCCAGCTGCAGCACCAGCAGCACCAGACAGAGCAGCAGCGTGCCATAGGCGATGATCGGAATCCGGACCAGATAACGCAGACCTGCCGCCGTATCGGAGAGAAAGGAGCGCTGTCGCCCAGTCTGCCGCTCCGAATCTTCCTGCCCGGAAGATTCGAACAGGGCATGACCGGGGACTGCGAGTAAGATAAGACCGGACAGCAGGAAGGTAAAAGCATCGATAACAAAGCACCAGTGAATACCGACCGCAGCCAGCAGCAGCCCGCCAAGAGCAGGTCCGGCAATTTTACTGCCCTGTTCGATAAAGGAGCTGATCGATACCGCCTGCTGCAGGTGCTCATGCGGCACGACTTCCTTGATCTTGCCGCTTTTGGCTGGCGAGAACAGTACGTCAAACAATCCCTTGAGTATGAGGATGATATATATATGCCACAGCTGATCGGCAAAAATCAATCCGAAGACGAGCGCGGCGCGAACCACATCCGAGATGATCATCAGCCATTTACGGTTCAGACGATCGGCCAGAGCACCGGCAAATGGCCCTCCGAGCAGCATTGGTACTACACTGCACAGCGTTACCCATGTAATCTGCATCGGGGTCGCCTGCCACTTGATACCGACCAATGTGAGCAGGGCAAGCAGATGCAGCCAGTCGCCCAGGTTGGAGATCAGCTGAGCGGTAATGAGTGTCCGGTATGCCCGGTTGCGCAGCAGCGATGCCACTGTCGGATTATCGCCGGAAGACAGCTTGCTTTCCACAAAGAATCCTCCCTTTCGTCAAATGAAATAAATATGTATGTATTTATCATAAGGAGAGCGCGCCCAGTATTCCTCCGCCTACAGGATGATTTACAGGACGTCCCAGGTATGGAAAAGGAGTAAAACCGCGGATTGTAAAATGCACTGACGCATATGGTTGCCAGCAGGTAAAAAATGAGCTATACTTCTAAATAGTAATTATTACGATTAAACAAAAGGAAGTGTTGGATATGGCCAAAAAGTCCAAAGTAATCCGCCAGCAGCAGCGTGAAGTCATGGTGGCTAAATATGCAGAAAAGCGTCGTCAGCTGAAGGAGGCAGGCGATTATGAAGCGTTACGCAAACTTCCCCGTGATTCTTCACCTACGCGTCTGCACAGCCGCTGCCAGATCACCGGACGTCCGAGAGGATATTTGAGCAAATTTAAAATGTCACGCATCATGTTCCGCGAACTGGCACACAAAGGGCAAATTCCCGGCGTGACCAAATCGAGCTGGTAATATACTGTGAATTGGAAGAAGGATTGTTACTGCTTACACAGGCGAAACCTGATTTGATAGTGAAAACGCAGTTCATGCGCCGTTCGCCAACCATAAATTGTTTACCGGATAAGCGATTGCTTTAAATCAGTGAAAATCAGTAGAGAATAAAAGTAGTGGAAGCGCAAAAGCCGACATATATCTGGTATACATCTTCCAGAAATATGTCGGCTTTATTTCATTTTTTGTAGGCTTTATAATACTTGTTCATATGGCTGACGACAATGCATTCCTTGGAGCTGTGGCTGCGGAGTTTGTAGATCGGACTTTCGACTCGCAGGATATTGCTGTCTCCATTCTGATAGCTTGTATCAATCAGGGAATTGCCTTCGTCGACTTCCTCAAAGCTGCTGATATTCCGTTGCACCCGGCCCAGGCGCGGGCCTACCTTGTGGCTGTTCACCGGCCGTTCCATGATAATCCGGTATGTATTATCCCGGAAATGAACAATCGGATACTCCCAGGAAGAGGACGAGCCGGTCTGCTCCTGAGTATGTGCCACCGCAGGCATATCCGCTTCGATAGCAGGCTCTGCATAGGCGGAAGGAATCTCTGCATAACCGGTCAGCAGGATGGTAATCAGAAAAATATACGCTTTCATGATGACTCCTTTCACTTGCTGCAATCATTTATAATAGTCGCCATAGTATTGGAATATTGAAGTCCACACTCTATCATAATATAGAACAGCGATCTGTTTCAAAAGCAGACATCCATTTAGTATGATTATACACTAATAAATGTATATATGCATATATAAGTCTGATGATTACCAGTTGATTATTAGGGTTATCGTCACTGATTTTTGTTTTGATATTGTATATGTGCAGCTGGCCAAAATCCGGATTGCCTGCAATTATCACATCGAACACCAGGAGCATCAGATTGCTCCGGGCTGGAATACGTTATTCAGCAATCCGACATTTTAAATACTCATACCTGAATACATAGACATGTAAGTTCAAAATCTGTTCCTTTTATATTTTATGGATTTGTAAAATGCTTGGTCTCATTATCACGACATGGCTGAGCGATTGGTTAGGTTAGTGAAGGGATATTCTATGCATGACAGTAATCTGCTGCAGAGAATGCAATCTTCCAGGAAGGAACCGGAATAGCTAATCCTTCGGAATATCCACTATAATAGAGAATATCCCACTCATTTCATTCACAAGATTGCATAATACGGAATATGGGGTAATCCATAGAGAATGAAAAAGTCAGGAGTGATGCAGCGTGAATCAAAGTATAACAACTGTCAACCGCAAGGACAAAACCGAGCAATGGAAAAGTGTATTGAATGAACTGTACGATAAATTTCAGGATCACGGACAGCAGGCTGTCAAAAACTATGACGATGAGGCGATTCATCAGGCCCGAGTCAACTGCCGCAAGCTGATGACACTGATGCGTATATTGGACCCTGAACAGCAGACCGGTCTGCTGCCGATTTTCAAAAAAGCCCAGAAGCGTCTCGGCAAGGTACGGGATGCGGATGTGCTGATTGATGCGTTCAAGGATCGGCGCAAGCAGTCCAAGGAACAGGGACTGGACGATGAAGCGGCCCTGCTCAAAGCGGCGATCGAAGAACACAAAGAACAGCGTCAGTTTTACCGCAAAAAAATGGTCAAAAAGCTGCCGAAACTGCAGGGCAAAAAGCTCAAGCGACAGTGGCAGGAATTTACCGAGAACCGTCTGCCCGATCTGGCTGTCCGGGCAGACGTGAACCGGATGATGCGGGAGCTCGAAATATCTTACGAACAGAAAAAACAAACTTATCGCCAGACTGCCAAAGCGGAAGGGCTGGAATCCGCCGAGACACTGGACAGCCTGCACAAGGTACGCATCGCTGCCAAGGAGCTGCGTTATACGGCAGAAGCGGCAGAGTTTGCATTGAATTCCAAATTTCGTGATCATGAAGAGACGTACAAGCGTATCCAGAAAGAACTTGGAACGATCAATGATACCCATGTATGGATTGAGTCACTGGAAGAGCTGGATGCCAAAGAAATGGGTGTGGATGAAAAAGTGCGAGCCCGGTTTGTAGACAAGCTGCGTACTGAGATGATTGCTGCGATTGAAGAGCAGCAGCGTGCGATCTGACATACAGACCAGCAGGTGTGAAGAGCATTTGGCTTCATGAAATAAGCGGTACTTGCTAAGCAGGGGATGAAATGGGTAATATGTAGAATGTGACATATAACGATGATGTATGCAGCAGTGTACTTTTCACAAAGGAGCGATTACCATGTCCAAATCATCCAAAAACTGGTCTCTGGCTACAGGGGATTCCATTACACTCCAAGATATCGACCCCGGTTATACCGGCAAGTACAAATCCAAGGAAGACACCGAACCAGAAAAAGCCGAGCTGACCGATACGTTCGAGAAGCTGCAGCCTAAGCTGTTCGCAAGCGGCAAAAAATCGGTTCTGTTCGTGTTCCAGGGTATGGACTGCAGCGGCAAGGATGGAGTTATCAACAAAGTATTCTCCATTTCCAACCCGGCAGGAATTCATATTCACAGCTTTAAGGCACCCACATCCGAAGAGCTGAGCCATGATTATTTGTGGCGTGCGCATCAGAATGTGGCGGGATACGGATATATCAGTGCCTTTAACCGATCCTATTATGAAGATGTGCTCATTACGAGAGTACACGGACAGATAGATGATGATACAGCCAAGCAGCGTTTCAAGCAGATTAATCATTTTGAGAAAATGCTGGAAGAGAACAATGTTAGAGTCGTCAAAATCTTCCTCCACATCTCCAAGGAATTCCAGCTCAAAAAGCTGATAGACCGGGTCGAAAAGCCGCACAAGAATTGGAAATTCGATGAAGGGGATCTGCAGGAACGCAAATACTGGGATGATTACCAGCGCTGCTATGAGGATGTGTTCAAGCATTGTGCGTCGGATCAGCATCCATGGCATATTATCCCATCCGATAACCGGTGGTACCGTGATCTGGCCGTCCTGCAGATTGTCGTCCGCACACTGGAAGAGATGGATCTGGCCTATCCGGACCCGATTCCGGAGCTGCAGGACCACCTGCCGGATATGTATGCCGAACTGGAAAAGCTTAAGAACAAATAATGCCGGTCAGCAGCCATTACAGTTATTACAGTCATTGTATAAGCATAAGGATAGTGTGAATTGGCGCTGATTATTGCGCTGCTTACGAGAGCATCCGATCCTGTCAGGCAGAGGCCGAGCGGCTGAGTTCGCTGCCGGGTTTGCCGTTCGGCTCGATCGGGTGTTCATACATAGACGTATACAGCAGGGAGGATATTTATGAGCAGCGATAGAACGATTATTGTTACCGGAGGAGCCATTATACGGGACGATCACAACCGGATTCTCTGGCAGAAGCGCGGTGATTCGGCAGATTGGGGATTACCTGGCGGGGGCATGAAGCCGGGCGAGACTATTGAACAGACGATGATTCGCGAAGTTCGGGAGGAGACCGGACTGGAAGTGACAGGCAGCCGACTGTATGCAGTATATACCGGGGATCGGCTCCAATACACGTATCCGAGCGGTGACGATGTGGTTTTTGTGATGTTCATGTTTGAGGTGGATGTGGATCTGCAAGGGAAGCTGGAACCGGACGGAATTACCCTGAAATACGATGATCCGGATGGCGAATCGAGTATGCTCACCTTTTACAGTATCGATGAGATGAAGCTGGAGCAGGTCAATCCTGCACAGCGTCCGCTGATCGAAGACCTGCGCAATGACCGGCAGGGTGATATTTTACGCCATTAGAGTATGATATACGGTGCAACAGGCAGAACATCCGGCGATTTATCATAAGAATGAATAAGCAGTATCTCGGCAAGACCGTCATAAACATAGTTTGCAAAAGGAAGGTGAACAGGATGCTGGCCAAATGGATCAACCGCATTCCCAGGGACTGGCTCGTATGGATGTACAAACATATGCCGCTGGAGCGTGTGAAGAACTGGGCGGTCCGTCGCTCCCAGCACAGTTTTCTGGTAGCGGTGCTGGGCGTTTTTACCAATGAAAAAGGAGAAGTACTGCTGCTGCGGCACTCGTACCGGGAGCAGGAACCATGGGGCATTCCCGGCGGCTGGATGGAGCTCGAACAACCGGAGCAGGGACTGCAGCGCGAGATTCGGGAAGAGACCGGGCTGGAAGTACATATTGACCGTCTGGAACGGGCGATTCAGCGGAGCGATCCCAATTGTGTCGATCTGATCTTCAGTGGAGAAGTACGGGCAGGAACATTCGTTGCCAGCAGCGAAATTACAGAGATCATATACTGTCAGGCCGGCGACTGGCCGGAAGGTCTGCCGCAGTCCCAGCAATGGATCATTCAGGGTATTCTGGATGGGCGGAAAAAGCAGGCACAGGCAGCGGAAGAAATGGAGAGAATATAAATGGGTGTATACGAAGTACATACAGGGCGTCTGCTGTCAGGGCTGCGTCAACCCGAGGGAACCGGGCACTATTATGTTTCATCACCGGAAGGTCTGTTCCAGACAGATCATCTGGACGGAATCACTGGCACTTACTGGAGCATGCAGGCTATGGAAGATCTGCTGTACCAAGCATGTACGGAAGTCATTGGCTCCTTTGCACAATCGGACAAGAACGCGCAGGTCTATACTTTTATTATCGAAGCGGATAATGTCAACGGCAACTATCTATTGTATATCAACACCTTGCACGATCTGGAACAGATGACTGCGTATTATTACAAATACTATCAGGAGAAATATACGGAGAACCAGCAAGAGTCCTATAATCGCTCACTGGAACAGATCCGTCAGTCGATCCGCTATGCGACAGGCGATTATCCGGATATGATCGATGATCTGGGCGAAGCACTGGAAGCTCCTCTGGCGATGTACCAGGAGATCAATGAGCGCCTGTGGGAAGAAGAGGAAGAGGGACCTATACCGGTGCTGGATACAGCTACCCGGGAATTGTTCACACAGACAGATGGCGAGTTTATCCAGATCATGGATCAGTCGATCCGTGACAGCGGCTTGACTGTAATCGCGTTGCGGGTGATGGAGCGTCTGCAGCCGGAGTTCCAGCGGCTAGACCGGACGAACGATTTTATCGCTTATGTACAGTCGCCGGATGGGGAAGGAGGCGACTATCTGACCTTCAGCACCCTGATTCGCAAAACGGTTCCCCTGGAGCGGCTGTATCAGGTTATGCCGCAGGAACGTGAAGATGATGAGCAGTTCGATGCACTGTTCCAGCAGTATGCGGTGCGATCGGTGCAGGAGCAGCTGGATTACTGGAGTGAGCAGATTCGCCGCAACCGCTGGAATACGAACAAAAGCGTGATTACCAAATACGGCAAAACCGATTTCCATGCCTATGCCGCTTTACTGGCAGCCGGGCCGGCTATCCAGCCTCTCGTCGAGCAGGCATTGAGCCTGATCACGGAAAAAGATGATGATCTGGCCCAGATGTATAACATGCTGCTCGAAGATCTGGGTTGACATTTCATCCACTGCAGACTTCCATAACAACAAATAATACGGGCAAAATGGATGCCAGCATGCTTCCGCCACCAGCTTGATCCGGCTGGTGGCTTTTTATATTCATTTTTGGAATAGGCATTATCATTAATAATGATCTGTGTGGCTTATACTGGAAGCAGGATCGGCATGAATAGGCATGTCAGCGGATAGGCCGGCACGTTCATAAGCATCCTGTAAAATGGTCAGCGCAGATCGAACACCAATGCCAAATCGATTGCAGCCTGCTTCTACCATTTCCAAGAGAGTGTCCAGGTCACGAATTCCGCCTGCTGCCTTGATCAATGCTGAATTGCCGATGACCGACTTGATCAGCCGGATGGTATCGACTGTGGTCGGTTTGGGCCCCCAGCCGGTCCCTGTTTTGACAAAGGCTGCACCAGCCTGAACGACCAGTTCACTGCCCCGGCGAATCTCGTCATTCGTCAGGTAAGCGATCTCCAGAATGGCTTTGACCGGTACTTGTCCGGCTGTCTGAACGACAGATGCCACATCCTGTCTGACCCGTTCGTAATCTCCTGACTTAAGCGCTCCGACATTGATGACCATATCGAGCTCCCGGCAGCCGAGTGCCAGCATTTCCCTGGCTGTGTGCACTTTCATGGACATTGTATCTGCACCGGAAGGAAATCCAACCACTCCGGTCACAACCGTATCCGGCACATCCTGCAGCTGTCGGACCACATAGTCTGTCATATAAGGCATTGGACTGGCACAGACACAGTGATACCTTTTCACAATATTAATCAGCCGATCAACTTCCTCTACCGTAACGTCGGTGCGCACTGCACTCACATCCACCATCCGCCCGATCCGGGCATAGTCTATTACAGGTCGTATCATTTTTGTTCCTCCTCTTTATAAAGATAATTATCTTTATTGATGTAAAAATAATATAATAGCATTTGAGAGAGAATACAAGTCTCTCTAAAAGTAAAAAATCTGAATTGCATCATAATCACAGAAATATAGATATTTTCTTACGATGAGTACGCAATATTATACTTTATGGAAATTATCAACGTTCCCAATTGACATGGATTTTTGATACTTATCTACTAATGAAAGCGCTTGACAAAAGATAATTATCTTTATATATTCTAAGCAACAAGAAATGGTAATGTAGCAGATAACTGGAATAACAGACAACCAGATAATGGGTAGACAAGATAGATACAGCCATAAACCAACCTGTGGAAGGTGATAAATATGCCGAATATCATCGCCTATGATCTCGGAACCGGCGGTGTCAAAGCTTCGATGTACAACGAGAGGATGCAGACGGTCGCGCGATCCTTTGTAGAGTACGAGACCTTTTATCCGCAGCCAAATCGGCATGAGCAGCGGCCGGGTGACTGGTGGAAAGGGATCAGGGAGACAACGCGTCAGCTGCTGGAATCCTCGCAGACCCCTGCAGCTGCGATTGCCGGGATCAGTTTATCGGGACACAGTCTTGTGAGTGTTCCGATCAGCAGGCAAGGAGAGGCTCTGCAAGAATATGTCCCGATCTGGTCGGACCGGCGTGCCGAAGAGGAAGCAAAGCAATTTTTTCAAAATATAAACGAAGAAGAGTGGTATATGCAGACTGGTAACGGATTTCCGGCTGCCTGTTATCCGTTGTTCAAGCTGATGTGGCTGAAGAAGCATGAACCGGGGATTTTTGCCCGTATGAATAAAGTGCTGGGGTCCAAGGATTATATCAATTACAGGCTGACCGGACAGATGGCTACCGATGACTCCTATGCATCAGGTACCGGAGCATATGACCTGCACAGCGGCTGTATGATGGATGAACTGCTGCGGGCAGCAGGTGTGGCGGCAGATGTATTTCCGGATATCGTTCCTGCCCACCGGATGATTGGACAGGTGACTGCGGAGGCAGCAGGCTGGACCGGGCTGCAGGAAGGCACTCCCGTTGCCTGCGGCGGTGTGGATAATGCCTGTATGGCATTGGGAGCGATAGGTGCAAAGCAAGGCCGGATCTATACTTCACTTGGTTCGTCAAGCTGGATTCCGGTCAATTCAAGTCGGCCGGTGCTGGATGTAAATACGCGGCCCTATGTATTTGCCCATATTCAGGAAGGCATGTACACAAGCGCGTATTCGATTTTCTCGGGCGGCAGTTCGCTGCGCTGGGTGCGGGACACGATATGTCCTGATCTGGTGGGACGGACAGATGCCTATGAGCAGATGAGTCAGTGGGCTGACGATGTTCCGGTCGGTGCCAATGGAGTTATTTTCAATCCGAGTCTGGCAGGAGGAACCTCACAGGATTACAGTGTGCATATCCGCGGCAGTTACGTCGGACTGCATCTGGGTACGACCCGTGCGGATCTGATTCGGGCAGCGATGGAAGGTATTGCCATGAATCTGCGGCTGTCGCTGGATCAACTGAAGCGGCATACGACAGTAGCAGACCGGATACTGATTTGTGGCGGCGGCAGCAGAAGCAGACTGTGGATGCAGATGTTTGCCGATATTTTTGAAATGGAGATCATCAAGACGAATGTGGATCAGGATGCGGCTTCGCTTGGTGCGGCAGCTATTGCAGCGCGTGCACTGGGATGGTGGCAGGATTACAGCCCGATTGAGGCACTGCATACGGTGGAACATACCTGTATTCCGGATCGCCTAAACAGTGAACAGTACCGTCAGCTGCTGCCGGTGTTCCGGCATGTTAACGAGATGTCTGCCCGGCTGGGAGAATATATGCATCAGCATCGGCTATCCCTGCAGACCAACGAACAGACGGCGGCTGATGATTCGGTCCGGCAGCATCATTAACTTTGGTTGGACAAGGAGGAGTTGGACATGAACGAGGAACTGTTGGATACCACATTCCGGCTGGATGGCAAGACGGCTGTCATCACAGGAGCGGCTTCGGGCATCGGTTTGGCTACTGCACAGTTATTTGCGGAGAAAGGGGCATCTGTCGCTCTGCTTGATCTTCATCTGGCCCGGGCGCAGCAGGCGGCAGAGGGATTGGAATATGGTGCAGCAATAGAGGTTAATGTGGGCGACAGCGAGTCGGTTCGGAAGGCAGTGACAGAGGTCAGGGAGAAGTTTGGTAAAATCGATATTCTGGTCAACAGCGCCGGTATCGGTCCGGTGGAATGGGCCGAGGATTACCCGGAAGAGGACTGGCACCGGACGATGAGCGTGAATGTGAACGGCATGTTCTTCATGTCCCAGCAGGTGGGCCGGGAGATGATTGCCGCTCAGCGTGGAGGCAAGATCATCAGCCTCGCGTCACAGGCAGGCTTGGTCGCAATTGATCGGCATGTTGCCTACAGCGCGAGCAAGGCGGCTGTCATTTCCATTACCAAATCACTGGCGCATGAATGGGGCAAACATCATATTCAGGTCAATGCGATCTCGCCAACTGCCACATATACTCCGCTGATCGCCGGCTACTGGGAGGGAGCGATCAAGGAAGAAGCGATCCGCAACACACCAGCCGGACGATTCGCCGAACCGGGAGAGATCGCTGCGGCTGCCCTGTTTCTCGCCAGCGGTGCTGCGAATATGATCACAGGTGCGAATCTGGTTGTGGATGGGGGCTATACGATTCACTGATCATGCAGATGCGACCGGTGGGAAGCCCAGGCTTTGTTCAGGTGGATGGACAGTTTGGCAGAGTATGAGAGTGAATGCTGCCAATAGTGAGAGTAAAAGGGAATGCAAGAAAGTAGCCTTAAGTAAGAAATTGGAATATTCGTATCTTGCTTTGTTTATGCCCGTCCTTCCAGATACACACTGTATTCATATTTATCCGCGACCAGCTTGATCACGCTGTATTCAAAAGGTCCCTGTTCCACATGGCTGATCCGTTTGCTGCACAGCAGCGGGGAACCTAGCGGAACCTGAAGAATCTGGGACTCGGTAAAATCGGCTGCTGCAGCGGATAGACGTTCCCAGGCATGCAGCAGAATAATATGATAGGTCTGCTCCAGAAAAGCATACAGGCTGTTAAACTGGTTCACATGCTGCTCCAGACCCGGCACATAATTGGCCCGCAGGTAATTGTTCATCAGGGCGATCGGACGATCGTCGGCATACTGGACACGCTGCACGAGATAGACCTGATTGCCGGCAGGAAGCTTCAGTGCATCGGCTACATGCTCAGGCGGTGTGATCAGTTCAATCGACATGCCGCGTGTAGTTACATGGTAGCCTTTGGCCGTTAGTGTCTCGGTGATGGAAGTAAGATGATTGAGCCGCTGGGTAGTCGAGGTATCGAGGATTTCGGTACCTTTCCCCTGTGTCTTTTTGAGAAAGCCTTCACTGCTCAGCAGTTCAATCGCTTTGCGGATCGTAGTGCGGCTGACCGAGAAGCGCTGCTCCAGTTCGGATTCGGTAGGCAATAGGGTTCCTGGCGCGTAGCTGCCTTCTTTGATATCGTGTTTGAGTTGGGTATATACTTTGCGGTAAGCGGGAATGTCGTCCATAATCATGCTCCTCTGGTCGTCCTGGCATTGCTGGGATGCAAAATTTGATATGTAGTTCACCAGCTGTCTATAAGTGATCATGCCACAAAAAGTATAATGCTTCAAGCAAAGGTCATTATCTTTATTAATATAATAAAAAATAATATGCAAATAAACATTCCTTCCTTATGGTGAGTTTTAAGAGGATAATCCCATTGATATGATCAATTAAAAACAATAAAGCAAGGCCGCAGGCTTTCTGGGTTTCATAATAAAACGGATTGCTGCAGTCACCCAAAAATCGCTCTGCTCCTAACCAACCCGTTTATCCAGACGGTGTTGGCAGGTCAGAGCGATTTTTTGCTGTTCCTATCTATAAGTGCTGCAGCGTGAGGATTACCACTTCAGCGTAACAACCGATTTACCCGGTACCGTATAATTCACAGATTGCCCATTCCACTTGATTTTGGCGGTTTTCGCAGCGTTCTGGGAATTATACAGGACGATCGCTTTGGAGCCGTCCGGGTTTTTGAAGGCTACACTCTGCATATCGCCAAATGAATTGGAATCGATCCGGTAGGCACCGGCGTTTACGAATTTGCTGAAATGACCGAGCAGGTAATATTGCTTGGTATAAGTCACTTTGTCTTCGGGACTACTGGAGCTGTTATCGGAATTCTGGATCGTGACCATGCCTTTGTTGGTATTATTGTCTCCAATTACGCTTGGTCCGTCTTTTTGATCCAGCGCAGCATTCCAGAGAATGATCGACTTGGACCAGTTGCGGGTCATGCCGATAAACTCATTGATCATGTTGTCAAAACCCTGATTAGTACCATTCGCCGGATCATTCCATGTACCGAATCCGCCTTCAGTGAACCAGATACCCTTATCCGGATGGGCATTGTGCATGCTGGTCATCGCGGTAAAGTCACCGCCGTAATGGTGGAATGCGCTGCCTGCGACGTACTGGGATTTACCGCTGTCCTTGAGTCCCTGGATCACGGTTTTGGGGAACGTCCAGTTATCATAGTTGTGGTCGTAAGCGATAATTTTGGTGTTCAGCCCGGCAGCTTTGAGCGCAGGTCCCAGATAATCACCGATCATACCGATCTGATCCTGTTCATTCATGAGCATGCCCGGATAGCGGCCTGGCTCGAACAGCGGTTCATTTTGCGGCGTTACCGCATAGATAGGAATCCCCTGTGCCTGATAGGCCTGTATAAATTTGACGAAATAGTTGGCATATACCGGATAGTTCTCGGCTTTGAGCTTGCCGGTACCGTTTTTGTCATTGGTTGTGTATTTCATCCAGGCTGGTGCGCTCCATGGAGACGCGATGAATTTGATATTCGGATTTTTGGACAGCGCGGACTTGATCATCGGAATAATGTAGGGTTGATCCCGGGAAATGCTGAACTGGTTCAGCGCTGTGTCGCCAGCGGTATCGTCATACGTATACGTGCTCCAGGCAAAGTCGCTCGCACCCATCGGTTGGCGCAGCATGCTCATACGGATGCCGGAAGTACCGAACAGGTTATCCATCACTTCATTACGCTTGGTGCTGCTGAGCTTATAATTGAGCAGCCAGGCAGCAGAGTCCGTCATCGATACGCCAAAACCGTCCATCTGCTGATACGTTTTGCCTTCGTTAACGATAAACGTATAATCGGCACTTCCAGTACTGGCAGCGAAGGTCAGGTCACCCTGGCGGGTGAGCCTTGTATCCGGACGAAGACCGACATTTGGCTCGCTGTTTGGATCGGCTGTCGTCAGCCAGACCTGGGCTTTTTCGTTGGCAGCATGCGCCGAAGGGGCAAGTGAGACGAGTGGAGTAATCACAAGGGAACTGAGCAGGGCAAGCTGCAGTCCCTTATTGAACATGGACATTATAAAGCACCTCTCTTTCCAATTATGTAAGCGTTATCAATTGCATATGGAATAAATTATCAATAGAAGAGTTGTTTTACAATATCATGAAGCATGTCTGGTAGAAATGCACCGGGGAATTCGTAGAAATGCATACATGAAGAGAGCGGGTCAGTACGTGGAAAAGACAGCAGTGGAGGTAAGCGATGCCCTATTCATATGCAAAAAACAGGCAGAGCATAATGCCCCGCCTGTCTCTATTTATTTTATGCTTAATGTGTAGGCAGCCCGCTCGGTGTTCAGCTGTACACGGGAGTCGCTGATCTCATCGATCCGCAGATCGTGGGTGATAATCTCGTACGTATCACGGGGTATCTGTACCTCTTCGCCATCGGCGTTCTGGGTAACTCCTTCGCCGCGCAGCAGCAAGGCGCTTTCCAGATAATCATCGATTTCATTGTCTTCATTTCTTTCGTCAATATCCGACAGGTTGAAGTGAACAATGTCGGTATCATCCAGCTCTTTTTTCTCAATAATAATCGTATTGTTTTTGTGTTGGTCCAGCCAGTCTCTGAGTGTCTGGATATCGTTGGTTTCTGTCATAGGTATCATTCCTTTACTGGTTTATAAGAAAGTCTGGTAGAATTAAAGCTCTGATTACTGCTTGTATCAACGAATTGGAGCATGATAATGCGGGTAATAGGTGTATGGACCATCATTCTCCGGCTTGGCTGTCAGAAAGAGTTACATGCACAGCCCGAGCCGGACAGTCTCTATAATTATTCAATTACCCTGCCTTGCAGATTCGTAATCGCTGCAGTATATGAAAATGCGTGAACAGGCAATATTGTGGGTCTTTTACCGCATTTACAGCTGCCCAAGGATCGGCCATACTTTAGTTAGTTCTGTCAGCGGAAAGCAGTTGATGCTTTCTGTACCCAGCTGCGCTCGGGTCCAATAACTTCATTTTCAAATACAAAAGCTCATACATAGATCAGAGCGGGTCCGGAAACACCGGACGGATAAGGAGGAGAATGGATGAATGATGGAAACAACGGGCAAGTGCGTGACATGAATTATCATATTGTTGCGCTGCATATGATGCAGTGGAATCCGATGAATCTGAGGGAATGGTGTCTTCCTGACGAATACAGTATCGAAATCGAACACATTATCAAAGTACTGCCGCATGTCAACTCCTCGGATGAACTGGGGGAGCAGTTGTACTGGATTATGCAGAAATATTTTGGCGTCTATGCAGGTTGTACTATTCAGGAATGTGCAGCGGTGGCAGTGGGTATTTATGCCGATATCCAGGTACAGCAGCAGCGTCCGCAACCGTTTGCCGCTTTTCAATTTTATGACGAACAACTCCTCTTTGGTACATACACAAGCAGATCCTATAAAAAGTAAAATGATATCATATCGTACATGGAGACTGGGTGCAGGTTATGCTGCAGTTGACAGACTCTTATAGTTACGGAGCATGATGTCATCATCTTAAAAGCGCGGACAAGCCGGATGGTTCCCAGGCAAAAGAGGGAAAATCCGGTTGGTCCGCGCTTTTTTGGTTTATACATATTCTGGAATGACCTATACATTGAGATGAGGTGCTGAGGAATGAGAATATCGTATAATACAGAGTCCCTTTTTGAAGGAAGAGATATTCTGGATGTGATGCAGGTTCTGCATGCGCATGGGCTGGATATCATCGAATTCTGGTCATGGGAAGACAAGGACCTGGAAGGAATTAACCGGCTTCGACATGAACTGGGAATGGAAGTGGCCTCGATCGTTGTTAAACTGGCAACGATGCTGGAACCGGACAAGCGGGATGAAGCCATCGATGGTATCCGGCGCACGGCAGAAGCTGCACGTTCACTGGATTGTACCCGAATGGTGCATACGATTGGCTTTGAGAAAGAAGGCATGAGCCGGAATGAGATGGAGCAGAGTCTGATCGATGGACTCAAAGCCGCTATCCCGGTTCTCGAAGAATTTGGTGTGACTACATGTATTGAACCGCTGAACACAACAGCAGACAAAGAGCTGAGCGGTTACTTCCTCAATACGTCCCAGCAGGCATTTGATATTGTCGCCGAGGTGAATCATCCGCTCGTCAAAGTCTGTTACGACATGTACCATGTGCAGGTGATGGAGGGCAATGTACTTCCGCGTCTGCAAAACAATATTCATCATGTTGGTCATATTCAGGCTGCCGGTGCGCCTGGTCGTCATGAGCTGTTCATCAGCGAGCTGAATTATGATTATGTGTTTGATGCGATCAAGCAGATGGATTATAACGGCTATGTGGGTATTGAGTACTTCCCGATTCATGATCCAATCGATGATCTGGTACGCATCAAGGAGAAGTTCCATACCGGCTGACTTGAACAGCGATAGTAATGGTAGATTCAGATCCCCTATAGGGATAGAAGGGGAACTGCCGATAAAAGGCATTTCACAGGAGGATATGGATTCTGCAGGACTTTTAATAAAATATATGTTTTTTCCTACCCTTCACGTTCATGTGGAGGGTGTTTTTATGAGCTGAAGTCATTACATAGGAGAACGATTACTTGAATTTTATATATTATGGTTCGTTTAAATGAGGATATAGGAGTAGTGTATTACCTTTATTTTAATTTATATCACCATAAAACCGAACTATATTCAGGATTCACACTTGACCATACGGATAATTTTCGGTAATATACCACTGTGGCCCGATAAAAACGGCTGGATTCACTGAAATACTACTTTATAGACGTACATTACAAATAATATAACGATTAAATATTCGTATATCCCCGAAAATAAGGTTTGGGGGTCTCTACAAGGAACCGCAAATTCCTGGCTACGGATAGGATGCTTTGGCATACCTGTTCGCAAGCCGGGAATTTTTTTGCGTTTGAAGAACAAAGCAGGTATCCAACAAAATTATTTATGTAATTAAAAGGAAAATTTCACTTATTAATCTATCTAATCGGATCGCGCAGTATAATACAAATATCAGGCTGCACATACCCCATCCGGCATTATGCTCATCAGGAGGATATTATGACAAAATATGATTGTATCGTAGTAGGCGCAGGACCCGCAGGAATCTTTGCATGTTATGAATTGACACGGATTGCACCGGAATGGAAAGTCCTTTTGATTGATAAAGGCCATGATATCTATCGTCGCAACTGTCCAATTATGCAGGAGAAAATCCAGTTCTGCCCGCCGCCCGCAGGGAAAAAGGACTTTGCCGGCTGTCTGCCTGCATGTTCGGTAACGGCAGGCTTCGGAGGAGCCGGGGCATACAGCGATGGCAAATTTAATATTACGACGGAGTTCGGCGGCTGGCTGACCGATTACCTGGCTCCATCCAAGGTCGAAGATCTGATCCGATATGTGGATTCCATCAATCTGGAACATGGAGCTACCGAGATGATCACGGACCCAACGACAGATGTGATCCGGGATATTGAGCAGCGCGGTTACGCTTCCGGTCTGAAGCTGCTGCGTGCCCAGGTGCGTCATCTTGGCACCGAGCAGAATCTGGAGATTCTGAAGTCCATTTATGAATATCTGAACACCCGGATTGATATGGTGTACAAGACAGAGGTGGAAGATATTCTGACGATCAAGGAAGACGGCAAGCACCGAATTACAGGCATCGTAACCAAAAAGGGAGATACCTATGAGTCCGCGAATGTGATGATCGCTCCGGGACGGGACGGCTCAGCCTGGCTGACCGATATCCTCAAAAAACGCCGCCTGAAAATGTATAATAACCAGGTAGATGTAGGTGTGCGTGTCGAGACATCCGATGTGGTCATGCAGGAGATTAACAAGCATCTGTATGAAGGCAAATTTATCTATAATACATCTGTTGGTACACGGGTACGTACATTTTGCAGCAATCCGTCCGGACATGTCGTGGTCGAGAATCACAGCGGCGTGATGGCGGCCAATGGTCACTCTTTCAAAGATCCGGCGCTCGGTTCGCGCAATACAAACTTTGCCCTGCTCGTGTCGCACAAATTTACGGAGCCGTTTGACAAGCCGAATGAATATGCCCGTGAAATCTGCCGCCGGGCGAACGATCTGTCCAGCGGAGGTGTTATCGTACAGAAGTTCGGCGATATCCTGCGCGGCCGCCGCTCTACTGCCGACCGGATCAAGGAAGGATTCCTCGAACCAACACTGAAAGAAGCGGTGCCGGGCGATCTCGGTCTGGTGCTGCCATACAATACAATGAAGAGTCTGATCGAGATGGTACAGGCGCTGGAAGGCGTCACACCGGGTATTGCTTCCGAGCATACGCTGTTCTACGGAGTGGAAGCCAAATTCTATTCCGCCCGTCCCAAGCTGGATGAGAACCTGGAGACCGAGATTGATGGACTGTACTGCGGCGGCGATGGTGCGGGTGTGACGCGTGGTCTGGCCCAGGCCGGAGCAGCCGGTGTATGGATCGCCCGCAGCATGTTCACCAAGACGGGCAGCAGCAGCCGGGTACCTGCGACAGTCGTCTAAACCTTGAACATCGTATCTACGACTGCGTCTGGTCTGGAGAAAATCTGATAACCGATTCATTAGCCTGTTATGCAGTAACCAGCATAGCTAATATCGTAATACAGCCAAAATAAATAAAATAACACAAATAAAAGAGCTGCCGGATGCGTTCCGGCAGCTTTTTCTCGCAAAAGAAGATATGGTGAGATGCAGGTGATCGGAAGTGTATTTATAATTCTATTCCTGCTCGATCCACGCAAACATCGCGGCAACAGCCTGCTTGTGCACCTCTTCGGGCATATGATGACCATACTCTTCATAGATCTGTACATCATATGGCTTGTCCAGCTCCTCTAGTCGTCTGATCATACGGTCAGCATGGCTGAAGTCTACCTGCAGATCCTGCCGCCCGTGAATGATTAGCACAGGACAATCAATCCGTTCTGCCAGTGCTGCCGGTGAGCGGGCTTCATACCGCTCGGGGTACTTGCCTGTCGAGCCGCCGACTACCCGTTTGAGCATACGACGCAGATCGATTCTCTCCTCATACGTATGAGCCAGATCGGATACACCGCCCCACAGAATCAACCGATGAATCGGTAGCTGAACGGATTGTACAGTGGTCAGTGCCGCATTGACCGAACCACGGGAAAAGCCCATGACCGAGATCCGCTGTTCATTCGTAAAGGGCAGCTGGCTTAGCCAGCGGATACCGGACAGCACATCCTCCACATCCGCACCGCCGAATTCATCGCGTCCCTGACCACCTTCCGCACCGCGATAGCAGGGAGCAAATACGATATGTCCATGCTGGGCAAACCGCTCCAGCCAGTCCATACGCACACTGCCCACCCGGCCAATCCCGCCGCGGCAGTATACAAGTACGGGATAGGTTCCTTCTGTAACCGGTCGGGTCGCCGGACGCAGAGGGCAGGCAATTGGAAGAACTTCCAGATCCTCGATCCCGTAAAAGGAATTGAGCCAGTTGGCCAGATGTTCAACAGACGCTGTTACACCATAAGGCAATGCCATGTATCCTTTGACCCGGTAGATGTCCGATATATAGCTAATTTGATAGATCATGGAATTGCACCACCTTTGTTTATTGTTTCAGCAAATCATTATTTTGAAGTTTTGTAATCTATGATTGGCTCGACAGGGGATAGATGAATGGATAAAATGTCTTATAAAGTGTACCATATTCAGCTCGGAGCGAAAGGGATGAGTGCGATGGAGTGGACGATACACCCGCTGGGCGATTCGGCGGTACTGATCGAATTTGGCAGTGGGGTTCAGGAAGATACACTCGCCGTGATCCAGACGGTGGCTCGGCAGATCGAAGAAGACCCGTTTCCCGGCTGGATTGAATGCGTTCCTTCCTATACTACGCTGGCAGTCTATTATGATCTGGCTGTACTGTCTTTGATGAGTCATTCCGGTGATATCGGCGTGTATGAGAAAGTCAGTCAGCTGGTAGAGCAGCGGCTGCTGGCTGCTGTGACAGCGGAAGTTGATCAGGACAGCACGATAGTGGAGATCCCCGTCTGTTACGGAGGAGAATACGGACCGGATCTGGATGGGATAGCGGCTGCAAATGGACTGACCGCCGCAGAGGTTATTCATATTCACGCAGGAGCCGAATATACCGTCTATGCGATTGGATTTGCTCCTGGATTTCCTTATCTCGGCGGGATGCCGCCGCAGATTGCTGCGCCGCGCAAAGCAACACCAAGGCTCACTATTCCTGCCGGATCGGTAGGCATTGCCGGCACTCAGACCGGCATTTATCCGCTGGAGACACCGGGCGGCTGGCAGCTGATTGGCCGTACACCGATTCGGTTATTTCGTCCGGAAGGCTCGCCGCCCAGCCTGCTGGAAAGTGGACACCGGGTTCGATTCCGGCCGATTACAGCGGAACAATATGTTCGTTTGCAGCAGCAGGAGTCTGCTGGCTTGTCCCGATCAGACGAGACAGGAGGCTGCGAATGAGCATCATTATAGAGAAACCCGGCCTGTTGACAACGGTGCAGGACACTGGACGCACCGGATATGGCAAGTATGGAGTCAGCCTGTCCGGTGCGATGGATCGACCGGCGCATCTGATCGCCAACTGGCTGGTAGGCAATACCGGGCATGAACCGACGCTGGAAATTACGCTAACCGGCTTTGTTGCTGAATTTACGGCAGACTGCTGGATTGCCGTAACCGGCGGTCAGCTGACACCGGTTGTGGATACCGAACTGCTGCCGATGTGGCGCCCTGTATGGGTGCGCAAGGGAAGCCGGTTGTCTTTTAAAAAAGTGGAGTCCGGCTGCCGTGCCTATCTGGCCGTATCTGGCGGCTGGCAGATTCCGCCTGTTATGGGCAGCGCCAGTACCTATCTGCGGGCAGGCATTGGCGGACTGGCAGGCAGAGCGCTGCGCAGTGGAGATATCCTGCATATTCAGCCAGGACAAATGGCACTGCCGGAGTCATCCGGTAAAATGGATGATTCCTCCATCTCTACGGTACCGTGGCAGGTCAGCCGACTGCTGCTGCCGGCTCAGACCGGTCATCCCGTGATTCGTATTCTTCCGGGTCGCCAGTGGGAGGATTTTACACCTGTCAGTCGACAGTCGCTGCTGGAAGACAGCTATCGGGTGACTCCGCAGTCGGACCGAATGGGCTATCGGCTGTCCGGAACGCCGCTGGAATTGAAGACGCCGCAAAATTATATCTCGGAAGCGGTCGCCCATGGTACGATTCAAGTTCCGACAGACGGTCAGCCGATTGTGCTAATGGCGGATCGGCAGACACTGGGCGGCTATGCCAAAATCGCCCAGGTCATCTCGCTCGATCTGTCGGTCATGGCACAGCTCGCTCCCGGTCATACGATCCGCTTTGAACAGGTGTCGATTGCGGAGGCACAGCGCTGGTACGGAATATGGGTGAGAGAGCTGCGCATTTTACAGAAAATGATTGAGCTGAAACTCAAAGAGCTCCATTGACATCAGGAACAGGAGGAGTGCATATGTATCAGGTAGATCTGAATTGTGATATGGGGGAGAGCTATGGCGTATATACGCTGGGAGTGGACGAAGCCATGTTTGGCAATATCACTTCTGCCAATATTGCCTGCGGATTCCATGCCGGTGATCCTTCGGTTATGCGGGCAGCGGTACGTCAGGCCGTTGCGCACGGCGTGAAGATTGGTGCGCATCCGGGTCTGCCGGATCTGATCGGATTTGGCCGCAGACAAATGGAGGTCACCCCGGCAGAAGTATATGATATGGTCACCTACCAGATCGGAGCGCTGCAGGCATTTGCCAGCCAGGAAGGCAGCAGTCTGCATCATGTCAAGCCGCATGGAGCGCTTTATAATATGGCAGCGGTCTCTGCGCCGCTCTCCGATGCGATTGCACAGGCAGTATATGCGGTGAATCCGGGACTGATCTTGTACGGGTTGGCTGGCAGTGAGCTGATTAGCGCCGGGCAGCGTGCGGGTCTACAGGTCGCAAGTGAAGTATTTGCCGATCGTACCTATCAGCAGGATGGTACACTGACTCCGCGTTCTGCAGCCGGTGCACTCATTACCGATGCACAGCTGGCAGTGAACCAGGTGCTGCAGATGATTACGCAGCACCGGGTGATCTCTACCGAGGGAACAGAGATACCGATCCAGGCGGATACGATCTGCTTGCACGGAGATGCGGCTCATGCCGTACAGTTTGCCCGGGAGCTGCGCGTACAGCTGGAGCAGCAGCATATTGTGATACAGGCGGTATCCGTCAATTTATAAATCGGAGTGTACATCATGAATACATTACATAAAAGCGCCCTGGTCCAGCTGATTCTGTCGATGGCCATTTTTGGCTCGGTCGGCTTTTTCTCGGGATTGTCAGGGCTGCCTGCAGTTGAACTGGTCTGGGTGCGCTGCGTCTGTGCGGTTATTCTGATTGGTGGTGTCTGGTGGTTCAGCGGCACGTACCGTAGTGAAGTGTGGCAGCGCCGGGAAGTGGTGTTTGTGCTGCTCTGCGGGACGACACTGCTGCTGAACTGGGTGTTTCTGTTCAAGTCGTTTGAGCTGACTTCGGTTACGGTAGCGATCTCTCTGTATCATCTGGCGCCGGTTATTGCCATGATTCTGGGCAGTGTAATTTTCCGGGAGAAGCTGACCTGGCTTGGATTGGGAGCGATTTTGCTCTGCTTTGCCGGTACGCTGCTGATTGTGGGAGCTGGTCAAGGAGGCGGCGGATTCCAGCTGACCGGTGCGCTCTATGCGATCATTGCGGCCTTTTTCTATGCGGCGACCATGCTGCTTGGCAAAAGTATCCGCACACTGAGCGTCTATGCGACGACATTTATCCAGATGCTGCTCAGTATGATTTTGCTGCTGCCATTCATTTCATGGACTTCCTATCTGAATCTGAGCGAAATGAACTGGACGTATTCCATTATTACAGGGTTTGTTCATACGGGGATTGTTTATTTGCTGTTCTATAACAGTGTGCGTTATTTGCCGACCCGGATCATCTCGGCACTTGTCTTTGTTGATCCGGCGGTTGCGATTCTGCTCGATGTGCTGCTGACCGGCTTCCGGCCGGATGGCTGGCAGTGGGGCGGAGTGATGCTGATCTTTGCCGGGATGTTCTATATTATGAAGCCCCAGGAGCAAAGTTAATGTACGGATAGTAATAATTTGTTTATTGTATTTTTTAATGAAATGGAAATATGCATACAGACCTGAAGGTCAGGAAAAGAGGAATACCATTGTCACAACCCAATTCCCATACTCAACCGGCTGCGAGCCAGCCATTATTCCAATCAACCGACCTGTCGCTGCGGTCTCTCGATGATCCCTTTGGCTATATCTACACTTACGCCTGTCATGAAGACGAACAGGAACTGTGTCATCTAGAGTTGCGCTGTCTGCTGGGACAGAAGCCGCAAGCCCGTCATGTAGAGAGTGCGGTGGAGATACCGCCGGGACGCAGCCCGTTTATTCATTACCGGCTGGATATTCAGTGTGAAGCCGCGAATCTAGAACAGCTGGAGCAGGCGGTAGAGCAGCTGGATATGAACAACCGGACGTTCAAATTAATCAGTCTGGATGCTGAACAGACATTTACCTATGATGAGAAAAGGCAGCTGGAGCGCCGGATCGGCATGCATATTATCGGCAAAGCACAGATGAAGCAGCCGCAGCAGCTGGTCGGTATGGCGTACGCTGGCGGTCGCTGGGTAGCCGGCCGCTGCCATGCCTCCGAAGCCGTATGGCTCCATCATAATGACAAGCCGCGTCATTATTCCACAGCGCTCAGTACCCGGGTAGCCCGGGCGGCCGTCAATATTGCGGTACCTGACACCGCAGCTTCGCTGATCGATCCATGCTGCGGCATCGGTACGGTGCTGATTGAGGCGATGTCCATGGGAATTACAGTAACAGGATATGACCTTAATCCGCTGGCAGTGCAGGGCGCACGTGAGAATCTGACACACTATGGCATGCCGGATATTGTCAGTCTGGCTGATATGCGGGAACTGACCGGCCGATATGATGCGCTTATTCTCGATCTGCCCTACAATCTGTGCTCGGTGCTGAATGAGCAGGAACGGTTGAACATGCTTCTCTCGGCTGCGAGACTGGCCGGGCGGGTACTCATCATTTCCACCGAGGCGATTGAGTCATCGATAGAACAGGCTGGCATGCAGATCCTGGAGGTCTGCCATATTCGTAAAGGCCATTTTACCCGTTATTTGTGGTTATGCGAATCGGTGCGTTAACTGCCGGTTCGCCGGGTAAGGTTCTGTATACAAATGGCAGGGAAAAGACAGCTACCAGATGATGAATCGGCGCCGATGCCTGTCTAATCGGAACGTGGCTTTCTGTCAGGGCCATTTATTCAACCATTGGATAAAAAATCTATTCATCTATTGTAAAATTTAGTAACATAGATATATCCGGGAATTCCGAGACTATCGATAGAGAGGTGCACATTTATGAAATTTAGCGAGTTTACGTATGAACGTCCGGATATGGATGTTCTTAAAAAGGATTTTGATCAGCTGCTGAAGCAGTTTAATCAGGCATCCAGCTTTGACGAGCAGGATCAGGCGATGGCGCAGATCAACAAAATGTTCAACAGTTTCTCCACCCAGGCACAGCTCGTCTCGGTACGCCATTCCATTAATACAAATGATGAGTTCTACAAAACAGAACAAGAGTATATGGATGAGATCGGACCTGTATTCCAGGAATACATAGACAGCTATTACAAAGCACTGGTGAATTCCAGCTTCCGCAGTGAACTGGAACAGAAATGGGGACATCAGCTGTTCGCTTCTGCTGAACTGACACTGAAAACGTTCCATCCCGACATCATCGCCGATCTGCAGCAGGAGAACAAACTGACGACGGCATACAGTCAGCTGATCGCTTCCGCCAAAATCATGTTTGAAGGCGAAGAGCGCACACTGACCCAGCTGACACCATTCGAGCAGTCCAAAGACCGCGATATGCGTCAGCGCGCCGGGGAAGCCCGCTACGGATTCATGGCGGAGAACAGCGAAGAGTTGGACCGCATCTATGATGAACTGGTCAAAGTCCGTACGGCGATTGCCCGCAAGCTCGGTTACAGCAGCTTTACGGAATTGGCATACGCACGGATGGGCCGTACTGATTATGGTCCGGAGCAGGTGGAAGCATTCCGCAAGCAGGTACAGGAATATATCGTTCCGGCTGCTGCACGCCTCAAGGACCGCCAGCGTGCCCGCCTTGGTGTGGACCGTCTGTCCTACTTTGACCAGAGTTACAGCTTCCCGACCGGTAACCCGACACCAAAAGGGGATGCCGACTTTATTATCAATAACGGTGCCAAAATGTACTCCGAGCTGTCACCGGAGATCGACCAGTTCTACAAGTTCCTGCAGGACAATGAACTGATGGATCTGCTCAGCAAAAAAGGCAAGATGGGCGGCGGATACTGTACGTTCCTGAACGACTACCAGAGCCCGTTTATCTTTGCCAACTTTAACGGCACTTCCGGCGATATTGATGTACTGACACACGAGATGGGCCATGCGTTCCAGGTGTATCAGAGCCGTCACTTCGAGGTGCCGGAATACATCTGGCCGACCTATGAAGCGGCAGAGATTCATTCCATGAGCATGGAGTTCTTTACATGGCCGTGGATGGAACTGTTCTTCAAGGAAGATACGGACAAGTACAAGTTCGATCATCTGTCCGGCGGACTGCTGTTTATTCCTTACGGGGTAGCGGTGGATGAGTTCCAGCATGTGATCTATAACAACCCGGAGCTGACTCCGGCCGAGCGTAAAGCTGCCTGGAAAGCGGTAGAAGAGAAGTATCTGCCATTCTGGGATCAGAGCGACAATTTGTATCTGCAAAGCGGCGGTTACTGGCAAAAGCAGGGGCATATCTATGAAGCTCCGTTCTACTATATCGATTATACGCTGGCGCAAATCTGTGCTTTCCAGTTCTGGAAACGGATGAATGAAGACCAACCGGCAGCATGGGCAGACTATGTAAACCTGTGCCGTCAGGGCGGCAGCAAGTCCTTTACCGGACTGGTGGAAGTAGCCGGTCTGATCTCACCATTCCAGGAAGGGTGCGTCGCTTCCGTTATCGGTGATATCGAGAACTGGTTGAACAGCATCGACGACAGCAAGCTGTAAATGAATGTACCGAATCAAATGGAGTACCGAACCTGACCTTAACCGAACGGATAGTTGTGGCTGTAATGCACAATAACCGGCAGGAAAGGGGATAGAACGGGTAATCCTCGTTAGCCGGTTTTTCGCCCGATTGAATCAAACAGCCTGTCCCCGGACCGATGGATTCTGATATAATCCTGAGTAATCCGGTGGCAGGCTGTTTTTTTATATGTGATACAGGAAGACGATCGACCTGGATGGCATGTAGAAATTCGCAAAGTTGGGAACGCAATCAGAAGCAGATTTGTAGACTGACCCGTATTCGTGTCTGGAGCGGATGGATTCTACGGATACAGTTGACCTTCCCGGGTCAAAGATATCGTCGATGCCTATCGCCGTCCCAAACTTGCATAGGAGATGGTAAAAAGCTATTTTAATAATAAGCCTGTTCGGTAAACAGATAGCATCATAACCATAAGTGGGTCATGCTTCATGAAGTTGATTAAATCGAACTTACAGAGAGAAGGATGACTGTGGTATACCACAACGAAGATTATCCGCTCGGGCAGATCCATATCCCTGCAGAACTGGAAATATACTTTCCGGTTCTGCAGGAGGGTGAGACACTACCCGGATATCTGGAGCGCTTTTTTATACATAATAAGAAGCCCGCAACCTGGTTACACTGCGACCAGGTCGCTACTCGGGCGATACAGCTGGCAGAGCAGCATGGGCTGAATGCCCGGATCGCGCTGCTGGGCGGCTGGCTGCATGACATTGCCACCGTTATTCCGGATGAGCATAAATTAACACTGGCTGCTCGCTATGGGTTCCCGATCCTGCCGGAAGAAAGGAAAGTGCCCTATCTTCTGCACCAGCAGTTGTCCCGCCGGCTGATTGAAAAGGTATTTCTGCTGAAGGAGCCGCAGCTGCTAAACGCGGTTGGCTGCCATACTACACTTCGCGCAGACATGGAAATAATGGATCAGCTGCTATTTGCCGCAGATAAGCTTTCCTGGGCATCCTGTGACGCTATACATCGGATGAACGAAGCAGCAGACCGTTCTCTGGAAGAAGCTGTGCAGATCTATCTGGAGCATGTATGGACGGATACCGCAAGCATTCCCGTACTGCATCCATGGCTGATTGCAGCCCGAATAACGCTGCAAAACCGCCAGTACCTGGGAACACTGCCGGCGCTGTCGGCGAATATTCACTGGGGACCGGTGACCGCCCGTTTTCATGATCGGATCGATCCTGCCGGACTGAATACAGCGCTGATCAGCAATGTGTCCATTGTCCCGATGGTGGGCGATCGCTTGGTCATGATCCAGCTGGAAGATGGGCGTTGGGAACTGCCAGGCGGGACACTGGAAGAGGACGAGCTCTATCTGGATGCGCTGCAGCGAGAAGTGGAAGAGGAGATGGGAGGTATGCTGCTGGATTACCAGGTATTTGGTTATTTCCATTGTGAATCTGCTGCACCTTTGCCGTACCGCCCGTATATTCCACATCCGCATTTTATCCGTCTGGCTGGATATGGACAGGTAAGGCTGCAGGGCGCGCCGCTCAATCCTCCGGGTGGAGAACAGGTGGTCCGGGTGGATGTGGTGGACATCAAGGAAGCAGTTAAGCGTTTCCGCAATACGGGGCGCAGCGATCTGGCGGATTTTTACCGGATGGGTTATTACTGCTGGCAGCAGCAATCCGCAGCGCATTTCCGTGGAATGGAGTTGTGATGATGAAGGATGGACACAGGGATAACCACATTATTCGTCCTGCCTGCCCCGGTGATGAATACGGCATTGCCCGTGTACATGTGAGCAGCTGGCAGACGACCTATGCTGGTATGATGGAGGCGGAATTTTTGCAGCAGTTATCTGTTACCCAGCGGGAAGAGGGCTGGGCCAGGAGTCTGGGCGAACCGGAGTCCAGACGTTATATTCTCGTGCTGGAGCAGCAGGGGGAGATCACCGGCTTTATCAGCGGCGGAGCCAACCGCCAGCGTGTAGTGCATCATCAATATGATGCCGAGTTCTATGCACTCTATTTGCTGCAATCTGTACAGAACAATGGTTATGGGCGTGCTCTGCTTCAGCATATGACCCGTCTGCTGTATGAAGGGGGATACCGGGCTGCGATTATCGAGGCTTTAAAAGATAACCCGGCTGTGGGCTTTTACCGTCATCTGGGTGCGATGCCTCTGTCGGAACAAACGATCAGGATCGGAGGCAGACTGCACAGGGAAGTCACGCTGGGCTGGAAAGATCTGAATGTCCTCATTCCATAAGTGCACAGGAATTTAACAGGCATATAAGACAGGCGTGGGGAAATGTAATCATCCAATTTGCTGGAACTTCTGCTGGCGGAGCAAGAGGGCAGAATATACGATTCTCCGCTGCATCATGTGATTCGGACATAGACTACATATAGCCAGAAAGGGAATAGACGTGAACACAAATCAACAACGTATTCAAAATAAAAAAAAATCATCCGGAAGCGTCAATAAATCTTCTATTCTGCCGATTCTGCTGCTGGCAGGGTATACCTTACTGATGCTCTACTGGATGTTTTTCGGATTCGGGCGCACTGATCATCCGGGAGCACCCTATCGGTATAACTGGGTTCCTTTTCGGACCGTGATCGATTTTGCGACACTGCGGGTGGGCAGTCCGCTCGATCGGCTGATTAATCTGCTCGGTAATATAGGTGTGTTTGTACCGTTCGGACTGCTGGTACCCTGGATTCGTCAGGTTAAGCTGGGACGTTTTCTGATCGGGTTTGTATGCTGCATCTTTATAGTAGAAGGCATGCAGATGCTGTCCCGGCGGGGGACATTTGATGTCGATGATATCTGGCTGAATACGCTGGGCGCCTGGATCGGGTATATGCTGTGGAGTGGAATTCAGCGGTTTCGTCGGCATAGCTGACCCCTGATTGTTCCAAAATGAAGAGGCACAGCAATGTCTCCATCTAGATCAGGACCTGGGGGGCGATACAGGCAGTCGTCTGCTCCGGAAGCTTTATCATTTACTATGACCGACTGTTATATTGTTAAACGATACGCATTTTGTATGCAGCAGATTGCTGCATAAAGACTCCTATATAACAGAACATCTCCTGTTTAGCTGGGAAAATCATATATAGTAAAACACCTCCTATTTCTCGGCGCAGCAAAAGCCGGGAAATAGGAGGTGTTTTATTATTTTATCTATCTCCCCGATTGGTTCTGCAAATCTGAATTATCAGCACAGCCAGCATCCTAATTGTCATGCTGCATGGGTCGCTCTCTAGCGTTGTACAGCAGGCTCTGCACTGACCGCCTCATGAGCAGGCGGCCGACGGAACATAAAGTAATAGAGCAGCGAAGAGGCTATATACAGCACCCCGGTAATACTGAATGTAATCGCATAGCCCCAGTACGTGCCATAACCGGTCACCAGATAGGATTGTACCGGACCCATTGTTGCCCAGCCGAGCATGAATACGGTCTGCATGAGCGAATTGGCGATGCTGCGGCGTTTGTCCGAGACCCGGTCAACCATAATCGACGATTGCAGCGGATTCGCTGCGTTCATCAGTGCCTGCCGGAACAGGAAGCTGATGGAAGCCACGAGCAGCACATTGGTAAATCCGGTCAGCAGCAGGAACGGCAGCGACAGCATCTGAAAAGCAACCACAGCCCGTACGGTGCCGATCCGAGCTGCCAGTGCCGGGCCAAGCAGCATGGAGATAATTGTCATCAGCTGACCGAGCGATATCAGAATACTCATCGAGGTCAGGGAGACATCGAATCGATTGGTGAAATACAGATTCAGATAAGGAACGACCAGCCCTGATCCCAATCCGGTCAGCAGCTGTGCCAGCATGAAGCGACTAATAAATTTCATATCGGAAGAAGCCTTACTGTTGGCAGCAATATTCGTTGCAATAGCCGGAATGGCCGCCGAATCGGCAGAAGAAGATTTAGCGGATTCGGGAGATCCTCCTGTGGAATCAGCAGACAAGGCTTGACCAGGTACAGAAGCTGTTTTGGCACTCTGGACAGACGAAGCCACACTCGCAGCTTCATCCTTTTGATTGGATAAACCGATGCCCCCTGCTGTGCTTGGGCTAACTGGTTCTGACTGATCGGATGGAACAGGCTTTTCCATGACAAAAATCATCGGTATAAAAGCCAGCAGCGTCGCTATACTGCCGGCGACCAGCACGAATTGCAGACTGGCTACATAGCTGAATCCCGAGGCATGCAGCATATCTGCCAGTACACCGCCTCCCGTATTGCCGATAACCTGCGCGGCCAGTACGAGCGAGGAATAAAAGCTGAACATTCGCAGACGCTGGGAACGGGTTACATTTTCCGCAAGAAAGGGAATAGCCATTACCTGAAAAATAGCGGCAAATACCCCGGAACAGACTGCGAGCAGAAGCAGCGTATCATTTTGCATGGCAAAAGAGCGGCCGACAAAGAAAATACCACTGAACAGCGCACCGAGTGCCAGCAGCTTTTTGCGGCTGAATCGGTCACCCAGCAGACCGACCGGAATAAATAAGATAGCGGTTGCAAGCGACTGAATACTAATAATGCGCCCATTCATCGCATCTGGATAACCCAAACCTTGTATGTATAGATTGTAAAGTACACCGAACATGCCATTACCGATCTGGTAAAGCAGATTCGCCCAGAAAAAAAGCCGCACATTGCGCGGCCAGTCCCGTACCTCTGCCAGAAATGATAAGATCGCGCGCAAACGGAACTCCCCCTGTCCTGTAAAAACCAACCAGCTTATTGTATCATCAATACCGGATATTATGAAATACACTCATTATCGATCCGGATTTGCTGCCATATATCATGAGAATACAACAGCCGCCTGCGTGATCAACGCTGGCGGCTGTATTGGTGGAATCTGACCATACGGATCGGAATATGATTTAATCCAATGTCTGAACGATAGTGCCCTGTCCCGATTGGACACTTACTACTGCCGAAGCACCATTCACAAGTGTCAACTGGGGAGGAATATGACCGATATCCATGCCATAGATGACCGGAATCTCCAGATCGTCAAATACCTGATGCAGCGCATCGGTCAATTCGAAATTGCCCAGTGATGAATAGCCTGCCGGTCTGCCGATCAAGATGCCCCTGGCATGACGGAACCAGCCTGCCTGGTCCAGCTGCCAGAGATGGCGGTAGATGTCACCGGCATTCATTTCGCAACTCTCCAGGTACCAGATCACCCCGTCGGAAGCGCCATAATGTTCGATGAATTTATTGACTGGAGCCCACGGTGTACCGATTAACGGGGTGATAACGTCCATACAGCCGCCAATCAGACGACCGGAGAACTGCAGGGAAGCATCCGGCTGATCTTCCTGTCCCAGAATGCGCCAATCGGTTGGTGTATCCAGATTATAACCGGGACGGCTGTGGTCGCTGACTGCCTGATGGTGGCTGGAGGAGCGCTGCTCCACCTGCTGCTTGGCCAGTGCCGTGAGCATCTCCTGCCACTTGGCTGTCGTTGAATCATCGGAACCGGAGATATCGACTGCACCCGGACCATGTGCGGAAGCGTATCCGGTCTGCAGGGTATAGACAAAAGTCAATGTGCTAATATCCGAGAATCCGAGAATCCATGTAGGCGGCTGCTGACGAATACGAGCCCAGTCCAGCAGCGGCAGCAATTCCATCAGGAATTCTCCGCCCCATGGAGGAATGATCGCCTTCACCTGCTCATCCAGCAGAAAAGTCTGCAGTTCTGCGGCGCGCTCGGCTTTGGGCAAACTGACGCATTTATCGTTGGTCCATATGCTTTTGCCAAGAATCACTTCATATCCGGCCTGCTCCAGATAATCGCGCGTCCGGTGCAGCAGATGATGGTATTCGGGATTCACTCCGCTGGACGGTGCAGTAACGGCGATCCGGTCACCCGGGCGCAGCGGAGCAGGGTAGATCATTTGGGATGACGGATAGGTAAAGCCGTTCTCTGCAGACGAATAACGATCCGGGATATATTCCATAATGCATGCAGCCTCCTCGTAGTAAATCTATTTTATAACAGGCGATAGGTGGCGAACGGTTCACTGTAACGGAAAGGCTTGCTTAACCGCTCCAGTTCAGCCATAACATCATCGCTTAATACCAGTTCGATACTGTTCAGGTTATTGTTCAGCTGTTCCACCGATGTTGCGCCTGCAATAATGCTTGATACGGCAGGCTGCTTCATCAGCCAGGCGAGTGACAGAACGGCCGGGTCGATGGACAGGGAGCGTGCGCACCAGCTGATGCCATCAGCGAGACCGATTCGCTCTCCGGTCAGCAGGCGGTTAAAGGAAGGGTCCTTATCCGCCCGCGATCCGGCAGGTGCTTCATCCTCCTGTGAATATTTACCGGTAAGAATGCCTCCGGCCAGTGGAAAATAAGGAATGATACCGACGCCCTGGTCCTTGCAAAGCGGCATCAGTTCCTGCTCCGGCGTGCGGTCAGCCAGCGAATAAGACGTCTGAATGGATACGAACCGCTCCAGCTTCAGCTGATCGCTGATGCTCAGCGCCTTCATCAGTTCCCAGGCGGCATAGTTGGAAGCGCCGATATAGCGTACCTTGCCGGCCTGAACCATATGCTCCAGCGTGCGCAGCGTCTCATCCAATGGAGTATACGGATCAAATGTATGAATCTGATAAAGATCGATATAATCCGTCTGAAGACGCTTCAGGCTGTCATCCAGTTCGCGCTGCAGATGATAGCGGGACGCGCCGCGTTGATTGGGTGCATCACCGCGCGGCAGTCCGGCTTTGGTCGCGAGGATCACGTCATGCCGCTTGCCGTTTTTGAGCCCTTCCCCGATAATCCGTTCGGAGGCGGTTCCCGCATAAATATTGGCTGTATCGATAAAGTTGATGCCCCTGTCAATAGCGGTATGCAGTATTTGAATGGATGTTTTTTTGTCGGCGCGCTTGCCAAAGGAATTGGTGCCCAGTCCGAGCAGGGACACCTGTAGTCCGCTTCGTCCCAGATAGTGATATTTCATCATGTGTAAATGCTCCCTCCACAAGTCAAGTCATGAGATGATTATTCTGCTGCCTTTTCAGGCATGGTGGTGAAAGGACCGGTCAGACGGATCGAATAGCGATCGCCCGGCTCGGAACGTACTTCGACAGGGGCGGTGAAGAAGTCACTCAGCCGCTGTGAATCCAGCATATCCGCTGTATGACCGGCGGCGAATACCTGGCCGTCACGCAGCAGCATCGTTTTGTTAAAGCAAGGCATGATCTCTTCGATATGATGCGTCACATACAGCAGGGTTGGAGCGTGATCCTGCATCGTAATCGTCTGCACCCGCTGCAGCAGCTGGTCTCTCGCGAAAATATCCAGACCGGTGCACGGTTCATCAAGGATCAGCAGATCCGGCGAAGCCATCAGCGCACGTGCGATCAGAATGCGCTGCCGCTCTCCCTGGGAGAGGGTATCATAAGTGCGGCCGATCAGACGCTCTGCATCCAGCTGACGCATCAGCTGCAGCGCCTGCTCCCGGTCGCTATCCTCGACTTGGGTGTAGATGCCGATTGAGGCGAATTTACCGCTCAATACGATATTCTCCGCCGTATCCCGTCCATGCAGACGCTGCTGCAGCGATGTACTGACCCAGCCGATCCGTTTGCGATGTTCACGCAGATCGACTTCACCGAACTTCTCGCCCAGCACACTGATGGTCCCGGTAGTGGGCCATATGTATCCATTGATCATATTGAGCAGGGTCGTCTTGCCGGAGCCATTAAGACCAAGCAGGCACCAGTGTTCCCCAGGCTGTACCTGCCAGGAAATATCATTAATAATCATACTCTGTTCGCGCCGCCAACTGGCATGCTGGATATCAATAATCAAGATGTTCACTCCTTCGGGTCAATAAAAGGTTAAGCGGCTCGTTGAACGTGCTGCTCTGGATGTATTACAAATTATAGCATCATTCTGGCTTTCTCTAGTAGAAGGAAGACGGTTTTTTGCCGCAAAACCCCTGATGATAAGGCTTATTCATATCCATAAACCACCATGGCGTATAAAAATATAAACAATACGCGCGGACCATCTGCATCCTCGTTGTTCCGAATCAGCATATCTGTGGAAATTGACAACACACCGATAAAAAATATAAATTATACATAAATAACTAATTTTTAGTTGGATAGTAAAGAAAGGAGAAGCAGGATTAGCCGCATTATAAATTTGTAGAATTTGAGCCTTTACAATTGATAAACAGAAAGCAGGAATACTTATTATGGAAAAGAAGAAATTGAGCACCAAACAGCAAAGCCCGAAGCCAAACCGAAAAGCGTACATATATACAAGTCTGACCCTGACAGCAGTAATTGCGCTTGTTCTGCTGCTGGTCTTTTTTCATCCTGTCCAAAAGGCAGCACAGCAAGTACCAGTCGCTGCAGCTTCGTCTTTGGCACCTGCTGAAGAAAATCCTATTTATTTGGATAATGGTATAGGTGCACATAAGGGGGTAAATGCTATGATGTTCCAGCATGAGAAGTCCTTTCCTATGCTGAAAAAAGATAAGCCCAATGCTCCGCCGCAATCCACCAAAACGGTATTTGTGGAACGGTTATCCAGCACTCAAATGTCCCAGCCTTTTCATATACCAGAGGGTTATGGCTTTGTTAAAATATGGGTGAAAAATGCAGGCAAGCAGCGTATGGCGATTTCCCTTTCCAAAGATTCTCCAACCGGCGAGCTGATTCCTGACAGTATCATTAGCATTCAAGGTGGAAGTATCTGGTCCATTTACAAAACAACGCCCTGGGATTCGGGCAACTATTATATAAACTTCACTTCCGAGGGAGCTCCGCTCAAAGGAGTCGCTGTCGGACGGGTAGGTGCCCGGTTGGCTGAACTGAATCCCTGATCCATTGAATACACAGCATCCAAGCGAAGACCGCCTTTTTGATTGCGAAAGGGCGGTTTTTTGGCATGGCGCTATAGTGCTTATACGATGCATACAATGGACACAGAATGGGACAGCGGCGAATGATGAATCAACTTTTCACACTGATCAAAATAAGCTATGCTATAGGGCAGTGTACAGAAAGTAAGATACGGCAAGCACCATACATTTGCACAGTCATATTTCTGAATAGGGAAAGGAAGAATATATCGATGAATAATCAACAGTATACGAACGATCCGGCTGCGCTGCTGTCGGTTAAAGGTGGAATTATTGGGCTGTTCACCGCCGATGCGCTGGGTGTGCCTTATGAATTTATGAGTCGGAAGGAGATAGCGGCGCGTCCTGCGACCGATATGATCGGTTACGGGACGCATAATCAGCCGCCGGGAACATGGTCGGATGACAGCACGATGACATTATGTCTGCTGTACAGCCTGGTGATGCATCCGCAGCTCGATACCGATGATCTGGGACGGCGGTTTATCCAGTGGTATCGGCAGGGGTTATGGACAGCTCATGATGAGCTGTTTGATATCGGTATTGCGACCCGGCAGGCGCTTACGCGCATGGAGAGCGGTGCTGTTTCTTATGAGCAGGCTGGCGGCGAGGATGAATACAGCAACGGCAATGGTTCGCTGATGCGCATTCTGCCGCTGGTTTACCGGCTATCTGATACTACGATTGCAGAGCGTTATGAATGGGTGCGCCGGGTGTCTTCGCTGACTCACCGGCATCCGGTATCGATACTGGCCGGCGTGATCTATGTGGAGCTGGGAGTGGAGCTTCTGCATTCTCCGCCGGCACGGAGTCTGCGGGACAGTTATCTGGCGGTGTGCGAGACGATCCGGAGACATTACAGCGATCATGCGGAATATGATCGGTTCACCCGCATTTTGCAGGGGAATCTGGATCAGCTGCCGGTCGATGATATTGCTTCCGGCGGCTATGTGCTGCATACACTGGAGGCGAGCATCTGGACGCTGCTGAATACGGACAGCTACCGGGAAGCCGTGCTGACGGCAGTTAATCTCGGCGAAGACACCGATACGACTGCGGCGGTAACCGGTGGGCTGGCAGGTCTTTATTATGGTTATGATGCCATACCGGCCGAGTGGCGCAGCCAGCTGGTTCGACTGAACGATATCGAAGAGATCTGTAAACGCTTTGATCGGATGATCCAGTGCCTGCCATCACAGACCGGGGGAGGAACAAATCATGAATGAGAACATATGGGGCAGCCGTACCTGGATCGGCAAAATAGTTGTGCTGGCCGCGCTGCTTATCGGAACGCTGTTTTGCGTATGGATGGGGCAGCATCTGCGGGATTACACGGGGCGTTCGCTGTACCGTTTTCTGAACTGGGATATTTTCCTGGCCTGGGTGCCGCTTGGATTCGCCCTGCTGCTCGATGGAGTGGCTTCCATCTATCGGCAGCGCCGGATGTTCTGGCCGATGAAAATAGTGACCGGGCTGCTGATTATCGTCTGGCTGCTATTTTATCCGAACTCGGCCTATCTCGTTACGGATATGATTCATCCGTTTGTACATTACAAGCCATCCGGCCGTTTTGTGCACGATCTGGAATTCTGGTACCATCTGTTTCTGTTTATTACCGCTGCAGTAGTTGGACTGGGACTGGGTACGTATTCGCTGTCTTCGCTGCAGCAGCTGGTCGCAGAGCGTTATGGAGCGGTGCGATCGTGGGTATTTGCGTGTATTGTGCTGGTACTCAGCAGTATCGGCATTTATATTGGAAGATTTGTCCGCTGGAACAGTTGGGATGTATTTACCGATCCGCATAAGATTGTGAGCGATGTGATGAATATTGTGAATGATCCGGCTGAACTTCATTTTATGCTTTTGTTCAGCGGGATGATTCTGGTGATCAGCCTGGTGAGTTATCTGATTATGCGCGGCGGTATGTTTAGGATGCAGCGGAGAGGTTACCGCTGGTGAATTGAAGGAGTGCGATGAGAGTGTACCGCTATAACTTATTTACCAAAATGATTATTCTGCTTGTCGTGATGCTGATTCCAATCATCCTTCTGTATACGTACTCCAATCAGACCACGACGAATGTACTCCGGCAGGAGCTGAATCAGTCGAATATGAATCAGCTCAGTTTTTTTCAAAATCAGGTAAATACGAATATTGAGCTGCTGTCTTCCTGGCCGAATCTGCTGATTCATGACCCGGATGTAGTGAGCTTTAACGATATGTATTTGCAAAATGGCTATCTGAATCTGGATTCGATCAATCTGGTCAAGCGGATTCAGGGCAAACTGGCGATTCAGGAGAGCTCTTCCAACTGGAGAGCTCATCTGTCGATCTATTCGCCGTCTCTGCAGCGGCTGGTCACGGACAGTGATGCAGCATCCATAGATCCGGACGTCGCAGCGCAAGGTTTTCATTCCGGCTGGCAGGTCACCCGGGTACCGGGCGCCGTGTCTTCGGCTCCGGCCCAGTTTGTCTTTTCCTGGACGTCCATTTCTCCCTACAATGCTACCGTCGACTCATCGGATATCAGTACGGTGATCAAGGTCGAATTTGATAGCGGTAACATTCAGGATATGCTGGACAAATTCAAAAGTGACGGGCGAAGAGACCCTTTCTATTACAATCCTGAATTTGGTACGATCTATAACCGCTCTGCTGATCACCGATTAACCGATGCACTGATCAGCTCAATGCATGAGCAGTCGCTCGGAGAGGCCGAGAGCCGGACAGTCAATGTGAACGGGCAGTCGTATATGCTCAATGCAGTGCGTTCGGAAGTGACCGGCTGGTATATGATCGACTACATTCCGCTTAATGATATTTTGCAGCCGATCCAGGATTCCAACCGACTGTTTTATCTGTCGGTCATTATTTTGCTGCTGATGAGCTTTATCGCTGCCTATCTGTTGTATGCACAGGTGCAGGTGCCGATGCGGCAGCTGATCGTCGGCTTTAACCGGCTCAAGCAGGAGGATTATTCGGTACGGATTACGCCGAGAGGGCGCAATGAATTTGCCTACCTGTCGGATCGGTTTAACTCGATGGTGTCCCAGATCCAGACGTTATTTGAACATGTGTATCTGGAAAAGATTCATGTGCGGGAAGCCCGGCTCAAGCAGCTGCAGTCCCAGATCAATCCGCATTTCTTTTATAACTGTTTTTCCTTTATTACGAGTATGGCCAAAATGAACAACCAGCAGGCGGTTATCGCCATGTCCCAGAATCTGTCGCAGTATTACCGCTATACGACACGTCAGGAACGCGATCTGGTACCGCTGTTTGAAGAGATAGATTTTGTGTGCAATTATCTGGCGATTCAGCAGATGCGGATGGCCCGGCTGCAATATAATATTGAACTGGAAGATGCACTGCAGAGCGTATTAATTCCGCCGCTGATGATCCAGCCGCTGGTGGAGAACGCGGTCATCCACGGGGTGGAACGATATTCTTCGGCCGGGCAGATCCGGGTCACCGGACGAAGGGAAGGAGAGTACTGGCTGCTCAGTGTCGAAGATGATGGCAAAGGCATGGAGCCCGAGGCGATGCACCATCTGCAGGCCAGTCTGGAAGAACCGCTTGGCGAAGAGATGGGCTGCGGATTATGGAATGTGCATCAGCGAATGCAGCTGCGCTTTGGCGAGGGTGCAGGGGTTACTTTATCACTGTCTCCGCTGGGAGGATTGCAGGTAACCCTGCGCTGGCAGAACGAATCCGGCACTGGCACATTTTGACCCCGGATAATTAACTTGAGTGAACGATAACAAACAGGATATTACTGAAATCAGGGAAGTGAAGAGAATGGTCAATATTTTACTGGTAGATGATGAATTCTATGTGACAGAGAGCCTCGCGCTCACGATTCCATGGGAACAGCTGCGCATTCAGGAAGTGTATCGTGCCGATTCGGTCGATCAGGCACTGGAGCTTATGAACCGGCAGGATATCGATATCGTCGTTACCGATATCCGGATGCCGGACCGTGACGGTCTGGAGCTGCTGGGCGAAGTGTCGCGCCAGTGGCCGGACGTGCGCACGATGGTGCTGACCGGACATTCGGATTTTGAATATGCACAAAAGGCAATCCGGCTCAAAGCGAGCGATTATATCCTCAAACCTGTTGATGACGAGCAGTTTATCAAAAGTGTCAGCACCGCTGTACAGGCGATCGAGCAGGAATGGGGACAGCTGGACCGGTATAATCAGCTCTCCTACCGCCGCCAGTCGGAGCTCGAGCTGCTGCGTGAAAGTCTGTTAAGCGATCTATTGCTCGGACGTGAGCCGGGCGAGCGGGAACTGCTGACCCGTCTGGAAAATTATGAAGTGGCGCTGCGTCCCGGTGACTCCGTGCGGATGCTGTTCATCCCGACCAGTCCTTCGCTGCGGGGGATGGAGGAGAGTGAAGCGCGGCTGCTTGAATATGCAGCGGCCAATATCGCTGCCGAAGTGCTATCCGGAGAACGTCCGCTATGGTCGGGCCGAGCGCCGCATAACGGACTGATTATGCTATGGAGAAATGCAGAACAGGATACGCAGCAGGAAGATCAGCAGATGCTGGAGTCTTTTGTGGATAATGCCGCTCGTTATCTGAAGCTGCAGCTGGCCGTGTATGTGAGTGAAGTGATTATTTTCCCGGATGGACTGGCATCGGCGTACCGGCAGATGCTGCGGTTTGCCCAGTGGTCCTCTGTTGCCGAAGAGTCGCGGATTCATTATCTGCAGCCCCAGTATTACACACTGGAACGCCCGGCTATTATCAAATACATGGAGCCGCTCTACCGTCCGCCGACCCTGATCCATCTGCTGGAATCGGACCAGTGGAATACCGCCAGGGAAAAGCTCACCGGCGTACTGGATTCACTGGAACCGCTGCCGCTGACCCATGAACAGCTGTACGAAGTGTATCTGGCTGTCAGCAATGCACTGGTCTATATGGCCCATCATCATGGGCATGTACTTGGAGCCAGCGACTCCGGTGGACTGGACCCTTTTGCCGCCCAGCATATTACCGGCTCGCTGGATCGCCTGCGCAGCTGGTGCATGAATGTACTGACCCGGATGGAAAGCCAGCGCAGTTCGACTGTTGAACCGAGCCGCAGCCGGATCGTCAAGCAGGTACAAGAGATCGTCGCCGAGAATCTGGGCCAGGATGTATCGGTCAAACATATCGCCGACCGTGTATTCCTGCATCCGGTCTACCTGTCCAAAATCTACAAAGCCGAGACCGGCGAAGGTCTGGGTGACTATATTATCCGTATCCGTATGGAAAAAGCACTGTATCTGCTGAAGCATACAAACCGCAAAATCTATGAAATTACCACCGAGCTGGGCTATCAGAATCCGCAGTATTTCAGCAAATTATTCAAAAAGCACTATGGAATGACACCCAATGAATTCAGGGACCGGTAATTGCTTGCAAAAGGTGCAGGAATGTTAACTTCGTGACATAGGATGTATACGCTCTCCCCTTTATAATAAAAACATGAACAGCAAGTCACCAGAAATCAACCAATCCAAATAAGCATAGTTCAAGTTAAAGGGGGAGCAACATGGGAATCAAAAAAAACGCTGCGGTGCTGCTGACAACAGTACTCACTGCAGCTACTCTTGCCGCATGTGGAGGCGGGGGCGGAAGCAGCAGCCAGTCCACATCGGTCACTACTGAAAACGCATACAAGGAAAAGTACGATCCGCCGGTAACGATCAGCACCGTATGGGGCGTTGACCCGTCACTCAAATTCAAAAACGGCGAATCGGCTGAAAATAACGTAGCCACCAAATGGGCCAAGGATAAATTTGGCATCGATATCAAATCGCTATGGTCGGTCACCGATACGAACGGGGCATTTGCCACCAAGATGCGTCTGTCCATGTCATCCGGTCAGGATATGCCTGATGTGGTAACAATCGGTGACACCGATGCACAGCTGGCACAAGATCTGATCGACTCCGGTATCTACAGTGAAGTTGGCCCGCTGTTTGACAAATATGCATCCGATACCTGGAAAGCGGCCATGGCAGAAGATCCAAATGTATGGAATCCGTACATCCGTGATGGCAAAAAAATGGGTATCCCGGTTCTCGACTACGCATACAACCATGATTATGTACTGTGGATTCGTCAGGACTGGCTGGATAAGCTGAACATGAAAGCACCAACAACCATGGATGAGCTGGAAAAAGTCATGGAAGCGTTCAAAACCAAAAATCCGGACGGCCTGTCCCCGGGCAAAGTCATTCCACTGAGCATTGGTTTCAAAAACTCCATGAACACATGGATGGGTGATCCGTCCTGGATCTTCGGCGCTTACGGTACACTGCCACAGCAGTGGAACAAGGCTGCTGACGGTACGCTGCAATACGGTTCGATTCAGCCAGGCATGAAGCAGGGTCTGACCAAGATCAAGGAATGGTTCGACAAAGGTTATATTCCAAAAGAAGCTGCCCTGTGGGATGAGAACAAAACATCCGAGCCGGCTGTAGCAGGCACCGCAGGTATTCTGCCTGGGCCATACTGGATGAGCGGATGGCCGCTGCAGGATACGGTCAAAAATGCACCGAACGCAGTCTGGAAGCCGATTGCCATTCCGGCAGGTCCAGATGGCAAAGCGATGCGTCACGGTACAGCAACAACCAACGGCGTAACCCTGATCAACAAAAACATGAAAAATCCGGAAGCTTTCTTCACTTATCAGAACTACATGTTCGATCATCTGGCCAATCCAAAGGCCGACAGTGAATTCGACAACGGTCTGTTCAAGGGCTATGACTATGATCTGGATGCATCAGGCAAAGTAATGCCAATCGACCAGATTCCGGGTGGCTATGTGAACAGTGTACGTTATCTGCTCGTTCGTGACGGCGCACGTATCCCGAATGCGCAGATGGATGCGCTGCTCAAACTGGCGGACGGCGGCAAACCCGAGACACGTCTGGAACGTGATATCAGCAACAACTACGGCCCGCTGACGCCGGAAGCAGCCAAAGTGCTGATGACCCAGAAAGACATTTCCTATCCAAATATGTTTACCGGTCCAACGACACAGAGCATGAAGACCAAAATGGATTATCTGAACAAAATTGAGAGCCAGGCTTTCAACGAAATCATCTATGGCAAGTCTCCGGTCGATTCTTTTGATACTTTCGTCCAGACCTGGAAATCTTCCGGCGGTGATGAAGTAACCAAAGAAGTCAACGACTGGTACGGCAGTATTTCAAAATAAACCAGCTGTCAGGCAGACATATCAGCATACGGGAGGATAACGACCTGGCTTGGCGGGTCGTTATTTTCTTGGCTGCTATGACCTCTGTCAGATCTGTCACAGGAGGAAAGTAATGAAAACACTTCGCAAAACATGGCCTTTCCACGTGATGCTGCTGCCATCGATGATCTTTTTGCTGCTGTTCAGCTATGTGCCGATGGCCGGTATCGTGATGGCTTTTCAGGATTATAAACCATGGCTCGGCTTTACCGGGTCGGAATGGGTGGGGCTGGATAACTTCCGCTATCTGTTCGAACGCCAGGACAGTGTGCAGGTCATCTGGAACACCCTGATTATCGCTGTACTGAAACTGGTGTTCAACCTGTTTGTTCCTTTTGTATTCGCCCTTATGCTAAATGAGATCCGCAGAGTACGCCTGCAGCGGACGATTCAGACGATGGTCTATCTGCCGCATTTTCTCTCCTGGGTCATCCTCGGCGGTATTCTGATCGACCTGCTGGCGACAGATGGATTTGTGAACCGGATACTTTCCAGCTTTGGCGTCCAGCCGATTTTCTTCCTTGGAGATAATGACTGGTTCCGCTTTACCGTTATCGTATCGGATGTATGGAAAGAGTTTGGGTATAACACGATCATTTTCCTTGCTGCGCTGGCAGGCATCAATCCTGCATTGTATGAAGCTGCCGAGATGGATGGAGCTTCCCGTTTCCGGCAGACGCTGCATATTACGATTCCTTCGATCGTTCCGATTGCTGCAGTGGTCGGTACACTGGCGCTTGGTAACGTACTGAATGCCGGCTTTGACCAGATCTTCAACCTGTACAACCCGCTGGTCTATGAAAAAGGCGACATTATCGATACCTTCGTCTACCGTACGGCAATTCTGAACGGTGAAATGGGTTTTGGTACAGCGATCGGATTGTTCAAATCCGTTATCAGCATGGTGCTGATCCTGCTGTCTTACCGCGCCGCCTACAAATGGGCCAACTACTGCATATTCTAATGACAGGCCAGGGAAAAGAGGGGAACTATGTATTATAAAACAACCGGTTACCGGATATTCAATGTATTCAATATTGCACTGCTGATTTTTCTGTCCATCATGTGTGTAGTTCCGCTCGTGCACGTACTGGCAGTATCGTTCAGTGCCAAGGCGGCAGCCGATGCGAACCTGGTCGGCCTCTGGCCGGTACAGTTCTCGCTGGAAGCCTACAAGAAAACAATGTTCAATCCCATATTTCTGCATTCCATCTGGATCTCCGTACTGCGTACCGTGATCGGTACCGCGATTACGCTGATGCTGACTTTCCTGGCGGCCTACCCGCTGTCCAAGGATGAATCGGCATTCCGCGGACGGACCATCTATTCCTGGCTGTTCGTATTCAGCATGGTATTTACCGGCGGTCTCGTTCCATTCTATATCGTGATCCAGAAGCTCGGTCTGATCGATTCTTTCTGGGTACTTGTTCTGCCCGGTGCGGTCAATACGTTCCTCGTTATCCTGATGATGAACTTCTTCCGCGGCATTCCCAAAGAACTGGAAGAAGCCGCCTTTATCGATGGCGCCGGACCATTCCGCACATTGTTCACGATGTATCTGCCGATCTCGATGCCGTCGATTGCGACGATCACCCTGTTCAGCATGGTATTCCACTGGAACTCCTGGTTCGATGGATTGCTCTATTTGAACAATTCCAACCAGTTCCCACTGGCGACATTCCTGCAGACCGTTATCATCCAGCAGGACATGAGTTCCATGAGCTCCAGCCCGCAGGAGATGGAACTGATCTCCCAGACCACCGTCAAGGCGGCCCAGATCTTCATCGGAGCTGCGCCTATTCTGATCGTGTATCCATTCCTGCAGAAGTTCTTTGTAAAAGGCATGACGCTCGGTTCGGTAAAAGAATAATTGCGGCTGAATAAAGCGGGTGTTGCATAATTTAAGCAAGAGCAAGAGCGGTGGTTTTGAGCAGACAGCGCTCCGGGAAGGGATCATCCTTCTGGCCTCCGGTTAAGAATGAATTTTTTGAACGACCGCTTGCAGCAGTCAAAATCCATTCTTAAAGGTCGGCTTGAAGGATGATTCCTTTCCCTCCGCTATGTGCTTATTGCTTCAAAACGCTTGCTTAGTTCATATTTGTTAGGACGCTTATGATATTGATCGTATTGCATGGTATAGATGAGCAGTACTGACAAGTTTTTATCAACTTAATCGTATCGTTATTACAGAATGTCTTGTACTCCTGCTATTATTTGCAAGGTCTATGCTATTGCTCAATGTGCATTAATTGAATTGGATTGCACCGAGTGACTTACGACAAGTTACAAGGTCCATTCGATGCAGCTCCTGCACCTAGCGGAGAAATTGGAATGATACTTCAGCAGCGAAGCGACCTCATTTAAGATCAGATATCCTCCGCTGCAAGCGGACATTCAGGATATCTGATCTTAACGGAGGGCAGAAGAATCATCCAATTTTGGAGCGCCTGACCTATACACATACAAACATCGAAGTATACAATTCTGAACAACAAAGGAGACTGCTATGAACCCGATCAATACGACTACTGTTACTCCATCCTGGACGCAGATGCTGCATGGAGCCGATTATAATCCCGAGCAATGGAGACACCGCCCGGATATTCTGGAAGAGGATATCCGCCTCATGAAGCTGGCGAAATGCAATGTGATGTCTGTCGGCATTTTCTCCTGGGTGTCTCTGGAGCCGGAAGAAGGCTTGTATACGTTTGAATGGCTGGATGAAGTGCTGGACCGATTTGCGGCAAATGGAATCTCTGCACTGCTGGCGACGCCTAGTGGTGCGCGTCCCGCATGGATGTCTGCCAAATATCCGGAAGTTCTGCGGGTGGAATCGAATCGTGTGCGCAATCTGCATGGATTCCGTCATAATCACTGCTTTACCTCGCCCGTCTACCGGGAAAAGGTGACGGGCATGAACACGCTGCTGGCCGAGCGTTATAGTACTCATCCGGCCGTGATCGGCTGGCATATTTCTAATGAATATGGCGGCGAATGTCATTGTGACTACTGTCAGGAAGCATTCCGCAATTGGGTCAAGCAAAAGTACGGCACACTGGAGCAGCTGAATCTGGCCTGGTGGACCACATTCTGGAGCCACACGTATACCGATTGGTCCCAGGTAGAATCACCGGCTCCGCACGGCGAGACACAGGTACACGGCATGAATCTGGACTGGCGCCGATTTGTGACCGACCAGACTGTAGACTTTTGCCGTCACGAGATTGAGCCGCTTCGTCATGCGGAGCGGCTGCTGCCGGTAACGACCAACTTTATGGAATTTTTCGAAGGATTAAACTATTGGAAATTTGCTGATATTCTGGACATACTCTCCTGGGACAGCTATCCGACATGGCATGATCATGAAGGGGATACGATGCAGGCCGCCAAAATTGCCATGATGCATGATATCGTCCGTTCCATCAAACAGCAGCCGTTCCTGCTGATGGAGAGCACGCCGAGCCTGACCAACTGGCAGCCGATCAGTAAAAATAAACGTCCGGGCATGCATCTGCTGTCTTCCCTGCAGGCAGTGGCGCACGGATCGGATTCGGTGCAGTACTTCCAGTGGCGCAAAAGCCAGGGTTCCAGTGAAAAGCTGCATGGCGCCGTCGTGGATCATGCCGGTCATGAACATACCCGCGTATTCCGTGATGTGCAGAGTGTAGGCGGTGCGCTGGAGCAGCTGCAAAGCATCCGCGGCAGCCATGTTCAGGCGGAAGTGGCCGTTATTTTCGATTGGGAGAATCGCTGGGCGGTCAAAGACAGCCAGGGACCGCGCAACACAGGCATTGGCTATGAAGAGACCGCGCTGAACTTCTATCGTACATTCTGGGAGCGCGGCATTGCTGTCGATGTCATTGATATGGAGCAGGATCTGTCCAAATATAAAGTGGTCGCTGCCCCGATGCTGTACATGGTGCGCGAAGGTGTCGGCGAGCGCTTCGAGAAATTTGTGGAAGCTGGCGGTACGCTGATCAGCACGTACTGGTCCGGTATTGTCAACGAGACCGATCTTTGCTTCCTCGGCGGCTTCCCGGGTCCACTGCGTAATGTGCTGGGAATATGGTCGGAAGAGATCGATGGTCTGCATGAGAATGATCGCAACCGCATCGTAACCAGCGATAATAACGAGCTGGGATTGAAGGGCGAATATGAGGTACAAGATCTGTGTGATCTGATCCATCTGGAGAGTGCTGTTGCGCTGGCAACCTATGGCGATGATTTCTACGCCGGTCGTCCGGCATTAACAGTCAATCGCTATGGCAGCGGGGAAGCCTACTATGTAGCTGCCCGTACCAAAGATCATTTCCTGAGTGATCTGATCGAGAGCATCACCACACGTGCCGGTGTAAAGCGTACACTCGCGGCAGCACTGCCACCAAATGTGACCGCCCATACGCGCGTGCAGGGTGAGAATGAATTTGTATTTGTACAGAACTACAGTAATGAAGTGAAAAGTGTACAGCTGGATGACAACGACTACCAGGATCTGCTGAGCGCCGACAGTATGGCACCAGGCAGCACGCTGGAACTGGAACCATTTGGCATTCGTATTTTGAAAAGACAGCTGTAACTCTGCAGTTGATCCGGGAGAATAACGATCTCAGAGGATAGCAGTCTATTGTAAATGGAATACGGCACTATAACAGGGCAGCTTTGGAATCATGATCGATTCCGAAGCTGCCCTGTTACGGTTGAAAGAAAGCTGTACGCCGGTCTGGTGGAGTAAGTGAAGAGATCTTTAACAAAACAATCAAGATGATCATAAAAACAAAATGATCCCAGGAAAAGAAAGCAGCGTACCACCTGATTCCCCCGGCTGTACGCTGCTTTGTCGTTAAACTCTTTGCAATCATGTTAAAACAATCCAATCACCCGGCAAGCGATTCGTCAATCAGGCAGGCCATTCGGATGATCCCTAATCTGCCGATCAGTTCAAAAACGCATCAAGGGCAATCGTTACTTTGCCTTTGGAATCAAAAGCACCTTTGGTGTAGGCATACCATGTTCCATAGGATTGCGGTTCCCAGTAGAATACGCCGAGTCCTTTGCCGCCCGAAACGGAGCGTGTTTTGGCCAGAATGTCGGTCAGGAATGCTTTGGAAGTGGCCGGGTCAGAGGCATCCATGCCGACTTCGCATACCATCACTTCCTTGCCGTAGCGTGCAACCATATCATTCATATTGGCCAGTGTCTGCTGATTGCGTGACTGCCAGTTGCTTTTGTCCGGATAGAGGGACATGCCGATCACGTCGTATTTGGCGCCATTTGTTTTGAGCCCGTCAAACATCCAGCGGAACAGCGAGTTATCGTAGCCGTTGGATAGATGAACGATGACTTTGGTGCCTGCATTTACTTTTTTCACGGCATCATAGCCGGAGTTGATTAGATCGGCAAAGTTTTTCATGTTTTTGGAGGCACGGCCTTCTTCCCAGAGCATGCCGTCATTGGTCTCATTGCCGACCTGTACCCATTCGGGCGTCACTCCCTGCGCCTTGAGGGCGGTCAGCACATCATACGTATGGTCGTAGACCGACTTTTTCAGACCATTGATATCCTGGCTGTTCCAGGCAGCCGGCTTGGATTGCTGACCCGGATCGGCCCATTTGTCACTGTAGTGGAAGTCGATCATGATGCGGAAGCCCATATTTTTGGCACGCACTGCCTGCTTGATCACGTCGGCTTTGTTGGAGAAGTTGATTGCAGGATTCACCCATACACGAAGGCGGATGGAGTTGATGCCATGATCTTTCAGAATTTGCAGGGCGTCCTGTTTGACCCCGGCATCATTGTAAAAAGCCCAGTTGTAATGCTCCATCTCCGATAACCAGCCGACATCGGCACCTTTGGCAAAAACAGAAGCCGCTTCTGCAGCCGGCGTAATTTGGCTATAACTGGTGCTCAGGCCACCGATAAGCGCAAAGCTGAGTACGAGTACCGACGCTCGTTTGATCCATTTTTTGGCTGAATTCATGACGTAAACCCTCTTCCCATAATTTTGTATGCGTTTACATTATTAGCGGTTCTTCGCGAAGGAACACGATTAATTGTAGCGTGAACCCTGCAGATGGAACACCTGTAAAAAATCAACATTTAAGCACTTTTATCAATCAGATTTGTTCAATAATCGATCTTCATTAAAATGACAGATCTGTAACAGGCTAATCCGCATAGCGGCGGGGCTGGTCGGGTCCAAAGTTTACAAGCCTGTTTATTCTGATTATCATAATAAAAGATATACATAATGCATTAAAATGTTCGGGCTGTGCAAACGGGCAGACATCCAGGGGCAAACACAACATATTTAATGCATGACAGGAAGGAGTGGATGATGGTCCTGGCGAAATAGTAATGAATACGATTAAAATTGGGATATAGAAAGCCGCCTGACGTTCTTTTTGAATCAGAACAGCAGCTGCTGCAAAAGATACACAGTCATTTTCCGATAGATAAAATAGTATACCGACACTGAGGTATATCACCGGCTTCGGCTGGTATTCACATATATCCAAAGATTACACAGACACACATCAATACTTACTGGGACGAAATGAGGGGATTATTCATTTCACCCGGGGAATGGCAGGGGACTCTATGAAAAAAGCAAATGTATGGATCATCAGTATGTTGATGCTGCTGTTTATGCTCGCATTGCCGTCGATCGGACATGCTGCGCAGCAGACGCATATTAACCTTAACGGCAAGGAGATCAGTCTGCCGGCTGATGGTCAGGTGACGACAGTCAAAGGCAGTATTATGGTACCGCTGCGTGTAGTCGTAGAGCAGCTTGGCTACAAAGTCAGCTGGTCCAACGCGACGCAGACAGCGACAATCAAGCAGGGCAGTAATACACTGCAGCTGACGGCGGACAGCTATTCGGCATCGGTGAACAACAATCCGGTAAATCTGGAAGCAGCACCGTTTGTGCATAATGGGACCACGCTCGTACCGCTGCGGTTTATTAGCGAGAACACGGGAACGACAGTGAAATGGGATAATACGGCGAAGACCGTCTATCTGACAACAGTTCCAGCAGCAGCTGTCCCAGCGCCGACGGCGACAGCCTCAACAGGCAAAGGTATGGTTGCGCCGCAGCAGGAGGATCTGGCTCAGGTCAATGCAATCAGCTTCAGCGATGATCGTCTGACCATTACAGTGGATGGCAATGTCTCGCCCAAATACAGCGCACTGAACAATCCCGACCGGATTGTTCTCGATTTGCCAAAAACAAACTTTTCCAGTACATTCCTTCACGGACAAAAGCCCAGCGTAGGGGCAGTCAACAAAGTGGACGTGACCGGTTATCCGGATGTAGCGGGAATACGATATTCGCTGTTCAGCAACTCTCCATCCACCGTGCGTATCGTGCTGGACCTGAACAATGCCCAGCAGTACAAAGTCATCAACAACCAGAAAGGTGTCGTCATGGTCGAACTGGATGGTGCACTGAATCCTTCGCCTTCGACGGCAGCAACAAACACAACGCCTACGGACATTAACAATGCAGCTGCGCCAGCCGATCCGGCGAGTAACGAATCATCCCAGTCCGTACCGGCTACACCATCTTCCGGACCGGGCAAGAATGGCAAAATGCTCGTCGTTATTGATGCAGGACACGGAGGCAAGGACCCGGGGGCGCCAAGCATCCAGCAGCGCAGGGAAAAAGACTTTACGCTTGCGGTTGTATTGAAAATTCAGACTCTGCTGCAGCAGGAGCCGAATATTGATTTTGTACTGACACGCAGTGACGATACGTACCCAACCCTGCAGGGACGGGTCAAAACAGCCAATGATCTGAATGCCGATCTGTTTGTTTCCATTCATGGCAATAGTACTTCTTCAGCGGTATCGCCAAGCGGCACAGAAATTTATTATACTCGCAGTGACAGCAAGCAGTTTGCCAAAGTCATTCATGATCATGTCGTCAGTGCACTCGGCCTGCCGGATCGCGGCATTCATACCAAAAGCCTGCATGTGACCCGGGAGACCAAAATGCCGGCCGTTCTGGTCGAAGCCGGTTATCTGAGCAGCATGGTGGATGAACCATTGATGTATACGGACGACTTTCAGCAAAAGCTCGCTCAGGCTATTGTAGATGGCATGAAAGAATATTTGGGTGTCGAATAATTAGTACAAAAGTTACTTGAATATAATTTTTATGGTCGACAGAAGCTGATTCAGTATGGTATAAATGTGGTAAGCAACTATGATGAAAATATGACGAAGCTGTCATTTTGTTCTCTCACTCATAGGCTTACCACATTTTTTGTTGTTTATACTTTTCCCTATACATAACTCCACGAGCATACAACATAGAGAGAATTTCCCGAGGAGGACATCCATGAAACGTAATATCATTACCCTACTGACTGCAGCCGTATTGTTGACTTCAGCTCCACAAGTGACGAGCGCAGCAACGACACCTGTTCCAATCGGCAAAATTAACCTTCCCGTCAACTTCCGTTCGGGTCCTACCACTGACAGCGACGTATACAGTACGCTGCAGCCGGGAACCAGCATCAAGATTCTGCGTGAAGTCAACAGCCACTGGCTGCGTGTCAAAGTAGGCGTGAAAACAGGCTATGTATCTGCCGGTTATGTGGATTATAAGCCTGCCTCTACCACTAATAGCAAAGATTCTACCAATAGCAATAGCAGTACCACAACAATTGTGACAGCTTCATCAGCCTATGCGAAAAGTTCGGATAGCGTTTCCAGTGCTAATGCGACGATCTCTACCGAGACGACTTCTGCACCTGCTGCCGTATCTCCTTCCGCCGTATCCAATAAACCGGGTACCGGGGTAGTGGGAAAGGGTGTTAATTTCCGTGCACAGCCGACGACAGGTAGTCCGGTACTGCGTGTGCTTGCGGTCGGGGAGAGTTTTACCGCATTGGAGCAGCCGTCAGCAGCCTGGGTCAAGATCAAGGATAAGAACGGCGTAACAGGCTATGTATCCGCAGATTATGTATCGTATACGCTGCCGCCTTCCGAGACTGCGATATTAAATGAAGTGCCTGCGCAGACGATCGATGAAGTGGAGGATCTTCCTTATAATCCGCCACAGCCTACAGTGACGATGCCTTCGCTGGCTACAGGTTCACCACTGGACGAAGCGTCCGCAGATCGTATTATTGCGAGCGCTCTGGCTCTGCAGGGAGTTACCCATTATGGATTTGGCAAAAATGAAGCGCCTACGCTGTTTGATTGCTCTTCCTTTACTCGCTATATCTATGGACTGGAAGGTATTGACCTGGCCTGGGGCACACGCTACCAGAAAGACGTAGGAATTGAAGTGCAACGCGGTCAATGGCAAAAGGGCGATCTGCTGTTCTTTTCCGGTAGCGATCCGAATGTGATTACGCACGTGGGGATCTATGCCGGAGATAACAAGCTGATTCATAATAGTCCAAGCCTGGATGGAATTGCCATTTCCAATCTGGACCTGAATTACTGGGTGGATCACTATGTAACGGCTCGCCGCATTCTTCGCTAATTAATATCCTTCAAAGTTTTCCAAGCTTGTCTGATGCCGTTTGTACTCCGGCCAGGCAGGCTTTTTTGATTTATGGGAGATTTGATTGAAGGCTCAATATCTTTTATAGTGGAGATAGTGGGGAATAGAAGAAATGGTATCGACTGCCTCGCGTCACACATTGCGAATAGACATTAAAAAACATATGTTTGTATGGTATGCTAGATTTAATGGCAAGATTATAGCTTACTGAGTCACTGAACCGTCATATGTGTTAAGTAAGACTCATCCGCAATTAACTTATGATACCCATTTTAGGGAGGCAGCATGAATATAGATCCTAAAGCACCAGCCATAGACTGGGAATATGTAGTACAAAATCTGAAATCTTCAGTGACCATTGCAGATGCAAGAAAACCCGATTTTCCGCTTGTATTTGTCAATGGTCATTTTACGGATTTGACAGGGTACAGCCGTGAAGAGGCAGTAGGCTATAACTGCCGTTTTTTACAAGGCCCTGATACCGATCCGCAAGCTGTGCAGCAATTCCGCGATGCACTCACCAAAAAAGAATCGGTGACCATTGAGATTCTGAATTATACCAAACTGGGTATACCGTTCTGGAATGAAGTCAACCTGGATCCGATTTTTGACCAGAATGGGGAATGTCATTATTTTGTAGGAATCCAGTTCGATATTACCAAGCGCAAAAAGGCCGAGCAGCAGGTGCTTCGGGCCAAAGAGCAGGCCGAGATTGCCAATCTGGCCAAAAGTCGTTTTCTGGCCAATATGAGTCATGAGATTCGTACACCACTGAACGGGATTATCGGTATGACTGAGCTGATCCTGCTGAATGAAGTGGAGCAGGATTTACGTGACAATATGAAAATTGTTCAGAACAGTGCAGAAACATTACTGATGCTGATCAATGATATTCTTGATTTTTCCAAAGCGGAAGCAGGTAAAATGAACCTGGAAAATATCGAATACAATCTGCATGAACTGATGGATATGACACTCAAAGCCCATCGTCCGCTGACTATTGAAAAGCAGATTAATCTGAATCTGCATATCGGCTATACCGTTCCTCAAAAGGTATACGGTGATCCGCACCGCCTGAAGCAGGTACTCAATAACCTGATCAGCAACGCGATCAAGTTTACACGCGAAGGCTCGGTTGATGTATCCGTCAATGGAATCGAGATCGATGAGACCAGCATGAAGCTGCATTTCAAAGTCAAAGACACCGGTATTGGCATTGCGGACAAAGACCGGGACAAGCTGTTCAAGAGCTTCAGCCAGGTGGATGACTCCCAGAGCCGCGAGTTTGGCGGGACAGGGCTGGGTCTGGTGATCAGCCAGCAGATTGTAGAACTGATGAACGGTAAAATTACCGTAAAGAGCGAACAGGGTAAGGGCAGCACTTTCGAATTCGCGATTCCAGTCAGTATTCCCGAGCAGCCTGCAGAGCAGTCGGAAAAACCGGGAACTTATGGAACTGCTAAAGATAGAAAAGAACAAAAGGAGTCGGTCATTTCCTATACATCAGTACAGACAACACCTCATGGAAAAGTAAAAGCCGGTCGTCTGCGCGTTCTGCTGGCGGATGATGACCGGATCAGCTGTATCATTACTTCCCGGATGCTGAATAAGCTCGGCTATCATGTGGATACCGTAGATAACGGTCTGGAAGCTATCCATATGTTGGAAGCGGATAATTCCTATGATATGGTGCTGATGGATATTCAGATGCCGGTCATGGACGGTTTGGAGTCTACATACGCGATCCGTCATTCTGACAAAATTCAGAACCGGAATATTCCGATCATCGCTATCACAGCCAATGCATTCAAGGATGACCAGGCACAGGTCCTTGCAGCAGGAATGAATGGAGCTCTCTCCAAGCCGGTTCAGATGGAGCGACTGGTTGAATTGTGCCGCCAGCTGGAAGAGCGTAAAAAGCAGAGCAAAGCCTAATTTTCGGGTAGAACCGATAGAATTCAATACATGCACGTATTTATAAACAGAACGGGTAATATACCAAATAAGCCGCCACGTATCGACGTGACGGCTTATTTGCAGTTAACTTCAAAAGCATAACAGAGAAATCAGCCAACCTATTACAAAAATATAGCGCAGGAAGAAACTCAGTCTTCCATCGTGGACAGATCGCCTGTCGGCAGTTCCAGCTCCCAGGCTTTGAGTACCCGGCGCATAATCTTACCGCTGCGAGTCTTGGGCAACTTATCCTTGAACTCAATCTCACGCGGAGCCGCATGGGCAGACAATCCTTCTTTGACGAATCGCGTAATCTCCTGCTTGAGCTCGTCGGAAGCGGTATACCCTTCACGCAGGGAGATAAAGGCTTTGATCACTTCGCCGCGTACCGGATCGGGCTTGCCGATTACACCGGCTTCCGCGACAGCCGGGTGCTCGACCAGCTTGCTTTCCACTTCAAAAGGACCTACCCGTTCACCGGAAGTATTGATCACATCATCGATCCGTCCCTGGAACCAGAAATATCCGTCTTCATCCATATAGGCGGAATCACCGGAAATATACCAGCCTGGAATACGCACATATTCTTCGTATTTGGCCGGATTGTTCCAGATCTTGCGCATCATGGATGGCCATGGTGTCTTGATCGCCAGGTTGCCCATACGCAGCGGAGGCAGCTCATTGCCCTGGTCATCGACGATAGCGGCTTCAATGCCCGGCAGAGGGCGTCCCATAGAGCCTGGACGGATATCCATTCTCGGATAGTTGCAGATCAGCTGGGCGCCTGTCTCTGTCATCCACCATGTATCGTGAATCCGCTGCTTGTACACCCGGTAACCCCAGCGGATGACCTCGGGATTCAGCGGCTCGCCGACGCTGAGCACATGACGCAGAGAAGAGAGGTCATATTGTTCGACCGCTTCATCGCCTGCACCCATTAGCATCCGAAAAGCGGTAGGCGCACTGTACCATACCGTGACTTTATAACGCTGAATCGTCTCATACCAATCCTGCGGACTGAAGCGGCCGCCGCGGATTACATTGGTTGCACCATTCAGCCATGGGGCGAAGATACCGTAGGAAGTACCGGTCACCCAGCCGGGATCGGCAGTACACCAGTAAATGTCATCCGGCTGCAGATCCAGCACGACCCGGCCGGTGTATTCATGCTGCAGCATCGCCTGATGCACATGATAGACCCCTTTGGGTTTGCCGGTCGAACCGGAAGTGTAATGCAGGATCAGTCCATCCTCCGGATCGACCCATTCGATTTCCGTCTTGTCCGAAGCCGCATCCATCGCACTGGAGAAATGAATCTGGCCTTCCTGCAGTTCGGATTCTTCTCCATAGATAATAATATGCTTCAGATCAGGCAGCTCGGCAGCGGGAACACGACCGACCAGTTTCGGTGTCGTAACGATCGCTACCGCGCCGCTGTCCAGCAAACGGTCACGCACTGCCGTTTCCATAAAAGCTTCGAACAACGGCCCGGCAATCGCGCCGATCTTGAGAATGCCGAGCAGGGTAAAATACAGCTCCGGAGTCCGCGGCATGAAAATGAATACACGGTCGCCTTTGCCAATCCCCAGCTCACGCAGCATATTGGCCGCTTTGTTGGAATACTGGCGAAGCTGCTCAAATGTGTACGATTCATCGCGCTGCGGATCGCTGTAGTGAAGCGCAATTTTGTCTTTTAGTCCGGAAGCGGCATGACGGTCGATGGCTTCATGAGCCAGATTGACTTTACCACTTTCATACCAGCTGAATCTTTTCTCCACATCCGCCCAATCGAACTGTCTGCGGGCTTCTTCGTAATCCATCATATTGGCCTGGCTAGCTTCTACAGCAATGACTTCCATCGTATCTTTTCCCATTAGTACCCTCCAAGTGAATAAGATATAGAGTTTCATTTACCATATATAGCGCTTACAAAATAAGATACTATCTTTTCACAGAATGTTCAAATTTTCCTGTTCTGTAGTTTAACATAGTCAAACCTCTCTTTGTAGTATAAAGCTTTTAAAATGTTGACGTGAAAAATAAGTGTATCAAATGAAAAAAGGATATCTTCCTAAAAATGACGGAAGTATATCCTTTTAAATTAACGAATTGATTCTAGTTGTTGGTAGGGTCTATGAATATTTTACCTTCTGTATATTGAGATTGGTCAATATTTATAATTTTATTTCGAAGTCCTCCTTTTTCAAAGAAAATTAAGTATGGAGGATTTTTAAGCGAGCTACCTCTAACAAAGTAAATAGTATCTAATAGCGAGTCAGTAACCGGATTTACAATAGCATTCACTTTATAAAATAGAATAATAGGCATTGATTCATTTCCATTATAATTTTTGCATGTTATATTTCTAAAAATAGAGTCAGAAGTATTGGAAATCAAAAAACCTCTACGTGTAGCTCCGTCAAATACAATATTCTCAAATAACATATTTCTGGAAGGGGGGTATTTCTCCCCCTCACGATCACTGTAAGAAATAATCCAAGAACCTGAATTTAAACAGGTACCCCCAATGTATTGGGTATTTTCAGTATGGGAGGCCATCAATGCTCTATCGCAATTTAACAATTCAAAATTAGTAATTTTATGATGCGCTCCCTTTTCAAAATGTATAGCATCACTGGCAGATGACTCTATGTAGATTTGGTCAATACAAACATTGCTACAACGTGCAAATCCTATGCCTATACCATTACTTGAAGATTTCTTGGTGTTTTTTATAGAAATCCCGTTAATTTTAATAGTTGAAAATCCATGATCAGGACAATTTATTTCAAATCCATCCCCTGTTTTTAGGCTATTCACTCCATTTTCAAATTTAAAATTGGTTACATATAATCCAGAGCCAATAGAGGTATTGCTGTAATCTGTCCCTTCTACAAAACGATAATTTTTATCGCTTTGTTCAGAGACGGCATCATTAAATAATACACCCCATCCAATATTTCCGGTGACAGTTACATTATCTAAGCGAGTATCCGTAGCAGCAGTTTTGCAAAAAATAGCTTTTCGATCAGTATCTCCAGTTATTGTTACTTGATTTAACTTTGCATTAGTTGTATTTATAAACTCGATAATTCCCCGAGCACTGCTAGTGCTTGCAGCATCAATAGTAATATTGTCTAATGCAGGATGTTTGCCTCTTAATGTAATGGTAGCATTATTATCGGTAAACCTTATCCTGCCATTACGGACTGTGACATGGTCTATAATTTTGATCTCTTTATCAACGTATATAGAAGCCTCATTAAGATCCACAATCCCATCCCCTTGAGAAGCTTGCAAAATAACTGTGTTTAAATCTGTAATATTTTTATATCCCATTTTCTCACTCCTTACAAATTTTTAGGAACGTGTGTTCCTGTTTTTTTATCCTAACCAATTTATTACTAAAAGGCAAGATGAATATTTATTTAAATCTTATATTTCTTATACATTTCAAAAATTATAATCTGTTTGTCAAGTCTAACATTTGGAAAATTGTATTCATTCACAGATGCATTTATTGGAAAATTATATATAATCTTAAGAAAGCGTTATCAATACGACTAGGAAAGGAACCTGGTATGAACCATCTGAAAATCAGACAAAAGGAAGTACTTCATACAGAGAACGGTCCGCTGGTATTGGAAGGTCCTGTGCCGCCGGAGCAGATTCAGCCCTGCCGGATGCATACCGAGCTGGATGCATTTCGGCGGCCGGCCGAGCAGAAGGAAGCCTTGATCGAGATCGCCGGTCTGCCGGAAGGGCGTATTATTATGGCTACCGATGAAGATCAGATCGTCGGTTATGTCACCTTTCATTATCCCGATGAGTACGAGCGCTGGTCCGAAGGCAATATGGAGGATCTGGTAGAGCTGGGAGCGGTGGAGATCGCCAATGAATATCGCGGCTTCGGACTTGCCAAAAAGCTGATCCAGCTCGCCTTTCGGGATCAGCAGCTTGATAATATGATCGTATTTACTACCGAGTACTACTGGCACTGGGATCTGGAAAATACCGGGCTCAGCGTATGGGACTATCGCAAGATGATGGAGAAGCTAATGAAAAATGTGGATATGGTCTGGTTTGCCACTGATGATCCGGAGATTTGTTCGCATCCGGCCAACTGCCTGATGGTCCGGGTGGGCAGCCAAGTACCCCAGTCCTCGGTGGAGGCTTTTGACCGGATTCGTTTTCACCAGCGGTTTATGTATTAACCGGAGCAGATACAGAAGAGAGAGGAGTAAAGGTGATGAATGATGCTGTCTATGTACACCATCCCGATAGTCTGAAATATATATTTCATCAGGGACATCCGTTTGACCAGCGCAGGCTTGTACTAACCATGGAACTGCTGCAACAGTCCGGTGCGCTGCCGGCTGCCAGCATCCTGACGCCGGATCAGCCTCTCGATGAGGAATTGCTGCACCAGATTCATATTCCCGGCTATATCGAAGCAGTCAAGCAGCTGAGTGTTCCTGATCCCTCTGGCGAAGCTCTGCGAAATGCTGCGCAGTATGGACTGGATCACGGGGATAATCCGTATTTTCCCGGGATGCATGAGAGCGCTGCAGCGATCGCTGCCGGTTCGGTCAAGGCGGCTGATCTGGTCATGAGCGGAGCCAGCCGTCATGCCCTGCATATGGCGGGGGGATTGCATCATGCTATGCCCCAGAAAAGCGCTGGTTTCTGCATCTACAATGACGCGGCACTGGCGATTACCCACTTGCGCCAGCGGTATGATGCCAGAGTGCTGTATATCGATACCGATGTGCATCATGGAGATGGCGTGGAGATCTGCTTTTATACCGATCCGAATGTGTTCACTTATTCGATTCATGAGACAGGCAAGTATCTGTTTCCCGGCACCGGTCTGGTAGAGGAGCGAGGGGCAGGAGAAGGGTTTGGATTTACATTGAACGTACCGGTGGAGCCGTATACGGAAGATGCTTCCTGGCTGGAATGTTTTGAGAATACACTGACACAGGTGATGGAGCGGGCAAGACCCGACATTATCATCAGCCAGCATGGCTGTGATGCCCATGCCCTCGATCCACTGTCCCATATTCACTGCTCGATGGAGATCTACCGGCAGATGCCGCGCATGATTCATGAAGCAGCTCATACGTGGTGCGAAGGTCGCTGGGTCGCATTGGGTGGAGGCGGTTATGATATCTGGCGTGTCGTTCCCAGAGCATGGTCGCTCGTATGGCTGGAGATGAGCGGGCATCCGCTGCTGGAGCAGATCAACAGGGAACCTTTGCTTTCCTTGCCGTGCTCCTGGCTGCAGCAATGGCAGGGAGAGAGTCCTGTAGAACTGCCAACGACCTGGCTGGATAATGTGCAGCGCTGGGAACCTATACCCCGGAGAGAGGAGATTGCCCGTCAGAATCGTTATATCAGTGAGCTGGCTGCCTCCTATTTAAAATAAAAATTCCGGTTTTCGTCCGGAAAATATACATTATATAATCGACTGCAAGAAAATCCTTTTGTAAAAAAGTGGCGATAGAGGTTTTTTCGGGTATATAAGCAGTGCCGGGAAGACAGGCAGCTACAAATAAGGAAAAGTAATGAAGAAATGTGCAAATACGCTGCAAAATTGAAGGTTAATGCTGCCTCAATGTAGAAATATACCATAGCATCATTATTATTAGGGCTATTGAATCATTTCTTTGTATCCATGATTTACCTGCCGATCTCGAAAGGAAGAGATGTCTATGTATTATATCCTGCTACCGGCAGAGATTTACCCGGACCGTTACTGGTTCAAGTACAGTTTCCACGATTCACCCGATCATCTTAATTTTAAGAAGGGTACTCCGCAGAAGGATTGGGCCAAGTCGCCCAAATTCCATCTTCAGGGGGAGGTTGAGCTTGGTCGGCTGCTCCATTTTGACTGGTTCATGACCGACGGACCGGATCTTGTAGGTCCGCGGTTGGCCGCACTGATCCGCAAGTATGCCCCGAGGGATGTACAGCTGATCGATGCGGAAGTGACGGTTAATGGCGAACCAATCAAAGGATTCCAGGTTCCCAATATCACTACTGTGATTAACTGCCTGGATATGGAAAAATCGGCATATGTGCCGCTGCTTCCGGGAGTGCACGGCAGTCCGCCCCATTTTATCTCGGTCGCCTTCCGGCCTGATGCACTCAAAGGACACGGCCTGGTCCGTTCCAATGAAGATATCAGTCTGATCGTGGCGTCTGCCGAATTTGTGGAAGCGTGCCGTGCAGAGAATATTACAGGTATCCGTTTTCAGGATAACCTCTGATCTCCAGGCTCTGCTATCACCCGATGGACTGCAGCTCTGATCCGATGCGTCACCAGGAAGTCTCCCCTTTTTAAACGGTAATGATCTGGCTCAAGTGCAATTCAGTATTAGTCTCTCAGCGTTATCGTATTTCAGGTAAAGAATATGACAACTCACACCAAGGAGGCTTTCCCATGAAAAAAGAAGTAGTCGCTATGCTGCTTGCCGGCGGACAGGGCAAGAGACTGAAAGATTTGACCAAATCACTGGCAAAGCCAGCCGTCTATTTTGGCGGAACGTATCGGATTATTGACTTCCCGCTCAGCAACTGCGCGAATTCCTGTATTGACACTGTAGGAGTACTGACACAGTATGAGCCGACACTGCTCCATGCGTACATAGGAGTCGGCAACGACTGGGATATGGACCGTAAAAACGGCGGCGTATTCGTACTGCCACCACATGAACGTCAGGAAGGCAGCAGCTGGTATCAGGGTACGGCAGATGCCATCTACCGCAACCTCAAGTTCGTGGAGAGTTTTGAGCCCGAACATGTGCTGATCCTGTCGGGTGACCATATCTACAAAATGGATTATCAAAAAATGATTGATTATCATAAAGAAAAAAATGCAGACTGCACCATCTCCGTCGTGAATGTCACGCTGGAAGAAGCCAGCCGTTTCGGTATGCTGAATACCCACGATGACCTCAAAATCTATGAGTTCGACGAAAAGCCAAAACACCCGAAAAGCACGCTGGCCTCCATGGGTGTCTATCTGTTTAAATGGGATGTGCTCAAATCCTATCTGATCAAGGATGAGCAGGACCCTGCCTCCTCTTATGACTTTGGTAAAGACCTGATTCCATTACTGCTTGGGGATAACAAAACATTATACGCGTATCCATTCGAAGGATACTGGCGCGATGTAGGTACAATCGAGAGCTTGTGGGAAGCGAACATGGACATGCTGTCCGAAGAGCCCGAGCTGGATCTGAATGATCCCAACTGGCGTATCTTCACACGCAGTCCGAATCAGCCCGCTGCCTATATTGCCCCTTCGGCCAACGTACAGGACAGTATCGTCAATGAAGGCTGCATGGTTCATGGTGAAGTGAAGCACTCGGTTCTCTTCTTCAATGTGGAAGTCGGAGAAGGCAGTGTGATCACGGATTCCGTTATTATGCCAGGCGTCAAAATCGGCAAAAACGTGCGCATTCACAAAGCGATCGTCAATGAAGGCATGGTGCTGGAAGATGGAGCACAGATCGGTGTGGAACGTACGGATGAGAAGGAAATCATGCTTGTAACCAACGAATCATAACATAGGGGACGGTGACTGGAATGAGAGGATTTGTAGGCGTTATTAATCTCGATCATGAACTGGATCAATTGAAGGAATTAACCTATTTCCGCTGCGGCGCGGCTGTTCCGTTTGCCGGCCGTTACCGTTTAATAGATTTTGCATTATCCAATATGATGTATGCGGGTACACAGGATATCGCGCTGTTTGTACGTCGTAAATACCGTTCTCTAATGGATCATCTGGGAGAAGGCAGACCATGGGATCTGGATCGCAAGCGCGGTGGATTGTTCATCCTGCCGCCGGACTGGCATGATCCGACCGATACATCTACAGGGGATCTGCAGCATATCCATAATAATATGGATTTCTTCCATCGCAGCACCGGTGATATCGTGATTCATACCGGTACTCAGCATGTGAACAAAATCGATTACAAGGATGTCTATGCCTATCATCTGGAAAAAGGTGCAGACGTAACTGTTATTTACAAAAAGATCGACGAACTGATGCCGGAACACGGTGCATGCCGCCGGATCGAAGTGGACGAGAGCGGTTTTGTGACGGACATTCATCAGGAACTGGATCATCACAATATTTATCTGGAAGCCTTTATCATGAGCAAGGAACTGTATCTGGAACAGATCAACTACTGCATCGCCCACGGCAAAAGCTATTTCTTCCGTGATGCGATCCAGCACAATCCGAATGGACTGAAAATCGCCGGTTATGAATATACAGGCTACAATGCCGTCATTAACTCGGTGGAAAGTTATTACAAAAACAGCATGGACCTCCTCTGCCCGAATAACTATCAGCAGCTGTTCCGTGAAAACCCGGTTCAGACCAAGATTAAATACGAGGCGCCTGCCAAGTATCTGGAGTCTGCACAGGTGCACAATTCCCTGGTGGCCAATGGCTGCGTAATCGGCGGCGAAGTGCAGAACAGTATTCTGTTCCGCGGCGTCAAAGTCGAGAAGGGTGCCAAGGTAATCAACTCGATCATTCTGCAAAAGTGCACTATTGAATCCGGAGCCGTGCTGGAAAATGTAATCCTCGATAAGGATGTACAGATTACCCATGATCGTACGCTGATCGGTGATGTTAAACACCCTTATGTAACAGCCAAAAGTACTTCTCTGTAAACGCTGATGCCAATCTGACTGCAGGAGGAATACACTTTTGTTTAAAAACAAAGAAGAATTCAAACAGATTTTTCAAAATAACGTAGTTTCCAAGCTGGGTAAGCCGCTGGATGAAGTATCCAATGAAGACGTCTATACGATTCTAAGCCGGATGATGCGCGAGTTTGCCGGTAAAGAGTGGGCAGCAACCAACCGGGAGCTGCGTCAGGATCAGGAGAAGCAGGTGTATTACCTGTCGCTCGAATTCCTGATTGGGCGTTTGCTGGGTAATAACCTGCTTAATATGGGCATATTGAAGATCGTCAAGGAAGGTCTGGATGATCTGGGGATCTCACTGGGTGATATCGAAGAGGAAGAAGCGGATGCAGGTCTGGGCAACGGTGGTCTTGGCCGTCTGGCTGCCTGTTTCCTCGATTCCCTGGCTTCACTCGGTTATGCCGGTCATGGCTGCGGAATACGCTATCAGTATGGATTGTTTGAGCAGAAAATTGTCGATGGCAACCAGGTAGAACTGCCGGACGACTGGCTGCAAAAAGGTTTTGAGTGGGAAGTCCGTCGTGCCGATCGCAAGGTGGAGGTACGCTTTGGCGGTCAGGTCGAGACGCGTGAAGAAGATGGGGAACTGTATTTCACGACCCGTGATTATGAAGCGGTCTGGGCGGTGCCTTATGATGTGCCGATTATTGGCTACAAAGGCGGCAATCCGGATTATCATATCAACACACTGCGCCTGTGGAGTGCAGAGCCGGTCCGTGAGATGGCCAACCGCAACATGGGCAATGGTGGCAGTAACTACTACAACTATCTGAACTACAACCGCTCGGTGGAATCCATCTCCGAGTTCCTGTACCCGGATGACAGTCATTATGAGGGTCGTCTGCTGCGTCTGAAGCAGCAGTACTTCCTCTGTTCTGCAGGTCTGCAGAGTATTCTGCGTACGTATGACAAGCTCAATCTGAGCTATGATCATCTGCCGGACCAGATCGCTATTCATATTAACGATACGCATCCGACACTGGTCATTCCGGAACTGATGCGCATCCTGATGGACGAGAAGGGATATGGCTGGGAGACAGCTTGGGATATTACCTGCCGCACCGTATCTTATACGAATCATACGATTCTGAGTGAGGCTCTGGAGAGATGGCCTGCACAAATGATCCGTGAGCTGATGCCGCGGGTATACATGATCATTGAAGAGATCAATGCCCGCTTCTGCAAAATGCTGATGGATAAATATCCGAACGATCCGGATCGTGTGGCGCATATGGCGATCATTTATGATGATCAGGTCAAAATGGCTCATCTGGCTATCGCCGGCAGTCACAGTGTTAATGGGGTAGCTGCGCTGCATACGGATATTCTCAAGGAACGGGAAATGCGTAATTTCTATGAGCTGTATCCACAGCGTTTTAATAACAAGACCAACGGCATCACGCATCGCCGCTGGCTCATGCATGCCAATCCCCAGCTGTGCGATCTGATCACCGATTCGATCGGAAACCGCTGGATTACTCATCCACAGGAACTGGTGGGCATTCTGAAATACAGTGAAGATGCCGGATTCCAGGAAAAGGCAGCAGCGATCAAGCAGCATAACAAACAGCGTCTTGCTTCGTATATTGAGCAAAAGTACGGAACGGTGGTCAACACCGATTCGATTTTCGATGTACAGGTCAAGCGTCTGCACGCCTACAAGCGGCAGTTCCTGAATATTCTGCATGTCATGTATTTGTACAATCAGCTCAAATCGATGCCGTCCCATGATATGGTACCGCGTACGTTTATCTTCGGTGCCAAGGCCGCGCCGGGTTACTATCTGGCGAAGAGCACGATCAAGCTGATCAATACAGTCGCGAATGTCGTCAATAATGATCCGGATGTGAAGGACAAGCTGAATGTCTTTTTCCTGGAAAATTATTCGGTATCCCTGGCAGAGAAGATTATTCCGGCCGCCGATGTGAGTGAGCAGATCTCTACAGCGAGCAAGGAAGCTTCCGGTACCGGGAATATGAAGCTGATGATGAACGGTGCACTGACGATCGGTACGATGGATGGCGCGAATGTGGAGATGCACGAGATGCTGGGAGACGCCAATATGTTCATTTTCGGTCTCAATGCAGATCAGGTAATGAACTATTATCAGCATGGCGGCTACAATGCACGTGATATCTACAACAGTGATCCGCGGATCAAGGAAGTGGTCGATCAGCTGGTAACGCCGGGTGCATTCGCCCAGAATTCCTATGAGTTTGATTCCCTGTATCGTTCGCTGCTGGATGGCAATGACGAATACTTTATGCTCAAGGACTTTGATTCATATGCCGAGTCCCATGTGCAGATCGAAGCCGCCTACCGCAATCAAAAAGACTGGCTCAAAAAATCGATCCATAACATCGCTCATTCCGGTAAATTCTCCAGTGACCGTACAATTGGACAGTATGCTTCCGAGATCTGGAAGATTCATCCGGTGAATAAATAAAATGAAAATAACCCTCTCACACTGCTGGGGAACAGCAGGGGAGAGGGTTACTTTATGCAAAGGCACAATTACACATTGGCATAATCATCAATCCATAATCCAGTAAAGGTGGCTATCGCTTGAATACTACCCGTACAACCATATTGCTCGCCGGAGCAACAGGAGATATCGGTGAACGAATCGCCAGAGCGCTTGTTCAGCAGGGTGCGCATGTGCATGCCGTTGTCCGCCCGAATACATCTGCGGACAAGCTGGAGCATCTGCACCAGCTGGGTATCGATACGCTTCCTGTAGATTATAAGGATGCAGCCGCCATGCAGGCAGCTTGTGCAGATGTCTCCTGCGTCGTTTCGGCGCTGAATGGGCTGCGTGATGTAATGATGGATAATCAGACCCTGCTGCTGAATGCGGCTGTGCAGGCAGGAGTGCCGCGCTTTATTCCATCCGACTATTCGATGGATTACCGGAATCTGCCGGAAGGCTCCAACCGCAATCTGAATCTGCGCCGGGAGTTTATGAAGCGGCTCGATCAGGCGCCCATCGCGGCGACGTCCATTTTGAACGGAGCGTTTGGCGAACTGCTGACCGGGATGGCACCGATTGTGCTATTCCGTTACAAACGCATTCTGTACTGGGAAAATGCGGATCAGCTGCTGGATTTTACGACCAAGGATGATGTGGCGGCCTACACGGCAAGGGCGGCTTTGGACCCTCATACACCGCGGTTCCTGCATATTGCTGGCGATCAAGTCACTGCTCGCCAATTGGCAGCTATCATGACAGAACTTACCAGCCAGCATTACCGCCTGTTCCGTGCAGGTGGGCATAAGCGTCTGGAGAGGCTGACTGCCATCGCACGCCGTTTTGATGTCAAGCAGGAGGATCCTTTCCCGGCCTGGCAGGGCATGCAGTATATGAATGGCATGTTCACCGGTGCAGGCAAGCTGCCGCAGCTCGACAATGACCGTTATCCTGATATGCAGTGGACCTCAGCCCGGCAGGTACTGTCTGAACATATCAGCAGCTAGCCCGCTCTGCACTCCGTGAATGAGCAGCGAGTACTCCACGTTCACCACCGGTTGGATTTTTGCGATACTGTTTGGGTGTGATGCCGACGTATTTTTTGAATATTTTCGTAAAATAGCTCTGATCATGGAACTGCAGCATCGCGGCAATCTCTGCGAGAGAGTGGGCGGAGAGACTGATCAGCCGCTTGGCTTCTTCCACGCGGGCCTGCTGGATATACATCACCGGCGATACCCCGGTCTCACGCTTGAATACCTGGGACAGATAATCGGCATTGAGCTGTGCCGCCGAGGCGAGTTGATGCAGATGAATCGGCTCGTACAGATGATTGAAAATATAATTTCGGCAAATATTGATCTCTTCCGAATAACGCTGCCGCTGGCCTTCCAGCACACGATCAACAAAGTCGGTATGGCATTTTTGCAGCGCAATTTTTACTTCGGCAGGCGTCTGGCATTCTTCGATCGCCTGAATATGCAGATCGCTCAGTGTATAGGCAATCTCCGCATTGACTCCGCCATCCATCGCAGCCCGGGTAGCGAGTGTGATGGAGCAGATCGCCAGGTTTTTCTCGCTGCGCAGCAGGCTTTTTTTGGATAGTACGCCCAGTTTCTCGGTAGGAAATCCCAGTTCCCATTTGACCAGGTCTTCCTTGCGTCCTTCACGGATGTACTGCAGGAAGACTTTTTCCATTTCAGGGTTCTGATGATAGGTGGACTGGGTATGCTGCTCATTACCGTTATAGGGAGACGGTGGCTCATCCGGCAGCTCATTTATAGCAATATCGATATACAGCGTATGCTGAATGACCTGGGCGATATCCAGCTGCACCTGATACAGCATATAGTGGATCATCACTGCTGCATTATAGATCCGTTCCTTGGAGACCAGCGGCACCCGTCGGTAAAATTCCAGCACATTATCCTGCTGACGAAAGGTAAGATGATAATCCCGTATAATGCCTTTGACCAGCTCCTCCGGCACAATTGCATGGAAAAAAGGTCCCGCAACCAGTGTCCCCTGCTGCATCCCATCCTGATGGAGCGGAATTATGAGATACTGTTCCAGAAAATTGGTCGCCTTGACCGCGGGATAACCATCCGGGAGCTGAGCGGTCAGCAGCGCAAGTCCCTGCAGCTTATCGGTATAAAGCGGGTTAAACGGCTGGATCGGGTATTCGTCAATCACTTCACTACTTATATCCAAAATATACATAGGCATATGGTATTCCACATACAGCATTTTCATCACAAAACGCAGCATGCTTAGAAATTCAGAATTCATTATGTATTCCTCCGTATGATGGCAGATTAATCAGCCGTAACAATTCAGTGTAACAATTCAGTGTAACAAATCAGTGATAATGAACAGGTGAAGTAGCCATAACGATTATTTCTGGCTATTTTACCAAAAATACAAGAATAATACCATAAATGCACTGCAAATAAGCCTACATTATAGAGGAACTTATTTCTATCTTCAGACCGGCTTTGTAATAACTTGAAGGGCATGGAATGTGCAGTAACATTCGATTGTTACTCCTCGCTGATTCGAGTGGAGATTCCATTGTCACAGCCATAACACGGTCAAACCCGGTCTGATCCAACTTATCATGATACAGGAGATGGGATACGATTATGAAAACGGAACAATCCAACATACATGCAGAATTGTCTGCACTGGTCGCTCCATACCGCAAGCAGGACGTTGCTCCACGCAGTGACGAGAATATCCGCGAGTCTGCCGAGCAGCTGCTTGGCGAGATGACATTATCCGAGAAGATCGGTCAAATGAGCCAGTGTGCCGACTCTGAATTTGCTTTTGGCGGAGAGATCGAAGCCGATCCGACCGAACTGCTCGTACGCGAAGGACGTGTCGGTTCCATCCTCGGTGTCTTTAACAGCCGCCGCACATTTGATCTGCAAAAGCTGGCGGTTGAGCAGTCCAGACTGGGTATTCCGCTCATGTTCAATGCCGATGTGATCCATGGCTATCAGACTATTTTCCCGATCCCGCTCGCCTGGGCCTGCAGCTGGGATCTGGAAGAGATCAAGCGTGTCTGTATAATTGCAGCCAAAGAAGCGACAGCGTCGGGAATTACGTATAATCATGCACCAATGGTCGATATCAGCCGCGATGCCCGCTGGGGTCGTGTTATGGAAGGTGCAGGTGAAGATCCTTATCTTGGTTCACTGATTGCGCGTGCCCAGGTTGAGGGATTTCAGGGAGACACGCTGTTCAGCAAAGAGACGCTGATCGCCTGTCTGAAGCATTTTATCGGTTATGGCGCTTCCGAAGCCGGGCGCGACTACAATACGGTAGATATCTCGGAATGGACGCTGCGCAACGTGTACCTGCCACCGTTCAAAGCCGGTCTGGAAGCAGGCTCTGCCTCAGTGATGAACGCATTTAACTTTTACAATGGTATTCCGATTGCCGGTAACAAGTTCATTCTGCATGATCTGCTGCGCGAAGAGCTCGGATTCGATGGCATGCTGATCTCCGATTATGGTGCAGTGGATGAGATCTATATCCATGGCGCCGCAAGAGATCGCAAGGACGCTGCCCGCCAATCGCTGGAAGCTACGATGGATATCGAGATGGTCACCCAGCTGTACGAGAATTATCTGCCTCAGCTGATTGCAGAAGGCAAAGTAGAGGAAGCCCAGATTGATGCGGCTGTACGCCGGATTCTGATTTACAAATACAAAATCGGTATTATGGATGATCCGTTCCGTTATATCCGTCCGGAAAAGGAAGAAGAGTACCATTTCCATGCCGATCATCTGCAGGCGAGCCTGGAGCTTGCCCGCAAATCGATCGTTCTGCTCAAAAACGAAAACCACCTGCTGCCGCTGCACACGGAAGCAGCTGCAGCAGGTACACAGAAGATCGCCGTTATCGGACCGTTTGCCGACAGCAAAGATATGCTTGGTACATGGCAGTTCTCCCGCTACAAGGAAGAGACCGTTACCCTGCTGGAAGGTCTGACTGCCAAAGGAATCCCTCAACAGCATCTGCTGTACGCAGAAGGCAGCAGTGTACTGGAGCCAATTGAAGGCGGCATTGAGCAGGCTGTACGTATAGCCAAAGCCGCTGATGTTATTTTGCTGGCATTGGGTGAGCACAGCGAAATGTCAGGTGAAGCGGCTTCTCGCATGGATATTTCCATCCCTGCTCCCCAGCAGCAGTTGGCCGAAGCAATCGTTGCACTGGGCAAGTCGGTTGTACTCGTACTTACTAATGGCCGTCCGCTCGTGCTGGACTGGTATGAGCAGCATATGGATGCGATCGTGGAGACCTGGTTCCTCGGTTCTCAAGCTGGGCATGCGATTGCGGATGTACTGACCGGCGATTACAATCCAACCGGCAAACTGACGATGAGCTTCCCCAAGCATGTTGGCCAGTCGCCGATCTACTACAACCGCTTTAACACCGGTCGCCCGGTCACAGTAGAGAATCAGCAAGAGAAGTACATTTCCAAATATCTGGACGGTCCGAATGAGCCGCTGTATCCATTTGGCTACGGACTGAGCTATTCGCAGTTCAGCTATTCTGATCTAAAGCTGGATCGTCAGCAGATGAAGCGTGGAGAGAGCATCATCGTGACTGCCACCGTAACCAATACAGGCAGCATCGCCGGTGAAGAGACGGTACAGATGTATATTCAGGATCTGTACGGAAGCACCGTTCGTCCGGTCAGGGAGTTAAAAGGGTACCTCAAAGTGCAGCTCGCTCCACAGGAATCGACGCAGGTCGAATTTGTAATCACCGAGCAGGATCTGGCCTACTGTAATGCAAAGCTGGAATGGACGGCCGAAGAAGGCGAGTTCAATGTATATGTAGGCACACATTCTGGCAGCACTCTGGAACAGACTTTTGAACTAATCGGATAAATTTTTTCGACATTATTGTATGGAAACACTCCATCCTGGGTAGTAAATACTATACAAATCGCCAAAATCCTATGTGGAGAAAAGGCTTACAATTACGGTTGTCATTTTATGTCGCCTATGTTAGTATATTTGTATAGAAACCAAAACACGGATTGTTACTGAGAAATCAGGCAAAACCGAAACTGACTAGCATGTCATTTTTGGTTTTGCCTTTTTGAGTATCTTTATAAAAAAAGGTGATGAGAATGAAAATATCGCAGGTTCTGAATAACAATGTCGTCACCGTTGTAGATCCTGGCAAACAGGAATTGGTCGTCATGGGCCGTGGGATCGGATTCAAGAAGCATCCGGATGACCTCGTCGATGAAGCGAAAATTGAAAAGGTATTCAAACTTGAAAGCCAGGAAATATCGGATAAGCTAATGACCTTATTATCGGATATTCCAATTGAATACATGGAATGCTCGGATGAAATTATCCGGTATGCGCAGACTGTACTTGGCAGCAAGCTGCATGACAGCATTTATATTTCGCTGACAGACCATATCCATTTTGCTATTGAACGGCATCGGCAGGGATTGGAAATCAAAAATGCATTACTATGGGAAATCAAAAAGCTGTACCGCAAGGAATACTATATCGGTACCAAGGCATTACAAATGATCGAAGACAAGCTCGGTGTATCGCTTCCCGAAGATGAAGGCGGATTTATCGCGCTTCACTTTGTTAATTCCCAGCTGAACGGGCAGATGAGTGAGACGGTAAGCATGACCAATATCGTCAAGGATGTACTTCGCATCGTCACCCGGCATTTTGTGATCGAGCTGGATGAGGAGTCCCTCAATTACTTCCGGTTCCTGACCCATCTCAAGTTTTTTGCCCAGCGAGTGGTGAGTGGAGCGGCGAGCGACCAAGGCGACAGCCCGCTGCACGATATGGTCAAATCCCAGTATCCACAGGCATATGCCTGTGCGCTAAAAATTCAGGATTATACCTGCAAAATTCATCAACGGGATCTGTCCAACGAAGAATTGCTGTACCTGACTATTCATATCGAGAGAGTCACAAAGAAAGAAAATGTAGATCAAACGTAAGTAATACGCAATTGTTCCAGGAATATGAAAGTGCATACCAGCCGTTACAATTAAATACCCGACAGGGATTGTTACTTTTGGTAGGCAAAACCTAAATGTCGTTGAATGATACCAGTTTCCAGCTCAAGGGCTGGCATAACTTCATTCATCCGCATTTAGGTTTTTTTATATTCAAACAAAGACAATAAATAGTGTATATTCCATAAAGAGGAGTGTTCAACGTGGATAAGGAGAAAGTGGCCAAAGACGTACTCGAACTGGTCGGTGGGCAAGAGAATATCGATCAGGTGACACACTGTATGACCCGACTGCGATTCAACCTGCATGATGACAACAAAGCAAACAAAGCTCAACTGGAGAAAACACCAGGAGTGATGGGCGTTATGAAAAATGGCGGCCAGTTCCAGGTCATTATCGGCAATGATGTGGCCGCTGTCTATAAAGAGCTATCCCGTGCGATGTCCGGTGGCAAGCGTATGGAGACAAGCAGTACGACCGGACCGAAAAAGAAACGCAATCCGATCAGTGCATTATTCGACTTTATCTCCGGGATGTTCACACCGATCCTGCCGGCCATTACCGGCGCAGGGATGATCAAGGGAATTGTAGCGATTCTGGTAGCTCTGGGCTGGATGTCCGATAAAAGCTCCACATATATTATTCTGTCTGCGATAGGCGATGGCGCCTTCTACTTCCTGCCAATTATTCTGGCCGTGAGCGCAGCACGCAAGCTGGGCAGTAATATGTATATCGGTGCAGCGCTTGGTGCAGCGATTATGCACCCGACGATTACGGCGTTGCTGGCACCGGGGGATACGGTATCCTTTGCCGGTCTTCCGGTGCTCGCAGCAACCTATTCCTCAACCGTTATTCCGATTGTCATCGCCATCTGGATTGCTTCTTATGTAGAAAAAGCAGTAGACCGGATTACCCACGCTTCCGTCAAATTGCTGATCGTACCTACCGTAACACTACTAATTATGGTACCGCTCACATTGATCGCCGTCGGTCCGCTTGGTTCTCTGATCGGTAACGGATTATCCGGTGGAATTACATGGTTGTTTGATAATGTATCTGTACTGGCAAGTATCCTGATTGGCGGCACGATGTCACTGCTGATCATTACCGGCATGCATTATGCACTGACTCCTATCGTGATCGGTTCCATTACGACGCTCGGTTATGACTTTATTATTCCACTGATGTTTGCAGCCAATCTGGGACAGGCAGGAGCGGCACTGGGCGTAGGGATGCGCGCAAAAAATAGACAGCTCAAATCGCTTGCCTATTCGACAGGTGTAACGGCAGTGATGGGGATCACCGAACCGGCGATGTATGGGGTAAATATGAAATACAAAAAACCATTTGTCGCCGCATTGATCGGTGGCGCCGCAGGTGGGGCATTTATGGGCATTATGCATGTTAAGTCGTATGTTATTACCGGCCTGGTAGGCCTCCCAAGTATCGCAGCCTTTATCAGCCCGCAAATCAGTACACTCGTCTATGCGCTGATCGGCGGAGTAATCGCTTTGGCAGTTTCAGCCATCGTAACCTACTTTATGGGTATCAAAGAAGGTAACGAACCGGCGGAAGAAACCAAAGCCGTAACAGAAGAGGTGGCAACCAATACGGCTGTAGACACCGGCGCAGTAGCTGCCACACTGATTGATCATGAATCAGAATCGCGCACAGTAACACCGGCACAGATCATGAGCCCGATCAATGGTGAAGTGAAGCTGCTGAGTGAAGTTCCCGATCCAGCATTTGCCCAGGAAATTATGGGACAGGGCGTAGCGATTGAGCCTTCGGAAGGCCGCGTTGTCTCTCCTGTCAATGGAACAGTATTTTCGGTCTCCAAAAGCGGTCATGCGATCGGTCTGGTCAGCGAGGAAGGTACCGAGATGCTTATTCATATCGGCATCGATACAGTGAAGCTGAAAGGCAAGCATTTCACTCCACATGCCCAGGCAGGTCAGGAAGTCAAAGTTGGCGATCTGCTGATGGAATTTGACCTTCAGGCTGTTCGTGCAGACGGCTACGAGACGATCACACCGGTAATCGTAACGAATATCCAGAATTATAACCACCTGGAGCCTGCAGGTGAGCGGATGGCTCAGGCAGGACAACTGCTGTACAAATTGAACTAATTCGAATAAAGATTAAAAATCCCGATAAAAATTAAACTCATCCAAAAAAGAGCCGGAAGATATGCAGTAATCTGCAATCTTCTGGTTCTTTTTATGAATATCGATATAGACTGCAGAAGATGCCAATGCTTTTAGTGATCTGAAAAATGCTGGCTGTTAAAGGTATCTGGCTGCACTCAGTTCTTACTAAAAAGAATAGGCCGGTATACAAATACAGTATGCAAATTCGCATAGGAAAAGCCTGATCAGCACGGCTGCCGTATCAAGGACAGCAGTCGTGTTGGCAGGCTTTTAAAATTGCGGGGTGTTCAGGTAAATAATGCACTCCAGAACAATCGTCACTGCTGTCAGACAGAACAGGCAGAGGCAGCGCTTGCTTATACAATTGCTTAGCTATGTATGCGTATAGAGGCGCTTACTACTGTGTAGGTGCATAGTGCGGCTTGTACAGTCGCTTATAGGGCCCTATACAAAGGGGCTTACAGCAGATCGCCGTTAAATGCTTTGATCACGATTACGCCGCCCCAGACGATTGTAATACCGGATTGTACCAGATTAAACGGATCATTCAAGTGAAAAACAGAAAAAAACCAGCCTTTCCAACATGAATGTGGAAAGGCTGGTTTTTTTTTTTTTTTTTTTTTTTGAATCGCTTTCAAAGAACGCTTACAAATAGCGTTTACATTTTGGAAGAAGCGACCATGTTGGGTTGTACTGCACCGACCGGGTTGCGACGCTTCTTGTCATTGGAGAGACCGAAGATCGAGACGATGGTAATAACCAGTACAATGGCACTCAGGAAGTAATACGTATTCTGGAATCCAATATTGGTATACATGTTGCCCGCAATACTGGAGAAGATAACAATGGCTGCCTGTTTGGCAAAGTTAAAGGCAAGCAGATAAATCGTAGCGGACAGTCGTACATCAAATACACTGGTAATGTATTTGAAGATGGATACGAGCAGCAGCGGCATTTCCACAGCAGCGATCAGACGCAGCAGGGAGAGGGAAATGGTATCGGTTGCAACAGCGCTTCCAAAGATACGTACAAAGGTAAGAACGCCGAACAGGATCAGACCATTCTTAGCACCGATCTTGTTAATGATCCATGGCATGAAGATCATCAATACTGCTTCAATCGCCGTTTGCAGGGATACCAGCTCACTGAAGCGCTGTGTACCAATAGCTGTCGTCGGGAAGAACTGATTGTAATAGTTCGGGAACTGCTGGTCGAACACGTCATATACGCTGGCCGTACCGACAATCAGCAGAGACAGGAACCAGAAGTTGCGTAATTTGAAAATGGAGAATATCCGTTCCTTGGTAATCTCGCCACCATCATTTGCCGGATCGGCAGCGATCGCAGCCGATGTATCGACTTTGGCTGTACGCAGCAGAATACCCAGCACAGCAGCCGAAGCGGAAGCGAACCAGAAAATGCTGATCGGATTGGCAAGGTACATAATACCACCAATCAGTGTAGCTACAGCACCTGCGATAGAACCGAACAGGCGCACACGTCCATACTCAATGGAGCTGGCGCGGCTGGCACGTTCGATATACGCTTCGACGACCCCTACGCCACCCTGAAATACGGCACTCAGGTAAATACCACCAATGATTGCGCCTACCCAGACGTTGAATTGCAGAATCGGAATAAATACCCAGGTGAAGAATGGACCCATCAACAGGGCTGCGCAGACTACAAACCAGAACAAATTTTTCCGGAAGCCGAGCTTATCGGAGATAACGCCAAAGAAAGGCTGGTAACAAAGGGCGATCAGTGAGATCGCCGAGAACACTAGACCGGTCTGACCTGCATCAAGACCAGCCTGCTCCTTAAGCCAGATCGGCAGGAAGGCCAGTACAATCGCCCAGATTAAGAAGTAGAAGAAGAACAGACCGCCAAAATTCCAGAAATTCCATTTAGGTAATTTCATAATGTAAACCTCCTATCCAATATCAAGCATTGTCTCTATTTGTGGACTGCATGTTATGGTATGTCTATGTTCCAGTATGGCCTCTGCCTATAAAATCAGGAATGAACGAATCCTTCGTCCGGTACCGGCTTGCCAAAGTTGGGTGTGCCATCTTCATTCCACTCGATAAGCTGAGCACGAGTATGACGGTTAGGATCATGCAGCGGATCGCCTACAATCTCAGTGTAGTTGCGTGCATGATAGATCAATACATCATGCTGATCATCCTCTGAGCGGGTGAAGCTGTTGTGACCTGGACCATATTGTCCGTTCTCCGGTGCACTGCGGAATACAGGCTGCGTCGATTTGTGCCAGGAGTTGATATCCAGCAAATCGCTGTTCTCATCTGCACTCAGCAGACCCATGCAATAGTTGATGTCGGTAGCGCTTGCAGAGTAAGTAATGAAGATTTTGCCGTTCTTTTTAAGTACAGCAGGACCTTCGTTAACGAGGAAACCAACAGTTTCCCATTCCAGCTCCGGCTTGGTAAGCATGATTTGTGGACCTTTCAGTGTCCATGGGTTCTCCATCTCGGAAATGTACAGGTTGGAGTTGCCCGGAATATCATAATCACGTTGCGCCCATACATAGTACAGTCTGTCATTATGTTGGAATGTAGTCGCATCCAGAGCAAAGGATTCCCATTCCGTAATGATCTGGCCTTTTTCTACCCATTCGCCTTCCAGCGGATTGGCAGCGTCGGTCTCGATCACATACATACGGTGGTTAAACGTATCATTGACCGGATGATCAACGTCTGCAGCTGCAAAGTAGATGTACCATTTGCCATGAATATAATGAATCTCCGGTGCCCAGATCAGCTGGCTCATCGGGCCATGCTCGTGCTTGTGCCATACGGTCACCGCTTCGGCATCTCCCAGCCCCTGAATCGTGGTGGAGCGACGGATTTCGAGGCGATCGTACGTAGGTACGGATGCCGTAAAGTAATAGTATCCGTCCGTGTGTTTGTACACCCATGGATCAGCACGCTGCTCTACAATCGGATTTTTAAATGTTTGAGATGAATTCATTATTTTCCACTCCCTTTTCAAATTAAACCATTCTATAATATTCAGGTAACGCTTACATGAACACTATAAAATAATGTACGTACAAGTTACCTTAACAAAAATGTTAATAATAAATAAGTACATACATAACTTGATTAAATCCTAGCACTTTTTTTTCAAGAAAGCAATAATAAATCCATAATGTTGTAGGACAACCTTTATAAAAAGACATCGTTTGGACAATGTTGTACGTACAATTAGATACGAAAATAAATAATTAAACAAATAGGGTGATTTGGTCGATAAAGGTTATAAATGCATATGCATAAGCCAGAAATACATTCAAGGAGCCAACCAATATGAAAATTGAACTTATTGTCTTTTATGTGGCGAGTCAGCCTTATGCGATTAATTTTAATGAAATTGACGAGATTCAACCTGCGAAAAAAGGAACACCATTGCCCTTTGCAGAAGACTGGCATGAAGGACTGATCACGGTTCGTGGGTCCCTTTATCCACTCGTTAACCTGCGCAAATTGCTCGCCGTCTCTTACGACAGTCCAAAAGAAACAGATAAAATGATTCTGCTGCGCCGTTCTCGTGTAGCTCTGCTCGTCGATGAGCTGGATAACACGGCGATTATTGATGAATCCGACCTGCGTGAGAACCCGGAAGTGAACAGCCGTGATATCCTGCCAAGCGCATTTGAATCCAATGGCAGCATCGTGCCGATCATTAATGTGGAAATTCTGCTGTCCTATACACGTAATTCCTACGTATAATCGTTCGCTGACGGATAAGAATATATACAACGATAAGCCTTGTCTGATTGCAGACAGGGCTTTTATTTTTGTTTGGGAAGAAAGAAGAAGGAAAGCGAGAGGCAACAGGTGCAGAAAAGACTCCCTGAAGCGGGAACAGCTGGCGGTGCTTCTCTTAGCATGACAGAGCAGTCGGATATGCTTTATACTAAAAGAATTCTTTCGTTAATAGTACAGCAGCTAAGCTTATATACACACTTATCTGAATGTCCAGGCAAGCTATGCATACAACATACAGAATAAGACGGTAAGACAGAGAGGAACTAAAATCATGAAATGGCCTAACAAAACAAAAAGCACCACAATCCAGCCCAAGCCAATCAAAAGCATATCTATTTTAATGCTCAGTACTATCATGCTGCTGAGTGCCTGCTCATCGAATACAGCAAATGATGAATCCCAGGCGGCTGCTCAAGATAATGGAGCAGTCGAGACCAATGAAAAAAATTCCGCTGCAGATATGGAAGCCAACCAGCTAGTCGGATCTGCCACTGTTGATTCATCCAATATGGACTACGCATTTACTTCCCAGGGACAGAATGCAGAGCAGTTGGTACTTCAGACAATCAATGATGCCCGGCAGTCGATTGATCTGTCTATGTATAATTTATCACGTGGCTCCATTGTAAAGGCGCTGGCCAAAGCAGCGGAGCGCGGGGTGCAGGTGCGAATCATCAGCGACCAGTCCAAAGTGAACCTGGAAGATCTGCAAAAGCTGCTGGATGCCAACGTACCGATTCGCATCAATACCTTTGACGGCAAAATGCATGAGAAACTGATGCTGGTTGATGGACAGACCGCGCTGGTCGGTTCATTTAACTATACACGTGCTTCCAGTGAAGAGAATGATGAAGTGCTGCTGGCTATTCATGATGCCGCGTTGACCGGCAAGTGGAAAGAGGTATTTGAAAAGATGTGGAACAATCAGGAACGATATCGGGACTGGAGAGGGAATTGATCGAATCCTTTGGTAACAGAAGCAAAATCAAGGAAAGAGATATTATGATAAAGCCGTCCTAAAAAGGGCGGCTTTGTTCATTGTATGCGTAAATATAAGAGAGCAATGCAGGCTTTGTTTATGATAAAATACGAAATAATCTTTTGGTTTGAACATCTGTTTGGCAAGGGGTCAACAGCAATACATAATAGCGAAGGAGTGTGGGTTATGCGAGTGGAAGATGTATTTGGGCATTTGCCGGTATTGGAGACGGAGCGGCTGCTGCTGCGTCCGGTAACCAAGGAAGACCGGGAGGATATGTATCTATACGGCGCTGATACGGAACTCACACGTTATGTGACCTGGCATACGTACCAGACGATTGAGGATGCGGATACATTTATCGAGTATTTGCTGGATAGGTATGAGCAGGGACAGGTTGCACCATGGGCTGTTCAGGATAAAGAATCCGGCCGGATGATCGGTACGGCCGGATATGTAAACTGGAATATTACGCAATTCCGCGCTGAGGTGGGTTATGTGCTGGCACGTCCTTACTGGAACCGCGGCTATATGACGGAAGCCATGGAGGCGATTCTCCAATTTGGCCGTGAACAGATGAAGCTGATGCGAATTGAAGCCCGCTGTATGACAGGAAATATCGGTTCCACTCGTGTGCTGGAGAAGCTGGGAATGCAGTACGAAGGTCTTTTGCGTAAGCATCTGTATGCCAAAGGCAAGTTCCATGATGTTCAACTCTATGCCGGCATTACACATGAATAAGGACTATAACAGCAATGGCTCCGTGAGTGGCTCCATTGCCTTTTTCGGAGAAGGACAGGACAAGAATGGCCGGCTGGTTCAATTGCAGCCGGGATTACATGTACAGGCAGCCAGACAGCTGCTGACTCTGTGCATGGGAGATGCGCAGCATATCGAAGCAATATATACACAATACGCAGCAGGCAATTCCAGGTATTTATATGGATGGCTGCAAAAAGGAGATCTTGCCGGAATTCTTGGCATTCATATCTGTAGTGCTGACCGGCATGAGATAGCTCATCTGGCTGTCGATCCTGCTCACCAGCATGCTGGGATTGGCAGCCGGCTAATACAGACGTATCTCGGGAAATATGCTCATATTCAACTATTTGCTGAAACCGATCATGAAGCCGTAGGCTTTTACCGGAAAAATGGGTTTGTCATAAGCAGTCTGGGAGAGAAGTATCCTGGTGTGGAGAGATTCCATTGTGTGCTGTCAGCAGACTGTTGATGCCAGCCGTTCATTTCAATAAAGAAAGGAGCAGGGAATGTGTCATCCGAACAGTCATCTAAGTCCAATCATTGGTCATCTCTTTCATCCGCGCCAAGCTTGCAGGCAGAGCTGGAGTTCTATCATCCCCGGCATCTGGAGGCGCTTATGCAATTTGAGCTGCCGGAGGAGCAGCATCGTTTTACCGCTTTGCCGGCCGAGGTGCTGGAGCAGGCACTTCGAGATTCTGACCGTTATCCGGTAGTGATTACTGCTGCCGGTGAAGCGGTAGGATTCTTTATTTTGCATATTGGCTCAGGAATCGCGTCCTATGAGGCATATACGAAGACGGATTTACCAGAGCTGATGCTGATCCGTGCACTGCTGATCGATCATTCCCGCCAGGGGCAAGGATATGCCGCTCAGGCCATGTCCAGTCTGCCCGGCTGGGTGCGTCAACACTTTCCGGCGATTCGTGAATTGATTCTTGCTGTCAATGTCAAGAATGAACCGGCACAGCGGCTTTATCTCGGGACCGGATTTGTCGACCGTGGGATGCGCCGTCAGGGCATCGTAGGTATGCAGTGGATCATGCATTATTGTTTATAATCCAAATAGCGGGGAGACCTTGTCATGAACACTACCATTCAATTTGAAACGGTACAGGAGCAGCATCTGCCATCCATACTATCCATTTACAATTATTATGTTCTCCATACAACGGTGTCTTTCCATACGGAGCCACTGTCGCTGGAGCAGATGCGGACGCAGCTGATGAATGTGCCATCTCATTACAAATCCTATATTATCCGCGATAATGAGGCGCCTGCCGATATTGCAGGCTACATACTGGTTACCCCGCACAAAAGCAAGCAGGCGTATGATACGACAGCCGAAGTAACGATCTATTTGCATCCGTATCATACAGGCAAAGGGCTGGGCAGCCAGGCACTCCGCTTTCTGGAGGAAGAAGCATCCGGGAGCGGATTTCATGTGCTGGTCGCAACGGTATGCACCGAGAATGTGAACAGCATTCGTTTATTCGAGCGTCATGGATACGAGAAATGCGCACATTTCCGCCAGATTGGGCGTAAATTTGACCGCTGGCTCGATATTGCCAGCTACCAGAAAATCATGGAGGAATAGAGTATAAAGGAGGCATCGCATGTCAGGCATTCTGATTGTAGAAGATGAACATAAAATATCCAGGCTGCTGCAGATTGAGCTGGAAGCGGAAGGGTATGAAGTATCCCAGGCTTACAACGGGGCACAGGCATGGGATATGTACCGGGAGAGCAGCTGGGATCTGATTCTGCTCGATGTAATGCTGCCAGAGATGAGTGGAATCGAGATTTTGCGTCGCATACGTGTCAGCGATCCGGCGACGATGGTCATTTTATTGACTGCCAAGGATTCGGTGGAGGACAAAGTGTCCGGCCTGGATCTGGGTGCCAATGACTATGTGACCAAGCCCTTTCAGATTGAAGAACTGCTGGCTCGTATTCGTGCTGCGCTCCGTCTGCACGAGCAGCAGCAATCATCAGCTATGGAAGATGGTGACTGGTTGTCGGCAGGCGGGCTGAGACTAAATGAAGGAACCCATCAGGTCGAGCGGGATGGGCAGCCGATCGAGCTGACGCCGAGGGAATTTGAACTGCTCGCCTATTTGCTGCGCAACCAGCGTCAGGTGCTGAATCGGGAACAGATTCTGGCAGCGGTCTGGGGCTATGACTATTACGGCGATACGAATGTGGTGGATGTATACATACGCTATGTCCGTAAAAAGGTGGATCAGGGATATGAGCGGGAGCTGATCCATACGGTTCGCGGCGTTGGCTATGTGCTTCGGGATCACGCATGAAGCTGCGTACAAAGATTCATCTGTACTCCTCCGTTTTGTTTGCCCTGTTATTTATAACGACCAATCTGCTTGTCTATGTCGTATTCAGTACGATGACGCTTCAGCAGCAGCAGAGCCGGGTCGAATCACAAACGAACAAGACTGCGGATAACATGCGTCAGTCATCGGCATATACGTCTGCTGCCGATCTGCTGCGTGCTTATGTTCCTGTAGAAGGCATGATCCGTATCGTACGGGAGAGCGGCAGCAATAAGCTTCTCGTTATCTCTGCCGATCAGCAGCAGCTCGCCCAGCGTCCGGTCAGCTATCTGGAAGAACGCAGCGCGGAGATTATTACGTATAATCAGCAGCGCTATGTATTCGTATCGGTACCCGTCATCTGGAATGACGGTCAGGTCGTCAATATTCAGGTAACCGAGAGCCTGCGGCAGACCGAGCAGTATCTGAATGCCCTGCGAATTGTCCTGCTGATCGTGACCGGTCTGGCGATGATTCCGGTATTCCTGTCGGGTCATGTGCTGGGACGGATCATTATTCGACCGATTGCAGCCATCACCGCTACGATGCGGGATATTCGCAGAAGCGGTCAGTTCCAGCGGTTAACGGTGCCGTCGCCATCCAGTGATGAACTGTACGAGATGAGCGCTACATTCAACAGTATGATGGATTTGCTGGAAAGTAATTATGATAAACAAAAGCAGTTTGTCTCCAATGCCTCCCATGAGCTGCGTACGCCGCTGACGATTATCGAGAGCTACGCCAGCCTGCTGAAGCGCCGCGGCATGAACCGGCCGGATCTGTTCCAAGAATCGGTCGAAGCCATTCATTCCGAAGCGGTACGTATGAAGGAGATGACCGAGCAGCTGCTGCTGCTGGCGAGACACGAGGAACAATGGAACCTGAAGGTGGAGACGGTAAATCTGCTGGATCAGGCAGAACAGCTATCCAGAGAGTTCGATACGGCCTATCACCGCCGGATCGAGATACGGGTAGACCCGGAGTTGCAACGGCAGCCCGAACTGCTCTCGGTACAGACGGATGCAGGCAAGCTGCGCCAGATGATCTTTATTCTGCTGGATAATGCACGCAAATACAGCAGCGAAGATATTACGATGGAGCTGGCGCTGGATCAGGCACAGCGCCCTGAACAAGCAGCAGGCAAGCGTCAAACAGCTGCCGCTGCTCAGTCGTACCGGTATATCAAGATTATGGATCGCGGAATTGGCATCCCGGCAGAAGAGCTGGATAAAGTATTTGACCGGTTTTACCGGGTTGATGAAGCTCGTGTTCGCCAGGATACCGGCGGATCGGGACTCGGTCTTACGCTGGCCAGGCGGATTGCTGAAGCGCTCGGTGCCTCGATTCGGTTGGAAAGTACTGCAGGGAAAGGAACCATCGCTATTTTGTCACTGCCATCTGCACCTGCCAATCTGCCTGCCTTCTCAGCGAATTCTAATTGAATGCCTGTACACTGATAGATAGCATATACGGTTAAACAACAGCAATTCAGAAGTGAGTGAAAACAGCATGAACCATACAGCACGAATCACAGGGAGGGGCAAATATGATCAAACGTCGCTGGTGGCTCACCGGGGGAATAGCCGCACTGCTCATTATTCTATGTGCCGGGATACTGGTCTGGCGAACATTGCTTCAGGCTTCACCGGTACTGACAGCGGAAGAAGTGAATAAGCGTATACTGGCAGAATATCCGGGCGAAATCACTCGTTTGATCCAGCAGGGTGACACATATGAGGTACGACTGCAATCAGAGCGCGGAGTCTATGAATTGGTGCTTGGAGCGCAAAATGGGGAGATTCGTTCGATTAACCGACTCGGAGGGACGAATGCATCCGTGAGCAGTACAGCAGAAGCAATAACCCCATCCGGTACGGCACAGACAGACACCAAGCCGCCTGCGTCCTCATCGAAACCTTCGGATGCAGTGAATTCTGCAAAAGGGCAGCAGTCTTCATCCTCCTCCGGTGCTGCAGCCGATTCCACATCCGAGGGTTCATTCTCATCGACCCCACCGTCCAATAATAACAAAGGTTCTTCCAGTGCCGTATCGCCTTCCGGTGTGATCAGCGCCGAAAAGGCAGAGCAGATTGCCCTGCAGCAGGTACGCGGTACAGTCGATGATACCGACTATGAGCATGGTGACAAGCAAGGGCAGCGCTATTATCTGGTGGAGATTGATACGGCCGACGACCGGGAGGCTACAGTACAGATCAATGCCATTTCGGGAGAAGTCATGTCCGTCACCTGGGACGAAGCGGATGAGCCAGAGGCATAGACCGGCTTTGTGATCATTGTAAATGGATCTGACGGCTTCTCACCAAATTCTAATCTTGCTGTAATCTCCATCTCATTCGGGGACTTTATAGTATAAGCATACCCGATAGCAGCACATAACGAATGAGGAGGAATTACTTATGATGAACAAAAAAGTTGGAATTGGTGTACTGACCGCAGCGATTACCCTTGGAACAGCAGGCAGTGTTTTTGCGGCTGCCACCAGTAACAGTACAGCGAACACCCAGAACAATCTGAATAATGTGATTGGTACGCAAAAAGCAGAGGCCATCGCTCTGCAAAAAGTACCTGGCGGAATCGTGGAAAGTATCGAACTGGATCGTGAACGCGGCCAGTTGTACTATGAAGTGGACGTGGATCGTCCTCAGGCAGCAGATGTCGATGTGTATATCAATGCGCTGAATGGCAAGGTGATCCGTACCGTTACTGATGATAATGACGATAACGATGCAACCAGCCGGGAACAGCAAAATGTGAACACAGCCAATCTGAAAGTCAAAACCAACGAACAGGCTGCCCAAATTGCCAGAGCACAGGTCAGCGGAACGGTAACCGGTATTGAATGTGATGAAGAAGACGGCCGTATCCAGTACGAAGTCGATCTGCGTATTACCGGCGGTGAAGCCACCGTAGAGATTGATGCAGCGACCGGCAAAGTAACGACCGTAGACAAAGACTACGACAATGACTCCGATGAGGATAACGATTAATATATAAATTTGAATATGGCAGGAAAGCTTACTGTACAAGCGTAAGCTCCTCTCCTGATTCGACACGTACCGGCTGAAATTGGTAGAATACTATCATTTTCAGCCGGTTTTTTCCTGCTTTTTTCTCTATCTATTCAGGTTATGCGGGCTGTAATCAATTTCGCGATTTGAATCTTCATCCACATTATGTAAAAATAAATGATTAAGAAGGTGAGAAATTAATTAATAGTGTAGATAAAGCTGTATATATAAAAGGCAATCGCAACATGTACCAAAAGGAGAGGAAAAATCATGCATAAAATTAGTCGGCAGAAAACGATTGAAGGAACTACGATTCCAGGCTTTATCAGCAACGGGGAATTCATGTATATCAATGTACATGTTTTTGAGGATGGTATGGTCAACTGCTGGGAACTGGTCGATATGCAGGGGCTGAGTCAGAAAATAGAACTCGGCTGGCTTACCGCCTCGGTTCCGGAGCGGGAATCCATTCTGATTCACGAACTGGGAAGCTTCCGCGTGCTGGATGGAAAATGGAATTATGATCAACATGATTATTATGAGCGTATCGTCAATATACTGCATGATCTGAATCCCTCTATGACGAATATTTACAAGATGACCCTGGAAGAGAAGATGAAGATGGAGCAGCGGCGGATTATTCCGGTAGCGGAGCCGCAGGATTTTTATGTACCTTCCGAGCAGGAGTACAAAACAGTACAAGGAGATGGCAGCTTCATCTTTATGCGCCGGGAACAGCGGAATTATCTGGTGTATCTGACTGTATACCAGGATGGCCAAATTAAATGTGAAAGTACAGAATTTGAGGAAATATTCCATATTCATGAACTGCATGATCTATTTATGGAAGGTGTATTTTTCACCCAAATCCATGCGCCATTGCGGGTTATATTTGATCATCTGGGTGAAGCAGAGATCGTAAGCAATGGTTACTCCGTCAATATGGAGCAAAAGTATGATCAGCTGCAAGGCATTTACAAAAGACTAAATAAAAAATCGGATAACGGGGAATAGTCAACTTTTTCGGATAGATAAGCAATCTCGCTAAGGTTGTGCATAGAGAATATAATAAGAATATCCCCACTACGGCAAATACCCCCATCTGCACTGCAGATGAGGGAATAATACAGATTATACGGATTATTTCAGTGAATGATGCTCCAGCAGATCGTGACGATTACGCAGTTCCAGGTGAAAGCGGATGCTTTCCAAAAGCAGGGGGTTATGATCCTGCTCCGCTTCTTCCATACGTGCTTCCTTGATGGAATCCGGACTGCATAGAAATTGGGTCATCCACAGGGATAGATCAGTATCCTTTTTCATGATGTAACCCTCCTCAACATAGAGTAAAAGCTGTTAACCAGACTGTTTCATAAAGTAAACAAAAGAAACGAATTTACAGAGTGGGCTGCAGGTGCCAACCTAATCTGTATACCTATTGTATCGTCCTTTGTTTAATAAAATGTGATGATCACCTTAAAATTACATTAAATTCAGAAAATGATACATACACTTACGATGCAAAGCATGTATGTAGATTCAATTCAATTGAGGATTATAATAAAAAATAGGCAAACAGCCCTTTCCAGCGGATGGAGAGGGCTGTTTGCCTATTTACGATGTATAAATGGTATCCGGTATTTGTTGCAAATACTGATAATGAACCATATCCGGTCAATGACGCGCAGGAGAGAATATGGAAGATTGACGCACAATCAGGCGATGCGGCACAATATGGCGCTGATAGACGAGCTTGTCCGGTTCCTTTTCCTGAATCGCCTGGATTAGTGCCTGGGAAGCGCTGTACCCCAGATGGTAAATGCCGATATCCACACTGCTGAGCGGCGGCGTGGACAGCTCGGAGAGTGCGATATTGTTAAAGCTGACAATGGCAATATCTTCCGGTACCTTGTAACCGAGTTCATGCAATCCGCGCAGAATGCCAAAGCTGACGATATCGTCGACGACGACCAGCGCAGTAGGACGCTCCGGCAGATTCATGAAAAAGGACATGGCCCGGTAGCCGCTCTCCTGCAGGAATTCACCCTCGACAATCCAATCTTTGTGGAACTCCAGATTGGCTTCTTTCAGTGCCATTTTGAATCCTTCCATCCGGTCGAGCGATACGACCAGTTCCGGCGGGCCGCTGACAAATCCGATCCGCTGGTGGCCCATCTGGATCAGATGCCTTGTAGCATCGGCAGCAGCCTGTACATTGTCGGTATCGACAGAAATAATATTTTTATGCTGTTCACTGCGTCCGACGAGCACGGCAGGAAAGTGATTCCGGCTCAGAAACTCGACCACCGGATCGTTTTTGCGGGAATAGAGCAGGATGGCTCCATCGATCCGTCCACCGTAGACGAGGCGTGATACCGCATCCACTTCTTCCTGTTCACTGGAACCGGAACTGAGTACCACATCATAGCCGCTTCGGTTAGCCTGGGCGACGATACCGCGGATCAGCTCCATGAAAAAGGTGTTTAGAAACAGTTCTTCCGCAGGCTTGGGCAGAATAACGCCCAGGCTGTGAGTCGTTTTGGATACAAGGCTCTTGGCCATAATATTGGGATGGTAGCCCATCTCCAGCATGATAGCTTTGACCTTTTCGGAAGTGGCGTGACTGATTCGCGGATGATTCGATAATACGCGCGAAACGGTGGAAGGAGATACGCCTGCCTTTTTGGCGACATCTTTGATCGTAACTGACATATGTACCTCCAGGATTAAAATTTATGATCAGACAGACAATCTGTCCAATAAAGCAAGCACGAGAAAGATGAAAATGTGGCTGATGGCAGCTGCAGAGCTATACAAGCCAGCTATGGTACTTGGTCCGCCAGGCGGAATTACAAAAGTGAACACACCGAAGTATATGATGTGTATCTATGGTAATCGAAATCGCGTGATCATGTAAACTGTAAAATTAACAGATTAGTCAGCAGCTGTAAAATCCTAATAAAATGCATGAGAGGTAGAAATATTAAGTATACACCATATAATGTATCATAAATGGCTATAAATAGCCTAAAACCACCTGTGCAAACGTTTTAACTAATAAAAAATTTGAGTTATGATGAATTTGCTTAATAAAGCGCTTTCTAAAAGCGATATGTAGCCAATTACAGATTGCGGTACATAGATACAGCTGAGTAAGAGGATAATCGCTGTAACTTGAACAAACGTTTGCACATACATAGTATTATTATGCACACCGGCAGGCATGTTCTTTCACTGCATTTAGACAGGCAGCTGTAAGGAACCGTATTATCATTTGCATAATCCTCTTATGAACAGTGTATCGGAAAGCGCTCACAAGCCTAATACGGAGCGGAAGGATGAAGAAAATATGTTACGTAAACGGAACTGGGGACTACTGAGCTCGATTCTGATCATGATGCTGCTGGTAACGGCATGTGGAGGTCCAAGCGGTACAGGAGCAGGTCAGACAGCAGATCCCGCTGCCGGAGAAGAAATGCAGGAGATGACACCGGAAGATGGAGCCAAGCTGACCGTATGGGATAGTGGAGACCAGAAAGCATTTATTGAAGAAGCCGCCAAGGCGTTTAAGGAAAAATATAATGTGGATGTAACATTTGCCGAGCTGGGACCGGATAAATCGATGGTACAAATGGTAACAGACGGCCCGGCAGGTGTAGGAGCCGATGTATTCGCAGGTGTGCATGACCAGATCGGTCAGGGCGTATCGGCAGGCGTATTGATGCCAAATGACTGGTTTGAGGAAGATACACGCGGCCGTAACAGTGAACTTGCTGTTAAAGCGCTTACTTACGAAAATATTTTATACGGTTATCCCAAGTCCGTAGAGACGACAGCTGTTTTTTACAATAAGGATCTGATCAAGGAAGTACCGCAGGACTGGAAGGGTGTAGTCGATTTCGCCAATACATTCAACGATACCAAGTCCAACAAGTTTGCGATCATGTGGGAAGTCGGTAACGGCTACTATGTATTCCCGTTCCTCGGTGGATATGGCGCGTACCTGTTTGGCAAAGAAGGTACGGACCCGACAGATATCGGCATGAATAATGAGCAGGCAGTAGAAGGTGCCAAGTTCATCCAGAGTCTGAACAAAATTCTGCCGCTGAAGACATCCGATATCAATGCGGATATCAAAAAATCCCTGTTCACTTCCAATAAGCTGGCAATGAATATCAGCGGACCATGGGATACCGGTTCACTCAAGGAATCCGTGAAAAATATCGGTGTAGGCATGTATCCGAATCTGCCTAACGGCAATCCGATGACACCATTCTCCGGTGTGAAAGCGTACTTTGTTAATGCCTATACCAAGTATCCGAATGCATCCAAAATGTTTGCGGACTTTATCACTTCGGAAGAGTGGCAGGTCAAGAACTTTGAGATGAATGGTGCCCTTCCGGCCAATACCAAGGCTGCCGAGAACGAAACGGTACAGAGCGACCCGATTGCATCCGTATTCCTGAAGCAGTTTGAGAATTCTGTACCCATGCCATCCATTCCTGCAACCGCACAGTTCTGGTCTCCAATGGAAGCCGCAATGTCCTCGATCTGGAACGATGGCAAAGATCCAAAAGCAGCGCTGGATAATATGGTCAACCAGATGAAGAGTAACATCCAAACAGGGCAATAACAATGAATAAAGCTATCATCAATCCTAATCGAGCCGCAGGTATGGGGAATGCCGGCATAGCGGCTCTGCTGTCCGTACTGGTCATGGGTCTGGGTCAGATGTATAACCGTCAATGGATGAAAGGAATTATATTTTTGCTTGCCGAGCTGGTCAGTCTGTATCTGATTGTGACCAGTCTGGCATATAACCTGTGGGGGCTGGTTACACTTGGTGAACAGCCTGCCCATATGGAGAAAATCGGCAGACTGTATCGTAATGTGCCCGGCGACCATTCCATTTTCATGATGATCTATGGTCTGGTAGCCCTGCTGTATATTGGACTGCTGGTCTGCTTTTACATTGCGAATATCAAGGATGCCTACCGGATCGGCAAACGCCGTGAATGCGGAGAGAAGGTCAATAATTTCCGGGCGACATGGCGTTTGCTGAGCAACCAGGGATTTCCTTATGTACTGCTGACACTGCCGGCGATCGGTGTGCTTGTGTTTACGATACTGCCGATCATATTCATGATCCTGATGGCCTTTACCAACTATTCGGCACCGGATCATATTCCGCCGAAAAGTCTGGTCGATTGGGTGGGACTGCGTACCTTTACCAATCTGGTTACGCTGGAAGCGTGGAGTCATACCTTTGTCGGCGTATTCACCTGGACGATTATCTGGGCGGTGGTCGCCACGGTAACGACTTATTTTGGCGGTATTCTGGTGGCGTTGCTGATTGAACAGCAGGGTATCAAGTTCAAGGGATTCTGGCGGACGCTGTTTATTTTGCCGTATGCGATTCCGCAGTTTATTTCCCTGCTGGTCATGCGCAATCTGCTTAATTACCAGTTTGGACCGGTCAATCAGTATTTGCGCATGATGGGACTCGGCGGTGTACCCTGGTTGAATGATCCGTTCTGGGCCAAAGTAACTGTTATTATGGTCAATATGTGGATCGGTATTCCGGTATCGATGATTCTCGTACTGGGAGTACTGACCGCCATTCCGCGTGATCTGTACGAAGCGGCAGAAGTGGATGGCGCTACCGGATTCCAGAAATTCCGGAATATTACGATGCCATTTGTATTGTTCCAGACTGCACCGATTCTGATTATGCAGTTTGCCGGCAATATTAATAACTTTAACGTGATTTTCCTGCTGACCAACGGCCTTCCGGCCAATGGAGATTATGCGTATGCGGGCAGTACGGATCTGCTCGTCACCTGGCTGTACAAACTGACGCTTGATAATCAGCGTTATAACTTTGCCTCGGCGATCGGCATTATTATTTTCATTATTATTGCAGCTTTCTCGCTGTACAATTACCGACGAAGCCGTTCCTTCAAAGAGGAGGATATGATCCAATGAAGCAAAAAAGACGCTTTAAGCTGGCGCTCAGCTATGTACTGCTCGTGCTGATTGCGCTGGTCTGTATTTACCCGGCCCTGTGGATTATCCTGTCCTCTTTCAAAGTCGGTGACTCGCTTTACAGTGAGACGCTGATCCCGCGCCAGCTGACACTGGAGCATTATATGGATCTGTTCCGTTCCCAGTCGGACAAGGATCTGCCTTATCTGAAATGGTACTGGAATACGCTCAAAATAGCGGTAACCAGCATGGTGCTTGGTACACTGCTGCAGGTACTGACCGCGTATGCGATGTCCCGCTTCCGGTTCAAAGGCAGACAGACGATGATGTCGGTGATCCTCATTCTGGGTATGTTCCCGGGCTTTATGAGCATGATCGCAGTCTATATTATTTTGCTGCAGATGAATTTGCTGAATTCACCATGGGCGCTTGTACTTGTATACACGTCAGGGGCGGCACTAGGCATGTTCGTGGCCAAAGGGTTCTTTGACACGATTCCGCGTGCGCTGGAAGAATCGGCGCTGCTGGATGGAGCGAGTCATCCTCAGATTTTCCGGCTGATTATTTTGCCGCTGTCGACACCGATTATGACGTATATTGCGATTACGACCTTTACCGCAGCCTGGGTTGATTTTATTTTCGCCCGGTTGATCCTGCGCTCCCGTGAGAACTGGACGCTGGCGGTAGGACTGTATGAGCTGGTAAGCAGTTATTCCAGTACGGAATTTACGCTGTTTGCTGCTGGCTCGGTATTGGTAGCCCTGCCGATTACACTGCTGTACATGTTCCTGCAGCGCTTCCTGGTGCATGGATTGACAGCCGGTGCAACGAAGGGATAAAAGGAAGTTGAAGAGAGTGCTGAATAACAGTGTTCTTGTAGATGAAAGTACGGATTAAGATGATAGTATCAGTCATTCAAGGTAACCCAAGAAGAGACCAGAATGCACGGTCTCTTCTTTTTGCATTGTAGTAAGTTATTTATTCTATTAACCAAATAAGAAAAATAATGGAAAGTGAAGAGGAGTGATGATAGTATGGTAGATAGATTACATAAGGGAGGTTATTACCATATTCAGATCATTAGTATCCGCATGTGCAGTCGTCCTATTTTTGTTTGTCAGCTTAACGGCTTCCGCTCATCCTGGCCGCACCGATTCAGATGGAGGGCATTACTGTCGTACAAATTGTGCAAAATGGGGACTTGCAGATGGGGAATATCATTATCACAATGGAGGATCGGGAAGCTCCGGCAGCTCCACATCGTCGGATTATTCATCAGGCAGTACGTATACCGCTCCAGCCGTTCAACCTGCTGTACCGACATATCAGCATTCCCGTCTAAAGGTGTATGTGAATGGAACCAGAGTGCAGTTTGGAAGTGATCCTGTGATGTATAAAGGGTCCAATCTGGTATCTTTGAGAGAAATTGCAGAAGCGATCGGTGCCAAATTAACATTTAATTCAGATGCCGGTGCTATAGGGGTCAGTAAAGATAAATACAAAATGACACTGACTATAGGCAGCAAGACAGTCTACTATAATGGGAAAAAAGATACGATTTCTGCCGCTCCAGTTGTGCTGGAAGGCGTGACTTATGTTCCAGCACAGGTATTTGCCAGAGGGCTTGGAGCAGGTATTGTATATAATGCCAATACAGAAACATTAAAATTAACGATTAACTAGCAGATTTCATAATATGATGTACACACATCAAAGAAAAAACCAGAAGTGGCCTGTAGGGCTTCTTCTGGTTTTTGGCATTTCTGTGGGTACGGCTTACAGCAACCATTTTAATCATCTTCTGAAGTCGAGCAGACATCAGCATCCGGACTCCAATGCCGGATAGCGTGCCATGAGGTGTACACTGTTTAGATTTGATCGTCTGCTGCAGCATATAGTGCGACTGCCGAATAATCCGGGGGCAATCGCGATCGGATCGACAGAAGTATCCAGTAAACGGGCTGCCTCAGCTGCAGCGGGTGAGATGCAGACAGTATTTGTACAGACTGTGCATCAGCGAAGCGTACAAAGGCCATAATGAGGGCCATCTTTTGTCTTTTCCAATTGGTTGAAAATAATAATTCGGCAGCAGTTGTTTTCCCTCCTCATGGAAATTCTGTTAGTATTGTAGCATGAGTTGTCAGCCGCCACTGGCCGCTGACAGAGTGATGTATGCTGATAGGAAATGCAGATATCACTGCTTCCCAAACAGAAAGACAGTATGTAACCTGCTGTATTGGTGTATGTTCATTTACTTGTGGTTAATAATTGAAATACAAGTGAAACAGATACCGATATACTTTAAAAGGAGGTGCACTATCATTTGCGGACATCTATAAGCTGCAGAAAGAGAGGATCCTTATTCCTGCAGCAGATGGAACCAGCCGGTGATTATACTGGCGATTAACGCCAACTATATAGAACCGGAATCATACAAAGTGGAGAGTGTACGTGCGGCAGCCTGCCGAATGCCTGTCCACGGGTGCAGGGCAATCTTGGGGAGGTAGTGACTATGCCGTTAGCCAGAAAAATACATATCGTGGGAGCTCCCGGGAGCGGCAAAACCGAGCTGGCTGCCAGGCTTTCTGCCAGATTGGGTATCCCCAGCTATTCACTGGAATCCGTCCTATGGAACAGCGAAGGCAAAAAAAGGCGCCGCAACACGCCGGTGATCCGGCAACGTCTGCTGCTGGATATTATTAGCAAGGACGAATGGATTGTAGAGGGCAATCTGATGGAATGGCTGATTCCCAGCTTTGCGCTGGCCGATCAGATTATTTTCCTGACTCCGCATCCGTTTGTACGGGACGGGCGAATGCTGCAGCGTTTTTTGCGGCAAAAAATCGGCACAGATCCGGATCGGGATCGGCTGAACCTGCTTGGTCTGCTGGATCGACTGTACTGGAATCACCGGTTTGAATATGAGTCCAAGCCTGCTATTCTCAAAGTGGCCGAGCCCTACAAACATAAGCTGATCGTTACCCGGCAGGTAGATTGATAATTCTCTCGGCGGGCAGCTAGCTGCCATTTTGCAAGACTCACACAGCTCCGGCATTTGCCGGTGCTTTTTTGCGTTGAACCCTGACTTTTTGCATAAAATAATAACAGGAATATAACAAAAAGCCGGGAGGGCTTCCCGGCTGTATACATTTCTTCAATTATGCTGTAGCTTCCTCATACCGCTTCAATACAATCACCGCATTATGACCGCCAAATCCAAATGAATTCGACAGGCCGATCTGCATATCCGCATGCCGAGAGGTATGGGGTACATAATCCAGATCGCAGGCCGGATCGGAATGATCCAGATTAATGGTTGGCGGAATCAGACCATGACGGAGCATCTGTACCAGTGCGATTGCTTCCGCACCGCCAGCTGCGCCCAGCATATGACCGGTAATCGATTTGTTGGCAGTCACCGGCACTTCGTATGCACGATTACCCAGCAGCTGCCGGATCGCCATCGTCTCGGAGATATCGCCGACAGGTGTGCCTGTCGCATGAGCGCTGATCACGTCAACCTGCTCGGGGGTAATACCTGCATTTTGCAGTGCATGCTTCATGGCCTGCAGCGCGCCTCTTCCTTCCGGATGAGTGGCTACCATATGATAGGCATCCGAGCTGGCACCATAACCGATAACTTCCGCATAGATCGGTGCTTTGCGACTTTGTGCATGGCTGAGTGATTCCAGTACCACGATGCCGGCTCCCTCGGCAATAACGAATCCATCGCGATCCCTGTCAAATGGCCGACTGGCCGCTTCCGGTGCATCATTGCGGGTAGAGACGGCGGTTGCGTTGCCAAAGCTGGCAAGAGACACTTCATTGGTCGCGGATTCGGCACCGCCGGCAATGATCACATCGGCATCACCCGAGCGGATCAGACGCATCGCCTCGCCGATCGCCGTATTGCCGATGGAGCAGGCTGTCACCGGTGCCAGTGTCGGTCCCCAGCTGCCAATGCGAATGCTGATCATCGCTGCAGCACTATTGGCAATCATCGACGGTACCAGCGTAGGGCTGACACGTTCCGGTCCGCGCTGCATGAGTGTCTGGTGCTGATCCAGCAAGGACTGGATACCACCGATACCAGAGCCGACATAGACGCCGACACGCTCACGATTTACCTGATCCATATCCAGTCCGGCATCCTGAATCGCCTGATCGGCTGCAGCGATAGCAAACTGGGTAAAGCGATCCATCCGGCGTGCTTCCTTGCGTCCAAACAGCGCATCCGCATCAAAATCTTGCACTACGCCGGCAATTCTGGACTTATACCGTTCTGTATCAAAAGCCTCAATAGCGCGAATACCCGATTGTCCGCTGCTCAATTGCTGCCAAAAAGTATCTATATCATTTCCGATTGGAGAAACAATACCCATTCCTGTAATAACGACTCGCTCCATACTGCTTCCTCCTTGTAACTGTGGTTATATGGGATCACTTCTGTATTTTTGCATGCAAATTATCCTATTACAAGTTACCGTTTATACTAGTATAATAAGTAACAGGCTAACAGGTTAGTTATAAACATATATCAAGGAGGAGCTATGAATCATCAGGCACGTCTGCTGGCATTATCGGCTTTTCTCAAAGCACAGCGGACCAAAATTTTACCGCAGTCGGTAGGATTGACTGTGGGCACACGTCGCCGGACACCGGGTCTGCGGCGTGAGGAGGTCGCCCAGCTGGCTGGAGTCAGCACGACATGGTATACCTGGCTGGAGCAGGGGCGAGATATCCAGGTATCTGCTTCCGTATTGGAAAATGTAGCCGCAGCGCTGCAGCTAAATCCGGATGAACGTCGTTATCTGTTCTCACTCGCACTGGATAAAGGGCACGGCGTTACCCCTATTGCCGAAGAGCTGCCGCATATTTCCCCATCCCTAACCAAAATACTGGAACAGCTTAAATATTGTCCGACCATTGTCTCAGATAGGCACTGCCATATCGTCGGCTGGAATGAGGTGGCACGACATGTTTTTCTGGACTTTGAGCAGATTCCGGAATCGCAGCGCAATATGATCAGCCTGCTGTTTGCGCGCAAGGAATTTCGCAGACTGGCAGTGAACTGGGATGATTTTGCCGGAGACTTTCTGTCCATTTTCCGGGCTTATTATGGGCAGTATGTAGAGGATGAGTGGTATGAGCAGTTTCTGGACGATATGATGGAGGTATACCCTGATTTTCGTTCATTGTGGGAACACAGCAAGGTCAGCTCGGCACCGCAGGTTGTTCTTGAATTCCGTCATGCACGAGGCGGTAAGATGCTGTTTGAACTGACTTCACTGCTGGTGCATGGCAGCGGAGATTTGCGTTGCAGCATTTATACGCCTGTACAGGGTTCGGCGACAGAGGTGAAACTGATGGCGCTCATGGAGCGAAGTCGGGCACAGGGAGAGTTACCGAAGGAATAGTGTATGGTATACGAGCAGTTATTCTGGACTTGTTAAAAGTGGGCCGGATCTGCTATTTAGTGCATGTCAGTGATAGGGTGTACAAAAATCTATTGTCATCCATCGCTTCTGTCGATGCAGTGGGTCATGTATGCAAAGCCGCCGTTTATTGGACTGTACCATTGGGCCGAGTTATCAGATGTAGTACAATGATGGAATATAAAAATAGCTTCTATTTCAGGCAGTCTGGGCAGAATCAGATCAGACCGTATGATGAATAGCGCTACCATATATACAATTTACCATCACATCCGGCTTTGCAGATGGATGTGGATCAGAACAGGAGATGTCGTTATATGCAGATTATGCAGAATTTGTCTTCCCATATTAATTATCTAACCCCCTACCAGGAGACGGATCGTCCTATTCTGGCAGCTGTGACAGGCACCAGATCGACTTTGCTGATCGATGCAGGGAATTCCGCAAGTCATATTCAGCTGTTTATCGATCAGCTCGTCAAGCAGGATATTTCTCCCCGCTGGCTCGTACTTACCCACTGGCACTGGGATCATGTATTTGGTATGAATCAGGCCAATACGACCATTATCGCCCAGACGATAACGACGCAGCATATCAAGGAAATGCAGCAGCTGTCCTGGTCCGATGAAGATCTGGACCGCCGTGTGGAAGAAGGCACCGAGATTGCTTTTTGCGCAGATGCCATCAAAAAAGAATTTGTGGACAACCGCGATATTCTATTACCGACACCGGACATAACTTTTGACCGCAAGCTAGAACTGGATCTTGGTCGTGTGCACTGTATTGTGGAGCATGTCGGCGGAGATCATTCTTCTGATTCCTCGATTATTTATATACAGGAAGATAAAGTATTATTCGTCGGCGATGCACTATATCCGAATATCCATGTTACTCCCAACTGCTATACACCAGCCACCACTTTGAAGCTCATCCAGTCCCTGCGCAAATATGATGCAGATCTTGTGGTATTGTCTCATCATGCAGAAATCTGGGATACGGAGCGGTTCCACCAGGAGTTGGTGCTGCTGGAGCGTACGGCCCGTCTGGTACAGAATGCCGAGTATGACCGGGATCGAGTGGTTCAGCTGTTGACCGATCAATATGGCAGAGCGCTCAACGACTATGAGCAGGAGACCATCGATCTGTTCATCAATGGGCGAGATCTGGAAGCTCAAGTGTAATTATCCTGTCACGAATTGTCGCCAATCCGGATAATCTTTGGCTCAAGCCATGAGAAATACCCTGCCCGAATCATCGGAGCAGGGTATTTGGATATCCATAGGTATCAGAGAAAACTCCTTCCTACGGCTCGAACAATCATCTGGCTTAAGTAAAAACCGGACAGTTAACGCAGTGTCTGACGCAAAGCAGCCTGTGCCTCGGCATCACGAAAAATATGCAGCTTGCCATTTTCTACCATTCGCATACGCGGACCGGCAAATCCGCGCTTGATCAGCTGCTTGCGCATGTAAAGCATCAGCGCCCAGTGGCTGACCACAAGAACATGCTCGGCCTCCGAGGAAAGGATCACATCAAGCGCGCGGTCAATCCGTGCTTCCGTCTCGGCAACCATTCGTTTGTAACGTCGACTCAGCAGAGGAGCAATCCGGGCAAAGGCTGCCCAGCCGATAAACGGAAAGCGTAGCTCGGTCTGAAAGGTAGGCGGTGTAATCTCCCGCAGTTCGGACATAATAATGATTTCGCCGGGATAAATGTACTGGGCCGTTTTAAGTGCCCGCGGCAGATCGCTCGCAAAACACTTTTCCCAGTTCAGTCCCAGCAGATCAGTCTGGCCTTCTTCAATGTCGGCAACATCGTACTCTTCCAGCCAGGTGACCAGCTCGCGAACTGTCACCATTTGCCGGATGGGGAATTCCTTATTCACTTTGAAATGGCGGACAAGCCCTATGGTCTTCATCACGAGTCTGGTATAACTCCTTATCGTTATTATGTTACAATATAGCTTGTTGGAACGGTTCCAATCAAGTGTGGAACCCGATTCAGCCGTGCACATTCGATAATCGGCAGCAGCTTCCGTATACAATGTATACCCGTTTCTGCGAATGCCGAATTGTTTTGGAGAAAGGAAGATCATACCATGAGTCAGTGGGAATATAAAACATTAAAATTACCTGCAGCCGGTTTTGTAAATGGTAGAGTCGACGGTCATCTGCTTCAGGAGGAGCTTAACAATCTTGGATTTGATGGCTGGGAGCTGGTATCCTCCTTTGATACGACTGTGAGCCAGGGGGACCTCGGCGAGATCGTCCTCATTTTCAAACGCAGCGCTCTTCTGGATTAATCGGGAATTACATAGAGAAAGGTACAGGCAGCTTGTGTTCGGTAGATGAATACAAATAGCACAGATTGGTTTAAGTTAGAAGGAAGGAGGCTTGTATATGATAGGAACATGGATCGAGGAAATCAAGTCCATTTTGAGACCGGAGATGAGCAGCCTGGAAGATTTTTTGCTGCCGCCTGCCGGAGATATGGAGATCACTCATGCCGAACAGGTGATGGGAGTGACTTTTCCGGATGAATTGAGGCAGCTCTATCATATTCATAACGGGGAATCCCGCAACGGTCCCGGCCTTTTCTTCGGGCTTCAGTTTTTGAGTCTGGACGATATGGTGAGCGAATGGAAAATATGGTCGGACCTGCAGCCGGAATATCAGGAACTGGGTGATCATTATTCCATTCCATCCGGCTGGATCAAGGAGCAGTATATCAACAAAGGCTGGCTTCCATTCTGTCATGATGGTGGAGGCAATCATCTTGGAATTGATCTGGACCCTGCCGAAAAAGGCATTGTCGGACAGGTGATCAATTTTGGCAGAGATGAGGAAATGAAACATGTGATCGCGCCCAGTTTGGGCGAATTTATTCATTTTATGCGGGATATGGTCCGCGAAGGCAATTATACGGTTGTGGAAGAAGAAGGCATGGGCTACTGGGTATACGGACGCAGTGATCAATCCCGTCTGCTCAAGGATGCCCAGATGTATGCGATGGGTGATATTATCCAGCTGCCTGAGGGAGAAGAAAGCGACCAGCTGGATACCTGGTTTGCGAGTCTGGACCCGGTCTGGCGCGATCTGATTACGGAAGGATACGGAGATGCGGAATCTTTTGTAACGGCGAGTCAGATTTATTTGCCGGATGCAGAGCTGACGGATGCGAGCCCGCTGGCTCAGTGTATCCAGGTGCGCGAGCTGCTGCTGAACCGTAATGCAATTGATGACATTACGCCTCTGGCACACTGTCGTGAGCTCAAAAAGCTGCATCTGTTCCGTAACCCGATACGTGATCTGTCACCGCTGCAGAATCTGCCTTATTTGCAAATTTTGAATATCGAGGATACCCAGGTACAGGATTTGAAGCCGCTGACTGCTCTGACGCGTCTGTATGAGCTGGACTGCCGGGGCACGGCGGTGCAGGATTACTCTCCACTCGCCGAGATGACTACACTGCACAAGCTGGCGATTTCGGCTCCGACACGTCAGGCAGCTGAATTTATTGCCAGCCTGCCCGAGCTCTGTGAACTTACCATTCTGGGGGCGGATGAATGGCTGCCGGAAGACTGGGAACAGCTGGGCCGCATGCTGCCGCTGCGCAAACTGTATATTGGTGGACTGCATGACCGGAATATCCAGTACTTGAGCGGATATAACCAGCTGGAGAGCCTGACCCTATACGAATCTCACATTGAGGATGTCTCTGCGCTGGCTGATCTGCCGGCACTCAAGGAACTCAAGCTGATGGAAGGATGCCTTATTGGCAATCTGGAATCGATCAGCGGCTCGGTCACACTGGAGAAATTCACCGGAACGTTTGCCCAGTTTGAGCTGCTCAAAGATGCCTTTGCCCAGTATGTCAATTTCTCGCAAATGATTGGAGAAATGACGGACGAACAGCAGGATATCTGGCTTCGTCATACCCGCTAATTGTAGAGAAGAGCAGATGAACAGAACAATAAACAGAGTGATTATACAGGCATAAGTGAACTGTGAGACGGAGCGCCCGGAGCGCTCCGTTTTTTTGGCATGCAAACACCGATTCGAATCGCCGGGGCAAGATTAGTGTAGAATGGTGATTGAAAGGAATGACATAATTGTTTTCATGATTTTGCAAGAATAACTGAATACATACTTGCAAACAATGTCGAACTTAAGAAAATCAAAGCAAGATAGAGCAAAACAGAGGTTGAGATAGATAAAAAATTAATAATTGTTGCAAAGGAACAACTGTGAACCAGCAAGGTCTATTTTGCCTTTTCCTTCACCTTTACAGTTAGCAAGGACAGGCGTAATATACATTTCAGGATTTAGAGATTCACAGATTTCATGTGCAAATCTGGAATCAGCGACTGCTATAAATAGGCAGTCCTTATACTTGGGTTTTATGTTCTGCAATTGCTGAGTTTCCGGGTTTACCGGAAAACGGGGGAACCAATGATACAGTAAATATTGGTGGTGTGAGAGCCACCATATTGACTGCAAGGGGTGAATCCTTCAGGCTGATCACCATGGTATCGGCCCTGAAGGTAGGGCGACTCTCACCGCCCGAATCCGACAGCTAACCTCGTAAGCGTAGATGGAGAGAGGGAGTGTGAACTTGTGCCACCATGACACAGGGTATAAAGGCTCTGTGTTTTATTATGCTTTGAGCAACATGCAGGAAAACGTCGCAACGCTTAGTTTCCATTGAACATGGAGAGCGGGGGAACCAAACGTCATAACAGATACGGACTGAAATACAGTTCATACTTGGCATGACATGGGGTGAATTCCGGATACTACCGGAACGGGCAATCTTCCAGCCCGAACCCGACAGCTAACCTCGTCAGCGTATCAGGGAGAACTTATATCCGGCTTATCACAGATGTGAAGCTTGTTTGTACTGCATTCGGTGAATGCGTATGACAGGTAAAGCAGCTGCAAGGAAGCCTGGAGAAAAGTTCTGCTTTTCTCCAGGCTTCTTTTTTTGCGCCAAACTTTGCTAAAATCGCATCTGTAATTAAATTAAATACAACTAACAACGAGTTGTAGATGACATAATTCAGGTGATAATGCAGCCGTCAAACAGACAAAGGGATATAACCAGAGAGTCTGTATTCTGTACAGGCAAAGGATAGGAAGCTGAACTTATTATGAAGGAGCAACAAAATTATGCTGGACATCATGATGATTGTATTGGTAATACTCATCGCATTCGCACTTGGAGGACTGGCTGAATGGTCATCCCGAGTCATGGGAGAAAGAGGGAATGACAAGTGACCTGGTTACTGTGGATCATTATTGCTGGTTTGCTGGTGTATCTGTGTTATGCCTTGATTTATCCGGAAAAATTTTAAATAGGCAGGAGAGAGTGTTGTGAGTATTCTTCCATATATCGGCATTGTAGTAACCCTGATTATCATCATTTTGCTGGCGCGTCCGATGGGCAATTATATCGCCCGGGCATTTGATGATACCCGGGGTCGGTTGGATCGCTGGTTTGGCCCTCTGGAAAAAGGAATTTACCGTATTGGTGGTATTCGTCAGGACAATCAGACCTGGAAACAGTATGCAGCCGCCGTACTGATCAGCAACTCGATATTAATTTTGATTGTTTATCTGATTTTCCGATTGCAGGACAAGCTGCCGCTTAATCCGGCAGATATTGGGGCAATGAGTCCTGATCTGGCTTTTAATACGGCAGTCAGCTTTATGACCAATACAAACCTTCAGCATTACAGTGGCGAGAGCGGATTGTCGTTATTCTCGCAGATGACCGCTATTGTGTTTATGATGTTTGTCTCACCGGCTACGGGTATTGCGGTGGCAATCGCCTTTATACGTGGACTGGCTGGCAAGCCGTTGGGCAATTTCTTTGTGGATTTGACCCGGGCGTTGACCCGTATCCTGCTTCCCATAGCTACTGTAGCCGCGATTATTTTGATCGGTCTGGGTGTACCGCAGACCTTGCAGACTGGAGTGACAGCCCAGACGCTTGAAGGTGCACAGCAGCAGATTGCCACAGGACCTATGGGAACTTTTCTGGCGATTAAAGAACTTGGTAACAATGGAGGGGGATTTATGGGAGTCAATTCCGCGCATCCGTTTGAGAATCCGGGTGGGGTTAGTAATATGCTGCAAATTATAATGATGCTGCTGGTTCCGGTTTCCCTGCCATTTACATATGGCAAGATGGTTGGCAATCGCAAACAAGGACGTGTACTGTTCGTCTCGATGATGATGATGTTTATCGTGATGCTGAGCGTGTCGCTCTTCAGTGAACACCAGGGCAATCCGCTGATTCAGCAGGCGGGTATCCAGCAGGGTACAGGTTTGATGGAAGGCAAGGAAGTACGTATCGGCGTAGAACAATCTTCCTTTTACTCGGTCGTTACAACGGCATCGGAGACAGGAGCAGTCAATACGATGCATGATACCTTAACTCCAATCGCAGGTATGATCGCTATCGGCAATATGATGCTGAATACGGTCTTTGGCGGTTCGGGAGTCGGTATCCTCAACGTACTCATGTATGCCATTATCGCAGTATTCCTGTCCGGGCTGATGGTTGGACGAACCCCGGAATTCCTGGGGCGCAAGATTGAAGGTAGAGAGATGAAGCTGATTGCAGTTACGCTGTTGATTCAGCCGCTGCTCATTCTGGCGCCGACAGCTATTGCGCTCATGACATACCCGGACACCATTTCCAATCCGGGCTATCACGGATTGACACAGGTGCTGTATGAGTTCACTTCCGCTGCTGCCAATAACGGTTCGGGTTTTGAGGGACTTGGCGATAATACAATATTCTGGAATGTATCGACCGGTGCAGTGATGTTTATTGCGCGTTACTTCTCGATGGTGACGCTGCTGGCTGTAGCAGGATCTCTGCTTATGAAGAAGCCGGTGCCGGAGACAAGTGGTACACTGCGTACGGATCAGCCGCTGTTCGGTCTCGTATTCGTGGTCGCTGTAGTGATTGTAGGCGCACTGACCTTCTTCCCGGCACTGGTACTGGGACCGATTGCAGAACAGCTGACTTTGTAAAAGGATCGGCTGTCCGGAATATGAGCCGGCTGCCAACTGCAAATGTATAACCAAATCAAATCAAGCACAGCTAAAATAGAGACATTTCAAGTGGAGGAATCAGCAATGAAAAATCAAGCTTCCGTGATGAACCGGGAACTGATTAGCAAGGCTTTGCAGCAATCGGTGATCAAGTTAAACCCAAAATTGATGATGAAAAATCCGGTCATGTTCGTCGTTGAAGTTGGCCTGCTGATCAGCATTTGGCTGATCTTTATACCGAATGCTTTTGGAGAGGCGGTATCGACCGGCTTTAATATAGCGGTGGCTGTTATTTTACTGTTCACGATACTGTTCGCCAACTTTGCCGAGGCGCTGGCCGAGGGACGGGGTAAAGCGCAGGCGGATTCACTGAAAAAGACCAAAAAGGAAATCATGGCTCATCGCGTGGAGGGTGACCGCATTGTCGAAGTGCCTTCAACCGATCTGCGTAAAGGCGATATTGTCCAGGTCTCCCAGGGAGAGATGATCCCGGGTGATGGTGAAGTGATCAAGGGACTGGCATCAGTGGACGAATCTGCCATTACCGGTGAATCGGCTCCGGTAATCAAGGAAGCAGGCGGCGACTTCAGTTCGGTGACCGGCGGTACAATGGTAATCAGTGATGAGATCAAAGTACGCATAACAAGCGATCCCGGCGAGTCCTTTATGGACCGGATGATCAGTCTGGTCGAAGGAGCCGAGCGGCAGAAGACACCTAACGAGATTGCTTTAAACACAGTATTGATAAGCTTGACGATTGTCTTCTTGATGGTTGTGGTGACACTGCCGTTTATGGCTAATTATCTGGAGATTGATCTGGCTGTGCCTGTACTGATCGCGCTGCTGGTCTGTCTGATCCCGACGACAATCGGCGGGCTGCTGTCAGCGATCGGGATTGCCGGGATGGACCGGGTTACACGATTTAACGTACTGGCCATGTCAGGCAAAGCGGTAGAAGCTTCCGGCGATATCAACACCATCATTCTCGACAAAACAGGTACAATCACTTACGGTAACCGGATGGCAAGTGAATTTGTGCCAACAGATGGTCATTCTGCACAGGAGGTCGGTTACTGGGCAGCAATCAGCTCGACTTATGATGAGACACCGGAAGGGCGTTCCGTACTGGAACTTATGAAAAAGCAGGGCTGGAATTACGATCAGGAATTGGGGATGGGCGTGGAGATTATTGAATTCAAAGCAGAGACACGGATGAGCGGACTAAATCTGCTGGATGGACGCAGAGTGCGTAAGGGCGCTGTCGATGCAGTCAAAAACTGGGTGACCGAGCAGGGCGGGACCATTCCCGCTTCGCTGCAATCCAATAGTGATGCGATTGCCTCGGCAGGGGGTACGCCGCTGGCAGTAGCGGTAGACAATACGATTTACGGATTGATTTACCTTAAGGATACGGTCAAGACCGGTATGAAAGAACGATTTGAACAGATGCGAAGCATGGGGATCAAGACCATTATGTGTACCGGTGATAACCCGCTGACAGCAGCGACGATTGCCCGGGAAGCTGGTGTGGATGATTATATCGCGGAAAGTACACCGGAAGACAAGATTGCCGTTATCCGCCGTGAGCAGGCAGAAGGCAAACTGGTAGCAATGACCGGCGACGGTACGAATGATGCTCCGGCACTGGCACAGGCCGATGTGGGGATTGCGATGAATAGCGGTACGGTAGCAGCCAAAGAAGCGGCGAACATGATCGATCTGGACTCTGATCCTTCTAAAATTATCGAAGTGGTAGCAATCGGCAAACAGCTGCTGATGACACGCGGCAGTCTGACCACCTTTAGTATTGCGAATGATATTGCCAAGTATTTTGCGATTATTCCGGCCATGTTCATGGTAGCTATTCCGCAGATGCAGCTGCTCAATGTAATGAATCTGCATTCACCGACCTCGGCGATTCTGTCGGCACTGATCTTTAATGCGGTTATTATCCCGATTCTGATCCCGCTCGCGATGAAAGGTGTAACCTACAAGCCGATGAGCTCCAGCCGCCTGCTGCAGCGTAATCTGTTTATTTATGGCTTTGGCGGCGTGGCGGTTCCGTTTATCGGGATCAAGCTGATTGATCTGCTGATCCAGTGGTTTGTCTGAATTCGATAGTAATCGTTTCCCTGTGTACCTGAGCAAGATCAATCGCCTATTCGGAAAGGAAAGAATAAACGTGAAAAATGTATGGATTACCTTACGTACGATTGCAGTATTGTTTGTCCTGTGCTGTGTGCTGTATCAGCTTGTCATTACCGGAGTTGCCAGAGTTGTCATGCCGCATCAAGCGGCTGGCAGCCTGGTCTATAACAGCAATCATGACGTGATTGGTTCCGAGCTGATTGGACAGTCATTCACCGATCCTCATTATTTTCAGAGCAGAGTATCCAGTATCGATTACAATGCAAATGGTTCCGGTTCACCGAACTATGCTCCTTCCAATCCTGAACTGATCAAGCGGATTGAACAATCGGTTACTACATGGCAGAAGCAGAATCCGGGCGTATCGGCATCTTCTCTGCCGGTGGATCTGATTACCAATTCTGGTTCTGGACTGGATCCAGATATTACGCCTCAGGCAGCGGCAGCCCAGATTCCCCGAATCAGTCAGCTGACTGGTCTGTCTGCAGAGCAGCTAGAGTCGATCGTAAGCAATAATACGACTCCTGCACAGCTTGGCATCTTTGGTGAGCCGGCGGTAAATGTACTGAAGCTGAATCTGGCTGTACAGCAGCTGCGTATACAGTCGTGAGTACGTTTCGACGCAAAACACCGGAAGAACTGCTGCAAATGATTGCCAAACTGCATCATGGCAAACTCAAAGTCTATATTGGGGCCGTTAGCGGCTCCGGTAAGACTTATCATATGCTGCGGGATGGTCAATTGCTCAAGCAGGAAGGTATCGATGTAGCCATGTGCGCCGTATCCACACTCCACCGGCCGGAGACGGTACAGCAGCTGGGCGACCTTGAACGAATCCCGAGCATTCACTGGATGAAAACGGACAAGCAGGGACAGCAGACTGAAATGAAAGACCTGAATATCGAACAAATTGTGACCCGCAATCCGGAAGTGCTGCTGGTTGACAATCTGGCTCATCACAATCGACCGGAAGCAAGACACGCTACCCGCTGGGAAGATATTCAGTATCTGCTGCAGCGCGGTATCAGTATTATGGTCACTGTGAACGTATATGAGCTGGAAGGGGTAGCTGAACTGGCGCGGCAGTATATCGGTCGTGAAGTGGAGTGTACCGTCCCTGCCAATGTGCTGGAACAGGCAGATGAAGTTCGTCTGATTGATGTAACGCCGGAGGTGATTCTCCAGCGTTATTTTGCCGGTCATTTGAATAACAGTGCAGACCGTGAGTATTTTGAAAGAGGGAACCTGGCCGTACTGCGTGAGCTGGCACTGCGCACCGTGGCAGAAGGAGTAGGCGGTACGCTGGAAAAGCATCGGGCCGAGCAGGGGCTTACCGGGCCAATCGGAACTGCGGAGCGAATTATGGTATCGGCGCAGTATCACTGGAACGGTTCGATCTATATCCGGCGTGGTCAGCAGATTGCCAGGCGACTTAGTGGAGATCTGCTGGTCGTTTCATTTTGTAATTCAAACCGAAAGCTAACGAGAGAAGAACAGACTTTTAAAAATGCATTTCGTGAACTGACCCGGCAGATTGGCGGTACGTTTGAAGAAATTCCGATTCGATCGCGCCGGATGCTGCCAAGACAGATGGTTCATTATGCCCGTGAACACCAGGTGACCCGGATCGTACTGGGGCATTCCCGGCAGAATCGCTGGCAGGAAGTGGTGAACCGGTCGGTTATTAATGGGCTGCTGCTGTATACGCGGGATATTGATATTTTCTTGATGGCGGATCGGGCGGAGCAGGAGGGAGAGCGTATTCTGCCTGCCCGCACGGGAGCAATCAAGCGCGATGAAGTCTACCGGCGTCTGCTTTCCGAAGAAATCAAACGCAAAATTGACCGGATCAAGCGGGGAACATTTAAAGTATATGTGGGCGCAGCACCAGGTGTTGGAAAAACTTATACGATGCTGAGAGAAGGAAATGAACTGCTTAAGCAGGGCATTGATGTAGTGATTGGACTGCTGGAGACACATGGCCGCAAGGAAACAGCCGCTCAGGCTGCCACACTGCCGATGATTCCCAAATCCCGAATCGCTTATGGAGACCTTCATCTGGAAGAAATGGATCTCGATTCCATACTGAAGTGTAATCCGGAAGTGGCGCTGATCGACGAGCTGGCGCATACGAATGTACCGGGCAGCCGCAACAGCAAGCGGTATGAGGATATCCGTGAGCTGCTGGATGCGGGCATTTCGGTTATTTCCACTGTCAATATTCAACATCTGGAAAGTCTGAATGATGCCGTGGAGCGAATTACCGGAATTCGTGTGCGCGAGACGGTTCCCGATTCGATTCTTCATCTGGCGGACGAAGTGGAATTGATCGATGTAACTCCACAGACGCTGCAGCAGCGGATGGAAGAAGGCAAAATCTATGCTGCTGCCAAGGTAGAGCAGGCGATGAACCATTTTTTTAAACTGGGTAATCTGATTGCACTGCGCGAACTGGCACTGCGAGAAGTGGCGGATGATGTGGATGACCGGCTCGAATCCTGGGAGCGTCTTGATTCACTGCGGGGGCCATGGCACCGGGAAGAGATTATTTTTGTCGGGGTAAAACTGGATCATGAAGCCGAGCGGCTGATCCGCAGAGGATTTCGGATTGCTTACCGGCTGAAAGCCAGATTGATTGTGACCCATATTCATATGGGAAAGCCGCAGTCGCTGGCCGGAGAGGCTGCTGTCAAAGCGGATAAATTCGATAAGCTCACTACCCGGCTCGGCGGCGAATTCAATATCCAGTATGAGCCGGATTGCAAGGAACTCACTCATCTGGCCCGGATTATCAACGAAGAGGCCCAGAAGCATCAGGCTACACAGATGCTTCTGGGCCAATCCAGCACTCCCCGCTGGAAACGGTGGGGAAGAGAATCGATATTACGCAAAGTGCTGCGTTATGCACGCAATATGGATATTTTGGTCGTAGCTGACAGAGATTGAAGCATTCAGCGGCTGTGACCTTTTTTCGGTCAGGGAGTGAAATGATCAGGTCCATGCTGGTCGTAATGTTCTTCGTATCTTCGCAGCACTCCGGCAATCTGACGTGCAGATAATGGTTCAAACAGGTATTCATCCATACCCGTCTGAAGATGGTGTCCATGCTCGCTGGCTTGTTCTGCTCCAGCGATGCTCACCAGATAAGGCCGTCGGGCGGAATGGCTGTCGTATACTGACATTTCACGTATCCACTGCACAATGTCCTGTCCATCGCTGGCAGACATTTGTATATCCATAAACAGAATCTGATAAGTGACAACCGCCATATTTTCTATGACTTGTTGAAAGCTGCTCACCATGGTAGCGGTATATCCCAATTCTAGCAGTATCTTTTGCAGATGACTCCGGCTGGTGGCAGATTCCCGGGCAATCAAAATATTTAATGGTGAACGCAGTTGAATACGTTGATTGGGTATAGGCAGATCAGCCGGCACAACAGGTAATTCTTCCGGCTCAAAGCTGGCTGTAAAACAGAATCGGGTACCCCGCCCAGGCAGAGATTCGATCCAGATCCTGCCATTCATCATCTCAACCAGACTTTTACTGATAGCGAGCCCCAGGCCTGTGCCTTCTGTTGTGCGGGTGATGTAGTTATCCAACTGATGAAAAGGCTGGAATAAATAGTCTACTTTGTCTGCAGGAACACCGATTCCGCTATCCGTTACATTGAATTGAATTGTCAGGGGTTCCAGGCTGCTGCCCAGCAGACGTGCCGCAATTCGTACGCTGCCATCCATCGTAAACTTGATAGCATTGCTGATCAAGTTAAGCAGAACCTGCCGCAGGCGCTTCGGGTCACCAATGAGCCATTCCGGTATATGAGGATGAATGGACAGGCTGACCTCCAGATTTTTTTCTTTTGCACGTACAAGTATAATATCCAGCGTCTCTGCCATTAGATAATGGATATTAAAAGGCTCTTTCACCAGCTCGGTTTTGCCGGCTTCTATTTTGGAAAAGTCAAGAATATCGTTAATGATAGTCAGCAACGAATGGCTGCTTTTGGCAATAACCTGTACATATTCACGGTGCTGCTCGCTGAGATCTGGTGAATCGAGCAGCAGCTGGGTCATCCCGATCACTCCGTTCATTGGCGTGCGTATCTCGTGACTCATCATCGCTAGAAAATCACTTTTGGCCCGCACGGTTTGCTCGATAGTTTGCTGCTTCAGCTTTTCCGCTTCCGGCTGATTCTGCGGCGACACTATTGAACCGTATTCATGTTGACTGTCGGCTGTTCCGTTATTTTGCCCCTTTTCTGTCCGAGTGGGTGATTCCATATACAGGGGAGAAGGCACCATTTCCTGATCGGTCATGAGATAAGGATAATCCCGCATTAGCTGCAGCTGCGCGGCTGCGGTCAATTGCTGTCCGTTGCAGGCATATATACATTTTGTTTCTACAGATATCACCGACTGCTCGGACAACGCTATGCCGGTTGACAGAGGACCGGAAACATTGAATGCTGTCTCTGTCAAATACTGATAAGACCAGATATATACGGGCAGCTGCTGGTCATAGTCAGCCTGCTGTATATTATTACGGAAATAAGTCAAAAGCCGATCAAAAGGAGAACCTGTGTAGGGCAGGCTGAAGGAGGTATGATCGATATAATACAGACGATTCGGCTGCCCTGCTGCCAGTTCAGACGATAACCGTTCAACTGCCTGTTTGTAAATGGAAGCCTCCTCAGCGATCAGCACATAGCTGCCCTGCTGCAGCCCGATTTGCATATAGGAGACCAGGCGGTCTAGATAAGAAGATGGATCATTGTATACATAAAGGATATGACTGCTGCAATTGTCAGTTAACAATTCGCGTAATTGTTGGGGTTCGGTAGTCATGTCACACTCCAGGTTGTCATTCATAATTTCATTTCTTCTACTAGTTATAACATATTTTTTACAATTGCAGATTATAGAATGGTTATTATTTACAGAATAATCATAAATACAGTTTATTGATAAAATACTCGGAAGGATATGTCACATTTACAAGGATTGCCTCAAGTGACGGTTATATTTCCGGTTGTAGTACGCACGCGGATATACAGCTGACTATGGGAACCAGAAGCGGGCCGCTTCACCTGCCCTGTCTCCGAATGGATATCATAACTTCCCTTAGCAGGTGAGTCATCATGAATAAGTACATTCCCCGTCTGAGCATTCACCTTTAAACGATGAATATCTGTCAGTAGAATATCTACATCGCCGGATTTGGCTTCAATCTGCCCTTCGCCATCAAGATGTCCGATATGAAGCTGTCCGGATCCGGTAAAGGAATGAACCCGGCCGCTGGCCTTATTTATCCGGATACTGCCGGAGCTTGATTCCAGCTCAAGCTGGTCGCCGTGCCACTGCTGCACCAGAATATCGCCAGAAGATGTATACAGTTCGGTGTGACCATTCAGCTGCTGGGCCTTGATACGTCCGGAGCCGCTGTGCGCGACAATCCGGTCGGCAGTGACATCGGTGAGATTGGTTTGAGCGGAAGCCAAGTAGAACTCGGCTGATTCCAGACTCTGCGGATCAGCGAGCCGTACAGTAATATATTGCACATGGGCAGGCAGGTTACCACTCCATCCATCTCTAGGATAATGCGGCTGCTTGAGCTGTAAATGGAGCGTCTGCCGCTGGATATTCAGCTGGCTCAGCTGCCGAATCACATAGGGGGACAGCTCACCATGGAGCTGGACACTGTCCTTGCCTTCTACGCTTGGTTCAAACTGGACAGCAATTTCATAATCGGAATCAATTCGTAGATGCTTCAATTCACCATGCTGTGTAGACCAGATCTGTGTATGTGCAGTATCCGGCCTGGAAATATGATTCATATATATCATCCAGATCACGGAGGCCGCTATAACGCTAATGAAGAATCCACCCCAGATCATCCATGACCGCTTCACTCGAATAAGGTTCATAATGTACTTTCCTCCTCAGGACTCGTACAGTCTGAAAATAGTAAAACATTAAGCTGGATAAAATATGTACGGTTATATGCGGACCTAGTATAGCACTCGTTAAGAAGCATCACAAGTTGCAGCATGATACTCAGATAAAACAGCCTCTTTCCCGGAAAGGAAGGAGGCTGCTTCTGCTTGATAAAATGATAAAAGTGCTTCAACAATAGGCTTACATGCTGGAACGCAGTCCCAGATTATTCATCATGGCCTCTGTCCATTGACCAATTCCATAATAGTTCACACTTGTTACTTGCGGCTGGTTGGTACGCAGTCCGTTGTAAAGATCGGTTGCAGTATTGGTGTCAATATTCGCATCTACTGCAGGAATCAGTGTTTTGTCGGCTGCTTTTGCTTGGGTGCTTGCCAAAATACCTGTGGAGTTATAGATCCAGTCTACCGAATGACCCAGACCGCTGTAGTTTGCCATTGGCAGCAGGAAGTCCACATACTGACTGAACAGGGCAATATCCTGACCGGAGTTGTCTTTATCCGGAGAAGCAGTATATACGCCCAAAGCCAGATCCGGTTTGATTGTTTTTACATCCGTACTGATCGATTGTAAGTAGGAAGCCATTTGCTGAGCTTTCCAATTATTCCATTCTGTAATTTTGCTGGCGCTGCTGCTTCTTGTAAAATCGATCTCTCTAGGATCAAAGCTGTTTGTTTGACGGAAAGCATTGATAGTAGAAGTATTCATATCCACACGTTCATTATCAAAATCGAGACCGCTTACTACAACACCGTCAATATTGTAATTCTGTACAACTTCCTTGACGATGGAGCGTTCATACTGCTGAACAGCTGGATCGAACAGATTAACATGATTTTCCGTACCGGTGTATCCAGTATAAGAAGAGATCTTACCTTTATCATCGATAGTACGCATCTGCCAGGAAGAGTTAATGTCGATAGCAGCTTTGTCCTGAGCCTGTGGTACCCATGCACGTACTTTGATGCCATATTCATGGGCTTTGTTGATTACAGCTGCCAGCGCATCGAAGCTGTCATATCCAATCGCTTCTGGAACAATCTGGCTGTCATAAAAAGCAAAACCAGAGTTGCCGTTCACATCGCTATCCTGTTTTACACTCATATTGATAACCGATACATGATTGCGTGCAGCTTTGATAATGAAAGAATTAACATCATCTGCATTACGGAAATTGGCTTCAGTCTGTACTGTGATTTCGTTAGTCAGCGGTGTTACCGGAGCAGCCGGTTCAGCTGCACTGGCAGTGGAAGCCTGCCATGGCATAATGGTCAAGGCCAATAAAGCAGCAGAGAGCGAATAAGCTAGTTTTTTCATTTGAGGTCGGTCCTTTCGTGAATCCGTATGTTTTTGATTTGTGTAAGTGCCGCGCTGATTCTTTATTACTTTTAGTAACTATACCATTATAATATGAATAAATGATGAACGGTAACATCGTTACAATACGATAGAAGCAGCTGCAGCCTGCAAAAGCGATCTTATCTCATGAAAAGCCGTCTGGTATCCAACTGACAGACATTTTTCGCAAAATACGTCCTGCTTTGATTAGGTATACTATATATTACGTATCCTAATCATAAAATGTTTCACATATTTGAACAAAAATTAAAATTATTTTTGTAACAGACATAAAATTTTCACAGATGATATGAAATTCCTACAGTTATAAATTCATGAAAGTGTAAGTCAGTTGTTAAAAGCATAGGGATATGCACCAAATTTTAACTTGTTGCGAAAACGTGGTAATGTATATATAGGTTTTATACCCATTCTGAAGGAGTATTCTAGCTAACCGGATCATGTTATGAGCAAATAAATCATAGATATTATTATCCGGTTGCAGGTTTCAGTGGAGGCGGACAGCAGCGCAGATAGTAAAAGCGCGCAGGAACCAATAAACCTACAACTATACTTAAGGAATTGAAAGGAAATACTTATGAAAACAGCTAAAATGGTATTATCACTTGGAATGGCAGCACTATTCAGCCTGCCATTCGCAACTGCTTACGCAGAAAACAATACTCCCGTAAATCAGAAGCTGCAGCTGTCAACCAGTACTGCAGCCCAGAACATCGACTCTGGCTTTTTTCAACAGCAAAAAAAGGCAGTCATTCGTGATGCATCCGGCGATGCTGCGGAAAGTAATGAACAGTCCGCTTCTAGCACATTGGGCGTTCAGGCTGGAGAAGTTCAGCAATTAACGAATGCGGATTATACGTATATGACGGTGACAGGTGAAGTATACAGCTCCAAGCGTGGCTATCTGGGCGCTGCCAAACGAGATGACGAGGTTAATAATCTCACCAGTTCCACACAGTTCAATCCGAATAATACCTTCCCGGTTAATCAGATCAATGGTGGAACAACAGGTGCGTTTGAGCGACGCCAGCTCGGCTTTGAGGGATTTGACAGTATTACTTCGGATATTACACTTCCGGCTGTAAGTGGCCTGGGTGAAGGAGAGCAGCCATGGGTATATTATGGATTCGACTCGGAACGGGGCGCGATCGAAGCAGGTTATGCTTACCAGACCGGTACACATCGCTGGCTGCCATACATCCGTTCAAACGGATTCTATTACGGAGATTCGACCAATCAGAAGTATGATGGCAATCAGGTCAAAAACGTCAAATTCTATCTGTCCAAAACGGTAAGTACGGATACGTATTACAACGCCTATTTTGTTGTTAATAACACCCAGGTGCTGATTGCGCCAACCAAATGGACGGACAGCGATACGGATTCCACATCGGTCAAAAGAGTAACGTCCATTGCCAAAAAGGCGTTTGACGGCAATAATATCCAGGGAACAACGATGAACCAGCGCTACGAGAACGTGCAGGTGTCCCGCTTCAATGAAGAGCAGGCGTATCCATGGAGTCAATATACCGAATACACAGAGCAGCGTAATGGCAAATGGTACGGTACGCTTGATAACTCACCTGCCTATGTACATCGGAACTGGATTAACAGCTCCATTTTCAAATCAACCAATTAAGTGGAGTAACCAGCAGTAAATCGCATATCAGAATAATAGACGGCCTATTCGAATTCGGCGAGAATATATGCTGTAACGATTGTAAAAATACAGATTGCAACCATCTTGAGAATCGACCCTGGAATTATCAAAAAGGACAGGCAGGCGAAGAAATACGCCATGTCTGTCCTTTTTGATATGCAGTCTGCAATTTTACTTCTATATAACAGAGAAGAGTTTGCAATAATCCATTGTAAATTAACACATTATCAAGTTCATAAATCGTTCACTCGCTGTAGAATGAGCATGGAAGAAATAGTACTTCATGCCAGGAATGTTACCTGGCCTCATACATCGGACAGTACCTCGATCAGTTCAAGATGAACATCTACCGTATCGGTATCCTTTTCAAACTTTGGAACCGAGGTAAAGTAGTTATGCACAGCAGCCTGAAATTGCAGCTGGCGATCAGGAACCCGGACATCTACTGTCGGATTGTAGAGCAGGATGGTTACATCATGATATTCCTGACTGCCGGTAATCACAAAATCAAATGTAATCAGTCTAAGCTCTGCTGAATCGGGTTTACTGGCATCGACGAATTGCTTTTCCTCATAATGGAGTCCGTGAATCTCCAGATCGCCCAGCTGGATCAATACGGATGAATCGGAATGCGGCATAGTCAACGGTTCCTCCTTCATTAAATAGTCTGTTTCCCTCACTGTTACCCGGCTGCCGGGAGGTGTTAATCAGCAGGGGTATGGTACGCTAGGATTTTTGCTCAATTTGTGCTTGCAGCTGTCCGATCGCATCATCTATAGGCATCATAATCTGCGCATCTTCATTGTATCTGCGTACATTGACGCTGCCAGACTGTTGTTCCTTTTCCCCGACGACGAGAATGTAAGGAATCTTCTCCTGCTGGGCTTCACGCATTTTGTAACCGAGCTTATTGCCGCTGATATCGGCGTCGACTCGCAGCCCGGCATCGGACAGAATCTTCTTGACCTGTAGAGCGTAATCGATGTAATGATCGGACACAGGCAGAATTCTCGCCTGTACCGGAGCGAGCCACAGCGGGAATGCTCCTGCATAATGCTCAGTCAGAATACCGAGGAACCGGTCTACTGATCCGTAGATGGCCCGGTGGATTACGACTGGACGATGCTTTTGACTGTCCTCGCCGATATAGCTCAGATCAAACTTCTCCGGCATCTGGAAGTCCAGCTGGATAGTACCGCATTGCCAGCTGCGCTTGAGAGCATCAAGAATGTGAAAGTCGATCTTCGGTCCGTAAAAGGCACCGTCGCCTTCATTGAGACGATAATCGACGCCGCGTGCTTCCAGTACATTGCGCAGTGCCTGCTCGGCCTGGTCCCACAGCTCTTCAGAGCCCATGGAATCTTCCGGGCGAGTGGACAGTTCAATTTCATAATCGAAGCCAAAGACAGCATACATATCATCAATCAATTCCATCGCCTTGTGAATCTCGGCCTCCATCTGTTCAGGCAGAGCATAGATATGAGCATCATCCTGGCAGAATGTACGTACGCGCATCAGTCCGTTTAATGCGCCGGAGAATTCATGGCGGTGCACCTGTCCGAATTCCATCATCCGGATCGGCAGCTCGCGGTAGGAGCGCAGCTCGTTTTTGTAAATAAGCATATGCCCCGGACAGTTCATCGGCTTGAGGGCAAAGCTCTCCTGATCGACCTGTGAAAAGTACATATTGTCCTTGTAATGATCCCAGTGACCGGATTGCTCCCACAGCTGCTGATTCATCATGATCGGTGTACGAACTTCCTCGTAACCACGGCTCAGCTGCTGTCTGCGGGAGAAGTCTTCCAGCTCAGTACGCAGTGCCATACCTCTTGGCAGGTAAAAGGGCATTCCCGGTGCTTCATCCGAGAACATGAACAATTTGAGCTCACGTCCGAGTCGGCGGTGATCCCGCTTGCGGGCTTCCTCCAGCATGAGCAGATGGGACTGCAGCTGCGCTTTACCGGCAAAGGCAGTACCATAAATACGCTGCAGTACCGGATTCGCCGCATCACCGCGCCAATAGGCACCTGCTACACTCATCAGTTTGAAAGCCTGTAATTTGCCAGTGGAGGGAAGATGGGGACCGCGATCCAGATCGATAAATTCACCCTGGGTATATACGGAAAATGCGATATCCTCCGGCTGATCGCGGATCATCTCCAGTTTGTAATGTTCTTGCTGGGAAGTAAATAAGGCAATCGCTTCGTCCCGGTTCAATTCCTGCCGCTGGATCGGCAGATTCTCGGCAATAATTCGCTGCATTTCCTGCTCGATCTGCGGGAAATCGGCTGAAGAGAGAGGACGATCCAGCTCAAAGTCATAATAAAATCCATCGGCCACAGCAAGCCCGATTCCCAGCTTGACCTGCTCTGCACCGTACAGCCGCTTGATCGCCTGAGCGAGAATATGAGCGGCACTAACGCGGTAAATGGGAAGGCTGAGTTTATTTTCGGATGTAATAATCTCCAGTTTACAGTGATCCTGCAAAGGCGTACTGAGATCAACGAGCTGGCCGTTCACTTTGGCAGCAACCGCACTTTTGCCAAGACTGCTGCTGATCGAATGAGCGACCTCCCCGGCCGAAATGCCAGAATAAGCTTCACGGCTGGCACCGTTGGGCAGCTGAATCTGAATGGATTGTAAGTTGGGCATAATGTGTACCTCCAATGATTTAGTGGTTATCCGGTACAGGATGCCAGCTATCGGATGCTGCGATACAAGCAGCCTGACAGTGGACCGGCCGGATAAGATAAAGAACAAATAAGCGCAAAAAAGCACTCAATCTCAGAAGGGACGAGTGCGCTTGGCTCGTGGTTCCACCCTAATTCGACCTGCCTGCAGATGAATGGTCATTACAGAGCAGAGTCCTCATTGGAATCCGTTAACGGGGATTAGACGGTGGTATCTACTAAATGCCTGGACAGCGACAAAAGGAAGTGTGCAGATCTCTGATATACAGATTTCCACAAAGCACCCAAACGATCCGGCACCGGTTCAATATCACAGCTGCAAAGGGGTAATTCCTCAACCGTCGACTGAAGAAGCTCACAGCAGATGCTTCTCTCTCTGGACAGCGCATGAAGGGAATCATGTCTTTGGTCATTGCTGAAATGTGTTATTGGTTCTCGATTATAGGATTGGATTGGGGAAAGGTCAAGCTTAAATTTTGAGCTAAACACGACAGGGCAGTTAAATAGCAAAGAGAAAAATGACTATAAAAAGTGATTTATCATATTGCAAGTGAATTAATTCAAATGGAAAATAAAGGATTTAGAGAGAATGAGCTGCAATTTCAACCGTAATAGTTTCTTGAGAAGGAAGGACATTTACAAATTTTAATCTATAATAATTATTTCATTATATGAAAAATTCACAAAAAAGGAAAATTAAAAATAGGAACCTAGAACATATCTGCATATCCCATACTCCTAGAGTCGCCTAATCTACATTTATCAAGAAAAAAGAAAGTTAAGATCTTTATCCATAATCAAAAATTAAGAAAAGAAATAAGATGCATTTCAGTAGGGAACGCCAGTTAGAATTCAAAATGCAATGCCGTCTGCACGTTTGATACACAATCTTTTCAGACTATAAAAAAGCGCTATCTGCCTTCCATTCCGGCCGGATAGCGCTTTGGTCAAACTTTTGCAAAGGTGGTAACGGTAACACGTTGATCCTATACTCGTCAGAACATACTCACTAAAATTTCACATCAAATCCTCTATAGAATCGGGGATAATAGACGTGCAAAAGACTCCACGGTTTTCTGATAAAGCGGACGATTATTATAATCGGTCAGCGTGAGTACCTGGCTGTCCAGGATATCTTTGAGGAACAAATCTTCCAGCTGCTTGGCTGTCTGACTGTCGTAAATTACGGCATTAATTTCAAAATTCAGCTTGTAACTGCGAATATCCATATTCGCTGTACCGACCGAAGCGATTTTGCCATCAATCACCATTGTCTTGGCATGCAAAAATCCTTTTTCGTACAAATAGCAGTGTGCATCCAGTTCCAACAGTTCACGTAAATACGAGTAGGATGCCCAGTAGACCATCTGGTGATCCGGTTTCTTTGGAATCATCAGATGTACCTGTACTCCGGAAAGAATCGCCGACTTCATCGCAGTGACCATACTTTCATCCGGAATAAAATAAGGAGTCTGAATCATAATGCTTTCTTTGGCTTCATACATCATTTTGATATAGGAATATTTGATCGTCTCCAGACTGCTGTCCGGGCCGCTGGATACAATCTGCATTCCAATATTTCCGGTAAAAGGTTTGGATACCGCGAACAGTGAATAATCACCGGACATATGCGTATTGAGAGCCAGATGCCAGTCACGCAGGAAATGCGTCTGCATTTCCAAAATGGCCGAACCTTCCACCCGCAGATGGGTATCGCGCCAGTAACCGAACTTTTCCACCAGACCCAGGTACTCATCTCCGACATTGAAGCCGCCGACATAGCCGACCAGCCCATCGATAATCACGACTTTGCGGTGGTTGCGGTAATTAACTTTGAAGTTGATCAGGGGAATGCTTGGCGGGAAAAAGGCGGCGGCATGACCTCCTGCAGCCACAAACTCTTTGAGGAAAGACTTGTTCACTTTGGAGCTGCCCCAGGCATCATAGATCAGCCGGACGGTTACGCCTTCAAGCGCTTTGGCGGTCAGCGCATCCAGCAGCCTGCGACCAAGATCATCTTTCTGAATAATATAATACTGAATGTGAATATATTCCTGAGCCCTCGCAATGTCTTCAAAAAGGGCATCGAATTTCTCCCGGCCATCCGCAAAGATGCGTACCGCATTATCCTGCGTATACAGGGAATAATTGCTGATTAGATGAAGATGTACCAGCTCATGATAGCGACTGATGGATGAATCATTGAATTTGAATCTTTTTTCCTTGAATTCAATCCGCTGATCCTCAACCACCGATTCAATAATGGATCGGAATTCTTTGCGCAAGCGAAACCTTTTGACACGGCTAAGATTCTGCCCGAGAAACATATAGACGAGGAAGCCGGCAATCGGGATAAAGAGCAGTACCATCAACCAGGCCCAGGTCGCTCCCACATTACGCCGCTCCAGAAATACGATGAACAGTGCCAGAAAAAGGTTGATAGCAAGTAAAATCCAGGAGAAATTCGCATAAAAATCGGCCATTCCCAGCGTCCCACCTTAATTAACGTAGTAGATTATAAATAAACAGTTCACCAAACAGCATACCAAAAAAAACAATATTACACACTAAAAAATATAAAAGTTTATATTGTATCTCCTGCAGGATAACAGCGTCACAGGAAGGCAGCCATTCATCGACCAGAAAGCTTTATATTGCATCTCCACCTGCACTAATCTATAATGATAATCATTATCATTTATAAATGATTTCTGAATACATAAGCTGATGATTGGCAGCTGCCGGAGAATGTATCGGTCTATCATCTCAGTCTCAATATTGCATGAACATGAGGAGGTTTACCTACTAATGCAGCAACTCGAATTATATGATGTAACGATAATAGGAGGCGGCCCGGCCGGTTTATATAGTGCATTTTACAGTGGAATGCGTGATCTGAAGACCAAGATTATTGAATACAATCCAACACTGGGTGGGAAAATACTGATGTATCCCGAGAAAATCATCTGGGATGTGGGCGGAGTACCGCCGATCAGCGGAGAAGGTCTGATTCGCAATTTGACAGAGCAGGCAATGGTATTCGAACCGACTGTTGTATTGAATCAGCAGATTACCCGCTTGGAACGCCAGCCGGATGGCACGATTGTACTGCTGTCCCACACCGGTGAAGTCCATTATACCCGAACAGTGATTCTTGCAATGGGACATGGCATTCCCAAAATGCGCAAGCTGGAGCTTGCCGGAGCAGACCGCTATGAGGTAACCAATCTTCATTATACGGTGCAGGAACTGAATGTGTTTGCCGGTAAACATGTCGTAATCTCCGGTGGAGGCAATTCGGCGGTAGACTGGGCGAATGCACTGCAGCCGCTTGCTGCGAGTATTACGGTAGTGCATCGCCGCGAAGAGTTTGGCGGTCATGAACGCAATGTGCTCCAGATGAAGCAGAACTGTTCCCGGGTGCTCACGTCCTATGAACTGACCGGGCTTCAGGGAAAAGGAAGCCTGGTCGAAGAAGTGACGATTACTCATATCGAGACCGGTGAACAGGAGATTTTGTCTGTTGATGCGGTTATTGTTAATCACGGGCTGACGACCGATCTCAGTCCGCTGCTCAACTGGGGAATCAAGATGGATGACCATGGCAAGCCTGTGGTTGACGAGAAGCGGCAGACCAATTTGCCCGGTGTATTTGCAGCCGGCGATCTAATTCATTATGATGGCAAGCTGCATCTGATCAGCGGCGCGCTGGTAGATGGGGCAACCGCCGTGAACAGTGTAAAAAAACATCTGGAGCCTGAAGCGTATGATCAGGCCTATGTATCTTCACATAACAAGAAATTTGCAGAAAAGAACCGTCAGCTGGAGCAGCAGCCGATAAGAGCATAATTTAGAAATTCATTGTTGCGGCTGAATGGATAATCTGCGGCTGACATCGATCAAAGCCTGACCTTCCTGAGGTCAGGCTTTTGGTTGTGTTAATCGGGCCATAACAAAATACAGCATCCAAATATAAAGCAATATGGCTGCCGGCAGTCGCCAGATAGAAAATCGGATCTCTACATAGTAAGTGATACCTAAAAACGGAATTTAAATGTTTATTATATTAAAGCGCTTAAACTTCTGTTATATTAAGGATAGGATTAAATGTAATACTATGGAATTAATGCATCTATATTACATCCCGGGAGGTTGTACTATGTATAACATTCTAATTGTTGATAAAGAACCAATGATGATTCAGCTTTTGATGAAATTAATGATGTCCTCCGGTCTGAATATAGGACATATCTATACAACTTCCAGCGGAAAGGAAGCGATTACTTATGCCCGTGCCTATCATATTGATCTGCTGATCAGTGATATACATACACGTGATTTGGGCGGTATTGAACTCATGCAGCAGATTCGGATGCAGCAGCCGGATATCCAGCTGATCGTCATATCCGCGCATGAACAATTTGAATATGCCCAGACGGCCATCAGGCTCGGTGTGCGCAATTATCTCATCAAGCCGCTGGACTCTGCGCAGTTCCTCGACTCGATCCGAGAAGTGCTTATTCATCTGGATAAACCGGCTGCCGCCGAGCGGAGTGAAGGTCAGTCGCTGTATACCGTCCCTGCAGGCTTTGCCCGTTTTAAAATGGAACGATTGTCAGAGCAGGAATATGAGCTGCTGAGCAAGCTGCTGACCGACTCGATCCAATTTGAAGAGCAGAAACAACTGCAGCAGTATATAGCGCTGAAAGGCCCCTATTATGCAATGCTGAAAATGAATTTCGACGGCATCCAGTTTGCCGGGAGTACCGGACAGCCGGAGGATTACCGGTGGCTTTGTTATGCGATATGGAATGTGACCGAGGAACTGCTGGAAGTGGAAGACCAGGAAAACACGCTTATTTTCGAGTCGGGAGACAAGGAACTAAGCATTATTTTCCAATGGAGAGAGACGGATGCGGCCGATCGGATGTCCCATATTATCCGCCAGCTGGAAGCGCTCGGTCAGAGTCTGCATTTTCATATTCATAAATTCCTGCGTATTCCCTGCGTGATTGGCATCAGCCAGATTCTGAAAGGCATTCATTTTTTGAGCCAGCTGAATATGCAGACGGATCGTGCAATTGATTTGCATCATGAGTATCAGGATCATTATGTATTTTATTATGGTAAATATCACTGGAAAACAATCCGGCCGACAGCAGAGGCCGAAACGGAATGCCTGCGTAACAACCTGATCGTCTCCCAGGTCAAATCCTATATCGATAATTACTATAATCAGAAAGGGCTGACCATCCACGAAGTGGCTCGAAAAAATCATGTGAGCCCCAATTATCTGAGCTATCTGTTCAAAAAATATACCGGGTTCAAGTTATGGGAGTACGTAATCAAGCTGCGCATGGAGGAAAGCCGTGAACTGCTGACGAGTACCGATCTACGCCGCTATGAAGTGGCTGACAAGGTTGGTTATGAATCTCCAGAGCACTTCAGCAAAATTTTCAAAAAATACTATGGCATCAGTCCAAGCGAATTCAAACAGCTCCAGGCCTAGATTGGTAAGCCCAAAATTCATCTTGGTGACTTTATCCTGCAAGAAAGTCGTAAACAATAAATAATTGTTGACCTTGACGTTACGTCAAGGTCTATTCTTCGTTTAAGACATTCATACACCCATCCATCAAAAGAAAATTGGAGGAGATTCAGTTGAGTATACGAATTCGCAATGCCACTATTATCACCATGTGCAGTACTTATCCGGAGCCATTTCAAGGAGATATTATTATCCATGGAGACCGGATTGAAGCGATTGTCCCGGCACAAACAAGCGGAGAACCTTATTCAGATTATGTACCTCATGAGAAAGAAGGACAGATCATTGATGGCAGAGGTATGGCTGTAATGCCCGGACTGATCAATGCCCACCAGCATACTCCGATGAACCTGCTCAAAGGCTTCTCGGATGATTTGAAGCTGATGGACTGGCTCGAGCAAAAAATGTTCCCGGCAGAAGCACGAATGACGGCCGAGGATATCTACTGGGGCAGTAAGCTGTCCATGATCGAGATGATTCGCTCGGGTACAACGACATTTGCCGATATGTACATTCATATGAATGAGATCGCTTCTGCTGTTGAAGAGACCGGGATGAGGGCTTCCCTGACACGCGGGCTTGTCTTCGGTGATGATCGTGCGGAGGAGCGGATCGTGGAAGCGGTTGATCTGGTGCAGCGCTGGCAGGGAGCAGCAGACGGGCGGATTACGACCATGTTCGGTCCTCATGCGCCTTATACCTGTCCGCCGGAGAGGATACGCGAGATTATCGCTTTGGCTGAACAGTATGACCGGCCTGTTCATATCCATCTGGCAGAGACAGTTGAGGAAGTATCCATCATCCGGGAGCGATACCGGCAGACGCCGGCAGAGTACCTGTATCAGCTGGGACTGTTCGAAACACTCCATGTAATGTTGGCCCATGGCGTGCATCTGAATCACCGTGATATTGGTTATTTGCGCGGAATGCGAGGAGGAGTCGTGCATAACCCTGTCAGTAATCTGAAGCTTGGCTGCGGTATTGCACCGGTTGTAGCTTTACAGCAGCAGGGCATTACGATAGGGCTGGGCACGGATGGTGCCGGAAGTGCGACTACACTGGATATGTTCGTCGAGATCAAGGCTGCGGCATGGATGCAAAAGCTCGATTATGGCGATCCGACCCGACTGTCTGCTTATGAAGCTCTACAGCTGGCAACTGTCGGGAGTGCAAGACTGCTCGGCCTCGATCATGAGACAGGCACACTGGAATCCGGCAAAAAGGCGGATATAATTATGATCAATCTGCTCCAGCCCCATCTGCAGCCTGTACATCATCTCTACTCGACACTCGCTTATGCAGCTGTAGGAGGAGATGTGCATACAACTATCGTAAACGGCCAGTTGCTAATGCGTAACCGGCAGCTGCTTACCCTGGACGAAGCGAAAGTGCTGGAAGAGGCAGGGACAAGAGCAAAGCGGATTGTAGCAGGCATTTGATCATCCGCTTGAGGAATAAATGCAAATATGAAAATACAGCCGGATTACTCGTCAGCGGGGAATCCGGCTGTATTGATTTGTGTAAATTTTACACTGGGTTAACAAAAGTGTTAAACTAGCTAACGGTAAAAGCGACTATCGCTGCATAGACGCCTGAAGTACATAGGTGCATAGGACATTCAACAACAGGAGGTAATCACAGAACATGTCAGAGCTGGACTATGAGATTTTTCGATGGATTAATGGAGGGGCAAGTCATGCTGCCTTCTGGAATCCGTTAATGATTTTCCTTTCCAAATATGCAGTGCTGCTGTTTATGATTGGAGCGGTTGTATACTGGTTTACGCGTGCACGGGCGAATCGGAGAATGATTACGGAAGCGCTGGTATCCGCTGCTATTGGAGTCACGGTTAACTGGATACTTGGAGAATTATTTTACAGAGAGCGGCCGTTTGTTACCCATGAGGTTATTCAGTTGGTGCACCATGAAGCCAATGCTTCCTTTCCGAGTACGCATTCGTTGGGGTCTTTTGTCATTGCGATGACCATATGGCAGTTTCGGCGTCGTGATGGATGGATGTGGTTGGTGCTGGCCGCAGGCATTGCGCTCAGCCGGGTATGGACCGGTGTCCATTATCCGGGTGACGTATTGGCCGGTGCATTGATTGGTGTGCTCGTATCGGTACTCGTGCACCGGATGTTTGCACGTATCTCGCTGGCTAATAGTCTGATGGAGCTGGGCATTTACGGATATGAACGTCTGGAAATGAAAATATGGCCACGCTATAGAAAACGCAGCCGCCATCATTCCATGCATCGCTAACGCTATTTAACATTAATCCAAATAAAACCCAAATCTGCAGCCGACACCATGCCGGTTAGACAGATTTGGGTTTTATTGTTGCTGATGTACCGTAAAGAAAGAAAACTCTTATTCAACCATGTACCTGATCGTTCAGATAATAGATTGTATGAGAACCTTGTTGTTACCTGACGGGTAGGAATTGATATTAGGCTTTTTCCGCCTGTACCATGCGCACCAGCATGTGTGCCAGTTTATGGCGTTGGTCTTCATCGCCGACTTTCCATAGTTCATACAGCAATTTTTCTTCGCTGTTTTGTGGTTCTTCGTGCTTGGCAAGATAGTCTGCGATCTTCTGCGCAACTTTGGCCATGCTTTCTTCACTAAGTCCGATGCTTTCTGCCATACGAATACGCTTGCCGAGGTAGGATTTGAAGTTTTCAAAATCGTCCAGAATCTGTTTCTTGCGTTCGTCACTGATTCTATCCATTACCGGTTCTACCTGATCAGTGGACACTTGTCCGGCTTTGTTCACGACATGTGGTTGTTCTGACATGATGTAATTCCTCCTCAAAAATTGTAATTTGGCTTCCCTCATATATATAACCATCATCTCAATAACGAATCGGAAGCTATAGAAAATCCCTGTATAACAAGGTTTTAAGACTAGGTATTAATTTTGTAAATCAGTATTAACATTATTGCAACTTTTTCAAGCTCATATCCGTATATAGTAGGGTTAGGAAGCAAGCAAGAAACAGATGTGGTCGGAACGCTATTTTATCTTAATTTTATTAATAAAAATACGAATTGGAAAAAATTGAATGGTTCTTGAAAAAGGCAATCTGGTTAATAAGAGTTACACACCGCTTAAAGCTCAGCGGAAATCCATACCGAATGAATGGTATGCCAATCACAAGCAACAGGTTATTGTCAGCCGATACTGCTGACTGACCAATTAGAAGGGGAGATGCAGCGATGATTAAAACAATGATGGGAATTTTTGGAGCGGGTGCTGCTTCTTTAATCTTTTTGACTTCGGGCAGCTTGAGTCAGACCGGAGCGGTCAGTACAGCTGAGGCCTCAACTGTAATTCAGAGTGTATATCAGAATACGTATGCCGAAGATACCACTCCGGCAGATGGAACGTACACCGTATTCATTAACGAAATCAAACGTGACAGTAATGGTGGATTCGATCTTACGATTGATCCGATTAACTGGTACACCGGCGAAGCGGCCAACAAAGTATTTACCAAAGAAAATCCGGACAGCGGCATTGATGGTGCGCCAGACGGTTACTACATTACCAATACCGATACAACAACCTTTAATTATACAGCTCCAGCAAATGCACAAGTATTGATGCAGATTTACGATCATACCGGTCGCTGGGAAGATATTGATACCAAATGGAATGAACCGGTGAGCATGTCCAAGCTGAATGCCATTTTCAAAAAGCCGGATTTGCTGGATCCAACGGTGTTCCCGTATCATATTACCGTCAAGGATGGAGCGGTTGTGAAAATCGTTCAGCAATTCATCCCTTGAATCGGCGGTTGGAAGGAAAGATTGTCTGATACCTGCCGACCAGAAAGCGTGAATGTGGATGATTGCAATAGGTTTATTATTTGATTTAAGAGGTTTACTGTTATTTGACCTAAGGAATCGTTACTCTGGCGCAATCTTCTGTAGCCGGCTCTGGCGATTCCTTTTTTGATGAAAAAGCAACAAGGGTCATTGTGAATGACAGGAGAGCATATGTAAGTTTTATTACCGGGCTGAAATCTGTTATGATTTTAGTAGAGGCTCTCTTGTCATGCAGCCGTTTGCTGCAACTTTTGGCTTGAAGATGCGTTACACTATTGAGGAGGTGCATTAACGATGCAACTAAATAAGCAATCATTGTTCAAACGAATTCCATTTGCATTTATCCTGCTTGCAGGGGTACTGCTTTTGGCAGCCTGTGGCAATAAGGCAGAACAGCAGCCAGCTGCAGCTCCGGCTCCGACCACCAGTACAGAAGCTGAAGTGACCGAGCAGGCCCCAGCGGCACCAGCCACAACGACGACGCCGGAAGACAGCAGTAAAGCTGCAACCGGTAATGAAACGGCTCCGAAGACGGATGACGGTACAACCAGTGAAGGTACGACCAAAGGTACAACCGATACGGCAGCAGGGGACGATACAACTGCCAATGCGGAGACTCAGGTTGCTGCCGGTACATTCTCCGGGCTTGCAGATGAGCATTCTGCCGAGATTATGGTAGATGGTACTCCTGTAGTATATCAGCTGAATGACAGCGTACAGAGCGCGATGAGCAAAATAAAAGAAGGCTCCGAGATCACTTTCAAGTATACGGAAAAACCGATCCCTGGTGATGCAACTACGAAGCTGAGAACTATTGTGGAAGTAGAGCAATCCAAATAATTTCGGACTGTAATGGACCAGATTCCGGCATTAGCAGTCAAGCAGGCAAATGCTTGGAACCAGCATAAATGCAAAAAGAACCCCTTGATCTGCCAACGCGGATCAAGGGGTTCTTTTGTATACTCATATAGGTGATATAGGTGAAAGTCAATTTATTCGTGACACCTGAATTTGCTTGCTATAACGTCTCGACCGGACGCGGTCTACGGGATACCAATCGTACCAGATCAATCGTGAGAATCGGAAGCGGGATGCCTGCCGGGTAAGCCAGATAGCGTCCTTCCCATTCTGGCGAGAATTTCTCCTTATAGCGGCGAAGACCTTCAAATCCGTACCAGTGACCTCCGTACTGGAAAACCAGCCGGGCAAGTTTCTCTTCCCTGTGGGCATTCATATTCTCTCCAACGCTGGAGAGCGGGGACATACCAAGATTAAAGTAGGCATATCCGCTTTCCTTGGCCCATTCAATCAGACGGACAAACAGCACATCCATCGTACCGTTCGGTGTATCATTCAAATGGCGCATTAGATCGATCGAGATCACCCTGTGATTATCATAAGCCGGTGCCAGGGTAGCAAAAGCCAGAATTTGATGCTCCGCATCACGCAGCAGGGCAATTGGGGACTGTTGAATATAATGTTCATTAAACCAGCCTAGAGAATAGGCTTTCTCTTTGCGGTCTCCAAGCCACTCATCAGAGATAACACGCAGTTCTGCCAGCAGTTCGGATGAGAATGGTGGCTGCAGGACTTCGAACTGTTGACCCTCGCGCTCGGATTTGTTTTTGGCAGTACGCAGACCCTGATTGCTTTTGCCGGATAATGTGAATTTATCGAGAGGCACCAGTGCCTCTTCACCCAGTTTGAAGAAATTATAGCCATTTTCATGATAAATGGACAGATATTCCGGTGCCGCCTGGTAAAAGACGACGGTTAGCGCAAAATGATCCGCATAACGCTGGAACTCCTGAATGGCAGCACCGACCAAACTTTTCTCACCGATCGGATCTCCGAGCACGACCAGCTTATCTCGGACGCGTGCATAAGGGATCAGAATCTGGTCATTTTGTGCCCAGTAGAATGACTTGTCACCTAGATACAGCAGATGGGTAAGCAGATTTCCCTGTTCCTTTTGCAGGAAGGCAGTGAACTTATCCATCTCCTCCGGCGTTGGACGATCCTCGATATGACGATTCGGACGCAGTGCAAAGATGGCTGCCAGCAGGACAAGAGCTCCGATAAAACCAACCGCGGCGGTAATCGCATATTCATGCGGGTCCAGGAACCATTGCTGGGCGCGCAGCGGTAGATGACGCAGCAGCGCAGGATGAATCTGTGTACCGACTATATAATAGGACAGGGACGAGACAGAGGCCAGAACGATCCAGATCACGATATTCCGCGGCGCAATGCTCACGCTTTCCCGGTTAAATCGAGCCCGGGATACCCACAAAATCATAGCAACGACCAGCAAAATGATCGCTTCTTCATAATCGAATCCTTTGGCAAAGGTAAAGATCGCACCCGCAAGCAGCAGCCCGGCCGTCCATACAAAGGCGCGCCGGATTCGCATAGAAATCGCACGGGAGACGATAATCAGCATAATACCAATCACCACCGACAGCTGTTCGGAAAAACGCATAATCGGCAGCGACAGAATATGTTCCATAAACCGCAGACGCTCGATCAGTCCCGGTGTTGCTGCGGATAGCAGCAAAATAATGCCGCTGGCGAGTACCAGCTTGCCGAGTGCCCATGCACCCAGGTCACCTAGGAAACCAAACTGTGATGGCCAACCCCAGAATTTGAGCCAGACACTGCGTGAAGCATCATAACCGGTCGTCACCATCTCCTTCATCTGCTTGCGGCTTGGTGTAATCTCGAAGGCTGCCAGTACCAGACCGATCAGCCACGGGACCAGGAAGTAGAAAATACGAAATAGCAGAAGGGCGGTAATCGCAGGGGTCGTATCAACACCGAGAGACTGCAGACCAAGCAGGGCTGTCAGGTCAAATGCCCCGATACCGCCTGGTGCCATACTGATAATACCGGCAATTGCTGCAACGATATACACACCAATCGTATCCTGCAGTGGCAGATGGGCCAGATCGTGATAGATAACGATCCAGAACAACAGACCGGCACAGGCCCATTCCAGAAAGGAGGCTATCAACGAAGCGATAATGACTTTCCAGGGAAGCTTGCCTTCTCCTTTGTGGAACCATTTGGCAAACAGGGATGAACGCTGCATCAGTAGAAAGAACGGCAGATACAGGGAAATTCCCCATACCGCCCAGCGCAGCCATGGGTGGCTGTTGAATAGCGGCTCAGCCGGGAAGACACCGACAATGGTCAGCCAGCCGAGCAGCGACAGGCCCACCAGTATCATCGGAGAAAGAAACAGCACCGCTGCTCCCATCGTTTTCATCGGTATGCCGCTTTTCTTGTACAGAATTGTACGCAGACCGACACCGGTAAGTCCGGCAAATCCAATCATGTTATTGAACGTATTGGCGATCCAGGCGTAACGGAAAGTGGCCTTCCAGTTCACATCCAGTTTGAAATGATGACGCAGCAGGTAATCATACGTACTCATCACCGATACCGCAACAAAGGAAGCGATCAGAATCTGAATAATCGCGGACGGAGGCATATGACGCAGTTCAAAGAACACACTGGCCAGATTAATATGTTCGATTTCTTTTCGTCCTTGCACATAAATAACAGCAAGGATAATCAGGGGAATAAGTATTTTGATAATTCTGGCCCTGAATAAGGCAGTCAACAGCTGCAGGATCTTAAGTTTGCGTAAAGACTCTCTCATGGGGTATTTAACTCCACCTTTATAGATATGATTAGGGTTCATCTTAAAAGAATATATTCATGTAACAATTGATATAGCACATCTCTGTAATCTGAATATTTCAGATACTTACTATCATACTACATCGGTATCTGAAAAACATTTTGTGATGCTTTCGTTCCAATTCCCATTATGTATTACACAGAAAATGTTATTTTGTTGCATCATTAACACAAAAACGTCCTACCCTAGTAATAGAGACATTCTCTATCATAGAACAGGACGCCTGCTTTTTTGCTACATAAATGTAATAACTGTCAGGTCACGGCAGCAGGATCATTCAGAAATGTTATGGGCCTGCGGATCCGGCTTATAGGTGGAAGTGTAGTCCTCATAGACCAGATCAATCATCATTCCCATCGACGCATGGTGCAGTTCATGGCAGTGGAACATCCAGATCCCTGGATTGTCTGCCAGCAGAGCGATTGTATACGTTTCGCCCGGCCGCATGTTCAGTGTATCTTTCCAGAGTGGAGAACCGGAGACCGGCTGACCATTTTTGGATAATACCTGGAAAATATGACCGTGCAGATGCATGGGATGATCTTCGTTTACGGATTTATTGGTCATGGTGATCTTTACCGTATCTCCGGTCTTGACGGTCATATTGTCTGCTTTGGGATAGGCCTTGTCATTGATTGTATACATGGTCTGTCCATCGCTGACTCCCATATTGAGCGTCATCTGATAATCCTGATCATAGGATTGATGCAGATTGAACGTTGAGGAGGCAGGCTTGCCGTAACGGGTAAGATCAAGTTCGGGCCAGCCGGAGACGATCTCGGTCGTGAGCTTGGCCTGCTGGCTGTTTATCTGATCATTAATTTGCTGATCGGTCCATGTGTCAGAACCCGTCTCGGTCACAACAGGTATACGTATGGAGCGTGCAAAGTCAGAATCGCCCACTGTTCCTATTACCTGTACGCCCGGTTGGCTGGCTCTGAATTCCACATCATAGCGTTCACCGGGTGCGATACGGATCAGTCCATATCTGAGCATCTGCGGATCGTTAATATCCTCGCCATCGGACGATACGACGCGGTAGGCGGGCTGATTAATGTAAAGCAGCTGAGTCATATTGCCTGCATTAACGAAGCGAAGACGCACCTGCTCACCGGGATGCGTACGCACCGGTTCGATACTGTCACCGCTGCGTCCGTTGATGGTATAGATATTATACATGCCCATATTGCTGCTGAGTGCAGCCGTATTGGCTTCGCGATCGGGAGCATGGGTATTTGGATCATTCCATTCATCCAGCACCAGCGTACGATCGACGTCTGCCAACTCAGCATTTTTATTTTTGACTATAAAGGTACCGTATAAACCCTTGCCAATCTGGTTCAGGCTGTCCTGATGGGAATGATACCAGTACGTTCCGGCATAAACCGCTTTGAAAGTGTAGGTAAATGTACCTCCAGGCTGAACAGCATCCTGGGTGACGCCAGGTACACCATCCATGGCGACCGGCAGTACGACCCCGTGGAAATGAATGGAGACAGGCACATCTAGTTCATTTTTGAGATGAACGGTAACGGTATCTCCCTGGGTCACTTCAATCTGTGGACCGGGCACGGAGCCGTTGAAGGTCCAGACGGGCAAATATTTGCCTTTCTCAATCTCCAAATGGGCTTTACGTGCAGTAAGGGTAATTTCCTTGCCGGTCAATGTCTGCTGTTCGGTAGTGATGTCTGCCGGCTTGGCGGTGACGCTGCCTTCCGGTGCAGCAGTTGTTGTGCCCATATGAGCACTGTGATCCATATTCATGGAGTGACCGGACATGGAGGTATCGGATGAATCGGCAGCAGCAGGCTGCTCGGTATGGGATGAACTGCTGCAACCTCCAATAAGCAGCAGAGCAGCCATCAGCATGACCAGAAGGCTGAGCGTCTGATAGGAAAACGGACGAGCAGAGTGAAAAGATGTAGAATCGGATTTGAAATGCAACATCATCGCTCCCTTGATATATAAATATGCCATCCGGATTGCTCCAAAAGAAGACAAAAACGGATCGGATAAAATTGAAATGGAAACTAGGCCAAAATACACAGTCAGGGTACAGGGTAAAACAAACAAACCTGGCTTATCTATTCTATTATGCCTCAAATTGCGAAAGAGTAGGACTTATGGAATTGTCATTTTATTGACGATTAGAACTTGCTGTCTATCTGCAACTGGTAACAAAAATGTTATAATTTGAGCTTGCTAAGTGTTTTGTTTGCTATATTACTGTTTAATAATCTCTCACCGGGCTCTAAATTTGCGCTGGTGTCAGCTGACTGAACCGGCCGATTCAAGGTGATGGATAAACCGCAAAGGAGGAGAGAGAGCAGCCCCCAACATAGAAGTACGGAGCCGAATACTTAACAGCATGATCGCACAACCCAAACTTATTCCAATACGGAGGTAGATGACGAAATGTTTAATTATTCCAAAAAGGCTTCCATTCTGGTAGCCGCTTCAATTTTTGCTGCAGGAGGAAGCTTTGTGGCAGCGCCAAGCGCGCATGCGGCAATCGAAAGCAATGTGGTTGCCAATGATATTGCATGGACCAACACATCTGCTCCTGCTGCACCTAGTAACGTGCAGGCGCGTTCAGGTTCCAACCAGGTTGTACTGACATGGGCACCTGTACAGGGAGCAGTCAGCTATGATGTGAGACGATATGATGTAGTCAACAATACGTATGACAGCGTAGCAGCCAACACGTACACTGTTCATACAACTGGTGTAACCGATGCGGTATATGCAGATACTTCAGTTATGAATGGCAAAGTGTATGGCTACGTTGTTAATGCAGTATATGGAGATGGACAGATCAGCCAGATGTCCATGCCAGTTGTAGCTGCACCGATGGCTCAATCCGGCAATGCGGCACAATCTCTGATGGTGCGATCCAGCTCTCCATCCGGCAGCACTTCCGGTGCGATCCGTCCGATGATCAACATTATGAATACAGGCAGTGAAGATGTAAACTTGAGCGATGTCCGCATCCGCTATTACTTTACAGGCGGTAATGGCCTGACAGCCAAAAATGTCTCGATGGGCAATGTTGGCTTTGGTGCCAACAATGTAGAACCGTACATCGTGAACATGGAACAACCTCAAACAGGTGCAGACAGCTACCTGGAGCTGCGCTTCAATGCAGAAGCCGGTATCATTCCTGCTGGTGGCGAGACAGGCGACATGAGCTTCACGATCCAGCGTTCCGGCGGTTCAGCTGTATCGGATTACTCCTCTAACAACAGCACAACGATGAGCGATAACAATCACATTGTGCTGTACTATCAGGGCGCACCGGTATGGGGACAAGATCCGGGTGTAACTGAAGAATAAGTGAAAGTTTAATAAATACGGCCGCAGGCACATTGTAAATGTGATATCAAAAAGCAGGCGTTTCCCTCATGGAAACTGCCTGCTTTTTTTCACTCTCGTGCGGTTCAGTATATTTTATTCATTACATTCTTGATTAGTTACTTACAAAATGTTAACATACTTATAAAAAATAAGTGAATATAGAGAAGAGGAATTCATTATGACTACTCACGTAATCAGTCCTGCGCTGGAGATTGGTCTGGTCAAGATCAAAGTCAGCCAGTTGGAGCGCTCGATAGCTTATTATACGGATGTAATTGGTCTGCAGGTGCTGAAGCAGGATGAGACAACAGCTCAACTGTCAGCAGATGGAATACACCCGATTGTCATTATTGAGGAAATTGTTAATGCGATCATCCTGCCCCAGAATTCCACTGTCGGATTGTATCATTTTGCTATTTTATTGCCGGATCGGGTCAGTCTGGGAATTGCTCTGCGCCATCTGCTGAAACATCGACAAAATATTGGCCAGGGAGATCATCTGGTAAGCGAAGCACTGTATCTGAATGACCCGGATAACAATGGAATCGAGATTTATGCAGACCGGCCGAGAGACACCTGGCAAAAGGATGAGCATGGCCATGTGATGATGGGGACAGAGCCTGTTGATGTGGATGGACTGCTGGAACTGGCAGAAGGCAAAGCGTGGAACGGACTGCCTGCAGGCACAAAAATAGGCCATGTACATTTTCATGTATCTGACCTCATGGAAGCGCGCCGATTTTATGTGGATATCCTCGGTTTTGAAATGATGCTGACGGATAATCGTTCGGTCGCCTTTATATCGGCGGGAGGTTATCACCACCATATGGGGCTCAATACCTGGGCAGGCGTTGGGGCACCAAAGGCACCGGCCAACGCTACAGGTATGGACTACTATTCATTGCAGCTGCCGGATCGTCAGTTCCTCAATGAAGTCGCTGAACGGCTCCGGGCAGCAGGAATCCCGGCTGAGCAGGATGGGCCGGCCCTGTGGGTTACGGACCCTAGCAATATCCGGATTCTTTTTTATACAGCATTGGTTTAATAGAAGTCGGTGTCACCATTCTGTTCAATGGTCGGTTCCCAGTTATCCGAACCGACCGACGAATAGCTGGCCAGGGAAGCTCCGATAATGACCACGATAAACAGAACGACCAGAATATGAATGACAAATCCGATGATTCCGCATACCAGTCCTCCAATCGCAAGTCCGCGTCCCTGCTGATAGCGATGCCGCAGTTCTTTCATAGCGATAACAGCAAAAATAATTGCGAGAATGCCAAGAATAACTCCGATTCCCGGAAAAATCATAATCGATACGATCGATGAAATTCCCAGTACCAGCGCGGCGATTGCCTTGCCATTATTGGGTGCCGGTCCATATTGCTGATGATAAGGATCATATTGATTATATGGGGGCATGCCACTTCCCGGTGGGCGTGAATACGGATCTTCAGGTCCCATTGTAATTCCTCCTTCGTAAGGTTATGTATGAAGCTTTTTGAATACGAATGTTAGTATCTATTCAACCATCTTTTACATAATACCAACATTTCTTTATAAAAGCATTTCAAATTGCACTTATAATGAAGAAATAAACAGAAATACGGGACTTCTCGGTGTGGAGAAGTCCCGTATGGGTAATATGAATAATTACAGCGAGCTTGGCAGGGAACGATTCATGGTCAGGTAGCTGGCTGTCAGCTCATCGAACCACTGTTTGTCTTTGACAACAAGTGCCAGATCGATCAGGCTTTTGAGCTGATCGGATTCCAGAATGACCTGATCCTGGAAGGAGATTTCAGCTGTGGCGGATACTTTGCCGTCAGCGTCCTGTTCCATGAATACGCGGATGGTGCTGTCCATGTACTCCTGTCTGAGGAAGTAGATGATTTCGCTCATCAGGATCGGACGAGAATGAGTTGGATAGATGCAGTCCATTACTTTAACCCAGTAATGTTTATTCGTCAGAGAGACGCTGCCGGTTTCATTGATCAGGCGGGCATCAGCTTCAATGTGATATTGCAATTCCATGGTTTGTACAGGAAAGTTTCTGTTCAATTGTTTATGGAGGACAGCATATATTTGCTCTTCGTTTAATTTAATCATGCTAATCATTCCTTTTCAATATTATAGTTTTGGGATCTGAATGTTAAAGTTCATATTCAAGATTAAGGTAATTTCGACTTGGTAATTCTTGCTTATTGAATAAATATATCGGTCAATAGTCTTATATATTGTATAGTGATGTTGTCGAAAAAGATAAAAAAATGATGTAAATGTTAGAGGTGACGTTATGCCAGCGATTGCAGATCATATTCAGCACAATCTTTCCATTCTGTTCATCGGATTCAACCCAAGTCTTCGTTCCGGAGAATTGGGACATCATTATGCCAATCCGCGCAATCGATTCTGGCAGATCCTGTACCGGGCAGGCCTTACGCCGCGTCTGTATCATCCGGAAGAGGATGGAGATCTGCTGGAGCTTGGATACGGATTTACCAATATTGTGTCCCGGCCTACCCGCGGGGCGGAGGATATTTTGCCGGAGGAATACCGTCAGGGCAGAAAAGAACTGCGTCATAAACTGTCCGTGTATCAGCCGCGGATTGCCTGTTTTGTCGGCAAAGGGGTGTACACTCAGTACAGCCAGCGCCAGCAGGCATTATGGGGATTCCAAGATGAGCCGATAACGCCGGGTATTCATGAATTTGTAGCACCATCGTCGAGCGGTTTGGTACGTATTCCGCTGGATGATATTGTTTATATTTATAGCCAGTTACGAGAGCGGTTATCTGCAGATGAATAGGAATCTTCCTTTGCCATTCCAATTGCGTTTTGATTGCATTTAATGAAGGAAAGTAACAGGCAGGAAAGAGGTCTGCAGGAAATATAACAGCTGTTAAGGTATCATCGGTGAAAAGGAATTCCCAGTTTATAGTTATTGACAATCCTTTTCGAAAAAGCTTTAATTATATAGACCGATCGTTATAATTAATTTGAAGGATGTGATTCCATTGAGTGAAAAGTCGAATGCTAGACAGCTGATTGTCGATACAGCAGCCAGACTTTTCTTTTCACAGGGATATCATGCTACCGGTCTTAGCCAGATCATTAAAGAGAGTGAGACGCCGAAGGGCTCGCTATATCATTATTTTCCGCGCGGCAAAGAAGAACTGGCTCATGAGTGTATCCAGCAGACCAATCAGCATATTCTGGATAAATTCAGGGAGACATTTGCCAAGCATGACAATACGGGAGATGCGATTCGCTATTTTATTCATCAAACGGCTGAGGATGCGGAGAAGGCAGAGTATACCGGTTTTTTGCCTTTCAGCTTCTGGGCGGCAGTAGAGACTTCCTGTATTAGCGATAAGCTGCGCCAGGCCTGTCAAAATGTATTTGCAGATTGGCAGCAGATTATTGCAGAACAATTGGAGCAGGAGGGAGCTTCCAAGCAGAGAGCCAATGAGGCCGCACTGCTGATGATTTCCATGATGGAGGGCGCTCTAATCATCAGCTTGACCAATCAGAGCAAGGAACCGATGCTCACGGCAGCGGACTATTTGTCTGTCGTTATGAAGAGCGCAACCATGAATCACTAAAGAAATAAGTATAGAGAGATTAAAGGAGGATGGGATCGTGGACGTGCCCATGAAGACAGGTCCTGCAAAGGACCAGCAAGAAACAAAACAATATAAGGTACTGCCGATTTTATTCGCGATGCTGTTAAGCGGATTTATCGGATTGTTCAGTGAAACAGCACTGAACGTGGCGATTACGCCGCTGATGGCTCTATTGGAAGTAGGACCGACGACCATTCAATGGCTGACTACCGGTTATCTGCTGGTAATGGGGATTTTGGTGCCGATCTCTGGCCTGCTGCTGCAATGGTTTACGACAAGACAGTTATTTACGACTTCGCTTATTTTTTCAATTGCAGGAACAATTGTTGCTGCACTGGCGCCAAGCTTTGAAATTCTGATGGTGGCACGGGTGCTGCAGGCGGTAGGTACGGCACTGCTGCTGCCGCTTATGTTCAATACGATTCTGGTTATTTTCCCGATTGAGAAAAGGGGTTCGGCCATGGGTCTGATCGGACTCGTTATTATGTTCGCTCCTGCGAGCGGACCGGCAATTTCAGGTCTGATTCTGGCGAACCTGACATGGCACTGGATTTTCTGGATTTCGCTTCCATTCTTTGTTATTTCCCTGGTATGCGGACTTCTGTTCCTGCCGAATATTTCCAGATTGACCAAGCCGAAAATTGATATTCTGTCGATTGTTCTATCTACGCTCGGATTTGGTGGTATCGTATACGGATTTAGCAGTGCGGGAGGCCATGGAGAAGCAGGAGGTGGCTGGACCAGTCCGGTCGTTATCGCTGCTCTGCTGATCGGCGGTATATCGCTGCTCATCTTCTCTATCCGTCAGCTACGGATGGAACAGCCGGTTATGAACCTGCGCGCATTCCGGTTCCCGATGTTCACGATCGGTCTGATTCTGGTATTTATCTGTATGATGATCATTCTGTCGTCCATGCTGATCCTGCCGATGTATCTGCAGCAGGGTATGGCTCTGACAGCACTGGCAGCTGGTCTTATCCTGTTGCCGGGCAGTCTGCTGAATGGACTGCTGTCGCCGATCATGGGTCGTTTGTTCGATAAATTTGGACCGAAGTGGCTCGTCATTATCGGTCTGGCGGTTGTATCGGTAATCCTGTTCATGTATACAGGCATTAATGCGGCAACCCCTGTCGGCATGATCATTGCGATGCATCTGTTCATGATGGTCGGTATTTCCATGATTATGATGCCTGCACAAACGAATGGTCTGAATCAGCTGCCGAGCGAGTTTTATCCGCATGGTACAGCGATTATGAATACTCTGCAGCAGGTGGCCGGTGCCATTGGTACTGCGCTGGCTGTCAGCATTCTGAGTGCCGGACAGACCGGATATCTGAGCCGCATCGCTAATCCGCAAAGTCCGGAGAACCAGTTGGCTGGCTTTACGGTAGGTATCCAGCACGCATTTATCTTCGCTCTGGTCCTGTCCCTGATCGGTCTGGTATGCTCCCTGTTCATCAAGCGCGTACAGGTAGGCAAACAGCCAGGCCAAGGCCCAATGCACTAAAATCTGATTGGCTAACCGGTACAACGTCCCATGTACCGGTCAGCGGTACAACGTCCCATGTACCGGTCAGCGGTACAACGCGTTACCTGCTCTAATTCATTTATGCCCTGCCTTTTCTCATCGGAAAGGCAGGGCATTTTCATTTCATGGCAGCCAAAGACTGTAACCTACTATACTGCCGGAGCTGTTAGTATACCGGATGATACAAATGGGCATTCCGATTTTCATATATCTGCATTACATCTGTATGTATGAGACGATGCCCAATATAATGTATAAATGATGGAAACATGCCAAAGTTATGAGATATAACACGCATAATAATCGTCTTGACACGTGAATTACGCTATAGTAAAAGAAATAAAACCTACCATCCAAGGAGGAATAAATATGATAACTATACATGCCGAATCTATCTCTACTATCGAAAACTATAAGTTGCTCACCGGTTCGGTGGTTCCAAGACCGATTGCGATGGTCACCAGCCTGTCGGAAAATGGAGTTCTTAATATCGCACCGTTCAGCTATTTTAATATCGTGGCTTCCGATCCTCCGATTCTGTCGGTATCGATTGCCCGCAAACAGGGACAGATGAAGGACACTACACGTAATATTATGAACAGCAAGGAACTGGTTATTCATATTGTTCATGAAGAAATGACAGAACAGATGAACCATACAGCAGCGAATCTGTCTCCCGATCAGAGTGAACTGGATCTGACCGATCTACATACGGTACCTAGTGAAAAAGTGGCTGTACAGGGAATTCAGGAATCGCTCGTCCGGTACGAATGTCAACTGGACCAGCATGTGGCCATCACCAATGACGAAGGGATCATTGTACAGGATCTGCTGCTGGTGCGGGTGTTGTGTTATCATTTTGACGAAACGGTCATTGATCATGAGCATATGTATATTCTCACCGAGCAGCTGAAGCCGGTGGCTCGTCTTGCGGGTAATAATTATGCAGGGTTGGCACAGCAGTTCAGCTTTGACCGTCCGAGCTGATTATTCGTCCGCTTTTATTGTCTAATGGTATGAGAGAGATTCAACATATAGAGGGGGATATCTATGGTAAAGGCACTGGGTGGCAAAAAGGTAATCATCGCAGGATCACGCAAACTGGAAGAGATGTGTTCGCTCATCGAACGTCAGGGTGGACAGGCCGAGGTACGTTCGCTGCAGGGAATCAGCATGTTTAGAGAGCAGGAGATGGAGCAGGAGCTGCGCCGCTTTATTGAAGAGCAGCCGGAATGGGTGATCTTCACTACAGGTATCGGCGCCTCTGCTCTGTTCGAAGCGGCCGAGCGGCTCGGTATTGGCGAAGCATTCACAGCAGCTGTTCGACAGGCGAGCATTGCGATTCGTGGGTACAAAACCTATAATACGCTCAAAACGAGAGAGCTGGCTCCCGATGTACGCGATTCGGATGGTACGGTCAAGGGACTGGAAGAGCAGCTGCAGCAGGTCAGTCTGGAAGGGGCACAAATCTGGGTACAGCTGCACGGCGATCCGGCACCGGAACTGGTTGCTTTCTTGGAGGGCAAAGGAGCCGCTTCCGTTCATACGCTGCTGCCCTATCAGAACCTGGGGCCCGAACCTGAGACACTGGCGCAGCTCAGACAGGAGATTGCAGACAGCAAAATCGATGCAATTTGCTTTACAACAGCGGTACAGGTGCGCAATCTGTTTGCGGATGCGGCTGAGCATGGATATACGGATCTGCTAAAGGAAGCCTTATCCTCCCGCATACTCGCTGTATCCGTAGGCAAGGTTACTTCCGAGGCACTGCGGCAGGAAGGTATAGAGCGGATCATCGCTCCGGATAATGAGCGGATGGGTGCCATGATTATTGAAATGAGCAAGTACTACGAACAGCAGTCATCCCCTCACGAAACGGAGTGAATATAGATGAGTCAGCGGTGGACAGCAAGTCAGGTGCCTGATCAGCGTGGCAGGCGTATCATCATAACCGGGGGAAGCGGTGGACTAGGGCTGGAGACAGCGCTTGAACTGGCTGCCAGAGACGCAGAGCTGATTCTGGCTGTACGTAACGCCGGTAAAGGAGAACAGGCTGCGAAACAGATCAGCCAGCGTTATCCACAGTCACGGGTTGAGGTAATGCCGCTTGATCTGGCGGATCTCGATAGTGTAAAAGCATTTGCCGATATGTACCGGAGCCGTTATGATTCTCTGGATATTCTGATCAATAATGCAGGCGTCATGATTCCGCCTTACCAGAAAACCCGGCAGGGATTTGAACTGCAGTTTGGCAGCAATCATCTGGGACACTTTGCATTGACCGGACATCTGCTGCCGCTGCTGCTTCGTACTCCTCTTGCCCGGGTGGTGACACTCAGCAGTATTGCTGCACGGACCGGCTATATTTACTTCAACAATCTGGACGGACGAATCGGCTATAGCGCCGGCAAGTTCTACTGCCAGAGCAAACTCGCCAATCTGCTGTTTGCCAAGGAACTGCAAAAAAGACTGACCGAAGCAAGAGCCGATACAATCAGTGTAGGCTGCCATCCCGGGATCGCCAATACCAATCTGGTCTCCCGAGGTTCCGGCAAACAGGCCATCTGGCCGGTGCGCTTTGCCTGGGGGCTGTTCAGCCAGACAGCGGCCTTTGGCGCACTGCCTACGTTATATGCGGCTGCAGAGCCGTCGCTGATTGGCGGCGAATTTATCGGACCTGACGGTCCGGGCAGCCGCAAGGGGTATCCGCATCATGATATTTCTTTTGGACACAAGGTGAATTACGAGACTGCTGCCAAGCTGTGGGACGTATCCGAGCAGCTGACCGGAGTGCATTACGAGTTTGCAGCAGCATATCCGACCCAAGAATAAAGTAAGTTGAAACTTACATATCCTTTTCATGAAAAGGATGTATTCTCATGTCAGGTTGTGCTAGAATAAAGGGACTATAAGCGAAGGAGAATTACAACTATGACTATACCAAAAACCTTAACGATAGCCGGCTCGGACACAAGCGGCGGAGCAGGAATTCAAGCGGATTTGAAAACCTTTCAGGAATTAGGCGTTTATGGTATGACCGTGCTGACGACCATCGTGGCGATGGAGCCGGAGACATGGAATCACCAGGTATTTCCGGTGGAACTGAATGTCGTCGAAGCGCAGATGCGTACAGTACTGGAGGGAATCGGATTTGACGCGATGAAGACAGGAATGCTCGGTTCGGTAGAGATTATCGAACTCGTTGCCAGCTACCTGAAGCGTTATCCGCTGAATCGTATTGTTATCGACCCGGTTATGGTCTGCAAAGGAACGGATGAAGTGCTTCAGCCCGAAAATACGGAAGCCATGCTGGAACTGCTCATTCCGGGCGCTGATCTGGTAACTCCGAATCTGTTCGAAGCTTCCCAGCTGGCGAAGACCGGTCCAATTACCACGGAAGAGCAGATGAAGGAAGCGGCAGTGCGCATCTATGAGCGCGGAGCCAAGCACGTACTGATCAAGACGCGCGGCAAAGTTAAAGAAGGCAAAGCGCTTGACCTGCTGTATGATGGTCAGAGCTTTGACTGGTTTGAAGTGGATGCGATTGCGACCGATTATACGCATGGCGCAGGCTGCACCACTTCCGCAGCGGTAACCGCAGGACTGGCAAAAGGACTTGCCGTGAAGGATGCCTACAGCGATGCCAAAAACTTCATCACCCAGGCGATTTCCAACGGATTCCCGCTGAACCGCTATGTGGGTCCTACACTGCATGCGGCTCACCGTCTGCAACTGAAATAACAGCCTGTAGAGTGGAGGAAATGCTATGAAGCGCTTATCCAAATGGCTGCTGGGCACCGGGCTGGTGCTGATGCTTATCCTGGTCAGCGCCTGTTCGTCCGACAAGAACCAACCGGCTCAGCCGCCGGCAGCAAGTGAGAATACAACCGGTACGGCAACAGATGCCCAGCCGGGAGGTAATGGTACGACGATACCGGAGTCCGGCAGCGACGCAGGGACTACCGGTTCGACAGACGGCAGTTCAGAAGCGACCGGTACCGTACCGGACAGCAGCTCAGGAGCGGCAGGCAGTACTGTAAATCCGGGCAGCGGCACAGGCAGTACGGATGGAGGTAACGATAAAGGAATCAGCAACAATGCTAATCCCGAGCTGACACCGGAGACCAAGGAACTGAAAATTAGTTCGGTCCAGCAGGGGCCCGGCCAGCTGTTCCTGCGTGTCGAATCTTTACCGCAGGGCTACAAAGTAAGCAATATGGAGTGGCAGTCCGACAACTCCAATGACACAGCTTCATTTGAGCAGGCTGTACAAAATGGTAAAAATGGCAAGGATGGATTTTTCGCCAGCAGTGACCAGCGCAATTTTGGTTTTATTTATAATCAGAGCCACAGTGGAGAACAAGGAAAAGTAACGCTTACGCTTCGGAATGAAGCGGGAGATGAATTGACCTGGTATGAAGATGTGACCTTGCAGTAAATAAAATTGTTATGGTACTCCGGACAATTCCAAATGCCTCTGCCGATCATCGCGGCAGGGGTATTTTAGCGCCGAAATACCCCTGTATTTATTCTGTAACAACTAATTTTTTCATGAAAATGATCATGGCATATTTACTTAAGATAATTTGTGGAGAGTAGCTATCATTTGCCGATAAAACAGGTAAATGTAAACTATATATAGCTTGTTGAATTCTTAAAGCGGTTATATTTCATTGCACATGACAGGCAGGGCACAGCTATTATCGTTCCCGCTGGCTATTCGTTACAATAGACGTCTCCTGATCGTTCAACAGGCAACTCACAAATGGATCCATTCCATTATGCCAACACGAGAAAGGATATGAGAACATGAGAGTACATCAATTTACCGTTCAAAGTAATCTGGATCGCGCACATCTACTGCGCATCGCCAATGAAGCGTCACGCTTCGCTTCCGATATTCGCGTATCCTTTGGTCCGGACAGCCATCGCAGAGAGGTGGATGTGAAAAGTCTGCTCGGGATGATGCTGACCATCATCTCTGCCAACACCGAGATCTGTCTGACCACACGCGGTAAGGATGAACTGGAAGCACTGGAATATGTACAGTCGCTGTTTGAGCAGACTATTATTGCACCATCCATGTAGTCTGCGAAATGCGGATATAATGAAATCCCCGTCACCGGAGTCAGGTCATTACAGACCTGCTTTCGGCAGCGGGGATTTTTGCCGTGCGCGGGCAGTGGAACAGCAAATCTCGAGTACCTGCAGCATGGAAATTGAAATAAACAGGAAAATTTGTTGACCAGATTATACACCGGAATCAACCATATAACGATAAGACATTATTGAAACTTGTGCAGCCGATACCGCTTGGGCGTAAAACCGCTGTGTTTTTTGAATGCCTTGGAAAAGGAAAATACATCGGGATAGCCTACTGCAAAAGCAATCTCGGCCAATGAGTCATTAGTATCGGATAATAGGCGCCGGGCCTTTTCCATTTTGAGACTGCGTATATATTCTGCAGGCGGAGTTCTGTACTTTTCATGAAACTGCTTGCTGAAATGAGTGCGGTGGATGCCCACATAACTAGCTACCTGGGTTACGGTCAGCCCTTTATCAAAATAGGCATGAATATATTCAATCGCCTGTTCCATCCAGGGCAGCGGGTCCCGGGGAGGTGTATAGTCAGTGCGCGCTGCCTGATTGGCAGACAGCAGTGCAAACATGCCGAAAAGCAGTTCCAGACGATGGAGTTCTGCACTAAAGGTATCAGAACGATGATTCGTGTTTAATATAAGATTATAGTAATGAATCATTTGCTCAAACAGCTCTGTGCTGAGCTCGCTGTAACCATCTTTCATATTACTTTCCTGGATGAGCAGGTCTGCCTGAGGACCCGTAAAACCGACAAAGTAAATGTCCAACGGTTCATCGGTATTGTTAATATATTCAATGGTGGCCATCGAAGGAATACACCATATATTATTCGTGCCAAGTACATAATTATGACCATTCTTGATGATCATGCCACCCTGCCGGTTAGCTGCCCAGAAACAGGTGGGATTGCTGGAAAATAATCGCCGACAGCCGGGTTCTATGGAATAACGGCCTGCCTGTGTAATCCATAGGCCGCCAGTTTGTATAAAAGAAGAAGGGCAAAGTATAAAGCGCTCCAGATTTTCCCTTTCTGCCTGAACGTTCATGTCACTTTCCATTCGCTTGAATTCATCCTTTCTGCTTCAATAGGCTACCCTTCCATTATACAACACATATTGACAAATAAAAACAACACAAAATGACATTGTTTGATAATCTTCATTTTTGCTATGATTTAAATCACGGTATTCCTACTAAATTAATGGGGATATTTTAACTTAGTTAATTTACATAGATTATTGAGTTATGTTAATTGACGATATGAAAATGGAGGATGGTTAATGAAAACTCAACGAATACGATTGGTTTTATTTCTTGTTATGGTGCTTGCGCTTACTGGAGTGTTGTCCGCATGCGGAAGTGGAACGGATCAGGCTGCCGATGGCAAAGTAAGAATCAGTTTCCTTCATTGGCGTGGGGAAGATACACAGACGTTCCAGAAGATTATTGATACTTTTGAACAAAAGAACCCGAATATTGTCGTAGATATGCAAACGCTCACTTCGGATCAGTATCAGACGACAGCACAGGCCAAACTGACAGACGGTTCGGTAGGGGATGTATTTGCTTCGTTCCCGGGTGCACAATTTGAGGCACTGGCCAAAGCCGGTTTGTTCACCGATCTGACGGGTGAATCCTTCCTCGAAAACTACAATACTAATCTGATTGAAGCCGGCAGCAAAGACGGCAAACAGTGGGCTGTTCCTTATCAGCTTGTGTACAACATGCCGATTTACAATAAAGCTATTTTTGAGCAATACGGTCTGACACCACCCAAGGACTGGGAAGGTTTTCTCAAAGCCTGCCAGACGCTGAAGGATAACGGAATTATACCGATTGCCTTTGCCGGTGGGGATATTGGACCAGGGCAATTCATGAATACGATGGTAATGAACAACGAACCGAGTGAAGATATTTTCACCAAGGTCGAATCCGGGCAGGCCAAGCTGACCGATGAATTCTGGGTGAAGACACTGACGCAGTTCAAGGAATTGAATGATAAAGGCTACTTCCAGCCAAATTCACTGGGTACCAAGGACCCGGCTGCAGGTGCACTGTTTATCCAGGGCAAAGCAGCAATGCTGGCTAGCGGTTCATATCAGCTGAGTCAGAATGCCAAACAGAATCCGGAATTGCAGCAGGGACTGCTTGCACCGATTACTGTATCTGCCGATCAAGCCAAATATGAGGGCGTGCATACAAGCACATTCATGCTGGCCGTTAACAGCCGCTCCAAACATCCGGAAGAAGCGAAGAAGTTCCTAGAATTCCTGAGTCAGCCGGATATTGCTGCCCAGTATGCCAATGAAACCGGTCAAAATGTAACGCTCAAAGATATCAAGTATGACAGCAAGGAACTGAACATCGCTCAGGAATGGGCAGACAAGAAGACACTGTTCCAGCCTCGTTATACAATTGTGAATGCCGAGAATCAAAAAGCGGTAACCAACTCGATCCAGGCTGTGCTGGGCGGAGCCACACCGGAACAGGCTGCCCAGGATGCACAGGCCATTATCGATCAACAGAGCGGCCGTTAATCAGGTCTGCCAAGGATCAATATTTTAAAAGATAAAGTAAAGGGATACGGTAACGCTTATGATCAATCGTAAATTACTATGGCTGTTTATGCTTCCTGGAATATTGCTCTATACCGGCCTGTTCGTATATCCGGCTTTATCGGGACTGTTTTACTCATTTACCAATTGGGACGGTGTATCGCCGTCCTATGATTTTGTAGGAGCAGCCAATTACAAGGACAGCTTTGAAAGCATTACTTTCCGTAAAGCTTTTATAAATAATATCAAATTTATGATCGTTGTGGTGGTGCTGCAAACGGTTGTCTCGCTGGTGTTGGCACTGGTACTGGCCAAAAACAGCCGTACTCATATCGTTTTTCGGGCACTGTATTTCTTCCCGGCCATTCTGTCTTCCGTATCGGTAGGTCTGATCTGGTCATTTATCTATGATCCATCGATCGGACTGCTGAATATGTCGCTGCAAAGTGCCGGGTTGGAAAGTCTGATGGGCAGCTGGACAGGGGATGCCAAGATTGCGCTGTATGCGATAGCATTTGTGCAAATCTGGGCACATGCCGGACAGATGATGATTATCTTTATCGCCGGTCTGCATGCGATTCCGGGTGAACTGATGGAAGCTGCACGTATCGACGGTGCCAGCCGGATGCAGATTTTTGGCCGAATTACCTGGCCGCTGCTCGCTCCATCGGCAGCAATTGTTATCTCGTATACAACAATTCAATCGTTCAAGGCGTTTGATCTGATTTTCGTTATGACCGATGGTGGACCGAACTATGCGACCGAGATTCTGACGACGTATATCTATCATCTGGCGTTCTCCAATTACTCTTTCGGGCTGGCATCTGCCGGATCGATGATCTTCCTGGTACTGCTGGGTATTCTGACGTTTTTCCAGTTCAGAGCGCTGCGTCAGGATGGTGCAAGAGGATGAGTCGATACTTTACACGAAAACGGGGTGAGCTGCTGCAATGAAATGGGTTGGACGTATCATCATGATTCTATACGGGCTGCTGGTTGCAGCACCACTGTACTTTGTCGTCGTATCTTCATTTAAGACAAGCCAGTCTTTTTACGCCAATCCGCTGGGCTGGCCGGATACATGGAGTCTGCAGAACTTTATTACTATCTTTGATGCACAGCCGATGCTGCAGTACTTCTGGAACAGTGCGCGGGTTACACTGTTTACGGTAGCAATCGTATTGTTTCTTGGCAGTCTGATTTCATATGCGATTGTGCGGTTGGGCGGCAGACTGGGCAAGTTTGCTTTTGCCTACTTTGTCGCCGGTCTGATTATTCCGTCACAGGTGATCATGCTGCCGCTGTATTCACTCGTGCGCCAGCTGGGCTGGTCGGATAGTCTGACCGCGCTGACGGTGGTCACGGCGGCCGGACTGCTGCCGCTGACCGTATTCACACTGACAGGGTTCATGGAGATGCTGAGCAAGGAAATGATGGAAGCAGGGAGTATGGATGGAGCCGGAGAATGGAAAATTTACTGGCGTCTGGTACTGCCTTTGTCCGGGCCATCGCTCTCGGCGACAGCCGCATTCCTGTTCGTCATGGTATGGAATGACCTGCTGATTCCACTCATGCTGCTCAACAGTACGGAAAAGCTGACCCTGCCGCTGGCGCTGATGCAGTTCCGAGGAGAATATGTCACGGACTACACGATGCTGCTGACCGGCGTTGTCATCACGGCGCTGCCGATGGTGATCTTATTCGTCTTCCTGCAGCGGTTCTTTGTGACGGGTCTGACAGCGGGCTCAGTCAAAGGTTAAACAAGCGCGGAAGTAGAAATGGAAAAAGCCCGGCTGAAACATGGAAGAATCACTTCCGAATGTTCCAGCCGGGCTTTTTTTGTTGTATGGAAAATTTGGCGATAATTCATGGAGAAAGGAAGAAGGGGTGAAATGGAGGACTAATCAGGTGACAATACCCTGACGAATCGCCACGACGGCTGCCTGGGTACGGTCCTTAACCCCGAGCTTCTGGATAATATTGTGCACATGTGTCTTCACCGTGCTCTCGGACACATACAGGTCCGCAGCAATCTCAAAATTGCGCTTGCCGTAGGCAACAGCCTGCAGCACTTCCAATTCCCGTTCGGTGAGCGGCTCTGCCAGCGGCACGGAAGCAGCGGATGAATCTTCTCCATGCTGCACCGAGAGCGGACGTCCGAGCAGCTCTACCAGTGCGCTGCCGGCTGTAGTTGTATTGTAGATCGCACCGCCTGCACAGACCGAGCGGATGCCCTGAATCATTTCATTCATATCAATATCCTTGAGCAGATAACCGGAAGCGCCTGCACGGATACCATCGATGACATATTCCTGTACGTCAAAAGTAGTCAGCAGCACAATCTTGGTCTCCGGCTGCTGCTGTAAAATGGCACGTGTCGCTTCGATACCGGTCCTGCCGGGCATCTGAATATCCATCAGGATCAGATCCGGTCGGTGTTCACCGGCCATCAGTACAGCTTCATCACCGGTGGAAGCTTCGGTCACAACCTGCAGATCTGGCTGTAAATCCAGAATATACCGGATTCCCTGCCGGATGAGTGACTGGTCATCGGCCAGCATAATGCGAATAGGATGGTCAGGCTGGTTCATGGCGTACTCCTTTATTATTCATGATGTAGTGCAAATGACAGCGGCAAACGAGCCTCGACAATCAGGCCGCCGCCTTCACGGGCACGAAATGTACATTGACCCTGCAGTTGTTCACAACGCCGGATCATATTTTGCAACCCAAATCCATGGATTAAAGGCTGTTCTTCACGATAGATACCATTATCTTCGATGCGCATAATCACCTGATCGCCCTGCTGGTCAATCTTCACGTCCACAGCCGAAGCCTGGGCATGACGGACAATATTGGTAAGTGACTCCTGCAGAATCCGGTACAGAATCCCGTCGACAGCTTCTCCCCATTGGGAGTCTGCTGCCTCTGCCTGAAAATCGAGTGTCATCCCCGAACGTTCAGCGACCTGGGAAGCCAGTGTATGCAGCTCGCTGACGCCGCGTTCGCTGGCCGACCAATCCCTCACTACGCTGCGCACCTCGGCAAGTCCCTGACGCGACACATCGAGCAGCTGGTTGACCGTATGCTCCGCTTGATCCGGATTCTGCCGGATCATCCATTTCAGAGCCTGCAGCTGGACGATGATGGAAGTGAAATGGTGGCCAAGACCGTCATGGATCTCGCCGGCAATCCGGGTACGTTCTGCCAGTGCGGCATAGCGTATCGATTGCAGCGCATTTTCCTGCAGTTCGTTGTGGGCGTGCTGAAGCTCATTATGCACGGTCTCCAGCTCCTGCAGCTGCTCGCTGTTAATGCGCAGTACCGAGATATACCGGTAAATGCTATGTACGCCAAAATAAATACTTACCAGCGAGATCAGCATGGAATACGGAAACCCGCGATCATAATCTGCAATCAGCATCAGCACACCGGTTAACAGGGCGAAGAAGGAAGCGATACTCTTCTCCCGTACCGAGATAGTACAGAGAATGGCAAACCATACCCACAGCAGTGCCAGAAAATTGGCCGGGGCATTGGCCATGCGTTCATTCATAAACATCATGACATACAAAAACAAACTGAAAGCGATAATAAACAGCGTATGAAGCTTGAGGGGAGCCCATGTCAGAACGACAAAGATCAGCATGGTTACCGTATAGATGGACCAGATGAAAAGGGACTCCCGAAAATAGATGGTAAAGCAGCTGTACAGCATAATGATGGTCACAGAAAGACGGAATACCAGTGAATGGTTACCCATCAGCCTGTTCAGATTCTCCATAATGATGAATTCCTTCCTGCAGTGGCACTTGTTCCTGCAGCTGACGGTATCAGATTCCGTGAATCAACCGGTTATAATCGAGATAAATCATGATCCGAGTCGTAACGACATTAGCCAGTGCTATGATCAGCAGGCTGTTGGAAATTAGTGTCGCCGTGTCATTGTGATGGGGCAGCAGATACCCTGAATGAATAAGATAACCGGTCAATACACGCACAGCAATCAGCACAAGAACAATGATCATGCTGGTAATAGAAGATTGCATTACAATTTTACCATTTATAGGGTCCTGATGAACAGTATGGTATCGGGAACGGAACCAACCGATCATGGCCCCAATGCTAATGCTGACAAATAGGATGATTTCCATCACCAGACCGCCTGACAGCATAGGCTGAATCTGGGGAGAAACCGTATACAGGAGAATAGCCGGCAGCAGAAACAATCGGATGGGACGAACTTCCTTGATTCTGGACATAGGATCACTCGCTTTCTGTAGATGGAAGAGGAAGCTTATTAGATGTTTTAACGGATACTTCTCCTGCCAATCATGAGGTTACTTTCAGTATAGTTACTTGCAGCAACCACTTCATCGGTGTTTCGATGGATTTGGCGTTAGACATTCTCCATCTCCAGATGGAGAGCATACACTATAATATTTAGAGCACGGGACCTTAGTAGACAAGATTTTTCCTACGCTATATTTCTGAGGGAGAGGAAGATGGTAGAACTGCAAATCATGACATAAAAAAAGGAAAAAACTCTGCCTTTCAGCAAGGAGTTTGTTCCTTTTTGTGTTTCATAGCGACCTGCTACAGATCAGTTATTGAGCACGCTGGACATGTGTCATTGTGCTGCTACAGCCTGAACCTGCTCACGGCAGGCATCCGAGCAGAAGTGCTCATGCTCGTCTTCGCAGCTATCGCATACGATATGCTGAAGATTGCAGACCGGGCAATTGATATAATGATCGGTTGGCTCTTCGCAGTGGAAGCATTTGCCAACGATTACATCTTCATCAGTATGATTGATCGGCACCGAGATGCGTTCATCAAATACATAGCATTTACCGTCAAACAGACGTCCCTGTACTTCAGGGTCTTTGCTGTATGTTACGATACCGCCGTCCAGCTGGGCGACGTCGTTGAAGCCTTCCTTCATCAGGAAGCCGGACAGTTTCTCACAGCGTACGCCGCCTGTGCAGTAGGTAAGGATTTTTTTGTCCTTGTACTCGCTCAGGTTCTCCCGAATCCATTCCGGGAACTCTCTGGATGATTCCACGCCAGGACGGATCGCACCGCGGAAATGACCGATATCATATTCGTAGTCATTGCGTCCGTCGATAACGATGACATCTTCCTGCTGCAGCTGCTCGTAGAATTCTTTCGGCGAGAGGTGCTTGCCGGTGATCTCGTTAGGATTCACATCATCTTCGAGACGGAACGTTACGAGTTCTTTTTTGTGACGCACAAACATTTTCTTGAAAGCATGGCCTTCAGATTCATCAATTTTGAATACCATATCGGCAAAACGGGCATCCGCGCGCAGATCGTTCATATATTTCTCGGTCTGCTCCCATGTACCGGAAAGGGTACCATTGATACCTTCCGGCGCAATCAGAATCCGGCCTTTGATACCAAGATCTTTGCAGTACTGCAAATGCTCGGCAGTCAATGTCTCAGGATCTTCAATATTGACAAATTTATAAAACAGTAAAATCCGGTATGGATCGTTGGACATATTCATCACCTATTATCTTATTAAAATTATCGCAATTTAAAATTTTACGCCTCTTTACATCCTTAGTCAATGAATATGTATAAAAAGATGCTGAAAATGAGAAAAATATTATTTTTTTATGCTTGGGTTTTCAGTAAATGCTATCTATAATAGATAAGATGTTACTTACATGAATGCCAGCGCAAGCAGAGGAGTTACGATGAATTTGAATACATTACATTTTGATCAATTATGCAGCATGAATACGAGTCTGGCTCCATATTCAACATATGAAATTGGAGGGACAGCCAGACATCTGGCTCTGCCTGCCACCACTGAAGAGATTATCGCTCTGCTGGAAGGAAGTCAGCACAAAGGGCTGGATGTCAAATGGTTCGGCATGGGATCGAATATTCTGTTCCCGGATCAGCCGCAGGACGAGACCCTTTTCCTTTCAATGAAAAAACATGTGGAATTGAAATTCTCTCAAGGCAAGCTGTTCGTCTCGGCTGGAGTGCCGATGACCTGGTTGTCGCTGATTGGAGTCTATACGGGAATACAGGGAATGGAATTCACCTACCTGCTGCCGGGCACGATGGGCGCGGGCATTTACATGAATGCCAAATACTTTAACCATGAGATCAGTGATCTGCTGGATAAAGTATATTATATCGACGCCCGGCATCCCGAGCATGGTCTGCAGACGATCGATGTAGAGCAGTGCAATTACGCCTACAAGCAGTCTATTTTCCAGCAGAATCCGTGGATTATCGTTGGAGCGGATCTGAATATCGGGGAATACACGCTTCCCGAGCAACCGACATGGGACGCGATTATGCGGGAGATGGTTACAGCGAGTACGGCGTCTTCCAGTCTGCCGCAGTATTTCCAGTATTACCGGAACTGGATTCCGCGTCTGGAAGAGCAGGGATATGAAGTGCCGGAGATGTTCCGGATCGTGATCGAAGACAGAGGCGGCAAACGACATTTTGATCATGCCTGCTGCGGCTCGGTGTTCAAAAACAACTATGATTTCGGTCAGCCGACCGGCAAGCTGGTCGATCAGCTCGGACTGCGCGGTACGATTCATGGGCAGGCTCGCATCTCGCCGTATCACGGTAACTTTATCCAGAATACTGGCGGAGCGACAGCAGCGGATATTCTGTATCTGATCCAGATGGTACAGGATGCGATCAACAACCGGTTTGGCTTTGTCCCGGAGCCGGAAGTTGTTATTTTGTAATCGAGCACTACAGTTTCGACGGAAGATACGATGTAAGTACACAAAGGAAATATAAAAGGAAATTCAAAAAAGGTACTGCAGCCTGCCCACCGACGATATTCGTCAGACAGCGCTGCAGTACCTTTTTTTACATGCATGATACAGAGCAGAGTACAGGCAGATACTATATATTTCTTCGGCTCATCGGCTTTGGGATTATATATTTTGCGACTACAGCAGTCCTACAACTGTCTGTAGCAGGGGACTATAATTTTTTCTTGGGCTTTGCCCGATGCTGTTTGCTGATCGTTTTCCACTGCTGTTTGTCCTGGCGCATCAGCAGGATATTGTTTTTGCGTTCATTATAGGCGAGCTCTTTTTTGAGCTTTTCCCAATTGGCATAATGCTTGCGTGCCAGTGTACCATCCTGCAGAGCGATCTGTACGGCACAACCCGGTTCGTTGCGGTGAGAGCAATCTCCGAATCGGCACTGCTGAGCAATCGCCTCGATATCCTGAAAAGTCTCTTCCAGTCCTGCTGCAGCATTGCCGATACCGAGTCCGCGCATCCCCGGCGTATCGATCACAATGACGCCGCTTGGCAGCAGATGCATCTCCCGGTGAGTCGTAGTGTGTCTGCCGCGGGCATCATCTTCACGAATACCGCTTGTCTTCATTCGTTCTTCGCCAGCCAGTGCGTTGACGAGCGAGGACTTGCCGACACCGGATGAACCGAGCAGTACAATCGTCTCGCCTGGTGACAGCAGACTGCGGAGTTCATCGAGTCCGGTACCACTCAGACTGTCTACCGCGAATACGGGTACACCGAATGCTGCTGCATTCAGTTCATCCATATAATATGCCAGCCGGTCGGATAGATCCGCCTTGGTCAATACAATGACCGGCCGGGCGCCGCTGTTCCAGGCGATGGTTAGGTAGCGTTCCAGACGGTTGATATTAAAGTCATCATTGGCCGAGTTGACCAGAAAGCAGTAATCAAAATTTGCTGCCACGACCTGCGGTGGCATATCCGGATCAGGATCATCGCGCAGGAAAATGCTTTTGCGTTCCAATACATGGTGGATCAACGAAGTATCTGACGGATGGCTCTCCAGTGCGACAAAGTCTCCAATTGCCGGCCAGTCCGTACGGATAGCATCGCGGAATGAGGAAGACTTGGTCTTGGCGAGATGTTCACCATCAGCCGAGGCGACGCGCATCACATGCTTGAACACAGCTGTTACCCGACCGGGAATAAGCTGCTCGGGCAGCTCCAGCGCCGCAAATTGCGCAGCAAAAAAATCATTATATCCATATTCTTTTAAATTCAATGTAAGTTAGCTCCTTTGGGTATACGGGAGCCAATGATCGATTATCCGTTCACTACTCCCGATTTGAAGTTGGTCATGTACGGCTTGTGGCTGCGAAAAAACTGATAAGTCACCATAATTCATCATCCTTTCTGTTCGGGATTTCCCATTCAGTATAGCAGATATGGGAGAAAAAGGAACCCACCAATACGGAGAATGAATATCACAGGCAGCAGATCGTCTGCAGATGAATACAAAAGCAGCAAATGTTACGATACTTCTTACGCAGTAATCTCGAGAGATGTAAACCCTGCGTAAAGCAAAGGTGATCAAAAAGAACTATATTTGTCATAAATATAAAGTTAATCCTTTTCAGGTAGCGAAAATAAGCTACAATTGAGGTATTCATGCTTTGGATATTAACGTTGTGTAAATCAGTACTCTCTCTCGATATAATAATCACTGCCCATCCATATTCGCTTGCGAACTTCTTCCCATTCCATCATTTTTACGTTGTTACGTGTTCCATAATCCATACATGCTGTATAAGATCAGTGCAGCCAAGGAGGAGACGGATGAAATTAAAACGTAAAGGTTCACGCTTACTGCGAAGTTATGTAGTTTCCTACCTGTTGATTTTTTGGATTCCCCTTATTGTGATTACCCTGCTGATCTACCATAGTGCAGTGAACAGTCTGCGCAGTGAAATTGAGCAGTCCAATGTGAATCAGCTCAATCATGTCCGGATGACGATTGATGGAAGGATGACCGAGCTGCGCGATATTGCCATTCGTATGAGCTATGATAACAATCTGACTCCCTATATGGTCAGACATCCCTATTACAGCAGCGAAGCGATCAAGACGCTGGACCGCTACCGGGCGAACAGTTCGATTATCGATGATCTGTTTCTGTATTTTCACGATGACTCGATCATTTATTCTTCTCAGGGACTGAGCAGTCTGAATGTGGTATTTGACAAGACCTATAAATTTGACGGATGGAGTGCAGCCGCTATCCAGCGTGATCTAAACAAGATTCGTTATCCGATGACACGTCCTGCCGAGCAGGTCAATCTGAATTCACGCCCATCTTCGATGCTGGTACATATGGTGCCGATCAAGCCGACGGATGCCTATTCTTATGCAACGGTCGTGTATCTGATCGATGAATCCCGTCTGACCGGGATGATGGACTCCATTCTGAGCGACTTCAAGGGCAACAGCTATATTTTTGATAATCATGGACAGGTGCTGACATCGAATAGGCATGATAAGGCAGTCAGTGCAGATGAGCTGGGTAGGCTGGCCGGTCTTACATCGGGCATTCATAATATGGAGCTGAATGGCAAGCAGCAGTCTGTCGTTGCCGTGCATTCGGAGGAGAATGGCTGGACGTACATTACAACGATGCCGAGCGACCAGTTCTTCAGCCGTATTTTCCATATTCAGACGCTGATTGTACTTATATTTGCCATGATTGCGTTAGCCGGTATACCGGTGGCGCTGCTGCTTGCGAGACGTCAATATGGTCCGCTGCGTGACCTGGTGGAATTTGCCCAGTCCAATGACAGGGATTTCTCCATTCAGCCGCCGGTATCGGCTTCGCATAATGAATGGGCCTGGATTCGGCAGACGCTGCATGATTACAGGGACCGGATGGATATGCAGGAGCCGTATGTACGACATCAGTGCCTGCTGATGCTGATGAAGCATGGGCAGCCCGAAGATGCAGAGACGCTGAGACTGATTGATACGCTGGGTCTGCGCGGAGAAGGTCAGCAGTATTTTGTGATGATCCTCTCAGGGGACTCGCTGGTTACGAATAATGACCCTCCTTCTGCGGAGCAGCATGCCAATGTGGAGCTGCTGGATGAGATGCTCAGTCCGTATCCGAGTCTGCCCGAGCTTCTGGCTGAATTGGAACTGAACGCGTTGCAGGCGCATATTTATGGTGTCGAATATTCTTCGAGCAACCGGCTGGCACTGGCCGTATGCTGGAGGCCGGGAGAGGCAGAGGATCGCCAAATTCAAATGACCGGGATTGTCGAAGCGGTGCGCGGTATTGTGTATAATCATTACTGTTCTCTGCCAACTGTAGGTGTCGGTACAAGCTATGCACAGCTGACCGAGATCAACCAGTCCTTTATCGAGGCTGCGACAGCAATGGAATACCGGGTCATCAGCGAGCAGGCCAGTGTCACTTATTTCTGTCAACTGCATGAGGAGACAGGCAGCAGTCATGGAGAGCAGTACTGGATCAGTCCGGAATCCCTGCTTAAGCTGTCCCAGAGTCTTAAGCAGGGCAATATACAGGTGGCTTCGCATATGATCCACAGCATTACTGCAGGTGTGCACGATCGCTCGCTGGCGCTGCCTCTGATGCGCTGCATACTATTTGATCTGCTGAATACGGTACTGCGCGCCGCTTCGGAAGCGGGACTGCTGAACAGTCTGCGCGATATGCCGCAGCTGTCCGGATTCGAAACCGCTGAGGAGTTGGAGCAGCGTCTGCAGCTGCTGGCAGTACGGATCTGTGAGTGCGCCGAGCACAAGCAGGAGACCGAGCAGGTCTCCATGATGGATCAGGTGGTCACTTATGTAAATGAACATCACTGCGATTATGCACTCAGTCTGGAAGGACTGGCCCAACAGTTTTCCATTTCCAGCTCGTACCTGAGCCGTACGTTCAAAGAGAAGACCGGGCAGACGTTCTCCCAGTATATCTGGCAGCTGCGCCGTGATGAGGTCATTCGTCAGATTACGGGTACGGCTGATCCGCTCAAGGATATTATTGTACGCGTCGGTTATCTGGATACCGCCAACTTTATCCGCAAATTCAAAAAAGAAATGGGATGCACGCCGGGGCAGTATCGCAAGCTTCATTCGGAAGAAGAGGCTACTGATCGCAAAGATTCCATCTCCTGATCCAATTACGAATGAATGCGGTTACATTTGAGCTGAGAATAGAGATCAACAGCAAATAAACCGTCCCGAATCTGCCGGAACGGTTTATTTGCTGTTATTCTAAAACACTAATGTTATCATTCTAAAACGTTAATACTGTCATTCTACGATAATGCTGCTGTGTCTCTAATACTGCAATTTCTCATTCATGCCATGCATTTCCTCATCCATCCTGATACCACTGCTGGCCAAATTAGAGTACCATCCAGCAGGTTTAGCTGGATTTCCAGCGGTCATACGCGGTCTGGTAAATCTCGATCATGCGGTCACTGCCCATTTGCTTGACCGTAGCCAGATAGTTGTCCCATCCGCTGAGCGGCTCTTGGCCGGTAACAAATTTGGCTTCCATCTGCTGCACATACGTATCCATATCCGAGCGCAGGCTGGAGATCTCGGCCTGTTCTTCCGGTGTCAGATACAGAATCGGGAATGGAGGCTGTGGATCATAGGCCAGGATTTTCTCTTCATTTTGCTTATCGACCCAGACATCGAATTCTTCTTTGAGTCCCTTTTGCAGATCAGTGCTCAGCAGGGTAGGAGCAGGTGTACCGTAGTTGGGTGTCAGCGTACCGCGATAATCTTCACGGCTGTTGAATTTGTCGGGAAGAGGAAGCCACTTTTTGGTATGGTCCTCCGCATTAACGGTCTCGTACATCAGACCTTCAGGTCCTTTGTCAAACAGCATCGCACCTTCATAACCATACATATAATCGACCCAGCGGATCGAAGCTTCCGGTGCCGGATTACTCTCTGTAATGGCAAATGAACCTGTGGATAATCCCGGATGAATGGCGACAGCCGGTTGATCTACGCTATCGCTTTTAACAGGAACAAACATCGGATCATTGGTAGTTGGTTCTCCGCCATGTGTAAAGTAGGCATGCCAGTCCTGAAACAATCCGACCTGATTATTTGCACCTTTGGCTTTTTTCTGTTCCGGTGTCTGGGAGAATGTCTCGTGATCCAGCAGATTCTCTTTCCACAAACGGTTCATATAAGTCAGGAATTCACGGTACCCATCCTCGGTACGGGCAAAGTGTACTTTGCCGTTGGCATCGTTATAGATATCCTCACCATAGATTCCCCATGCACCCAGCAGCCAGGAACGGATGTCGTCTAATTTAACCGATACGAGCGGAATTTCGTCTTTTTTGCCGTTGCCGTTCGGATCTTCATCACGTAAGCGAACGAGCAGGTCGTATAACTCTTCTGTCGTTTTTGGCAGTTTGTCTTCGCTGACCTTGAGCGCATCCAGGAACTCACCGTTGTACCACATCGGGCTGCGATACCAGATGCTCTGCTGATTGATAACCGGCAGGGAATAAATATGACCGTCCGGTGTCGTAATTGATTTGCGGATCTCCGGGTTGTCGTCCAGAATTTTCTTCAGATTGGGTGCATAATTGTCAATTAGGTCTTCCAGCGGGAGTAGAATGCCCTGACTTCCGTAGTTGACTTCATCCGCCTGGGTCAGCGAAGCGGCGTAGAAAATATCCGGATATTCACCGCTGGCAAAGGTCAGATTCTTTTTAGTCTCAAAGCTGTCGAGTGGAGGATTATCAAACTGGAAGGAGATGCCGCTCTTTTTTTCCATTTCCTGAAAAGCCGGCATATCCGCCCACTTTTGTACGCCTACATCGGGTCCCATCATGCGCAAAGTAACCTTTTCTTTGACGATCGGGAATCCTTCTTTATTCACATTGGCTGCCGACTCCTGGCTGCCGGCTTTCGGCTCAGCGGAATCCGAACAGCCGGCCAGCAGGGATGCGCCGAGTACAAATGACAGAACCACTGCTGCGGCTTTGGGTGCTCTGAAGCGGGTGAATCCGGATTTGGACGAATTGGAGCGAGAAGATGTGGAATGAGTCATAATAATCCTCCTTTAAATTCGTGGATAGGGTGCATCCAGCCTTAATGACACACTGTAATCAACCTTTGACCGAACCAATCATAACGCCCTGGACAAAATAGCGCTGCAAAAATGGATAGATCGCAATAATCGGCAGCGTCGAGATGATAATGACAGCATATTTGAGCAGGGCAGCTACATCAGCACGGGCATTCATCGCCATCGCTGTTTCACCGCTGGTAGCGGTACCAATTCCGCTGCTGTTCATCTCCTGCAGGACGAGAATCTGCCGCAGTACCATTTGCAGAGGATATTTGGCTTCATCATTCAGATAGACCAGCGCGTTGAAGTAGCTGTTCCAGTGGCCCACCCCATAGAACAAGGCCATAACGGCAATGATCGGCGAGGAGAGAGGGATCACGATTTTCCAGAACAGACGCAGATTGGTACAGCCATCAATATGGGCCGCTTCCTGCAGTTCTTTGGGAATCGTGGATTGGAAAAAGGTACGGGCGACGATAATGTTCCATACCGAAGCTGCTCCCGGCAGAATCAAAGCCCACATCGAATTGATCAGTCCCAGCTGCTTGACCAGCAGGTACGTTGGAATCAGACCGCCGCCGAAGAACATGGTGACCAGAAACATTCCCATAAAAAATCCGCGACCCACAAAATCGGAGCGGCTCAGTGCATACGCCGCCGGAATCGTAACCAGCAGATTCACCAGCGTACCGACAACCGTATACAGGATCGTATTGGCATAGCCGCGCCAGATGGCCTGGTTCTCAAATACACGCTGGTATCCTTCAAAGGTAATGCCTTTGGGCAGCAGCCACATTTCGCCTGAATTCACATACGTAGGTGAACTGATCGACGCACTAACAATGTATACAAGCGGATACAATACACAGAGCAGGGCAATTCCCAGGAACAGATACGTGAACAGCAGGAAGATGCGGTCTGTTTTGCTTTCCTTGATAACAGCAGCCATAGTGAAGTGCCTCCTTAGGATTCGGACATCGATGCCTCCCGGTTACCAGAGGCTGTTTTCACTTGTTTTCCGTGCGATCTGGTTAACAGCAATCAGCAGAATGGCATTGATCACCGAGTTGAACAGACCGACTGCCGTCGAGAAGCTGTATTGTACATTCAGCAGACCGGTACGATAGACAAAGGTATCAATCACATCCGAGGAACTCATATTCAGCGGATTTTGCAGCAGCAGTATTTTCTCGAATCCAACGCCCAGAATGCTGCCCACATTGAGAATCAGCAAAATGGTAATGGTCGGGATAATCGTTGGAATATTAATATGAATAATCCTGCGCCAACGGCTCGCTCCGTCCATGATCGCCGCTTCATGCAGCTGCGGATCAACCGCTGACAGTGCTGCCAGATAAATGATCGTTCCCCAACCGGTACTCTGCCATACGCCGGATAATACGTACATCGTCTTGAACCATGCCGGATCTGTCAAAAAGGCAGGAGCACTAAAACCAAGCCATTCGATAATATTGATAATGATGCCGGTGGACGGAGACAGGAATGTCACGATAATACCAGCCATAACGACCACCGAGATAAAGTGAGGGGCATAAGTGACCGTCTGTACCGTACGCTTGAACCAGCCGTTCTTGATTTCATTAAAAGCCAACGCCAGCAGAATCGGCAGCGGGAAGCCCACGATCAGTTGATAAAGGGAGATCGTCAGCGTATTGCGGATCAGATCCCAGAAATAATAGGAATGAAAGAAGCGGATAAAATGATCCAATCCGACCCATGGACTGTCCGTAATCCCACGGGCGGGCAAAAAGTTTTTGAACGCGATCTGAATGCCGTACATGGGTCCGTAATGGAAAATAAGGAAGTAGAGGAAAGCGGGAGCAATCAGCAGGTAAAGCTCCCAATTGCGTGAGATTCGTCTCCAAAGACTGTGTCTCCTGCTGCGTACCGAAGGTGCAGAGACCCCATCCATCTGAACTGTATCTGCCATATTTTTTGGCATCCTATTCCTCCTTTCTGGATAAAAAGCATGAACATGAATGCAATAGCGAGATCGGTCGATACATTGAGTGGTCTATACATTGCTTGTGATGTTCCCAGTGTAAAAAGCAGCCTGGTTTACGTAAATATGTGGAATGTGCCATACAGATCCCTTATAGAAGAAAACGGAAAAAGTACAGTGTATCCTTTCCAGTGGCGGTATGTACTCTTCTGGAAGATACTGAATATGCCTGTTCTGGCAATATGTAAAATATGATGTCATATCAAGCCTACTATGTTCTTTTGATATAGTGTATAGATTTATTGAAAGCCCTTTCATATCAAGGAGAATGCTTTTGCTGAATGTACATGTTAGTTATAAGCGTTTACATGTGTAAGGTAAAACGCAAAATCCGTTATTTGCTTCCATGACGATCGCTCAGCTCGCAAACAAAGCAGGATTGCAGGTTAAATCCCTTTTTAATCAGGGATAACAATAACATATTAATGAAGGATTAAAGGATAACAGTTTAGCCACCCCCGCTTTGCGTCTAATAGAGAGAGAAGACAATAAATCGAATGAAGGTGATCCTGATGAGCGATTATCATAATAAAGTAATGGAAAAGATTGTCGGTGTATTCAAGGATGAGCCGCAGGCAATTCATACTATCCGCGATCTCAAAGCTGCAGGTTTTGAAGAGCGGGATATTTCCATTCTGGCCAAAAATCCGGAAGACGCCAAAGCGATTGAGCGGGAGACCGGTGTTGATATTGAATATGAAAAAGAATCCAGCATGTCCGAGACGACCATCTTCGGAGGATTGGCCGGTATGCTGGCGGGTATTGGTACATTCGCTATTCCCGGAGTAGGTCCTATCCTGGCGGCAGGTCCGATTGTCGGTATGTTCACCGGTGCATTATTCGGTGCAGGAGCCGGCGGGCTGATCGGTGCATTAATCGGATATGGGATATCAGAAGAAGAAGCCAATCACTATAATGATCAGCTGGAGGATGGCAATATTCTCGTCCTCGTAGCAGAAGCGACCGGCAGAACAGAGGAAGTATATCGTATATTTCGTGCGAATCACGCCGCTAATTTATTTGAATGATTGAATAGTTAATCAAAAGGAATGGAAAAATTAACCTGTTTAATATTATATGAGGTGGTTAAGAATATAACAGGTTGAACAAAGCATGTAAGAATCCAGAACAACTTATTTATCTACTACCAAGGAGGATGAAAATGATGATGAACAACCAAAACAATGAAAATAACCGTAATATGGACTTGAACAATGAGACTCGTAAAATCGTAGGTGTATTTACAAACGAAAACGAAGCGAGCAACGCGATCCAGCAATTGAAGGATGCAGGCTTCTCGACAGATGATATCTCTGTAGTCAGCAAAAATCGCAAAGATGTTAAACATATAAATGAAGAAACAGGTACCAAGGCTCCTGAAGGCCTGGCTACTGGCGCAGCAACAGGCGGCGTGGTCGGCGGTGTAGCCGGACTGCTGGCAGGTCTCGGTCTTGCAGCCATTCCAGTATTCGGACCGATCATGGCAGCAGGCCCAATCGCAGTGACGCTGGCAGGTGCAGCAGCAGGGGCCGGTGCGGGCGGACTGGTCGGCGGTCTGATCGGGCTGGGTATTCCGGAAGAAGAAGCTCGTGAATATGAGACTAACGTAAATGAAGGTAACATTCTGGTTATGGTCGACAGTGCAGCAGGCAACCGCAGCCGCATCTACGACATTTTCCGCGCCAACAATGCGACTAACAGCCGTTACTATGATAACGAGACTACCATCCCGGATACTACAGCTACGAACACTACGCCTACACCATCCACTACGGTAAACGGCGCACCAGGAACATCCGCTACAGCAGCTACTGCAGCCAATATGGATGGCGTATTCGATTCCGGTGAAGACGAGCAAAGCCTCCGTCTGCGTGAAGAACGACTGGACGTAAGCAAAGACAATGTACGTACAGGTGAAGTGGAGGTCCGCAAGGAAGTAGTGGAAGAGCAAAAAACGATCAATGTACCGGTTAACCATGAGGAAGTGGTTATCGAGCGCAGAGCGATCAACAATGAAGTGACCAATGAACCGGTCGGTCAAAGCGAGCAAATCCGTATTCCTGTGAGTGAAGAGCAGGTTCATGTGGACAAACACAACGTCGTAACCGGCGAAGTGGAAGTGCACAAGCAGACTGTTCAAAATACAGAGCAGGTACAGGATACAGTGAAACGTGAAGAAGCGCGTATCAACCAGACTGGACAGCCGATTGTAAGTGGTGACCAGACTCGTACCACTACTACTGGAACTGCAGGAGTAACCGGTACGCCGGGTACTACCACCGGAGCAGCCGGCACAACCGGACGTGTAGATAACACACACGATGAGTCCCTCAAAGAGCGCGGTAAAGACATGCTGGAGAACGGTAAAGATGCGATCAATCGCATGAAGCACTAATTCGTTCTTCCAACGCCGTATAAATAGATATAAGGTTAAAAGCCTGCTGAGTATATACTCGGCAGGCTTTTTTCTGTGCAAATCAGACGGTTTTTAGAGCAGGGAAATAACGGAATCTCGGTTACGCGACTATTTATAGTGAGCCGCTGTGATCCTTTTATCAACTGCAATTCGAAGTGACCAGAGTTGCACAAGGGGAAGTTAGACGTATCTTTTTTCCATTTCAGGAAAAAGTAAATAAACCTTTGACGCTCCAGGCAAACGACATTATACTCAAATTATCGTTTATATACAATTCCTATGAGTTTAATAGGTTATAACTATGGAGAGAAATAAAATCCGACAGCTGCAAGCTGCTGGCTAACATTTTTAATTTATTGACCAACGGTCAAAGTGAAGAACAGGAGCATGAACATGACATTATACAGCAATACGATGGAACTGATTGGAAATACGCCGCTGGTTGAGATTAACGCTTATCATCTGCCGCGTGGTATACGGCTGTTCGCCAAGCTGGAATTCATGAATCCGGGGGGCAGTGTAAAGGATCGGGTAGGTCGTGCTCTTGTCCAGGAAGCATTATCAAGCGGTAAGCTGAAGCGCGGTGGTACATTGGTCGAAGCGACAGCAGGCAATGCGGGGATTGGCCTTGCCATGGCGGCGATTCATGAAGGCATCCGTGTTGTTTTCGCGGTACCCGAGAAGTTCAGCATCGAGAAGCAGATTCTGATGAAAGCACTTGGTGCGGAAATCGTCCATACTCCGACCGCGCTTGGCATGAGCGGAGCGATTGAGAAAGCGCGGGAGCTGGAACAGCAGATTCCGGATGCCTACTGTCCCGGACAGTTCAGCAATCCGGCCAATCCGCAGGCTTATTACGAGACGATGGGGCCGGAGATCTGGACCGATCTCGAGGGCAAAGTGGACGTGTTTGTCGCCGGTGCAGGCTCCGGTGGTACATTTATGGGCACTTCCAGGTATTTAAAGGAACAAAATCCCCAGCTCAAGACCGTGATCGTCGAACCGGAAGGGTCCATTTTGAACGGTGGACCCTCAGGTTCGCACAAGACCGAAGGGATTGGCATGGAGATGATTCCTGCTTTTATCGACAAGTCCTACTTTAATGCGATTCATACAATCAGTGATGAAGATGCATTCAACCGGGTCAGTGAGCTGGCGCGGCTGGAAGGGCTGCTCATCGGCAGTTCGGCCGGTTCCACACTTCATGCCGCACTGCTGGAAGCGGAGCAGGCGCCGGATGGAGCGCATATCGTAACCATTTTCCCCGATAGCAGTGAACGTTATCTGAGCAAGCACATTTATGAAGGAGGTATTTAATCTTATGAGACGCAAAACCAAATTGATTCATGCTGGCATTACCGGCGATCCCCATACAGGTGCAGTGAGTGTACCGGTATATCAGGTCAGCACCTACAAGCAGGAAAGTATCGGCGTACATCAAGGCTATGAATATTCCCGTACCGGTAATCCGACCCGGTTTGCCCTAGAAGAACTGATCAAGGATCTGGAAGAAGGGGAGCGAGGATTTGCCTTTGGTTCCGGTATGGCTGCCATCCATGCGGTATTTACCCTGTTCAACAGTGGTGATCATGTACTGCTGACCGATGATGTATACGGGGGTACTTATCGTATTTTCACCAAAGTACTGAGCCGCCTCGGTCTGGAATCGACTTTTGTGGATACAACCGATGCGGAAGCAGTCAAAGCGGCGATCCAGCCCAATACACGTGCGATCTATATTGAGACGCCGACCAATCCGCTGCTGAAGGTAACCGATATTCGTGCCATGGCGGATATTGGACATGAGCATGACCTGCTGGTTATCGTCGACAATACATTCGCGACGCCATACTGGCAGAACCCATTGACACTCGGTGCGAATATTGTGCTTCATTCGGCGACCAAGTATCTGGGCGGACACAGTGATCTCGTCGCCGGTCTGGCTGTGGTGAACAGTGAGAAGCTTGCCGATGAACTCCACTTTATCCAGAATGCGGTCGGAGGTATTCTCGGTCCGCAGGATTCATGGCTGCTGATCCGCGGCATTAAGACGCTGGGTCTGCGGATGGAAGCGATCGAACGCAATGCACGCGAGATTGTAAACTTCCTGTCACAGCATGATAAAGTGACCAAAGTCTATTATCCGGGTCTGGAGCAGCATCCTCAGCATGAACTGGCTTCCCGGCAGACAGGCGGTTACGGTGGTATCATTTCCTTTGATGTGGGCAGTAATGAAGCGGCCGAGCTGCTGCTGAGCCGTCTGCATTACTTTACCCTTGCTGAGAGTCTGGGCGCAGTGGAGAGCCTGATTTCCGTACCGGCACGTATGACACATGCTTCCATTCCCGAAGATCGCCGCGCTGAACTCGGTATCACGCCCGGGCTGATGCGCATCTCGGTCGGCATAGAAGATGTGGAAGATCTGATCGAGGATCTGAAGGCAGGATTGGAAGGCTAAGTAGATTATTATCGGCATACACAAAATCAATACATGGTTAAATGAATAAATAACAGCAATTCGGCATGATCTGATGTGGATGCTGTAGGATACAAGAGGCGGCTATCTATAAGCGATGGCTGCCTTTTTGGTATAGATTTCCGCAATGTAGAGGCTTGACGGCCGACTAGGTCACTGGGTAAGTCGCTTGCAGGTTGGGTAATAGCAGATAACAACGATTCAGGAGGTTATGAATGATTACATTTAAAAAGGTATCCAAGCGATATGAGGACGGTACAACTGCCGTTCAGCCGCTGGATCTTCATATTGAACAAGGGGAGTTTTTCGTGCTGGTCGGCCCAAGCGGATGCGGCAAGACGACCACCCTCAAAATGATCAATCGGCTGATCGAGCCGACCGAGGGCAGCATTTATGTGAACGGAACCGACAACAACACGATTCAAGTACATAAGCTTCGTCAGCAAATTGGCTATGTTCTGCAGCAAATAGCCCTGTTTCCACATATGACGGTAGAGGAGAATATCGCGGTCACTCCGGATCTGCTGCACTGGGACCGCAGCCGAACTTCCAAACGGATCGATGAACTGCTGCATATGGTAGGCATGGACCCTGCCGTGTTCCGCAGCCGCCGCCCGGATGAGCTGTCGGGCGGGCAGCAGCAGCGGATTGGTGTTATACGTGCTCTGGCGGCAGATCCGCCGGTGATTCTGATGGATGAACCGTTCAGTGCACTTGATCCGATTGCCAGGGAGCGGCTGCAGAATGATCTGTTGCAGTTGCAGCAGACGATCCGCAAGACCATCGTATTTGTCACCCATGATATTCAGGAGGCAGTCAAGCTGGGCGACCGGATTGCCATTATGAATGAGGGCATGATTATACAGGTGGACACTCCGCAGCGGCTGCTGCAGCAGCCGGCGAATTCTTTTGTAAAGCAATTTTTCCAGTCGATCCGTCAGGACGGAATGTCGATGTCCACCGTTTCCGGAAATGAGGGAACTCTATGAATAACAGCATCATAGATGTATTCCGCCAGCGCCAGGATCAGCTCTGGCAGGCGCTGACCGACCATCTGGTCATTTCCTTTACCTCACTGCTGATTGCACTCCTTATTGCCATTCCACTGGGGATCTTTATTGCCCGGCATCTGAAAATATCCGAAGGTGTGCTTGGTGTCACCGCTGTGCTGCAGACTATTCCGTCGCTTGCTCTGCTTGGACTGCTGATTCCGCTGCTTGGCATAGGTACAGTTCCTGCAGTTGTCGCGATTGTCATCTACGCACTGCTGCCGATTCTGCGTAACACCTATACCGGCATCCGTAAAGTCGATCCTTCACTGCTGGAAGCCGCCGATGCGATGGGTATGACTCGCAGCCGCAGACTGTTCAAGGTTGAACTGCCGCTGGCGATGCCGATTATTATGGCTGGTATTCGTACCGCGATGGTGCTGATTATCGGGACTACTACGCTGGCTGCTCTGATCGGTGCCGGCGGTCTCGGTGATATTATCCTGCTCGGAATCGACCGCAACGATACAGCATTGATTATACTGGGAGCTGTACCTGCTGCACTGCTCGCCATTGTCTTTGATCTGCTGCTGCGGATGATTGAGAAGAGCTCATTCCGCCGCTCGATCTGGCTAATGTCGGCTGCCGTAGTCGTTATTCTCGGCTTTACTGTTGTGCCGCTGTTTAACCAGTCGCAAAAAGATCTGGTCATCGCCGGCAAGCTGGGCGCAGAGCCGGAGATTCTGATCAATATGTATCAGGAACTGATTGAGCAGAATACGAATCTCAAGGTCGAGCTAAAGCCGGGCCTCGGCAAAACGTCATTCCTGTTCAATGCGCTCAAGGGCGGCGATGTGGACATTTACCCGGAGTTCACCGGTACAGCGATCTCGGAATTTCTGCATGAAGATGCGGTCAGCACCGATAGCGCTCAGGTATATGAGCAGGCCCGCGATGGCATGCAGCAGCAGTTCGGCATGCAGATGCTGGCACCAATGCAGTACAACAATACGTATGCGCTGGCTGTCCCGGAAGATTATGCTCAGCAGCATGATTTGAAGACCATCTCCGATCTGAGCAAAGTGTCGTCTCAGATCAAAGTCGGATTCACCCGCGAATTTGCCGATCGCAATGATGGTTATGTCGGCTTGGCCAAACTGTACGGCTTCAAATTTGCCAATCTGACTACCATGGAACCTAAGCTGCGCTATAGCGCCATCCAGTCGGGAGATATCCAGCTGATCGATGCCTACTCTACAGACAGCGAGCTGGCCCAGTACAAGCTGCGTGTACTGGAAGACGACAAAGGACTGTTCCCACCTTACCAGGGAGCGCCGCTGCTGCGCGCCGATACATCCGTACAGTACCCGGAAGTGACCGAAGCGTTGAATCAGCTGTCCGGCAAAATCACGGATGATGAGATGCGGCAAATGAACTACCAGGTTAATGTCGAAGGCAAACCCGCTGCCGAAGTGGCACGCACTTATTTGCAGCAAAAAGGATTACTAAAATAACGCTTCTCCCCTATCTATCTGTTCAATCTATACTCATAATTTGAGCAGAGCAGAGCAGAGCAGAGCAGAGCAGAGCAGAGCAGAGCAGAGCAGAGCAGAGCAGAGCAGAGCAGAGCAGAGCAGAGCAGAGCAGTAAAAAAACCGGCACCCCATCGGGAATAGCCGGTTTTTCCTTATTATCTATCCCTTGGAGCGTTCTCTGCTAAAGACATCCATTTTCAGCCTCCCTACCAAAAGATTAAATTTAATTTGCCCATTCCGCATCCCCGCCAATTGCGCTATAATGAAATGATGCAATTCAGCAGATACTATAGCTATCAAGGATTGTACTTTTAACCGGGTGGGGGAACAATTGGATTGAATACGTATCCTTTTACATTTGATCCGTCCCGTCCATTCATCCAGCAAGCAGGAGAATGGATTGCGGACGTGTTTTACGATATTTTGCCGGAAGCTGGTTTGGAGCTTCGTGACGAACAGATTTACATGGCCTTTCAACTGGAAAAGGCCTATGCTGAAAAGAAAACCATTTTTGCCGAAGCTGGTGTAGGGACAGGGAAGACACTCGTTTACCTGCTTTATTCGATCGCTTATGCACGTTATACTCGTCGTCCGGCGATTATCGCCTGTGCGGATGAATCCCTGATTGAGCAGCTGGTGAAGCCGGAAGGGGATATTCACAAGCTGGCCCGTTATCTGGACCTGAACGTGGATGCCCGTCTCGGCAAATCGCCGGATCAGTACATTTGCCTCAACAAGCTGGATGTAGTAAGAGCAGAGCCGTCGGAACATGATATGTACCGCGACATCTATACGGATCTGCCGGAGTTTGTCCATTACGCGGATACGATGCAGTCTTTCCGTCCATATGGCAACCGTAAGGATTACCCGGCCTTGGATGATGAGCAGTGGAGCAAGATTGGCTGGGATGTGTTTCAGGATTGTCTAGTGTGTCCTCAGCGTCACCGCTGCGGTCAGACGCTGTCACGGGACCATTACCGCAAAGCGACCGATATTATCATCTGTTCGCATGACTTCTATATGGAGCATGTATGGACGTATGAAGCGCGCAAACGTGAAGGACAGCTGCCGCTGCTGCCGGAACACAGTTCCGTTGTATTTGATGAAGGCCATCTGCTGGAGACAGCAGCGCAGAACGCACTGACCTACAAGCTCAAGCAGGCGTTGTTCGAGAGCATTGTCACTCGTCTGCTGGATGGTGAAGTGCGCGAGACACTGGCGGTAGCCGTGGAAGAAGTCATCGTGCAGAGCGATATGCTGTTCGAGCTGCTGGCTCGTTACAGCAAGCCGGTTCCGGGTTCGGACCGCAAGGATATTCACTGGAACAGCGAACTGCTGGCCCAGATTGCCCGGGTCAAGCAGCATATTGATGTGATCGAGGAAGAACTGGTATTTGAGAGCGGATTGTTCACCTTGGACGATTACCAGCTCAAGATTGTCGAAGAGCATTTGGAAATGATTCAGCTGGCTCTGGGACTTTGCCGTCAACAGGATCAGTTGATCTCCTGGGTAACCGGTGAAGATGAAGATCTGACCCTGGTCATTATGCCCAAGCAGGTCAAGGAAGTACTGGGCGAGATGGTATTTGCCCGTAAAATGCCGGTAATTTTCTCTTCGGCGACGTTGTCAGTCGACGGCTCGTTTGACTATATTGCCGACAGCCTCGGTATCGAGGAGTATCTGTCTTTTTCTGTCGCTTCGCCATATGACTACCAGGAGCAGATGAAGGCAGAGCTGATTAGTGATCTATACAGTCCAAGCAGCATGCAGTCGGTCAATGATCCTGCAGGCAAGCATGTGTCCATCAGCACAGCCGGTATACAGGGAGTCAGTGAACAGGAGATTCGCCAGCAGACCGAGCGGGTGATGAACTTGATCGAACAGAGCGGAGGACGTTCGCTGCTGCTGTTCTCCTCGATGCAGGAACTGGCTGCCTTCCGTCAGATGGTAGAAGGGATAGGGGTAACCCTGCCTTACCGGATGCTCTATGAGGGCACTGCCGAGATCAGTCATCTGATCTCTGAGTTCCAGCAGGAGGAGACGAGCGTACTGTGTGCCGTTACATTATGGGAAGGCCTGGATATTCCGGGACCATCATTGTCCCATGTAATTATCTGGTCACTGCCATTCCCTCCCAATGATCCGGTGTTCGCTTCACGTCGTCAAGAAGCGGCAGATGCATTCCATGCAGTGGACATGCCGTATATGATGCTGCGTTTGCGCCAGGGCATTGGTCGTCTGATCCGTTCTCGTGATGATAGCGGCCGGGTATCCATCTTTGGTCGGGAGTTGCTGCAGGACGATGTGCGCCATGCAGTCGAACAGCTGCTGCCGTAATCACGTATCCGCGCTGCGCAGGAACAATATGGTTTGTGCCATCATATCAAAAGTGCATATTATAAATATAAAACAGCCAGGGTGTATAACTATGCACCCTGGCTGTTTGTATGAAGATCAATATAATCGTAGTTACATTAGAAAAAATGATATTCCAATATGTTTTAAAAATTATATTTAATTATCTATTTTGTTAAAAATAATAAAAAATTATAATATTTACAATTAATTACTAAGCAAATATAATGTATTAAAAAGTGGAAATTAATACATAATAATAATCCATTTAAACTAATTGCTAAAGCGGGTGAGTTATTCAGTGGAAAAAGAGAGTGCAGCCGAGTTACTTTTTGGGAGTATACAGGAGCGATCCAGGCAAAGGAGAGAATCACAAAATATTTTGTTTTATCTTTTAAGCAGGTTTTCCTCATTATCGGGAACAAGCATATACAACTTTGCTATCAGTTTTTATGTGCTGCATATAACAGGGTCAGGCCTCGGTTTTGCATTGACGCTTGCTTTGGGAACTATACCAGCCATTTTATGTGGACCCATTTCCGGAGTGATTTCTGATCGTATTGATCGCAAAAAAATTATTATATGCATGGATATCTTAAGCGGACTGATTGTGTTTACAATGCTGGCAGCCTCTATGCTGGATCAACTGAGTCTGATGTACATATATATTACGACAGTACTATTGGCAATTTGCCACACTTTTTTTGATACTTCCATTGGGGCTTCCATTTCCAATATAGTAAAAGTGGAATCCCTCCCTAAAATTAATTCATGGAATGAAATGGTCACTTCTTTGACTAATATGATTGGTCCCTTTTTAGGCGGTTTTATTTTTGCCCTTATCGATATTCGAATTTTTCTTCTCCTAAATGGTATTTCTTTTATACTATCCGCGATATTAATCAAATTTGTTAACTTTAAGCTTAATCTTCCCCTCACCGATGAACAACACACAAAAAAATTACCATCCAATAATTTTATGGCCGAATTGAAAGAAAGTCTTACATATATCAAAACGGAAAAATGGCTCAAAGTGTTAGTTGTGTTTTTTATGTTTATAAATTTTTTTATGATTTTTGGTATTACGATACCCATCCCTTTCATTGTAAACCAGGTATTACACTTTTCTTCGGTTCAATTTGGCATTGTTGAAGCTATGTTTCCTCTAGGTATGCTTGCAGGAGCTATTCTCTTTTCTGTAATAGGAGTTAAAAAAAGTAATTTTAAAAAGATGATTTTGAGCTTTTTTATTCTGGATATCGGTGTGCTTGCTGCCGGGATTTTAACTTATCCGGTTTTTGAATTATCAACATCACAGTATTGTCTAGTCATTTCCATTCTGTTTTTTATTATTTCCGCCGCCGTACCGTGCATAATGATTCCGATTAACGTAGTGCTTCAAAGCAAAGTTCCGGATTATATGAGAGGAAGAATATTCGGGTTGCTAGGCATGCTGTCCACCTTGTTGATTCCTTTAGCCAGCATTTTATCAGGCATTCTGCTGGATCTGATTCCTGGTTATGCATTACCTCTTAGCGCAAGTCTGCTTCTGCTCATTTCCACTTTACTGATGTACAGAAATAAAGAACTTCGTAAATTAAATTTTTAATTATGAATTTGTATAATCTGGAGGGGTAAAAGTGATGTTGGATCAGTTTGAGCAAAGGGTGAACGTGATGCCCAATTCACCTGCAGTCGTTACAGCAGAAATAAGTTATAGCTATATGGACGTACACAGGATTTCCAATCAGATAGCTGGCTGCATGAAGGTTGCAGCCGCCATAGACATACTAAACGACCAAGAGAGGGCAGTACTGCTATTTGAACACGGTGCAGATATGATTGTAGCTATGCTGGCCTGTATAAAAGCAGGAGTAACCTATATTCCCATTGACTCGACATATCCTTTCTCAAGAGCGGCTTATATAGCCGAACATGCAGAACCGCATTACATAATTACAAATAATAAAAATGTAGAGAGGGCCTTGAAATTATTACAGACGTTACATCATCCTGTACCGATCATCAATATAAATGAACTGCAGAACAGTTATGATTACAATTATTTAAATCATACTGCCAGAGAAAACGCTGCGGCTTACATATTGTATACATCGGGTTCAACCGGAGAGCCCAAGGGAGTTATTCAGACATATAAACATATGATTTTTTATATTGAAAATTATATTCATGCCGCGAATATTATGCCTGCAGATCGGCTTACTCTATTTTCCTCCTATATACATGATGCTTCGATTATGGACATATTTGGTGCACTTTTTGCCGGAGCTACCCTATACCCAAAAGATATCCGATATATGGCTGATGACGAGTCTTTGGGTAAATGGTTGTTCAAAAACCGAATCACAATTTGGCATTCTGTACCTACCCTGTATAGATATTTTATAAAAGAACTCGATGAAAATGTAATATTGCCACAGCTGCGTCTGGTCGTGCTGGGTGGTGAAGCGGTTATTCCCTATGATGCGGAAAGCTTATTCGAAAAGATTCCCCATGCTCAGTTGTACAATTTATACGGACAAACAGAATCTTCTTTTAATTCCGGAATCAGTGTATCGGTGAATGAGGTACAAAACAGCTCCCTGCTGGGTACACCTGTTCCTGGACTTGATTTGATAGTACTGAATGAAACAGGGAAAATGATTGAACCAGGAGAAACGGGAGAAATCCATGTAAGCAGTGATCATATTTCACCAGGTTATTGGAAAGATCCAATTCGTACCAACATTGCATTCAAAAAACATCCATTATATGGAAAGATTTATGCTACTGGTGATCTGGGCCTCTTACTGGACAATGGGATGATCCAATTTAGAGGGCGTAAAGATTTCCAAGTGAAAATCAGGGGTTATCGTGTGGAGACGGGAGAAGTAGAGAGTGTGCTGCTTCGTTGTCCTGAAATCAATAAAGCTGTAGTGGTAACCGCTCCTCTGTTTTATAAGGAATCGTCGCAGTCTCAATTGTATGCTGTACTGCAGGGAGAAAATCTGTCCGAAGAAAAAGCAAAGAGATATCTGGCAGAATATCTTCCCGAATATATGCTGCCTTCACGTTGGCTTATCGTAGATCAGATACCAACTACTGTGACAGGTAAAACCGATCGCAAAAAAATTATGGAATTGTTCGCAGATCAGCATGCCTCTTCTTCAAATGAAGTGGCAGCTACAAAAGAAGAACAAATGCTGTCCGTTATCTGGCGTAATATTTTAAAGGTCGAACAGGTTTATATGCAGGATGATTTTTATTATCTGGGTGGAGATTCATTGAGTGGGCTACGTATGGCGGCCGAGATTCGCAAAACGTTTAATGTGAAAATAAAACTAGGGGACATTTTTGCCAATCATACTATTCAGAAAATGGCTGATTTTATTCGGAATTCAAGTACGGACGGAAACGAACAGCGAGAAAATGCAATTACTGTATTCAAAAGGAACGAAGGCAGTGACTATCCTGTATCTTCCATGCAGAAGAAACTGATCGCAATTCAAATCAATGATCCGTATTCTATTGCCTATAATGAATCCAAGGCCTATCTGGTAACAGAGGGCAGAATGGAACCGAACAGGCTGGCTGAAGCTGTAAAAAGTCTGATCAACCGTCATGAATCATTACGGACCAGCTTTGTAATCAATGATGTGGAATTTAGACAGAAAATAGTTCCATTTATTGCTGATGTAGATTCTGTTTTCACATATATACCGTGTACACATAATCATGATTTGTCAGTGGAAACGGCAGCCCTCCGAATAAAATCTTTGATTACGCCTTTTGACCTTCAAAAAGCTCCATTGATTAGAGTAACTCTTCTGGAAGAGAATAATCTTCAGATGATAATGATAGATATACATCATATTGTTGCAGATGGATTGTCCTTATCCATTTTGATTAAAGATTTGCTGGCTATTTATGAAGAGCGGGAGCCAGAAAAGCCATCATTGTCTTATCTGGACTATATACTCTGGAATAAAAAAAATGATAATGAAGAAAGAAAAAAAGAATTAGAAGCTTTTTGGAACCAGGAACTTGGTAATTCTGTGCCGAGATTGAATCTTCCGATAGATGAAAGTCGCCGTACAACTGCATCCGCTATTAAAGGGGGCAAACACTTTTTCGATTTAGATTACTCACTTAGTGAAAATATTGCTGATTTTGTTAAAGAGCAAGCAAGCACGGAATATGCCCTTCTATTATCTGTTTTCTCTATCGTTCTTTCAAAATATTCAGGTCAGCAGGATTTTGTAATAGGTACGCCTGTATTGGGAAGAAGTCATCCTGATCTAGAAAACAGTGTAGGCATGTTTGTAAACAGTATTGCGCTGCGAATAAAGCCTGAGGATGATCTTGGATTTAGGGAATTTATGAGGAATACCAAAAAACGTGTGACAGAAGCTTTTGAACATCAGGATTATGATGTTGGTGAAATGGCTCACCGCCTTAATATGCAAACAGAATACAGGCATCATCCTTTATTTGATGTGTTTTTTTCAGTGCAAAATTTTAATACAGATACATGGTCAGGGCAAAATTTTACTATGAAAGAACTGTCAATAGATAACGGTACTGCCAAATTTGATTTAACTTTCATTATCGGTCGGTATGGATCGGAATTAAAAGGATTTATCGAATATAACAAAGATTTGTATACGGAAGAATTTATAAAGTCCTTGATGGGGCATTTTACTCAGGTGCTAAAAATAGTGCTGGATGAGGACAATATTCGCCTTGCTCGGATTTGCCTTTTGAACGAGCAGGATAAAAATCGGATTTTGCATGTATTTAATGACACCAAAAAAATGTATCCACAAAGCAGTACGATTTCAGAGCTGCTTGAAAAGGCTGTGACAGGCAGAGAAACGTTGCCGGCTCTGATTGCAGGATCATCAATCTGCAGTTATGGAGAATTGAACGAAAAATCCAATCAGATTGCTTGTTGTCTACGCAAGAAAGGAATAGGTCGGGGAAAAATCGTTCCAATTATTTGTGATACGGATATAAATTCTATTATTTCCATGGTTGGAGTATTAAAAGCAGGAGCAGCATATCTGCCTATAGATAAACATTATCCTCTTTCCCGAATTCAATACATCGTTGAGGACAGCAGGTCAACGCTTATTATGGGTGACTATATTTGGGCAGAAGAAGCTGGCTTGAACATGATGTCTGTTGAAATTATGGATATAACGGCACCGGAAGTCAGTCTGGCAAGTAGACAGAATATGAAATCGACCCATACTCCGGAAGATACGGCTTATATAATCTATACTTCTGGAACAACTGGCAATCCTAAAGGAGTATGCATCAGCCATCGTGCCCTGGCCAAAATGGCTATTAATACCAACTATATAAAAATTTTTTCCGGTCATTCATTAATGCAGGCAGGGTCTTTATCATTTGATGCTTCTGTGCAGCAAATATGGCTCGCTCTTTTGCATACCGTGCCTTTGCATCTGGTTTCCAAACAACTATTGCTGAATACGGATGAATTGTCTGCCTATATACAGCAGCAGCAAATCACCCATTTAATTTTTCCTACCACTTTTTTCAACCAATTCAGCCAATCACAGCCTGAAGCATTTGAAAAAGTGAAATATGTGATTGCCGGCGGTGATGTAATTTCCAGCAGGCAGGTCAATCATCTTCTAAGTAGATTTCCTGAAATAGAAATTATTAACGGATATGGGCCTACGGAAAATACAGTCATATCTACTTCATTTCATATGAAAGGCAGCTGGGATGAACAGCAAAGTATACCGATCGGTAAGCCGGTTAGCAATTCTACTGCTTATGTCATGGATCGCAATCACCAGCTGCTTCCTATAGGAATTCCTGGTGAACTTATTCTGGGGGGAGACGGTCTGGCTTCAGGTTACTGGAATAAACCGGAATTAACTGCTGAGAAATTTATCGTACACCCTTATATGGATGGTGAGCGATTGTATAAAACAGGGGATTTGGTTCGTTGGCTGCCGGATGGGAATCTCGAATTTCTTGGCCGGATTGACCGACAGGTGAAGATTCGTGGGTATAGAGTGGAAATTGCCGAAATTGAGAAAAAGTTAGGAAATTATATTGGAATTAAGGAAGCGGTAGTTATCGCTATACCGGATGCATCAGGGGATAACGCACTTTATGGATATATAGTAGCGCATAATAACATTCAATTGAATATGTCAGGTCTGCGTACAAGCCTGGAACAGGATCTTCCCGAATATATGATTCCGGCTCATATACAGATTCTTGACCAGCTGCCTTTGACACCGAATGGAAAAATTGATACAAAAGCGCTTCCCAAGCCGGAATTTCATTCCGTCACAAAAGATTATGTGTCTCCACGAACCGATACTGAACGGACGATAGCAGAAGTATGGCAAGAACTTTTGGGCAGGGACAAAATTAGTGTGACAGATAGCTTTTTCAATACAGGTGGAGACTCCATCAAAGCTATTCAAATTGTCTCGCGATTGCGTCAGCATAATATAAAGATATCAGTAAAAGATATGATGCAGCAGAAAACGATTGAAAAAATTGCCCGGCAGGCGTCAATTCAAAAATCCGATCTCTCTCAGGCAGCTGTGGAAGGCGCTGTTTGCTGGACACCTGTCTTAAAGGAATTTATAACAAATAACAGTCAGGCAGCTTTTAAGCAGTTCAATCAATCTTATATGTTCCATTCTGTGAATACACTGGATAAGTGGGCTGTTGAACAGGCGCTCAAAGCACTTGTAATGCACCATGATGCATTACGATTGGCCATCCTGCCGGAACACGATAATGCAGATGAAATGAATAACAACTCACTTCCTCGGTTATACAATCGCAGTACAGCGGTAGAAGAGCGTTTATTGTTTAAGGTGGATTACTTTGACTTAAGCAGCTCCGTTCATATTGAACAGGAAATAATGAAAGAAGCGGATAAATTGCAGTCCGGCACGGACCCGTATAACGGAACTATGTTGCGAGCAGGTATTTTTAGAACCGATGCCGGTGATTATTTGCTGCTCATTATACATCATGCAGCAGTCGACGGTGTGTCCTGGAGAATTTTATCGGAAGATTTCGCTATATCTTATCAGAATGCACAGGCAGGAAGGAAAGCAGGTTTACCTGCGAAGACAGCTTCTTTTCAAGGCTGGGCAGCTTATTTGAATGAGTATGCACAAAGCTCCAAACTGTATACCGAAACAAGATACTGGAAATCAGTTGTGAAGCAAATCCAAGACATGCAGCAGCCAAAAACAAGTACAAAACAAAAAGATTTTGCTTCACGGGTAGTGACTTTGGATGAACAGACTACGCTTTCCCTGCTGACCGATTCTCATAAGCCTTACGGAACAGAAGTCAATGATCTGCTGCTGACCGCTCTTGGGCGGGCTTATCATACCTGGACAGGCCGGGACAAGATGTCTTTAATGCTGGAAGGTCATGGACGAGAAGAGTTGAGAGGGGATGAAATACAGGAATTGGATATCACCCGGACAGTTGGCTGGTTTACGAGTCTTTATCCGGTCGTTTTGAGTATAGGTGATAAAGAGCCGGCAATGACTATCAAAAAAACGAAAGAAACATTGCGTCGTATTCCGAATAAAGGAATTGGATATGGTATTATTCGACATTTAACGGATCGCGCCAATCAGGAGGAATATAAAGTCGATGTGCCAATCAGCTTTAATTATATGGGACAGTTTGATCAGGGAGACAAACAAGAATGGCTAAATTATTGCAATTTTGCGAAAGGAACCGAGTTTCATCCTGAAATGACTTTTGACCAAAATATTCATATCAATGGAAAAGTTCAGCAGGGGAGATTAAAACTGATACTGGAATACAATCACAATATGTATACCGATGAAACTATTATGGCATTTTGCAAAATGCTTAAGCAGTCTTTTGAACAAATCGTTTATTTTACGACACATACAGATATTGTGGAACGTACGCCTTCCGATTATGGGCTCAACGAGTACAGTATAGAAGAGCATACAGAAATTATGCGGGAAGTAGCTGCACTGCACGGGGAATTTGCAGAAGTTGAATCGATCGACTTTTTGACACCGATGCAGGAGGGGATTTTTTATACCTATCTGAAAAACAATGCAACTACAGCCTATGTTATTCAGACACCGATACAACTGACCGGAACAATTAACCATGTGCTTCTGGAAAAGTCTTTTTCGATACTGCTTGATAGACATGCAGTGCTCAGAACAATGTTTTTGGATCACTGGAGGCATTCCTGCCAGATTGTTTTAAAAAGACCTGCAGCATCGATATCGTTTTTGTGTCTTATGGATTGCCTTGATCAGGAGGAAAAGCTGACCGAGTATAAACAAAAATGTATTGAAAAAGGATTTGAATTACGAACAGATATCCTTATAAATCTTCACCTTATACGACTTCAGGAAACAAAGTATATCTTATTAATTAATGTACATCACATTATTATGGATGGTTGGTCAATCGCATTAATAATGAATGAATTGTTGACCATTTACGACAAACTAAGTAATGGGCAAACAGTATATTTACCGGCGACACCCGACTACCGGGATTATCTGGATTGGCTGTACCGACAAGATTTGGCAGCAGGACTCAAGTATTGGGAATCAAATTTGCAAGGGTACCAGACGTCTGCGCGACTGCTGCCTGATCTGGATGGCAAGGCAGGTTACGACGATGGTTTGTGGAGCCGGTCACTTGGCGTGGAATTAAGCCAACAAATTAAACAGCTGGCCTGGGACCATGAGATAACGGTCAATACAGTATGCCAGACGGTATGGGCCATCCTGTTACAAAAATACAACAATAGTATGGATGTGGTATTCGGTACCGTTATAGCAGGAAGACCGGCAGAACTAAGCGGAATTGAATCCATGATTGGGATGATGATCAATGCTGTTCCGATAAGAGTACTATGTCAGGAAAACTCTACTGTTCACGAAGTGCTGACAAGTGTCCAACAGCAGGCCAATATGTCACAGACCTATAACTATGTAAGTTTGGCCGAGATACAAAAAAACAGTGTTTTGAAACAGGACCTTATTCATCATCTTACCGTATTTGAAAATTATCCTGATGCTACAGACCATAATCAGTTTACTGAATTTCATTTTCATCGTGAGACATCAAGAGAACAGACTGGTTATGATCTCAGCATCGCATTCAGTATGAACGAAGAACTCGTGCTGGATATTATGTACAACAACAACCAATACTCCAACTACTATATTCAAAAAATAGCCACCCATTTGATATTGATATTTAAGCAATTTGCCGAAGATACCAATCTATCTGTAAAAAAGATTAGTCTTCTTGATGAAACTGAAAAAAGCCAGCTTCAACGAGAGATAGATGCCAGAAAAAAACTGCTGGAGCAAAATGAAAGCTTTGAATTCAATTTCTAATATGCATTCTATAAAAGGTATGGGGAGGCTGTTATGAACTATAATCCGCAGGATATAAACCGTTTGGAACAATCAGCGCAGTCAAAACAATTTTGGGAGAATAAGTTTATCCAGGAACAGGGAGAACGTATTTTTTTCGAGCATCACCCGTATTCCGGAAAATATGTAAAGAAAACGATAGAACTGAGCATCCCTGCAGAATTGACCCATGAAATTAACCGGATCAGCAGCAATAAAGAGCTGTTTGCCTATATTATTTTTTTAACAGTACTGCAAATCCAGATGTATCGTTATACAGGCAAAGCAGTCAGCATAAATGTGCCTATATTTCAGGATGGCTTTTCCGGAGAAAATTCGCCAATCAACCGGATTCTTCCTGTGAATATATGTCTGAATGACCAGCTATCCGTTAAGGAGGCAATTGGTTTATGCAGACAGGAAATAATGAGTGTGCTGGAACATCAGTATTACCCGCTCACAGAATTTAATCCTGAGTCTCATCAGTTCGTGATAGGAATGGATAATCTTCATACTGATCACGAAATTGCAAGTTCATTTACAAATGACCAGCTATTGGTATGGATAGAAAAACGGCATGAAAAGTTTTGTTTCAGAATTACCTATAATCATAATTATTACAAAGAAGAAGGAATGTTATCGTTCTGGTCACGCTATCTTTATGTACTGGAACACAGTATTTCAAATACAAATCAGCAAATTGATTCCCTAGCATTGTTATCTTCGCAGGAAACAGCAAATATAATTCAGTGGTCTACAGGAGAAAAAAACGTATATCCGAAACATTGTACCATACCGGAACTGTTTGAAAATGTTGCAAAAAGTGCATATGCAAAAACTGCTATTTTCGCTGAAAAAGAAACATGCCATTATGATGCATTGAATCAACAAGCCAATATACTGGCTCATTTTTTGAGGAGCCGAGGCGTAGAAAAAGGAAATATTATTCCTGTAATTTGTGATAAAAACACAGATACCATTGTAGCCATGATTGCAGTTATAAAGTCCGGAGCAGCCTATCTTCCTATCGACAAAGATTATCCCGAAGCCCGTATACAGTATCTGATCGAAGACAGCCAGGCAAAGTTTATTGTTGATGCGACCGGGATGAGTGACAGTTTTGGAGATTGGAAATGCACATTCGATATTATTTATCCGAATGATCGGAATCTGGATAGCACTCAAATACAGAATCCGGAAATCATCAACTCGCCAGAAGATATTGCTTATCTCATTTATACATCAGGGACAACAGGTAAACCGAAGGGAGTATGCATTACTCATCGTTCGCTTGCAAAAATGGTTTTGAATAATGGGTACATGGAAATTCAAGCGGGTGATCAAATGCTGCAGGCCGGATCATTATCATTTGATGCTTCTGTACAGCAAATCTGGCTTGCCCTGCTTCATGGCATTCCTTTGCACATGATCTCCAAAAATGTGCTGCTCGACTCGGAACAATTAGGTATTTATATAAGCAGGCAGCAAATTACCCATCTTATACTGCCTACCTCCTTATTTAACCAAATGGATATTTTGGCATTTCAATGTGTGAAGTATTTGATTGCCGGAGGGGAAGTCATCTCTAGCAAACAGGTTCATCGCTGTTTGGATGCTTATCCTGAATTACATATTATTAACGGTTATGGACCAACAGAAAACACCGTTATTTCCACTGCATTTCAAATGACAAACATATGGGACGAAAAGGAAGCTATTCCGATTGGAAAACCGGTCAGTAACTCATCTGCATATATTATGGATAAAAATATGCATCTGCTGCCTATCGGGGTGCCGGGAGAGCTGGTCGTTGGCGGGGATGGTGTTGCCTGGGGATATTGGAACCATGAACAATTAACCGCGGATAAATTTAAAAACAACCGTTATGTACCAGAAGAGCGTTTATACCGAACAGGGGATCTTGCCCGTTGGCGTACTGACGGCAACATTGAATTTCTGGGCAGAATTGATGAGCAGATCAAAATTAGAGGCTACCGGGTAGAATTGGGCGAAATCGAAAAAACGCTGACTGCTTATAAACAAGTGAAAGAAGCAGTGGTCATAGCGAAAAAAGACCAATCCGATGTTACACAGCTATATGGATATATAACAGGATTTTCAGCGGTTGCAATAGACATAGCAGCAGTTCAAGCTTATTTGAGAAACGAGCTGCCGGAGTATATGATTCCTTCCTCGGTAATGCAGCTGGAAAAATTACCACTGACACCAAACGGTAAAACAGACCGAAAAGCACTTCCCGAGCCTGATCTTGCTACAAAAACATCAGTATATTGTGCCCCCAGAAATGAATTGGAGCAGATGCTCGTTTCCGTATGGGAAGAAGTGCTCGGCATTGAGCCTATCGGTATACAGGATTCATTTTTGGATATTGGCGGCGATTCTATCCGGTCTATTCAGATTGCTTCAAGACTTCGTTCGCGTCAAATCCATGTGGGTGTCCAGGAGATTATGCAGTATAAGACCATTGCAAAAATAGCACTTCATGTAAAAGAAGCACATATTAGTTTACCTCAGAATGAGGTGGAGGGTGCAGTAGAGAAGACTCCTATTATTCGCTATTTTCTGGAATTCACACAGCCCAAAGCATTTCGACATTTTAATCAATCGGTCATGTTGTACCACCCAAACTCTCTTGATGACCAGATTGTTAAAAGCGTGCTCGAAAACCTTATAGAACACCATGATGTATTACGGATGATAATTGTAAATGATGGTAATGAAGAATTTTTATCTGCATTTGGTACAGAGGCGCAGTTGGAAATTCGTGCCTTTACCGACTCCGCTTTATTTTATAATTTCCAATCATTTGATTGGGTCAATCGAAATGATGTCGAACAACAGATTGCCCAAAAAGCAGAAGAAATGCAGCAGGCCATGCAGATTAGTAAAGGGCCGCTAATCCAGGTTGGTGTATTTCATACATCAGCTGGGGACCACTTGTTAATCTCTATTCATCATTTAATAGTCGATAGTGTATCATGGCAAATTATTCTGGAAGATTTTTATGCTGCCTACAAAACAGCGATGAAGAAAGAAAAATATATTTTCCCGGAAAAGACTACTTCTTTCCAAAAGTGGGCTGCCTCTCAAAAAGAATATGCAAATCAGCATCAAATGTTAAGAGAGCTGGATTATTGGCAGGAAGTTGTAGGAAAGCAAACTGCTATAAAACCTCGAAAAAATCATACGTTATTGAAAGATATGATTAGTCGGAATATAACTCTGAATACTGCAGCAACGGAAAAACTATTAAAAAAATCCAATCATGCCTATGGAACAACGATTAATGATCTGCTTTTGGCTGCGCTCGGATATGCTATTCAGCAATTTAACGGTCAGGAGTATCTTTCACTCATGCTGGAAGGACATGGACGCGAACCTTTAAAAGGAGAAATAGGAAAAGGAATCGACATTACCCGGACGGTAGGATGGTTTACAAGCATTTATCCGGTGAATTTGCAAATAACCGATCCTGATCTGGGCATGCTTGTTAAGCGGACAAAAGAAATTCTGCATCGTGTTCCGAACAAAGGGATAGGTTATGGCATATTAAAGCATCTTACTGACCCGGATCTGCTGAACAATAAGCTGTTATCAACGGGAACGGATATCAGTTTTAATTATCTGGGTCAACTGGATAACAATCGAAATGATCAGGAGATTATAATATCGCCTTTGGGACCGGGGAAACAGGCCAGCCCTGATCTTCATGTACAGGAAAATCTTCAGATTAATGGATTTGTAAAGGATCGGAAGCTGCAGATAATTATGGATTTTAATCAAGAACAATGGAGTGAAGCGGACAGAAATCAGCTCTCCTCCTTGTATGAATATTCATTGTATCGTGTAATTGATCACTGTACAGCAATGCAGCATACAGAAAAGACTCCTATTGATTACGGAATCCATGATTTATCACTGGAAGAAGTAGTGAAATTAAAAGAATATATTGTCGAACAAGTGAGTGCAGAAGCCAATATTGAGCATATTAATCGCCTGACACCAATGCAGCAAGGAATGTTTTTCACCGTGTCAGAGCAGGAAGATACCCAGGCTTATATTGTCCAGGGAGAATATATTTTAAAAGGTAGCATACAACCCATTATTCTCCAGAAAGCTTTTGACATATTGTGCGAGCAGCATCAAATATTAAACAGCGTTTTCGTGGAACACGAGAAACATCCGGTTCAGGTCGTATTATCCAACTGGAAGAAAGAAATAAGTCTGCTTGATATCCAGAACCAGCTTTATGCGGAGGCAACTTGTACTGCTTACAAACAATCACTGATCCAAAAAGGATTTAATGTACAAAAAGATCCTTTATTCCATCTTGCACTTGTACAAACACAGCCAGAAGAATTCCGTCTGATTATTACCTGTCATCATCTTATTTTGGATGGCTGGTCACACGGACGAATGTTAAAAGATTTACTGGATATATATATAGAGGCAGACAAAGGAAGCATAAAGACGATTTTTCCGGAATATGATTTTGCTTCTTATATAAAATGGTTGGAAGATCAGGAAGAAGATCACGCTCTGACGTACTGGCAAAATCATTTAAAAGATTACAGCCAGGACGTCATTCTTCCGAGCGAAAAAAATATAATCACTGAATATGTAGAAGGCATACACGAAGTTGTATTTACGGGGAACCAGAGTGACTATTTAAAGCGTGCAGCCCAGAATAACGCTGTCACATTGAATACGCTTTGTCAAACGGCATGGGGGATACTGCTGCAGCGATATTCAAACACTAATGATGTTGCCTTTGGTGCAGTAGTATCGGGAAGACCTCCAGAGATTGAAAATATCGAACAGATGATGGGCATGTTTATCAATACACTGCCGATTAGAATCATTTCTCAAGCCGGGCAGACAGCAATTGAGCTTCTGCAGGAAGTGCAAATCAATAATCAGAATAAATCCCCATATGAATATGTATCTTTGGCCAAAATTCAAAGTACTACACCATTAAAATATCACAAGCTGAATACATTGATGGTGCTGGAAAATTATCTGGACATTTCTTACGAAAATCAGGATGAATTGAGTTTTACCATAGAACGAATTGATGGAAGAGAACAAACTGCTTATGATCTGAATATTATTTTTACGTTAAAAAATGACTGGAAATTTACTATTATGTATAACCGCAATTTGTTTGCAGAACAGATCATCCGGCAGCTGGGAGACCATCTTCAACATATACTGCAATCGCTTATTGAATATCCGAACAGGCAGATTGAACAAATAAAATTAATGGATGTGGAGGCCTCCATTAAACTCATCAGTAAATTCAATCCGGTACATCATACTCCCTCTATTGAACGCACGCTGGCAGAGGTGCTGGAGGCGGAAGTGGAGCGGTGCAGTCAGCAGCCTGCCGTTATCTCCGGTAGTCAGCAGTTAACCTACGAGGAACTGAACCGCCGTGCGAATCAACTGGCCCACTGTTTGCGCCAGCAGGGGGTGCAGCCGGATGAACCGGTCCCTGTACTGTGCAGTAAATCCATTGATACCATTGTCGCTATAGTCGGTATTATCAAAGCGGGGGGCGCCTATGTACCCATCGATGACAGTTATCCGTCTGCCCGGATCTGTTATTTGCTCACCGACAGCCAGGCGCGGTTTCTTGTCGGCTCTCCCGGTCGGGGCGCCGAGCTGGGCCTGAATCACCTGCCTATCCACTGGATAGACCTATCCGGTGAACAGGTGGACCGCTCTCCGATACATAATCCAGCATCGGTCAACCGTCCGACCGATCTGGCATATATTATCTACACTTCGGGCACGACCGGCAATCCCAAGGGTGTATGTGTAGAGCAGCGCTCGGTAGTCAAGAACACCAAATATCCAAGCTACATGCAGATCCGGGATACCGACCGGATGCTGCAGGCCGGCTCCCTGTCGTTTGATGCCGCCGTGCTGCCAATCTGGTCGGCACTGCTCCATGGCATCCCGCTGCATCTGGAAGAGGATGAGCTGGTGCATGCGTTTCATGAGCTGTCTGCCTATATCCGCGAGTCGGGTATTACGCTGGCCGTACTGCCGACGACCCTGTTCAACCAGTTGAGCCGGGAGTACCCGGAGACTTTTGCAGGCATGAGATATGTGGTAGCCGGCGGGGATGTTATCTCCGCCAGTCAGGTGAGCCGGCTGGTGGGAGCCTATCCGGAGCTGCATATTGTGAATGGGTATGGACCCACCGAGAACACGGTCATTTCCACTGCCTATACCATACAGGGAAGCTGGGAAGAGGATCGGACCGTTCCGATTGGTCGTCCGGTGAGCCACTCCACCGCCTATGTCATGAATGAGCAGCTGCAGCTGCTGCCTGCCGGTATAGCGGGCGAATTGGTCGTCGGCGGAGCAGGGGTTGCCCGGGGGTACTGGAACCGGGAACAATTGACGGCAGAGCAGTTTGTAGTCAATCCGTATGTGGAAGGAGAGCGTCTGTACCGGACCGGGGATCTGGTGCGCTGGCAGGCGGATGGACAGCTGTCTTTTCTGGGGCGAATCGATCAGCAGGTGAAAATCCGGGGACACCGGATCGAAGTAAGCGAAATTGAGAAACAGCTGGAAGGCCAGGCAGCGGTCCGGGAAGCGGTGGTAGCCGTCCGAAAGGAGCCAGCAGGAGAAGCCGTGCTGTATGGCTATGTGGTCCGGGAGCCGGGAACATCGACCGATCTGGCAGCGATAGAGCAGGCCCTGCGGCAGGAACTACCCGGTTACATGATCCCTGCCCGGCTGATGGAGCTGGAGAGTATGCCGCTGACACCTAACGGGAAGATCGATAAAAAAGCTCTGCCGGAGCCCATTAAGGTATTGTCACGCGGAAATTATATCGAATCTTACAACACTATACAGTCTGCTCTTATAAAGGTATGGAGTGAAGTGCTATCTGTTCCTCAGGTCAGTCTGTACGATAATTTTTTCGAGTTGGGTGGAGACTCTATCAAATCTATACAGATTGTATCTCGGCTTCGAAAAGAAAATATTATGTTAAGCGTCAAAGACATTATGCAATATCAAACCGTCGAAATGCTGTCTCGTTATGTGAAAAGCGTTCATTCCGTGCCGGATCAGCAGGCAGTAGAAGGAAAAGTGGCTTGGACTCCAATTACTAGCCAATTTGTGAATGGAATACATGCAGAGACATTTAATCATTTTAATCAATCTGTAATGTTGTTCTCAAAGCAGAAATTGAACGCAGAAGCTGTAAGAAAAGTCATAAACAGGCTGATTCAGCATCATGATGCATTACGAATGCTTATCAAACAGGATGATAGCGGTCATGCTTATTTATTCAATGCTTCCATCAAAGATACGGATAACCTGTATCGCTTTGGAATGATGACACTTGAAGATAGCCCGGAATCAGAGCAATGTATAGCTGCAAAAGTTGACGAAATACAGGCTTCAATGAATCTCGAACATGGTCCGCTCGTGCAAGTTATGTTATTTAGCACTTCTTCCGGAGATCACCTGCTCTTTTCCGTACATCACCTCGTGATAGATAGTGTTTCCTGGAGAATATTGCTGGAAGATTTTGAGAATGGATATGCTGCTTGTATGGCTGATTTGGAAATTCAATTTCCGGCCAAAACAACCTCCTTTCAAAAATGGGCTAATGAGCAGCTGGAATATGCCAATAGTTCACAGGCACTCAAGCAGCTGAATTATTGGAACAGTGTTGTAACTGAACATCATCATCGGGACCAGTCAATTTCACCATCCGCATCCTATCTTGAAAATATGATGACACGCAAAATCAAACTGAATAAAACAGCAACGCAGAAACTGTTAACCGATGCACACAGGGCTTATCGAACAGAGATGAATGATCTGCTATTGGCGGCGATAGGGCATGGAATCCGGAAATGGGATAACCGGGAGCAGTTGACGATTATGATCGAAGGTCATGGCCGGGAAGAACTCTATGTTTCGGATGCTGCATCTGCAGACACGACACGTACGGTAGGCTGGTTTACAACATGTTATCCGGTCGTTCTGCATATTCAGGATCATAATCCCGGAGAACTGATTAAACGAACTAAAGAAAACCTGCGCCATGTTCCAAACAAAGGAATAGGCTATGGTATTCTTCATTATTTGACCGACGAGAAATACAAACATGGAATCGATTTATCGATCAAGCCTGACATCAGTTTTAACTATCTTGGACAGCTCAGCTACGGAGATACAGAGGATCAGTTTACAGAATCTTGTCTATCTGTAGGTACGCAAGCGAGTCCTGTCATGGTAATTGAGGAAGGTTTACAGATCAATGGCATGATCAAAAATAGTGAACTGCATTTTGTTCTGGAATTTAATCCGTCTGTCTGGTTGTCCGAAGATACAAATCGGTTTGCAGATTGCCTGAAGGACTCTCTTGAAGAAATTATTCATCATTGCGCAGCGACTGAAACTACCGAACTAACACCATATGATTATGGAATTCATGATTTGGATTTGGACGATTTTTCGCAATTCAAACAGACGGTAATCAGCCAAAAAGGAAATCATACGGTTATTGAAAAGTTGAATAAGCTGACTCCTATGCAGGAAGGCATGTTCTTCACCTATCTTCAGAACCAGGATACAGCTGCGTATATCCTTCAAACAGAAATATTCCTGAAAGGTACGATTGATCTGAAAATCTGGGAGGAAGTGTATAACCAGCTTCTGGCTCAATATGAGTCTTTGCGAACCAATATATTCAATCATTGGAGACATCCTGTTCAGGTCGTTACACAGTATGAACATCAGACTCTTAGGTATTATGATCTGTCGTCTTATGATGCGGAAGAACAGCAGTTTAAGTATGAACGACTGAAAAATAAGCGTATGGAACAAGGGTTTGTACTGGATAAGGATAATCTGTTCGAATTAAGAATGGTTTATCTGGGAAAGGAAAAGTACCGATTGCTGGTAGATATTCACCATATTATTCTGGACGGTTGGTCCAATGCTATTCTGTTGAATGAAATGATTACCAAATACAAAGAGTACTCTGCGGACGATGCACGTTATGTCATATCTGCTATGCCTATGGACAATTATCATCGATGGCTGTTTGATCAGGATCGAACGCTTGGTCTTCAGTATTGGCGCAAGGCACTGGACAATTATACCGGCGATTCACTAATAGAAGCTGATCTGGAAAGAAGTGAAGTATCAAGTCCCAAAAGAGGCGAAGTTCAATTTGAATTGAGCGAAATCACTTCGAAAAAAATCAAGCAGATTAGTTCAAAATATCAAGTTACGATGAATACGATTTGTCAAATGATATGGGGACTCGCCATGCAAAAATATACAGGTACACAAGATATTGTATTCGGGGGCATTGTATCCGGTCGACCTCCGGAAATTAATGGTATCGATCGCATGGTGGGTATATTTTTGAATACTATACCGGTACGTATACGTTCAGAACATGATCAGACCATTGTCAAATTACTGCAGCAAGTACAGGCAAATAATATTGCCGGTCAGCCATATGAGTATCTTCCATTGGCAGACATACAGCATACAACTACTGCCAAGCATAATCTGATTCAGACACTGGTCGTATTTGAAAATTATCCGATGGAAGAACTAAATCAGGCGATTACCGATACAAGTGATGCCAATTTTGCTCTGGAAGATATCCGGACAGTAGAGAAAACCAGTTATTCACTAAATGGACTTTTTTATATGAAAAAACAGCTCATATATAAAATTATGTATGATGCTAATCTTTATTCAGATCAACTGATGGATGAATTTGGAGAACGTTTGATGCTGGGATTTGAGCAATTGACATCAATTTTGGACGCTCCTCATACCAAGCTGGACAACATTGATCTGCTTACTTTACAGGAAAAAGAGGCTTTGATCGCCAAGCAGCTAAAGGAAGAAAAGGAATTCAAGGATTGGGACGAAACGGAATTTGATTTTAATATGAGTTGAGTGGGGGAGAAAATGTGTCTGATACTATTACAAGCGAAAGTCAGAAGCTTTATCTAATTGAAAAAACCAAATCATCTCAGCAATACTGGAGCCGTAAATTAAATGAGTTGAGTCCACAATCTTTTGAAAAGCTGATGATTTATGATTATTCCTTTGCTTCCGGATATGAACCTGACAGCATCGATATTTCGATAGACCAGTGTTTGACCGAAAAAATATTTAAAATGACCAGCAATAACGATCTGCTGATTTTTACTATATGGTTGGCAGTTCTTCAAATTCAGCAATATCAATTAACCAGGCAAAACCTTGTCAATCTGATTCCAACATATGATGGTGGAGAATCCGATGTATTACATGATGCAGGCATTCTTCCAATTACAAATTATATTCAACCTAATCATGCAGTGAAAGAAATAATTGGACACTGCAAAAAAGAATTATCTGAAGGATACAAAAACCAAGGGTATGCAAAAACCGGAAAAAATGCTCTCTGTTATGGAGAGCATGATATTTTACAAATTAGTCAATTTGGCATATGCATGAATACTGTACACAGCGTGGAGAGTATACAAAATATGTACAATCGTGCATTAAATCATATTCATATATTGGTGAAGAGACAGCATGATCAGCTAAAGCTAGAAATCACCTATAACGGATTGCTGTTTGACAAAAAACAGATAGTCACTTTTTTTGAACAATATATCCATTTAATTGGCGAGCTGATGGCTAATGTTAACGGTGAAGCAGTACGTTCGATTAGCCTATCGACTGCTCAAAAAAAACAGGTAATGCAAGAATTCAATCCGGTACATCATACTCCCTCTATTGAACGTACGCTGGCAGAGGTGCTGGAGGCGGAAGTGGAGCGGTGCAGTCAGCAGCCTGCCGTTATCTCCGGTAGTCAGCAGTTAACCTACGAGGAACTAAACCGCCGTGCGAATCAACTGGCCCACTGTTTGCGCCAGCAGGGGGTGCAGCCGGATGAACCGGTCCCTGTACTGTGCAGTAAATCCATTGATACCATTGTCGCTATAGTCGGTATTATCAAAGCGGGGGGCGCCTATGTACCCATCGATGACAGTTATCCGTCTGCCCGGATCTGTTATTTGCTCACCGACAGCCAGGCGCGGTTTCTTGTCGGCTCTCCCGGTCGGGGCGCCGAGCTGGGCCTGGATCACCTGCCTATCCACTGGATAGACCTATCCGGTGAACAGGTGGACCGCTCTCCGATACATAATCCAGCATCGGTCAACCGTCCGACCGATCTGGCATATATTATCTACACTTCGGGCACGACCGGCAATCCCAAGGGTGTATGTGTAGAGCAGCGCTCGGTAGTCAAGAACACCAAATATCCAAGCTACATGCAGATCCGGGATACCGACCGGATGCTGCAGGCCGGCTCCCTGTCGTTTGATGCCGCCGTGCTGCCAATCTGGTCGGCACTGCTCCATGGCATCCCGCTGCATCTGGAAGAGGATGAGCTGGTGCATGCGTTTCATGAGCTGTCTGCCTATATCCGCGAGTCGGGCATTACGCTGGCCGTACTGCCGACGACCCTGTTCAACCAGTTGAGCCGGGAGTACCCGGAGACTTTTGCAGGTATGAGATATGTGGTAGCCGGCGGGGATGTTATCTCCGCCAGTCAGGTGAGCCGGCTGGTGGGAGCCTATCCGGAGCTGCATATTGTGAATGGGTATGGACCCACCGAGAACACGGTCATTTCCACCGCCTATACCATACAGGGAAGCTGGGAAGAGGATCGGACCGTTCCGATTGGTCGTCCGGTGAGCCACTCCACCGCCTATGTCATGAATGAGCAGCTGCAGCTGCTGCCTGCCGGTATAGCGGGCGAATTGGTCGTCGGCGGAGCAGGGGTTGCCCGGGGGTACTGGAACCGGGAACAATTGACGGCAGAGCAGTTTGTAGTCAATCCGTATGTGGAAGGAGAGCGTCTGTACCGGACCGGGGATCTGGTGCGCTGGCAGGCGGATGGACAGCTGTCTTTTCTGGGGCGAATCGATCAGCAGGTGAAAATCCGGGGACACCGGATCGAAGTAAGCGAAATTGAGAAACAGCTGGAAGGCCAGGCAGCGGTCCGGGAAGCGGTGGTAGCCGTCCGAAAGGAGCCAGCAGGAGAAGCCGTGCTGTATGGCTATGTGGTCCGGGAGCCGGGAACATCGACCGATCTGGCAGCGATAGAGCAGGTCCTGCGGCAGGAACTGCCCGGTTACATGATCCCTGCCCGGCTGATGGAGCTGGAGAGCATGCCGCTGACACCTAACGGGAAGATCGATAAAAAAGCTCTGCCGGAGCCGGTTTTGGCGCCCCATTTATCTTCTCTTATTGTTCTTCCCAAAAACAAAACGGAAGAAATGATTATGGGATTGTGGACAGACATATTGGACGTACCTGTTCAAAGTGTACAAGTATCTTTTCTTGATCTTGGGGGTCATTCCATCAAAGCAATTACCCTTATATCACGATTGTATCAGGCATTTCACATACAAGTGCCCGTAGCCGTTGTATTCAATGAGCCAACAATTGAAAAGTTGGCATTATACGTGGATGCCCATAAGCATGAAACTACAGAGGATCAGCAATTCTATACCATCCCAAGCATTGAAGAAAAAGAATTCTATGAAACATCAGGTGTGCAAAAAAGAATGTTTGCCCTTTATCAAAATGATCCACAAAGCATCCATTATAATATGCCTGGAGTGTACCATGTGCATGGCCATCTTGATGCTGAGCAACTAAACAAAGCCTTTCAGGCCCTCATAGATCGTCATGAATCTTTACGTACCAGTTTTTTGGTTGCAGAACAGGGAAGTGTTCAAAAAATCAATTTGTCTATTCCATTTTTGCTGCCGGTTATCTATATAAATGATTCACTGAATCAATCTCAAACCGAAATTGCAACAATAATCAAAGACTGGATTCAGCCCTTTGACTTGTCACAGGCTCCATTGATTAGAGGAGGACTAATTCATCTAATAGATGCAGATATCCTATTTATGGATATGCACCATATCATTTCGGATGCTGTATCAATGGGTATTCTGCTTGATGATCTGCGTTATCTGTATGAAGGTCAGACACTTCCTTCTCTTTCTCTGTATTACAAGGATTTTGCTGAATGGCAGTATGCACAACTTGATGGAAAGCGGATGAAAGAACATGAGGCATATTGGCTTAAAGTACTGGCTGGAGAGCTGCCTATACTAAGTTTGCCTGAAGATACGAAGCGATTTGATATGAAGCAGGCGCTAGGTAAAAATATTACTCTTACCCTTGACAAGGATCTCAAACAAAAAATAGATGATTATATTCGTCCGATTTCTGTCACTCCATATATGTTTTATTTGGCAGTTTTTAATATTTTGCTGTCCAAGCACAGTGGACAGACAGATATTATTGTTGGAAGTCCTGCAGCGGCACGTATTCATCCAGGTTTAGACCAAATTGTAGGAATGTTCGTCAATACGTTACCAATGAGAAATCACTTGGATTATTCCACATCTTTCCATAACTTTCTACAGGAAGTAAGAGGAAATGCTTTAGAAGCCTTTGAACATCAGGAATATGACTTGATACAACTGATTGAGAAACTGGATATAAAAAAGGAAAAAAATCGAAATCTGATGCTGGATGTTCTATTTTCGGTTGAATCCATGGAATCTTCGGAAGCTGTATTCGGCGGTCGAGTATTCAGCCGCTACGATATGGATTATGACCTGTGCAAATTCGATTTATCTCTGGATGTGTTCCAGGATGAACAGGGAAAAGAAGATACCTTATTTAATTTCAATTATAATTCGGGGCTGTTCACTGCCCGGACTATGGAGCGTTTTACAAAACATTATATAAATTTGCTAAAACAAATTGCTGATAATCCTTATTTATTATTGAAAGAATTATCATTATTGAGTCAGCAGGAAAAAGAAGAACTGCGCTTATTCAACTCAGCCAAGACAGATGAAAATCAATATGAAACATGGCAGGTATGGTTTGAACATCAGGCGGCATTGACACCTGACAATATAGCCGTATCGGATGCTAGCGGAAATCTGTCGTATAAGCAACTGAATCAGCAAGCCAATCAGCTTGCCCATGCACTGCGTGCAGAAAAAGTACAACCTGGAACAATCGTGGCCGTAATCGCAGATCGTTCTGTATATACCATCGTTGGAATGCTGGCCGTTATTAAAGCCGGGGGGACCTATATGCCGGTGGATCCGGATTATCCTAAAGAACGGATATTGTACATGCTGGAAAACAGTCAAACAGATATTATACTTACAAAACAAAGCGATGCAGCACAATATTCACAGCTTGTTTCACGGTGTATTACCTATGATTCTATAACCGAAAAACCTCAATGGAATACCAATCCGCCAGTGGTCGGCAAAAAAGAAGATTTGATGTATATCATTTATACATCAGGAACCACCGGCAAACCAAAAGCAGTAATGGTCGAACACCAAAATGTAATTAACATTTCGCAGGGATGGATCAAGGATTACAGGCTCAAAGAAATGGAAGTGACTTTGCTTCAGCTAGCCAGTTTTTCTTTTGATGTATCGATTGGTGATATATGCCGTTCTTTATTAAGCGGAGGAAAGCTGATTATTTGCCCGGCCGAGACCAGAACGGATCCGGCAGCACTTTATCAATTGATACAATCCAATAAGGTGACTCTCTTCGAATCCACACCAGGATTGATTATTCCTTTAATGAACTATATTTATGAAAATCAATTGCCGGTAGACCATCTTAAGCTGCTCATATTGGGCTCGGATATTTGCACAGCGGCTGACTTTAACACTCTTTATTATCGGTACGGGGAACAGATGCGCATTATAAACAGCTACGGGATTACAGAAACAACGATTGATTCCAGCTTTTTTGAACTGAATGCCGGGGAAAAAGTGGAATCGATTCATGTACCTATTGGGAAACCAATGCAGAACAGTTATTTTTATATTTTGGATCAGGGATACAATGAACTGCCTCTGGGAGTATCGGGAGAGCTTTATATCGGAGGAGCGGGTGTATCCAGAGGATATATGAATCAGCAAAAACTTACCGAAGAAAAGTTTGTTGCGAATCCTTTTGTACCCGGTACACTGATGTACAAAACCGGAGATCTGGCAAGATGGCTGCCCGAAGGAAATGTAGAATTGATGGGTAGGATCGATCAGCAAGTAAAAGTAAGAGGTTACCGTATTGAACTGGGAGAGATTGAAAGCCTGCTTTTATCCCATCCCCAGATTGGTGAAGTCGCAGCCGTATTGAGTACATCCAATCAGGATCTGGTTTGCTTTGTAACCTGCACATCTTTATTGGGATCAGCTGAAATCAGAAATTATCTGGAAAAAATGGTTCCTTCTTATATGATTCCTTCAGCATTTATTATTTTACAGGAAATGCCTTTGACGTCGAATGGCAAACTCGATCGACGCGCATTGTCTGCAATGCCTGTGAATGTTCACGCAGCCGGATATGCTGCACCCCGTGATGAAGTGGAAATACTCATATCGGGATTATGGTCTGATGTATTGGGAAAATCTCGCATAGGTATAGACGATCCCTTTTTCGAACTGGGTGGACATTCGTTGAAAGCCATTACTCTTATTTTTAAAATTGCGGGCATATTTAATACACCGGTCAGCGTAACTGATCTTTTCCATCATTCTACTATCCGCAAGTTATCTGCATTTATCAAAGAAAAACGTAAATTGGAGTCGGAATCAAATCAATGCGGTAAGTTGTTAGAACCTATTCAACAGGCAGAACAAGCCGAGTTTTACCCTTGCTCTGCTGTACAAAGACGCCTGTATGCCATTTATGCTCAAAATCCTGACAGCACTGCATACAATATGCCTGATATTTTTGTTGTCGAAGGTAAGCTGGACTATAACCGTCTGCAGTCGGCATTTGATGCCTTGATTCAAAGGCATCAAGCACTGCGAACAAGCTTTCATCATATCGATGGAAAAATTATGCAACATATTCAGCGGCAGTTAAGTTTTCAATGTCCTGTTATACAATTGGACACATTGCAGTACAGCAATATTCAGCAGATAGTGGACGAGTTTGTAAAACCATTCCAATTGGAGAAAAGTCCTTTGATCTCTGCCCGGATTGTGGAATGGAACGGTATATGTTTGCTGATGATGGACACACATCATATTATCGGTGATGGCATATCCACTGCTCGGCTGTTGGAAGAACTATCGATTTTATATGTAGATTGTGATCAACCACTACCTTCTTTGGATTTAAACTATACAGATTTTGCAGTATGGCAAAACAGGCAGCTTGAACAAGGAAACTTTGAAAGTGATGAAAAGTACTGGACGAAAATGTTGAGCGGAGTACTACCACAGCTTCAAATGCCTGTAGACTTTAAGCGAACACCGGAAGGAAACACGGATGGTGCCCTTCTCCGGTTCGATATTCCGGCTGATCTGAGCGAAAAAGTGAATAAATCCCTGCTTCATTATGGCCTTACACCCTATATGTTTTATCTGGCTGCTTTTCAGATTCTGCTCTCAAGATATAGTGGACAAGAAGACATCATAACAGCCAGCCCCATGGTAGGCAGACCGGATGAACGTCTTTACCAAATAGTAGGCATGTTTTTGAATACAGTACCAATGCGAAATCAGGTATATGCGCATAAAACGATTCGTGCGTTTTTGAATGAAGTCAAAGAAAACGTGCTGGCAGCAGGCGAGCACCAGCATTACGATTTGGAAAATCTACTTTCTAAAGTAGAGGCGCCTTATGAAGCAGGGCGTAACCGGATTTTTGATACTATGTTTACCTTGCAAAATACAGACGACACTTCGTTTAGTCTGGGTGAGGCTGTATTGACCAGTTATTTGCATGAGAGTCGTACTGCCAAGTTTGATATTTCCCTATTTATGATCGCGGATAGCAATAATCATGTAAATGCGGGAGTTATCGAATACAAATCTTCATTGTATACGCCACAGACAGCAGGGCGCTGGAAAGAGCATCTGCTGAAGATTGTTGAGCAGATGATAGCGGAACCTGCTGGAACAGTAGGAGAAATAGATATATTGACACCCGATGAAAAAAGTACGTTCAGTATTTACAATCAGACTGCTGGGGCTTACCCATTATCCATTACGTTGAATGAACAGTTTGAACAACAAGTGAAAAAGACACCATTGCATAGAGCAGTTACCGGCAAAACATCGAGTTTATCCTATGAGGAGTTGAATCAGCGCGCTAACCAATTGGCTTATTTTCTTCAACAATCAGGGATTGAAGCAGACAAGCCGGTTGCCATCCTGATGGAACGGTCTGTTAACGCTGTTATTGCTGTGCTGGCTGTACTCAAAACAGGCGGCGCCTGTTTGCCGATCAGCATGGATTATCCGGAAAAACGAATTGAGCATATTTTAAAAGACAGCAGTGCATCTCTTGTATTGACCGACCGCGTTCATGCCTTACTGAAGCGTATAAATGTGCCATCACTAAATATGCAGGAGAATGAATGGCCTGTCTATCCAGCTGCCAATTTCCGAAGCAATCATACGGCTGAGAATCTGGCTTACATTATTTATACTTCTGGAACAACAGGTCATCCGAAGGGAGTTATGCAGACACATCGTACTCTAATGAATCTAGTATACGAACAGTATTATCACAGCGATATTGACTTCTCCGGTTCCGTTGTTCAATTTGCCAATATTGGATTTGATGTGTTTTTCCAGGAGATCTTTTCTGCACTTTTGGCAGGCGGAAATTTGTGCGTAATCGGTGATGAAGATAAAAAGGATATTCCGGTTTTATACGATTTTATTAGAGTACATCAAGCGCAGGTGCTATTCTTGCCTACAGCCTATCTGAAGTATATTTTTAGCCAGCCAGCTTACAGTGCAGAGTTCCCTGCTGAAATAAAACATATCATTACAGCAGGCGAAGCATTGATTGTATCTGATTTGTTGAAAGAATACATTTGCACTCATCCTGTGCAATTACACAATCATTATGGACCGGCAGAGACTCATGTGACGACCATATACACTATGGATCAAACAAATGCAGCAGCAGGGTCAGTGCCTATCGGAACTCCGATTATGAATCATGCCAGTTACATTTATAACCCGTCTATGCAGCTTCAGCCTGCTGGTGTTATTGGCGAGTTGTACATTGCCGGACACGGAGTAGCCAGAGGCTATCTGAACAACAAGCAATTGACCGACGATAAATTTATCTCCAACCCATCGGATCCGGAACAAATATTGTACAGAACCGGTGATCTCGCCCGCTGGAACAAAGAAGGGTTTATAGAATATATGGGCAGAGCGGACCAACAGGTCAAAATTAGAGGATACCGGGTAGAAATAGCTGACATTCAGCATCAATTTATGAAATATCCCGGTATACAGGAAGTAGAGATTGTACTGGAAGACAGTAGTCGCCTATATGCTTTTTTTGTAGCAGACTCAGCTGAAATAAATACTCAACATATCAAAAAACATTTAAGCAATGAACTTCCATCCTATATGGTTCCTTCACATATGATGCAGGTGGAGAATATGCCATTTACACTGAATGGAAAAGTAGATCGCAAGATCCTGATGCAAAGCTTTACAAAGAACAAAGCAAAAGAAGCAGTTCTGCAGCCAATGACCGGACTAGAGCAGCAATTACTGTGTATATGGCAGGATGTTCTTAAAACGGATGATCTGCAATTGGATGATAATTTTTTTGAAGTGGGTGGAAATTCATTATTGGTACTTACAGTATTATCCAAAATAGAAGAACTGTATCCAGACCAGCTGCGTGTAGCGGATATCTTTATGTATCCTACAATCGGTCGCCTGGCAGCTTTTATAGACATTCGTTCCCAGGCAAGCATATCAAAGAAAAGGGCCCAATTGTTGGGAACCCCACTGCCGGAATCGTATGCAGTTCATACCTTGCCAAACAATAACAATACTTCTTTTGAATTCACATTCGAAAAAGAAGATGAGATGCTGCTTGATCAGATTTGCGAAAAAGAACAAATCAATCTCAAACTGCTAATTTTATGTATCAGTTCATTTACGATGCACAAAGTATTTAAACAAAATGAATGCACGATGTACTACGGGAAAGATCAGACGGCCTTTATTACCCCATTGTCTTTTGATTTTGGCAGTATTGGCAACTTTACAGACTTGTTTTATAGCGGCCAGCAGCAATTATCCAGCATGGACGAAAGCCTGAAACTGGATATGCATGAACAGGAGACATGGCTGTCACCTGATAACAAGCTGGTAACAGCTATCCTGGATAATCAGGCAGTCATCCAATTCAAAACTATTACACAAAAATTGGATTTTGTTCTGTCTGTTGATTATGAACATGACGCATTGGTTGTCAAGGCATCATATCATCTCGGGAAAATACAAAAAAGTCAGGCAGCAGAACTTTTCCGCCATATTATTCATACAGCTACCATGCTTATAAACAAAGTGAAAAGCTGATGATCATTACAGGGAGGCATGCTTTTTGAAGAAGACAACTTTTTTGTTCCCAGGACAGGGATCTCAGTATACAGGAATGGGCAAACAATGGTACGAGGATTTTTCCGAAGCAAGAATGGTTTTTGAAGAAGCTGAAGACCTGCTGCAAATGAATTTAACGGATCTGTGCTTTCAGTCCGATCTGGCCGTATTAACTCGAACAGATAGTGCACAATTAGCAATATTTGTTTGCAGCGTGGCCATGTTCAGAGTGCTGATGGCACGTAGCTCGCTTCGTCCTGATTATTTGGCCGGGCACAGCCTTGGTGAAATATCCGCATTGGTATGCAGTGATGCACTGGATTTGTCTGAAGGGCTTCGACTTGTTAGAAAAAGAGGAGAATGGATGCAGGAAATAGGTGGACCCGGTATGGGCGGGATGATGGCAGTCAACCGTGTCCATGCCGACAGAGTGGAAGAAATCATCAGTCATATCAATGATGAAGCGCAGCTGCCCGGTATTACAATCGCCTGCTATAATGCTCCGGATCAGGTAGTTATTTCGGGACCTCAAAACAGGCTGGGTTTGCTTGCCAGAGAGGTGGAAAAAGAAAGAGGGATTGTGAATCACTTACAGGTGAGCGCAGCATTTCATCATATTTCCATGATTGAAGTGGCTGAACGACTGCAAAATGAATTGGCAGGTCGGTCTTTTAATAATTTTACATTTCCAGTTATAAGTAATGTTACCGGCCGCCCCTATACACAGTCGTCGGAAATAACAGAAATGCTGCCCCAGCAAATTATCAACCCTGTACGGTGGAGTGATACAATCCGGTTTCTTGTATCCGCAGGAGTAGAGCAAGCTGTTGAAATAGGTCCAAAGCAAGTATTAAAAAAAATAATGAAGCATTATCCAATCACCTCGTATGCCATGGAAAATAAAGCAGATTGGGCTTTTTTACAAGAACAGCACGCTGTAAAAGCAGACAGTATGCAATTTATGCGATTTTGTATCAGTCATTCCCTGTGTACTCCAAACCATAAAAATTTCAATGAAAAAGTAACAGATCAAGCAGCACTGTCCATCCGGACCATGAAGAAAAAGCTTGCAATTATTCATCGGGAAGGCAGAGTTCCTGACCTGCAGGAGAATCAGAAGGCCCTAAAAGAAATGCTGCATGTTTTTCAGGCCAAACAAATTGAATTATCCGAGCGCAATCAGCGCCTTTCTCAGCTGCTTCCGTATTCAGATCATATCGAACTGACCGAGCAAATTAAGGAATATATTATTTTCGACTGACGAAAAATATTTACTCCATATTATTCATTGAGAAAGAAGGTTGGAAGATAATGCTGGAATTCAAGGATATTGATTTCGGTACAGACGATCTGGAAGTAGACATTAAAGAGACAGCTGCACCAAGCAGAGATATCGCTGTTATTGGAATGTCATTTCGGCTACCGGGAGCAAAAACAATCAAACAGTTCTGGGATATATTAAGCCAAGGGCAGGATTGTATTTCAACCATACCAGAGACACGTAAAGAATTACTGGATAAATACTACCACTGGAAAGAAGGGGGACTTCCCGGTTCGTATACGGAAATGGCTTACTTGCCGGAAATTGATAAGTTTGACCATCCATTCTTTGGTATTTCACCGAAAGAAGCCAGCCTGATGGATCCAAATCAGCGTATATTTTTGGAATTAGCCTGGGAGGCAATTGAAGATTCAGGCTATGGTGGAGATCTTTTGAAAGGAAGCCAAACCGGAGTGTATTGTGGATTCTGCCAGCCTGTTGTGGGAACTTATATGGATATGATAAAAAGTGTGGATTCTTCTCTGATTGCCCAGGGAATGATTGGAAATATGCCTTCCATGATTCCTAGCAGGATAGGATATTACATGGATTTTCACGGTCCCAGCTTTTTCCTTGATACGGCATGTTCATCTTCGTTGGTGGCTATCCATCAAGCGGTTCAGGGACTGCGTTCGGGCGATTGCTCTCTGGCTATTGCCGGATCTACCGAACTTGTTATTTTCCCAACCGAGATGGAACAAAAAATGGGCATAGAATCAACATCCAATCGTACCAGATCATTTGATGATGATTCCGATGGTACAGGCGCAGGGGAAGGCGCTGTTGTAATGGTGCTCAAACTTCTCCAGCAGGCGATAGAGGACAAGGATCAAATTTATGGTGTTATCAAGGGAACTGCTGTTAATCAGGACGGTAACTCCATCGGACTTACAGCTCCAAACCCGGCTGCCCAGCAAAGCGTAATTATCGAAGCCTGGAAAGACGCTAGTATAGATCCGGAACATATATCGTATATTGAAGCTCATGGAACAGCAACCAACCTGGGCGATCCTATCGAAATTGAAGGGATCACAAATGCTTTTCGGCAATATACTTCCCGAACGCAATTTTGTGCATTAAGTGCGCTCAAGTCCAATATCGGGCATTTGGGAGCAGCGGCCGGTATTGCCGGTGTGCTGAAGGGCCTTGTATCACTTCAATATAAACAAATTCCTCCTATCGTACATCTGGGCATGCCTAACAGCAAAATTGATTTTGAGAATTCTCCAGTTTACCCCAATGATATATTGAGAGACTGGAATACGGAAAGTGAGCTGCGGAGCTGCGGCGTAAGCTCTTTTGGATTAAGTGGAACGAACTGCCATGTTGTACTTCAACAGGCTCCAGCTGCCAAACAGGCCTTAACGGAGCCAGCTGACCGTCCATATCTGCTCACTATATCTGCCAAATCGATAACAGCTTTGCACAGCCTGATCGAGAGATATATTGAAAAATTGGAACAGGAGAAAAACCTTTCTGTTGCAGATATATGTTACACATCCAACAAAGCAAGAGGACATTATAATTACAGAACAGCTATTACGGGCCAAACGCTACAACAGCTGCTGATAGCTCTGCGAAATCTCCAGACAGAAGAGCATATACAGATAGCACACCCGCTTTCAGCCGAGACAGCGACAAAAATGAAAACGAGCGTAACATTGTACAGACAGCAGGAGATAAAAGATTCCGATCTGCTTAAAGAAATTGCCTGTCTGTACATTCAGGGAGGCATGCCTGATTGGGATCAGCTTTATGAGGGCGAACAGCGGGTTCGCGTACGACTGCCGGTATATCCATTTGACCGTATATCATGCTGGCTGGATATTACTGCGGATGCTCCTCTTCCGACAACAGAATTATCATCTTGCAGCAATATGGAGTCAGTCTACAAAGCGGTAAAACTTACTGGCAGAAGTTCTGGGGTATACAGCCAGCTTGAGCAGATTATAGCGGACAGCTGGGGAACGGCACTCGGGTATACTCAATTGAATATTAATGATAACTATTTCTCACTCGGAGGAGACTCGGTAATCAGTTTGCAAATTGTAAATGATATAGGGTTGAAAATCGGATGTCATGTTTTGATCAGCGATCTGCTGAATCATGGAAGACTTGAGGATATGGCTTATGCACTGGAGCAGAAAATAGTGAACGATGAACCAGTAGAAGTTATTCATATACCAAAAGCTGAAAAACAGGCTTATTATTTGCTAAGCCCGGCTCAGCGCAGGATGTATATTACAAGCATGCTGGAAGGAGCGGGCACCGCCTATAACATTTACGGAGCGTGTGAGTTGAAAGGGCACCTTGATTATGCAAAATTGCAGCGCACACTCAATCAACTGGTAGAACGGCATGAAATTTTTAGAACATCATTTACTATAGTGGACGGAGAGCCAGTGCAGGTTATTCAGGAATCTGCAAGTATTGAAATCCAAATAAAACAGGTGGACAACAATCATTTGAACATAAGAAAGACAGCCGAAGTATTTATTCAGCCATTTGATTTGACCTGTGCTCCTTTACTGCGCTGTGAACTTTTGGCACTGGATGAACAAAATCATATTTTGTTATTGGATATACACCATATTATTTCCGATGGTCATTCGCAAGCGGTGTTTATAGAAGAATTTATGCACATTTATAACGGTGATACATTGCCTGATATTGACCTTCATTACAAGGATTTTGCGGTCTGGCAAAATGAAAAATTAAAAGCGGGTAGACTCGATGAATATCGGTCTTACTGGCAAGAAACATTCAAAAAAAAGCCACCTGTTTTAAATCTACCTTTTGATTATGCAAAGCCGGCCAACCCGTGTTATGAAGGAGATATTGTTAATACGGTTATAGGATCGGATCTGCTGGATAGCATTCTTTTGCAGGCACGCACCTTTAACACTACGCTGTATAATGTTCTGCTGGCCGCCTACAATATTACGCTTATGAAAGTTACCGGACAAAATGATATTGTGATCGGTTCGGCAAGCTCGGGCCGTGAGCACAAAGATTGCGAACGAATGATCGGCATGTTTGTAAATATGCTGCCCATGCGCAATTATCCTGCACAACATAAAACATTTGAGCAGTTGCTCGGGGAAGTCACTTCGAACTCTGTGAAGACTTTTGATTATCAGGCATATCCAATGGAATATATTATTAATGATCTGAATCTTGATCGGGAAAGCAAACAAACCGGCTTGTTTGACGTCACATTTACATTCCAAAATTTCGCCTCATCCGAATTGAAGCTTAATCAGTTAACTGCAAAAACGGTTAATTTCGATCTTGTTCAGGCACCTTATGCCTTATCACTCATCGTATATGAAGCTGACAATGAACTCAGGCTTAATTTTGAATATCAAACAGCTGTATTCAAAAAAGAAACAGTGGAAGAACTGGCCCATCAGTTCATGGAAACCCTTCGGTTTGTTACGGAAGATCCTGCAGAACTGCTGGAGAATCTTAAATTGGCAAGTTTGTTTCATGAAGCAGATACGGCGATTTTGGAGCAAGAGGATACAATATTTCATTTTTAGATGAGTGCATATGAAAAAGGGAGGTACAATAATGGCATCTTCAAAAAGCAGTACATTATTCACCAAAATTGTAATACTGGTAATCCTGTCACTGATTATTGTTAATGTTCTGAATATGGCCATATACATGTTGTTCTCGAGTTATTATACGCATGCCAATGTCGGTTCTGTATCGGGAGAGGAAGCGATTATGGGGATGGTAGTGGGTAACCCGTTATTTCTGGTTTGCACTGCACTGGCCAACATCGTTTTTCTGGGTCTGCTGTTTTGGTTTGCCTATAAAGTGGATAACATTCGCCCGGTTAATTTGTTTGTTAACCGACCGATACATAAGCCGTTAATGCAATTCGGTGCCGGAGTTTTGATTGCTCTGGTGACAATGGTTATATTCGTGGCAGCAGGTATGGCAGCAGGATTATTCGAATTTTCTGCTTCCCAGTCTTTGCAGCATATGGATATCAAAATGGCTGCATTTCTGGGGTGTGGAATCATTTTTAGTGTAATTACCGGATTTTATGAGGAAATCCTGTTCAGGGGATATATATTGAACCGGCTGTTAAAATGGAAACCTGCGTATGCATTATGGTTATCTGCCCTGATTTTTATTGTGCCGGAAATGATGAATAATTTTTATATCGCTGATATTATCGGTATTTTTTTGACAGGGATGTTATTTGGTTATCTTTACATAATTACAGGGTCGATCTTTGTCAGTGCAGGTATTCACTCGACTCTTCACTTTTTACTCTTGAATGTGGTTGCTTTTCAAAAGTATGATTATGGATTGCCTTCTTTATTTGTTTTCCACTCTGAAGCGGTTTATTCATTTATTGGCACTCCAACAGGAATATGTACTGCATTTGTAAATGCTTTATCGTTAGCAGTTTTGTATTTATATAACAAAAAAAGAACTAGAATAATGTTGTCGAAAACTGAAATAAACATTTAAAGGGGGCATTACATTGAGCGGTCCTGATAAAACGGTATGGGTTTTGGGAAATGAATCTTCCCATAAAGACTACTGGGAAAACAGACTGGCACACATAGAATCTGCTACCGGATTTTCGTATGATTACGACAGGTTTAATCAGGAATCAAACCGAAATGAGTATCGACTGTACTGGTCGGCAGATTGCAAAAATAAAATAAATCGGTTAACGGACAAGTCTCCTTACAAATTGCATATGATTGCAATAAGTATTGTTAAAGTACTGCTCTACAAATATACCGGTGTTCAGGACCTGGTAATTGGCACACCGATTTATAAACAAGCAGAAGCCAAAAGAATGCTGAACAGTTTTTTGCCCATTCGGGGAATGGCAGCTGGCGATACACTGTTCAAAGAATTACTTTTACAAACTCGTGAAGCTTTGCTGGAAGCAAACACTCATCAAAATGCACCTGTCGAGTCTATTATGCATAGATTGTATCCGCAGACGGATCTTGGACGCATACCCATGATTGATGTGATGGTCGCTGTTGAACCGATTCAAAATCTTGAGGACCACCGTCAATTGGACTTTCCCTGCATATTTATTTTTGATGAAGAAACAGTAAAGATAGATTATGATTCGGGGCTGTATGATGCGTATACGATACAAAATATAGCAAACAGTCTGGAATATGCTCTCCATGCTGCCGTTTCCTGTCCAGAAACGCCAATCAAATCTCTGCATATTATGCCTTGTGATTCATATGACGGTATTCATAATAACAATGATGAGGAAATGGAACCTGTACCGCTGCATTGTTATTTGGAGCTTCAGGCTGCAGCAACACCTGACCAAACAGCAATCATATCAGGCAGCCATTCCATAACGTACGAAGAATTGCATATGTATGCCAATCGTGTCGCACGCCGTATCCAGAATAAGATCTCACCCAATGACAAATATGTAGGTATTATGATTGAACCATCGATTCACCTGGCAATCGGATTACTGGCTATTCTCAAAGCAGGTAAAGCTTATGTGCCCATTGATCCCAGGTATCCGCAACACAGGCTGCAGCATATTATGGAAGACAGTGAAATTCAGTTGGTGTTGACCCAGGACATGTATACGTCTCGCTTTGAAAATAATGTACACATTTTTAATATGGATAACGAACCGTTAGAGGAAGGGGACGGCAGTAATCTGCTGGATAACGCGGTTTGTTCAGATGATCTGGCTTATCTTATTTATACTTCCGGTTCCACCGGTACTCCCAAAGGCGTTATGATTGAGCACCAAACTATAGTCAAAACTATGCTCTGGCGTCAAAAAGAATATGCTTTTAACAGTCAACATACTGTTTTACAGCTCGTATCTTTTGCGTTTGACGGATTTATTGGAGGGTTTTTTGCTCCTTTGATGAGTGGGAGTACCGTAATTCTCCCACAAAGCGAACATCTAAAAAATGTTCATGAACTGCAGCGCATCATAAGAGATAGTTCAGTTACGCATTTACACAGTGTTCCTGCACTGGCTCAGTTAATTATTGAGTCGATGGACAAATTGGGAGCTGCAGTATTACAGGCCATAACAGTTGGGGGAGATATTACCCCGTTTGAACTGATTGAGCAATGCATGCAACTGAATATTGAATTGATCAATGAATATGGGCCTACTGAAAATACTATTGTAACCAGTATATTGAGAAATATGGAAATTCAGGATCGAAGCTGTATTGGCTGGCCTGTTGCGGATACTATTATTTATATTACTGATCAAGATGGAAACCTGTGCCCACCTGGCGTGAAAGGAGAACTCTGGATAGGAGGAGGACGATTAGCACGGGGATACTGGCGAAACGATGCACTTACAGCAGAAAAGTTCATCCCCAACCCTTTTACCGGAACAGGCAGAGTATATAAAACAGGCGATATGGTTAAACTTAGACAGGATGGGAAATTGAATTTTCTGGGACGTACGGATTCCCAGATCAAAATAAATGGATTTCGTATTGAAACCGGAGAAATTGAACGACGATTGGAATCGTTTAAAGTAATCAAACAAGCTGTGGTTAAAATGGTAGAACAGGCAGATAACACAAAGTCATTATGCGCTTATTACACCGTAAATCAGCCGACAAAAGAATCTGAACTTCATCATTATCTGTCTTTATACGTGCCTGACTATATGATCCCCAAACATTTTGTATTATTGAATGAATTTCCCTTAACCGTAAATGGGAAAATTGATCGAAATATTCTTCCTTTGCCTCAGACTGCAAATATTATGAACAATAAATATATTTCCCCAACAACTTCGATTGAAATACAGATTGAGCGTATATGGTGCAAAGTATTAAACAAAGAAAAGATAGGGATCTATGATAATTTTTTTAGATTGGGAGGAGATTCGTTAAAAGCTATTCGTGCTGCGGGATATTTGGCAGAGTATTTTACAATAGCCATTAATGATGTATATGAGCATCCAACAATTACTGAATTAGCCCTTCATTTGACTCAAATGAAGAATAAAGTATTGGTTGATAATACCCTGGATCAAGAGGTGAAGGATGTTCAGGAATATGGACAATCTAATATTACAACGGCCGGAAATCAGATTGACGAAGCGGAAAATGCCTATATTGCCAAACTTCATTCTTATGCATCCTTATCTTTGGATACTAAAAAGCATTACCAAAATATATTGATTACAGGTGCTACCGGTTATGTGGGGATTTACTTATTAAGACAACTTTTGCAGAGTACATTAAGTACAATATATGTACTGGTTCGAGGACAAACAAAAGAGCAATCTGATACAAGACTCGAAGAAGTATGGAAATTCTATTTTAAAAACTCCTTTGAGGAAGCATGGAGGCAGCGAATCATTGTAATCCCGGGAGATGTCTCTCAGCCACTTTTTGATTTATCGGAGGCTGTTTATAATAATCTTGCCCATAAATGTGATTGTATTATTCATTCCGCAGCCTTGGTAAAGCATTATGGGCATTACAAGGAATTTTACGATACAAATATTCGTGGAACCCGTCATATTATTGATTTTGCACAACTCGGCATTAAAAAAGACATCAGCCATATTTCTACAACTACTATTGCAGATGGGGATATTCATGGTGTTGATCGTATATTGTACACAGAATACGATATGGATCAAGGGCAAAAGTCGAATAGTTATTATTCGCAAACTAAGCTTGAAGCAGAAAAAATGATATGGGCTGCTTCTCAAAATGATCCATCATTGTGCGTGAAAATTTTCAGACTGGGAAATGTTTCATTCGAATACGATACAGGTCATTTTCAAAAGAATATAGATGATAATGCAGTTTGCAATATGCTTAAATCATATATGTTATTAAAGGTTTTTCCTGCATTGACAGAACCCTTACTTAATTTTTCATATGTGGATCAACTGGCAGACTCGATCATAATGCTATTTAACCGAGAAGCGCTAACTAATGAGATTTTTCATATGTATAATCCATATCAGTTAAGTATAAAGGAAATAGGGAATATGTTTCAGCAGCTGGATCACACTATAGAGATCAAGAATATGGATGAGTTTTTGCTCAGTGTGTCTTCATATGTCAAAAACAATGAGAACAGCCATCAACTTGATCGATTGTTAAGCGATATCCTTACACATTCCGGTGAGCATACAACTGAATATGCTTTAAGGAACGATAAAACGGTAATGCTGCTGCAACGAGTAGGGTTTAAATGGCATGAAATGAACGAAGAAGCTTTGAATAAAATGATGAATTACTGGAAAAAAGCAGGTTTTATCCAATAAGTATCCAAATTAGAATAATGAACAATGCAAGAGACAGAATCCCGTTCAGGTTGATTCTGTCTCTGTCTTATGAAAGGAAGGATGAAATCAGATGAGCAAATACAAAATTATGATTATTGATGATGACCCTGATATTGTTGAATTTATCCATATTCTATTGACCAAAGAGCAGTACGAAGTTATCAAGGTTCATCATGCTCGCGAAGCACTTCAACATTTGGAAAAAGAGGATATACGACTGGCTATTCTGGATGTAATGATGCCCGATATGGATGGAATAGAATTATGCCGCCGAATTCGGGAAAATTATCAAATTCCGATCATTATGCTAAGTGCCCGTGCAGAAGATTGGGACAAAGTTATTGGACTCAGTACCGGAGCAGATGATTATATGGTGAAGCCGTTTAGTTCTATTGAACTCATCGCAAGAGTCAAGGCACAGCTGCGAAGATATACATATTTGAACAGTAACCTTCCTGCGGTCGAAACTCATACTATTCAAATTCATGGACTAACAATTGATCCGGCGGCAAGAAATGTGGATTTGTATGGCAAGCCGATCAAATTGACACGTACCGAATATGACATTTTACTTTTACTGGCGCTCCATAAAAACAAGGTTTTCAGCATGGAAGAAATTTTTGAAAAAGTGTGGAAGGAAAAGTATTATACCGGAAATAATACCGTGATGGTTCATATCGCCAGACTGCGCGAAAAAATTGAAGATCATTTGAGAGAGCCTAAAATCATTAAAAACATTTGGGGAGTAGGTTATAAAATTGAAGCTTAGATGGCAGATCGGCATCCGGTTAAAATTTCTCGTTATTTTCGTATCCAGTCTTTTGTTTGCCCTTATAAGCATTACCGTACTGCAGTCGGTATTTGGCAGCAGACTAAATATGCTGACCGGTGGCAGTGATGCATTCGAACAAAAGTATTCCTTCTATTATGTACTTTTATTTTTTATATTGATGACCCTGTTCTTTTATTTGTTTTCCTATCGAATGATGAAAAGAATTCAGCATATTAACAATTGCGTGAACGAGATCGGTAAAGGGAATTGGGATATTCAGCTGCAAACGTCAGCTGCGGACGAAATAGGCAATCTCAGCCGTCAGATTAACCGGATGGTGCATAATTTAAGACAGATGCGAGAAAGGGAGCAAGCTGCCGAGTTATTAAAAACAGAAATGATCGCCAACATATCGCATGATCTGCGAACTCCAATCACTTCACTGGCAGGATATATCGAATTGATCAAAGACGGTGGGAAGGAACAGGAAAAGTATATTGATATTGCGACCCGCAAATGTGAAGAACTCAAAAAGCTGATTCAGGATCTGTTGGAATACTGTACGATCAGTTATCGCGAATATCATGTGAATAAGGAAAAAGTGGAAATCCGTGAATTACTACAGCAGGTCATTATTGATTTTGTGCCTCAATTGGAACAGGCAAATATGAGTTTTCAAATGGAAGCTCCTCCGGCTCCTGTTGTAGTCAATGTAGATATCAAGCTAGTGGTTCGGATGCTTCAAAATATGATTCGTAACTCCATTGCATATGGTGCAAAAGGCGGAAAACTTGATTTTTGTTTGCAGTCCTATTCATCTTTTATGCAGCTGAGCATCACTAATTATGGCGAGGCTATTCCAGAGAAAGATCTGCCGCATATATTTGAGCGATTTTACAGGGGAGAAAAGTCGCGCAGCGCTGATACAGGCGGCAAAGGCATGGGGCTGGCCATTTCTAAAAATATAGCAAAGATGCATGGTGGCGATATTACGGTAACAAGCAGCCAACAGGCGACTGCATTTGTGATTCGGATTCCGTTTTGATTTTCTTAAGAAAGTCGTAAGTATTTCTTTCATTTATAGTAATGACTTTCTTTTAGACTGGACACAAGAGAAAAAACGGGAGGAATTAATAATGCAAAAACTCAAAATGATATGCGTAAAGCCGGTACTTTTTTTTATAATCGCACTCTTGATCATTAATCTGCTGCCTGCCAAAGTGATTGGGGCAGCAGATACAGCTGCCAAAGCAGATCTGGCCGGCACAGTAAACGATTATATGGAAAAAACGATGAAGACACAGCATATTGCAGGTGCCGTTGTAACTATAGTCAAAGATGGAAAGGTTGTTCTAAATCAAGGTTATGGTTATGCCGATACAGCACAGCAAAAAAAGGTAGACCCGGATACGACCTTGTTCCGTATCGGTTCGGTCAGCAAACTGTTTACCGCTGTAGCAGCAATGCAGCAGGTAGAACAAAAAAAGATTAATTTGAACGAGGATGTCAATACATATTTTAAAGACATACAGGTACAAAATTCTTATGCCGAACCACTTACCCTGGAGCATTTGCTTACACAAACCAGCGGACTGGCTGAAAGTGTGGAAGGGATATACAGCGAAGGATTAATAAAAAATCCCAAACCGCTTATAGATACTCTTAAAGAACATCTGCCTCCACTGGAAAGACCGCCTGGAGAAGTGATTCAATACAGCAATTATGGCTATACACTGATCGGTCATCTTGTGGAACAGGTTACCGGCAAATCTTTTGACCGCTATTTGACTGAGCAAATCTTTACTCCTTTGCAGATGAGTCATTCGTTCTACGCGTTATCCCCGGAGAATGTACAATATGCTTCCCGTGGATATGCATACGAAAATGAGAACTTTGCACCACAAGAACCGGGCAGCGTTCTTGTTTATCCTGCTGGTGCCCTGATATCTACGGGAGGGGATATGGCCAAGTTTCTGCTCGCCAATCTGCAAAATGGCACATATAACAACAACCGAATACTGAACACCGATACGGCCAAATTGATGCGGGAAAAACATTTCTCGGTACAGTCTTCCCTACCCGGTTATGGCTACGGATTTTATGAAAATTACCGTAATCCGAATATTGTTATGCACAATGGGGATGCGGATACATTTACGAGTCAGCTGTCCATGTCTCCAGAGCAGCAATTAGGATATTTTGTGTCCTATAACACCCTGGATGATGGGGCACTGCGTGAAGGGCTGGAAGATATCATTTATGGTTACTATAATATTCCATTAACCGGGGGTACACCAATCGATATTCCAACTGGTCTAAAAGCTGAAGATACCGAAGCGCTTAGCGGTTCCTACGTTTTTGCACAACGTCTGTTAGAAGGACCGCTGAAAAGCAGAGGACTGTTTTTGAAAATAGCAATCAAGGATGCCGGAGACGGCAATATTAAAGTACAGGCTTTTGATTCAAGAGTGAGTGGAACGTACGTACATGCAGGAGATCATCTGTATGTTAGCAAGGAGAACGGGCGGCAAATTTATTTCAAACAAGATAGTACAGGTAAACAGTATGGAGTTATCAATATGGATGTACCCCTGCAAACGCTGGAAAAGCTGAATACGAAAGAAATGATAATGGAATATATTGTACGTCCATTTGTATTTGGTATGGCGGCAGTTGGTATGGTATGGGGAATGCTCCGGTTTTTATTCCGTAAAAAAATAAATAGACCTGAAGGATATTCATTAAAGGCAAGAATCATCTCCAACTGGCTGAACATTTTGATTATTTTACTCGGAGTGTGCATAATACTGGTTATGTTTACTTCCAGTGATTCGTTCAGAGCCGTTATACTGATAATCGTTTGGGCCATCAGTGCTGTTATCGCTTTATTATCACTGATTATGCTGCGGTTTGGTATTAAGGGATGGAGTACAAAACAACTGGGCAAATGGAGTGCTGTCTTTTATACACTTTTGTTTTGCTCCTCAGTGGGCGCTGTGTCCTATTCTTACTTTTTGGATCTCTATTAATTTAAGGAGAGATTAATCCCGGTTTTCAGAGTCGTGTAAATCGGACATAAATAATTCAGATAAAATGGTGGTACCGAACAAAAAATGGCTGCATGCTGCCAAAGTGGAATATCTGTCTCACAGCTGTCATAATAAATAAGAGAGTATACACTCATTACAGATTTGACAAGCGAAAGGATCGAACTCAACCATGAACTGGACCAAACCAACAGCAACTGCATTACTGATGACCGCCGTCGTATCCGCTTCCCTGTATTCAGGAGCACCAACTTCGGCAGCTTCAACTACAATCACGCCGACAGCCAAATCGAGCTCTGCCAGCACTTCCGCTTCAAAAACCGCTGCTGCAGACAAAGCTAAAGGGGATCAAAAAGACAAAAAATCCAAATCAAATTCAGCTGCTACCAGCCCATCCAGTAAAAGCAGCACCAAATCTGCTGCATCCGCTGCCGGTACTACGACGGCTACAGCATCTACATATGCAGCATGGACCGGTGTCAGCAAATTAAACCACGAGACTGTTATTCCACTCGTCGTGGAAGCACAAAAAAGATACACTTACACTACTTCCGGCGGAGCATCCGGTACAGCAGCAGGTACGTTTACACTAAGCGGACAGAGATACCGTTATCTTTCCCAGGATATCGGCACCCACAGCAAGCTGCTGGCCTATCTGATGGAGACGTATACCAAGCAAGCCAGCGAGACGTTTATCCAGAAATATTTTGTCCAGAATAACGGCAAAATGGCTCAGCTGGAAGCGGACGGAGGCAGTCTGCTGGAATTCGACCGCGCCACAGCCAAAATGATCAGCATGACAGACACTTCCCGTGTATATCGCCTGACTGTTCCTTATGTGGACAATATCCAACCCGTTAAACGTGTAATGGTGAAGTTTGCACTGGTCGACGGGCAATGGAAAATTAACACTGCATCACATGTACTGTTCTAAATAACATCACTGTTCAGAAAGCACATATCAAGAGCCTGACGCAGCGTGGTCAGGCTCTTTTTCCAGCTTTCCAATCCAGCGAAAATGGTATCCGGGATTGGGCTCGCCTGTCTGCGGGTAAATTGTTGTTGAGACTATTTCGAGGAGGGATCACCATCATGGCAGTATCACTTAAAAAATTAAAAGATCAGGTAATCGTAATTACGGGTGCATCAAGTGGAATAGGTCTGGTAACAGCGAGAATGGCGGCAGCAAGAGGAGCCAAAGTTGTTCTGGCTGCACGTAATGAAGAGGCGATTATCCAGCTGGCGGCAGAACTGCGCGGCAAAGGTTATCCCGCGACCTGGGTGACCGCGGATGTAGGGAAAGAAGAAGATGTAAAACGCATTGCCGAGACAGCGATCCGTACCTTCGGCCGATTTGACACTTGGGTAAATAATGCAGGTGTCTCCATTTTTGGTAAAGCGACCGAAGTGAGCATTGATGATATGAAGCGTATGTTCGATACTGTCTACTGGGGTGTCGTGTATGGCTCCCGTGCAGCTGTGAAGCATTTCAAGGAGCGCCGTGTACCGGGTGCGCTGATCAATATCGGCAGTATTTTCGGCGACCGTGGTGTAGTGATACAGTCCACCTATTCTTCGGCCAAGTTTGCCGTACATGGCTGGACCGAGAATCTGCGCATGGAGCTGGAAAAGGAAAAGGCGCCGGTCTCCGTCACACTGGTTCATCCGGGACGTATCGACACGCCGTATAACGAACATGCTCGCAGCTATCTGGACAAGCAGCCGGCCCATAGAGGAATGATCTACCCGCCCGAAGCGGTAGCAAAAGCGATTCTATATGCAGCCGAGCATCCGAAACGGGATATGTTTGTCGGTTCCCAGGCAAGACTAGGTGCGCTGTTCGGCAACTTCGTACCGCGTGTAACCGATCTAATCTTCGAAGCGGTGATGTTCCGTGGTCAGCAGTCCAAAGACAGACCATCCAACCCGCCGGAAGCTAGTGCTCTGTACCATGCCGGATATGGAATGCATGAACGCGGTACCCATGAAGGACATATCCGTAAAGGCAGTCTGTATGTGGAAGCGACCAAGCATCCGATTATCACAACGCTGGCACTTGCCGGATTGACGACACTGATCTGTGCCTACTCCAAGCGGGGATCGGATCATAATTCACTGACAACACCTGCTGCGGCTGCTCCGCTGGCTCTGGAAGCTGCGCGTGAACATCGCCCAGAACATACAGAATAACAGCAGGCAAGTTCATTGCAGACTGGGTTACAGCAGTATCTACCGAACAACAAGTGAATAGGAAACAAAGATAAAAAGCCGGAGGGGGAATATCCCTTCCGGCTTTTATGCGTGCAGATGATCCAGTGTTGCCTCGTTCTTGATATCAGGTGATGGTCGATATACTGTTTTGTTTCAGGTTCGGGGGTATCGTCAATATGCCGATTTGTTCATAGTTTGGGACTGTCGTCGGTATGTTCCTGCGCTCTCGGGCGTGGATTACCTTCAATATGCAGTTTTCCTTCCGTTACTTCAGTGCCGCCGGTATGCTGCTTGCGGAACTGAGAAGGGGTCAGACCACAGCGGGTTTTGAAGATCCGGTAAAAGTACTTCATATCATGCACGCCGACTTCGGCAGCGATCATCTGTATACTCCAGTCTGTCTCAATCAGCAGTTCACAGCTTTGCATGACACGTACATTTTGCAGCAGCTGGATAAAGGTCTGGCCTGTCGCCTGCTTCAGCTTACGCTGGAGATGACGCGGGCTGATGGAGATCCACTGGCATAGCTCTTCCAGCTTGAGCGGATTACGGTAGTGAGTCTGTACATAATTAGTGGTAAAAGTCACCGGGTCTTCAATCTTCATCGGAGCCGCCGGGTAGCTGAACTGGCTGTGCATATGCATCGTATGCAGCAGTTCCAGCAGTGAAAGGTACAGCTTATATCGATAGCCGGGAGTTGCATTCATCTGATTGAGATGCATGGAATACATAATCCGGGCAAATTCATTATTCTGTTCCCGGTATCCCAGCCAGCGCTCGGTCCTGCGGAAAAATCCGGCAATCTCCTGAAATTCTTCATCCCATGCCAGATTTTCCTGAGTATCACTTGTCATCAGTACTTCCGGCAAAAACATGCAATTCATGATCTGCAGCTGAGCTGGCTGTTTGCTGTCCTGCCGATAGAACATATGATGAATGCCAATCGGAATAAAGAACAGATCGCCTTCAGATACTTCCAGCGATTCCTTGTCGATAAACAGCAGTCCTCTGCCTTCCGATACATAGATAATTTCATAAAACGGATGAGCATGCTGCTGATACGATTGCATGACGTCGATTGTCAGAAAAGAGAGCGGATTGTTATTTTCAAAAGGATGGTCTACCATCTTCAGTTCGGGTGTGGTCATTGGATGTTCTCCTGGATTCATGTCGTGATTGCCCATAACTCTGTCGTCTTTAACTATATTTCAAATTTATAATGTTGGCTACAATAAATAAGTAAGGTTTTGAGCATCACCGCACCGGCAAAGGGCTGGACAGGATGAATCAGCATACCTTCAGCGTGAATAACATTCAAATTTATCGTATACCCTATAGGAGGAAGATCATGACAACAACCAAGCTTATTACCCATTTACCTCAGGAAAAAATGCCTTATCTGCTGCGCAGAGGTGACGGAGACCGTTATCTGTTCGGCAACCAGGTCGCTACGATTATTGCCAACGCAGAGAGCACAGGTGATATTTTCTCTGCAGCAGTTATCGGCGGACCCAAAGGCGAGAGCTTCCCGATGCACAGTCATCCGAATACGTACGAATCCATCTATGTGATGGAAGGACGTGTACAGTTCGTGATTGACGGACAGAGCCATCTGCTGCTGCCGGGTGACTATGCACATATTACACCAGGCACCGAACATGCCTATCAGCTGCTTGGGCACCGTAACAGCTTCATCTCGTACTCGATCTCCGGTGATATTACCAAAGTCTATCCGGCTCTCGGTCAATCGTACGAGTATATCGAGTATCCACCATTTACGGATCATGCCTATTCCGAGGAGCACCGTCGCCAGGCCGAGCAGAATGCGGATATCGTATTCTCTGCCGGCAGCACCGAATTCCCGGCATATGAGCTGGTCAGCAATCATGTCGTACCCGATGAAGTGGGCAACTATGTACTGGAGAGCGGCGAAGGTATCCGCCTGCTGACCGGCGATCAGGTACACCGTCTGCTGGCTACCCAGAAGACGACTGATGGTGCTTATATCGTCGTTGCCAGTGATGGTCCAAAAGGAGATGAGATCGTCTCCCACTACCATGATCATCATACCGAGACATTTTTCTGTACACAGGGCCGTATGACCATGTGGGCCAATGATGAAGAGATTCAGCTGTTCCCGGGCGATTTCCTGCATGTGCCTGCCGGTACGGTTCACTCCTACCGTCTGGATGATCATTTTACCAAAGTCGTGGGGCTGCTCGTCAGCGGATTGTTCGAACCTTTCTTCCGGCTGCTGGGTGACGAATACGAACATTACACGTTCCCGAATAACCCGGGACCGGCGCGTATTGACCGTCTGATGGCGAACATCGACACACTGGATCTGAATGTCGTAGGACCACCGAACTCTCACCAGAAGAAATAATTCAACAAAGGATAAGATGACATATACAGGATATAGGGCTGGTCTCTATATCCTGTAACATCATTCAAGGGTGCATTTAACATGAAAATCATTTTTGTACTGGCATTTGCCATGGTTCTGTCTGTCATGAACTCTACGATGTTCAATGTGGCGCTGCCTGCGCTGCGTGCAGACTTTGGTTTATCCAGCTCACAGGTCAGCTGGGTTGTAACTTCATACATTATTATTTATGCGATTGGTTCGGTTACCTACGGGAAGCTGGCTGACCGTTACAAACTGAAAAATTTGCTTACCTTCGGACTCTGTCTGTTTGCTGTCGGATCGGTGCTGGGCTTTATCTCGTCAAGCTTCTGGATGGTTATTGTCGGACGTATTCTACAGTCGGCAGGTGCTTCCGTTATTCCGGCATCTTCAATGGTGATTCCGATCCGTTATGTATCTGCTGAGAAGCGGGGCAGAGCACTGGGGATTACTTCGTCAGGGATGGCACTCGGCACCGCAATAGGACCAATTATTGCCGGACTGATTACTAGCTTTGCAGACTGGCGTTATCTGTTTGCGATCAGTCTGCTGTCGTTGGTGACCATTCCATTTTTCCGTAAATACCTGGACAAGGATCAGACGCATCCATCTCGGATCGATCTGGTCGGTGGTGTGCTGCTGGCCGGTACGGTTACCCTGCTGCTGTTGGCAATCACTTATACGAGCGGACTGCTCAGTCTGTTGACGATTATCGTGCTGGCTGTATTTATACTGTATATCCGCAGAGCCAAACAACCATTTCTGGACCCGGCGATTTTCCGTAATAATGCCTACACCATTACGATGATTATCGCCTGTCTGGTACTGATCTTCAATCTGTGCGTACCATATCTGATTCCGCAATTACTGAGCAGTGTAAATGGACTGACTTCATTTATTACCGGACTGGTAATGTTTCCGGGTGCTCTGATCGCTGCAATCTTCGGTATTATTGGCGGTCGCATTGCCGACAGCAAAGGCAACTCGTTCCTGCTCGGCATTGCTTTTAGCCTTCAGTTGCTGACCTATGTGTTGATCTCGTTGTTTACCGGCGGATCGTATCTGATCATCATGCTGCTGCTTGTCATTGGTAATACAGGGCTGACATTTGCCCAGGTTGGACTGGCCAATACGGGTATCCCGTACCCTGTCAGGACCACAGGTAGGAGTAGGTATGGGCATGTATATGATGCTGAGCTTTATCTCCGGGGCGATCGGTACAACCGTACTGGGACTGATTCTGGATCAGGCGCATACCGGTTGGTCGCCGAGTGTACTGCTGGGCAGCGGACAGCCAAGTGTATTCAGCATGATTTTCCTTGTGTTTGCGATCTGGATTCTGATCATCTTTGTCGGTTGTTTCCGCTTCCTGCGGCGTGGCGAACGACAGGTCTGATGAGTCTTTGGTTGTAACATCGGCGGATTTTTTGCCAGAATTCCGGGCTGCCGGAGCGGGCAAGACTGCAGAACACTCATATCTTCATATAATCGACCGTAGAAAGGGCCAGGTGAATCTGGCTCTTTTTTGTTTGTTTACAGGAATATTCGGCTCATATCCTGGATTGAAAATTAAGGAAATTCTGATGTGTATACAGAAAGACAGTTTACCTTTACAAAGTCAGACTGGAAATCTCAATTCAAATTGGGTCATAAAACCTAATTTGTAGTATACTTGTTAAGGGGTCGGCGCATATTTGCGCAATGAATCATGTCATAATACCCAATTTATACCAAATAGATTGGAGTATGATCTACAGGTGATTGGAGAATGAATATGAACACATCAGGAGCATTGTTAAAAGTACTTCAGCAGCCTGTGCAAGAATTCAAAATGGCTGCGATTGAACATCATTGCCCACATTGCCAGGAAGTCTTAATCCGGGTAGAACCGGATCCAAAGGCCGGCAATAAACAGCAGGTGAATATTTATCCCGGATTGCCGGAGCTTGAGGGTCGCTATGTATATATGGATAGCGATATGATTACAGGGATACGAAGCAGTATTCTGGGCAGTGACTGGTATGATACGTCCTATTCGTGTGGAGAATGCCAGAAATGCCAGGGAATCTTTTGGACAGCTGCTGTCTATGTGGCTTCAAGGCCGGTACGTAATCTGATTGTGGAAAATGAACATCACTTTATGCTGCAGACCGATCCGGAAGCGGATTATGCTGAATTTTACGGGATGGAAGACTATTCCTGTTATCACCGGATTTTTTATCAGGATGCCTTTGTAGAAGGGGACCGGACCGGTGCACCTCTGCATATTAATGAGTATGTACTGGGACCTTTTATATTTGAAGAAGGTAATGAAGGAGCTGTCAGTGAACTGGCAGAACAGATTCTGCTAGTCGCAAAGGAATCGATGGGCTGCCGTTCGAAATTTTGAAAAATGTGACTGATGTCTGGATTCCAGAGTGCAGGACAACTGAAGACGAAAATCTGCTGCAAGAAAAGCAAAAAGAGCTTAACCCCTAGAGGCGGTTAAGCTCCTTTTTGCTTTGTTGTTCTTTTCTTCGTTTAACTTTCAAGCTATCAGACTATTGCTTTACCACTTCAAAAGCCTCCCAGGCGCCGCCGACGGTTGTACGGTTGGCAATGAGTGGACTGCTGCCTGTATTGTCAGCCGTAACATATTTGTTATTGGCCAGCGACTTGAGCGTTCGCTTGCCATCTGCGGTTGTCCCGATCTCAAACGTCTCCCATGTACCGATGGATGTCTTATTTGCGATTAACGGGCTGGTTCCATTGTTATCAGCGGATACATACTTGCCATTGATCATGGAGCGCAGGGCTACACGACTGCTGCCCAGATCAATCAGTTCAAAACGCTCCCATGTGCTGACGTTATCCGAACGGGCGATCAGAGCCCCTCTGCCGTAATCCTCAGCCACAACATATTTGTTATTGGCTCCGGATTTGAGTGCGACGATATTATAACCGCCTTCACGCTGGAACACATGGACATAATCGACCAGCAGCTTCTGCGGGAAAGCGGTGCTGGCATCCGGATAGCCCGGCCAGTTGCCGCCGACAGCCAGATTGAGCAGCAGGAAGAATGGCTTGTCATACGCCCAGGTGTTGTCGCCTACATCTGCAGGAGTGCGGGTATGATACAGATTACCGTCTACATACCAGCGAATAACGCCAGGTTCCCATTCTACCGTATAGTTGTGGAATCCGTTGCTGAACGGCTCACCGATCGTATAGGCTGCCGACAGCCCTTTATCACCGGAGTAACCGGGGCCGTGAATCGTTCCATAGACGGTATTTGGTGCCGGTGGCCCGATATATTCCATAACATCGATCTCGCCGCTGCCCGGCCATGGATTGCTGGCAATATCGCTGCCCAGCATCCAGGCAGCAGGCCAGATTCCTTTACCATATGGAACTTTGGCACGGATATCGATTTTGCCGTATTTCATATCAAATTTGTTGGCAGTGGTCAGACGGGCGGAGGTGTACTGGGAGCCCTGATAATTCTCTTTGAGCGCCTGGATGACCAGATTGCCGTTCTCCATATAAGAGTTACTGGTGCGGTTGGTATAGTATTGCAGCTCATTATTGCCCCAGCCGTTATTGTTGCCTATCTCCTGATTCCATTTGGATGTATCTACGCTGCTTCCATTAGGTCCGTTAAAATCATCTGCCCATACCGGCACCCAGCCGCTGGACGAAGAGGCCTCGGCAGTCTGCGGATTGGCATTCCATGGGATGACTAATCCAGCAGCGCATACCGTAGATAAAAAGAGGGAGAAAAGCTGTTTTTTCATTAAAACAACCACCTTTTAAATAGAATGATTTCCAATATATTCTAATATGTAAAGGCTAACAAATACAGATCCATTTCCTGAATGCGTAGAAATGCACATACTCTTCAGTGAAACGCTATCTGTAACCAACTATTTTAGCCCACTATTTCAAATCCACAACAAAACAAATATAAATAAAAATTAATTTATTTATCTGTATTTGTTTATGTCCGTTTATTATTGACTTTCAGCATGCAGAGGAATAAAATAAGGGAGTAGAACCTATTCGGATAATCAGGGGAGAGAAATATGATGCATATGATAATGCCTGATCAACAGCCGCTCCCGATCCAAGCGGAGCAGATTCCATTTGTGCGCGAGATGGCACAGATTACCCGTAATATGTGGCGTTTTGGTTGGGATGAACGCAACGGTGGCAATGTCAGCTGTATTTTGGAAGAGCAGGATGTGGCGCAGTATCTGGATATCCATCATGTCATTCGGCATATCGAACCCGCTTTTCCGATCCATGAACTGGCTGGTCGTTATTTTATCGTCACCGGATCAGGCAAATATTTTAAAAATGTTATCGATGATCCTGAAGGAAATCTTGGTGTGCTGCGTGTATCCGAGAATGGAGAACAGCTGGAACTGTTGTGGGGGCTGAGCAACGGGGCTGTACCGACGAGCGAACTGCCGGCTCATTTTATGAGTCATATCGAGCGTCTCAAGATCGATCCGCAGCATCGCGTTGTCATGCACAATCATGCGACCCATACGCTGGCGATGACTTTTGTTCATACGCTGGATGAGAATGCATTTACCCGGACGCTGTGGGAGATGTGCACGGAATGTATTGTTGTTTTTCCGGATGGGATCGGCGTGATTCCGTGGATGGTGCCGGGTTCCAGTGAAATCGGGCGTGCGACTGCACAGAAAATGAAAGAACATCGCGCTGTCCTGTGGCCCCAGCACGGAATCTTCGGTGCCGGGGCAACGATTGATGAAGCATTCGGTCTGATTGAGACGATCGAAAAGGCAGCCCAGATCTATATGAAAATCGTCCATCTGCCGATCCTGCAGCGTATTACCGAGCAGCAGCTGGCAGATCTCGCCCAGGCATTCGGAGTCACCCCAAGACCGGGAATTTTAAAAGCTCAAACAGGTATACAGCAGAACGGACAGTAGGAACCATAATTAGAACAAACAGTAGAACTTGCTCTGTAAACCTATCAAGCAACAAATTCCATTAAACTTTATTCATTAATATAGAAAAGTAACCATAAATTTTGTAATTGGTGGTGCTGTAAAAGTAATATGGTTTGACCGTATAATATGAAGATTATGTGAAAATACGACTTGAAGATCAGCCTGCGTCTATGCAGGCTGATCTTTTTATTATAAGGGGTGGAGAGTGATCAGCAGGGCTTTTACAATGATTATTCGAAAAAAAGGGACTGTTACAGCATCCTTTTCCAGTTGAATAAGCATAAATGATGTAAGCGCAATCGCCAATTAGTATTAGAACCTGGTCTTAAGACATGCTATACTAAAGTGAATCATCAGTATTCATTTTGTGCATAAAGGGGAAATTAATTATGAAGTATCAGGAATGGACTGCACCTCAGCAATACAACCTAACCTCCGAAATGGAGAAACATAATCCCGCCAAAACAGCGCTCAAATGGCTGAATGACAAGGGAGATACACAGGAAATCTCATATGGCGAATTGTTAAAGGAGGCTAATCGGCTGGCTAACGGTCTGCTCAAGCTTGGACTTCAGCAGGGCGATCGTGTACTGGTCATGGTACCAAGACAGATTACCGCCTATATTATATATTTGGCCTGTCTTAAAAGCGGGCTTGTCATTATCCCATCTTCGGAAATGCTGCGTGCCAAAGACCTGGCTTACCGGCTGCGTCATTCGGAAGCTCGTGCGGTCATCGCCTGGTCAACGGTCACCGGTGAAGTGGACAATATCGATGAGGAACTGCCTGCCTGGGCATTCCGCATCTCTGTCGCTGCCGATCAGTCGGAACTGGCTGAAGGCTGGCTGGATCTGAAGGAGCTGATGCAGAACGAAGAAGAACAGTTTGAAGCTGCTGCAACAAGCCGTGATGATATGGCGATTCTCGCCTACACGTCCGGAACAACCGGCAATCCGAAAGGTGTCGTTCACAGTCATGGCTGGGCATACGCGCATCTGCGCATCACCGGTCCTTGGCTGGATATTCGTCAAGACGATATCGTCTGGGCTACCGCAGCTCCAGGCTGGCAAAAATGGATCTGGAGTCCGTTCCTGTCGGTCCTGGGACGTGGAGCAACCGGTCTGGTCTATAATGGATCGTTCCAGCCGCATAAATATCTGGAGCTCATTCAGCAGTATGGCGTACAGGTACTGTGCTGTACACCGACCGAGTACCGCCTGATGGCCAAACTCGAAAATCTGGGCAGCTACAATCTGTCCAGCCTGCGCAGCGCTGTATCGGCAGGAGAACCGCTGAATCAGGAAGTGATTCATACCTTTAACCGAGAATTCGGCTTGACGATCCGTGATGGATACGGACAGACCGAAAGCACACTGCTGATCGGTAATCTGACGAATACTGAGATTCGCCTGGGTGCTATGGGACAATCGATGTCTCCGGGACTTGTCGAGATCATTAATGAAGAAGGCCAGCCGGTACCGGCAGGAGAGGTCGGTAATATCGCTGTCCGCACCGATATGCCGGCTCTGTTCCAAACTTATTATCTGGACCCGGAACGCAAAGCCGAGAATGTTAGCGGCGATTACTTTATTACCGGCGACCGTGCACGCAAGGATGAAGAAGGCTACTTCTGGTTTGAAGGACGCGGTGATGATATTATTATCAGCTCGGGCTACACGATTGGTCCGTTTGAAGTGGAAGAAGCACTGATGAAGCATCCTGCTGTCAAGGAATGTGCTGCTGTAGCCAGTCCAGATGAGATTCGTGGTCATGTCGTTAAGGCGTTTATCGTATTAAAAGATGGGGTGGAGGGTACACCGGAACTGGCGAGAGAGCTGCAAAATCATGTTAAGCAGTGGACAGCTCCTTACAAATACCCGCGTAAAATCGAATTTATCACCGATCTGCCTAAAACCAGCTCTGGCAAAATCCGCCGCATCGAACTGCGTGAGCAAGAGAAAAAAGCCAATAGTTAATCTGAACAAATCATCATTAGCTGAACCGACTAGTAAAATTCCATACTAATGTTGATCAGACAGAGCACGAACAGAATTCCAGCTTAATAAAAATGACCAAGCAGCCTCTGAAGGCTGCTTTTTTTCGCTTCTACCGTTTCTTACCATGCTTCTGTCCATCTCTGGTTTTCCAGGTCCTGTATATCCTCTGTAATAGTGTCCCGAATTGCTGTGTATTGTTGCATAAGCAAAAAGATTATCAGCAGATCAGTAGGGGAGCGTAGCATATACCTTTTGAAGCAGATACTACTTCAATAGACATATATACCTATAAAAGTATCGTTAAAACATCATAATTCACATATGAGATATTTTCTGATCAGTCCTTTAAGTTGGATAAAATGATTAATGATTCAATACATGAAAAATTCATAATAGAATAAATAGAATGCTCGCCATGCAAAAAAACATCAAAATAAATCATAAGACGCACCGTTATAAAGAAGAAAATAGTTCCAAAGACATTTGTCAATATGTCATATACAAATATATTTTTCTCTATTAAGACAGTTAGCTATTTAAATTATCTTTAATTCATGCGATATTAGTAGTACGTGTATTTAGGTGTATCTGGGGGTCAAAAGTCATGTACAGCTTTTTAGTTAGCTTTGCAATATCGTTTATACCATTTATGCTGCTTGGGGTACTTGCCATTGAAATCCTGATGCGGCATCCGGATAGCTCACTTCATCGGCTGACTACCATTCTGATCGGTGCACTTTCTCTTATATTTTTGTCCGATTTTCTTACACAGGCATTGGATTATGAATTCGCAAGCCGGGTTAATCCTCGTCTTACTTATGATCTAACTTTTATTGCGATTACCATTCTTACGTATTACTTTGCTATTCTGAGTCGGATGAAGCTGCCGTTCTGGCTGCTTCATCCCTTTGCCGGTGTTCCGCTGACAGGCATTGTAATGATTCATGGCTGGCCGGATATCTTTCAGCTATATATGGCGAAGGGCGAGCATTGGCGGATGGAAATGCATAATGAAACCTTTGATCTGATGTTTGTGACCATTACACTATATTCGTTATCCTTTTTGCTGATGATTATGTTTATTGGTTACCGCAAGCTCAAGAGCAGCCGTGCCTATGAGCGGGAGCAGCAGATGATGCTGACAATTATCCGCGGAAGCGTGTTCGCATCGATCTGGCTTGTTTTCTTTTTTGCACTGAGTCAGATTTTCCCAGAGATTCCAATGGTGCCGGTAGACAGTCTGCCTACGTACGCAGCGATCATCTTGGCGTATACACTGCGTTTGGCGATGCGTAAGCATAATTTCCTCGCAACGGCAGAGCAGCGCTACAAATTGCTCTTTACCCTTTCAAGCAGTGGGGTTGCCCTTATGAACTCACGGGGAATTGTAACAGAGTCCAATCCGGCATTCCGCGCGATAACCGGAACATCCGAGAGTGAAGGGGATATCGATATTTTGTCGATTTTGCCGGATGCGGATAAAAGCGGGTACCTGAGCGTGATTGAGAAGGCTTTCCGTGAGCGTGCTTTTCCGCAGCAGATGCAGATGGAGATTATGAGCCGTTCGGGACTACGCTATATAGTGGAGGTGAACAGTGACTTTCTACAGATAGAGGGCGAACTGCATTCCTATTTGCTGGTGCGGGATATTACTGCCCAGCAGCGCAATGAGCAGCAGCTGCTTGAACTTGCTTTTACCGATTCACTCACCGGTCTGGCGAATCGATATCACTTTAATATGAAGCTGCAGGAAGCAGTGAAACGGGCGCATCATACCGGCACACGGGTTGTGGTCATGCAGATGGATCTGGATCACTTCAAATGGATCAATGATACGATGGGTCATTCGGCAGGCGATATTTTGCTGTACAATGTGGCTGATCTGATCCGTCAGCATTCACCGATTGGCAGCATAGTGGCGCGTACCGGCGGCGACGAATTTGCCCTGCTGGCCGAGCTGGAGAGCTGGCAGGGAGAAGATACCGCAGCAGAGATGGCCAATACAATTCTTCATGCTTTTGCCAAACAGGTTGTACTTGGGGAAAAGTATTATCATGTCTCCTGCAGTATTGGTGTCTGCCTTGCGCTTAGAGATGGAGAAGATCCAGAGACCTTGCTGCGCAACGCGGATATCGCCATGTATGCTGCCAAGCGTCTCGGCCGCAATCAGTATCATCTGTTCAATGACCAGCTGAAAAGTGAAGCAAAGCGGGAGCTGCTGATGCAGCAGGGACTGGAAACTGCTCTGCTGCGCAATGAATTCTCGCTTGTCTATCAGCCTCAGGTGGACAGTCATACTGGTATTGCCTTTGGAGTGGAAGCGTTGCTGCGTTGGCATTCAGCCGAACTGGGCTTTGTATCCCCTCAGGATTTTGTACCGGTCGCCGAGCAGAATGGAACGATCCGACAGATTGGCGAATGGGTGATGCAGGAGGCTGCCGAGCAGGCCGTACGTTGGCTGGAAGAGGGATATCCGGAGATGCAGATGTCGGTCAATGTATCGGCAAGCCAGCTGAGTGATCCGTATTTTGCCCGTAAAGTCGAGAAGGTGCTGATGCAGACCGGACTGCCGGCACATCTGCTCTGTTTGGAGTTTACGGAGAGTGCGGCGATTCGTGAAGAAGAGCAGATTATGCAGATCTGCGAAGAGATTGTCGGTATGGGCGTTACGCTGGCTGTTGATGATTTTGGTACCGGTTATTCGTCCATGAAGACGGTGACCAGCTTCCCATTCCAGTTTATCAAAATTGACCGTTCGCTGATTTTTGATATTGATGTGAATCCGCGTAATGTGGCGGTTGTTCGCTCGGTGCTTGAACTCGCGGAACAGCTCAACATGAAAGTGCTGGCCGAAGGCGTGGAATCACGGCAGCATGTTGAACTGCTTCAGCAGCTGGGCTGCTATCATATCCAGGGTTATTATTACGGTCGCCCAATGAAAGTGCATGATCTGGAAGTGTGGATGAATACGGGGCCGGTCAGCAAATCTTCCTGATCCATTACTCGAAATAAAAAAGGTGAACGAAAAAGCAGCTTTATCCCTGTAGGGAAAAGCTGCTTTTTTCTGCGAAAAAACAACGAAAGGACAACTTGTTTCTATCTGAAAGATAGGAAACTATGACTGCGATCCAGCAAACGACTGGATCGCAGTTATGCAGTTGGTGACCGGATGATAATCCGCTTTGGGCGGAGGACTCTTGATATTGCTCTGCTTGTGGTTATCGACGCTGAGCTGCTGGTACCAGCCTCCATGCTCCCGGTCGATCAGATGATCCCAGCAGTAGGCGAACAGCCGGTCATAGAATTCCAGATAGACGGATGGATCATCCGGCGTTCTGGCGCTCAGAATGGCCGCGGCGCCCAATGCCTCGGTCATCACCCAGTACAGCTTGTCCGGTGCAATCATCTCGCCATCGGTATCCATAATATAGTAGAGACCGCCATGCTCGGGATCGGCAGCCTTGTCTGCAGCATGGGTGAACAGGTTCACGGCACACGGATACATCCAGGATTCTGGACGGTGCTGTTCCAGCCGCAGCAGCAGTTTGCTCCATTCGATCGAATGACCGAGTATATGACCGTATGGCCGAATCTCATCCGAGGTGTCGTTATAATTGAATTTCCAGTCAATCTGCCAGTTCTGATCATAATGTTCCCAGATGAGGTCACCGGACTGCGGCAGCAGATCGAACATGACCTTGCGGGCAATGAAATAGGCTCGATCAAGGTAACGGGATTCACCGGTGGCTTCATAAGCGGCCATCATCGCTTCGCATGTATGCATATTGCCGTTTTGACCGCGGTAAGAAGATACTTCCTGCCAGTCTGCACTAATCTGATCGACATAGATTCCGTCCTCTTCGCGCCAAAAATGCTGTTCGAGCACTGTGTAGATATCTTCCAGCATATCGGCTGCCATAGGGATGCCTGCCTTATGAGCGGTAGCAGCGGCCAGCAGGGCAAAAGCATGTCCATATAGCTGCTTGCTGGAATCCCGGACTTGATGATTCTCCAGAATCCAGTAGTAACCGCCATGCTGCTGATCCCGCTGATACTCCTGCAAAAAGCGCAATCCATGCTCCGCCAACTCCCGATATATTGGATTATCACTTAGCATAGCCGCCGTGCTGAACACATAGACAAAACGGGATTGCCCGACAAGATGCCGGGTAGGATCGTCACATAACGTACCGTCATCAAAAAAGCAGTGATGATAACCGCCAACCTCATCATCTCTGCATTGAGGTACATAAAAGTTGATCGTATCCATAATATGCTGCTTTAGAAAATCGGATGAACGAAAATCAGGATAAGTGGAAGACATACAAATAAACCTCCTTGCAATCTGTAATGAATATTCCTCTAAGAACGGAGGATGACCTGGAACGCCGGGTAGATGCCTGTGTCCATTCCATGGCTATATGATTACCCTGATTGGCAGAAGAGCTAACGAATTTGGGGTTATTCCTTAATTTGATTATAATAAAAGAGAAATGTAGGCGTTTTCGCCGGAGTGTTTTACCCATTTCGATACGATCGGCAGCGGCTACATCATCACATTCGATAAAGGAGGCAGTATAATGGATTATGTGTATATGGGTCGCAGCGGCCTGCAGGTATCACGGCTGTGTCTCGGTACGATGACGTACGGGGATTGGGATATGGATGAACAGAGCTCACTGTCCATACTGGACCGGATTCTGGATTCGGGCATTAATTTTCTGGATACAGCAGATACATACGGGAAGGGGACGAGTGAAGAGATTATTGGCAAAGCACTCAAAGGGCGTCGTGACCAATTTATCGTCGCAACCAAGTTCAAAGTACGTACTGCCGAAGGACCCAATGGGGAAGGGGCAAGCCGCTACCGGATTATGCGCCAGGTAGAAGCCAGTCTCAAGCGGCTCGGTACCGACTATATTGATCTGTACCAGATTCACCGCCCGGATCCGCATACTCCGATCGATGAGACGCTGCGGGCGCTCAACGATCTGGTGGCTCAGGGGAAAGTGCGCTATATCGGATGCTCCAACTTTGAAGCATGGCGGATGGTGGAATCGCTGTGGACGAGTGAGAAAATGAATCTGGAGCGCTTTGTGACCAATCAGCTGTCCTACAGTCTGCTCAATCGCTATAGCGAGCAGGAGATCCTGCCGGCCGCCGAGCGTCATGGACTCGCCATTATGGCCTATTCGCCTCTGGCTGGCGGCTGGTTATCCGGCAAATACCGCAAAAACCAGCCGCTTCCGGCAGGATCGCGCGGAGAGCAGATGGATCTGAGTACACCGACCAATCAGCATAAGCTGGATATAGTGGAACAACTGACGGTACTCGCCGAAGCGAGAGGAGTCTCCCTGAGTCAGTTTTCGCTCGCCTGGCTGCTGCGTCGTCCGGACGTCATTCCGATTGTCGGTATCCGGAACGAGCAGCAGCTGACTGATAATCTCGGAGCTCTGGAGATTAGGCTGTCCGAGGAAGAGATTCAGCGGATTGATGAGATTATCCCGAGTCCATATCAGGATTTCTCAAGAGATGGCAGCTTTACCATTTCTAAAATCTCTATGTGAGAGTAGAGCTGCCGATAGCTGATAGTACGGCGGACTTTGCTATTGTAAACATTGTGTTCTAGTATGCAGCACGCCTAACCAGCAGGTTGAACTTCCGGCTGGTTAGGCGTGCTGTTTTCATGTTGCTGAAGAATGGTCTGGCTGCCCCGTTATAGGAAATAACTATTTCAGCCGGTATGGCTTGGATTCAGCAGACCATTTGTGCTACGATAACTCCGATTAGTCCAAAAACCGATCTGCTTTCAGAGCAGGTCGTGAACGGCAGCAGGAGAAGACGGAGCGTCCGAAGGGGGAAAGGTATTGACACTACAGCAGCTGCGGTATGCCATTGAAATTGCGAACTGCGGTTCCATGAATGAGGCGGCAAAGAGGCTTTTTATTTCACAGCCTAGTCTTTCAAATGCCATCAAGGAACTGGAAAGTGAATTGGGAATTTCCATTTTTGACCGAACCAATCGGGGGATCAGCATTTCTGTAGAGGGGATGGAGTTTCTCGGCTATGCCCGCCAGATTATCGAGCAGGCGGAATTGATCGAGAATCGATACCATGGCAGCAAGCGTAATCTAATCCACTTCTCCGTATCGACACAGCATTACGCTTTTGTGGCGGATGCCTTTGTAAAGCTGATGGAGCAGACGGATATTAACGAATATAATCTTCATCTGCGTGAGACACAGACGTACAATATTATCGAAGATGTGAAGACGCTGCGCAGTGATATCGGCGTTTTGTATATTAACGAGCGCAATTTTAAAGTTATGAACAAGTTGTTCAGCGACGGTAACCTGATGTTCACGCCGCTGTTCAATACAAGTCCGCATATTTTCATCCGGGCAGCCCATCCACTAGCTCAAAAGGAAATGGTCACGACCGAGGATTTGAGCATGTATCCGTACATTACCTTTGATCAGGGAGCGAATAATTCGCTGCATTTCTCCGAGGAGATGATTACTTTTTCCTCGACAGCCAAAAGCATCAAGGTACATGACCGGGCGACACTCGCCAATCTGCTGTCCGGCACGAACGGTTATACCGTAGGAACCGGCATTCTGGTATCCCAGTTTAATTATGAGCAGCTGGTCGCCGTGCCGCTGCAGACGAATGAAGATTTTACCGTCGGCTGGATCGCACACAAGGATCGCAAGCCGAGCGAAGTAGCTTCTCAGTATATTGATATACTCAACGATCTGGTGTCCAATAGCTATCTGAATATGAATCAATTTCTATTATAAGTACAGGAGGAGCCTATGCAGAGTCCAATGACAGGAACCAAACGAAACAAACCTCCTTTCCGCTGCGATATTGTAGGCAGCTATCTGCGTCCGGAATCAATCCGGGATGCGCGGTTCCAGTATGAGAGCGGCGAAATGACTGCCGAGCAGCTGCGAGCGATAGAAAATGAAGAGATCACCAGGCTGGTACAAAAGCAGAAAAGTATGGGACTGCAGACGATCACCGATGGAGAGTTCCGACGTACATGGTGGCATCTGGACTTTTTCCTCGGTATTCAAGGCACCCGGAAGATCGGTCTGCCTACAGCCGGCATCGATAATCGTAACCGGGCCGAGAGTTTCCGGATTATAGATAAAATCTCGTTTGGCGACCATCCGATGGTGGAGCATTTTCGTTATTTGCAGCAGATTGCCGGTGATCGTACCGCCAAAATGACTATCCCTTCGCCGGCACTTTTTCATTTTGTGGAAAATTATAACGGCAATGACGTATACAGCGATCAGGAAGAGCTGTATCGGGACATTATTCATGTGTACCAAACAGCGATCCGGGCATTCTATGATGCGGGCTGCCGTTATCTTCAGCTGGATGATACGACATGGGGAACGCTCTGCAGCAGCAGACACCGGATGCTGCTCCGCAACCGCGGCCAGGACCCCGATCAGCTGGCCAGTGATTATGTGCGTCTGATCAATGAGAGCATCGAGAACTGTCCGGAGGATATGACAATTGCGCTGCATGTATGCCGGGGGAATTTCCGTTCAACCTGGTTTGCGGCGGGCGGTTATGAGCCGGTCGCCGAAGAACTGTTTGGCAAGACCCGGGTGGACGCCTTTTTCCTGGAATATGACAATGAACGGGCTGGAGATTTCCAGCCGCTGCGTTATATCAAAAACCAACTTGTGGTACTGGGGCTCGTTACGACCAAGCATGGGGGACTGGAGAGCAAGGAAGTACTCAAGGAAAGGATTGCCGAAGCTGCGCAGTATGTGCCTCTGGATCAGCTCTGCCTGAGCACCCAGTGCGGCTTTGCTTCGACCGAGGAGGGCAATATGCTGACCGAGGAAGAGCAGTGGAACAAGATCCGCTTGGTTATCGATACGGCAAATGAGGTATGGACCCAGTCTCCGGCAGCATTGTTATAGGCCGGGGCTATAGCAGGCAGGTATCTTATGTGTATCAGGTATCTCGTGTATATAACGTATCAGGATAATAGGTTCAGGATGATTGAAAAAATCATGACTCTGTAAAAAACAGCTCGTTATGTACTGGGCTGTTTTTACAGAAATCCTTCATCACTGGATTTTAATATATTAGGATGGATGACAGCGAGGTAATCGTAATGAAGAAAATGATACTGATCTTAATTCCAGTCATAATTATAGGAATATATAAGTCAAAGTACATACCAACGAGTGGATGATGAAAGTATTCAGACAATCGTACAGAAAGAAAATATCGTTTTGTTGGACTCTGAAATAATGGATACAGGCTCTTCTTCATTTGGAGTAATTTATTATCAGGATCAGAATCGGTTAGGAACAGGAATTATTACAATATCCGGTAAGACACCGCAATTGGCAAAAGAATTGGAAATTACAGAGCAGCACGATCAGCCGGTTCAATATCTAGGAACTAAGAGCGGCTACCCTTATGTAGGAATAACTATTCATGATAAAGAAATCTTAAAATATGCAAAAACGATAACAGTAAAATTTCCGGATCAAAAACCACAAGTAAAAAGTGTACAAAAGCCTCAAAGCTCTTTTCTATTTGTAGGAACAAAGTCATTGCAAAACTCGTCTAACCATCTACAGTATGAAATCAAAAATGATACAGGTGAAATCTTGTATGAAAAGAATTATTGATTGGATGGTTAAATAGGAAAGTGAAAAGCAATATAAGTAAAAGCCAGCCTGGTATATCCTGGGCTGGCTTTGGCATATGCTGTATATCTATTTTTGGAATCGTTTGATATCAACCGGGTTCAGAACAATTACAGACCTTCACGCAGGAAGGCATTTGCCAGTTTCATGGCGCCTTTTTTGGCCTGTGTCTCTGCCAGCACGTTCAACATCACAAAGTCATGAATAATACCCTGGAAACGAACGGCCGTTACCGGTACGCCGGCTTCACGCAGTTTGTTGGCATACGCTTCGCCTTCATCACGCAATACGTCGGCTTCGCCGGTAATGATGAGTGCTTCCGGCAGACCCTGAAGCTGCTCGGTTGTAGCACGCAGCGGGGAAGCGGTGATCTGGGCACGATCATTCGGATCGGTCGTATATTGATCCCAGAACCACTGCATTCCTTCTCGGGCGAGGAAGTAACCTTCTGCGAACTGGTGATATGATTCCGTATCAAAGTTCGCATCCGTTACCGGATAGAACAGCAGCTGTTTGTGAATCGTCGGGCCGCTGCGTTCTTTAGCCATCAGCGTGATCGCTGCCGTCATATTGCCGCCGACGCTGTCGCCACCTACATACAATTTGGATATATCAAAGTTTTGGGCACTGCCCTGCTCGGCAATCCACTGCAATACGGCATAGATCTCTTCGATCGCTGTCGGATATTTGGCTTCGGGAGACAGGCTGTATTCCGGGAAGACCACTGCTACTCCGGCACCAACAGCCAGTTCGCGAATCAGACGGTCGTGGGTATGGGAGTTGCCGAATACCCATCCAGCGCCGTGAATGTACAGCAGGACCGGCAGCTCGGCAGAAGCACCATGAGGGCGAACAATACGAATTGCAACCTCGCCATCCGGACCGCCTGGAATTTTCAGGTCCTCGATATCCACTTCAGGCTTGGCAATATCGCCGGATTGAACTTCGTTTACCGTCTCGCGTCCTTTTTCCGGTCCCAGATCGAACAGGAAAGGTGGCTTGGAATTATCATCGGCAAATTTCTGTGCAGCAGGTTCCAGGTATACTTTTTTCTCGGTAGTCATAGGAAATCCTCCTCAGGTTGATGTACTGGTTTGCATAAAGTTATATCGTTTGTCGTATATCTTGTTGTTAAAGCGACCAGGCTGTCTACCGGCAATGGTATCATTCAGCCCAAAAATATGTACATAAGCCGCTGTATTATTGCCTTTGCAATTACTATAACAAAATTTAATTGTGTAATTGCTTCTATAAGGAACGTAAACGTAAAAGAAGCTGATGAAACAGAAGCCAAGCTGCATTACCGGCTGTTAACCGTCAAAAAAGCTTGATAAAGTACAGAAGATAGGTAGTTGCTGCGAACTGCTGTATAATGAAAGAAAAATTCAGACCGAACGTTGGAGAAAGGAACATTCATATCATGAACAGACGTAACTATACCCTGCCGGATGACCGGAACGAACAGCATGAACCATGGGATGAAGATACAGGCAGCCCGTATGCCGAAGAGCTGGAAGCCTTTCTCGACTGGATGAAAGATGCAGGTTATACCGGGTATACCCGCAAAGCCTATCTTGGGGATGTACATGAATTTCTGGAATCCCATTCCGTAAAAGGCAAGCCGCTCGATGATATCAAAAAGCGGCATGTGCTGTCCTACTTGAGCAGCGCACGCTCAAGAGGTGTTAGTGATTCGACACGTAATCGCAAACATGCAGCAGTCAGCTGCTTTTTCAAGGCATTGATGGAGCTGGAGATGGCAGCTGCCAATCCTGCAGCGGGTATCAAAAAGGCCAAAACCGAACAGAACAAGGAACCCGTCTATCTGGATGAATCCAGACTGACCGGCTTTTTGCAATCGGTAGAAGGCAAGTATCGTACGCGGAACCTGACTGTATTTCTGCTGATGGCCTATATGGGTCTGCGCGTAGGTGAAGTCCATCTGCTGAATATACAGGACTATAACGAAGAGCGCGGTACGCTACAGGTATTCGGTAAAGGGCGGAAATGGCGTACACTTCCGGTGCCGTCAGCAGTAGCCGACTTTCTAAAGCTGGCAATCCGGGAAAGGCTTACCCCATGGCGGGATGGAGAAAATGCACTTTTTATCTCGCAAAAAGGGACCCGGCTGTCGATCCGCAATATCCAGCAGATTGCAGCAGACACCTTTGACAAATTTCAGGAAAATGTGGAGCCAGGGCAGCGTCTGCCGTATTCCAGTCATAAGCTGAGACACTCCTTTGCCACAATGCTGCTGCGGCAGGGCACCGATCTGCGGACCGTACAGGAGCTGCTTGGTCACTCTTCGATTCAAACGACGATTATCTATACCCACGTCAGCAGCCGGGAAAAGCAGGAAGCCATTTCACGGCTTGATATCCAGTTGCCCGTACCGCTGCACAGTGATCGGGAAGAGGGGGCAGAATAGCTCTGCACTGAGCAGCTGCTCTGGGCCCGATTATATATGCTCTAGCTGCCTAGATGGAATAGGATGAGAATAAGAAGGCTTTGGAACTACCGTTTATTATTTGGAACGAGAGAAATATGTAGCTTGCTACCCTCCTCGTCATATGTCCATCATCTATTCCTTATTCGGGCAGCCAATCCCGAGATTAACGCGGCTCTTCATAGCATTATGCCCAAAATCCGCAGGCTGGAATATGCCAAATTCAGCGAGGTCAGCAGGGAGCAATCCCCTACCGATCATACGCAGATTATTGCAGCCTGTCGTCAGCATAATACGGCAGAGGCTGTACGGCTGATGGAGCAGAACTGGCTGAGTCTGGGACAGTGGCTGACTGTACAGCATTCTGATTCTGCTTCAGCCCCTGCCACCGCTCTATCGGCAGAAGAGGAGGACAAGGGATGAAGGCGGTATTGATCGGTGTGATGGCAGCTTTCTTTTTCGCCTCCAGTTTTGTATTGAACCGATCAATGGAGGTAGGCGGGGGACACTGGATCTGGAGCAGTGCACTGCGTTATTTTTTCATGGTGCCGCTGCTTGTCATACTGGTACTGCTGCGCGGCAATCTAACACCGGTCTGGAAAGAAATGCGGCGTCAGCCTGACCGCTGGCTGCTGTGGAGTACAGTGGGCTTTGGGCTGTTCTATGCGCCGCTCTGTGCTTCGGCGGTATACTCGCCTGCCTGGCTGACGGCAGCAGGATTTCAGACGACAATTCTGGCCGGTATGCTGCTGTCACCGCTGTTCTTTTTCGTCCGTCAGACACCCGATGGGCCTGTACGCGAGAGAGGACGGATACCGCGCAGTGTGCTGCTGATTGCGATCATGATGTTATTGGGCATTGGACTGATGCAGCTGGGACAAATACATAACAGTCCTGCCCAGGCGAGCTGGCAGGGCATTGCGCTGATTCTGATCGGGGCGATCGCTTATCCGCTGGGCAACCGCAAGATGATGGAAGTATGTGATGGCAGGCTGGATGCATTTCAGCGTACGCTGGGGATGAGCATTGCGAGTCTGCCATTCTGGATACTGTTGTCCGTGATCGGACTGCTGCAGCATGGCCCGCCAGGCGGTGGTCAGACCTTTCAGGCTTTGCTGGTTGCCCTGTTCTCGGGAGTCATTGCGACGGTGCTCTTTTTCGGAGCGACCGATCGGGTACGCCATCATCCAGCCCGGCTGGCGGCAGTGGAGGCGACCCAGTCCCTGGAAGTGGTGTTTACTCTGCTGGGAGAATGGCTGCTGCTCGGCGTGATCCTGACATCTTTGGGAATGTGGACCGGCATAGTACTGGTTATCGGCGGCATGGTCGTGAATGCCTGGCTATCGGCACGTTCAAATTAAACTTACATTTCCGCTCAAATTCAAGTATAGTGATAGGCAGACTATTTTGGCCTGCTGCATGGAAGCGGCGGGCTGCATCCGTACTAATAAAGGAGTATACCATGCGATTTAATGTTCAATTCCTATCCTTTTTCGTTCTGCAGGTCGAAGGCAAAGAAGGCCAGACCTCCAAAAACTATAAACATTACCAGACGCTTGATGAAGACGAATATGAGCTGAGCGAAATCAAAAATTTCCTGCATGCCGAATTCACACGTACTGCCAAGCGCAAAGTCGAGAAAAACCCGTCCAGTGAGCAGCCGCCGACCAAGATTGGAACATTCCTTGTGGAACCGGGGCATGAACTGACCAGCAATCCCAATTTCAATCTGTTTGCCCGTTTGCGGACTGTAGACAATAAGGAAGACTTCAAAAATGCCGGCGATGATCTGGTACGCAGTTATCTGGATACCAGTTCCGTACGCGGCGGTGCTCTGATTGTATCTCAGGTCAAGATGGATACACATTTTGACGATCCCTTTGTATTTGTCATGAAATGTGATTTTGAGAAGCAGATTGCCCGTATTTCCGATGAGCGCAGTCTGATCAGTGAAGTGGAGATGGCGATCAGTGCCCGTAACATGAAGTCGATCCAGTATCCGCATATGCCCGAGGAAGGCATGATCGAAGAATGGGAGCTCAAAGTGCACCAATCTTCACATGCCCGCTACTTTGAGGACTTTCTGAAATTCGTAACCTATGAGCAGTCCATTCCCGAGATTGTCAATGAGCGGGTGATGGATTATGTACAGACCTATGTAGAGGAAAAGTGGCCGGATGCGAGCAACGAGGAGCGGCAGCGCGAAGAGCATGATCTGGAGCTGTGGGCAGCCAGTGACAAGCGTGATCTGCAGGAGAAGTGGGAGCCGCAGCAGGTAATTGAAGCGGCTGAGCGGATTGTAGAGATCAAGCCGGAGATTGAGATCCGCGTCAAACTGGGTGATACAAGTGTAAGAGGACTGCTGGCGGATTTTGGTTTCCGGATGCATATTGCCAAGCTGGGTGACCATTATGCGATGGTAATCGAAGGCGAGTCATTTACCTTTGAAAAAGGCTTTTCGCCGGTGGAACTGCTGCAGCCCGATACGTTCGAGAATCTGTCGAGACAGCTAATAGAGCGTGCGAATCAGCCGCAGGAACCGGATACTGATATTCCTTACTGAATGAAGCAGGGAATATAACCAGATACTGCATAATCAAATCTTCTATATACAGCAAACGCCGCCTTTCCTAATGGAAAGACGGCGTTTTTTGTCAATTTTCGCATAGCGCTGTATAATAGCGTGGGATATAATCGCTATGAACAGCCGGTCAGTTACATTGCAGAACCGTATTCTTATAGGCCGCTACTCCACCAGGAAGCATGTAAGCTCTTGCCTGAAATTTGAAATACAGACTAAATATTTAACTGGGCAATCTGCCCTTTGAGCTTGGCTGCCGAAGCGCGAAGCATTTCTTCTTCTTTTGGATTGAGAGGGATCTGCAGCTTCTCTCGAATCCCTTCTCTGCCGACAATAGCCGGTACCCCGAGATACACATCAGAGATGCCATGATAGTCATCCAGCAGGGAGGAGACGTTCAGTACAGCATGTTCATTTTGCAGAATGGCTGCCACAATCCGGTCGAGTGCAAGGGCAATCGCATAGGAAGTGGAGCCTTTGGCGTTGATAATTTCGTAAGCGGCATTTTTGGTGCTGTTGAAAATATCATCCTGCTCGGCTTCATCAAAGGCAATGCCTGCGCCTGCCACATTGGCCAGACTCCATACCGGCAGCTCGGAATCTCCATGCTCACCAATGATATGGGCGTGGATGCTGCGCGGATCGATTTCTTTGTGCTTACCGATCAGATAACGGAAGCGTGCGCTGTCGAGCAGTGTACCCGAGCCGATCACGCGGTTAGCCGGCCAGCCGCTTTTTTTCCAGGATACATAGCTGAGAATGTCTACCGGGTTGGTAGCGACCAGCAGAATACCATGATCATTATACTTGGTAATATTTTTGATAATGTCGTCGAAAATGGCGGCATTTCTATTCAAAAGGTCTATTCGCGTCTCACCGGGACGCTGATTGGAACCTGCCGCGATGATAATAATATCTGCATCTTTGCAATCAGAGTAGTCGCCGGCCCATAATTTGACACCGCCTACAAATGGCAGACCGTGATTCATATCAAGTGCTTCACCGAGTGCTTTGTCCTTATTGGCGTCGATAAATACCAGTTCGGACATCCGGTTACGGAGAAGTAGAGTGTAAGCGGTTGTGGAACCAACTGCTCCTGTGCCGATAACGACTACGCGGTTAGGTTTGGATACGGATTCAGACATTAATTATCATCTCCTTATATTTGTATTACAGATTCGCTACTATTGTAGCGGAAAGCTTTCACAAAGTAAAAAGGTGTTCTATTATTTATAACCGCAAACACGTTCTTTTAGTATCGAAAATCCATAAAACTGTAATCGCTTGTAACTTTTCTGTAAACTACCTTTTTTAAAATTAGTTTACTCTTATATAGGTCGTGAAAAATCGAAACGCTTTAGCATCAGGTAAGTGTGTGGAAGGAGAATAATAGATGAAGTGGAGCATGAGTAAATCGCTTCTTATATGGCTATCCCTGGTTTTCCTTCTGTCCGCCTGTTCATCAGCAGGCAGCGACAACGCTCTTATGAGTGAGGCTGTACGTGAGCAGCTTCAGAATTCCAAAGAAGATCAGGGTCAGACCATTACCCTCAAAAAAACAACCGATTCAAACATAGATCAGCGTGCAGGTGGAAGACCTGACGCTTCGGAATACCAGATTCAGACGAGACTTACCGATTTCCAGCTGCTTAGCGCGAGCTCAGGCGTGGCCTGGGGACTGACCCGCAATGAACTGCGTATCTATGTGACACAGAGCAACGGCAAGATCTGGGACAATGTCTCCCCCGCCAAGACGGTTTCGTTCTCGGAGCCGCCGGTGTATGGCAGCAGCATTTTCTTTTTGAATCAGAAAAACGGCTGGGTAGCCCGCAATGCCAATGGTGTGGGTCAGACACTGATCCTGCATACGATGGACGGCGGCCAGAACTGGAATGTAGCTACATTCAACGATAATGGCACCGTGCTTGGGATGTACTTTATTAATGAGAAAACCGGCTGGGTCATGACGTCGACAGATGAATCAAACCACCAGCAGGGCAAGGCATTTTACCGTACGGAGGATGGTGGAGACAGCTGGACAAAGCTGATGCAAAATTCCACCTATTTGAATTCGTCAAAACCGACATCCAATGAACTCCCACAGAACGGTACACTGATCGGCATGTCTTTCCGGGACAACAAGCATGGCTTTGTAACCCTGGAGCAGAATGGACGACCAAGCCTGTACACGACAGCTGACAGCGGCAAGACCTGGACAGCCAGCGCGCAGTTCCTCAGCAAGGAAGTGGAGAGCTGTGACCGGATTACGACCGGTAAACCGCAATTTTATGGTACAAGCAAGACGAGCGGCTGGATGAATATCGGCTGCGTCAAAGGAACACAAACCAGCTATTCCGGCTACTTTACCGAAGATGGTGGGAAAAGCTGGATACATGTGGCCTATACTCTCAAGCCGCAGACAGGAATAAATCAAGCGATGGGACCGACTTTTCTCAACCGCAAGCAGGGATGGTCACTGATCGATGGCATTGTATATACTACGCAGGATCAAGGTCATACCTGGAAGGCACTGCCGGCCAACGATACCTTGCAGCAGACACTCGCCAATTATCCTGAAATGGCGAAACTGCAATTCTTCTCTGAAGATGTGGGCTGGCTGCTGGTCGCCAAAAATGAAGAACGACGTTCACTGCTCATGCAGACGACCGATGGAGGCAAAAGCTGGCATGTGCTTTAATAGTTAAAGATTTATTTTTCATTTTCTTCCATTTGAATATACGGAGTTACCTTGGTCTGTTGAATAACAGAGAGGTAGCTCCTTTTTTAATACTTTTAAAAAAATAAAAAATAATCTAAAATTCCAAATCATTTGTGAAAAAAATCACATAATAAGTGCGGAGGATCCGTTATGATTGGGGTGTAGAAAAAACAAGGAGATGATTGAGATGAAAGCCAACGTCCAAGAAAACTTTACCCATTATTACATGACCCTCTGTTACAACTGTGAAGAAGCTGCCAAATGCCAGGATGAAGAAACTTGTCTCGCATGCTGGGCAGACCAAGGCTTATTCGATGGAGAGAAAGATGATACACAGGAAATGCTGCAAGCCTACTATGCATAACCATCTGGCTGGTATTCTCCAGATCAGGCGTCAGCAAGATAACATCCTTTTAGAGAAATGGAATCTAAATCCCGGCAGCTCCTAAACCTCCACACTTCCAAAGTTAGCGAAGTGTGGAGGTTTTTGCGTTGGGCAGCCGCAGGCTGACAAGGGGTGACAGAATTGCGTATACTAAAGAATGGAAAGAAGCCATGTTTCGGGTGCGGTACAATCGTTGAATAGTGCAGTAGAGGACAGAGTGTGGCGCTGTCTATGCATCATGGACGAACATTATGCAGCTATTTATGCCAATTCGCAGTAATGGAGGAGATCGATCATGAAATATACATCAAGCACAGTAATTATAACCGGCGCAGCCCAGGGGATCGGCAAGGCAGTAGCAGAAGGGTACGCTGCAGAAGGGGCAACCGTATTTCTGAGCGATGTACAGGAAGCAGAGGGGGCAGCGACGGCGGCCAGGATTCGCGAGCAGGGAGGACAGGCACATTTTTTACCCTGCGATGTACGCAGCGAGGCCGATGTACAGGCTTTTATCCAGGAAGTGGTCAAGACGACAGGTCAGATCGATGTGCTGATTAATAATGCCGGAATCAGCCGCTGGAAATCGCCTTATGAACTGACGGTAGATGAGTGGGATGAAGTGATGAATACGAATGTAAGAGCATGCTTCCTCATGTCACGGGAAGCTGCCAAGGTAATGCGGGATCATGAGGGCGGAGCGATCGTCAATATCTCATCTACCCGGGCACATATGTCCGAACCCAATTCCGAAGCGTATGCCGCTTCCAAAGGAGGCATTACCGCACTCACACATGCGCTGGCTGTATCTCTGGGACCCGATCATATCCGAGTTAATTCCATTAGCCCTGGTTGGATTGAGAATGGCGACTACAGTGCACTGAAGCCGGAAGATCATACCCAGCACCCGGCACAAAGGGTCGGCAAACCGGATGATATCGCCAGAGCCTGTCTGTTCCTGACGTCCAAGGACAATTCCTTTATTACCGGTGCGGAGCTGGTGATCGATGGAGGTATGACCCGGAAAATGATCTATATCGAATAGGCGGCAGCCTGTTGGGATACGGGGCATGATCGAATAAGGAAAAATTCCGAGTTAAACGGAAATCCCAAAGCCAATAAATATATTCTCACATAAAAAATAACCCTAAAACCTGTTTTCCTTATAGGAAGGCAGGTTTTTAGGGTTGGTTGTATGCACACGAATACTTTTGTTTTATAAAGACAACAGGTAAGCGTACCAGCACGTTAATTCGATTTAAGCAAGCAGCAAGCAGCAATTTTCTTTAACGCACCGCCGAAGCAAAACGCTGTGCCCATTTTTCCTTGAACAGCGGCAGTGTGCTGTCTCCGAATATCTCTGCTTCTTCCAGGTGCGGATAGCTGGAGAGGATGAATGAAGTCACGCCGGCCTCCGCGTATTCCATGAGACGGTCCGAAACCTGATCCGGAGTACCGACAAACATCAGTGCACCGCCGGAGCGTACATTGGACAATCCTGCCCACAGATTCGGTCCAACCATAAAGTCATTGTCTGCAGCCGCATCACGAATCTGATTTTGGCGGTTCTGACCGGTCGCACCGGTTTTGCTAAAGGCAGCTTTGGCACGTTCAATCGTCTCGGGATCGATGTCCTTGATCAGATTGCGTGCAGCTTCCCATGCCTCCTCTTCCGTATCACGCACAAGCACCTGTGCGCGCATGCCGAGGCGTAGCGGACGGACACTGCCATGCTGGTCCGCGTACTGCTGCTGTACTTTCTGAATCTCTACGATCTGTTCCTTAATCATCTCCAAGGGTTCCGACCACATCAGGAACACATCTGCGTATTCGGCGCCGACACTCTTGGCCATAGGAGAACTGCCGCCAAAGTAAATCGGAAGTCCGGGCTTTTGTACGGTATCCGGACGGCTAACACCGCCGTTTACTTCATAATAATCGCCTTTGAAATATACCTTGTTATCCTGAATGGAAGCATCATCACTGGAGCCAAACTCGGTAGAAGCAAGTCCGGATGCCTGGGACCACACCCCTTTAATAATATCCAGATATTCACGGGTTCGTGCATATTTCTCGTCGTGAGCCCGTGCGAGCGGGTCGCCCAGCTCTTCCAGATCATCCGGTGAGCTGCCGGTTACGATATTAATGCGGGCTCTGCCGCCGGATAGTGTATCCAGCGCAGCAGCCATACGTGCAGTCAGCACCGGAGCGATCAGACCCGGTCTTACGGCAACGAGAGGCTTGAGCGTCGTGGTTGCTCCGATAATGGCAGAACCGACCACCCAGGAATCGATGCAGGCGCCGCCTGTAGGAATAAGGACAAACTCAAAACCGGACTGCTCTGCAGTCTGTGCCACTTTGGTCAAATATTCGAGTGTCGGCTTGCGCTCAGACTCGCGCCCCAGGCTGGTTCCGTCTCCCATCGTAGGCATAAACCAGCCAAACTCTACTTCATCCCGTTGAATATGATCAGATGCTGACATAGTAATTGCTCCTTTAAAAGGTATATTTGAAAAGTTATATTACCTATAACTTTATCTCTTTGGTTAGTAAACTAATCCGACAAGCATACTTGGTATAAATGATACTAGCATTTTCGCTATAAAGTGTCAATTGGTTTGTAAGATACGGTAGGTAACAATATAACGTGTCGTACAAAATGACTAGGCCGCCTTTTAGATAGAGAATATCTGGCTGTTCGTTAAATACTGTTCGACAAATGCTGCTCGGTAAATCTGGAAAGTGGACAGATCAGCACTGGTGGTGAAGGAACCGCCTTTGCGATAAGATAGAAAGCAAATATAAATGTACGGTAATCATTCGATTATCTATTTATGCCGGCTTTCAATGAGTTATGACAATATCCAATATCATCATGATCATATGCAAATAACAAACACCGGATCGATCTGGATGAGTAAAGGGGATGGAGATAATGAATACGAATATACAGCAGAAAGATCAGCTCAGTATTGGTGAAGTGGCAGAGCGTTCGGGTCTCAGTGTGCATTCGCTTCGATTTTATGAACGGGAAGGGCTGCTATTATCGACACGTATTACCCGGGATGGAGGTGGGCGGCGACGTTACAGCGAATCCGATGTGGAATGGCTGTACATTTGCACCAGACTACGAGCTTCAGGCATGCCGATTGCCCAGATTCGTCGTTTTGCCGAATTGGTGCGCAGCGGTCCAGGCAATGAGCATGAGCGGCTGGCTATCTTGAAGGAACATCAGCAGCAGGTCATCAAACAGATGGAAGAACTGAACGATTGCCTGAAAGTGATCACTTTCAAAGCGGATGTATACGAGCAGCACTTAAACCGTAATGAACCCGAGCAAACCTGGGAAAATCAGCGTTTTAGCGCCCTAAACACAGACGATGAAAAATCATAAAGTCACACTTGACCTAGAGTGAACTCTAGCTTGTAAAGTTATACTATCATCCACGAAAGGGGAGAATGAATAATGCAGCAATCTTATACAATAACACCACAACACAAGCTGGATTCAGGGTTTGGACATGACAGTACGGCTAACGAGGTATTGGAAGGAATCGATCTTCACGGTAAATGGGCTCTGGTCACAGGAGGATATTCCGGTCTCGGACTCGAAACGACGCGAGCACTGGTAAAAGCAGGCGCTTCCGTTATCGTACCGGCTCGTCGTCCGGATGCAGCTCGTGAGGCGCTGGTCGGTCTGGAAAATGTAGAGGTGGATGAGATGGATCTGTCCGATCTGGATAGTGTACGTGCTTTTGCCGGACGCCTGCTGGAGAATGGACGCAGTATTGATCTGGCACTGCTGAATGCTGGTGTAATGGCTTGTCCGGAGACACGGGTAGGCCCGGGGTGGGAGCTGCAGTTTGCGACCAATCATCTGGGGCACTTTACCCTGATTAACCTGATCTGGCCTGCACTAACGGCAGGAGATGGCGCGAGAGTCGTGGCGACTTCATCGACAGGCCATCATATCTCACCGATCCGCTGGGATAATCTGAACTTCGAAGGGAATTATCAGAAGTTCGAAGCATACGGTCAGGCCAAAACGGCAAATGTCCTGTTCGCGGTTGAACTGGATAGACGTGGCATCGAGCAGGGCGTACGTGCATTTGCTGTACATCCGGGCGGTATTCTGACGCCGCTGCAGCGTCATCTGCCCAAAGAAGAAATGGTCGCGCTGAACTGGATCGATGAAGACGGAAATGCAGTCAATTCGGAGTTCAAATCACCTGAGCAGGGGGCAGCGACCCAGGTCTGGGCAGCTACTTCTCCACAGCTGGAAGGCAAGGGCGGCGTCTACTGTGAAGATTGTGATATTGCAGAGATGAATGTTCCGGATGGAACGCGTTCCGGTGTCAAAGATTATGCAATTGATCCGGAGCAGGCCAAGCGTCTGTGGGATCTCTCCGTAAAATTGACCGGGGCAGACCTATCCTCAGATGATCATAAATGAATAGAGTAAAACAATGGTGCTTCCTGTTCGGGTAAGCGGGACGGGTAATATACAAGGTATGGCATTTTACTTTCATTCTGCGGGAGGAATGTAATAATGTTAACCGAGCCTTATCGCCCGGTCGCTTATCGTACAGAGCAGAAGGTTACCCGTCATACCTGTGTGAACACCGGACAGCGTGAAATACTGCCGCTGGCAGCTTTAGTACAGGCGATTTTCACGGAATCGGCTACATCCTCCTATACCCGAATTGGTGGTCATGCTTCGTTTATAAACTTCTTCTAACTTAGTATTATGTTATCCTTTATGCGATACATTCTTTGAATACTTGCTGGTTTGGTTAATGCTTTTATTCATACTGTATATGAAAAACGCCGCTGTTACGGATCTTTATCCGTACAGCGGCGTTTTTTGGGTGGTATGCATTTTTAGCATAGCTATTTGACAGATGCAACGTATACTTTTCCTTTACGATGAGGCCATGTATACGCCGGGCATTCTGTTCACTACGTTACTTATTGTGCAATTGAATCGTTGTAATCCTGCAGCTTCTGGGTAATTTGAGCGGCTGCATCATCAAGTGCCTGTTTTGGCGATTTGGAGCCGTTGATTGCTTCTTCCATCGCTGTCTCGGTCAACTGACGGGCTTCCGGGAAGATTCCCATAACTGCGCCTTGTGTAGCAGGATCGATTTTGGTATTGTGCAGCTGATTGACAGCTGTCTCGAACTGCGGGTATTTCTTCATGTTTTCCTTGATCAGATCTTCGTCGTAGGCTTTTTTGGTAATTGGGAAATAACCTGTGTTTACATTCCAGTAAGCTTGAGTAGAAGGCTCGGTCAGGAACTTGATAAATTTCCATGCAGCCTGCTGTTCGGCTTCCGGTTTGTCGTTCATAATCCACAGACTTGCGCCGCCTACAATTACGCCGCCTTTGCCTTTGTAATCGGCAGAAGGCTTGGGAATAGGAGCAGTGCCGACTTCGAACTTGCCTTCAGCTGAGCTAACGATACCGCGCAGGGAAGCAGTGCTGTCCATCGTCATGGCGATCTGACCGGCTGCAAAAGCTTTTTTGGTATCATCGGTTTTACGACCGAGGTTCAGCATCACACCGTCATCGACCATCTTTTTCCACCATGTCAGTGTATTTACGGCTGCATCGGAATTCAGCATGGATTCGGTCGCCAGACCACTGCGTCCGTTGCTGTTGTTGAGCAGTTCTACATCCTGATTGGCAAGCAGCTGTTCCATCAACCAGCCATAGATCGGGAAGGAACCGCCGGATTGGCCGTCTTTGGTCAGTGCTTTGGCTGCTTTCTCCACATCGGCATAAGTGGTTGGTGGATTCTCGGGGTCCAGACCGGCTGCTTTGAAGGCATCCTTGTTATAGTAGAGAATTGGGTTAGACGTGTTAAAAGGCATGGAGTACAGCTTGTTATCAAATGTATAGTAGCTCAGAATATTTTCTTCCAGCTGGGATACATCGAATTTATCGGCATCGATAAACTGCTGCATTGGCGTAACCGCCTGGGAATCGATCATGAAACGGCTGCCGACTTCGTACGTCTGCATCATGGTCGGACCGCTGCCGGAACCCATGGCTGCCTTGAATTTGTTCAGCCCTTCATCGTATTCACCCTGGTACACGGCTTCTACCTGTACATCTTTCTGGGAGTCATTGAACTGCTTGACCAGACTGTCTACGGTTTTGCCAAGCTCACCGCTCATGGAGTGCCACCATACGACTTTGACCGGGCCGGAGGAAGCTTCACTCTCAGCGGCAGCAGCCGGTTCGGAACCCTGTGAAGATTGTCCGCCGCTGCAGGCTGCCAGGAATAGGAACAGACTCATGCCGAGCAGGCTCCATTTGCGACGCCAAAAAGGTTTGAATTTCATGATGAACATTCTCCTTTAATATAATTAGTAGGTTACTCTAATAAATGAAGCGGATAAAACAGATAAAGCAGATAACACTTACCACAGGCTGCACTGCATCCTGCATACCATACGTATGATGTGCACAAGCAAGAAGTGCCGCTTCTCAATTAAGAAGACTTGCTGCGAGTAGGGATCAGCCTTTCAGCGCACCTGTCGTCAGACCGCCAACCAGACGTCCCAGTCCGATTGCGAGCATGAGCAGGGAAGGCAGCAGCACCAGCACAATACCGGCCATGACCAGATTCCAGGCGGTCATCTCGGCAAATTGCAGCATACTGATGCCGATCTGTACAGTACGCATATTCTCCGTATTCGTAATCAGCAGCGGCCACAGATACATGTTCCAGTGATTGAGGAACGAGTAGACCCCCAGTGTAGCCAGTCCCGGCATGGCGAGCGGCAGGGCAAGCGATGCGAAAATACGAATATGTCCACAGCCGTCAATACGCGCCGCTTCCATCAGTTCTTTGGGCAGCTGGAGGAAAAACTGGCGCATTAGAAACGTACCAAAGGCAGTGGCGAGAAAAGGCACGGTCAGTCCGGCATAGGAGTCGAGCCAGCCCCAGCTGCGTACGGTCAGATAGTTGGGAATAACGGTAACTTCCCATGGTATCATCATCGTCGCCATAAACAGTGCGAACAACAGCTTGCGCCCTGGAAAACGCAGAAAAGCGAATGCATAGGCTGCCATGGAAGCGGTGATCAGGTTGCCGACCGTAATAATTCCACTGGTCAGAAAGCTGTTAACGATAAAACGGATAATTGGAATAGCAGTAAGTACATTGGCAAAGTTGTCCAGATTCAGGCTGGTCGGGAAAAACTTTGGCGGGTATGTAGCCGATTCTGACTCGGTCATCAGTGAATTGGATAAAGCGGTCCAGAAAGGAAACAGGATCAGGATCGCAGCGGCAGCCAGAATCAGATAGGCCAGACCGGTGCGCAGGATGTTGGGTCTCACTGGTAATGCACCTTCTTTTCTCCAAATTTGAACTGGATGATCGTCAGGATCAGGATGAGTACAAAGAGTACAAGCGCCTGCGCGCTGCCTGAGCCAAACCGAAAATTAACAAAAGCGTCCTGATACAGATTGTACACAAGCACATTCGTGCTGTTCATCGGTCCCCCTTTGGTTAATATATGAATCTGTCCGAAAGACTGAAACGCACCGATCATTGAAGTGACACTTGCAAAGAAAATCGTCGGCGAGATCAGCGGCAGGGTCAGCTGAACAAAAGTACGCATTGGCCCGGCGCCATCCATTTTGGCACTCTCATAAATGTCTTCCGGTACGCCTTCCATCCCGCCGAGCAGCAGGATGAACAGAAAGCCCAGATTCATCCATACGGTCATGATTGAAATGGATATCAGCGCCCAGTCCGGATCGGTCAGCCACTGTACAGTCGGCAGTCCGGCTACCTGCAGCAGATAGTTGAGCGTACCGAGCGTGGGGTGAAACAGCACCATCCAGATGACCGAACCGGTACTGACCGAGATGGCCAGCGGAAGCGAGAAGATAAAGCGGAAAACTTTGGTTCCTTTCAGATGCGTCCGGCAGATCGCAGCCAGAATCAGTGCGAGTACAATAGAGGTGGGTACCGTGAACAGCATAAATTCAAACGTTACCCAGAGGCTGTTCAAAAAGTGACCGGAATCAAACAGCTTCTCAAAATTGCGCAATCCGATAAACTTGGCGACCTCGCCACGCGGAGTGGTGGAATGGACACTCAAATATACGGACTTGATCAGCGGGTAAAACAGGAATATGCCGAACAGCAGGATGGAAGGTGCCAGGAACATCATCGCCAGTACATATTCATGCCAGCGTCTGGCCCGGCGCGGCAGACGAACTGCCGAACGAGTATGTTGAATACCGGACTTGACGGGAACCGCAGAAGACTTGTCCAAGAATCTAACCTCACTTTCATTAATCATTCATAGAACGGAAAACAGGATATTCGCCGTTTTGTGCTCACCTGCTAAAGTATAAAGAGCAGATGTTAACGGAAATGAGCAGGATTGTAAAAAAATTGTAAGTAAGCCATATCCCTATTTGACTGTGCCTGTTTTAGAGCTATAATATAATCAGGTATCGTCTATCCTTACATATAGAAAGAGGTGAATGCATTGGGAAATTGATGATACATGTACAATGGCTTCAAATTCAAAAATCTAATATTCGAAGGAGGTGAACCCGCTGCTGTCTGATGAAATGTTGCAGCAGACAGTGCGGGAGATACACTTGACTGACCCCTTACCCAGTTTGTGGAATTTATTTTTTGTATTCATTCTTGTTTTGTTAAATGGTTTTTTTGTTGCGGCGGAATTTGCAATGGTCAAAATTCGCAGCAGTCGTCTGGAGACGCTGGTCGATGCAGGTAATGCACGAGCACGCTTTGCCCAGTCGATCGTCAGTAACCTGGATGCCTATCTATCGGCATGTCAATTGGGAATCACACTGGCTTCCCTGGGGCTTGGCTGGATTGGTGAACCGGCAATCGCTGGACTGATAAGGCCGATATTTGCAGCAATTGGCTGGAATAATGAAGTAGCCGTACACAGCGTATCGATTATTATTGCCTTTGTGGTAATCACGATACTGCATATTGTACTCGGTGAGCTCGCACCCAAGTCACTGGCAATCCGCAAAGCGGAAAGTGTGACATTGTGGACAGCCGGACCGATGTTCGTATTCCATAAAATCATGTATCCTTTTATCTGGATGTTGAATGGCATGGCGAATGCCCTGCTGAAGCTGTTTGGAATCGCTCCGGCATCCGAACTGGAATCCGCTCATACAGAAGAAGAGATACGCATACTCATGAAAGAAAGCAACAAGAGCGGACTGATCGATAATACCGAACTGGCGCTGGTTGATAATATATTTGAATTCGCAGATACAACCGCCCATGAGATTATGATTCCACGTACGGAGATGATCTGTCTGAGTCTGCACGCTTCTCGTGAAGAGAATCTGCAGATTGCCTTTGATGGCATGCGCACCCGCTATCCGGTATGTGATGGCGACAAGGACCATATTGTCGGTTTCCTGCATATCAAGGATCTGATGCGTTATCAGATTACAGACTCCGCAAAACTGATTCGTCCGATTATTGCTGTACCGGAATCGATCAAAATCAGCGAACTGATGAAGCTGATGCAGCGTGGCAAGACACAGATCGCGATTTTGATTGATGAATATGGCGGTACAGCCGGTCTGGTAACACTCGAGGATATTATGGAAGAAATCGTCGGAGAAATTCAAGATGAGTTTGACCATGAACGTCCAGCGGTAGAGCCTATCAATGAAATGACGTATTCCATTGATGGACTGATGCTGATCGAAGAGATCAACACCCGCTTCTCGCTGGATCTGGATTCCACCGAATATGATACCATCGGCGGATGGCTGTACTCTCGCGTAGAGTCGCTGCCCCCGCAAGTAGGACAGAGCGTGGCACATGACGGGCACTTATTTGTAGTGGAAGAAACGGAGAACAAGCGAATTTCCAGAATCAAGCTGGTCATTACGCAGTTTGCTGTTACGACCAATCAGGCTTTGGCCTGAATATAGTTAAAAAAGGACTGCTCATTTGAGCAGTCCTTTTTCTTTAACCTGGTAAGATGGGTCAGTTTAAATCGAGACTTAATGCAAAGTAAACATAAGAATACTCCTTACTCGTTGTATCTACATGAATTCGAATAGCTTTATAATTTTTGTTGAATAAATCAATGGGAGGGCTTGATTGTCTAAATAGTGAACTAGGGTGAAATAGATCGGTATAGATTCGCTCCCAGCCATGTTCACTTAATGCTTCTACATTAATCAACGTCATTCCATCGTCTACAGCGGTTTCTAATATCAACTGGTTAAACTGTTGACCAGGCTCTGCAACAATAGGATATACTTGATAGTTCAAACCTGAGCCATCCTGTACTACATCAATAACACCATCCAATAAGCCGATATAGGGCGGTGGACCTGGAGGATCTGGGTAAGGATAATCAGGATCATAAGAAAAATCCTGCTTTTCTGCAGTGGAAGTGTCAGCTGCCTGCGCTGTTGAGTGAAAAAAGGAACTGCTGAACAAAAGAGGGATTAAAAATAAATACACTAATAAACGTTTTAATGATTTCATAATATCTCCTCTCTGTAATAAGGAAATCTGTTCTCCAATCGGAGAAACAATAGGGCAGATATACTGCTACAATCTTTAAAATAACCACCTCATTTCATACTTTTATAATTTTGTTTAGATATTTTGTATCCGCTATCAATATAACATGCCAGATAAAATAAAATACATATTTTTCTAATAATTCAATAAAATAGATTATTAAATAGTAAAAACCGGGCTGCTTAGCAGTCCGGTTTTTACTATTTAATATTTAAATCATACTAAAATCAATTAACGGCGGCGGTCCGCTTCTTCCACATCCGCATTGACTTCTTCATCCGCTTCGTCAATTTGCAGCTCGGTGTCGCCTTCGCCTTTGTCCTGGTAGACTTCAACCGCTTCACCCTGTTCGATGTGCTGGTTACTGCCGTCAATATCGTTGGCAGCAAAAGTCTCGACACTCTCGGTAAAGTTATCGTTACTTTCCCGGCCTTCGGCCAGATCATTATAGTTATGAACTTCACGCTGTGCACTAAGTGCAGGAGAGTCGGCTACTCCGTAATCCTCAACTGCCTGCCAGGCGCCTGCATCATCAAAGCGGCCTGTATTCTGCTGACGGTTCTCGCCGGAACCTTTGGCTGCCGGAGTAATAATATCTTCTTCAACAGGGCGGTAGTCGCTCACATTGTCATGCGGACTCTCATCGACCAGATACGTAGTAAATGGCAGAGCCTGCAGGCGTTCGAATGGGATTTCTTTGCCGCTTACTTCGCTGACACCATATGTTCCATTTTCAATTCGTTCGAGTGCGGCATTGACTTGATCCAGCGTATTGTTCATCTGATCATCAATCGCCAGATCGCGTCCGCGTTCGAATGTCTCTGTACCGAGATCCGCGGGATGGTTATCAACAGCAGTCAGTTCACCGGTAGACATGCGCTGCGATTCGATTGTGCCGTCGTCCATACGATCTTTATCCGCTTCAAAATGGTGTTCCAGCTGCTGCTTTTCCTCCAATAAGCTGTTTTTCAATTCCTCTATTTGAGATTCCGTTAAATGTTTCATGATTACAAACTCCCTTCCGTCTTTGGCTGCATATAAGGCTGTACCCGATAGGTAATCGCCTGTTCTACCTCATTTACCCTTCTTGCGAGCGAACTAATCTTTTGCTATCTGGCTTGTTTTGGAATGGGAGGGGAGGAGCAGTTAACGGAAAAGCCCAGATATTCCATTAAGTATTGCTTAAACGTAAACACTACTATTTATTTGTAAGTTGTTAATAAAAGGAAGGTTATGGTTAATACAAAAAGAGTTAATACAAAAAAGAAATGTGATTTCTGCTTATTTTATTTTTCAGCACATGTATGACCTTATGCCAGCAGATGATACTCTTATGAACACATCCGGAAAGGGGAATGATGATGAAGGCATTAACTTATCAGGGTAAACAAAAGGTAAAAGTAAAAGAGGTAGCGGATCCTACAATCAAGAAGGACGATGATATTATCGTCCGGATTACGTCGACAGCGATTTGCGGATCGGATCTGCATATTTTCAATGGTGAGATTCCAGGTATGCATGATGATTATGTCATCGGACATGAACCGATGGGGATTGTGGAAGAAGTAGGACCGAATGTAACCCGAGTGAAAAAGGGTGACCGCGTGGTTATCCCGTTTAACGTAGCCTGTGGTGAATGCTTCTTCTGTAAAAACCAGATGGAAAGTCAATGCGACAATGCCAATGAAGAAGGGCCAAAAGATACAGGTGCTTATTTCGGCTTTTCGGACACATACGGTGGATATGCAGGTGGACAGGCCGAGCTCATGCGTGTGCCTTATGCCAACTTTATTCCTTTTGTGATTCCCGCAGAATCGGAAATGCCGGATGAGCAGGTACTGTTCCTGTCTGACATCATTCCAACCGCTTACTGGAGTGTAGAAAGCGGAAATGTGAAGCCGGGAGATACGGTTATCGTACTGGGCTGCGGTCCGGTTGGATTGCTGACTCAAAAGTTTGCCTGGCAAAAAGGAGCAAAACGGGTCATCGCGGTAGACCATGTTGATTATCGTCTGGCTCATGCCAAGCGTACAAATAACGTGGAAGTCGTCAATTTCAAGGAAGTAGCGGATGTGGATCAGTATCTGCTGGAGCTGACCAGCGGTGGAGCGGACGTTGTTATCGATTGTGTAGGACTGGATGCGGAGAAATCCGCGGCAGAGAAAGTCGCTACCAATCTCAAACTCCAGGGTGGCGGCCTGGGCGCCTTTAATATGGCTTCCAATGTAGTACGCAAATTCGGTACGATTCAGGTGACCGGCGTATACGGACTGCGTTACAATATGTTCCCACTGGGCCATCTGTTTGAGCGGAACATCAAGCTGGCATTGGGCCAGGCACCGGCGATTCATTATCTGCCGGAACTGTTCCAGCAGGTCGTCAGCGGCAAATTCGATGCGACCGATATTATTACGCATAAAATATCGCTGAGCGATGCAGAGCGCGGATATGATATTTTCAATGACAAAAAAGAAGATTGTATCAAGGTTATTCTGCAGCCTTAAAGCATTGGCAAGCCAGGCGATGAACAGTCAGGTGCCTACGTAGGCAGCCTAATCACTTTCTTATTTCCGACACGGCATATGTATATAATACGCAGGTTCCTTTTATAACTGCTGTGGATATAACAAAAGGCAGCTCCCGATAATGGGAAGCTGCCTTTTTGGTATGCATTCAGGCGCAAACCAAATGATATGCCTATTGCCCGATTAATACAAGATGCCCAGCTGCAAAGGAAAAGAGCTGCGTATCTTACTGGGATTAATCATTCTTTAGAATGCCCAGCCGCCCTGTTTGAATACAGGCTCCTGCTGGCCGTCTTCGGTAATGCCGTAAATATCCATTTCGCCGGAACCAATCATAAAGTCCACGTGTACCAGACTGTTGTTGAGACCGCGCTCGGTCAGCTCTTCGCGAGACAGCTCTTTGCCGCCCTGCAGGTTAAAGGCGTAAGCACTGCCGATCGCCAGGTGATTCGATGCGTTCTCGTCGAACAGCGTGTTGTAGTACAGAATATTGGACATGGAAATCGGGGAGCGGTGAGGGACCAGAGCCACTTCACCGAGGTAATGGGCGCCTTCATCCATTTCTACCAGATGTTCCAGCGTTTCCTGGCCTTGCTCTGCTTCCACGCCAACGATGCGTCCATCTTTGAACGTCAGTTTGAAGTTATCGATAATCGTACCGCCATAGCTGAGCGGCTTGGTGCTGCTTACATAACCGTTGACATCGGTTTTTAGCGGAGCGGTAAATACTTCCTCTGTCGGCATATTGGCGATAAAGGCATCTCCACGCTGACTGATACTGTCGGCAGCTGCCCAGATATGGCCTTTTGGCAGGCCGATGGTCAGGTCGGTGCCCGGTGCCACATAATGAAGCTGTTTGTAAGCTTTTTTATTCAAATAATCGGATTTTTCATTCAGTGTCTTCACATGTTCTTTCCATGCAGCTACGGCATCGCCGTCACCGACACGGACGGATTTGAAAATATAATCCCACATCGTGCTGATCTGTGCTTCCGGAGACTCATCCGGGAATACTTTCGCTGCCCAGGACTCGGAAGGTACAGCGACAATCGACCAGCTGAGCTTGTCGGATTGTACATATTCGCGGTATTTGGACAGCACTGTGCTGGATGCTTTTTGGGAAGCGGCAATACGCTTGGAGTCAATACCTTTGAGCAGGTCGGGATCGTCGGCTACGACATGCAGGACAGCTCCGCCGTCTACAGCCAGCTCTTCCATCTCGGCAGCATACCATTTGGGACCGATCTCAAAAGATTCATCCGGCGCCAGTTCATAGCGCAAACGGGTAATCTGATCATCATTCCAGTTCACTTTGACCAGAATGGCACCAGCTTCATAGGCTTTACGTGTCACAAGGCGTACGAATTCTGCTGCATGGATCGGAGCGTTAATAATGAAGCGTTGTCCCGGTTGGATGTTCACACCCACACGGACAGCGAGCTCAGCATATTGTTCTAGCTTTGTTTGGAAATCTGACATGAGTAATTCCTCCATTTCAACTACCTGCATAGGTGTAGGCTTCGCCTGCGGAATAATGGTTCTCCAGGCAGGCGGGATCACAAACAATGATCCGCCCTACCTATTCTACAGGAACCGAAGCAGCTTGAAAACTGTAAACGCTTATTTCCAGCCCTATTATCAATGTATATAGTTACATATAATGTAAGGTGAGTTGGAACATTACTGAAAATAAGCTAGAATCCATGTTACTTCCCGTTGTTAAATGAGAGGAAACGTGTATATAACTATATAGCGGTTTAACCATATATTTCAGCCGGATGCAGGAGAGAGGTATCGATATGAATACAGATTGGAAAGCAGCAGAGGAAGCGCTGCGCAGGATCGGAGTTAATGGCAGTGAAGATAATGAGCTTGTTGTAATCTCGGGATATGCCGATGGTGTCCGGTGTATCGGGATTGGTACGGATGCAGCAGTCTTCACGTACGATCAGGCTCCAGGTTATGCCTACAAAGTCTTCGCACCACAGGCAATTAGCAAAATTCCGGTAGAATTCTCGGTATACGAGAAGCTGAAGGGTGCCCCCTTTTTCCCGGTATGTTATGGATATGGAGCGAATTATCTGGTGATGAGCTATGAAGTGGGTCCTACACTGCAGGATTGTCTGCTGCAGGGAATTGAAGTACCGGAGCAGGTTATTCTGGATGTGGAGGCCGCCCGGAAATATGTGCGGGGTGTCGGCCTGAATCCACGGGATATCCATCTCAAAAATGTAATTGTGCAGGATGGCCGTGCCAAAGTCATTGATGTATCCGAATATGTTCAGGAAGGAGATGACAAGCGCTGGGATCATCTCGTATGGGCCTATTATCAGTTCTACGACCGGATTGCAGGCAAAAGTATCCCCTCCTGGGTGCTGGATACGATCAAAAACTGGTATTCGCGGGTTGATCGGATCAATAATAACCTGAACCTGGAGGAGTTTGCCAAGCGGGTAGGAGAGCTATTCTCCAAATATATGAAGTGAAATGCTTTAGCTTTTTTTTGTGAAAATAATCGGTATTGATTATAAAAGCGAAAAAGCTGCAATTCTCTCTAGGAGAATGCAGCTTTTGTTGTGTCCGGCAATAATCTACCAGTCGGTTTGTATGGTATATGCGGACCGGTTCAGTATCTATAGCAAGCAGACATTTATATCAAGGTCATCCGGCGCAACCATTCGACTCATACAGGTTTAAGAAATAAAGGATAACGATGTCTGGTTTATACTTTGCAGAAAGCGATCATCTGCTGCAGTTCTTCGGCCATAGCGGACAGATGTCTTGCAGAAGAAGCAACATCTTCCATAGTGGACAGCTGCTGTTCGCTGGCTGCATTCATTTCCTGAATACCTGCAGAACCCTGCTGGGACAATGCACTCAGATGCTCCATCGCTTCCGCGATCGAATGCGATTTGCTGCCGACGTTGAGGATTTTTTCCCGTGTGCCGCCAATTTGCTGGACGGTAGTTACCACGGACTGCTGAATCGCTTCGAAAGCTACACTTACACGCTTGCTGCTATCGACGCCAGCTTGGACATTTTCCACGGAATCGGTAGCCTGAGCGACTGCATTCTGGCTTTCTATCTGTACATCACTGATCAGCTGAGTGATCATAGTGGACGATTCTGCAGCACTTTCAGCCAGTTTGCGAATTTCTTCAGCGACTACAGCAAAGCCTTTGCCTGCTTCACCGGCACGGGCCGCTTCAATTGAAGCATTCAGTGCCAGCAGATTCGTCTGTTTGGCAATTTGCTGAATGGCTGAGGAAGCGAAGCTGATCTGATCGGATTTATTATTCAAACTGGTCATTACATTGAGGTTATCATGAATGCCGGATGATAGACGCTGAATAATATCTGTAATCTCACGTACTTCATTTAGACCTTCATCGGCTGCATCTTGCATAGAACTCGTCAGCGTATGGATCTGGGCACTGTTGTTCTGTACATCCTGCATCTGCTGGGCCATATCATTCACCGAATCGGTAACATGAATAATCGTATCGGTCTGGGAAGTGAAGCCGGTGGACAATTCACCGGATGATACAGCAATATGGGAAGACGCCTGGGCGGTCTGCTCTGCACTGGCTGTCAACTCCTCGGAAGCGGCAGACAGGGTCATGGCACTCTCATCGACACTTTTGATAATTTTGCGCATACTTCCAACCAGCACGTTAAATGCTTTGGCAACCTGCCCGATCTCATCTCCGGCATCATGCTCGGCGACGACAGTCAGATCTCCGGCTGCTGCCGAAGTCATCAGTTCCTGTACATTACGCAGCGGACGTACGATCAGACGGACGATCCAGATGCCGAGCAGCAGGGAGACGAGAAGACCGGCAGCGGATACGATAATCGTGACGAGAACAGCCTGTTTGTAGCTGGCATCTGCATCGGTTTTACTTTGGGCCGCTTCATTCATCATGTTATTGCGAATCTGGTTCAGCAGATCGTTGAGGCTTAGGCGGATATTTTCCAGATCAGCATAGGATTTTTCCGCTTCGGTCATATTTCCTTCAGAGACCAATTTCACTATATTGTCACGGGTAGCGGAGAACGTCTTGGCGACTTCAACAAGCTGGGCAGCCAATGGTTGGTTCTGTGCACTAAGCTGGGTCTGTCCGACAATATTATATTGTTTCTTTGTATCTGCTGCTGTGGTCTGAATCTCGGTTACCCACTGCTGGATATTCGCTGCATTATCCGAGGCAAATATTTTGAGCAGTCGGGTAGCATTGGAACTGTAATTGATAATGATCTGGTCCATCGCGGTAATCGGCTTGATATTGTTGGAATACATATTGGTGGCTATGTCGGACATCTGTTCTGTGGAACGAATGCCATTAATGGAGATGGCCGCCAACACCAGCAGATTGACGATGATAAGAATAATAATCTTGGTACGGACTTTCAGGTTTTTCATGAGAACAGCCTCATTTCAATAAAGTTAACAACAAGAGTGGATTCTGAATTCAAATCTTAAAGCGGGATAGGGCATGCTGTAATTTCTCAGCGAGTTCGGACAGATAGCGCGCAGAGCCGGAGACTTCTTCCATTGTGGATAGCTGCTCTTCACTGGCAGCACCTGTCTGCTGAATTCCTGCAGAGCTCTGCTCTGTAATAGCACTTACATGCTCCATCGCTTCGGCGATTTTCTCGGACTGACGGGCAACTTCCTGAATCATTTCACTGGATACGATAATCTTACCGGAAGTGGCTTCGACAGACTCGCGGATCGCTTCAAAGGCCGTATTCACACGGATACTGCTTTGTACACTGGCACTGATGCTGGCAGAAGACTGATTCACCTGCTCTACTGCAGCGCGGCTGCTGTCCTGAATTGACTGCACCATATCGGATATTTCTTTGGAAGATTCGGCTGCACCGGTAGCCAGTTTGCGGATTTCTTCAGCAACGACAGCGAATCCGCGTCCGGCTTCTCCGGCACGGGCTGCTTCGATCGAAGCGTTCAAGGCCAGCAGGTTAGTTTGCTTGGCAATCTGCTGAATTGCAGAAGATGCCAGCCCAATCTGATCGGATGTGGTATTCAGCTGTGTCATCACGCGCAGATTTTGTTCCATATCTATGGATAATCCCTCAATCAAGCGGGTAATTTCATTAACTTCCTTCAGACCATTATGAGCGGCTGTGGTCATATGCTCGGTGAGTTTGTTGATTTCCTGACTGTTGGTAGATACATGACCCATCTTCTCGTACATGGAGCTGACGGACTGATTTACCTGGTTTACGGATGCAACCTGAGATTCGATACCGGTAGACATTTCATTGGTAGCGACAGCGATATGTTCGGCTGCCTGGGCAGTCTGCTCGGCACTTGCAGTCAATTCCTCGGAGGATGCGGACAAGGTTAGCGCACTCTCATCCACCTGGCGAATAATCGCTTTAACATTGCCTATCATGGAATTGAAGGAGCCGGTCACAACGCCAATCTCATCTCTCGACTGATAATCGCCGGTAACGGTCAGATCGCCATCGCCAGCCATGCTCATCAGATGCTGCAGCTGATGCAATGGGCGGGTAATCATCTGACTGATGATATAACCGAACAGCAGTGAAAGCAGGATACCGGCGGTGATCACAGAAGCAAGTATTATTTTGGACCAGTAGGCAGAAGAGTCGATTTGTTCATTAGTAGCAGCTGCTTCCTGAGTAAGCTCCTCGTTCAAGCTTCGGGTTGCCGCATTCATTTTCTCGCGGATCGGTTCAACCTTGGACGTGAACAGGTCGTAGGCTGCTGTGTTATTATTTTGCAATGCAAGAGATTCTACTTGTTGAAGTAAGCTTTGGTACGTATCGAGATTGTTTTTGTACTGGTTGTACAAATCGGTCGACGTGGAAGTAAGAGCGGTGGAATCTAAGTGCTCATACAGCTTCTCATTGGAGGCTGTCCGTTCCTGAATCGTAGCCTTCAGTACTTTATTACGCTGTGGATCGCGGGTGATCATTAATTCCATAATCGCGGATTCGATCGCACGGTTATCAATAATGATCTGATTGATATCCATACTGGCGAGCATATTCTGGGTGTACATCGTTTTGGTTTTACTGGCAATCATACTGGTTGTCTGGTATCCGGTAATGCCCACAACAGCCATAAAAACAAGCGTAGTGGCGAGCAGTACAAGAATTTTGGTTTTTACTTTCAAGTGGCGCACAGACAGTCTCCCCTTATTGTCAAAGTAGTGGCGTTATTGCCTTAATATAAAAGGATTAAAAAGATAAGATGTTAAAGCTGATTGTCGAAAATTGACAGCAGCGTTACAATAGATAAATAGGCATTCACTCTGGAACATTAGCCTGTAGATAAGCGAGAAACGAAGAGGAAAGCTATTTAGCCGGTAATTTATATGTCGGATGACTAGTTCAATTTGATTATAGTTAATGTAGTTAAATATATAATTTGGTTGAATTTTGTCGAAAATTAGATTTTTATAGGTTAAAAGGACCAGGCGGATTGTTGAATAATACAGCGATGTATAAAGTAAGAGAGAGAGGTAGGGAGTTAGCCTCCCACGTATCCCGAACTATGAATAATCAAGAAAGAAGGGTTTCATATGAAAAAAGATCTTTACATTAACGGAGTATGGACGCCTGCCCAATCCTATAAGGCACTATACTCTCCATATAGCAAAGAACAGATTGCTGAAGTGGCTGAAGCAAGTGCAGAGGAAACCGAACTGGCGATCGCTGCTGCTTATGCTGCCAAAGACACGATGCGGAGCATGCCTGCTCACCGTCGGGCGGCCATTTTGGAAAAACTGGCACAGCTGCTGCAGGAACGCAGCGAGGAAGCGGCCCGGCTGATTGCCATGGAAGGCTCCAAACCGCTGAGCGCAGCCCGCGGAGAGATTGCCCGCACGATCGAAACCTATAAATTTGCAGCAGAAGAAGCCAAACGCATTCACGGAGAGACCATACCACTGGATGCAGCAGCTACCGGAGAAGGACGTACCGCTTATACAGTCAAAGAGCCTGTCGGTGTAGTGGGAGCGATTACTCCATTTAATTTCCCGATGAATCTGGTTGCTCACAAAGTGGGGCCGGCGATTGCAGCCGGCAATACGGTCGTACTGAAGCCTGCCGAACAGACTCCTTTATCTTCACTGCTGCTCGCAGAACTGCTTGAAAAGGCAGGATTGCCTGCCGGAGCATTAAATGTAGTGACCGGTGATGGCAAGACGGTAGGGGATCTGATCGTAACGGATGAACGGGTCAAAGCAGTCTCCTTTACCGGCAGTCCGGCTGTAGGTATCTCGATCCGTGCCCGGGCAGGACTCAAAAAGGTTACGCTGGAGCTTGGCTCCAATTCAGGACTTATAATAGATGAGGATACGGACATCACTGCCATGATAGACCGGGTAGTATCAGGAGCATTCTCCAACCAGGGGCAGGTATGTATCTCGGTACAGCGCATTTATGTACATGAGCGGATCTACGATGCATTTGTGCAGCAGTTCGTCGACAAGGCGGCTGGGCTGCGAATGGGTGATCCTTTGTCCGAAGATACCGACGTGGCAGCGATGATCGCACCGAAAGAACAGCAGCGTGCCCTGGAATGGATTACCGAAGCGGTAGAGGAAGGCGCGGAAATCGCCTATGGTGGAAAAGTAGAAAATGAACTGCTGCTGCCCACGGTACTGCTGAATGTACATCCGAATTCCCGTGTAGCCTGCCGCGAAGTATTCGCTCCTATCGTTATGATCAACCTGGTGAATAGTATAGACGAGGCGATCACCGCAGTGAATCAATCGGATTACGGTCTGCAGGCCGGGATCTATACCAAGCAGCTGAACACCGCTTTCCGTGCAATACGCGAACTGGAGGTAGGCGGCGTAATTGTGAACGACATCCCGACCTTCCGTGTCGACCATATGCCCTATGGAGGGGTTAAACAGAGCGGAACCGGACGCGAAGGGATCAAGTATGCGATGGAAGAAATGATGGAGACCAAGCTGGTTGTGTTCAAACACGAAGGCTGAATAAGAATTGGGAGAAGTGGCTGCCTGCAGGGCGGTCACTTCCTTTTTTTTGTATAAGATCATCCAAATGACTCACAAACTGTAGTATCTATGTATAGATTTTCCTGATTCTTATATAAAATGATGTCCATTATAGGTAAATAACTTTCCAAATTTGAAATAATACGTAAATAAGTACATAAAGTCTTGTTCACGTGCAATTTTTACAATTTTTTAACCACTTGTTAATAAACCATACTACATATGTTAGATATTCAAGTAATTTTACACTTTTTTCTAATTTTTAGTTAAAAACCTATTTATTTTTTTTAAGAATCATGATACGCTTTCTCCCAACACCAAGAGTAATCCATTTTTTGTAAAACGAGGTCACAATGCAATTGAAAGGTGGGATGCTTGGATTGGAAATTGTCGTTTTATTTGGTAGTGGCCCGCTATACATAGCTGGCAAAAAAGGTTATTGATAAATGGTTGTGTCTATTGCAGAAGGATTAGGTAATGCAGTTGTTAATACTGTGCAGGCAGGATCAATTCCAAAAAACCAAGTGAACAGGGGAGAATACTTTGAAAAAAACCGCTACTCTTTTACTCGCAGGAAGCTTACTTGTAGGTGCTAGCTCTTCCGTATTTGCAGCAGATACCAATGATCTGGCGCCACTGGGTGATTACACGCCCAAGCTGATTAACCAGCCGACTACAATTACTGGGGCATCCGGCGATGAGAAGGTTTGGAAATTCCTGGACAAACAAAAACGCACACTCGTTAGTGACGGTGCAGAATCCCAGAATGTGAAGGATCTGTTCGAAATCACCAAAAGACAGGCAGATTCCCAAACGGGTACAGACCACTATCGTCTGAACCAGGTATATCAAGGTGTTCCGGTATATGGTGCTGAACAGACACTCCATTTTGACAAAGCGGGCAATGTATCCCTGTATATGGGTAAAGTCATCAACGATCTGTCCGACAAGCTGGGAGCTTCCGAAGCCGCCGCTCCTGAACAGAAAGTAACAGAAGATGTATACGCGGACGTAAAAGAAACGGCCGCTAGTGATACTTACAATCCGGTAACACCAGAAATCAACGCTTCCGAAGCAATCAGTATCGCTCAAAAAGATGCAGCTTCCAAAGTAGGCTCATTGGGTGAAGCACAAATTACTCCTTCGGCCAAATTGTACATTTATGCTCCGGAAGGCAAGGAAGCACGCCTGGCTTATGTGACAGAAGTCAACGTACTCGAACCGGAGCCGCTGCGTACACGTTACTTTGTCGATGCTAAAGACGGTTCTATACTGTTCCAGTATGATCTGATCGAGCATGCGACAGGTACAGGTAAAGGTGTACTCGGTGATACCAAGACCTTTACGGTCGGAACATCCGGTTCCCGTTATGTGTTGACAGATACAACGCGTGGCAATGGTATCCAGACGTATACGGCGGCGAATCGTACTTCCCTGCCGGGAACGACGGTATCCAGCACATCGACAACATTTAATGATCCTGCATCGGTAGATGCTCATGCATATGCTGCACGTGTCTATGACTTCTTCAAAACCAACTTTGGCCGCAACAGCATCGACGGTAGAGGGCTGGCAATTCGTTCCACCACCCACTATTCCACTAACTACAACAATGCATTCTGGAATGGTTCCCAGATGGTGTATGGTGATGGCGATGGTACAACTTTCGCGCCATTGTCCGGTGACCTGGATGTAATCGGCCATGAGCTGACTCACGGTGTAACCGAGTATACAGCCAATCTGGAGTACTATGGTCAATCCGGTGCTCTAAATGAATCGATCTCCGATATGTTCGGTAACACCATCGAAGGCAAAAACTGGATGATCGGTGATGCGATCTACACACCTCGCGTATCCGGCGATGCGCTGCGTTACATGGATAATCCGGAAAGAGGCGGCCAGCCGTCCCGTATGGACGATTTTGTCAACACATCTGCTGATAATGGCGGCGTACACACCAACAGTGGTATTCCGAACAAATCGTTCTACTTGCTTGCGCAAGGCGGAACATTTGACGGCGTAAGTGTAACAGGTATCGGCCGCTCCCAGGCGATCCAGATCGTCTATCGTGCGCTGAACTACTACCTGACATCCACCTCCGATTTCTCTGATTACCGTTCTGCAATGATTCAGGCTTCTACCGATCTGTATGGTGCAAATTCTGCACAAACAACAGCTGTGAAGAACTCCCTGAGCGCTGTAGGTATCCTGTAATTACGCTCTTATAAACGTATATCCACCCGGTCCCCTTCTTGCTGAATAGCAGGGAGGGGATTTGTATGTTCACGGGAGAAATTAAGCAATTTTAATTGAACAGAAGTTGATTAACCTGACATAGCGAGTCAAGAATAAACAGAAAATAACAAGAAAAAAATAAATTTATTTAAAAATATGTTTATTTCCTTTAGGAATCATGTTACTATTTTTTCCAACAACAGGATTTGCTCCATTATTTTACTTCATTATCAGGTATATTCATTTGAGGGAGGAGAGAAAGGAGAAGCGGAAAGACTTTTCCAGGTACATAGCATTAATCATGCACAATGTCTGTATGAAGAAACCATATCCGGAATCTGTATAGGAGCAGACAATGCAGTACACACAGCAAGCTGAAAAGTCGGTTGTTCTCGATGGAGTATATCCGCCTTTAAGGTAAGCTATCATTTTTGCAACAATAAAACCAAGTGAACAGGGGAGAATACTTTGAAAAAAACGGTTGGTCTTTTACTTGCGGGAAGTCTGCTTGTCGGTGCGAATTCTTCAGTCTTTGCAGCTGGAACAAATGAGCTGGCACCACTGGGTGATTACACCCCGAAAATGATTGCACAAACGACAGGCATTGGTGGATCGGGTGACGAAAAAGTATGGAAATTCCTCGAGAAGCAAAAGCGTTCATTGGTTGCAAATCAAGCGCAATCCGAGAATGTAAAGGAACTGTTTGAAATTACTAAACGTCAGCCGGATGCACAGACCGGCACTGATCATTACCGCCTGACCCAGACGTATAAAGGTATTCCGGTGTATGGTGCAGAGCAGACCCTTCATTTTGATTCCTCCGGCAATGTGTCTCTATATATGGGGAAAGTGGTAGAGGATGTGTATGGCAAGCTGAATTCCTCCAGCTCGAAAGTAACGGAAGATGTATATGCTGAAGCAGTCGAGCCGCTGAAAGCAAAAATCAACGAAACACGTGCTATCCGTATCGCGGAAGCGGATGCAGCTCTGCGTTTGGGCCGAATCGGTGAGCCGGTAACTGCACCTTCTGCCAAGCTGTACATCTATGCTCCGGAAGGACAGGAAGCCCATCTGGCCTATGTAACAGAGGTCAATGTACTTGATCCTGAACCGCTGCGCACCCGTTACTTTGTGGATGCCAAAGATGGTTCCATCCTGTTGAAATATGATCTGCTCGAGCATGCGACAGGTACAGGTAAAGGCGTACTGGGTGATACCAAATCCTTTACAGTAGGAACGTCCGGTTCCCGTTATGTCATGATCGACTCCACTCGTGGTGGTGGTATCCAGACGTATACAGCTGCGAACCGCTCCTCCCTGCCGGGAACGACAGTATCCAGCACATCGACAACATTTAATGATCCTGCCTCGGTAGATGCTCATACGTATGCCGGTAAAGTATATGACTTTTACAAAAATAACTTTGGCCGCAACAGCCTGGATGGCAGAGGAATGGCGATTCGTTCGGTAACACATTATGGCTCCAACTACAATAATGCATTCTGGAATGGAAGCTATATGGTGTATGGCGATGGAGATGGCAGAACATTCATCCCGATCTCCGGCGCTCTGGATGTAGTCGGTCACGAGATGACTCACGGTGTGATCGAGAAAACAGCTAACCTGGAATATATGAACCAATCCGGTGCATTAAATGAAGCGATTGCAGATATGTTTGGTAATGTAATCGAAGGTGGTACGGACTGGCTCATTGGTGAAGATGTATACACGCCTTCTATAGCGGGGGATGCACTGCGTTCCATGTCCAACCCGAATCAGTATGGTGATCCGGACCACATGAATGAATTCAAGAATCTGCCGAATACAGAAGCCGGTGACTGGGGCGGCGTACACACGAACAGTGGTATTCCGAACAAGCAGTTCTACCTGCTGGCACAGGGCGGAAGTTTTGAAGGTGTAACTGTACAGGGACTGGGCAGATCCCAGGCGATCGGTATCGTTTACCGTGCGCTGACACTGTATCTGACATCCACTTCTGATTTCTCCGATTATCGTGCAGCGATGATCCAGGCATCGACAGACCTGTACGGTGCAAATTCCGCACAGACAACAGCTGTCAAAAAATCTTTTGATGCAGTAGGGATTCTCTAGAAATACTGCAGAAAAACAAATATTTTGAAAATGATATGATAGTCATAAAGCCTGCTCCCTTCACGGGGATGCAGGCTTTATTTGTTGACTAATAGGGGATAAAGAATAAATACCCAAATAAATTTGTTGTTTTATGTCGCTTATTGTGGTGTATATATACATATAATTTTTCTTTATAAGCAATATAAATTTGTTTTAAAAGATAATTTACAAAAAAAGCAACATAATTACAAAGAAAGGTGTTATTATAGTCAACATGTTAAAACATTTCTCTTTGGAAACCCACAATTAAAGGAGTGGAAGACATGGAACGCGAATTGGCTTTGGAAATTGTAAGAGTAACAGAAGTAGCGGCGTTGGCTTCGGCTCCCTGGATGGGTCGCGGTGACAAGAACAGCGCAGACGAGGCAGCTACACTGGCCATGAGAGCCATGTTCGATTCGGTATCGGTAAACGGTACGGTCGTTATCGGCGAAGGGGAAATGGACGAAGCACCGATGCTGTATATCGGTGAGAAAGTGGGAAGTACAGAAGCACCGGAAGTGGATGTTGCTGTTGATCCGCTGGAAGGCACAGTCATCGTAGCAAAGGGGTTGAATAATGCGCTCTCCGTTATTGCCGTAGCCGACAAGGGTAACCTGCTGCATGCTCCCGATATGTATATGGAGAAGCTCGCGGTAGGTCCCGCACTGGTAGGCAAGCTCAGTATCGAAGACCCGGTGGATGTGACGCTGCGCAAGGCAGCTAAGACACTGGGCAAGCGAATGGCAGATCTGACCGTGATGATTCTGGATCGGGATCGTCATGAGAGTATCATCAAGACGCTGCGCAAAACAGGCGTACGGATCAAGTTCCTCAGTGACGGCGATGTGGCCGGGGCGATGGCGCCGGCTTTTCCGGAAGCGGGGATTGATCTGTATCTCGGTTCCGGTGGAGCGCCGGAAGGCGTGCTGGCAGCTGCTGCGCTCTCCTGCCTCGGCGGTGAGCTGCAGGGCCGGCTGATGCCTGCGAATGCGGACGAATTCGAACGCTGCAAGGCTATGGGAATCGAGAATCCATATCAGGTACTCACCATGCAGGATATGATCGGCACCGACGATGTGATTTTTGCCGCTACGGGCGTGACGCCCGGTGAAATCCTGGGTGGCGTGAGATATCTGCCGGATGATCGTGCAGAGACGCATTCCATTGTCATGCGCGCCAAAACGAAAACGATCCGTTATATCAAGTCTCTTCATTATCTGCCGAACAAGGAAGTGCTTCATAAAGTGAGACAGGTGCAGTCCTCCGGACATCCCGAAGATCGCCGTGCTGCTGCTGTGGAGTCTGCGGCTATGAAAAAGCAGCCGGCTGCTGTCAAGCAGGAACAGATGCAGTCCAGTTAAATCGCATAGGCATTTTGCAAGTCATGCTCTATCCGCAATACCTCCGTTATTGGGCAGTCCATCCTGTATGGGCTGCCTCTTTTTTTGCGTGGATTACAAAAAGGCAGCAGTCGGACCGTTTGAAGTGATTACCAAATTGGTATAGGATAACTAATGATACCCGATGTGTATGGAAAGGATGGGGCTGATGAATATCATACCCGACTGGGAGAGGCTGAGCAGACAGTTCTATATTAGCAATAACTCTCACCCGGAAGCGGTCTACCGCATTCCCTTTACCAGGTTGTTCACGAGAGAGGGAATGCAGGAATTGCTGGAGTATTATGCTCCTCTGCTCAAAGCGCCGGATACCCAGCCTGCAGCCACTTTTTTATGTTCATGGCTTACTGGCATTCCGCTGGCGGTGCAGTATTATCTGTCCGTGGAACAGACCGGATTGAAGCTGGACCCGGCACAGATGACAATGGAGATGTATATGAGCGGTCCGTACTGCCAGTTTTCATTTTATACAAAAGAACTGCGGATGGAGCAGCTGCCTGCATCCTGCTCTGCCGATCAGCGCATAACGTTCCGCAACCAGCATCTGCATGCGGTGTACAGTGATATTCTGCGCCCGCTCGTACAGCTGATGGCCGACCTGGGCGGCGATCATGCACGAATGTACTGGAGACAGATGCCAGCCAGGTTCCACTATTATACCGATCAATGGAAAAAGGGGATAACCGACGAGTCAATCATACAAATGATCGATCGGGATCTTCATTATGTAGTGAGCGGGATGCCGGCGGAGGTCTTCGGATTGTCCCGCAATCCGCTGCATGTGCCGCCACGGCATACGCTCAATATCGATGGTACAGGCGAGACCATTTTGCGCAGTGCCTGCTGCCTGTTTCACCGAATGGAAGATGGGGAATACTGTTTTAATTGCCCCAAGATCAGCGAAGCGGCCAGAGAGGAACGGCGTCTGGCCTATCAGAGAAAGGAGGGAAACAGATGATTATTGGTGTAATATCGGATACCCATTTGTTCAGCCGACAGCTGGTGCTTCCGCAGCAGGTGTGGGATGGAATGGAAGGCGTCGATCTTATTCTGCATGCCGGAGACTTCTGTGACTGGGGCGTTCATGATCTGCTCAGCCGGATGGCTCCGGTAGAGGCGATAGCAGGCAATAACGATCCGCAGAGCATTGTCGAGAAAGTCGGCCGGCAAAAGATTATCGAAGTCGCCGGCAAACGGATCGGCCTCGTACACGGAGATGGTGGATTCCGCGGCAGTACCCCGGAACGGGCGTTTCAGTCTTTTACAAAAGAAGATCAGCTCGATATCATCGTATTCGGCCATTCGCATATTCCTTTTGCGGAATACAGGGAAGGGATTCTGCTGTTTAATCCCGGTTCACCAACGGACAAGCGCAGACAGTCGCAATATTCCTATGGCAAAATATTTATCCGGCAGGACGAGATTACATTTGAGCATTATTACTTTGACAAAGAACAGATAAGGGACTGAAAGATGAATGATTTCTCCGCCGCTTCCCGTGAACCTTCCAGGGTTTCTTCTGATGCATCTCTTGAGGTATCTATACTTTCACATAGCGTGTCCTCTGAATTATCTGGGCTAATTTTTAATGAAGGAAAAGATTCCGGATACCACATTTCCGCAGATCGATGCCCATTATGCGGAGGGAATAACGGCTGCGCGATCACCAGGCAGCTGCCACCAGAGAGCTGCTGGTGCATGAGATGGAGTATTCCAGAGCATGTTCGCAGCCGTATTCCAGAGAAGCAGCGCAATCAATCTTGTATCTGCGAACAGTGTGCGGAAGTCCACATAAGGGATGAATAGTAAAATACGGAACAAATAGAATAGCAAAAGCAGAAAATAGCCATATTTTTACGGTATGGCTATTTGGGTATTTCTGTAAATAAAAGATTTCCCACTGTTAGAAAAACGATAATAAGGAGTCGAATTAACGAAGTTAGCAGATGTGACAAATGAATAGAAAAGTAAAAATAGATTAAAATACATAAGTACCATAAATGTAAATATATTCACCTTTATGGTACTTAAATATTATATGGATAGTATGCCCACAATAATGATATTGTTTACTTAAACCTGTATTGATTAATTTTAAGTAACAGGTTACAATAAAAGGAGCTGATACTCTTATGAAAAAATGGTTTACTTCTCTGCTGGCCGGTGCCGTACTCACGTCAATGATTACGATTGTACCTGCAGCCTCTGCTGCAACATCCGCTACTCCTGGTGTACAAAACACAACGATTATTGTTAAAAAAGGAGAAGTCTTTGACGGCAAAGGACAACGTTATATCGCTGGCAGCGCACTCGGTGACGGCAGTCAAAAAGAAGGACAAAAACCAATTTTCCGTGTAGAGAACGGCGGCACGCTCAAGAATGTGGTACTCGGATATCCGGCTGCTGACGGCGTACATACATACGGAGATGCCAATCTGCAGAACATTGTCTGGGAAGATATTGGTGAAGATGCACTGACAATCAAGGAAAGCGGTAAAGTAACCCTTGATGGCGGTTCCGCAACCAATGGCGATGACAAGATGTTCCAGATTAATGCTGCATCCACTTTCACCGTCAAAAATTTCAAAGGTTCCAAAGCCGGCAAGTTTATTCGTCAGCTGGGCGGCAGCAAGTTCAAAGTGGATGTGATCATCGACAGATGTGACATCTCCAATATGAAAGAAGCGATCTTCCGCACGGACAGCACCACCAGTACCGTCAAGATGACCAATACCCGCTACCACAGCGTAGGCGAGAAATTCATCGGTGTGAAGAATATTACCGAAAGTGGAAATACCCAGTACTAATGCCTTTTCCTTACTATATAGCTCTCCCCCAACATGCTATATAGCGTATATATAATTTGGATGCATATCCAGGGCACCGCACTTTGGCGGTGTCTTTTTTTGCTTTTTTATCGTTCTTTAAGTTTCTCATGAGCTGTTCTTCATGTTGTTCATACAAAATACATATACATATTGTTAAATATGATACAAAGGAGTACAGGCGTCAAAGAGAGATGAGGTCAACCCTTGCCGCTGATGCTGTCTGACTAACTTTCGGGAGGAACCTACATGAAATCAAGAAACAACATACGATCTCGCTCAAGAATTGATATTCCGCTTATTTTTATCCTTATCCTTTCCGCGTTTCTGAATATCTGGAACATTTGGGATAACGGTTCGGCGAATGCCTATTACACGGCAGCAGTGACGAGTATGCTGCAAAGTTTTCACCATTTCTTCTATGCTTCATTTGATCCGGCCGGCTATGTGACTGTAGACAAACCGCCGGTGGCGTTCTGGATTCAGACGCTGTTTGCCTCCGTGCTTGGTGTGCATGGCTGGAGTGTGACACTGCCGGCGGCTCTGGCTGGTGTTGGCTCGGTTGGACTCATTTATCTCATCATCAAACCGACCTTCGGTCTGACTGCTGCCCGTCTGGCTGCCCTGATGATGGCAGTTACTCCGGTGGCTGTAGCCGTTCAGCGCTCCAACAATGTTGATGGTATTCTCGTCTTTACACTTCTGCTGGCGACATGGATGCTGCTCAAAGGCATTCGCAATCAGCAGACAGGCTGGATTTTGGGCGGATTTGCCATGATCGGCGTTGCCTTTAATGAAAAAATGCTGCAGGCATATATGGTCCTGCCTGCCGTATATCTCTTCTATGTACTGGCATACAAAGTAAACTGGAAGAAAAAATTGTCTGTACTGGCGAGCGGCACGGTCATTCTGGCAGCAGTATCCGTATCCTGGGCCGTAGTGGTCGACAGCGTACCTGCCGAAGATCGTCCCTATGTGGGCAGCAGTCAGACGAACTCGGTACTGGAACTCGCTTTTGGCTATAACGGGGTCAGTCGTCTGACCGGGGATATGCAGAGTCAGGGCGGACCTGGGGGAGGAGCAGCGACTCGTTCGACAGATAGCAGTACAGCAGATGCCGGAGAGGCAGATACAGAAGCAGGTGCCCAGATGAATCAGGGTGGTATGCCGGGAGGCGGTACGATGCAGCCGCCGGGCGGAAGTGACAATGGAAATCGCATGCGCGGCGGCATGTTCAATACGGGAGATCCCGGTCCGCTGCGTCTGTTCCAGTCTTCGTTGTCCGGGCAGGCGAGTCTGCTGCTGCCATTTGCAATCATTTCCCTGATTGCATTGTTCGCCGGACTGCGCAGAGATGCATGGCGCAAACAGCAGTATATGGAGACGGTATTCTGGCTAATGTGGCTGCTGCCGGTAGCGGGATTTTTCAGCATCGCCGGATTTTTCCACCAATATTATCTGATTATGCTGGCACCTCCGGTAGCTGCGCTGGCAGCGGCAGGATTTGTTGCCCAGTGGAAATGCTATCGTGGAGGCGAAGGCTGGCAGTCATGGTTGCTTCCTGTCAATGTAGCTGTAACGACGGCTTTCCAGCTGTTTGTGATCTATCCTTATAATGAACAGATCGGTTCGGCGTGGTTCTATATTATAGCGATTGTTGGAGGAATGTTGACCGCAGCGCTGATGGTTGGAGCTAGAGGTTCTCTGCTGCGTAATGGCAAAGGTTATGTGGTTTCTGCAGCGATGGTGCTGCTGCTGTTGACGCCGCTGTACTGGTCATCCTTCCCGTTCATGAACCCGTCCAGCAATATCTCGCTTCCTTATGGGGGCCCGGTCACATCCATGGGCTTTGGCGGCGGAAATAACCGTATGCCCGGGAGTGCAGCTGAAAGTGCAGCTGCAGGTCAAACGGAGCGCACTGCAGATACTGCAGAAGGTACAGCTGCAGCTCCGGGAGCAGACAGCAGTCGTCGCAGTGGTGGGCCTGGCGGCGGAGGCGGTATGGGAGAAAGTGTGAACGAGAAGCTGCTTCAGTATGTGACAGAGCATAATACAGGGGAAGAATATCTGTTTGCCGCATCTAATGCCAACTCTGCTTCGGCCTACATTATCAAGACCGGCAAAGCGGTAATGGCAATGGGCGGGTACAGCGGTAGTGACCCGATCATGACGGTCGATCGCTTAAAAGAAATGATCAGCAGCGGTCAGGTGAAATATTTCCTGGTTAATGGATTTGGTGGCCGCGGCGGAGGTTCAAGCGAAGTGACGGAGTGGATTGAGCAGCATGGAACCGAAGTGCCTTCCGAAGATTGGCAGAATACAACAGAGTCCATTCCGGCCAGCATGAATTCTGTCGGAGCAGCGGATACCAAGGAAGTATCCGGCACTACCGATGCTGAAAATGGTATGAATCGTACCAACGGTGGTATGGGCGGATCAGGAGGCGGTATGATGGGCAGTGGAACGTTGTACGAAGTAACTCCTGAAGATATCGGTAACTGATTGGATTAGCGGATGACGTCCCGATAAAGATTAGCTGCAATAGCAAAAATCCCCATACAGGGATGGACCAAAGTTCGGATAGCAACAACTATCCTTTTGATAAAGCGTAATAGAACATTTAAACAAAACCTCTTCATCTGTCCTGGATAATCTCCGGCAGTTGCAGAGGTTTTTTGTATTTCATGTCGATTATTACGTTTCATCTGGACTGACAGGTTTACATATTTAATTACAGGGTGCTTTAGTAAATTTGCTAAGGTGGCTGTACCGATGCAAACGATAAAATACAAATATGGTAATGATGATAGATTGAATGTTCAAGATACGGATATATTGGGGAGGCTTATATATGATTGATAGTACGACGCTGTATGATTGCATTATTGTTGGTGGAGGCATAGCGGGACTGCAGGCTGCGCTTCAGCTGGGGCGTTATTCGGCTCACCGTGTACTGGTTATTGACGCGGGTAAGGGCAGATCGACTTTTTGCCAGAATTACGGGAATATCCTGGGATTTCCGGACGGGATCTCCGGTGAGGAATTGCGCCGGATCGGGCGTCGGCAGGCAGAGCCGCTTGGAGTGGAATTTCATGAAGACCGCATTCTGGAAGCCAAAAAAGAAGGGGAACATTTCCTGCTGAAAGGTGCCGAAGGAGAGAGCTACCGATCACGTACCCTGCTGCTGGCGACCGGTCTGATTGACCGTTTTCCAAGACTTCCGGGATTGGTGGAGACACTCGGTCATAGCGTATATGTATGCCCGGATTGTGATGGGTATGAGATTCAGGACCGCAAGACTGTAGTGCTTGGGGCAGGTGAGGCCGGGGCTCAGATGGCATTGATTCTGTCGGATCGCACCGACCAGCTGCTGTATATTAATCACGAGAGCAAGCCATTTAAGCCAGAGACAATGGAGAGCCTGCGCGAACACAATATTGAATATATGGAGTCGGTCGTCAGTCAGGTCCATTATGAAGATACAGGCATCATTCGCAGTGTCGAACTGGAGGATGGCAAAGTGATTGAGACTGAACGCGGATTTATCGCATTTGGCGGCAATCATGTCAATTCCGAGCTGGCTGAGCAGCTGGGAGTAGAGACACTTCATAATCACCATGTGGAGACTCATCCGCGATCGAAGATGAGCAATGTGGAGAATGTCTGGGTAGCCGGTGATCTGGGCGCTCATTCGGAACAGGCAAATATTGCGATGGGTGAGGGAGCACAGGCAGCCATCTGGATCAACAAGACACTGGTTAAAATGAAACGGATGGCCGAGGAAAATCCGGTTCATTCCCATTGATCAAATTGCAATTGAGCAACAAATCAGTCATCGATTTCCTGCAGTAGAGGACAATTGAATGAAATAATGAAAAATATGGAATAAACACTGAAGCAAAAGAGCCTATAAGGCTCTTTTTCTTTCTTTTATAGAAATGACTATGTTACTATGGAAGCGATACACTAATTTATCGTTCAGGTGGGATGAATCATTGAGTTTTTATCCTAGAAAAGGGTTTAAGCTGGTTACCATTGTCAGTTTTATTGTCGTGCTATCCATTGTACTCACAATGATTATTACGATTCATTCCGCATATACCACCAGTAAAGAATTCCTGGTAGAGAACTACCTAAATAATAATTATGAACGGGCCACTGATCTGGCCGCTTCGACAGGCAGTCTGCTGGACCGGGTTCAGGGCAGCATAGATGCAGTTGCAGAGATCTGGCAGCGCGATCATGATCTGGAAGAGAATACGCTAAATGATCTGTATATAACGCATCGGGAATACTTTAACTCGCTAAGTATTATTCGCAAAGACCTGACCGTGGACAAGACCGCTCCAGTCGATAGCAGCTTGGAAAAAGGAGTAAGTGTAGATAATCCGACCAGCCGCGCCGTGCTGAGTATGCGCGATTCGGTAATTACCGACCCGTTTGTCGGTACGACCGGGAATCTGATGATTCTCGTCACAAGCCCACTGTATGATGAGAATAATGTATATTATGGCTATGTTGCCGGTACCATATATTTGCATAAATCGAATATTCTGCAGTTGATTCTGGAACGGGAGTATGAGCTGGACGGTTCCTACGTCTATGCCGTAGACCCCAAAGGGAATATCATTTTTCATCCGAACCAGACACTGATTGGGAAAAATGTCGCCTCCAATGATGCGGTATGGAAAGTCATTGCCGGACTGAATGGATCCATGTTGTATACCGATTCCAGTGATTCTTCGTATTATGCAGGCTATGCCTATAACATGAAATCCGGATGGGGTATTATTTCCCAGACCCCGGCCTCTGTCATTCGTGTACCGCTTGGTGTGCTGCTGCAGCAAAGTATACTGCAGTCACTGCCTCTGCTGTTGATCACGCTTGCTGCCGGTTGGCTGCTGACCTATCTGGTCGTCAAACCGCTGCATCAGCTGGCAGGATACTCGGATAAAATGCTCAAAAATTGGAATGCTGGAGAATTCCCGTCTATTCGCTCAGCGACCTATGAGATCAAAACGCTGCATAAAAGTCTGCGTTTTACCAGCCTTCAACTGCAAAAATATATCGCTAAACTGCATAATGAGACGGCACTTGATGGTCTTACGGGACTGGCTAACCGCAGGAACTTCGATTCTACGCTGGATACCTGGTGTATGGGGGAAGAACCTTTTGCCTTGATTATGCTGGATATTGATCATTTCAAACGTGTTAATGATACGTATGGTCATCTTACCGGTGATCGGGTGATGCAGTCGCTGGCTGCCATGATGCGCAATGTATCGCGTGAAGGAGACCTGTGCTTCCGTTATGGGGGCGAAGAATTTGGCATTTTGCTGCGTGGCTGCAATATTACCCGTGCCTATGTAGTAGCCGAACGGCTGCGCCAATTGGCCGCCAGTACCATCAGTCCTTCGGGGGAGATCGTTACAATTTCTATTGGTATTGTAGACCATCCAAACCAGGGCAGAACACCGATAGAACTTATATCCAAAGCTGATCAGGCATTGTATATATCCAAACGAGAAGGGCGTAACCGTACTACTGTATATGCGGATGAGTTAATATCCACGCAATAAAGCTCTTCTTCCTGTAAATAGGAGGAAGAGCTTTATTGCTGATGAGATCGGTTTATTGCTTGTAACTCTGTCTGTTAGTTGGAAGAGCAAAGTTATTATTATTACCATTACATAATATGAAAAAAAGTATATTCTGAATCATTAACCTTTATTTCACAGTTGAAACGGAGTACAATTGACAAAAATCAAAAATTTACAATAATTAGATAATTAATAATTAAATGGTATAAAAGAAGTTAGAGGATGGAAAAGGTTGGGTAAGATATGTACAGGAGTGAGCGGTATCACACTGGTCATCAAAAATTGGACAAATTTTCGTGACCCATCCGGAGCGTAATATATATTTTCGGACGTACATATTCCAGCCGAGCGGTCGGCAGCTGAAAATATATGGCACGCAAGCGTACAGCGCCAAGAAAAATAACCTCATTTATATACTGTGCTAATTAATAACACAGTTTTGGTGGTTAAGCGGCTCCCAGTACCTGTTATATCGCTTCATTTCCACAAATAAAATACATCTATTGGAGGGAACACTTTATGAAAAAGAAATCAACTCTGAAAAAGCCAATCTGTGTGCTGGCTACCTTGACACTAACAGCGTCGATCCTTATTCCTGCTACTGCAATGGCAGAAGAGAATAACACATCAGGAAGCAGCTTCTCCTTGAATAGCAGCAGCTATCTCGCGAATACCGGCTGGACAGGCAGTGGTACCAATTCCGTTGCTACTTCCGCTGACGGTACAGGAGCATCCAATCAATCCATTTTCTATAATAACGAGAACTCTTACGGTTACAATTGGGCTTATTCTGACGATATGAGTGGTGTACAGTCTTCACCGGGAATCAGCTTCGGCTGGAACTGGACAAATGGATATCAAGGTGCGGGTAACTTCCCGGTAGAGATATTCAGAGATAATGATCGTCGTAACCAAGATGCCAATCATCGTACACAAATGAAAAATATTGATACATCGGTAACCTATTCTACAGCGGATGCAACCGGTGATTATGCGACAGGCTATACGATGTTCATCCATAATACCCAGTGGGCAGGACCGGAGACTACTCCATCTTATCTGGTCAAAGTAGTCACTTCCACTTCAGCGAACGGTACGGAAAATACGGCTGACGGAGCTTCAACAGATGCTTCGGATACAACTAATCGTGACCAGCCGAATGTAGGCAACAATACTGCAAATTCCGGTAGTGCAGCGGTGACTAACAGCAGCACGACTGATCAGACAGGAAACAGCGGCTGGGGAGATTGGATAGATACCGTACAGCTGGATGGAGCAACATGGGATATTTATCGCAGCAGCATGAATGGCATGATGACCGATGGGACAAATGGTATGAATGGTACTATGAACAACAATACCAATACAAGCAACATTTTCGGAACGAACCGAGAAGGCAGTGTATATACATTTGTAAGAACGCAAAATACAGACACCGCTACCCTGAACCTGTCTGATTTTGTAAGAGATCTGCTTGGACGCAACGAGTTGCCGACTTCCGGTTATTATGTGAGCGGAGTGAAATTTGGTACGGATGTGATGAGTGGCAGTGGTAAACTGACTATCTCCAACTGGAATATTAGCGCTCAATAAAAAGGTCTGTCCGGTTTTAAGTTGACCGTTTAGTGCAGTTCAAAAAGGCTTCTCCCTTACCAGTGGAGGAGCCTTTTTGTTATGGATCATATAATTCTATCGCTGTGATTCATGCATTCACATTCCGGCAGTAAAAACAGGAGGATCGATGGAAAGCTCACCGGATAATGGAACAGACCCTATTGGCCGGGACCTCTTGGAGCATAGGGAAAGCTGGATAACTCCGGAAGTTGGGCAGCTGCTACCGGGTGGCTGAACCAGTATCCCTGAAATTCCGTGTAGCCCAGTTCCAGCAGATGCTGACACTGCTCCTGATCTTCAATTCCTTCGGCCACTACATTCAGGCTGAGTGCCTCTGCCATCATGATCAGAGCTTTGAGCACAGGCGGATTCATCTGCGTGACAAAGGAACGGTCAATCTTAATCGTATCGATCGGCAGCCGGGTCAGCATACTAAGCGAAGAATACCCAGTTCCAAAATCATCAAGTGAAATTGTGTAACCCTGTTCGCGTAATTTGACCAGAGACGATTGTTCTTCCACCGTATTGCTGGTCGCTACACTCTCGGTAATTTCCAAATCGATATAATGGGCAGGAATGCCTTCCTCCCGGGCGATTTGATTCAGTCGCTCGATAAAATCCGGCTCATCCAGTTGAACTCTGGAAATATTGATGGCTACACGGATCGACTGTCCATATTTTTGCTGGAGCTGCGGCAAATCGCGGCATGCCTGGCGGATGACCCATTCGCCGATTGGAATGATGAGTCGTGTCTCTTCCGCCACCGGAATGAATTCTGCGGGAGATACCATCTGGGTATGATTTTTATTCCAGCGCAGCAGTGCCTCCACCGTAATGACCTGTTGCTGCTTGACGCTGTAGATGGGCTGATAAAGTAGTTGCAGCTCCTGCTTTTCGACACAATTATTCAATTCCAGCTCCAGATTGAACCGGATAATCTGTTCATATTGAAGAGAGGTATCAAAGATATGATAACGGCTTCGGCCAAGACTCTTGGCATGATGAAGAGCAATAGCAGCATGACGAAGTGCGTTTGACAGTTCGATCTCAGTGGATACACGGGATACACCCAGGCTGGCTGTAATCTTCACCTCGCGGCCTTTGAGTAGAAACACCTTATCCATAATCCGGAGCACACGTTCAGCGATTCTTTCCGGCTTATCGGATGGATTCCCACTTATGATTAGGAACTCGTCTCCGCCCATTCGGCAAATGATTTCTTCTGTACTGAATATCTTTTTGATACGGTCGGTGACCTCGATCAGTAGAGTGTCCCCGTTATCATGGCCGAGCATATCGTTAATATTTTTGAAATTATCAATGTCCAGCAGGTACAGTATACCTTCCTCAAGCACATATTCACTCAAGAAACGCCGGTTAAACAGCTGGGTCAGCTCATCGTGATAAGCATAATACCGAAGTTTCTCTTGATATTGATTGCGCTCTGTATAATCACGGGTGATACAGATTAGATGAGTAATAACCTTATCTTTATTGCGTACGGGAGAAATGATACTCTCACCGCTGAGCAGCCCATTTGGCAGCAGATATCCGTCTTCAAACCGCATGCTCTCACCATGAGCCAGCACGCGGTTATATTTATTGTGTAGATACTGAGCCATCTCTGGCTGCTGTGCATATACTTCTAGGAAACTTTTACCGAGATCCCGGGAAGTCACACCGCTGAATTTGGAAGCGGCTTCATTCAGAAAATGATATACAAACCGACCCGGTTCGACACGCATGACGTAAATGAGATCTTCAGTCGCATCCAGAGCCTGAGCAAGGAGCGGAGGTATTTCTTGATTATTATTACGCACGCATTCCCACTCCTTCAATCATACTTTCATTAGTATTTTAAAATGATTTTTACTATTTTTAAATACTAGTTGAAAATAACAATAATGATTCTCGGTTGATCTTGTATATACCATCTTTGATGAGGCTGCTCGTTTCCTCAAGATGCCCGGTCATATGGGCATATGTTGAATGTAATCCTTCAACATATCCTTATGCAATTTTAAAGAATAATATATGCCCGTTCTCGAAACGTAAAGCCCTTCCTGAGTCCTCCACTATATAATTATACATAATCTTAACAGAAAATGGCGCTCTTTGCTGAGAAGCTTGCAACTGCGAATACTGGTTCTGTACATGTTATGATAATAACCATATTCCAATGTAGGGGGTACATAGAAATGAAACCAATTATCGATATTGCACGAGATGCCGGAATCCCGGAATCTGCTCTAGAAATGTATGGGAAATACAAAGCCAAGCTGGATCCCGAACCGATCCAGCAACTCACGGACAGGCCGGATGGCAAGCTGGTACTCGTCACGGCCGTGAATCCGACGCCGGCAGGCGAAGGCAAAACGCTCACGACGATCGGTCTGTCCCAGTCACTGAATGCGATCGGAGTACGTGCCGTGGCCGCACTGCGCGAGCCGTCACTCGGTCCATGCTTCGGTATGAAGGGAGGAGCGACCGGCAGCGGACAGGCGCAGATCGTGCCGGCGGATGAGATTAATCTGCATTTTACCGGGGATTTGCATGCCATTACCTCGGCACATAATCTGCTGGCCGCTATGATCGATAACCATCTGTATTATGGCAACGCACTAGGTATCCATCCCAAAAAGATTGTCTGGAAACGTGCTGCCGATATGAACGACCGCAGTCTGCGCAGCATTGTCACCGGCATCGGGCCTGGTAATGGAGAAGTACGAGAGAGCGGCTATCTAATTACTTCTGCATCGGAAGTGATGGCGGTGCTCTGTCTCAGCGAGAATCTGGACGATCTGAAAGGCCGCTTAAGCCGCATCATTATCGGCTACTCGTATACAGGACAGCCGGTGACGGCCGCGGATCTGAGTGCCGTGGAAGCGATGGCTGTGCTGCTGCGCGATGCGATCAAGCCAAATCTGGTACAGACGCTGGAAGGGACACCGGTGATCGTTCATGGGGGTCCTTTTGCCAATATTGCGCATGGCTGCAGCAGTGTTATCGGTACGAGAACGGCACTCCGGCTGGGAGATATCGCAGTGACTGAGGCTGGCTTCGGAGCGGAACTGGGTGCTGAGAAATTTATGGATATCAAATGCCGTAAGTCCGGACTACGGCCGGATGCAGCCGTTCTCGTCGTTACCGTCAAAGCGCTGAAATACAATGGCGGAGTGAAAGTGCAGGAGCTGGATTATGAAGATATACAGGCGCTGCAGCAGGGCATGAGCAATATGCGTCGTCATCTGGACAATCTGCGAAAATTCGGTGTACCTGTACTTGTGGCCGTCAATCATTTTGCCGGAGATACGGATGCGGAGATTGCCGCGATTATCGAGGAATGTCTGCGTCTGGGTGTACCGGCAGAGCTGTCCAAAGTGTGGGCAGAAGGAAGTGCAGGCGGTGTATCACTCGCGAGAGCGCTTGTACATATGCTGGAGTCACAAGTGTCGCAGTATCAGCCGCTATACCCGGATGAGCTGCCCCTGACCACCAAGATCGAACGCATCATTACCGGCATTTATGGAGGAAGCGGCGCTGTCTATTCTCCGGCGGCCGAGCGTACGCTTGCTGAACTGCAGGCGAATGGATTTGGTCATCTCCCGGTATGCATGGCCAAGACACCATATTCATTCAGTGATCAGCCGGAACGACTGGGTGCTCCGGAAGGGTTTGTAATGAATATCAGCAGGGCATCCCTGTCGGCAGGAGCCGGATTTATCGTCGTGGAGACAGGCAATACGATGACCATGCCGGGCCTGCCCCGAGTACCGGCTGCTGAACGAATGAAGCTTGAGCCGGACGGGCGTATCGAAGGACTGGTGTAAATGAACCCATTTTATAGGAGGTATTTTGCCTTGTCTATCGTTAATATATATGATATTAATTAATGAGAATATAAATTATATTCATGTCTTCCGAAAAGGAGGAATCAAAAGATGGAACTTCAACTGCATGTACTGGTAGTCGATGATGAACCTCGTCAGCGGCGCGGTGTAGCTGCTCTGGTGCGCCAGCTGCGTCCCGGTTATACCGTGCATGAAGCGAGAAGTGGGCAGGAAGCTCTGGAGCTTAGTCTGGCTCATCCTGTTGACCTGGTGCTTACCGATATTCAGATGCCGGTCATGAACGGGATGGACTATATCAATCAGGTTCGCAAAAGTCTGCCTGAACTGCGTATTGTACTGATCACGGTATATGACGAGTTTCATTATGTACAGCAGGCGATCCGGCTCAATGTCATGGATTATCTGATCAAGCCGGTGACAGCAGTGCAGCTGCTGCCGCTGCTGGAGAGCATCGAACAGGAACAGATACAGTGGCAAATTCAGCTGGAACAGCAGCAATCCCTATCCCGCCAGCTGGCGAGGCTGGAGCCGATATATCAGGAACATCTGCTGTACCGCTGGCTGACCGTTTCGCTGAATATACAGGAGCAGGAGGAATGCCAGCGCTATTTCCGGATCGATGGAGAGATCAGTATCTGGCTGATGCGCAGGATGAATGTACTTCAGCAGCCAGCCGGCGGCTGGAAGATGCCGCTGCGTGAGCATCTGGAAGCAGCTGTCTCAGGCGGTATCTCTCTGTATTACACCGGGATGGATGATCCGGAGGAGCCGCTGATTATTATCGTACAGTGGCCGCACCTCTGGCAGGAAAAGGACCGGCAGACCTGCCGGGATCAGGTGATAACTGTACTTGAACAGCTGCACGTAGACCACAACGTAGATATCTGCACAGCAGAGAGTGAACTGTTCAGCAGTAGAGTGACTGCCCAAGGTGTTCATCTGGCTTATCAATCAGCGGCGGCAGCACTGGAGAGACATTTTTATGAAGCAGACAGCTGTTGGTTGATGGGGGAATCCGGTGAATCGACTTCTCGCGCCAGCCAGCGACTGCCCATCAGATACCCATCCACAGCATCGATTGAAAGCGCTATCCATAAGAGGGACAGAAGCGCTATGGAGCAGGAGATGGATGATCTGCTAAAACAGCTGGCAGCCGATCATCCGTCTGTACCTTTGCTCAAATACCATCTGCTTCAGATTATGCTGCCTTGTATCGAGCGTTCATCAGCCCATATCGGACAGGAGCTGCAGGATCAATATGAACAGCGGCTGGAGTTCATCATTCAGCAATCGGCGCGACTGCAGCAACTGCGCACGCAGCTGCTCACCGTGCTAAGCGAGTGGCTGGAGCAGATCGACAGCTGCCGGATGAGCAAGAGTGATCAGGCGATGCTGGAATGTCGTGAATATCTGGAGAGACATTATCACGAGGATCTCAGTCTGGATGAAGTAGCCGGCCGATTTTACTATAATCCATCGTACTTCAGTCTGTTGTTCAAGTCTCATTTTGGTACATCCTTTACTGACTATATTCAGCGTCTGCGTATGCAGCATGCCCGCACACTGCTGCTGGAGACCAATGATCGTATAGCGGAGATCGGACGGCAGACGGGATACCGGGATATCAAGTATTTTGCCAAAGTATTCAAAAAATCATTTTTGTATACACCGGAAGAATACCGGCGGCAGTTCAGGCGCTCCGATATTCTTGCGGACCGCCCGGCGAGCGGAGGAGTGAGCAGACCAGGTGTGGACTAACGCAGCCCGCTGGTTCAAGGATATGAGCTTCAAAAAGAAGCTGCTTTTGTCTCATTTGCTGCTGGCATGCCTGATTATTCTCAGTCTTGGCTTTATTTACAATCATATTGCCTATAAGGACCGGATGGACAATATCCGCTACAGTACCAGCAATATACTGCATACGAATAACCAGCTGCTCGATGACCGGTTATCTGCGATTGAATCCAGCATGAGTATGCTGCCGCTGGATTATGACCTGCTGCGGGCAGTTGACGCGGCTGATCCGATCAGTGCATCCTCGCTGGTGCGAACCGACCGGCTGATTACACCTATTCTTTTTAAATACTTCAGTAATCACGAGGAAGTCTACTCCTCCTATGTGATGACCCGCGAATACGGCTATGGAAGCAATGCACTGATGTATGTGCCGCCGGCGGAGTTCTACCGTTCTCTGCTGGCGCAGACCGCAGCGGAAGGGAGGGGGGCGGAAGTATGGATGCCCACCTATTCCTACACCGGTATGTACAAGCAGCAAGAGCTGCAGCATATCCCGCTGGAATACGAGTCTCTTCTCTCTGTCGTCAAGCAGCTGAATATGACAGCAGCCGATGAATATGGCAACATACACCGGCTCAAGCCCACTCAAGAACCGCCGGTGCTGCTTATCAATATCCGTCCCGAATCGCTCGCTGCTGTGCTGGATGAGTATGTGCAGCATAATGACTACAACCAGCTGGCCTATGGCATCGTGAACCGGGCCGGAGTATCCGTGCTTCGTCTGGAAAAAGGGGATTTTGCCCATACCCGGGCAGCCGAACTGCCGGCAGTCGTTGGCAGCCAGGAGCAGGGAATGATCATGCAGCAGATTAATGGACAGGATACGATGGTATTCTATGAGAAAATGAAGTCGACCGGCTGGATCTCGTATATCGAGATTCCAATTACGTCGGCAGTGAGCAGCCTGCAGACGCTGCGAATCACGACTGCATTATTCCTGCTCTGTATGGCGTTGGTATCGGTTGTGCTCGCCTATATGCTGTCCAGTTATATCACCCGCCCGCTAACCCGGATCAAGCAGGGTATCCGTCAGGTCGAGAAAGGACAGTTTAATATCCGCATCCAGCCGGACAGCCGGGACGAGTTCGGCCAGCTGACCGAGATGTTCAACGAGATGAGCCGGCGGATCGAGCAGCTGATCGAGGAGAATTATGGTTCCCGGCTGAGGGCGAGAGAGTCGGAGATCATGGCGCTGAATCTGCAGCTGAATCCGCATTTTCTGTATAATACGCTCAGCACGATGTACTGGATTGCCGTAGAGCATGGACAGCATGAGCTCGCTCGCATGATGATCAGCCTGACCGAGATGCTGCAGATCACGACCCGCAACAAGCAGGAACTGTGGAAGCTGGAGACCGACCTGAGCTGGCTGGACAAGTATATATACATTATGCAGAACCGGTTTGAAGATAAATTCACGGTAGAGATGGATGTGGAGACAGAACTGCTGGAGACCGAGGTGCCCAAGCTGTTTTTGCAGCCCTTTATCGAGAATGCGATTATTCACGGTTTTGGCGAAATGGAATCCGGCGGTAGACTCCGGGTCCGCGGCTGGCTGGAAGGAGAGGAGCGGATGTTTGCCGTTGAAGATAACGGCAAAGGCATCACCGATACACTGATGGATGATATTCAGACCGGCGAGATTCGCTCTACCGGCATTGAAAATGTAGACCGGCGCATAAGATTGCTGTATGGCCCGGAATACGGTATTCATATGCAGCGGCAGGACTCCGGCGGTACATTAGTGCTGATCCGGCTGCCACACCAGCGCTCTCCCAATGAAAATACCCCAATCCAATAATAATCGAGTTGTAGCCAATGTAAGCGCTTGCTAAGATGAATTTATCCAATGCTGCAGCATCGATATATTATACCGGAGGATAGAAATTCTTCGGTCCGGGAGGTATTTGCATGAGAGTCAAATTACTATTATGTGCATTATGTTCGGCCCTGCTGCTCGGTTTGCTGTCCGGCTGCGGTTCCGACAATGGCGGTGCAGCGCAGACCGTGGACGGCAAGCAAAAGGTCACGCTTACTTACGCATCATGGGGCAGTCCGAATGAGAAAAAAGTGCAGGAACAGATCGCCCGCAAATTTACCGAAAAATATCCATGGATTGAAGTCAATTATATGCATATTCCCGGTGACTATGTTACCAAGCTGACGACGATGTTTGCAGCCAATCAGGCGCCTGATGTATTCCCGATCTACAAAGCTCAAGGACTGCAGTGGGCCGAACAGGGCAAGCTGTACAATCTGAACGAATTTCTGAAAGACGACAAGGAATTAACTCCTGATGCCTTGATTCCCAACTCCATTCTGTACTGGGACAAAGATAAGATAGCAGGCATCAAAGTAACCGAGGAAGCCTTTGGCCTCTATTACAATGCCGATATGTTCAAGGAAGCCGGACTGCCACTGCCGCCGACCAAGGCTCAAGAAGCATGGACCTGGGAGCAATTCCTCGATACGGCTAAAAAGCTGACGATCGACAATAATGGTAACAATGCGACCAGCCCGGCCTTTGATCCATCCAATGTAAAGCAGTACGGAGTCCGCTTTGATACATGGATATGGCATCTGATGGTACCGTCCAACGGCGCCAGTGTAATCTCCGCCAATAAGGACAAGCTGAATCTGGAAGATCCGCAGGTCATTGATGCGGTTCAAAAAATGGCGGATCTGATCACCGTTCATCATGTGGCTCCATCACCGACCCAGTCCAAAAATATCCCTTCGCCGGCTGTCGCTCTTCAGAGCCGCAAAGTGGCGATGGACCTGGATGGACAATGGGTGCAGCTGGATCTCGGCCAGTCCGGCATGAACTATGGAGTCGGTGTACTGCCCAAGCTTAAAGAAAGCAAAACGATCCTGTTCGGCGAACCGGAAGTGATCTCCGCCACAACCAAGCATCCAAAAGAAGCATGGATGTTCTACAAATTCCTGCTGGATGCCAAAAGTGGTCTGGAGATGCATGCCAGCGGTTTGTGGATGCCGGTTGCCAAAGAATGGTACACTGACCCGGCGCTGATTCAGCAATGGGCGACTGTAAAGCCCGGACATCCGGAAGGTTACACGGATGCGATCATGAATCAGACGCTGAAAAATGGCGTGAATTCCTATGACTATTACCTCAAAAATTCGGAGAAAATTAATGCCATTATCAATCCAGCCTTGGATCAGGTATGGCTCGGCAAAAAAACGGTCCAGCAGGCCTTTAGTGAAGTCTCTGCCAAAGCAAACGCGGAATTCAAAGGAACCTACCCAGAAAAATAGCAGAATGTATCGATTCCCTATCATCCTGTTCAGGTAAACTCCCTATTCCGTGAAAGCAGAGGTGGAACATATGCAATCCATGACAGAGACGGCCGAGCGTCGTCAGACCAAAGTAACCAAAAGTTCACTGTCTTCGATCCGGCGGCGTGAGAACTGGCTGGGCTGGCTGTTTGCAGCCCCGGCCATTCTGGGATTTATCATTTTCGTACTCGGTCCGATGATCGCCAGTCTGTGGCTTAGTCTGACCGATTACAAAGTGGCATCGACGCCGAATTTTGTCGGTCTGGACAATTACCAGAATCTATTTAACGGTACTGACGCCTTTTTCTATAAGTCGCTGGGCGTAACGTTGTACTACGTAATTCTCAGTGTGCCGCTTCAGATTATTGTGGCCTTTTTTCTGGCTATTTTGCTTAACCAGAATGTTAGGGGGCTGGCCTTTTTCCGGACAGCCTTCTACCTGCCGACGATCGTACCGCTGATTGCATCCTCGATGGTCTGGCTGTGGCTGTTTGATCCGGATATGGGGCTGCTCAATGTGATCATGCGGGCGCTGCATCTGCCGGAGAGCCAGTGGATCTACAGCGAGACGACTGTCGTGCCTACACTGGTGCTGATGAGTCTGTGGACAGTCGGGGGGACGATGGTCATTTTCCTGGCCGGGCTCAAGGACATCCCGGATCATTATTATGAAGCGATCGAGATTGACGGTGGCAATGCGCTGCACAAGCTGATCTATATTACAATTCCGCTCACTTCACCGACGATTTTCTTCAATACGATTATGGGCTTTGTCGGTGGGTTTCAGGTCTTTGTGCAGCCGTATGTCATGACCCAGGGCGGGCCGAATAATGGCAGTCTATTTTATATCTTTTACTTGTTCCGGGAAGCATTCACCTTCTCCAATATGGGGTATGCGTGTGCGATTGCCTGGGTGCTGTTCATCGTTATTATGATCTTCACTTTCCTGCTGTTCCGTACATCTCAGAAGTGGGTCTATTACGAAGGGGAGGGACGATAGGATGACGACACGAACTTTCCGCTGGCAGCGTGTACTGCTGTATGCTGTACTGATCCTGGGCTCACTGCTGTGCCTGTTTCCTTTTTACTGGCTCGTCCGCAGCTCCATGATGGATCTGGCCCAGATTTTTGAGATGCCGCCGAAATGGATTCCCGAGCCGTTCGTACTGCGCAATTTTATCGAGCCGTTCGAGCAGCTGCCGTTTGGACGTTACTTTATCAATACACTGATTATTGTGGTCGGTACGCTCATCGGTACGCTGCTGTCGAGTACGATTGCTGCCTACAGCTTTTCCCGGATAAAATGGGTCGGCAGGGATAAGGTATTTGCGATTCTGCTAACGAGCATGATGCTGCCATTTGCGGTCACCCTGATTCCAACCTTTATCGGCTGGCAGTCTCTCGGTCTGATCAATACGTATGCCCCGCTGATCGCGCCTGCCTTTTTCGGTGGAGGGGTGTTCAATATTTTCCTGCTGCGGCAGTTCTATATGACACTGCCGAGAGAGCTGGATGAAGCCGTATTCGTCGATGGAGGCAATCACTTTACCATCTTCACTCGGATCATCCTGCCGTTGTCCCGTTCAGCCGTGCTCGTCATCGGGTTATTCACTTTCCTGAACACATGGAATGACTTTATGGGACCGCTCGTCTATCTCAATGATGAGAGCAAATTTACCCTTGCCATCGGCCTCCAGCAGTTCCAGGGCATGTACACCGCCCAGTGGGGAGTACTGATGGCAGCCTCGCTGATTATCGTCTTGCCTGCGATTCTGCTGTTCATGATCTTCCAGCGCTATCTGATGGAAGGTATTGCCCTGACAGGGATCAAGGGCTAAGGCAAATGGCATTTTGAAGAAAATACCAATCAAAGAACAAAGGAGCATTCCCATGGAAAAATCAAAAGAATTGCTGCATACTGTCAGCCTCAAAGAAGTTCATATTCAGGACGAGTTCTGGTCCGGCTATGACAAGCTTGTCCGCGAAGTCGTCATCCCTTATCAGTACGACGCGCTGCATGATCGTATTGCCGATGCAGAGCCCAGCCATGCGATCAAAAACTTTGAAATTGCTGCAGGGCGGGCAGAAGGAGAGTTCCACGGATTCGTATTCCAGGATACCGATGTCGCCAAATGGATTGAGGCTGTCGGCTATTCCCTGATGACGCATCCCGATTCCGAACTGGAGCGCATTACCGATGAAGTGATCCAGCTCGTATCGGAAGCACAGGGAGAGGATGGTTATCTGAATACGTACTTTACCATCAAGGAACCGGACAAGCGCTGGACCAATCTGGCAGATTGTCACGAACTGTATACCGCCGGTCATATGATCGAAGCGGGCGTAGCTTATTATCAGGCGACAGGCAAACGCCAATTGCTGGATGTAGTATGCCGTCTGGCGGATTACATAGACACCGTATTCGGGCCGGAAGAAGGCAAGCTGCGCGGCTACGACGGTCACCAGGAGATCGAGCTGGCACTGGTCAAGCTGTATCGTCTGACAGGGGAAGAGAAGTACCTGCGTCTGAGCCAATTTTTCATCGATGAGCGTGGTCAGCAGCCGAACTTCCTGGAGCAGGAGTGGGAGAGCAGGGATCGTATCAATTTCTTTGTCGGCAAAACAGACCGGATCGATCTCGCTTACAGCCAGGCGCATGTGCCGGTTCGTGAACAGCAGGTGGCCGTCGGTCACGCGGTACGGGCTGTCTATATGTACACCGCCATGGCAGATCTGGCCGGACAGACCGGTGATCAGAGTCTGTACGAAGCTTGCAAGACGCTATGGAACAATATTGTGCACAAGCAGATGTACGTCACCGGCGGGATTGGATCGACCCATCACGGTGAAGCATTTACGATTGATTATGATCTGCCGAACGATACGGTTTATTCGGAGACCTGTGCAGCGGTAGGCATGGTATTTTTCGCCCACCGGATGCTGCAGATTCAGCCGAAGGGCGAATATGCGGATGTGCTGGAGCGTGCACTGTACAATACCGTAACCGGCGGCATGTCCCAGGACGGCAAGCATTATTTCTATGTGAATCCGCTGGAAGTATGGCCGGCAGCCTGTCACCATAATCCGGACAAACACCATGTGAAACCGGTACGCCAAAAATGGTTCGGCTGCTCCTGCTGCCCTCCCAACGTAGCCCGTCTGATCACATCGCTCGGCCAGTACATTTACAGCAGCGACGAAGCTACCATTTACACCCATCTGTATGTCGGTGCATCCGCTGAACTGCCGGTAGGCGATCGTAATATCAAGATCCAGCAGGAGACAGGCTACCCATGGAATGGTGCATCCCGATTCACCTTTGCCTTGGAACAACCGCAATCGTTCACACTCGCTCTACGTCTGCCCGGCTGGTGCAAGCAGGCTGCCCTGACCATCAACGGCGAGTCCGTATCTTATGCTTCACTGCTGCGCGATGGCTATGTCTATATCCAGCGCGAATGGTCAGCCAGTGACATCGTCGAATGGAACCTGGAAATGGATATCCAGATCCTGCGTGCCAATCCCAAGCTGCGTGCCACTGCAGGCAAAGTCGCCCTGCAGCGCGGTCCGCTCGTCTATTGTCTCGAACAAGCCGATAATGGCGAGCTGATCGCCGCCCTGCAGATCGAGACCGACAAACCAATGACCGCTAGATTCGACGGAGCCCTGCTGGGCGGCTGCACCATCATCGAAGGCAGCGCGATCCGAGACCAGGAACAAACCTGGGGCCAGTCCCTCTATCAGGACCACGCCCCCGAACAAACGCACCAATCCTTCACCGCCATCCCTTACTTCATGTGGGGCAACCGCGGCGAAGGCGACATGACCGTCTGGATGCGTAAAGCCTAACCCACATCTACAAAGCTCATTACGAACCACCCATTTTTTGGGAATAAAAGTAAACCAACAAATAGAATAAAAACCATAGAATAAAATCAAAAATTAAAAAAAGTGAAAAGCAAAAACAAATTGAAAAATAAACTGAAAGCTGAAAAACTAAAAACTAAAAAACCTATCACCTAAAGTTCCAACGTATCCACACCAGCTCATCTCTCTAAAACTTACTCCTCTCACCCATGGGGAATTCTTTCCCTGGGAAGTGATGGATGAGCTCCCGGCACGAAGCGGAGGAATTGGAATTAGACTTCAGCAGCGAAGCGGCCCTATTTAAGATCGGATATTTTCCGCAAAGCGGATATTCCAAATATCCGATCTTAACGAGGGGCAGAAGACTAATCCAATTCCGCAGCGCAGTCCCCCGGGAGCTCCCTCCCACTTTCCAAGAAAAATCCCCACCCACAAAATGAAAACGCTTGCAATTGGTATTAAATGGATTTATATTATAATTAGGCATGATTTCTATACTGCTGGTTCAATAGCTAAATGCCGGATAAGGATGCCCATATCAAAGGAGGAGTTCACCATGGCGATCTCGCATGTTCTTGTCCCTTATGATGGTTCCATGCATTCCCAGAAAGCGTTGGAACGTGGAGCTGCACTTGCACAAAGCCTGGAAGCCGAGCTGGAAATTCTTTACGTGGATTCAGCGACTGTAGATGAACTGCGTCAACCTCTCATCATGACCTCCAGCGAGCTGGAGATTTATTTCGACCATAAAGAAGACGAGATTCGGCGCAATCTGCGCGAAATGATCTCCAAAATTCCGGATGCCCGTACGGTGATTCTGTACGGCAGTGCAGCCAAAGGTATTGTGGAATATGCGCAGCAATCCAAACCTGATCTGATTGTCATGGGCAGCCGTGGACTCAGCACGATGAGTGAAATGGTACTGGGCAGTGTCAGTCGTTATGTGACACAGCGCGCCCAGGCACCGGTAATGATTATCAAATAAATGCATATCCGGTCGCAGTAGGTGAGATTGTGCCAGCAACGACCGTTGCAAAAGGATTGGCTTACCAAATCATAAACGCCAGGGTATACTGGTAAATTACTGGGATATGAATTATGTACCGACCGTCTTGTTAATGGACGGTCTCTTTGCTGTGGAAATCGTGAAAAGAAAGATAGATGAAGAGGAAAGCACTTATCCCGAATTGGGTATCATGGTGAGTATATTCAAAAAAAGGAACATTTGTTCCTATTTTTTCATTGAAACTATTGTGCATAAACGCATATAAGGTTAAAATAGATATAGCATATTGATTAGGGAGGTATTTCGTTGGCTAAAGCAAAAGTGGCCAAGCGTCCAACACGCGATGAATTTGTTCTGGAAGAAATGGGTAATCAGCTGACCGAAGCGTATCGGGAAAAGTCCGAGATCGTTCTGACCGTATGGGGTTGGCAGGACACTGTACGCGGTCAGATTGTAAATATGGACTCTCGTACAGGCAAGGTCCATGTACAGCAGATGGAAGATCTATACAAGATTCCTTTTATGGATATTATGCAGGTCAATTATCCGAGAGATTAATAAAATGCATATTATTTTTTATGCGTTTTTTCAAAATAATCTTTGACACAACCAAATAAGAAAGAATATACTAGCATAGGCGATTATCGTCTATGCTAGTATTTATATAGGAGGGTATTTATGCCTTTTGATCAGGAACAGAGCCCACTGGGCTTACTGCTATCCCGAACCTATTTGTTGTACCGAAAAAAAGCGGCTCAGCGGTTGCAGCCCTATGATATTACTCCGGAACAATTCGGCGTGCTGCATCAGCTCAGCAGTCATGGCGGTGTCTCACAGAAAGTGCTGGCCCAGGTGCATGAGCGCGATCAGACCAGTATTGGCAAGACACTGGAACGTCTGGAGAACAAGCAGCTGATTATGCGGCAGGTGGATCCCAATGATCGTCGTGCTGTCAATGTACATCTGACCGTCAAAGGTAAGGAGTTGCTGGAGCAGGTTACACCAGCGATGCGAGGGATTGAAGACGAAGTCAATCAGGTACTGACCGATGAAGGCAGTGACCGGTTTATCGGAGCCATCAACAAAATATACAAGAGTCTATCCGGCTGAATACTGAGGCCGGTGATTTTTTGATCAAATAGATGCATAACCATCTATCGGCTATGCATTTATTAATATTTAAATTAATAGAATGAGAGGAAGTACAGAATGAACGTGTTAAGCACATGCAAGGATTTTCTGAAAATTGTACAGACCAAGATTGGATTGGTATTTGCCGTTTTTGTACCTTTACTGTTTACCATCATATGGATGACCGGGTATAGCGGTGCTACCCAGCGGATCGATCAGCTCAAGGTAGGGATTGTTAATGAAGATCAGGCAGCAGGCCAGCTAATTGCTAATGCGATTGGCAAGCAGGCTCCTTATCAAATTGTGCCTTATAGCACGCTGACGGAAGCACAGCAGCAGATGGATAATGGTGCACTGATGATGGTCATTTCCATTCCCAAGAACTTTGCGGAACAGGCTGCTGACGAAAGAAACAGCAAGCTTGTGTATTACATTAACCAGGGCAACTCGGATATCGCCAAATCCATGATGGAGAGCTCGGCAGCGCAGATCTCCGCAGTTGTCAGCAAGCAGGGCTTTACAGCTGTCCAGCAAGAAGTGGTTATGACCGAAGCCGAAATCGTTAAAACCCATGATATCAGCAACTTTGCCATCTCCATGCTGCCGATGGTGCTTGGGTTTGTTACTTATATCGGGGTCATGACGATGAATATCCAGCTGAACCTCTCATCGATGATGCTCAAGCGCAACCGCAGCAAATGGGAGATTTTCTGGGGCAGACAAATACTGCTGCTGGGCGTATCCATTATTGGCTCGCTTATTGTTACCGGTGCAGCGATGCTGTTTGCAGATACGGCAGCTTCGTTCTGGCAGATGTGGGGCTTCCATATTCTCGTCTATATAGCGTGCATCGCTGTAACACAGATGGGCTTTGCCTTGTTTGGCAATGCGGCTCCACTGTTTAATGTGGCACTAATTCCTTTTCAGCTCATGACTGCAGGCAATATTATTCCTTCAGCCATGCTGACTCCTTTTTACCGTCATATCGGCAGTTTCCTGCCGGCACCAAATGCAATTCAGGGCTATCTGCGCCTGATCTACAGCGGGGCGCCGATGACTACATTCGTGATTCATCTGCTGCTGATTGCCTTGATCACCTGGGGAATCACCGTGCTGCGTACAGCAATGACCCATCCGGCGCCAAGCCCGCTGAATCAGCCGGCCGCCAGCCATTAATCCGAAGAGGAATATTGAACCATGTATCAGAAAATTATCGTTCCGTATGATGGTTCTGCCCATGCACAGCGTGCACTGGAGCATGCCGGAGCTTTTGCTGCCACCTAGCAGGTTGCTGTTGAAATTGCCTAATCATCTTAACGAAGCTGCTGCGCCTTGTTAATTCAACCTGCAGATCCAAAATCCAACTTGCAGATTCAATACAGACCGGAAGTTACCTGAGAAGGTACTTTCGGTTTTTGGTATGCACAGTGCTGCTGATCTCTATCCCTGTTCAATATATTATTTTGTACAGCAATTATAAAATGCCAGACCGCAAGATAACCTTGTACTATCGACCAGATCGCCAGAGCTGTCTATCCAGCTTCACATCCAAAATATTATATGATGAAATTCGCTATTTTGATAACCTAATAGATTACATATTAGAGGAAGTTTACCAAAAAAAGCGAATCTTATAAAGGTATATTGAATACGCTTACATTAAAAGGAGGAAATCATGAAAACAGTAACCAAATCACAGCCAACCCAATTACAACCAATGAGACCAGAACGATGCAGCTCCGATTCCGCAAAATACGTATCTTCTATGGACGGACTGTCATCTCTGTCTGCAGACAAGGTGTATTCATTTCCTCTGCCCAGGCGATGGGCCGGCGCAAGGAAGACAGGGTGGCACAAGCTAAGTAAGCTGGTTTTGGCAGGCTGTCTGCTGGCTGGAGTGCTGCCAACGCTGTCTACAGCCGAAGCGGCAGTGACAAGCTACAAATTTGACTTTGGTGGAGGAGCCATCGAAGCGGGGTATACCGGTGTACGCGCAGAAGACGCATACAATGCCAGCAAAGGATATGGATTCAATACACCGGCAAATATGCGCAATGTCTCTGCTGCCGGACGTGGTGCAGGCAGCGATGCAGTTCAGTTTATGACCTTTGGCACCAAGAGCAGCAATACATTTAATGTGGATCTGCCGAATGGGTTGTACAATGTCAAGGTAATGCTGGGCAATACCAGCCGCTCGAGTGTGGCTGCCGAAGGCGTCTATCAGATTATTAATATGACCGGCAATAATGTAACTGATGAATTTCAAATCCCGGTGAGGGATGGACAGCTCAATCTACTCGTAACGGAAGGCAAAGCAGGCGGAGCCTTTACACTGAGCTCGCTGGAGATTAGCCAGCTGTCTACCAATCCGGTTACCCGTCCAACCATCTATGTAGGCGGAGATTCGACCGTATCCAACTATTATCCGCTGGCTACCAGCATACAGGGAGGCTGGGGACAGATGCTGCAGCAGTACATCAACCCGGCAGACTATGTGGTACGTAATTTTGCTTCCGGCGGACAGATTGCCCGTGGCTTCCGCAATGATGGGCAGCTGGAAGCGATTCTCCAGTACATTAAGCCGGGCGACTATTTTATATTACAGCTGGGCATAAATGATACCAATCCGAAGAATAATGAGACCGAGGCCGAATTCAAGGAAATCATGCGCGATATGGTCAGACTGGTCAAATCCAAGGGAGCTACCGTAATCCTGTCAACTCCGCAGGGACGTGCGACGGACTTTAACAGTGCAGGTATCCATAACGCAGAAGGACGCTGGTACCGTCAGGCGACCATTGCGCTGGCTGCCGAGGAAGGCGTACGGCTGATCGATCTGAATGTGATCAGCTCGGCATACTTTACATCGATCGGTCCGGCAGCGACTCTGGCATTGTATATGGACGGCGACAGCCTTCATCCCAACCATGCCGGTGCGCTGGAGCTGGCCCGTCTGTTGACACAAGAAATGAAGAGACAGGGATTGTATCGTTAGATTATGATGCTGTATCCATGCCTGATCACCTGCCCTTTGGTAGGGGTGATCAGGCATTTTTTTGTAATGAGGAGGGGCTGGCTGTAATATTTTTTTGGGCGTCATTGTTCTCGGAATGGAACACCCTTATACATACTAAAAATAATATAGTATACTATAATAAGTACTTGGTGATCTGTGCGGTAACAGTGCTTTATTTCGAATAAACCTCTACCGTATACCCTGTTAGCAGGCATTTCCTTTCACGAAAAGGTCTGTTACGATAGATCTACCGAACAGAGTAAGAGGATGGAGGAATTATACTATGGCAATGCAGCTTATTGATCCAGCTATTATCCAGCAGCGAATCCAGGATCTTCAGGATCAGGATTTGTACATTCATTTGGAAATGACAACTGGCGCTTATGCTTCCCATATGGACAGCACTAAGCATCCTGCCGCAACTTTTATCAGCAATGCGCTGATCCGCTATACGACCGGCTCCATTTCGGAAAAGGCGCCGCACTTCCGTGTCGGTCTCAAGACCGAACATGGCTGGGTCTATTCCGAAGGGCTGACCCATTACGAAGAGAGTGATCGTGAACGGCTGATCCTGGCGGGACATGATACCCAGGGCAAGCTGGTCGTTGCTCTTCAACTGAGCAAGGAACCTTTTTAATGAACGAGGAGATGAAACCAATGATGATGACTATTCCTGCTAACTCGCGCGTTCTTGTCGTCCTGCCTCACCCGGATGATGAGTGCTATAGCCTGTCCGGTACGCTTGCCAAGCATATTGCTGGTGGTGGTCAGGTGACCTATGCCTGCCTGACACTGGGCGAAATGGGACGCAATATGGGGACGCCTCCTTTTACCAATCGCGTTGATCTGCCGCGTATCCGCAAGGGCGAACTGGAGAAATCCGTTGCTGCGATCGGTATTCAGGATCTGCGCATGATGGGCTTTCATGACAAGACGATTGAATTTGAAGACAGAGTGGTACTGGATGGAGCGATCCATGATCTGTTGACCGAGCTTAAGCCTTCGGCTGTGTTCACGTTCTATCCGGGCTACAGTGTCCATCCGGACCATGATGCTACCGGCGCCGCAGTTGTACGTGCGATGGGACGACTGCCGGAATCGGAACGTCCTCCGCTGTATACGATTGCTTTTTCGCATAACTGCACGGATGAGATCGGCTTCCCGGATACCGAGAATGATGTCGGTGATTTCCTGCAAAACAAGCTGGATTCCATCCATGCCCACCGTTCCCAATTCCCTTCACCGGGCGAACTCGGCAAAAGCCAAAAGATGGATCGCGAACTGCGTGAACGCTTCAGCCGTGAGCGTTTCTGGACGTTCCGCGACTTTCCGCGTTCCTGATCGAAGAAGAGCCGCATAAGGCGTTTATGCGATGATGTGCGTTTCTTTAGGCGATCCGGATATGACCTTGGATCGAATGTATAACCGCTGAATATACAGCCGGATACCTTGCTGCAATGAGGTATCCGGCTTTTTGTTAGCTGAATTACTTAACTCTCTTCCATATTGGGTAAGGATAGAGTAAGAACAATTACAATCTGAGGAGGAGATTAAGATGGCAGAGAATCCGATGAAGAATCTGAAAATTCCGATGACAACAGTAGGAAGCGGCGACGAGGTGGAATTGCGTCCCGATGTGTACGGTCTGACTCTGCAATTTGTGAATGTAGCGTTTATCGGGAACCCGGGCAGTCTGCGGGATTGGGTCCTGATCGATACCGGACTGCCGCAATCGGCAGACAAGATCGTTAAAGTTGCCAACGAACGCTTTGGCACCGGGGCACGTCCGACAGCTATTATTTTGACACATGGTCATTTCGATCACGCTGGTTCAGCGGTTGAGTTGGCTCAGAAGTGGGATGTGCCGGTATATGCGCATCAGCTGGAAATGCCTTTTCTGACCGGCAAGTCCAAGTATCCAAGCTATGATCCGGGTGTGGAAGGCGGACTCAATTCCCGTCTGTCTGCCGTATTCCCGAATCAACCGGTGGATCTGCAGCCGTATATTCATAATCTGCCGATGGATCACAGCGTGCCTGGATTGTCGGAATGGCGATGGATTCATACTCCCGGCCATGCACCCGGTCAAATTTCCCTGTTCCGTGAAGAGGACGGTACACTGATCGCAGGCGATGCCTTTATTACTGTTGATCAGGATAAGTTGTGGGACAGCATGATTCAGAAACGTGAACTGTGTGGACCGCCGAGATATGCGACGACCGACTGGACCGCAGCGCGTGATTCGGTCGAACGACTGGCTTCACTGCGTCCGCAGTATGCGCTGACCGGGCATGGACAGCCAATGATGGGGCCGGATCTGACCGAAGGACTGCCGCGATTGGCAGCACACTTTGACGAATGGGCCAAGCCATCGCACGGTAAATACGTGGATCATCCGACCAATGAAGCACCAGGGCTAGGCGATGATGAGCGCCGCCATACCGATATGTAGGGTACAACGGAATAGAGCAAGCAAAGTCCATCTATTCAGCCTGTCCCTTCAAATAGTAACGTGAAGGTAATCATCCGATCGAAATCGTACTGAAATAAAGAAGACTGCTAATTGCGCAGTAATCAGCTGAGGCTGCCCGGCAAGATCGGGCAGCCTTTGATTTTGTAATAGATAACGCTTACAATTTAGACAGGGCAGGAGGTTACCATCCGGAGAATTATACTTTTCCGGATGCCCGTCTGCTGTACATAATCCAATCATAGAGGAGTGTATCACGATGCAACGAGTATCCTTTGTACTGAATATCCGGCCGGAAGATCATGAAGAGTATATCCGCCGCCATAAAGCTGTTTATCCGGAGCTGCTGCAGGCTTTTGGTGAAGTGGGCATCCGGACATACAGCATTTTTCTGCATGGAGGCACGCTGTTCGCCTATATGGAAGTGGAAAATTATGAGCAGGCGATGGCGCAGCTGGCAGATCATGAAGCCAACCAGCGCTGGCAGCAGTACATGTCCGATCTGCTGCTCATTAATACAGAGGGAACGACATCGGAAGTGATCCCGGAAGTATTCCACTATCATTCGTAAAACGTACACAAATCACGGTTATCCATGGCATCTATAAAGTTGTATAAGCGCCTCCGACATGTCATCATGGATGTTGGAGGTGTATTTGTGATGAAATATGTTCATTATCAGTTTGACGGTCAGGATCAGCTGGGTATCCGTCTGGAAAAGGGGATCCTGCCGCTGCAGGTTCTGGAGAAGACTATGCCGGATGGCATAAGGCTGCCTCGTACCGCAATGGAACTGGTCCGCTTGGAAATGTTACATACCAGCATAGAACATCTGCTTAATCATCATTGGACTGATTATGCCGGCGAGCTGCTGGCAGAAGACCAGGTACGCTGGCTGCCCTGCATACCACAGCCGGGCAAGGTCATCTGTATCGGATTGAATTACCGCAAGCATGCAGCAGAGACGAATATGCCCGAGCCGCAGACTCCAGTCGTATTCAGCAAGTTCTCGGATGCTGTCACGGCACATCTGGAAGAAATCCGTATTCCTGCTGTCACCGAACAGCTCGATTACGAAGCAGAGCTATGCATCGTTATCGGGAAAACCGCCGAGAACGTCAGCAGGGAACAGGCACTGGATTATGTATTTGGTTACTGTGCAGCCAACGATCTGTCGGCTCGTGATCTGCAGATGCGGACCAGCCAGTGGCTGCTTGGCAAGACGGGAGCAGGCTTCGCTCCGCTGGGACCATATCTGGTTACTGCCGATGAGGTGGGCAATCCGAATCAGCTCGGCATCCGTGCCTATGTAAATGATAGACAAGTTCAGAACTCCAATACATCCGATATGATTTTTCATTGTGATGAGCTGATCCATTATCTGTCGCAGCATATGACGCTGCAGCCGGGAGATATCATCCTGACCGGTACACCGGAGGGGGTAATTATGGGATTATCGGAGAATGAGCGCAGGTGGCTGTCTCCTGGCGATGTGGTAACCATTGAGATCGACAGATTGGGACGTCTGACCAATACATTTGTTCGTTAAAATTAGCAGCAATACTAAGGCTGGAGGCCATTTCCATCTCCGCTATATCGCTATAATTAACAATGCTTTTACATGCGCGCGGTGACACCGGAGCCCAAACACGTTATTATGGAAGGAGTGGACATAAATAGAGATGAGGTCTGTGGATGAAGGTAAGAGAGTGGATTAACTATGAGGGAATCAGAAGGATCATTGTATTATTGATCCTTGTGCTGATTATTTATTCAATGTCCAGCATGATGAATATCATTCTGATGACCCTGCTGCTAACTATATTGATTGGCAGCTTGTATAACGGTGTAATGAAGTTGTTCCGCCGGGTAATTCCCAATGTGTCACCGTTCTTTGTGATTCCGCTTGTCTATGTTGTACTGGTTGGTGTGATTGGCTGGGGGGTCTATCGTATGGTGCCGACTGTCAGTACGCAGGTGGTTCAGATTTATGGAATGATACAGAATGTATACATGAATCCGCAGGAAAGCAAGTGGAATCATTATATTGTGGAACTGCTGCGTACTCTCAACATTGAGCAAGTGCTGGAAAATGTAGGACATTTTATCGGACCGGGATTTACGGTGCTGCTCAAGATTAGCCAGATCGGATCGCAGCTCTGTATTGCACTGCTGCTGAGTCTGTTCTTTTTGCTGGATCGTTCGCATATTATGCGGTTTACGTCATCGTTTCAGGACAGCAAGCTCAGCTGGTTTTTCAAGGAAGTGGGCTATTTCGGCAAAATGTTTCTGAATACATTCGGCAAAGTTATTGAAGCCCAGCTGCTGATTTCCTTTATCAATACGATTCTGACCATTGCAGCGTTGTGGATTATGGGTTTCCCGAATCTGATCGGTCTGGCGGTGATTGTGTTCGTACTGGGTCTTGTACCGGTAGCCGGGGTATTCATTTCCCTGATACCGCTCAGTCTCACCGCACTAAGTGTGGGCGGTATTCGATATGTGCTGTATCTAATCATTCTGATCCTGATCATTCATGCCATTGAAGCCTATTTGCTGAATCCGAAGCTGATGTCCAGCAAAACGAATCTGCCGGTATTTTATACGTTTGTGATTTTGATTTTTTCCGAGCATTTCATCGGGCCATGGGGCCTGATCATCGGTATCCCGTTGTTCGTCTTTTTCCTCGACCTGATTGGTGTCAACCGGGGGAGAGCAGGCCGGTCCAAAGAAGATAAGCCTGCAGCGAGACTGCCGGAATAAACAATGAAATGATAGGAATCTATGAGGATATACATCAACAGGTTGTTATCCAGGTTCTGTTCGATAGACGCTCTCCCCTAAAGAATCGGGGAAAGCGTCTATTTTATTTGGTAATAAGCCCACTGGAATAGAAAATTTTTGGTATATGAATAAATAGGTTTCTATTTTACAAAATTCAAGACTTTTGTATATATTTCCATGATAAGATATTGCTGTTACACACTATTTCGGTTACAGGGGGCAATTTATGGTTACATGGAACGGACTCAAGTCCAAAGGATGGAAAACACTGCTGGCAGTATCGCTGGCCTGGCCGCTGCAAATGGCATTTGGCGGAGAGGACATGATGGTTCATGCAGAGACAGCCAGTGATCCGGCACCTTTTATCGCTGCCAAAGTAATAAATGAAAACGCTGGCAAAAAAGTGCTGTTCGACAATACGCACGGTCAGACGGCTGGTGCGGCAGACTGGGTCATCGATGGTGGATTCTCGGATTTTGCCAACGCATTAGCAAATGATGGCTATGATGTCCGGGAACTGCGCAAGACCGTATCATTTACATATAGCGATTTGAGCCCATATGATGTGTTCGTTATCGCTGAACCGAATATTCCTTTCAAAACAAGTGAACAGGCTGCAATGGAACAGTACGTAGAAAGCGGCGGCAGCATTTTCTTCATTGGCGATCACTATAATGCAGACCGTAACAAAAATCGCTGGGACGGATCGGAGTCAATCAACGGATTCCGCCGCGGAGCCTGGGCAGATCCTGCGAAGGGAATGTCCGAAGCCGAGCGCAATTCGGCAGCGATGAAGGATGTGGTCAGTTCGGACTGGCTTTCCGATAACTTTGGTATCCGTTTCCGCTACAATGCACTCGGAGATATCAATGCGACGAATGTAGTGGCTCCCGATCAGGCATTTGGCATTACGGAAGGTGTGAGCAGTGTAGCGATGCACGCAGGCTCCACACTCGCGATTACCGATCCGACCAAAGCAAAGGGGATCGTCTATCTGCCGGAGACTAATGATGCCTGGGGCAATGCGGTAGACCAGGGTGTCTATAATGGCGGCGGAGTGGCAGAAGGACCTTATGTTGCCGTCTCCAAGCTGGGACAGGGTAAAGCGGCATTTATCGGTGATTCTTCGCCTGTAGAAGACGCCACACCAAAATATCTGCGGGAAGAGACAGGCACCAGAAAAACCACCTATGACGGATTCAAGGAAGTGGATGATGCCACTCTCTTGGTCAACACTGTGAACTGGCTGTCCACTGACGAGAACTATACCCGTCTGGATCAAGTAGAAGGTCTGAGACTGGATCAGCCTACACCACAGCTGGCGATCGAGACGCCGCAGACATCGACAGAACCGCAGGCAGAACCGTGGTCTGCACCGGCAGCCGGGTATAACTGGTGGGACCCATCTACCTTTAAGCCAGGTTCCTATGGCAGTACGGTTACAGTAGCCAATCCGGTCTACAGCTTTGTACACCAGGCTCAGCTGCCCAATGCCGAGGAGTTTCAGCTGCGTATTGTAGCCGATGACCTGACGCCGAACAGCACGGTGACAGGATTCAGTACAGGTATTTATGTAGCAGGTGGTAACCAGGTAGCCCAGATTCAGAATGCAGATGGTACATGGCCTGCATCGTACGGCTACAGTTCCACATACAGTCTGACAGCAGACAGCAAGGGACATGCGATCAAAGATCTGACGATTCGCATCAAGCCGGGTACGACAGGTACAGCAAGTCTGCGTCTGCGCCAGAATGGCAGCAACCTGCTGACCACTCCGGTGAATATCGCCAATGTACCGGCAGAACCGCTGCCGGATGATGGCGGTGGTGTGCAGATTCCTGCACTGACGGATATTAAGAGTGCTCGCAGTCAAGCTCCCGGCACTGTAGTTACAGTCAAGGGCGTAGTGACTTCAGCGCCAGGTTCATTTGGCGGACAGGCATTCTACATGCAGGATGAGACTGGCGGAATCTACGTCTACCAGAACCAGAGCGGATTTGCCCAGGGTGATGTCATTCAGATTACGGCTCCGACGACCGTGTATAACTCCGAACTGGAACTGACGGACCCGATTGCCATTGAGAAAACAGGTACAACTGCACTGCCTCAGCCTGCTGTTGCAGTGACAGTAAATACGTATAATCAGGGACAGCTGATTCAGCTGAAAAATGTCACGATCAGCAATATTGCCAGCGCAACGCCGGCTGGATCATTTGAATTCGATGTGACGAGTGATGTATATACAGCTGGTGAAGTAAAAACCCATGTGCGTGTGGATGGACGCACAGGACTGACACTGGCGGATTTCCCTTACCAGGCGGGTGATCAGGTCGATATTAGCGGGATCGCTGCCATCTTTAAGGACAGCTTCCAGCTGAAACCAAGAGGCATTGCGGATATTATGGCCGCAGATACCGAAGAACCGACGCCACCAACCGAAGATTCTCTTGCAACAGGTGTTCCGGGCATGCCAGTATTGTCCGACAATAATGGACAGGATACCGGCCTGCGTGATGGAGATTACCGGATTACGATGAATATGTGGTGGGGCAATAACGGATCGTCCTACAAACTGTATGAAGATGAAAAGCTGATCAGCGAAGGCAAACTGGCTGCCCAGTCTCCAGCCGCTCAGGTGCTAACGCAGGATATTGAGGGCAAAGCCAACGGCACGTACACGTATGTACTGGAACTAACCAACAGCTACGGTACGACCAAAAGCCAGCCGCTGAGGGTGGAAGTAAAAGAAGCAGCACCAGGCAAGCCGGTACTGTCCAGCAATAACTGGGATGGTGATGGAAGCTATTCGATTACGATGAATATGTGGTGGGGAACGAATGCTTCCGAATACCGTCTGTATGAAAATGGTAAATTGATCGATACCCAATCTCTGAAATCAGCGACTCCACAGGCGCAAAATGCAGTCAGCGCAGTGAACGGAAGGGTGCCGGGCGAGTATGTATACACCGCCGAGCTGGTAAATGCTGCAGGTTCGACCCGCAGTGAAGAAATGACTGTTCGCGTCACACGTTAAGTTTCGTTCATCAGATGAGCTTACGTGACAGACACCAAGCTTTATAATAAGAGCTGCTTTTGCGTTACACTAAGTTGCATCTGTAAAAGGATCATTTCAAAAAGCAAAAAGCCCCGAATCTTCCGTTGCAGCTATCTGCAGCGGTACGATTCGGGGCTTTTTATAGATTCCACATATATACGGTTCCGATTAAATAGGGATAGCAGTGCAGGGATGGGCAATATGCAGTGTAAGCATAAGTGCTCAAGATCAGCCTTCCGATCAGGACAGTACAGCGATCAACAGCAGTACCCATCCGGCCAGGAACAGCAGGCCACCAAGCGGGGTGATTGCTCCCAGCTTGCGTATACCGCTCAGGCTCAGTGCATACAGGCTGCCCGAGAACAGGATAATACCGGCAAACAAGCACCAGCCTGCAGTGATTGCCAGACTTTGCCCATCTAGGAAATTCGGGGACAACGCACCGATAATGAGCATGCCAAGACTGTGGGCAATATGATACTGAATGCCCGTTTCATAAATTTTCATCATATCCGGTGATAGCTTGGCTTTGAGCGCATGAGCGCCAAATGCTCCCAGTGCTACCGCGAGAAACATCATAATACTTCCGATCACGAGAATGGATTGCAATGTACGTTCCTCCGTCAATAAGATTTGAGATGCTGAAGATGTCAGGATACATCAGATGTCTGCTCAGAGTTTGCGCAGGAAGATATTCTGGATACTATGATCCGCTTCCTTGCGCAGAATCAGCTGCGCACGGCCCTTGGTCGGCAGGATATTCTCATGCAGATTTTTGGCGTTAATGGTCTTCCAGGTGTGCTGGGCCGCTTCTTCTGCCTGTTCTGCTGTCAGATGCCCGAACCGGTTGTGGAAATACGAATCGGGATTCTGGAATACCGTCTGGCGCAGTAATTGAAAGCGCTCTACATACCAGCGGGCAATATTGGTCTCATCCGCATCGATGAAGATGGAGAAATCAAAAAAGTCACTGACAAACAGCGGTGACTGCTTCTTCACCTGCAGCACATTGATGCCCTCGACAATCAGAATATCGGGGTTATTGATAATGCTCTCTTCATCGGGAATTCTATCATAGGTCAAATGCGAGTATTTGGGCGCTCTCACGTCAGGCTTGCCGGACTTGATATCTCCCATAAACTCCATCAGACGCTTAATATCATAACTTTCCGGAAAACCTTTACGGTTCATAATGCCTTTCTCTTCCAGTACCGCTTTGGGATACAGGAACCCGTCTGTCGTAACCAGATCGACTCTGCGATGGGTGTCCCAGCGGGAGAGAAGGGTTTGCAGCAGGCGGGCGGTCGTGCTTTTGCCGACAGCGACACTGCCGGCAATACCGATAATAAAAGGAGTCTTGCGGGCTTTTTTCTTAAGAAAAGTAGTGGTGAGCTGGTGAAGCTGCTGAGAAGCACCCACATACAGATGGATGAGGTGGGTTAACGGCAGGTAGACCTCTTCCACTTCCTGCAGAGAAACATGTTCATTCAATCCTCTCAGCTGTTCAAGTTCCGGTTCGGTTAGTGGTAGTGGAGTATGTTGATCTCTCAAGGAAGCCCAGTCCTTGCGATCGAACTCAATGTATGGCGAATAACGTTTCATGTGCTCTCACTTTCTGCATTTTTTTTATTTCTAGTGTAACAAATTTGGCGCATAAAAACCTCATTTCTTCGGATAATGAAATATCACCATTCAATTTGGATGAAGAATACAAGAAATTCAATGCCAAATTTATTACGGTTAGTTACAAGTTTGCTAAAGATTTTAGGTATAAGCAGTGTTAATATAGACTACATAAGGAACTAGGACTATAGACTATATAAATAGATACAGATCGTTGTTTTACATAACAGGCTGGTGTCTTTGCTTGTGATAAGGAGGACTTATCTTGACCAAATCCGTTAATCGACATTTTGTTCCAGTTCGTAGTTATACTCATTTTAGCAATGAAAAAAATATAAATGCTTTTAATATAGATGATATGGAGAGCTATACGGCAGAGCAGTTTGCCGAAATGCTGGATATTCTCGAACTTATGCCGTATCGCAACACAAATACAGCAGTTGCAGCCGTGCAAAAAGCCCTTATTCTGGTGGAAAAGCTGGATGACGAAGAGCTGAGACAGCGGACCCGATTGATCCAGTCGGATGTCATGGCCCGGCAGGGAAAAGTGGCAGAAGCCGGACGGATCATGTTCCATATTCATCAATGGGCAGAGCAGAATGGATATGCTCATATTCTTGCACGCAGTCATCGCCTGATTGCAGGCTTTTACCGCCGGGTAGGAGATAATGAGAGCGCATTGCAGCATGCGATAGCCGGGCTAAGGGAACTGCCGGATACGGCTCCGCCCTCCACACGGGCAGACCATCTGATGATGCTAGCGCTCACACTGGATGAGGTTGGTGCCTATGAGGATTCGGAGCGCCGCTTTCAAGAAGTGCTGATGCTGGCTACACTGATGGATGATACCCAGCTGTTAATGTTTGCTTTCAATAATATGGCGTATACCCGTTATGAGATGGGACAGGGTGAAGAAGCATACAGACTGATCAATAAATTACGTGACCTCGCCAACCGCAAACACGTTGAACTGGGAGCTTCCCAGTTGGATACTATTGCTCAGGTAGAGATTCTGCTGGGACAGCCGGCCAAAGCTGAGCAGACCCTGGCGCCGGTCGTGAATGACCCGCTCAGCCGCAAACTCGGCGATTTGATGGTTCTGCCGGAATGCCTGCTGACAGCTGCTGAAGCGCAGCGGCTCCAGGGCAAATTGATCGAGGCGCAGGAGACTCTTAATGAAGCAAGGCATCTGTGTCATGAACATGGATTGCCGGGGCTGATGGTACGTGTCCGACTGCAGCAGTCCGAGCTGCATGCGGCAGGAGGCGATTATCGTAATGCCTATGAAGAGTACAAGCGTTACCACGAAGCGGGAGAGAAACTGCGTTCGAGTGAACGGGAGGCGCGGGCACGCATCATGCAGATCACTTTTGATGCAGAGGAAGCACGAAGGGACAGCGAGCTGTTCCGTGAACTGGCCCTTCGTGATCCGCTGACCGGTCTGCATAATCGTCGATATATCGAACCATATATGGATGAACTGCTGGAAGAGTCTTTTGCCCAGGGCAAGCCGGTGACTGCCATTTTGATTGACCTGGATCATTTCAAGACGATCAATGATACATTGTCCCATCAGGTCGGTGATACGGTGCTGGTGCATCTGGCCAAGATTCTTTCGCTTACGGTGCCTTCCTCTTCAGCACTGGCAAGGATCGGCGGCGAAGAATTTCTAGCCATACTGCCGGATACGGATGCAGCCCAGGGGCTGTACCATGCGGATCGATTGCGTCAGGCGATTCATTCGGCGGACTGGAGCACAATTACTGGAAACCTGCCGGTGACTGCCAGTCTAGGAGTGAGTACAATGGCCGGGATCGCTATCAACCGAACCGAATTGCTGGCGATTGCCGACCACCGACTGTATGAAGCCAAAGATTCGGGTCGCAATCGTGTCGTCGGAGATTCCCTGTAAAGTAAGAGATTGACTGGCAATTTGAATCAAAAAAGCGGATAATAGTCTATTGAACTTCTATTATTTCCAAGAAGGAGGCATATCTATGTCTGAACATCATTCATCACCTCAGGACACCGCTCCTGATCATATAACACTGTCTGTGCTGGATCTGGCACCTATCAATGAAGGAGCCACTGCCGCAGATGCTTTGCGTAACAGCCTGGATCTCGCCCAGCATGCCGAGAAATGGGGGTACAATCGTTACTGGGTAGCCGAGCATCACAATATGCCCGGAATCGCCAGCTCTGCGACTTCGGTCGTTATCGGCTATCTCGCAGGTGGCACGTCAACAATCCGCGTTGGCTCCGGCGGCATTATGCTGCCGAACCATGCACCACTCGTGATTGCCGAGCAGTTCGGTACATTGGAATCCTTGTATCCCGGACGAATCGATCTGGGTCTCGGACGTGCGCCGGGCAGTGACCGCCGTACGACGCTGGCACTTCGCCGGGATATTAACAGCGGAGAAGACTTTCCCGAGCTGTTGGATGAGCTGACACAGTTCTTCGATGCTTCGGCCACTTCGTATCATGCACCAGTACGTGCGGTGCCTGGCGAAGGATTGTCGGTACCGATCTGGCTGCTTGGTTCGAGTGATTTCAGTGCCCGACTGGCTGCTCAGAAAGGCTTGCCGTTTGCTTTTGCTGGCCATTTCTCGCCGGATTATACACAGCGTGCGCTGCGAATTTATCATGAATATTTCACACCATCCGATGTGCTGCAGGAACCCTATGCCATGCTCGGTGTAAATGCAATTGCAGCGGATACGGATGAGGAAGCGGAATGGCTCAGCACCACTATGCAGCAGCAGTTCCTGAATATTATCCGTGGACGCACCGGTCAGATCAAGCCACCGGCTGACATGACCGGCAAATGGTCGGAGTACGAACAGGCTGCTGTCGAGAAGCAGCTTCGCTCCACGATCAAGGGCGGACCGGAGACGATCAAAAAGGGTCTGCAGCAGTATATTGCAGACACCGGAGTGAATGAGCTGATTATTACAAGCATGATCTATGATCATAAAGCGCGCCTGCATTCCTACGAGATCATCAGCGAAGCAGCAGGGATTAGCAAACCGGTACAGTCCCGCTAATTTCTATTGAAATCAGGAATTAATTACAATTTATTCGAAATTATAACGACAACATACAAAACCGGCATTGCGATCTACAGGCAGTGCCGGTTTTGTGCTGTATACCTGCCTGCTGTAAAGCAGCCGAAGCAAGTGATCAGTCGGACCATTAATATGTTGATGCAAACTGCCCGATTGGATATCCATCGTCATGGTTGGTACAATTGGGTTCATGCCCAGTGACTGCGGGTATAAGACCCCATAACTGTCAAATTACCAAACTAAACAACCACGAGATACGATTTCCCTCTCCAGCATTGAACATAAAAGACCGCTTTGATCAGGGTCCTCTTTGTGAAAGGAGTGTAGAGCGTGACCAAGAGGGATGCTTATTTTGATAATGTGAAATTTCTGCTTATTCTGCTGGTCGTAATTGGCCATCTCATTGAGCCGCTGTATGACGATCCGCTGCTGAGACCGTTGTATTTGCTTATTTATTCTTTTCATATTCCGATGTTTGTACTGATCTCCGGCTATTTTGCCAAAAATATCGGTACAGGTGATTCCCTGAACAAAGTCATCAGCCGACTGGTTATTCCGTATCTGGTATTCGAGACACTTTATTCGCTGTTCGATTACTGGATCTATGACCGTGCGGAGCTGGTATTTTCCTATTTTACCCCCTATTGGCTGATGTGGTTCTTCTTCAGTATGATTCTGTGGAAGGTAGCAATGCCTTATATTATTCGTATCCGGTATGCACTGCCGATCGCGATAGGCATTGCCTTGCTGGCGGGTTATGCGAATGATGCCCAGTATTATGCCAGTGTCTCCCGCACGATTGTGTTTTTTCCATTTTTTCTGGCAGGCTATTATCTGGATAAATCGATGATTAGTCGGCTGCACAGCAGAGGAATGCGCATTCTGTCTGCGGTTGTGCTGGGAGGTTCCTTTGCCGTCATCTGTCTCTATTCGCAGCTCTATCGCAAGGAATGGTTCTACGGCAGCTTCTCGTATGAAACGCTGGGGCACAATGAATGGAGTGCAGGCATCTATCGGATCGGCGTCTATGCGCTTGCCGTACTGGTCGGTGGAGCGGTGCTCAGTCTGGTACCGCGCCGTACGATTCCTCTCGTCTCTGGAATGGGGATGAATACGCTGTACACATATCTGCTGCACGGATTCTTGATTATGGCGCTGACTGCAGGCGGACTGTATGATCTGTTGGATACGGCGGCCAGCAAGCTGCTGCTGATTCCGCTGGGGCTGATCATTACTGTTATTCTGTCGCTTGGCAGCATTCGAACCTGGCTGCGATGGTTGGTGGAGCCGCATGTCCGCCGGATATTCAAGCGCAATCCCGGTCATGCCGGCAGGGAAGGGCAGACAGGACACGGATAATTGGATACAGGCCGTTCATGTCTGTCTTTTGATTGGCGGAAATAGTAAAGAGGGGGACACCATACCTTGCTCAAAAGCTACATATGAACGTTTAAGGGTGAATTGGTACACCGATCCGGTCAAGTATTGCCAGGACCTTGACCGATACAGATGTGGTAATTAGTTGGAGCGGTTGAGGACAAGGCCATTGCCGAGCGTACAGTACAGCGGAGCGAATTAGATTGGGTCATTGTACGACCTTCAGCTCTTAGCGACGTAGCCGCCACTTCGAAATATACGGCAGACCCCTTGACCCGCATTTCTCCGCTCCGGCTACTTTCCTTCGCTGACTGCGCCGACTGCCTCGTAAGGGCAGCGACGAATGAGCCAACCTGGGCCAGGAAGATCGTTAACGTTGGGCGATAATGGAGTTGTCTTAAACGAAACGTTAGTTTTCGTTATTCTAATTTGATATTTCTAAGTATTGTTCTTTTTGGGGACGGGTATAGTGTATAGTGTGGCTGCTTATCGAAGATATGAAGCGGCGGTCCCCATTCCAACGTCGAGAGAATGGCATTAAATCGATGGATAGGTTCCCTTTCAAATGATTCGTGTTTGTTTCATTTATTTTTAATTTTAAATTACGTTATAATTAGTTGGGGCAACTATCATATACACAGGAGGAATAGTCATGCAAAATTTGCAATCAACGGTTCAATTGTCCAATGGCGTCGAGATGCCATGGTTCGGACTCGGTGTCTACAAGGTGGAAAATGGTGATGAAGTTGTAAGCTCGGTCAAATGGGCGATCGAAGCGGGTTACCGCAGCATCGATACCGCAGCACTCTATCAAAATGAAGATGGTGTTGGTCAGGCGATCCGGGAATCCGGCGTACCTCGTGAAGAGTTGTTCGTGACAACCAAAGTATGGAATTCGGATCAGGGCTATGACAGCACCCTTCAGGCTTTTGAACAGAGCTTGAGCAAGCTGGGACTGGAGTATGTGGACCTGTACCTCATACACTGGCCGGTCAAAGGCAAATACAAAGATACCTGGAGAGCGCTGGAGAAGCTGTATGAGGACGGCAAAGTCCGTGCGATTGGCGTATCCAATTTCCAGATTCATCATCTGGAAGATTTGCTGGCAGATGCCAAGGTTCGTCCTGTGGTCAATCAGGTTGAGCTTCATCCGCTGTTGAGCCAGGTCGAGCTGCGCAATTACTGCAAAGAGCAGGGCATCCAGATCGAAGCCTGGGCACCGCTGGCACAGGGACGCCTGCTGGATAATCCAGTACTGCAGGCGATTGGTGAAAAGTATGGTAAATCTATCGCTCAAGTACTGCTGCGCTGGGATCTGCAGAGCGGGATCGTTACAATTCCCAAGTCGATCAAGCAGGAGCGCATTGTACAAAATGCGGACATTTTCGATTTTGAATTGTCACCGGAAGATATGAAGCAAATCGATGATCTGAACCAGAATCAACGTTTTGGCGCCGATCCGGATAATTTCAACTTCTAATATCGCTGTATGTAAGACATCCAGTACAAGACTGTAGATGAGGGTATTAAAAAGACCGACACATTGTAAACGTGTCGGTCTTTTTATGCAATTTTGATTAAATTTTGAACTGGTTGACCACGGTCTCCAGGGAGGATGACATTTCTTTCAGTCTTTCGGTAGTAGATGACATCTGCGTGAGGGAAGCAGTCTGTTCTTCGGTCATGGAAGAGACTTCTTCGGTAAAGGAGGCGGTCTCTTCGGTGATCCGGGTAATCTCCTGCAGAGCCGAACCTACGGACTGGGTACCTTTGGACATTTGTTCCACAGAGGCTGCTACATCGGTAATCTGTGCATTCAGCGAATCGATCTGCTGCACAATGGTACCGAAAGTATCTCCTGCTTCATTCAGGGAAGTTACACCTTCTTCCACATTGCTTGCGCTATCGGTGACGAGCTGTACAATACTCTGAATACCGGTCGTCATGGAGCTGATAATGACACTGATTTCTTTGGTGGAACGGGAGGACTGGTCGGCCAATTTACGAATTTCATCCGCAACGACGCTGAAACCCTGACCGTGCTCTCCGGCTCTTGCCGCCTCAATCGCTGCGTTGAGTGCCAGCAGGTTCGTCTGATTGGATGTCTCCGAGATGTAACCGGTAATCGACAGAATCTCTCGTGAACGCTCAGCCAGCTCACGCACACTATTCTGGATTTCCTTAAAGGCATGTGCCATTCCTTCTACACTGCTTACACTCCGGTGGATTTTTGCTTCGCCGACAGAAGCCAGATCCTTGGTTGTTCTGGCGAGACCGGCGACCTCATGGGTTGTACCGGCGACTACATCGAGACCGGCGATGGATTGCTCCATGACCGCAGAGATATCTTCTGTGCGGGATACCTGATTCTCGGCGCCTTCGGATACACGCTGGATCGACTGCGAGACTTCCGCCGCAGACCTTGCATTTTCGGAAGCGCCTCTTTCCAACTGTACAGATGCTTCAGCCAGCTGCACGGTATTATCTTTAATTTCGCTGATAATTTGCTGGAGATTGGTAAGAAGTGCATTGGTTGCATCGCCCAGATCCCGCATCTCGTCATTGCTTTTCACTTTGATCCGGCGTGTCAGATCGCCACCCGAAGAAGCGATATCGTCAATAGTCGCTGTAACCGCCTTGACATTTTTGCTGATTCGGCGGGAAATGAAGGTACCGATTACAATGGACAGTACTGTTACAGCTGCCAGCAGGGAATAGAGCAGAATTTTTAGACTAACATTGCTGGAATGAATACCTTCTACACGCGTAATCGTTAACTGCGTCTCGGTATCCAGGAATGTGTCGACCTGCTGCCGGAAAGCATCCATATCGGTCTTGCCCGGATCAGTTATAAAAAATTGATTCAGTGCTGCCGTATTGTTGGCCCGCTTGAGCTCAATAACCGGTTCGCCGGCGACATTAATCCAGTTCTCAATCCGGCTTTTCATTGCATTTAGATGTTCCTGCTGGCTTGGATTGTCTGCGAGCAGTGGATACAGGGCATTGTATTTCTCTACCCATGCCTTTTTGCCTTTGTTATAGGGAACCAGATAGCTGTCTTCGCCCGTAATAACAAAGCCGCGCTGACCGGTTTCCATATCTACAACGTTGAGTTTCATCTGGTTGGCCAGATCATGAACCTGCATATCATGACCTGCGACGAAAGTCATACTTTTCTCCAACTGGTTGATCTTGGAATGCACAATTATAATCGTTGCTGCAAAACAAAGCACGATAATAATATAGCCCAGCAGGATTTTATTCATAATGTTCATTTTAAATTTCATAGTCCACCTCTGTTTGTAGGATTTGATAATATGGGCAATTTAATTATTATATCGGCGTTCATTTTTTGAATATATATCATTCTTTAGAACCAGTTTACATATTTTATAATTAAGTATAAGTTACATATAATGTAATATATGCAAAAAAATTTTAAATTATTAGCAGAAGTATCTTTTATTCTTGGAGTTTTAAGAAGCGAGTTGTTTTGGGCAGGCAGGAGTGGTCTGTCTTTTTGGCTTGATCTTCTCGTAGAGATATGATTAACTGCTTCATACATGCGTATTGATATTTCATCATTTGTAAAAAAAGCACAATTGGAGGAATCGACTGTGAGTGAGATCATGACCCAAATCATTCTGACCGACGACACACTATACCGGGAATCTTTGGAGCTAAGAGACCGTGTACTGCGCCAGCCGCTCGGCATGAGCCTCTGGGACGAGAATCTGGAGGACGAAGAATATGCGACCCATATTGTCGCTCTATGTGAGGGAAGAGTCGTCGGCGTCCTGCTGCTCAAGCCCGTAGATTCGCGTACCCTGCAAATGAAGCAAGTAGCTGTGGACGAGACGCTGCGGGGCCAGAATATTGGACGCAAGCTGGTTCAGCATGCCGAAGAAGTATCCCGAGAGCAGGGATACCTGGATATTATGCTGCATGCCCGGCAGGTGGCTGTTGTCTTTTATGAGAAATTGCAGTACAAAATTACCGGCGAGCCGTTCAACGAGATTGGTATCCCGCACCGTATCATGGTGAAGACGCTGACAGAAAAACAGACCTGATCCGATCTCTTATTACAATAAAGCCAGGATTGCTACCGTTACACGAAGAAATGCATAAAACCGTATCCGGAAAGGAAACATCTATATTATGAATACAATGTATTATAATTCCGCCTATACGACCAGCTGGGATACAGTCATTACCCAGGCATATGAGCATAGGAGCCAGTATTATGTCTGTCTGGAAGAGACGGCTTTCTACCCGGAAGGTGGAGGTCAGCCCTGCGATACGGGTATCATTAATGGTGTAAAGGTACTGGATGTGCAGCGCCGGGAGGGACAGATCTTTCATCAGGTGGAGCAGATCGCCGGGTTAGAGTCAGGTATAGCCGTGCATTGTGAGATCGATTGGCAGCGCCGGTTCGATCATATGCAGCAGCACAGCGGGCAGCATCTGCTCTCTGCCATCTGTCTGAGCGAGCTGGGAGCAGCGACGCTGAGCTTTCATATGGGTGAAGATTATGCCACTATCGATATTAACCGTCCGGCGCTGTCTGCTGCCGAGATGACTAAACTGGAACAGCAGGTGAATGAGTATATTTACCGGAATCTTCCGGTACATAGCTATTTTGTCAATGAAGAGGAACTGGCAAAGTTGACGCTGGTCAAGATGCCCAAAATGACCGATTCTATCCGCATTGTCGAAATTGAAGGTGTAGAGCATAATGCCTGTGGGGGCACTCATGTCTCCCGTACCGGTGAACTGGGTATCCTGAAGCTGTACCGGGCCGAGAAGCAAAAAGGACATATCCGGCTGTATTTTAAATACGGCTACCGTGCACTGGCTGATTACAGGGAAGCTCTGGAGACGCTGGATGTATTCACCACCCGTTTCAATACGGGGCGCAAGGATGTAGTTGAGCGTTTCCGCAAATGGGAAGACGAACAGCAGCAGTTGAGAGCAGAGATGGATCAGCTGCGCCGTGAAAATGACCAGTATCTGGCGGAGCGGCTGATCCGTCAGGCAGAGGCAGCGGACGAACGTATGCTGGTACATCTGTTTGACGATAAATCACTGCAGGATCTGCAGCGTATAGCGAGACAGCTGCTGACATTGCAAGAACGAAATGTGCTGTTGGCTACAAAGCGGGATTACAAGATTCTACTGGCACGTCATGAGCAGAGCGAACTGCGCTGCGGCGCTTTTTTTAAAGAGCATCTGGCAGCGTATGGCGGCAAAGGCGGTGGCAATGACCAGTCTGCACAGGGCGGATTTGCGAATGAAGAAGACCTGCTGGGATTTTATGAATATGCGTCTGCCCAGCTTTCTGAATAATAATGCAGATCGTATTGCGTTCGTCCATGCTATAACATTGTCTGATGATGCGATTTCATTGGCATAAAGGAAGGGAGAGATTGGAGATGGAGCATCCGGCACTTGGTCTCGCTCGTAACGAAGTACGTCTCGCGCCGTATCATCCTGCCTGGAAAGAAGAATTCCAACGTATACGGGAGCTGATCCATACAGCCATTCCGCAGCTGGATAAACAGCAGATTCAGCATATTGGCAGCACAGCCATTGAAGGCATTCAGGCCAAGCCGGTTCTGGATATTGCACTGGGCGTCACGCATCTGGAGGTGGAGGCGCATCAGTATGAATCTGCGCTGCGCAGTATCGGATTTTATCGATTGAAGGTGGAGCGTCCGGATGAGATTGTGTTTGCCCGTTTTCGTGATCCTTCGTTTGAGATCAAAACACATTTTATTCATATGCTCCCATATCGTAGCGAACATTGGCAGGATATGCTGTTTTTCAGAGATTATATGAATACCCATGCAGCTGCTCGTCAGGAGTATGAGGCTGTTAAGAAAGCATTTACCAAGCAAAAGACAGAAGGCATTCAGGAGTACACGGCGCACAAGGAAGCTTATATTCAGCATATATTCCAGCTGAGAAATGCGGAGCAATAGACAGTACTGCCAGTATGAATAAAAATACCACAGCGTTAACTATGAATTTAGCGTTTATGTAAAATAAGTAGTGATGGCAGATGTTCTATTGCCCAATAGCTCGATAATAAAATAGGTCTGAACAAAGCACTTCTATACACTTAACGGGAAACCCATTGCGGTTAACCGAAAAACGTATAGAAGTGCTTTTTATTATCTTTACTGATGATAAAGGAGAAAATAGTACTTCAACTTTTCTTAGATATCATTTTAAAAGTTAATACAAAAAGACTGAAAGATGAAAACGATTATAAAAAGAAAGATATCGAACCATGAAAACACTTAAATGAGTATTTTATTTAGATAAATAGCTTCATAAAGTAGATTTGATAGAAGATAATTTTTTCACCATCATCCAATCTCCTACTTCACTATTAAAACAATTTCAATATATGAAAAATTCACAATAATAAAACCAAATATACCTATCACCAAAACACAAACCCATCATCCATCTCATTCTAGCAACAAAAAAAGAAAAAAGAACATTTATCACCACATCTCAAACCTAAAAGCAAGAAAAAAATCAGAAAAAAACCTGATATCCATCTATATCTACAATAAAACATCCTATAATTCCAATCATCAGCAGAACTGATAAGACTTATAAGTCATTCTAATTGACCCGTTTCCCACACTGTGATAAGTTCAAAGGAGCAAAATTAATCTGAGCACTATACTAGGGATTAGCATATTGTATGCTAAATGATGGGGTGGATATCGTTGGAACTTCAAGTAAGTAATAGTCCTTTTACACCGGAGCAGGCCGAGCTTCTCAATCGGCTGCTGCCGACACTGACGGATCTGCAGCGAATCTGGCTGAGCGGATATCTGACAGCCGGCATTCAGGCAGGCGGTAGTGCAGCCGTCCCTGCCCAGACAGCCATGACCGATACAGCAGTAAATGTACAGGCCGCACCGGCCGCATCCAAAGAAGTAACCGTACTATTCGGTTCACAGACAGGCAATGCCCAGGGACTATCCAAAAAGCTGGCACAACAGCTGACTTCCCAGGGGTTTGATGTAACGCTCTCGTCCATGGGCGATTACAAACCAAACAATCTTAAAAAGGTTCAAAACCTGCTCGTGCTTGTCAGTACACAGGGAGAAGGCGATCCGCCGGATAATGCCATTCCTTTTTATGAATTCCTGCACAGCAAGCGTGCACCACAGCTGGCAGAAGCCAAATATTCGGTCCTCGGTCTCGGCGATACATCATATGAATTCTTCTGCCAGACGGCCAAGGATTTTGATAAACGTCTGGAAGAGCTTGGCGCAGAACGCATCGTGCCGCGCGTTGACTGTGATGTAGACTTTGAAGAACAGGCTGCCGAGTGGATTGAGAATGTACTGTCCGCTCTCGGTCAGGCCGGGTCCGCAGCCGCTGCGGGCGCATCGGTAGTATCGGGCACGACGGATACAGCGCAACCTGCAGCCGAATCGCCTTACTCCCGCACCCAGCCATTTCCGGCAGAAGTACTGGAGAATCTCAATCTGAACGGACGCGGATCGAGCCGGGAGACCCGCCATGTGGAATTGTCTCTCGAAGGATCGGGTCTGCAGTATGAACCCGGCGATAGCCTGGGCGTCTACCCGGAGAATCATCCGCAGCTCGTCGATGAACTGATCGAGGCGATGGACTGGAACGGTAATGAATCGATTGTGATCAACAAAAGTGGTGATCATCTGAGCGTACGTGATGCACTGCTGCGTCACTATGAGATCAGCGTACTGACCAAGCCGCTGCTGGAAAAGGTAGCCGGACTGGCAGACCATGAACAGCTGTACGATCTGCTCGAAGAAGGACGGGAGCAGGACTTGCGCGCTTACCTGAATGGACGCGATCTGCTGGATTTCGTGCAGGATTACAGTCTGAAAGGCATTCCGGCTGATGAGTTCCTGTCGCTGCTGCGCAAAATGCCATCCCGTCTGTACTCCATTTCCAGCAGTATGAAGGCTGCACCGGATGAAGTGCATCTGACCGTACGCAAAGTGGAATACGAACAGCATGGTCGCCAGCGTTATGGCGTATGCTCGGTACATCTGGCCGAGCGTCTGCAGCCGGGAGATACCCTGCCGGTCTATATCCAGCACAATGAGAATTTCAAGCTGCCGCATGACGCTTCCACACCGATCATTATGATCGGGCCGGGCACAGGAGTAGCGCCATTCCGTGCCTTTATGATGGAACGGGAAGAGACCGGAGCGGAGGGCAAGAGCTGGCTGTTCTTTGGAGATCAGCGATTTGCGACCGATTTCCTGTATCAGACCGAATGGCAGCGCTGGCTCAAAGATGGGGTATTAACACGTATGGATGTAGCCTTTTCCCGGGATACCGATCAGAAGGTATACGTTCAGCACCGTATGATGGAGAGAAGCCGCGAGCTGTATGAATGGATTCAGGAAGGTGCCATTGTCTATGTATGTGGCGATGAGAAGAACATGGCCAACGATGTGCATCTGACCCTGGAGAAAATTCTTGTTCAGGAAGGTAATCTGAGCCAGGAAGCAGCGGCTGAATATATGAGCAATATGCTGCAGCAAAAACGTTATCAGCGGGATGTATATTGATGGGGAATCCCGGCGATTACGAGAGGAGAACACAAAATGGTCCAGTACGAAAAATATCCGCCGCATGATGCTCCACACAGTGATGTAGAGGACATCAAGCGCAACAGTCAATATTTGCGGGGCAGCCTGGAGGAGACACTCAAAGATCCGATCACCGGCTCGATTCCCGAAGATGATAACCGCCTCATGAAGCACCACGGCAGCTATATGCAGGATGACCGTGACCTGCGCAACGAACGAAAAAAACAAAAGCTGGAGCCCGCGTATCAGTTCATGCTGCGCGTACGTGCTTCCGGTGGTATTGTGACTCCGGCCCAGTGGCTGATGATGGACGATATTTCCCATAAATACGGCAATAACACCATCCGTCTGACGACGCGCCAGTCATTCCAGCTGCATGGTGTACTCAAATGGAACCTGAAAAACACGATTCGTGAAGTCAATGATGCGCTGCTCAGTACACTGGCAGCCTGCGGTGACGTCAACCGTAACGTAATGTGCAACACCAATCCGGATCAATCGGCGGTTCATGCGCAGGTCTATGACTGGGCCTGCAAAGTAAGCACCCATCTCGATCCGCGCACACGTGCTTATCATGAGATCTGGCTGGACGAAGAAAAAGTTGTCGACAGTCGTGATGATGTGGAGCAGGAGCCGATTTATGGAGCGGTCTACCTGCCGCGCAAATTCAAGATCGGTATCGCAGTACCGCCTTCCAATGATGTCGATGTATTTTCCCAGGATCTGGGCTTTATCGCGATCGTGGAAGATGGTGTGCTGCAGGGGTTCAATGTAGCGGTAGGCGGCGGAATGGGCATGACGCATGGAGATGACAAGACCTATCCGCAGCTGTCCAAAGTGATCGGCTTTATCACTCCCGACCAGATGATTGATGTAGCTGAAAAGGTCGTTACCATCCAGCGTGATTATGGCGACCGTGCCGTGCGCAAGCATGCCCGGTTCAAGTATACGATCGATGATCGCGGGCTGGATTGGCTCGTAGCCGAACTGCATGAGCGTCTTGGCTGGCAATTGCAGGAGGCTCGCCCGTTCCATTTCGATCATAATGGTGACCGTTATGGCTGGGTGAAAGGTCTCGACGGTAAATGGCTGCTAACCCTGTTCATCGAGAACGGACGCATTATGGACGATGGCGACTACCAGCTGATGACCGGTCTGCGCGAGATTGCCAAGGTGCATACCGGCGATTTCCGCCTGACGCCGAATCAAAATCTGGTCATCGGCGGCGTAACCAGCGCCAAGAAGAAAACGATCGAAAATCTGATCGCCAAGTACAATCTGACCGACGGTGCCCATTATTCTGCGCTGCGCCGTAATTCGATAGCATGTGTCGCACTGCCTACATGCGGAATGGCGATGGCTGAAGCCGAGCGTTATCTGCCGGAACTGATGACCAAGCTGGAGAATCAGCTGGATGAGGTTGGCCTGCGCAACGAAGATATCGTGATTCGCATGACCGGCTGCCCGAACGGTTGTGCACGTCCGGCTCTGGCCGAACTCTCCTTTATCGGTAAGGCACCGGGACGTTACAATATGTATCTCGGAGGCAGCTTTGACGGCAGCCGCCTGAACAAGATGTACCGGGAGAACATTAACGAAGATGAGATTCTGTCTACGCTCAAACCGATCTTTGGCCGGTATGCGACAGAACGTAACGCTGGCGAGCATTTCGGAGACTTTGTCATTCGTGCGGGTTACGTAGATGCTGTCTACGACGGACGTCAATTCCATGCCTGACCGGTTCGGACGGATTGCTTTCAACTGTATATCAGATATTGGCTATTGCAGACTATAAATAGAGAAGACTCCAGGATCATAACGATCCCGGAGTCTTTTTATTGTATCCACCTTATCTTGCCATATGGAGTGCGGATCACGTATCAGGCTGCAAATCAATAAACTGATTACCTATATAACTCAGTAGCTGTTATAAATAAAAATGGTAAAAAATATCTACCCAACCGATAAAGGATTTGTTAGAGTATAAGCACCGACTGGCAGAATTGCCATACCATGATCCCATACCGGGGAAGAGGGATGATTTATTTGCATAAAAGAGTCAGCTTGGCACTGGGTTCCGTATGCATTCTTTTGCTGTGTTTTACGATTACGGCAGCGGTTCGCTTTGTACAATCCGAACAACAGCAGCTCCCGCAGACCAAGACCAGTGCGAGCAAGCCATCACAATACCGGCTCGTGCTGATCACGAGAGATCTCGGTACTCCATTTTGGGAAAAGGTGGGAAGCGGCGCCAGACAGCAGGCACAGCAGAATGCAGCCACACTCGAAGTATGGGGCAGCTATGGAGAAGACAAAGATGATTTCCTCAAGCAGATCGAGATTGCCATCGATTCCAAAATGGACGGGATTATCGTGCAGGGACTGGATAACGATGCATTCAAGGAACTAACCAAGGTAAAAGCCGCCTTTTACGGAATCCCCATTATTACCGTGGCAAGTGACGTCCCCATGAACGAGAGTCTTCGCAAAACCTATGTTGGCTCCGATCCGGTCATGGCCGGGCGTACGATCGTCAGACAGATGATCCGGGATATGGGCAATGAAGGAACTGTCGTACTGATGGGCAATAACCAAAAGGAGTATGACCAGCAGCAGCGCCTGGCAGGAATCATGGAAGTGCTGCATGCCTATCCACGTATTCAACCCCAATATGTAGAGACTCCCGAGCAAAAAGAAATGGTGATTGCAGCGACCCAGGACATTATGAACCACCACCCAAATGTAAACGCATTCATATCTATGGATGCCAATCTGACAAGCGCCATGATCCAGGAAATCAGCAGACGCTCACAGATTGAGCCTTATTATATGTATTCCTTTGACGATCACCCCGAGGTGCTGCCTCTGCTGCGCAAAGGCAAGCTGGATGCGATTATCGAGCAATCTCCAGAGAGCATGGGGAAAACAAGCGTACAGTTGATGATCCGGTGGCTGGAAGGCAAGAATATTCCACTCGATACAACCGGTTCTTTTACCGATATTCGTGTACTGAAGGCGGAAGATGTACAATGATTGGAATCCAGCGGAAAATATGGACCCTGACTGCTGTCGTCATGTTCATTATGGTGGTCATCTGGATAACCCTGACCTATTACAATCAGAAGACCCAGGAACAATATAATGATATTTTACAGCGATACCTGTATATGAATGAAGTGACCACAGCGAGCCAGCAAATGGTTACCTCGCTCAATCATTATCTGCTGACGCCGACCGAAGCGAATCTGAGCAGTCTGCGCAGCAAGGAACACAAGCTGCGGAATGCGCGCTGGTCGGTGGCACTACTGCGCAATGGACAGAATGACTTTGCCCTGACCAGCTATGTGAATCTGATCGACAGCCTGATCGAGTCGGCAGAGCGCTCTGTTATGTTCCAGACTGAAAAGGAAACCGAGGACTCAGCCCAAGCCTTTTCCGAAGCGACCCGCATCTCCAGGTATATTTCGGAAATGACACTCAAGCTGCTGGATATGGACATTAACACCTATGAGCGCTCCTACAGAGAGATGATCGCACAATCGTCGGCATTCAAACAGCTGGGTGTACTGATTCTGCTGACGATGACCTTTTTGCTGCTGTTGTTTACCTACTGGTTCTCGCTCAGTATCACCCGTCCGGTCGAGCAGCTGACCCGGGCGGCACAGGAACTGGCCAAAGGAAGATTCGATCTCCAGGTCAAGGTGCAGTCCACCGATGAAATTTCCTTTCTCGCCCGGATGTTCGAGCATATGCGAATCAATATCAACAATCTGATCATAGAGATTCAGCAAAAAGCCCAGCTGGAAAGTGAACTGCAGCGGAATAAGCTGCTGCTGCGGGAAAGCCAGCTGCGCAGTCTGCAGAGTCAGATCAATCCGCATTTTCTGTTTAATATTCTCGATACTCTTTCCAAGAAGGCTTATATGGAAGGAGCCGAGGAAACGAGCGATCTGCTGGTCAATGTGGCAGGACTGCTGCGCTACAATCTCAAGCGGCTCGATCGGGCAGTTACCCTCTATGATGAAGTCAAAGTGATGCAGCAATATATGGAGATTCAAAAGGCGCGCTTCACCGACCGGCTGCATCTGCAGACCGATATTGATACCGACTGTCTGTACGTTCCGATCCCCGGACTGACCCTGCAGCCAATTATTGAAAACGCTATCATATATGCAGTGGAACCTTCCGAGCAGGGGGGAACGATCCGGGTGAGCATTCAGGACAGTAATGAATATGTGAAGATAGAGATCGCCGATGATGGGCCAGGCATGAGCAGTGAACGAATTCAGCAGATTCTGGAAGAGCAACCGGTGGAAAATGAAGGACAATCGACCGGCATCGGATTCAGCAATGTAGTGCAGCGACTCCACTTGTTCTATGGAACAGCGGATGTGGTGGATATTCAGAGTATCCCCGGACAGGGTGTAAGAGTCATTATCAAAATACCAAAAAAAGGGAGGATGGAGACGAATGATGAAGCTGCTGATCGTGGATGACGAGCAGGTAGGGCGGGAAGGGCTGCAAGCTATTCTGCAAAAAGGATTCACTGATCTGATCATCGAGCAGGCCCCCAATGGCAGAATTGCCATCCACATGGTGGAGCAGTCCCAACCGGATCTGATTCTGATGGATATCAAGATGCCGGGCATGGATGGCCTCGAGACGACCGAGCATATTGCAGGGGCCTTTCCGGATATCAAAGTCATTATGTTCACCGCCTACGATACATTTGATTATGCCCGCCGGGCGATCAAGCTGGGGGTCAAGGATTATTTGCTCAAACCGAGCAAGGCGAGCGAGATTGTCTCCACGGTAAAGCGGGTACTGGAGCAGATCACCCAGGAACAGCTGGGCCGGGAGCAGAGCCGGCTGCGCAGTGATGCCCTGCAAAAAGTCATGCCGGTTATCGAAGCGGATATTGTGACCCAGCTGCTGTTCGATCATGTGCATCAGGTGCACTCGGATGAGCTGGTTCGCTGGCTTGGAGTAGATACCGACAGTGACAAATTCGCTATGGCTATCCTGCTGCCAGCCGGCAGAGAGAACGCCTACACGATGATCAAGGAGAAAATTAGTGCTACCGGCAGCGGCTGGGTCGGCGCACTGTATGGACGACAGATCCCGGTTATTGCTTTTCGCCAATCCGGAGTATCATTCCGTTCCCAGGCTGCTGCGCTGGCGCGTGACCTGCTGTCCGGTATACGACCGGACGAACGGGAAGGATGGTTTGTCGGTATTGGCAATACCTGTGAATCACTCTCCCAGGTCAGACAGTCGTATCAGGAAGCGCTAATCGCGACGATGGATGTATCGCTGCCGGTCAAATACCGCTTCTATGCAGATGTATCTGCTCCGGGCGCCGCTCACCCGGACTCCACCTCCCGAAGCTGGGAACAGCAGTTTTTTGAACAGGTACGTCTGGGAGAGTGGCAGACGATCTGTGAAGATACGATGGAGATGCTGCGTCGATATGAGAACCAGGGAGCCAACCGGCTGCAGATTCAGCAGCGTGTGTTGGAACGGATATGGATCGCTTCCCGGGTGCTGGCTGAGATGGGCGTAGAGATGGATACGCCGCTTTATTCCTTTGAAGCGCAGGATTACCGGCAGCTGCGGATCGAGACAGCGAGGATATGGGATCAGATGCGGATGCTTCATGATGAGCATCTCGAACGGATCAAGCCGGACACGATCCGCCGGATCAAGCAGTATATTACCGAGCATTCCCATCAGGACATTTCTCTGGAAGGCATCGGAGAGCGGTTTGAGCTGAGTCCTTTTTATATCAGCAAATTATTCAAGGAGCAGCTCGGTGTTAATTATATCGATTTCCTCACCGAATGCCGGATCAACAAAGCCAAAAAGCTGATGAGTGATCCGCTGCGCAGTATGAAGGAGATTACGTTTGAGGTGGGCTACCACGATCCCAACTACTTTAGCAAAGTATTCAAAAAAATGTGCGATGTCTCGCCGACCGAATACCGCAAGTCGCTGCTGGGCGGACGCGTATGAACAGATCGGCAGAACCGATGTATGCCGCCCCTGCCAACCGTCACATGCGTGTACAGCAATATCGATCGTATCAATCACCATCCACCATTTCTGTGACATGGAAAAAAAGGATAGCTGCTCTGCTGCTGCTATTTATCACACTGCTCACCGGCTGCAGTGAAACCGACCAACCCGGTTCGGGATCGGTCCCTTCGTCTTCCCAGCAGCAGACACCAGCTGAACGGGATGCTGCCTCGGCAGTATATGTACCAGCAGTGAACGATGGAAAAGAGAAGAGCACCAGCAGCAGTGAGAACGATAATGATCCGAAGGATAAAGGAAAAGATCCTGTCATCCGAATTGGCTTTACGATGGATACACTGGTCGAGGAACGCTGGAAAAAAGACCGTGATCTGTTCCGTCAGGCTGCCCAGCGGCGGGGTGCGGAAGTGATTATCCGGTCGGCAGATGGCGAAGATGCCCGGCAGATTGCCCAGGCGGAAGCCTTAATCAGCGACGGAGTCGATGTGCTGGTTATCATACCGCATAATGCGGAAGCGACAGCCACGATTATCCAGAAGGCACACAAAGCAGGCATCAAGGTATTGTCCTATGACCGGCTGGTGAAAAATGCAGAGGTGGATCTGTATGTTTCTTTTGACAATGAAGAGGTCGGCCGACTGCAGGCACGAGCCCTGATCAGCCAGGTTCCACGCGGCAAATATGTATATATAGGCGGAGCCGATACGGATAATAATGCTCATTTATTCAAAAAAGGCGTATTCGATGTCCTGCAGCCGCTGATCGACCGAGGAGAGATTCAGATTGTATACGATCAATGGTCCAAGGACTGGATTCCTGCCTATGCGCGGGAGAATATGCGGGCAGCGTTAAAGGCGAATCAGAAGCAAGTGAATGCAGTCATAGTCGCGAATGATGGTACAGCCGGAGGAGCCATACAAGCACTTGCTGAGCAAGGACTGGCTGGAAAGATACCAGTCGCCGGTCAGGATGCTGATCTGGCTGCTGTCCAGCGGATCATCCAGGGTACCCAGACGATGACCGTCTACAAACCGATCCGGCAGCTGGCCGACACGACAGCCGATCTGGCGATTCGTCTCGCTCGGGGAGAGAAGATCACCACGAACCAGAAAGTAAATAACGGCAAAATTGAAGTGCCTTCCGTGCTGCTCGAGCCTATTGCGGTTGACCGGAGCAATCTGGAGCAGACCGTGATCGCGGATCATTTTCATACCCGGCAGGAGATTTACGGAAGCAAACAGGATTGATTCATATACCGCATTAATATACTGTAGCATAACACCATTAACATCATACCGAGGGGATGCCCTGGAACTGCAGAAGCAGCCAGGGCTTTTTTGTATTTTCTTCACTTATTATTTTGTGAATCCTGTGCAAGATTGACCGAGGATAAAAAAGTACAGAAGGTAGCAAAAGAGTACTATAGTTAAGCGCTTACATTTTGATTGGGCAATGCTATGATTGGTTTGTCAGAAGGCATACAAGATTGAAAGGGGTTAGTTCAATTGAAAAAGAAATTCAGAGGAATTGCAATTTTGATGGTTGTTATGATGCTTACCGTTATTCTGTCCGCATGTAACAGCAGTGGTAACGGAAGTGGCAGCGACGGCGGGGCAGTCAGTGTTGGAATCGTCCTGCCAACCAAAGATGAGACAAGATGGGTTCAAGATGAACAGCGCTTCAAAGATGCACTGTCCAGCACCAAGTATTCCACTGAAATTCTCTTCAGTCAGGGCTCCTCTGCCAAAGAAAAAGAAAACGTAGAGACACTGATCAACAAAGGAATCAAAGTACTGATCATTTGTCCGCAGGATGGTGCGGCTGCCGCAGCAGCTGTCGAATCCGCCAAAAAAGAAGGCATCACCGTCATCGCCTATGATCGTCTGATCACCGATACCGATGCAGTTGACTACTACGTCACCTTTGACAGTTTGGCAGTAGGTGCGGCACAGGGACAATACCTGGTCGACCATGCCAAGGGCAAAGGACAACCGCTCTATCTGTATGCTGGTGCAGCATCGGATAACAATGCATTCCTGTTCTTCCAGGGCGCATGGGAAGTACTGCAGCCGAAGATTATCGATGGAACATTCAAAATTGCCAACTCTTCCGAAGCCGAGAAGCTGAAAGACACCAAAGAGCTGTCCCGTGACCAGATGAGTGCGATCATCAGCCAGGTGACAACCAACTGGGACCCGAACGAAGCCAAAAATAAAGCACAGACTCACCTGACTGCTGCTGCAGCCGATATGAAAGGTGACATCGCGATCCTCGCACCGAATGATGGTACAGCACGTTCGATCGCCGACGTATTCTCTGCGGATTCCGCAGTTACCGACTATGTGATTACAGGTCAGGATGCCGAGCAAGCTTCGATCCAGTATATCATTGACGGCAAGCAGTCCATGACCGTGTTCAAGGATGTACGTGCACTGGTCAAAGATGCCATGGGCATGGCTGTTGAGATCCTGGATAGCAAAACACCGGAAACGACAGGCTCTTACAATAACGGCACCGTGGATGTCAAAGCCAAACAAACGGATGTTATCGTAGTCGACAAAGACAATGTCAAAAAAGAACTGATCGATTCCGAATACTACAAAGCGTCAGACTTCACAGGGCTGTAAGCACAGTTGATCCAATACAAGCTGACCCAAACAGGAGCGGAGTACCGTTCCTGTTTTGCAGCTCTTTGCCAAAAGCAGATGAATACCAGCGACCAGCCGCAGCTGGTAAGGGGGAGCAGCGATGAGCAGTAATATCCTGGAGATGCGGAACATTTCCAAAAGTTTTACCGGCGTCAAAGCGCTGTCGGATGTGAACTTCAAAGTCGCGAAAGGCGAGATTCACTGTCTGATCGGTGAGAACGGCGCAGGCAAATCGACGCTGATGAAAGTACTCAGCGGCGTCTATCCCTATGGAACGTACGAAGGGGATATCGTATTCGAAGAAAATGTACAGAATTTCAGCCGGATCAGCGATAGTGTCAAAGCAGGCATAGGCATTATTTATCAGGAGCTGGCGCTTTTTCCGGATCTGAGCGTGTATGAGAATATTTTTGCCGGCAATGAGGTCAAGCACGGCGGACTAATCAACTGGAACGAGACGATTATCCGGGCACGGGAGATGCTCAAAATGGTCAAGCTCAATGTGAATCCCGAGACATTGATCCGGGACCTGGGCGTCGGCAAGCAGCAGCTGGTCGAGATCGCCAAAGCACTCAGCAAGGATGTCAAGCTGCTCATTCTCGATGAACCGACAGCCGCATTGAACGAGAATGACAGTGAAAACCTGCTGGAACTGCTGCGTGATCTTCGCAGTCAGGGCATTACCTGCATTATGATCTCGCACAAACTCAAGGAAGTCATCTCCATTGCGGACAAAGCGACCGTACTTCGTGATGGCAAGACGATCTGTACGCTCGATGCCGCGCGCGGCGAGATTACCGAAGCCGTGATTATCAAAAATATGGTCGGACGTGATATCGAGGATATTTATCCCAAGCGTCCGGACAAGAAAATCGGTGACCCGATTCTGGAAGTGCGTAACTGGACTGCGTATGATCCACAGCTGGGCCGCAACATCGTCAAAAATGTCGATCTCCAGGTCAAAAAAGGGGAGATCGTCGGTATTGCCGGACTGATGGGCTCCGGACGGACCGAGTTTGCACTCAGTATATTCGGCAATCCGAGAGGTTACAAGCTGGATGGCGAACTATTGGTCGACAATGTTCCCCGGACATTCAAACATACGAGTGAGGCGATTCATGCGGGGATTGCCTATGTGACCGAAGATCGCAAAGGCGACGGATTATTCCTCATTCAGGATATCAAAAACAATGTGACTGCCGCCAATCTCAAAGGTGTCTCCTCCGGCGGTGTCATTAATGAGAACGAAGAAGTCCATATTGCAAGCGGATACAAAAGTTCCATGTATATCAAGGCTTCGTCCATTGAACAGGTTGTTGGACACTTGAGCGGAGGGAATCAGCAAAAAGTCTCGCTCGGTAAATGGCTGTTCGTCGGACCGAAGCTGCTCATTCTGGACGAGCCTACCCGCGGGATCGATGTGGGCGCCAAGTTCGAGATTTACACGATTATGAACAAACTGATCAGTGAAGGAATGAGCATTATCATGATCTCGTCCGAGCTGGGAGAAGTACTGGGGATGAGTGATCGTATCTATGTCATGGCCGAAGGCAAGATCAAGGGTGAGCTTACCGCAGAAGAAGCGGATCAGGAAAAAATAATGAAATTTGCCACGCAATAGGAGGGGACACCGTGAACTTCTTTACTGAAGCCAGATCGCTGCTCAAAGTCAATATTCGTGACTATGGAATGTATATCGCTTTATTCGTTATTATGCTGACATTCTCCATCCTGACCGATGGTCTGTTTATGTCATCCCGTAATATCAGCAACTTGCTTGATGCTACCGGTTATATCGCTGTACTGGCGGTAGGGATGACACTGGTTATCGTTATCCGCCATATTGATCTTTCGGTCGGCTTTGCGGCCGGATTCATGGGAGCGATTGCAGCCATTATGCTGTCACAGATGGGTATGCCTTTCTATCTGACAATCCCGATCATTCTTGTACTGGGTATTGTTATCGGTATGTTTAATGGTGTGCTGGTAGCTTCGATAGGCATTCCTTCCTTTGTCTCCTCGCTGGCAGCGATGCTGATCTTCCGCGGTGCCCTGCTGCAGGTGACCGAGAAGACCGGAACGATTATTGTCAAGGATGACCAGTTCAACGCGATCGGTAATGGGTATCTGCCTGCACTTGGTCAGGTAGGCGGACTCAATCTGTTGTCGCTGATCATCGGCGTGTTCATTATTCTGTTCTTCGTCTATTCGGAACTGAGCAAGCGCAAGCAGAAGCTCAAGTACAAATTCGAAGTCATCTCTAAACAGATCTTTGCCGTAAAGCTGATCTTTGTCTCGGTAATCATCGGGTATATCACCTGGATTCTGGCAGGATACAACGGATTCTCCTGGACGGTGGTTATTACGCTGGCGGTCGTAATTATCTATCACTTCCTGACCACCCGTACTGTGCTTGGTCGTCATATCTATGCGGTCGGCAGTAATCCGGAAGCGGCTCACCTGAGCGGTATCAATGTCAAGAAGATTACGTATATCGTCTTTGGCTCGATGGGCATGCTGTCTGCATTGTCCGGTATTCTGTACACCTCCCGTCTGCAATCGGCTACCACGACAGCCGGTACACTGTTCGAGCTGGATGCGATTGCGGCAGCTTATGTCGGCGGCGTATCGGCAGCAGGCGGCGTCGGTAAAATTACCGGTTCCATCATTGGTGCGGTCGTTATGGCTTCACTGTCCAGCGGTATGAACCTGCTCGGGGTAGGAATCTCCTATCAGTACATGATCCGGGGCGCAGTGCTTGCACTGGCGGTTATCTTTGATGTCATGACACGCAGAAAGAGAGGCTGATTCAAGCGTCTCTATAGGCCGGCGGATGGTTCCGGCTCACAGATGCAGAATTAGCCGTCAGAATCAACTATTATATGATTGAAGTAAATGGATAAACCTAACAAATAAAGCAAACCAACAGACCAAACTAACAAACCAAACTAAAAACTTAAACCAAAAAGCTGGCTCCGGTGTAACACCGAGACCAGCTTTTTGGTTATTTCTGTTTCAGACAATACATGTACAGCTGTTTTTTATCAGAATGTATATTACTTACGGAGAATACTTTCGGAAAATGCAATATATCAACCTATTGATCTCGACCTGTTAAAAAGGTTCGTCCCGACATTCGATCATCTATTAACCCAATGCTCAAGGCAACCAGGTGTAGACCTGACCCCAGCTTTCTCTCGCAAGCCGTTCTACCTCTTCTACAATCTCCGTTTCCACCATATACGTGTCACCCTGTTCATACGGATTGTAATGGAAAGCGTACAGCCGGGCCACGAACTGGTGGAAAGGCAGGGAAGCTTCACCTTCCTGCTCGCCATGGTTTTTTACACTTGGCTGAATATCCTGACCCCAGTTCTGACCGCTGTCATTATTCGGATTATAGAAATAAATCCGCCACTGGTCATCCGGGTCCTTGGCGACGCGCTGGATAGAGACAGCGTGCAGACCGAGCAGATCTCCGGATACATTGGTAATGAAAATGCCGACCGGATTCGGATAGATCAGCTCATAGCCATTATTGTAGTCTGGATGATGAGTAGCATAGAACAACCGGACGAAATTCTGGAAATGAGCAACCGCTCCGGTAAGCTGATCGACCAGGTTGATGAAGCCCTTTTGAATCCATTCGCCGTAAAATGCCGGGTTTACCCATTTATGCCCATCTTCAAGGCGCAGCAGAGTGCGCTTCATCATCTCGTTATAGATTTTATCCAGATGGGGAACGAGTACCTTGGAGACCGGGTCCAGCTCATAATGAATCTCTTCGGCTACGCCGCCTTCGAGCTGACTGGAATGGATCGTCTCGCCTTCAAACAGCATATCGACATCATTATCTCGTGCCGCCCGGGTGATATATTCCAGCAGCTGATTCTGGGCATGCTGGGCCCAGAGACTGATCGCACGCGCCGATTGACAGGTCGGGTTCAGCCCCTGACCTACACCGAGCGGCTGACCGAGTACGCTGATGGTACCACCCAGGAGCAGTGCATTGGCGCCGATACCGCTGCGCTTATGTTCCGCAGTAAGCAGTGTATCTCTCACCTGATGGTGAATATCGATCTCAAACAGCCTCCGCAGAGCCGGCAGCAGTGTCTCCTGTGCGAGCAGACCTCTGTTCAGCACACCGCCCAGTCCATACAGTACCTGGCATGTATCCGGTGTAACGGCTACCTGGATAATATCGCGAACCAGCTCGGCCTGAGAGCTGCGATAGGCAGCGCCGATATCATCCAGTCCAAGCGTCACTTCGATCAGTTCCGGTTGATGACGGTTAATATGACGGATAAAGATCGCGTGGTGAGGCACCGTCAGCCCTGTAGCCTTCATTGATTCGGAAAAACTGGTCGCTTCCTGGCGCAGTTCCTCTTCCGGAGCTTCACGCAGGTAGCGACCGTATTCCCGCAGATCCGGATAACGCGAACTGAGCGGAGTAGGGGTGCCGATCGCACGGGTATACATTTCAAGCGAAGACCGGGTTTCTTCATCAAGTTCTTCATTCAGCATTTTCTCTGCGGTATGAATAATATGGATAATCCGTCCAACGAGAATCGGGCGCTGCGTGGTCAGACGGTCGATTTCCTCGACAATTTTGCGTGAAATCGCCTTGAGCGACAGTTCGCGGCTGAGCAAATGGAACAGCCGCTGCGCACGCTCGATATGTTCACCGGATTCAATCCGTGATTCCTCCGTATCGGCCGGGAAAAGGAAGTTCAGGTTCAGCGCAAGCACTTCATTCAGAAACGTACGGGCAGCATCTGCAGATACTTCGGGATGCTGATATTCACCGCGTGCAATCGCGAGCATTCGCAGTTCGCTGAGCAGCTCGACGATAGAGTTGACCCCTTTGAGCTTCAGTGAGCCGCCGACAAATCCGGGCTGGAGCTTGGCTGCATCTTCCCATGGACCGCCGCTGAACACACCTGCCTCATCGAATCGTGGTGCATGGGACTTGAGAATTTCGATACCTTCTTCCGTGTGGGCCAGATCGATAGCCCGCTGGAATACATCTGTCTGATACAGGCTTTTGGCAAATGGTTTGGCTTCCTGCAGAATCTGCAGGGCCTGCTCGAACTTGCCCTGGGCTGCTTGAGTTGCAGAATCATTCACGCGATGTTCCCCCTTTTACAAATAGAAATCATAGTTTTCATACTCCAGCAGCATTTCTTTCATCCGTGCACTGTCTTCGCCATACAGGAAAATAGTTCCGTAATGGTTACCAAAGCCGACCCGCTCGGCCACTTTGCTCGTCGTCGGAATAAACATGTCATGGCGGTCAAAGTAAGGATCGTTCTTCAGCTCTGCCGGTACATTGAGTCGTTCAATCAAACGCACACGCGGATAGACCATCAGACTGCCTGCAAAGCCCCGTGCATCTTCAACTTCACGCGGGAAGAATGCCTGAAGTTCCTCTTCGGTCGTATCCGGATCACTGCAGATGATCTGTGCTTCATAGGCGCTGAAGCCGTACGCTTTGCCGATCAGGTCGAAAATATGTCCGCCCGGAATCCGCGCAGCAACTTCACCGAAGTTCAGCGTACCATCCGGCGAAATGAAATACTCCGGATGAATAATGCCATATTTGATCTCAAAAGCATCGATCAGCTTTTCGATAGCGGCTGTAATTTGGGGTCTCCAGGTCTCCAGTTCCGGAGAAGCGGGAACGAAGTTGGAGTGTCCGAGATGCACATATTCGGTAATGTTCAGGAAGCGGATTTTGCCATCATGGACAAATACTTCACAGGAGAATTCCTGTCCATCCAGGTGACTCTCGATCAGGCAGGGGAAATCCGCATCCGGAATCAGATCCACATCGACGGCTTCACGAATCAGTCGGTGTCCCACTGTACCCGCTTTGCTGAGCGGCTTCACATGGACAGGATCATTCACATCGCCATCCAGCTTAATCAGAGCTTCATTGACCCGTTTCAGGAAACGGTGCACATCGTCACGGTTGTACGCTTCTTCGAACACGCCAACCTTGATGCCGGCCATCTGTGCTCTTCGTTTCATCAGGCCTTTGTCCCGGAGCAGCAGGGAGCGGTTGAAGATTTTGGGATCTTGGCGGAAATAGGCATTCAGCGCTCCGGCCCATTCCACAGTCTCCTCATAGATCGGCATCGCCAGTCTGGCACCTCGCGCTTCCAGCAGCTGGGCAAGTTCACCGGACTTTTCATTGAGACGATCGAATTCCCAGGGTACAAATGTAATCTCATTTCGGTCAGCAAAATCCTGGAATTCCGGCGGACCTACGACCAGATACGGCCGATTCAGGCGATCGGCTGCCTCAATAACCGGCAGACTCCAACCCAACAATGCAATCGTGGACTTCTCGGACGGTGAATCAGTCACTATATAACCCCCTGATCTAAGTAAGTAATGATTATAAAAATTTAGCTCACTAAATAAACATGCAAAAAATAACAGCACATTCAATGTAATATAGACGCAAATAAAATCTGTGAAACGTTCTCAGGAAAATGTTTCGTAGATTGCTAATAATGGTAAAATATACAAGGAAAAGCTCTAATTGGATACAGTCACGATGCCGGAAACCTGAAAATGCACAGGCTGAGAAGGGAGAAAAATAATGACATCATGGTTCAACAAACTCCGGGATTATTTTCCTGCTCAAGAAATGAAGTCCCAACTCCATATGTTGGCATTGTTACAGGAAAAGCAGGGGGAATATAAAATTATAGAAGAAGCCAATTATGTGATCGTGTATCTGGAGAAAGAAGATTATATCTTTGTTGATTTCATGCTGGTAACCGGCGGCAATCGGAGCCGTGGTATTGGCAGCCAGGTGATCGAGAAATTAAAACGCCAGGGCAAGCCGATTATCTTGGAAGTTGAACCTGTAACTCCAACTGATATAGATACAGAAAAACGTGTGAAATTCTACAAAAAACTTGATTTTAAGCTGTTCCCGGCGATTCGGTATGTTCGTACTCACACGGTTACGGGCTTGCTCAATATTATGGATGTGTACTGCTGGTCACCATTTCCGGTAACCACGGAGTGGGTCTACCAGCGAATGGCCGAATCCTATGAGCAGGTACATGCTTATCGGGCACAGGACTTTTACGGCGAACCGCCACAGACTGCAGATGAAGTATTACAACTGGAAGTACATGCCAAGTCAGTGGGCTAAACATAAATAACAGGCTCCATTATTCTATTGGGAGCTCTCTATATTTGCGTTGGAAGTTCTGCCACGAGCGTCTGATTGTATTCCAAGTCTATCGCAAAGTGACATGCCGGGACTGTCTTTGATGCTTGATTGTATCCTTTCGATCTATTTGAATTATTATTTTAATAATGTAAATAACAACTATATATCTGGCCCAAAAGCTGACGCCGATGCCTAATGGACGTCAGCTTTTCTATTCCTTTAAAAATACGTAATTATGTATAATTTATAGTAGGTGTTTTGTCATGAAATGCATTAAACAAGCAGTTAAGAATTACTATATAATGGAATTCCATTCTGGTGCAGGGAGAGATTTGTATGGATATTCAATCGATAGATGATCGTAATGTTCAACAGTTAACTGCTATACTGCATTCTATCGTTGAATTTGATGACGCGATTTTGCTAAGCGGTGGATATTCTGATACGATCAAGTACATTTGCTATCAGTCCGATCGCCCGCTGTATCTGTTACGGGTGTACCCGCTGTATAGATATGAGCACTGTACCCAGGAACAGCGCTATTTGCAGCAGCATTATGACAATGGAGTATCCTGTCAGCAGCCGATATATAGTGGAATCTTTCCCGAGCTGAATTGCTGCTGTCTGCTGTTGCCCTATATGGCGGGAGAAGATGGCGAGGCGGCGCTGCCGCAGCTTGCACCGGACGAGCAGTATATCCAGGGGTTAGCGGCAGGAAGACAGCTACACAGCATTCACCGGATTACACCTGACTCTTCATTCAATTGGGCAGATCAAAGGTACAAGAAATATATTTCCAAAAAAACAGCAGTTCAGAAGTTGGGAGTTTCTTTTGAGCAGCAAAAAGAACTGGAGCGGTATATCGAGCGGCATACGTATATGCTGGAGCACCGTCCGGTTGTATTTCAGCATGATGATTTTCACCCGGCGAATATGATTTTTAAAGAAGGTCGATTACACGGAATTATCGACTTCAGCCGGTTTGACTGGGCCATCCATGGGAGGAGTTTTTCAAGTTGCCCAAGTATACGTGTGAGACAAGTGTACCGTTTGCACGGGGACAGGTGGATGGGTATTTTAATCAGCAGATCCCGGATGATTTCTGGCCCAGATATAATTTGTTCGTAGCCATGAACCAGCATGCGACGCTGCTGGGCGGGCTGAAACATTATTGTTCGGAACAGATCCTTCATAAGATTCACCAGACGGTAAGAAGCCATGATTTCGCAGGAGAAGGACCGCCTCTCTGGTACCGAGGGTGATTTTTTACATATATGAACGTTGATGTTAATTTAGAAGCTGCTGATTACTACATTTTATATATGAGACCCGATCTGATAACATGGTAATTTCTGTTCATTCGCTGCAATTTTCCGAGTTTTATTAAAATCATGCAACCTGCAAGCCCCAGCCCGCATCTTAGTTTATAAAGGGGGAGTTTTAGCTGGATATTGTCACTGGACTGAAGAACCGGGATGAATCGGCTCTTCGTCTGTTAATGAATGAATACGGAGATATACTGCTGCGAACGGCTTTTTTGCTGGTGCGTGACCGTCAGGCGGCGGAGGAAGTGGTTCAGGATACCTTTATCCAGACTTACCGGCATATTGATCAGCTGAAGCAGCCGGACAAATTAAAATCCTGGCTCCTTCAGATTATGACCAATCGCTGCCGGATGAAGCAGCGTACGTGGAGCTGGCGCCATATTTTCCCCGGTGGCCGTGCAGATGATCTGACCGCCGATGATGAATATGCAGCCAGCGGAGCAGAAGAGATGGTTATGAAAGACCTGGACAGTTATGCGCTGGTCCATGCTGTACAGCAGCTTGATTACATATATCGTGAATGCATTGTACTTTTTTATTTTCAGGAAATGAGTATACAGGAGATTGCACAGCAGATAGAGACGAGAGAGAACACGATCAAATCAAGATTATCCCGCGGCCGTCAGCAGCTGCGGGTCCTATGGGAAAGGGAGGAACTCCATGACAGAGCATAAAGTGGTGAATCCGCAGGAGCGGCAGCATATTCAGCAGCAGCTGCAGAGTGAACTAAAAGCAATTCATTTCCAGGGTCACGAGCAGGTCATCCGGCAGACTCATCCGCTGACATGGCGATCGAGGATGCACATGATCTGGAATTATGAACTGGAATGGTCATGGAAGCCGTCAGGAATCATCACAGCGGCAGCCATCTCTGCACTGGCGATTCTATTGACGATCCAGCAGGTGAATCCTCCTTCCACGGTAGGAACGGAAGGGAATGGAACACCCGAAAAGCGCCAACTGATCGATATCGGCGGCAATATCTACTGGCAGGATGCCTATGAGAGAGCGGTGAAGCAGTATGAAATTCAGAATTAAAGTAAAACATCTTGTATTATACGGACTGCTGCCTCTGCTGCTGATCGGAGCAGGAGCCTACGTCCTCATGCAGCCCCAGGTATCCGGGTGGCTGTATGGCAACAAAGATCTGCCGCCGGAACAGCAGCGAACAGAGCTGCTGGCCAAATTGCAAAAAGCTTCGACCGTAGAGAGACTGAGCATTATTCGTGATGAAGTGGCAGGTATCGAAGAATATACGCCGTTTTACTTTGATGTATATATTGGTGCAAACAACAGCCAGTTTAGCAGCCTCCCAGAATCCGGGCCTGTGCTTGAGCCGCAGGAACGTGCAGCGCTGCTGGCGGAATACATTACAGGCGGACAGCCGGATTACCGGATGGCCGAGGCGGTTCGGGAACTGGTCTTCCTGTATGATCTGCTCGGTGAGCAGGATAAGGCAAATCAGCTGCTCCGGCAGGCGAGTCAGCGCTTTATCAAGGGAACAGATGAGCACCGGCAGCTGACCGTGCTGCAGTTCGATCGGCTTATGAATCAAGGACATCTGCAGCAAGCCCAGGCGGTCTATGATGCGGAAAACTGGAATACAAGTGATGAACAGCTGTCGGATCGTACCAGACTTCAGGCTCGGCTGCTGCTCGCCCAGGGGGATGCCCGTACCGGGACCGTCAGCGGAACCTTCCGGCACAGTGATGGTACACCCGTCAGTGGAGCGGCGGTCTTTTTAAGAGAAGAAAGCAAGCTGAACCATTATTCCAGTGACGCCAGCGATTCGGCACCTTATCGGGCGATTACGGATCAAGAGGGGCGCTACACTTTTCATTATGTCACTCCGGGTACGTACCAGTTCCGACTGGGAATGTCCTATGAGCAGGTCGATGGCTGGACGCTGCAGGATCAGCAGGATAAATGGATCAGAATCAATCAAGGCAATCAGCTGCAGCGTGACCTGACGCTTCAGCCGCTGATCCAGCTGAAAGAGCCGGTCAATGACCGGATGATCAAAGGGAATCAGGTCGATTTCCGCTGGCAGCCGGTAAAGGGTGCAGCCTATTACGCATTGGAAGGCGGTATTCAGCTGAAAGATGGATCCAGCCGCAGTGCAATCCGGAGTCATATCAAGGAGAATCATATCTCCATTTCGATAGAAGAACTTTACGGGACGATGGGTGCTATCTCTTATAGAGAAACCGGCGATTTCCAGTCACTCAAACCCGAATATGTGCTTTATTTTATGAATCCGGAAGCCCGATTGTTATGGAACGTGCAGGCTTTTACTGAAGATGGACAGCTGATCACCCAGAGTATCGGCTACCGGTTAACCCCGGAGAGTATGGGCAATCTGCCTTTCTTTTATTTGCAAAATCGAACACTGACCGAAGCGGACCGCATACTGCTGCAGCATCAGCCTGAACAGGCACTTGCCGCTTACCGGCAGGATCTGACTGCCAATCCGGCAGATGAACACGCTCTGCTCATGATCATCCGGCTGCTAGATGCCAAAACATCCATCACCAATGATCATCGTTATGAAGACGAAGCGATTACGCTGCTGCGCAAGGTACCTGCATCGAAGCTCTCCACTGCACATCTGGACAGACTGACCGATTATTATTACAGAAAACAGAGCTGGCCGCTGTATAACCAGTATCATGCCCTGTATATGAAGACATCTCCGGTTGACTCCTCTGCGTATATTCGCTCCACATATGCGACAGCCCTGATGTATCAAGGCAAATGGGAGGAGGCGGAAAAGCAGTTCGACGCTGCCATGAAGCAGGATCAGGATCACCGATTTATCGGCAATTATATTGCACTGCGCATGTATAAGGCTCGTTCTCTGTCTGCCGGTGTGGAGTTGGCCCGTCAGTATCCTGAACATACGGATAGTAATGACCGCCGTGACTGGACGCAGCTGCTCGCCAACGTTCAATCCGAGCGGAAGCAGGCGCAGAACCCGGAGAGTTATGATCAGCAGCTGTGGCAAAAGCTGGAATGGTATATCCACGGGGATCAAGACCAGCTCAAGAAAGAGAGCAAGCCGTCGACCGATGAGCCTGCCATGAACAAGCTGCTGCAGGCTTTGCTGCAGGTCAGCTGACAATAGCCATTCCCGCTCCCTGTACGCAGGGAGCTTTTTTTCTACAATCCAGCGCCCCCAATGCCGATAATGCCTGTAAAATAAGCTTTTCATTTTTGAATAATTCCGTTGAGTTGTGCGTCAATAATCTCTATAATAAGACAGGATGAGCTTGCCGCCTTATCCGGGTGAGGCAAGCGTGAAGGAAAAAGTCTAACAGAAAAGGTGTAATGAATGAGCATACTAAACGTAGAAAAACTCAGCCACGGCTTTGGTGACCGGGCTATTTTTAAAGACGTATCTTTCCGCCTATTAAAGGGCGAGCATATTGGACTGATCGGCGCCAACGGCGAAGGCAAGTCGACATTTATGAACATTATTACCGGCAAATTGCAGCCGGACGAAGGTAAAGTGGAATGGTCCAAGCGCATGCGTGTCGGCTATCTGGATCAGCATGCTGTACTGGAGAAAGGCATGACTATCCGCGATGTATTGAAAAGTGCTTTCCAATACCTGCTGGATATGGAACAGGAAATGAACGATATGTACGGCCGTATGGGTGATGTAACGCCTGAGGAATTGGAAGATCTGCTGGAGCAGGTCGGTACGATTCAGGATACACTGACTGCACAGGATTTCTACCTGATCGATGCCAAGATTGATGAGACGGCACGTGGCCTCGGTCTGACCGATATCGGTCTGGACAAGGACGTTAACGATCTGTCCGGCGGACAGCGTACCAAGGTTCTGCTGACCAAGCTGCTGCTGGAGAAGCCGGATATCCTGCTCCTCGATGAGCCGACCAACTATCTGGACGAAGTGCATATTACCTGGTTGACCCGTTATCTGCAGGAATACGAGAATGCCTTTATCCTGATCTCTCACGATATTCCATTCCTGAACAGCGTAATTAATATTATTTACCATATGGAGAACCAGGAGCTTAACCGTTATGTCGGTGACTATGATTACTTCCTCGAAGTCTATGAAATGAAAAAACAGCAGCTGGAATCGGCGTTCAAGCGCCAGCAGCAGGAAATTTCCCAGCTCAAGGACTTTGTAGCCCGCAACAAAGCAAGCGTAGCGACCCGTAACATGGCAATGTCCCGTCAGAAGAAGCTGGATAAGATGGAAGTGATCGAGCTGGCGCAGGAAAGACCGAAGCCGCAGTTCAACTTCAAAGTCGGCCGTACGGCAGGCAAGCTGATTTTTGAAACGAAAGATCTGGTTATCGGTTACAACGAGCCGCTGTCCCGTCCGCTTGATCTGCGTATGGAGCGCGGACAGAAGATTGCACTGGTCGGTGCCAACGGTATCGGTAAAACGACGTTGCTGCGCAGCATCTTGGGCGAAATTCAGGCGCTCTCCGGTACAGTGGAGCGCGGTGAGCATCAGCTGATCGGTTATTTCGAGCAGGAGATGAAGTCGGATAACTACAATTCCTGTATCGAAGAGATCTGGAACGAGTTCCCGTCCTATTCCCAATTCGAAGTGCGTGCGGCCCTGGCCAAATGCGGCCTGACCACCAAGCATATCGAGAGCAAGATCGCTGTCCTGAGCGGCGGCGAGAAAGCCAAAGTACGCCTGTGCAAACTGATTAACCGCGAGACCAACATTCTCGTACTCGATGAGCCGACCAACCACCTGGACGTCGATGCCAAGGATGAACTGAAGCGTGCGCTGCAAGCCTACAAAGGCAGCATTCTGATGATCTCCCACGAACCGGAATTCTACAAGGACATTGTGACCGAGACATGGAACTGCGAATCCTGGACGACCAAAGTATTCTAATTGCATTGTAAAAGGCAAAGTATTTCACTATAAAAGCAAAATATGCCCTTGCCGGGTCCGATCCGGAACCGGTTATGGTATGCATACACTGCTGCTTCGATCCTGTTTGAGTGTCCACTTGAACAGGATTTTCTTTTTGATATAGATAATGTAAATTCATACAGTCAAAAGGAATATTCGAGTATCCGCTAAAAAATTTTGATTAACCTTCAAAACAGGTTATAATAAGTAGCGTATAAATTCACAATTAGAAAGAGAGCGAATTATATGGGCCGTAAGTGGAATAATATCAAGGAAAAAAAAGCCAATAAAGACGCCAACACGAGTAGAATCTATGCCAAATTCGGTGTAGAGATCTATGTAGCAGCGAAAAAGGGTGAACCTGATCCCGTATCCAACAGTGCTCTGAAAGTCGTACTGGAGCGTGCAAAAACATATAATGTACCAAAAGCGATCATCGATCGCGCACTGGATAAAGCAAAAGGCAGCGGAGAAGATCAATATTCCGAACTGCGTTACGAAGGATTCGGACCGAACGGTTCGATGATCATCGTGGATGCACTGACGAATAATGTGAACCGTACTGCTCCGGAAGTGCGTTCCGCTTTTAACAAAAACGGCGGAAACATGGGTGTAGCCGGTTCCGTAGCCTACATGTTCGATGCCACTGCCGTTATCGGTGTAACGGGTAAGAACGAAGAAGAAGTACTGGAGATCCTGATGGATGCGGACGTGGATGCACGTGACATCGTACAGGAAGATGATTCGGTTATCGTCTATGCAGCACCGGATCAGTTCCATGCCGTACAGGAAGCTTTCAAAGGCGCAGGTATCGAAGACTTTACGGTAGCGGAATTGACCATGCTGCCGCAGACATTCGTTACACTGCCGAATGCAGAAGCCGAAGCCCAGTTCGACAAGCTGATCGATGCGCTGGAAGATCTGGAAGATGTACAGCAGGTATACCACAACGTCGAATTTGCAGACGAGCAATAAGAGCTTAATTGCAGGCCGCTCTCCATCCTTTGCAGGCAGAGAGTGTCAGGCAGATTGGCTCCAACCGTATCATCCCTAAAAAGCAGCATGACCGGGCAAGAACCGGTGTGCTGCTTTTTTGATTTCCACTTATTGGATGAATGTGACTTTGCTTGTAAGCAACTTTTGGAAGCCGATTCCCGTCTGGTAAGAAGACAGGAGGAGATAATATTGAGAAAAATAGCAATCACTACATCACTGGCTCTGCTGCTCTGCAGTGTGAGTTTGAATAGTGCCATGGCTTTTGACGATGTAAAAGGGTCGCAGAGCCAGGCCATCCAGGAACTGCAGCAGCGCGGGGTGGTGAGCGGAATGGATGAAGCCCATTTTGCACCGGAAGCCGATCTGAGCTATGCACAGGCAGTGACCATGCTGGTCAACGGATTCGATCTGAACCTTGATACAATCCGGTTCATCAAAAAGCCTGCTGCTTCGGATATGTACAAAAATGTAAACGATGATGCCTGGTACGCCGAGGCGCTCGTCAACGGCTATTATAATGATGTGCAGCTGCCGGAGAACGTCAATCCCGGCGATGCTATTACCCGGGAAGAATTCGCCGCTCTGCTCATGAAGACACTGGAGACTAAAGGTAATCTGCCCATGATCAAGATCACCTCGGTTGCAATCAAGGATAATGCCCAGTTGAAGCCCGAACTGCAGGGAGCAGTTCAGCGGATGCTGCACTATAAAATCGCTTCATTGAACAAGGATGGCCGCTTCCATCCTCAGGCAGCGATCAGCCGCGGCGAGGCAGCAGAGTGGCTCGCTCGCAGTCTGAAGCTGATGGATGAAAAAGCCGCTTCGAATACCACACCGGCTTCATAGATGCGATCTGATTAGCTGCACCTCCTAATAGATAACGATGCATTGCCGGCTTCCCATAATCAATCAACAGACCGCTGTACGGTGGAGAGATCCTATTCCCTGTCGCCAGCGGTTTTATCTGCTGTTTTCCACTTCGGCCATCTAGGATAGGCTCACGGATTCGGTTATGAGTAGGCGCTTTATTTCCATCTGGTTATCCGCGGGTTCGTATACTACAATGGAGAAGGCATAACCATTGCATCGACAATATTTTACCGAGGTGACGTTAATGATCAGTTTTTTGAATGATTACAGCGAGGGTGCACATCCCGCTATTATGCAGGCATTACAGGATACCAATCTGGTGTCCACCGTGGGGTATGGAATGGATGAATACTGTACGCTTGCAGCTGACCGCATTCGTGAAGCAGTGCAGTCGGAGCAGGCACAGGTTCACTTTCTGGTTGGAGGGACGCAGACCAACCGTGTACTCATTGCCTCGGCACTTCGTCCGCATGAAGCCGTGATCACCGCCCTGACCGGTCATGTGGTGGATCATGAGACCGGCGCGATTGAAGCTTCCGGGCATAAAGTACTGACCATTCCGGCATCGGGAGGCAAGCTGACACCGCAGCTGGTCGAGCAGATTCGTCTTGCGCACCATTCCGAGCATATGGTCAAGCCTCGAATGGTATATGTATCCAACGCTACCGAGATCGGTACGTTTTACCGGCTGCAGGAGCTGGAGGAATTATCCGCTTACTGCCGCAGCCATGATCTCTATTTCTTCCTCGACGGCGCGCGGCTTGGTTCGGCGCTGACCGCTCGGGGCAATGATGTCACACTGGCGGATCTGGCCCGGTTGACCGATGCCTTTTATATCGGTGGTACCAAAAATGGCGCACTGTTCGGCGAAGCTCTGGTGCTGGTGAATCCTGCACTGCAGCAGGATTTTCGCTATCATATCAAGCAAAATGGAGCCATGCTCGCCAAAGGCAGGCTGCTGGGTATCCAGTTCGCTGAGCTGTTCCGGGATGAACTGTATTTCCGGATTGCCGCTCATGCCAATGTGATGGCTGCAAAGCTTAAACAAGCCATTACCGCAGCAGGCCACTCCTTCATGATCGATTCGGATACGAACCAGCTGTTTCCGATTCTACCGGATAATGCGCTGGAGCAACTGCGATCCCGATATTTATTCAGTCACTGGGATAAGATAGATGATACTCACAGCGTAATCCGGCTGGTCACTTCCTGGGCGACTGCAGAAGAGGATGTACAGGCCTTTGCAGATGATATTCTGGCATTAAGCGGTACGGTTGTACGTAAATAGAGTATTAATGTTATCGAAAATTCTTATCTTTTTAGACAACCACTGCGTATGATTATATTCCATAATACTGCAGTACAGGCGATATACTCGATTACTTCATCAAGAAGGAGAACTTATGGTTAAGCGACTCGTCAGGCTGGCAGATCATATATTCCGCCTTTCCCTGCCTCTGGGAGAAGGCGAGGTTAACAGCTATTTGTTTGAAGGTGCCAAAGGTTATACAGTAGTGGATACCGGAATGAATGATGAGGTAACACGCCGTAACTGGCAAGAACTCATCGCGAACGGACTGGTCATCGAAAAAGTAGTCATTACCCATGGACATCCGGATCATATCGGTCTGGCCCGCTGGTTCCAGCAGGAGATCGGCGTACCAGTGACCTTTTCCAGAGTGGGCTATGAGAATTTGAAAAAGTATCATGCCGAGTGGCTGGAATTATCGGAAGATGATCATACTCCTTATGCATTTAATGTTAAGTATGATGGGCCCGAGATTGCAGCCAAGCTGTTCTACCGGCATATGGGCGGTGGATTTCTGGAACCGGATGAGCTGTACAGCCATCGGGACAGACTGATGCTTGGAGATACAGAATATGAAGCGATATGGACGCCGGGACATGCGGCAGATCATTTCTGTTTCTGGAACGCGGAGCTGCGCATCCTGCTTTCCGGGGATATGGTGTTTGCGGATACGGCTCCGATGGTTCCGTGCTGGACCGAGGAAGATCGAAGTCCGTTAGAAGATTATTTCCGTTCGCTGGAGCAGATTGGAGACTATCCCGCAGAGCTGGTGCTGCCGGGTCATGAGCATATTATCCATGATCTCGGCCAGCGTATTCGCGATCTGCGCAATGCCCATCATTTCCGGATGCAGCAGCTGCTCGGCATGATGGACAAGGAAGGCAAGACAGCGGGTCAGCTGTGCCGGGAATTGTATGGACACCGGCATACCGGCACACAGGAGCTGCTCGAATTCTATACGGCGCTGTCCCGGCTGATGTATTTGCGGCATGAAGGATTTGCCGAGTCCTTTGTTCATAATCACAGGGTCTATTTCCGAAAAGTTTAGTTCGATCATGACGGAGTATAATCCGCTGCTGTTAACGTGAACAAGTGGTACGTTGGACAATGTTCCGGGCCAAGGAGTAAGATAAGAGAGGATTCATACTTATTTCCAGTAGGAGGAGGGAATTATGTCAAACTCATTTATTTTTACATGGACAGCAAGAAACCGCCAGAATATCCAGAAGTATCTGGACAATCTGACGGCAGAACAGAGAACGATCGTTCCGGAAGGTTTTAATAACAACATCTACTGGCAGGTAGGACATATCGTAACGGTAGCTGACAGCATTGTCTATCGTCTGGCGGGCAGAGAGCGCAAGCTTCCGGCTGTATACGATACATTCTTCGCGCCAGGCACCAAGCCTGCCGAATGGCAGGGAGAGCCGCCGGCCTGGGAAGAAATACTGCGTGTACTGAACGAGCAGCCTGACCAGTTCCGCGAAGCACTGGAAGGCCAGCTGGAAGCTCCAGTAGCCGTACCGGAGAACTTTGCCGGTGCAAAAGTGCTGAATGATCTGATGGAACTGAATCTGTCCCACGAGAGCGCCCATTCCGGTATGATCAATGCGATGTCCCGTCTGGTGAAATAGATTCACAGGGACTTGGCAGACCGTACGGACAGCAGCAATACCACGAATATAGCAGGTACAACGAAAAGGCAGGACAGCGAGGCTGTCCGCCTTTTTACTTGTGCTTGGTAGAAGAATGGATACCAAGATATCGCAGGATTATAAATAGCGAATACAATAGGGCAAGTAGAAGTGAGCGTTAGAGAACAAGATATAGCGTTACACCAAATTCTACATAGAGGAATGAATAAGTCACTATCAGCTTATCCTGATTGTCATCTTGCAGCTTCTGCTGCCTGCCGCTCTGATCTGGTATGCTACTGTTCTGCTGGCTCCATGGCCGGTCATCTGGATATTCCTGCCGGGAACGGGTCATGCGCTGTTCGCCGGCTTGGTCCTGTGGATCAGCCTCGGCGTGCTCAACATCGTATGGATATGGCGACATAACCGGCACTCTGCGTGCAGAAGTCGCTCCTATCCGTAACCAAACCGCCTTTTGTCTCCATGCAGAAATGCGACTATAATGGTATCATATGTGCATTGTCCAAATACCAGTCAAATCATGAATGGAGATATAAATCTATGTACAGCAATCTGCAAGAATGCCTGATGGATCTGGAACGAAATGGTCATCTGATCCGCATCAAGGAAGAAGTGGACCCTTATCTGGAGATGGCTGCTATTCATCTGAAAGTATATGAAGCCGGCGGTCCAGCGCTGTTGTTCGAGAATGTCAAAGGAACCCGTTTCCGTGCAGCTTCCAACATCTTCGGTACGATGGACCGCAGCCGGTTTATTTTCCGCAGCACATGGGCATCCACGGAAAACATTATCGCTCTGCGCAGTGATCCGATGAAAGCATTGAAAAATCCTTTTGGCAATATGAAAAATGGACTGGCTGCCTTCAAAGCACTGCCTTCCAAAAAAGCAAACGGCCTGCCTGTCACAGCACAGGAGATTCAGATCAGCGATCTGCCGCTGATCCAGCACTGGCCGATGGATGGCGGGGCATTTGTCACGCTTCCGCAGGTGTACAGTGAAGACCCTGATAAGCCGGGAATTATGAATTCCAATCTGGGAATGTACCGTATCCAGCTGAGCGGCAATGAGTATGAGTTGAATCGCGAGATCGGTCTGCATTACCAGATTCACCGCGGTATTGGTGTGCATCAGGCCAAAGCCAACAAGCTGGGACAGCCGCTCAAAGTCAGTATTTTTATCGGTGGTCCACCGGCGCATACGCTGTCTGCGGTCATGCCGCTGCCGGAGGGACTGAGCGAGATGACTTTCGCCGGTCTGCTCGCCGGGAGACGATTTAATTACAGCTATATTGACGGCTATTGTGTCAGTAATGATGCCGACTTTGTCATTACCGGAGAGATTTATCCGGGCGAGACCAAGCCCGAAGGCCCGTTTGGAGATCATCTGGGCTACTACAGCCTGACTCATCCTTTCCCGCTGATGAAAGTGCACAAGGTGTTTGCCCGTCATGATGCGATCTGGCCGTTTACCGTGGTCGGTCGTCCGCCGCAGGAAGATACGGTGTTCGGTGAGCTGATCCATGAATTGACCGGCGATGCGGTCAAACAGGAGATTCCGGGCGTCAAGGAAGTGCATGCGGTCGATGCGGCAGGCGTGCATCCGCTGTTGTTCGCCATCGGCAGTGAACGGTATACGCCGTACCAGCAGGTCAAGCAGCCCGCCGAGATTCTGACGATTGCTAACCGGATTCTGGGCACCGGTCAGGTCAGTCTGGCGAAGTATCTGTTCATTACAGCCGAAGACCAGATTCCGCTGGATACGCACCGGGAAGTCGATTTTATCGGCTATATTCTGGAGCGGATGGACCTGCACCGGGATATTCATTTCCAGACCAATACGACGATCGATACGCTGGACTACTCGGGTACCGGACTGAATACCGGCAGCAAAGTCATCTTCGCCGCCTATGGCGACAAGAGACGTGATCTCTGCCGCGAGGTACCGGAAGAAATGAACCATCTGCGTACCCTGTTCAATCCGCGGCTTGTTATGCCGGGTGTGATCGCTGTCCAGAGTACGCCATTTACCGATTATGCTTCGGCACGCCAGGAGCTGGCTGATATCTGCGCAAGTCTGGAAGCGAGAGGACCGCTGACATCAGTACCGATGATTATTCTGTGCGATGACAGTACGATGGTGAGCGAGACGCTGAGCAATTTCCTATGGGTGACTTTTACCCGCAGTAATCCGTCCCATGATATCTATGGAACGAATAGCTTCTACGAGAATAAGCACTGGGGCTGCGATAATATGATTATCGATGCACGGATCAAGCCTCATCAGGCGCCGCCGCTTATTCCCGATCCGGCGGTGGAGCAGAAGATTGAGCGCCTGTTTGCCAGCGGCGGCAGTCTGAGCGGTATCAAGCTGCGCTAACAGACAGATGTGGATACACCGAAAAGCTGTTATTGCTGTGTCGATAGAATAGTCCAGTACACAGCAGGTTGGCATCAGACCGTTAATTTACACAAAAAGAACAGCTGCGCATACCGGCAGCTGTTCTTTTTTGTGCATTTCTCCGGGATTTTGAGCAGAACAAAAGAGCCGCTCAAAGCGACTCCCCTGTATGTATTAATGTCCGCCGGTATTGGAAGCCCAGACCGGACCTTTGCCAGTCGCATAGAGAACGACATTTCCGTCATCCTGAACGACCAGGCTATCGCCGAACAATCCTGCCGGCACATTGCCCTGATAGTGTGCATTGCTCCAGCCTTTTGTATCTGCAGTCCAGAATACAATATTTTTGGAAGGGTCAGTAACACGCAGCGTTCCGCCCATCAGTGTCAGAGCTTCGGGATACCGCTGGAATTCACGACCTAAAAACGGATCATAATATTTATATACATCATCATCCGTATTGGAGTCCCACATTGGAATACCGGCATCTCTGTACAGAACCAGATTGCCATCGTTCTGCATAACCAGATTAAATCTTCCGCTTGGTGAGGACAACATCTGGCCTTTGGCCAGCGTCTCACCTTGGGCCAGGGTACTTTTGGCAGAAGCAGCGGAAACGTGGTTGAACTGAAGCATAAATACCGCGAGCAGAATTAAAACAAGCTTTGACGTCATGCTTTTCATAAATTCGATCTCCTTTGGGAATAGTTTTAATTTCTGGAAGAATATATTACAAATTTTTATTTTTAACAACCATTAATTTACATTTTAACAAGTCGGCAGGTTTTTAATATTATATGCCCGGCAGTCACAGGGAACTTTTTTAGTCTGTAATTCTCCAGATGATTCTCAACTTGTTATGGTAAAATAAATAGCTAAAAGCTTTCCAGATCAAGCTTTGGCACTTATTCAACTACGATTAATCGTCCCGCCTGGCCCAGATGGATTTTGATAATCCGGGAAGTTTTTTCTTCTTTATGTTTATACTCAGGAAATGTATCATTGGATCTCTTATGCGGCCGGGAAACGGTACGTTGTGATTATACGGTGTGCGAACGATGAATATGAACATTCTGATCAGTTATACATACTGCTGAAAAGAACGGTTTATCTGCATGGAAGGATTCGATAATAGTGAACCAATTTTATCATTCCGGAACAAAATATATTTACACCTGCTGCCGATAAATAAAAAGACTTCTTCTGCAACCTTATGCCAAAATAGAAGTACATATACATAGACATGGATATCCGGCAACCCGTCTTACTCTGCATCGTTTGATATCGAAACGGAATAGGGAGATCAGAAAGCAGAAGCAACTTTTTGGAACAGGTCGACTTATACATAGCTGCTACCATGCAGACCATTTAATTTCCAATACGGGGAGTGTCATTTATGGAGAAGTTGTTGAAGCAAGTAACCGAACAGTTTCTGAAGCAGCTGGTTATCGAGAGTATTCATCCGATGGAACCGATCAAGGTACGTCGCTATCCAAAACCATGGGTATTGCTCGGCGCTGGCAATTATGCAGCCGTCTTTTACCATCCGGACTATACGGACTATGCAGTCAAAGTCTATGCCCATGGCAAAACCGGACTGAAAGAAGAAGCCGAAGTGTACCGATTGCTGGGCTCGCATCCCGCCTATTCCCGCTGCTATTATGCAGGCGAGAACTTTCTGATCCTGCAAAGACTGCATGGTACAACGCTGTATGATTGCATGAAAAAGGGAATCCTGATCTCCCGGCAGGCGATTCGCGATATCGATGAAGCGCTGGAGTACGCGACTTCCCGTAATCTGCGTCCTCATGATGTACATGCCAAAAACGTGATGATCGCCGACGGGCGTGGATTGATCGTCGATGTATCCGATTTCTCCAAGCAGGAGGACTGCCGGATGTGGATGGATTTTAAAAAAGCCTATACTCGATTCTATTGGCCGATCGCTTCGAGGTTTGTATTCCCGGTGCCTTCCTTTGTGCTGGAAGGGGTACGCAAAGGCTACCAGATCTATCGCAGATACAGAGCGAGACATCTGGCGGCAGCGGTGCGTTCCTGACGAATGGCTCGGTAATCGGTCCTTTTCCTATAGATCAAGACATATGTCCTAACGACGTGACGCACCATTATCGGTATAATGAGCAAGGAATGAAACAAGGAGGAACAGAAGATGAAAGGTGTATTATTTTCAATTCTGGCCGGTGCGTTTCTTGCTCTGCAGGGTGTGGTCAACTCCCGCGTAGGACAGGATATCGGCACATGGAAGGCCGTTATGATCAATCAGCTGGGAGGGGTTATTCTCGCTGCGCTGATTCTGGTATGCATGCGAGGAGGCAACTGGCGCGGGTTCCGTGAAGTGAAGCCGCTGTATCTGATAGGTGGAGCTTTTGCAGCGATTATCGTATTCAGCAATATCAGCGCGATGCATCTGGTCGGTGCGACGCTTACAGTATCAGCAGTGCTGATCTCGCAGCTGTGCCTGACGTTTCTGATTGATTCGAGAGGCTGGTTTGATACGGTCAAAAAGTCGATGCACCTGCCCCAGTTTGTGGGGATCGGCATCATGATCGCCGGTGTGATTATTCTGCGCATCAGCTGAGTAACAATCCAAAAAGCAGGGCCTACATAGGGCTCTGCTTTTTTATAATTTATACTATAACTATAATTATAACTACGGCCAGAATCAGGATTTGCTTTTACGAAAAGATTTCTCGTGGAAAGAAGTAATCTGCTGGAACAGGGAGCGTCCGTCATCCTTGATCTCCAGACCCGGCACAAGTGGCAGCACAAGCGCCCGATACGTCTCCGGAATCCAGATATAATGATGGACATAATCGGTTGCGATAAATCCGCATTTCTCCCAGAACATAATCCGTTCCCGGTTCTCGGGTGTGTCTTCGGCTTCGGCCTCAATAATGACAGCCTGTATATGATACTGCTCTACCGCCCAGTCACGCAGCAAACCAAAAAGTTGCCGCCCTTCACCCTGGCCGCGCCGGTCGTGGCGAATTGCCATATAATCTATAATCAGATTCTGTTCATCTTCCGGACCGCTCAGACCGGTAAATGCCATGGCAACGAGTTCGCCTTCATCCCAGCCGGCATGCATGAAGGCGATTTTCCGATCCAGCATCGCTTTGAGAATCTTCTCCGGCTTGGCTCCATGCACAAAAGCCTCTGTATAAATGGGACGTATCTGCTCCCACAGCTGCTGATCCCATTCGCTGTAAGTAGTCATTGTTAATGTCATTGAATTGTCCTCCAGTAGTCTTCTATCGAATCGGTCATGCCATATCATATTTATTATAATCCCTGTACAGATAGGCTGCCTATTGGGTCCTTATTCTATTCCATACCACAGCAGTCTACAAATCTAACGCATGTGCTGGTATAGTGAAGGACATATGTCCTAATCCTATTACTGATGCTATTCGGTATAATGATCCAGACAGTATGTTCGTTATCAATTGGCGTATAGAAAGGGGACGCAATATGCAGGAGAATCAGGATCGACAGCAGCTGATGGACTATCTCCAGCAGTTTGGCATTCAGGATGTATTCCACGAACCGCTGCTTCCGCATGTGTCACTGTATCTCTTTGAGCCTGGGGAGAAGCTGTGCCTGCAGGGCGAACAGCCGGACATTCTCTATGTACTCGTAAAAGGCATGACCAAGACCTCAAACAATTCGCCGGAAGGACGGACACTGGTGCTCTCGTTCAAGACCCCGCCGGAGATGATTGGCGATATCGAATATATTGAGAAAGTCGACAATATGAATACGGTCGAAGCGGTAACACCGGTAGAAGCACTTGGCATCCCGTACCGCTGGTTGTACAAGTACGGACAGGATCATCCGCCGCTGCTGCAATTTCTGCTGCGGATCATTACTTCCAAGTTCCGGATCAAGTCCGATTCGATGAGCTTCAACCTGATGCATCCGGTCGAGACGAGGCTGGCCAGCTACCTGTTGTCGGTGACGACAGACCAGAATCCCGTGCTGATCACCGGTCATCCGGCCGATTACAATCTTACGGATATCGCCAATCTGATCGGAACCAGCTACCGGCACCTTAACCGGGTCATTGGACAGTTTGTAAAGCAGGGCTGGATCGTACGCAAAAGAGGCAGTATTGCCGTTCTCAATCGACCGGCGCTGTACCAGCTCGCAGGGGCAGCCGTATTTTGAACCATTTTCGTAATTCTCAATTCGCAATTCGTAAAATGTCATATGCGATTTTAGACTATGATTTGAATCAAAGGAGAGAACAAAATGACCAAAATCATCGATAAAGTAGCCTGGATACATACTAACGCTCAGCGTATACTATGCGCCCGTTCCAGAGGCAAATCACTGTACTATGTTCCCGGAGGAAAGCGGGAGACCGGCGAGAACGACGAACAGACATTGATTCGTGAAATCGAAGAGGAACTATCTGTACGGATTCGCCCTGAATCGGTATCTTCATTTGGCGTATTCGAAGCGGCAGCAGACGGCAAAAGCGAAGAAACGATTGTACGCATGACCTGTTATACAGGCGAATACGACGGAGAGCTGCAGCCGGAGAGCGAGATCGAAGAAATTGCCTGGCTGGGCTACAGAGATATCGAGCGTACTTCGGCAGCTACCCGGTTGATCATGGAAGAGATGCATCAGCGCGGCCTGCTGTAGTAACAGATCCGAATAAGTAGAGCAATCATTCCCGAAATCAGACAGTGATAAATCCTCAGAGTACGCAAGTGTACCATTCAGCGCCAGTGCCGGATACGTCTCTTTGGGACCTTCTTCAGGCCAATAGTGCCGTTGTTAATCCCATGTTTGCACATCATATAGGTCTGCGGATGTCCGTGCAGCAGGAGCAGCGGCGGACCGTCCCCTCGGTACTGATCTTACTGGTGTGAATCGTGGTCTGTTGAAACCCTTCAAATAGCATCAGCCATTCTCTTCTCCATACCGGTTAATGATAGATTTTTAACCAATATGATCGGGAATATCCCTTTTCTTTTGCATAAATACAGTTGACAGGCAGAATGATTGAGTCTATTATAGACCCATAAAGTCTTTAATCACTCGGGTGGATGTGGTTGACGCTTGGACAAATTAAGAGCTATCATAGATGAATAAAGTCTGTAATAAAGGTGGACGAATCTCTATGAAATTTTCCAAAGCAACCGATTATGCGCTGCATGCCATGCTGTATCTGGCTGCTGTGACACCTGCGCGGCTGGTCGGCGTACAGACGCTGGCTGATAAACTGCATGTATCCCCTACCTATTTATCCAAAATCCTGACCAAGCTGGTCAAAGCCAATATGATTGAATCCTCATCCGGAGCGAATGGAGGCTATCGGCTCAAGCGGAATTGGGAAGAGTTCTCTTTTCTCGATGTGATCCATGCGATTGAAGGTACATCTTCACTGTTCGAATGCGGGCTGGATCATGGACCGGAATGTCTGGTGCAGCAGGTGATGCTGAACGCCGAGAATGAGATGGAGACGTATTTGCAAAATCAGAAACTGTCAGCGCTTGCTGCCAAAATGCCGTCGGTTCATTGAACCGCAGCATTTTTTACACAGGAATTACGGATATTAATAGTCTATTATATCCTCGATAAAAAGGAGGAATAACTATGATATATGATTGTGTCATTATAGGCGGCGGTCCGGCAGGACTCAATGCTGCACTTGTACTGGGAAGAGCGAGGAGAAGTGTAGCTCTGATCGATAATAACCGGCCGCGCAATGCAGTCACTCATGCTTCGCACGGCTTTCTGACCCGGGATGGAGTGACACCATCCGAGTTCCGGCGTATCGCTTATGAGGAAGTACTAGGGTATCCATCGGTCACATATTGTCCGCAGGAGGTCATATCAGTACGTACTGTCCCGGCTGGATTTGAGATCATTACCGGTACAGGAGAGTCTCTCCATGCCCGCAAAGTACTGATCACCACCGGACTGAAGGAGATTCTGCCCGATATTCCGGGTGCCCAGGAAATGTATGGCCAGAGCCTGTTCAACTGTCCATACTGCGATGGCTGGGAACTGCGCGATCAGCCGCTGATTGTCGTATCGGAACATGAACGGCTGCATCATCTGGCAAAACTGCTGTACGGATGGAGCCGTGATCTGGTCGTATGCACCAATGGCAGTCATATACTGACCGATGAACAGAAGCAGCAGCTGACTGCACGAGGAATTATCGTTACGGATCAGCAGGTAGCCGCTTTTCATGGAGAGGGTGGCAAGCTGCAGCAGGTAGAGTTCACAGACGGTTCCCGGATTGAGCGAACCGGCGGATTCCTGACCCCCGCACAGCTGCCGCAGGCGTCATTTGGCGAGGAACTGCATTACGAGAAGAACGAACTGGGCGGGATCAAGACCGATGAGACGGGCAGAAGCAGCATTCCCGGACTGTTCGCAGCAGGAGAAGCGGCGAGCGGTAGTTCCTCACAGCTCATTCTCTCCGCAGCGGCGGGCAGTCTGATCGCAGTCCATATCAATCATGAATTAAGCGAAGACACATTCAGCAAAGGAGAATCCAATGAATCAATCCCTATTTGATCCGGAACAATGGAAGACCGCATGGGTAAATGACCCCGAGGCAGGAGTTAATCGTATGCTTCGATCCGGTATAGAACCGATTAACGCTTTTAATGAGGCGGCGAGAGCCAGAAGTTTTCACGAGAAAGCATTTAGTGCAAAAGGTCGCAGCCGGGCAATACGGATTATGGAATGGATGCGTACCCAGGGGGTAGCTTTTGCGAATACATCCGTGCTGGATATTGGCGCGGCTTCCGGTGGATTCACTCTTCCTTTTGCAGAGCAGGGGGCTATGGTTACAGCTGTTGAACCATCTGTCCATCTGACGGGATTAATGAGAGAAAGCACTCCTGCTGACCTGACGGACCGTATCGAGATCGTTCAGGAACCTTTCGAGGATATTGTGCTGGAAGAGAAAGGATGGACAGGGAAATATGATCTGGTATTCGCCTCGATGTGCCCGGCGATCTTCGGCTGGGAGATGGTGGAGAAAGCGATCCAGTGTGCCAGCCGCTTCTGTTATATCAGCACAATCGCCAGCCCGAGAGAACTGAGCATCATTGAAGAGCTTCGTCCGGTACTGGGGATGCAGGACAAGCCTGCGTACAGTTCGGATATGGCCTATATCATGCAGCTGCTGAATTTGTACGGATATTCCTTTCAGTCACTGATTACACGGGAGAGTGAAGTGATACGAATGTCGCTTGATCAAGTGATCCGCAACCTACACGGCTGGTTCCTGTTTGACGGTATTCCTGCAGACAGTGACTCTCTTCGGGAAGCGGAACACTACTTGAGAAAGACATACACAGATCCCATGGTAGAGATTCAGCAGAGCGGTCGTTTTGGCAAAGTACTGATTCGTCTGCAAGATCAGGCGATGAGCTGAACAGGACAGCCAGCACCACAGCATGAGGCTTCAAAGCATCACTAAACCGAAGTGTAAATCGAATAACATGAAAATGGACTGCCAGCGCTTATCTGGCAGTCTTTTTGCTAATGACTTATGAAATTTACTCACTGTATTTCCTTGTTACTAACCAGAACACAAATGCAGCGATACTGAAAGCCGTCCCCAGCATACATACGCCTGTCCATCCATACACAGCATAGACCTGCGTGGAAGCAAATGATCCGGTCGCACTGCCAATCGAATAGAAGATCATATATGCACCGGTCAACCGGCTGCCTGCCTCCGGACGGGCGGTGAGAATCATCGTCTGGTTGGTGACATGTACGGCCTGTACAGCCAGATCCAGCAGAATAATGCCTGCGAGCAGAGCGAACAGGGTAACATCCAGCCAGAGCATCATTACCCAGGAGAGAATGAGCAGCAGCAAAGCGATACCGGTCGTGCGTTGTCCATATCCTCTGTCGGCCAATTTGCCTGCGCGGGCAGCAGCGATTGCGCCGGCAATTCCAGCAATGCCAAACGCTCCGATCTGGGTATGATTCAGATCATGGGGCGGACTACTGAGCGGCAGCACAAGAGCGGTCCATAATGTACTGAAGGCACCGAAGATGAGCAGAGCGAGCATTCCGCGTATCCGCAGCAACGGCATCGTCGCATACAGCTGCAGTGTGGAGAGGAGAAGACGAGCATAGGAGGTGGAAGACTCCTTTTCATGAATCACGGGAAAAGCGCGATACAGCATCCCGGTAATCACAGCGAGCAGCAGTGCAGAGACCAGATAGACCGAGCGCCAACCTGCAATATCCGTCATAATCCCCGCAAATGTACGAGCCAGCAAAATACCGATCACGATACCGCTGGTCACCAGCCCCACATTGCGCCCACGCTCGGCGGGATCTGACCATCTGGCGGTCGCAGCGACCAGCGTCTGGGCGACGACAGCGAGCAGCCCGACTGCTCCCAGCCCGGCGAACAGCATAAGATGGCTGCCGGATAGGCCGACCGCGAGCAGACTGAGCACAGACAGGCACATCTGTACCATCACGAGACGGCGACGATTAATCCGGTCCCCGAGCGGTACGAGGAAAAAGAGGCCTAGTGCATAGCAGGCCTGGGTAACCGTGATCACCATGCCGAGGATGGAAGCACTCAGGGCAAACTGCAGGGCAAGCTCATCCAGCAGTGGATGTGCATAATAGATATTGGCTACCGATATCCCGCAGGCAATGGCGAACAACAATACGGTTTGCCGTGGCAGGATGGCTGCAGGATGAGGCAAGCTCACGCTGTTCTCGCTGGATCGCAGTGGCATCTGATGTGGGTCGGTGGATGATGGAGAAGCAGGCAGCGACTCAGACAGTGTACAGATAGTGGGCTGATCGGATTTCATAGATACCCTCCTTTTGATTATGTACCATTCGGTAATTAATATAACATGAATGATAGTAGGACATAGAATAAATGTCAACCTTTCAGTTCTCTTTATCAGGTTATTCCTCTTTACAAGTACTATAAATTGACATCGATGCACAACTACACTATGCTTTTATTAAATAACAAATGGTATAGAAAGTAGGCGGGATAAGTGGCAAGACCACGGGAGTTTGATAAGGAGGCTGCGCTGGATACGGCGATGCAGCTGTTCTGGAGACAGGGGTATGAAGCGACTTCCATGAATGAACTCGCAGCGGCGATCGGGATTCAGAAGCCCAGTATGTATGCGGCATTTGGAGATAAAAAGGAATTGTTCGAGGCTGCACTACGGCGGTACAACCATCAGCATGCCTCACTGATTCGCGGCCGGCTGCAGTATGTGGAGAGTGTACGGGAGTCTTTCCGTCATGTATTTGAGCAGATGGTTCAGGACGCAGTAGTCGGTGAGAGCAGCCGGGGATGTTTTTGCATTAATACGCTGGTGGAGCTGGCTCCGCATGATCCACGATTTGAAATATTGACCCGGGAGCATCAGATGTATTTGACAGCTGTATTTCAGGAGCATATGAATCGTGGAGTTCAGTCAGGTGAACTGCGTGCCGATCTGAATGTAGAAGCGGCGGCAAGAGCGCTAATGCTGCATATGATCGGACTGACGGTAATGTTGAAGAGCCGACCGGAATCATCCTGGATCGAACAGTCACTGGATACTATTTTGAGTGTATTGGACTAACAGCCCAAAAAGCCGGGATACATTTATCTGTCGGCTCTTTGGGCTGTTATATGGAACAATTCAGATTCACTTCAACGCATCCAGTGTGATCCGGGCAGCTTTTGCAACCAGTTCATTGTCTGTTTTGGCATCCTTGTTGTCATGGTCGGTCAGGATAGCCATGATAATCGGTGCACGATCAGGCGGCCAGATGATAGCGATATCATTACGTGTACCATACGCTGCACTGCCTGTTTTGTCACCGACGACCCAGCCTTTCGGTACTGCAGCCCGAATGAGCTGATCGCCGGTAGTGTTGCCTTTCATCCACTCGGCCAGCAGCTGCCGCTTATCTTGAGTCAGTACTTTGCCGGTAGTTGCAAACAGACGCAGATCCTGTGCCAGTGCCCGTGGTGTACTCGTATCTCTCGAATCGCCGAGCACGATTTCGTTCAATTCCGGTTCTATTCGCTCGGACCGGGTGACTGTATCACCGATTTGCCGCAGTGCCTGCTGGAAGCCGGATGGGCCATTCAATTCCTGGAACAGAATATTGCCGGCGGTATTATCACTGTACTGGATCGCTGCCAGGCAGATTTCCCGGAGTGTCATACCGGTCTCCACATGCTTCTCGGTAATTGGAGAATACTCGACCAGATCATCGGCGGAATAGGTGATGATCCTGTCCAGATCGGAGATGGATCTCTGCTGCAGGACGGCAGCTGCAGCAAGTGCCTTGTATGTAGAGGCAAAAGCGAATCGTTCATTGTGACGGTAAGCGACGACCTGACCTGTGCCCGTATCTACCGCATATACACCGACCCGACCTTGGCGCTGTTGTTCCAGATGCTTCAAGGAAGTGACGACAGAGGCATTAGAATGCTTGGCAGGCGCAGCAGTATGCTTGATACTGCTGGCAGCTGTCATCGCCATATGACCTGCAGGAGGCACAGCGACAGCCTCCGCTTGGCTAACGGTGGGAAGAGTCGAACTTGTCAGAGTTAACAAAGTGAGAGCTGCCATTGCCAACGCCGCTCTGGAAGAGTATTTGTGCAGATGTACTTTTTTCAAGGAAAACACTCCTTTTCAGGTATGGTTATCGGGACATTGTCCGTTAACCAGCATAGGAATTTTCCGGACAAGGAACAATGGAACAAATCTGATAAATCTGTCATGGAGCAATCAGGAACAGGGGAGAAGGTACGGGTAGCTCTGGTCTGATATACATTTGTTCCGCAGAAATGATGACATATATACAATCTTATATAAAGAGACCATATGGTCTCATACGACTATATTATATTTTTTACATATTGATTTGCCAAATACATGACAAATGTCATGGTATACTACTGACACTTATGACTTCATCCCAACACCTGCTGACGATACAATGGAGATACGAAGAAAGTTGTTGCACACACTGTACTTATCTTAGGGTTATCTAACCCACAAAGGAGAAATGTTTATGTCTTCCATCAAACAATTAAAAAAAGAAGTTGCTCCTTTTGAAAAAAACGACTCTAACAAGAGTATTATGCAACTATTTACAACAATTCTTCCCTTGATTATACTTTGGTTCGTAGCGTATTGGAGCCTGTCGGTCTCCTACTGGCTAACGATTCCGATTACAATTGTCGCTGGATTGTTCGTTATTCGTACGTTCATTATTTTCCATGATTGCTGTCACGGTTCATTCTTCAAAAATCGTCAGCTGAATAATATTATTGGTACAATTACAGGCGTCATTACATTGACTCCGTACATGCAGTGGAAACAGAGTCATTCGATTCACCACGCTACAAGCAGTAACCTGGATAAGCGTGGAACCGGCGATATTTGGACACTGACTGTCAAGGAATATGCGGAAGCACCATGGTATACCCGTCTTGGCTACCGACTTTATCGTAACCCAATCGTACTGTTCGGTGTTGGTCCGATCGCTGTATTCCTGATCCAACAGCGCTTTAACCGCCGCGGAGCGAAACGTCCGGAACGTCTCAACACGTACCTTACCAATATCCTGATCGTTGCCCTGTACACCGGATTGTGTCTGCTGATCGGCTGGAAAGCATTTGTCATGATTCAATTGCCTATCTTCTACATCGCCACCATGCTCGGCATCTGGTTGTTTTATGTACAGCATACTTTTGAGGATTCCTATTTTGAAAAAGAAGACGAGTGGTCTTATGTACAGGCTGCTGTAGAAGGCAGTTCCTACTACCAGCTACCATTGGTACTGCAATGGTTCACCGGTAATATCGGCTTCCACCATGTGCATCATCTAAGCCCTCGTGTACCGAACTATTATCTGGAGGACGCCCATAACGCTACGCCTCCACTGCAAAAGGCAACCACCATTACGCTCAAAACAAGCTTCAAATCGATTCGTTTCCGTCTGTGGGATGAAGAAGGCAAGAAATTCGTCAGCTTCCGCCAGTTCAAGCAGCAGGAAAAACGCAATAAGCAGCCCAAAGCATCTGCTGCAGTCCACGTGGATTTGAAGTAAAATGGAAGTAGACCGGTGGGGAATATACATTCCCCGCCGGAATACAGCAAGAAAGTAATGGTGATATGTACAAGTGACCCGGATGAATAAGCTTCAGGAACTCTTTCGTAAAAGTACAGGCGGCATCAATCTGTATATATGGCTGCTCTTTTTTATACTCCCGTTCTACTTTATTTATGATAAGTTCTCCATCAAAGGCTTTGTTTTCGGTGTGATCCTGATTCTTGTATTCTTTACTGCCAATCTGCTGTCCCTGATCGTCAAAGGACGGCAGATTTATGTATGGTTTGGGATCCAGATTGCACTGTCGGTCATTATGGGATTGAGTTTTGGCTTTATTTATTTCTCCCTGTTTCTGTCCTTTTTCCTGGGAAGCGTGTATAACAAGGTCGGATTTTTCGTTCTGTATATTATCAATCTCCTCAGTACGCTCGGACTCAGCTATGTCAGTCTGATCTCCGACAGGACGGAATTTATCGGACAGCTGCCGCTGCTGATGATTAATCTGATCGCTGTTATTCTCGTACCGATTCAGGCGCATAACAAGACCCATCAAGATCATCTGCAGGGACAGCTAAAAGATGCCAATCGTAAAATCTCCGAGCTGGTGAAGCTGGAGGAACGTCAGCGGATTGCCCGTGATTTGCATGATACGCTCGGACAGAAGCTGTCCTTGATTGGTCTGAAAAGCGAACTGGCCTACAAGCTGATCGAAAGCAAACCAAAGCAGGCCGAACAGGAAATGCTGGATGTACGGCAGACTGCCCGTACGGCACTTAAGGAAGTACGGGAACTGGTCACCCAGATGCGCGGTACCCGTCTGGAAGATGAATTGTTCCGGGCTCGACAGATTCTGGAAGTCGCGGATGTTGAACTGAATCTGTCGCAAAATGATGATCTGCATGACGTCTCCCTGATTGCCGAAAATGTACTGGGTATGTGTCTCAAGGAAGCGATCAACAATGTGATCAAGCATAGTGAAGCAACAGCCTGTGATATCGTGATTGAGTCGAGTCCGACCGAGTTAATGTTAACTGTAAAGGACAATGGCGTAGGCATCAATCTAAAGTCCAAGCGCTACCCGGGCAACGGTCTGAGAGGCATGAAGGAACGGCTCGAATTTGTAAACGGCAACTTGTCGATTACATCAGATGACGGAACGGTTCTGCGGATTACCGTACCCAATGCGGTACAACGTCAGTTATAAAGAAAGAAGGTTCTGGATATGATCAAAATTGTCATTGCTGAAGATCAACGCATGCTGCTCGGTGCACTGGCTTCGCTGCTGGATCTCGAAGATGACATTACCGTCATTGGCAAAGCAACGAATGGGGAAGAGGCAGTTCAGCTGGTTCGCACCCTGCAGCCGGATATCTGTATTATGGATATCGAGATGCCTGCCAAAAGCGGGCTGGATGCGGCCGAGGAACTCAAGGGAACGAGCAGCTGCAAAGTGATCATTCTTACGACTTTTGCCCGGACTGGTTATTTTGAAAGGGCGCTCAAAGCGGATATACAAGGCTACCTGCTCAAGGACAGTCCGATTGAAGAACTCGCCCATACGATTCGCATGGTAATGGCTGGACGCAAAATCTATGCCTCCGAGCTGATTGACGATGGCTACTACGGCGAGAAGAATCCACTCACCGAACGGGAAAAGGCTGTGCTGGAACTGATCGCGGACGGCAAGAACACCAAGGAAATATCGAGCGAACTGTTTATTACAACAGGAACAGTCCGCAATTACGTCTCGATCATTATGGACAAGCTGCAAGTGAGCAACCGGATCGAAGCGATAAAGCATTTCAAGGAAAAAGGCTGGTTTAAATCGCAGTGAATTTCGCTACTGAAATTCACTGCTTTTTTGTGTAAAAATAGTCAGCAAAATTAACTGCATAAGCTCGCAGGTGAATATTCATAACAAACAGAGATCAATAAAAGCAGGTAGATCGACTGTGCCTGCAAATAACCAAATATCAAAAAGCTGCAGAGACGGGCATATGCCTGGTCTGCAGCTTTTTCTGCAATGAATACTCTACATACATGTTTATTCGGTGACTTTGAGAATGATTTTGCCGATATTACGGTTGGCTTCCATATGCTGCTGGGCTTCCATCGCCTGTGCGAGCGGGAAGACCGTATCGACAATCGGCTGGATTTCGCCCTGTTCCATATGAGGAACCACATCTTTGACAAAGTCAGCGGTCAGCCGCGCCTTGTATTCGTCGCTTCTCGGCGTAAGCAGGGTGCCGGTGAGCTGCACGCACTTGGACATCAACGCAAACAGGTTCACCTGCTCCACCTGAATACCGCCCAGAATACCGATCAGCACCCAGCGGCCTTCCTTTTTGATACTGGCAAGGTTCTTGTCCCAATAATCCGCACCAACAAAGTCGAGGATTAGATCAACGCCGTGTCCATTCGTAGCCTTGAGCACTTCTTCCTCGAACGATTGCTGCTTGTAGTTGATCAGCACATCAGCACCCAGATTACGGCAGAAGTCCAGTTTCTCCTGGGAACCGGCGGTGACGATGACCTGTGCATTACTCAGCTTTTTGGCGAGCTGAATCGCAGCTGTACCGACGCCGCTTGCACCTGCATGGATGAGCACGGATTCGCCGGGCTGCAGATGACCGATCCAGTACAGTGTCTGATAGGCGGTCAGGAATACTTCCGGTACCGCAACAGCCTGTTCGAACGAATAAATAGAAGGAATCTTCATCGCCCGGTCGGCAGGCATGACTGCATATTCAGCATAACCCCCGCCGTTGACGAGTCCCATTACCCGGTCGCCGGGCTTGTACTCGGAATCCCCCTCAACCTGTTCAACCACACCGGCAATTTCGACGCCAAGTATCGGATTGGTCGCATAGCCGGATTGACCTTCACGGGTAACGATATCAGTACGGTTAATCGCTGCGGCATGAACCTCAACCAGCAGCTCACCGGGAGCAGGTACGGGAGCGGGAAGATCCGTTAGCTTAAGCCCGTTAGCATTTTCCTGTTGTTCAACAATAATAGCTTTCATATCAGCACACTCCTTTGTGAATTTAATAGATAGCACAACAATTAATTTTACACTATTTAATTAAGAAATGACACCTTTTCATAAGTAAATAGTTACATTATATCCAATCCGGCTCTGTGAGTAGATGCGCCGGCCTGCTTAAGGTTGTTCGTTGTCTCGAAGATCCTGGAGACCTTTCCCAAATTGCAACACTATATTTCGAGATAAATTCCATTGCAGGATAACAGTGCTACCAGGTTTTTAACCAGAAATGGGACACATTAAATAAAGTATCTATATTGTATTCATTTATGGTTGCCGGGAAATGATTGTGCCATGTGTTTTTATGCTCAATAAAATGATGGCCTATACAGGAAATCTGTTTATTGGGTCCATGCTTGCTGTAACAGTCGTACACCGGTCACGATTTGATCTGACGTCAGATTGCTGAAGCCCAGCTGAACGGTTGGTTTTTGTTCTGCTGTAGGTGCGAAATAGTAACGATTCGTCGGGTAGATCCGCACACCATAGTGCAGTGCCTGTCGGATCAACTCTTCCTCGGGTACACACTGCTGGAACTCCACCAGAAGATATAGACCGGAATGCGTACCGATGATCCGGATCTCTTCACCAAAAGCCTCCTGCAAAGCCGCAACGAGTACATGCATCTTGCGGCGGTAGATCGCCCGCATCCTGCGTACATGGGAATCCCAGTAGCCCTGCTCCATAAAATAAGCCATCGTCTGCTGATGCAAAGCCGATGCGGACTGCTCGACAAAGGTAAAAGTCTGCGCATACTGCTCCATCAAGTCAGGCGGCAGCAGCATATAGCTTAACCGGATTGAGGGCAGGAACGCTTTGGAAAAAGTACTCAGATAGATGACCGGGGCATCCTGCTGCAGCGAAGCAAGTGCAGGGATCGGCTGATGCCGATAGCGAAATTCGCTGTCGTAATCATCTTCTATGATGTATCCCTGTCGTTCTTCCACCCATTTGAGCAGCTGATGACGCTCCGACACTGGCAGCACGGACCCGGTAGGGAACTGGTGGGAAGGAGTAACATAAACGATATTGGATGCAGACTGTCTCAGCTGCTGCAGATCGATTCCTCTGGAAGTTACCGGTATCGGCTCTGTCTGCAATCCCTGCATATGAAATATGGTGCGTGCACCATCATAGCCCGGTTCTTCGACGGCTACCGAAGTGCAGCCGTTTCTCTTCAGAAGTACAGACAGATGGAGGAGCAGCAGTTGCGTCCCGCTCCCTATAATCAGCCGGTCAGCGGATGCCCGGATTCCTCTGGATTGCAGCAAATAGGCTATGATCTGCTGTCTGAGCTCAGGCTCCCCTTGATAATGACCGTACGTATAGATCCCGGGCTGATGCAATATGGCATTGGCACATTTACGCCATTGATGCAGTGGAAACGATTCGCGGTCTACACTGCCGATACGAAAATCAATCAACGGTGGCAGGTCGTCTGTTTGGGGCAATCCTTTTCCAACGGAGGTTGTATCTGTGCCGAGTCCTTCGACAGGTTCTACATAATAACCCTTTTTGGCTTCACTGCGAATATATCCTTCGGCGAGCAATTGCTCATACGCAGTCAGTGTCGTATTACGGCTGACTCCGAGCTGTTCGGCCAGCTGGCGGATTGAAGGAAGCGCCGTATGCTCCTGCAGCTCTCCTTCCTCGATCAATGAACGAATGGAGCGATAGATTTGTATGTATTTGGGCCGATTATGATCGAGTTGGATTAATAATTCTTTCACTGCGTTATCCTTTCTTTAACAATTGTCCAGTATGACATGATAATCTGACATGTAATAATCTGAACAATTGTACCTTTTATACATGTCAGAAATTATAAATACTATATAAGAAACCGGCTGGACTGTACAGAACAGATACAGAATATGAAACAAAATTACAGGCTGGAATCAATACCAGTCCAACAAAAGGAGCCTGATCATGGACATTATCAAAGCGAATTTGCAGCATCTGAGCGACATTACTTCATTATTTGATCAATACAGGGTGTTTTACGGGCAGGATAGTGATCCGGCGGCGGCTGAGAGGTTTATCAAAGAACGTATCGAGAGAGGGGAATCGGTTATCTTTCTCGCTTATGAGCAAGGACAGGCTGTAGGATTCACCCAGCTGTATCCGCTGTTTACGTCAATCCGGATAAGCCGGATTTATTTATTAAATGATCTGTTTATTGCTGGTGACTGCCGGGGGAAAGGGGCAGGACGTGCTCTGCTGGAGCAGGCTTTTAGTTTTGCCAAAAATGATGGTGCTGCACGGGTGATCCTGCAGACGCATGTGAATAATACGCCAGCCAAGGCATTGTATGAGCGTGCAGACATGGAGCTGGATACGCAGTACGATCATTATATTAAGGAGTTGTAAACACAGCTATCTCGATGTTTGGTATCAGATGGAATAGTGATCATTTGTGGGATACAGTCTCATCTTTTATTTATAATGCAATAAAAATCAACTTTCTGAAAATAGATACAGTTATACGCCAAATAAGCCGCTCCCGTATAGAATAGGAGCGGCTTATTGTATGCTATCTCAGCAACGGATTATTTGTCGGCAGGGAATTCTACTTTGGCTGATCCGGTTAGTGTCCCGGTGGCGAGTCGCAACAGTGCTTCCGGGATATTCAACTGATTGTTATCCGTCAGCTTCTGGATCAGTTCATACTCCGGCTGCCTCTTGTCGACCGATTTGATCGACTGAACCTCATGATGCAATCGCTCCATCTTGTGATCCAGCGCAGTAGCAGAGTCTGCAGCGTCCTTGAGTTCGTTCAGCAGATGTTCGGGTACGGCGCCTTCATACTTGTAAAAGATTTTGTGTTCCAGACTCGCCCAGAAGTCCATCGCAATCGTACGGATCTGTACTTCCACATATACATCTTCCTGCCGGTCCGACATGAACACAGGCACCTGAATAATCATATGCAGGCTCCGGTAGCCGTTAGGCTTGGGATTACGGATATAGTCCTTGATCTCGATCACTCGGATATCGGCCTGATTGGTGAGCATCTCGCAGACCCGGTAGATATCTTCGGTAAAGGAACAGGTGATGCGCAGTCCGGCGATATCCCGAACCGTCTCCTTGATATCATCCAGGCTTTGGGCATATCCTTTTCGCTGCAGCTTTTTCATAATGCTATCCGGTGATTTGATTCGGGATTTGATATGTTCGATGGGATTGTATTCATGCAAAACATGAAATTCATCGTTCAGAATTTCGATTTTCGTAGTAAGCTCTTTTAAGGCAAATTCATACATCATCATAAAACGCGTAATATTGTTACGGATTAACTTCAACTGCTGAATCTGATTTTCCATAATTCTCTCCTGTAATCATAATAACGTGAACACCCATATACTTAGTATGCCTAAATAATGATCGAAAAGAAAGTTTACTAAACAAAATACGTAAAAATAAACGGCATAGATTTATCCATTCGCTGAATCCCTACAGCAGATGTGCTTTTCTTGCAAATACTGTTATGTCCGACAGATGCCGACCCAGCAGTTTTGTAACATACTATGGGGAGAATGGCTGGAGATCAAGACGAATGCTGCGGCCATATATGATAAGAAAATTTCTTTGTCATATGCAGCGGACATTTTTCTGTTTGACATGTAACCCGTTTCAACGCTTAGAGTGGAGATAGAGCAAGCAGCTGCTCATTACATAAATAGAGGAGTCTGGTAAATTATGAACCATGCAGCCCAAAAGATTGTATTTATCGATATTGATGGGACCCTTGTCGATGATTATGGACAGGTTCCCGAATCAGCTCAGCTGGCGTGCAGGCAGGCAAGAGAGAATGGTCATCTGTTGTTTCTCTGTACAGGACGCTCCAAGGCGGAGATTTACGATTCGATCTGGGACATTGGCTTTGACGGGATGATCGGTGCCGGTGGAGGATATGTGGAGATTGCAAATAAGGTGCTGTATCATAAAAAAGTGCGGCCGGAAGATGTGCGTCATATGGTTGATTTTTTCAACCGGAATGGAATTCATTTCTATCTGGAATCCAATTCTGCGCTGTATGCCAGTGCTCATCTGAAAGCGCAATTGGAGAAGCTCATTTACGGAGATATCGATCATGATTCAGAGGCGAGAGTACGGATGAAGCAGGCACCGCACCCCTTTATTGCCGGGCTGACCTATGACGAGACCGACCTCTACAAGGATGATGTCAACAAAGTATGCTTTCTGGAAAGTTCACTTCCCTTCGAGCAGATCCGGGAAGAGTTCGCAGACCGATTCGAAGTGATTCAGTGTACCGTTCCGCTGTTTGGCCCGAATAGCGGAGAATTGATGATACCAGGCATTCACAAGGCGATTGCAATTGCTGATCTGCTGGATCATCTTCAGCTGCCACGGGAGCACACGATTGCAATCGGTGATGGCATGAATGATGCCGAGATGCTGGAGTACTGTGCTGTCGGCATAGCGATGGGTGATGCCAGACCCGGACTGCTGGAGATTGCCGATGATATTACCGATCCCCTGGAACAGGATGGACTGTACAACAGTTTTGTTAAATATGGTCTGATCACCGGCGCATCCGCAGTCTGATCTTCCTGATTTATCAGCGCTCCCTTATCTGTCATAAAACGTTCTTCCCATAAAAACTGTAGAATTCCCGGATTATTGGGTAATAATAAAAATATAGCGCAAAATCATTTAAGTTTTCAATTAATTATGCACTATTGATAATGGGTGAAGTCGACAGAAATCAGGAGGATCAATATGACAAAACAATTCGATGTATTATTCATAGGCAGTGGACAGGGAGCATGGAATGCGGCATTACCACTTAGTGCAGCCGGCAAAAAAGTAGGCATGATTGAGCGTGACAAGATTTTGGGTATATGCACCAACTATGGCTGTAATCCCAAAATCATTCTCGATGGTCCGATCAAGGTAATGGAAGATGCAGAGCTGTTCGGTCCGGTCGGTCTGACAAGTCAATTCAAGCTGAACTGGCAGCAGCTCATGGATCATAAGAATAAAATTCTCGGCCCACTGCCGGTTATGATGGAGAAGAACCTGCAAAAAGCGGGCGTAGAGATCATCCGGGGCGAAGCGCAATTTGTCGATGCGGGCACGGTTGCGGTAAACAACGAGCACTACACCGCAGACCAAATCGTGATTGCAGCCGGGCATCGCCCGGCTGCCCTGAACATACCGGGCGAACAATACATGAAGACCAGCAATGAATTCCTGTATTTGCCGGAACTGCCGGAGCGTATCGTCTTTATTGGTGCAGGCTATGTATCGATGGAACTCGCTTCGATCTCTGTGAAAACAGGAGCCGAAGTGCATGTCGTGCAGTCTTCGGATCATATTCTTAATGGATTCCACCAGCCCTACGCCAACAAGATGATCGACAAAATGAAGCAAGAAGGCATCCAGTTCCATTTTAACGATCATGTGATCGGTGTGGAGCAGCAGGGCAGCGAACTGGCTGTTACGACCGAAAAGGGGCTTCATCTGACAGCAGGGTTGGTAATCAATGCAACCGGCCGTGTACCCAATGCGGATCAGCTGAATCTGGAAGCTGCCGGTGTGGAGTACAACAAACACGGTATCGTAGTGAATGATCGTCTGCAGACCTCACAGCCGCATATTTACGCGATCGGTGATATTCTCGACAAAACGCAGCCGCGTCTTACACCGACAGCCGTATTTGAAGCCAAATATCTGGCAGGTTCACTGCTCGGTGCGATTAACGCTCCGATTCAGTATCCGCCGATTGCAACGATTGCCTTTACGGTGCCGAGAATTGCCCAGATCGGCATCAGCATCGAGGAAGCAGAACAATCTTCAGACTATATGGTCAAACCGGTGGAGCTGGGCAAACAGTGGGACTTTGCCGGACGCAATGATACCGAAGCTCATCTGACCCTGGTGTACGATCAGGAGAACAAATTGGTCGGAGCAGCTGCCTACAGCCAGGAGGCGCTGGAGATCATTAACAGCCTGACACCGGTCATTACGCTGGGACTGACAGCTGAAGATGCGGACAAGCTCATTTATGCATTCCCATCTTTTGAGACGATGATTCCGAGTTATCTGCATCAGGCGAATCAGGCCCAATAATCAAATATCCCTACAAACATAACTTTCTGTAACCAAAAAACAGACGCCTCTGCAGCGTCTGTTTTTTGATTATGTTCATTATTACGAAGGCCACCCGATTCTCTATTTGCCGGATCAGCGGAGTTTCTTGTATGCTGAAAGAAGAGATTGTACTTAATGATGCATACGGAGGCAGATGATGAACGAAAAAGAATTTATCGAATATTGCTTGTCCTATCCCGGGGTATACAAGGATTATCCGTTTGATGAGACATGGACGGTCATGAGGCATACCGGCAACAAAAAGTCCTTTGCCCTGATCTTTCAGCGTCATGGTCACTTATGTGTCAATCTGAAGTGTGACCCAATCAAAGCCGACTTTTTGCGGACTTTATATCCGGAAGTTCAGCCAGGGTATCATATGAACAAGGAGCACTGGAATACGGTGACTCTGGATGGGGAGATTCCGCGGGAAGAGATAGAGGATATGGTACAGCACAGCTATCAGCTGACCCAACCAAAGATTCGCAAAAAGAAGTCGGCGGAATAAGCTGGATATCGTGCTGTTGCTGCTCTGGCTATCGTGAACCATATCCCTTATGATATTTGATCCGTCTCGTTGTATTGCTGCTGTCCCGCTTGCCAGCGGTGCCAGTTCATATAGACGAGGAAGAGTGCCATTACAGTAAGAATTGTCCCCAGTATGCGAAATCCGGCAAAGGTCAGTTGGCTTCCTGCCACCATGCTGATCAATAGGGAGGAGAGAATGGTGCCGAGGTATCTGGATGTGCTGAATAATCCGGAGGCTACTCCGATCATATCCCGGGGTGAACTCTGGAACAAAGCAGCCTGCATGCCGACATTATTCAATCCGTTGCTAACTCCGAATACAGCGAGTGCAAGGCCGATACTGATGATCGATGAAGCCGGACCGAGCGTAACCAGCGATATCGATCCCATAGTCATCAATAGGGCAGACGTGAGGAGAGTCGGCCCTGTACCTGATCGATCCACCCATCGTCCAGCCCAGGGAGAAATCAGCAGGGAGCACAGTCCCAGGCTCAGCATAAGCATTCCCGCATTGATTTCACTGATATGATGCACGACCTGCAGGTAGGAAGGCATTCCAAAAAAGACAGCATAATAAATCAGATTGATCAGTATAAACTCCACATTAACCCACGCCATCGCAGGATATCTGGCAAATGTGCGCAAAGGAATAAAGGGTGACGCTGTACGTAATTCGTGCCATACAAAAATCGCCAGCAGTACGATCCCCGCCATACTCATCCAAATAGGAGACCCCCCAAATGAACCTGATGATTTGGCAGACAATAAGCCAAGCAGCAGAGCGATCAGACCCACTGTAAAAAGAAAAATGCCTGCCGGGTCCATCCTGCGAATCCATTGACCCGACACATTGTTACTGACAGCAGAAGTGGAAGGTTCGTCTACCGGAATCGTTCTCCAAGCCAATAGCAGACTCACCAATACAACGGGGATATTGACCAGAAAGATGGCCTGCCAGTCCCACCAATACATCAGCAATCCCCCGATAAAAGGTCCGACCGCTGCCGCTCCGGACAGAAAGATGGATAATACCGATAGCGCAGCTGCCTGCTTCTCCGCAACATGGATGCGCACGATAGCCATTCCTACAGCTACCATCATACTCGTTCCGATAGACTGTACGATGCGGAATACAATCAGCCAGCCAAAGCTTAACGATAACGGAGCACTCAGAGATACAATCAGGGAGACCAGCAACCCGGCCAGAAACAGGTTTCGGCGGCCAAACAGATCGCTCATTCTGCCCATGACAGGCTGGGCAACCGCACTCGCAATATAAAAGGAAAAGATAATCCACGAGACTGCTGCAAAATCCAGCTGAAATGAATGCTGTAATTGCGGAATCGCTACAGAGATCATGGAAGAGTTCAGTGGATTCAACATAATGCCCAATCCAACAGATATCATTAACCACCAGCTGCGTACGCTCATTATATTATTCCTCCTCAAATGTTCTCTCCTTATCGTAAGCGAATAAAATGATTTACTCCAACGCATTTTATGCTATCATTTCATGTATCAGAAGGAATGAATGGAGGGGAGTTATGGAACTTCTTCAACTGCAGTATTTTATGACGGTAGCTCGATTGGAACATATGACAGAAGCAGCGCAGCAGCTGCATGTCACCCAATCTTCGCTCAGTAAAACGATACAGCGTCTGGAAGAGGACCTGGGTGTGCCATTGTTTGACCGAACCGGCCGGAATTTGCGATTGAATGAGTCAGGCCGCCGATTTCTTCGTCGTGCGGAAAAGGCATTATTTGAATTGGAACAGGGAAGACAGGAGATCAGGGATCTGGCTCATATACAGCAGAGTACACTGGAGCTCGCGGTGACTACTGCCAGCACATTGCCGGGCATTCTGCAGGAATTCAGGAAAAAGAGACCGGAGATTCAGTTTCATGTACAAATGCTGGCTACCGAGGATATGGTTACACTTTTGCAGCGAGGAGAAGTGGATCTTTGTCTCTCGTCTCCGCCGATACATGGAGAGGATATCGAGTGTCAGATTGTCTACATTGATCCTATCCTGCTTGCTGTTCCAGAAGGCCATCGTTTCTCTAATCGGCAGAGTATCTCGCTTGAAGAACTGGAGGACGAGTGGTTTGTGGGCGTCAATCAGGGCTATGGCACCCGCGATCTGGTCGATGCCGCCTGTTATGATGCCGGATTTACACCCCGGTATGTGTATGAGGGAGATGAGCCGGCGAGAATGAGTACGCTGGTAGAGACCGGAATAGGGATTGCTTTCATGCCGGGTACAGCGAGGAACCCGCGGGAACGTATCCGGTATATCCCCTTGGAGCAACATGAACTTGTACGGCAAATTGCCCTGCTGTGGAACCGGAACCGATATGCTTCACAGGCAGTTTTGGAGTTCCGTCAGATCGTAATGGATTATTTTGAGACATTGAAGTACCGCCCTGTACAATAACACGCAAAAACGAGGACAATACTCCTTAACAGGAAAATTGTTCGCGTTTTCATTTTGTCTATTTCAGATACGATATACAGCATCAATATGTCGCCATTCGGACTGGGCAAAGCAGGATCGCCGCGACTATTCTACCCAGAGGGCTGCATATACAAAGCCGACGATTAAAACTATAGGTGTAACAATTGCCAGGATATACGCCCAGCGGATGAAGGGAATACTCAGATACTCCTTAATCATTTCCCAGTCGCTTTTTATGTAATGTTCATCAGTGAGGCTGCTTGTTGGACTGATTGACGGATCAGTTGGCAGATCGTTTTGCAGATCATTTACTATTTTGCTCAGAATGATCTTTTGCTCGAATGCGTTTCTTTTGCTTAACTCTTCGTTCAGTGCTTCTTTTAGTATGGATACGTCGTTATAAGGGTTCAATCTGTTCACCTCCTTGATTGGCGGATGTATGGCATGTTATTTATAATAACATTATTGAAAATATTCCCAATAGTCCCGGAGTCTTTTTTTAAATATACAGGGATCTGTAGTCCGGCACTTCTGGACTACAAACAGACTAGAGAAAAAGAAAGAAGCCGTGAATATACTCACGGCTTTTTTGCTAATTATCCAGTTATCTAATTTCTCCAATATGAGACTCTTTTCGAAGCCGGGTAAAGGTAATGGAAGGGTCTTCCTCCACTCCTATCGACATAAGCTCATTAATATAAAATGAAGTTCGCTTTGTAACGACAAATGCTTTGCCATCTGTAAAAGTGATAACGTATTTGATCCGGGTTCCATCAATGCTGTTATCCCTTTTCTCTATGCTGCGGATGACGCCTGTATAATAGGACTACAGCGGAGATGGATGTGTATCGGTCCTCACTATCCAGATGCCTGCAAAAAGAAGAAGCACAATCAGTACAATAAGCCACACAATCCAATTTTTATAAAGTAATCTCAATTTGCTCCCGTTCTTTGCAGCAGATAGGCATCGATACGGCAAAGTGCTTCCTCGGTACCGCCGCACTGCTCAAAGCTTTGATTGATCTTGTGTACGCCTTCCTTGTAGGACGGATTGGACAGCACTTCCTGCACCGCTTCGCGCAGCGACTGAACATGAATCTGATCTTTGGTGATGCGGTAGCCGGCTTGCAGTTCGGTCAGGCGCTGGGCGACCATCGGCTGGTCTTTGTCCTGAGGCAGTACAACCAGAGGCACGTTAAAGTGAATGCCTTCATTGACGCTGTTCATACCGCCATGGGTAATGAATACGTCGGCATGACGCAGCACTTCCAGCTGCGGAACATACGGGGAGATGATAAAGTTGTCAGGGGCCGGATTAATTTTGGCAAAATCCGCTTTCTCACCGGCGGCAATAACCACGATCCCGTCGAAATCGCCAAAAGCTTCAATACAGGTGTTGAAAAACTCTTCAATATGATCAAGCACCGTACCCATCGAAATATAGAGTACCCGCTGATCATGCAGCTTTTCCAAAGGAAACGAGCCGGATCCTTTGCGTTCCGGGAAGCTCGGGCCGATAAAAAGGTTTTTGTCCTCAAACTGCTCTCCATTCGGCTGGAAGTACTTGCTGGTATATACAATATTCAGCGCGCCACTATTGTTCATAAACTGAATCATTTCCTTGGGCGCAACGCTGTATTTTTCTTTCATCAGGGACAGGGATTCGGCAACAAAGGCATCCGGTGGAGCTGATGACTCTGCGTTGGGACGGAACAGATTGGTCGCCATATGCTGATTGGAGATCAGAAAGGACGGGGAGGAGGAGATGCCCGGAATATTCAGCATATCCCTTACCAGCTCACCTGCGCCAAATCGGTCGTACAGCACCAGATCAAAAGTCAGGGTGGCGGACAATTGTCGGACGACCTCAAGAATGTCCAGTGAAGTGCGAATATGGATTTTCATAAATTCATTAATGCTTTCCCGGTTGCCTGTATCGATGGAAGCGGTTCGGACCAGATCCGGGTGCAGATGCACGGTAGCGCCTACAGCTTCGATTCTTTCCTTGTATTTCTCGGTCGTGATGTAATGCACTTCATCTCCACGCGACACAAAGGCTTCTGTAATCCCCAGCGTAGGGTTCACATGTCCTTCTGCAGGGAAATTAACGATTAAAATACGCAGCATCTGGTATCACTCCTATTTATATTTGGGATGAATCTTTGGAGAACCAACTCCTTCATAATACCAATAATAACTATTTATGCAAAACTTGAGCAAATTCCAGCCGGTAATCAAATGGTAGTCCCCTAATAAAGAAGCAAGATAGCAAAAGACAGTATCCTTTTCCTTTCATATAATGAAGATACCGTGTTACAGTATGATTTCATATGACTATAGAGGGGGCGGATAGTGTTGAGAACGAAAGATGCAGGTATGCTGATACTGCTCGCCGCTCTATGGGGAGCTTCATTTTTATTTATGAGAGTAGCAGTGCCCGAGCTTGGCCCTATCGTACTCATCGATCTGCGGGTGTTGATTGCAGCAGCCGGGCTGTTGCTTTACACGCTTGTGTTGCGCACACGACCGCATATCTGGCACAAGTGGAGACAATACCTGATGCTGGGTGCCTGTAATGCGGCTATCCCGTTTTGCTTTATTGCTGCTGCAGAGATGAGCATGAACGCCTCGCTGGCAGCCATCCTCAATTCGATGACGCCGCTGTTTACTGCAGTCATCTCCTACATATGGGTCAAAGAAGCCTTTACCTGGAAAAAGTCGATGGGTCTGCTGCTCGGAATGATTGGCGTTATCGTACTCGTTGGCTGGAATGCACAGGCTGGGGGTACGAGCCTGGTAGGCCCGGTGCTGATGTCGCTGGCGGCTGCAGCATTTTATGGAATCGGTGGTATCTATTCGGCCAGAGCGTTCCAGGGCGAACAGCCACTTGACCTGGCGATCGGACAGCAGCTGGCTGCAGGTCTTTTACTGCTTCCCATCGCTTTGTTCTTCCTGCCTGCGCACCTACCGGGTATGCCGGCTATCAGCTCGGTGCTTATGCTTGCTCTGCTATCGACAGCGTTTGCTTATCTGCTGTATTTTCGGTTGATTATCAATGTAGGGGCGGTGAAGACGGTGAGTGTCACTTTTCTGGTACCGGTATTTGGAGTGGTGTGGGGTTGGCTGTTCCTGGATGAGCCACTGTCGACAGGTACGGTGCTCGGACTGATGATTATTTTGCTTGGTGTGGGCCTTGTGACAGGTATCCGTCTGGGATGGCGGCGCAAGCAGGCCGCCTGATGGTTCAGTAGTCTATTATTTCCATCTATCCATTCTAGAAATTCCGATCCAGGAGGATGCCGGTTTGTTCCGCAATTACGCGCGGGGGAACCGGCATTCCATTTTTAAACCACCATTCGACCGTCCCTACTACAGCCGAACCCATAAATTGCAGTACGACTTCGTCTTCGAGTCCCTGATTGGTTCCCTGGGTCGTATCCACTTCCACCCTGTATTCTTCCACGACCAGATCGAGAAACCGACTGCGAAAGTGGGCAGCACTCTTCGTATTCAGCATCGTCGAAAAGAACAGATGATGCTCGGCAAAATACTCAAACCAGACATAATTGCCTTCCTGAAAAGTCATTTCTGATGCATTATGGCACAGTTCACGAAGATTATTGATATGTTCTTCGATAATTTTATCCAGCAAATCGTACTTATCCAGATAATGAAGATAAATAGTTCCCCGGTTCACATTGGCACGCTCCGAAATGTCCCGGATCGTTATAGAATCAAAGTTTTTCTCGGCCATCAGTTCGAGAATCGCTTTTTTGATGGCCTCCCGGGATTTGACAACACGTCGGTCGATTTTGTTCATGTACAGATCATCCTTCCAAAATAATTAACAATTCCGCTAGTTGTGTTCAGTACTCCACATTTGGCAGCAAATTGTCCATTGCAAGCCTTATATTTCCGTTTAAAATTATAGACATAAGTTGATTAAACAATCAATGTTCATTTTGTTAAAGGAGGATCATCATATGAGTACATGGACCAGGGAAGAACTGCAGCAGATCGCCGGAGCGGATGATCTGTATATCTCACCATTTCGTGAAGACGGGAAGACATACGGCACCCCTACATGGATCTGGTCGGTCGTTGTGGACGATGCTCTCTACGTGCGAGCCTATAATGGTCAGAATTCGCGCTGGTATCAGGCAGCGCAGCGGCAAAAGGCAGGACGCATCACCGTAGCCGGCATGACCCGGGAAGTTACTTTCGAACTCGTCGATGGACCGATCCATGAACAGATCGATCAAGCCTATCGGACCAAATACCAGAGCACTCCCTACAAAGACTCTATGGTCAGCGAACGGGCACGCGCAGCGACCGTCCGGATCGTGCCGGATGGACGGGTATAATATACAATCTCAATTTGAAAATATTCCATTCCCTGTCGGGTTATACAAAGAAACGAAGAGCATCTGTCAAAGAGCTGCTCTTCGTTTTTTTATCTGGACCTATATACATAACCATGAATGGGATGACCTGCTTATAGGATAATGGACGACGATCCACTACAATAAAGAAAGCAGTACCGGCTGCTTGCTGTCAATCGTCTGAACCATGCTCAGCTGTCCATCAGATAGATTACAAACTCGCAGACGGGAGCAAGTTCACACACGACAGGGGAGAGGTAACCATGACAGAAGAAGAGCGGATCTTTAACGGACTATTGTTTAACCCGGGACATCCCGATCTGAGAAAGATCAAAGCCAAAGCGCACCGGCTTAGCCAGCAGTACAGCGAGACGTACGAGGATCAGGTCGAAGAACGGGAAAACATACTTCAGCAGCTGCTTGGCGCCAGAGGCGAGCAATGCTTTTTGCAGGGACCGATTTTTTTTCATTATGGGACTCACACCGAAATCGGCAGTCATTTCTTTGCCAATTACAATCTTACGGTTCAGGATGATGCCAGAGTGAGTATTGGCAGTTATACGAGCTTTGGTCCGAATGTGACTATTGTGACGCCTGTACATCCATTTATCGCCTCGGAGCGACGACAGATGATTGACCAGCATGGACAAGCCAATTCATTGTGTTATGCCAAACCGGTAACGATCGGTAATGATGTGTGGCTGTCTGCCAATGTCACCGTGTGTGGAGGCGTTACCATTGGCGACGGATGCGTTATTGGGGCAGGTAGTGTCGTCACCCAGGATATTCCGGCCAACTCCTTTGCAGCAGGTGTACCGTGCCGGGTCATTCGCAGCATCACCGCATCCGACAGCATGAAGTTCAAGCCCGAGGTTCTGGCAGACTGCCGGATCAGGGAGTAGAAAAGCAGTTATTATTTGATACAGCTGTACATTTTTCTCTCGTCACTAATATTTCTCACCATCAGAATAAATAAAAAATGGCCCGAGCCCATCGAGAAAACTCCCTCTGTTTTGTACCTTTTACAGAGGGAGTTTCCATATAGTTATAATTATTACATAAAAGCAGCAGGTTTTTCTTTCTGTGCAGATCAATTAGAGAAGAAGAGTCAGATCGCTTATTTGATATGTCATCTTGTTGTTATATTAAGGGCAGCATGTTATCATTTTTCCGAGCAGACAAAAACCATTATTTTCAATTAAATTACATATTTATGCTCTTTGTATGTGTAGTGTTTTATGGCCTTGGGCACCCTTCTTTATTCAATAATGCTTTTATACATCTCTTATTGTAAGCGTTATCAATATGAAATGGAGGTTAATTAATGATTCGAAAATGTCTAACTGTACTTCTCGCTTGCGCTTTACTGTTCACTGCTTTTCCCCAGTATCATGCAGAGGCGGCCAATCGGCCCCTGGCCAAATTGCCCGGTAATGCCAACCCGCTCATGGATCACAAGCTGGGAGCCGATCCTTACTCACTGGTGTACAATGGCAGAGTGTATATTTACATGTCCAGTGATAAGTATGTATATAATGCTGACGGATCGATCAAGGACAATGACTTCAGCGCTCTGGATCGTATCCAGGTAATATCTTCTGCAGACATGGTGAACTGGACCGATCATGGAACCATACCTGTCGCAGGCGCCAATAACAAAAATAACGGCAGAGGCATCGCCAAATGGGCTTCCAATTCCTGGGCCCCTGCAGTAGCGTACAAAAAAATAAATGGCAAGGACAAATTCTTCCTGTACTTCGCCAATGGGGGAGCCGGTATTGGCGTGCTGACAGCCGATACACCTGTGGGTCCCTGGACCGATCCGATGGGTAGAGCGCTGCTGACCCATAATACACCGGGAATGGCGGGTGTCACCTGGCTGTTCGATCCGGCTGTACTGGTAAATGACGATGGTAGCGGATATCTATACGTCGGTGGCGGCATCCCCAATGAATCCGATCCGGCTTCCATCGCTAATCCGAAAACGGCCAGAGTCGTACGGCTGGGAGCCGATATGATCAGCACTACCGGCAATGCCCAGACAATAGATGCTCCGTATCTGTTCGAAGATTCCGGCATTCACAAATATAACGGCAAATATTACTACTCGTACTGCATCAATTTTGCCGGTACCCATCCTGCCCAGTATCCAGCCGGTGAAATCGGATATATGGTCAGCGACAATCCGATGGGACCCTTTACGTACAAAGGGCATTTCCTGAAAAATCCGTACTCATTCTTCGGAGTGGGCGGCAACAATCATCATGCCGTATTTAACTTCAAAAATGAATGGTATGTCGTCTACCATGCCCAGACTGTCAGCAAGGCTCAGATCGGAGCCGGCAAAGGATATCGCTCCCCGCATATCAACAAGCTGGTGCACAATGGAGATGGCAGCATCGCCGAAGTACAGGCTAATATGGCTGGTGTAGGCCAGCTCGCCAACCTGAACCCGTATACACGCGTGGAAGCGGAGACGATTGGTTGGCAGGCAGGTATCTCCACCGAGCCGTCACAGGCGGGCGGAGGACCCATCAGCAATATGAATGTCACCAATATCAATAACGGCGGCTGGATCGCCGTCGGCAAAGCGGATATGGGCTGGTCGGGTGCTAGAGCATTCAAAGCGACTGTTGCTTCCAACACAGGCGGTACGATCGAAGTGCGTCTGGATAGTGCAACCGGTCCGCTGGTCGGCACGCTGCAGGTTCCTTCCACAGGAGGCATGCAAAACTGGCGAGAAGTGCAGACAACTATTCGCAATGCGACCGGTGTTCATAACCTGTACCTCGTATTCACCGGAGGCAGCGGCAATCTGTTCAATCTGGATGCCTGGCAGCTTGTACCCAATGCCGGCATTACCGAACTGGATGCAGGCCAAGAAGGGCAACAAGATGAACAAGTACAAACAGACGAACAAGAACAGCTTCCAAACGAACCGACCGAATCCGCTGCGAATGCAGCAGATATAAATGAACTTAGTGAACATACGGCTGACGTATAAGATAGAAATGATTAAAAAAACAAAATGGAGGTTTGACATGAACCAAAAATCACTGGTTACACTGGTAACGACAATGGTTATTTCCCTGTTCTTTTCGACAAGTTCATTTGCAGCGAGTGTATTCTGGGAGCCTTTGACGTATTTTAATCCGAGTACCTGGCAAAAGGCAGATGGCTACTCCAACGGTAATATGTTCAACTGTACATGGCGTGCGAACAATGCCAGTTTTACCAACGATGGCAAGCTCAAACTGGGCCTCACCAGCTCATCTCCCAACAAATTCGACTGCGGTGAATACCGGACGACTAACACGTATGGGTATGGCAAGTATGAAGTACGCATGAAACCAGCCAAAAACGTAGGGATTGTCTCTTCATTCTTCACGTATACCGGTCCTGCCAATGGTACACAGTGGGATGAGATCGATATTGAATTCCTGGGGAAAGATACCACCAAAGTACAGTTCAACTACTATACCAACGGAGTGGGTGGGCACGAAAAAGTGATCAACCTTGGTTTTGACGCTGCAGCGGGTTTCCATACGTATGCATTCGATTGGCAGCCAGGCTCCATCAAATGGTATGTAGACGGCGTACTGAAGCATACAGCTACCACGAATATTCCGACTACACCAGGTCAGATCATGATGAATCTGTGGAATGGAACCGGGGTAGATGATTGGACAGGCACATATGATGGTGCCAACCCACTGTACGCAGAGTATGATTGGGTGAGATATACGAGCAATTAATCGTAGGACAACAGAAGGACAGCTCTCGGGGGCTGTCCTTTTTTAATAAAGCTGCGTATAGGGTAGTAGGTAAAAGAGATATTAGTATGATCATGCAGCATTTCTTGTTGTATACTGGTAATAACAGGATTTTCCTGATAACAATGAACTCAAACGGATGAAATAGACTTTCGGCACAAGTGAATGAAAGGAGCCTTATCCATGAAAAGCAAAAAAGAAAGTAAAAAGGAGAAAAACGTAACCGGGATCATGCTGGCTTTGCTTTACTGTTTTGTCACTTATTTTATTCTGGTAGAGACACCTAACGGAGAACCTCCTCATCATCCGCTATGGCTGTATAGTATTATTCCTATTGGAGCTACACTAATCCGATTTCTGTTTGATTATGTGATCAAGTTTGATTTTTTTAAGGAGTAAGTGTATGTAATATAGAGTAAAACTGTTCTGCCAAGATTAGAATAGTATTGGAGCGGATAAGAATGAATGCAGATTTAATTAAACTTGCAAAGTTCGATATACGAGCAGCTATGAAAAATGAATTGGCAAAGAATATTCAGATTATAGAAAGCCACGTGATGAATCGCAGAACTTGATGAATCGCAGAACTCCACGTTACATAAAAGAGATAGTATTCTATGCTATGGCTCGTAACCACGCAATTAATCACTTTCTTAACTTATCCGAGCCTTTACCGAGAGCACTTTATTTCAATATTCCAATGAATGAAGATTACTGGAACTTGATGCAAAAGGTGGGCGCAACGAGATATCCTCTAGGAATTAAACAAAAAGCGGAACGGCATTTATTTAATGACTACACGCATATAGATTATAAGAGAAGGCATCATTTTTTGGATGTGCCATTACCTGAGAAACCTCCAATCTATCGTCTTTTTGAATCTGCAATAAAAATAACTTCTGGTGGTATTCAGTTCTGGTGGATCTTTGTGATCGTGTTTATTGCTTGGAAGTATATAGAAGACGATAGCAGCCCGGCTTTCTATCCGAATTCGTCATCCGGATATAGCAATACTTTCAATTCAGAAGGTATACCATCTGGTAATACTGCTTTTACTTCTACGTCTGATTCATTTCAAGTTCAAGATTCCTCTGAGCAAGCAGGGTTCGGTAATGAGGGACTAAGCGGGCATGATGCATCAAGCAGTCAAGCATTGCACGACGTTGAGTCCATTCCGGCTCCATACTCCTCAATCCCCGGATCAGATAGTGAAGGAGAGGAAGAAGCGATGGGCACTCCAGATTCAGTCAATAATCAATCTTTTCGTTATCGTTTCTCAAATATTTATTTTGATATGGATGGTAGGGTAAACGGGTGGTCCAGAATAAAGGAACCATTGAACGTCATATTGTACACAACTATTAAAGAAGCCCATCCCTTTACAATCGGTTCTACAGTAGAAGAGGTTATTGCAATTATGGGTACGCCTGATTCATACAGTAATTCTTCACTCTCATATGAATATTCCAGAGTTCATATCCGAGATGGCAAAGTAATCTCTTACTCAGATATTAGTCACAACCTGGTTATAGCTAAATAGAAGGAATACAGCTCCATTGTTGCTAAGGATAAAGCAGTAATGGAGCTACTTTTCAAACTTCCCAATCCCTATATAGTAAGCGATATCATTTTGATGTTTACATTACCTACAGCTTTAGCCGCTCAGAAAGCAGAAAAAAAGGCTGGATTCAACCAATAATTGAAGGCGATTGCAAAAAGGACATATCAATATTTCGCTGACTATACGGATCCGGCTACGGGTTTAACCTATGATGAAGTGAGAACGACGGACAAAGGAACAGAGGAAGCCAATCGTACATCGCTTACTAACATCTTCATGTATATGATGAGTACCGTTTCTGCACAACAGCTCGGTATCATTCTTCGAGCGGGAGACCAATCCTTCAATGTAACAGCAAGCAGAAAAAAGAAGCAAAAGCCTGCCTATTATGGGCGGGCTTTTGCTATATGTAAGAGATACCTTTTATTGTTTGTCATAAGTATAATAAAAACAGAATTAAATAAAAAGAGTGGCTTGTGCCGCTCTTTGTTTATTTAAAATGTAATGAGCTGGAGAGAATTGTATAGAGAAAATTACAAAGTTTTATCGATGACAATCGATAATTTATAGTTGGCGTAATGGTTCAACTCCACCAAAAATTGATTCAACACTTCATTACTCGGAAACCTGCATTCCAGCAGATAGCATCCATCACCGCTTATTTTGTAATTATTCAGGATGTACTCTTTTTTGGACTGAATAAAGGTAAGAAAGGGATGATGGTGTGTATCTTTGATATAAATATTTAAAAAGGCATACGTATAACATCCTAATTTGGCTTGATTAACCTTGATGCTATATCCCTCTATAACTCCATTATCCTCCAGTTTTTCTACCCGGGCTGCTGCTGCAGGTCCGGTCAGGTGAACTCTTCCCCCTAATTCTTTCATCGTAATTCGGCTATTTCGACTCAATTCTTCAATAATTCGTTTATCAGTCTGATCCAAACGTAACGCATCTCCTTTAAAAATAAAGTAAAACGGCCCATACACTTTATTTAATCTGTGTATTTGAAGGCTGCATCTAGTATAAACTTATCAACGTTAACAAACAAAACTTAAAAAACAGAAGGAGAATTATATACCAACATGCATATTCAACAAATTCGTAACGCCACCATCCTTGTTCACTACGCAGGTCAAAAGTTCCTGGTCGATCCATTACTCGCAGACAAAGGGCTGTATGATCCTTTCCTGGCGGGCATCAGAGAAGATTTGCGAAATCCGATCGTTGATCTGCCACTATCCGTTCACGAGATCATCAAGGATGTCGATGCTGTGATTCTGACTCATTTGCATCTGGATCATTACGATGATATAGCCAAAGCCGTACTTCCCAAAAATATTAACGTTTTTGTACAAAATGAAGAAGATGCCGCAAAAATTAAAAATGACGGTTTTGAGCAAGTGGAAGTACTCACGGAAAATACGCATTTTAAAGGAATTCAGTTAATCAAAACCAAAGGTGAGCATGGCAGAGGAGAAGATTTATTAAACATAATGGGTGAGGTATGCGGTGTTGTCTTCAAACACGCAAGCGAGAAGACATTGTACCTGGCTGGAGACACCGTATGGTATGAAGGAGTGGAGAACGAAATCAATTCCCATACTCCCGAGATCATCGTATTGAACGCTGGAGACAATAGTTGGCACGATGCAGGCTCATTGATCATGGGCAAAGAAGATGTGTACGAGGTGCATCAAGCGGCTCCTAACGCCAAAATTATCTCCGTCCATATGGAAGCCGTGAATCACTGGACATTATCCAGACAGGAACTAAAAAGCTTTGCAGAAGAAAAGGGATTTACCTCCAGCTTATTCGTTCCGGAAGACGGAGAGGCGTATACGTTTTAATTTGCAGTTTTTGAATTGTACTGCGAATAGTGAACGTGCAGTATGAATCGCATCACGCATCACATCTTGAACCCTTAGGAAAATCTGCAGATAGGAGAATTATGCTATGAATCCAAACAATCCTGAACTGTGGACGAAAAACTTTATTATTCTTTCGGCTGTTAATTTTATTATGACATTGATTTTCTTTTTGTTGAACGCGACAATAACGCTGTATGTCATGAATGAATTTAATGCATCAACCGGGCAGGCGGGTATCGTCGCAGGTATTTTTATTATCGGGTCCTTAGTCGGGCGTTTGTTCACAGGACGTCTGATCCATTCCAAAAAAATATTGATGACCAGTCTGTTTTTATTGATTGTTACCACTTTACTTTATTTCGTCCATCTGAATGTTAACTTTCTCATATTAACCCGGCTTTTAAACGGGATTACAGTGGGGATCATCTCTACCATTGTGAGTACCGTGGTCGTGCTTAGCCTTCCTTCATCACGAAAAGGGGAGGGTATCAGTTATTTTGCAATCAGTACGGCATTGGCTACAGGCATCGGTCCATTTATTGGATTGATTTTGATTCGGAATTCCAATTTTGATATGATTTTTTCTTTAAGTTTGTTGCTTGGAATGTTCAGCTTAATAATCGCATTTTGCTTGAAGTTCCCTGCAGCGCACAAGACGGTGAAGAACAATAAAAAGGGAATACGAATCTCTGACTTTATTGAGCCCAAAGTGGTACCGATTGCCATTATTATCTTTTTTATGACCTTTTGTTTTTCCGGCATTGTGTCCTATTTAAATATATATGCTTTGGAGTTAGGGTTAATAGACGCAGCCAGCTTCTTCTTCATGGTATATACGATTTTTGTTTTAATTTCGCGGCCTTTTACAGGACGGATAATGGATAGAAGAGGCGCTAATATTATTTTATATCCGGCTCTTATTATATATGCAGCAGGAATGTTTCTTCTTGGTTCGGTTAACAGCAGTTTTACACTGCTATTGGTAGGCGCACTTGTTGCTCTGGGTTTTGGTAATATCTCTTCCGTCACGCAGACGATAGCGATCCAATTAGCCGATCCTCACCGGGTCGGCCTAGCCACGGCGACGTTCTTTATATTTTATGATCTGGGGAACGGATTCGGCCCATCTATTATCGGTCTGATCCTTCCAGCGGCAGGATATCGAGGTCTGTATTTTATACTCGGATTAATGATACTGGGGGCCCTTTTGCTGTATTACATGTTATATGGAAAGAAAGAAGGCAAAGTCCAAAATACAGTGGTGGATTAAACGTTAAACGATGGGATAAAAACGGGATCTTTTAGAAAATAGAGAAAAAAGAACTATATGACTAGCGTATTAAAAAGAGTGAATAACAAGAATATGGACGAGATCAAAACGATCTATGATGATTCGTTTCCTGTAGAAGAGATGGTCCCGTATAACAAATTGGTAGAGATCAGCAATGATACCGACCATTTGTTTTATGGAATATATGATGATGATGCGCTGGTGGGAATGAATTATCTCATCGTAGAGAAAGATATGCTTTACGTATTGTATCTGGCAATTGGTAAAGGCTATCAAAATAAAGGGTACGGGAAAGCCGTTATTACTGAGATAAAGAATGAATACCTGGGTTATCGGATTTGTCTAAATATTGAAGAAGTTAATCCTAAATTTATTAATCATGATCAACGAATGAAGAGAAGACGTTTTTATCAACTGTTAGGGTTTGAGTCTCAGGATTACCTGGTTACCAATTATGAAGGCATAACTTTCGAAACGATGTCAATCAATGGGGATGTTGCTTGTAAGGAAATTGAGGCGGTATTCGATTATTTGAAAAAGCTGCTGTAGACGAAGAAGTATACGGATCGGCAGCAAAAATAATAAGATTTGAAAAGAAATAAGCAGTCTGCAGATTAGCAGTCTGCTTATTTTTTGCTAAGCTTTACTATAAGGGGAGCATATCGACTTTATCATTTACGTTGATTTTAACAACATATTGTATATTGCTTTCAGTAAGTACGATACATAAAACCTGATTTTCTGGAAAAGATCCAGGCAGCCAAAACCATTACAAGTGCAACCAATATACCTGACTCACCTGTCCATAAATAGGCATTTTCTCCCTTGGTAGATGCATCAAATGAACCCTGAATCACAGCGTTCCAGGAAGCATGAAACAGGATGGCTGGCCAGATGCTTCCAGTGCTTAAGCGGATTTGGCTAATAATAAAATTAAATGAACTAATCGTGATCAGAAATAAGAGGATGGACAAGATTAATGAAGGGCCGGAGTAATAACTGCCTAACAGAATAGCGGGAATATGCCAAGCTCCCCAGATCAATCCGCTTGTCATAATGGGCTTCGGTACGCCTGCTGTTATTAATCGGCTGAGCATATATCCTCTCCATCCCAATTCTTCCCCGGCACTGCTGATCATACCGAATAATGTGGCTACAGACACCTGATAAAGAATGCTTACCACCAATGGCCACATATAGGAGCTGTCCGTTTGGACGAAGTCAACCAAACTCGTTATCCATGCAAACCCGTACGCGAGCATTCCGATAATCACGGGGAAAAGTAGTACAAACGGGATTGATTTTAAGGTTAATTTCCCTCGAAATCGAAATGAAATATCTGCAAATCCTTCACGCAGCAGGAGGCGGGTCAGGAGAGATGAGAGTCCTGGTGACCACATCAATAGAAGTCCAAATATAGGTGCTACATAGATTGCAAGTATATAGCTGAGGAGTGTCAGAGGAACAAGCCATGCGAAAAAGACAAGCAGCCCTTTTCTTGATTTACGAATGATGCTCGGGTCTGCCTTGTTTGTTACTCTGTCATTGGTTCTATAAGATTCCAACTGATTTCACTCCTTTAAAGGATTGGTGTGTTCTAATAAAAAGTATATCAGTGGATGGAAATAGAAGGAATGAACCTAAGCCCAGACTCTGTTCGAGACTTTAGTCCAGTACAGAATAGAGCCTAAGACGGATTACAGCACATAAGGATGAATAAAAGCAAAATCAACTTCCGAATAGTTATTCGCATTGCCAAGTACTTTCTTGGAACGAAATTGAGGATATGATGGATTGCTCGTTGCCGGCTGCTGTTCTCCAGATGCCGCTTTTAAATACAACTTGGAGAACAGCAGCTCATTTAGCGTTATTGAGTATTATCGTTTTCGATCCTTGTAATCAGAGAGGTTGACGACAGGAATAAAGGAAAAGTGAATATCCGGCAAAATGTAAAGATAATATAAAAGTTGGACGTAGAGAAATCATAAGTATGAGTATAAATTGCAGAACATATACATATGTACAAAATACGAGTTTTGTGATTATGTATGTAAGACTTGAAGTTAGTTATATTTGATCTTATCTTATAGCCGTACTCATTGCTCATCTTAATTCTTTTATTGATGCTATTTAATGTTTTGATACTCCCAATATTTAAATAAATAAGCCCGATGTAATGATTATAAGAATACATTACAATTGAACGCGATTTAACATGTCTGCCAATTCTTTAGTTTGTTTATTATCATAGTTTTCAAATAACTGTGAAGGCGTAATATGTAAAAATGGCTGTTCGATTCTTCCGGGCGGGACGCCTCTTCATACCGCTCCCGGCACTCGGAACAGATGAACCCGGTGTCTTCGTCATCGTCGCATTCACAGAAGGAACACGGCGGCTCTTCTTCCAGACCCGTCAACCCTTCCGATCGGCGGTTTGCATAATCAATTCAATGATAATGACAATGGTGCTGTCATCGATCTGATCGTTTGCCCGTGGTAAGAGACGGCTTCACAAATGGTGCTCCGTGCCCAGCGCGTCACTTCCTCCGTATAGAGTCGGCGCTCGTACCGGTCGCTTACATTCTGGCGGAACTTATATATCCAGTCCTCCAGCTCCGATGTACTCCAGATGTACTCCAGATGTACTCCAGATGTACTCCGCTTTCACCCGATTCATCCTCCAATAAATTGCTGTTTGTTATGAAAGATAGTACATGCCCATCCATTTCCGTAAAAACGAGTCATGTAGTTGATCAAATTGGTTTAGATGGGTCGCCAGCAGCGCGATGTGCGTACCTGCTTGGTGCTCTTTATCAACCGCTTTTCATTATCGAATTGAACTGGCAGTCAAAAGGGATTTGTTTACCTTTACTGCTGTTCAATGCACAATAAGTGGACACCGTGTCATTTAAGGTTTTGAAATCCAAGCGAAAAAAGCAAAAACCCCTTTTTTCTACGATTTTTTAGTATAGGAAATATTCTAACTATCGGTACTCTTTTTTCCCACGCAAAAATACCAATAGAACGAATTTCACTATTTGGTCATCGGATACAAGTAATTATATTATTAGCTGACTTAGACTTTTTTAAGAACTAATTAGTATTTGTTTAACAGGTATCTATCAATTACGATTATTTTAGAAATCGATCATCAGATAATCTATACTTATTAGCTAGTTTATTTCGTTTTGTTGGTTTTTTATAATTGTTATTTTTCTTTTTCAACATCTTTTTTAGCCCTCCTTTTCTCGTCTATTTTTAATACAAAATTTACAATTATTGTATATAAGATCTAAATAACTATGTTACTGTATTTATGTATTAAAAATAACAATAAAAGGATTTGTAATAATGTTTCAAAACGAATATGCAAAAAAATTAGTGGCTGTTGTTATGTCTTCTGTTATGCTAGTTGGGTTTTCTTCAAGTGCTTTTGCTTCTGATGCTGTCTCTATTCCATCAAGCAGTAGTTCACCGTCAACTCAAAGCCCGCCTCCACTAATTGAATCCCCGGCTGGACAAAAAGATTCAATTGAAACACAAGGTTGGCAACGATATTTAGCTAAAAAAGCTATTCAAGGTATCTCTTCAGCTTTAAGATCAGGAGCAAATAATAGATGGGTACAAAAAGCAATCAATGAATATTTTGATGCAGAAACTGCTGTTGTCTTCAAAAAGAACTTACATAATATTGCGGACGTTCTTGATGAAGCCTTAGAGCTTCAAAACCTTGCTACTGACTGGATTTACAAACAGCTCTATAATAAACTATATAGTGTAACTAAAAATCATGGTATAACAGAATCTATTACCGATGGAGTTATAGCTCTGATTAGTGTATTTGTTTAAAACAGATATCTTATAAGGATGGATAATATGGAAGAAAAAATCAATGCAGAATTAATAGAACTTCAAGAAAAAATGTATTCTCTTGAAAAAAACTTGAAGCGTCTTGCTATAATTATGCCTCCTAACTTCAAATATCCTTACTGGCATAAGCTATTATGTTTCGGGATTTCTGAACAACAAAGGGAAAAAGCAGAATTTGCATGTTCTATCTTTACGAGTAGAATTAATCAAGAAGTAGAATTCTTGAATGCAAAAAAGAATGATACTCATGAATTTTCTCTGGATTTGTTTCGAACAGAGCCCCCTACACAAGATGAGGTTCTAAGGACTATCAACAACATTTTTGACCTGGGTCCAGAGGAGAACTGTAAGGAACTTTTATTATCTATGTTCCAACAAGGAAAGTTCCAACAACTGATCTCTTACATTTTTCCAGAAGATATTCATGCTCTTCAAGAATCAAATCACAATTGATATGTACACATCCAATGTTGTTATTTAAGATTCATTTTTAGAACTTTAAAATTTATCATAAAGGCTCCTCTCATTAAAATGTACCCTACAAGACGGACTCTTTTAAAAGGTCATCTTATAAAGTACATTTAGATGCATCAAACCGCTATGTGTATTGACCTTGATCTCTGCGCCGCTGCTATCCAGAATCTTCAGTGCTTCCGTTATAGCTTTGCCCTGGGACTGCGACTGATCCGCAATGATCCGGACGACACTGCGCTTTTCGGCTTGCTGCAGTGCAGCCACGATATCCGAATGCGTCAGGCGTTCAAAAAGTGTACAAGAGGTCTCCCAAAAACTGGATTTAATAATTAGCTTACATCACGCAGTATTCAGACTTTGATTTTGCGACCCTTCCAACTCACGGAACGGAAAACATTCACCCTGATAAAGGAATATAAATAGATGCCTATAAAAAACGCAAACCATATCGGGTAAACAAGAAAAATCACTTTTTTGAAGTCCCCGACCCTGCCGGCAAACCATCCTGTCTGAATGGCATACAGCACATATAATATCCCGCTCAACAGGATCGCAGCAGGATTCCATCCTATCAGAGAAGAAACTAGAGCGGATGCAGCAATGAAACTGCCGGATATCCATAAGATGACCATGAACATGACAACCGGATGCGTCGATTTGGAACCGACGGCAAAACTTTTACACCAGCCCTCGATCAGACTGCCAATGCCTTCGGGATACATGCGCAGAGATATAATACCTTTCCCTCCCATGCAGCGTACAGGAAGGTTTTGTTCAAGAAACGCCTCTCCCAGTGCCAGATCATCCATGATGGCTCCTTCGATTTTTTTATGCCCGCCGGACAGAAAATAATCGTCGCGATTGCATAAAATACACGGACCGAACGAACCGGCCGTTTTAAACCGCGAACCCCAAACGGTAAACAGATTCATTCCTGTTACAACGATGATGTTAAAAATAACGGAGAGATGTTCATACCAGCGCTCTACCGTATGAAAAGGCTGCAGCGCCGTAATGCCTCTGGCTCCCTTGTCTCGATAGAATTGCAGCAGATTGCTTAATCCGTCTGCGCTTTCAAATTTTGTATCCGCGTCCAGAAATAATAACCAGCTTCCTTCAGCCTGTTCCGCGCCGTACCAGCAGGCCGACGATTTCCCCGCTCCTTCGTTCTGCAGTACCTTTGCGCCGAAGCTTTCCGCAACAGTAGCGGTCCTGTCTGATGAATCGTCATCCACAACTAGAATTTCGAACTCAGTGAACCGCTGCTCCTGAAGAGATCGCAGCAAAGGCACAATCCTGCTTTCTTCATTTCTGGCCGGAATGATGATGGACAGAAACGGCAGGCCGTTCGCGCTCCTGGAGGAGGAAAAAGGCACAGGCAGCGACCAGAATACGAGGAAACCGGCTATAAGTGCCGCGAATCCAATCGCCAGTTTAATAATGTCCAAAGCCGTTATAACATTCGCCACCTTTCTTTATTTCACCGAATAATCAAACAGCTCGCCTGTATCATCCTGGATCAATTCCTGAGCGGCAATTTTGGCTGATAGGAGCACGATTGGAACGCCGGCGCCGGGATGCGTGCTGCTTCCGGTAAAGTACAAGTTTTCGCAGTCGCTTGCTTTGCTTTGCGGACGATAATGGTTGCTTTGTTTTAAAATGGGCTGCAAACCAAATGTAGCGCCATTATACGCATTGAACTTGGAACTGAAATCCAGTGGCGTAATATGGGTTTCGGTTACAATCTCCTTGTCCACATTTTCAAAACCACGAATCTTCTTTAATTCATTTAAAATGTAACTGCGATAATAAGCAACTGTCTCCTCATCCCATTCATAATTGGATTCCTTTGCATTCGATACAGGCATCAGAATATACAACCCATCTTTCCCCTCAGGAGCCAGGGACGAATCCATTTTCGAAGCGATATATACATAAAAAGAAGCATTCGTCAGTTTTTTTCCGTCAAAAATATCTTTCAGATTCTGGTCAAGGTTTTCATTGAAAATAAAGTTGTGCACATGATCCGTTTCTTCATACTTTCGGTTCATACCGAGGTACAACAAAAAGCAGGAACAAGAGTACTGCATGCTGTCGACTTTCTCATCCGTATATGTCCCTTTGGCAAGCTTGTCTTGTACCAAATGCTTGATCGCATACGGGAAGTCCGCATTGCAAACGACATAATCCGAAGAGATAGTTTGTCCGTCCACGACAATCCCTTCTGCTTTTTGATTTTGAATGGAGATCTGCTGTACAGCTTTGTTGTAATGAATCATTCCTCCAAGCTCCTTGAAGAGTCTTTCCATCGACAGAGCCATCGTATACATCCCTCCCTTGATAAACCATACTCCATACAAAAATTGAAGCATCGGAATCATCGTATAAAAAGAAGGACTGGTCAGCGGAGAGATGCCTATGTACAGCGTTTGAAAGCTGATCATCTGTCTCAGCCTTTGATTCTTGATATATCGACCGACAAATTTATCTGCTGTGTCGTAAGGTTTCAGCTTTAATGCTTTCTTCAGCATCGGGAGGTTGTAAAAGTCCTTCCTTTTGCGGAAAGGTCTAGGAAGAATGTAATGCTTGGCAATGGTGAACTTTTGGTAAATTTCATGCAGGTATCGAAAAAAGCCTGCTGTATCTTCTTCGCTGATCGATTCGATTGTTTTGGTCAGCTTGGTCATGTCGGTGGAGATATCAAAGGGTTCATCGGGAATATCGCTAAAATAAGCCCGATAAATCGGGTCCAATTTTTCCATGGGAATGTAATCATCCGGGTCGCGGCCGCACACTTCGAAGATTTCCCGGTAGATCTCCGGCATCATCACGATGCTCGGTCCCAAATCGAATGTATATCCGCCTTCCAGCTCAATACGATTCATTTTACCGCCAGGCGTTGAGCCTTTTTCATAAATTTCAACCTGATAGCCGGCAGCCTGAAGCCTTATGGCAGAAGCGAGCCCCGCCACCCCGCTTCCGATGACAATTACCTTTTTACTCATACAAAATCCTCATTTCCGCATCCTGTTTTCTTGATTCATATACTAGTTGGTTTACAGAATCCGCTTTCTCAACTTTTTTAAAGCTTTCATATTTTGCTCGGAATAAGGCGGAAATTTACCCGGAAAGCGCAGGTAATGATAGGTTCGAACATTCGTCTTTTCATAGCTAAAAGCCAGAAAACCGGCTTTGCCATGGTAAGCGCCGTATCCGCTTTTTCCTACCCCTCCAAATGCGATATGGGGACTCGCAGCATGATGGATCACTTGATTGACGCTGATCGTCGAGGAGCGCATATATTCGTTAAACTGCTCAATTCGATTATTATCCGTGCTGAATATGTATCCGGTAAGCGCATCGCGCTGAAGACAGCCACTGGATAATAATGAATTCAAATCGGTATAGGGAATGACCGGAAGAACCGGACCGAAAATTTCTTCTTCCAAAACCGAACTTCCCGGCTCAATATCCGTTAACACGGTCGGAGCGATAAACCGATCGGCTTGATCATGCGCGCCGCCATACCGAACCGTACCCTGCCCGATAAACTCAATCACCTTTTGAAAATGGGCATCCGTACAGATTCTGCCGTAATCCTTGCTTGCTTGTGGCTGCTCGCCGTAAAAAGCGGACAGCGCAGCAGAAATTTCATCCAGCGTCTTCTCATAAACGGAATGATGGACAAAAAGAGTATCCGGCGCAATGCACGTTTGGCCGGTATTGAGGAATTTCCCCCAGACGATATCTCTGACCGCAGCTGTTGAAAAGCCGGTTTCGTCAAGAATGCATGGGTTTTTCCCACCCAGTTCCAAAATCACCGGTGTCAGCTGCTTGGCTGCCTGATCGGCGACCAGCTTGCCCGTTTGCCCGCTGCCCGTGAAAAAAATCAGGTCGAACGGAGCCGAAGTCAGCTGACTGGCGACATGTCCGTCTCCTGTCAATACATGAACGTGTTCGGGTGGAAATGCCTGGTTGATGATTTCTTTGAGCAGTTCAGCCGTTGCTGGCGCGTATTCGGACGGTTTGATGACGCAGGAGTTCCCGCCGGCGATAGCCCCGATCACAGGCATCAAGGTGAGCTGGACCGGATAATTCCACGAACCGATGATCAATACACTCCCGCGCGGATGCCTCTTTTTACGAAGAACTTCCACATAGCCCAATTTAAGGTGCCGAGAGCTTGTCGATCGGTTCCATCTGTTCAAATGCTTGCACACATAATCGATTTCGTTCAACAGGACAGCAAGCTCCGAAGAAAAAGATTCAAACGCCGGTTTGCCCAAATCGGAATAAAGCGCATCGGTAAGTTCTTTTTCACGCTCTACAATGATGTTTTTCAGCTTTAAAAGCTGTTTTTTACGCATCTCGTTTGAAGGGATGCCTTTGGACAGCAGTTCTTCCCGCTGCCTTTCAGGCAAGGTCTGCAGAAAACGATGTTCATTGTCCGGCATGGGAAACATCCCTTTGCACAATCTTTTTGCTGACAAGCTGGCCGCTTAACGTAACCATAGGCATTCCGCCTCCCGGATTCACCGTTCCGCCTACAAAATATAGATTGTTATAGCGTTCGCTTTGTTTGGCATGCTTGAATCCTTTATTTTTTTTACGATTTGACACCGTTCCGTAAATGGCGCCGCGATCAGAGCCATACATTTTTCTGATATCTTCCGGTGTCCACATATCTCTAGTTACGATATTAGCCCGCAAATCGTGCAAGCCCATTTTTTCAAGCTTAATCAGAACACGTTCGGCAAATTGTTCATAGTCCTGCTGAGTGAACGGTTTCTGATCCTGAATATAAGGGATATGGGGCAGTACTTTTATATTTTCATGTCCTTCAGGAGCCTGCGACGGATCGGTTTTATTAACGTTGACCAAATAAATAACCGGATCCTCCGGCAGGGTATGTTCATGGAAAATGGACTGCATTTGCTGCTTCATATTTTCCGCGAAAAAGAAATTATGATGGCGAAGCTGAGGGTAGCTTTTTTTCACGCCTAAATGCAAAACAAGACCAGAACTGGCCGGTTCGAATTTTTTCTTTAATTTGTTTATAAAGCGGCTGTCTTCTTCCAGTAACCGTTCGTAAACCGGGATGACCTCCATATTGGAAACGTAATAATCTGCGGTCAGCTTTGTTCCGTCTTCCAAAAAAGCTCCTGTGATTTCGTCATTGTTTTTTTCTAGTTTGGCGATTGGTGTCCCGAGGTGGAAACGAACCCCCACTTCTTCGGCCAACTTCACCAAACCGTCTGCCAGTTTATTTAACCCACCGGGTACATACCACAATCCTTGATCATGCTGCATGTAAATCATCATATTCAAAACAGCCGGTGCGTCGTAAGGCGACGAACCCACGTATTTGATAAAGTAGGACAGCATATCGCGCAATTGTTTATTGCTGATCCGCTTGTCGATTGCTCCATGAACAGTAGAGAACAAATCGAAATTTTTCAACGCACCAAACAGGGTCGTATGCTTCATAATTTCTCTCGTGCTATCTACACCATGCTTAAAATAGGTTTTGTCCGTCATATTGTAGATCCTTTTGGAATATTCAAGCAGATCCTGATACTCGCGCATATCTTTTTCGCTCAGGGAGTCGTTCTTCTCCTTCATGTCCTGCAGATTTTCATATAAATCGATGATATTTCCATCAGGGAAAAAGGAACGCCATTGATGATTCAGCTTTTCGATCTGCACATAGTCCTTCATTGATTTGCCGCTGGCAGCAAACAAACGTTCAAACACTTGAGGCATTGTCAGAATAGACGGGCCCAAATCAAAACCGAAGCCGTCCTGGTCCAGTCGGTTCAATTTCCCTCCGATGTGATTGTTTTTTTCATATAAAGATACGTCATATCCTGCCTGTGCCAGCGAAATTGCAGCTGACAGTCCTCCAAGTCCGCCTCCGATAACCACTACGTTTTTGTTTGTCGTTTTCACTTGTCGGTTTTCTCCTTTCATCAATCAAGAATGGTGTTTATTGTTGCGCCAAGCCGGCGTATGCCTTACTTTATTCTGCATGCCGCTCATTCGCCGTCTCTCTGATTTTACGTGCAATCATCTCCCAGGCTTCCTCCGCTTTTTCTTTTGGACCCAGGTGGGTAAACGCGTGTTTGCAGTCTTTGAATACTTTTTCCTCAATATGTACCCCAGCTTCCCTTAATTTCTCCGCATAACATTCCGCTTCCGGCCTGAAGGCGTCATGCTCCGCGATGAGAATAAGGGCAGGTGCCAGCTGATTGCTTACGACAGCGCGAACCGGAGAAGCGAGAGGGTGCTCTGCCTGACCTTTTTCCGGGACGTAGCACATGTTCAAAAAGTGAGCGGCCTGGGGATATCGTGCCCGCCATTTGTCCGTTTCCGGCTTGTTGGCATGCGGAGTCGCAAAATCCAGCATCGGGCATGACAGCACTTGAAGCAGCGGCTGCTTTTCCTTTTTTTCCTCCAAATAGAGACAGAGCGCAGCGGCCAGATTGGCTCCCGAACTTTGTCCGCCGACCATCATTTTTTCCGTGTCGATGTTCAAATCGTCGGCTCTGCTCTGGATCCATCGAAACACTTCATAGACTTGTTCGAGTGGGTTGGGAAAAGGGTACTCCGGCGCTTTTGCGTACTCCACATTCGCAATGATGCATGCTGTCCGGTTGGCCAGGTAGCGGCAGTACGGATCGTCCATCTCCTTTTCGTACATGATGAACGCTCCCCCGTGAAAATTAATATACAACGGGAGTTTTTTCAGTTTGGATTCCGAGGGATAGTAGAAGGAAATATCCGTGAGTTTTACAGATGTCTCTACTTTCATTTCTTTTTTTTCCTTTACTGGCTCGAAGGAGAGCATGGGCGTCTTTTTCGCCTGATTGGGGAAAAGACGAAGAAACCTTGCAGCTATACGGGTGAACAATAGGATAACCTCGCTTTTTTACCGTTTAATCTGGAAATGAATCGTTTCTAACATTGGTTCTCTAATGCTATTACCCTTTTTTCTTTCAAATGTACTAACTTAGAAAAAAAAGCGTCAATCTGAGATATCCTTCTCTTGCTTCCACATGTCCGAGTTTATTTAAGTGATCATTAAATTTATCGATATATTCATCTTTATTTATAAAGTGGTCTACAATAACTGTGCGTGTTCTCCTCGTTCGAAGGTTAATAACTGGAAAAAAGCTTATTTGAAACAGGAGGTTATCTCATGATTACCCATCAGGATTTACGTTATTTAGAACGCTGTATTGAACTCGCTGAAGAAGCACTGAATGGCGGCAATGCTCCATTTGGTTCTATTCTGGTATCAGAAGATGGCAGAGTGCTCGCAGAGGATTATAATCGTATTGCCGGAGGAGATGATACGCAGCATCCCGAATTCGCTCTGGCCCGTTGGGCGGCCGCTCACATGTCACGAGAAGAACGTGCACGCGCAATGGTATACACATCAGGCGAGCATTGCGCTATGTGCGCTGCTGCCCATGGATGGGTAGGCCTTGGACGTATCGTCTATGCAAGCTCATCTGCACAGCTGGAGCAGTGGCTTGCCGAGTGGAATGACGAGCCTTCCCGGGTACATACATTATCCATCGAGCAGGTCATTCGCGATACTCCGGTAGATGGGCCGGTTCCCGAGCTGGCTGAGCAGGTATACCTGCTGCACCGTCAGATGCATACCCAACAGAAGAAGCAGTCATAAATGGTTTCCACCAGCAGACAAAGCTGATTGAAATACGCGTTTCATAAGCCGGACAACTGTGTTACGTGGCAGCCATCTGGGCAGCTGAGCCATGATATAATTGCCACGTCCTGCAATGATGCTGCTGCAATCTTTATCAATGGCTCGAAAGGCTGCATGGACGACATCGATCGGTTCCATTCTTTTACTGGTCAGATGATCCGAACCGGACATAGTATGAAAGGAACTTTTGGTCTCGCCGGGGCATAATGCCATAATCCGTACACCACTGTCTTGATATTCTGCCCATAAAGCTTCCGTAAAAGAAAGAACATACGCTTTGGTAGCTGCGTATACTGCCATATAGGGTACAGGCTGAAACGCAGTGAGAGAAGCCACGTTTACGATTACTCCCTCTCTACGATCCTTCATCTCTCCCAGAAAATGCTGTGTCAATCCTGTTAAAGACAACATATTCAGCTGCATTTCCCGTCTGATCCGTTCCAGAGGAATCTCATCAAATCGACCGAGTGTGCCAAACCCTGCATTATTGATAAGAATATCCACCGATAGGCCAAGCCTATCGATTTCTCCTTTGATATAATCATCTGCGCCGATTATAGAAAGATCGGCAGAAATGACAGCAGCACGAATAGAATAGGTATTCTGAAGGTTCGCGGCGATCTGTTGAAGTTTCTCCTCCGAGCGAGCTACCAATACGAGATCGCATCCTTTTCGGGCAAGCTCATGGGCGAATACTTCACCAATTCCCGAAGAAGCTCCAGTGACGAGTGCCGTTTTTTGTGAATAGTTCATTTAATGTCCTCCTTCATTATGATCAAATAATTAAACTTTTGATTATTATATTCAAAAAATTGACTCTCTTTCATTTCTGTAAGAAAGTCAATTTTGTTACTCCGATATGTTTTTGTCCGGATGATGGATAACCCTTTCGGCAGCCTGAATGATAGATTGAAGCTGCTTGATAACTGCATCATCAAAAGACAAATGGTAATATACTTCTGTTTTTTCTTTGATAGAATATAAAATTCCAGCCTGCTTCAAAATGCGCAAATGATGGGATACAGCTGGTCTGGATAAGGGAGATTGTGCGACAACCTGTGCTACATTCATTCGTTTGGATATCATGAACATCATCAGAATATCCTGTCGGATCGGATCCGCCATCGCTTTGAAAATATCTGTAGACTTGCGAATCTCCTGTATTAGAGCTTTCTTTTGTTGCAGCAGCTCATCCTGCTCGTCGTATTCTTTCATGGTATCCCGCCTGTTTAAAATGATTAAATGTTTGATTACTCGATTAATATAATTGATTACGAGAGAGAAAGCAACCTTGAAGAAGGATGGGTTTTGAATATCTGCTGATTCTTATGTAATCACGAATCCTGATATTGAAAATCATATCGCCGAGCTGCGTGGACACTTGAACTTACAATTTAAGGTTCGTATATACAAACAGTTCTGATCGAATACCAACACAAAAAGGAAACCTCTTCTTGATTCGAAGGGATTTCCTTTTTTCTAAGAAAGAATACTATATGCATGTCTGTAAGCAACATCTATATTATATTTGTACTTTCTATCCCCTATTTCGCTTTGCATAGCGATTTCCTAATTACTTCAAGCCTTGCGAAGCATTAGTCTCGCGCTTAGCTGTGAAAGCATATCCTTTGTCATGGCCTTCAAATCGTAATGGGTATGAAATCCCCATTCTGTTTTCGCTGCCGTCGCATCAATAGAATGCGGCCAGCTATCGGCAATCGCCTGTCTCTTTGGATCAATGTCATAATCAAGGATAAAACCGGGAAACTCCTCCCGAATCGCTGCAGCAATCGCCTCCGGATCCACGCTCATAGCAGTAACATTAAATGAATTGCGATGCACCAACCGATATGAATCCGCTTCCATTAAATTGATGATAGCGTCCAGGGCATCCGGCATATACATCATGTCCATGTTTGAACCCTTGGCGATATAAGATGTATACCGGCCAGTCGTTACGGCTGCGTAATAAATTTCCACTGCATAATCCGTCGTGCCTCCGCCGGGAGGCGTCATATAAGATATCAAACCCGGGAATCGCAGCCCCCTCGTATCCAGGCCATATTTGTGAAAGTAATAATCACAAAGCAGTTCGCCGGACACTTTGTTCACACCATACATCGTATTGGGCCTCTGGATCGTATCCTGCGGGGTATTGTCTTTTGGAGTCGAAGGGCCAAAAGCTCCAATAGAACTTGGTGTGAAAAATTGGCAGCAAAGCTCCCTGGATATTTCAAGTGCATTCATCAATCCACCCATATTCAAATTCCAGGCAAGCAGTGGTTTCTCCTCTGCGGTAGCCGACAGCAGCGCAGCCAAATGGATGACAGTATCCACTTTGTACCGCTTGGCAATTTCGAACATCGCCTTACCATTCGTCACATCCAGCAACTCGAATGGCCCAGATCGGGTAATTTCGTGGGCGGATGACCTGAGATCCGTAGCAACGACGTGATCCGCACCATAAATCTCACGTAATTTAACAACTAACTCAGAACCGATTTGACCCAGCGCTCCGGTCACCAAAATCTTGTTCATAAGACATCCCTCCCGCAATATAATCCCGCGTATGCAGCTAAATCAGCTTCATTTCCTTGCCGACTTTCTCATAAACGGAGATCACCTGATCCAGCATCTCCTTGGTATGGGCAGCTGTAGGCATGTTGCGTATTCTACCGGTTCCTTTCGGAACTGTCGGAAACACGATTGCCTTAGCGTAAACGCCTTCTTCATAAAGCCGTTTACTAAAGTGTTGGGTAGTGAGTTCATCGCCAATGATACAAGGTGTGATCGGCGTTTCGCTTTGGCCTACATTATATCCAAGCCGGCTCAAGCCATTTTTCAAATAATCGCCGTTCTCCCACAGCTTCTCGATCAGTTTCTTATCATCCATCAAAATGTCGACAGAAGCGCTACACGCAGCGATTGCAGCTGGAGGTAGAGATGTCGAGAACAAAAACGGACGACTTCTCAGCTTCAACCATTCGATCAGTTGTTTTTTACCTGCTACATAACCGCCGACCACGCCGATCGCCTTGGACAGCGTACCAATCTGAAAGTCAATGCGGTCGGACAATCCAAAATGCTTCACGGTTCCTGCACCTGCTCCGAGAACGCCGGAACCGTGGGCATCATCCACATAAGTAATCAGATCGACTTCTTCTGCTATTTTTGCGATTTCAGGCAGCTTGGCTATATCACCATCCATGGAGAAAACACCGTCAGTGATGACCATAATTTTACGATACTGACCGGATTCCTTGGCAGCTTTGGCCTGCTGTCTTAAATCATTCATATCCGAATGCTTAAAGCGAATCACCTTGGCTCTAGACAGGCGGCAGCCATCAATAATCGAAGCATGGTTCAGCTCATCAGATAAAATCGCATCATGCTGATCCATTACCGCAGATATAGCAGCCATATTGCAGTTAAATCCCGATTGATACACGATAACAGCTTCCGTTTTTTTGAAACGGGCCAGTTTTTCTTCCAGTTCAATATGAAGATCCATCGTACCGTTAATGGTTCTCACCGCTCCTGCTCCTGCCCCGTAGGTCTGCGACGCCTTAACGGAAGCATCAATCAGGCGAGGATCGGTTGCCAGTCCCAAATAGTTATTAGAGGACAAATTGATCAGGGACTTTCCGTCGATACGAATAACAGGACCATTCGCACCCTGCAGCGTGTCGATGGAATTATATAGTCCTTTCGTTTTTAGATCTTCGATATTTGAACTTAAAAATTGGCCCAATGCTTGACTTGACATTCCATTACCTCCTCGGTGTACGCATGTCCTCCTTCAGGAGACATATTATTGTTGGGAAAGCCCTTAATAAAAGGAAGTATACTAATTTCAATGTATCATCTTTTTTATCACATGTACACACGAGAAGGACAAAAATATAAGCAAAAAAACATAGCGAGTACTAGGTAAGATTACACACGTCCGCCAAGTACTGGATAGGAGTGCGCACATGTCCGCTATGTTGTGTATATCATTTTTATTGATTCTCAAAAAATACGGGTTTTATCTAGGCTTTCTCAAGTGTATTCGATTTTACCGAATATACTTGATTGATAAGCTGCCCGGAAGTACCCGTACAATACAGTGTAATTGTCAGTGGAACGTCCAGCGGATTAGCAAATTGGATGCTGCCTCTGGCCTGACCTGAGCTGCGAACCTGTCCATCCGATGTCGTCAGCTGAATTGTGGTACAGTTCGAGACTTCCCAAGTCAAATAGTAACGGTATGCATCCGGGAAATGTCCGGTTCGGTAATAAGTAAACTGTTCTACCTCCAGATAGTCCACAACTCTAATGGTAAGACTTTGCTGGATCAGCGCTTTTGTTCCCATCCCGCTCAGAGTGTATACAGTTGAAGCTCTCGTGGGCATAACAGAGATTGATGTCCCGGATAGACGCCCGATGCCTTGATTGAGATATAAATCACAGTCAATTTCAGCTTCATACGATAACGTTACTATTTGCCCGTACTTTGCCTCATTATTTATGAAATCTGAAGCAAAACGTGTAATAACGGGAGACTCCACATATACTGTGGCAGTACGAACAACCTGCCGGGCATCGCCAAATGCATACAGACAAAATATGGTATCTTCGAAAACCTCGATTTTTTGGCTTCCTACGCTTTCAACGACCAGATCTCCAGGTGTTAGTACGCACTTTTCGACATCGCCGGCTACAGCCCATTCGATTGTTATCGTATCACCTACCGCTACTTGGGTGCGGCTGCAGTTAAGGCTTAAAATATGCAGTGGTGATCTTTTTTTGAAATAAGCCAAAAAATCGGTCCCGCCAGCAACAGCTGTACTTCCCACTGCTTTTTCCTTTAATCCAGCTGCCTTTGTATTCATCGCAACAGCGGGAAAACGTACGGCTGCGTATATCATTTTCTCTAATTCGCCGAATGAAATTAGATTGCCAATGCTGATATAAAACTTATCTCTCGGAGCCAGCTCGTATGCATACAGCGGATAGAACTTGAAATACATGCCATACCGCTCCGAATCGAATGCCTGCTCGGCTGCCCAGTTGTACGGAGGGTAAGCAACCATCTTCGCTGCCCACTCTAGCGTTGTCAGATACGCATCCCCGCTTCCAAGCGGGAAATAAATATAGATGACCGAGATAATATTTTGTTCCTCTTCAATCCCTGGGATTGGTGCATCTTCCGGAAGATCATTTACGAAAGAAGCGGTCTCGGCGCAGCTAACGTTTGCAATTTCGATATTTATTGTGTTAGGAAACAACAAATCCGTGTTTATCTTATGCTCGCTGAGCAGAATCGTCTTCGCTCCCTGAACATTCGCTTGAATCAAACGGTCCATTGCGCCACCTCCCCATTCAGCAGCAAGACCGGATACGGACTTCCATCGCTTTTCGTACAGATGAGCCTGGCACCAAGCAGCGGAAGTTCAGATACGTATTTGAATGTTCCAGAAGCATCCCTGGATGCCGTATACCAGAACACATTGTCTTCAGTAATCTGAAACAAAACATTTTGTGAATCTTGTGTGATCCAGTTCCACCTGCTGTGTACATAATCTGCATATACGCGAATTCGGCTTTCAAAACGCTGCGGCTTATCCAGTAGGAGTCCTTGCAAATTAAGGCCAGCTGCTTCCCGGTAGATGCGGCCTTTGGCGCGTAGTACAAGCTGGGGCTTATCTGGCACAACAATCTGCTGCTTGCCGCTTTGGTCAACTGACGTCCAGGCTGTACCTATTCCAAGCTGAAGCGGATTATTGTAGCGGGATTGCCAAGCTGCCTGCCGGGTTGACGGGTCGTAATCCAGTTGGGTGATCTCCGGAGGATGTACATACAAATTTACAAAAGCTTCCGTGTCCAGCCCGTTTCCTTTTATTGACAAGTGATAGGCCATATTCCGGTTCAATTCCACTTTCATACCAGAAGAAGAAAGAGAGAAAATATCCGTCCGGCCAGGCGTAAGCTGCCCTTCTCCCGCTCCGCTGGTCTGCCACTCCAATCGGACAGTTCCCTCTGCTCCGATCGTGGTAGGATCGCTAAAAAAGCGATTGATCTGTGGAGTCGCAGGCGTTTTTCGAATCGGGAATGTTTTGATTACATTTTGAATGCCAACGACATTCTGAATATCCGCATATACATAAGTAAGTCCTATAGGCGTATAAGATTGAATATTTAAGCACCGGAAATACACACTAAACAACGTTTCGATCACGTACCGGTTATAACAACTGATAACGAAACTAAGATACCCGTCCTCCACAACGCCGTGCGCGACGGACCAATCGCCCGATTCGGTCTCGAACGTAATCAGCTGCCCTCGCTGGACGTCGATAAAGTCTCCCTGCTCATCTCCGCATGGGAAAAAGAAGCGGATATACGATGTATCACTGATAGTCTCTCTGTCTTGAAGTTTTTTTAAAATTATTTCCGACGTGAGCATTAGCGGATTATCGAAGACAAGTCGGTGATCCCTCTCCGGATTCAGCAGTTGAAACGTCAGCTGATCACGTACCGGATTATCATGGCCAAGGCTGACCTGTTCATTCACCGCAATGCAATTATTATCGATATCCAGGAGATAGCGGCAGTTGTCCAGCAGTTCTGATTCAACTTGAAGGTTCGGCTCCATGTTCGCCTCCCGTTTTTAATTTCAGCCATCCTTCCAATGCACGAATCGGCGGTTTTGCCAGAAAAGCATTTCCGTTGGACGGTTTAGGATTTTGTGTCTCGATCCATTGCTCTACTTCCCCGGGCGTAATAAATGTCCACTCCCGGTCCGGAAGTCTGGTCAGCGGCAGCAACACACTGTCTTCTCCCATTAGCATCGGCCCCGAATACAGCATCAGATGAAGACGATTCAGCGCAAACTCGATCCGATCCTGTGGAATGCGCTGCTCCGAGACGGGCAGCATACCGCTAATCAAGTGAATCGAGGCCAGCGGGTCCAAAATCAGCGAGATTACAGTTCCTTCCGCTTGGTCATCCGCTGGAACGCCGATCCGGTTATTACGACGGAAATAATCGGATGTCTCATCTGCTGACGCGAAAGCGCTGTTGAACTGCCCGTAGCCCGGGCTGTCCTGAACAAAAAATCCGATTGTCCCATCTCCAGTGTGCCGCTTTTCACCGACCCATAATGGCATTTCAAATGCCCGGATTGATATGTCAGGTATAGGCGGGATGGGCTTGTTGTTGGGCTCCAGTCGCTTGTAAGCGGCAGGTGGACCGGTTTGTACCAACTTCATTCTCGCTCTGGCGAGTACCAGCGGCTTTCCAACGAATAGACTCAAGCCGCCAGGGGCCGCCGATTCTTGTTGATCGATATCCCATAACGCCGAATCAACGATCTGAAGAAATGGAGTCAGCACGTCTTCACGGGACTCGCGACTTCGGCGCAGCATCTCGCTCAGTAATCCCTTTATCTCCGCATTCATTGAAGTCGGCAGTTCCTCTTCCCCATTCATGTCAAAAGTATTTTGCTCCGCTATCGGCATGCCCGGCGCATTTCGCCATTGTACACGGGCTCCATCGAATGCAGTTGCGATCAGGCTGCCCAGCATGATGCCCTGCTCGTCGTAGATCATCAGGCTTTGATCCGCGTGGTTAGGGACCAACCATCCGCACACCGGCGAATCCGCAAGATTAAAGTCACATACTTCCGGACTCCTCGCCTGAATCCAATCGAAAGCAAGCCGGCTCGGTTGAATAAAGCGGGGCGGAAGCATCACGTACTGTCCGAGCACTTCTTTTGATGCTCGCATGTCTTCGGCAAGTGCATATTCATTGCACACAATATCCTGAAATTGTCCGAATGTATCGATCAGTCTAAGCTGGTCGAACTTGAAAAAGCCACCGCGCAAAGGCGAGAAAAAAGTATTGAATCGTGGCTGCTCCACAGCAAACCCTGTCAGCACATTGGCCACATGATCCGCCAGTTCAACATCTCCTTTTGGTGGGACCATAACAGGGAATTGCAGCGACAGCAGACTCATCACAAATGCTTCATTGAATCCGTCAAGTGCCTGTGATAGATAATCGGCTTGATCCAGCGACGTCAAAGTGCGGGGCATCTCGTCTCCAAACTGTTTTACTGTCATTGTCTGCAGCTGCTTCGCGATATGGGGAGTCAGAAAGATTCGTCCGCTGAGAGTGACCGGACTGCTCGTATCGATCACTGGACCGCTGAACGTGTAATCCGTATTGCCAAATGTCCAGTTCTCAAGAACCGGATGACTACCGATCAACGCTTTATCCGGGTAATAAATACCTCGCCAGCAGAGCAGGACAGGATTCCACGGCGGTGTCCAGACTGAGGCAAACGCCGAATCTGGAAACCGCTCTTGCGGATCAACCTCTCCCGCTGTCATATCCACTTGAATCCGGCGTACCTGTGCGTTGACCTGAGTTCGTTCTTCTTCCGAAAAAGGCAGCAGTCCGAGCTGTTCGCCGAGCAGCATAGTGATCCGGTCGGAACTGTTCAAGCTAAAAAGAACACCTTCCAGCAGCAACTGCGGATATGCACCCTTCACGCTCGCTTCAGGCAGCAGCTCCGCACTCGATAAAATCGGCGCATAAGCCTGCCCTCTCACCGTAATATCAAAGCGCAGCACATTTATCGTTTCCTGTAGCATCCGGCACGACAGCAGATTCCGCTCGTCTTCGGAAGTATGCGGCTCGAACAGCGTCCCCCGGCCTGCGCCCGATAATAGCAGCACAGGCGGATTTGGCTCGTAATACCGACTGCCGGAGGTCTGCTCCAGCTTGTACGTGGATTGCACAGAATAGGCTAACTGTTCGCCCAGAACCTTAAGACGCTCGCTCGACTTCTCGATTTCGATCTCGGCATTGTCCAACTCCCGGATTTCTTGGTTGAGCTTTTCCTGATAAACGGACATCCACTTTTGGGCTGCCTGGCTCTGAGAAGGATCGGTGTTCTGCGCTTTGATCATGTACTTACACCATAAAGTGTAGATCCCCGCCCTCTTTGCATCTGCATCAAATGATTGCCGGTAAAGATTAGCGGTTCCCGATTGCAAATTGCGAAACAGAATCCGATCGGTGGTCGACAATTCCGGCAATTCAGTATAACTTGGATCGTTAATGTTGCTTTGAAGTTTGTACGTGTTCTGTTCGGCATAGATTTGAAATCGTCGATCATGCTGTGCATAATCCGATTGATATATGCCATTTAGATTGAGTAGTTTATGGCTCTGATCATTTAATAGCACGCCCAGTAAAGTCTCATTTGATCGATCCCGCTCTCCATACAGCGCTGCGACCGCTTCAGCCGACGTATTGCCTACGGCTAACTTAGGCATTGGCAGGTTGCGAATTACCGGAGCGTTATAGTCGGTTTGATCGTTGATCCAGTACAGATCGCTCAATATGCCATGCAGAACCGGCGAAGCCGGATATGCGAGAGCTTCTGGCGGCTGCCAGCCGTAGCGTTCGCGGCACGATTCAGGCGTATGTACAAGCAGCCGACCATCCCGGTATTTTCCGCGTACAATATAACCGATCGATACATGTTCCAGCCGCTTGCCTGTTTCATCCATCAGATCGTCATAAAAACCGAATACGTTCACATGATATGGATACATCGCTGAAAAAGCTGGATTGCCAGGCCCCAGGGCAGTCAAAGGATCTAACCATTCGGCAGGTTCGGCAACCTGCGTTTCATAAGGGTATGATCGACCGAGAAACCGGTAAAGTCTTTGACGATCGTTCAATTTTGGAAACGTCAAGCTGCCTTCATTATGGTATTCAGAACTACTGACTGCTTCCAGTGCATCGCTTTCCACAATCCAGTGCCGGGTGAGTAAAATGTCAGGCTCGGCTTTGGTCGACCAGAGCCGAGTGACAATCCATCGCTCAGGCACATTCGGGTATTCGGGTTCGGCATCTTCCCTTTCCTGAAATCCCTGTCTCAATCCTGCCGGCAGCCTCCAGCTCAGATGAACACCAGGTTTTTGCATTGTTTGGGTACTCATGAGATCGGAAGGTACATAATTTCCAAGCAGATCAATGCGCAAGCGAGTGAAGTCGTCCGGAATATTGGCAAATACTGTCGGCACGGGACTTATCCCGACCATCATCGCTTCCACCCGGATCGGTACACAGAGAATATTTGCCTCAGGCTCCATTTTAGTCATGGCGTTCCTCCACTTTAAAGGTTCCACATATATTCAATATCAGCAGCGAACTGATCGTCCTTGCCGGTGTCGATCATAATATTTCGGTAGCCTTCTTCCCGTCCTGAACTGACTTCGAGCGTAATTTGAATGGCAAGCTTCATTCTGGCAATGCTGGCACTAAATTCCCGGGTGGAGAGTCGGTTTTTCCATTCCTCGGCGGCTTTGAGATGCAAAAGCCCAGTATCGGGGTCCCCCTTAAAGGTTACGAATTTGGAATTGTTACAGTACCGGAATGATTGGCCGGACAGCGAGGTCAGCGTAATATGCAGATCGCTGTAACCCAGTAGCTTGAATCCGTCATCCAACTTCATCTGCAGATCAATCGGCGTGTACAGGTCGAGCTGGCTGTTTCCCGTCTGCGATATGTACATCGCATTCAGTGGATAGTTGTAATCGGCGGTTGTGCTGGACGTTCCATTCACAATCTGTATCGCAGGCCTACCGGTTCGGCTAACAGGATGAACCGGTTTAAGCTGCGAAATCACCGTCGAATTTCCGAATACCGTATAGTTTTTGGTGAATGTTTTTTTCTCTTGTCCGCTGTCGTTTTTCCATGTAAACGACAACCGGGCCACCAGGTTCTGATTATCGTCCGGAATGCCCAGTATCATTTTTTCATTAATTGATCTAACGCTTTTATACGTGTAGGGTTCTGACTTGATCAGCTCCTCAGTGTCCGTATCGAAAATTGTAACAATCAAAGCCAGCGAATCCAGCTTGGCCGGTAAAGTGGCTGAAATATTCAATTCATAATCGTCTCCTGTAAAATTGGGCTCAGAGACTTCACATTCCCATGAATGAGCAGCCTCTTTATTTTCACTTAGCATGTCGTCCGCCTCCTGTAAAATACCAAGCACAGTTTCCCGAACGTCCTGAATTATCAAAAGAAAGTCAAAATATTCCTGCTGTTCTGGTTGTAAGTCCGGATCCAGTTCCACAATGGATTGCCGTACTGCATCCGCATCGTAATCATAATTCACTCCTGTTGCATCGCTCCAATGCTTTTGTAAATCTGCATAGCTTTCCAAGTCGGTATTCCATCCCTTGATAAGCCCAGGCAGCAGATTATCACGCCAGTCCTGATCAGAGGGAGTTTTGCCTATGAAGTTGCATAGGAACCCGTACACCGCTTTAGCCGTTTTGGCAAAGTAATCATTGCTGAGTCGAGTATAGTGACTCATCGATGTATTATTTTTTAATATAAATTGGATATTATAGTCATCACACACGCTGCCGGTTTTGAACTTGCCTATGTTAGGGTAAGCTGCATATTTATCTAAATTATATTGTTTCGTAATATCTTTGAACGTTCGACTATCTTTTACTTCTACAATCTTCCAGGCGTTTACATTGCTCTGGTAACCATTAAACGGTACATAAGCAAAGCTGTCAGAAACGATATGCAGCAGCACGCCAAGACGCCGAAGTCCCTGAATCGATTCAGGCGTAAGAGCTTCCCCGCGATTCGGTTCATACCGTTTCGCTGCGTTGCGGAATAGTCGGCTGAAGGCTTCGCTGCTTTGAAGATTCTTGATCGGATAGACGCGGTATTCCGTATTGCCTTCTCCGTCATCACCCATCGCAGCATCGGTAAAGTAATTAAATGGGATCAATCGCTCTTTTTGAATTTGTTTGTTTTTGAGTTCACTTTTCCAGGCATCCGTATTGCTTTCTTCGTCGATTGCAGAAAGCAACAGCGGGACTTTGCACATATCCGGCCCTTTGGATGGTTCGTTCTGGTACAGATGACGCTTTTTGATCGCTTCAGACAACTTGTCCTTTTTCAAATAGACAGTCACATCCTGATTGTTCTCATTGATAAACTGACAGGCGGATGCGATCAATTGAGCTTCTTGATCGTTATATCCTGACCGAGCCGCAATGTACTTTACCGTGAAGTAATGAAAATTAATTTTCATGCATTATCAACTCCTTCTTACGGTTTTGCAGCATGGAATCGCCAATTAACAAGCCATTGCCGATCAGAATCGTTTCGGTGTCGAATTCGAAGTTATAAACCGTATCTTTGTAATCCGACCACTTCAAATCCGTGATCGTTTCCAATCCGTCTACAGTTTGCAGTTGCATTCCGACCTTCAGTTCGATTGCGCGCTGCAAACCCTGTTCGGTGCACATCATATGATCGGGCGTCACACGTATGCTTCGGCTAGCCGTAGATATGCTGTAGAGCCTGTGCTCGTAACCGGTCAGTACTTTTCGAACTTGAACTGCGTCTCCATTCAAGCAGCGAACCATTTCCCCGATTTGAACCTGGTCCGCTCGTTTGAGCACTCCATCACTCATCTCGATCTCCGTATCCCGTGCAACGCAGCCCCATTGAATAAAAATTTTGGCAGATTGGATGTTGAGCATATCGTAATCTTTACCGTCGCTTTTTACGGAAACTCCAATTGTCAAATCGTAATCGCTGGACATGACCACGCCAAACGAAGAGTAAAAGTCTACATTTGTATAAGGATTATAACCAACCTCAGAGAAGTCGAGTATATTATTCCACGACTGAGGAAATATAAAGGTCATTTTAATGCATTGGTTTTGATCGTCGAACGCGTCTTTTCGCTGAATAATCTCGTCCGGGTTACCGTAAAAATTCACTGTACCATTGACCATGTTTTTCAACCACATACGGTATCCGTACTGTTCGTCAAGTCCGATAATAGACCATTTGTCCGCCGCTTCAACCGTGACCGAGAATGGAACCCGGACCAAAATTTTAGTGTGGTTCTCATACACAAACGGCTGATCGTCGTTTGTGTAATCATAATCAGGAATCGCACCTTCACGAATGTAGGAGATTTTAACTTCTGTATGAGCTGGATCATTTTGATGTTTGGGCTGGATGACAGGGTCATTAAGCGTGAAAGATTTGATGATATCCTTATTCCCTTGCAAGGTAAACCCTTCATTTTTGGTAACATAAGCATTTAATCGAGCAGGTTCAAAATCATTTTTTGCGCGTGTTGAACAATAAAACGTGCTGTAAATCATGAATTCCTGGGGTGTATCTTTAAAGTATCGAGGATAGTTGGCCTGAATAGTCCCTTCATAACTGCAGGTATTCCTAACATTATCCGCTGTAGTATGCAGTAACATATCATTTGTAACATCGTAAAGGTGGGAAATGACGCTGATATGCTCTTTCTCCTCAATGTACTCGGCTATGATCGACGCGAGAGCCAAGCCATCCGGATTGTCATTCGCCTTCTTTGCGGAACCGAGCTGCATTGACGGCTGAAAAATAAGATTTTCGATTGCCATCTTGTTATCCGGACCATTATGGTAACCGGTATCTGAAATCTTAGAAGAGCGCAGCAGCGGACGGGTTTGAAGGTCCTTGAGTACAGGCATAAGATGCGGATGTCTCTGCTCAAACTGCTCGATGCCGCCAATCTGTCTCAGGAAAAAGTCATAATGATCATGATCAGATAAATCAAGCTCCAACATGCCGGTATGCGGATCAATCTGTTCCAGAACGCGATTATGAGAATCAGTTAAAAATTTGTACATCCTGATCTTCCCCTTTCTCCTATAAAAGTGTCAATCAACTCTCGTTATCCGTACGAACGACTTGGCCGATATAAGGCGTCTTGATCATTTGCAGTGCAAACTCAGCCGAGGTCACAGGCCTATGGAAAAAATTCTCGATATTGCGGGCGGTTGCGCATATATCGATCGTACGCATCTTCGTATCCTGCATAACCACCTCCACTGTATCGGTGTTGGCCAACAGTGCTCCAGTCTCAAAGCTTCTGAGCCGTTTGCTGTAATTCCCGTTGATATGATTGAATCCAAAATAAAAGCTTTCCGGCGGCTGGGCGACTTTTAGCGTATATGGTACTCCGTCGAATAGACCGATCAGCACATCGTCGGACAAATTCTCAATGCGAAGCGCTCTCAACAGTTCGCCATCTGCGGACAGCGCTTGAAATTCCAGCCCGCGCCAACCTCGCACAAGTGGTGATCGTAAAATGAAGCCGCCGATAACTTGCACTTCTTCTTCCGCTTCCTCTGGCGCGAGCTCCTTCTTCTGAAGGCGCGGGCGGATTGTTTTTACCTGTTTCCCGATTTGCGAGAATACCGTGTTGATCAACTGCCTGTCATGGTCCAGATCAATTGAAGCATTACGGCCCAGACTGCAGGCTCCATCGACCAGTGCCCGCTGCCAGTTGGGATTAATGTAAAATAAACGAATTGCATTGTCGGGCAGCAGAAGGTCGGATGGAATCAGATAATGAAAAGGAACATTATCAAGTAAACATAAGCGGCTCAACCAGTCGATCAGCTCACTTTCCGAGCTGTTTGCATTTACTGGCGGCTCTTCGGCAAGTTCACCGAATGCCCGGCGGATTTGTCCATGAAGCGCATGGGCCGAATTTTCCCAATCAGTCCGTATGTTCATCGCCAATCACCTCGCTTAATAGAGATGTATATCGTTCGTGCAGCTGCTGTAAAATCAGTTGCCTGCCACTGTCCGGTTTTCCGATTCGCTGATCGCTGCGTAATGCGCAGATAAACGGCTTTCCGATCGAAGTGTCTTTTAATCGATACCGAATATTCGCGCCGTCATAATATCCGGATAAATGCGAGCTGAGTAATCCGCGGTACACCGAAGTTCGTACGGATCGTACGTTATTTTGACGCCAGGCGTACAATCGCTGTGCATAAGACTGATCCGCTAACGCCATCGATTTGCCGATCTGCCAAGCGCTGGCATATCGGATATCCATCATGCCAATACCCGGGTCGTAAGCGAGCCATTGATCGGCAAATCGCGCACAAACGGCTTCTTCCTTTGGTTCATTGTAAGGAATCAGTGGCGGCTGATACCAAGATACAGTGCGGCTGCCATCACGGACTTGATGATTCATCGGCACATAGCCCAAGTCGGACAACAGCCGTACCAGCTGGTTGTCGCCCGAATAAGGTGTCGCAATCATTGCTGCATCCAACGAAGTGAACGTGGATGCGAAGTCGAACGCGGCTTTCGCCATTGAGAAATTCCAGCTCGTCAGCACAATCATTCGAACCGCCTGGCAATCGGCCAGTGCCTGCCGCCGTCCCTGCTCGCTCTCCAGGCAGGCTTCGTAACCTTCCAGCGATACGAGGCAAGCGATATGACGAATGGATGCATCATCTTTTTCAGGTTCAAGACTGAAGCGATTCGTCACAACGGTTGCGAACCAGTCGTCGGTTACAGAAGCATCCGTAACTTTGGGGTCCAAACTTACGCCTTTGCCATGAGATAGCAGTGATAACGCTTCTGCAAAAGGAAGGATACCGGCCGCGATCTTTGTTGGAATCCGCACGTATGTACATGGCGCATCGGGCTTCTCGTACGTCTCCAATATTAGATCAGGGACAAAAGTTCCGGCTTCAGGTTTCAGTGCTTCCTCACAAGTGCCCTCGATCAATTCGACTCCCTCTGTCTCGTCAAAAACCAGAAGAGCCAGCCAAGGCATAGCCGGAACGTGACTCAACAGCATCTTCTCCCATGGCAGCGTTCTGCGGTTGAGCACAATATGCGGCAAACATTCACTGTAATTACCTACCGTTTCGCGAGGCGGGTAGACGGAATAAATCTGGTCAGGCGAGAGTCGGAATCGCTCAGTGGAGACTTTGAATTCTGTAGATTCGTTAGCCAATAGACATTCAACACTGGTGGCAGTTTCAACCTCGATCTTGTACGTTCCCGCTTTCAAGGCCGGGTCACACCGTTCTGAAAAACGAATAGATTTTCCCATATCGTCTCCCTTTCGTCGTATCCGAATTAGTATACTGTTGCAGCAGCCGCACCTGTTGTTCGCAGCACAGGCACAGCCAGTAGTACGGTCTGAGGATCGCTTGCCAATGTACAGATGTGCGCCTGACTCCATGTGCCGAACGCAGAGGCTGTCTCTAGCAGCAGCTGATCCCGATCGAAATTGCTTTTGATTGTGTTCTGCAAGAGATGAAATGCAATTTCAGGCTCAGCCGGATAATGCACCGCCGGTTTGAAAACAGGATCGAGATATACGACTTCTCTAGTAATCGATTCGCTCGAGCTTAATACCGATTCCTCATAGGTGCCCTGTTCCGGCAGGATATGTATGATGGAATCAGTACGCTTCACGGATACCGACAAACCTACCGGCATATCCGGAATGATAGGATGATTGAGATCCGGTTTTCCGGTGCCCCATAGCGCGGACGGTACATTTCGATATTCGATCACAGCATCCAGATCCGTAACATACTGTCCGTTCATCCTATTTCGGATGGTTACATTCACTTTCATTTGCACATCGTTCAGCTTCATTGGAGCAATTCCCAATTGGATCTCTCGCTTCAGCAGGGATTGGTCGTTAAAGAACAGACCAGTGCAAGGTACCTTCTGTTCAATCAGGAAATTCGCCCGAAATCCGTCAACTACATAAGCGTCTTGATCATCGGCGTCACGGTACTGAGCCAATAGACCGTTTGTCAGACTGACACTTCCAAGTCTTGCTCTGCTCGCCGCCGATAATGCTGTTGAACTATCAAGCTTTTCTTTGTCAAAAGCTCCGGGTATAAAGCTATCCACAAATTCGTTCCATCCGATCGGCTCTGGTTCATTCTCACTTCCTGCTCCAAATTCGATCGTAAATGAAATGATGTACCAATTCACCCGAACTTTTCCCGAAAATTCTGGTCCCCACAGTATTAAACTGGCGCCTATCTCCACATTGAAGGTTTTACCAATGCCAAAAGCACTGATACGGTAAGACGCGCCAACACTGATTTGAACCCTTGCCTGATAGAAAAAAGGTTTCCATTTTAAAATGAAATCTGCAGCCGCGAAAAACCAGGCTTTGAGATTGCCCCATTCAAACAGCAGCTTAAGACTTGTACCCGCCATCAGACAAGCGGGCGTCAGTGCGAAATAGGACTCTCCTTTGATTGAAATATTGTCGTTCACGATCCAGGAGACGCCGAGCGGTGGAATCACAGGATAATGTGTATTTTGGAAAGCCGGATGATGGCATCCTCCTAGCGTTACGATAAAGTCGCCGCTGTAAGCGCCTTTAAACCAGAATCCAATTGCAAATCCACCGGTCAGTTTGCAGGCAGGATCAAATAAAAATGATCGGTCCGTCAAAGCAGCCGTCAGCATAAATTCACCCTGGTCTGGATCGAATACGACTTTCATGGCCAATTCGGCTCGCATGATTGGACTTCCGCCAGTCAATTTGGGAGGAATTGAGGCGTTTGATAGTCCCAGCAGCGAAATTACCAATCGGCCTCCCATCTCAATATTGAGCAGGGCAAAACTTTCCAACATACCGAATGTCAAAAAACGAATGCCTGCGGATATGAAATATTGACCGGAATCCGGCACAATCGTCTCGCTCAGCGCACCAAGTGCTTGCTCAGGGGGCGTATCCGGTTTCAACTCCGAAGAAGCATCGCCCATCGCTGCTGATACAAGTGGGAATTGACGGACACCTTGCAAATCAGGAAGCCGAATTGAACGATTCACTCCAAATCCGAAAGCAAGTCCGTTTACAAAGAAGAACGCTGGTCCGCCAAGCGGGACACCCAGCATTAAATAGGCAAAAAATGTCTTCTCACTGCTGCCAGGCAACTCGCCGTACGAACCCAGTGCCTGAAAGCTGTACTGGCCGATCTTCAAGCCGAGTGCGCCATTGTAAAGCGATTTGTCTTCTTGGGACTGATACAATCCGCCGGATAAGCGGAAGCCTGGTTTATCAAAACTCACCATTAAGCCGCCCAGTCCAAAACGGATATCGTTTAGCTTTTTAAGCGAAGTTGATACATACAGTTCATAAAAATCGATGCGCAGCATGGCAATCGTAAAGCTGGCATCCAGATAAAGCGTAATTTCTGATTCAAACAGGCTGAAACCGATCTTGGAAAAATACAGTACGCTAAAGCCTTTGTTGATGTCGAGCCAATGAATCGTATTAGCAGGGAGAGACGCTGTGTCGGTCATAGTTGTGGGGGGTGACTTTAGAGGTTTCGGTTTAAGCGATTGGGTATAGTCTATGTTGACAGGAATATCCGTACCTTTAATAACCAGATTTGAGAAAAGAGAAAGTATTAGATTGATTTCCGGACAATACTGAAAATCTATTTTGTTAAATATAAATCCGTCTCCCGGATTGCAAAAACTTCCGATAATCGGAAGGCTCGAAAGTTCCAGCTTCCTGTTGAAATCCAGTTTGATTTTATAAATTCGCTTTTGTTGCCCTGAATTTTTTCCAGAAGTCAACGTCAGCTTACCAAAATCACGGATGACTGCTTCGAAACACAAACTGCTGTCTGAAGTCGAATATTGAAGACAGATGTTTTCGATCAACCATTCGAAATTCAAAAAATCAGGCAGTACAATATCAAAGTAAGCAGCTGCATCGTTCATTTCAAATGAGATACTCCGATTGATCCATGTACCTGACACCAAGACGCCGGTTTTATTTTTCAAGAATACGATTTCAAACAACGCATCCTTTATGTAAAACTCGCTGTATAGCACGACAGTTGACGATAAGACAGATTCAGCATCATAGACTTCCATCTGTTAGTCCCTCCCTTAGATCAAGCTAAGAGTTGAGCAATATTTTCAAGCTGCATACGTTCAATAATTTTTGGGCGATTTGTATTGAAGACAGCAAATCCCAGCTGCTCAATATGAAAAACTTTTAAACTCTCGTTGGGATCGACAGGATTCGTTATCACAAAGTTGAATGCATATTCACATGGCTTGGAATTAGCTTCGATACTGGACTTATTCGTATAAATGAAAAGCTGCCGGATCTGTACCTGGATGGCCTCAATGCTTTTCAGCCCCATCGAATCCAGCGTTTCCTTCATGTTATCTGTAGTAACAGGTTCTCCATCACCAAACGATTGAATAATGTTATTAATCTCCTTAATCAATTCCAGCAATGTCATTCCTTGTGGCTCTGTATCCGTCGGCATGACAAGAATCTGCGTTTGTGTCTCTGAATCATTACCTGGGATAACCGTATACTGATATACTCCCTTAAGCTTGCAGTTCAACAAGGTGAGATCAATAAATGCTTGCACGTTGTTACCCGACGCCGCTTTAAGGTTTTGTACAACCAGACTCATTCTGTTCATCCTCTCAAATTGGATTGTGCCTTACGGAATGATTAGTATGGAAGTGACGATGCTGAATCGCCATTAAATGGTTACAAATTGATTTTATAGAAAATAATACCATTATTCAAGAAGAAAAAAATAAAATTATTTACTATGCTGCAAAATTAAAATAATAAAACCATCGCTGTTTATCCTTATCACCAGATTGTAAAATGAATTACATTATTCAGAATTTTGCTGTATTATTGCCTTGTTCCTGATGACACAGCAAATACAATCCGCTCAGATAGCGTGTAACCGGTTATCATGATTCCGATGAATGCAGCTGGACACATTGCTTTTGAAGTTTAAAGTAAGTAAAGCGCTGAATCCATATAAGATTCAGCGCTTTTATTGTCATTCACCCTGCATACTGCGAACATACTTATCCAAAAATGCATTGCTGAACTTCCCCTGTGGGTCATACTTTTCAATCAGCGCCCGGAATTTCGGCAGATTCTCAAACTGCTGCTGCAATGCTTCGGCCGGTACGGTAAACAGCTTGCCCCAATGTGGACGTGCATGAAACGGTGCGAGCGCCTCTTCAATCAACGGCAGCACACGCTCGACGGCCTGCCAGTCATCCTTCCATGTGAAATGCAATGCCACGGACGGCTGGTTGTAAAAAGGGCTCATCCACAAATCATCCGCTGCGATCGTACGCACCTCACCGACAAACAGTACAGGTGCCAGATGCTCCCGCAGCTCATAAATCGCGAGACTCGCCTGGTAAACATGCTCACGCGGCATCAGATACTCACTCTGCAGTTCTTTGCCGGCACTCGGTGTGAACTCCATCTTGAAATGGGCAAGCCGCTCATGCCACATGCCGGGCTTGCCCAGCTGCTCTGTACAGTTTTCGGATTGCATGCCCGGCAGTGGATGCAGAGGAACAGCTGCGGGTGCCGCTCCATAGAAATTGGCATGGCCTTCATAACTCGCTCCGTCGTGCTCAGTGCTTTTGGTCCATACCTGATGGAATCTCGGCTGCTGCCAATCTGTAAACAGACTGATACTATAGGCGTTATTAAAGATGCCTTCGGCATGTTCTTTAAGCTGTGCCAATGGCAGGTTTTCATAAACGAACTGCTTTACCGTATAGCTTGGTATAACCTTCAGCGTCAGCTTTGTCACAATGCCAAGAGCACCGAGGTTGACGACAACACCTGCAAATTGCTCGTCTCCACGTTGAAAGGTATGCAGCTCTCCATTGCCATCGATCATCTCGATACCTTCCACTGCCGCTGCCAGACTTACATTGCTGCTGCCCGAACCATGCGTAGAAGTCGCTACTGCACCTGCAATCGTAATATGCGGCAGTGAGGCCAGATTATGGAGAGCGTAATTAGTCCCACTTAGCTGCGCACACAACTCGCCGTATGTAATGCCTCCTTGAACAGTTACTGTACTGCGGCTTTCATCCAGTTCCAGCATCCGATTCCATTTGCGCAGTGACACAAATACCTGGTCTGTGTCTGTAATGGCGTTAAAGGTATGACCGCTGCCGAGCACTTTTATTTTGCTGTGTTCCTTTACCAGCTGCTGCAGATGTTCCGTATGTTCGGGGTAGATCATTTCCGTCGCGCCGTATGTATAGTTACCGGCCCAATTTTGATAGCTCACCATAAATCCTCCTGTATTAAAAATGTAATGTTGTAAGCGTTATCTATCTACTATAGCAAAATTGCCGGAGGTTCATCCAGCATATTCATTTTTCGGAGTTTCCATGTTCATTAATTTTCAACACTGCCGGGGTGGTAACCGAGAACAAGTACGCTGTAGATTAATGCTGACGTCACCGTCACTTCCCACTCACCGACTTCCCGCAGAGGCACCCCTGCCATAGAATATTGAATTTCGCATTCAAGTTCCTTGTTCTGAAAATTCACGATTCACCTGCCAGCTGTCTGCCAAAATCATCTTTTTTGTCACTCGAAATAATCGTATGTTCTACATAATCTCTTTTTCACCATACCTCCTCTGCTCTATTCAAATATTGATTCTATTGTAGCAAACGAGCGATCATGCCGACCAGCTTGAGTTTCCTCTTGCAAGAGCCAGTGCTTACACCTGTTCATTTGTCTGTAGACATTCATTATATGTTCAAAATTAATAGTATAATTTTACATTTGAAGAATATTAAAGAAAGATAAATTGATATATACTCTAGTTGTATCCAATCCCATACTCCTATCACAAAAGAATTCAATACATATATATGGCTTTGGATGTTTGACAGGGTAGCGGTATATCAGAAGATATGGCTTAAGCCGTCCATATCCAAGATAATCCGTACCAAACCGCATTACCATCATTTACACAGGAGGTTTTACCATGAAAAAAAGGTTCGCGCTGTTACTGCCCGCTGCCCTGCTTGCTGTCACGATGAGTACAACGTCCATAGCGGCAGCCGATCTACAGCCTTCGGATTCGGTGTCTTCCACCGCTGCAAACAGCAGCCAGGCCGCATTAGTACACGCTTCCGTCAGTCAGGGAGCAGAGAACTACCATAGCATTCATTTTTCTATCAATTTTATGGATACGATCATGCTGGGCGATACAGAGGTGCGGGGACGTTTTTATCAGGCGCTGGAAGAAGCTATTGGCGCACCGGTTATCTTTTATGATTTCTGGAATGACCGTATCATTATCAAAGTAATTGACAAACAGCTCTCTCCGGAAGAAGCCGAAGCCGTCAAGGACAAGATCAACAGTATGGAATGGCTGCATGAAGCCTATGAAATTCCAATGAATCAGGAGATCATTACAGGTATATACTGGTTTGACCGCTGGGCTTGATCGTTTAAAATCCTTATTCCACAGCATAAACACCCCAAAAGCAGGAGTCTCGGCTGCAGCCAACTCTCGCCTTTGGGGTGTTTGGTTCTATGCAGCCTATCCGCTGCTACTGTGCGCTATGTGGATGAAGATGAAGCAAAATTTTGGGAATGCTGCTGCGGATCCATAAATCCTGCCTGCACTGCGTAAGCGATCATTTTCCTGAAATAGGCCATATCCGGTATCGGATAGGCAAATCCGATCGTATCCAGTATATCCACTGTATGCTTCACATCAATCCGTATGTTTATCGGCTCAGTAGATTCGAATAATGTTGTCACAATTCCGGCCAGCACTTCATCCCGGGATTGCAGCTCCTGTCGTCTGGTCTCCCGCTCTTCACGACTCATCGTCGTCTGCCGGAAGCCTTGTTCGGTCAATGCCTCGTAGATATCGGCATAACGGGCATAATACGGATTATGCAGATGAAATACACGCTCCGGCAGCTCAGGGTTATGCATCAATCTCACAATCGCGGCTGCGCATACGTCTACCGGTGTAAGATCGACCTTCTCCTGCATGATCGCAGGCTCGGCGCCCTCCATCATCGCCAGTGCTTTCAAAGAGAGATAAAACATATTTTCCTGTATATTCTCCTGGAATCGTCCATCCGTATACCGTCCGGTCAGATTGCCGACCCGATAAATGGATACATCCAATCCTTGGCGTAATTTCTCCACCAGGAGCGCCTCGGCTTCGAATTTGCTGCGCAAATACACATTGGAGTAATAATCCTGGCCGATATACAGATCCTTTTCTGTAAACGGCAGATCCATCTGACTCTCCGGCGCATACGAACCGGACACACTGAGCGTGGACACATAATGCAGAGGAAGACTGAACCTTGCGCAGAAGTCGGCCGCATGACGCGTTCCCTGCACATTCACCCGCTCAAACTCTTCATAGAACCCGTAGTGCTTCACCAGAGCGGCAGTATGAATCACCGCTTCAACAGACTCGCCCAGTGTCTGTATCGCGGTATCACTCCATCCCCATCCTGGCTCGGCGATATCTCCATGCCGTACATCGATCCGGTTCATCCACTCGGCAAGTCTATCTCGACTGTATACTGTGGCAAAATAAAACTGCAGCTTCTCTTCAAGCCGCTCATGCGCCTGCTCTATATTGCGAGCGCGGATCAGACAGGTAATCCGGGCAGTCGTGGAGGTCAGCAGCTCATGCAGCACATGAATGCCGAGGAATCCGGTCGCACCCAGCAGCAGAATTGATTGGGGAGAACTGCTTCTGCCCTGAACTCGTACAGATGGAACAGGTACCGGAATACCGGGAGTAAACGCCCTGGGCTCCTCTACTTCAGCATGCAGATTCCCGGTATCTATTTTCCGGGCAAGCTCTGTAAAGGAACGATAGATGTAGAAGTCCTTCATTTCCAGCTTCCATCCGATCGTATGGACTTTGCCGATCATTTTCAGAATACTGAGCGAGTGACCGCCGATATCGAACAGATTGTCGGTTACACTGATCTGTTCGGTCGTCATTTCCAGTACTTCGGCGGCGATTCGAATCAACCGGGTCTCGGTCTCTGTACGTGGAGCAACTCTGTCATGCTCCTCATCGATATGCAGTACAGGCAGTGCCCGTTTATCCACTTTGCCGTTGGACGTGAGCGGCAGCTGCTCTATAGCCATAAACCGGGAAGGAATCATATAGTCAGGCATCCGCACATTCAGATGAGTTTTCAGTTCACTGTCTGTCCATTCTCCTGTAGTAACGATATAGGCACACAGGCTGGAATAGGAAAGGCCCTTTTTTAGAGCGAGTACAACCGCTTCCTGGACAGCCGGATGTTCCAGCAGTCCGGCTTCAATTTCTCCCAGCTCGATCCGGTTGCCGCGAATCTTCACCTGTTCATCGATCCGTCCCTGGTAATCCACATTGCCGTCGGGTAGCCAGCGGGCCAGATCACCGGATCGGTACATACATGTACCCGGCATCCACGGATTCTCGATAAATCGCTCTGCAGTAAGCTCTGGCCGCCGCAGGTAGCCTGCAGATACGCCTTCGCCACCGATCCAGAGCTCACCGGTCACCCCGATCGGCTGCGGCTGCATGGACGAATTCAGAATATACAGTGTTGTATTGTGTATCGGAGGGCCGATTGGCAGCTGGCCGGTATCCAGTACAGCTTGATTGACCAACCATGCTGCTGCGCATACGGTCGCTTCGGTAGGTCCGTAGACATTGATGAGCGTGCCTTCTCCCAGTGTACGAAGCGCCTTTTCTACATGGATTCGTGATGCCTGCTCGCCGCCAAACAGCAGCTTGCGCAGTCCTCTTAGTCCATCCAGATCGACTTCCACCAGTGTGTTGAACAGCGCAACCGTCATCAGGGCCACTGAGATATGCTGCTCACGAATGGAAGCGATAAGTGCTACCGGATTAAGAAGCTGTTCACGCGTAACCAGTACGAGAGCAGCACCGTGCAGCAGGGCTTCGTGGATATCAAAGGTTGAACCGTCAAACGCGTAATTGGACAGCTGGAGAATCCGGTCTTCCGGTGTAATCTCCAGAAAACCGTTATTAACGACCGTTTTCACTACATTCCGGTGCGTCACCATTACGCCTTTCGGCTGACCGGTCGAACCGGAAGTATACATGACATAAGCCAGCTGCTCTGCCATGACTGCCATGGATGGAGAATGAACCGGCTGGGATTGCTCCGGCTGATCTGACAGATATAGAATATCGCCTTCGTAGCTGCGAGCGCCTGTCCATAACTCCCTGTGCTGAACAATAACCAGCGGCGCCTCACTGTCTGTCAGCATATGACGGATGCGCTCTACGGGATGCGTCGGATCTACGGGCAGATAGGCAGCGCCTGCCTTGAGAATCGCCAGTATGGACACAATCATCTCCGGCGAACGCTCGGTAATCAACCCTACGATCTGATTTTCTTTTACTCCGCATTGAATCAGGGTATGAGCCAGCTGATTCGCCTTTGTATTCAGCTCGGCGTAGGTCAGCTGCTGATCCTCCATAATAACAGCCGGACGCTGCGGATCAAGGCGGCACTGTCGCTCGAACAGCTCATGAATCGTCTGTTCCCTCGGGTAAGGAGCGGACGTTTGATTAAAGGTGACGATCAGCTGTTCACGTTCCTCGGCAGTGATCATCGTAAGTTCTGTATGATTGCGTTCCGGTTGATCTACAATCTGTCTCAGCAGCTCCGTATAATGTTCCGTCATCTGCCGGATCGTCGAGGATCGGAACAGATGGGTACTGTACTCTACTGCGACATCCAGCGACTCTCCCTCGACTACGGTCCAGTTCATGGCGAACTTGGAAGGATTCCAGCCCAGATCGATTGGATTCATCTCCAGATCAGGTACATGCACCGTCGACTTTTCAAAATTCTGCACTGTAAACAGCACGTCAAACAGCGGATGCCGGCCCACATCCCGCTGCAGCTCCAACTGCTCCACCAGTTCTTCGAACGGATAATCGGCATGGGTGTACGCCTGCAGTATCGTTGCTTTACATTGAGTCAGGTAATCGGTAAATGATTGGCCAGGCGCAGGCTGTGTGCGCAGCGCCAGCAGATTGACGAACATGCCCACAATCGGCTGCACATCGGCGTGAAGACGTCCGGCAATCGGAGAACCGGTGATCATATCCTGCTGTCCGGTATATCTGGACAACAGCAGATGAAAAACGGCCAGCATGAGCATATGCAGCGTAACCCCATGCTTTAGGCACAGCTGCTCCATATCCCGGGTCAGTCGGGCATCGATGCGGAATCTCCATACATCTCCGCTGTATTCCTGCACGGAAGGGCGCGGGTAATCGGTAGGCAGCTCCAGCACCGGCAGTTCCCCTTCGAACTGCTGCAGCCAGTACTGCTGATGTTCACGCCATTGTGGCATATTCATTTGGGACTGCTGCCAGACGGCATAATCCCGATATTGAAGCGACAGTGCAGGCAGTTCCCTGCCCTGATACAGCTGCATCAGATCTTCAAGCAGTACCTTGCTGGATACTCCATCTGCAATAATATGATGCATATCCAGCATCAGCACATGATGATCCTGCCCGATCCGGAACAGACCGGCGCGAAACAGCGGCGCATGGGCCAGATCGAATGGCCGGACCAATCCCAAGAGTCCTGTCTGCAGCTGGTCTGATGTCGTTTCATAGATTTCCATATTCCAGGATATATAGGTATGGATACGCTGCATCAGCTCTCCTTCCACCATATGAAAGGAAGTCCGAAGGCTCTCATGTCGCTGAATAAGCATCTGCAGCGCCGATTGAAGATGTCCCGCATCGAGCTTGCCTTTCATCTCAAAAACCAGCGGGATATTGTAGCCGGTCGTCGCAGTCTGCTGAATATTCTGTACCATATACATGCGGCGCTGTGCGGATGAGACCGGATAGTACTCCTGCTCGGGTGCTTTGGAGATGCTCTCGAACGTAGTGGACTCGGTCTGATCGATATAGGCAGCCAGTTCTTTGATCGTTGGTTTGAGGAAAACTTCGTTTAATGGAATATCGACATTCATCTCCCGATAAATTCGAGAAACCATGGTCATCGCTTTCAAAGAATGTCCGCCCATTTCAAAAAAATGATCGTCTCTGCCAGCCTGCGGTACGCCAAGCACATCTTTGAAGATGGCAGCAAGCTTAATCTCGGTCGCTGTGCCCGGATCGGCAGACACGGAAGGCGAATAAAATTGGGGTTCTGGCAGTGCGGACTTGTTTACTTTACCATTCGCGGTGATCGGCAGCTGATCCATCTGTACAAAATGCGCCGGAATCATATACTCCGGTAAAGTCTGCAAAATATGTGCGCGCAGCTCCGCCGTCGTCCATGCTCTGGCAGCGACAATATAGGTACAGAGATACGCATGCCCTTCCTGATCCTGTCTTGCGATAGTCAGACATTCGCGAACGCTAGAATGCTTCATCAGCTGCACATCGATTTCACCGGGTTCGATGCGATAACCGCGAATCTTCACTTGCTCATCCAGTCGTCCCAGATACTCGATCTGTCCATCCGGCAGCCAGCGGGCCAGGTCTCCGGTCCGGTAAATCCTCTCTCCCGGTATGGCCGGATGCTCTGTAAACCGCTCTGCCGTTAGCTCTGGACGATGGAGATAACCTCGGGCCAGTCCGCTGCCGGATACACATAGTTCTCCGGGCACACCGACCGGCTGGAGCTGACCTGTCCGGTCGAGAATGTATACCCGATGATTGCTAACCGGCTTACCGATTGTCAGCACTGGTGATTTCGCGTCCAATACACCACTTGTAGTGACTACCGTATTTTCTGTGGGACCGTAATTGTTGACGACCGCATACGATTGCGGCTGAAACTGCTGAATCCGCTCTCCACCGATCAGCAGCAGACGAAGGGACGGATGATCCAGCTCCATGAACTGCACGGCCAGCTGGGTCGGCAGGAAGGTTATCGTAATGTCATGGGCTGCGCAATACTTTTGCAGTGCGTAAATATCACCCCGCATATTTTCATTAATCACATGCAGCGTCATTCCGCAGAGCAGCGGCGGAAATGTCTCCCATACCGAAGCATCAAATCCAAAGCCGGCCAGTTTGGTACTGCGATCGGCAGGACCCGTCTGAAAAGTATGATTGTGCCAGATACACAGATTGACCAGCGTATGGTGCTCGATCATGACCCCTTTGGGCTGACCGGTAGAACCGGAAGTGTAAATGACATAGGCTAGATGATGCCCCTGATGTATCGGTTCCACATTATGGTCTTCTTCATCTCTCCAAACTGATTCTTCAAGCGGGATCGCTGTTCTCTGGTAGGCTGGGAAAACACTTACTCCCGGCTGGATCAGCAGATGGGTTGTACGACTGTCTTCCAGCATATAGGCTGTCCGCTGCGCCGGATAGGATGGATCAATCGGCAGATAGGCGGCTCCTGCTTTCACAATCCCCAGTACACCGACGATCATCTCGAGGGAATGTGCAGCCATAATCGCAATCACCTGATCCGGACCGGCTCCTCTCCTGCGGAGAACGCGTGCCAGCTGATTTGCCTGGCTGTTCAGCTGCCGGTAAGTGAGCGACTGTTCGCCAAAGACAACGGCAATATCATCAGGCTGCCGCTGAACCATTTTTTCAAAAAGCTCATGGACCGTTTGGCCGACTGGCAGTTCCAGCGTCTGGGAGTTGAATGTGTGAATAAGCTGCTGACGCTCTGCAGGAGTAAGGATTGAAATGGTAGAGACAGGAAGGTTGGGATGATGCAGCACCGTATCTGCGACCTGCTCGAGATGGCGGCATACCGCCTCCATCTGGTCACGGTGATACACTGCAGGATGATAGGAAAGCGTAATGGTTAGCGACTGTTCCAGCCGAATTCGAATGCTGAAAGGAGAATGGATGCTTGCCATGTTTGCTCCATATTCCAATGTCAGAATATGATCAATGAGCGGATGGGATACACCTGCAATCTCTTGAAGCTCGGATGGACCGTAGACATTATGGATCTGCGCCAATCGCCATGACCGCTGAGCTTCCTGCAGCAGTTCCCGAAAAGTCATCGCTACCGAAGTGATCAGACGTACAGGCGTAATGGTCCCGGCAGGAGTGGCTGCAGTGTCGGCAGAGGAAGGTTGTAGGTGGGTACCTGCAATGGATACACCAAAAATCGACTGTTCGCTGTTATTGTATTTTAGCAGCACAATTCCCCAGATCGTCTGCAGCAGGATAGCCGGCTCTACCCCATTCTGGCTGGCTTGCTCCAACAGGAGCAAAGTCGTCTCTGGACGAAACGAAAAAGAAACTTCTTCCCGCAGATCCGGCATGGATTCATATGTATGGTGACCTGGATCGGTGTTCTTCAAGCGCTGCGGCAGTATGGAGGCTTCTGCCATATCGTTCAGATACTCCTGCCAGAACAGCCTGGCCTCTATATCATTCTGCTGTTTGTGCATGTCTGTGTTCATTAGTTTATAGTGCTCCCTTCGAACGGATCTGTTTGCCTGATTCACTTTCCTTACTTTTCTTAAAATATACCAGATTACTGGTAATGCACCTCTATCAGTATACAATGGAAAAGAATACCATGCTAATCATCATTTTAAGTTGCCAGTCGACAAAAAAAGCAGCCGCTATCGCAGCTGCTTTCTCATTCTTCATATCACTCTTCATATCATCAGAAAGCAAATTTACACCTGGATATTCTCCATCGCCTCGCTGATATCATAGTCCCCAATATCAATATCCGTCTCCATACCGAGAGCCAGCTTGGCCAACTGACTGCCCAGATAAGGCCCAGCCGTCAGACCCGATGCTCCGAGTCCATTAGCAGCCAGCAGTCCGCTCCAGCCAGGCACTCTGCCGATCACTGGCAGGAAGCCGGGTGTAAATGGGCGGAATCCTACCCGAACTTCCTGCAGCGAACTGTCAGTCAGACCGGGAGCCATTTCCAGTCCTTTGTTCAGCACTTCCTGCATGCCTCCCGCCGTGACTCTTGTGTCATACCCTTCAATATCATTCTCATGGGTAGCCCCGATCACGATTCTCTGATCCTCAAAAGCGAGCAGATATTGATCGGTTGGTGGAATTACGACCGGCCAGCTGCCGGTATCCGGCTGATCTGATGTTTGCAGATGCATAATCTGCGCTTTTTGATAGCTTACCCGGAATTGAATTCCAAGCGGCTGCAGCAGTGAAGGTGCCCATGCTCCCGCACAGATAGCTACTTCATCTGCAGGGTAAGTCTCCTCTCCCACCTGCACGCCGGTGACGCTGTCAGCATCAAATTGCAGTACGGCGTCCCCATGAATTATGGTCGCCCCATTACGCACCGCCGATCGGAGCAGCGCATCCCGCAGAGCGCGTCCATCCACACGTGCTGCCCCGCTGATATACACGGCCTGATAGCCTTCCTGCAACAGTGGGAAGCGATGATGAGTCTCTTGCGCATCCAGTACGGTGATCTCGCCGATCTCCGGTGCATCGTCTCTGCGCAGACGCGCCCGCTCTTCCATTTTGGCGATTTTCCCGGGATCGGTATGAATACTGAGTGCACCTACCTGTGCATAGCCCGTATCGGTCTCACCCTCCTGCTCCAGTTCCCGGATCAGCTGCGGATAGAACCTTGCTCCACCCTTGGCCAGACGATACCACGCCTGATTGCGCCGCTGGGACAGCCATGGGCAGATAATGCCGGCGGCCGCATCGGTCGCCTGTCCCTGATCCTGCCGATCTATAATATGCACGTCCGCTCCGGACCGGGCCAGCTGATAGGCAGTCGATGCACCCAGAATCCCTGCTCCTATTACGATAACTTTCTTCATTACTCCTGTTCCTCTCTCTGTCCAGATCTCTGTGATTATACGCTATACTATCTTAGCATGAGCAGGAATGAAATCCACGTTGAATTACAAATGGCTGCATTTACAAAATGGCAGCAAGTTCGATACCATATGGATACATGGATACAATGTCGTGTCAGGATGGATACATGTATACGGTATACTGTTTATAGTTGATCAGGAGCAACCCTGGCATACCCGCTTAGAAAAGGAGAACTACACATGATGAACCAACAAGCAGTGCGAATCGCAGCTCTCGGTGCAATCTGTCTGTTGGCCGGCTGCAGCAGCAATACCATGGTCGCACAGAACTCAGGTGCCTCTGCGCCTGCTCAGGTACATACCCTTTCGGTAAATGATAATAAGACCGTTTCGGGCAATACAGTGGCAGCCGCTTCCCGGTTATCTGCGAGCAAGACTGGTACAACTACAATGAAAACGGTCACTCATCCGGAAGCAATCGATGTACTCGTAAACAAACAGAACAAACTGCCGGAAAATTATACCCCTCGTGATCTGGTGTATGCGGATGTACGCTTCACATTCAAGGAAAAGATCGAAAAGCGCAAAATGCGCAAAGAAGCCGCAGCTGCCCTGAAGCAGATGTTCGCCGCAGCCGATCAGGATGGTGTGCCGCTGGCAGGCGTCTCCGCCTATCGCTCCCATACCCGTCAGAAAGCCATCTTCGAAGGTTATGTACGCCGGGATGGAGAAGCCAAAGCCCGTACGTACAGCGCTTATCCAGGCACGAGTGAACACGAGACCGGGCTCGCTATCGATGTGAGCGGCTCCAATGGTCGTTGTGCAGCCACCGGCTGCTTTGCCGGAACCAAGGAAGCCAAATGGCTCGCCAAAAATGCCCCTGCTTACGGATTCATTATCCGCTATCCCAAAGGCAAAGAAAACATTACCGGCTATACGTATGAACCATGGCATCTGCGCTATGTAGGCAAGAGCATAGCAGGCGAGATCAGTCGCAAGCAGCTGACGCTGGAAGAATACACCGCCCAGCAGTCCGCTTCATCATCTTCTTCCTCCTGAATAAGGAGACGGTGGCTGGAACCTTCACAGCATACTGCCGATGTCTTCATAATAAAGGCAAAAAGCTTCTTCCTTTTCGTAGGAAAGAAGCTTTTTGCTTTTATTTAATTATATTTAAATACAGTATTCTAATTGATTCCCAGCTTGGATGGCCAGTTGCCGTACCAGGCGTAGCCGGTCCGTCGTTCCTGATCGATATCCTTGAGCTGGTATTTCACTACACCATCACGGCCAACGAAGATCGGCTTGTTGGTGTTCAGCTCGTAGAAGCGTGCCCAGATCGGTGTAGTTACACTCGGATCGCTGACGACAGTAACATCGGAGCTTGTCTTCACTACGCGGATACCGGTAATTTTCACAGCTTTGAACCAGTCTTCAGCCGCTTTGATGGAGGCTGTAATCTGGGAGGTTGCCGGCCGTGTCTTCAGAAAAGTAACAATACCGGTGCTCTCGCTGGCACTGAGAGAAGGTACTTCATAAATGCGTGCACCTGCAGGCTTCAGTGTACTCACATCATGCTGCTGTCCCCAGACGGTCAGTTTGCCGCCGGATACAACCTGCGATTTCAGAATGCAGTCGATGCCTTTGTCGACCGCCTGTTTGCTTTTGCCTGCCAGTGTACTGTCGATGAAAGCAAAGTCGCCCTTTTTGCCGGCCACTTCATCCAGCAGGGTCATGACACTGATCATGGCATTGTCATTGTAAGTAATATGCTGGTGATAACCGCTGCCCTGGTAGATCTGCGGCCAACCGCCATTTGCATACTGCATCTTCAGCAGGAAGTTAATGCCTTTGATAGCAGCTGCAGAATACTGGGTATTACCGGTTTTGGTATATTCGCTTGCCAATCGGCGGATCTCCGTATAGGTGGCTTTGTTATCAATGGTGGATTGGGCCCAGTCGCCGCTGGTCTCGGAGTAATTTTTTTTCCAGCCACCATCAGCCTGCTGATTTTTCAGAATGTCGGCAATACTGGCAGTTGTTCCGCTTCCGTCTGCAGCCATTACCGGTGCTGAAGTAGGGAATACCATTGCCAGAATTGCTGCAATACTTACCATTTGAAGCATAAGCCATAATCTGTTTTTTCTCATGAAAAGTCTCCTTTATCGATTGTATTGAACTGCAAGGCTGCTTGATCGCTATCCTTTGTACAGCTTTCCTTATGTGAAATAAGGATATGCTGTTTTCATTATGTAAGCGCTATCAAACATGTGGTCATTTTACATATTTTAGAATAGGGTGTCAATGAATGGATTTCTAATTTTAATGCAAAAAGGATATAACATTCTGGAATTTTCACATAAAAAAACCTCCAGCTGTATAGAGATCAGCGAGAGGCTTGCCCAAAATGAACAGGATAAATCAACAATCCATCTTGATAAATGTTTGTCCTTACTGCGCGTACTTCAGCTTCTGGTTCACCCGTTCAGAGGAGAACAGCATAAGTACGATGTATGCGAGTACGACGGCAGGAAACAACCCGATCTGAATATACGCAGCGACCAATCCGAACAGCGGCGGCAAAATCGTGATGCCTATATAGGCGGTTGCCAGCTGGTAGCCCATCAGCCGGGTCGAATTTTGTTCGCCAAATCGGGCAGGTGTCTCATGCAGCAGTCCTGGGAAGATCGGGGCAAATCCAAGTCCGATCAGAATCAGTCCACTCATGAGCAGAATCGGTGGCAGCGGCAGAACCAATAATACGCCTCCCAATATAGCCACAAGCTGACCGATCAGGATCAATTTCCGGTTGGTCATCCGCAGTGTCAGAAAGCCGGTGATCAGCCTGCCCAGTGTAATGCCTCCAAAATAAAGTGACACCCATCCGGCCGCAGTCTCCGGTGTAATGCCCCGGTCACCAACGAGGAAGCTCGCTCCCCACAGACCTACAGTTGCTTCCGCCCCACAGTAAAAAAGAAAAGTCAGCAGCGTAAAGCTGACACCACGGATACGCAGCGGATGTGTAACCGCTTTCGATGATGAGTTGGTGTTATCCTGCGACCCATCTGCCGCAGATGATACCTCATTCGTCTGCGGATTGGCAGACAATTTCTCCCGTGCTCGTTCTTCCTCCTGCAGCCGGGCGACCTTGTTCCAGAGCGGAAGGGTCAACAGCAAAATAATGACCAGCCCGAACTGAATCACTGCCACCGCCTGATAGCCGCCTCTCCAGGAACTCTCCGTTCCCATATAATAGGACATAATGATAGGTCCGGACGTTGCCCCTACGCCCCAGAAGCAGTGCAGCCAGCTCATATGGTGTGCCTTGTAGTGGGCAGCAACATAATGATTCAGTCCCGAGTCCACCGCACCTGCTCCGATTCCGAGGGGAATCGCCAGCACCGCCAGCCATGTCAATGACGGGACAAAGGAAAAGCCCAGTAGCGCTCCGGCGGTCAGACAGCAGCTGATCAGCGTAACCAGACCGGTACCCAGCTTCTCCAGGAGCTTGCCGCTCGCCAGGCTGGAAATAATCGTGCCGACCGATGCGATAACCGACAGCGTACCGGCTGCTCCCATCGGAGCATGAATATCCTGATGCATAACCGGCCAGGCCGCTCCTAACATGGAATCCGGAATGCCGAGGCTGATAAAGGATAAATAGATTACAATCAGAAACAGTGTTGCCATATGTACGTTAACCCCCATCTATGGAATATCTGCTGATTCAGCATCTATCATATCACCAGTTCCAGACTTTTTAAAACCTTTATTAAAAGTAATATTCATTTTGAATCCACATACCGACTATTGATGGACCCTATCAAAAAAATGCAAATTTCCATACAGGCAGACACCGGCACATCTGTGAAGGCTTACAGCGTACCGGTTCACCCATATAATAATCCGGAATCATCCATATTACTCTGCCTGTAATACCATATCGCGAAAAATCGTCGATTAACGTCGTTCCCGGGTTACCTCTGCTGCCCGATACGCTGAATTACTCCTTCCAGAGTCATCTGCTCCCGGATACCTGAACTCCGCTCTACATACTCCACTTCTCCTGCAGCTGCTCCTTTGCCTATAACGATGCGCAGGGGAATTCCGATCAGGTCGGAATCCTTGAACTTCACGCCTGCCCGTTCATCACGATCATCCAGCAGTACCTCGTAACAAGCTTGGTATAATCGGTCATAAAGCTCCATGGCTATTCTCATCTGCTGCTCATCCCGGACAGAGATCGGGATAAGATGTACCAGATAAGGCGCAATGGATGCAGGCCAGCAGATCCCCTGCTCATCATGATGCTGCTCCACGATCGCAGCCACCAGTCGGGACACCCCGATACCGTAGCAGCCCATACGGATAGGCTGCTCCCGTCCGGACGAATCGGTATAGTTCGCATTCATCGCAGCGCTGTATTTGTCTCCCAGCTGAAAGACATGTCCGACTTCGATCCCCCGATAAAGATGGATGCTTCCTTCCCGGCAGCGAGGACAGCGATCTCCCTCACGGACAGTTCGGAAATCTCCGGTATGCTGAAGCTGGTGCAGCAGACCTGCAGATAATTTTTGACCTTGATCTCATTAATCTCCTCATCGCCGCGAATAAGCACCGCAACCGGCTCCTGATCGGCCAGAAAGATCACTGTTTTGATAATTCGGTCCGGTGTGATCGATAGTGACTCGGTCAGCTGGGCAATACTGCGCAGACCTGGCGTATGAAAATGCTCAGGCGACCGACTTGCTATAGAATCGGCATCAAGCGTAGAGGTATCGATATCGGTTGTATGTGGAATCGTAATCTCTTCCCCGGTAAAGGCTATGGTGCCATTACTGCCGGATGACTGTACAAAAGCTTCCGGTGCAGACTCAGCCTTTTCCAGATTGGCGGCATATTCGCAGTGTGTACAGACGACGATGGTGTCCTCGCCCGCCTCCGTGATTGCCGTAAACTCATGAGTGCAGCCCTCTCCTCCAATCGTACCGGCATCTGCTTCTACTGCTCGGAAATCCAGCCCGCAGCGTTCAAAAATACGGTGATAAGCTTCATACATACGCGTATATGCCTGCTGCATCGTCTCTTCATCCGCTGCAAAAGAATAGGCATCCTTCATCAGAAATTCCCTTCCACGCAGCAGACCGGATCGCGGACGCCTTTCATCCCGGTACTTGGTCTGAATCTGATACAGGGTAACCGGCAGCTGGCGGTAGGAACCCACCTCGCTGCGGATCAGATCCGTGATCACTTCCTCATGGGTCGGTCCGAGCACGAAGTCCCGCTGGTGCCGATCCTGCAAACGGATCAGCTCTTCGCCATACACCTCGTAGCGACCGGATTCCTGCCACAGCTCTGCAGGCTGCATCGCCGGCAGCAGCACTTCCTGTGCACCGGTTCTGTCCATCTCTTCACGGATAATCTGTTCTATTTTACGCAGTACAATGCGTCCTAGCGGCAGATACGTATAGATTCCCGCGGCGAGCTGGCGAATATAGCCTGCCCGCAGCAGCAGACGGTGGCTGGCTGACTCTGTATCACCAGGAGATTCGCGCAGTGTGACGGCTAGCAGTTGGCTCTGTTTCATGATAAGTTCCTCCCGTAAAATAAGTGTATAACAACAAAAAGACGCATCCGTCAGGGACGAATGCGTCGTGGTACCACCCTAATTTCGATTATGTATCTGCACTGGGATTCCTGCTGCGCCAATCAGACAGACGATATGCAGGATAACATAATCCTTCAGCCGTTAACGGAGGCATCCGGCAATGACAGGCACAGAAGTTCAAGTAGATCTTTTACCTGTATTGCAGCTTACAGGATAGGACCGGGTTCAGTCGCGGCGGGAAACCTTGCAGCCGGTGGGTTTCCTCTCTGGACAGCGGTGGAAGAACCAGGGATCCTGATCATGGCAATTTGGTATTAACACTATCGAATATAATGAATTCCATACTTTCTAAAATAAGTTAGTATAGAGATTACTCGATCCGCTGTAAAGTTGTCAAGAGTGATCAGGCCCTTTTGGACCTTTTTGCATAGGATTCCATTAATTCAAGCGTTTGTTCCTGCAAATCGATCTCTCGGGTCATTTCTTCCTGATGGTTTGTTGAACTTGTTGTATAATCCTTCATTATGTCCAGCTTGCTTTGCAGCCGCTTTGCTTCCAGCCTTAAAAGCTGAATCTGCTCTTCGTGGTTTATATCCTGATTCATAGGGAGCAATATCAACTCATACACAGGCATGCCATCCCGCTCACGAAGCCTTGCATTAATAAGAAATGGGATTTCTGTATCATTACCCGACTTTATCGAAAGCTGAATGGCTTCAATATTGGTATTCAAACGAATATGCGGAATAAAATACATTTGATAAAAAAGACGGCTTGCACGGCTAAGAATGGATTCAAAGTGACAGCCATAGAGTCCATTCTGATTATAACCAAGCAGCAGAAGCAGGGTTTCGTTTGCAGCTATAATATGATGATCAGAAGATAGTGATACATAGCCGCAAAATACCTGCTCTGGTTGTTCCGCCATCAGGTTGACATCTCCGTTTCCGCGACGAACTGAGCGAGATATTCTTTAATCAAGAAAATAGTCTCGTCGGGATGGCTCATATGAGGACAATGTCCGGTTGCATCCATTAGTTGAAATATACTCTGTGGAATCTGCTGATGCATATAAGCACCCACTTCAAGGGGAGCGATATAATCCTGATCACATTGTAAAATAAGTGCCGGTGTCGTCACATGCTGCAGCGCAGAACGATAATCCGACATAAAAGTAATCTCGGCAAACTGCTGTATAATAACCGGATCAGACATGCAAAAACTCTCATGTAATTCCGCAGTCAACTCTGGTTGATCCGGGTTGCCCATGGCAATTGGTGCCAGAAAGCTGGCCCAGCTTGTATGATTTTGCTTCATTAACGAAAGAAGTTCTTCGATATCCTTTTGTTCAAAACCGCCTACGTAGTCGGGTAAATCATTGATGTATCGAGGCGAAGGAGCAATCAGGATCAGATTTTTAAAATAACCGGGTTTGCATAATGAAGCAAGTAGACCGATCATACCACTTACCGAGTGGCCAACAAATATCGGATTTTCCAGCTGAAGTACATCACAAATCTGCAGCATATCTTCTGCATAACCGGTAAGCTGATTATGGCGGTCAGCATCATAAGCCTGCAGATCGGATTTCCCCGAGCCAATATGATCAAATAAAACCACTTTATAATTTTCTTCAAAGGCAGGGACGATGAATCGCCACATATTTTGGTCGCATCCAAAACCATGAGCAAAAACAATGGGCTGACTTCCCTGCCCTGTAACTTTTACATTATTTCGACTCAGGATATTAGACATAGCAGCTCCTTTCTTGAAGAGGACAATGGGTATTCTAAACTTCAGTATATCTTAAATCTGAAGAATATTGCATCAAATTTTAATAAATATATTCAGTTGACTGTGTTTATCACTAATTATTAACACATTTATATCAAATAAATTAAAATTATGTAAAAAATAGAGTTAAATACCAAATATGGCGGCTATCTCTTTTAACAGATATTAGCGAAGCAGGTTAGAAAAATAACATAGAAAACAGCAAAAAAGCGCCCGAGAATAACTCGAACGCCTGAAACCATCTTTTTACTTTCAGGAGAAGGAAGGATTAATACCGCATCCATACATCTTCATATTGCGAATTGCGTTTGAACTGGGTTAATGCATACGAGCAGGTAGGGAGAATTTTTTTGTTCTCCGCCCGAGCCGCCTGTACGACCTGATCCAGCAACCCGCGAGCGATGGAACCGCCACGGTATTCCGGGTTCACATACGTATGATTCAGCGTCCAGGTATCACTTTCGGGTCCGGGAATGTAGGTAATCTCGCCGATGATCTCTTCATCCTTTTTCAGGAAAAAGGCAGTGCCTTCCTTGATCAGCTGTCCACCCTCGATTAGTTCTGAACCAGGGTTATCGTAGACCGGTGTAATGGCTGTAGCATGCGGCGGCTGCAGCTCGGGCAGTTGGTTCACCGATGAACTGATCGTGCCTGTATGTTGTATAGTATTGCTGCCTGACTCGTTAGACGAATCCTGATCAGGCGCGAATCCACCGCCAGGAGTGTTGAATTCTTCTTTGACAATAGAGACGCTCTGCTTTACATCCTGTGTGGCAGATGTCAGATTGCTGCGGGTATGCTGTACTGCTGTCTTGCTGCTCTGAAGGCCTGCTTTGAATTGATCAGTGGAAGTCTTGGCCTCCCGGGAAGTTTCCTTGGCATGTTCCATCGTATGCTGTAAATTTTGTTTGGCTTCATCAACATCGCTCTTTACGTCGTTGAGTGTAGCCTTGATGCCATCCATTGCCTGCTTTGCCTCATTGATACTATCTTTGATGCCTTTTAATTCCTTGATTGGATTTTTCATTAGGTACTCCTCCATTCCTCGCTGTCCGCCAGCCCGTGTTGCAGCAGGGAGCAGTCATCTTGTTGCAGGATGAGTATGGATTGTCTGCCTCTCATCCGCTTTGTTATATAGTTATTACCCAATCTTCTGCGCTTATCCCTCTCGTGCTGATTTTTACCTGTGTTTTACATTACATATACTTTTGATCAGACGAATGTAAATTATGAAAAAACTATTTTTAAGAGTTTTTTTCGCTTTTTATAATGAAAATGTGAAAAAAAAGAAGGAAAAAGCTGGGATTTAGAGCATGCGAGATGTATTTGATCGTCTCGGGATTTTACACTCTCTTAATGCATTTTATAGCGTTTTCATTTTCCGGACATCGGGAGTATGATGTAGACATCACCAACAAGCAACGCTTCAACAACAAGCACCATCGGCGTTGTCAGGTGATTCACTCCAATCTTTCTTTACTTGAGAAAGGAGAGATCGTCCAATGGAATAGGTTAGCGAAGCATACTGGTTCAACTGCAGAACAATCTGGCATCCGTGAAAATGCCCATGATCGCAGATTGCAGGTATGCGGGACATCAATCTAGCTCATTAGACGGAAATGTAAGGCTGTAAGAAGGAAGAAGCTTTTTCAAGCAAGCATCAACTACTTGCGGGAAAGGAGCAGGATTCCGTTGGAAAAAGGTAGCGAAGCATACTAGCACAATTTCACGCAAGAGAAACGTAGTGACAGCGTTTTTCGTGAACATTGGAGTATGCGGGGAGTAAATCGGCGGTACAGAGTCAAATTACGACAGAAAGTAGGCTAGGAATGAACTGTTTTCAAGCAAGCAGGACCAATACTTGCTAAGAAGGGAGCAGGATTCCAATGCAATAGCGTAAGCGAAGCATATTATAATCGACTGCACATCGGAAGGTGTCCGTGAAAACATCTTTTGCAGTTCGTGGATATGTGGGGACTCATACGAATTTTTGATTTTGAATAATTTTGTTCCTATGATTGGTATCAGGAAATAAAAGCAATATGTACGACATTCTTCAAACAGGTTTTTTGAAATTTTAAGACGTTTTAAGTTTTGAATGTTCAGGTACGCAGGCTTTAAATTTTAAAATGCTTTAGATCTTTCATTTACGAACCGTTTTTGAAATGGATGTTTGTAGAACGAAATTACTGTATTCATTTTGATTATGATGAAAGGCTGTGAACAGAGGAAAATGCTATTTTCGAACAATGTTGCAATAACATGTTAGGAAGGGAGCAGGATTCCAATGAAACAGGTTAGCGAGGCATGCTAGATCGGTCTCACGCAAGAAAAGCGTCAGTGAAAACGTTTTTCGTGATATCGTGGTATGCTGGAACTCATCCCATATGCAAGGACATGGATGATTCATTGTAAATGTGCGGACGAAATCTCTTCACCGTAAATCAGGTGAAAACCATGAACCGTGTATTCAGCCCGTCGAAAAGGGGAATAACGGACATGCGAAGCTTTTCGGATAAAGCTTCCCTAAAATGAAATCGATGAACAATCGCTAAACGGTTGTCTGCGACTGCAGAGCTAAGGCAATCGGCAGCATGGAGCGGTGCAAGTCTATACCATGTCAAGCATGTGGATTGTTGTATAGGAGGATAGGTTACAATTGAATATTGCTATCAATGATTAAACCCCCGTAGCCTTGTTAATTCAAGTATGCGGGGGATTTATGTGTGTATACATAAGTTTGATCAATACTTACGAAGGAACAAAAGCAAAATTCATAAGATTTTGATAAATCTGAGACAAAGGTACTTGTCGATCTGATAGCCCTGCCTCATACACAGAGCGGGGCATTCCATAAACGACACAGGATTCTTCGGATTCTGTAATCACTCTTCCCTTTTTTTTCTTTACTTCTGTACATCCTTTGGTACCATCCACGCCCATTCCCGTAAGAATAGCTGTCAGTAGACGATCTGAATATACAGGTGCTGCAGAATGAAGAGTAATATCAATAGACGGTTTGTAGAGAGCTTCTTTTGCGATATCCGAACGGATATCTAAGCGGATCTTTCCGTCCGCTTGGCGTTCCAGTAGAGTCTGAAAACCTGCTGGGGCAATATAAATAATGCCAGCGCGTAATTCTTCTCCATGCTCTGCTTCTTTTACATGCAGTGTGCATAAATTGTTAAAACGATCAGCTAATGGCCGTGTGAAGCCGGGAGGCATATGCTGCACCACCAGTACGGGAATAGGCAGATTTGCCGGAAAGCGTGGAAGAATAGACTGTAGAGCTGAAGGTCCTCCGGTAGAACAACCAATAATAATTAAATCAGTTATAGACTTCTGACGGACAGGCTCTTTTTTTTCAAATTCAGCCGGAGCCGGAGTACCAGGAATCTCAGGCTTGATAATTTTGGCACGGGCAGCCGCCTTTACACGTTCCAGAAAGTCTTTGACTATGACTTTATCGTTTGCATCATTGATTAGATGATCCTTGAGGAAAAAGTCGACTGCGCCCAGTTCCAGTGCCTTAATGGTAGCTTCGGTTCCTTTGTCGGTCTGCACACTAAGCATAACAACAGGTACCGGGTGGTCTTTCATAATCTTTTGTAAAGCTGTAATACCATCCATCTCTGGCATTTCTACATCCATTGTCACAATGTCCGGTTTAAAACGTTCTACTTTTTCAATCGCTTCCTGACCATTACGGGCGATTCCCACTACAAAAAAATCAGAATCTTCTTCAAATAAAAGACTAATCGCCCTCCGCATAAATGCGGAGTCATCCACAATCAGTACCCCGTATTTGCCCATTATCGCCGACCCCTTTTCTATAATAAAAAGCATGATTGGACTTTACGGTTTCAAATCCTCTGCCCATTCCGCGAATGGATTCTGCATGTCCTAAAAATAAATACCCTCCTGGATGCAGCATGTCATAAAAACTTTGAATAATTCTTTCAATAGTTTGATCATCAAAGTAAATCAATACATTGCGACAGAAAATAATATCCACTTTTCCAATCGGCTCCAGCTGTGAAGAAGCCAGAAGATTGGCATGACGAAATTGTGTCATATGACGTATAGCTGGTTTTACTCTGTACCCGTTATGCTCGGCCTCAAAAAATTGCTCCAGCTGTTCAGGAGTCGTTCGCCGAAAACACAAGGAAGATTTGGGGTAGTAGCCTTCTGCTGCTACTTTCAACACCCGTTGGTTGATATCTGAACCAATAATACGTACAGGTTGTTTAAGCATAGGAATAATGCTCTGGGCTGTCATACCAATACTGTACGGCTCTTCACCCGTCGAACAGGCAGCACTCCAGATCTTGATTTCATCTTTCACTGGATAGGTCTGCAAAATGCGAGCTAATTCATCGAACTGTGCTTCTTCTCGGAAGAAATAAGTTTCATTAATCGTAATATGCTGGGTTAGAAGTTCCCACTCGTCAGGGTTCTTTTTCAGATAGGGAATATAATCAGCGCAGGAAAGCTGGAGCTCTGACAAGCGTCGCATCACCTTGGGTTCCAGTGTAAACAGATTATTTGTATAATTCAGCCCGCAGTGTTTATAAATTAGCTGTGAAAGCTGAAGAAGCTGCTGCTCATCAATAGTAGACTTGTCTATCATGTTCATCGGTTCCTTTCCGAATATGAGAATACTATATATAGGGGAAGAAGCCTTTGGTTCCTAAAGGCTTCTTCCGGTAAAGGCAGAATCTATAAAGTTGATATCATATCAACAAAATTAATTGTATCTTACGTTAAGCAGTGATTGACGAACAGACTGGCTGCGATCTGCTGCATCTGCCACTACGCTGTTCATGCGGCGAAGTTCGTCACTGAAGCGACCTACAAATTGTCCAGCTTCATTTACATCTCGGGCAAGCTTTTTGCCATGATCAACATGCTCTTTCAGTGCCTCTGCGGTCTGTTCTGCATATTTCGCCATATCATTCAACTTCTCGTTGAATTGACGGTCCAATTGCACGTGTTCGCGAGCGGCTCCACTCATATTTTCCATTGATTTTTGAGTCTGTTCTGCGGTTTTATAGACTTTACCAGCATGGCTGCTTTGCTCTTGAATGAGCGAGTGAAGTTGTTTGGCCTGATAGGCTGCCTGTTCGCCTGCTACGGATAGATGACGTCCCTGACGAGCTTGCTGATCGGTGAAATCTTTGATATCTGCAAGCTGTTTTCTTGCATTACGGATATCACCGATGACCGAGTCGGCAGCGGCTGTCTGGTCCTCGACCGCTTGGGATACTTGCTGGGATTGAGTAGTAATGTTGTTCATCTCGCCAATAATGGATTTATTCTGCTCCGTTTGTTCTGCCACTGCCTGGCTAACCTGGCGCACCTGTTCACGAGCATTAACAATTCCTTTTTGAATATGATCGGCATTGGTTGTCTGTTCCTGCATGGCGACAGCAACCTGTTCGGTTTGTCTGGTTACATTTTCCATAGCTTTAACGATTTCTCTGCTTTGCTTGGCCTGTTCGATGGTTGCTGTAGTGATCTGCGCAACCTGTTCACGGGCATTTACAATTCCCTTGGCAATTTCTTCGGCTCCAAGTACTTGCTCTTTGACTGCATGAGTCACCAATTCAGCCTGCTTGGTCACGTTTGCTATAGCATTCGTTACTTCTTTGCCCTGTTTGGCCTGTTCGATCATAGCTGTGCTGATCTGACGAATCTGTTCACGGGCATTGGCGGTTCCCTGAATGACTTCTTCAACAGAAGATGCTTGTTCTGTCGTTGCTACAGTCACCTGCTCCGCCTGTCTGGTCACATTTTCGACAGCAACTACAATTTCCTTGCTCTGTTTGGCAAGTTCAATCGTCGCATAAGTGATCTGGCTGACCTGCTCACGCGAGTTCACAACGCCTTTAACGACTTCTTCAACTGCAACTGCCTGTTCGCGTACTGCTGAAGTGACCAGCTCTGCCTGATTATTCACATTGCTTACAGCGCGTGAAATTTCTCTGCCCTGCTTGCTTTGCTCTATCATGGCTGCGGATACCTGACGTACCTGCTCACGAGCATTCGCAATGCCGCGGATAACTTCTTCTACACCTTTTACTTGCTCATTTGTAGCTGTAGTAACCATCTCTGCCTGACGCGTTACATTTTCTACTGCTTTGACGATTTCTACACTTTGCTTGGCTTGTTCGGTTGTAGCTGTGCTGATTTGTGCAACCTGGTCTCGTGCATTACCTACGCCCAGCATGATCTCACTGACACCAATGGATTGCTCTTTCATGGCAGCGCTGACCATCTCCGCCTGCTTGGTTACATTATCTACAGCCTTGGCAATATTTTTGCCTTGCTTCGCCTGTTCTTGAGTAGCGGAAGTAACCTGGCGCACCTGCTCACGGGCATTGCCAACACCCTTGATGATTTCTTCTACACCGGCTGCCTGCTCACGTGCAGCTGCAGTGACCATTTCGGTCTGTTCTACCAATTGGGATATGGCAACTACCACGCTTTCTGCACCTTTAGCTTGTTCGACAGTAGCCGTAGTAATCTGACCTACTTCTGTACTAATACGATCCATGCCACCAACAATCTTCTGAATTGCGCTGCCTGCCTCATCTGCCAGTACGGTTCCCTGTTGGACTTTTTCAGTTCCCAGATCAATAGCCTCGATGGCATCGGAAGTTTCAGACTGGATGCCTTTGATTAACTGGGCGATTTCTTTGGTTGCTTTGGCACTGCGTTCTGCAAGTTTGCGAACTTCTTCTGCGACGACGGCAAATCCTTTACCGTGCTCGCCTGCACGAGCGGCTTCGATAGCTGCATTCAAAGCCAGCAGATTGGTCTGTTCTGCGATATCGTCAATGACTTCGATAATACTGCCGATTTCTTCGGAGCTTTTACCAAGATTTGTCATAACCTTGGATGCTTTCAGCACCACATCTGCAATTTCCTTCATTCCCTGTACGGACTGTACAATGGAAGTTCGGCCCTCCTGGGCATCTGTCATTACGGTCGTCGTAAGGGAATTTACAGTCTGGGCGTTTTTGGCTACTTGTTCGATGGAGGCGGCCATTTGCTGAGTAGCTGCAGATGTATCACCAGCAAAGCGCTGAAGCTGCTCTGCATTACCTGCTACACCCTTGATCGAATGACCCATCTGTTCAATGGAAGCAGAGATTTGCTCTACTGAGCTGGCTGTGCTTTCCGCATTACCAGCTACCTGCTCGATGGAAACGACCATCTCCTGTACAGCATCTGTTGTCTCGCGCGCAGAAGAGGTCAGGCTTTCGGCATTACCGGCCACGCCTTGGATCGAACTGCTCATTTCTTCAATGGCGGCAGAGATCTGTTCGACAGAGCTTGCTGTGCTTATGCTGTTGCCAGCCACCTGCTGAACCGAAGCGGCCATTTCCTGAATAGCTGCTGCTGTCTCCTGGGCGGAAGCGGTCAGGCTCTCGGCATTGCTGGCCACGCCTTGGATCGAACTGCCCATTTCTTCGATGGCAGCAGAAATTTCTTCTACAGATTCCGTTGTACTCTGCGCATTACCAGTGACCTGTTCGATGGAAACGACCATTTCCTGTACAGATTCAGTCATTTCTTCGGCGGACGCAGACAGATTCTCTGCATTGCCAGCTACGCCTTGGATCGAACTGCTCATTTCTTCAATGGAAGCTGCAATTTGTTCTACCGAACCAGCTGTGCTTGTAGCATTACCGGATACCTGCTGTACAGCAGCAGCCATTTCCTGAATAGCTGCTGCTGTCTCCTCGGCAGAAGCAGTCAAGCTCTCTGCATTACCAGCTACCTGAGTGATAGAAGCTCCCATTTGTTCCATCGCAGCAGAGATTTGCTCAACAGAGCCTACAGTGCTTTCGGCATTGCCGGCTACTTGAGTAATGGAAGCTGTCATTTCCTGCATCGCTTCAGACGTTTCGCGTGCAGAATCTGTCAGGCTCTCCGCATTATCAGATACGCCTTGAATTGAGCGACTCATTTGCTCAATGGAGGCAGAGATTTGCTCTACAGAGCTAGCTGTGCTCTCACTATTTCCAGCTACCTGCTGAATGGAAGCGGCCATTTCCTGCACAGCTGCTGTTGTTTCTTCAGCAGAAGCAGTGAGGCTCTGCGTATTAGCAGCTACGCTCTCAATAGAAGTGCTCATCTGCCCAATCAGTTCTGAAATACCTTCTACAGAGCCGGATGCACTTGTAGCATTCCCTTGCAGCTGTGTTACCGATTGACTCATTTCCTGAAGTGCTGCGAACGTCTCCTGCAGAGAATCGGTTAGACTGGTTACATTGCTGTTTACACCTTTGATGGAAGCCCCCATTTGTTCAATGGATACAGCAATCCCTTCAACAGATGCTGTCGTCTTGCTTGCGTAATCTACAATATGTTCAATAGCTCCAACTACGGATTTGATACCGGAATCTGTATCTGCGGTTTCTTTTACAACCAATTCAACCGCTTGTTCGGCTTGTACAGCTATTTTGTTCAGTTGTTCTGTTGCCTGCAGCAGTCGATCCGTTGATTGTTCATTTGCTTCAGAGATATGCAGTGAATTTACGAGCCGGTCGGATAATTGTGCTGCATCCTGCACTGATTTTCTCATTTGTTCAGCATGTTTTACGGTATTTTCAAGCGAACCTGCCAGCTCTTTGGCTGCTTGTACGGAGGATTCGGTATCGTATATTTTTCTGCGTGTGTTTTCAGTAATTTCGGAAGAAAGCATAGCCAGGTCTTTCAGCTTTTGTTCCAGGGTCTGAGTGTCCTGTACCGCCTGGCTTACACTACGCTCAATACCAAGCTCGTTAATTCTTCTTGCTGCAATTTTTGACGTAAAACTCATAGATGGTTCCTCCTGTAATGTGGCTAAGACGATTAGCCTGTATATTTTTAACCCGTAGAATAATTATGATTCCGGATGAAATTCATATTTTGATCGTTTAGCATTTTATTTACATTCAAAAGCATAATAATGCGTTCATCTGTCTTATAGACTGTCTCCAAATAATGATTTTGTTGATTCGATGTAGCTGAAGGCACATGATCAAATTTGGCAGGATTAACCTGGAGTACCTGTATGACACGATCTACAACAAGTCCAACAGTAATGGATTCAGACTGTATTACGATAATGCGGTGCTGTTTGGCATGAGGGATGGAAGGGAGTCCAAAGGCAGTACGAGCATCAAGAACCGGAATCATTTCATTACGCAGATTCATAATACCCTTTACCGTTTCGGGAGAATTAGGTACTACCATCAATCTGGGAATAAAAATAATTTGATATACATCTGCGATAGGTATTGCAAACTCCTCATGGTCCACTTCAAAAGTAACAAGCTGTTCGATAGAATGCTGTAAATTAATAGTATCCACCTTCATTTCGCTTGTAGTCATACAACCAGCTCTTCCGTATAGGACGAGCGATCCCTGCCCACAAGATTGAATATGCCGGTCACATCCAGAATCAAGGCGACTCCACCGTCTCCAAGAATAGTGGCACCGGATATGCCATCGACTTTGCCTACATAAGAGCCCATCGACTTCACCACAATTTCCTGATTGCCGACTAGCTCATCAACGACCAATGCAACTCTTTTCTCCGCAATACCCACAATAACCACAAACACATTATCATCGTGTCTTGCTGCAGGACGTGGCACATGGAAGTAATCATGAATCCAGACCAGTGGCAGTACCTGCTCTCTAATCTTGACGGCCATTTGACCTTTAATGGAATGAATCTCCTGGCGTGGCAAGCGTATAATCTCGCTAACACTGCTGATTGGTAATGCATAGGTAGACTGGTGGATTTTGATTAGCAATCCTCTCAGAATGGCCAGCGTTAACGGCAGTTTAATGGTAAATGTCGTTCCTTCACCCAATCGGGTATCCACATCGATAATTCCGTTTAGTTTCTCAATATGACTGCGTACAATATCCATACCAACACCACGGCCGGAAATATCACTGATCTGCTTGGCTGTCGAGAATCCGGGTGCAAAGATCAAATGAATGATTTCCTGATCGCTCATTTGCTCGGCTTGAGTCTCGCTAATCAGTTGTTTATTGATTGCAGATTGTTTGATGCGCTTCGGGTCTATCCCGGCTCCGTCATCTTCTATGGTAAGAATAACCTGATTTTCCTGATGAACGGCATGAATACGGATCGTTCCTGCCTCTGGTTTGCCGCTGGCTTTTCGACGTTCGGCATCTTCGATTCCATGATCTACGCTGTTGCGTATCAGATGAATCAGTGGATCTCCGATTTCTTCAATAACTGTACGATCCAGTTCTGTTTCTTTACCTTCAATAACCAGATGAATTTGTTTGCCAATGGATAGCGACAAATCTCGTACCATTCGTGGGAAGCGATTAAACAGCTGCTCAATCGGCAGCATTCTTGTTTTCATCACACTTTCCTGCAGCTCACTGACTACTCGGGAAATATGATTAGTGATACTGTCGAATTCATCCATCGTATCATCGGCAGTGATGAGATCACGAATAATGGTGCCTACCTGTACAATCCGGGTCTGGTCAATAACTAGTTCTCCTACAAGATTCATCAGATTTTCCAGCCGTTCTACATCTACACGCACACTCTGACCGGAAGCTGCTCTTCGATTATCTTCCTTCTCCGGTTTGATGGATACTGCCTTTGGAGGAAGTGATTCTGAAGAAGTTGACACCGGGGAAGCTCCAAGAATCTCGGTTGGTTCGATCGGTGTTACAATGGAGAGCGTTTCAGCCCTATCAGGTTCATCGCTTAATTTTATATTTTCCAGTTCTTCTCCCCGGGTAAGTTCTTTACAAACGGCTTCAAGCTCTTCTCTTGTTCTCTCACAGGCTATAAGATAACAAATTGTAATAGTTCCTTCATGCTCTTCATCGATATCCTGAAAAGATGGAGTCATCCCTACTACATCGGTGCAATCTTCAAGTCTGTTACGAATGATCAGCGATCTTGCTGCCTTCATCTCACAAGTACTGGAGAAGGTCAATTCCAGAATAAATCCTTTATATCCTTTGGTCCTTTTGGCTTCCTCCAGTGCCAAACATTCTTCAGGCAGGAAAGAAGCCAATCCTGGTGCTGATACAGCCTGCTGTACAGATTTATTTTTATCCATAAGCTGCTGTAATTCTTCAATAATCTTGGAAATGTTGCCACTGCAGTTGCCTTCAATTTCGATCTGAGCTTTAAACTGGATAAGCCGGTCGAGGCATTTGAACAACACATTGATTACAGGATTGGAGACTGTCATCTGTCCACTGCGAATGTTATCCAGTACATTCTCCATATGATGGGTAAGAGTCTTCATCAATTCAAAGCCCATAGCTGCGGAAGATCCTTTTAAGGTATGCGCTGCACGAAAAATGCGCTGGATTACCTCATTGGATTCACCATGCTTTTCCATCTGGAGAATTTCCTGCTCCAGAATCTGCAGTTGCTCCTCCGCTTCCTCCAGGAAGAATTTCATCAGGTCATTGCGATTCAAGCCAACACCTCCTCAATGTAAAATATTCTCAATATCCAGAATAGTTATGAAATCGCCATCTGTATGTCCCATGCCTGAAAAATAACGACTATCTGCTCCAGAAACACTATCTACAGAATCTTCTATCTCATCAAAGCGGATAACCTGGTGTACCCGGTCGACAATCATACCTATGATTTCTTCACGACTATTAACTACTACAATACGAGTCGAGCGATCATTCGTTTTTTCTTCCATATCAAAGCGTTTCCGCAAGCTGATGATCGGTACAATTTTTCCTCGCAGATTAGTCACACCTTCCATAAAAGAAATACTGTTGGGTACTTCTGTTGTTCTTTGCATTTTAATAATTTCATATATTTCAGATACAGCCAGAGCGTATCGTTCTGTCCCCAGTTCAATGACTATATATTGTTGTTGGAAGTCATCCATATCTATCCTGCCTTTCGTTATCCTTTGCCATCTCATTCGACAAATTGCTTGTCTTCTTTATATATGTATCATACAATCGCAAAAGCGTTTGGTAACCGTAAAAATGCTACGTGGGCACGCAAAGTTTTTTGCGTGCTTCCACAAATTTTGAATACAAAAAAACTGCAGATTTGACAATATCCGCAGTTTTTTTGTATTTTATGAGATCTCCAATATTTTCATAGTATGTTGTTGTATTAAATGCCTATAGGCTCCAGAATACCGATGTCTTTAGCTTTACTAACTGCTTCGATTCTGGACTTTACGCCAAGTTTCTGAAAAAGATGAGTGAGCTGATATTCCAGAGAGCGCTGGCTCATGCACATTTGTTCCGAAATCTGACGATTTCCTTTCCCCTCAGCAATCTGTTGCAAAATTTCGACATCCCGTTCTTGTAAAGCCGGTTTATAGGAAGAATCCACTTGCTTTACCTCTTTGTTTCTCTCACTACGCAATGTCCGAAATACATCCAGAGGCAGGACTACCTCGCGTCGAAGCGCGCAGCGGATAGCATTGATCAATTGATCGCGTGTAACCGTTTTTGGCATATAACCAGCCAATCCCATATCGATCAGACGATTCAAGTGCGAACTGATATCAAATCCGGTATAGATCAGAATGCAGGCATCCGGCTGTACCTTCAATACCTCTACAGCCAGATCAATTCCATTATATGGTGGCATAAACAGATCAAAAATCATAATATCAAATGTTTGCTCCTGAATGAGCCCAATTACACTGGATACATCACTTTGTATACTTACTTCAAATTCGCTATCCTGTTCCAGTATAAATTTAGTGCCTTCAATAACAGCCGGATGATCGTCTACTAGTAATATTTTAGTCATATACCGTTCCCCCTGTCAGTACAATTGCTTAAGTGTCCCCGATGAGGGTGACTGTATATATGGTAAATACATATGAATGGTTAATCCCTGTCCAGAATCTGAGAATACTTCAATATTCCCTTCCAGGCTACGCACTCGTTCTCTGATTCCGTATAACCCCATTGTTTTATAAGAATTTTGCAGTTCTTCCCACGATAGACCGATACCATTGTCTTCATAAGTCATCAGCACGCCATCCTCATAATCCGCTATCGTAATGCGAACTTCGCTGGCCTGGGAATGCTTGCAGGCATTGTTGAGGAGTTCTTGGTTGATGCGGTAAATGGCAATCAGCTGATCATCAACGAGTGGATTATGAAACTGGCTATGATCGAATATAATTCGGTAATCCGACCGCAGTTGTACTTGTTCATACAACGATTCCAGAGCTTGATTGATTCCCCACTCTTTGAGAAAAGGAGGCCTTAACTCGTTACAGGTCATGCGAATCTGGTGAATAACATCCAGCAAACCATCAGAGATTTGCCGGATTCCTTCTTTAATTTCCTCTGGTATTTCCGAAGAATACTGCAAGTTTTCCAATCGACGGTACCAGATGATCTGTTCCTGAAGAGCTGCATCATGCAGATCCTGAGCAAGATTTTTGCGTTCGTTTTCAGAGACCGAATATAACAGACGCAGCAGCCAGGCCGGTGTGTTTTGTTCTTCGGTCAGACGGGCCAACTCTGCGGTAAGATCTTTGATTTTGAGCAAACTCTCATAAAAAATAATCATGTATCTTACCATGGTCTTTAGCCAGATGCGTACAGGCTCCTGATTCAGTCGATTTGTAAGTTCTCCAATCCATACAAGATTGGTCAACCCGCGCCGCTCTCCGATAGAAAAGAAAAGGCCGTCTGAACTGTAGAAAGGGAGCCCTTCCGGCAGGCGGATGCCCTGATATTCACGCAGTGCCAACAAAATATTTTCTTGGGGATGCTGGCCTGACTTGCAGGAGAAGTACCTGAAATTTCCTGTCTCAAGCAGAGCAGCCTGCTCCACACCGAGAATAAGCCTGATCTCCTGCAGAAGACAATCCTCCAGTTCACTCGTTTTCATCAAACCTGCAGCACGTTCAGAAAAACGGTCCAGACTGGACTGCAGCTGTATATATAATTCCTTGTTTTGCCGGACTGTCTCTTCTGCCTTTTTGCGAGCCGTGATATTACGTATAACGAAAATGATTTTTTGTACAGTACCATCGTTTTCCAGCACAGGTGTTGCATTTGATTCCAGATATAAGGTGTTTCCATCGGCATGAGGAAAAGTAAACTGATATCCGGATATGGATTGTCCGCGCTGCAACTTCTCAAACTCTATATTCATTTTAACTTTTTCTTTTTCAGTAAAATATAGGAAAAGCGAGTGATTATAGAGATAGGAACCTACAGGATATCCGAGTATTTTCTCAAAAGAAGGAGATACGTAACTAGGAATTCCCTCCCGATCTACGACAAGTACAGTATCTATCACTGTTTTTTCGATCAGGGAAAAGATCGAATCACGACTGGTAAGTTCCTGAGTCAGCCGATGATTAACCGTATGGTCTGCAGCCATCAGAAGTGCGCCTGTTACTTCCTCATGTTCGTACAACGGTAAAAAGGTCACTTTCCAGTGCAAAAGTTCACCATTCTCCTGTTCAGTGAATAACTGCAAGATCAAGTTGCGCCCCTGTAATACCTGATGCAGAGCATTCCGAACTTCTTGCTCCTGATTTTGGAAAAGGATATCAGTAATCTTGCATGAAGCATAAGGAAATCCCGTCAGTAAACCGAGTCGGTCTGCTGCGGGATTTACATTAACCACATAACCTGACCGATCCAGTTGGATAATGGGATTATCATGATATTGGAAGAGTGATTTATAATAATCATCTTGTAAGGATGATAGCGAATTCTGAGATGTTTGAGGCAGGTTTTGATAGTTTTTGTACAACACAATAAAAGCTATTACAAGAATGATAAACCCTGTAATATTAATAACTTCTAATAATAAATTTGTATACAATTTCGGATTCTCCTTGACGTGAAAATTGGAGCAGTGTTCAAATCCGCTTTAGTAAGCATATCCGTTTTTGGAGCCATTTTTGATAGACAGCATACGGGTGTTGGCACGATGAATAAGTTCATGAATATCGGTTGTCCATTCTTCCGACAATGCTATCCCGATACTGGCGGACAGATTGCTTTCTCCAGGCAGCATGATTTTTGAAATATTCAATTGGAACTCCTGGGTTTTTTTGATGAGTTGGTTTAGTACCGGATGCTGTAAAATGACAACGAAATGGTTCCCCTGCATCCGTACATTTACACTTTCTTCCCCATAGATACGTATAATCACATTAGCACAATAGATCAGTAGACGATCGCCATAACTATCGCCATAGTCCCGGTTGATGGATTTAAAATTATCAAGATCCATATAAATAACACCCAGAGGACTCGTCTTGAAATTATGGGAGCCGTAAAAGGTATCCAGCAGCTCACGGTTAAAAGCGCCTGTCAGAGCATCCTTGTATTTCTCATATTCCAGCATGACTACATTAGAAAGAAGACGGGCCATCGATTGCAGAAGTTCGAGATCTTTCTCGGAAAAAGTCCCGGGATTATCGTCAATTGCACAAATGGTACCAAACACACTACCGTCTCCCAGAGTGAGCGGAGCTCCCATAAAGGAACCACGTCCTATCTTCTTGGTGATTTTCAGCGAAGCCGTAAGCGGATCTCTTTCCGTATCCCTGATTAAGGTAGCCATTCGTCCATTGGCACAGACCAGCTGACAATAGCTCTCTTCAAAAGGTAGCACAGCAAACTGATCTGCCAATGAGCTATCTTTGCAGAAGGCTTTAAGCACTACGTTATTTATACGATCATTAACAGCTACAAACAATGCCAGGGCGTCAATTGACTGTCGCAAAACATCAATAACATATTGTGAAGTCGTCATAAAGGGTTGATTTTGTACAATTTCCTGAATCATTTTCTTTTCTCCCTACTTACTGAACAGATCGTCAAAATAAAGAATACGCCGATATTTTTTATATCGGCGCATACGTTTTTTGATGTTATATTTTTCTATAAATACAACAATTAACTATATTTTTTTATTTAAACCTGTAGAGACCATTTCTATCATATAAATTTTAGACACCCAGTACTTTGTTGATAGCGAGTTCTACCCGATCTTTTTGAAATGGCTTAACGATAAAGTCTTTGGCGCCGGCTTGAATCGCATCTACGATCATGGCCTGCTGTCCCATCTCGGAACACATGATAATTTTGGCACTCGGGTCTGTACTGCGGATAGAGCGTACCGCTTCAATTCCATCCATCTCTGGCATGGTGATATCCATTGTTACCAGATCAGGCTTGTTGGCTTCATAAGCCTTGATCGCTTCCAGTCCATTCCCGGCTTCTGCCACAATATCATGCCCCAGTGTAGACAGCATATCCTTCAACATCATTCTCATAAATGCAGCGTCATCCACTACCATAATTTTAGCCATTTGTTTATTCCTCCAATAGTTATCATTCGTTTAGATATACATGCTTGAGCCGCTCGGCGGACAGGATAATCGCTTCCTGCGTCCGATCGAGCTGACCCATCGTGACAAAGCCATGAATCATACCATCATAACAGATATATTCGGCTTCTACGCCTTCTTTTTTGAGCCTGCGGGCATATTCGGCACCGCTGTCCCGCAATGGATCATATTCTGCAGTCATAATCAACGCTGGGGGCAGACCGCTGAGATCACCGCTCAGCACAGGTGAAGCATATGGATGGTTCTCATCCTCAGGTTGCTTAAAATAACATTTGCGGAACCAGTTCATCATATCAGCCGTCAGCAGATAACCCTGACTGTTCTCCCGATAGGAAGGCGTATCTGTCGCATTTCCCATAGAAGGATAAAACAGCAGCTGATAACAGATCTCCGGGCCGCTTTTATCGCGGGCAATGATGCAGGCGACAGCTGCCAGGTTGCCCCCGGCACTGTCACCGGATACGGCGATTCGCTTGGCATCAATACCATATTCTTCGGCATGTTCTGCAATATAGTGCAGGGAATCGTACGCGTCCCATACAGCTACCGGAAAAGGATGCTCCGGCGCCAGTCGGTAATCGACAGAGATCACGACACATTCCGCTTCACGAGCGAGCTTTCTGCATAATTCATCATGGGAATCCAGACTTCCCAGCACCCAGCCTCCCCCATGATAAAAAATAAGTGCAGGATGAACGTTGGCATCTGTCGGTGTATACAGGCGAACCGTAATTTGCCGGTCTGCTAGAGGAATACTCCGATCCTCCACCCGGTATATATCGGTTTGGGGGACGTTTTGTTGTAGAGCTGAGCTGCTTTCCATGCTGCGAATCATTTTGGGATCAATAGAATCCATAACGGGCATCTGATATTGGTTATACATATTCAGGAAATCCTGTACCTGCGGATCAAGTGGCATACGGTTCTCTCCATTCTATTTAGTAACGATTTAGACAGTCTCACTGTCGCCGATTCCCCATTTCTGCTGGATGGCTCGGGCGATCTCGACGAGGCAGTCTTCCGCCTGCGGGTAATACCCTACTTTCTCGACAAAAGAATGATCCACCCCCATATAACGAACTGAGGTTGTCTTGACGCCGGCGCGAGCCAATTTGGTCGCCATTGCTTCGGCTTCGTGATTCAGATAATCAAATTCAGCCGTGACGATCATCGTCTCCGGCAGATGGCTCACATCTTCCAGCAGCAGCGGGGATACCAGCGGATCGGTCTTTTTGGCTCCCTGCTGCAGGTAAAGGTCATACACTTTGCCTCCCAGAAAGGAATAGCTCTGAATCGCTCCAACCGTCAGCTGCCGATGCTCCTGCTGCCGCTTATCTTCTGTACCATGATCGTCCAGTTTCCACTGAAAATCTTCTGCCGTTACACCTGCCGGATTGAGCGGCGGATACAGCAGTGCCTGGAATCCGATAAAGGATGTTCCCTGCTGCCGGTCCAGCACCGAGCATCCGATCGCCAGATTGCCTCCTGCACTGCAGCCGACAATAGCGATCTGCTGCGGATCAATGCCGATGACATCAGCCTCGCTGTATGCCCATTGTACTGCATCCAGACTGTCCATTAAGCCCGCAGGAAAAGGATGCTCCGGCGCCAGTCGGTAATCGACTGCAATAACGACGGCATGCGCCCGCTCAGCCAGTGCCTTGCAGATATGCTGGGATTCATCCAGACTGCCAGCGATAAAAGCGCCGCTGTGCAAATATAGTACAGCCGGAAGAGACTGTCCGGTGCCAGGGCGATATATTCGCAGCGTAATCGTCCCATTGCGTCCCTCGATATTCTCTTCGCTGATGCGAATCTCTCCGCGGCTAATATCCAGACTGGACCTTGCCATCGCCATACGTACCTCTTCGATCGGGAAAGCGGCAATCTCTTCCGCTGACATCTCCGGTTCGCCGAATTCACCGGATTCCTTGGCTCCCTCGGAAGCATCATCCGGCAGCAGTATGGTCAAATCCTGAGCATGATGTTCGACGGTAGCCCGCACCCGCGGGTCGAGAGCTCCCGGGGCATCTGCATCCGGAACAAACTTGGTTATTTTCGTTAGATAGCCTTCATGTTCGATATGCTGACTCATACGTAGTGTTGCCATCAGCTGCTGATATTGCTGGCCAATTTCCATAAGACATCTCTCCTTGGAATAAAATAACCTGCTTATAAAAAAGGCAGACATTCTCTACGTTCCATAGAGTTATGCCTGCCTCTTATCCCGCATCGCTACTTGCATACGTCACTACTTCATCTTCTCGACGTAGTCACTGACACGCTCTACAACCTCATCAATCGACATTCCTTCGATACTGACCACCGGGAAATCATACAGATCATTATCTCCATCGTTCTGTACACGAATTACGCCGAGATCATAGCCTTTCAGCTCCTGATCATTCTCCACCAGATCCACCTGATGGCCTTTCTCTTCCAGCGCTTCCTTTACATCATCAAACGGTTTTTCGACTGCAATCTTAGCCATAATGGTAGCCTCCTGGTATTCGGTAATAAGGATTCACTCTTTCTTTGCTTCCCCAACTTTACCGGTGGTGAAACGATTTCCTGCTACGTGGGAGGTTCCTTTGGAAGTTGGGATGAATACAAGTTATTCGTTCTGCAGCATACGATTTGACGGTATCAACCGGAAGACCGGGATCAGCCTGCCTGCTTCCTCATCGCGGTTATTCTTCTGTATCGGCTTATGAAATTCAGCCAGTGCAGCACGGTCCTGGTCTTCCAGAACGCCCAGCTGCTCCAGAATCTCTACAGCTGCCGGATAGGCACCGCGGCGATTGCCATCATCAATTTTGATGGCAATTCCGAGTCCCTGCTTTGGTAATGCCATGCAAAATACACCTTCCGCCCCAACTTTGCCAATCACACGTCCCTTCATCTGCTGCATCAGCACGGTATCAAATTCGCCGGTGCCTCCTATCATCTCCGGATGCTCAAACATCGCATGAACGATACGCTTAATCGCTTGGGCGGTATCATCAGGCATTTTGTCCGGAGCCGCCAGCCTGGCGAAGACAAGTGCCAGATGCTCCAGCGGCAGCAGATGAGTGGGCAGTCCGCAGCCGTCCAGACCAGTCGGAATCTCGCTCTCCTGCAGCCCTGACAGCATGGAAAGCTGCTTCATGACGCTCTGCTGTACCTCATGCTCCCGGTGGGTGTAATTGCTGAGGTCTGCGCCGATATTCTGCGCTGTCAGCAGCATACCGGCATGTTTGCCGGAACAGTTGTTATGCACCGGCTCCGGAGTACGACCGCCGAGCAGCAGTTGCTCATAGGCTTCTACGCTGTAGGGAGCATGCACGCCGCAGTGCAGCCTATCAAGATCTAGCCCGGCTTTGGACATCATACCCGTGACTGTCTCGATATGCATCGGCTCTCCATTATGGGAAGCACAGCAGACAGCGATCTCGCGGTCTGTAAGCTCATAACGGTCTGCCGTCCCTGTGAGGATCATCGGGATGGCCTGGACCGGCTTCATGCAGGAGCGGGAGTAGATCGGCTGATGCGGTTCACCAATTTCATACAGCACATGGCCTCCTGCATCAACAACAACTGCCGAACCTGCATGTGAGGACTCCATCGCATCACCGCGTATTACATGAACCAGTATCTCACCCATGCTTGTGTCCTCTTATCGGATGTACCGATTGTGTTAATGCCTGCAGCGAAGCCGGAGTCATCCGAATCGTCTCATTTTCTTCCTGCAGCGGAGCAGCGGCTGGAATGGGCTCTGTATTTTCTACCACCATATTTACGACAGTAGCAGACAAAGCAGACGGTTCCAGAGCATTAATCAGCCGCTCTACATTTTCATATTTGTCATAGAACATCAGGATCAGATCCCCTGGCTTCGAGATCTCCCACGCCTGAAGATGGGCTGTATGTTCATCCGGGATAACAACCGTATGTTCTTCCGGCAACCCCGCAGAGCTGCAGCCTACCTGCAGCAGGCTCGCTGTCTCCAATGGTTTACGTTCACGAAGATCACCATCTTCCTTTAGAATAACCAGATCGGAATGTTGTCCGATGATTTTACCCATTTCAATAATAGAATGATCGGTTCGGTCCCCAGGTGCAGAGACTACAGTGATCAGACGATTTTTGGGCATCTCGGCAACTGCCTCATAGATGGCTGTCATACCTGCCGGATTATGACCGTAATCCGCAATTAGTGTACGATTCTCAATACGGCTGATATTGAAACGTCCGCGGCTCTGCTCCGGCGAAGGGTAAAAAGTCATAATACCTTCACGCAGCTGATCCAACGTCATCCCTGCGGCATGGGCGGCAGCGAGCGCCGCCAGACTGTTGGCAATATTATGCTTGGCCAGTCCACCCACAGTGACAGGTATTTCTCTAGCATCGGCAAAATGTTCCACCTGTCCGTCCACCGCGTGCATCATACTGCCGTCTTCGGCCAGATACCAGACTTCCCCGCCTGCATAGATTGTTCCCTGTACAACAGGATTATGTTCATTAAGAGAGAAATAGACGACCCGTCCATCCGTATGATCACCCATGGCGATACAGCCTTCATCATCCGCATTGAGGATGCAAACACCACCCGGCAGCACCACTTCAGGAATGAGCCGCTTGAGTTTACGCAGATCCTCAATCGTATCCAGCCCGTCCTGACCAAGATGATCCTCCGATACATTCGTTACGATACCTACATCGCACCAGCGGAAAGCGAGTCCTTCGCGCATCATGCCGCCGCGCGCAGTCTCCAGCACCGCCGCTTCGATGTCTTTACGAGCGAGAATTTTGCGGGCACTTCCCGGACCGCTGCAATCGCCCTGATCGATGCATTCATCTCCGGCCCATACGCCGTCCGAGCAGGTCATACCTACTTTTTGCCCGGTCGTTTTGAGCAGATGAGCAACCATACGGACGGTAGTCGTTTTACCGTTAGTCCCGGTTACGGCTACCAGAGGAATGGCGGCTTCCTCTCTGGACTGGAACAGATAATCGACGATGGCAGCACCTACATCCCGCGGTGTACCTTTAGCAGGATAATGATGCATGCGTATGCCGGGAGCTGCATTGACTTCCAGAATGCAGGCTTCATTGTTATCCAGAGGCACACTGACATCCGGACTGATAATATCCACTCCTGCTACATCCAATCCGATCGCTTCTGCAGCTTCTATAGCCAGACGCTCATACGAAGGATGCACCTGATCGGTTATATCTTCTGCTGAGCCGCCCGTAGACAGATTGGCACTGCTCATCACACACAGTGTCTCACCAGCGGGGAGTACATCATCCAGCGAAATGGAAGCCTGGCTCAGGAAGCACTCCGCCTGTTCGATGGGTATCTCGCTCATCGGCTTCTCATGTCCTGAGCCGCGCAGCGGATTGGTGTTCTCGATCGCAATCAGCTGACGAATGGTGGATACGCCATCACCGGTTACCGCAGGCGGCTGACGCAGACTGGCAGCGACCAGCTTGCCGCCAACTACCGTAAACCGGTAGTCATTGCCGGTAAAATAGCGCTCCACAATATACTCCGTATATTCCGGAAATTCCCGGGACACGAAGTTGTACGCCTGCTCCAGCTGAAGTATGGACTGAAGGTTGGTCATCACACCCTGTCCTTGACGTCCGTTTGCAGGCTTCAGTACCAGCGGGAATCCCAGATTCATCACTGCTTTGACCAGTTCCGAGCGGGTGCCGATGACTGTTCCCTGCGGAACCGGCAGGCCGGCCGCTTCGAGCAGATGCTTGGTCATTTCCTTATCACAGCTGTTTTCTACAGCCAGATAGGAGGTCTGACTGGTTACGGTAGCCTGTACGCTTTTCTGGCGGATTCCTGTCCCGAGACGAAGAGTACTGTCTGTCCCGATCCGTTCAACAGGAATACGGCGCGCTACAGCCGCATTATAGATCGCTTCCGTACTTGGGCCCAGCTTGTTGTTAAAATACAGCTCGGATACCCGGCTGATGTGCGGCTCGGCATGAATGTCCGTCTTCCCTGCCAGAATCGCTTCCACAATCTCAACAGCTGCCTCGAATGCCGTCCGACCCGATTCCTTTTCCTGGTAATCAAAGGTGACATAGTAGATGCCGGGAGTGGAGCCGGTGATGGTCTTGCCGCGCCGAACCGGGATTCCGGCCAGATGCTGAATCTCCAAAGTAATATGTTCAATAATATGCCCTATCCAGGTGCCTTCATACAGCCGCTCCACAAAGCCGCCTTCATACCCTCGTGAGCAGGTGTGGGTATGCAGGGAGGGCAGGACGGAGAGCAACGCTTCATTGAAGCCGGGCAGCTGATGGGATGGCTGATGCTCCAGATCCCCAATATTCAGTTCCACCCACATCGTCGGTTTGAGATTATACTGATTGGGACCCGACCAGTAGCGGATTTTGTTAATTTCAATGAAGTTACTCATGATGTTGTTCCTCCTCCAGGAAGGTAGTAATCAATTTGCGGTTTTTGAGATCGAAGGTATAGCCGGCTGCCAGCGAGTGCAGACGAACTCCGGAGAGTGTGATATTCTGATTGTCTCCGTGATTCGTCGTATCTACGAAATCCAGCTTTTTGCCATCGAACACCGTGACGGAATGCTCTCCGAGTACGGTAAAACATCCACCATCATCTGTAACTTCAATAGCGGTATTTTCATCAATACCAATGCCCATGACCTGCGGATTATGGGCAATCGCTGTCATGAGACGACCGAACCTCGCGCGCTGGGAAAAGTGCTGATCAATGATCACATCTTCCACAAAGCAGAAGCCAGCTCCCATTTCCACAATATACTCATCATCCGTCTCGGTAGCCGCCATGATCATATGACAACTCATGACTGCAGCGCCTGCACTGGTACCTCCAATCGGCATCCCTTCATGACCCCAGCGATGGCGAAGCTGTTCATAGAAAAGCGTCCCTCCGAGAATACTGGTCAGTCGCACTTGATCACCGCCTGTGATGAACAAGCCGGTACACTCCTGCAGCTGCCCGGTCAGACTATCGTGCTCTGCACTTTCGCGGGTGTTTAGATGAAATAATATCGTTTTATCGCAACCCAGCGACTGGAACAGCTCGCTATACTCCTTGCCAAGCTCCTGGGGATATTGAGTCGCTGTTGTCAGAATGCCGATCACTGCCTGCTGACCGCCAGCCATTTCCACAAACCGTTGAAGAATTTCCTTGGCACCTGTCTTATCTTCTTTACCGCCTACAATCAACAAATCACCTTTCACTGGGAACCCTGCCTTTACAAGTTGGTATGTGACATGCTTTGTACGATTCTGCTCCGATTATTACCCATGAAAACGCTATTATAACCATAAAATTACAGTTGTTTTGTGCAAAAGGAGAGTAAAGCTATTTAGCAGTACCCAGACAGTCAGGAATGCTTTTCAATCATGCTGTTAAAAGAAATTCCGACAAATTATACATAAAAAAAGCTTCACACTTTTCGCCAGTTACTGGTGAAATAGTGTAAAGCTTTGTGGTTCTTTTAATTAACCTGCTTTATGAGAATAGCTGGAAAAATGATGCCAATGCTTGAAGGCTAGTTCTAGAGAATGAACTATATTTTCTCACCTTAGTTTACATAATAAAATATATGTTAACTAAAGGACAGAATATATATGATTTTCTTTGATTGCTTTACTCCCTTTTCAAGTTAAAAAGTTCGCTTTGCAACAATCCACAGACATTTATTTGCTGCCGGCTTTGCGGGAAGCATAGAATTCTGCGGCTTTTTGCAGCATCTGCTGGAGCGAACTGAACTGGGTGTTCTGACTCAGCTGATTGTCCATTTTATCCTTCGGTACAAGCATCACCTGATTGGCAGAATCGTTGTTGGAGCCAAGCCCCATTTTTTGCAGCATTTCGCCCACAGATTTAAACGACGTGTATTTTTGCATGAATTCCGGAGTTAGCAGCTTTTCCAGCGGCAATTTCTGGATAATTTTGTCCAGGGGCAGTTTGTTCAGCATGTCCATGATTCCATTTGCACCTGTAGTGATCACACCTTTATTTTTCGTATCGAACAGACCTTTTAAGTTATGCAGATTAAATCCCATTATAATTCCTCCTCTGGATTTATTTTATATTTTAAGAATGAATAGAAGATTGGAATGAATATACGCTATTTGTATACGTAATTATAATTATGTAAACAAAACATAGGATCATTGAGCCGTATCGTTGGAGTGTTATGTTTACAACCCTACCAGTCTACCCTTAACTGTTTCGGCAAATCAGGATCGTTTATATAAACTCCAGCATACGTTCCCATGAATTTAAATATTCCAGCTCTTCCTCTACCTGCTGCTGTTCATCTTCAAATTCTTCGGTAATTGTGAGTGATTCTGTCGGATCAGATTCTATTCCGCTATCTGCAGCCCATACAAGAGACAATGATTCGATATAAAAGTAGCACTGGATGGTATTCCTGAGTGAATGATCATCCTTGGCATAATCGGTATTTTCAATAGATTTCAACCTGATCCTCTCCTCGTGATTCAGGATGGTCTGTCTGCTATCATGTTATTACAATTCCTGACTCTACAAATCGGCTTTCAGGATGAATTGTTTTGGTCATTTTCTCCGTCTAGAGATGGACTTTTAGAACTGAAATGTACAAATTGTGCCATATAGCAAAGGTTTAAGATGATAACAAGCATCATTTATGTGTGATATCACGTCCACAGAGCTGTTTTGGCGGTAATAGAAAAAGCGCACTTCCCGACCTTGCTCAGGCTCGGGAGGTGCGCTTTTGGATGTGGTTTGTTTAGATAATGTGGTCAATCAGTTGGTAGAACCGGTCAGCTGATCCAGCAATCGGTTGAGAATGACTGCACTTTCTGAGCGGGTTAGTTTCTTTTTCGGCTGGAATTGTCCGGCAGTATTGCCGTTCAGCAGTTTTGAGGCGCTCAGACGGTCGATCGCCGGCCTTGCCCATTGTGCTGCTTGATTACGGTCGGTTAGACGGCTGCTGGTATTCTCGGCGACTGTCACACCGGAGTAGGATAATGCTCTCTCCAGCAAGACGGCCATCTCTTCACGGGTTATTGTGGCGTTCGGGCGAAATTGTCCCTTGGCATCTCCCTGGATCAGTCCTGCTGCTGCAGCGGTACCTACGCTATCCGCATACCAGGCCGAGCTATTTACATCGTTAAAGGTAGTGCTGCTGTTATCAATAGCAGTTAATCCGAGCGTCCTTACCAGTAAAGCCGCCATTTCGGCGCGGGTAATAGAGATATTCGGACGGAAAGCACCCTGCGCTGTACCGGTGACTATACGCTGATCGGCCAGCTGCTGAATATCGGTCTGTGCCCAGTGGCCAGCGAGATCTTTCAGCTGAACAGCCGAATCAATGACTGCATAGGTGCTGTTGCTACGGCTGAATAGCGTTACCGCTCCATTCTGTACGATGAAGGGAACAGGAGTGTACGTTACAGCACCGTCTGAGCCCGTTTCGATCCGTACGACTGCGATCCGGTCTGTGGAGACAAGGCCATCCACCTGCATGGAACGCTGGATATAACGGTCCATCTGCTGTACCGGTTGTCTGGCATTATTGCCGTCCAGCGTATACAGGCTGTACTCGACGGCAGCACGTGCCGAATAGCCGTTATTCCGTGCCTGCTGCATGGCTGCACTCGCTGCTGACATTTCCAATACGAGTCGTTCTTGACCCGTACCGGACGATTGCAGCCAGGATACCGGTACTTCATAGGTACCTACCGGAGTAGCGATGGCAATTTGCTTAATATTATTCTGGGCGGTTAGTGCCTGCCTTGCTTCCGGCTGCCATTCCAGGCGATACCGATCAGCAGTCTGTGCCGGCTGGATACGGATACGGAGCGTACTTGCCTCGCCTGCCTGCGCGAGCATCGCTGCTGTTGATGAAGCATTCAGCACTGATCCCGCAACCGTTCCGCTGCCGGTCTCCTGACTCATCGCAGGTGTCATCGACCAGCTGGATACCGTGCCATCAGCGGATGATGCTTCTGCTGTCGGCAGAGCATTTACCGGAACTGGAGTCGGTGAGATTGGAGCAGCTGGTGCAGTACTGCCGCCACCTGATCCTGAGCTGCCGTTACTTCCAGAGCCATTACCCGGAATACGGCCCGAATGGTTTTTATCGTCTTTCTTATCGGAGTGGCGGGAGAAATCAATCCGTGTCAGCAGTGGGTCATGGTCGCTGACCCGTCCATCCGCTTCCATAAAGTCCGCATTGAGATGGACAATATCCAGCTGGGCACGGGACGCCAGCCCTGTAGTCATCAGAATATGATCCAATGTCTGTGAATTGCCTTCATACACATAGGAATAACGCTCATTCTCAGGCAGGGTATCCACCATATTCGTCAATTCACTGCCTTTGAGAATCTGCAGCGTATTGGAGAATTGATAGTCGTTAAAGTCACCGACCAATACGATATTAGCATTACTGTTCTGGGCCAGCGTATTTTTAACGAACGAATTCAGCAGGGTCGCCTGCTTGGCACGCTGCACTTCACTGATCCGCTGGGGCGGCTGTGCAGCTCCGTACAGCGCCTGGTCTCCACCTTTGGAATTGAAATGATTCGCTACCACAATCACCTGCTGTCCATTGAAGACGAACTGGGCAGCCAGCGATTTGCGGGAATGAGCAAATGCTTCATTGCCCGGCTCGATGCGTCCCGGGTTATGGGTTAATCCCTGCGGACCATAAGTAACGGCAGTAACCGAGTCTCCCGCTCCTCCCGGAGCATCGGCCAGTGTGACACGCGCCGGATTGTACAGGAAGCCGACCCGGATATTACCGCCAGGAGCTCCGCCGTCTTCATTGTTTTGCGGAGTAATGCTGGTATACCGGTATTCCGGACCACCCGCTTCCTGAATCTCGCGGATCAGCGCGGCAAAGCTTGCGCTGGCATCGGTGGTTCCGTCATCCTTTTCCCCGTTGTTATCCTGTACTTCCATTAGTCCGATAATATCCGGGGTATGCAGATTCTCGGTGACATTGCGGGCAATCCGCTCTGTCTTCTCCCGGTTGGCAGGATCATCCCAGAAGTTCTCTACATTAAAGGAAGCGATCGTCAGCTGCTCGGTACCGTTATACAGCGCGGATACTTCCCGCTTCAGTCCACTGCTAATAATCGGGGGCAGGCCATTTTCTGGCAAAATTTTGAAGTTGCTGTAGCTGTAACTCATAATCCCGTAGAGCGGACCATCGAACCGGTCACCTGTTTTCACCGGCTGCTTAGGCTTCTCCCCGATCAGCAGACGATTCGGGTTAAACTGATTATTCGCAATTACCAGGCCGCCTGCGGGTGTAACACTGCGGCTCTCTTCCCGATCCACAGTCACCGGAATCTCATACGTATACGGTCCAATAATACTCGCATTATTAAGCTGAACCCGCATGCCTTCCAGACTCTCGTACAGATCAATGCTGTAGGATGACGGGTCAAAGGATACCAGTCCCTGAGGAGAAGCAATCTGTCCCGGAATCGTCCGGCCCCCCTTGCCAATAACAACGGGTTGCGGCAGCGGCTGATTCTCGGCCAGACGTGTGATCGAAGAGGCGGCAATCTCGGTGGTGGTCAGATCATCTGCGTCGCTGTAGCCTGTCTCCTTATATTCTTTGACCGTTCCATCCACGCTGACCCGGTCGCCTACCTTCATGCCATGAGCGGATTTGTAGACCATGATCGCTTCCGAGGTACGATCATCCTGGTCGGCCAGTGCATCTTCGGTCTGCATATAGAAGATCGTTTTTCCTTTGACCATGGTGACGATGCCCTCGACTTCGCGCACTTCCTGCCCTTCATAAGGGGAACGCTGGGAGGCGCCCTGAATATCGTGAATCGCCAGCTTCACCGGTGCTTCCACAACCGGAGGCGTACCTCCGGCGATGTCTTCTGCAGATCGCGGAATCAGCTGAATGCTGTCATTATACTGTGACACGACACCGGTAATGGAATCATAGGATTGTCCTACGGTCAGCCATGGACTCTTGCTGTAGACGGTGAAGCTTCCGCTGCTGTCCTGAAGGGTATAATTGTTGCTGCTTTTCCCGGTTACAGTTACCTGATGAATCCGGACGAGCTGTCCTTCATAAGGGTTATCAGCCGTAAAATCATCTGCTGTAATCGGATGTGCGGATACGCTCTGAGGGGTCTGCACCCGAATATATGTATCAGCTGCGGCGGCTTCGATCTGCAGCAGCTTGCGGTATTCACTGAGCTTGCCGGTCGTCTCGATCTCCTGGCCCGGCTCACCCGGCAGGTTCTGACCGCGGATAACGATGCCAGCGCTTCCATCCTGGATATACAGATTGCTGTAATTGCTCCCTGTATCTTCCCTGTATGTAATCCATCCCCGTGCCGTCACCCTGCTGCCAGTGCTCTGCTGTCTGATCGCGGATAGCGTGTAAGTATCGGCGCTAACAGATACCGAAGGCACTGTCTGTACAGTGAATGTTCGGGTTTCCTCCTGAGCAGCCGACATTTCTGTCTGCAGCTGCTGTGCATAGGCACTCCCGGATAGATCTGCTCCTGTGGGAGCTATTGCCGAGGCAACCATAACTGCTGCTGCACTCAGACTGACTTTCTTTTTCCATTGCTTCATTCGTATAATCCTCCAGTTTCTGTATCAAAATCCTCATCGTTCCTAACATATCATATGAATGTAAAAATAAAAGCTTTCCTTTGTAAAATAATGAATGGCCTTCTATCCACTCTGCTTTTTGATATGCAGACACAAAGTTTCTTATTTTGTTAGATCTTCATTTATTGTGTTATGAGTAAATATATAGTACATTGTTAACGGCAGTCGTCTACCTATATATTTTTGCAATACTTTTGTGAATCGTAAACCATTCTATGCAAAAGTATTGTGCGGCAGGCGGTCTTCCGCATACTAAAATCTGGAGGATTCTATTGATGAAATGGTCTGCACCCCGCAAATGGAGTATGTTCGGCATGATGGTCACTCTGAGTCTGGTCCTGTTCGCACTTCCCGCCTCGGCAGCCTGGAATGATACATACAAGGGCTATGCCACCTATACCGGCTCCGGTTATTCCGGCGGCGCTGTACTGCTCGATCCGATCCCGGCGAATATGGAGATTACCGCGCTCAACCCGACCCAGATGAACTATGGCGGCGTCAAAGCGGCATTGGCAGGCGCTTATCTGGAAGTACAGGGCCCCAAAGGCAAAACGGTCGTCTATGTAACCGATCTGTACCCGGAAGGAGCCAGCGGTGCACTGGATCTCTCACCTAATGCATTTGCCAAGATTGGTGACATGTCCAAAGGCAAAATTGATATCCAGTGGAAAGTGGTCAAAGCGCCGATCAGCGGTAATTTCAGCTACCGGATCAAGGAAGGCAGTTCCCGCTGGTGGGCGGCCATTCAAGTCAGAAACCACAAATATCCGGTCATGAAGCTGGAAGTACAAAAGAACGGCAGCTGGGTAAGCCTGCCGAAGATGGATTATAACCACTTTGTCGGTGAGCAGCTCGGTGCCAATCCTCTGCCGGTTCGCATTACCGATATTCGCGGCAAAGTCGTTACGGATACTATTCCCGCCCTGCCGGAAAGCGGCACATCCAGTGCGTATATTGTACCGGGCCGTGCTCAATTCCCGGATTGATAATGGCAGATAACAAAATGCTGTGTGCAGTATGGTGATTAATGTCTCTGTATTATGCCCTTATATCCATAATGTGCATACAGCAAAGCGGCTGTCCTTTAGAAGAGACAGCCGCTTTTTTTATGATTCGCCCATATTCTTGTTTGCCATCATGCCATTGTCTGCACAGCCAATCTATCTATACGATATGCTGAATGGCAGCAGTCGCCATTTATGCAGAGTTACTGTCCGCCTTTGCGTGCAGCATAGAACTCAGCCGCTTTTTGCAGCATTTGCTGCAGGGAACCGAACTGCGTATTCTGGCTGACCTGGTTGTCCATCTGGTCGGTAGGCACCTCTTTGACCTTCTCCGGAGAGTCGGTAGTCGAGCCAAGCCCTGTTTTCTGAAGCAGCTCGCCGATCGATTGGAACGGAGTATGCTTTTGCATAAATTCCGGGGTTAGCAGTTTGTCGAGCGGCAGCTTTTGAATAATCTGATCGAGCGGCAGTTTGCCCAGCATGCCCATGATTCCGCCGGTTGAATTGCCACCTTCACCTTTATTGTTAAGTAGACCTTTGAGATCGTTAAGATTGAAGCCCATCATTAAAACCTCCTTGTGCTATTCTTGTGTTTGCAGTAATACGATCCTCTTGCGAGGAAGGTAAGGATTATGAAATGTAAAGCCTTTCTTTATGTTCTTTACCCGCAATGCAGCCACTTGATAGCCTGGAGGCAGATTCGTGAAGGCTAACCGCCTTGTTTTACAGGCAGCGATACATCTATGCAAACACAACAAACCCCATCGCTTCCGAAGCTTTGCGCAATGTGCTATTGGCTGCAGTCGCAGCCTTTTCGGCGCCCTGACGCAGAATGATATCCAGTTCGGAACTGCCAACAATCTCGCGGAAGCGCTGCTGCATAGGTTCCAGCTTGGCTATAACCACATCGGCTAGTTCCTGCTTGAACATCCCGTATCCCTGTCCTGCATATCGCTGTTCAATCACATCTGTAGACTCATCTGTAAATACGGCATAGATTTCGATCAGATTGCTGACAGCCGGTTTGTGCTCCCAGTCATACCGCACCATTCCTTCCGAGTCCGTCACCGCCCGTGACAATTTTTTGCGAATGATTTCCGGTGAATCCTGCAGCAGAATATAACTGTTCAAATTGGGGTTACTTTTACTCATTTTCCGGGAAGGATCGTCCAGGCTCATGATCCGGCTGCCGATCTCCGGAGTAATCGGCTCGGGCAGGGTAAAGGTCTGTCCATACCGGCTGTTAAAACGCTCCGCCAGATCGCGGGTCATCTCCAGATGCTGCTTCTGATCGTCGCCGACAGGCACATGGGTCGCCTGATACAGCAGTATATCCGCTGCCATCAATGCCGGATAGGTAAATAGCGCCGAACTGACACCTTCCTTGCCCTCTGCCTTTTCTTTGAACTGTGTCATTCTATTCAGCTCTCCAAAATGCACCTGAGTCTCCATCAACCATCCCATCTGAGCGTGGGCACTGACCCGGGATTGCAGGAAAATAGCAGATTTCTGCGGATCGATGCCGGCAGCGATGTAATAAGCGGCGATCTCCCGTGAGCGCTGATGCAATTCTGCCGGGTCCTGATAGACTGTTACGGCATGCAGGTCCGGAACAAAAAAGAAACTCTCATATTCATGCTGATACTTCACAAACTGGCTCAATGCTCCTCCATAACCGCCAATATTGAGATCCCCGCTTGGTTTGATGCCTGATAAAATACGTTGCATGTGTATTCCTCCCTGGATAGTGTATATCCGTCTCCTCTAACAAGCGCCCGGAACGCAAAAAAAGCACTCCATCCCCTATAAAAAGGGACGAAGTGCTTGCTCTCCGCGGTACCACCCGAATACGGCCATAAGGCCGCTCTCTACCCTGTCACAACGACTAACAGGTCTCCCCGAGGTAACGGAGGGATGCCGTCAATGCCTACTAACCATCCATTATGGTGTTCAAATTGAAGCGAATAGACCCATTCACTAAGCTTCCATGTACCGGACCTCTCACCAACCGCCGGCTCGCTTGGACAATTCCGCTCAGCTACTCCTTCTATTCATAGCTTTGATATGGGGTGACGTATAATGGATCTTATTTTAGCGAATAACGCAGGAATGGCAAGAATTATTTTACAATAGGATTGGATAAATCAGGAACAAGATGAATTTGTTGGCACAAAAAGATTCGGTGGCGCATTTTCAGTTAAACCAATTAGTTTACATAACAATTATTATGTTATTTTAATTAATTTTGATTTTGTCGTATAAGATACTGGTTAGTAATTTATAAAATAACAGCCAGTAAATCTACTATCGATTCACTGGCTGGGTGCCATCATGGTTATGGGATATAAAACACTAAGTACTGCGCAAACTGATATATTATCGTTCGTTATCCTTTCTACGGGTTTTCGGCTGGCGCTCTGGTTCTGGTTGCTCTTTCCGCTCCCAATGAAGCGGTATCTTGATCGTAGTGCTTTTCGGCTTGGGATGAGGATTATGGTCCGTAAATGGTGCGAACCCTCGAATCATCTCGTTTGCCAATACCCGGGAGCGGGTCATGACCAGAGCGATACGAAATATGTAGTCAAAATGCTCTTCGAACAGCTGTTGTGCCTGCTCTCTGGATATGGATTCATTCAATGGGTGCTCCTCCTTTTTAAAATGTATATGCTTTCAGGAGCAAAAAGGTTCGGTAGGTATCGTGAATTTGTATATTGGGGATGTACAATCATTGTATATGCTAATCTGTTATCTGGAAATTTTTGTATAAAACCACACGTGAATTATATATCAACTTAGCTTTAAAACATAAAATAAACATAATTAATATTATGTAAACTTAAAAGAGGTGTGCTCAAGCAACAAAACCAAAATCCGAATCGTCTATATATTTATACCAAATTTATCCTTAAGGAGTATTCATATGAACAGATGCTATTCATCCCTGCGGGAAATATCACTCCCCCTCCTGCTTACGGCTGCACTCGGCGCGGCATCACTCGTCTGGACTCACGGAACTCCAGTAAATGCCGCAGAACAAGTCGTTAGTCAACCACAGCAGGCCGCTACTTTCCACACACTAACTCCCGATTGGGAGAAAACGATTCGCAAGCCCAAGTATGGCGTTGACGAGGAAGTGAGCACCTATGCCAATGGGCGTGTCTATTACAAGCTAAAAGAGAAAATTGCCGCCACTGAAGTGACAAGCGGAAAAACAAAATGGACCGTTCCGGTAACGATGGCCGCTCCTCCGACAGCAGATACAACTTCCCTGTATGTGATTAACAAACAAAATGTATTATACAGACTCGACCAGAAAACCGGAAAAACACTCTGGAAATCCAGCATCCCTCATTTGAATATCAAAAAGAAATCCATTCCTCAAAACATTCGTATACAAGAAAATCTTGTGATCACCGGAGATTCGGCAGCATTAACTGCATTTGATCGCACCAGCGGAAAGTTAAAATGGCAAAATCACACTACCTCCAAAGCGGGTTATTACGTGGAACAGAGCAGCTCATCAATTATCATTGCTACTCCAGGTCGTTCAATTTATGAACACAGCATCCCTCTATATGCTTTGGACAGCAAAAATGGCCGACTGCTCTGGAAAACAACGGCCAAATACGAAAAAGTGCTGACCATCCAGAATGGTTATATTTATAGCCAGAAGTACACATCCAGTAAAAGCAAGAGTGATACAGTCCATATAGACAAGCTTGATCTTCAGACCGGCCAACCCGTCCAGACTTTCAATTATTCAATCAAAAATGACTCGAGATTTGGATGGAGTTTCAACGTCGATTATTATGATGGGGACTTTTATATTAGAACGACTATTAATTATGATGATCGACAATGGGGATTATTCCGCATTCCGCTCGATGCACCATCCGGTTCCAAACCGGCAGCATCGTACAGTTTCTACACACCAATTTACCGGGTCGATTTTAGCAAAGATGTATTGGCAGTTGCTCTGATGGATGAAAATGTATATTTCCTGAATCGGCAAAATGGTCAGCGGCTGGGAGTCTCTCTTTTTGAATCCAATTTCTTCAACGCGACCCTGAACGCCGAAACCCATTTCCTGATCCAGACCGCCGGCAAAATCTCCGCAGTCAAAATTCCGGAAAACAGCCCAATAGATAAATGAAGATTAATTGGATATTTATGTATAAAAATTGCTAATTACAAGGTGGATAAGTGGTCTAATATCACTATGTAAATGCTTTAAAACAAAAACAGCGTATAATTTATATTATGCGCTGTTTTTTTAATGGGTATTTAATAACTATTCTTCGCAGTCTAACTAAAAACCATAACCTTCTTCCTTTAGTATTTCTCAGCATAAAAATGAAAAGACCTCATGTTAAAACGAGGTCTCCACCGATATACCGAGCACATACTATTCATTAAGTGCCTTTTTGAGAGCGGTTAGATTCTGTTTCATTACACTGATATAATCCGCACCCTGAGCCATTTCTTCCTTGGTCAGCCCTTCGATCGGATTAAGTACATCGGATTTGGCACCAATTTCATTAGCGATTGCTTCTGCAACACTGGTAGATGCAAGAGTCTCGAAGAAGATGGTCTTGATGTTATGTTCTTTGGCGAAATTCACAATCTCGGCCATTTGCTCTGCCGATGGTTCCTGATCCGGAGACAATCCTGCGATAGGTACCTGGGTTAATCCGTATTCCTTCGCCAGATATCCGAAGGCGGCATGCTGGGTAATGAAATCTTTTCTTTTGGTATTCTGTAATTCTGTTTTAAATTCCTGATCCAGTGATTCCAACTTGGCGATATAGGCATCTGCATTTCTCTTAAAATTGTCTTTGTGTTCGGGAGCTGCTTTGGAGAGAGCAGCTTCGATATTGCGAACTTCCTGCACAGCCAGAGCCGGCGATAACCATACATGTGGGTCCAGTCCGCCATGATCGTGGTCGTGATGCTTGGTTTCTTCGTCCGAATGGTGTTCATGGTCTGCCGGAGAATGTTCTTCGTGCTCTGCGGAATGGTTATGCTCATGTTCTGCTTCGGTTTCTTCTGAAATATTAATGCCCTGACTTGCTTCAACTGTCGTTAGATGACCGCCGGTAGCACTTTCCTTTACCTGATCTATCCAATCTTCCATACCGGCCCCATTGTAGACCAGAACATCTGCGTCAGTTATTTCTGCCAGATCTTTCGCTGTCGGCTCCCAGTCATGGGGCTCTACCCCTGTTGGCACCAGATTCTCAACATTGCCATATTCCCCGGCTACATTACGTGTAAAATCGTACATGGGATAAAAGGTAGTTTTAATATCAAGTTTGGCTGTATTGGCAGGGGGAGAAGTGCTCTTTGCAGGCTGAGTTGCTTCTTTGCCACCTCCGCAGCCGGCCAGGATCAGAATAAATGATAGGGAGAGGATAGGGAATAGTGTTTTATCGCTTTTCATGAGTAAATCTCCTTTAATATTGATATGCTATATATAGTAATCATTACGATTTATAATCGAAGTCAATAATTTACTCTCTTGATGACAGGTTCTCTAATAATTGTATTAATAGAACGATTTATTTTATTCGTAATAATTACTATTAGTCCCAAGAAAATATATCGCTTTATATAGGTTTTGTCAAGAGTATCTTAGAAATTCAAGTTAGCAAAGCAAAGTAGTCACATTCTAATTCTATCCCCATTCCTGTATCCGCTTCGCCAGACAGCACCTTAGCAGTCGATAAATCAAAAAAAGATATAATGCCCCTATTTTTTATTGCAGCATATAAATAGCGATCTTGATGGCGTTAGTATCTAAAGTATAAAAAACCTGTTCTCTTCAGAGAACAGGTTTTGTTTTGTGGATATCTTCAATGATGTATATTTAATCACTATTATAATGGACGAATCAAGCTGAGGCTCTCGAGCTTTTGCAGCCAGTCCTTTTCGCTTTATTCATAGTTTTCTATACTGCTCTTTCTTCCGCCCACTGCCTCAATCTCGGAAACACTCTCAATGCATTGTTGTAAAACACATCTTCCCAGTGCTGCTCGGGGATCAGACTTTTCACAAACATAATATACGCATCCAGCGGTACCAGCGGCCAGTCGGTGCCGAATACGAGTCGGTCGTACTTTTCCGCAAATACGATCGCACGGCGGAAATGATCGACATACGTCTGTTCGCCCATCAGGCGCTGTACTTTGGCCTTGTCACCTACGATCCAGCCGGACAGATCGGCGTACAGGTTCGGGTTCTTTTCCAGAAGTGCCGCTGTATCCATCACCCATGGATCACCGAGATGACAGAGCATAAAGGTCAGCTCCCGGTGCTTCAGGAACGTCTCTTCCATCGACAGCGGATGCGAATATTTGAGCAGTCCGCCATCGGCATAGGTCAGTCCGCCGTGAATTACGATCGGCAGTTCATACTGATGAGCCAGACGGTAGACCGGATCATAGATGGCATCGCCGACATTGTAATGGTAGTACCCGGCATACAGCTTGATGCCTACAGTCTGAGGAGATTGCAGTGACTGCTCGAGTGCCTCCAGCTGCCCTCGCAGATGCAGGGTCTCCGGGTTAATACCAACACATGTAAACAGATTATCCGGCATCCGGTCGTTCAGATCGAGCAGCATCGGATTGGCGGCAGCCGGGTCCGGAAAGGCTCCGGCGACCGTCTCCGTCACGCCCATGCCTACACCGGCAATCACATTGGAACCGGTGAATTCAGCCAGCAGTCCCTCGGTCGTATATTCGATAGACGCCAGATTGCGCGCTGTATCATAGAAAGATTCGATTTCGGAAAAATGAACATGTGCATCTATAATTTTCATCGATTGCTCCCTTCTGCAGCTGTACGACTCTTTGTCTCAGGAGAAGTGGAGGCTGCTGCTTCGCCAAATCGGATATTGTACAGATCATTCCAGGCATCATCGGGAATCGGCATATCCGTGATGATATGGAACTGCGGTCTGCCGTATGTCTGCTGCTGATCGTACAGGTACATCTGGTCGGTCGTAAAAGCAGCTGTAAAGTGAGTATTCAGGAACAGGCCGCAATAATCGGCATCCGGATGCGTCATCCAGTTGAGCTGCATCGTCCGTTCGGAAGAGCCGTAACGGACGATGCCATGGTTCAGCTGCTCATCGTACTGTACTTTGCCGACTTTGTAGGTGATCTGTTCGCCAGCCTGATTGCGGATATGGGCACGGCCATTGCTCAGCTCCTGACCGGTTTTGTAAAAGTTAAAGCAGTTCATCGACAGCGGGAACAGCGACGTTCCGGTCTGCGGATTGACTTTGACAAAGGTGGCCAGTACGGGTACCCCGGGAAGAGTGACGTAGTACTGCTCCACCGATAACCCTTTGAACCGGATATTGTGCTGAATATTGACGGAAATACGGATACCGGACCATAGATTTCCTTGATTATCCCGGATCTCCGTAAAATCCACCTGCCGCTCCTCTGCCTGCAGGCTCGCATCGGATAATCCTTCGATCTGCATATGAATGCCGCCGATCCATGGGTTCAGCCACGAGCGAGGGCCCAGCTGTGGGTAAGAGGAATCCAGCCATTCCACACCGTGATGCTGCAGCGAGAACAAGGTAGGCGCGAAGGAGCCATTGACCCGCAATTGCAGCACACCGTTATAGACCGTATGGACATCGCCATGTTCAGTCGGCACTACCTGCAGATCCATCTCCCGTGGCTGTAGCCGGAACAGCACTCGTGCCGTTTTTATCTCATAAGCGTCCATATCCAGATGGACGTTGATCACGTCTGTTTCCGGCCCGGGCTGCAGGGACAACCGTGCCTCATACTGCTGCAGTTCCTGTTCTCCTGTTATAGTCAGCTGCTGCTGATCTATACTGTCCAGGTGCGACGAGACATGAATGATGCCATCCAGTACAGTATTCCGCTGCTCCAGAATCTTCACTTCCAGTGCCTTCGATGCAAATGGGTTCCCATTATTGACGAGTACTTCCAGCGGCTTCTGTACAGATAACTTCTCGGATGAACCCTGCTGCAGAGCGAATGTACGGAAGTCCTGCCAGTCCTCCCATGTACCGACAGCGAGCTGCAGAGGCGGTGTCTCTATCCTTTCTGCTGCTGCCAAATCTCCGAGCGGATGCTCTACCGCATACTGCCAGATATCCAGCATCAGCAGACGATTTTTGGGCCACGTAATTCCGCAGGTGGAATGCTTGTCATGCGCGAACATCCAGTTTTCCGTCAATTCGCTGATCTCCCAGTAGTCTACTGCTGCCGCATCCGGCCCATGAGCGGTATGGACATAGCGATTGCGATATGGAAGGATGGTGTTCTCCAAAGAGAAGTTGAATTGTTCTTTCATAAATAAATTTTCTGCTCGCTGTATAGCTTCTGTTCGCTCTCCGTCACTGCTTAGAGACTGTACGACATGATGACGGCTGAAGAGGCCGTTACGATGGACTTTGACGATGGTTTTCAGCCGCAGCTGATACGATTCCAGCTCGTACTGCGCTTCCATAATCATCGCGTCCTCTTCGCGGAAGGTCACATGGGATGCCGTATCTTTGTGGAATTCATTGCTGTAAGGCAGGCCGAATTTGGGGAAATATAATATTGTTTTCATTTCGCTGCCTTGATAGATTTTCAGCAGATTATTCTGTTTGTTCAGGCGGGCGCTGTATTGTCCGTTGGATACCACCCATTCCTCGGAAGTCTCACTGCCAAAAGCAGCCATCGCTCCAGGGAAAGAGAGGCTTATGTGTTGCTCCAACACCAGGGTATCGGTAGTACGATTTATATCATTATAGATGTGAATCTTGTGATGCCAGATGCCATAGTTCAGCAGACTGGCTGCGACTCTAATCGAGCGCCTTCCATGAGCAGGAACCGTAATATTGATTTCTTGCTTATGGAAGGCGAGAATATCGCTTGCCGGCCACTGCATGGAGTAGGTATATTCGGTATCATGTTCATTTTCTACAGTTAATTCCAGTTCCAGTTGTTCGCCTGTGTACATATCACGGTGAGGGGCATGAAGCTTGAGTCTTACCGGGAAACGCGGCTCGATTCCAATCTTGAATACCGCTGACAGTCCGTTGATGAGCAGCTCGGCTTCCACGACCGGATGAGTCTGGTACGGGTCTTGCTCTTCTTCGATCGGCTGTACATGGAATTTCCCTTCAATGGTCTCATATGACTGGATCTCTCTGGATTCATGCAGCTTAAAGTCAATCGCCGGGTTGCCTTTGCCTGTTACTTCAATCATTAGCGGCTTGCCGCTCTTGTTGGTGACTTCGTAGATGATCGGATAGCTGCTGCCAAATGGCAGGCGGTGGGCGACCGGAATACTCGCCTGAATCAGATAATCATCCGTCTCGATCAGACGCAGTCCACGGCCGGTACGCTCATACTCCATGCGGAGATAGGTACCATCCTTACTCCACTGATAAGTAAAGTAATCAAAACCGTTCTCCCGCCGTCCATCCGGCGCGGTCACAATCTCGCGAACGCTATCCGCATACCAGTCGAGTTGACCGAAATAATGCTGTACTGCCGGTGTCTGCATAACCGAAGGAATCAGGTTGATCAGATGCGTGGTATCATCGCGTTTTTCCCAGAAGAAGCCTGCTTTTTTGTAGGCGGGTACCGCTTTGACATTGCCCGGCCAGGTGTACAGGTCGAGTCTCGGCCAGCCCATCCGGATCGTCTGTTCGACGGCATGCAGCACGAGCCTTTTGCCGACTTTGCGGCCATGGTAATCCGGACGCACATTCAGCAGCGGAATGTATAACGCACCGGCATCTTCCTTGTAGTGGGAGAAGCTGCAGTAGCCCACCACTTCATTCCCAGCCACAGCCAGAAATACATGCAGATGGGTGCTGTTATGATGTTCATTGAGAATCATCTGCTCGGTCTGAATCGCGCTGTCTCCTCCCCAGCTCTCATGGCTGGCATTCCACATTTCGGCGATGGAAGCGGCATAGCCGGGTTCATACTCTACAATCCGGATATCGTCGGTTCTTGTCATTATGTAATTCCCTCCAATGCTATAAATTACAGTTCTATCGATCTTACAGACTGTCCTGCTGACAGGATAGACTTGTGAAACCGCAACCAAAACGAAGCAGACAAATAATCTCGCAGCTTTGGTTTCCTGTATTATATAGAAGAATGGAAATAAATGCACCTTCCGCAAAATAAGGTCTGTCTGGAGGTGACGGCTGCGGCTTATTTGCCGGAATCATACGTTTTACATGCCAAAAAGCTGCTGCTGTCGACCGACCGTACGATCCGGGAGATTGCACGGGATTACAGGTTCTCGCAGAGCAGCTGCTTTATTCACTATTTCAAAAAGGTTCTTCAGGTGATGCCAGAGCTGTTCCGGATCAGCTGGGATTCCTGATGCCGGATGATGGCAGCTGCTGCGCATACCTCGTCATGCTCTGTTTTTGCAGCAGGACGAACAGAATCAATACAATTCCCAGTACCGCACATATGCTGTACATCCCAGAGTACGACCAGTAATCTGCCAGGGGTCCCATAATGATACTGCCGAGCGACATGCCGAGATCGGCCATCGCGATGAACAGCCCCATCAGCACATTACGGCTGTGCTTCGGCAGGACAAAGCTCAGATAGGTGGTCAGCGTCGGATAGATCACCGCCTGGGCGATGCCCATCAGTACCGCTCCGGTATATAGGAAAATAAACCCTCCGTTCACGGATATACTGACCAGCTGTGACGCCGCTGTCAGCAGAATCAATGCCCCGATCATAAATGGCGTATGCCAGCGTCCGTCGGAAGGGATTTTTTTGCGAAGCAGGAACCGGGCCAGAACTACACTGGCTGCCTGCAGCATCAGATAGATACCGGCACTACCGCTCGGCAGCTGATCCGCATACAGCGGCAGAAAGGTCGTAATCGCTCCGAATACGACAGAAGCGATCAGCATTACCACACTGCAATTGCGCAGCAGCGGATTTCGTACCAGCTGTCCAAGGGAAGACCATGTTCCCGAACGCTGCAAAGTCGATGCTTTTGGCGGCAGTTCCCGGCTGCTGTCCATCCGGGCAGTATAGCCGAATACACCCGTGAAAATGGCGATCGCCACCATGGTCACTGTAAAGTAACTGCTGCTGCCGCTCTGCCAGATGCCCAGCGCCAGCACCGGGGCAATAATGCCCGGCATGTAGGAGCACAGCGAATAGAGGGATATTCCCTGGGAGCGATCCTTTTCCGGCAGTGCATCGATAATTCCAATCTGCAGCGCCATTGAGAAAAAGGCAGTCGACACCCCCTGCAGCATCCGGGCGACCAGATAACCCGCCGGTCCTGTAAATGTATACAGCACAAGCGCAAAAGCATTAATAATCAGAATCGTACGCAGCACCCGAATCGGGCCATGCTGCTGAATCATCTGCCCGGCCCATGGCCGGAAAAACATCGTTGTAAACAAATAGGCCCCCATAATGAGCCCAATCGTCGTATTGCTCGCTCCCCAGGCATGTCCTTGCAGCGGAATAATGACATTGAGGATCGCGTTGGCACTGAAATAACCCAGTACCAGAATATACAGCCGCAGAAATGGCCAGGATAATGCTCCGTTCACGGCTTTCCCCTCCTTTATGGTCTATACGATAATTGTGGCACCCAGCAGCGTACGGGCATAATCCGACTGCACTTCCCTTAGCCGATCCGTATCGATCGTCTCCACAATCTGTCCCTTTCTGAAAATGATCATCCGGTCGCACATATAGGCAGCGGCCTGGATGTCATGTGTGATAAAGATATAGCCCATCCCATAGACGGACTGCAGTTCCTGCAGCAGATGCAGTACCTGCACCTGAACCCGTACATCCAGTGAACTGATCGCCTCATCCAGTACGATATAACGGGGACGGTTCGCCACCGCTCTGGCAATGCATACCCGCTGCGCCTCTCCACCGGACAGTTCATGCGGATACCGGGTCCGGTAAGCCGGACTCAGTCCGACCTGCTCCAGCAGTTCATCCACTCGTCTGCCATGATCCGCCCGCGAACGTCCATCCCCATCCAGCGGTTCCCGGATCGCCTGCTCTACCGTAAAGAAAGGATTGATCGACGACGTATAATCCTGGAATACCGCACTGATCTGCCCGCGGCGTACCTGACGCTGTGCGATCGGCTGTCCATTTAGCAGGATCGTGCCATGATCCGGTTTCTCGATACCGAGAATGAGACGTCCCAGCGTCGACTTGCCGCTGCCGCTTTCGCCGATAATACCGAGACATTCGCCGTCATGGCAGCTGAAGCTGACGCCGTGCAGTACCTTTTGCGATCTTTTCGCGAGCAGTCCGCTTTTTTGATATGATTTCTCCACATTCTGTATGTGCAGCATATTGCTTGTCTCCTTTATTCCGTTACTCCTGGATTCACTCCTCATTTATCAGCTGCCTGAAATGATCACTCAAGGCGAGCCGGGCAGAGAGCAGCTGGCGGGTATAATCATGCCGGGGCGCTGTGAACAGCTGCCCGGTCTCTCCGCGCTCAATGATTTGTCCGCTTTTCATAATCAGCACATCATCGGCAATGTGACGGACCGCCCCCAGATCATGAGAAATAAAGATCATCGAACTTCCCAGCGTACGGCGCAGATGGATAAACTGCGCCATCACTTCCTGCTGGGACAGCGTATCGAGCGCTGTCGTCGGCTCATCGGCGATAATGATATACGGCTTCAATACCAGTGTCAGTGCAATCATCATTCGCTGCAGCATCCCGCCGGACAATTCATGCGGATACCGGTTCATCAGCTGGGCAGGCTGGTTCAGCATGACGCTCTGCATTGCCTCCTGCATCATGGCATCGATAACGCTGCGGCTCCAGCCATAATGCTCGCCCAGTGTCTCCCGGAAATGCACCCCAACGACGCAGGAAGGATCAAAAGCACTCATGCCATTTTGCATAATCATACCAATCGGTCTGCCGCGCATGTTCCGCATCTCGCGGGCGGACAGTGCATTCAGATCGGTTTCCCGGAATAGAATACGGCCTGACTGGCGCAGAGACGACGGGTTCAGCCGCATGATCGCCCGGCAGGTGAGCGATTTGCCGCTGCCGCTCTCACCTACGATAGCAAGGCACCTCCCCTGCCGCAGTTCAAACGAAACATTGTCGACGATCACCTTGCCGGTATGGGTATCCTTGATATTCAGCTGATCCACTTCCAATACATTCATAACCGAACCGGCACCTCCTTGTGCTCGGGCTGTCTGTCATGCTGCACCTTGGATTGACGCAGCCGGGGATCGAGAGCCACCTGCAGAGAATCCGCCAGAAAATGAAATGCAGAGACAACGATCACAATCGCTATTCCCGGCGGCAGCATCATCTCAGGCCGGGTGAACATCACTTCCCGCGCTTCATTCAGCATCATGCCCCATTCCGCCTGCGGCGCTTGAATACCGAGTCCGAGAAAGGAAAACCCGGATATTTGCAAGATCATCGCTCCAATAGAGCTGCTCGCCACTACCGCAATATCGGCAAAGGTTACCGGAATCACATGACGACGGATAATTTGTCCATGTCCCATACCGGTGGCCCGGGCAAACCGGATATAATCCTGCTCCGTATACTGCAGCACGGATGTCCGGATGACCCTGGCGAACCATGCCCATTTGGTCAATACAAAGGCAATCAGTATATTTTCCAGTCCCACCCCGAGTATGCCGACTATTGCGAGGGTCATGACATACCCGGGGAAAGACAGCACCACATCACATATCCGCATGATCCATGTATCGATCCTGCCCCGAAAGTAACCAGCCGCAAATCCGAGCACCGCTCCGATCAGCACAGAGAGCAGCAGCACGATCAGTACCGCCAGCACGCTCGGACGAATGGCATAGATCAGCCGGGACAGGATACACCGGCCCAGCTGATCGTTGCCAAGCAGATATTCCCATGATGGACCTGCATATCGCAGACTCATCTGTACAGCCAGCGGATCATGCGGCGCTAGTAACGGTGCGGACAATCCAGCCATAATCACGCCGATCACCACGAGGAGGGATAGACTGCCTGTTTTGTCCATGCCCCCCTTTTTCCATATCTTCATTTACAGACCATTCCTTAGCTTGGGATTGATCGCAGCATTGATCATATCCGAGATGGCATTGAATATTACAAATGAAACAGCCAGGATCAGCACATACGCCTGAATCACCGGAAAGTCGCGGCTCAGTATTGCGCGTACGCTGAGACTGCCCAGCCCCGGCCAGGCAAAGACATTCTCGACCACAACCGTGCTGCCCAGTATGATCGGAATCGCCATGCAAAATATCGATACCGCCACCTGCAGGGAATTGCGCAAAATATGCAGCGTGATGATTCTCTCCGGCAGTCCGGATGCCCGCCCGTACAGCACATAGTCCTTATTCAGATTGCTGAGCATTGAGCTGCGCACATTACGAAAATACAATCCGGCATAGCTGATTGTAATGATCAGCACCGGCAAGACGTAACTGCGGTACGATTCCATGCCGCTCGTCGGCAGCCAGTCCAGCCGAACCGAGAAATACCAGATGAGTAGCGCAGCCAATCCGTACGAAGGCACCGCCGTAAGGATAAAAGCGAGCATACGCACCGAACGATCCAGCAGCCGTCCAGCCTGCAAGGCACAGATCACTCCCAACACCACCGAGACGATGATAATGCTCATTGCCGACACCAGCGTCAGCCGCAGTGTATTTACCAAAGCCGGACCGAGCAGCGACCAGACCGATTGACCGGTTATATACGAATGGCCAAAATCCAGCTGCAGACAATCCGCCATCCAGTGTATATACCGGACAAGAAACGGCTGATCCAGACCAAGCTGCTGCTGTGTCCGGGCAATCAGCTCGTCGGTAATGACTGGCACCCCCTGTGCCTGCAGCACGACAACCGCCGGATCCAGCGGGGACAGATTGATCAACACAAATGTCAGCAGGGAAATCGCCCACAGCAGCGGAATGGCGAATACGATTCGCCTGATCATATACATTCCCACCGGAGAACCTCCTCTTGCTTATTATTCTCTTGCCTATTATTGAAAGCTCATCGACTCAAACGGCAGCTCATACTGAGTCTGCTTGAATGAAATATTCTGCAGATTGCTCGGCGCGACGACCGTAATGTTGCCGTTCGTTACCGGGATGAACACCGCTTCATCATGAACGATATTCAGAATACCCGCATAGAGCGACTTGCGCTTCGCTTCATCTAATGATGTCATCACCTGATCAATTTTGCTGTACAGCTCTTTGGCCTGTGGAATTCCCTGGGTCGTATGCAGATAGGCACTGCTGGAAGTGAAGCCGGCTATGGTACTCTGCGGGTCATAGGCCAGCCCCCAGGTCTGGTTGAATAACAGATCATATTCGCCGGTCGCCCTGCGGTTGGCGATAGAGGCGGATTCTTCTCCGCTTAGCTTCAACTGCATGCCTACCGTGGCTGTCGCACTCTGAATCAGCTCCGCCTGAATTTTCTGGGAAGAGGAATTGCTATCATAATAGAGCGTCATGGTCAGCGGAGTTCCGTTCTTGCTGCGTATGCCGCTGGCCGGGTCCATTTTCCAGCCTGCATTTTCCAATATTGTGCCCGCTTTGGCCAGATCATAGCTTCGCTGGGTAAGCGGAACATCGGCATAATTAACATTGCTGGAAAATAGCGTATTCGCAGCCGTCTCGGTACCGCCCATAATATCGCGGCTGATCGTCTCCCGATCCACCGCATGCCAGAGCGCTTCACGCACAGCCTTTTCGCTGACCGGACTGCCGGAGCGGCTGCTGTTGACGACGATCATCTTGGTATTCATCGATTCGCTGCGTACGATCCGGTAATCGCCGGAGGCTTCCAGCTGCTTCATCGCTTCGACATCCATGCTGTCGGCTCCCCGGTCATCGGTAAAGGCAAAGTTTACTTCGCCTTTTTGCAGAGCCAGGAATGTCGTCTCACCTGCAGGCAGCACTTTGGCAGTGATCTTACGAATCGCAGGGGTACCGTTCCAGTAGCTGGTATTAGCTTCGAATGTCGCGGATTGCTCCGGTTCATGGGCAGTCAGCACATAGGGACCTGTGCCATGATAGCCGCTCACTCCATTCATCGTCTCCCCATTTTTAAAATCTTTTGGCGAGATGAATACATACGGACGGGTCATGGATAATTCGGATAGTGTCGGATAATATGGTTCGGATAGTGTCAGCTGAACGGTATATTCATCGATCACCTTGCAGTCCGTGATTTTGGTCGATAATTTGATCCAGGAATGTTTTTCCTTGTTATGCTGGACAGCATCGATATTTTGCTTGACGGCTTCTGCGTTAAAAGGCTCGCCATCATGGAACTTTACATCCTCACGCAGATGGAAGGTATACACTTTGCCATCCTTGGAAATATCCCAGGAGGAAGCGAGCAGCGGCTTGATTCCTTCGCTCGTATTTTCCACGAGCGATTCGTATACCATCCCCTGCGCCGGCATGGATCCGGCGTACAGATGCGGATTCATGTCGTTGATGTCTTTGGCTGTAGCATAGATCAGTTCATTGTTATGTGCAGATGCAGTATTCGCTGCGGATTGTCCTGCCGGGGAGCAGGCAGATAGTACGGTTGCTGCCATCAGCATGAGCAGCAGCAATAATGATATTTGTTTTGACATTTGTATTCTCTCCTTAGTGGACCGGCTGAATAGCGCCGCAGATCCTGGTTAGATCTTCATGAAAATCCTGTACGGTAAATGCTCTCGATAAAGGTACTCCCGGGTGATTGCTTGCATATTCCCGGATGGTAGATTCGTATCGGTGAATAAACTCATCGATCACCGGACAGGGCGTTCCAGTATGATGGGAGATGCCCTGAATGATCTTGATACGGTAATAGTCTTCCTGCGGCATGCGCGGAATATCCAGCTGACCCTCCTGATTGGTAAATACTTTGCGAAAAGGCACCGCGGAAAAATCGAAATATCTGCCACTGCTGTCCGGCTCGGAAAAAGGATCGATCAGCAGCGAAGCATAGCGGACATACAGCAGGTATTCCTGATGAATGGGAGGGAGATGATTGAAGTTCTCGATATCCTCTCGTCCCAGACTGGCCGGCAATACCGGATAGTTATCATCGGTCATAAATTTCAATAGATTGATGCCGGGAATATTCAGCTGCTTCAGAATCGCCGTAATCTCTTTCCACTGGGCGAGCATACTTCGAATCAGCTGCTGGGTAATCGGACCTTCGGGATACAGCTTGTAGACATATCTCGGAATGGACTCTTCACCAAACACCGCTTCCAGAGCTACTTCGTTCATGAACAGCGGTGGATGCACGTACAGAGAGATGTTTCTGGTCTCCGCTTCCAGTGGTGAATCCATCAGCTGAAGCTGTACGCCCAATCGGGTATACATGTCCTGCAGACTGTCGAGACGAGCGGATGACTTCTGCACCGAGCCTGCACAAAGTTTCTTTTTGACTGCAGTAGTTAATACAGTATGGGAAGGTTCCTGATGTGCCCATCGTGTATCCCCATGATAGGTGGAGAAGCTGATCACCTCGGCCCGGGGATTGAACTCTTTTATGTAATGGTGAACCAGATTCCCTGAGCCGAATGTTGGCGAGATGAGCAGAATGCACTGGACATTACGCAGCACTTCCTGATCGAGCTGCTTTAGTACAGTCGTATAGGCATCGGTAGTTACCGCGAGTAGGAGTGTATTCCACTGTCCGGTAATGTGTTCATAGCCGCTGAATACCTCATCGACCCGGCACTCGCCTGCCATACTGTGATGCTGCTCGTTCTGAATTCCAACACGGATCTGCCGGTCGCTCTGCTTCAGGGAAGCAAAGAACTTTTGCGAACGCGATGATCTCCTGCCCGCTATCCCGATCCTGCTGTTCCACTGCCGTTTCAGCATGACAGCCAGCTGAACCGACACCGGACCAGTGCCCAGAATTAGCACATTGCCCCACTCTTTCATCGGATGCTCTCCTTTCGGTATAGTGCAATATCGAATACCTGATCCGGCCGCAGGATCTTGCTCGCCTGCTGCCATTTCCGGGAGTCGGTCTCCTGAGATGGAAAGTTGAACAGTGACTTCAGTCCATCCCCGTACCTCATTGCGACAATGACCTCTTTACCTGTTAAAGGATATAATCGGTCTAGAATATCGTATTTCTGCGCGACGGTAGAACTGAAAATGATATGAGTCGCCGTCCCTGTAAATTCCAGCTCTTCTACCGGATTAGACAGCAGTCGGATATTCAGTCCCTGACCCAGCTGGTCCACAATCGCTCTACCCAGCTGTACCGATTCTTCATCAATATCGATGCCGACTACTTCGGCTCCCGTACGTCTGGCAATCAGCAGCGGAGTCATTGGAAATGAACCTGATCCGATCATCAGCACCCTGGATGCGGAAGTGACCTGGAATCGGCCAAACTCTTGCTCGATACAGGACTCGATATTCCGAAAATAATCGGTAATCCCGCTGCTGCCATCCAGCAGCTTCAGCGCACGATACTTCTCCATAACTGCCACACACCGGGCAGATATTTGCCGCAGATCGTCGGCGATCAGAGACAGTTCTTCATTTCTCTCTTCTTGTAATTGTTCCCATATCACATGGTTAGACGGATTGATAACAAAGCGGGAATACTCATCAATCAACTGCTGCAATTCCAGATGATGCGTCATCGTCTGGTCATACTGCGCGGCCGCTCTGTGAAAATGCTTTCGGTAATCATTTAATTCATCCTGAAAAGTTAGCAGTTTCTCCATTCGGATCACTCCAATCACACTGTTATGTGGTGTTAATCTGTCTAATCATTTATTTTCTGCCTGTCACTTTTCTCTGCGTTAGGCATGGACAAAAGCTCTGCCTTCAGCAACAATGCCGACAGCTCCTTCGATCTCTACTTTACCGAGACCACGCTGTCCATACTCGGCGGCAACATGGATCACCCCACCCGGCTGACGTATATCCGCAGTGATGCTCCTTCGGTTCGTCCATGCCAGATACGCTCCCATTGAGGCGGTCCCCGAGCCGCAGCCTCTCTCCCAGACCAGACTGTCCATCAACGGTACATAAATGAGCGGCGCTATCTCGCCGGATTCCGCATCATAGAGCAGAATTCCGACGAGGCTGACCGGTTCGTCGGCACCGATCTTGATGGCGATCCTCTCGGCTTCTTCTCGAATCGTACGGCTGAACTGCTTCACTTCCATCACCAGATGAATAGCATCTTGGTAGCGCAGCTCTATGGCATTCCAGTCCTGCTTATTATCACGCAGTGTACGGCGGCGAATCTGCTCGGGTACCGGCATAGCAATTCTGCAATGATAGCCCCCCTCTACCAGCCGTACCTGGCAGTCGATCAGCTCATCCGTCCCGGACGTCTCCAGCCTGATCCTTACCGCATCATCGCCCAGGCTCATCCCACTTTCTGCTGCCAGCAGCGCTGCAAGTGCCATACAGGCATTACCGCAAAATTCACCCCCGGCCATCCGCAGGTGAGCCGCAGCCTCCGGATACAAGACCGGTTCATCGATAAAGCCCACCTGCTCGGCATACACACTGTCATACGACATCAGCCGGGCAGCGATAGGCAGATGCTCTTCCACCGGATGCTTCGTACGCACGAGAACCGTCATATTCTGCGTAGGACTGCATTTCACGAAATCCACTTCCTGCTTCATGTCTCATCTCCTCTGGCCCGATGATTGAAGAAACACAATGACCATTATTTTTAATAATAGTAATGATTACGATTATCAGCGATAAGCATATAATACGACTGTAAATACTGTCAACATTTGTTTTTTATCCAAGTAAAAAAGACTGCCTCATTCAGCAATCTTTTACATAAATCTATTCAATTAAAAGCCTCTAATTCTTCACTGTTCCCTATAATCAAAGCTTTCCGGAGCGCATGTCCTCAAGAGCACCGCAACTTTGACAAAACTACCCCAGATGCAAAAGATACTCATGCGCAGTTGTCCCATACACACTCTTGAAATGCTTGTTCAAATGCGTTAAATCCACAAATCCGCACTCCGCGACAGCCGAGTAGATATCCCGATTCTTCTCGATCAGCCGCTTGGCCCGCTCAATCTTGCAGTTCAGAAAGTACTGGTACGGCGAGATCCCCGTATGCATTTTGAAAAAACGGATAAACTGGAATTTGGACAATCCCAGCTCTCCGCAGATCTCCTCCAGCCGCAGTACCGTCTCCAGATTATCGTGGATCATATGCTTGGCTGCCCGAAGCATACCATTGTCCGCCTTATAGCGGCGAGCAGCAAGATTCGTCTCCGCCAATCCATCTGTCAGCGATACGAGCAGTTCACTGCACAGGGCTTCATCTTTTTCATTTAATATGGCGTGCCCGAGCGTCACGATCCGCTGCTTGAGTCGGTGATCGTATACAATTGGTGTATCGAACTGCAGGATTTCCTTTTTCTCCATTACTTCCAGCAGTAGAGGCGGATCGATATACAGCATCACATAATCCAGTCCGTTCCGATCATGCGCCATGCCATCATGAGCCTGCTCGGGATTAAACAGCATGACTCCGTTTTGGTGAGACAGTTGGAGGCTTCCATCCATTGTAAAATGCTGGATTCCCCGCAGAGTGACACCCATCGCATATTCCTGATGGGAATGTCTTTTGTAAGTGAAATCGGTAATGCTCGCCGATAACGCCGTGATGCCAGCCGATTGTCTGTAAATAAATTTCTCCACGCTACTCACCTCTCCCGCAGTGAATTATACCCATAACATAACGGCAGCATAGACCAGGAAAAGAGTCATAACCAGATTGGCTGCCCGCTGATACCGCTGCAAAAACGGTTTAAAAATTGTACCAAACATCACCCATGTTGCATAGGCAAGAAAACCGATACAGGTGATACCCAATACACCGGCTATTAGTCCTGTGATAGCCGGATGGTAAGGCATGATAAAGGTCGGAATGACGGTCATCGTAAACAGGATCGCCTTTGGATTGACGAACTGGGTTACAAAGCCGGAGTGAAATGTTCCCATACCGCCTGGTGTACCGGGTTCAGATGATTTGGACTTGCGCGAGATCTGGTAAGCCAGATACAGCATATACAGACTGCCGACAATCTGCATCCCGACCAGGATTTTCGGTAAAATGACAGCCAGCGTACTGCTCAGCAGCGCCGATGCGGTCAGCAGCAATCCGAATGCCAGTGTGGCACCGTATGTGTAACGAAGCGCCCGCGCGGTTCCTTCCTTTTGCGCAATGGAGAGAATGATAATATTGCTCGGTCCGGGCGTGAAAGTGACGATAAAACAGTAGAATAAAAAGGACAGGATACTGATAAGAAAAACCCCTTTCTTCATGTTAACGGTGTTTTTACATCAATATACCTGTCCTGGCGGAAAGGCTATAGTATATTATTGCAGATGTATGGATGGAATTGGGGAGCAAAAGTATGGTGAATGCATTTTTTTTTGGCAACCTTCTTGGATAGGGATAATATTGAGGTGGTTTATAAAATTTTTTGTTGTTTATTTGTGAGGGATAGTTTAGTTTTTTTTTTTATTATTGGTGCTGATTAGTTCGGGTTTTGCTGGTAGTGTCTAGGTACATTTTGTTTTTTTATTGTGAATTTTTCATATATTAAAATAATATAATAAGTAAGAAAATGAGCACTATTTATCAATTTATTTATTCAAAAATCTTCTCTTCCTTCGTTGCTTTTAGTCATAAAATTCATCTATTTTCTCGATATTTGACGTGAAAAAGGAGCAAACACACTGTTTGCTCCTGAAAATTCCATTCTATCTTATAAAATCTATCAAATTCTCTTAAATTCGTTCATTTGTATAATATTTAATCGTGTATTTTGACATTTGCCGGTTTTTTTACCATTTCTGGATCATGGTGCGAAAAGAAGCTGGTCCCCGCATTTTTTATTCAGATTTCTAGTTGGCGCCTACGACTGGATGCGGTACATAAGGCTCCTCAAGGAAAGCCACATCCTCCGCTGTCAGCCTCACATCCAGTGCCCGGACAGCATCTTCCAGATGGGCGATTTTGGTCGCTCCGATGATCGGTGCGCTTACCGGGCTTTTTTGCAGAATCCATGCCGTGGCAATCTGGGCACGGGAGACGCCGTAACGATTGGCCAGTTCGGCGACTCGTTCGATGATTACACGGTCTGTGTCCATGGTGGAATCGTACTTGGATTTCTGAATCTGATCGGTCTCCGAGCGCAGGGTAGACTGATCCAGATCGCGTGTCAGTCGGCCGGAAGCCAGCGGGCTGTATGGAATCACACCGATTCCTTCCTCGCGGCACAGCGGCAGCATCTCCCGTTCTTCTTCACGGTACAACAGATTCATATGGTTTTGCATCGATACGAAACGGGTCCAGTTGTTCTTTTCTGCTGTATAGAGTGCTTTTTGGAACTGCCAGGCATACATTGCCGACGCGCCGATATAGCGAACCTTGCCCATTTTAACCAGATCGTGCAGTGCTTCCATCGTCTCTTCAATCGGTGTGTTATAATCCCAGCGATGAATCTGATACAAATCGACATAGTCGGTACCGAGACGCTGGAGACTTTTATCCATCTCGCTCATAATCGCTTTGCGGGACAACCCTGTACCATTCGGGCCTTCATGCATGCGGTTGAATACTTTGGTGGCAATAACGATCTCATCACGGTTGGCATAATTTTTAAGAGCGCGTCCGAGATATTCCTCGCTGCTGCCCATCGAATAAATATTGGCTGTATCAAAAAAGTTGATTCCCAGCTCCAGTGCCTTGCGGATCACTGGACGACTGTTTTCCTCATTTAGCACCCATTCGTGAACCCAGCGGCTCGCATCGCCAAACCCCATACATCCGAGACAGATTCGTGATACATCCAGACCTGTATTTCCAAGCTTGGTATATTCCATGCTGCTGCACACTCCCTTGATTGATTGTTATGGTGCGGTACGGCTGTATTTGGCATACAGCTCATTCAGGGAATCTCTGTAGATATCCCTGTAGACGGCTTCTTGCTCCAGAGCGATCATATCCACCAATCTGCGGATCATCGCCATGTCCAGCCATTCGATGAATCTATCCATCCGCATCTCCCTCCTCTTTCTCTGTTATTATGCAATACCTGGAAGTTATCCCGTTATCTCAATTGTCTTAAATGATTTCCTGATTCTCTCATAAGGATTAACATAGCAGTCCATATTCGCCTATAATAAGAGAAGTACAAGATCATTCCTGATTGATCAAAGGAGGTCCCCATTTATGGATTCGTTAACCGGATCAATCGTTTGCCGATGTATGCATTGGTCGGCTATGAAGACGGAGTCTTAACAAAATGAATACCAGACTGAATCCCACCGAGAGGATGCCTATCCATATCACATAGGGTGTACCCCATATCGAGAGGAACAGTCCACCTGCCGCTGTTCCTACCGTGGTACCCAGGTTCACGGAAGCCAGAAATAGACCGTTGGCGAAGTCAGGTGCTTTCCGCGCTGCCGAAGTAATCCAGTATTGATTGATATTGCCTGCGATACCGGCCAGTATTCCCCAGAACAACGTAATAACTGCCATCGGTACAGTAAATTGTCCCAACAACAATAACAGGACATAAACGAACCCCAATACAAAAGGAAATACGATGACCGATTGATTGGCATGATTCGTAAGCAGCTTGCCTGCTACGATATTGCCTATAATATTGGCTCCCCCAAATACTACCAGCATGATGCTGATCCAACTGCCGGACATGTGAGTAACGTTCCCGAGATACTCTGCAAGATAGCTGTATACCCCAAACACTGCCGAATTCAGCAAAATGACTGCACCGATCGAAAGCCATATGACCGGCTTTTTCAATACGGACAGCTGGTCTCCATACGAAAGTTTTTCTTTTACAGGCATCGAAGGGAAAAAGGCCAGTATAGCGACAAATACGATCGCATTGACGACTGCAAAAAAAGACATCGAGATCTGATACGAAATGGCACTGGCAAGGAAACTCGCGATCGGTACGCCGAGTACCATCCCTGCCGACACACCGATAAAGACTTTGGAGACTGCCTTTGGCGCTTCTTCCTTACGAACAGAATCCGCAGCCATCGTAAAGGCCGCCGAAAAATAAATAGGATGAAAAATAGCCGGAATCACACGCGCGACAAGCGCAGTCGTGAAATCGGATGTAAATATGGAGACGATGTTGCTCATCACGAAGATACCGAGTACAAGCAGCATGGCCTTTTTGCGATTGATTCCCGAAAATAAAAGCGGCATTGTCGGGCCCGAGATAGCCACGGTAAGCGCGAACAGACTGACCAGCCACCCTGCTCTGGATACACTGATATGGAAATGTTCGGCAATATAGGGCAGTATCCCGATAACGCCCATTTCCGTATTGATAATGCCAAAGGCGCCTATCATCAGAATCAGGATCAACAGATGATTTTGTTTATACATAGAATATGGTTCCTTCTTCCTTGAAAATACAGAAGTGTGAATCCTCATAAGACTGGCAGGATTCACACTTCCATTGGATTGCATATGATTTGGAGGTCAATCCCTTGTCAGGCCTGAATCTCTCCCTTACTTCTTCTTCAAATTCTCGTCAAAGAATGACTCCAGCTTGCTGAACGGGATATACTCTTTTTTGTCATACAGATCGACATGTCCTGCACCCGGAACAATATAGAGTTCTTTCGGCTCGGCAGCCAGTTGGTAGGCATCTTCACTGTAATATCTGGAATGCGCATTCTCCCCTGCAATCAGCAGGAGCGGACGAGGAGAAATCTTACCGATCTGTTCCATCGGGAAGAAGTTCATCAGTGCCCCCGTGCTGGTCATGCTGTAAGGCATGGAGCGGGGATGATGTCCTCTTGGCGTACCGTAATATTCAGCGAATTCTGCGGCCGCTGCCTGCTGCGAAGGTTTCATTTCAACAGCAGATCCTGTGCCATATTTGGTTTTTCCACTGCCAAATTCGGTCCAGCGCTGCTCGGCAGCTTCCTGAAGTGCTTTGGAGCGTTCTTCTTCGGTCATTCTTTCCTCTGGAATCGCAGCCAATCCCATGCCTTCACGATAAGCACGTCCCATATCGTACATGCTCACTGTCGCAATCGCCTGAAGCCGCGGGTCCAGCTGTGCAGCACTGAGGGCAAATCCGCCGCTGGCACATACACCGATCACGCCGATACGATTACGATCCACAAAGGGGCGTGTTCCCAAAAAGTCCACTGCAGCGCTAAAGTCTTCCACCATAACGTCCGGCACTGCGATATTACGCGGCTGTCCACCACTCTCGCCTGTATAAGACGGATCAAAAGCCAGCGTCACAAAGCCGCGCGCTGCCATCTCCTGGGCATACAGACCGGCGGTCTGTTCTTTTACACCGCTGAACGGAGGGCCAACGATAAGGGCGGCAGATTTCTGTGTCTTATTCATATTTTTGGGAAAATACATATCGGCAACTATTTTGACGCCCAGCCTGTTGGTATAGGAAACTTTTTGGATCGTTACCTGCTTGTTGGCAGGAAATGTCTTGTCCCAGACCTGTTGACGTGGTGCTGGTGCCGAGGCTGCAACCTTTTCCTCTGCTGCTCCCGATGCACCGATGGTTGTAACCAACAGTAACCCCAAGCCCGCCAATTTAAGCAAAGGGCTGCTCATCCATTTTTTTCTCATTTGTAAATATCATCCTCTCCGGTTTGAATGGTTTATGTTTACCTTTGATGTCTTAAGAGATCGTATGCTCTCCTCTGCTGCCTATTCTAAAACACTTTTTGATTATGTCCTATTGCTTATATCTGATATCTAGATATGCTTTACAGGCATGTCTTACACAGGTATACTCATTCCCTATAAGGGAGGCAGGGGTATGGAACTGAGAGTATTACGTTATTTTCTGGCGGTGGCCAGAGAAGGAAGTATTACGGCAGCGGCTGATTTCTTGCATATTACACAGCCTACACTGTCCAGACAGCTGAAAGATCTGGAACAGGAACTCGGCAAAAAGTTATTTGTTCGCAGCAGCCACAGTATTATGCTGACAGACGAAGGCATGCTTTTGCGTAAACGTGCGGAAGAACTGGTCGATATGGTCACCAAATTGGAAGCCGAGTTCAGCTCGATGGAAGAAACGGTGGGCGGAGATGTATATATCGGCGGCGGGGAGACTGACGCTATGAGACAGATCGCCCGGGTCGTCAAAGAGCTGCAGTCCAGCCACCCTCATATCCGGTATCATCTATACAGCGGCAACGAAGACGATGTGGCGGAAAGGCTCGATAAAGGGCTGCTTGATTTCGGGATTCTTATTCAACCTGCCGATTTATCCAAATACAATCATGTTCATATTCCTGTCCATGATGTATGGGGAGTAATCATGCGCAGAGACAGTCCGCTCGCCCGTCAAGACACTATTCGGCCTGCCGATTTATTGAATGTTCCCGTAATTTGCTCGCGTCAGGTGATGAAACAGACCTTTTCCCATAATGAATTTGCGGACTGGTTTGGCGAGGATTTTGATAAGTTGAATGTCGTTACTACCTACAACCTGGCTTACAATGCTTCGATTATGGTCGATGAGGGCATCGGTTATGCTATCGTTCTTGATAAAATAGTCAATACTTCCGCGGACAGCAATCTCTGTTTTAGACCGCTGGAGCCAAGGCTGGAATCCGGACTGAATATGGTCTGGAAAAAGCATCAGGTATTCTCTGCAGCCGCAGATCTGTTTCTTCAAAAAATTCAGACACAGTTCACCAAGTCTGACTGAACAGAGGAGTAGATCGGTTATCCAGGACAAATAAATCAACAACTTCCTCCATTCTGTTCATTAATAGACAGATTCCGGCAATCTAGCAATTGCACAAGTATGTAACCGCTATATAATAGTTACCATATGCGCCGCATAAGCAGCATAACAGGAATCCAGAATGGAGGAATACCTATGGCAGAGAAACAAACCGCAGGCAGAGACCTGTTAGGCGAATTCGCACCCCAATTTGCCGAACTGAATGATGATGTTCTGTTCGGACAGGTCTGGTCCCGGGAAAAGGAATTATCTCCACGCGACCGCAGCATGATCACCGTCTCCGCCCTCATTGCCGGAGGCAATTTTGAACAGCTGACCCCTCATCTGCACAAAGCCAAAGCAAACGGCGTCACCCGCGAGGAAATTGCAGAGATCATCACCCATCTCTCCTTTTACGCCGGCTGGCCCAAAGCATGGTCTGCATTTAACATCGCCAAAGACATTTACCAAGACGAACAGAAAGCAGGGATAAACTATGAATAACGAACATCTGAGCAGCAGCACCATCTTTCCGCTCGGTGAAAAGGTAGAATCCTATTTTGTGGGAGACGCTTATCTGCAAATGGTATTTACCGACCCGGCTCCACTGAATGCAGGCATCGGCAATGTCACTTTTGCACCCGGCGCACGCAATAACTGGCACAGCCATACTGTCGGCCAGGTGCTGCTCGTTACCGGCGGCGAAGGCTGGTACCAGGAAGAAGGCAAAGACGCCCAATTGATCAAAACCGGCGACGTGATCAACATCCCGCCAAACGTAAAACACTGGCACGGCGCCACCACTGACAGCTGGTTCGTCCACCTGGCGATTACCCCTGGCCAGACCGAATGGCTCGAACCGGTTAATGATGAATGGTACAACCAATTATCTGTATGATAAAAGGTAGACTTGGCCATATATAGACTGAAAAAGTGCCGCTTGATGCACGTAAAAACAGCCTGATGTGTTTACGCGCATCAGGCTGCTTGTGTTAACGCTAATTTTCGATAGGATCAACACAGTCATTCATTACTATTTTAATTATTGAATTTTAGTCTGGCAGTTAATGAAGGTGAATGAAGCAAGAACGTTTAGTCCACCTTCGCCCCATATGACCGCATAAACAGTACAGCCTGCTCCCGATCCATCCGCGCCCCCTGCACATTAATCGACTTCAGATCAATGCCTTCCAGAACCGCACCACGCAGATCCGCTCCCTGCAGCTTGGTCCCGGCCAGACTCGCACCGGTCATATCACAATCACGCATATCCGCCTTGGCCAGATCCGTATTGGAAAAGTCGGTCTCATAAAAACGGATGCCTCTCAGATCCTGGCGCCCCAGCTTGATATGACTCAGATTCGTGTATGCCCAGTCTCCGCCGTTCAGGGTAATGCCGTCCATCTGTGCGCCGGCAAAGTCCGAGCCCGTCATTTTGCACATGCTGAATTTGGCAGCGAACAGATTGGCTCCATCGAACCGGCAGTTCTCAAAAGCCGATTCCGTATGTATCGACCCGTTCAACGTCACGCCGCGAAAATCGCATTCGATAAACCGGCAGTGGCTTGTATCAATCTCATCCATCGCCGTATTCATAAAGGTACAGTTCTGGAACACACAACGTACAATCTCTCCATACCGCAGATCCTGCCCGTCGAATCGTATTGATTCATATTTCTGATCACTATATTGATACATATTGTCCCTCCTGTGTCTTCTCCTGCTGCTTATACTGCATGATCATTTCCCGTTCACCGTTCACGGGTGTATTGAATGGTATCCTGAACTCAGTACATTCGCGTTTCTATAATACCATACAGGTGTCAATCCCCTGCATAAGCCCTGGTCAAAGTCAATCTTATTTTCCTACAGTGTCTGCTGCACAACGCTGATTCGCTGTACGCAATTTCGCCAAAGGACACATAAAGGACAAATCATCCATTTACAATAAAGCCAATGAATAAATAAGCTTCAACCATGACTTGCAGGAGAGATGATGAATGAAAATGAAATTTATTATGATGCAGACTCGTAAAGTACCGGAACTGCTGCAAATTGTACTGAATATCAGCCTGTTCCTGATGGCGATTGTACTGAGTGTGCTGCTGATGAAAGAAACATGGAGTATTTTCTCGTCGGTTGTTCTGTCTCCGGAAGAGATTGACAGTTATTTTGCTTTTACCGATGAACTGCTTGTTTTCTTTTTATACTTTGAATTTATCGCGCTGATCGTTAAGTATTTCAAATCCAACTTCCATTTCCCGCTGCGTTATTTTATCTATATTGGGATTACCGCAATCGTCCGGCTGATCATTATCGATCATGATGAGGCACTAAGCACATTCTGGTGGTCGATGGCTATCCTGGTGCTGATTGCTTCTTTATTCCTTGCCAATACCCGTGTAGTGCGAAAAGATCACTGATTCAGCCGATACAGTGGTATGGTTAGAAGAACATCGCTGTATTTAGAATACCAATGAAGGCAAGGAGACGTTATGAAAAATCGCAGTATTACCTTTAAACTGTTTTTGATGACTGTTCTGTTTTTTGTCTGCTTTTACGGGATGGTTATTCTCAGCCAACTGCTATTTTTTAACAGCTTCTATCAGGAACACAAAGTGAACAAAGCAGAACATGATCTGGATCAGCTCGCCGCTGTCTATGTTCAATCCGGCGACAATCCGCGTCAGATCTCCAATGAGATGCTGCGGTTCATGAACCGCAACAAAAGCCAGCTGACCATTGTGGACATGGACGGTCAAATGGTGCTGGAAGATCCGTATCATCTGGTCATCCGGAAGGATAACGGCCAACAGGTGTCGGTCTCCCTTTCGCTATATATGAACCTGTATGAAGATTCGTTCCGGGCGCTCAATATCCGCACAGGCGATAAACTGGATCTGTGGGGAGATGCGGATATCCGGAATACCAAACCACACATCGTATTTACACCGGAGCAGATCGAGAAACATAAACCCCTTACCGAATACTATACGCCGGACATTTCAGGCACAGTGACCGAGATTGTACTGCCCACACCCAAGAACTGGAATCAGCGGCAGGGATTGCTCATGGAGGCACTGTATCGTTCCTTTCCATTAACCGACAATCAGCGGGAACAGCTGCTGGATATGAAGCGGCTGCAATATGAATGGACCGAATCCTGGAGCGGGACGCATAATGTCATTATGATCCAGCCAGTGAAACGGCCCAATCAGAATATGGAACTGCTCTTCTCGATGACTTCACTGCAGGAGATTAGCGACACCAATGAAGCGCTGCGCTGGTTTTATATGTATCTCGGTATCGGCGGATTTATATTGATTGTGATTTTATCGCTCTTCTTTTCCAAAATTATTACCCGTCCGCTGATCGCGCTCAATGATATGGCCAAGCGGATGGTCAAGCTGGACTTTACCGCAGATTCTCCTCCTGTTCGGCAAAATGATGAGCTGGGCAGCCTCTCCACCAGCATGTATACGATGTCCCTCAGTCTGGACCGGGCGCTGCGTGAGCTGCAGGAGGCCAATCAGCAGCTTCAGCAGGATATGGAGCAAAAGCAAAAGATCGAGATGATGCAGCAGAGTTTCTTCACCAATGCATCGCATGAACTCAAAACTCCGCTCAGTATTGTGAAAAGTTTTGCGGAAGGACTGCAGGATGGGGTTAATATCAATAAACAGGATCATTATGTATCTGTCATTATCGAAGAAGCCGACAAAATGGAAATGCTGATCAAGGATATGCTGGATCTGGCGCGGCTGGAGTCGGGTACCATCCAGCTGCATATGACTTCCTTCATGCTCAGTGAGCTCACCGAGAAAGTGGCTGACCGGCTGATCCATCTACTGCAGGCTCGCCGGCTGGAAATTATGATTATCCCGGTCAATGAGCTGCCTGTCATCGCTGATCCGGACTGGATCGAGCAGGTGATCCGCAATTTCATCGTCAATGCGATTCGGCATGCCGATGAAGGCAGCACGATTATGATTGAAATACTCAGCGACCCGCAGTCCACCCGCTTTTCCGTAGAAAACAAGGGCGATCCGATACCGGAAGACCAGCTTTCCCAGATCTGGGAACGATTCTATCGCGGTGAAGCTTCGCGCAGCCGGCAGACCGGCGGAACCGGACTTGGATTATCCATTTCCCGGCAGATTCTGGATCTGCACGGGTTCCATTATGAAGTACGTAATCTGAAAGATGGCGTCTGCTTTTCCATTACGTTTGGGCGATAATGCTTATTTTGATTTTGTTGGAGAAAGAGGGATGAACAATGGCAAGGAAAGTGCTTCTGGTCGAAGATGAAGCGCGAATTCGCGAAGTGATTTCGGATTATTTTGAACAGGATGGCTGGGAAGTGCATCAAGCGGATAACGGGCCTGATGCCCTGCAGTGGTTTGATCATCTGCAGCCGGATCTGGTCATTCTCGATATTATGATGCCCCGGATGGATGGGTTCGAAGTATGCCGGCAGATGCGCACCCGCTCCGGGGTACCGATTATTCTGCTGACCGCCAAATCCGCCGATCAGGACAAGGTGCTTGGATTTGAACTCGGTGCCGATGACTACGTGACCAAACCGTTCAGTCCCAAAGTGCTGATCGCCCGTGCCAACTCCTTGATGAAGCGGGTGACCGAAAATTACCAGCCACAGGGGCATATAATTACATTTGGCTCTGCTGTGCTCAATACACTCGCCCATCGGTTGGAAGTAAACGGCACCCACGTGGATCTGACACCCAAGGAATACGATCTGCTGCTGCTGCTCACCCAGAATCGAAATATTGTCATTTCCCGTGACACCATTTTGAACCGGGTTTGGGGACTGGAGTTTGAGGGAGATACACGGGTGGTCGATTCCCATATCAAAAAGCTTCGCGCCAAACTGGGCTATGAATCACGCCATATCCGTACTGTGATCGGTACAGGCTACCAGTTTGAGCTTACCTCATAACCTGATTTCAACCTATCAGATGCTGCCATTTTACAGAAAGAAAGGAACTCTATCCTATGAACACGACATGGCTACCTACACTATGTACTGTACTGAATCTTGGTGCAGGTACTGCTTCCTTATTGCTTACAATTAATGGACATTACAGACTGGCGCTGATCTGGATCGCTATGGCGGCTGTATTCGATATACTCGACGGCCTGCTGGCCCGGCTGCTCCGATGCCCCAGTGAATTTGGCAAGCAGCTCGATTCGCTGGCCGATCTGATTTCTTTCGGTGCGGCGCCGGCTGTGCTCGTTCTCCTGTATCAACTGGAGGACAACGGATGGCTGGGATTTGCATCGGTTATCCTGTTTGTGATTTGTGGTGCGCTGCGGCTGGCACGCTTTAATATATCGGGCACGGTGAACGGCTTTACCGGACTGCCGATTACGGCTGCCGGTACCCTGCTCGCCCTGTCTTCCCTGTCGGGACCGGATTCGTCCGGCTACTGGACGATTATGCTTATGGCGGTAATGTCTCTGCTGATGATCAGTCGTATTCCATTTCCCGCCTTTAAAAATAAAATGGTCAGGAAGTGAGTACAGATGGAGTTAGCAGCAGAATATATCGCCCAGTATGGCTATATGGCCATCACTCTACTCCTGGCCCTTGGCATTATCGGGCTGCCGATTCCGGATGAAACGCTGATGCTGTTCGTCGGATATCTGGCTTCGACCGGTGTGCTGAACTATCTTCTCTGCATCCTGTTCAGCTTCGCAGGCTCTGTGATCGGGATGATGGTTAGTTACGGAATAGGCAACAAGCTGGGTTTCAAAGTCGTTAACAAGTATGGCAAATGGATCGGGCTCACGCCCAAACGATTTGATCGGGTGCAGCAGTGGTTTACCCGTTATGGCATATGGACGGTACTGTTCTCCTACTTTATTCCGGGCGTTCGACACGCGGCAGGTTATATCGCCGGGATCAGTGCTATGCCTTTTCGCAAATATATGCTGATTTGTACAATTGGTGCCCTGATATGGACCGTTCTCTTTATTTCAATAGGCTATGTTGTAGGGCTGAAAGTCGCTTGATAGATGGCCGCTCCACAGCTGGCAACCCATTCAAAAGGGGAATACGAATGGAAAGAAGGACTAGGTAACATGAGTTTGATGATCAAAGAAGTGACAGGAATGAACTGGCGTGCTGCGGCTGCCCTGCAGGTGACGGAAGCCCAGCAATCCTATATTGAGAGTAATGCCTTTTCACTCGCGGAGTCCAAGTATGAATACAATGGTTCCTCGGTCTGTCTGTATGACGGCATGATGCTGGTGGGGTATGCGATGTATGGCTGGTATTGTGAAGAAAGTGACAGTATCTGGGTCGAGCGCTTCATGATTGATGCCGGATTCCAGAGACGTGGGTATGCCCGCCAATTTTTCCCACTGCTGCTGGAGTATATGCATGAGCGATTCCATTATGAAAAAGTGCTGATCAGCATTCATCCGGATAATACGGAAGGGCAGCAATTGGCTCAGTCGCTGGGGTTCCAGGTAACAGGGGATACGGATGATGTCAGTACATTTACCGGACAGGTGATGGAGTTGCTGGTGGATCATCCGGAAAGCCATCCAAACTGGCAGCCGCTGCGTCTGCTGCTCGGCTCCCTTCGCAGTCGGTAGGTATTCACGCATATATCTGTTACTCTATCCCATACATGCTTAAATAGCCCGATTACTGATAATTAGTCACATCAGTAATCGGGCTATTTTCAGGCTGTACTCTTATTCCGGGCGCTGATCGCTCCGCCATGTGTTCATGTATTCCATTCATTATCGGTAAACCGCTCACTCGATCTGCTGTTATCGCGTTCTGCCTGCTTGCCCAGCCGGTGATGAAGCTCCTGCAGGATCATGCTGGTGACCTCACGACGCTCTCCCAGATTGCTGAGTGCCCGGCGCAGACTGTCTTTGACCATGCCGGCTTTCTCTCCCTGCTGATAATTCGCCAGAGCCGCGGCTCCCTTTTCAATCTCAAACTGCAGCTCACGAATATAAGTGGTAACGATATCCAGCGACTCCTGATAGACTTCACTCGAATGCCCATGAAGAGGCGAGCGGACAAAACGATCAATATGCGATTCCTGGATATGAATCAGCGTGAATGCAGGATTACCAAGCAGCAGCTCCATACTCTGCATCTGCATTTCAGCCGGTATTCTGTCGATCAGGATGGCTTCATTATCCAGAACCATTTGCTGCAGATAATTATCCAGTTCTCTGCTATCTACAGGCAGCTGATTCACTTTATTTTTTTTGACAAAATAAATCATGTTGCACCCCCGCTTCATTGAGATATCAGCCTGGCTCCGATTGGACCGCATCAGGAGCATTTTCTTTTGAACTATTTACCCCATATCCTCTATTTTATATTGTTTATCGGCAATAAATAGAGAAAAAAGCTGTATTTTCTACATAAACTGCAATTATATTTTCCTGAAAAGAGATATTATAGCTGAATTTTTCCATATCATTACATTACTGCGGCACTATTCGTAGCCCAGTGCATCAAATAATAAATCATAATACTCCTGTGTATTGGCGGTAAAGTCGCTCAGGCGAACAACCCGATGCTGCGGTACCGGCTTCTGCTGTTCATCGTAAATGACACCCTCTGCAGACAGGGTATCCTGCTCTCCACCGATCATGGACCGAAACTCATCCGCCGCAATCCAGAACAGTCCGGTCACCTCACTGTGCTGGACTTCATATTCATTGAGTGGAAGATTGCATGGGTACAAATACACGTGCGTGAATTCCCGATCCATATAATGATCCGAGATCCGATACTCTTCCTGGTGCATGCCACAGTACGTCAATTCCGCAAAGGTCACCCCAAGACCAAGTTCCTCTTCCAGTTCTCTTACCCCATCTTCCGGTGATTCACCCGTCATCAGATGCCCAGCGCTCGATGTATCCAGCTTGTCGGGAAAGGTCTCCTTGTCCGGATGGCGCAACTGAAACAGCAGCTTCCACCCCTCTGCAGCCGAGCCTGCGACGATCCAGCAATGAAAAGTCTGATGCCACAATCCCTGTGTATGTACTTCCTCCCGTGTGGCTGTACCGGTCTTTTCCATTTGCTCATTAAACACATCCAGTATCTCTACAGCTGTCATTGCTGACACCCCTTTCTTGTTTCATTTCTTCCTGATCCAGAGCGCCGACAGATTCGGAAAGCCGAACGACTCAATATGAAGTCCATACAGATTGCGGTTAAAATAAGCCCGCTGGTTCAGATGATTCCCGTATATAATCCAGTTCTCATCCCGCATCATCTGTTCTACCCGGTCGAGTACGCTTTCACGCTGACCCTGCTCCAGCTGCATAATCCCTTCCAGCATACCTTTCAGCCGCTTCTGCTGCCCACTGTTCAGAGCATGGTACAGATAATTGCCCTCATTGGCAAAAAAGTTGATCATATCCCATTCCCAGTCATCCTCCAATATTTCCATACCGAGCATGATTTCTCCTCTATCCCTACCATACAGCATCGTACCATAAGCCTTCGTGCAGGGAAGCAGCTGGAGACGAAGACCGATCCGGGCCGCCTGCTGCTGCATCCACAGCGCTTCAATCCGTTCTTCTTTTTTGTCCATAAAGGAAAGGCCCAGCTCTATGCCGTCATATCCGCTTTCCCAAAGCAGCCGCTTCGCTTCGGCCAGCGAACTCTTCCGTAAAGGTTGATAATCGGCGCTTTTCCAGGGTAGCAAGCTATAGGCGACTGCAATCCGGTCACCTCCCAGTTCACGCATCATCGTCTCTCCATCATACAGATGACGGATACATTCGCGAAACTTCGGATGATGCTGAATACCCGGCGTACGAAAATCAAACCGCAAATATCGGCAGCCGAGCACCGGATGATTGATTTGGCGGCTGGCCATCTGATCGTCACGTTCACTCAGCTGGTATAACCGTCCCATATGCCCTTGCTCCGGCATGAACCAGACATCCACCCGGTCGAGCACCGGGCGCAGACCATAATAATCGTCGAAAGCCAGCAGGGACAGCTTGCTTGCCGTCAGCTCCGAGATGCGAAACGGTCCGCTGCCGATCAGCGATTGTTCCTGCTCGATGTGCGCAGGCAGAATCGCCATATACACATTGGTCATCAGATGCAGGAAAAACAGATTGCTGCGGTGCAGATGAAAGGTGACGATATGATCTCCATTCTGCTCTACTTCGCGGATATCCCGGTAGAGCCACAGCATGCTGCTCTCCTTCTCGCACATCCGCTGCCAGGTGTACCGGACATCCCGTGCGGTCAGCAGGGCACCATCATGGAACCGAATACCTTTGCGCAGATAAAAGGTCCAACTTGTATGATCCTCATTATTCTCCCACTGGTAGGCCAGCCTTGGCAAAAAGCTGCGTGAAGCCGCATCATAAGCCAGCAGCGTATCCTGGATCTGCCGCAGCACAAAGGTCTCAAAAGCGGTGAACACACTGGCGGTATCCAGCTTTTCCAAAGGACGGTAGCGGATCATGCGCAGCACATCCTGGACACTGCTCTCCTCCTGCTCGCTGTGCATACCGAGGTATACATGCAGCACATTCCAGAGCCTTTCCCGGATGGGCTCCTCGGTCTCCAGTGTACCGATCAGCTCCAGCGCTTCCTTGACCCGGTCCTTGTCCAGCAGCTGACGCAGGCGTACTTCTACAATATCGGCAACGGGATACAGAAATTCCAGCTGTGAGATATGACCTCTGCCCCGTCCGGGCTGCCAGACGATCCAGTGCCGGCTCTCCAGCCGCCGCAGCACGAACTTGGCATTACGCGGCGTACAGCAGAGCATCTCTGACAGCATGGCTACCGTAACAGGCAGCGGCGTATGCTGCAGCCGCTGCGGATTGAGCTTATCATACAGTTGCAAGTATTGAATTGCATCATTATCCACTGCATGCTCCCTTCCTGTACCTATTTTTGGCTTTTCCATAGTTTTTTTCGTAAAAGGTGAAATGTAAATATAAAAGCTTACTCTTTTTCTTCGCCTTTTTTCTTTTTACAATGATACCAGTGATATCGGCTCAATAAAAGCTTTGTACAATATGGGAGTGTAGTCTATGATCGCAAAAAATCTCAAAATAATTCATCCTCTGGCTTGGACGATTATCATCGGCACGATGTTCGGAAGACTCGTTACGTCGATGAGCATTCCGTTCCTCGCCATTTATCTCACCTCCGCACTCGGCGTATCCGCTACACTGACAGGTATTATCGTCGCTGCCAGTTCGCTGGCCGGGGTATCGATCAGCTTTTACGGCGGGTACATCTCGGACCGGATCGGTCGCAAAAAGGTAATGCTCGTCTCGGTATTTTGCTGGGCAGCCGTATTTTTTGGCTTTGCCGGCTCTCATGTGATCTGGATGTTCTTTGTCATGAATGTATTAAACGGGCTGTGCCGCTCCGTATTCGAGCCGGCTTCCCGCGCACTGCTGTCGGACACCACACCTCCGGAGCACAAGCTGCTCGTCTTCAATCTGCGCTATGCGGCGATCAATATCGGCGTCGTATTCGGTCCGATCCTCGGTCTTCAGCTTGGATCGGCAAAATCCACTTTTCCATTCGTAATTGCAGGGATCGTATATATCGTCTATGGACTGGTGCTGGTAATGCAGTTTGCGATTCATCGCTCTGCCATGCCTGTTGTCTCCTCGGCCGAACCGCCCAAGATCGGCGAAGCTTTTCGGATGACCAGCCGTGACCGTGTATTCCTGCCGGTACTGATCGGTACAACATTCTGTGTACTTGGTTATGGTCATTTCAGTTCCACACTGGCACAGTATCTGTCACTGACTCCCGATCTGGAGGATGGCAGCCGGATCTTCTCCTATATGCTGGCGATGAATGCCGCTGTTGTACTGATTGTCCAGTATCCGGTCGTACGCACGGTCAGTCGCTTTCGTCCGGTAGTACCGCTCATTCTTGGTAATATTCTCGTCTCGATCTCCTTACTGATGTTCGGCATGGCGCACAATCTGATCGCCTTTATGGTCGGTGTGTTTATTTTCACGGTAGGCGAAGTGCTGCTGTTCACTATGATGGATATTCTGATCGACCGTATTGCCCGTCCGGAGTGGAAAGGCACTTATTTCGGCACGATCGGCTTCAACAATATTGGAAATGTGGTCGCTCCGATAATCGGCGGACTGCTAATCGACCGCTTCGCCCTGCAGAGCGGCATTGCCATCTTTGCTCCACTGGCGCTGCTGACAGCAGTTGGTATCCCGTTCCTGCTGATTGCACGTAAGCGCCTGACTATCCGGGAGCAGGCTGCTTCATCTGCTGTGCTGCAGTCTGTGGATTCAGCTTGATCCGGCTCTTTTTACATCCAGCATGCAGTTCTGTTTATTGATAGATTGGTATGTCGGTTAGCATCTACGCATATCCTACTGATTTCTGATACGCCTGGCGTTTAGGTATGCCATTTTGTATTGTGTGCTGATCACAGTCACTTCTGAACACGGTGACTTCCCCTATGGACATTACATCAAAGCCGATTCCCGAATACCATCTATTCTGTCCGGCAGCCCGCTTGCAGTGGTGCCGGGCTTTTTGCACGGTTTGGCTGGAAATAACTGCTGCTTCTGCACGTCTTGTTGCGGTGATATTATTTATAGGAGCTCATTTGCATTCCTGCTGAGAAAAGTTGGAAGAATTGTTGATTTTATAGTGTAAATCGGAGACAATTTATCTTGATGTCCGACTGATGTTTGAGCATACTTTTCCCTAAATTCCTATCCTCTTCAGCAAAAATTAATAAATTATTCACAATTTAATGACGTAATTTTAAAAAAAGTCATTTCATTTCCATTCTTCAAAATTAAAGTGTTATGATAAAGTCACAACAATCGAAACGGGTGACAAATACAGAGATGAATAATCAAACAAGCCAAGGTGCAAGTGCACAAGTCAATTCTATGCCCGCGATCTTTTTTGCAACGATCAAAACGGGCATTATCAAGTCCAATCTTATCGCGATGTTCGCCGGGTTAAGTATGGCGCTTTACATCTTCGACGTATCCTTTATAGATCATATCTGGGCGATCATTCTCGCTTTTGTCGGATCTTCCCTCGTTATTGGCTCTGCCGGGGCTTTTAACAATCTGTACGACCGCGATATCGATGCCATTATGGAACGGACCAAGACTCGTCCGACCGTTACCGGCAAAATGGATACGCGTACCGGTCTCATTATCGGGATCACGATGAGTATCTCCGGTGTGGTCCTGCTGTACCTGAGTTCGCCGCTGGCCGCATTTTTCGGATTCCTCGGATTGTTCCTGTATGTGGTTCCCTATACCATGTGGACCAAGCGTAGAACGATCTACAACACCGAAGTCGGCAGTATCTCCGGCGCTGTTCCGCCGCTGATCGGCTGGGCCGCCATTTCCAGTGATCTCGGTCATTTTGAGATCTGGGCACTCGTTGCTACCATGCTCATCTGGCAGATGCCTCACTTCTATGCAATTGCAATTCGCCGGTTCGACGAATACAAAGCTGCCGAAGTGCCGATGCTGCCGGTTGTCAAAGGCATCAAACGCACGTATGTACAATCCAACTTTTATCTGGTACTGCTGATCGTATCCAGTGTCATGTTCTGGCCGCTGAGTCCGTACATTGCCGGCGTCGCTTTCCTGCTGAGCCTGACATGGCTGATCTTCAGCGTAACCAGCTACCGCAAGGACGACATCAAGGACTGGGCGAAAAAAATGTTCATCTTCTCGCTCAATCATATTACACTGCTGTTCCTGATCATTATCGCTTTCTCGCTGATCGCACAGCTGCTGAAGTAAGCAATCCAAAACGGTCGATCCTTTATCAAGGGTCAGACCATAAAATAAACAAACCAAAAAAGGAAGTACGGATCTTATCGATCTGTACTTCCTTTTTGTTTACACGTGATGAATATATCCGCTTTATTTCTTTTATTGAATATGGCGTTGGTGACAGTCCAGCAACTGCATGCACTCTCCGATCAGTGTCGGCTCCTGTTCTATAAAATCAAGCCAAGCTCGTACCAGATACAGACGATGCTGCTCTCCAAGAGCTTTCTTTTCCATCTGCCGAAAAGACTGCCAGCATTTCCTGCGGAATGAATCCGATACGTTCATCTGATGCAGCATCAGCTTGGAGCGGTACAGATTCTCCTGGGATTGGACAGCTTCCAACAGTACATTATGATGGGAGATCCGAATTTTGGTTTGAAGCCTGTCCCAGTTCCACAGCGGTTCACCATGATCATCTTTCATTTCATAAATAACCACGTTCATCATCTCAATCAGCAGCGTGCTGAGCTGGTATTCCAACTCCTGCTGAATCGGCGCATGATCTTCGACCTGTCCGGTCTGCTGCATGAAGCCCTCATTTGCCGTGGTATAGCTGTTTTTTCTGGACATGGCGCTGACGTACATTTCGATCAGCCAGGCCAGTTTGAGCCTGGCATCCAGCCTGTGGTCGCTGTATAGACGGAATAGACCCTGCTGAATATCTTCGCCGATTTTACGAACCACCGCGCTCCACACCTCCTCCTTGCTGCCAAACAGTGTATACAGACGGGAAGGACTCATGCCGCAGCCTCTGGCCAGTTCTTCGATAGATACAGAGTCATAGCTTCGGCCAGCAAATAACTGTTCAGCCGTCTCAATCACGTTTTGCTTATCCATGGTGTTACTCCTCTCCAACAGGATATAGACAGAAACAGACGGGGGGACGTCTGTTTCTGCCACAGCACGACTCCGCACATCTGTATACCAGTCAGCGAAGAAGCGCCTGTATTCAATTCAGGTGTCATTTGCAATTCGTTTCGTGCATACCTGTATTTACAATCGGTTATCCGATGGTAAAGTGGCTTGTTTTTCCATTCTTTTTTGTTTGCGTTCCATTTTGCGTGCCTGACGTTTGTCCTTGGCATGGGTCACGACCATATAGAGCGATGGCACGACAAACAGTGTCAGTATGGTGGAGAAGATCAGTCCGAAAATAATAACTACACCCAGCGGACGGAACAGCAGCTCACCGATTGTTGCAATCGGAATCATACCCACGATTGCGGTTAACGAGGTCAGAATGATTGGACGGAAACGGGCAGATGCGGCCTGAATAACCGCTTCTTTCAGCTCCATGCCTTCATGTCTTGCATCCTCGATAAATTCGATAAAGACAATACCATTCCGGACGACAATCCCGGCCAGTGCGATAATACCCATGATCGCCATAAAGCCGATTGGAGTACGGGTAATGAACAGTCCCAGAACCGCACCTGCTGCGGCAAGATAGACGGTTGTCATGATGATTAACGGAATGGCCAGAGAGTAGAACTGAATCACAATAAGAACAAAGATAATAAAGATCGCCACTACAAACAATTGTCCCATATCTCCGAAAGTCTCTGTCTGATCGGAAGTCTCACCACCGATCTCCAGTGTATATCCTTCCGGAAGTTTAACCTGATCCAGCTTGGGCTTAATCTCTGCCATGACTTCGGTAGCCGTACGCCCATTGACCTCTGCCTCGATTGTGTTCACACGCTGCAGATCATACCGGTCAATCTGCTGAATCGAGAATGAAGGCTTCATGCTGACAATCTGGGACAGTGGAATCTGTTCTTGCGATGAGTTGGTAATATTCGTCTGCTGGATCAGGGATTCCGGACTCGCTTTGTCCGAGCCGTCCAGATACATTTTCATATCAATCAGATTCTTGCCATTATCAAAGTCACCCAGACTTACACCGCTGCCCATCATCAGGAGCGTCTGTGTCAGCGTGCCATAAGTGACCTTGTAACGATCCATGGCCTGCTTGTTAACCGAGAAATTCAGTGCATAGTTATCATTGCCCATCGTATCGATAATACCGTAAGTACCCGGCGTATCCCCGATTACCTGCTTGATCTGGTTGGTCAGCTGCCGGATCTCATCGAGATCGTCTCCGGCGATACGGATCGATACCGGCTTGCCGACAGGAATACCAACCGCGCTGCCCTCAACGGCAGTCTCGATGCCCGGATAACTTTTCTTGAGTGCAGCAGACCATTGACTGGTCACCGTTTCGATGTCCATACTCTCATTGCCGACGACCAGAATCTGGCCGCTGCTGCTTCCGCCGCCTCCGCCTCCGCCGAGCCCGCTGAACAGCAGCGGAGCGCTTCCTCCTGCCGCATAAGCGATATTTTCTACACCAGGCTGCTTTTTGACCCAGCTGGCTATGCTCTGTACGACACGGTCCGTCTCTTCCAGCGCGGTACCGGAAGACATGCTGACATTAATAGTGATTTGCTTTTCCTCCGACGTCGGGAACAGCTCGACCGGTGTGAATGCAGCGAGTCCATACACTGCTGTACTGATAATCAATCCTGTGAGAGCGACGAGCAGCGGTTTTTGCAGTACTCTTGGCATCAGGCTGTGCGCGTAACTGTCGGTTACTACCTGAATCTGCTTGCCGAGCAGCCCGGCAGGACGATTCACACGCCGCTTGCCTCTCTCCATCTGTCTCTCTTCATACCACTGACGGAAAATAGGAATAATCGTCAGGGACATAATCATGGACGCCAGCATACAGAGGGAGATTACAGCCGGAATCGGCAGAATAAATGCACCCATATCGCCCGGCAGGAACATTAGCGGCAGGAATGCCGAGATAGTAGCCAGTGTCGCTGTAATAATGGAAATAGCGACTTCCTTGGTTCCTTTGATGGAAGCATCTGTCGGATTCTCGCCAAGCTTGGACAGACGACGTTCGATATTATCATTCACCACGACCGCATCATCGACCAGAATTCCCAGTACAATGATCAGACCGACAATGGTAATCTGATTGAGCGTAATGTCCAGACTAGGAAGAAAAATGAGTCCGAGTGCAATCGATACCGGAATCGCCAGTGCGACAAATCCGGCTGTCAACAGATTCATGCCGAGCATACAAATGATAATAACGGCAATAATCGCAATGATCATTTCCTTAATCAGGGAATCAAAATTCTTTGTTACCTCATCATTCTGGGCAAACAATGGAGCCAGTTTGACATTGGCAGGAAGTGTTTTTTCCAGGGAATTGATCTTCTTACTCAGACCTGCATCCATATTCGGTACATCCGATCCGGTCTGGCTGCTGATATCAAGCGAGATGGCCGGAGTGCCGTTGTAATAGCTGAGCTGGGACTCTTTGGCCTGGGTGAGTTCCACTTTGGCAACGTCCTTGAGATAGACCGGAATTCCCGCTTCGGTCTGCTGTACGACGATATCATTCAGCGTGCCGTAATCGACAGACTTATCTACGGTAAGCTGATAATTACGACCTTCATACGTCAGATCACCTGTTGGTACACGGTTATTCTCAGACTGGATCGCCTGCCGTACGGTCTCCCAGGAGATGTTGTACTGCTGTAATTTGGATGGATCAACATTGATGCGAACTTCCTGATCCGGTATTCCTTTGATATTGACTTCGGTAATACCCGGCACCGAGCGAAGCTGATCCTGCCACGTATTCATCAGTTCGCTCAATTGATAGATATCCTGCTTGGTCTTGCCGTAGATAATGTAGGACTTGATAAATGACTGGGTCAGGTTGTCATTCACTACCGGCGTATCTGCATCATCCGGCAGTTGGGACTGTGCATCCTCTACCTTGCGGCGCAGCTCGTTCCATGTATCGGTAGTATCTGCGTCTTCATTCGCCTGTACCGTAATGGTCGAGACACCGTTACTGGAAGTAGACGTTATCTTCTTGAGATTGGATACTTCCTTGATCTTCTGTTCCAGTACTTCGGTAACCGTCTGCTCCATCAGTTCGGGCGTTGCCCCGGCATAGGTCGTCGTGACCATGGCCGTTTTGACCACTACGTCCGGCTGCAGCTGCCGCGGCAGCTGGGTCAGCTGGGCGATGCCTACGACAATCAGCATCACAAAGAACAATAAGGTAATTTTACGTTTCTGGACAAAATACTTAATCATTGGCGCTTGTCTCACCCTTCATACCGGATGCTGAAGCAGCGCCGCCCGCTGGCTGGGCAGCTGTGCCCTGTGCCTGGCTGACAGTTAGTTCGTCTCCATTGAACAGACGATCCGCTCCGCGTGTTACCACTTTGTCGCCAACCTTGATGCCGCCGATAATCTGGTAACTGTTGTTGTACATTTTGCCCAGTTCAACCGGTGTTTTGACAGCTTTGCCGTTGACCGCTTTGAATACATAAGGTTCACTGCCGGAGCTGATGACCGCTTCGGTAGGCAGCAGGATGCCGGTCTCGGCAGAGACCTGACGGGAAGCATTGACGACCTGGCCCGGTTTCCAGTCCCGTTGTGGATTGTTAATCACCACTTCCACATTGATGGAACCTGTGCTTTCGTTGGTCTGCGGGTTCAGTTTGGTCACTTTGCCGGTGCGTATTTCGTCATAGAGGCTGATGCTAACCTGCTGACCGACTTTCCATTGATCGATATCGCTGTCGGCAATCGGCAGCTGCACTTTGAGACGGCTAATCTCACCGATGGTGAACAGCGGACTGCTGCCGCCCTGTGCCGATGTTCCTCCACCTGCACTGACCGTCTGTCCCACTGTAATGCTTTTGGTCAAAATGACACCGGATGCCGGCGCTTTGAGACTGGCACGGGAAAGATTGAGCTGTGCCGTTTTCTTGGCAACCAGCTTCTGCTCATAACCGGCCTGGGATTGCTGCACACTGGCCTGCGCCTGTTCCACAGCGGCATTGGCCTGAGCAACGCTCGCCTGAGCATTCTCTATGCCAACCTGTGCTTCTTTGACAGCAGCGGCAGCCTGCGCACGTTCCGACTGGCTCGCACCTTCCTCCTGCAGGGACAGCTTGGACTGTGCATCCTTGAGCGCCGTCTCGGCATCTGCCAGGGCGGTCTGTGCCTTTTCATATTCCTGCTGGGTCAGTAGACCATTATCCAGCAGTGTTTGTGAACGGGTCGCTTCGGTTTTGGCCTGGTTGTAGGCAGTTTGTGCTGTGTTTACCGCATTCTGCGCCTGGGCTTTCTCCTGGGAACGTGCGCCTGCCAGTACATCCTGCTCGCTGATCCGCGCGCTTTCCACTTTGGCCTGAGCGGATGACACGCCTGCTGCAGCCGCTTTCTGGCCTGCTCTTGCATCGCTCAGGGAAGCCCTCGAACTCGCCAATGCCGCCTGGGCAGCAGCCACATCTTCATTGGCTGTATCCAGCGTCAGCTGCAGATCTGCCGTATCCAGTCTTGCCATAATGGAGCCTTTGGTTACGGAATCTCCGATATCTCCATTTACGGACACTACCGTTCCTCCGGTCTGAAATGCTACCGGTGTCTCATTATAAGCGGTCAGCGTACCGGATAGATCGTATACCGCATTCAGCGGTTGCTGCTTGGCGTCTGTGACTTCGACCGAGTTGCTGGCTGATTGGACGGCAGGTTCACCTGCAGAACAGGCAGTCAGACTCACCGCCAATAAAAGTGTTGTAACAGCCATAGGCCAATTTTTCCTCATAATTACAATATCCTCCCCTAAACCTGTGATTATATGTTTTCTCTATGCTTCTGAAGCCAGCATAGCAGAATCGACAAATTCCGGAATCGTCCATAGGTACATTTGCCCTTTTGCCCTTTTGGGCAGAACCGGGCATGTACCTTTTTATCTGTAGGTTAGTAAGCTGCTTTATGAAGTTCGTTTTGAATATGACAAAAAAGCGCCAATCTCCGAAGAGACGAGCGCTTTAGAATGGGCTTGCTTATATTCACCTATAATCTGTTGTTCTCTCCAGTTGAAGTCTCTGTAGGTGGCATCTGTGTAGCAAACGTTCTCGAGTATCGCTAGATATGCACAAGGCCCCGCTCCATCGCAATCGCCACCGCCTGCGCCCGTGAATCTACACCCAGTTTATTATAAATATTAGTCAAGTGGGCTTTGACCGTACGTTCGGATATGCCCATATCAAAGGCAATATCCTTGCTCCGGTGACCATAGGCAATCGCCTGCAGTACAATCTTCTCCTTGTCGGACAATACAGGAATATAACCGGGCATGGCCAAAGAGGGAGACGGTGCTGCCGGAGCAGCCAATTTTCGTTTGGTCTGGAATACGATCTCCATAATCTCCGGCTGCAGCAGCGTCTCGCCGCGAATGGCCGAGTCCAGGGTGCGAAACAGATTTTCCCGCTTGGCATCCTTGAGCAAATAACCTTTGGCGCCCATCGCCAGTCCTTTGACCATCAGATCATCTTCATTATAGGTAGTCAGAATTACAACCGGAACCGCCAAGTGCCGTGCCTGCAGCTGCTCAATCGCCTCAAGACCGCTCATGACCGGCATGTTCAGATCCATCAGGATCACGTCCGGCTGCAGTTCTTCGGCCAGTTTGACAGCGAGCTGTCCATTCTCCGCTTCACCTGCGACATAATAATGCTCACTCGTCTCCAGGATAAGCTTCAGCCCTTCCCTGACAACGAAGTGATCATCCACAATCAATACTTTATATTTCATTAGAACCTCCTGTATGGAAGGGAATTTCGATTTGAATATGAGTACCCTGCGGTACATGATTGCTGATCGACAGTCTGCCGCCCATAATGCGTACACGTTCCTGCATACCGAGCAGTCCATAGTGACCGGGCTGTCTGCCGATCTGCTCGGGATCAAATCCTTTGCCGTCGTCGGTAATCTCAATGACGAGACTGCCATTTACCGCCAGTACATTCACTTCTACATGCTGCGCCTGGGCGTGGCGGGTAATATTCGTCAGACTCTCCCGGATCATATACAGGCTGTGCTCGGTGAGCAGCTGCGGCAGATTGCGAAATTCCTCGATCTGACCGGTAACAGGAATGCCTGTCGCCCCTTTGAATCGATCCAGCTCTTCCCGAACCGCATCGGTAAAAGTGATATTATCCGCCGACTGCAGCCTCAGATTATCGATAACTTCCCTCGCTTCGGTCAGCGTATGACGCGCCCCTTCCATGGAAGAGAGCACAATCTGCTGGGCACGTTCGTGATTACGATTGGATAAATGTACATTAATCGCTTCCAGCTGCATGATAATGCCCACCAGTCCCTGGGCCAGCGTATCATGCAGGTCACGGGCCATCCGCTGCCGCTCATTGGCAACAGTCAGCTCCTCCACCTGGCGGTGGGCAATCTCCAGCTCATCCAGAAAGTTCTGCGTACGCATACGTGCATAGTATTGCTGCAGCATTAGATTAACGATGCCGATGACGATAATATTCATGAGCGTGAACAGAGCCAGCAAAATAATGACTCCCGGCATAGCGTCTTCAGAGATAGCGAACAGAGTAATAATCGCATACAGAACAGCCATAAACATACCAATCTTGATCTTATCATAATATACATAGACGAACTGCCCAACCAGCAGTGGAAACAGCCCTATCGTAATAAGACCGTATACATAAGCAGCTATAAAGGAAGCCAGGCACAAAATAAACAGCTGGATAGCAAAATAAATCCAGGCCATATGACGATTCCGGGTCAGTCGTATAAAATACCAATTCAGAACCATAAATGCGAGTAACAACAAACCTACTGCCGTTATATGAGTAGCTTTTTCACCAGAAAATGTCTGTATTAATATCATCGCTACATGCACGATTATGGTCCATAAAATCATCAATTTGCGGGAATGCTGGGCGATGCCAGATCGATGGTGACTGTTTTGCATGGTCTCACCCTTTCCAATAGTTCCTCCATTATATCAAGAATTGCGGCGGACATACTGTACTTTTGGGCATGCCCTTTTTGGCAAAGGTTCAGACCACCTTATTCATGGTTTGCACAAAAAAAGACCCTGCCATAATGAGGGGTCTTTTTCTGGCTATTGATGCCTGGCTATTGAAGATTACTGCAGCCTGTTCAACGCGCAGGTAAAGCTTGATACTTAACGTTCATTTTTCACCAGTACAGACAGATCACCCACAAATACTTTTTCTTCCCTATTGATAAAAGTAGACAACGTAACCGTCACGATCTCTGTCTGATCCTAATGTGACTTGGTTCTGAAGGTCTGACCGATATAAAATTCGTGAAATTGCATTCTTGCACCTCTTAATTTTTAATTGTTTACTCGTTCGTTCACTTTAAAAAGGTTATATAAAAAAACTTGTAAAGTGCAAATAATTATATTATAAAATACATAGAGGTGATATTAATGCACAATAAACGCGAGCTATTTCAGATTATGACCCGGCGTTTTGGACTATTGAACAAAAATTGCTGCAGTATAGATGGTCATGATCTCTCGGCAGCACAGAGCCATATCCTGTATGAAATCGATCGTCGTGATCAACCTTCAATGCAGCAAATTGCCGAGGCGCTGGGAACCGACATTACTACATTTAGCCGCCAAATTCAGGCACTGATCAGAATGAATCTGATTCAGAAAAGCCCGGCCCCCTCGGATCGCCGCGTCTCCGTTCTTTCGCTGACAGCAACAGGTAAACACATTGCCACTACGATTGATCAGCAAATGAACAGCTACCTGGATGAGGTGTTCTCCTATCTCACCCCATTTGAACAGGAGACCGTGCTTCGTTCCATTGATTTGTTTAATGAAGCAATGGCCAAATCCAGTCGCTGCTGCTCCCCTGCAGGCGAGAAAGAAAGCAAATAATTTGATATTTGCAACTATATTTAATGCTGTGAATGTCCCTGTTTAAATTACAATCCATTAAAGGAGTGAATGGTAATGACGCGTATTCAGCAAGATGAGATTCGACAAACGGTTCGTAAACGCTATGAGGAAATTGCTCTTCCAACAATGTCATCCGATTCCTGCTGCGAAACAAGGGATTCTTATGATCCTGTCAAAGATGTAGATGCCGTATCGGCCAAGCTGGGATACTCCTCTGATGAGCTGCAATCTGTTCCCGAAGGAGCCAATCTGGGGCTCGGCTGTGGCAACCCTCAAGCCATTGCCAGTCTGAAACCGGGTGAAACGGTGCTGGACTTGGGCTCTGGCGCTGGATTTGACTGTTTTCTTGCTGCTCGTCAGGTTGGGATGGAAGGAAAAGTAATTGGAGTGGATATGACTCCCGCCATGGTTACCAAAGCCCGCCATAACGCACATAAAGCGCAGAATCCCATCGTGGATTTCCGTCTCGGTGAGATTGAGTATCTGCCCGTAGCGGATAAGACTGTAGATGTTATTATTTCCAACTATCTTTCTCCTGCCAAAGAGCAGGTCTTTCATGAAGCCTATCGTGTACTTCGTTCCGGCGGCCGCCTGGCCATTTCGGATATTGTAACCACAGCCGAACTGCCGGCAGCTATCCAAAGTGATTTGAAAGATTTGTATAGCGGATGCATTTCCGGTGCATCTTCCATTGCAGAGGTGATAAAAATGCTGGAACTGAGCGGATTTACACAGATCCGAATTGAACCGAAAGAAGAATCCAAAAGCTTTTTAAAAGACTGGCTTCCTGGAGCAAAGCTTGAGGATTATATCGTATCTGCCATTATACAGGCAGTGAAACCTTAACGAGAGGCGGGATTTCTATTGTAATCAGCCGGCTGGCACATACTATAGCGCGCTGACCGGCCAATCTTCCCTTTATAGAAGACAAACCGGCTGCTGCCATTAAATCCAAACCTCAGGTCTGTTGAAAAATACTGGATGCGAGCTGCCGCAGCCGGTACATGGCTTCCTGATAAGGACGCGGTCCATAACTGATCCGGGATACTCCAAGCGCTGCCAGTTCCTGTACAGAAGATTCATGATCCGTCACCATAATATTGACAGGCAGTTCCGAGCGAGCGCACACCGTCTCGATCAGAGAAAGATCGCTTAGACCGGGAACGAACAGACCGCTCGCACCAGCTTTGGCGTATGCCTCTGCTCTTTGTAACACTTCCTCGATCGCTTCCCTTCTTCCTGATTCCGGCAGGGAAGAATCCATCTGCAGGAAAATATCGGTGCGGGCATTTATAAATAAGGATACACCGGCTTCATCTGCAGCCTGGCGGGCAGCTGCGATACGTTCGCACTGCTGCTGGATCGAATACAGTCGATTCTCCCCCATCTTCTGATCTTCCATATTGATCCCGACCGCTCCGGCAGCAATCACTCTGCGAATAGTCGCTGCTACTTCCTGGGGACTTGCTCCATAACCGCCTTCCACATCGATAGACAGCGGAAGATTAGTCTGACGCTTGATTCGCTCGATATTGGCAATGACAAGGTCAAGCGGAAGTTCCTCATTGTCTCCATAACCATGAGCAGCTGCAACCGACCAGCTTCCGGTTGCGATGGCTCTGGCACCTGCGCTCTCTACTATAGCTGTATTGCCTGCATCCCATACATTAACCAGTAACAGCGGTGTACCTTTGATATGCAACTCATGAAAAAGCTTGGCCTGTCGCTGTTGTGAAGTCTGGGGCTGTTCCTGTTGGGTAGTCATATGATCATCCTCTTTTCTTCGATTGGAATGGTCCAGCAGGCATGTCAGCCTGATTCTCCGGACATTTCCCATTATAGAGAACATGATTTGCAGCCATCGCCGATATTCAGGCATTGATTCCTGTATTCCTATTGAATAATAAAAAGGTCATCCGCCGTAACCAGGTTATGCAGCGGATGACCTTATCAAATTTTAGTTAAAATTGAATCTATATTACAAAAGAATAGAAATCAGGATTGGCAGCGAGATCAGCGACAATATTGCACTAATCACAAAGGATGAAGCCGTCTCGACTTCCAGTGTCTCAAACCGCGTTGCGATCATCGCAGCTACAGCCGATCCAGGGAAGGATACGAGCAGTACCGCCATCGTAATATCATTGGACGGCAGACCGAACATCAGCGCAATCAGATAAGTCAGTATCGGCAAACCGATCACTTTCAGCAGTGAAATGCTGATGGCATTGGAGCTGAACTTGATCTGGTTGAGACCGATCGTTACACCAATGGCGAACAGCGCCGCACCGGACGTAATATCACCGATCTGATCGAGTGAATCCTGCAGCAGCTGCGGAGAATGAAAGCCAAACAGCGTCAGCACGACACCGAGCAGCGGTACACAGGCCAGTGGTTCACGCAGACCATGCAGGATGGAATGAATCGTCAATTTGAACAGATTCTCCTGATGTCCGCTGTCATGACCCGCTTGAGTCTTCTTGCCGACCGAGCTGACGATAGTCGCAATCGGATCAAGCAGCGCATTGACGACAATACCGGTAATCGCGATTGGAATAGCCACTTCTGCCGCTCCGAACAGACTGCCCAGTACAGGAATCCCCATAAAGGCAAATGACGGCTGCGTCGAATTAAGCGAGAAGATGGATGAAGTATTCAGATCTTTTTTGAAAAGAAGACGCATAACGAGCAGCAAAATCACATAGAATCCGATAATGCCGAGGAACATGGTCAAAAAGAACGGCCATTTATCGATCAGCGTCTGCTTGCTGGTAGTCGTAATACCGATGAAGAGATGCGCCGGCAGCGCAAACTTGGTCACCAGTGTGTTCAGGCCTTTGGATGAAGCGGGATTGAATACTTTGAAATGCCCACCCAGATAACCCAGTATGATAACAAAGAAAATAGGAATTAATATCACAAAAATATGACCGACTGACATGATACAGGACCTCCATCTTATTGTTAAAGCCTACCCCCATAAGGGCAGACTGCCTATCCACAGCGGATAGGCAACCTGATTTGTACATGGGCTCTGCCGAATCCTGTTCGCATACCCGAAGGTGCTGCTGCAAGGCTATTCGGAGAACCCGACCTATTGAGACGATTGGGGATTAGACGGCCTGGGTAATCGCAACAGATTTGAGGGTTCTGTATACAGGGTGCCACATTGCGTCTTTGACAGCTTGTTCCACGTCTTCCGGTGTATTGCGGGCTACGCCATCCTGAATCGCTGCTTTGGCAACAGCCACAGCTACTGCAAAGGATACGTTTTGCAGTTCATTCACGCGAGGCAGCAGCGGTGCACCCGGCTCGGAAGAATCGACAGCGTTAGCTACCGCATCTGCCGCCGCTGTAAACATGCCTTTGGTAAATACGGTTGCTTTGGCAACAATAGCACCAAGTCCCAGTCCAGGGAATACAAATGCGTTGTTGGATTGTCCGATTTCATAAGTTACACCTTTGTAAGCGACCGGTGCAAACGGGCTGCCGGTTGCGATCAGCGCTTTGCCATCGGTCCATTCCAGCAGATCAGACGGAACAGCCTCTGCCAGTGAAGTCGGATTGGACATTGGCATAATGATTGGACGCTCCACATGCTTGGCCATTTCCTTGATAATCTCTTCGCTAAAGGCTCCGGTTACACCGGAAGTACCCAGCAGAATGGTTGGTTTTACCTGCTTTACCACTTCCAGCAGACTGATCTTGCCGTCTGCTTCTACCGCCCAGTCTTCGACTTCGGATGTCTGACGCACATAAGGTTTCTGGAATTCCAGTACGCCTTCGGTAGCTTCAGTCAGCAATCCACGGTAGTCATACGCCCAGAAGCGTCCTTCCGCTTCTTCCTGGGACAATCCTTCTTTCATCATCGCATCACGGATCTGATCGGCATTACCGATACCGGCAGCACCCGGACCGAATACGAGTACACGATGTTCGCGCAGCGGCGTGCCGCTCACCTGTACACCGGACATGATTGCAGCCAGTGTTACCGCTCCGGTACCCTGGATATCATCGTTAAAGGTAAGAAGTTTGTCGCCGTATTTGTTAATGATATTGCGTGCATTGACATTTCCGAGGTCTTCCCAGTGCAGCAGTACATCAGGGAACAGCTTCAGTGCAGTCTGTACATAACGATCCACGAATTCATCATAACGGTCACCGCGAATCCGTTCATGGCGGTTACCGATATACAGTGGGTCATTCAGCAGTTTCTCGTTGTTGGTACCGGCATCCAGTACGACCGGCAGTACGCGGCTCGGATCAATACCTACCGCTGCCGTGTACACAGCCAGCTTACCGATCGCGATATTGATACCACCTACACCCCAGTCACCAATACCGAGGATACTCTCGGAGTCGGTAGCGACGATCAGGTCAATATCGCCCGGCTGTACACCGCTGTTACGGAAAGCTTCTTCAATACCGTCCATATTGTCGATGGACAGGTAGACACCGCCCGGTCTGTGGTACTGCTGGCTGTATTCCTGAATGGATTGACCAACCGTTGGCGTATAGACGATCGGCAGCATCTCGCTCAGATGCTCGCTCAGCAGACGGTAGTACAACACCACATTACGGTTGTACAGGTCATTCAGCATAATATTTTTGCGAAGATTATTGGGCTCGCTGTTCAACTGCTCATATACGCGGCTCACCTGCTCTTCGATGGTCAGAATCATTGGAGGCAGAATTCCGTTCAAATCCAGTTCTTTTCTCTCTTCGGCGGTAAAAGCGACGCCTTTGTTAAGAATTGGATTAGAGAGGATATCTTTTCCTTTCAAAAGAGTTCGGATCGATCCATCACGGTCAAGGTAAAAAGCGTTCATGGTTAAATGCCTTCTTTCTTACTTTTCTTTTTATTATTACTTTTCGTAAGCTTCATTGATCATATGTTTAATAATAGTATCATTTTGACATATTGTAAAGGTTTTTTGCGAATATTTTCTATCATAAATAATCTTATCATAGTTAAAAACTATCAATAATATATATGTACGCAAATTTTATCTTATTTTCTGAAATGTGATTATACCATTCATAACGCTTACATTAGCTATACAGCAGGCAAAAATGATATATTGGTTGTATTGATGTAATTAATGCTTTATTTTACTATCATAGTCACAGGCAATGATAATTAAATTCGGATGTTTACCATTTATAAATTGTAAGGAGCGTTAGCTATGGAGATTAGACAACTGGAATACTTTGTAGCCGTCTGCGAAGAGCTGCATTTTACCAAGGCTGCCGAGCGACTGGGCATTACCCAGCCTACGCTCAGTATTCAGATTCGTACCATGGAAGAAGAGCTCGGTACACTGCTGTTTGATCGTATCGGCAAAAAAATTACGATTACCGAAGCCGGGTTTATCCTGCTGCGGCAGGCACGCAGTATTCTGCTGAAGCTGCAGGATGCTTATGATGAGATTAATGGGCTGCGCGAGTATAACGGCGGCAATCTGGTCGTCGGCGTCATGGCTGCCGAGCTGGATTACCGGATTACGCCGATTCTGATTGATTTCCATCATCAGTTCCCCAATATTCATCTCAAGATCTCTTCGGCGATTGAAGTAGCCGATATGGTTATCAATAATGTGGTGGATATCGGGATTACACTGATTGAATTTACTGATCCCAGACTTATTATTACCCCGCTGTACAAGGAAGAATTTGTACTGGTTGTCTCGGAGGAGCATGAACTGGCCGGTCAGGAGTCTGTGTCATTGGAGACTCTATCCGGACTGCCGCTGGTCGCCTATCCCAAAGGCTTCAAAGCCAGAGAGCTGATCGAGACCCACTGCCGGGAGAAAGGCATGAATCTGAATATTATCGTAGAGACATCCACTGCATCTTCCCTGTATGGATTCGTCAAATCGAATGTCGGCGCGTGTCTGCAGCCTTATTCATTGTCCAATTCACTCAATGATCCGACGCTGAGGCTGATCAAAATCAGCGATTATCCACCAACCCGGCAGATCGGGATCATTTACCGGACTGATAAGTTTCTCGGGGTAGCAGCCAAGGAATTCATCCGGATGGTGCAGGATAATCTGAAGGTGGATTGAAATTAATGAAAGTGGCTTGTGTGTATTATCGTCAGTGGCAAAAGAATAAGAAACAAATGTTAAAAACCGCCTTGGCATTAAAGGCAGTTTCTTGGCTATTGTAATATTTCGCCTGCAAATACGATATGCGTTGGAAACGCCGTTTGATCTTCTCTTGTTCCATTCGTTTGGTAAGCAGCAAGCTGGATTGTGTTTTAGCATTTGATGTTCACCTGCAGCTGAATGGCCAATTCCATTAAATAACAGATGTAAATACACACATCCGCCATATATTCCAAATTACACCTATTTAATTTTGAATAAGTGATTGTAATCACAAGGCAGCCTCCGATGAGCGATTATGCTGGATATATAAGCTTGAATTGCAGCGAGACAATTCATCTCAGGAGGTAATACTCAATGACAATCAACCCTACAGCTACCATCGAATCCCAGCCATCCATGTTCTGCTTTCAATGTCAGGAAGCTTCCAAAGGTACCGGATGTACCATTAAAGGCGTCTGTGGCAAGCTGCATGATGTGGCGAACTTGCAGGATCTGCTCATTTATACGATCAAAGGCATCTCTTATCTCAGCCGGGATATTCAGCTGACCGATGAACTGAACCGCCGCATTTCCCTGATGATCACAGACGGTCTGTTCACAACCATTACCAACGCCAATTTTGACCGCGACTTTTTTATTGCCAAAATTCATGAAGCACTGGCTCTGCGCAATGAAGTTTATTTATTCTGGCAGACCTGTATTGGTGCATCCATGAGCGAATCTGTTCAGCTGCCGGATGCGGCGGTATGGAGCGGGTATACCGAAGAAGAACTGGATCAGAAAGCCCGCCATATCGGTGTGCTGCGTACAGCAGATGAGGATGTGCGTTCTTTGCGTGAGCTGCTGACCTACGGACTGAAAGGCATGGCGGCCTATACGTATCACGCGGACCATCTCGGTTATGTCGATAACGGAATCGATCAATTTATGCGTCAGGCGCTGGCCGCCACCCTGGACGACAGCCTCGGTGTTCCCGAGCTGCTGGCGCTTGCAATGGAAGCCGGCAAATATGGCGTCGACGCGATGGCCCTGCTTGATCAGGCCAATACAAGCACATATGGTCACCCACAGGTCACCAAGGTAAATATCGGTGTCGGCCAGCGTCCGGGCATTCTGATCAGCGGTCATGATCTGCATGATATGGAACAGCTGCTCCAGCAGACAGCTGGAACGGGTATTGACGTGTACACTCACAGTGAGATGCTGCCTGCACATTATTATCCCGCTTTTCAAAAGTACGATCATTTCGTCGGCAACTACGGCAACGCCTGGTGGAAGCAGACAAGCGAATTTGAATCCTTTAACGGACCGATCCTGATGACAACCAACTGCATTGTACCGCCAAAAGCCAGCTATATGGATCGTATCTACACAACAGGCAATACCGGCTATCCGGGTGTGCAGCATATTCCGGATGGTACGGATGGACAACCCAAGGACTTTTCTGCATTGATCGAACAGGCACGTCACTGTCAGCCGCCGGTAGAGCTGGAGACTGGTGAGATTGTCGGCGGATTCGCCCATGAAGCGGTCATGAATGTAGCCGATCAGATTGTGGATGCGGTACAGACCGGTGCAATCAAGCGTTTCTTCGTTATGGCAGGCTGTGACGGACGGATGAAGTCCCGCAGCTATTACACCCGGTTCGCTGAGGAGCTGCCACGGGATGCAGTCATTCTGACCGCCGGCTGTGCCAAATACAAATACAACAAGCTCAATCTGGGCGAGATTGGCGGCATCCCGCGTGTACTCGATGCGGGTCAATGCAACGACTCCTACTCGCTCGTCGTGATCGCGCTCAAGCTCAAGGAAGCATTTGGCCTGGAAGATATCAATGATCTGCCGATCTCCTACAATATCGCATGGTATGAGCAAAAAGCCGTTATCGTCCTGCTGTCTCTGCTCTATCTCGGTGTCAAAAATATTCACCTTGGCCCTACCCTGCCGGCCTTCCTCTCACCCAATGTGGTAAACGTGCTGGTCGAGAAGTTCGGCATCGGCGGCATTACGACTGTGGAAGATGACATGCGGATGTTTATGGAGGTTTGATTTTCACTGCAGATCAGCGGGTAATGGTAAATAGACCTGTTTACATTACGGAGGAGGTATACCCATGGCCAATGATCCGGAAAAAGTGGAAGTGACCAGCCGGGAAGAACGCGAAGCGATCGGACGCAATGCCAATGCAGGATTCGCCCGGGTAGAACGTGCAGAGCTTGCCGATGGAGTCACCGAGATCCCCACCCAGCCTGTCGCCAGACAATTGACGGAAGATGAAATCCGCGAGCGTGTGGGTTCCGGCAATTATGAAGCTGCCAAAAACGATGGTCAGACTGGCTCGATCAACAGCTGATCTGTTATCAGGAGAGGCCTTTATATTACGAAGGCAGTCAGCCGGGCAGCCAATTAAGCAATGAACCGATGTCTGCCCCATTTGAATGGTTATGAAAAAGCACTCTATTCGCTGATACACCGGTGATATCCGGTAGTATCGTTGATAGAGTGCTTTTTAAATGGAGTTTTACCGCGTTTGTCTAAGGTTGCCATTTGCATGTATAACAAAACAGCAGAATTTCATTTCATTCTTCGTACAGCCAATAATCAGATCTATCCAAAGTTATGTCTTGAAGCTATGGTTGTTCAATAAGCTCACCTTTGCGCATATCCAGTTTGTAGTGTTTCTTTTTGGATTGCTGTTCGGAGGAGCCACCGGATATACCCGGTTGTACTATCAATTGTTCATTTTCGATGACAGGCATCGTTCGGCTGCTGTAAGTCATGACTTCCGGCTCTCCATTTTGATTTATAAACTGCAGTGGAATCGCTCTATTAGACTGTAGATCGATCGCGATTGCATAGCATACAAGCTCATGGTCACCATCATATTGCGGAGTTAGCAAATACATATCCGCATTTGCAAAAGAAACTCTATGAAAAGGTATGATAGCAGCCGATGGCTGGATAAAGATTAATGACGGCAGTTTTTGGACGGTATACTCCTCATTATGTACTTTGTATATGATGGAATAATCGCTGGTAAAAGTAAGATCTCCTGCCGGTATGCCAAAGCAAACCATACCTAGTTTTCTAATGACCATCCTCTCCTTTCTTTCAATTCTATATAGCTTCTTTCTCTTCTCTCTAAATCTATATGTTCAATCTGTATATTCCCGCTTCACCAAGAAAATCATCTCTTGTCAGACTCTGTTCACCGAAAAAAGCACGATAGCTCTGGATAGTTTCATCATGTGTAATGATGATAACTCGCTCTGCGGTCTGCCAAGTTCGGTCAAATGCGGGGGATAATATTCATTAATACATCTCAGCTAGATGGTAAAGCTTTTTATGTATCCAATTGAGGCCATTTGAACTCGGCGAACTGGGCTGTCAGCTTTTCTTTATCATCAGCATAGAATTCCGAACTGATTCTTAACGGAAGCTGCAGTAACTCTTCAAGCTGATCCAGCGCCCCTTCCTGTTCAGATAATTCCGCTATATGCTGTAGACCTGCTCCGTATTCATATCCAAAAATTTGCGTGAGTATGCTGATATCGAGATCTCTTTCTACAATTTCGTATTCATCTTTGTTCTGATCGCACCAGGTATACCCGGTTAGTTCTTCTCCATTGGTAAACAGACTGATCTGCAATCATGTCCTCCAAAGCGGTAAGCAGCTGCTGCAAATCATGAATCTGGACATGTACATTTCCGAAGTTGTTGCTCATAGGTTCAGTCTCCTCTTTATAGGTATATGAGTTCCAGCATTTTGCTTCATTTCCTTATATCATCTTGTCTTACTATATTATAAACAGATACTATGACCTGCTTCTTCATCATACCAAATGTTATCCCCTATCTACAGCACAACAATAATAAGAGCCGTATCAGTTTCTGTATCCCGTTTCACATCCATCCTATACTTGTAACTCACTGATGATACAATCCATAAATCCATACACAAAAAGACTGCAGCTCTGATGAACTGCAGTCCTGGCATATCCATTATCCATATTTTAGCCTTGCCATCCCCGATCAGTTCGCTGCCAATCGGCTAACAATCTGCTCGGCTGCTTCCCGTCCATGCTGTACGCAGTCCGGGATACCGATGCCCCCATAGCCGGCACCGCATAATACGATACCCGGCAAATGTGCGGCAAGGGACGCTCTGACTCTGTCCATCAGTTCCCCATGCCCTACCGGATACTGTGGCATCGAACGGTAGCAGCGGCTGATCTCCACCAGATCCGGCTCGGCATCGAATCCGATCAGATCGCGCAGATCATGGCGCACTGCCTGCACCAGTTGGTCATCGGACATATCGATCCACTCTTCGGCTCCGGCGCGTCCGATATAGGTACGCAGCAGAGTCTGGTCTGACGGTGCGATATGATGCCATTTGGTAGACGACCATGTGCAGGCGGTGATCATCCGTTTCTCCTTGCGAGGAACGAGGAATCCGGTTCCCTCGAACTCATGCTGCAGCTGATGGTGCTTGTAGCCGAGTGCGATATTCGCTACCGATACATAATGAATCCGATTCAGTTCACAGATCCCCGGCACGTCCTGGAACAGCTCGGCTGCTGCATAGGCAGGTATCGTACAGATGATGCTGTCTGCAGACAGCTGTTCGCCATTGCTCAGGGTAAGATTATAGCGATGACTGCCTGCTCCCATCTGATCCATGGTCGCTTGTGGCTCTGCTATCGCATGGGCGTACTCATTTATAGTAATCTGCACCACTTTTTGCTCCATCCGCAGATTCACCTGATCACGAATCAGCTGCTCCTGCAGCCTGTCGATGATAGCGGATAATCCATGACGGTAGGACAGGAACATGCTTGTTGCTTTTGGCTTGGCATGGGGCGGACCGGATGATGATGGATTTGCCGAGGCTTGACGATGCTCGGAAGCTGCGGCCTTGTTTGGCTGGGCAGATGCATGTCTAGCAGGCCGGCGCAGCATATTTCGCGCCATGCCGATGATCAGGCTATGATGCTTCTTTTCCATCTGTCTGAACTGGGGAAACGTGGACAGCAGACTGAGCGACCGTGTATCTCCGGCGTAGATGCCAGCCAGCAGCGGTTCGGTCATCTGTTCGAGCACTTCACGACCGAGTCTGCGTTCGATAAAGTCACCGAGCGCTTCGTCTTCATCCGCCTTCCGTGAAGGCAGCACCATATCGAGCACCGCTCTGGCTTTGCCCAGCGGAGAGATCAGACCGGTGCGGATAAAGGGGCTGATTCGCGTCGGAATGCCCAGGACGAGTCCCATTGGCATCTGGTGCAGCTTTTTCTTGTGCAAAATATAGGCGGAGCCTGCTTTGGGATTGGTCGGTACGAGCTGCTCCTCCATGCCCAGATCGCTCGTCAGATCCAGGATCGGCTGCTTGCGGGCGAGGAAGGAATCCGGGCCTTTTTCGATCAGGAATCCGCCGGACTGCACCGAATGTATCTTGCCGCCGAGCCGGCTGCTGCTCTCGACCAGCGTGATCTCTACCGGTATATGCTGCTGTACCGCGGCTTGGTGGGCATAATAGGCAGCACTCAGGCCCGTGATCCCCCCGCCCAGCACGACAATTTTCTTCGTGGATGACTGCTTCATTGTACTTCTCCTCCTGTCCAGGCTGCCGGCTGGTAATTGCAGTATGGGTCGCTTTCCAGATAATCGCCGGTAAGCGCATAGGCTCTTGCCCGCGATCCGCCGCATAATTGTCTGAATTCACAGACGCCGCATTTGCCTTTGAGCAGGGACTTGTCTCTCAGCTGCTGCATTACCGGAGCATAGCGGTAAATATCGGACAGATGCTGCTCCCGCACATTGCCGCAGCTCAGCGGCAGGAATCCGCTCGGATACACTTCTCCCGTATGACTGATAAATACAAACCCGTCTCCATCATTCACTCCCTGCGGTGCTCGGCCGAGCATATCACGGTGCTTGCTGCGGCTGCCGGGCTGTCCGGACCGTTCACCCGGCGAAGATGGCGGCATATTCCACTTCTGATTCTGCCGAAAAATCTCATCTGTCGATGATGACGATAGGTGCTGCTGACTCTGCTGCTGGAAAACCACACGCCGATAATGCGGCGCTTCCGTCGCTTTCACGCCAAATGGCATCCGCTGCTGCAGTTCATACATCCACAGCATCACTTCTTCGTGCTGCTGTGGGGTAATCATATCCTTTTCCATACCACGGCCGGTCGGGATCAGGAAAAAGACACTCCACAGTACGGCTTCCATCTGTTCCACCAGCTCTGCAATCTGCGGCAGATCGTCCAGATTATAGCGCGATACCGTCGTATTGATCTGAATCGGGATATGCAGCTCCTGCAAATAGTGGATACCCTGCATCGTACGTTCATAGGAACCGGGTGTACCACGGAAATGATCGTGAATTTTGGCACATGAACCGTCAAGACTAAATGCCCAGCGGGACAGCCCGGCTTCACCGGCTTGTTCCACCGCACTGCGTGTCACTCGTGGAGTGGCACTTGGTGTCATTGACAGCGATAGACCTTTTTCCTGAATCGTGTAGCGGGCCAGTTCATACAGGTCCGGACGCATCAGCGGATCTCCGCCGGTAAATACAAACAGCGGCTGATCCAATTCGCTGATCTGATCAATCAGCTGCTTGCCCTCCTCCAGACTGAGCTGGTCGGGATGCGGGTGATACTGGGCTTCGGCACGGCAGTGCAGACATTTCAGCGCACAGGCCCGGGTCACTTCCCAGATAACGATAAATGGATTCTCATGATAATTGCGTGCTTGAACGGGCATCATGCTGTTCCTGTCCTTTCTCTGTATACGTATTATTTCACATCATTTCACAGACTCTCGTTATCCGGGTGCTCCGGGGATCGGAGATCAGCGTATCCTGTCAATTCTGCAAAGTCTGTAAAATCGATAAGCTATAGCGCACCATTCCTGTATATCCGTTCACCCAGATGACCGACAGATAGACCATTACTGCCAATGCGATCTCGATTATGCCAACCTGCTTGGCGCGCAGCTGTAGCCGCGGCAGATAGCCAGCACGGATGAACAAGACGGCAAAAGGAATAGAGAGCCATAGATTCCAGTATCCGGCGAGTATAATCAGCAGCAGATGATATAGGCATGATGCATAATAATAGCGCGGATTCTTTTTCTCCCGAATCATTGTCTTTACATACAACGCCGTACCTGTAAAATACAGCACCAACAGCAGAAACAGTCTGCTTGCCGCTGCCCAGTCCGGTGTACCGCTAATATAGATCACCGGATAGATAAAGGAACTGAACAGCACGATCGCCACAATATCATTGAATAATGCACGTTCATTACGACTCCGCGCATAGTGGACAGGCACGGCAAAGAAAATAAGCAGCAGTGCGCCATACATCAGCATCTTTGGCTGATGCCATATGACTATTGCTACCAGTGGGATCAGCAATGCTACATATAGCGCTGCCGGACGGAGATATTTTTCCTTGCGTCCCGTCTTGATCCACTGCAGTACCGGATAGCTGAACAGATACATGACCAGCCAGCAGAGGAACAGCGGCAGATGGAGCCAGTGACTGTCGGAGATACTGAGTCCCAGCAGAAAAGGCAGAATGAGCATCGCCCATGCCCCATGCTGATTGGGAATATACCGGTTCATTGTGGTTACCTCCTGTTGATTCGTTAACCTCCAATGTAAGACATGCCGATTCGACGGCAGGAAGAGGATGTATGAGCCGTTCGCAGATCGGAATACCGATCGGTCCGGTGTTCCCAGATATCGGCGATGATATCCTGCAGCTCTTCATCATCCGCCCCGCCGCGCAGCAGCTGACGCAGATCATAGCCGCTGGTCGTGAACAGACAGGTATACAGTTTGCCGTCAGATGACAGACGTGCCCTCGTACATGAGGAGCAGAACGAGTTGGATACCGAGGTGATAAAGCCGACTTCCGTATCGGTACCACGGTAGCGGTAATAGTTCGCTACTTCACCATAGATAGTATGTTTGGAGGGCACCAGTTCATAACGGCTCTGCAGCTGCTGCAAAGTCTCTGCCTGGGTGACCACTTTCTCATAACTCCAGCCATTGCCGCTGCCAGCATCCATAAATTCGATAAACCGCAGGGTAATGCCACGTTCACGGAAATATTCCGCCATTGGCAGGATCTCATTCTCATTGACTCCCTTTTGGACAACCATATTAATCTTGATCCGGTAGCCGAGAGAACGGGCATAATCGATCTGACGCAAAATATGCTGCGGCTGTACACCGCGTCCATTCAGCTGACCAAATATGGATGGGGTGAGCGCATCCAGGCTGATATTCAATCTGCGCAGCCCCGCATGATATAGCGCTTCGGCATGCTGACCGAGCAGCAGTCCATTGGTAGTCAGTCCGATATCCTGCACACCGGGGATGGTATGGATTTCCTTTACCAGCTCATCCAGATTTTTGCGCAGTAACGGCTCACCGCCCGTCAGGCGCACTTTTTGTACACCAAGCCCTGTGAACAGGCTCACCAGTCGGCTCATCTCTTCAAACGTCAGCAGTTCGGCGCGCGGCATAAACGCATAATCGTCTCCGAACAATTCTTTGGGCATGCAATAAGCACACCGGAAATTACAGCGATCGGTAACCGATAGACGCAGATCGCGGACCGGACGGCTTAGCGCGTCAGTCAACTGGCGAATACTCACAGGGCTCTCCCTCTTTTCATAGTAAATGATGAATAGGTCTGTTAACTCTCTAATGTTGTTGATACTTTGAATGTGAATAATGGAACAAGAATGGGCATGCAGCAAGGCAGAAAACGGACCCTTTTGACAGACAGAGCAGTGATATGCTGATCGATCTAGATTTCACTCACTCCTTTCAAATGGAATGAGCATACACGCCCTGATAAAGAGGTCCATCCTTTGCAATCCGTCATCCCATTATGCCTTGAGCTGCTGCTCGTTCAGTTCGCTGAATGTACCGACATAGCGGACATCTTCGCCCGTCTCATCCTTGACGACGCTGATGTTGAGCCATTGCACATACTCTTCGCCATTTTTTCGTTTATTCCAGATGGCGCCCTGCCAGATTCCGTGCTGTTTGATCTCGGACCACATTTTGCTGTAGAAGTCCTGGGATTGACGGCCCGATTTGAGGATGCTTGGCCGCTGTCCGAGCACTTCGTCAGCTTCATAACCGGTCAGCCGGATAAATGCCGGATTAACCGTCTTGATACGGCCATCCGGATCGGTAACCAGAATGCCCTGAGCCGTGGAATCGAATACTTCAGATACGAGCGTAAGCTTGTCCTGATAATACATCCAGACCACGATAATGAGACTCGCCAGTGCCACCTGGGACAGCAGCATGAATCCGATCGAATACTGCCCGGTAATGCCATGGATAGCCGACAGCATTAGCGGCGGGAAGAATCCACCCAGACCGCCCATCATAGACACGATCCCGTTGGCAATACCGGCCTGCTTGTTGAAATAGAACGGTACCAGTTTGAAAATAACGCCGTTGCCGATACCGGCACTAACGGCAATGGCCAGACTGCCGATCGTGTACAGACCAATCGATGGCGAGAATGCCAGTACAATCGCGGCAATCGTATACATCGCAAACGTACCGATCAGCAGAAACAGCGGCTGAAAACGGTCAGCGAGCCATCCGCCCACCGGGCGAAGAAATGTCGCCAATGCGATAAAGCCTGCGGTACGTACGCCTGCATCGACTTTGGACAGATCAAAATTGGCAACGAGAAAGTTCGGCAGATAAACCGTAAAGGCTACGAACGAACCGAACGTAATAAAGTAGAACAGCGAGAAAAACCAGAGCTTTTCATTTTTGTATACACCCTTGATCTGCTCGATAATCGGCGTCTTCACCTTAATCTCACGGCGGTCACCGAGGAAGAAGTTCAGCACGATAAAAACAGCCAGCAAAATCATGTACAGTTGTACGGTGGACTGCCAGCCAATCTGGGTCGCGACAACCGGCGCGGAAAACGTCGTAATCGCCGTACCCATATTGCCCATCCCGTAGATCCCGTTCACCAGTCCATGCTTTTCTTTTGGATAGTATTTTGGCAGCGAGGTAACCCCTACCGAAAATACAGCCCCGCCGATCCCAAGGAACAATCCACCGATGATCAGATCGGCCATAGAATCTGCCCGGCTGATATAAAATACCGGGAACAGCAGCAGAATAAAGCTGATCATAAAGATGATCCGTGCCCCTACGATATTGGCATAGTATCCAAGCGGAATCCGCAAAATCGAACCGAGTACAACCGGTATTGCGGTGACCATCGCCAGACTTCCGGCCGGAATGTTGATATCTTCCCGGATAAAAGGCATCAGTGACGAAATAATCACCCACACCATAAATCCGAGCACCAGATTCATTGTTTGTAAGGATAGCTGTAGTTTTTTGATCATCCAACTCACCTTTCACTTATGTTTCGTTACATTAATAGAAGCTATGTTGCTGTCCTGTATGCTTCTTCATTGTATGACCTGCGGTTATCAAGAGGATATAGGGGAGTCCCCTGTACATGATGCGGGAATCCCTGAGTGGGGCATTAGGTGATGAGCATCAAGCGCTCCGAGAATAATCCAATTCTCAAGCGCATGAGCTAAACCTATTCCATTCGCTGTACTGCAGGACAGCACAAACAGCACAACGCAAAAAAGCCGCCTCGCAAGGAGGCAGCTTCATGTGCAGCAGCTGTAGTCACTTTTAGAAGTCAAGAATCTTCTTCTTCAATGCATACTCCACCAGCTCCGGGCGGCTCTTGAAGTTAAGCTTCTCCATAATCTTGGCTTTGTGTGCTTCCACCGTTTTGACGGAAATGAATAACTTCTCGGCGATTTCCTTGTTGCCGTAGCCTTTGGCGATCAGTGGCAGAATCTCCAGTTCGCGGCGGGATAGCAGTTCGTAGACGTCTTCGCTGCCCGCACTGGTATCATTTTTGACAAATTCGCGTACGAGGGAGGTGGCGAGTTTGGGGTGGATATAGGTGCCTCCCTCGTGGATCGTACGGATCGCGAGCAGCAGTTCTTCATCCGGTGCATTTTTGAGTACATAGCCGGAGGCGCCGTTGCGCAGGACGTGGAACAGGTACTCTTCGTCATCGTGCATGGTCAGGATCAGAATCCGGGTGTCCGGGTAATCGTCCTTGATCTTGCCGGTGGCGATCAGCCCGCTTTCTCCCGGCGGCATGCTGAGATCCATCAGCAGAAGATCCGGCTGATGCTTGGCGACCATCATGTAGGCTTCGATCCCGTCTGCCGCCGTCCCCACCACTTCCATATCCGGCTGAAAATTAAGTATCATTGCAAACCCGCTCCGGACAATCGCATGATCGTCCGCGATTACAATCTTCATCGTATGTTCACCTCACTGCTCCTGCGGCTGGGCGTGTACAGGAATCTCCACGACAATCCGGGTTCCCCTGCCTGCCGCAGAAAATATATTAACATGCCCGCCGACCAGTTCGGCGCGTTCCTGCATTCCATAGAGACCAAGACCCGTGCCTGTCGGTGCATCCCCGGGATTGAATCCTGCTCCATCATCCTCCACGATCAGCTGCAGCAGATTTTCCTTGTCCTGCAGCGTGACACGGATCATGTCAACCTGTGCATATTTGAGCGCATTCAGGATCGCTTCCTGACCGATCCGGTAGATTACCGTCTCCAGTTCATTGCTGTAACGGCGCTGCTCCAGATCGGAATCGAACAGAATGGTGAATCCGTAGCTTTCGTTGATTTTTTTGAAATGGGAACGAAATGCCGCCTCCAGTCCAAAATCATCAAGCGCTGCCGGACGCAGCTCGACCGCCAGATTGCGTATGTCATCCAGCAGACGGGTCATCGACGCTTCGGTCTGCTTCATTTTCTTAAGCAGTTCTTCATCTGTAGTCATGTACTTCAGTACACGCAGGTCGATCACTGCACTCATCAGCTCCTGAGCCACACTGTCATGCAGCTCTCTCGATATGCGCTTGCGTTCATTCTCCTGCGCTTCGATCACATGCTTCATCATTTTGTTCTGGTAGAACTTCTCCTGGGTCTTGAACTGGCGGGTCAGATCGCGCAGCATGAATACGTAGATTCCGCTCTCCCGATCAATCGTATGGTAGGTCGCGGCATACGGGACCATGCCCTTATCCCGCGTATCCAGATAGACCTGGAACGAAGAGAATTCCTCCGATCCCGGACTTGTAAAATAACACGCCAGACAGGTACGCAGCTCCGTGTCGCTCATATAACCACGGCAGACGCCGCAGATCGCCTGGGCTTTGCCCTGATACAGCTGCTCCAGCACATCGTCACTTACAATCTGTTCGGCGGCCGGATTCATCGCCAGTACCTTTCCCTGACGGTTAAAGAAAAACATCGCTTCCGTACTGTTGGTATACAGCTTTTGCATCAATGTATCCAGCTGCTCTGTATTTCGTGATAGGCTCAATTCAGCAGAAACTCCTTTCCGTTCAGCTCGCCAATACCGCGCGCAGTCAGTTCCAGCAATGTCTGTATGCCCTGCCGGGTTACGCGCTGCTCATCCCGGAATCCGCCGAGCAGCACACCGGCTACCCGTGCATCATTCCAGACAGGCACCGCACCGATGCTCGTCAGCTGTTCGGTCCGTATAATGGGATAGTTAAACAGAGCATCCTGCGGCACATCCTCATGGACCGACGATAACATAAACGGCTTGCCTGTCTTGAACACCATCCCGGCAATGCCGCGTCCGCTCTGCAGGACAATTCCCCTGAACCGCTCATTCAGATTGCCGGAGGCATATTTCCACTTGATTACATAGTGGTATTCGGCTGGTTCCACGAGCGCGAGCGCCATCAAATCATACCCACAGATCGCACGGATCTGATCCAGTTCCAGCTGATAATCCACCTCGTTATTCATCGCATGGTCTCCTCATGGAACAGGGAAAGAAGGCAATGCCCTCTCTCCTCAGCTCGATTTATGTCTTCTATAAAGAATATAACTTCTGCCTACATAATTCAATGGAACACTCCACACATGCACCAGACGAGTGAACGGCCAGAATGCAAAAATCGCAAACCCGGTCAATGCATGGATTTTAAAGGAAAGCGGTACATCTCGCATGAGCGCCGGGTCCGGACTCAGCATGAACAGTCCGCGAAACCAGACCGAGATCGTCTCCCGGTAGTCGAATTCCGGACGGGCAAAGTTCGTGAATAAAGTCGCATACAGCCCCATAAAGACGATAAACAGCAGCAGTACATTGACGATCAGATCGGACAGCGTACTCAGACGGCGTACACTGCGGATCGTAAACCGGCGTGCCGTCAGCAGGAACATGCCTGCCAGGGTCACGACTCCGAAAAATCCGCCGCCATATACTGCCCCCATATGATACAGATGCTCACTTACACCGAGCGAATGCATCCAGGTCTTGGGTATACCGAGACCGGCCACATGACCGAGGATTACCGGGATCACACCGAGATGGAACAGCAGGCTGCCGAGCATGAGCTGCTTTTTCTCAATAAACTCACTCGATTTGGCCGTCCAGCTAAATTGGTCGGTTCGATAGCGAAAAATATGACCGACGATAAAAATCACCATACACATATACGGGAAAATGACCCACAAAAACTGCTCAGTCATGCTCATGGGCTGGTGCCTCCTGTCTCACACAAGCTTTCAGTGTCTCACGCAGCCCTTTGACCAGATGATAATAAGGGCTGTTCAGCTTCTCCAGCGCATTGACAAGATGATAGGTACCATCTTCCAGAATCGCCAGCAGCATTTTAAAATTCTCGCCTGCGCGTGGATCATGCTTCCATTCCGCCGCATAGAGGAATTCACACATCAGCGGCAGGAAATCCGGCAGCTCGCCCTCCGGCATTTCCAGACCGAACATCTCGTACAGAATTTTGAGCTTGGCCAGCATCTGTCCGCGTTCCTTGGCTTCTTCGAATTTGAAGTAAGTCATGTAGAGCGCACAATCTTTTTGGAAATCAAATGTCTCCGTATACATCTCCTGAATCTGCTCCATGCTCAGATTCAGCATCTGCTCCCAGTACCGATGCGCATATTCGCGCCCCGGGTGAGAGGATTCGAACGATTCCTGCAGCAGATCCGGATGAAAGTCCAGCTTCTCCGGATACATCAGCTGGCGGGCAAAAAAGTGAAACGACGGCTTATACATATACAGCTGCATCAGATCAATCACGCCAGATCCCCCCGTAGAAATTCTCGTCATGAACCGGACGCCCTTCCTTGTCGACCCGGTTGGAGCTCATCGAATCAATCGCGCTGCAGCCATCACAGCCGCCGCCTCCCATGGCATTGCCCATCATATCGCTATAACCGGCCAGACCCTGTGCACGATAAGGATTCATATGGCCTTCCTTGTGCGAGGTCGGAATAACGAATCGTTCCTCATATTTGGCAATCGCCAGCAGACGATACATCTGCTCGGTCTGGCGCATCGTCAGTCCGACACGTTCCAACCGGCTCTCATCAAATTCCTGACCGGTTGACTTGGCACGCATATACGCACGCATCATCGCCATGCGCTGCAGCGATTCCCTGACCGTTACGGTGTCGCCTGCGGTCAGCATATTGGCCAGATACTGAATCGGCGTACGCATCTCTTCGATCGCCGGGAAAATCATATCCGGATTCTCGATCGAATCCTTGCCTTCAAAGTAGTTCATAATCGGACTCAGCGGCGGTACATACCAGACCATTGGCAGTGTGCGATACTCCGGATGCAGCGGGAAGGCCAGCTTGTATTCGATAGCCAGTTTGTACACCGGAGAGTTTTTCGCAGCGTCGATCCAGTCTTCGGTAATGCCGTCTTTTCTCGCTTGGGCGATTATGGCCGGGTCATTCGGGTCCAGGAACAGATCACATTGTGCCTTGTACAGATCCTGCTCATTCTCCATGGATGCCGCTTCGCTGACACGATCCGCATCATACAGCAGCACACCGAGATAGCGGATACGACCGGTACAGGTCTCCGAACAGACGGTTGGCAGTCCGGCTTCCACACGCGGGAAGCAGAACGTGCATTTCTCGGCTTTGTTGGTCTGCCAGTTGAAGTAGACCTTTTTGTAAGGGCAGCCTGTCATGCAGTACCGCCAGCCGCGGCAGGCTTCCTGGTCGACCAGTACGATGCCGTCTTCATCCCGTTTGTACATTGCTCCTGACGGGCAGGAAGCGACGCAGCTCGGATTAAGACAGTGCTCGCACAGGCGCGGCAGATAGACCATGAACGACTTTTCAAAATTAAACTTGATCTCTTCTTCAATCTTCTCGATATTGGGATCAAGCGGACCGGTAATATGTGCACCGGCCAGATCATCTTCCCAGTTGGGACCCCAGTCCAGATCCATTTTCTCGCCGGTAACCGCAGAGTGCGGGCGGGCGACCGGGGAATGCTTTTGATCTTTGGCATTGGTCAGATTCTCATAGTTATAGGTCCAGGGCTCGTAATAATCGCGCATCTCCGGCATATCCGGGTTATAAAAGATTTTACCGAGTGCTACCTTGGACAGCTTGCTGCCGGATTTGAGTTCCAGCTTGCCTTTGCGCAGCTGCCATCCGCCGCGGTAGATCTCCTGATCTTCCCAGCGCTTCGGATAACCGATGCCCGGCTTGGTCTCCACATTATTGAACCACATGTATTCCGCACCTTTGCGGTTGGTCCATGTTGTCTTGCAGGTTACGCTGCACGTATGACAGCCGATACATTTATCCAGGTTCATCACCATTGCGACTTGTGCTTTAATCTTCAAGCCAGTTAACCTCCTTCATTTTGCGGACAGCCACGTATACGTCCCGCTGGTTACCGATCGGGCCATAATAGTTGAATCCGTAGCTGAGCTGCGCATAACCACCAACCATCTGTGTCGGCTTCATATGAATGCGTGTCGGCGCGTTATGACTGCCGCCCCGTGTATCCGTAATCTCCGATCCCGGTACATTGATATGCTTGTCCTGCGCATGATACATGAACATCGTGCCGCGCGGCATCCGGTGGCTGACGACGGCGCGTGCGGTGACGACCCCATTACGGTTGTAGACTTCCAGCCAGTCGTTATCGTTCAGATCATGTGCGGCTGCATCTTCGTTGTTGATCCATACCGTCGGACCGCCGCGGAACAGGGTCAGCATATGCTGGTTATCCTGGTAGGTGGAGTGAATATTCCATTTGCCATGCGGCGTTAGATAGCGCAGTACGAGTGCATCCTGTCCGCCGCGGATCTCCTTGTCACGTGGACCGAATACCATTGGCGGAAGGGTCGGCTTGTAGACCGGCATCGCTTCGCCAAACTGCTGGAAAATCTCATGATCAATATAGAAATGCTGACGCCCGGTCAATGTCCGGAAAGGCACCAGTCGTTCAATATTCGTCGTAAATGGTGAGTATCGGCGTCCCTGCTTGTTCGAACCGCTGAATACCGGTGTCGGAATGACTTCACGCGGCTGGGCGGTAATGCTCTGGAATGTGATCTTCTCGGCTGCCCGGTCGGCGGAGATATCGCGCAGTTCCACACCGGAATCCAGCTCTGCCTGTGCATAGGCTTTCTGGGAGACACGTCCATTGGTCGCAGAGGACAGATGCAGGATCGTATCGGCGACCTGGCGGGCGGTCTGCAGCTTGGGCAGTCCATCCTTGACCGTCTCGTCGTAATACACGCCATTCAGACGTTTCAGTTCCTCGTACTCTTCGGCTACGGAGAAGCTTACTCCGTGTGCGCCGGTCTTGCCGATCGCCAGATTCGGTCCGAGCGATACGTATTTATCATGAATTTTGGTATAGTCACGTTCGACGATGCTGAAGCTTGGCATCGTCTTGCCCGGGATTGCGTCGACTTCGCCTTTGGCCCAGTCTTTGACCATTCCCATTGGCTGTGAAATCTCTCCCATGGAGTCATGACCGAGCGGCGCCGTTACGAGATCCTTGTATACACCCGGCAGATATGTTTTGGCCATATCCGAGAATGTCTCCGCCAGACCACGGTAGATATCCCAATCGGACCGGGATTCCCACAGCGGATTGACCGCCGGATTGAATGGATGGACAAATGGATGCATATCGGTGGAAGACAGATCGGTCTTCTCATACCATGTTGCTGCCGGCAGGACGATATCCGCATACAGCGGCGTCGTCGTCATGCGGAAGTCCAGCGCCACCATCAGATCGAGCTTGCCCTGTGTATCTTCACGCCAGACAATCTCTTCCGGCTTGTCCTCTTCATTTGGAGTCGCCAGCAGATCATCGGAAGCGCCGAGCAGATGCTTCATAAAGTATTCCTGCCCTTTGGCGGAACTGGAGATCAGGTTAGAGCGCCAGATGAACAGCGAACGCGGAAAGTTCTCCGGCGCATCCGGATCTTCCACGGCAAATCGTGTCTGACGCGACGTGATCTGCTCCACGGAGCGCTTGATAATCTCTTTATTGGTCTTCAGCCCTTCCTGCGCCGCTTCTTCTGCGAACAGCAGGCTGTTTTTGTTAAACTGCGGATACGATGGCAGCCAGCCCAGACGTGCAGCCAGCACATTATAATCTGCCGGATGCTGATAATTCACTTCTCCGCCTACCGGGGACTTGAGTGAATCTACACCGCTTTCTTCATATTTCCACTGATCGGTCGCAAAGTAGAAGAAAGAAGTCGCATTTTGCAGACGCGCCGGTCCCTGCCAGTCTTTGGCAAAGGCAACAGTCGACCATCCTTCGATCGGACGGCATTTCTCCTGACCGACATAATGCGCCCAGCCGCCGCCGTTCACACCCTGTGAAGCGGTCAGTACAACCAGATTCAGAATCGCCCGGTAAATGGTATCACTGTTGAACCAGTGGTTGATGCCGGCGCCCATAATGATCATCGAACGTCCGCCGGTAACGAGTGAATTCTGGGCGAATTCGCGGGCAATCTGTACGACTACCGAAGCTTTGACGCTGGTAATCTTCTCCTGCCAGGCCGGCGTGTAATACGAATCGGCATCGTCATACCCGCGTGCATTATGTTCGCTGTCTGTACGTGCGATACCGTACTGACTCATCATCAGGTCGTAGACGGTTGCAATGTAGCGCTGTGTTCCATCCGCCAGTGTGATTTTCTGCGCCGGAATCACGCGTTTGAAGATGCCATTCCCACTGTTGTCAAAGTAAGGGAAGACGACTTCCAGCCACTCTGCATCCGGTCCGTCTACACTCAGTGCCGGTTCAATTACAGTTCCGTCTTCACGTTCGAGAATCAGGTTCCACTTCGCATCCTTTTCCCAGCGCTGGCCCATCGTTCCGTTTGGTACGATTAGCTTACCTGCTGTCTGGTCATAAATAATCGGCTTCCAATCGGCATGCTCGGAATCATTGCCCAGATCACTGGCCCGCAGGAAACGTCCTCCTTTGAGTGAATCTTCGTGAGGGTCCAGCAGGATCATAAATGGCATATCCGTAAACTGCTTGGCATAGTTCAGGAACATCGGCTCCTGGCGCTGCTGGTAAAATTCATCCAGAATAACGTGGGTCATCGCCTGTGCGAGTGCAGCATCCGTCCCCGGATGAGGCGCCAGCCAGTTATCTGCGAATTTCACATTTTCCGCCAGATCCGGTGCGACCGAGACGACCTTGGTTCCTTTGTAACGAACCTCGGTCATAAAATGCGCATCCGGTGTCCGGGTAAGCGGCACATTGGAACCCCACATCATCAGATAACCGGCATTGTACCAGTCCGAAGATTCCGGTACATCCGTCTGCTCGCCCCAGATTTGCGGGGAAGCCGGCGGCAGATCCGCGTACCAGTCATAGAAGCTGAGCATCTGTCCGCCCAGCAGAGAGATAAATCGCGCACCCGATGCATAGCTGATCATCGACATGGCTGGAATTGGCGTGAAGCCGGCGATCCGGTCAGGTCCGTATTTGCGGATCGTGTAAATGAGTTGGGCAGAGATCAGGTACATCGCATCTTCCCAGCTCACCCGTACATGACCGCCCTTGCCGCGGGCTTTTTTGTAAATGTCGGCCTTGGCTGGATCTTCCACAATACTCGCCCAGGCATCGACCGGGTTGGTATGTTCGGCCAGTGCGGCCTGCCAGAGACGAACCAGCTTGCCGCGCATATAGGGATATTTGATACGCAGCGGACTGTATTCATACCATGAGAATGTAGCTCCACGCGGACAGCCGCGAGGTTCGAATTCCGGCATATCGGCGCCACAGGATGGATAATCAATCTGTTGATTTTCCCAGGTGATGATGCCGTTTTTGACAAATACTTTCCAGCTGCAGGAACCGGTACAGTTCACACCGTGTGTTGTGCGTACGACTTTATCATGAGACCAGCGCTGCCGGTACATATTCTCCCATTCGCGATTCTTCTCTTCCAGAACGGACCAGTTATCCGAGTAGCTCTCAATCGGCTTGAAAAAATTCAGCTTGTATTTACGTTTCATGAATGATAAACACTCCTTATTTGTTATACAGAACGGACAGCGGAACCCGGCTGTATAATCATTCGGTAGTTTCATTATGAAATTGATCCTCTGTCATGCCCATTAGGGAATCCCCTTTGCTTGCCCGGGAATGTCCTTATCTGTGGTAAATCCCTTTCATGCTTGGCAAAGGCATATAAAAAATTAGAATTTCATTTGAAATAACATTATTTCACTAACTTTAAAAAATTTATTCTTGAATAATCTACCTTTTTAACTTAATTAATGGTAAATTATAAGGGGTCATGAAGATTGGTATACGAGATTGGTATACGAGCAGTGCTGCCAGCTTCAAATGGTGATTCGGAAAGGTGGGATGGTGAACGTTATCTTCTAATTTGGAAAGGTCAACGATTTTGTATTCGTAAGTACCCTAATCCCCAATACAAAGGAGAATCTACTGATGACTATGAAAAAATCACTATCTGCAGTAATCGCGTTTGTACTTATGCTGAGCCTTCTGCCTGTTTTCCAGGGAACTGCCAACGCTTCCTCTTCCGATTCCGTCTACCTCAACGGCTCCATCTCTCTGAGCGGACCAACGGACATCGAGTTTATTGAAGGAATCCAAGCCACTTCCGAAACCAAACTGGCTCTGAACCTGCCGCTGAAAAAAGATGAAATGATGATCGTTTCCTACGAGTATTTCAATGAAAGCAAAAACAAGTGGGAACCGCGTGATGTGCGCGTCGTTCATGGCCCTGTCAAAGGATACTATGGCACGCTGCAATCCGGATATGAGTCCGGCAAATTCCGCATCGCCATCAGCACATCCAGCGAAAATCCGGTATCTGGTTACTACCATGCCGAATATCCACAGTTCTAAAACGGATTTTTCCATGAATTAAATTAAATGAAAAGCCAGTGCAAACCGCGATGATCGGTTTACACTGGCTTTTTTTCACTTTCATTCGTTGTATCCTGTAATCGCATGTTACTGGGTATACGTATCTTCAATAACAGTAGAATCTCCGGTAATTCCGTATACATCTTCCGTAACTGCAGATGCCGGATCAATGGTATTGTAGAACAGCATAAGTTCATGCAGATACAAGGATCGGTTTTGGCTTTCCATATAGATCATGATTCCTTCATATTTACCTGGACGAACAGGAATAGGCTTATTTTTGCCGAATGCTGCTGCTTCCGGCACATACATATATTCATCCTTTAGCAAAATCCACTTGTCATTTTGCAGCCCGTAGATCTGAATTTTTTGCTTGTCGATCAGAGAGCCTTTTATGCTGGTTCTGAATTCGCCCTTACTGGTTACGGGACTATCCGTGAATAAATTACTGTGCCTGTTCACAAGCTGTACTGCATGAATATCAACCGGCTTTGGAAAAGCAAAATTGATCATTCCACTATTGGAATAAGGAAATGGAATGCGCCAGTACGTCTTGATATTATGATCGGCTGCACTTTTTGCCAGACCATTTGTTCCCCCACTGTTATATTCATTATTAGCCGTTACTTTGGTGCCTTGCGGTACATGTTCACCAACCGGATAAGCTTTGGGTGTTGCCTGTACACGCTCGGAATAATTCTGCTCTTTTCCATCAACGATCGCCTGGATACTAAAATCTGTCGGCTCTCCTGCATTAATGATATCCTTTATGATATATCCTCGATAAGCTTCTGCAGGTACCCGTACGGTCTGCATCTGGTCATAACCCCAGGTAATATTATAACCTTCTGCGCCATCAACAGGTTCCCAGCTAAGTCTTATATTGTCAGGACTTTCATCGGACTCAGCTCTGATTTGAGAAGTTATTTTTTGATGTTCAGAGCGATACAATACTTCATAAAAAGCAAGATAATCGTCAGTACTCTGGAAAGTAAAATCCATTCTGTCGTACGATCCGTCAGGAATATCTACTGCTTTGAGGGCAGATAAATCTGCACTTTGACGAGTCTGAATCTGTGAATCTTTTATACTGAACTTTTTTTCATCGTTACGATAACCGGTAATCGTATAGCTCACTTTGCCGTGATTCCCGCTCTCTATTACAAATTCCAATGCATTCATATAAATCGGATACTGACTGGATATACTAAACTCGGCTATTTTCTCAGGATTGTCACTTTTCCATCTGTATCCATACCATGGATATTTAAAATTCCCATCAATCAGATGACTTACTGTATCATTTGTATATAAAGAACCGTTTATCGCTTTTGCACTCGTATATTCGGGATAATAATAACCACCCAGCGGAATCGCCGATATACGGTTGGAGAAATTGCTTTGTATTCCATTGTGAATTGCTGCCACAATAAAATTCTGTACCTGGGTATTTTCAAGTCCAGTCAGGATATACCCACTGTAGGCAGTTGCCGGTACAATAACTTCCCGGTACTTTCCATCGAGAGCGGGACGATAACGAATCACATAGTTATCTGCGTTTTCAACAGGATTCCACTTGAGGTGTACTTGTCCGTTACCGGCTTCGCTCTGCAGAGCTGTAGGTGCCGGCAGTGATGAATCATAATTGATTTCCCGGATATCTATTTTCCAATCTCCCTTGATATCAAACTTTAGACCATCATACCAATCGGGGGCAATGGGAATCGGCTCCTGTATAAAAGAGAATCCTTGTTCAATGTTATAGCTGCGCTCTGCTAGCGGAATCCATTCTCCATTTTTCAGTCCCCAGATTTTATATACATTGTTGCGCTTTACCGTATCCGAGCCGGTCACAAGTTGAATGGCGTTCATCTGGTATGGTTCGGAGAAGTGAATTTCAATGTCTGCTGTCACGGGATCACCTCCTGCCCAAACCTTGTATCCAGAGCGAACATCCCCGTCTCTCAATTGTTCGATATTGCTTTGAGGATAAGCTATACTGCTTTTTTCCCGGGTGCCATGCGGGAGAGGCCGCCCAATCAGCTGCGGCTGCTCATTCTCCTCCGCATGGATCAACGGGAATGGAAGCAGGCTTGCCAGAAGAGCCAGACCGACCATCATTTTCATTACTTTACCTACCATTTTGTTCATCATCAACCTCCTACAGGTTCAGAGAACCAATGAAGCTGCATGAATAATCTCGTTCTGGCTGCTCGGTGCAGTGACTTATGTATGGCTACCAGGCAGGTCCATCTTATTCTCCGGGATACAGTCATGGACTGTTGAGTACATCATATTAAATTCATTACTCTTTTACCATATATTATATAATTTGGATCTATATTTTTATATTTGTGCAAACAATTCCACAAAAAACGATTCCATTTTATTTTAAATTAAAATTATATTCTTTGTTTTTTGGACCAGTAGCTCGTTAATGTTATATACATGTCAGTGAATATTTATTGAAAAACAGAAAAATAGAATGATGATAATCAACCCGCTTCCTGTTAAGTTCATGTCGTTTCCAGCCTTATTAAATCCGTTATCAAGAGACGACAAGTAAATACTCTTGAGGGACCATTCTTGCTCAAACGCTTTGTACCGGCTTGTAGTGGAAATTATAACATGAATCCTGCTAATTCAAGATCATGTTAAGCGGAAGTTTTCGTTCGTTTTCCCTATCCTTTTAAATCAATTTCAGCTTATGGTACTTATAAGTAATATAAGAATATTGAACGACCTGGTTTTATCTTTATTTCAAATTCAATAATCATCCAAATCTTTATATATATTCCTTATTTCTTTTTTGTAAGCGTTATCTTATAATGAGTTGCGTAAACGTTTGCACAAATGACTATCAAGGAGGACTGGTTTATTTGTTACCTGGTAAAGTGAATTTTAAGAAATGGGCATCCATTCTGTTTGCAATGATGCTGCTGGTGTCGATGCTCTCTGCTATCGGTGGGTATACCACCCATGCAGCGGATAATTCGGTAACCGTATATTACAAAAAGGGCTTTGCCGCTCCGTACATACATTACCGTCAGGCCGATGGTAAATGGACAGCAGCCCCGGGCGTGAAGATGGCAGATGCCGAAGTAAACGGATATGCCAAAACTACAATCAATATTGGTGCGTATACCGAGCTGGAAGCGGTATTCAACAATGGTACCGGCACATGGGATAACAATGGTTCCAAAAACTATTTTTTCAAAACAGGTACATCCACTTATGTACCTGGTGCCAACAATGCAGCAGGTACCATTACTACCGGTGCACCGAGTGAAACGGTAACACCAACCGATCCGACGACTCCACCGTTAGCGGATAATTTTGGACCGGTGGATTGGAGCAAGCGCAGTATCTACTTTATCATGACAGATCGCTTCGACAATGGCGATACCAGCAATGATAACTACGGCGGCTTCAACTCCAACAAAAGCCAACCGATTCAGTGGCATGGTGGTGACTTCCAGGGTATTATCAACCGCCTCGACTACATCAAAAACATGGGTTTCACCGCTATCTGGATCACGCCTGTAACCATGCAAAAGAGCGTAGCCGCTTATCATGGCTATCATACGTATGACTTCTACTCTGTTGATGGTCACCTTGGTAACATGGCCAAGTTCCAGGAACTGGTCAAAACCGCACACAGCAAAAATATTGCTGTGATGCTGGATGTCGTGGTCAACCATACCGGCGACTTCATGCCAGGTAACGGCACAGCCAAAGCACCATTTGACAAGCCTGACTGGTATCACAATGCCGGTGAGATTACCCAGAACGATTACAACTCCAACAATCAGTCCCGTATCGAAAATGGCGACGTCGCCGGTCTCGACGATCTGAAACAGGAGAACCCTGCAGTTGCGACCGAGCTGAAAAACTGGGGCAAATGGATTATCCAGCAGTCCAATGTAGACGGCCTGCGCGTGGATACAGCCAAACATGTACCCAAGCCATTCCTCAAAGACTTTGACAGTGCCGTCAATACATTTACAATCGGTGAAGTATTCCATGGCGATCCGGTCTATGTCGGCGACTACAGCAACTATCTCGATGCCGTACTCGATTTCCCGATGTACTACACCATGCGTGACGTATTTGCCAAAGACGGTTCCATGAACCTGATTAAAGAACGTTATACTCAGGATTCTCGTTACAAAAATCCAAACCTGAACGGCACATTCCTCGATAACCATGATGTGAAGCGCTTCCTGAACGAAGCGACAGGCAAACCGGGAGCCAATTCCGATAAGTGGCCTCAGCTTAAAGCAGCACTCGGCTTCCTGCTGACTTCTCGTGGTATTCCGATTGTGTACCAGGGCACCGAGCAGGGCTTCAGCGGCGGTGACGATCCAGCCAACCGCGAAGATATGAAGTTTGATACAAATAACGAACTGTACAAATATATCGCCAAAGTAAACGCAATCCGCAACAGCCACCCAGCTTTGCAAAACGGTTCGCAAAAAGAAAAATGGGCGGACACTACCGTTTATGCGTATCAACGCTCCAGCGGTACCGATGAAGTCGTTGTCCTGATCAACAACTCCTGGGGTAGCGAGACCCGCACCATCCCGAATCTGGATAACTTCGGCAACGGCACCGTGCTGAAAAACCAGATGGGTACCGATTCCGTTACGGTTAACGGTGGGTCGATCAACATAACCCTGGGAGCAAAAGAAGTAAAAATCCTGACAAAATAAGCGTTTGGCAGTATAAACGCGAGGTACAATGAAAAAATGCTTTTTGCAAAGCAAAATAGCTTACCTTTAGCGTTTGGCAGTATAAACGCGGGGTACAATGAAAAAGCAGCAGAACCTTCACTCGACGGTTCTGCTGCTTTTCTTTTTAACTCGATCTGCTTGCTGCTGTTTATGAATCCATAACAACTGCTCTACAGTCGTCTCCTATGCGAACATTGAGCACGGATGTGAGTCCCTGCACTCGATCTCCGCTTTGACTTTTTCTCTGTATTTAATATAGTCCATAAGCCTAACGTCTCCCATTTTCAGATCTTTGCCCCTTATTATAAGATCGCATGGTATAATGGGGGATCAGTCAGTACTATCGTCAAACTTACAGGAAATTTACAGGAGGCCCTACAACATGATTACCCAGCCCTTTACGCCGGAGATTGTCCAGGAGACGGTCCGGTTTACCGAACTTTATACACGAATGGCCCAGCAGTTATGCGAGTCTCTTTTGACCGCTGAATATATTAATATGCCTTCCAACGAACAGGAACTCCCTTCTTTTGAGAAAGTAATGGAGCGGATTGTGGAAATGGACAATCTGAAGCCCATCTGGTACAAAGGTCAGTACTGGAATATCGATCCCCATGGGGATCACTGCCTGTTTATCAGCGACAGCGGCCTGCCGATCGAAGTCAATATGTATGACAGCACCCGGATTGATGCCGCTTTTTTCAGTTCATTTCTGCTTCATCTCCCGGCTGCCCAGGTAGTGGTACGTCTGATCGACACGGTTGATTTTGCGACTATTTTTCATCTTTTTGAATATCTGACGGAACAGAATCTGCTCATACAGATTGACGGGACAAACTTCAAACTTCAACTGATGGAATAAACTGCTGCTGCACAGGGAGAATGCTCATTCGTAGCCAGATGAGTTTTTAAATGTAAGCTATTTGCTCCGCAAAAAGCATTTTTTATTGTACCCCGCGTTTATATTGCCAAACGCTGATTTTGTCTATTTCCTCGCTCTCCCCAAATTTATTATCGTTAGCCCTGCGTGGAAGCAATCAGATGATATGGACGGTACTCCTGAATGGACAATTCGATCAGCAGCCGGGAGATCGGAATATCATCGATAATGGCTTTGCGCTTGGCTTTGAGCATGATCTGCTCCATATCTGCGTAGCTGCATCCTTCCATCTCTGCGCTGGCCCATGCCAGCAGCCCGGACTCACATGGAAATTCTCCACACAATCGTTTCATATATTCCAGCCGCAGTTCTGCTGCTGGATTGCCATATACCATCTTGGTATCAAATCGCCGCCAGATCGCATTATCCAGCTCGGTCTCCAGATTGGTCGCTGCGATGAAAATGCAGTGCTCCGGGAATTCATCCAGACACTGCAGCAGCGTATTGACCACGCGGGCCATTTCCTTGACCTCATCGTTATTATCCCTCGTACGGGCTACCGCATCAAATTCATCCATAAACAGCACACATGGCTCGATTCGTGCATACTCAAAGATTTTGCGTACATTACTGCCGGTCTCGCCCAGATGCGCATGAATCAGTGCATCTAGCCTTACCGTGACCAGCGGCAGTTCCAGCTGATGAGCCAGATGAAACGCTGTCAGCGTCTTGCCGGTTCCCGGCGGACCGAACATCATGATTTTGTTGGGTACCGGTACATCATGGACCGCAAATTGTTCTTTCATATCAATAATCTTCAGAAATTCGCTGGTGATCAGCCTGTTCTCGGGAGACAATACAATATGCCGGGCTCGCTGGCCGCATTCCTTGACACTGTACACCGAAGCCATCTCGATGCCTTTGGTAAGCGGCATTTTGCCATAGTTGCGTCTATTTTTACTCATGGGGATTATGCACTCCTTGTAGGTTATGGAATGGTAACAATCACTATCGTTACTGTTGTATCTGCACCGGCCATGGCAGCGGATTGGTAAAAGCGCTCCAGTCCTGCTCCAGCTCTTCGTCGCTTAACAGACACTCATCCAGTTCCGCTTCCAGTTCAGCCCGATCCATACCGATCCCGATCATGACCAGTTCAGTCAGACGGTCTCCCCACTGCTCGTCCCAGCGCTCACGCACATCCGGTTCTTCTTCCAGAATGGTCTGCTGTTCCTCCACTGGCAGCCCAGCCACCCACTGACCTGCAGGTCCAAACTGGATAGACGGACCGGCCTGACTCAGACTTGCCGCCAGATCGCCTTCGGCTGCCAGCCAGACCAGACCTTTGGCGCGTACGACCTGCTCCGGCCAGTAACTCATGTATGCAGCCAGACGCTCCGGATGAAATGGAGCCCGCCGCCGATACACAAAGGAGCTAATCCCATACTCTTCCGTCTCCGGCGTATGTTCATCCATTTCAAGCTCACGTATCCAGCCTGCCGATTGACTCGTCTTCTCAAAATCGAATAATCCCGTATTCAAAATGGCTGCCGGATCGACCTGTCCGTTACTCGTACGGATGATGCGCGCGCTTGGCTGCAGCTGGCGAATAACCTGCTCCAATCGCTCCAGCTCCTGCGGCTCCACTAGATCGCACTTGTTGAGCAGCAGTACATCACAGGTCTCAATCTGGTCGATCAGCAGATCCACTACATCGCGGGTATCTTCACTATCGGTCGCCTGGTTGCGATCCAGCAGCGTCTCCCCGGATTCATAATCATGCCAGAACCGGTTGGCATCCACGACCGTTACCATGCAGTCGAGCCGTGCCAATTCCGTCAGGTCGATGCCCAGTTCCTCATTCGCATACGTAAATGTCTGCGCGATCGGTACCGGTTCACTGATGCCCGTCGATTCGATCAGGATATAATCAAACCGTCCTTCCAGCGCCAGCTTCTGCACTTCCTGCAGCAGATCGTCACGCAGGGTGCAGCAGATGCATCCGTTGGACATCTCCACCAGCTTCTCGTCTGTACGCGACAATGCCCCCTGTTCCTTGACCAGGGCCGCATCGATATTGATCTCGCTCATATCATTGACAATCACCGCCACCTTGAGTCCCTGACGATTGTTCAGTACATGGTTGAGCACCGTCGTCTTGCCTGCTCCGAGATAGCCGCTTAATACCGTTACCGGCAGTTGTTTTACAGTCATATTCATTCTCCTTAGCGTTTGGATCGACAGGTAATGATCCGGCTGAGTACAGTGGATAGAATGGATGTTGGGTTGATGCACTCCGCCTTGTAGGGATCATTCATGAGGTATCCAATCGATTATTTTATTTAATAGTAATTATTACGATTAATAGGTAAAAATATATGCTTGTTTGTCTGTTTTGTCAACTATGCGATTCTAAAGAACTATAATATATAATGAATAAGAACCACATAAAGCTGTATTTATACAAGAGAAAGTTGGAAGTTGCATGGGAATTTATGAAATGAACAGTAGCTAGAAATATCAAAATTACAATAACGAAAACTAACCTTACAGCATTTCAAGATATTGTTAAAATGGACGAGACCTACTTTCTTTACTCGCAAAAGGACAAGCGAAATATTGCCGAACGCAAGCCACGTAAACGTGGCGGCAAATCGAAATATCGTGGTATAAGCCACGATCAAGTGTGTGTGCTGGTTGCCCGTGACCGTCAGAAAATGACTTACTCTGGCGTACTTGGGCGTGGACGTATTCGGGCTACAAAATTAGACGAAGCAATTGGTGCCCATCTATCTGACTCAAACGCATTATGCACTGATTCATGGAGGGCATCTAGCTCCTGTGCGAATTCAAAAGTCATGACTCATTACCGATTCAAGTCCGACGGAAAACAACGCGTGAAAGGCGTGTACCCTATCCAAAACGTAAACAGCTACCACAGCCGATTGAAGAGATCGCTTCAATGGTGTTGCAACAAAGTATTTGCAGAATCACTTGGCGTGGTTTCGTTACTTAGGCAGCAAGGAATATAAGAATACCGCATCGAATAAGAAAAATATGTTGTCAAATCGTGCCGGTTTACTGTGACCGACACGAACACCAAACTTCGGCTTTCTGCTTATTCTTTTTAAGCTAACAGACAGTTATGTGTAACTTTCAGGAAATGTAAACATCTAGATAAAGTAAGGAACGAGGAGGCAGACATTTCATGGGAGGAACGAATGTATGGGATGCGGAGTGGGAGATTAACGAAGAGCAGGCCCAAATGCTGATCGGCAGACAATTTCCTCAGCTGTCATCGAAGCAAGTGAAACGATTGGGCTGGGGCTGGGACAATACGGTTTTTCTTATCGGTGACGAGTACGTGTTTCGGTTTCCAAGAAGAACCATTGCAGTTGGCTCGATTCGTATGGAAGGAAAGCTGCTGCCGAAGCTGGAGGCATATATGACCATCCCCTATCCGAAACCATTGTTTTATGGCGAAGCAAGTGACGAATACCCGGCACCATTTCTTGGCTATGCTTACGTGCCAGGAGATTTCCCCATCGGTTTGACGGAAGAACGCCGGGCTTTATCGGCAGAGACGCTGGCAAAATTTTTGCGGAGATTGCATGAGTTTCCGGTGCAGGCGGCGCTGAAGTACGGAGTTCAGCAAGATCATCGAAGCTTGACGGACATCGCATCGCGCAAAGTGAAATTGGAGGGCTTTCTAACGAAGGTGGTTGAACATTTGTCGCCGGAGGAGTCCGGTGTGATCGAAGCGTATATTAGCAGGCTGCAAAAAGACCGTGTAGAGGCGGTGAATGCACTGCTGCATGGCGATCTTCATTTCAAAAATATGCTTGTGAATGAGAACGGGATCGTTTCCGGCATCATTGATTGGGGCGATCTGAGCGTAGGTCATCCGGCTTGCGATTTGAGCGTTGCTTATAGCTTTTTACCATCTTATGCTCGCGGCGTGTTTTTTGAAATGTACGGAGGAGCGGACGAGGAAACGAAGCTGCTGGCGCGGCTGATCGCGGTATACATCCCCGTACTGATCTTGATGCAAGCGGTCGATGACGGGAATGAAGTGATTGCGGCAGAGGCAAAATCCAACATCATGCGGGCGCTGTCGGATTAGGCTCATTATTTCGTTGTGACTATGGGGCTACGGCCATAGGTACGATCCGCCTTCTCTGATGCCGCTTTATGTTGAGGAACACGAAATTCAACAGAGTAAGTCGTTACGCTAACGGGACACAATAGCAATAAACCGCCTTTTCAACGAAGGCGGTTTTCTTATGGTCAAATATCAACATTAGAATTTAACACAGCCTTTTTTAAAGTAGAAATTGCGTACAATTCCGTCCGTCTTTACCTATTTTCCTATGTAGCGCTGGAATCCAACAGCCGAACCAGTTGCAATAGCTTCATCCGTATCCGCCCCAATGCCATCATCGTCTTATGCATCTTCGGATACCCCGACAAATCATACCTTTCCAAAAACCGGTACTTCGGATAGCAATCATAAAAAGACTTTTCCAGCCACTGCTTGTATTTATAACGTTCCAGCGCATCTGCCAGCCGCTCCCCGGTCCGACGGCTCGCCAGCCCTACGATCAATGATTCGTAGGTACCGAAGTCCGCATTGATAATCTCATCAGCTGCGTGCTGCTTGAACTCCTCCGCAAAGTCCTGCTGCAACCAGACCCATTCTTCGTAAAAAGCCAATGTCTCATATTCCTCTGTGTACAACTGCTGAATCTCTTCCAAAACCGTCTGTATACTCATCTGCAATCACCTGGTCATCCATGACCTTATATGAATTTCACTGCTTAATCCTCTTCTGCCAAACATAACTCAATAAAGGCAAACCAGCTCTCCGCCTCTACGCAGCGGTCTTCCCAGTCATGCCAGTAATACAGCACCTGTCCATACGTACCACCCTGATCCGGATCGGTGTCCAGGCAGAGATAGTCGCCTGCTCCGTTCGTCGCTACCGGAACCCAGGCCGGGCTCCATACTACAGGTCTGACTCCCGGGCCATTATCTACTTCCATCTCATCCAGCTCGACCTCTTCATTTAGAAACTGCCACTGTTCTAAAATGGAATCTATCGGCAGCAGCGTCAGATTGCGTACAAATGGAGTCACACCCATCTCATCTCGCTGTCCGGCATATACCTGGTAAAATGCCTTGATCTCAGCAGGAATCTCCAATTTCATACTCTCTGCGATTGGGTCCCATGCCTGCTCATCCACGCCGGGCAAAAGCTGAAGATCTTCTTCTTTGCCGCCTTTCTTTGTTATGGCTGCTGTGATCACATTCTGCCAGAGTTCCACCGCCTGTTCTATTCCCACTAATGCATCCCCTCTCATTATTCTATTCTCTGTATCGTAATACGACAGCTGTACAATGAGCAAGCTGCCATGAAAATAATATTGACGTTATGAATGCAGGAATTTATAATTTCTTTTTTTCAGGTTTTTGGGTTTATTATTATGAATTTTTCATCTATTGAAATATTTTTTTCAGTCTGGTAACCCTGGTATTCATTGCTATCCTCTCTCGTACTGAATGTGCTGCTAACCGATAACAGGGATTCCACAATATAACCTCACTATAAAATGCAAAAAGGAGCACAGCACCATGAGGTGTTAGCTCCTTTTTTAACTTTCCATTCTTTTAAGAATATTGCTTCTTTTGTCTGCGTACCTTACTTTATGGTCATCTACCCATCTCAATTACTCCCAGGCTGTCACAATCTCCTGTTTGCGCTCTTCGAGCAGCTGCTCCTTGTCATCCCGGTAAAATAGATTGTACGTATCAAATGGAATGATTCGTCCGTCCGGATGGACGATATGCACGCAAGATTTTTTTACCGAACGTACATCAAAGTTATAGGCATCCAGAAACTGCATAATGATTACGCGGAAGACATTATCATAGTTAATCTGCTTGGGCACGGCTGCCAGCGGCAGGCAGCAGAGCAGGCTTTTGAGCGACAGGGCCGAGGAGATGGGCGAGTGACCGGTCGACAGCAGTTCGAACAGTTTGCCGCGAATGACCGGATCATTTTCGAACACGATCGTATTGCTGTCTCCTTCCAGCAGCACTTCCGGCTCAATCATGCGGGTCAGTGGAATGACCTGCTTGCCGACTTTTAGTGCATAGCCCATTGCCAGACAATCGGGGTGGCAGGGTACCGGCAGAATATCATTTTCGTTAAACACGCCGGATTGGTCGATGATCATCTGACGCACTTCGCTTACAGTCAGGCGATCGGTTGACGGATCGTAGCCTTCCAATCGTCCTGCGGCCTGGATCGGCTGAATAGTCACGCCGCGTACAGCACGCTGCTTGAGTCCATATTGAATAATTTTGCCGATCTCATGGTCGTTCAGGTCTTTCTTAAGTGTCACCACAAGGGTGGTGGACAGGTTGAACTCATTCAGATGACGAATCGCTTCTTCGCGGATACGGCGTACATCCGCTCCGCGCAGCTCTTTGAGTACATGGGCTTCAAAGCTGTCAAACTGCAAATAAATCTCAAAGCCCGGCATATACCCTGCCAGCCGGCGGACAAATTCCCGATCCTGGGCAATCCGCACGCCATTGGTATTGAGCATAATATGCTTGATGGGACGGCTTTTGCACATATCGAGAATCTCAAAAAAGTCCGGATGGGTCGTCGGCTCCCCTCCACTGATCTGCACAATGTCCGGCTCCCCCTCATTCTCGACAATCCGGTCGAGCATAAAGGCGATCTGTTCCAGTGAACGATACGATGTGCGATGCGGGGACGATTCGGCAAAGCAGATCGGGCACTTCATATTGCAGTGATCCGTAATCTCCAGCAGAGTGAGACAGCTGTGCTGCTCATGGTCCGGACAGAGGCCGCAGTCGTAGGGACAGCCGTATTTGATCGGAGTATTCCAGATCTGCGGCATCTCGGACGGTTTGACGAACTCGCGGGTACGATGATAGTACTCCACATCCGTCGAGATCAGCACCTTTTCCGGTCCGTGTACGAGGCAGCGCTTGACCATATAGATGCGTCCATTTTCCTCGATAATCTTGGCTTCTGCCTTGCGATAGCAAGTTGAGCAGATACTGTTGGTCAGCTCATGATAGAGATAAGGCCGATTTTTAGGCATGGGATTGCTCCTTTTGTCTGAATAAAATATGTACAAGTCAGTAGAGTGATCGGTGAATACTGCCTAGTATCAACATTTGTGCTTGAATGTTGTGAGATCCATGTCAGCCCGAATAGTCTGCGGTGACAGCTGTACGCTGCTGCGGGCCTTTGCCAAACAAGAGCCAGCTGTAATAGATCAGTCCGGCCAGGCAGGCGAGCTGGATATTGTTCAGCCCCAGATATGGATGCAGCGTCGGCTTGATGAATTCAATAGCGAACCGGAACAGCAGATAGCCGGCCATGAACCATTGGAACATCCTGCCGGAGACATAGCCTGTACCCGCTGCTGCCGATTGTCCGCGGCTCTGACGATACAGTGGAATGAGCAGAATCGCCAGTACAATCAGGAAAGCGATCTCGTACAATTGCGTCGGATGGCGCAAAATGCCATCTCCAAAATCGACACCCGTCACCCAGGTGGTCGCGATCCCATACGTATGATCATCGAGTCCGGTCAGGAAACAGCCGATTCGCCCGATCGCGATCCCGAGGATGAGCGGATATACAAAATCATCTCCGGTCGAGCTCTTCCATCCTACCAGCCGCTTGGTCAGCTCCACGCCGATCAGCCCACCCAGCAGGCCGCCGACAATCGTCTTGCCTCCCCAGAGCAAATGTCCCTGACTCAGCTGCTCCCAGGTCGCTGCCGGATCTTCCAGCCAGAACAGCAGCTTCGCTCCCAGCGCAGCACCAAGTATGGTCCCTGCGAGAATCTGCAGGCTCACCAGCTTGCTCATCTGACTTGGACGCCGTGTCCACAGATATACACGGAACCCGATAAAGTAGGACAGCGTCTCGAACAGCACATGCGGATGAATCCGCCATGAGCCAATATGTAGATATACCGGGAATTCCATAATTCCTCTCCTTTCTCCTCGCTACATGCCGAACAGCATGGCTCCGCATATCGCAAACAACAGCAGGGTCAATCCGCCTATAGCCGCGAGAATCGGTACAATGACCTGCAGGAACCAGTTGAATTTGCGCGGCTGCGGTTCATCCATGTTCGGGCGCTGAAACCGCGGAGCGATCGGAATATCTGCATCACAGTTGACCCGGCAGGCATCCATCTCCGGACTGTAGCACTCCTCACACAGCGGTTTACTGCAGCGGGAGCACTGATGCAGTGCTATGCGATCCTTATGATTTTTACAATAAAAGTTTGCCATATCTTCACCTCCATCGGCATTTGTTTCCATTGTATACGCTGACAAATATTCCGACCAGTTTTGATTGTGAACAATGCTTTACAGGGATCGGGTAAACATCGCGGACATCAGACAGTATATAAAAAAGAGTGCAGAAAAGTCATTACACTTTTCTGCACTCCATATTGTACAATCGGTGTATTTATTGGGCTTATTTTACAATTTAGGTTTCTTATCGTTCTTTATCCATTAGATACTACATATATCGTATACCCTACTCTCGCCAGAGTTCTCCACATTCAGCGAATTACCGGTAATACAGACAAGATTGTGCACCCTGTAACCACTTATTACTATACTTATATGTAAATATGTAAAATAATAGTATTTATTATCAATATCACTTCTACGGAAGTATTTATGAATATACCAAGTAGATTCGGTACGGGACAATCATTGGACAAGCGGCAAAGCCGGGTATATAACAAATTATTCCCGTACCGGATAATAACCGGGATTCAGATGCCTGGAGATAATCTTCTGTTTGCGGGTGGCGATCATATGCAGTGTACCGAATATCATACAGACCACTACAGTACAGGCTGCGGGTATCCCCCAGAAGAGCAGTTCCGCATCATATGGAATATGCAGTTCATCGATCCTCTCCAGAATATCTAGGGCGTAAATCATCATAATGGTAAAGTTGAGCATTAGTATTTCAAACGAAATCCAGAACATGAATATTTTATACTTCAGCTTGTGATAGTCCAGTGCAATATTGTATCTGTACAGCTCCTCCTGTGTCATATCCAGACAGGTCTTATCGCTGATCGGATACCTGCTTTCGTAGTCTTTATGCATCCTGCCTTGCCTCCTTGCATCGCAAAGTTGATCTGTGCTGACCAATGATAATTTATTCGCCTCTCTTCCACTATATAATCCGATTGTTAAGAGGGATTAAAAATACAGCAAAAATACTCCCGTCTGCCTGTCAGATCCCCTTGCGGGACACTGAGAGGCAGATCGGGAGTGCTTTTGATGCTCTTTCAATCGCTTTTTGGATCGTTTTTTTCTGACTATTCGTCGGATGTCATATTCTCTCTTAATTGTATTGACGTATTTATTGTGATTGTTTGGTCAGATGCCTGTCCATACGTCCTTCACATAACGTCCACTTTGCTGCAGCTCACCGAGCCACTGCTCTGCCTGCTCGGCGCTCACCTGATGCACATCGCTGTACATTTCCTGAAGTGCCTTTTCCACATCCGGTGCCATCTTGTTACCGTCACCGCAAATATACAGCTTGGCGCCCTGATCGAGCAGGCCGATCAGCTCTTCCGCATGTTCACACATAATATCCTGCACGTACTGCTTGTGATCCGGCTCCTTGCGGGAAAAGGCGGTGTACAGCTTCACGATGCCTTCATTCGCATAACGTTCCAGTTCATTCCGGTACAGATAATCCTTGTCCGGTGTGTGACAGCCAAAGTACAATCTGGCTTCGCCGAGCGCTGTTCCCTGCTGCTTCATATGATGACGAGCCTGCAGGAATCCGCGGAATGGTGCCACTCCGGTCCCCGGGCCGACCATGATGATTGGCGTCTGCGGATCTTGCGGCAGATCGAACCCCGAACGCGGTGAACGAATGAACATTAGTACCGTATCACCCTTCTTCACTTCCGACAGATAGCTGGTCGCAATCCCGTAGAACTCCCCTTTACCGCTGCGCGCAGGTCCAGCCACCACGCTGACCGTGATGCTGGCACGATCCGGCTGTACTGCCGGCGAGCTGGAGATGGAATAGTACCGCGGCTTCAGCGCAGGCAGCAGTCCGAGGAACTGCTCGAACGACATTTCACAGGACATATAGTCCTCCATGAGATCCAGCAAGGTCACCCGCTTCTGTAAAATCTCCCGGTGATATGTCTCATTGTCCAGCAATGCTTCCAGTTCCTTGCGGTGCGGCGGGCACTGGTTGTTGTCGGCCATCGCCCGGATCTGGGCACGGGTCGCCACATCCTGCAGTTCGACGCTCAGCGTCAGCAGCTCCATGATCGATGCCGGACGATCCAGCGGCAGATAGGCGGCACTGCTGCCTTTGCCGGTAATTCGGATACGCTCGCCGCCATCCATACGGAACCGGCGCAGTACACGCTGTACGAGAGACTGCGGGTTACGCGGGATAATGCCCATATGGTCGCCTTCATGATACGTCTCTCCATGCGGCAGGGCAATATCCAGATGAAGCGTGCTGCGTCCGCTGTCCGGCTGCTGCAGCTCATATGCTTCCAGCACTTCGCATTCCAGCGCGTTATAGCTGCGCACGAGCGGACTGCCGACTGGTGAATTCACGAACTGTACCTGAATGGCATTTTCCTTTTTGAGTTCCTGTTCATTAATATCCACATTGAAAATCTTGAACAGTTCCGGCCACAGTTCACTTCTCCACTCGTCCAGCTGCATCTCAAAGTCACCGCTCGCATCACCTTCGCCGCGGCGGAAGATACGCTCGGCTCCTTTCTGTTCCAGCAGTTCATCGATCAGCTTGGGAATGCGCTGGTACGTACTCGCCCAGTTATGGTCACCACAGCCGAATACGACGTATTTCACACCTTGACAGCTGTGATCGTCGGCATTCTGCAGCCAGCTGACAAATTTCTCCGCATTGCCGGTTGGCTGACCATTGTAGGAGGAAGCCACGATCATCAGCACGCCATCCTGCGGCAGATTGCCTGCATAATCATCGAGCGGTGCAGCTGCAGTCTGGAAGCCGTAGGTTTTCCCACCTTCTTCCAATTCCCGGGCCACCGCTTCGGATGTGCCCAGGTTGGAGCCATAGAGAGCGAGCAGCGGAGTGTCATGCTTTTGCACCGCTTTGGATACTTCGGGTTCGACCTGCTGCTCTGTGGCTTCGGTACCCGGTATGGCTACAGCGACACGGGCGGTACGCGGATGTACCTTCATGCGGAATCCATCCGGCTTCAGCGTCAGCGTCTCACGAATGTGGAGCTGGTAATTCTCGGCATCCTCAAATTCAAAATGCTTCACCAGCATACCGAGCACCAGTGTCGCTTCATACATGGCAAACTGCTGACCGATGCAGGCCCGCATTCCGTGACCGAATGGCTTGTAGGCATGCTCAGGAATCTGCGACTCATCCTCAAACCGCTCCGGTACAAATGCTTCCGCATTATCGCCCCAGACCTCCCGATTCCGATGCAGCGATGGACTGATGATATTGACACTCTGTCCTTTTTGCAGCGGATACTTACCTGCCAGCATCGTATCTTCCTTCGCCATCCGGGAAAAGGCAGGCGCGGTCGGCCACAGTCGCAGCGCTTCTCTCAGAATCATGCGGATATATTTCAGATCACGCACCTGCTTGTAGCCCGGCACCGGATCAGCCAGCACGCGGTCCACTTCCGCACGTGCCTTTTCCAGCTTGTCCGGATTATTGAGCAGGAAATACAGGGCAAAGGACAGCAGTCCACTCGTCGTCTCATGACCGGCGATCAGGAATGTAATCATCTGATAGCGGATATTCTCATCCGGCAGCTTGTCTCCGGTCTCCGGATCGATGCCGCTCAGCATGCGGCTGAGCAGATCATTTTCCCCATGATCCCCGTTTTCCTTGCGCTGCTGGATCAGTCCGTCCGCCACTTCGAACATATAGTCGATATTTTTCTGAAATTCACGCTTTTTGTGCAGAGCCAGCTTGTTCTGGATCTCCAGCCGATGTCCCTGGTTCATCGCTTCATCCAGCGCTTCGACCATACTTTCCACAAATGGATGAGCCTCCTTGCTGTAAAAGCTGTTGAACCGGTAATTGAATGCACATAGTCCGATCGTATCCAGAGTCAGACGGGTCATATCATCCGACACCTCGACGAGTTCGTCACGGTTCAACCGGGACCATTTCTGTACCAGCTGGACAGCGATATCGACCATTTTGTCATGATAATCCTGCATAGCGCGCTGGCTGAAGCTTGGCATCAGCAGACGGTGCGCTTTACCCCAATTGGGTTCATCCGTCCAGCTGGTGAACAATCCGTCTCCGGCAAAAGGACGCACCCGCTGCAGCGGGCTCCATACATTTTTATCAAACTTGGATTCGTCGGACAGCTCCTTGACCAGATTGGGATCGGATGTGTAAATCTCTTCACGGTCCGGGAATCCCAGCCGGATCAGCGGTCCATGTTCGTCGAGCAGCTTCATGACGCTTTCCACCGGATGTTCCGCATCGATCAGCGGCAGGTTGCCTAGAGGGCCAAATGTTTTGGGCTGTGGAATCGTTGACATTATGAATCTCCTCCTGTCTGGATATGCAATAATTATGATACTCATCATAAGGAATGAATATTCATTCCGCTTATAACATGCCATTTGATATGACGAATATGATATATCAAATGCGTGGGCTTTTTCAAATATGGACAGCAATCATATCCCAGCAGCACTGATCGGCCTGCTGGAGCAGCGACTGTTCATCCGCGAGTGGAATCGAGGTCATTTGCTGCTTGCACATGCCAAGAAAGGCGCCGAACACCATCAGAATCAGGGTATCGGAAGGCAGATTCTTGATCATGCCCTGCTGCTGGCCATTATGGATAAACCCATCCAGAAAAGCCATCAGTTCGTGATACACCGCCAGACTCTGCTCATCCAGCAATCTGAAATAATAATGGGTGTCGATAAATTGCAAAGCATTCAAATCGGTCCTGGCAAACTCGGTCAGTCTGCTAATAATATGCCGGAACTGCTTCCGTGAATCAGATACCTGTGGAAAATCCTGCTTAAAGCTCTCATGCAAGCGGAACAGATGGTCCTGAAACAGGGCGTTGACCAGCGCTTCCTTGCTTGCGAAATAGCGGTAAATTGTACCTGCACCCACGTTCGCCCGCACGGCGATCTCAGGTACGGTCGTTCCGTCAAAGCCCCGTTCGGCAAATAGTGCCAGGGACGCTTCGACAATCTGTGTTCTTTTATCCAGCGTTTTGTTCATGTATTCACCTCTTGGAATCGATTCTGGTCTTCATGATCTGTCTTTAGTTTCAGAATATGTGGTAAGTACGAATGAAATGCACATGCCAGGATTCGTATGAACTACCATGTTAAAAGTCCGGCTTTTTTTCATATAACCTTCTATAGAGGCACCTAAACGTCATATCCAGAATAGAATGGATAAAACAGGAAATGATTTCGGTCATAACAAAAAAGCATCCCTGTGCGAGTCATTATCGAACCTTGCGGTTCGTAAATACTCGTCATCAGGGATGCCTGGAGTGGGGATGACCATCATCAGTTAGCGGCTGGGCTAGATGAATGGTCATGGCTTAATCGATTTGAAATCCTTTTTCTTTTTCGGCGCGGAGCTTCTCGGGTGTCACGTCATTCCCCATCGCATCCACTACAGTCAGCTGGGAAAAGGTGCTGAGTACCTGACCGCGGATCTCGCGCAGATATTCCTGACGCAGTACACGCTGCTCTTCTCTCTCCACATCGGTCAGACCATGTTCACGCTGTTTTTGGGCCAATTCATTAATACGCTGTAAGCTCTGGATCATCATATACCTCCGTCTTCATTGCTGCTTTTTGCAGGCAATGGGTGTAATTGTTCCTGCCCATTTGGTACTGGGAAAAGGAAGTTTTTTATCTTAAATTATATATCTCATATTTAAGATATTTTTAGTATAACACATATTCTTTTAAATGCAACAGTTGGCATTACAGAGTCTATGCACAGTAGTTAACCGATCTATTTAACGCGTCGCCCTGCTTTTCGGTCTGAGCAAATGCCAGCTCGCTATAAGTATAAATACTGACTGGATAGTGATAACAACCCAGGACAGCATCGTTGGCAGCTGATAGTCTTCGCCCATATACATTACACCTACACTAAACATCAGCAGCAGCACTCCGGTTAAAAGCAGCTTCTGATCGGTCTGCAGTTTTCTTCTTACACCGACTGGCTGTTCCTGCTCATTGGCATTCTCTTTTCTTTTATAAAAGACCAGGTGAACGGCAAATATGCCAATCGTCAGCCCTATCCACAGGTAGTCCATATTGCCGGTACTGCCGTACAAACGGAAATTAATCACTACAATACAAAAACCAAGCGCATAATCTATCCATTTCCCCATAACGTTTCCTTTCCTGTGACAAAAAATACGGTCCTTTGGCTTCGATCATTGTTAATCAGGCGAACAATGTATGATGCATTTACGTTTTTTGCGCAGTACTATGCTATGCTTTACATTGTCTCCTCTTTCTATAGAGTATAAAATCTTGCTGGCAAATACCAGAGATCCGATATTTTTTGTTTTTCATGTAACAGTTGATTATTAAATCGTTATATCTTTATATTACGATATTACGATATTACGATTTCACAATTGCTATTCAGATTACTATTCAAGTGTAATTCACTAACGATCCAGTAAATATACAAACTCATAATCTGCTCTGAATAAAACCCAGGAGGTATATGTTATGGATTCGGCTTTTAACATACAGGATTGGAAAAAATACGATGAACCCGCTGAAGTGCTCAAAGCACTCTCTCATCCAGTACGTCTCTGCATTGTGCGCGGACTGCTGCGCAAAAAGAAATGTAATGTCTCCTATATGCAGCAATGCCTCGATCTGCCCCAGTCCACGGTATCCCAGCATCTGCAAAAGCTGCGCAGTGCAGGCATCGTCACTACAGAACGCAGCGGACTTGAAGTCAATTATATTATTGCAGATCCACGTGTCGAACAGCTGATTACCATCTTTTTCGGAGAGGAAGAATAATATGTCCACAGTAATCAAACCCAGGAAAGTACTTATTGTCGGCGGAGTGGCAAGCGGAACTTCTGCCGCCGCCCGGCTGCGCCGGCTCGATGAACACGCGGAGATTATTATGCTGGAAAAAGGTCCTTATATCTCCTTTGCCAACTGCGGCCTGCCTTATTACATCGGCGGCTCCATTACAGACCGGGAACGGCTGCTCATAAGCTGTTTATCTAACTCTTGTCTCCCCAATTGAGTTGCTGAGAACGATCGCTGTATTTTCAACAAAAAACGTGGAGTTCCACCTTTCTGGTAAAAGGCAGAACTCCACGTTTTTATTTTAATTATAGACTGGAGTGAAAAGGGTGTTCGGAAAAGCAGCTTGCTGGACTAACCTCATGCCGTGGCTTTATTTCGCGACCCGCCTGGCAGTCACATAACGCTTAGCGTAGTAGGATTGTGACAGACTGCTGATGGTTACGCCGGTACTGCTGGCTGCATGGATAATTTTGTTATGACCAATATAAATGGCAACATGGGAGATTCCTCTGCCCGTGGTATTAAAGAAGACAAGATCGCCTACAGACAGGTTTCCTTTGGCGACAGGCTTGCCGACCCGGGCCTGCTGTCTGGCTGTACGCGGCAGAGTCTTATTCAATTTCTTATATACATAGCGGGTAAATCCGGAACAATCAAATCCACGTGTACTTGTTCCTCCAAGTACATACGGAGTTCCGATTACCTTGCTGGCTTCTGATGTGATTTCACTTTTGAATGATGGCGAACTTGCAGACGCGCCGGCTGGATTTGCTGTGCAAATAATGGAGGCAGCCAGCAGAGACAATATCATTTTCTTCAAACAAATACTTCTCCCTTCGGTGCTTGCGGAGTTGCTTCAACCTCTGTCCAGGGGTAATCTGAGCTCTCTATCTATGTAATACAAATTCCCTTTATTGTAAGGACCCGCGATGCAAAAATAAATTATTTAAACGTACAGATGACATTAGAATCAGTTATTAATTTTTTGTAACCTTTAACACCATAAATCATTTACCTACCTTTTGTCAAATCCCGTCGCAATTTGCTCCCCTTATGAAGAATGATTCCTTTTTGATTCCGATGGCAGGGCAAATGTATGTTTTGTCCGGGTCCATAGACACTGCATTTTATTTCACTATGCTCGTATACAGCGTCTAACCTCCTCTTGCTGTTATAGAGTTATCTTCAACAAAAAAAGCCCCATCCTAAGGATCGGGCTTGCTGTTCATTCTTTGGTCCTAGCATTTTATTTTCTACCGGTTATTTGCGTACTCGCACCTGTTCCTGAATTGCATAACGGATAATATGATTGCGATGCTGTTCTTTGATATCGCTGTACTGAAGAGCCACCTTATAACGGCCGGCTTCCAGTTCGTTCATATATACAAGTTCCGCTTTGAAAGGCAGGGAGATTTCATTCTCCCCCTTGTACAGATATATTGTGCCGGAATACTTCTCATATTCTACAGGATTGCGGGTATAAAAGGATAATCCGCCGCCGCTGATATCATGTGTGTAAATCTCCAGCCGCCGCTCCGACTCTTCCTCCACTGTCAGTTCGCAGCGCACGGAGGAACCGATGCGCAAATAGTCACGGTTTTGGATTTTGATAATATCGGCTGGATCCGGAGCGTGAAGTCTGATCTTCAGCGGTTCTCCATCCATGCGTTCCATCCGTGTCTGGAACTGGTACTTGAGCTTGTCGTGACCGACAAAAAAGACGAATACATCCCGTTGAATCATCTCGCTCAGTACCAACTGCTCCTTGCGGGTAATATCACCGAGTACAATCACCTGTTCATCGACCGTCTCTACCCGTCCTACCATCATATTGCCTTCATTGTCCTGTACATCCAGGTATTGATTGATAAAAACATAATTCGTGATCTTCATCATCTTTTCTCCTTGTGTCCGATTGACCAGCTGCCGATGCTGTCATGCGAGCAGCTGTGTTATATGGTGAGGCCGATGTCATTATGACATTATTAAGTTAGTGATTGAAATGAACTTGCTGGCTAATCTGGTTCATACTGTCCTATTCATTAGGAAATTCAGGTATTTAGTTACCCATTTAACAACATAATAACACAATAGTCCTATAAATAGAACAAATTTTGTCGAAAAAACAGTCAATATATACCATATATTACTCTAAAAGTAGTCTGTACTATTTATTGATTCCATTTCCCTTCTCGCCGATTCACTATTGATGGAAGTATGCAAAAAGAAACCGCAGCACCTGAAGTGCATACGGTTTCTTCCTTTTATTCCATCAAATCTGTTTGCTATTTTTCCGTTGCTTTACCTAAGCCAGCCTGCTGCTGACTGCCGGGATATTCTCACCCGGCTGCTCGGAACGCAGTACGCGAGTGGCATTCAGCACAGCCAGCAGAGTTACCCCAACATCCGAAAAGACCGCTTCCCACATGGTAGCAATACCAAACGTTCCCAAAATAAGAAATACCACTTTGACACCAAGCGCAAACATAATGTTCTGCCATACAATACGGCGGGTACGTTTGGCAATCCGAACAGCGGTCGCCAGCTTGGAAGGTTCGTCGGTCATGATGACGATATCGGCGGCTTCAATCGCCGCATCTGAACCGAGTCCACCCATGGCTACTCCGATATCCGCGCGGGCCAGTACCGGTGTATCATTGATTCCATCCCCTACGAAGATCGTCTTCTCGCGCCCGCTCCGCTGCTGCTCCAGCTTCTCGATCTCTTCAACCTTGTGCTGCGGCAGCAGTTCGGCATGTACTTCGTCAATTCCGAGCTGTCTGCCGACCGCCTCGCCAACAGCTCGGCTATCCCCGGTCAGCATCACTATACGGCGAATGCCTTGCTGTCTGAGCTGCTGAATCGCTTCAGCCGCATCTGATTTAATTTCATCCGAGATCAGGATACAGCCGGCATATCGTCCATTATGGGCGAGGTGGATGACCGTCCCCGGTGCATCAGGTTCGCTATAAGTAACCCGCTCCCGCTGCATCAGTCTGACATTGCCTGCCAGCACCTGCTGACCATCCAGTTCGGCCGCTATCCCATGACCGGCAATCTCCTCATAGCTGCCCAGACGGCTCTGCTCCAGCTCTCCCCGATAAGCGTCACGGATCGATTCGGCAATCGGATGATTGGAATGCATTTCGGCATAGGCAGCCAGCTCAAGCAGCTGGTCTTCGGAATATTCCGCTGCGGGATGAATACCGGTCACGGCAAATGTTCCGCGTGTCAGTGTGCCGGTTTTGTCAAAGACGACATAGCGCACATCATTCAGCGCTTCCAGATAGTTGCTGCCCTTAATCAGGATACCGGCTCTCGACGCAGCCCCGATTCCTCCGAAAAATCCGAGTGGAATCGAGACAACCAGTGCGCACGGACAGGAGATAACGAGGAAGATCAGCGCCCGGTATACCCAGTCCGAGAATTCCGCACCATTGATCAGCAGCGGTGGAATCACCGCCAGCAGGGCTGCGATAATAACGACAGCCGGGGTGTAATAACGGGCAAACCGGGTGATGAATTTCTCGGTAGGTGCCTTTTTACTGCTGGCATTTTCGACGAGTTCGAGAATTTTGGCTACCGAGGAATCGGTGAAGACTCGAGTGACTTCTACAGTCAATACTCCATTTTTGTTAATGCAGCCGCCCATTATTTCCTTGCCCGGAGCGACTTCACGCGGCAGCGATTCGCCGGTGAGTGCCGAGGTGTCGAGCATGGAAGAACCTTCGATCACGATACCATCCAGTGGTACCTTCTCCCCCGGCTTGATAACGATACGATCTCCGATTCGGACCGATTCGGGAGATACCTGTCTCACTCCATTGGCGGTCTGTACATTGGCATAATCCGGACGGATATCCATCAGTGCAGTAATCGATCGGCGTGACCGGTCGACTGCCATACTCTGGAACATCTCACCCACCTGGTAAAAGAGCATGACCGCTACGCCTTCCGGATACTGCTGTACCGCAAAAGCACCGATCGTCGCTACCGACATGAGGAAATATTCATCAAATACCTGTCCCCGCAGTATATTGCGGATCGCCTGCCAGACGATGTCCGCCCCGGCAATCAGGTAAGCGGCAAGAAATACCGTAAACTCTGCCCAGCCCGGCAGCGGTATGAGAAGACCGGCGGCAGTCAGTCCTGCACCGGCCACCAGACGGGCAATCATAATCTGACGTCCGGACATACCGCTCCGGGGCTCTGCTTCGTTATGTGCTGCAGCCTGCTGTACGGCATCCAGCTGAGATATGGATGCCGGCTGTTTCAGTCTTACTTTGACCTGGGGTTCGATCCGGTTCACCGTACGAGTCGCTTCATCGACGACAGCCTCTTCTCGCCCATCTGCCGTCTCCAGCATCAACGTCTTATTGACAAAATTGACGGAACAGGCAGACACGCCCTGAATCTTCTGCACGCTATTCTCAATCTTCATTGCACAGTTCGCACAGTGCAGACCATCGAGGATCAGTTCACGTCTAACAACTCTATCTTGAGTATGCTCCAAGGATATTCTCCCCTTTCACCAAGCAATACATGAATAACTGTTCATATGTTATATTCATTATAATTCCTGCTTGGCGTAAAGTCAAAACCTTGGATTCAGCCTTACCACCATAGAAACGGGAACAATAAAAAGCCCCAAAATCCGCTTATCCGATATACCGGACAGGTGGATTTTGGGGCTTGCTGGTTGTGACTTGCTGATTGTGGTTTATTGCCATCAATCAGAATAGCGGATCAAGCATACACAGCTCTTTCCTGCTCAGGTTTTTCCGCCTTTCCACGAGTCCTTTAGAGACACAATCCGGTTGAATACGAGGCGCTCAGCAGTACTGTATTTACTGTCGACAGCAAAATAGCCGTGCCGGATAAACTGAAAGCGATCACCTATGGCCGCTTCACTGAGTGACGGTTCGGCGATACTGCCCGTTAGCCGGATCAAGGAATCCGGATTGATACGCTCCTGCCAATCAGCGTTCTCTGCCGGAATTGTATCCGGTTCGCGCAACAGACGGTCATAGAGATGCACTTCTACCTCCACCCCGTGGGCTGCGGACACCCAGTGCAGTGTTGCTTTGACCTTACGGGCATTGAAGCCGCTGCCGCTTCGTGTAGCCGGATCGTACGTACAGTGCAGCTCCGTAATCTCTCCAGAAGACTCGTCCCATACCACATGCTCGCAGCGGATAAAGTAAGCGCCTTTGAGCCTTATTTCTACACCCGGCGACAGACGGTGGAATCCACGTATCGGCTCTTCCATGAAATCTTCCCGCTCGATCCACAGTTCTCTCGTAAATGGCAGCTCACGTGTACCCATGTCTTCATTCTCCGCGTTATTCTCCACGGTCAGCCACTCGGTCTTGTCTGCCGGATAGTTGGTAATGATGACCTTGACCGGGTCCAGTATGACCATCGCGCTGCGTGTGTGCGGCTTCAGATCCTGCCGGATACTATGCTCCAGCATGGCAATATCCACCGTACTGCTCGTCCGGATCATCCCAATCTCCCGGAAAAAAGATCGAATGCTCTCCGGAGTAAATCCGCGTCTGCGCAGTCCTTGCAGTGTCGGCAGGCGCGGATCATCCCAGCCATCCACATAACCACCTTCTACCAGCTCACGCAAATATCGCTTGCTCGTTACAGCTCCCGTAATATTGAGCCGTCCGAATTCCCTTTGCTTGGGCGGTTCGTTAATGTCCAGCTCATCCAGTACCCATTCATACAGCGGCCGGTGCTCCTTGAACTCAATGGAGCAGAGCGAATGGGTGATGCCTTCCAGCGCATCCTGGATCGGATGGGCAAAATCATACATCGGGTAGATGCACCATGCCTCGCCTGTCCGGTAATGCGGCGCGTGGATAATCCGGTACAGCACCGGATCACGCAGTGTCATATTGGGAGAAGCCATATCGATCTTCGTCCGCAGCACTCTGCTTCCCGCTGCATCCTTGCCTGCCCGCATACCTGCCAGCAGCGCCAGATTCTCGTCCACCGAGCGGTCGCGATAAGGGCTGTTTATTCCCGGTTCGGTCAGTGTGCCGCGATACCGGGCCATCTCATCCGGCGGCAGATCGCATACGTAGGCTTTGCCTTTACGAATAAGCCGGATTGCTGCCTCATAATAATGCTCCCCATAATCAGAACCAAAATGGACTTCCGGATCATAGCCCAGCCACTTGATATCGTCGATAATCGAATGCACGTATTCCATACTTTCCTTGAGCGGATTGGTATCATCCATCCGCAGTTTGAACAGACCTCCATATTGCCGCGCCAACTCTGCATTGGTAATAATGGCAAAAGCGCTGCCGATATGCAGATAGCCGTTTGGCTCCGGCGGAAAGCGGGTCGCAATCGGACGGCTGTAGGATGCTGCGCGAATATCTTCTTCGATGACTTTATGAATGAAATGGGTATTATTTTCATTTACGGTACTCATGGGGTGGCCTCCCTTGTTATTTGCCGGCGGCATGGCTTCTGGCCCTGCTTGCATGTTTCCAGGCCATGCCCTTACCGGATGTATAGTTAAGTTAGTTTGGGACAGCTGTTTGCACTGATTAATTGGCACAGACAGCTGCGAATTCCTTTACAAATACAACAAAAAACACAACAAAAAAATCCCACCTCCAAGACGTATGGTCTTGGGGACGAGATTATAATCGCGGTGCCACCCCAGTTTACGGATATATCGCTATATCCGCCTTATCAGGTACGCCGCTGTCCGGTGATGATGGCTGATGCACAGACGGTTATACCCTAGCTCTGTAACAGGAGCTCCTGTCGTACCATACCCGGATCGACCAGTCCGATACGCTGCTCGGAGGCTTGTTTCAAATAAGGCTTTTTGGCTCCTTTTCAGCTGCCGGAGCTCTCTGTACAAAAAGTAACTTATCCTACTCTTCTCGTCATCGCATTTGATATTGGAACTATATTATCACTCGGTACTATGTTTTACAATACCTTCCATCGTGTGAAGGCATTATGGTTTGTTCTGCGATGCTCGCTTTTTTGCACGGAAGCGTCTTACTTTCATAAGATTCCCACATAGTTTGTCATCGCAATATTTTTTGGTACGGCTGCGTGTATCGTCATAGAATATCCAGCGGCAGTCAGGATTATCGCAAATGCGGATCCGGCTGCCTTCGCCTTCCCTCAGTGTATGCACAAAATGGGCTGCCACTTCAGCAGCTACACTCTGCCAGTCATCGCCCAGCTGCCGGTAATGAATAACCGGACGGCCTGCTTCCATGACGAGATGACGCTGCACTGCAGCGGCTTCCAGTATATGGTTCAGCGTCTGTATCTGCTGAGATGTCAGTTGATTGCCTTCTGACTGATGAACAGCGATCTGCTGCAGATCAGCTCGAAAATCGATTAAATACTGAAGTTGTTCTGCAGAAGCCGGTACAGGCGCCCGAAGATGATGCTTATCCAGGAAAGACTGCTGCCACTCTGCCAGCGGCAGCCGATCCATATCCCGCTTGCCTTCTTTCCAGTCATGCCAGTCACTATTCAGAAAATCACTCCATAATATATTCATCCCATCACCTTTATCTTCATAATCGTCGATCACTATTGTAACTACCAAATATAAAATTGGATGGTTACAAGCACCGCTTTATGTTTAACTATAATTGTAACCATTTAACCATATGGTAGCCAGTTACATTTATTGTTCAGAAAGTTAATAACCCATGGACATGTGGATTTCCTAGTATAGACCCTGCTATGGGATGGGACAGAGAAAATATTTGTTATCTGATGAAAAACTCTGAGATCACAGCATAGCCAACCCTGTTTATTCGACTAATCCTGTACCGCAATCCATCAACGGTCTGCATGTACCCACAAGGAGGAACAAAAATGACTGTAAGCGCCGCCGAGTTACTGCTGCTTCAAAAGGATCAAAGCTGGAAAGATGAGAACTGGATCGTACCGTTATCTGTAGCGTTGGAGGGATTAACAGCTGCCCAGGCAGTATGGCGTCCGCAGGGGAATAATCTGACGATCTGGCAGTACGTCAACCATATCGCTTATTATAACCGGTTAGTGCTGAACAAGCTTCAGAATCAGAACCCGGGTCCACAAGCTGCTACCAATCTGGAGACTTTTGGTGAACCTGGAGACCCTGGGCAGGAGCAGCAGTGGAATGACCTGGTCGCCGAAGTCACCCGAATCTCCGATGCATTAAGGGAACAAATCGCCTTCTATACAGATGATGATTTGGCCGCACTCTACTCTTCCGAAGATGTACAGATCGGTGAACAGCTGGCCAGCTGGATGCTTCATGACAGCTATCATGCCGGTCAGATTGTCCTGCTGCGCAAACTGCAGGGCTGCTGGGAAATCAGATTCCAATAGAACAGGATCATTACAAAGCAAATCCCGGTGCGCCTTTTCATGAGCACACCGGGATTTACTTTGCATAGGTATTCTATTCGAAGATGTAGGACAGCCAATTACATGCCGGTCAGGGAAAAGCTTTTGATACGGTTACCAATCTCATCACGCACACGCTGGAATACGCCCCATTTCTGCGCATCATTGCCTTCGGCCTTAGCAGGATCATCAAATCCCCAGTGTTCGCGGCGTACATGAGAAGGTGTAGCCGGACATTTATCATCTGCATCACTGCACAGGGTAACGACCATATCGGCATGATTGAGCAGTTCCATGTCAATGATATCGGATGTCTGCTGTGAAATGTCGATACCTACCTCGTTCATCGCTTTGACCGCATTGGGATTGAGTCCATGGGCTTCGATGCCGGCACTATACACATTCCAGTTCTCTCCAAGATACTTTTTGGCCCAGCCTTCAGCCATCTGACTGCGGCATGAATTGCCTGTACACAGGAAATAAATCGTTTTTTTGTCCATTATATTCCGCTCCTTTGAAATGTTTATAGTTTGAAGTGTCATTAACTGAAATCTACATTTCTTACAAGATTAACAGCAGCCACAGATAAAGCCCCAAAAGCGTCAGAAACAAAGTGGGAATTGTCAGAATAATTCCGATTTTAAAATAAGATCCCCAGGAAATACGGATTCCTTTGCCATTCAGCACATGCAGCCAGAGCAGCGTCGCAAGTGAACCGATTGGTGTGATTTTGGGACCCAGATCCGATCCGATGACATTGGCATAGATCAGTCCTTCCTTGATCACACCCGTAGCTGTCGTACCCTGGATCGCCAGTGCATCAATCAGTACGGTCGGCAGATTGTTCATGACCGAGGATAGCAGAGCAGCCAGGAAGCCCATGCCCATCGTCGCTGCGAACAGACCGTGATCTGCCGCTACCTGAATCACATCTGCAAGTACATTCGTCAGCCCAGCGTTACGCAGTCCATAGACGACTACATACATACCGATGGAGAAAAATACGATGGCCCATGGTGCACCTTTTACCACTTCGCGTGTCGGTACCGCATCACTACGATTTGCCATAATCAGGAAAAATATCGCGATCACACCTGCTACCAAAGAGACTGGAATACTAAAGAATTCACTGACAAAGTAACCAACTAGCAGCAGCCCGAGCACCCACCAGGATAACCGAAACATGCGAATATCCTTGATCGCATCCACCGGCGGCTTAAGATTGCGCTCATCAAAGGAACTCGGAATACTTTTACGAAAAAACAGATACAGCACCAGAATGCTCGCTCCAAGCGCAAAGAGATTTGGTACAATCATCCGCCCGGCATATTCCATAAAGGTAATATGGAAATAGTCCGCTGAGACAATGTTAACCAGATTGCTAACGACGAGCGGCAGCGAGGTCGTATCGGCGATAAATCCACTCGCCATAATAAACGGGAAAATATGTTTCTCGCTCAGCTTCAGTGCTCGTACCATCGCCAGTACAATCGGTGTCAGAATAAGCGCAGCACCGTCATTGGCGAACAATGCCGATACAACCGCACCGAGCAGAGACACATAGATAAACATGCGCAGCCCGTTTCCGTGAGAGATACGTGCCATATGTAGAGCTGCCCATTCGAAAAATCCAATCTTGTCCAGTATGAGCGATATCAGGATAATAGCGACAAAAGCAAGCGTCGCATTCCATACAATCTGCGTGACATCCCAGACATCCTGCAGATTGACCACTCCAGCCAGCAGTGCCAGTGCAGCCCCTCCGCATGCCGACCAGCCAATCGAAAGATTCTTCGGCTGCCAGATGACAAAAGTCAGAGTAACCACAAAAATAACAACAGCAAGTATTACAGTAAGCAAGGCAACTTCCTCCAGATTATCAGCATCACAATATTCGTACTGTTCAACAGAAAAACTGCCTGTTGAATCAATCATTTCCTACCTGTATCCATCATTCCCCGGGGGTATCGACCATCCCCTTAACAAGATCTTTTAGCAGCAGCGATCTTTATCCGTACCGCAGCTGCCTGTTTCCGTTTTGTTTAACATGCGCAGAATCTCTTCACTGGCAGGAAGATTGTCCAGGACGGCCTGAATATGCGGCTTATCCGCAACATTCAGCGAGTAATAGACCCACTGTCCCCGGCGTTCTTCCTTAACGATTTTGTGGGACTTCAGTTTGCGCATATGCTGGCTGATCCCTGGCTGTGAAATATGAAACAGGTCTACAAAATCACATACACACCATTCCCGATCCCGAAGCAAAGCAAGCATAATCAATCTGGTCCGGTCTCCCAGCAGCTTGATCTGTTCCGCCAGCTCTGTCATCTGATCCAGCTTGTTAAAGTGAAGCTCTGTGTCCAACCTGATCCCTCCTGTTATGGACTGCCGACAGACAGGCTATCCATATTTGTATATAGTCTATAATGCCATAGCATGAACCAGCACTAATAATTAATATATAACGATATGCTTATATAGTAATAGATAAAAAAGCCCTCGTCAATCTTTTACAGGTAAGCCGTATATCCTTTTTTATTTCCACTATTCGTAATCGCAACGATTTTTGCTATAATGATAACATATGATCTACGAGGAAGGTGAAAGAACGTGAAGCAGGAAGCCATTATAGAAGACTGCAGCCATTGCAACGACGCTACGGAAGCTTCACAGCAGGCACTTGCTCGTATGAAGCAGGAACTGATCAGTAACGATACGGCTTTGTCGATGGCCGAGATTTTCAAAGCATTGGGCGATCCGACACGTGTCCGGTTGATCTATGCCATTCTTGAAAAAGAGCTCTGTGTCCATGATATCTGTGAAGTACTCGATATGACCCAGTCTGCGGTGTCCCATCAATTACGCTATTTGCGCAATATGCGTATCGTCAAACCGCGCAAAGTAGGCAAAACGGTATTTTATTCGCTGGATGATCATCATGTAGAAGAGATTTTCAAGCAGACCCACCAGCATTTGATTCATAAATAATCGCTGCATATATTTGATAATTCAGATAAAAGGAAGCCTCCATCTCGGAAGCTTCCTTTTTTACATTAAATTGATCTTCGGGTTCCAGCAAAAGCGTGATGGTATAGCCCAGCTAATGTTTGTTGCCCTGGCAGTTCATATCCGGTGTATCCAGCTGAATGGTAATATGTCCGATACCATACTGCTTCTGGATCAGCTCACGCGCTGACCTCATAATCTCGCTGCCATTCGCGGCATTATCAATAATCAGATGACAGCTCAGCAGCGGCAGATCCGATGACAGCGACCACACATGCATATCATGTACGCCCTGCACATGCGGAATACCGGCTAATTCACGGGTAATCTCTTCAGTACGGATATTTACCGGTGTGCCTTCCATCAGAATATGTACCGAGTCCCGGGTGACCCGGTACGCGCTGATCAGCACGAGTACAGCTACGATAATGCTGGCAATCGGATCTGCCAGTGTCCAGCCAAAAAACATAATCAGCAGCGCCGCTGCAATCGCACCCACCGAGCCGAGCAGATCCCCCATTACATGCAAAAAAGCACTACGAACATTCAAATTCTCGGAAGTGTCGCCTTTCATCAGGATATAAGCAGCCAGTATATTAACGATCAATCCGATAATGGCAATCGTCAGCATACCGGAGCTCATGATGCTCTGCGGCTCGCTGAACCGCTGGAACGCTTCCCAGAAAATATAGAGCGAGATGACGACCAGCGTAATCCCGTTCAAAAAGGCGGCCAGCACTTCAAAGCGCTTATATCCGTAGGTTTTGGTCCCACTCGTCTGGCGCTGTCCCCATACCATGGCGACAAAGCTCAGTCCCAGCGCAGCAGCATCGCTGAACATATGCCCCGCATCTGAAAGCAGCGCGAGACTGTTGGTCATCAGTCCACCGACCACTTCCACGATCATGAAGGCGGCAATCAAGAAAAAAGCCAGTCCAAGCGCCTTTTTGTTTGTATTATGGGCATGAGAATGACCATGTCCATGCTGGTGGGAATGACCTTCGTGCTTATGAGCCGGTTCTTCATGATGCAAATGCCCGGCATGATCATGCATCAATTCATCATGTGGATGAACGTGATCCCCATGAGTATATGCTGATTCATGAGCATGATCCACTATACCGGAGGAGTGATCGCGCTGTTGGCTTTTATCTTTATCAGATAGAAGATCCTTACGGCTTGTAAAGTTCATCGTTATCCGCTCCTTTGCCATGTATTAACCTATTTTTAACTTTAAATAACATATGAGCAATTGTTCATGTGTTGATTATAGTACACGAATTCCGGTCTGGCAAGCTGTATAGGAAGAACAGGAAACAGACATTTCTTTCTGCTTGCTGCCCTTCTCTCTATTGCCGCTTATTATCCTTTTCATATCTGGCTGGTGATCTAATGATGTGTATTCTCCGGATTGGGGTAATCAAACATAGCAGCATCCTATCTACCCTGCTATGACCAATGAGACGAGGAGCGTGACTGTTACATATGATTGATTTCTTTACCGGCCTGACACCAGTAATGCAGGCGCTGGTGGCTACCCTATTCACCTGGGGGATGACCGCCGTTGGAGCGGCCTTGGTCTTTACTTCCAAAAATCCGAATCAGAAAGTATATGATGGGATGCTGGGTTTTGCTGGCGGAGTCATGATTGCCGCCAGCTTCTGGTCCCTGATCGCTCCTGCACTGGAAATGGCGTCGGAAGACAGTTCCTTGCCACCCTGGATTCCGGCTGCCGTCGGATTTATGCTGGGCGGACTGTTTCTGTGGGGAGCGGACAAAGTCATTCCGCACATTCACCCTTCCTCCAGCAGCAACCAGGCGGAAGGCATGGGTACCAAAAACAAACGCCGCAGTACGCTGCTCGTATTCGCCATTACACTGCATAACATCCCCGAAGGCCTGGCGGTCGGCGTCGCTTTTGGCGCTGTAGCCAATGGCACTTCCACCGAATCACTTGCCGGTGCGGTGGCGCTGGCGATTGGTATCGGTATCCAGAACTTCCCGGAAGGGCTCGCCGTATCCATGCCGCTGCGCGGTGAAGGCATGAGCCGCCGCAAAGCCTTTTTCTATGGACAATTATCCGGGATGGTCGAACCGATCGCCGCTGTACTCGGTGTACTGGCCGTGACGCTGATCGATCCGCTGCTGCCGTATGCACTCTGCTTTGCTGCAGGTGCGATGATCTTTGTAGTTGCGGAAGAAGTCATTCCGGGCTCGCAGGAAAAAGGCAACAAGGACTTTGCCTCGATGTGTCTGATGATCGGATTCACCGTGATGATGATTCTGGATGTGGCGCTGGGCTAAATTTGGCGCTTCGACTCGGCATCCATTACAACCCTGACTCGAAAAAAAGCTATAATTTAATTACTGCGGTGCCATATAAGAATCGCACTGTAAGCTTTATTGACCTTTCATCTTCTACCAGCATAAGCAAAATAAAAGCTAAGCTCTATTATACGTTAGAGCTTAGCTTTTATTTGGATAAAATGTATTCTGTATGTGTTATGTTCCTAATCATAGCAGCACCAGAATCAAGAAAGATCTGTTCTGTGTTTTACAGCATTATTACTGGAAAACGATCCATACGACCAGCGGAGCGATAAAGGAAGCGACAATCGCGCTGATCGTCATAGCTATCGAACTCATCGAAGATGCCTGCTCTCCGATCTCCATCGCTTTGGCGGTACCGAGCGCATGGGAAGAGCTGCCCAGCGCAATCCGCTGCCGATCACATGATGGATGCGGAACAGTCGCAGCAGATAGACGCCGCATACCGCTCCGGTGAATCCGGCGATCATGACAAATACTGAAGTCAGCGAAGAATCCGCACCGAGATGATTCACAATCTGGATCGCTACCGGCGTAGTGACCGATTTGGGCACAATCGATAAAATGAACGGCTTGCTAAAACCGAATGCCAATGCCAGCAGCATACCACTGAGCATGCCTGCAAATACGCCTGCCAACGATCCACCGACAATGGGAAGCCAGTTCTTCAGCAGTTGATGGCGCTGCTTGTACAGTGGGTAAGCCAGTGCGACTACTGCCGGGCCGAGCAGCTTGTTGATCCACTGCCCGCCCTCCATATAGGTACTGTACGGAATATTCAGATTTAGCAGAATAATGACGATGATCGCTGTCCCCGTCAGGGCAGGCATCAGAATCGGCAGCTTGAATTTCTTGTAGATGATTGCCATCACTGCATAGATCAGCACGGTTAGCAGTACAATAACTGCACTCAGGATTCCACTCATATCCGTGTCTCCTTTTCCCGATATTGAACCGCATTTCTACTGGCAGCTGCCTGTCTCGGTTCATCCTTGCCTATCGGCTGCTCGGTTTTCCGCGCTCCAGGCCCGCCTGCCAGCCACTGGCTCACATGACCGGCTACGGCAATCGTGAGTATCGTGCTGATAATGACTACAACGACCAGCAGCAAGCCTTTACCGGCAAACAGATCAAGATGATTCATTACCCCTACCGTCGCCGGGATAAAAAACAGCGGGAGATAAAATAATATGATCGTACTGCCGCTCTCGATCCAGGAGACTGGGATCACCCGGCATAACAGCATTATAAACAGCAGCAGCAAGCCGATAATACTGCCGGGGATCGGCAGACTCAGCCATTCCTGCAGATAACTGCCAGCCAGATAGATCACATACAGCAGCATGATCTGGACAATAATTTTAACGAATTTCATGACTCATTTCCCTTCACTCTCATATTCTCTCTATACCAGTATGGTATCTATCTACATATAGCTTACCAGAAAACTGCCCATTATCGAACAATAGGTACGTCGATTTTTTCAAAGAAAAGCCATCCCGCTGTGTAGGGGATGGCTCGAATTCAAGAACAGATAAGGGTAATTTAATAATTTCCTCTGTATCTGTATCTGTATCTGTATCTGTATAAACGGTACTCCTATCCAGCAGCTTGTTGATAACAGGTGAATATTAGCTCATTTCAGACACCGGCAGAGTTCGCATTGGATGACGGTTTTTGTGCTTTAGCTTTGTTTTTGGAAGACTTGCCTTTGCCTTTTCGCTGCTTGTGGGCAGCTGGTGCTGTCCGCTGCGCTTCATGATCCAATACAGCGGATGCCGCGTCCAGCGCTGCTGCCGGTACGGCAACATCTGCGACGGCTGCTGCAGGCTGAGCCGGATACATCCGCTGGAACAGCAGCGTCTGCAGAATCAGGAACGATCCGCTGACCATCCAGTAGAGCGGCATCGCTGCCGGTGCACTGAAGGAGAAGAATGCCATCATCAGTGGTGAAATATAACCCATCACTGCGAACTGCTTGCGCTGCTCAGGGGTCATATGGACCTGCGAAATTTTGGCCTGGATCAGATACAGCACCGCCACGACGATCGCCATGATCCAGTCGGGATGTCCCAGCTTGAACCAGAGAAAGGAATGCGTGGACAGCTCTGGCGTCAGCCGAATGGCTGTGTACATCCCGGACAGAATTGGCAGCTGGATCAGAATCGGCAGACAGCCTATATTCAGCGGATTGAAACTGTGCTTTTTGTAGATCTCCATCATTTCCTGCTGCTGCTTTTGTCTGGAAGCAGCGTCGTTTTTGTTCTCGTACTTTTGCTTGAGCTGGTCCAGCTCCGGCTGCATAACACTCATTTTTTGCTTCATAACCTGCTGTAATTTGGCCTGTCTCATCATAAGCGGCATCACAGCAAGCCGTACGATCAGGGTCAGCACGATAATCGCCAGACCGTAGCTGCCGCCAAACCATGATGCGATATGCTGTATGCTGTAGGACAGCGGAAATACGACATAATGATTAAAAAATCCCGGTGTATCCGAATGAATCTCCGTAGCGCCGCCCGTGCCGCAGCCGGACAGCAGTACCACCATCATCAGTGCAATGATCAGGCCGTATAAGCGGCCTCTTTTCCCCGTAAATGTGAATCCTTTGAACGTTTCCATGTTGTTCCTCCTCGTTGATGGTTCATACCTGGGATCAACGAGGCTATGCAATCGGAACTGTCATCGTCAGGTGCTTCTTTCCTGCGGATCATGCGCGACAGGCGCAGTGGTGCAGGATGGCTCGTGATGGACAGAATCAATGGATAAAAGTAATACTGACGAGATCTGCCGCCAAACATCCAAAATTCGGTAATGCCGCAGTACAGATGAGCAATATAGGCATAACTCACCGTTAGAATAAGCCCGATCGATAGCAGATACGGGAGCAAATCATGGAACTCGGCCAAAGTCTTCACCTCCTTATGTCATAATATATCTATTATACGTTATCAAAAGCAATTTCATAAGACAAAAATCGACAACAGGATCGTCAAAATGGTGAACATCCACAAAAACTTGAAAACGTTTTTTCGATGATATACAATGTGGGTGTACAACAAAACACAGGATTGTTACTGGTGAAGCAGGCAAAACCTAAATTGGCAACGAAACCGGCATCGGATGATGCTGCTTTTGTTCCGGTTTAGGTTTTTTTTATTGCCTTTGGCTCGTAATTATGATTTCGAGCATTGCCTGTCTCCCGGTTCCCACTACTTCCCAACAGAAAGAGGTTATATCTATGTCCAGTGTAATCAAAGGTTTCCCGGAGAACTTCCTGTGGGGCGGCGCCACGGCTGCCAACCAGCTGGAAGGTGCTTATAACGAAGGCGGCAAAGGATTGTCCAGCGCGGACATGATCGCCTATATTCCCAAGGACCAGCGCAGCGCCGACATTTCCCATGCGATGGAGATCAGCTCTAAGCGGATCGAGCAGATTCTGAGCGGCGAGTTCGAAGCCCGTTTCCCAAAGCGTGACGGCATTGATTTCTATCACCGCTACAAGGAAGATATCGCTCTCTTCGCGGAGCTTGGATTCAAGGTGTTCCGTATGTCCATCCACTGGTCCCGAATTTTCCCAAATGGCTATGATGAGCAGCCGAACGAGGAAGGGCTGCAATTTTATGACAATGTATTCGATGAGCTGCTCAAGTATGGCATCCAGCCGCTTGTGACCCTTTCCCACTACGAGACTCCACTCGGTCTGACACAGAAATATAACGGTTGGGTAAGCCGCGAAGTGGTTGATCATTTCACACGCTATGCAGAGACCGTATTCAAGCGCTACAAGGACAAAGTCAAATACTGGCTCACCTTTAACGAAATTAACGTCATCACAATCAGCGCATTTACCGGCGGCGGCGTAGTCGTGGATCGTCTGGACAACAAGCTGCAGGGCATGTACCAGGCGCTGCACCATCAGTTCGTCGCCAGCTCCATCGCCACCAAGTTGTGCCATGAGATCATTCCGGATGCCCAGATCGGCTGCATGCTGGCCCGTATGGAGACGTATCCGAACAGCTGCAATCCTGAAGATATTCGCAAAGCACAGCTCGCCAACCAGATGAACCTGTTCTTCACCGATGTACATGCGCGTGGTGAATATCCGAAATTCATGGAACGTTATTTTGCGGAGAATAACATCGCCTTGCACAAAGAAGCAGGCGATGACGAGCTGCTCAAGCAGTATACCGTTGACTATATCTCCTTTAGCTATTATATGAGCATAACGGTGGCAGCGGGCGATGAAGCCGATCAGACCGCCGGCAATCTGATGATGGGCGTCAAAAACCCATATCTGGAGGCATCCGATTGGGGCTGGCAGATTGATCCGGTTGGCCTGCGTGTCACCCTGAACAGCTTTTATGATCGCTACCAGAAACCTCTGTTTATTGTGGAAAATGGCCTCGGTGCATATGACAAAGTCGAAGCGGATGGCTCCATTCACGACAGCTACCGTATCGAATACCTGCGCAAGCATATCGAACAGATGAAGGAAGCGGTCAAGGATGGCGTCGATCTGATGGGCTATACCGCCTGGGGACCGATTGACCTGGTGAGCATGTCCACCTCCGAGATGTCCAAGCGCTACGGCTTTATTTATGTCGATCAGGATGACGATGGCAACGGCACACTCGCCCGCTCGAGAAAAGATTCCTTTGCATGGTACAAACAGGTTATTGCCAGCAATGGTGAGCAGCTGTAATTACATGTAACTAGCGTTGATATAGTGAAATAAAAAAGCAGCTGTCCCGGCTTTACGCGGACAGCTGCTTTTTGGGTTGAAAAAATTCTGTTGTACCGCATTCTGAAGCGAACGATGGGGTTGCAGCTGCTTTCATGATGGGAATGTGAACATTTAAATATAAGCGACAGAGCATTTTACTGCTTACGAGGTGGATCAGGCAGATCGCAGCCTGTATCTTCCAGCTGCGGATTGGCGGACAACTGGTCAAAGTAATTGATTTTGTATTCCAGCACGTCCTGTATATCCCGCAACCGCTGGATTTCGCTGCCGATGCGCTCATGCTGCTGCCGCAGGATCGACTTGCGCAGATCTAGTGTACTGCTGCCCTGCTTGATGAGAGCGCGGAACGCTTTCATCTCTTCCAGTGTCATACCGGTCGATTTGAGCCGGGTCATGAAAATAATACCCCGTACCTGCTCAGCCGTGTAATATCGATGTCCATTGGGCTTACGCTGCGCTGGTGGCAGCAGATCGATACGCTCATAATAGCGCAGCGTATCCTCGCTCAGTCCTGTCAGCTCGGAAGCTTCGCGTATCGTCATTGGCATATCCGGAATCTCAATCATCATGCTGTTCACCCTCTCCTCAGGCAGCCTTTTTATAAAAAAGGAATCTCCACCCTGTTTACGTATATATTACCAGGGAATGGGTCCGGTTTCATCGAAAAATTGTCCGGAAGGACCGTTCTCATCAATTACTGCCAAGCCGATCACGGTCCCGGCTGAATGTTCCACGGTACGGGGGCCGCTGTTACCGTTCAGATCTGTGGCGGTATAGCCTGGATCGACCGAGTTGATCTTGAGCGGGGTATCAGCGAATTCTTTGGCAAACAGGACGGTGACTGCATTCATCGCTGTTTTGGAACTGTTGTAGCCCAGCGGGTTGGCGCCATAATGTTCATGCGCCGGATCGCTGTTGAAGGCCAGTGATCCGAGTCCACTGGATACGTTGACGATACGTCCGTGCGGCGCTTCTTTGAGCAGAGGCAGCATCGCCTGAATAACCTGAATCGTGCCAAATACATTCACTTCATACACACTGCGGATCTCTTCAATTGACTGTTCGCTCGGTACATTGCCGCCCATGGCTATACCTGCGTTGTTGATCAGTACATCCAGTGATCCGGACTGCTGGCGAATCTGCTCGGCCGCACTCTGAATCGTAGCCGGGTCGGTCACATCGATATGTACGTACTCGGCCCGGATGCCTTCGCTCTGCAGCCGCTCTACCGCCTGCTGTCCATTGGTCTGCTGACGTGCTCCCAGGAAAATGTAATATCCCTGCTGACCCAGCTGACGTGCTGCTTCATAACCGATACCTTTATTCGCGCCTGTAATCAAAACCGTCTGTTCCTGAATCATCTATATCGTCTCCTTTGGAATGCTGTAGTGTAGCGGCCGCCTACAGCAAGACTACAACTTGGAGTACACTCCAAGTCAAGCTTATTTCTGCGGAAATATAAAAAAGATCGCACACTGCTCTTTTCCGGTGCGGCTGGCAGGACTTGTTGCATGCAGCTAACTCTCCGGTTCAAAAAAGCAGGTACGATCTTTTGCTATTTTTTGTACATTATTCAATACTGTACTATCGATCTTGCTGAAATGTCTGTCTACAGGCTGCTGTCCGGCTCCATGCGGGAGAATCGACGAACAGACAGAGCCTGAATCCACAGCACCAGCTCTACGATCAGCAGAATGCTGATCACCCATGCACCACCGCTTAGAACCCAGTGATGTACGCCCAGCGCCAGCGCCGATCCGGTATGCTCCGTAAAAAGCTGCTCAATCCGCATTGTGAAGAAATAGAACATTCCGAGTGTAAATAGTCGTGTCCACTGCGCCGTATTATAAATGCCGATACCATGACGCCAGCCTTTTTGGCGAATTCGCCGGATGGCACGCAGTGCTTCGGTACATTCCACTGCAATCAGAATCAGCAGTGTAATCCACCATAGCGCAATAATGGTAGTATTACTCCAGGCGTGAGTCGCCTGTACCGCAGCTCCGGTAATTGCCAGTGCTCCATACAGCGTACAATTCGTATCCGTCCAATCCGGCACCAGACGCTCCGGCTTGCGGCTATAACGGTACAGAATCAGCGAAGCACTCATCAGGTAAAATACGAACCCAAGTGTGATCATCGCCTGATTAAGCCAGAATGCCACATAACCATTATTGAACACCTGATGGAACAGCAGCACAATCGACTGGGTGGAGACAGCAGACAGCATAAGAATGCCATGCACCCGGTCGTACTGCTTTTGCAATACTATCTGATACCAGCCGAGACATATAAAATACAGTAAAAACAACCACAGGCCCACATTGAGTACCGCCAGGATATGAATGGTCTCCTGCGCCCAGCCCCATGTAAATGAAGCAAACAAATTAATCAGCAGCGTCGAGGTTCCCGCTACCCAGGTCCCCACTCCAAACCGCTGTACCGGATCAGCCAGATGATCCAGGTAAAAACTGGATCGGCGGATGGAGGCAATATAACTAACGAGCAGATACAGCCAGATGATTGCCGTTCCGATAACCAGCAGTCTCGTAATAAGACTGGTCGGCCCCAGACCCGACATGTGCTGCCATACTCCCTGAATGAAAATACCGAGTGCCATAACAATGCTGCCGGCTGCAGTTGGTGCGACATACAAATGTTTGTTGCCACTAAATGCAATCAGTCCCACGATCATGCAGCACAGCAGCAAAATAATCAGCATATTGATTCTCCTTTATAACGGATATAAGCTCTAGTATATCATATCACCGGAGAGTATACCGCCCGTATTGCTGTATTGCATATCCATTTATCCACGCTGCGGAATATAGGGCGGCATTGGCGCGTTAATGACCGAGATCGGAACTTCAAGGGTCTGACCGGACTGAATATCATACGGCGTGACGAGCCGGTTGGCCTGCAGCAGATGCTCGACCGTCAGCTGATACTGCTCTGCGATATAATCGGCCGACTCTTCGCCTGCCACAACATGCTGCTTGCGCAGCTTCTCGATTCGGCAGGCAGCCTGTTTGAACGTGGGCTGCTTGGACAGCGGATCGGTAAAATCGGCTGTCAGGTCATTGGCCGACTCATGCCCTTCCCAGCTGCCATAATGGAACGGCACAAATACAAGTCCTTTTTGTACCGCTGTACCGATCCGGGCGGGCACTTCAATCCAGCCGCGCGGTGAGCTAATGCGCACGACTTCTCCCTGTATGATGGATAATGCGGCGGCATCGTCCTCATGGATCTCCACATAGGCATTGGGCGCAGCCATTTGCAAATACGGCGAGCGGGCTGTCTTGGTCCGGGTATGCCAGTGCCAGACCAGTCTGCCGGTCGTGAGCCAGATCGGATATTCTTCATTCGGCTGTTCGGTCGGCGGCAGATAACGGGTCGCATGCAGAATCGCTCTGCCATTGGCCTGCTTGCGTACAAACTCGTCACGGCTCAGGGCGCGGCCGCTGAACTGATCCTTGGTATAGCTCTGGGAATAATCCACATCTGTCGGGAAATGATAGTCGCTGTACAAGCGCGGCGTTCCTTCAGGGTGCTGCTCGTTGGCTGGCCAGCGCATGCCGTTATACTGCTCCAGCTTGTCGTAGGTCATGCCGGTCATATCACATGGACGACCGCGCGAGACAATTTTCCATTCTTCAAAGCATTCCTCCGGCGTGGAGTAACCGATCAGCGGCTGACCGTCCTTGTCCTTGAGTTCCATCCGGCGGGCAAAGTCGATCAGAATCTGCAGATCACTTTTCACTCCCTGCGGCGGCTCTACCGCTTTGCGCAGCACATTGATCGTACGGTCGGCATTTTCCATTGTGCCTTCCTTTTCTCCCCAGAGTGCGACAGGCAGTATGACATCCGCGACCTTGGCCGTTTCGGTCAGGAATGGGTCCTGCACGACGACGAATATTTTCTCCAGCGCTTTGCGTGCCCGCCTACGGTTGGGCAGGGAGACCATCGGATTGGTGCCAATGTTCCAGAAGAAGGTCACTTTCCCCTGCTCGATCATGTCCAGCTGCTCTTCAATCCCTTTTTCCGGACCGGCAGGCAGCGTTTCTTCCTCCACGTTCCACAGATCGGCCATCTCCTGCAGATGCTGTGGATTCATCGGATTGCGCTGCGCCGGGTACGTACCTACGCCTCCTGCGGTGCGATTGGCCGAGGAGCTTGGCTGACCGGCCATATGCAGCGGGCCGCATCCCGGCTTGCCGATCTGTCCGCGAATCAGATGCATATTATTGATCGCCACACAGGCTGTTGTCGCATCCGCACTCTGGAATGTCCCCTGCAGCGTCGTAGTCACCATCGAAGGCGTCTGCCCCAGTACAGAAGCTGCTTCATGCAGCTGCTCCACCGGAATGCCAGTAATCTTCGACGTCTTCTCCGGTGTCCAGTCCGCTACCGACTGCTGCATCTCTTCGTAACCAATCGTATATTGATCGACAAAATCGCGATCTATATCCCCATTCTTGATCATCAAATGAACCAGTCCATTCAGCAGCGCGACATTGGTTCCCGGAATCAACTGCAAATGCAGATCCGCATGCCGGGCAGTGAGCGTATGACGCGGGTCCACCGCTATGATGTAGGGCTTGCCTTCCCGCTGCTTGCGCTGCATAATCCGCTCATGCAGCACTGTACCTGTCTCGGCTACATTATGTCCGAACAGCATCAGCGTATCGGTCACATCCACATCGTCAAATGAAGCCGGCGTACCGTCTGCTCCAAACGACTGCAGCAGGCAGAACTCTGTGGTCGCTGTACAGAGCCGGGTATTGGCATCCAGCAGATGGGTATGCAGACCGGCACGGCCGATTTTGGCAATTGTATAATAGTCTTCCAGATAGCCCTGACCGGTCGAATAAATGGCGATGCTGTTGCTGCCCTGACGCTCCAGCGATTCTCTCGCTTTGGAGACGATCAGTTCCATCGCTTCTTCCCAGCTCGCCGGCTCCAGCTGACCGTTTTCCCGGCGGATCAGCGGGGTCAGCAGTCGATCCGGGCTATTGTTGGCATACCACTGATTTTCCCCTTTGGGACCAAGACGGCCGCGGTTGATCGGATGCTGACCATTGCCTTTGATGCCGACGATCCGGTCATCCTTGACGGCAATATGGCAGCCGCAGCCGATTGAGCAAATATTGCAGGTGCTGTACACCCATTTGTCCACTTCACCCTGACTGTATATATTCATATCAATACGTTCTTTTTGCCAGCTCACAGGCTCACCTCCAGATAAAAGGTCGGTATAATGTATTTGATCGCTGCCTGACCATAATTTTGCTTCAATGCTGCAGCCATACCATCCAGCTGCTCACGCATATGTTCATACCGGTTGCGGACCTGCTCCGTATGTTCGGTCTCAAATGAAGGCATCCAGTGCACCGCTCGAACCCATGCGCGCATCGTCGGCTCTGACACTTCATTATTCTGATACAGCATCGACAGATACGGGCGAATCTCATCCAGCGCCAGCTTGGATGAGTCGGAGTCTGCTTCCAGCAGTGGAATCAGCTTATCCAGCGCTTCCTCCTGTTCCTTGAGCGAGTAACGGATCAGTTCGATCAGCGGATGCTGCATCGGGGCGGTCTGTTTCAGCACCTGCTGCACATCCTCTGCCATTGCCTGGCAGTAAGGCAGTAATGAATTCATGCTCTACCTCCTTGGGTATGGGAATCTGTTATTAGATCAGTGCGCTGCATACTTCTTTTACATAAGCTAAATGAATAAACATCGATTAATGTACATAAAGTTCAAGTTAGCGGATCGCTATAGTTATATATGGTCATAAGCCATTACCCGAATTTGAAATATGCCTACCTCTACATATGAAATCATGAAAAATAGCCTATAATCCTGCCCTCGCATCAGCAGAACTATAGGCTATTCGGAATTTATGGATGAGACTATCGATGGAGATCATCATTTCATCAGGAAATGGGAATTGATCAGATCTGTCCTACCCACTGGGATTCCGCAATTGCGGACCAGCGCTGACGGATACGGTCAAACTCTTCCTGGGAGAGCACACCATCGGCGATCAGAGCAGCATTTTCAGACCAGCGGTTTGGTTTGGTAGTGCCGACAATCATCGTATCCACACCGGGAATGCTCAATGTGAAGCGCAGTGCCTGCTTGATACTATTCTGCACATCATCATCCTGCAGAAACGTATAGTTCAAATCACGCAGGCGGTTCCAGTAGACAAAGGCATAATCCTGCGGCTCTACCTGTTCGCGTGTCCAGGCTGCATTGGCAATCGGACGCTTGGCTACAATGCCCATCCCGCGCTCACGTGCAGCCGGAATCGTCAGGGAAATGGCTTCCTGATCGGCAATATTGACCGAAGTCTCCAGACTGTCAAATACACCTGTCTCAATCGCATACAGTGCGTCGCTGCTATCTCCGCTGTATCCGATATAGCGTGTCTTGCCCTGCTGCTTGGCACGCTGGAGTACGTCAATGACTTCGCCCCGGCGCAAAATCTCTTCCGAACAGCTGTGCAGGTGAATCATATCCAGGTGATCGGTCTGCAGGCGGCGCAGACTGCGGTCGATACTCTGCTCCAGCATATTGCGATCCCAATCCGGTGCTTCGAAGCCTGCGGCATGGCCGCATTTACTGAACAGATAATAGTCATCACGCCGGTCTGCCAGTGCATTGCCGATCAATTCTTCGCTGTCTCCGTAGCATTCCGCCGTATCAATAATATTCAGCCCGGCATCCAGTGCACTGTGAAGCAGCTGATCCACTTCGCTCTGCGAGATACCGCTTCCAATTTCCGAACCGCCAAAACCAAGCACACTCACATGCATATCCGTATTTCCATATTTACGTTTTTCCATACGATACAGCCTCCTTCAGTTATGTGGGTTGGAGCCTTTGCAGCAGTCTACAGGATAGCGCTGCACTGCCTGTTCTATGTTGCCGTACGTTATGTATTACCCTATTTATGGAAAAGTAGCAGGTTTCTGCTGAATTTATATCGTAGTAATAGAAAAGCCCGAACAGCTGCTGCACTGTCCGGGCTTCAGGAAAACTTTATTTATACAGCTTATTTCAGGTATACGGCTAACAATCAGGAGTTGACCAACTCGGAATCCTTGCGGATAATGCTGATTACATAGCCTCCCACCGCTCCGATAATCGCAGGCAGAATCCAGCCAAGACCGATCGTATACATTGGAAGATAACTCGCCAGAAACTGATCGATCGCAGCCAGATGGAACGGCGTTGCTTTCAGTCCATCGGCAAGACTGATAATGAATACGAGCAGCATGCTGCCCTGATAGACAAGACGCTCTCCTTTGAACAGAGAGTGACAGAAGGTCAGGAACATCAGTACAATTGCCAGCGGATAAATAATCGTGAGTACCGGCACAGAGATGGTGATCAGCTCATTCAGTCCGATATTGGCAATAATTGCGCTGAAGATACACAGCCCAGCGACCAGCTTTTTATACGTAAAGCGCGGCATCAGTTTGCTGAAGTAAGATGCACAGGACGTGATCAGACCGATACTGGTCGTCAGACAGGCAATTGTAATCATCAGTCCCAGGAATATACCGCCGGATGTGCCAAAGTAATAACTGGACATCCGTGCCAGAATCTGGCCGCCATTTTCCAGATATCCAAATGCATTTACCGTAGAAGCACTAATATAGGACAGGGATACATAGAGAACCGATAAAATCACGGCTGCGATGCAGGCTGCTTTGACACAGACCGTAACGATCTGTCTGCGGCTGGTTGCTCCGCGGCTGCGAATCGCATTGATGACAATAATACCGAATACGAATGCTGCCAGCGCATCCATGGTCAGATAGCCTTCCTGAAAACCGTTAAAAAGGGCATGGTTCGTGTACTTCTCGGTCGGCTCCCGGAATACACCGATCGGATACAGCAGTCCCACGATAACAAGTACGCTGATAAATGTCAGCTTGATTGGAGTGAGTACTTTACCGACGATATCGACAATTCGTGCCGGATTGAGCGAGAAGAAACAGGTAATGCCAAAGAAAATAATCGAAAAGACAGCTGCCGCGATTGGGTACTGATCGGCAGTCAGAAATGGCTTGACGCCGATCTCAAACGAAACATTACCCGTCCGCGGAATCGCGAACAGCGGTCCGATCGCCAAATACAGCACAGTCGTAAATACAATACCGAATACCGGATGCACCCGGCTGGCGAGTGATTGCAGATCATCCTTGCCGGAGAATCCGAGCGCAATCACGCCCAGTGTAGGCAGGCCTACACCTGTAATCAAAAAGCCAATGTTGGCCGGCCAGAAGTTCGTTCCGGCAGATTGGCCCAGCATGGTAGGGAAGATAAGATTCCCTGCACCGAAAAAGAGCGCAAACAGCATTAATCCAATAACAACGATGAATGAAAATGGTATTTTTTTCTCCAAAGAACGAACCTCCGATGAATCGCTATTCAATTCTATTTGTCATCCGGTCCGGGTAATTCTCTCCACTCCTACAGTGCCCGGATTACGAATGCCATGCGTTCGAAATTCTTTTCATTTACGGACCATGCTGCCAATCAGACTGCCTCGCTTCAACGCGCCGATGTGTAAAGGTGCGAAGTGACTGACAGACCGCTGTTCCGTTACTTTTGCCGCCTCCAGCTCAATGTGATTAAAGCATATCTCACGCACAAAGTTATATTTTAACCCACTCCGTCCAATGCCTCAATGACAATTATTAGAAATATGTATAAATGAACAGGAATTTTTCTTTTTTAATCGTTTGCTTTTTGCGAAAAACTTGCAATTCCCTTTTTTTCTCTTCCATATTTTATAGTTCTCTCTACATAAAATTAATAAATTCTGGTAAAAAACGCATTCTGCTATTAAAATAATCTTGCACCCTACTCCGGCTCATATGATAGATGATATATCATTTACATATTATTCTTATAACCGTGTTTCATGAAGAACTAAAGCAACTGCACGTTGATCCCAAAAGAACTTTATTTGTTTCCCAGTACATTTTATCTGATCACTTCCCTATTTGTTCTCTATTTATTCCAGACACCCGAATCAAGTTATATGTACAAAGGAGCCTGCTGAATGATCAAAGCTTTTTTAATCGATGATGAGAAATTATGTTTGCAATATATGAGGACCATGCTGCAGGAGATTCCTGCGATCAAGGTTGTTGGCGAATGTTCCGATTCGCTTGTTGCTCTCGATGCAGTCCTGCAGCTGGAACCGGATGTTATTTTTATGGATATCGTAATGCCGGGAATAAGCGGTTTGGAGATAGCCAGGTCCATCCGGCAGTTATTGCCCGATACACAGATTGTATTTGTGACCGGCTCCGATGCCTGTGCTGTAGAAGCTTTTGAAATGAATGCGCTGGATTATTTACTCAAACCGGTTCGGCAGGAACGACTTGCCAAAACGGTCGCCCGGCTGCTTCCTGCTGCACCGTCTGTCGACAATGCAGCCCGGCTCGTCGTATGCTGTTTTAAAACATTAAAGCTTGTATACACCTCACCCTATCATGCAAAACCGACCAAAGTCCCTTTCCGCTGGCGTACAAGCCGTGCACAGGCTGTGTTTGCTTATCTTTTGCATTATCGGGGCACATTTGTGAGCAAAGATGCACTGCTGCATGAATTTTGGCCATTTCACGATGTACGAAAAGGCTCCTCGTACCTTTATACAACTATCTATCATATTCGGCAGTCGATCAAACAGAACGGCCTCCATATTACAATTGACAACAGCAACCGGGAAGGGTACACATTGCGGATCGGAGATACGCTAATTGATGTGGATCAATTTGAACAGGGCATTCGTGAACTGGGTGCCGTCACTATGGCCAATTATGCGAATCATCAATCTTTATCGAATCTGTATACAGGTGATTATCTTACCGATCACGATTTTGAATGGGCAGCCGGTGAAAGACAGCGTCTTAGCATGATATGGCTTAATCATGCAATCGAATTGGGCATCTTTTATACGGAATCTTTGATGTTCTCTGCGGCATTATCCATCTATCAGCGCATGATTCAGCTTCATCCTTACGTAGAGACCGGACACTGGGGAGTTATGCGCACCTATGCAGGCATAGGCAGTCCGGCAGAGGTGGTAAAGCAATTTCAATCCAGTTGCCATTTATTCCAACAGGATCTGGGTATTGAATTGTCCTCTGATCTCAAGAACTGGTACCGACAGTGGCAGGATCATAACGCTTATCAGCTGCCTCCTCATTAACAAACATCGTGTGACAAATACCCGGATGGATAATATGCCATACCAAAATGCGCATGGTACGATGCTGGATCGATCATATATCTTTTACAGACTGTACATAAAAAATAGAAACAGCCTTTCGTCGCCATGACGAAAGGCTGTTTCTATTTTTAACAGTAATACAGGCGAACAGGGTGCATTATTCGGACTGATTGGATCTTTGCTGCTTTCTGCGAACCAGAATAACACCTGCAAAGCCCAATACGATCAGCGTCATACCTGCAGCGGTATTCAGCCAGTGACTGCTCTCGCCGGTCTGCGGAAGTGTCTGTAAACCGGAAGCCGCCTGCTGATCGGAAGCTGAAACTGCAGATTCATCAGCAATCTCGCCGCTGATGGACTGCTCTTCTGCTGACTGATCAGAATCGCTGTTTGTTCGTGTCCTGGTTCCATTTCCATTTTCTCCATCATCGGTAAGGTCATCCTCAATTGCCGTATCCGGCTGTTTGCCGGATGAACCTTTGGAAGATGGACGGTTCTTGTCCGACGACGTTGAACCCGGAACCTGATTATCTGCTATATTTTGTACAGGTTCCGGCTCGATTTGCTGTTGGTCTGCCGGTTCCTCTGTTACAGGTTCAGCCACAACCGGAGTCACGATTGGTTCCGGCGTTACAGGAACAGGCAGAACAACTGCAGGTTCGGCTGGTGCCACATAACCCGAGCTGTTTGCAGTTTTGGATTTGTCTTTATCCTTGTTACTGTTTTCCGGTATCGGCTGCTCAACAACAGGCTTTTCAGGTTCCGGTTTTGGCTCTACCGGAGCTCCACCACCTGTACCTCCTGGAGACGGTGCAGGATTGACTATAACGACCGGTATTTTGTTATTTGTAACAGTAGTTGTCTGATTCAGATTGGACGCGCTTATTGTAAAGGAACGCTCTGCTAGATCAACAGCATATCCTTCAGGAGCGGATACTTCCTTCAGAATATACTCACCCGACAGCAGCTTGGTGAAAATGGCACGTCCTGCTGCATCGGTGGTGAGTGTATTGATCAGAACCCGACTGCCGCTGGACAGCTTGCGTTCCAGTGTAAACTGGGCTCCCGCCAGCTTGAGAGCCGGATTTTCCGCGTCTACCTTGACGACTGTCAGCTGACCGCGTACCCCACTGCCGCTGCCTGACCCGGAGGATACACCTACAATGACTTCTTTCGAAGTTTCCTGGCTGACCGCCTGGATATTGGTACCTTCAAATTTGACGCTGTTGCCTGCAGCATCGCCATTCTCGGCATTGATCAATGTTTGATACTGCAATACATAAGCGCTGGAGATATCATGGGTAAATGTCAGTACAAAATGGGATTGTCCCTGATCATTTTTGCCGGTCACCAGCTCATAGTCTTTGCCTTCTACCAGTTTATCCTTTTTCGTAACTGTTCCGTTTGCGTCTACGCTTGTTGTATAGAGGATCAGGGATTCAGGTACGAGAATCTGGTTTGAAGTCGGTGTATCGGTCAGACGGGCATTGCTGACAAAAGACTGACTTTCATTAATCATGACATTCCAGTCGATCATATCGCCGTTCTGCATTCCAGATTTAGAGACGTACTGTCCGCCGTGCGGAATCGTTACCGATGCCTTCAAATCTTCGGATACCGGATTTTGATTGTTTTTCAGTACAGCGGTATTGTCTACTTTGCTGTCAATCAGATTGCCTTCCAGACTGGTTGTGAATGTAATGATATATCCGGATGAGACGGATTGATTGAAATCCAGCTGCAGCAGACCGCTATCCTTGTTGTACGTTATGGTATACAGATCTGCTGATACCAGATCCCCGGCAGAAACACTGCCGTTGGACTGTACATTCATTTCGTTAACTGTCAGTGAACCTGGAACCAGCTGCTGAGACTGCAGCAGTTGATCATCCATGGAAGCATGCTCCAATATGTCACGGTTGTAGTTCACTCCGACTGTCCATGTGATCTGCTTCGTCTCTGGATTGTAGCTTCCGCTTTTGTAGCCATTATTTTTGGCGGAGTTGTTTGGATTGAAGCTTGCTGTTGTTGTGATTGCATGAGACTGATTGTCATGACTGTCTATCCAGCCGACCTGTGCCCGGTTGGCAAATGTCTTGGCAGTCCCGGTCACTGTGTCCATATCAAAGTTCGTTTTGTAAGTGATAGTATAAGCATCGCTGATCGGCGTATTGAAAATAATACGGAAACCCTGATCATACGCTCCCGATGCATTTACTGCTTCCAATATATAATCGGTATACGCATTATTGGAAGAGTCTGTGATTTTTAATGTTGCCGGCTGCAGAACCAATCCCGCATTCGGGAATTGATCCTCAATCGTCACATTATTCATCGTTGCCTTGTTCTGATTAAGCACAATTCTCCAGCTTGCCGTCTCATTCGTATAATCCGCGCCGTTCAGATATTTGTTGGCGTATACCTGTTGTGTTTTTTGCGTAGCGGAAGAGCTGTATTGCCCGGAAGTTACCGTATTCGTAACATCCTGTCCATTAAATACAGGAGAAGCTGCCTTGGTCGAATATTCAATCAGATAGGCAGACTGTACATCCGAATCGAATTGCAGGGTAAATCCGGTTTTACCATCCTGTGCAGGCTGGTTGGTCACTGTCACACCGGTAAACTCGTTTCCTTTTACAGTATTGCCGTTTGCATCAAAAGTAATCGCAGTTACTTTGATATCTCCGCTGCGTACCTGGCTGTCGGTGAACAGATCGCTCAGCAAAGCATCGGCTCGTGCAATTCCTCTCTCTCCATAGTTATAACGAATCTCCCAGTTAATCGTCTGGGTAGCTGAATCATAACTTACCACACGCTTTTTGAGCATTTCACCAATCGTAAGATTCACGGTTGCGGTGGCAGAAGCATTATCAATATTGTCGCCCCCAAATACTGCCGTATTCGCAAAGCTGGTTCCGCTCGTGATTGCTGTGGAGTAGTCGATCCGATAGGCGGAATCGACAGTGCCCGAATTAAAGCGCAGAACAAAGTCTTTGCCACCTGGTGTCTTGTCCAGCACATACTCCGACGGATCCACCACTGTACCTGTCGTAATGCTGCCATCCAGATTGACATTCAGATTGGTCACTACTACTGAAGCAGGATTAAACGTCAATCCTTGCGGCAGCTCATCTGTCAAATTCGCATTGTTTACTGTGTCCAGCTTTTTGTTAAAGTCAATGCTCCAGCTGATATTTTGGGCATTGAGCTTTTTATCGGGTGTTCCCTTTTTCGTAATGGTGGAATTGACGATAGGCTTGAATTTCACATTGAACTGCTGTTCGCCCGTACTGATCGGGAAAACAAAGGCCTGTTCGGTGCTGCCGGTAATTTTCTGCTTATCGAATTTGCTATTTAACTGAAGCGTACCATGAACTTCGTCATACTGGCTGATGAATTCATTGAAATTCATCGTGATTTTGTTTGTAGACTTGCTCACGGTGAAAGTTCCTACATTTTCATCCCCGTTGATCACCAGATCGCCTGTAATATCATTGAATAGTACAAATTTATCCGCAGGCAGCAGATCAAACGTAAATGTAGCGCCATTTCCATAATTATGGCCATTTTTGAGTGCCCAGTTAAAGTCCAGCTGCACTCCCGACCCCTGATCATAGCGTGGTCCCTGGGCCGGTTTTCCGTCTGCTCCGAGTACAGTCAGGTTAACCGACGTAATCAGATTTTCGGTAATTACCTGGGCAGTGCCTGTATCGGCTGCTGCCAGCTGCATGCTTGCAGGAGCCGCTGTATCTGCCGGAGCAGGCTGCTGCGTCGCATCTGCTTCTGCTGGTGATGCTGACGCATCTGTAGAATCAGCGGCAGGCTGTTCGCCCGCTGCTTGTGGTGCTGTATCCGTAGATGCCGGTGTCTCTGCACTCGTATCTTGACTGCTGTCTGCAGCAGTGTCCGCAGCTGGTGATACCGTCGCTTCTCCGGTCTGTTCATTTGCATCCGGATCGGCTTGTACTGCGGATTCGGCAGTCTCAGAAGATGCTTTCGAACTCGTCTCGGATGTATCTTCCGAGACAGGTGATGTCGTACTTCCTGTTTCGCTATGGACAGCGGTAGCGGAATCTTCAGTATTGGCTGTAGTGGATGAATCTTCATTTGCGGCCGCTGCAGTCACTGTCTCCTGAGCGTGCACCGTTGTCATCCATCCTGTACCCTGCACTAACTGAACAAACAGAATCAGGAAGACAACGAGCATACTCGCTCTTTTCTTCATCTTTCTTGTTCCCCCTTTGATTAATAAAAACTGCCTTGATGGCAGCCTGTTCCATATTATCCAAGACACCTATACAAAAACTTAACAACTTGGTTGTTAAAAATTTAATGGATAAGGATTTATATCAATCGATCTGATCAACTATAAAAAGGCTGAAGGTTCCTCCCACGAAATTCCTTCAGCCTTTGATTTTGCTGTACGGTTGGCAAAGACAGCCTCACGGCTATTATTTATAGGATAACGCTGCTTTATCGCGCAGCCTTTGCAGCAAGTGCAAGCGCTCCGCACAATCCGGCATTATCTCCGAGAGCAGGCGGCACAATATAGTCTTTGATCGCTTCTCCGAGTGAAATATGCTGCAAATAATCATTCATTAAATGAAGCAAATTGCTACGAATTGCTGCAAACAGTTGCTTCTGCTTCATTACACCGCCGCCCATAATAATTTTTTGCGGCGACAGAATCAGTATGTAACTCATCAGCGCCTGTGCCAGGTAAAAGGCTTCCATCGACCATCCAGGATGTTCTGCCGGCAAATCAGATCCGCTTCGCTCCCAGCGTGCCTCAATCGCCGGTCCGGCAGCCAGTCCTTCCAGACAGTCATTGTGATAGGGGCAGCTGCCCTGATAAGCATCCTCTGGATGGCGGCGTACGAGAATATGCCCCATTTCCGGATGGGACAGTCCCTGCAGCAGGGAACCGCCAATTACTGCTCCGGCACCGATTCCGGTACCGACGGTAATGTACAGACAGCTGTTCAGTCCTCTCGCGGCTCCCCATGTATATTCACCGAGAGCGGCGCCGTTCACATCCGTATCAAACCTCATCGGCACATCGAAGTGTTCTTGCAACTTCCCGATCAGATTGTACCGGGCCCAGTGCGGCTTGGGCGTGGATGTAATATGACCATACGTTGGACTGCCCACTATCGGATCAATCGGTCCAAAGGAACCTACCCCGATTGCCTGCACATTTTTCCTTTCAAAATACTGAATAACCTGTCGCATCGTCTCTTCCGGTGTCGTGGTTGCAAAGCTGACCAGGTCATGAATATGCCCCTGCTCATCTCCGATCCCGCATACAAACTTGGTACCTCCTGCTTCAATCGCGCCCAGTATCGTCATCTCTCCACTGCCTCTCTTGTTTATTTGAATTGGAAAAAGGCATCCTTTACAGGATACCCTCTCCGGTTCACTTGCCGACTTGTTCTACGTCCGTTAAGCGTTGGGGTATACGACGACTTTGAGACATTCGCTCTTGTAATTCAGCGCCCGCTCCATCGCTTCATAGGTCTGTTCCAATGGATATTTGTCTGTGATCAGCACGGTTGCATCAATATCGCCGGAGGAGAGAAACTCGATGCCTTTTGGATACGTATTGGCATAACGGAAAATACCGTAAATATCCACTTCATTATCGGCAATAAACGGTACATTGAACGCAATGTCCGTCTGTGCAGGCAGACCGACAATCGCCATCTTGCCTCCGCGTGCCAGACTGCCAAGTGCCGACTGGAGCGCTTTGGGATTGCCGGCGGTCTCCCAGGCCGTCTCGACGCCGCGTCCTCCGGTAATGTTCCTGATCTCTTCCACAGCATCCTGTTCCAGCACATTGATGACATGCGTTGCCCCCATTTTCCTTGCTGCTTTCAGGCGGAGCGGCTCCAGATCGGTCACAATAATCGTTGATGCGCCATAAGCTTTGGCTGCTGCTACAGCCATCAATCCAATAGGTCCCATACCCATAATGGAAATCGACGTACCCGGCTGCAGCTTCGTACGGGCTGCTGCATGAATACCTACAGAGAACGGCTCTACTAGGGCTGCCTCTTCATAGGACAGTTCATCGGGAATTGGAAATACAAAGTCTTCACGCATTTTCAGATACTGTACAAAGGCTCCATCATACGGAGGAGTCGCCAGAAATTCCACATGCGGGCACAGATTGTATCTGCCGGACTTGCAGGCTTCACATTTGCCGCAGGTAACGCCCGGTTCAATCGCTACGCGGTCGCCTACCCGGAAGCGGCTAACATTGGAACCGACTGCCGCGATATCGCCAGCGCATTCATGACCGAGTATAAACGGCTTGTCCACAACATAGCTGCCGATTTTGCCATGGGTATAATAATGAAGATCCGAGCCGCAGATGCCGACGGCGATTACCTTGATCAATACTTCATCCGGTCCGATCTCCGGTACAGGCACTTCTTCGATTTGAATTTCGCGTGTGCTATGCATAACGGCAGCTTTCATCGTTGCTGGTACTTGTGATTGGGTCATTGTAATATCCCTTCCTTTTGCATAATGTAATCAGGCTTTTTGGTGATACATATCGTTCAAAATACGGTTGAACAATCTGGAATCAAGCTTGTAGAACAGAGCGGCAATAATACCGAGCGCACTGAGAATCGCCGGCAGCAGACACAGCAGGAAAGCAATCCCCGTCAGTGCAGTGGATGTCTGTACTGCTTCCGGCACATAACCGGTAACCTGCAAAATACACCCGGACAATGCACCGGAAATGGCGATCGAGAGCTTTTGTCCAAAACTGAATATGCCGTAGATCAGCCCTTCGGTACGGTGACCAGTTTTCCACTCGGAGTATTCCACCGTATCCGGCAGCGCTCCCCATATGACCGCAGCCGGCATTCCGCCGATCAGACTGCTCAGCAATGTCCAGAAAATAACCATCGGCAGATTGCTGTAATCCGTCAGGAACAGCGCCACTCCGCTGATGATCGTACCGGACAGACCGAGGATAATCGCATTTTTCTTTTCCAGCCATTTGGTCAGCAGCGGAGCCGCCAGTGTACCGAGCAGATTGCCGCCGAATGTAATCAGCATAAACAGGGACAGCAGATCTGTACGGTCCAGGTTATAATTGACATAATAAATAGAGATCGAAGAGCGAATTCCTGCTGCCGCCTGAAATACCAGATAGATGAAGGTAATGAGCAGCAGCGGCTTGTTCAGCAGCAGTACTCTGGCGGATTTCCGGAACGGCAGAGGAACTGCCTTCTTCGCTGCAACCCGCTCCCGGGTGCCTGCAAAACAGATCATGTAAAATACAAGTGCAAATACCGAGTAAATCATCAGTGTGTTCCGGTAGCCTACCTGATTGTTGTCCGGCCAGAAATGACCGATAATGATCGGCGTCATGACAGACACGATGATACTGCCGATCATGGAACCGACAATCCGGTAAGAGGAAAGGCTGACACGTTCCAGCGGATTCTGCGTCATCGCGGAGGTCAGCGCCCCGTACGGCGTGCCGATAAAGGACATCATCGCCATAATGGCAATATAAGTGATGTATGCGTATACAATTTTACCGGTCATGCCAAAGTCAGGTGCCGAGAAACAGAGTATGCCCGCAATCGCCATCGGAACAGCGCCAAATAAAATAAACGGTCTCAGCTTGCCCCACCGGGTCTGTGTACGGTCAATGATCGCGCCCATGCCCAGATCGATGAATCCGTCCAGAATCCGCACGAGCAGGAACATTGTACCGACTACGGCTGCCGGAAGCTTGACCACATCCGTATAGAAGAACAGCATGTAGGTCAGCACCATGGACCAGTAAAAATTAATCGCCAGGTCCCCGCTGCCATAGGAGAGCTTCTCCAGCACACTAAGCTTGTGGGATTGTTCGGGTTGTGCATCGTTATGAGGCAGCTCGACCCCTTTTGCCAAAGTGTTATCCATTAAACGATCCTTCCTTTCCAAATCACAGGCATTTCAGTCATGCCTTGATTGTTTTCATCCAAATTGTATATATTTATGGAATCGCTATCTATCATTTTGGACTGTCCATTTTGTACAGTGCGGCTGTACATTTTTGAAATTATACCAAGGAGCGTGAAGCATATGGCAGAATTGGAAGATCAGGAAGGCTTTGCGGCACTGCTTTCCGATGGCATCACCGCGCTCAGGGAACATCCCGATTACCGGACAAGGCGCAAGAAACGGGAGGCGGTCCCTTCGGGCCGTTCGTTCTCCGAATCGTATATGGATCGTATCTCTTCCCGGATCGGTGTATCCGCCAATACGGTCAAAAGCTGGACCGGGCAAATGGGCGCAAAGTATATTCCGAGCCGGATTGAGGACAGCAAGCTGTTCACCCTGCTGTGGATGATTATGGAACAGGAAGTGATGACGCCGCGGTGGTTTAACGATCTGCTGTTATGTACTTCGATTCCGGTCATTGATCCGCCCGCTCCCGAATGGCTGATGTCCTGTTTTCGCAAAGCAAAAGTTCTGCTGGAGGATGGAACTTACGGCGCTCCTGACGAACAGCAGATAATCGGACTCGTAAACCGGCTGTTCCCTCAAGGCCAGCTGTCGGCTCTGACTTCGGCTTCGGCTTCGGCTTCGGCTTCGGCTTCGGATCAAGCAAATCAGACTGCTCATAATCTGCCCAGCCGGCGAACAGAAGTATTCATCGGACGGATGGAAGATCTGTCCCATCTGCTTCACTGGCTGCACTCTCCCTCGTCCGTCTGTCTGCTAACCGGCTGGGGCGGCATGGGCAAGACGACGATTGCGCTGGAGACCGCTTATGCCTGTCTTGGTTATGCACAGGGAGATACTCATTCTTCGGCGCTGATCTGGCCGGATATGGCTCATGTCATCTGGGTGAGTGCCGAATCCGGCAGTCTGTCGCTCAGCGATTTTCTCGATACGATCGCTTATCAGCTGGGCCGCAGGGAACTGCTGGAGAAGCTGCTGGCCGAGAAAAAGCTGGTCGTCCGCAATGCACTCGCCGCCGCAGCTGTACAGCAGCCTGTGCTGCTGATCGTTGACAGCATGGATACCGCACACCCGGATATTCATGAATTTGTCGTATCTGCTCCGCAGGGTGTAAAAATACTGCTGACCGCCCGGGCAAATCATGGCCAGCTGCACAATCTTTCTCCCCGGGAAATGTATACAATTACGCTAAATGGCCTGCAGGGCGACGAAGCGCTGCAGTATCTGCAGGAGGAGACTGCCTATCATCTGAGCATGAGCATTCTGCCTGCCCGGCGTCAGCGGCTGGAGCAGCTGCTGTCTGCCAGCCCGGATATGATCGAGCGGCTGATTGCCGCAACTGCAGGCAATCCCAAAGCGATCTCGCTCAGCATCGCCTATCTAGCCGATGACGAACTGGAGATCAGTCAGCTGATTCAGGAGATTGAGCGTGCCGGTTACAACCTTTCCACCCTGTTCGATTATCTGTTTGGACGCAGCTGGGAACGCTGTACGGCAGAAGCGCGCCAGCTTTGGCAGACGCTTAGCTTTTTCGGTGAATCGGCCGATGAGCACAGCTGGGCAGCTGCTGCCCAGCTCAGTGAACACCATTTTCATGAAGCGCTTCGCCAGCTGCGCAGCTTTGCACTGATTGAGTCCGAGCGAATCCATGGTCAGGTCCGTTACCGGGCACATCAGACCGTGCTGGCTTATGGTGAACAGCACCTGCTGCGTCATTCGGAGCGGGAACAGCAGATGCGCAGGCAGTGGGCAGAGTATTATATCGGCTATCTTGATCAGCATCTCCGGCGCCAGCATCCGGATCAGGAATACTGGAGCTTTCTGCTGGGACGGGATCTCCGGCCGGTCAAACAGGAATGGCCCAATATAATGAAGCTGCTTCACTGGGCAGATGTCCATAACCCGGAGACACTGATTCAGCTGATGCTGCGGATCACTCATCTGCTGAGCCGCATCAATCTGGAGACCCGGGTCGAATACTGCCTCAAAGCTGCCCGCTATGCCAGCGCAGCCAGTCGTATACAGCCGGCTGCTCTCTTTTATATCGATGGCGCAGGCTGGGCACTGATCGAGACCGGCGAGACGCAGCAGGCTCTGCACTATATTGCCCAAGGAATTCATGAACTGCAGTCATCCGGCCTACCCGATTCCGAAGCCGCCGATCTGCTTATTCTCGGCAAGGCCCTGCAGGCAAGATGTTACCTGCAAACCGGACAGCTCACTCAAGCCCATACCCTCCTGGAAAATATATCGATTGAACCCCACTCACCGCTGATTCTCCATCGATTACTGTTGATCCGTGGAGAGCTGCTGTCCATGGAAGGCAGGCACAGCGAAGCTATTATTCTGTACGAACAGGCCAATCAGACCAGTCAGAGTTACGGCGGTGAGAAGACAATTGAAGCCTATTACCATCTGGGAATGGCTTATATGAAGCAGAACGATTATGAACAGGCACGACTGGCTTTTGATAGGCTGCTGTACGACGAAGAGCAGCCGAACCAGATTGAATTGATCTTTTACCGGTATGGAACAGCCCGGTTGTTGGCAGAAACAGGTCGTTATCAGGAAGCGATACAGCTGACCCTGAGCGTGCTGACCAGTATTGAATCCTGGGGACGACTGGCGGGACTCAAGCGGGAAGTGAAAGCTTTTTACGATTCACTTCGGCGCTTGCCGCGAGAATAACAAAAACCCATAGCAGCAACGTAAACACGATTGCTGCTATGGGTTTTTGACATGGATCATTTTCAAGTATGAATCATTGATAGTAGGCTTGATCTCAGGCTCTGCATGTACCTACTTCTGTATGCGACTGGCAGCTATTACTGCACCGACCGCTTCTGCCGGTTCATCATTCGGTACTGACTCGGCGTATGACCGGTCAGCTTCTTGAAAGTCACGCTAAAGTTAGCGGTATGCGCGTATCCGGTTCGTTCCGCGATCAGCGCTACGCTGAGCGTACTGTCACGCAGCAGCTGCCGGGCAGCGCGCAGTCGGATGGTCTGCAGATATTCCCGGAAATGAAAGCCGGTAATCCGCGGGAAGATCCGGCACAGATAGGATGGACTGATATAGAACAGCTCGGCCATGCCCTGCAGTGTCAATGGTTCAGCATAATGCTCATTAATGTACCTGGAAATCTCGGTGATTTTGTATTCCATCGGATGCATAGTCGTAGTGGGAACAGCAGGCTGCCCCTGTTCTCTGCGTCTCACCCGATACAAGCGGATCAGCAGCCCGGTGAGCAGACAGCGGCTGTATTCGATATACCCTGCCTCCTGCCGCTGCAGTTCCTCCAGCAGACTTTGCAGGCATTCCTCCACGGCTGTCTGCTCTTCGAGCGGCAGATGATAGAGCGGATCACGCCCAAGTTCCTGAAGCGGGAACATCAGACCCCCACCCTCACGAATAAACTCCTCGGTGAAATTAATCAGAATCCGTTCACAGCGAAGTTCATCCGTACTGACTGTCCGATGCAGATCCGTCGGACAGATAAAGACCAGATCCCCTTTGCCTGCATGAACCGCTGTCCCATTGATAAAGTACGTACGTCCTCCATCCTGTACATAAAAGATCTCGTAACTGACATGAGAATGATAGCGCGGCATCGCACTGTAGCCGACCTGCCGCAAATAATGAATACGTACGCTCTCCTGCGGGTCCAGACTGTAACCGACTGCGGCCAGATTGTGCATCTGCTCTCCTCCTTCTGAATATCCAGTCCCTATCCTCTAATTCCCCTGCGGGCAAAAAGACAATAAAAGCAAAATGTAAGCGCATTCCAGACAAGTAATGCAAAATTTGTTTGTTTTACTTGTACTATAATGGCTCTGTGATCACTTGTAAATTAATGGTTATCTTAATTCCTTTTGACCTGCAGGCATTCCGGAATCCGGCAGGAGCTGTTCTGTTCCTCCATCCTCATAACAAGGGAGTTGTATAACATATGAAATTAAAATTATGGCAATCGCATGTCCAACCTGCTGCGCTGAGGTCCACTGTCAATACATCTCTTATTCTGGTATGCACATGCGCAGTCGGACTGTCTCTGCTGCCTGTCCAGCCTGCTCATGCCCAGGAATCATCCGTTTCTTCAGCCAGTCTGCTCGCCGAGACCGGACAGACAAGAACGATTACAGTCGCCAAGGATGGCTCGGGACAATACAGCAGCGTACAATCCGCTGTCGACTCTATTGAAAGCGGTAACAAAACGCCGGTGACCATTTATGTGAAAAACGGCGCCTACCGGGAAAAGATTACTTTTCCCAAGGATAAACCCTATATCACTGTAATCGGCGAGAATGCTGCACAGACCATTCTTACTTATGATGACACAGCCGCTTCTGCCGGTGGGACGACCAACAGCTCCAGTACCTTTGTGATGTCCGATCATTTTACAGCGCGGAATATTACTTTTGCCAATACGGCTGGTAAGAATGCCGGACAGGCTGTCGCTCTGTATGTACGTGGCGACCGTGCAGTATTCCAGAATGTACGGATACTCGGTCATCAGGATACCCTGTATACTCCCGGCAGTGGACGACAGTACTACGAGAACTGTTATATCGAAGGCACGGTCGACTTTGTTTTTGGCAGTGCGACAGCGGTGTTCAGGAACTGTGAACTGCAAAGTCTGGGCAATGGCTACATAACGGCCGCTTCCACACCTGCCGAGCAGCCATATGGCTATGTATTCCTGGACTGCAATCTGACCAGACGCAGCGATGTCGGAGAGAATTCGGTTCATCTCGGACGTCCATGGCGTCCATACAGCTCGGTCACCTACATCAATACCATGATGGACAGTCATATCCGGCCGGAAGGCTGGAACAACTGGGGCAATGCTGCCAATGAACAGACCGCAAGGTATTCGGAATATAACAGCGGCGGACGGGGCGCAGCCGGGCCAAGAGTCGGCTGGTCCACCATCCTGTCTTCCGATGAAGCCGCTGCTATTACTATTTCGAAAGTGTTGTCCGGCAGTGACGGCTGGAATCCAGCCAACTGATTGGGGTTAAACTGCTCTATACCATAATCGTCAAGCGAGAGGAGAATCCCATGAACCGAACGATTCAATTATGGACACGTTCACTGCTGGCAGCAGCAGTCGCTGTTCCTATCCTGATCCCCATTACGGCACAGGCTGCCGAGACGAATCCGGCGGCTGATCCTACAGCCGTAACGACAGCCCGCCTTCCCGCCTTTCCCGGTGCTGAAGGTGGCGGTATGTACACGACAGGTGGACGCGGGGGCAGCATTTACGAAGTGAGCAATCTCAACGATTCCGGTCCAGGCTCCCTGCGTGATGCCGTGTCGGCAGGCAACCGTACGATTGTCTTCCGCATATCGGGCAATATCCACCTCAAATCCCCGCTCAAAATCAAAGCCTCCAATCTGACCATCGCCGGACAGACCGCTCCGGGCGACGGGATTGCCGTGCTTGATTATGATATAACGATCGACAGCGATAATATCATTATCCGCTATATGCGCTTCCGCCTGGGCGATGCCCATCCGACCGAGAGCGATGCCTTTGGTCTGCGCAAGCACAAGAACATCATGATCGATCACTGTTCCTTCAGCAATTCGGTGGATGAAGTGCTGTCGCCTTATCAGAATGAGAATCTGACCGTGCAGTGGTCGATCGCTTCCGAGAGCATGCTGATGTCCCATCACTCCAAGGGCCGGCACGGATATGGCGGCATCTGGGGCGGGCGCAATGTGACATTCCATCATAATCTGATCGCCCATAATGCCAGCCGGAATCCGCGCTTTGCCAGCGATGCCGGAGATACGGTCGATTTTCGCAATAATATTATCTACAACTGGCAATTCATGGCCACGTATGGCGGCGAGAATATCGCAGCCAATATGGTCGGCAATTATTACAAATATGGTCCTGATACCGCACGCAGCGTACGCGGGATGATCCGGGATACCCCCTCCGCCACCAGCCAGTGGTATATCGAGGGTAATCATGTGGACGGCTATCCGGATCTGACAGCAGACAACTGGCTCAGTATGCCAGATGCCCCGGCTGCTTCGCGGCTGAGCGAACCGGTGGATATGCCTTATCCGATTCAGGCGGAGAGTGCTGAGCAGGCCTATGAATCCATACTGGCTGAAGCCGGCGCCATCCTGCCCAAGCGTGACTCTATCGACGCCCGTATTATGCATGAAGTCGCGCAGCGCAGCGGCAGAATGCTGAACTCCCCTGCCGAAGCAGGAGGATATCCCGAGCTGCAGTCCGCTGAAGCTCCTGCAGATCAGGATCATGACGGGATGCCGGATGCCTGGGAGATTCAGCAGGGACTCCAGCCGGACGATCCTTCCGACAGCTCAGCCATCAGTCCGAGTGGATATACACAGCTAGAAATCTATCTAAACCAGCTGGCAGGCAGTAGATCGCTGAACCCGGTCGTCAGCCTGTCCACTCCGAAGAAAGATCAATTGATTCAGGCCGACCAGTCTCTAAGCGTCACCGCCGATGCGTATGATGAGGATGGGCGTATTGCCATGGTCGAATTCTATTCCGGCAGCGAACGGCTCGGCCAGGATACGACGGCACCGTACGAATACCACTGGAATGCCGTACCGGAAGGTACCCATTATATTACTGCCCGTGCTATTGACGATACCGGCACAGCGGCGAGCAGTTCCACAGTCGTACTGCATGCTGTCGGACCGGATGCTGTTGATCCGTGGACAACGGTGGGTATTGGCAAAGTAGGCGTACCGGGAACAGCTACCTCTTCCGGCGATGCCATGACTGTACGCGGCAGCGGCCGCTATGGCGAAGGCGATTCGCTGAGTACCAGCCAGCGGCGGGATGACTTTTCACTCACCTATCAGAAATTAACCGGTGACTTTGAAATGATCTCCCGGATCGACAGCCAGTCTCGCATCGATAACAATGCCCAGGCAGGAATGATGATCCGCAGTACGCTCGATGCCAATGCCCAGATGGCTGCCCTGACCCAATCGACTGTTAAATACGGTCAGGCCGGACGATTCATTCACCGGCTGCAGCCGGGTGACCGTGCTGTGGAGGTGCAGACCGAGGACTTCCTCGCACCCGGTTACATGAAGCTGGTGCGTACCGGCGATACGGTATATGCGTTCCTTTCCCAGTATGGACAGGAATGGGTACAGGCCGGATCGGTTCAGCTGGATGGATTGCCGGATACTGTCTATGCGGGATTCGCAGCCGATGCAGCAGCAATCGACAACGAGATTCACAATTACAACACCGCTCATTTCTCCGACATCTCGATTCGTGAGCTGGCGCATATGCCATCCGTACCATCCAATGTGTACGGAGAAGCCATCAATGACGGTATCCAGATCCGCTGGACACGGGCGGCAGAAGCCGATACGTACAATGTGGAACGGTCACTTGTCGAGAACGGACGTTATACTACAGTCGCTGATAATATTCGGCAAAATGAATGGACCGACCGTACCGCCGAACAGGGCCGGCTGTATTATTACCGGGTGACTGCCATCCATGAAGAAAACGCCAGCCTGCCGTCAGCGCCTGTCTCTGCGGGACTGACTTCCCAGCAGCCGGTAACTGCCTACTGGGCATTGGATGATTTTGAACAGGATCAGATCGGAAAACCGCCAACCGGCTATACATTGGAACCGGCACATCCCGGCACAGCGACCAATCATGTACTGGTCGGCAATCTTGCCGCTTCCGCAGCTTCCGCAGGTACAACGGCCGGTAATGCAGTCGTTCCGGGAAGCAAGGGACTGATCCTGTCGGATACCGGCAAAGAAACAACCCGAATCACCAAACGATTCAAGGAACAGACCGGCCAAGTTATTCTGAACACGAGTATACAACTGAGCGCAAATAGCGATTATGACCGGATGCTGCAGCTGCTCAATACGCCAGGCGGCTATGCGGCTGTCGCGATCAATGCCGATGCGGACGGCTTCTCCTACTATGCTTCCTCCAAGGAAGTTCGTCCGCTCAGCCAGCAAAGTCCGCAGCCGGGACAGTGGTACCATATCCGCGTCATTGCCGATATCGCCAGTCAGACCGCAGACATTTACATCGATAACCAGCTGGCTGCCGAAGATGCTCCATTTATGAACAAAGTCTCTACCATTGCTACCTTTACCGCCCAGACACCGGAGTCGGGCAGCGGCAATCTGAGCATCGACAATATCTCTATCCATTCCTCTGCTGCCCAATAAGGATCGTTATCCGCAGGTACACACTATAGCACATGGCTGTCACTGGAGAAGATCCAACTGGCAGCCATGCTCTTTGTGTTTTTTTATGTTTTTTGCGTTACTTTATGCCTTTTGCCAAATGATCAGAGCTATTCCACCATAGTCATGCCCAGCTGCCAATAGCCTCTAAAATACAGTACAAAAAAAGGAAATCCCAGATCGGACTTCCTTTTACTTGTATATATTCACTTGGGTATCCTAACCTCAATCGCTCATGCCAAAATGCAGCAAATACAGCTTGCCGTTGGTAAAGAACAGATAATCATCCCATTCCAGTTCATAAAAGGAATCCGGTGTACTGGTTACTCGGAACACCGTCACCACATTACCCTGCTGAGCCATACCTTCCTTGAGAATATGTATAAAATGCCGGCTCCCATGCTCCTGATCAAAAGGGACCGCACCCTGTTGTCCCATATCCGCACTGCGCCAGCGATAATAAAGCCAGCCAGGCAGCACTTGCAGCAGATGTTCCTGCCAATCCTGCAGCCGGTCCAGGCTCACCCGGTCTGGTGTTAGCTGCATATAGCCGCAGACACTCTCTACCAGTGTCCCAATAGCCGGGATCTCATCCAGATCGTAATCCAGCGCGCAATTATCCATCATATTCAGCTGGGCTACTCCCTGCAGATAGCCCCGTATGTAATCCATTGTCAGCCTCATAGGCAACATCCTCTCCCGTCCGTTCCATCCTCGCATGATCTGATGCCTTCATATCCTGGCTATGTCATCCTGATAGTATTAATACCCCGATTTTTTTCGCCAGAAGCGTCAGCTGCTCTATTATACTGCAAAACAGCCCGAACCGGGTATGCCTTCCTGCTGCGTGACCGTCTGCCGCTGCGGGTATATACATTACAGAAAAGCTTTTGCTGATAAAATAGATATACTATCTTGTACACATACTATTTTCGTGTTATAATTATATTGTAAACAATTTAATTTATACAAATTAAATATAATAAGGAACGGTGATCTTCATGAAAATTCAACTGACCGAACTCGCAGACCAGAAATTAAAAGCAGCTCTTGGCGAACAGCCAGGCATGTACAAATTGCTGTATGATACCGGTGAAGGCTGTGGTTGTGACGGCATTCCTGTGCTGCTGATCGTGGACCAGCAGGATGCCCATGATGTAGTGATCGAGACCAATTCACTGCCGATTCTGATTGACCGCCAGCATGAGATTTACTTTGAAGCATCGATGTATCTGGATGCCGAACCCAACTTTACTTCCTTCAAATTGCGCAGTGATTCCATGCTGTACAGCAACAATGTGAAAATCAGGGATCTTCGTGGCATGGAAGTACCAGCCGGCACAGCATCCAATTCCTGCGCACTGCGTTGATGTGAAGTTAATCTGTATAGGTATGAAATGAGGCGTCAGTATAATTGGGCTAATCCCCATTATGCTGACGCCTTTTTGATTGAAATTATTCATAAAGCGTATCGATAATTGGATTCCGCTTGATCATATCCAGCGGATAAACGGCTTGTTCATTACCCGGATGCCATGCTGATTGGCCCACCGGCTCAATTGTTCCAGCCCCTGCTCCGTATCATCGGTCAGGACAAAACAGCGACCAGTTGGCAAAATGACATTGCGGCTGGACTGAATACCGATTACAGGACGTTCATAGCCTTTGAGCAAAATCTGCCGGATGGCTGTACTCTCGATCTGCTGATCGCCAATGACCATAGCATCATCCTTTAAAAGGATCTCAAACGGTCTGCGAATACGACGACCGATAATGATGAACAGATAGGCTATAGAGACAATGAGCAGCACCAGCAAAGCTGCATACCAGTAGCGCCGATAGGTGGTAAAAGCAAGATTGCCCAGCAGGCATGTCAGTACGACCAGGCTGAGGATAATACCGATAAAATCCCGCGTACCTGCCGGACGTCTCGCTGTCAGTATATTCATGATCGTGCATCTCCTTTCATAGTGGACAGTGGCAAAAAAGCAGCTTCATTCCGCTGGCTCTCTGTCAGGGCCTGGTCGGAGCTCTCAACCATGCGCTGTCAGGTAGTTATTATTGTCTTGATCAGCGCCAGATATTCGCGCAGCATACTGATCGGCAGCTTGCTCAGGGGTGAAGGGCTGGATATGCCGCCATATACGGTATATCCGAGTTGCCCGGCAATATAACGAGCCCGATACATATGATAATTGCTGGTCACAATAATCGCTTTATACATGCCTGAATCGTAATAACCGCCTGTCTCCATCACCTGCCGGCTGAACAGCAGATTCTCGTAAGTGCTTGTCGAGCGGCTCTCCAGCAGGATCGCCGAAGCAGGCACACCCTGAAGCAGCAAATAATTACGCATAGCCACCGCTTCGGGTACGGTCTCATCCACTCCCTGACCGCCAGAAACAATAATTTTGCAATCCTGATGCTTTTGCCAGTACGTCAGCCCGGTGTCTACCCGCTGGCGCAGCGTCACCGGCAGCTGGTCGCCCTGCTTGAGACCGGAACCCAAAATGATGATGTAACGCGCACGCTCTGCCTCGCTGTCATCTCTGTCAAACTGAGACAAGACCAGCATCTCACCGATTGTAAACGACAGGATCAGCAGACTGCATAGAATAGCCAGCAGCCAGCCGATCCGCGGGTGCCTGTTCCATAGTTTCTTCATTTGATCTCGCTTGTTTGGCTTATTTGCCTTGCCTGGTTTGTTCAATGGATTGGGTTTTCTTCGTTGACGCATATGATTATGTACTCCACCTTAAGAATACCGATTCAGTTACCCTGCCTGCTGTATGGATCAGGGTATGACGGTATTGAGATTGATTGTAAACGATATAATTATCTATATTGTAGCATTCTGGAGAGGTCATACCCAAATTCCACCTTTTCCAGACTGCTGTGGAATCCATTCGCTGATTACTTTCACTCCTACTTTCCGGCTAATCCTCACAAGCTTTGGCATAAGCAAACAGGCTCCTGTCCATTTGTACGGGCAAGAGCTTGTTCTGCTGCAGCATCGTGACTGAGCCGGTCTTGGAATGAAGCCTTGCCGCTGCATTATGCCTGATTCATGTTATTCCGTCTCTGCGTGCAACTGACCCAGTACCTGAAGCAGCTCATTGCCAGTACCAAGCTTATATCCCTGCTGGCAGTAGCGGATCTGTCTATGTGAATCAATGACCAGTACAATCGGACGCTGTTCACCGCGTACCTGTTCCAGCACTTCTTTTAACCCCGTCAGTGCATGCAGACGATCATCGACCAGCATATGCATCCGTTCCGGTAATCTATCTGTCGGTATACGCTCCTGATCCTGCGCATTCGCTGTGAACACATACAACGGACCACCCCAACCAGCCCATTCCTCGCTCTGTTCGGACCATTCCCGCAGCAGATGCTTGGTCGGTTCGCGTTCCAGCTCCAGCCAGGCAATGATACTGCCTGCGGGATGAGCAGCATCGGGCTCTGTACCCGGCAGACGGTCAATTACCGAATCCGGCAAAGGGCAGGATATCAACGGCATCATCATCTGCTGCCGGCGGAAGACCAGTTCAACCTCTGTCGTCTGCTCTGGATATACATGGAAAAAGGTAAACCGGCCTGCTACACTGCCATCACTGAGCCGTGTGCCTGTTGTTAATCGATAATCACCGGGCACCACCTCATGCGGTTTGCTGCAGATCTCCTTTTCCCCATATGGAAAATGTAGTGTGCGGTACACTCCATCCTCCAGCCGTGCCAGTGTAAAGTTGCGGTAATAACCCGCTTCTTCCTCTGCATCATCTGCTGACAGCCGCAGGATAACCTGCCCTTTGCCGGAAAACCGGGACGATTGTTCTCGGGCAGCTGCCGGATGGGAGATCTGAATATCGTTAGCCGCATCCTCGGCAATTCCGGGACTGCGGTAACCTGACACCTCTTCCGCTTCGCTGTGAGGTGCAAACCCCGCTTCCTGCCAACTGCCATCCTGCCAGTACTGCGGATACAGCTGCAGCGGTTCCAGCCGCGCCGGAATACCGAGACTGCGGGCAGCGGCGACAAACATCATATCCCGGCTCAGCGCATCCATCACCCCCAGCCGGTGGGCTCCTGCAGGCGTCGCCATCCCGGCGTACCGATCCACATCATTGTAGAGGCGTATCCCGGCCTGCAGATCTGCAGCCAGCTGCTGTGGATTCAGCCGATAATCCGCCTGCTCCTCCGAAGACCATAACGACTGGAAATACTCCCGATAGGCAGCCAGCATCTCAAAATGCACCCTTGGACACAGCACATACCGATCAAATAGCTCCTGCTGTCCGGTGTACATCACATACGATCTGCTGCCTGTCAGATGATCATGCAGTACCGGACGAAAAGTATCCTGCCAATCCTTGGGACGCATTGATTCCAGCATCCGCAGCGCCAGCTGACGATTCTCCGGAGCTGTCTCTTCCAGAAAAGCAGTCAGTTCCCTGCCATTCCCTCTGGCTGTCTGCAGTATGGTCCACAGCCGATCTGCCGGGAGATTCAAGCTAGCTGCCAGCGTCCCAGCCTCTTCCTCTGTCAGAAATGCTGTCTCATAGGCTGCACGCACAGCGATGCACTCTTCGATACGCTGCTCATGCTTTTGCTTATCCGCTATTAAGACAACAGGTCCTTCATCGACCGGCGGCGCGGGAGGAGGCACCATTTCCCAGTGCATGCTTCCTTCAGCAAAAGCAGCCGTACTCAGCGTAACCGTAATCTCCGACTCTACCGCAGCATAGCAAAATGTCTCGCCCCAGCGTTGTCCGGCGCGTGCATGAATGAGCAGATCCCCGTATCCTGTCGTCAGCTGCGCCCGGCCTGTGCTATCCGTCCGCATCGTTACCAGCGGATAGAATTCTGCCGCATTATACAGCTGAAACTGCACCTCGGCCGGAAGACGCTCTCCCTGCTCATCCACCGTATACACCGTCACCGGTTGAACCGGTGCATACCGGTCCAGCATATTGATCTCCGTATACCATGGATGGCTGGAACAGACCTCTTCCGGTCCGTTATAATCTGCCGGTACACGTGTATTGACAAGCATTGCCCGGCGCGCAGGCAGCCGGAACCATCCTTCATCCAGTACAGGCTCCGGTTCACAGGCGCCGAGATAATGCCATTGTCCATCTGCCCACGCTTCGACCCAGGCATGGTTGGAATCACAGTGAGCCCAGCGCGGCGTATAACATTGACGTGCCGGAATGCCAATACTTCGCAGTGCCGTCACTGCCAGCGTAGACTGTTCCCCGCAGCGTCCCAGTGCTGTACGCATAATTGTCAGCGGCGAGACCGTCCGGATATCGGTACCTGTATAAGTGGCCCGCTCATGACACCAGTAGTTGGTCTCCAGGATGGCCTGCACCATCGGCAGAAGTCTCACCCGGTCTGCCAGCTCGGTATAAATGACCTGACGACTATCATCCATATTCTCATTATTCACCCGGTACGGCAGGACAAAATTCACAAAAATCTCATCCGGGATAGATGCTCCCCACGGCATTTCACGGCGTACATGCAGTGCCTGCCGCACATGCCTCAGGAAAAACGCACCGTCATAATCCGCCAGATCATGCAGCGGCATATACGCATATATAAATTGAAGCAGCAGCTGCTCTTCATCGGTCAGCGGCTCGTCAAACACCGAGAACAGCGATTGCTCCCTTTTGACAGCCTGCTGTCGTTTCCATTCGAACTTGCGATTTACCGTCTCCCGATCCAGTCCATATAATGCGGTTACAGTCATGCAGCCCATCCTCCTCTGTAAGGGTCAATATCCATCGCATTGCTGTATTCACATGATCTCTTCCTGCCATGTCCATCCGTCTTCACGAATACAGATCCGGGTCTGTCCATCGGACAGCGCCGATATCTGGAACATGCTGCTTGTGACTTCCATCTGCAGCTGCTCCGCGGGGGCAAGATGCAGCTCCAGCTGGGCGGGAGTTAGAGACAGCATATCCAGCCCAGCAGGAGAAGTACCGCTTTCCGCATATTTGTATATTTATTGCGTTCATTATATTCAATATGTTCGGTGTATTGCGCAGCCTGTACGTGTGATACGGATGTTCCTTTTTCTCCGTCCGCGAAAAGTTCACTCGCCAGTACTCACCAGGCTGCGGTGTACGCTGCTCTGCGGAGCACTCGCAGGATCCGCCACGGCAGCGCAATCTCTACTGACCACATCACATTCTCTGCCAGAGGATTGTTCAATTTCCTATTGATGTACACCGCGGTACGCAGCCCGCTGATATCCCAGCCGTTGACCGCAGGCCCCTCATCACGATAAGGCTTGACCAGCAGCAGGTCCCATACCGTATTCAGCGCATTGATCTCAAATTCGTAATACCGATGCGTATCCCCATCCGGATTGATAAATATCTCAAAGTCATTGTCCTGAAAAATAACCGAATCCCGCTCGCGCTGATTTGCCCAGATTTCATTGTCTTCCAGCTCGGCACCTATGTAGAAATAATCATCGTCCCAGAGCATCTTTACACGTGTGCTTTTGCTATCTTATACCTTTGCTTCAAATGAACGTATTGGAATACTGCTCATTGTAGGCAAGGATAGTGAGCAGGTAAATATGGCAATTATATGATGGACGATATGTAGGTTATGTTTTCGGTTGCTATATCGTTGTTATAAGCAGAAAAATATACAAAACCCGCTCTCTATGACAAAAGAGCAGTTCTGCATCCTAACCTGTTTATAAACGAATTATCGCACAGTTGGTTCCAGCCCAGTACCTTTTCGCAAAGTACGATAGCTTGCTTTGATCATTACTGTTGTATGGATTAACGATCCTTTTTCTGCTCGCGCCACTGACGGAATTCATGCTCCAGGATGCTCATACTGATCGCATCATGATACTGATAGTCATAATACAGCACTTCCCGCTGAACACCTTCACGGCGGAATCCCAGCTTCTCATACGAACGAATCGCCCGCTCGTTAAAGGAAAAGACCGACAGCTCCACCCGATGCAGATTGATATTGCCAAAAGCATAATCCAACAGCAGCTCCATCGCTTCGGTACCATATCCCTGCCCGCAATTGGATGATTCGAAGATCGCCACCCGCACATGCGCATTACGGTTGGTCCGATCGATATCCATTAGTGAGATTTCACCAATGACCTGTTCTGTCGGCTTGAGCATAATGAGCAGATCGATCCGGCTGGAATCGCTGGCGCTCTCTTCGATGAACCGGGCCACTCCTTCCCGGGTAAACAGCGCATGGGTCCCGGTCAGGCGACGCATCTCCTCATTCATCAATGTCGGGTAGTACACGTCCAGATCGTCTGTTGTAAATGTGCGCAAATACAGTCGTTCACTTTCCAGCATACGTGCATCGTTATGATTCATTGTGATCATTCCTCATCTTCTTATGTATTCGATGTACTTCGGCTTTTGCATAAATAAAGGAAAAGTTATCTCCCGGAAGTAGTGTATCATATGAATCGGCAGCTGCTCCAGCAAGAGCAAAACAGTCTTCGTATTCTCATCCGTGTTTAACACAAATAACTCTCTGCTGTATAAGCCAGAGAGTTATTTCATTGCTATCATTAATAAATGACCGCCCCAGAGTCATTATCCTTGCAGCTTGCGAATAAGCTGACGCAGCTGCTGATTCAGACTCTGCAGCTCTTCGCTGGACAGACCGGTCGCACTCAGCAGTGATTCCGGCAGACAGCTGGATTGCTCCTGCAATGCCATTCCTTTATCCGTAATTTTAATATTTACGACCCGCTCGTCTTCTGTAGAGCGCTGCCGGGTTATCAATCCGTTTTCTTCCATTCGTTTGAGCATGGAGGTCATCGTACCGGAATCCAGATAGATTTCTTTGCCGAGTTCCTTGATCGTGCACTCCTGCTTTTCCCATAATACAACCAGCGTAATATATTGCGGATAGGTAATCCCCATCTCTTCGAGCATCGGCCAGTACATTCTCGTAATGGCTCTTGAACCTGCGTAGAGCGAGAAGCAGATATGCTGTTCCAGAGCTGTTACACTTGTCGACTCCATTCTTCTCACCTAATTTCTTTATGTTTGGTTCATCATAAGCAGCATAGTGATATTAGTATTATCGTATCGTTACCGCTATATATTGTCAACAATTAATTTGCTTAAAATTTAAATTTAGCAAGCAAATTATTTTATCGGCTGCAAACACCTTTTTTATGGCATCTCTGCTATGTACCTATCAGGCTGTTATATACGAAAAAGCCCTTCCATACCAGTTACCGCTCACCGGATCGGTGAACAGGCTGCCTGCTAGGAAGAGCTTGTGTCGTTTCGTTAATCTATACATTCATAATCTATACAGCATCTTTGCAATAGAAAAAATACAATCCAGCATCTGTCCGCTCGGTCTAGAAACCAAACACAGACATGCCGCCATCGACCATCAGCGTCTGACCGGTAATATAGCCGGCAGCATCGGATGACAGAAAGACGACGGGGCCGACCAGTTCTTCCAGATTGCCGACCCGCTTCATCGGGGTGCGGTCCAGAATCTCCTGCATGTACTGCTCATTCGCCAGCACCTGCTCGGTCAGCGGCGTACGGAAATACCATGGACCCACCGCATTGACCTGAATGCCGTACTGCGCCCACTCCATCGACAGAATCTTTGTCATCTGGATCAATCCTGCCTTGGTGGCACCGTATGCTACGCCGGTACGCAAAGCAAGCTGACCCGCAACAGAGGCAATATTAATAATCCGCCCGCCACCATGCTCCCTCATCTGTTCTGCTGCAAGCTGGGATGCGATCAAAGCCGAATGAAGATTCGTCTGCACAATCATATTCCACTCGGCATCCGTCACATCGAGCGCCTTGCTGCGAATGTTCATACCTGCATTGTTAACGAGAATATCCGGCGCACCAAAAGCCAGTTCAAAGCGCTCGAACGCTTCCTTCATTTGCTGGCGATCCGTTACATCCGCGACCATGCAGATCGCCTGGCGGCTGCTGTGCTTCTCGATCAGCTGCCGGGTCACATCGAGGTCTGAGCCGGTGCGCGAGATTAGTCCCACGTCTGCACCTGCCTGTGCCAACCCGATCGCCAGCGCCTGACCGATTCCTTTGCCTGCACCGGTAACGATTGCTTTTTTATTGGATAATGAAAATGATGGTAGATACATCGGTAGCAACTCCCTTTCCATCCCGCGATCCGGTCAAACCGGCCGGCGGAAGCTCGTAAAGTATTGACTTGGCCCTCCATGCTCCGGATGAGTAACCTCCTCATATTTCTCGGAGGTGTATTCCCCGATCACCTGTCTCCAGAATGCTTGGGCGGCTGTGTTGTTATGCACCTGAGTGACTTTCCAGCGGCCCGGATAGCGGTTGAACAGTTCCTGCGCTGCCCAGCGGCCTACACCTGCACGCCTGTATTTATGCAGGATAAAAAATTCGGTCATATAATAGTCACTCTCACTGCTGTCCACATACCGGTCCACCAGGGCAAAGCCGGCAATATAGGAGCCCGAATAGATCAAAAATGGAAATTTGCGTCCCGGACGTCCCCAGAACTCATCCAGTCCCGGATACTCGGGGAAACGTCCCTTGTCGTTCAGCTCGATATTCAGATAATATGTAAAATCATAAAGATACAATTGCATCATTTCCCGGATAACCCGCTTTTTACTTCTCGGTACCAACTCCAGCGCCAGCGCCATCATGTTCCCTCCGTTGTCTCATCTGATCGTTGCACTTCATCTACACAGGCTCAAAATAGGTTCAGGAAAAATATGTATTTCATCCTAACGCCTTCTTACCACTATATAACGTTCCTGCATAGTGACGCAAATCATATTGCCATTATTTTTATGGTACAATCGGGACATGAGGTGAGCTAACGACATGACCATTCAGAAGATACACGACCGCCGCAAGCTGGACGAGAAACTTCCGTCCATGCCATGGTATATTGAACAATTTATCAATTACAAATTACCGGACCTGTCCCCTTCCACCCTGCTGGAATACATACGGGATTATGAATCATTTCTGGGCTGGATGATGGCAGAAGGATTATCTGCAGCCAGCGCCTATACGGAAGTTCAGCTGATTGAACTGGAGACGCTCCGAATGGAGGATGTAACCAGCTACCGGTTGTATCTGACGACACGCGCCGAGAGTACCAATACACGAGTAACCGTATCACGCAAGCTGTCCTCGCTGCGTTCGCTCTTTCATTACCTGAGCCAGATCGCCGAGGATGAGAATTTCTATCCGCTGCTCAAGCGCAACATCATGGCCAAAATAGAAGTCAAACGGCTGCACAAGCCCAAGGACACCGCCGCCAAGCTCAAAGGCAAAATTCTGGAAGAAGAAGAACTGGAAGAATTCGTCGGTTATATTCTGGAGGGTCACCGCGAGACGATCGCAGGCAACAAGCAGGCGCTCTATTCGTATGAACTGAATCGCGAGCGAGATGCCTGCATTGCCAGCCTGATTCTCAATTCCGGGCTGCGCGTATCCGAAGTGGTCAATCTGAACCTGAACGATCTCGACTTGAACCAGAAAATGCTGTATGTCTCCCGCAAAGGCAACAACGACGAGACGTTCAAAACACCGGTCTACTTCCGCGAGCAGGCACGGGACGAACTGCAGACGTATTTGCAGCTGCGGGAATCCCGCTATCGTACGCCGCGTGGTGAACAGGCGCTGTTCGTCGCCAAGCCCAACGGTCACGCATCCGGCAACCGTATGACCAAGCGCGCCATTCAGGCGATGATTATTAAATACGCCAAATACTTTGGCAAACCGTATCTGACCGTACACAAGCTGCGGCACTCTTTTGCGACCGATTATTATTTGCAAAATGATATTTACAAAACCAAGGAACAGCTGGGTCACGCTTCTACCGAGACGACGGAAATCTACGCGCATCTGACCGACAAGACGATGTCCGAAGCGATCGAGAAGCGCAAGGATCTGGATTAGAACAAATTATTGTATATTGTACATTCCCCGGTATATGTTTACAGCAAAAAGCTGCCTTTCAAAAAAGGCAGCTTTTTATTTAAACAATCCTACTATACGTTTACATGTCAGACATTCACTTTGTAATCCAATTGCAATTCGTCTGCAGGTACACCTCTGATCCCCCAATTATTTTTTGGAGTTTCGAATATCGTAATTTCAAGATCATTCGGTAGAATGCCTGTTGTTTCGCTTATACGCTGAAACAACAGGCTAATCAGCTGTTTTTTGGCTGCTGCCGATCTTCCTTCGAAAATACTGATTTCAATAATGGTATAAGCATCTGAACGACCATTTGCAAAAATGAAGTCTTCTTTGGGCATAGGAAAAAAGCGATGGAATTTTTTATCCGGTGGAAGTTGAAAAGCATCAACTATACACGAATGGATAACTTCTGAAAGATTTTTCTTGATCGGGTTCAACCTTTCATCCAGTCCATAAATTTTGATCTGTGCCATCTTCTCAGCTCACCTTTCTCTTCTCAACTGTTCTCACTCGTCTATCGTAACCTTTATCAATTAAGCATTTTTCAGCTTTTCACCGAGATCGACAAAAGCAGCGACTGCGGTACGGATACGTAGCTCTGCGCCTTCGTCCACTGGTTCACCATTTTCGTTGAACTCACGCTGTGTACCGCCAATCGAGATCCATTCAGGGCAGTTAATGCCGTGCAGGTTGCGTACGATATTTTGCAGATGCAGCAGGGAAGCTGTACCGATCAGACCGCCGGCCGAGTTGGCGGACAGGACCACCTTGTTGGTAAAATGCTCGCTGCTCAGGAAATCGAGTGCATTTTTGAGTACTCCCGACAGTGAACCGTGATATTCCGGTGTAGCCAGCACAAGCGCATCGGCGCTTTTTGCGGCAGCGGACAGTTTCAGCACTTCTTCATGGCCGTAGGCCTCTCCCGGGCCGTACAGCGGCAGCACATGCTCCTGCAGATTGAACACTTCTGCTTCATGTCCCTGCTCGGTCAGCAGGCGGGCCATGTAGTGGCACAGCTTGGTAGTGGATGCGTCCGGACGGGTGCTTCCGGCGATAAGGGTAACTTTCATTGTATAGGGTCCTCCTGTGTAGTAGATTGGCAGCTGCCGTATTTTATTCACATTGCTTTGTCAGTTGGATGGGTATGACATTATGTAAGCATTCAGTGCAGTGAACAATTCCATAATACCATCTTTTCCGGCTGGAATAACAGGTGTTCCTTTAAAATTTGAAATTCCAGCGAGCTGCTCTGGCTCTATGCGGGTATAGATCCATTGCAATTCGCTCAGCTGATCCAGCAGTTCGACGTCCGATTCTCTGGCAATCAGCACTGCTTTGGGATAGTTCTCCTGCTTGAATCCTTCGACCAGGATCAGATCATATGGCTTTGCAGCATGGGCAGCCAGCTCCATCACCAGCTGCTGCAGTGTGGATGGCTGTTCCCGGATGATCGCTGTACGTGCAGGAGACGTAATCGCGACTGCAGCTGCACCGGCCTCGGTATGGGCAAAAGTATCCGTACCCGCATGATCCATCTGAAACTCATGGGCATCATGCTTGATCACGGCAATCCGCATTCCGCGGGCGACTCCGAGCCGAAGCAGCCCGGTAACAAGGGTTGTTTTGCCCGAATTTTTGTAGCCGACGATCTGGACGACCGGCGGCAGTGAGGGATGCGCGTGTGTTCCGCTGGTGTTCATCATTTCATCGCCAGCTTCAGGACGGATACCGGTGTACCGGCCGGCAGCGGTTCGGTCGTCGGCGGAATGACGATCAGGCAGTCGCTGTCCTTGATCGTCACCATTACATTGGATTCGTCCAGCAGCGCCGGATAAGCGATGACCTGACCATTCTCCACGTTCACGTGTCCGCGCACATAGCGGGTGAAGCTGTTAATTTTGCTGTAATCCCGTCCAAGCCGGGCTGTCCATTCCGGCAAATAGTCTTCTGTACTGTTCATCATCTGACGGATCGTCGGACGAACGAGCAGTTCACAGCCGACAAAGCAGGCTCCCGGATTGCCGGAAAGGGCAAACAGCAAAGTCCCTTCCTTGACCGCTCCGGTCGTTACGCTTCCTGGACGCATGGAGATTTTGTTGAACAGCATCTCCACTTCACCGCTGCGTACCAGATCGCCCATAATATCATAGTCACCGACCGATACGCCGCCGCTGGATACGACCAGATCATACTGCGCCAGCGCATCCATCATAATCGTGCGTGCCAGTTCCAGATCATCTTCTACCGCTCCCAGCAGATGAGGCTCGCCGCCAGCTGCCCGGATCTGCTCAGCCAGCATCAGGGAGTTGCTGTTGCGGATTTTGCCCGGCTCGATCGGCTCCTCCACACCAAGCAGTTCGGTTCCCGTCGAAAATATCGCCACCTGCGGACGGCGATATACGGTTACCGTATGTACGCCGAATGTAGCCAGCACCGATATCTCACCGGCTCCGATATAAGCCCCTTGTTCCAATAGCTGCTCACCTTCTCCAATTTCCAGGCCGATTGGAGTAATATTGCGGCCTGCTTCCACCTGCCGCTTGAGACCGACCCATGTGCGATCATCTTCTGTGCGCGTCTCTGTCATTTCCAGCATCACGACCACATCGGCACCTTCCGGTACCATCGCGCCGGTCATGATACGCGCTGCTTGACCGGACCGAATGGAGACCGAAGGCGTGTAGCCGCATGGAATATTATCTACGACTTCCAGCCAGATTACCTGTTCACTGGAAGCATGCTCCAGATCGGCCGCGATCATGGCATATCCGTCCATACCCGAGCGCCGGAAATGCGGATAAGGATGTGGTGCTGTCACCGTCTGCGCGAGAAATCGGCCGCCTGCCTCTTCCAGCTTGACCTGCTCCGTCTCTGCCTGCCGGACATGAACGGCAATCCGCCGCTGCGCTTCTGCCGGGGTAATCGGCTTTCGGTGAAATTTGCCCCGATCCTGCTGTGCTGCGGATGGTGCAGCCTGTTGTTCCGGTTGGTTCTGTGCTGTCATGATCTGATTCCTCCCTTGATTTCTGCAGCTGTCTGCCGGACAGCCGGGTCCGTTACTTTCCTTACAGTTATAGCTCAAGCGTACATTTCATGCAAGTGTCAGGCTCTTCATAGGGGTATTATGAGATGGTGCGAGTCGAATCGGAATCTTGTACTCGTTCTATTTGGGTGGATCGGCTGTAGAAAGGGATAAGTCAAAAGATAATAATTTACATAAGTACGGATATGTTCATATAAATAAGGGTTGGCTCCATGGTTGTTGTGACGCTGAGTTCGGATAATGGAATGGTAATTAGGATGGAGAGATTGCGGATGGGATATACGGGCGAATATTCTTTTAATATTATGAATTTTTCATATAGTGAAATTATTTAATTAGTAGTTAGGACTTCATAAATCAAATTACTTCTCCTTGGTTGATGCCTTTTGTCGTTTGTCCAAAATGATACCAATTTTAAACTTTAACACAAATAAAAGAGCCGTCTGCACGGCTCCTTTACGGGTTACTTTGTATTAAATGGATCTCCCTTTCTCTGTCTGGACAAGTATTTACACATCTTTTGTATTTCAGCCTTTTCATCATTCTCTTGTATTCACTCTATATCTATACAGTTTCCTTGTCTCGAATCTATGCTACAAACCCGCTGCTTAATGATTCAGCGCGCTGATCTGTAAAGTCTCCCAGCGTATGGCTTCTCCGCCTGCATGGCGAATATGGATGACTTTCTTCTCTCTAGGCAGCAGGTCAAAGTAATTATCGCTGAATCGCAATCTGCCCTGCGATATCTCCAGCTTCACCATCCGGGCCAGTACGCTGCCGCCGGTCAGGGTAACCGTCTGCTGCTGCTCGTCCACCTGCAGGCTCCAATCTGCAGCAGGTAGATTCAGCTGCTGCGGGGAACGCAGATAATAATGGTTATCCGGAATAGCCGGATGATCCGCACTCAGCACCACGAACACTTCATGTGCTTCCAGACTAACCTTTCCTCCAGCAAAGGATTCACCTGCTGATAAAGTGGTTTCTTGTTCTGGCGACACCGATTGCTGTCCGGCAGCGGACAGCATCTCTGCTTCATTAATACGGTGCACATCTACTGCCCCATTGGCCGGCACATCGACTGTAAAAGTACGACTGTAGACCGGTTCACCGGTCCAGGTCATCACCTTCATCTCCATCCGAGTCGTAAATGACTGCAGCGTATCGTTAACGATCCATAGCTTCAGATCCTGCCCCGGCTCATGATCCAGTGACAGCAGCAGCGGATGGTAAAAGGAACGGGCGTAGAAATACGCAGCCTTGGGCAGCAGTTCATAATCGATAATCGCCCAGCTCGTCCCCGGCCAGCTGTCATTGAGCTGCCAGATCAGACTTCCGCTGTTGCGGTGCTTGAGACGACGGTAATGTTCGATGCCATATTTCAGCCCTTCCGCCTGAGTCAGCATGGAATAGTCCAGATACTGATCGATATTTTGCGGAATGCCGGTATAGCCTTCCATTAGCAGAATGCCTTTACGATGGTTGGTGTCCTTGTTCCGGTAATCCATCTCCTCACTGCCCCAGTAAAAGGACTCTTCCGGGATATAGCGGGAGAGTGTATACCGGTTCGCCGCCGCATGCATACCGAATTCGCTGCTGAACAGCGCCAGATCCTGCTTGTAATGATGGAAACTGACGCCTTCGATACTGTAATCCAGCAACGGCTTGTCTCCATACTGCCGCGGATATACCGAACCATGCCAGACCTGCCAGTTATGACGGTCTCCGGCGTCCGGATCATTGACGTCGCTGCCGCCATACGGCGAGGACGGCCAGTAGGGACGATACGGGTCCTGCTCGGCCAGCACATCCGGGATTAGCTCATGATAGATCGCTTCTCCGTAAAAAGGACTTCGAATATCACCAGCGGCTGTTTTCATATCATACAGCCAGTCGATCTCGTTGTTGCCGCACCAGAGGGCGAGTGACGCATGATTGCGCAGCCGCTGCACATTGTCTCTTACCTCTGCCCTTACATTTTCCATAAAGTCCCGGTTAAAATCAGGAAACAACGCATTTGCAAACGCAAAATCCTGCCAGACGAGAATGCCCTGTCGGTCGCACTGCTCATAAAATATATCCTTCTCATAAATGCCGCCTGCCCATACGCGCAGCATATTCATATGCGCCTCGGCTGCCAGCTCGATCAGCTCCACATAACGGGAATCGTCCGCCGAACCGATCAGATTGTCCACCGGTATCCAGTTGGCTCCCTTGGCATAGATGCGTACTCCATTAAGGATAAAGGCAAATAAAGGTTCCCCCTGTTCTCCCTCCAGCTGCAGCTCAATCGTCCGCAGACCGATCTCATGCTCGTAGCGGTCGACCAATTCATCTCCGGCATAAAGCAGCACTCGCAGGTTATATAAATACGGCTCGCCCAGATCATGGGTCCACCACAGCCGGGGCTGCGGAATATGTAATTGCACCGTCCATGTATCCGGCCGACCGTGAACTGCTTGTATCCCGGTCTGCTCACGAACAATCTCTGTACCTTCACGATCCCGCAGCATCACTTCCGCCCGTAATGGGGATGCTGTCTGAGGACCGGATAGACCATGGCGGTGTTCATTATAGCTCGTATAACGCAGCTGCGAGACAATGCTGACAGCAGCCTGTACATCCAGAACTGCCTCATGTGGATCGGCACTGCGGGTGTATGCATATACCTGATCCAGCCGGGCGATCCGGTGACGCTGTATATTTACACTGCCCCAGATGCCTGTCGTTACGATACGCGGACCCCAATCCCAGCCAAAATTCATCGCAGCCTTGCGCAGCCACGGCCGCTCTTTCGTATACGAGGACCAGTCGAACAATTCTTTCTCCTGATGGTGCGGATGCAGCGGATCAAAGCGGACAGCCACACTATTCCAGCCGCTGCGAACGACACGGCTGATATCAAACGTATATTTACGGTGCATATTCGCTGTTCGCCCTACTTCGTGTCCATTGACATAGACCGTCGCAAACGTATCCAGCCCTTCAAAAGTCAGCTCATGCCGCTCGGTAATATCAGCCGACAGTTCATAGTCAAATGTCGTACGGTACCACCATTCCTCCTGTTCAATCCAGCGGCTCAGCTGATCCTGATGTCCATAATACGGATGAGGAATCAATCGACGCTGAATCAGAGCGGTGTGCACATCCCCGGGTATACGGGCCGTGATCCAGTAGCGGTCATCCAGTCCCGGTGCAGATACGTCAACCGCTTTCATTTCTCCCGGCCGATAATGCTGAATTCTCCATGTTCCATCCAGGCTGAGGCATGATGAATCCAGATAGGTTGATGCATTGATGCTGTCCATGATGATTTACTCCCTCCTGTACTTTCAGGCATTCAGTAATGTTCACCGATATATATTACGCGTATTCCCGTTGTAGAGGAATTGTATAAATTAACGAAAAAGCTCCATCATTTTACATATTTATTGTACAGATTGGTGGATTACGTAGACAGGGTGAATCGGCAATCCCTATAGCAGCGGATAACAGGAATCGGGCGGTGGATGGCTCACCTGCACCAAGCAGCGCTCCCGGTATTCGGTCGGTGTACAGCCGCTGTACTTTTTGAACAGTCTGCTAAAGTACTTCACATCCTCATAGCCGATCTGCCCGGCGATTTCAGCTACTTTGGCCGGGGAAATCGTGAGTAGCTCGGCTGCATATTCCATTCTCCGTTTCCCTACCCAGTCACTGTAAGTCAGACCGGTCTCTTTTTTGAAAATCTCACTCAGGTGGCTGGCATGCAAATGCACATGCCGGGCAGCTGCGGCGAGGCTGATATCTCCGCCAAGATTTTCTTCGATGTACATCAGGGCTTTTTGCACATGCATGCGCGGCCCTTCACCGCAGCGGGTATGGTAAGTCCGCGAGATCCGGTGCAGCTGCTGGAACAGTTCTTCCTTCATGTATTCACCCGACTGCCAGACGATACTGCTGGCAGGTTCGACAGGCGAGGCGGCAGCTGCGGCGGTATACATACTGCTCATCGCACGTTCCAACCAGCGGTTCGCACTGAGCAGCACGGACTGCAGCGCACTTTGAACCGACTGCGGAGTGGCTTCTTCTTGATAGATCAAGTGGTCAATCCAGCGGTCCACCCAGCCTCTCAGTGCTATCGTATCTTCCCTCAGCAGAATCGAAGCCAGCAGCCGTTCTTCCTCATGGCTGCAGACCGTCTGACCACCCTGTCGGCCGGCAATCTGTTCATAAGTCCATAAGGTAGAACCCGGCAGCAGCGGATAATAATTGCAGGCTTCCAGCGCCTCCCGATAGGATGCATGCAGCTGCCGGGTTAACTGCACTGGCTGGCCCAGCGCAGCTGTAACTCTGCATTTGAGCAGATGCTCCATGCGCCGGGTTATACTTTGCCATTCGTGCAGATGGTCTGTTCCGGCCGCCGGCACAGGGACGAGTACAACGATGTGCTGCTGATACATACAGGCGGGGAGTCCCAACATATCCTGCAGCATATTATGAATGGCAAACAGCAGCAGTGCATGGTGGGTTCTATCCTGGCCCCATCCTTCAGCCTGTAAAATAACGATCTGCCAGCGTTCCGCCTCTGCCGGACTCCATCTATGCGGAATATGAAGAGTATGAGCATGATGGGAAGTATCGGGAATCCTCTGGACTGTACCTTGATTCAGCTGCAGCAGCTGCCCGAACCAGTCTTCATCCATATCCGCCTTTTGCTTATCCGTTCCTTCAATAATCCAGTGGCGGAACAGCTGCTCGGCGGTCTGCTGATGAATCTCCCGTTCCTGATGAAGGGTGGACAACCGCTGCTCGATACTGCGTTTGACCCCAAGTACCGTCTTGATAATGTCTTCCGGCGGACTGGTTTTGAGCAGGTAATCGGCCACATGCTGACGGATCGCCTGCTGGGCATAGCCAAAGTCATCATAGCCGGATAAAATAATGACTTCCAGCTCCGGTAAAAGTATCCGAGCTTCCTCTGCCAGTTCCAGTCCGGTCTTGCCGGTCATTCGAATATCTGTCAGTAGAATATGCGGCTGGTCCCGTGCCATACGCTCCAGTGCCTCTTCTGCCGATCCTGCGGGCTCCAACAGTTCAAGTCCCAGTTCGTGCCAGGGAATCACCGAAGCCAGCCCTGTACGAATAATCACTTCATCATCCACAATCAAGATTCTCACGGTATCCCTCCTTCAGTGGAATCGCAAATGATACTTTGGTTCCGGCCTGCGGGCGACTCTCAATATGCAGACAGGCTTCCTTGCCATAATGCAGCAGCAGCCGTTCATTGACATTGCGCAGTCCATACCCGGCATCCGGTTCGGTGCGCTGGGGTCCTTCTGCAGAATGGATCGTCCGGCTTAGCATGTCACGCAGCTGATACAGCCGTTCCGGGTCCATACCTGTGCCATCGTCCAGCACCATGAACCGGATCCAGCCGCTTTCCTGCTCCAGATGAATGGTGATCGTACCGGGCCCTTCCTTTTTCTGAATGCCATGGATAAGCGCATTTTCCACCAAAGGCTGCAGCAGCAGCTTGAGCATCGTATGGCTGTAAAGGCGCTGGTCCACCGCCCAGCTCATCCGTACTTTATCCGGAAAGCGGATTTCTTGTACCTGCATATAGTTGCGGATATGGTTCAACTCCTGCTCGACCGAGCAGTAGTCTTTGCCCTGATTCAGACTGAGCCTCAGAAAATCACTAAGTCCCTGCACCATCGCTCCGATTTTCTTTTCCCCGGACATGAGGGCAATCCAGTGAATGGAAGAAAGCGTATTGTACATGAAATGGGGATGAATCTGCGCCTCCAGCGCCCGCAGATCAGCTTCTTTCTTGCGGGCTTCATTGCGTATCAGCTGCTGTTTGAGCTGCGCAATATGGGCGCCGAACCGGTGATAGCTTCGACTGAGCCTGCCAATCTCATCATGCGATTCAATCGAAAAAGCGGGCAGCGGATAAGCCGGATCACTGTGATAGAGCAGCCGGGTCAGATGGCGCAGAGGCTGAACGACGCGGCTGACGACGATCCAGATCAGTACTGCACTGACCAGCACTGACACCAGGACGACGATAAGCGTCAGCTGCAAAATGAATCGGTTCTGCGCGGTATACTGATCTGAAGGAATCATCATGACCAGCGTCCAGCCGCTCTCGTGATTATGCTGGTACATCACGGTCTGCTCCGCTTCTCCCTCCCCGTAGGATAGCGAACCGTCCGCTCTATGGCCGGACCTTATAATCTGCTGCATCAACCCGGGGTAGCTATTATTCAGCGGCATCGACAGCCTTGACTTGTCATTGGTGGATAGAATATGCCCCTGATCATTAACCAGCCATACCTGTCCATGCCCGTCTCCGATTCTCGGCAGCACCGACCAGTACTGGGCCAGTACCTTTTCATTAAGACTAATCGAGAGCCAGCCGAGCGTCTGATAATCATGCGTACTGCGCAGTGGGCGAATAAATGTAATGACCGGCTGCTGACCGGAAGCGTTCTGCACCTCGTAGACACCTGTCCACTGCTTATGCTTCACTTCATTGATATTTACCTGGGTATACAGCTCTGAATGGTACAGGGAAGATGTCGATAAGGTGCTGTTCAGCTGCGGCGCATAGATCGTAATATCGGCAATGTATTTTTTGGAGGCGGCCAGATTGGTAAGTAGTCCGATGATTTCACTACGGATCATGCTGTCTTCCTGTGGACTGCTCATGTAACGCTGAATTTCCCGCTGGCTGATCATGAACAGCGATACATTTTCCACATCCTGAATCATAAACGCCAGATTGTTGTTCATCTGTGTCAGCGTGTCCATGCCTGACAGCCGGGCTTTATCTTCTGTAATATGTGTAGAAATCGCAAAAGCAAAAACGCCGAGCAGCAGCAGCGGCACAATCATGGACAGTATAATGATGACAGACAGCTTGCGCTGTAGTGATGACTGCATCCAACGTCTCATTATGATTCCTCCCTGCCTGATGATGCTCGGCTGTTGTATATGAGTTTGGTTATCAATTATTTAGTATATCGATTTCCTATTTGATGCCGCATTATCCTTTTACCGCTCCGGCGGTCATTCCTTTCATTACCTGCTCCTGGAATACCAGGTACAAAATAATGGTCGGCAGTACGGACAGTACCATCGCCGCCAGCGTCAGTCCATAATCGGTCTGATAACCGTCCGAGAAGTTGGCGATACTGAGCGGAAGCGTTTTCAGACTTGTTTTGCTGATAAAGACCAGCGCAAATGAAAAATCATTCCATGCATGCAGGAAACTCAGTATGGTAACGGTCGATAGCGCCGGTAGGGACATCGGCAGAATAATCCGGAAAAACAATCCCCACAGCCCTGTACCATCGATAAAGGAAGCTTCCTCAATCTCGCGCGGAAAAGACATCAAGTACGCGGATAGTACGAAAATCGCTGTCGGCAGGGCAAATGCCGTATACGGCAAAATGAGTGCCCAGTACGTATTCAACAGCGATATCTGCTTCATCAGAATAAACAGCGGCACCAGTGTGCTGTGAATCGGAATCAGCATCCCGACGACAAAGAAAGCAAATACCGCGCCTTTGAGCCGGAATTGAAAGCGGGCCAGAATAAAAGAAGCCAGCGCTCCAATAAATAAAGTCAATACGAGCGAACCGATCGATACGATCAATGAATTGGCAAATGCGGTGTCCAGCTTGGCCGTCTCCCACGCCCGGCTGAAGTTCGCCACATTCCACTGGGCCGGCAATCCAAACGGATGGCTGTAAAAATCTTCATTGCTTTTGAATGCACTCACAATCAACCAGAAAAACGGATACAAGGTAAAAATACCATAAACCATCAGAATCGTCCAAAAAATAATATGTTTTCCTCTGCCAAGCAGAATCGATATTCCCGATGCCTGGCGATGAGAACCGGCTGTCGCTGTCTGATTCATCACATGCCCTCCTTCCGGATACGTTTTCTGTTTGCTGCTAACAAGCCTACTCCACTCCATCTGCCTGTACGATTTGCAGATCGATCAGGAATTCCGGCTTTTTCTGCTGGTTAGCCACTGGCTCGTTCCGATCAGCAGCAGACTGATCAGCACAATCATCGTCGAGATTGCACTCCCATATCCATAACGATACGAGGTAAACGTCGAATTATACATGTAGGTAGCCAGCAGTTCTGTCGCATGTGCCGGACCTCCGCGGGTCATAATATACACCAGATCAAATGATTTCAGACTTCCCGAGATGCACAGAATGATCGCCACCTGCACAGTCGTCCAGATAATCGGCAGGGAGATATACACCAGCCGCCGCCAGCCAATCGCTCCATCCAGCTCGGCGGCATCATGAATCTCACCCGGTATATTTTGCAGTGCCGAACTGAAAATGATCAGATACAATCCGACAAAGCTCCAGATCAGCGGCGGAATCAGCGAGTAAACCGCGATTCCTGCATCCGACAGCCAGTTCAGCTTCCAGCCGGACAGCCCGATCGCATCCAGCAGAAAATTCAAAATCCCGATCTGCGGATGATAAATATACTGCCACACCATACCGATGACGACAGTGGACATGACCATCGGCAAGAAAATCGCCGAACGCAGAAATCGCTGCATCCACGTGTTTTTGTGCAAAATAACCGCCAGTGCCAGCGCAATCGGTACCTGACCGAACACGGCTGCCAGCACGAAAATGATATTGTTTTTCAGCGAACGCCAGAATGTGGAATCCTGAATAATCTCCGTATAGTTGGCCAGGCCGATATACTGCTTGTCCCCAAATCCGGACCAGTTAAAAAATCCATAATACGCCGACCAGACGACCGGCACAAATACAAACAGACCATAGATTAGCAGCGCCGGTGCCAATCCGAACATAATAAACTTGCGGCTGCTCATCGCATTCATAGCACCACTCCTCTCCTGTCAATCCGAGCCTGCTGCCGAAAAAATCTACTTGCCCAGCGCTCCTGCCTGTGCATTCTGAATTTTGGCAGCAATGTCCTGCGGGCTGCCGCCCATCATCAGTTCCTGCAGACCGTTGTTGGTCACTTCAACGGCTGCCGAGCTGAGCTTGGAATCATACACCGGACTGATTTTCGTTTTCTGGATCAGATCATACAGCTCCACGAACAGTGGATGGGCTTTGCTCTTGTCCAGATCCAGCTTGTAACTGACGAGTGTGCTGCTGTCGAGTGTAGCTTGCTGACCCTCGGGACCGGAAAGGGCATACAGCAGCTCCAACGCTGCTTCTTTTTGCTTGCCTTCGAGCTTTTTGTTCATCCCCATCCCGGTGCCGACTACACCTGCCGTCGATTGAGCTTCGCCTTTGCCGCCCGGTACAGGTGGAAGGATCGTCACATGCGTCTGATCCAGTACTTCAGCGGGGGCATTATTCACCAGGTTCGCCAGCGCCCAGCCTCCGTTAATGACCATGGCACTTTTGCCCTGGAAATAAAGCTGCATCATCTGTGTCTCATCGATACTGTCGAATCCGCTCTGAAAAGCGTTCGCTTTGCCAAGATCCTGCATGACCGTTAATGCCTGTACAAACTGCGGATCGGTAAAGGATGCACCATTTTGCTCGGCTGCCTTGAGGAACCAGTCCGTTCCGGTTACCCGGTCACCAATTGTACTGAAAATGGTAGACTGGGCAACCCAGTTGGCCTTGTTGCCAAGTGCAATCGGAATCACACCGTTCTGGTTAAACGTATCAATCGCCTTCATCAGCTCATCCCATGTCTCCGGCACTTTGACATTATACTGATCAAAAATCGCCTGATTGTAAAACAGCAATGACGATGGCGCCAGGTTCATCGGCACCGAGTAAATCTGCTCGTTCACCGTGTATCCATCCAGTGCGTTGGGGATAAAGTTATTTTTCCATTCCGGCTTGCTGTCCAGATATTCATTAATCGGCTGGATCAGATCGCCTTTGACAAATTCCTTGGTCATGGCATCCGGCCACATGACGAACAGATCCGGCATCTCATCTGCGGCCGCCGCGGTGCGCAGGCGGGTCTTCAGCCCATCTGTAGGCAGCGGCTCGTCCTCCAGTTCAATCTCCGGGTGAGCCGTACGGAAATCATCCAGCAGCTTGCGCATGGCGATTGATTTGGCATCCTGTCCGGTCCAGTTGTGCCATACAGTCAGTGAGACCGGGTCTCCTTCGGTACCGGCTCCCTGTGCATCGTCTCCTCCTCCGCAGCCCGATAGCAACAGCGCCAGTAATAGAATGGACATCATTAATGCAGTGATTTTTCTCATCATGCTCCTCCTCTGATGGTTGGAATATTCACAGTTTAATGGAAACGCTATCATTTTATAAGGTGAATCTGTTCGGTATGAGGGTAGACGATCATCGGGTATACATAAAGTTTAGCATCAGCATCAGCATCAGCATCAGCATCAGCATCAGCATCAGCATCAGCATCAGCATCAGCATCAGCATCAGCATCAGCATCAGCATCAGCATCAGCATCAGCATCAGCATCAGCATCAGCATCAGCATCAGCCGATTATACGGGCAGATCTTGGAATGTCTATACCCAAATAAAAAAAGCCATCCGGCTGCACTTATTGTGCTCTGCCGGATGGCCTGATCTTCTTTATCCTGCTTTACAGTCTATACAGGTTTACACTCTCCTATACAGGCTGAATCCTATACTGTATATGCAGCTATAGCATTTATACCTTATATTGTGTACTTTATATTCTGTTCTTCATTCTTCCTACCTTCGCCCACGCTTGCGTATCTTGCCCGAACCAAAACTGGATTTGGGTGCGCTGCCCCGTGACGGAGAGAAGAATCCGCCATCCGAGCGATTGGATGAGCCGCCACGGTTAATCGTTCCGCTGGAAGAAGGGGAACCGCGGCTTGGCGTATTGCTGTCATACTGGGATCGTTTGGACGTCGACGAGTTGCCCCGTTTGAAAACGGACCCCGATTTATTCACCGTCATCGGCGGTGCCTGCTGGATATCCTGCACGGTCGGCTTTTTGTACTGCGTCTGCGGCGGATAAACTTTTTGGCTCGCATAACCACGGTAATGACCACCGCCATACCCACCATATCCACCAAATCCGCCCAACGAACCGAACAGCTGATTGATCAGGGTCGCTGTCAAATACCCCTGCAAAAAGCTGGAGTCATAATTGCGGCGTACATATTCCTTGGAATCGACTTCAATAATCGTATCTTCCGGTTTGTTCGGATCCTGCTGTACCTGAATCAGCTCATTCTCATAGACGAGAAACATCCGCTGCGGGTCTTCAACCGACATATTTTGCGGTGTACGCTGATCGGACAGCTGCTCGGCCACTACCGGTACGGTCTGACCGGCTGCCCGGTAGACGTACGAGGTGGAACCGCCATCCCTGCTAACCGACTCCAGCGGATAATTCAGCTTGGAGTTGTTCGAGCCGATTCCACAGCCGGAGAGCAGCGAAGTCACCAGGCTGAGCACAAGTATAATTTTGACAAGCCATGATGCGCGTGATTTCATTGGATTTCGCTCCTAACTGGCACGGATGACACGAACATCCCCGTTAAGTACAAATTCACCTTCATACAATGTAAATCGCCCGCCCTGCCACTCGATCCGCAGCGGCTTGCGATCATCCGACTGGTACTGCCATACATGCTGCTCGCCGTTCTGTACTCCCGGCAGTACCGGCGTACGTCCGCTGGCCAGCACACTGCCATGATACTGTTCATCCATGTAATAGTCCGTTCCGTCCATCTCGATATGTGTGGGCACTTCATTCGGATTCTCCAGACCACCATCGATCGGCTGATACAGCGTATACCGCAGCTTTTCCTGAAGTTCCACGTGAAGGTACATTATATTTGTTCCATCCTGCAGGGTCAGCATGACCGCATTACGTGCGCGGTTACGGGCCGTTCCGACGACCTCATATGTAACCAGCGAGACTTCACAGATATCTCCTGTCTGTAGATCCAGCGGTCCCTTTTCGGGCTTTGGAGGTTCCGGCTTGGAGACCAGATTCGTAATTCGTTTCCATAATCCCATAACATGTAACTTCCTTTCCTTGCCCGGCATGTTTATCCAGAAATTTAAAGCGAGGCCGAGATGATAAATGCGCCTACCAGCTGCAGTGCACCGCCGAGCAAACCATGACTGACCATGCCCTGACGTGTTCCTTCATCCAGATCCAAGTCTGCTATTTTTTTAAACAGCAGACGGGCAACCTGCTCCAGAATAAGCAGAATGACAAAGGAAACCACGGAGACAAGCACCGCCTCCCACAGACTCCAAGACGTATTGATCGATACTGACAAAATGTATCCCTGTGCAAACAGCTTCATCGCCAGCCGGATCGCTACTGCCGTATTACCTGCTTTGATTTCGGCGATATCCTTATATTTGGTAAAAAGTGAATCCAGATACATGAGCGCAAACAGTACCACTGCTCCTACGCCTGTCCATACCAGAATCTGCAATACAATATCCCAGCTCATCATTCGCCATCCTCCACTGATTTAGCATCATCGATTATTGAAACGTATACACCTATTATTCTGCCGAACTGCCGATTTGCCCGAAACAAAAACGAAGGAAGAACTGAATGTGCTGTTCTTGCCTTCGTTTCGGTCCTGCATTACATCTCTTTCATCAGGCAGTTCCTGATTAATCCAAAAGACAGGATTAGGATTTGCTTTCGTACTGTTTCATCAGGGCTGCCAGTTCATCTTCAACCTCTTTATTTGTTCCGAGCGCATCAATCTCGTCGTCGAGTGATTTGCCTTTGTTGTTCATTTCGTTACTGGCTTCCGCTCTGGCTTCCATCTGCAGCATTTTCTCTTCCATACGGCTGAGACCTGCAGTAGCGGAATCTGCGCTGAATCCGTTCATCGTTTTGTTGATTTCAGTCTGGGCTTTGGCTGCATTGTAACGGGCAACCAGCGTCTCGCGTTTGTTTTTCATGTCGCTCAGCTGTTTGCGCATCTCATCGAGCTTGCCGCGCAGATTATCGGCTGCCGCTTTATTCTGATCGTAATTGGCTTTGTATTCATCACGCTTCGCTTCAGCGTTTTTCTTTTCTTCCAGTGCGCGGCGGGCCAGATCCACATTCTGGTTCTGGGCGGCAATATGTGCTTGTTCTTCACGCTTTTTCACCAGTGCATCCTGTTCTTCATACAACTGCTTAAATCGCTTCTCAATCGCAATTTGGGAAGCAACAGCCTTCTCGGCATCTTCCAGATCGGCTGCCATATCGCGAATATACTGGTCAGTCATTTTGATCGGGTCTTCCGCCTTCTCGATCAGAGCATATACATTGGACAGAGTAAGATCACGCAGACGTTTGAAAATAGACATAAATTAGTTCCCTCCACTTGAATAATAATATAGTTATCGTAATACGATATAGCTGCTGCTGCAAGTATGACTGCAGCAAGCGTTGTTACTAACTGGTATTACGAAGAAATGTACATAAAGTTTCAAAGCGGCAGCAGTCCGATCATTCTCCGATGCTGATCCGTTTATTGTATCAATAACCCATATTGGGCTTTTATACGCAGCTTGCTATGCATCTTCCTTGTCAAAACAGCAAATTTTATATGCAAAAAGCCCCGCCGCCGCAGCGACAGGGCCGATTTCTGTTATGGAATTGTATAAGGAGGAGATATCGATTTACATCGATTTGGTCAGTGTGATGGAACCGTCATTATTATTCCATTTTACATCCCAGCCGAGCAGTTCGGTAATTGAGCGCAGCGGAACGAGAGTTCTGCCATCTTTGTTTATCATGGCATTTGCGGACAGCTTCATGTTTTTGCCATTAACTACAACGGTATCTTTGTCAATCCAGAATTTCATCGTATTGGAACCGGCCATCACGGTCACTTCGTTAGCTGATTTGTTCCAGCTTACTTTGGCACCGATCCCTTCGCCCAGGTAGCGCAATGGAATATACGTTGTACCATTCATTACCATCGGTTCGGTATCCATCATGGTTGTTTTGTTATCGATCTTTAGGGAGCTGCTGTTCAGCTTCATCCAGATGGTCATCATGCTGCTGCCCGAAGCGGCCGGCATGGAAGCCTGCGGCTGCTCTGCAGATAGCTGTGGAGCTGCTGGCTGTGCTGCTGTTGGAGTGGCAGGCTGAGCAGCAGCCACCATGAACTTATCCGGGTTCTGTTTGACGATGGCTCCACCCAATGCTTCGCCGATGCCAAACATCGCTTTGTAGCCTTCACGGTCAGCCTGATAGGCAGCTGCATAGTTTTTGACAGCATAGTTGTCAATCACTTTTTGTACTTGCTCTTCATGGGTCATCAATGCTTGTTCAGCGGCTGTCGCTGGCAGGTTATTCGCTGTTGCTGTGCCGAGGAAAGCGGCGAATTCCTTGGTAAAATCGGTAATCCGGCTTTTCACCATATCCAGTGCGGGCTTGTCGCCTTTTTTGAGAGCATCGACATAATCGCTCTGGGCTTTGATGTGGTTGGTTACCCAGATTTTCTCAAACTGGTCAGCTCCGGCATTGCCATAGATGGAAGCGATCGCTGCTTTGAAATCGGCCGTGTTGCCGGCTTCGGCATCAATCAGTGCCTGGGAGTCGGCTTTGCCGTCATATTGCTTTTGCATTTGCAGTACAGACAGGGCAAAATGCTCTGCTGCCAGATGATTCAGTGCGGAACGCAGATCGGCAGCCGGTGTGTCCACCGTTCCATTTTCGAACATCGATGGATTCTGGGATACGATTGCGCCGGACAATGCCTTGCTGATCGTGAACATCGTATTCAGGCCTTCACGGTATTCGGTATAGGCCCCCTGGTAATCACCGGCTACGTATTTCTCGAATACATCCTGTACTTCATCTTCATGCAGGCGGATAGCCTGTTCGGCTGCCTGCTCGGGAAGCTTGCCGCCGGTCGCTTTAGACAGGAATTCCGCGAATTCATCGACAAATCCCTGTACATTGGCTTCCGCCTGCTTGACGGCTTCCTGGTTGTTCATTCTGGTCGCTTTGACCAGGTCATCTGTGTATTTGTTATGGGCGCGGAATATACGCCCGAACTCGGCAGCCGCTTGTTTGCCGTAGATAGATTCGATCGCAGGCTGCATATCGACTGCATTCTGGTCAAGTGCATCGTAGGCTTCCTTGGCATCCGGCGCGCCCTCATATGCTTTGGTCATTGCAGTGACAGCCAGTGCAAAATGTTCGGATAACAGATAATCCAGTCCTGCACGTAAATCAGCTGCTTTGGTACTTACGGTAGGGGTCATCGATGGGGCGGATATATTGTCTGCTGCGAATGCTCCTGCTGCCGGGATGAGCAGGGATAACGATAGTACAGGTGCGATAATTTTTTTCATCTTCATAAATAAGCTCCTTTGTAAGTTGGATTGGTATTGACCATGCTTACTCCTATCAACGCGGGGAGATTATTTCTGGATCACTTTATTTTTAAAATTTTATTCATTACCTGCTGGTTCAAACTGTAAAACAAACCTGAATCCTGATCACAGCAGGCTTTGAAGCGGTCTGAATCATCTGCTGTAGAGCCAAAATCAAATGATGATCCGCAAGATTAAAATGCAGTAAAAAATCCATTATTTTCCGTTAGATAGAAAATAATGGCTTTTATTACTTTTGTATTTTAGTTCTCTGCTTAATGACGATATCCCCGCAGATACTGCACAGGTACATCCACTTCTGCGTGTAGCGCTTTGGCTGCATGAACAGCCCAGTATGGGTCACGCAGCATTGCGCGTCCGATTGCTACCAGATCGGCCTGATCTTTTTCCAGTACCTGCTCGGCATCTTCGTACTCATCCAGAATACCGACAGCAATAACCGGCATATCCAGTGCCTGCTTGAGCTGAGCGGCCAGTTCCACCTGATAACCGGGTCCTACCTTCATACCGCCGGAACCTACAGGGCCTTCACCACCGGAGGACACGTGCATAATATCTACACCGGCATCACAATAGCGGCGGCAGACTTCGGTAATATAGTCTACATCATAGCCGCCATCCACATATTCACGGGCAGAGACGCGCATAATAACCGGCATGTCTGCAGGTACTACTTCACGTACCGCCTGAACGACCCGCTCGCCGAACAGCGGCAGATCCTGACCGTATTCATCTTCGCGCTGATTGACGAGCGGCGAATGGAACTGATGGATCAGATAACCGTGGGCACCGTGAATCTCTACCGTATCAAAGCCTGCTTCGACCGCGCAGCGCGCGCCTTCACGATAAGCGATGATCATTTCTTCCACTTCGGCAGTTGTCAGCGCACGCGGCTCTTTGTAACCTTCGCCATCATAGCGTACTGCGGATGGAGCTACCGGCGGATTGGCATCTTCCGCTTTGCGGCCGGCATGACCGAGCTGGATCCCAATTTTGGTTCCATAGCTGTGAACAGCGTCTACGATCTGGCGGTAAGCCGGAATGAAGCGATCATCCCAGATACCGGTATCCTGGTCGGTAATGCGTCCATCCGGGTGTACAGCTGTCATTTCCACAATGATCAGACCGGTGCCGCCAACAGCGCGGCTAATATAATGAACATGGTGCCAATCGTTCGGCATGCCGTCCTTAGTATCTACAGAATACTGACACATCGGCGGCATGACGACACGATTTTTAAGCTCCAGGTTTTTGAGTTTGTACGGGGTAAATAATTTGGCCATCATTAATTCCTCCAATAGAAGATATATGTTATGCAACTAAATCAACAGTTATGATTATATAGCATATTACGAAATATAACAAAGTTTTCATAGGAAAAGTTATCCGATACAGCAGAATAAATAGTATCCCCTCTCTTCTGTACCCATCTGCCGGACAACGTACTCATTTATGAATATGCTAAAGACAGAAAATGAACTGTTCTATCACTTATTCATTTATGCAGGGAAATATGCACTCTTATATAGAAAAGCAATAACTTGATGCTTACCTGATATGCTTTTGCCCATCCATTCATCTGTCTGTTTGTCTCAAAGTATACAAAAAAGCATATGACCTCCAGTAGTTGTTATTCGACCGGAGATCATATGCTTTACTGTATATCTGGGCAATTCACCACTATTGTGCTTTAACCTGTCACCTGTTATTTCATATATCATTCTCTGCCTATTGGATGAAGAAATAATATATGCCGGGCTGCTCTGTAGGAGCACACCGGCATATGATTTACATGTTACAGCACTTTGCTCAGGAAATCCTGGGTACGCGGGTGACTCGGAGCTCCAAATACCTGCTCCGGCGGTCCCTGTTCCACGATCTGCCCGCCGTCCATAAAGATGATGCGATCGCCCACTTCACGGGCAAAGCCCATCTCATGCGTCACGATTACCATCGTCATGCCTTCATGAGCGAGCTTCTGCATAACTTCCAGCACTTCCCCGACCATCTCGGGATCGAGCGCCGAAGTCGGCTCATCGAACAGCATCACATGCGGCTGCATCGCCAGCGCACGCGCAATCGCGATACGCTGCTTTTGTCCGCCGGACAGCTGGTTTGGATACGTATCCCGTTTGTCTTCCAGACCTACCGTGTGCAGCAGTTCCATGGCGATCTTTTCCGCGTCTGCCGGGCTGGTCTTTTTGACCTTGATCGGAGCGAGCGTTAGATTCTGCAGGATTGTTTTGTGAGGAAACAGATTAAAATGCTGGAATACCATGCCCATCTTTTTGCGGGCATTATCGATATCATATTTACGCTGGGTGATCAGCTCATCTTCGAAATAAATCTCCCCGGCGGTAGGCTGCTCCAGCAGATTCAGGCAGCGCAGGAATGTACTTTTGCCCGAGCCGCTCGGTCCAATGACCACGACTACCTCACCTTTGGCGATATCGACATCGATTCCGGTCAGCACTTCATTTTTACCAAATGACTTTTTGAGTCCTTTAACGTTTATCACTTACACTCCATCTCCTTTCCAGCATTCCAAGCAGCTTGGAAAGCACGAACGTCATGATAAAGTAAATAGCTGCCGCGATCAGCAGCGGGTTGAGCGCCGAATAGGTGATACTCCGTACGGCCTGCGCCTGGAACATCAGATCGGCGACCCCGATAAAGGAGACGATCGACGACTCCTTGATAATAACGACGAATTCATTACCGATAGCAGGCAGTACACTTTTGACCGCCTGTGGAATAATAATGCTGCGCATCGTCATCCCGTGGGACATTCCGAGTGAACGTGCCGCCTCCATCTGCCCACGATCCACACCCTGAATACCGGCACGGAAAATCTCCGCCAGATAGGCCGAGCTGTTAATGGATAGTGTAATAATACCCGATTCCAGTACGGTAAATTCAATATGGAACGTCTGGGCGATACCATAGTGGATAATTAACAGCTGTACGAGCATCGGCGTACCGCGCAGAATCTCTGTATAAGTCACTGCGATCCAGCGCAGCACTCCCATATTCGACAGGCGGAACAGGGAAATGACCAGACCGATCAGGAAGCCGAACAATACTCCGGCTGCAGACAGCAGCAGAGTGTACTGAATCCCTTTGGCATAGTACTGGCGGTAATCCCAGAAGATGGTGAAAATATTGTTGGACTTTTGCTGTTCACCGGAGTTCAGTGCGGTTGCATCCTGAACGAACTTTTTCACCTGATCACCCTGCTTCAACTGGGCGAGCGTACCATTGATATGACCGAGCAGCTCGGCATTGCCTTTTTTCACGGCAATCGCCATCTCGGTATCGCTATCCGGAATGGTAGCAGATGTAATTGCCAGATCCGAATGGTTGGCTACCTGCCCTTCAGCTACAGGTCCTTCCATAACGGCGGCATCAACACGACCGGATTCAAGAGATAATACGATATCTGCGATGCGGTCTACCGAAGTCAGTTTGGCACCTTTGATATCCTTGGCAATGCCTTCCTGGATTGAGCCTTTCTGTACACCGATCGACGCGCCCTGCAGGCTGTCTACAGATGTATATTTATCCTTGTCTTCCACACGGGTCATGATGACCTGGCGGGAAATGTAATACGATTCGGAAAAATCAACATTTTGACGACGTTCTTCTGTCGGTGTCATACCGGAGATGATCATATCGATCCGGCCGCTGTCCAGTGCCGGCAGCAGACTGTCAAATGGAATGTCCTGAATTTGCAAGGTGGCTCCCATATCGGCAGCAATTCGCTTGGCAATCTCTACATCCGACCCGACAATCTGGTCCTTGCCATCTATATTTTTGTGAAATTCGTATGGCGGAAAGTCTGCGCTCAGACCGACCGTGATTACGTTCTGGTTGTCCTGTGCCGCAGAAGCCAGCGGGATCACTGTAAAGAACAACATGAGCATGCTCAGGCAGCATGCAAACCATGGTTTTAGTGCTTTCAACCTTCTATCTCCTTTACTCTGTCAAATTAATTTGGTATTTCCAAGTGTATTTTATGCCTTACTCGCATATCACTCAACCGGGTTATTATAAATGAAATTGTATGATTATTCAATCATTTTATGTACATTACATTCATTTTTATAAGATAACGGTTTCATATATAGGTTGGCTGCATGCTATACTCAGATTATAGCCAACATGGCATATTGATCCGATATAATGAATGATGCCCCCGAGTCGGTTCACCTGCCATTTGACGGATGACCCTTGTTGGTGCAAGCTATACCATTATACATAAAAGGAGTATACATCCATGAACCCTACCCAACTCAAACCCAGAATCAGCGAGCATATCCAGCAGCACGCCGAAGCTTTCAAAGCCGTCTCCACCTATATTGGGCAGAATCCCGAACTCGGTAATGAAGAATACAAAGCTTCCGCCCGGCTCAAGCAGGAACTGGAGTCGCACGGATTCCGGATCGAAGCTCCCATCCTCGGGATCGAGACCGCATTTATCGCTACGTATACGTCTGCCAAGCCTGGCCCGGTCGCTGCCTTTATGTGTGAATATGATGCACTGCCCGAGATCGGTCATGCCTGCGGCCACCATCTCATCTGCATGATGAGCGCAGGCGCAGCGATTGGTCTCAAGTCGGTTATCGACGAGATCGGCGGTACGATCCGTGTCTATGGCACACCAGCCGAAGAAACGCGCGGTGCCAAAGTACCGATGGCAGCGGCCGGTCTGTTCGATGATTGTGACTTTGCCATGATGGCCCATCCGTATTATGCGTACGAGGAATCCGGAATATCCCTGGCAATGGATGCCCTGCAGTTTGAATATTTCGGCAAATCCGCGCATGCCGCAGCCAGTCCGCAGCATGGTATCAATGCACTAGATGCCATTTTGCAGCTGTTTAACGGCATCAATGCGATGCGTCAGCAGACACGCAGCGATACACGCATCCACGGTATTATCAATCATGGCGGCGTCGCAGCCAATGTGATTCCGGATTATGCTTCCGCCCAGTTCTATATCCGTTCCGGCAGCCGCAGCTATACCAATGAACTGGTGGAACGGGTCAAGCAGGTCGCCCAGGGCGCAGCCATGCAGACCGGATGCCGACTGGAAATCTCCAACTATGAGTATTCCTATGATGAGCTGGTGACCAACCAGGCACTATCCGAGACATTTACCCACAATCTGCTTAATCATGGAATCCGCCGGGAAGATATCCATTCCGGCAAAGATGCAGGTTCACTGGATCTGGGCAATGTATCGGTACGCTGTCCGGCGATTCATCCGTATGTGCAGATCACGGATGAGAAGCATGAACTGCACAGTATCGGCTTCCGCGACCGGGCGCAGGAGCCTCAGGCGCTGGAAGCGATGGTATTCGCCGCCACCCTGCTCGCCGAGACCGCATTTGACGTGATCACCCAGCCCGAACTGCTGGCACGCATCCGGGCGGAATTTGAGTCCAAAGTAGCTGCTTCAGTATAGTATGAGTCGTATAATAGATGGGTAAGGGTGCATCAAGACTGGAGGTTTGCATATGACAATACTATTTTTTTTGCTGCTGGCTGTGCTGGTCATTCTGTTTGTGCGTTCGAGAAATAACCGAGCTGCCGGCCGTACAGGCAGAGTCAATGAGCGCTTTTTTCGAAAGGTTGGATTGCCTCCGGTGCATATCGTTCCCGAAGGTCATCCCTGCGAGCCGCTTGCCCGTAGACTGGAGCAATCGCTGCCATCCGATTATGAGCATCAGCTTCGGCAGCGTGTATTAACCGAACATCCTGAGCTGAGTGAAGAGGAGTGGGCCTGGCGCTGGATCGAGATGAAGCGTTATCTGCTGATGTGTGCATTGTTTCGTCAGATGCCAATGTTCAGTTCCAGAGTAGATGATATCTGGCATGAGATGCTGATGTTCACGAGAGAGTACCAGCAGTTCTGTGACCACTTTTACGGATATATGCTTCACCATTCTCCGCATGGGGGATCGCTGTTCCAGCCGGATCAGCGGGCTCTGTTCGATTGGGCATATGGAGAGCTGTTCCCGATCACACGCGGGAATGCCTATGTATGGGGAGGATTTTTCCAGTATCCGCTGGATAAGGATATGATGAATAATCTGCTGGCATTTAACCCGCATCAGGCCGAATATTCACTGTTTAACAGGGCTGCCTATACGAATATCCCAGAAGCCCGTGACGGGATTGATTATCTGGTTCAGCAGTTCCGTACGCACAGTCAGGCAGTGCTGGATCGTAGACCGCCCCGTTCGCGCACGGATCGTTCACGCCGGGACAGCAGCAGTGACAGTGCCTATCTGCCGACCTATACGGATAGCTATGGACTTGGTACGGCGAGTGCTGCTGCAGTCTATTACTCCCATGACAATCCATGGAATTTCAGTTCCATGATGAATTCCCATCTTCCACCAGATGTACAGCAGCAGCATAACAACTCTGGATCTTCCTGTGGTACCGGGTATTCAGCAACGAATGATACGTACGGGCATCATGGGCATGATCACTCTTCGGGAAGTTCGTGCAGCGGGGACAGCTCCTGCAGCAGTGGTGGTAGTTCCTGCGGAGGTGGAGGCGGTGACTAGCCGCTGCTGATGTCGTATGTATCATTTTTGTATTCGGAAAACTTTCAGGAAATGAAAATAACAAAAACAGGTCAATTATCGTATTAAACCAAGATAATTGACCTGTTTAGTATTACCTACGTACACATAATTATTTAATGTCAGTGGATTACTAATTTGTCCTTCATACGTATCTTCATTCAGAAAGCGTCTCTGAGCAGGATTGCAGTATCTAGTTTTTAAATAATCCAATCCTACTTCTGCATCTTATGTCTCACCGGCATACTTGAACTCGTTCGCTACCGCTTCTTTTTGCTGAGTTAAATTGCCCTCATCTTCATACTAATAGCTGATCATAAGACTACTATCAGTTCTTATCATCTGGACTACATAACCATGTCTATTATAAAAATCATAATAATCTTTTTAGTTAGTCAGGTCTTTCTTCGCTAATATGCGAATGATTCTAAATTTAAAGAACTAAAGAACCTCAAAGATAAAAATTTATCTCTGAGGTTCAAGCTATTATTGCAAAAGGATTCTCATCATACTTTTAACATCAATTTCATCTTTAGTAATCTCTACTAAACAATTATCTTTATCATATGCAGACTCAAAACCGATTTTAATTTTAGGAATATTAAATTTGATTTTTAAATTAATAAGGAAATGCAGCAATTTTGTTATTCTTATGCTTATTTCTGACTTTTCACCCTTATATAATTCTTTTTCCGAAAAATTAAATGTAATATCTCCTAAAATTTCATCAAAAGAAAATATCATAATTACATCATGCACTTCATATCCCAGTTCTATACTATAAAGAAGTATATTCCCTGTCCCAAGCGGAGAAAGCAATTCTTGAAAACTTTTAACTTGATAAAATTCAATATCTTTATTACTCTCTTTATCAAAAAAATGCGATGATTTCACTGGCAGTTTATTTAAACTCAACTCTTTAAAAATCAAATTATCTAATTGATCTTTGTTAAAATCCTCTAAAATTATTTCTAGATTTTCCATATTATCCCCCCTCTTTTATTGATCTATAAAACCTTTAAACGTCCCGTTTTGATTAAGACGTACACCTCTACCATCAGGTAATTTTTTATCTAAAAAAGTGACTACTCGCACATATGTATAAACATTCATACAAGGTATGATTATCAATCTGCCTTTCCACCGTATCTTCATTTAAAATTATCCAATATTCGAACCATGATACCTTATAGAATTAGTTAGAGCAAAATTGTTGAATACTACTTTTTACTTTAGAAATTTGTATAGTCATTCAACATATTGTGACTGTCCATTTTAATAAAGGTTTGTAGACACATACTGAAAATTGTAATTTGCTAAAATTAAAAAATAACTTTACTTTTACACTAATTCATATTACCTAACAAGCTTTTAATCCCTATTCAAGAAATACATTATCCACAAATGAATTCATATGTTTTCATAAACTAGCTCTATAAATCTTTGTAACATTTCTTCTATTTTTTCTTTATTCTTAATTTGTTCTGTTTCTTTTGGAAACTCCCACTCATCATCTTTTATTAAACTAATCACAAAACTTTTGTTGCTGTCATACCAGCCTATATCAATAATGTACTTATTATTAAAATATGACAATGATAACATATCTTCACTAAGAAAATATTCATCTTCTTGCAGAGAAGACTTATAGTCTATTTTTCCAAAATAATTAAAATTAATTTTTCCATCTTTAAAATCAAATTTTTCCAACATATTAAGCTCCTTTACTTTAAATATTTTTATAACGCTGCTCTGCAATGATGACTATGTATTTCTCCAACAAAGTTCTTTTTCACTCGCCTATATTTAGTTTTAGAGCCATCACTTTCCCCTATAACATCTTTAAATTCCATTACTTTAAAGTCCTCTCTATTTTTTTGTGGGTGTACCCTATTCTTATGCATAATGTTCAGCAGCTTCAATATCGACTTCTGGTTTATATTTTGCTGCACCACCGTTCTTCATAACATCGACAAACATTTCTCCACCCTGACTTACTACTTTAACGTCAGGTAGAGATCCTACTAGTATAAGCGATTTTTGCACTTCAGATCCATTGGGATCAAATAAGAATGGTACATCATTAGCAAAAAGCTGGTAATCACTATATAAAATACTGACTCCCGATGTGAAGTTTAAATAAAAATTAATCGCTGCTTTTGCAAAAATACTCTATCCACTTTAAGTAAAAGTAGACCCTGCTCAGCAACCAGATACTACTTGACATTCCATATGTTCTGTAGGATCAATGTATATCAAAGGGTTATTACTTAAATACGTTTATATGTTTGTAGTCAATGAATTATCAATCTGCTCTTCCACCGTAGGTTGGTACACATAGGCCTTTTTAGCTGGAATTGGATTTATGATATTCCTATAATCTCCTTGCTCTACCTGCTTATTGAGTAAGTTGCCGTTTTTATCGTAAGAATAAGTTGTTTTCTGGGTTGTGGTGTACATCGTGGTTAATCTTCCATTTTCGTTATATTGATAGGTACACTGGTTTGCTGCAAATATTATGAATGTTAGTAAAATAATACAAGAGATACTTAGCATTAAACTAATTTTGGGATAGGGTAAGTAATTATACTTACTTTTTCATTCTCATCGCTATTATTTTACATGTTTGAAATATTTTTTAAATTAAATTGTAATAATGATATTTAATATTTCATTTCCATAGGATAAACAGTATAAAAAGACCTTATGGTACAATAAGATCAATGTTGTAAATTGAAGGAAAATTGAGGCTAAAGAAGAACAGCTTTTAATCCATACAGCCAAGCAATAATTATCATAGTAAAAGGGGCAAAACGCTGAATTGGAACCCCTTCTATCCGATCTACCATTTTACTTACATAACGGAGGAACTAACACACCATGAGACGCACTTTTTTTCCGCGCCTGCAGGGCAATAGCCGGGGCTGCCTTGCTTTTGAACCATTTTTCCTGATTCCTTACAGTATGGTAATGACGTACGCCACCCTGTATATGTACGAACTGGGTGTCAGTGAGACCGCGATTGGCTGGATTACGACACTGAGTCTGATCGTCCAGGTGTTTTCCTCTTTTATCAGCGGTTATCTGACCGACCGGATGGGCCGCAAAAAGGCGGTTCTGTATTTTGATCTATTGAGCTGGAGTCTGGCGGCCATACTATGGGCAGTCTCGCAAAATGTCTGGTTCTTCGTTGCTGCAGCACTGGTCAATGGATTCCAGCGGGTGCCTTCGACCGCCTTTTACTGTCTAGTCGTGGAAGACACACGCCCTGCCGACCGTACATATGTATTTACTCTACTGCAGATTATTAGTGTGATTGGCGGTCTGTTCGCTCCGCTCGGCGGTCTGCTGGTGTATGCCTACGGCCTCGTGCCGGGGACGAGAATTATGTATGTGATTGCCTTTCTGCTAATGACGTTTCAGTTTGTCGGGCGGCATCTGACAACCCGGGAGACCGAGATGGGCTACCGGAAAATGAAAGAAACCCGCGAACTTGGCCTCGGCAAAAGTCTGCTCGACTATGCCGGCGCCATCAAGGAGATTACTGCAAGCAAAACGCTGCTGCTGATCTTCAGCGTATACGTACTGTTTAACTTTCAGACGACGCTTAAGACGACTTATCTGTCGCTCTATATGGCCGATTATCTGCATGTGGACAGTGATCTGATCTCGCTCGTACCTGCGGTCTCTTCGGTCGTTATGCTGCTCGTACTCTGGCTGCTGACACCGCGTATTCCGGAAAAGGCGATTTACAAGTCCATGATGGCGGGATTCCTGCTGTCCGTCCTCTCCAATCTGATGCTCGTGGTCGGGCCGATCACCCATCTGGCCTGGATTGCTGCGAGTACAGTTATTGCTGCCGTAGGCATGATGATCAGTTCTCCCTATCTGGAAGCTGCGGTTGCCAATGCGATTGACGATGAGAAACGGGCCAAGATTTTTTCGATGCTGTCCGTGCTCATTCTGCTGATTACCTCACCGGCAGGCATTATTGGCGGCTGGGCGTATACTTTTGATCCGCGCATTCCGATTGGGCTGATTATTCTCGCTTTTGCAGCAGCCTATCTGCTGATTGTCCGTTATCAGAACCAAAAAGTGCCGCCTACTTAACAGGCAGCTGCGCACATTTTGGATATGGGATCATTTATGAAGAGAATTGTATTATTTGAACGTTACTTTGCTGTTGATCAGATCCAAGGCATTCTGTCCGATTTTCTCGGCAGGTATGATTCCGCGGAAACGGGCCCTGATATTGCGGTCCACCATGTACACATGATTGCTTTTGACCGCCTTCAAGTTATTCCATACCGGCAGCTTTTTCCATTCGTTGGTGATCGCTCCGGAATCATCGGTAGCGATGAAGATCAGATCCGGCGCAACAGTGGAAATTATATCCGGATCCGGTATTTCCCGCTCGCCCCATGGCATGTATTCGATCAATTTGCCAGCCAGTTTGTTCATCGCTTCCGGTTTGTTATTATCGGCGATACCTGTCGGTGTCATCCCGAGTGCCAGCAGATCATCGCAAATGACTATTCCAGAACGACTGCATTTTGGCGGGTTCCTTGAGCTCGGTCTCACCCATATCATGCTTTATCGTAATAACGGAAGCTGCCGAAGCCAGCCAGCACGGCTGTACATGTGCCTGCGATGAGCAGACGTTTGATCCATTGTTGCATGTTCATCACTTATTTCTCCTTCATATGTAAACTCAGTTCATTTGATAATTATATTATTATCAAATTTTGTAGTATAGTGATTCATCGCTTTAAAGTAAACCTTTAATGCAGACATTCCCCAGCATGATCTGCTATCGATCTGCGTTCTTGCTGCGATCTCTCATTGCATATAAAAAAGACGCCTGTCATGTGACAGACATCCTTTTCTTCTTTATATCAATCAGTCTGTATCAACCATTCGCCTGTTATTCGGAATATCTGCACCTTATCATCGGCTTCGATTCAGAATCTGCGCCGCTGAATAACAGTCGACCACCGCTCCAGACTATGCTCTATATCACTAATCCGCAGCGGCTTGGAGATGAAATCTTCCATTCCACTCTCCATACACAGCTGACGCTCTTCTTTACGGGCAAAAGCCGTCACGGCGACGATTATAGGCTGATGTGCAAGCTCTGTCAGCTTCCGGATCTGCCGGGTGGCCTGCAGCCCGTCCATATGAGGCATATTAACATCCATGAAAATGATATCATACGTTTGTTGACGGACAGCCGTTACCGCTTCCTGTCCGTTATAGACCACATCCGGCTGATAACCTTTTTTGGTCAATATTGTACGCAGCAGCTTCTGATTGACGATATGATCTTCGGCAATCAGAATACGAAGCGGTCCGTATTTTCCTGTCTTCATCTCCTGCTCCGGAAGATACTCGGGAATTATTGTACTTAATCCTTCATAATCTTCCACATTCAGCATTAGAGTAAAGGAAAAAGTAGAACCCTTTCCTTCCCTACTCTCCATCTGAACGTCTCCGCCCATCAGTTCAATTATTTTTTTGCAAATGGAAAGACCAAGACCTGTACCTCCATGTCTGGCTGTACCAATCTGGGAAAACGGCTGGAACAGCTTGGCCTGCTGATCTGCGGGAATGCCCATGCCGGTATCCTGCACGGCAAATTCAATCATAATCCGGCTGGCATCCGGCTGAGGCTTCATTTGTACCGACATCATGACGCCGCCCACATCGGTAAATTTGACAGCATTGCCGACCAGATTGATTAGTATCTGGCGCAGACGGTTGCCATCACTGATAATTGATTCCGGCAGTGCCGGGTCCAATCTTGTGTTGAGCGTAATGTTTTTATCCAGTGCCGGCTTCTCGAACAGCTCGGTAATCTGCCCCAGCAATTCCTGCAAATAAACAGGCTCATACTCGAGTTCCATCCGGCCGGCTTCAATTTTACTGAAGTCGAGCAGTTCATTTACTATTTTCAAAAGGGCATTGCTGCTATCCATGACAATATCCGCATAGTCCTGCTGTTCCGGGGTCTCCAAAGTATCGCGGAGCAGATCCAGCATACCGATCATACCGTTCATTGGTGTTCGGAGTTCATGGCTAATAATGGCCAAGAATTCCGATTTGGCACGATCTGCCTGTTCCGCCACTTCACGTGCCTGGATAATCTTGTTCTCCTCTGTACGATCTCGGATCACGACTACCGCCCCAATACGCTGTCCATGATCAATAATGGGCGTCACTTGATACGAAGCCAGGAAGCTGGTGTTATCCTTGCGCCAGAGTACAGCCTCGTCACGCAGCCGCGTCTCTCCCTGCTGGAGCGCCTCCAGGATCGGCGTATTGCCCGACAAAATAGGGCTTCCATCCGGCTCGCTCTGCTCCATATGATGGAGCAGCTTGAGACCGAGCATCTCCCCTTCTTCATAACCAAACATCTTCACTGCTGCCGGATTGGCAAATGTGGTCTGTCCGTCCAGACCTATACCAAATATGCCTTCGGATACAGAACCCAGAATCAGCTTCTGCTCGTTGCTCAGTTTGTAAATCTTATTAAGATTCTGCTTGCTTTCCGTAATATCCTGGACGATCGCATAGACGCCTACGAGTTCATCCCCTACATAGATCGGCACATTGGTCACTTCCACATCCACCAGATGCCCTTGTTTGTGAATCGTCCGCAGCTGATATAACCGGGTTGCTCCCTGCTTGGCCTGTTCAAAGTTGGATGTGGTCCATTCCAGATCTTCCGGATAGACCAGCTTCTCGAATGAACTTCGCTTGAGCTCTTCTTCCGTATATCCCAGCATACGCTGGAAGCTGGCATTGGCGGATAGGTAGTATCCATCCAGGCTGAGTGCATGGATGCCCAGCGGATTGAACTCAAACAAGGACTTGTACCGGCTTTCACTTTCTTTCATTCTGCGTGCCTGCTCCCGCCGTTCATGGATATCCCGTGTCACGCCAATAATGTATTCCCGTTCGCCCTGCTCGTTATAAATATACCTGCAGGTACTTTCTACCCAGATATAATTGCCATCCTTTAACCGGTACCGATAGCTGACTGCATCCCGTGCGGTTGTCAGCTGGCCATGACCTATATTTTCCAGATAGTCCCGGACATGAGGCAGATCATCCGGATGAATATAGCTCAATCCATCCGTGCCCATCACCTCTTCCACCGTATAGCCAAATAAAGGCTCACATGCCGGTGAAGCATACACAAAGGTTGCTCCATGATCTGCCTTGTGCTGGGACAGAAAGTCTGTCGTATGATTGGTCAGCAGTCGCAGCTGACGTTCCCGATCCTGCAGCCGCTCTTCCATTAGCTTGCGTACACTGATATCACGAATAATAGCCAGTAGTTCAATCTCCTTGCCGTTCACGTCCTTGACCAGACGACAGATCGCTTCTGCCCAGAACCATGAGCCGTCTTTGCGCAGATTGCGATAGACCACAGTCACCGAATGGTTGTCCACCAGACCCGCTTGAATCGTATCTGTTACATATTTCTTGTCATCAGGATGTACATAATCAAATCCACTATTGCCCAGCAGTTCATGTGGTTCATATCCCATCAGCTCTATGCAGGAAGGAGAAACGTCCACATAAGTATATCTTTCATCCAGCAAATGGCGGCTGATGAGGTCACTTGTATAATTCATAAGGCTTTGATAATGATGCTTGATCTGCCGGAGCTCAGCATATTCCTGGCTGCTAATCGTCACTTCATTCATATTTTATATACTCTCCCTCTTAATGGGCAAATCACTGCTTGACTGCTACTTTTACCAGCTGCATTTTGGTCTGCCAGGTTATGCCTGTTCGCCTGCTACTGCCGGATTATATCACCAGCATAAGGCAAATATACAGACATGGATCACATATATGGCTACTCTTCACCATAAACTTCTATCTGTGAATCAACGACGTCTCTCCACATAAAACAACACGGCTGCTTCCTACATATGAATCGTTGTAGAAAAACAGCCGCATGTTTTGTCAGGAAAATAGTCATATATGGATAATAGCCTATGCAGTTAAGATAAGCCATACTCAGCAAGCAATCGATTATTCCTGCTGTGCTTCACGGTACACTTCCAGGTACTCTCTGGCAGAAGTCTGCCAGCTGTAATCGCCGCCCATTGCATTTTTCATAACCTGCTTCCAATGCTTAGGCTGATGATAAAAGGAAAGCGCACGACGTATCGTATACAGCATATCATGAGCATTATAGGAATGGAAAGTAAAACCTGTACCTTCACCGGTCATTTCATTATAGGAATGGACCGTATCATTGAGACCCCCGGTTTCACGTACAATCGGAATACTGCCGTAACGCAGAGCCAGCAGTTGACTGATTCCGCATGGTTCAAATTTGGATGGCATCAGGAACATATCAGTGCCTGCATACATCCGGCGGGCTACCCCTTCACTGAAGCGAATCTCTGCCGCCAGCTTACCGGGATGCCGGTAGACCGCTTCACGGAACCAGTCTTCATAAGCCGCTTCTCCGGTACCGAGCAGCACAAATTGCACATCATCATAATACAGCAGCTCATCCAGTACCCGGCTCACCAGATCCAGTCCTTTGGATTCGACCAGACGGGTAACCATCGAGATGACCGGAATCTTGGGATCTACGGGCAGACCCAGCTCTTCCTGCAGTGCTTTTTTGTTCTCCAGTCGTTTGCTCGTACCGCTGCGGTAGTGAGAAGCCAGATACGGATCTGTTGCCGGATTATAACTTTTGGTATCAATCCCGTTAACAATCCCGCGCAGCCGTCCGCCCAGTGAGCGCAGCAGACCATCCAGACCATAACCATAATACGGCATCTTGATCTCTTCCGCGTATGTAGGGCTGACTGTAGTTACCCGGTCAGCAAACACAATACCTGCTTTCATGTAACTGACATTTCCATAATACTCGACCCCTTCGGCATGGAAATAACGATCATCCAACCCAAACAGAGACCATAATACCGAATAGGGGAACACACCCTGATACAACAGATTATGAATCGTATATACCGTACGTATATTGGAATAGAATGGTACGGATTGATACTGCGCCTTGAGCAGCAGCGGAATCATACCGGTATGCCAATCATGCGCATGAATAATATCCGGCTGGAAATCTACCGCCGGCAGCATATCGAGGACCGCACGATTGAAAAAGGCAAACCGTTCCGCATCATCTCCATAGCCATATACCCCATCGCGTCCAAAATAATATTCATTGTCCAGCAGATAGAAGGTTATTCCATCCTGCTTGAACTGCTTGATCCCGCAGTACTGGCTGCGCCAGCCGATCTGAACCTGAATAACGGTTACCAGTGTCGCCTGATTGCGAATCGACTCGCTGATACTTTTGTAATTAGGCATCACGACGCGCACGTCGCATTTTTCCTTTTTCAGGGCGGTAGGCAAAGCACCAATTACATCCGCCAATCCCCCTGTTTTGATAAAAGGGTTGGCTTCCGCTGCTGCAAATAAGATATTCATCCTTCATATCCTCCTTATCATTGGGTTATCTGTATCGTTCACAGGAATTCAGTAGAGATCAGGCTTTTTTGCGTCTGCCTGTGCCCCGCTTGATAATAATCGCGCTCAGCGGCGGCAGATTCAGGGTAATGCTGTTCTCCTGCCCATTCCATTCGACTTTCTCGGAGGCGGCGGTCTGGATCGTTCTGCCGCCGGTTCCGCCGAATCTCGGTTCATCACTATTCCAGATTTCCGTATAGGTACCTGCTTTCGGTACACCGATTCGGTAATTCACACGCGGAACGGGCTGGAAGTTGATCGCAATCAGCAGCGTGTCGGATGGCTTTTTGCCTTTACGCATATATGTGATTACGCTGTTCTGCGCGTCATCCGCATTGAGCCACTCATACCCTTCCCAGTCATGATCACGTTCCCACAGTGCAGGTGCACTGAGATAGAGCTGATTGAGCTCCCGTGTATAATCCTGCATTTTACGATGCATGTCATAATCCAGCAGCAGCCAGTCCAGCTGATCCTGATCTTTCCATTCGATAAACTGGCCAAATTCGCCACCCATAAACAGCAGCTTTTTGCCCGGATGGGTCATCTGGTAAGCCAGCAGCAGACGCAGACCGGCAAACTTCTGTTCATACGTACCCGGCATTTTATCCAGCAGCGACTTTTTGCCATGGACCACTTCATCATGCGATAGCGGCAGGGTGAAGTTCTCCGAATAAGCATAGACGAGCGGGAAAGTTAGCCGGTTATGCTTGGACGGCCTTGCTTCAAAGGAAGTTTCCACGTAATCCAGCGTATCATTCATCCAGCCCATATTCCATTTATAGTTAAAACCGAGACCATTTTCATGTGCAGGTTTGGTCACGCCCAGCCATGCACTCGATTCTTCCGCCATCATCAGCGCATTCGGATAATAATGAAAAATAGTCTTATTCAGCTGTTGTAAAAAGGAGATGGCTTCCAGATTCTCTACACCGCCATGCTGATTCGGACGCCAGCCTCCGCCTTCACGTTCAAAATCAAGCCGGATCATGCTCGTCACTGCATCTACCCGCAGTCCATCAAAATGATATACATCCATCCAGTACAAGGCGCTTGAGATCAGGAAGCTGCGTACCTCAGGCTTCCCAAAGTCAAAGGACAAAGTGCCCCAGCCTCGCTTCTCCGCCCGCTCCGGATCGGCATATTCATAAAGAGGAGTTCCGTCAAACATGCGCAGCCCATGTGCATCCTTGGTGAAATGCCCGGGTACCCAGTCCAGCAGAACCCCGATTCCCGCCTGATGACAGGTATCTACAAAGTACATCAGTTCCTGCGGCGTACCATAGCGGCTCGTCGGTGCAAAATAACCGGTACTCTGATAGCCCCAGGACAGATCATACGGATGCTCGGTCAGCGGCATCAATTCCACATGCGTATAGCCCATATCCACCAGATAAGGAACGAGCAGTTCGGCCAGTTCGGTATAGCTGTAGAGACTGCCGTCTTCCTTTTGCCGCCATGTGCCAAAATGCATCTCATAGATGTTCAACGGACGTTGATAGGCAGAACGACGCTTGCGCTTCCATGCTGCGTCTTTCCATTTGTACCCGTCCAGCGACTTGACCACTGAAGCCGTAGCCGGGCGCACCTCTGCATGAACGGCATAGGGATCTGCTTTGAAGAAGATCTCTCCCTGCTGCGAGGTGATCACATATTTGTATAATGTTCCCTCGGTAATACCCGCGATAAATCCGCTCCATATTCCCGATTCATCCAGCTTATGTAAAGGATATTCTTCTCTATCCCAGTTATTCCAGTCTCCTGCCACACTTACCTGTGCTGCATGAGGTGCCCATACCGTAAACCGTACACCCTGCTGCCCTTCTTCGGCAGTTAGATGTGAGCCAAATTGACGATACGCATGGTAATTGGTGCCTTCATGAAAAAGATAAATTTCTTCTGCAGTAGGTAATTTATATTCCGTATATTTTTTTACCAAAATATCACCTCCACTAGTAGTAAACCGTGCCGAAGCCTGCTGGCTATAAGGCTATAAGTTTTTAGCCTTAACTATTACCCTATTCTAGCACGATTGAAAATAGGGAGTCACCGTAAATTCTGTTTCTTCATATTATGGCAAAAAAAGGGGGGGAACAAAAATTCGACTCTGATAATATTTTACAATCCTGTTGTTTCAAGGGCCGCACCACAGGTTTATAAAACTAATACATTGCCAACTGAGCGTTGTCATGAAAATGGGAGGGAAAACGACATGAAAAATACAAAAAAAGAATGTATCGCTATGTTGCTGGCCGGAGGTGAAGGACGCAGATTGGCACCTTTGACGTCCATCGTTGCGAAACCTGCCGTGCCATTTGGCGGAGACTACAAAATTATCGATTTTCCTCTTAGCAACTGTGTGAATTCCGGAATTGACACGGTAGGTGTACTGACTCAATATGAAGCGGAATCGTTGCACGATCATATTGGTCAGGGAGATTCCTGGTCCACCGATGCACTGAAAATGAACATTACCCTGCTGTCTTCCGAGACCACAGGTGAATATATGGGCACTGCAGATGCCATTTACAAAAACCTGGAATATATTGATGCCCTGGACCCCAAAGATGTTCTGGTTCTGTCCGGCGATCATATTTACCATATGGATTATAGCGAGATGCTTCAGTACCACCAAGAACATAATGCCAAAGCGACCCTTTCCGTAGTGGAAGTGCCATGGGAAGAAGCAAGCCGTTTTGGTGTAATGAGTGTGGATGATAGCATGACTATTACCAAGTTCTCCGAAAAACCAGCCGATCCGGAAAGCAATCTGGCTTCCATGGGGATCTACGTGTTTGATTGGCAGTACCTGAGACAGCATCTTGTTGCGGATGCTGAAAAGGCCAACTCCAATCGTGACTTTGGCAAAGACATCATCCCGCAAATGCTTGCTGATGATGAAAAAGTGGTAGCTTACGAATTCCTCGGCTACTGGAGAGACGTAGGTACAATTAACAGCCTGTGGGAAGCTCATATGGACATTCTCTCCCACAGCAAACAATTCGAACTGAAAAGAAGCGAATGGCCAATGTTCTCTGCCGATCTGGATATCGTCTCCAATCAACAGAATGCGGCAGCACCGGATTGCTCCATGATCAGCAGCAAAGCAGTTCTGGAAGGCAAAGTTGAGCGCTCTGTCGTATTCAATGACTCCACAATCAGCAAACAGGCTAAAGTGATTGAGAGTGTAATCATGCCTGGCGCATTTATCGGTAAAAATGCCCATGTGGAATATGCGATTATCGCTGAAGGTGCAGTGATCAAGGACAATGCTGTTGTTCAGGGTAGCAAAGACGAGATCAAAGTTGTCGCTCCTTACGAAACCGTATACGCCAAACCATCTGTACGTACTCAACCGGCTATGCTGTTGAAAGAAGTCTATGACAAATCCGGACGTGTCCGTGCAGGCGGCATCTCTTCTTAATCGAACACAGGTAGAACAACCGATCAGCATGGCTGATGAACAGAATAAAAATGGAAAATTGAAATACAAAAAAGGCGGAGCATATGCTTCGCCTTTTTTGATATGAATACGGCTATGGATACTATTGATATGTTTACTTTTGAAAATAAGCCCTTAGCTTCTACCTGTGAGGCTGTATCACGCGCTTCAGAGCGAGGTAGCAGCTTGCCATTCGTCTTCCAGTATACTCATCTCATATATGCTGTAATACCGATCATTCAACTTCATGGTATCACGCAGATAACCTTCCTGCTGAAAACCACAGGATTCGTACAACTGTTTGGCTGATGTATTATAATCGAGTACTGCCAGTGTAATACGATGCATTCCGAGCGCATCAAAGCCGATTCGCAGTGCTTCCTCGATCATTCGGCGTCCGTAGCCTTTACCTCTTGCTTCCGGATCGCCGACCAGTACGCGGGAAATACGGGCTGAACGGTTATCCCGGTCGATACGGGTCAGGGCAATATGCCCTACCGCTCTGCCGCTGCTGCGTTCAACAGCGGTGTAGATTAACTGCTCCGAATGGGAAGGATCATTAGCGTTCTGCAGATAGGCATCCAGATCCGTCGTCTGCAGCGGATACTTCCACTGCGATCCACTCCATTGCAGCAAAAATTCCGCATCCCCTGACCAGCTGAGGAGCTGATCATAATCCTTGGCTGTAAAGTACTGCAGACGAATATCATGCTCCCGGGCAGGCGGCAGCTTCTCGTACAGACTGGCCAGCTTGCCGCTTACATGATGCGTGCCCATATAACGAAAATCCTGCTGCTGATAAAAACGGTTCAGCGGCAGCAGATCGGCCATGCAATCCAGTCGCAATCCTTTACCTCCCTGCTGGTTCGCATACTCCTCCGCCCATCGCAGCATTGCCGGCCCCAATCCGATCGAACGAAACCGGGAAGCTACAGTCAGTCTATGCAAATACAGATAATTCTCATCATTGCGATGCTGCCAGTATTCTGCATCTCCGGCTTGCAAAGTAAACATACCGGCAGGCTCTCCAGCTACCTCGGCGATATATACTTCCCGCTCCATAAAGTAGCTTTGAATTAGCTCGGGAGTAAACATCCCGCGTCTCCACTTTCCAATCTGCCTGGATTCCATCCAGTCTGCTGCTTCGATAAGAAAGTGCCTAACCTGTTCCTGTTCGGACAGCTCAGCTCTGCGGATATGCACAGCCAGCTGATCTTTGATTTCTGACAGACTCATTTTCCTGCCTCCCTGTATACGCCCGTTATCCTGCCTGCTGCTGATTATCGAGCAGCGGCAGATCTACACTTACCGTGGTTCCCTGATCCAATTCGCTCTCAATATGCATTTCGCCTTCATGCAGCTTGACGATCTGCTGCGTTATCGCCAGTCCAAGTCCGGTACCGCCCTGGTTCGGATTGACCTGGAAGAACCGGTCTTTTACCTTTTCCAGAAATTCCGGACTGATCCCGATGCCCGGATCTTTGACCGAGATGCGTACCTTGTCGGGAGCCATCTCGGTGATCATCAGTGCAATCGTCGAGCCGTCCGGCGAGAATTTGATCGCGTTATCGACCAGATTCAGGAACACCTGCTTGAGACGGTTACCATCCGCATAGACGATAAATGGACGCTCACCCGGCTGCAAGCTGAGACTAATATGCTTTTGCTCGGCTTTGGCCCATACATTCAGCATCGTCTCCTGCAGCAGTTCCTTCATATTGACTTCGCCCATCACCAGTTTCATCTGGTTTTGCTGCAATTTGGAGAAGTCCAGCATTTCTTCGACCAGTCCGATCAGACGGTCGGTCTCTTTGGAAATGATGCTCATGCCCAGCTTGGTCTCTTCCGGATCGAATCCGCCGGAGACCAGCGTTTCGCTCCAACCCTTGATGCCTGTCAGCGGAGTACGCAGCTCATGAGAGATCGAAGAAATAAAGTCATCCTTGACCTGGTTGCTTTGTACGATTTCGTCCGCCATATAATTCAGGGTTGAAGCCAGATCCCCGATTTCATGGGGGTAATTGCCCTTGATCCTGACATTAAAGTCCCCCTTCGCCATAAGGGTAGAGACATTGATAATATTGTTAATCGGCTTAACAATCGAGTTGGCCAGACCGACACTGACAATCAGTACGATAATCAGAATAATAATCCCGATACCTGTGGATACCAGCGTAATATAAAACAGCTTCTGATTCACCAGCTCGAGCGATGTGACATACCGGACCAGATACGATTTATCGCCGTTAATCTGAATCATCCGGGTGACCGCCATTACATCTTCACCAGTTCCCGCCTGCTTGCCGATCCAGCGCCCGGTTGAGCCGGTCAGTGCCTGCGGAATATCACCGGTCTGAATCGGTTTATCCAATCGGAACGGCGTGGAGTTCTGGATTACATTTCCTTTTAGATCAAGCACCTGCACTTCGGCTTTGTCCAGCGTATAGGTGGAGATCAGGTCTCTGGAATTGGTCGGTGGATTCGTATTATCAAACGAAGACTGCAAGTAGTTGGAGATCCCATCGTAGTAATACGTACGAATCGCGAACAGAAAGACCATCTCGACCAGAAGAATCGTCAGAAAGACGACTAGAAAGTAATGCAGAACGATCTGCCGGGTCATCCCCTTTTTAATCATTAGGACTCCCGGCCTCTCCATTTATAACCATGTCCCCATACAGTCTGCAAGAATTCCGGCTCGGACGGATTGTTCTCGATTTTTTGGCGAAGACGTCGGATGTTAACATCAACGATTTTGGGGTCACCCATATAGTCTTTGCCCCATACATGATCCAGCAGCAGATCACGGCTGAGCGGCGTATTCTCCTTTTCAAGGAAAAACTGGACCAATGAGAATTCGGTTGGTGTCAGTTCAATCATTTTACCGTTTTTCTTGAATTGCTTGGAGATCAGATCCAGCGTAAACGGACCGGACTCAAATGATACTTTGGTATCCGACTCCCGCTGCACATTGACGCGGCGCAGCAGCGACTGGATACGCGCGATCAGCTCGGTCGGGCTAAATGGCTTGCTCACATGGTCATCCGCTCCGACAGACAGCGCATAGACTTTGTCCTGTTCCTGTACTTTGGCTGTCAGGAAAATAATACCGATCCGTTCGTTCTTTTCCCGGATACGGCGGCATACTTCGAAACCATCGATCCCCGGCACCATAACGTCCAGCAGAGCGATGTCAATATCCGGAACAGTCTCCAGCATATGAAGTGCCTGCTCTCCATTCTCGGTCTCCAGTACTTCGAAACCATTACGCTTGAGGTTAATAATAATAAAACTGCGGATGGACTCTTCATCCTCCATAATCAGTACTTTACTCATGCAACTGCTCCTCCTTGTTCATCCTGTACTTAATTTTGAATAATATTTACTTTATCATTTTCCCAGAGTGCGATAACCTGCCCTCTGTTCTCGGCGATAATCTCCCAGTCTCCATTATGGTTGTTCCACTCATTTTCGCTAAAGAACCGCACTTCGGCTACCTTTTCACCGGTATCCTTTAATACAAAACGCAGATCCTTATCCTTGTTGGACTTGGTATCGAGTGTGATTTTTTCCATCCAGTCACTGGCAATTTTGATGACAAAACGGCCTTCTTCATCCCGATACTGCTGACTGACCAGCTTTTCCAAAAATCCGCTACCGGTCCATTGATAATAGTTGGTGAACATTGGCGTCTCTACAGGCGCAATATTTTCCCAGCCGGTCGGAATCTCCAGCATTCCGATCTCCAAAATGCCATCATTGTTGATATCTTCACTGACAATCTGCAGGTCTTTCCATGTTGCCTGCCGGCTGAGCTGGAAGGCATCCTCCAATTTGCCGTTTCTCATAATGAACAGATGCGAGAAGCCTGATTTGCCAAGCGCCTGATCCATGATAATACCATTCTGATCCGGAGATACTTTACCTGCCACCACATTATAGGCACTTACAATATTATTGAGATCGATGGAATCCAGCTTTTTGAATCCATTATCATAATTGTAGACGGTAACAGATACATAATCAGGATTGCTGTTCATCGTCATCGTCGTCAAATTATTGATCCCGTCTCCATCCATATCAATCGTCTCATAATAGGAGTAAGGAATATCCGTTTCTTTTTTCAGCTTGCCATTATTGTAATCATAGACAACCAGGGTCTTCTGCGTATTCTCACTGCCGGCAGTATCATTCGAATAGCCGACCAGCAGATTGCGTCGTCCATCGCCTGTAATGTCGGTAATCTCTACACTCTCCAGAGTAAATCCTGCACCATTAATATCCAGCTGCTTAACCCAGGTATCTCCGGACTGCTCGAAAATCATTCCGTTGATCCGGCCATTGGTCGTCTGGTAAAACACGATCGTCTCGCTCGTTCCATCCCCATCCAGATCCACGGTCTGAATCCGGCTTGTATTGCCATTTTTGGGACTCTGGATACTTGCTCCCTCGGGCAGTTCCGCGCTGATTACGCTGCTCAGCGTCTGCTTGTCCGAGGGAAGTTCCGGTGTCTGAATCAATGTCTTCGGATCAGACAAAGGGTTAAAGCTGCAGCCGCTTAGCAAAAAAAGCAAGCCTGCCACCGCCAGCATCCTGAGCCATATCATTCGGTTCATTCGTATCACTCTCTTCATCGGCCTGCCGTATCGCTGGGAGGCCATTTTGGTTATAACAATCTCCGTTCTGCGCTCGTCAACCTTCTTCCATTAATATCAAAGGAAATCCGGCCTTCCTGCAGGCCAATAATCCGGGTTGCATAACGCTCTGCCAGTTCCAGCGGAATTACACTGATCACCGTCAGCCGCTCGCTACTGCACAGTGAGCGAAGCGTCTTGATGACCTCTTCGCCTGATTTGGGATCCAGACCGGTTACCGGCTCATCCGCCAGAACCACCTTGGCACCATGAGCAAGAGCCCGGGCAATAGCAACACGCTGTCGCTCTCCACCGCTGAGCGTACCCGCTTTTTGATGAGCTTTGTCCAACAGACCGAGCGTCTCCAAAATATCCATCGCTCCCATATAATCATCGGATCGTACCATTCCGGTCAGCATACGCCAGACAGGTGTCTGTCCGGACTGTCCGATCAGCACCGTCTTGAGTGCAGTACGCTCCGGATGCAGCTGCGGACTCTGCTCCAGAAAAGACCATTCCCGGCTGATTTTGCGTTTGCCACTGAAGCCTGATTTATGGATGTCCGTATCACCGACCCGGAAGCTTCCCTCCGTCCAGGTCTCCCGCATCGCCAGACATTTCAACAGCATACTTTTGCCGCTGCCGCTTGGGCCGACGAGTGCAATCATTTCGCCATGCTGAATTTCCAGGCTGATGTCATCGAGTACTCTGGTTCTATCTTCTCCGACTATTTTTGTCAGATGATCTACGTGAATCATAGACATTGCTGCGACCGCCCTTCTGCGACTATTCATCCCGACTTGTTTTGTGGACTGCCGGATATTCATTTCCATTACGTTCCTGATTTCCCTGTTCCATACGAGCCCGATATCCACATTCCGACCGGCAACTCTCTTTCATATCAGCAACATTATTGCTCCTATTGTATAGTTTAGGGGAAAAAGCAGAGAAATGCCATCTGCGCATGGATTTTATTTTGCTTTTTCACGGAATACAAATCCCATCGCTGCAAAAAGAATATAACAGCTGCCCAGTACCCAGAACAGACTGGAAGCCGACCCCATCTCGATTCCCTTGCCGCCGATTGCCGGCCCGACAATACTGCCGAAGTTAAAATGAAAGGATGCCAGTACGTTGGCGGCAGGCAGATACATTTTCGGCAAAATATCCGCCGCATAAGCGAGTCCCAGCGAGAAAAAGGAACCGATCAGACCACCGGCGGCAGCGAACAATACTGCTGTTGCCCAGATATTCGTTCCGGCGAACGGCACAAGTACAAACAGCAGTCCGCCTATACTTCCGGACAGCATCAGTATCGTTTTGCGTCCGAACCGATCGCTCAGCATCCCGAGCGGCAGCTGCAATATAAGACCGCCTATGCCGATAAATGGCAGCAGGAAAGCAATCGCGTCTGTCGTAAAGCCGATGCGCAAACCATACACCGGGAAATTGCTGTTCATCGCCGCTTCCATATAGCCGTATAACAATGCGGGGATAAGCGCATACCAGGCCCACCGATAGCTGCGGCCAAACCGGCCTTTCTGTGGCTCGGAGCCTTCTTCTTTTTCCGGTTTGCCATCCGGCAGTTTCACCCATACCAGTACGGTTACTATAAGGAAAAGAAGTGTCATAATCAGGAATGGTGCCATCATGCCCCAATCCAGCAGCTGGATGCCCAGTGGACCGATACTGAATCCGATTCCGTAGGACATTCCGTAAATGGAAAGATTACGGCCTCTCTTCTCTGCCGGTGCTGCCATCAGCACCCACAGCTGGGCCGAGTAGTGAATCGCACTGTCTCCAATACCGACAAGCATACGCAGCACAAACCAGAAGGCAATGCTGGGATACAGCGGAAACAGCGGCAGGGTAATAATGACCAGCAGCAGTCCGCAGAGCATTAATTTTTTGAATCCGAGCACGCCGAGCAGACGCTCTGCCGCCAGCGTCATGGCAAAGGAGCCGACGTATAAAGCGGCCGCGTTCAATCCGTTGACCGTAGATGATACGCCCATCTGCTCCAGGAAGATAGCCAGTACCGGCAGAAGCATGCCCTGGCTAAGACCTGCTGTGATAATGGCAATAATCAGAATCACAAAATTAGAGGTCTGGTTGGAATAAATAGATGAACGATTGGATGTTGTTGTCTCAGACACGATATTTCCTCCATTTTTATGTAGCAGCATTTTACAAAACGCTGTATCTATGCTGTAATTTGATATAGTGGATCGGATGCAATAAATTGCAATTCCCGCCTTGTTACCAGGGAACCGAACAGATGCCTGTAAACCCGGACCACCCGAACATTATAGTGGACAATCCGTAAGCAAACAAGCCATAATAAGCACAACAGGAAGTTAGGAATCAAGCCTGTTAAGTGAATGCACGATTAATGATGATTATATTCTGGGAGGTTCTCGTTTCATGAACTATCAAGTGAAAATAGACGTTTCCCCCATTTATGATCTGCTCGGAAGCTTCATGGTCTATGTCACCAAGAAATGGATACGGGATATCGATCTCGGTACTGAGTGGATTCGGGAAATTGACAATACATTAAGCCCTGGAGTGCGTCTGGCGATATTGGAAGCCTCCTCCTGGCCGTTTGACGATTATGATGCACTGTACGCCTGGGCCAGCTGCCGCCAGCCGGAAGGTTCGGTGCGCCATTTTTTGGAGCATCTTGAGAATACTTCGGAAACCGGCATGTGGGATGAGATCCACCCGATGATGCCTGGACTGTCGCTGAATGACAGCATCCGGATTCAGAAAAGTTATGCCCCGCTTCTCAAGCTGTGGTACGAGCATTACTTTCACCAGATCGAAGGCCAGATTCTGCCGCTGATTACAGAAGACGGCGAAGAAAAAATCGGCCTGCTCGATAAAATGGAACCGGAAGCGCTAATCGAGTATGCTTCCGGTGGGCTCGTCGTCTCTCCGATGCCTGGACTGCATACCGTTATTCTGTTCCCTACCGTGCACAACCGTCCGATCAATACGTACTGCTTTTATGATGGGGTGCTATTGATTCAATATCCTGTCGATGTACCCGAAGAGGGCGAGGAAGAACCACCCAATATGCTGCTGCGCCTGACGCGGGCGCTATCCGATCCCGAACGTTTGCGGATGCTGCGCTATATTGGCGGTGAACCCCGTTCACTGCAGGAAATGGCGCATGATCTGCTGCAGCCGCAGGAGACGCTGATGCATCATCTGATGATGCTGCGTGTAGCAGGACTGCTGCGTATCCATCTCGGTAGAGAAGACATTGACCGCTTCAGCCTGCGCCAGGATGGAGTATCCGAGCTTCAACTATTTCTGGAATCGTATATCCGTATTTAAGGAGTGAACTTCATGAAAAACATTCGGCACCAGCATCTAATCTTCGATATGGATGATACGCTGATCTACTGTAACAAATATTTTAATCTGATTCTTGATGAATTTATCAGCCTGCTGTCCGGCTGGTTTGCGGACGAAGGACTACAAATGCATGATATTCGCCAGAAGCAGATCGAGATCGATGTCGCCGGCGTGCACCAGGTTGGATTTGCCAGCGAGCATTTCCCGCGTTCACTCGTCGAGACCTATCACCACTTCAGCCATCTGTACAACCGGCCGACGTCCGAACTGGAAGAGCGCCAGCTGCGGCTGCTCGGCAGCAGTGTCTATGAAAAGGAAGTGGAAGCGTATCCCGGCATGGTCGAGACGCTGGAGATGCTTCAGCAGGCTGGACATACGCTGTATCTGTATACCGGTGGTGAAGATGCGATCCAACAGCGCAAAATCGATCAGATGAAGCTGACTTCGTATTTTGACTCCCGCATCTTTATCCGTCAGCACAAAAATGTCAAAGCACTGGAAGAGATTATCACTTCCCATCTGCTGCCCCGTCAGGATACGTGGATGATCGGCAACTCGCTCCGCTCAGACGTACAGCCTGCGCTTCAGGCCTCGCTGAATACGATCTATATCAAGCATGAACTGGAATGGGCTTATGACATTATCCAGCTTCAGGCGGAGACAGAGCAGTCTTTTCATACGGTATCCAAACTGACCGAGGTACCGGATATCATTCATCAGAGCCTGCGCATTCATGAGAAAAAACGGACTTCGGGATAAATCCCGGGTCCGTTTTTTTATGCATTCTGATCTCTGCAGGGCGGCAGGGATCAAGAATGCACTGCTTCCACCATCAGCTTGCCGGTCTCCCGCTCAGCCAGCTTGATTCTCCCCTTGTGCGTTTGTCCGCCTTTCTTGAACGAGAGCACCTGGGTCTCTCCTTTTTCGAGCAGGGCTTTCAGCATCGTGACAGAGATATTTTTGCCGACATATTCTTTCCAGATGACAAACTTGCAGCCCTGTTTGAAATGGGAACAGCCATAGCCTTTGCGGCCCTCGATGATGACACCGCCGCAGCCGCTGCATGGACATTTGCCCAGCGCTGCATGGTCACCGGCTGCGCCGAGCGATACTTTCTGCTCTGCAGTTGCCGTTGCGCCACTCGAAGATGTACGACGGCTGCTTCCGCTGGATGCCGAACTGCTCTTGCCAACTGCTGATCCGGACGATGTAGGTGTACGGCTGGGTACAGCTCCCGCGCTGCGTTTCCCTTTGCCTCTGGAGCGGCTGCCTTCATCGCCGAATGCGCCGGCGGCTGCCGGAAGCTGCGTGCTTACTTTATCAATAACAGAGACGGCGAACTTTTTGACACTTTCCAGAAAACGGTCCGGATCGGCTTCGCCCCGGGAAATCTGGTTGAGCCGGCGTTCCCACTGTCCCGTCATCTCCGGAGAGGTCAGCAGCTCTACCCCGGCAGCGCGAATCAGCTCGATCGCAGCGCGGCCTTTGAGGGTGAGCTCGATCTTTTTGCCGCTGGCGGTTACGTAACCGACCTGCTTGAGACGCTCGATCGTCGCGGCGCGTGTCGCCGGTGTACCGAGACCGGACTCTTTCATCGCGTCACGCAGTTCTTCATTTTCGATCTGCTTGCCGGCACTTTCCATGGCTTTGAGCAATGTGCCCTCGGTGTACGGCTTCGGCGGCTGTGTCGCTTTTTCCTTTACATCCGCTTTGCGGCAGAGAACAGGCAGCTGGCTATCTATAACAAACGGCTCCTGGACCTCTTCTTCCTGATCTTCTTCCTTGTCCGAATTTTTGCGGGCAGAGGATTTGCCTTTGGCTTTGTCCTTATCCGGCAGCGTTACCTTCCAGCCGAGGAACAACAGTTCTTTGACTGCCGTCTTGAACGTCTCCTGCTCGACCACTGTCATAACGGTATGATGCTTATACTCTGCCGGCGGATAAAATTGTGCAAGAAAGCGGCGCACGATCAAATCATACAGCTGCTGCTCTTCCTTGCTCAGCGTACCCGGCTTTTTGAGTGTAGGCAAAATGGCGTGATGATCTTCCACCTTGCTCGGATTGCAGACCGCTTTGTTGTTCACATGTACCCTCTTGCCATCCGCACCGCCTGCCAGTTCTTCATACGGCGTATTTTTAAGCATACCGAGCACTTTATGCATGCCATCGATATTTTGCTCGGTGACATAGTTGGAGTTGGTACGCGGATAGGTGATGACTTTATGGCGCTCATACAGCGCCTGGGCTACGTCCAGCGTCTTTTTGGCAGAGTAGCCGAACTTGGCGTTGGCATCCCGCTGCAGCAGGGTAAGATCGTACAATTTATACGGAAATTCCTTACTCTCGCGAATATCGTACTTCGTAATCCGGCCTTCTTTGCCTTTCACCTTGTCTGCGATCGCTTCGCCTTTGGCTTTGTCGGTGATCCGATCTCCCTGCCATACCCCTTCATACGTTTTTTCCTTTTGTTTGAAGCTGGCTCTCACTTCATAAAAAATCTGGGAATCAAACGCTTCAATTTCCTTTTGCCGATCATAGATTAGTGCCAATACCGGCGTCTGTACACGTCCGACCGATAGCAGATTATTATGCTTGGTCGTAAAGGCGCGTGAAGCATTCATCCCGATCAGCCAATCCGCCTCACTACGGGCCCTTGCCGCTCGGGTTAGATTCTCAAATTCACTGCTGTCACGCAGCTGATCAAAGCCTTTACGTATACTTTCCGCTGTCAGATCCGAGATCCACAGTCGCTTAACCGGCTGACGCAGCTTCAGCTGACGCTGGATGAGGGCAAAGATATGCTGCCCTTCCCGTCCGGCATCACACGCGTTGACGATACGGTCACAGCGCTTGGCCAGCTCGCCAATTACCTTGAGCTGATCCTTGGTACGCGGATTGGGTACGATTTTGAACTGATCCGGAATGATCGGCAGATCCTTGAAGTTCCACTTTTTATATTTGGGATCATAGGCATCCGGCTCTGCCAGTCCGATCAAATGACCGATCGCCCAGGTGATAATGTACTGATCCCCTTCGAGATGAGTCCGCTGGTTGCGTGCTTTTGGTTCGATAACAGTGGCGATATTGCGTCCCATATCCGGTTTTTCTGCAACTACTAAGATTTTCATGCTTTCATTCCTTTCCGGGAATGGACTACCATCATTTTGAATACATTTGGATGTTGTTTTGTTGTTGTCTTTGTTGGCAAAGTCTTAGTTTTCGATATTTCGGCAAAAAAGGAGCTACACTCTGGAGTGCAGCCCCCTTTCTCACGTACGTATTACTCATTTGTATTATAGCATAATGTGTTTTAGAATTCGACGGTAGAATGCTTGTGATGGACGTTCAATAGAAGTTGGATGATTAAGCTGGGTGGATTGGATGATCGTTTGGATTCGTTGGATTAGAAGAAGGGCTTTATATCGTACAGCTTTTTGCAGTTTGTGGAGGTGAGGCATCATCCACTTTAGAAAGGAATAATGGTACGTCCTCCGGTTAAGCCTGGAGATTTTGAACAGGTTATAGTAAGGCGAATCTCCAGGCTTAAAGGTCGCCCTTTACCATTATTTCCTTTCTTCCGTTATGTGCGTTGTTGCAATCCGAATGATTACTCCCTCTCCCATTATTTGTCTGCAAAAAAAGGACTGCACCTAATAGTGCAGCCTCTTTCTTATCTATTTCTTGCATACTTTTTTATTCGTACGTATTCATAGTTCATAGCTGCTGTCATACGTCCATACGTCCATACGTCCATACGTCCATACGTCCATACGTCCATACGTCCATACGTAAAGTATATGGCTTCTGTCCGTCAAAGCAAACTTAGACCAGTACAGTTGCACCCATGAGGTATTTATCCACTTCACGCGCAGCTTCGCGTCCTTCATTGATCGCCCAGACGACCAGGCTCTGGCCGCGGCGCATGTCGCCGGCTGCGAATACCTTATCGACGTTTGTGTTGTATTTGCCGTAACGGGCTTTAACATTGGTCCAGCGGTCGGTTTCGAGACCGAGCTGCTGAGCCAGTGTCTGTTCCGGTCCATCAAAGCCGATCGCGATCAGGGCAATATCTGCCGGGAATACGCGCTCTGTACCTGGAATGGGCTGATAGATTTTACGTCCGGTTTCATCAACAATACGCTGAATCTGTATCGTGTGAAGTTCTTTCAGGTTACCATTTTCATCACCAACAAACTTGGTGGTCATGATGGAGAATTCACGCGGATCGCTGCCAAAAATAGCTTTGGCTTCTTCCTGTGCATAGTCCAATGTGTAGACATTAGGGAACTGCGGCCAAGGGTTGGCGATAGGATCGCGTTCCAATGGGGCCTTGTCGTGTGTACCGAATTGGGTAACACTGCGGCAGCCGTGGCGCAGCGAAGTCGCTACACAGTCGGAACCGGTATCTCCGCCACCAATAACGATTACATCTTTGTCTGTAGATGAAATGTAATTGCCATCTTCCAGATTGCTGTCCAGATAGCTCTTGATGGTGCCATTCAGGTAATCCATGGCATAGATCACACCGTTTAGCTGACTGCCTTCGATATTGAATTCACGCGGTTTGGTTGCACCGCCGCAAAGCACGACCGCATCATAATCGTCTACCAGCTGCTGAGCCGGGATGTCTTTACCGATCTCGGTGCTCGTAATAAACTCGATACCTTCTTCTCGAAGCAGGTTCACACGGCGCTCTACAATCTGCTTATCCAGCTTCATGCTCGGAATACCATAAGTGAGCAATCCCCCGACACGATCGGAACGCTCGTACACAGTAACCGAATGACCTGCCTTGTTGAGCTGTGCAGCACATGCCAGTCCTGCCGGACCGGATCCGATCACAGCCACGCGGCGTCCTGTACGCTTGTCCGGCGGCTCAGGAACAACCCAGCCTTCGGCAAATCCGCGTTCAATAATGGATTCTTCAATCGTCTTGATGGTTACCGGCTGGCCGATCAGGCCAACTGTACAGGAACCTTCACATGGAGCCGGACAGATGCGGCCGGTAAACTCGGGAAAATTATTTGTCTTATGGAGGCGTTCAAGCGCTTCCTTCCACAGACCACGGTAGACCAGATTATTCCACTCGGGAATCAGGTTATGAACAGGGCAGCCAAAGGTGGACCCTGCCATATTCATACCTGTATGACAGTACGGTGTTCCGCAGTCCATACATCGTGCACCCTGCGTACGCAGTTCGTCTTCAGACATATGCTTATGGAATTCTTCCCAGTCTTTTACGCGTTCAAGCGGATCGCGATCCGCGGGAATTTGTCTTTTGTATTCCATAAATCCAGTAGGTGTAGACATATTAACAGTTCCCCCATCCGTTCTATACGATGCCGAGTTTCTTTCGATCACCAGCTTGCCGTAAGTTTATTTTCAAGAGTAGCATTGAGACAATTGAATCACAAATGGATTAAGCGCATGATTATTTGTACTTTTTACATAGAGATTACACCGTGGTGAAACATCTTGCAATAACTTTTCTTTTACTTTCACTTTTTCTGCATAATATTAAGCTTACTGGACAAGCATGTTCCCTTCTGATAACAAAAGAAAATCGTCTTTTGGCAATATATAAAAGTCATTCTCTGTATGAATGCAGCTACTTCGGCTGCTATCGTAAAAAGCTGTCTTCCTGTTTAAACCCACCACTATACAGAAAGCATATAAACTTTTTGTTATATTTATGCATTTTTAATTATAAAGCAAGCATTTTCAAAGTCTACGGTCCCTTTATACCTGATAATTCCTTTACTGCTGAATCGCAATTGTACTGCACGCACCTATTATTCGTGCATTCGTGCATTCGTGCATTCGTGCATTCGTGCATTCGTGCATTCGTGCATTCGTGCATTCGTGCATTCGTGCATTCGTGCATTCGTGCAAATTATACGCGGCGATACTCTTCAAACCGGTAATCATAATCATTTTTCTCATCACGAACACCTGGTATCGTATTCACCAGTTCCCATGCCGACCAATCCACTTCAGGAAAATACGTATCTCCCTCGAAATCATTTTCAATTCGGGTTACGAGCAGACGATCCGCATGGCTCAGAAATTCCTTGTAAATCTGTGAGCCGCCGATAATCATTAATTCTTCTTCCGCTCCAGCGAGCCGCAGTGCTTCCTCTACCGAATGCACTACCTCAGCTTGTGCAGCTTCAAACGCTGTATCACGGGTCAAAATAATATTCCGCCGGTTTGGCAGCGGCTTGGAACCAAAGGAATTCCATGTTTTACGCCCCATGACAATCGTCTTCTGCTGTGTCTCCTGTTTGAAATAAGCCATATCTCTGGGCAGCTTCCAGGGCATGTCGTTGTCTTTGCCGATAACACCCTGACGTGCCTGCGCCCATATGAGTGTAATTGTCATTGTGGCTGTCCTCCTATCATCCGGATATTCATCCAGATAGGTTTATTCTATATCATATCATTAAAACCTATCATTCTGCATCAACTTCTTGTAATATTTCACGAATGTTTGTCCTAATGTATTAACTGATTATCCGTTAAAAAGCAAGATATCAAATGTTTTATAAAAGGCTATTCATAAATTTGATCAGCTACCTATTTAGGCTGGATAACAAAATCCGGAGACAGTTTTAATGGGAATTGCTCAACCGCTGCCTATCACAGCTGCCGTCTATCCTAAAAACCAGTCTCCGGAATGGATGATGCTGTTATTCAATTGTGTAACCGACAAAATCAGATGGCAATTGGTGCCTTGATCCCCGGATGATACTCATAATTTTCAAACTGGAAATCTTCAAACTTGTAATCAAAAATCGAATCCGGCTTGCGCTCGATCCGCAGCTGCGGCAGCGGATAAGGCTCACGTGTAAGCTGCAGCTTCACCTGCTCCAGATGATTATTGTAAATGTGTACATCTCCACCAGTCCAGATCAGATCACCCACTTCCAGGTCACACTGCTGGGCCACCATATGTGTCAGCAGCGCGTAGGAAGCCAGATTAAACGGCAGCCCCAGGAAGGTATCCACCGACCGCATCTGGAACATGCAGGACAGCTTGCCTTCTGCTACGTAGAATTGAAACGCATAATGACATGGAGGCAGTGCCATATGATCGACTTCTGCTGCATTCCATGCATTCACGATATGACGGCGTGAATTCGGATTGCTCTTGATCTGCTCGATCACGGCCGAGATCTGATCAATCACTTCGCCGCCAGGACCGCGCCATTCTCTCCACTGGGAGCCGTATACACGCCCCAAATTACCTTCTTCGTCCGCCCACTCATCCCAGATCGTTACGCCGTTTTCCCGGAGATACGTAATATTGGTATTCCCGCTTAGGAACCAGAGCAGTTCATGGATAATAGACCGGGTATGCAGACGCTTGGTAGTCAGCAGGGGAAATCCCTCCTGCAGATTGATACGCATCTGCCGTCCGAATACGGAGATGGTTCCCGTACCTGTCCGGTCTCCCTTTTCCACTCCATGATCTATAATATCCTGCAGCAATTCCAAATATGCTTTCATTAATTTACACCTCATTCATACGACTTGTCTTGACTGAATCTTGAAGATTTCATTATGTATAACTGCCAACCCTATGAGGATATCGTCACATGACATTGTAACAGTGTCTTGATCCCAAGTACTCTTTTTGCAGTTGCCATTTTACATAATCATCCCTACGATACAGCCAATTTCAGTTTTAAGTTCACCTGTAATATTGTAACACAGATGAACCACTGAGAAGAAATCAAAATAAGGAAAAGCATTCGGTAAAATGGCAAAATAAAAATAAACACCCGGCTATGTAGCATAGCCGGGTGTTTATCTCACACGCTAATTCCGAATTAACGAGTTTCGCGGTGAAGCGTGTATTTCTTCAGACGTGGGCAATATTTTTTCAGCTCAAGACGCTCCGGATGGTTCCGTTTGTTCTTGGTTGTAGTGTAGTTACGATCGCCAGTCTCTGTGCATGCCATAGTAACGATAACGCGCATGTGAATTCACCTCACTTCATTGGTAATCAAAAATTATTCAACTATACTAATTTACCTTAATTACAATAAATGTTCAACTGAGATTTATTGGAACTGTATAGTCAGTTAATAATCCGCAAACATTAATTGAAATGCCTTATTAATTTTATCATATACTGGAATGAAATCCAAGCTATTTTTGCGAACATGCATTCACATTTCACCGATATATTCATTCGCCACAAATTTATGGCATATCAAAAGCCGCCAGGAGCTCTCCGGCGGCTTTGATATAAGCATCTGATATCATAATCAGCCCGCAATGAGGAAATCAGGTACAACAAGTGGTACAACTAGGCTGCGATTAATGGCTAGTACGGGCTGACTCATTTAAATCAATCCTTACTTTTTGCGCGGAGCGATAACGTGGATCGGATGACCCATAACCAGCTCAGCTGCTTCCATAACGATCTCACCCAGTGTTGGATGCGCATGGATAGTCAGTGCCAGATCTTCCAGTGTCGCGCCCATTTCGATAGCCAGGCCCATTTCAGCGATCATGTTGGAAGATTCCAGACCTACGATCTGGCTGCCCAGTACAACACCTGTTGCTTCATCAGCTACGATTTTCACGAAGCCTTCTGTGTTGTTCAGGGAAGTTGCGCGGCCGTTACCAGCGTAAGGGAATTTACCAGCGGATACTTTGTATCCTTTGGCTTTTGCTTCAGTTTCAGTCAGACCAACGCTTGCACATTCAGGATCAGTGAATGCTACAGCTGGTACACATTTGTAATCGATAACGGAAGGCATACCAGAGATAACTTCAGCTACCACTTTAGCTTCGTAGGAAGCTTTGTGTGCCAGTGCCGGACCTTCAACGATATCACCGATTGCATAGATGTGCGGGATGTTCGTGCGTCCCTGATGGTCGATTTTTACCAGACCGCGATCAGTCAGTTCCAGATCGATCAGATCCAGACCCAATTCGCCGTCAGTGTTTGGACGACGTCCAACAGTAACCAGCAGATAGTCTGCAGTTACTTCTTGCTCTTTGCCGTCTACAGTGAATTTCACTGTAACGTCATTTTCGGTTTGAGTAGCACTTTCCGCTTTCGCGTTTGTGAAGATTTCCGCACCGGATTTCTTCATGTTTTTGGCTACCAGGGAAGTCATATCTTTATCGAAACCTGGCAGGATTGTATCCAGACCTTCAATGATTGTAATTTTAGTACCAAATTTGGCATACATTTGGCTCAGCTCGGCACCGATGTATCCACCACCGATAACGATCATGGATTTAGGGATTTCCGGCAGGTTCAGTGCTTCTGTGGAAGACAGAATGCGACCTCCAAACGGGAATGCTTTCAGTTCGATTGGACGTGAACCGGTAGCGATGATGCAGTTTTTGAAACGGTAACGTGGAGATTCATGATCATTGAACAGACGCGCTTCGTTCTGGTTGATGAACATGCACTCGCCGTGGAATACTTCCACTTTGTTACCTTTCAGCAGGCCAGTAACACCACTGGTCATTTTTTTAACAACGCCGTTTTTGAACTCTTGTGTTTTGGCAAAGTCAACTTTTACGTCGCCTACAGTTACGCCGAAACCTTCGCCGTGTTGTGCAGATTCAAAATGATGAGCTGCAGCGATCAGGGCTTTGGAAGGAATACAACCACGGTTCAGACACACGCCGCCAAGTTCAGATTTATCAACGATCAGGACTTTTTGTCCCAGTTGAGCAGCGCGGATGGCGGCTACATAGCCACCAGGTCCCGCACCAATTACCAACGTTTCAATATCGATAGAAGCATCTCCTACTACCATTGAATTACACCTCCATAGTTAACAGCTCAGGGTTGCCGAGCAGTGATTTGATATGGTTCATAAAGTGTTGTGCTGTTGCGCCGTCGATGATACGGTGGTCAAAACTCAGAGACAGTGCCATTACTGGTGCTGCTACCACTTCACCGTTTTTGATTACTGCTTTTTCGCTGATACGGCCAGTACCCAGGATCGCAACTTCAGGGAAGTTGATGATTGGAGTAAAGAACATACCGCCGGCAGAACCGATGTTGGAGATCGAGATTGTGCTGCCTCTCATCTCGTTAGCTGCCAGTTTGCCATCACGTCCACGAACAGCCAGATCGTTGATGGTATCAGCGATCATGAAGATGCTCTTACGGTCAGCGTCTTTAACAACCGGTACGATCAGGCCGTTAGGCGTATCTGTAGCAATACCGATGTCATAGTGTTTTTTGTAAACAATTTCTTCTGTTTTTTCGTCGATAGAAGCATTCAGAGCCGGGAATTGACGAGCCGCGGACACCAGTGCTTTTACGATGAATGGCAGATAGGTTACTTTTGTACCGCGTTTTTCAGCCAGTGGTTTCATGCGAGTACGGAAAGCTACCAGTTCAGTAACGTCAACTTCGTCCATGATCGTTACGTGTGGAGCTGTGTACGCGGATTTAACCATAGCGTTAGCGATAACTTTACGGATACCTTTGAAAGGTACACGCTCTTCGTCGCCACCAGCAGATGCTGTGGATGCGGAAGATGGAGCTGCTGCAGAAGCTACAGGTGCTGCTGCTTTTTCGTCAGCTGCCGCCGCTTGCGTAGTACCGGAAGCCTGGCCGCCACCTTGCTTGAAGGATTCCACATCTTCACGAGTGATTTTGCCATTGCTGCCGCTGCCTGTTACTTGGGACAGGTCAACACCTTGCTCACGTGCAAATTTGCGAACGCTTGGTGTAGCCAGTACATCTTTGTTAGGTGCAGCTGGTGTGGAAGCGTTGGTTACTTGTCCTTCTTTTGCTTCTGTCGGGCTAGAAGATGCAGGGGAAGAATGCGTATCTACATTACCGATGTTAGCATCTGTTTCCTGTCCGCTCTTCTGCTCAGGAGCACTTTGTTCAGCCGGCTCTTCATCTTGCTCAGGCAGTTCGCCTTCTGCTTCGATGATTGCTACCGTTTCGCCTACGTGGCAAACCTGGCCGTCTTTAGTCAGTACTTCTACTACAGTTCCGTCTACTGGACAAGGCACTTCAACTACAGCTTTATCATTTTGTACTTCCATAATAATGCTGTCGTCTGTTACTTTGTCACCTGGTTTAATGTGCATCTTGATGATTTCGCCTTCGTGCAAACCTTCACCAAGCTCTGGAAATTTATATACGAATCTTGCCACTTGCAAAACCTCCCTGATTAAAATTGTTGAATAGGACTTAAAACAGTCATGCCTTCAACAACGTCTGATAAGTATTTCTGTATTCTCCTATGCTCAAAGCCAAAAGGCGTCCGTAGAAGAGTATTCCACTTTCCAACAACACTCCCGGGTCGGATATTGAAAAGTAGAACACAATCATGCAAACCGCCTCTTGAGCCTTGAACGTTTAATTCATTCATACATTTCCAAGATAAAAGTTATCTTAGAAGTTCATTACTTTGTTAACCGCATCGATAACGCGCTGTGGCGTTGGCAGCCATGCGTCCTCGATTTGAGCGAACGGATAGATTGTATCCGGCGGGCATACACGCAGTACTGGAGCTTCCAGATGCAGAATCGCTTTTTCGTTGATCTGAGCGATTACTTCTGCAGCTACGCCAGCGCTCTTTTGAGCTTCCTGAACCATAATTGCGCGGTTTGTTTTCTTCACGGAAGTTATGATTGTATCGATATCGATCGGGCTCAGTGTACGCAGGTCAATGATTTCCGCATTAATCCCTTGTTCTGCCAGCTGATCAGCAGCTTTGGTAGCTGTATGAACAGTCATGCCGTAACCGATAATTGTTACATCGGAACCTTCGCGTACTACGTTGGCTTTACCGATTTCTACAGTGTAAGCTTCTTCCGGTACTTCTGCACGGAATGCATGGTACAGGTTAAGATGCTCCATGAAGAATACCGGATCGTTTTCACGGATTGCAGCGACCATCAGGCCTTTTGCATCATAAGGGTTCGAAGGGATAACCACTTTGATACCCGGAGTCTGAGCCAGCAGACCGGACAGGTCGTCAGTGTGCAGCTCAGCCGCTTTAACACCGCCGCCGTAAGGTGTACGGAATACGATTGGTGCATTGTAGCGACCGCCGGAACGGTAACGCAGACGTGCTGCCTGAATCGCCATTTGATCCAATGCTTCAAAGATAAAACCTACGAACTGGATCTCTGCGATTGGACGGAAGCCCTGGATACCCAGACCGAATGCCAGACCGCCGATTGCGGACTCTGCCAGAGGAGTATCGAATACACGCTCCTCGCCAAACTCTGCTTGCAGACCTTCTGTCGCACGGAATACACCGCCGACTTTACCTACGTCTTCACCAAAAATGAGCACGTTAGGGTCATTTTTCATCTCAACGCGGATTGCGTCGCGAATCGCTTCTTTCATATTCATTTGTGCCATTTGCTTCATTTCCTCCTTAAACATTTCACTGTTCATGTTCACGCATCAAGGATGTGCTGCGATCATAGTATCACTTCAAAAACCTCTTATTGGAAATCCGCTTTTTGCTCTTCCAGATCATGAGGTGTTGTTTCGAACATGCTGTCGATCAGGCCAGTAACAGTCATTTTCTCTGTTTTCTCGGCTTTTTTGATCTCTTCGTTTACTTTTGCTTTGGCTTCTTCTCTTACGCGCTCTGTATCTTCATCAGACCACAGACCTTTTTCAGCCAGGTATTTTGCCAGACGAGCGATAGGATCTTTCTCGCTCCAGATACCTTCTTCGTCTTTGGTACGGTATTTGCTTGTGTCATCCGACATGGAGTGCGGACGGAAACGGTAAGTCAGAGCTTCGATCAATGTAGCACCTTCACCGTTACGAGCGCGTTCAGCAGCTTCACGAACGGCTGTGATAACAGCGAATACGTCCATACCATCGATTTGCACACCTTTGATACCAGCGGAAACTGCTTTGTGAGCGATGGACAGTGCAGCTGTTTGTTTTGCAAATGGAGTTGTGATGGCGTAACCATTGTTTTGTACAAAGAAGATAACAGGCAGTTTGTAAGCACCTGCGAAGTTCATGCCTTCGTAGAAGTCACCTTCGGAAGAACCGCCATCACCTGTGTAGGCGATAACAACCTGTTTTTGTTTTTTAAGTTTGTAACCCATTGCCAGACCCATTGCATGCAGGATTTGTGCACCAATGATGATCTGTGGCATCAGAACGTTAACACCCTCAGGGATGCGTCCGCCTTCTTGATGTCCGCGGGAATACAGGAATGCTTGATACAGTGGCAGACCATGCCATACCAACTGCGGCATATCGCGGTAACCAGGACATACGAAATCTTCCTTGTCCAGTGCGTATACGCTACCAACCATTGTAGCTTCTTGTCCGGATACCGGAGCATAGAAACCAAGGCGTCCTTGACGACCCAGGTTAACAGCACGGTCATCCCAAGTGCGTGTAAATACCATACGGTACATAATTTCTTTCAATTGATCATCAGTCAGCTCAGGCATTTTGTCAGGGTTGACAATTTTGCCTTCTGGGGAGAGAACGGAAAGTGCTTCCACTTCTTCCGTGTAAACTTCATATGGAACCTTGCTCATTTTATTCACCTCAATAAAAAATTTGAATATCATGTTCCGCTGTTATAGAATTATTATACACCTGTTCTACTCCGTTCGTCAAAGCATACATTGAAATTAATAAGGCAGCCGTGTCGTTGTATGTATAACAGGTTATTTAATTTTGTATAACAGTTGAACCATTTCAAAATAGAATGTCTTAAAATCACACGACTCAATCTTAACCCATTGTTGGTTTCTTTGCAAAAATTTTAACGAAAAGGTGATCACTATGACAGATTCCCGTTACTTGAAAAGAACGATATTAAAGGAAGAAATTGAGAGCCGCCATCTCGGCGAATCACGCACGCTGCGCATCTATCTTCCACCCGGTTATAATGAACTTCTCAGCTATCCGGTTGTATATTGCCAGGATGGCGAAGAGTTTTTCAACTTTGGTCGAATTGCCACCTATGCGAATGAACTTATACTCGATGACAATATCGAACCTTTCATTATTGTAGGTGTAGAAGTGAACACCAAGATCCGTACGCAGGAATATGCTCCGTTTGGCAGCCGCTTTGCAGCATATACCGCCTGCTTTGCCGAAGAAATTATTCCTTATGTGGAACAAAAATATCCCGTTCGCCGCACACCGGATCAGCGCATTCTTGCCGGTGACTCTCTTGGCGGCAGTGTCTCCATGCATATCGCCCTTCTCTATCCGGAGCTGTTCAGCCAGATCATCAGCCTGTCCGGGGCCTATTATAAAGAAAGCCGCGCTCTGATTGCTGCCGAAAAGGATTTGTCAGCGCTTAACGTATTCATGATCGTCGGTCTGCAGGAAACCGATTTCCGGAGCGACACCGGCGTCTATGACTTTGTTGAGCTCAATCGCGCCACCCGTGATTTGCTGCTTGAACGCGGCGCGACCGTCCGTTATGCTGAGAAAGACGGAAAACATCTGTGGGGATTCTGGCAAAAGGAACTACCTGCTGCCTTAAAATACTTCCTTCAGTAATCAGCTTTAGTAACCAGGCTGTATGATCTGTCATTACTTATTACATTAAAAAGAGAAGCTTCAAACGGATAAAGCTGATGTTTGCGCTTACAAACCAATAGATTTGCTGCTTCTCTTTTTCTTTTCAGGGAGTGATCTGCAATTCGGACTCCCAACGTCTATTGTATCGGTGTAGGTAAAAATTACGCAACTGAAATTTTCACCTTTTAACAGATATAAGACGGTTATACAGGCATTCAACTCATTTATTAGGGAAAGGGGGAGATTTCATGGCTGCAAAACGCGCTCTTATCTTCTCAGGCGGTCTGTTACATCCTGATTTTTTAAACGAAATTCGTGATACCGATCTGATTATCGGTGCCGATCGTGGCGCATTATTTTTAATTGAGCATGGTATCCGCCCTCATCTGGCAATTGGCGATTTTGATTCATTGACCGATCATATGACTGATCTGCAACGGATTGAAAGCAATTCCGATGAACTGGTTGTATTTGATCCGGTAGACAAGGATCTGTCCGATACCGAAGCGGCTTTTGAAGCGGCGATGGAGCGGCATATGGATGATATTCTGATTTTTGGCGCTGTAGGTACACGTTTTGATCATACGCTGGCCAATGTGCAGCTGCTCGTGCGGGCACTGCAGCACCAGGTACATTGTGCAATTCAGGATATGAATAATTACATATCGCTTACCTCTACCACTTCTGTCATTTCCAATATGGGCTATCCGTATGTCTCTCTGCTGCCGATGACTTCCGAAGTAACCGGGATTCGTCTGAAGGGATTCCAGTATCCACTGGAAAATGCCACCCTGCGGATGGGGCAGTCACGCGGGATCAGTAATCATCTGGCTGCCGAACAGGGTATGGTCAGTATTGAAGGCGGTCTGCTGCTGATTATTCAGAGCCGTGACTAACTATTGTCGTCCATATGTGCCACAGCCTATCTGTTATGTATACTCTAGATAGCTGATGTATCCTTGTGGATATATCAGCTACTGACTCCATGCTATTCCGTTCGCTTCGGGATTATTACTAAAATAACAGTACCGTAACACAAAAAAGCAATACCCTACCAGTAGACTGGAAATAAGGGTATTGCTTTTTTGTGTTGGGCAAATGCAATTATCCGAAATAGCGGTGGTACAGACTTCGGGCTTCTGCGATGTCCTTGGTACCATGCACCATAACCCGACCATCCTGGAATACGACTATCCGGCGCCCCTGATCGATCGTCATGGACAGCAGAAACGGATTGACACTGATCTCGTGCTGTTCCAATTTTTGCAGTCGGCGGGCCGTTTGCTGCAGATCAAGTGTCTGGCGATGGGCCGGGCGAATCTGCACCGTATCCCGTCCGCACAGCACTTCAGATTTGCTCTGTCCTTCGTGGCTCAGATGCGGGTAGGTCGGATGAACTCCACAGGATGGACAGTCCGGTTTGCGGGCTGCATTCATTTTAATGGAGACCTGCTCATTTTTCCACAGATCAAAGGAAAGCAGTGTACCTCGCAGCTGATCGTGGTTACCGCTCAGCAGCTTGATCGCTTCGGTCGTCTGATGGGCGACTACCATTTGAACAGCTGGTGGAATAATACCGGATGTATCACAGGTATCTCCACCGAGCGGCGCCGATTCCATCAAACACTGCAGACATGGGGTAACACCCGGTACGATTGTAAAGGTGATTCCGTAACTCCCTACACACCCGCCATAAATCCATGGAATATTATACTTTTGGGAAATGTCATTAATCGTGAGCCGCGTCTCAAAATTATCGGTAGCATCCATGATCAGATCCACACCCAAGGCAAGCTCAGCCAGCTCATCCGCTGTCACATCCGCGATATGCGCTTCGATCTTGACAGAGGAATTAATCTTTGTCAACCGATCACGGGCAGCGATTGCTTTGGGTGTACGATTGGCCGCGTCCTCTTCGGTAAACAGCTGCTGTCGCTGCAGATTGCTCCATTCCACATAATCCCGATCTGCAATAATTACTTTTCCTACACCGGCTCGTACCAGCGTCTCCGCTGAACTGGAACCGAGTGCTCCTGCCCCTACAATCAGTACCGAAGCACGGGACAGCTCATTCTGACCTGTTTTGCCAAGCGGAGCGAACAGCTCCTGTCTGGAATAACGATGATGCGGATCAGCCAGCTGCGTAGATGCATCTGGCTGCGGTATCATTGCTTCCTCCTGATTCTCGGCTGCGCTGAAGCTGCTGATAAGATCAAACTCCTCTTCTGTATGTTCAAGATTCAAGTCGTAATCATCCCTTCTACCGGGCTGCTTGCTACAGCATAATTACGTACAGGGATCATGCCGGCTTCCTTTCCGAGTCGTCCGGCTTGTACAGCCAGCTTCATCGCCAGTGCCATTCGAACAGGATCACTCGCTCCGGATACAGCGGTATTAAGCAGCACTGCATCTGCTCCCAGCTCCATGGCATAGGCTGCATCTTTGGGTGAGCGGATTCCGGCATCCACAATAACAGGTACCCTGGCATCTGCGATGATCCATTCCAGCATGGAAGGGTTGAGAATACCGCGACCGGACCCAATCGGGGAAGCTCCCGGCATTACGGCATGTACGCCTATTTGCTGCAACCGCTTGGCCAGCATATAATCGTCGGAAATGTACGGCAGCACCGTAAAGCCTTCCGCAAGCAGAATCTCACAGGCTTTGACCGTTTCCAGCGGGTCCGGCAGGATCAGCTGGTCATCCCCGATCACTTCGACCTTTATCATATCACATAATCCGGATGCTCTGGCCAGTCTGGCGATACGTACCGCCTCATCTGCCGTGCGAGCACCTGCCGTATTGGGCAGCAGTTTGTATTTGCTCAGGTCCAGACGTTCCAAAAAGTTCGGTTCATCCGGCTGATCCAGGTTTAGCCTCCGTACTGCGAATGTCAGCACTTCCGTTTCGGATGCTTCCACTGCTTGAGCCTGCACATCCAAATCACTGAATTTCCCGGTTCCCAGCAGCAGCCGGGATGTAAATGTATGTTGTCCTATCGTTAACAAGTCATCCACCTCCTACAAAATGTACAATCTCCAGTGTGTCTCCACTGCCAATCATCGTTGTACCATGCTCTTCCTTCTGTAAAATTTGTTGATTCCACTCGACGATAACGCGTTTCTCTCCCAGTTGCAGGGATTGAAGCAGCTGCTCGATTGTGCGAACGTCCGGCGATACCGAGCGGCTCTTTCCATTGATCATCAATTCCATACTGGTGTCCCCCCTTCCGTCTCCGGTTGCAGTCTCAAAAGGTGTTGCAGTGCACGGCCCGGAGCAAAACTTGCCGGGATGGAAGAACTCTGACCGGATGCTATGGCTTCCGCCATAATCCGTCCGGTTCCGGCTGCCAGCAGGATGCCATTACGATAATGCCCGCAGGCCATCCATACACCCGGCAGCGGTGTCAACATTCCCATATAAGGCAGCTCGTCCGCCGTACCCGGCCGTATACCGGCCCAGCAGCGTACCAGTTCCCCGTTGGTGATGGACGGAATATACTGCTGCGCTTTGAACAACAGCTCGGTGACTGACCCGGCTTCTACCAGCGTATCTATTCGGCCGGGCTTACTTGTCGCCCCGATCCAGATGCGATTGCCCTGTTTGGGAATAATATAGATTTGATGACCATAAATCGTATGATTCAGCCAGCTTGTCGGTGTGCGTATTTCCAGCAGTTCTCCTTTGACCGGTAAAAAGGGCAGCCGGTATCCTTCAGCCTCGATCAATCTGGCACTACCAAGTCCGGAAGCCAAAATAATCTGCTCCCCATACATCACTCCCTGCTCTGTCACCACACCGGTAGCCCTTCCATACTCCCCGTGTTCACGCAGCAATCGTCTTACTTCCGTCTGCCGATATAACACTGCTCCCAGACATACTGCCGCCAGCACCAATGCTTCATTCAGCAGGGAAGGAATAAGCTGCTGTTCGGATCGGTTGTAGAGCATCCCATGCTCTGAGCGGATATATGGCTCTTCCCTTGCCAGACGCTGATTATCCCACCATTCCAGATGAGAGTTGCCAGCCTGTACGCTATCCTGCTTGTTATTATAAAGTCGCTCTCCAACGGAACCCGGATCTGCAGAAGCAAGCTGACGAGAATGATGTTCCAGATCATGTGGTTGCACAGGCAGCAGGAATCCTTCACTGCGCAATCCACAATGTATACCTGTCAGCTCATATAGCTGTTCGGTCAGCCCGGTGTACAGAGAGCGGCTGTACAGAGCCAACTGACGAAGATCCGCATGCTGGAAATGTTCCGACTCCGCTGCCAGCATTCCTCCGGCAGCACCCGATGCCCCCGATGCAGGCTGATTTTTCTCAATGATGGCTACTTTCATGCCTTTCACCGATAATTCATAAGCGATAGAGGCTCCAATTACACCAGCTCCGACTACAATCGCATCATAATATCCGTTGCTTCTCATTGCTCATATCACCTTCCTCAGTCTATGTTCTCTCTATCACAGCTGATGCAGCGGATAAGGCTGCTCTGTAGGCAGCAGCCTGTTCAGCCGGATCATCGGCTGCGAATATGCCGGACATGACAGCTATACCGGCTGCTCCGGCATGAGCCAACTCCTCAGCATGCTGCGGCTGAATGCCTCCGATGGCAATAACAGGAATATGCACAGCACCACATAGCTGATACAGCTGATGAATTCCGCGGGCCGGAACTCCCCGTTTGGATGGTGTCTTATAAATATGCCCGTAAAAAAGATAATCCATGCCTTCCTGCTCTGCCTGTATCGCATGCGCGGTAGTGTGTACGGATCGCCCGGCTATATATTTCCATGGATGCTGAATGCCCTGTTCCGGTTCGTATAAAGCGGACGCCGTTTGCAGTAGACTCTTCATGTCATGCCGGGACAGATTATTGTCTGAAAGAGATATACTTGGCCTCCATCGATCCGCTTCTGCTCTGTTGAAACTGTGCTGTTCAGGCAAATGGATGCCCCCGATTCCCAGCTCCGCAGCAAGCTGAACTCTGCTATTGAGGCGAATCTTGGCAGCAGGGATTCCTTCCTGCAGCATGACTTGTATCAATTCTTTCACCTGATCGTCTGACCACTGCTTCTCCCGAATGTGAATCGCTGTTACCTGGTGATGCACCTGTGTACCGACTGCAAGTATCTTCTCTGCCGGCTGACTGCCTGTACTCACAATGTGCAGCTCCATCATGCACCTCCTGCTTTCTACTCACCGACTAATCTGTATCTCTAATCTGTACAATTGAATAATGAGCAACGAACCGACCGTGCCTTTAAAGGCTAATCAGACAGAACCCGATAACGCAAAAAAACCACCTTCCCGCAGGAAAGTGGTTGTCTGATTCAAACAATAACAGGACTATTTTACAAGCAGCCTGCCGAAGTATAATCTTGTCAAAACATTGATGATATCATTGTGTGCATCCTTATGTATTATTGCCTGATAGATGCCGTTAATCCGTTCAGCGCTGAATAATGAATGAGAAACAGGATTGCCTGTTCATTCATGTATCTGCCGCCGGCTGCATAATGATAATTTAAATCCAGTCTGCATCGGATTCAGTTGATATACTCGTTCGTCCAAGGTTATTCTTCTACCACTTCCCTACGCTGGTATAATCCAGATCAGGTACAAAGGGTTCGGCAATCAGTTCTGCCATCTCAGCCGTTACAGGCTCCCCCAGTGCATTGTAGCTATTCAATTTAAGCATATTTATCTTAGCAAAACTGCTCTTATAAAGCAAATATTATGTAGAAATAGGAAACCTGACAACAGAGCCTGATAGCACAGGCACACCACCCAGCTGCTCCATAACCGCCGCTGTCAGAAAAAAAGACTGTCGCAGAAAATCAGCAGATTCCGTATGAGTCCGGTCGAGAATCAAATGGTAACGCATAAAGGAAAGCAGGTCCTGCGCGTTCCATGCATCTTGAAAAGCCTGGTAGTAATTCAGCATGTACATAGGCTGATGTACACCGAATCTGCGAACAATACTGGCAGCAGTCAGCAGAGACTCTGGCTGATATGCACCAAGCACCGGAATCCAGGGTATGGAACGAAGCACTTCATCATGGGCATATTCATGGAAAAATGTTTTCAACTGTGCTGTATTCTGACTCAGATTGACAACGATAAGATCAGCTTCTCCGAGCATCGGCATCTGCTCTGTTCCAGAACCAGCGTCCATCAGGATTAGATCGTAATATTCCCCGGCTATGGTGAGCAGGTATTTCCAGAAAAGATGATCCGGCATCTTCTCTTCCCGCTCATCTGTGCCGATCAACAGATCAAGTCGATCTTTGAGGAGAGGAATCATATAATCCGATACATTATTACGAGTCAGAATACCTGATTCATACAAATAACGAATCCGGTCTACTCCCGGCCTTTTAGGCGGATGAGTATGATTCATAAGTACATCTGCAGACAATAAGCCCGCTTCGACACTTTGGTTACGACACTGGTTATGACACAGCAGCAATCTCAGCCGATACTGCAGCGAGGCGGTAACAGCGGCAATGGCTGTATGGGATGAAGTTCTTCCGTGGCCCCCATCCGGACTCCAGAACATTACGGTAGTCATTGATTTCCTCCTTTTCGCTGGATTAGCGTAGATTGAACCATAGTTTGCGCTTTTTCACCGGGGAAGGCAGATAATCGCTTAGCAATTCTCTCAGCACCGATGCTGCTGCCGGCTGATGGTCAAATGGATCGGGATTCCAGGGAATACTATGTACCTGCTCCGTATGAAGCTCCCGCTGCAGACGCTGTACCGCATCTTCCGGAGCCAGCGGCAGACAATACTGCCATTTATCCTGGGGATACCGCTGCAGATCGGCAGCCATCTTCAGTACATCCTGGTAACGCCATTCCGCCCCTGATCCAACAATGATAGGAATATCCGCCCGTAGAAATTCTTCCAGCCGGTCATTTTGCTGGTAACGCCCCAGATCCAGAATGATAAACCGGTAGCTGCCACCGAGCAATCCTACCACTTCCGCTCTGGCTGATTCACGCCAGTAATCGACACCTTCCAGTGTAAACTTGCGTTCTTCCAGCAGCATATGTCGCTCTGCCATTCCGTTCACCGCTACCTGCTGTATACGGGCAAATGCTCCAGGAATATGGTTCATTTCCACCAGCGCGACCTTTTGCTGACTTCTCGCCAGATGATGGGCAATGGACACAGCCGTATGTGTAGTTCCTGTACCTGATGTTGCTCCCATAACCGCAATGACCTGTGTCATCTTGTTCCATCTGCTGGCGGATATGCCGGACTCTCCATGCACGCGGCTATAGTGCTCATTCACAGCCTGACCAAGTGCCTGCCTCGTATCAGCTGCAGACTGGAAGCGCTCGGATGGCTGATGATGAAGCAGCTTGCACATGACCGGAATTATGGCTTTGGGTATGTCATTCCTTATAAATTTCTCCATGCCAGGCATCCACTCACTGTAATGCCCTCCGGTTGCCAAATACAGAAGGAGCGCTCCCAGTCCGTACAGATCCGAACGGTGATCGGTCTGTCCACTTCCGTACTGCTCCGGCGCAGCAAAACCGATGGTGCCCAGTTTCACGGTATCCTGGCTTTCCTCTGGTTTAAAGGTACGGGCTATGCCAAAATCAATCAGCCGAATATCCATTCCCAAAGTGATCATTACATTGGATGGTTTCATATCGCGAAATACAATCGGAGGCTCATGCTGATGCAAATATTCCAGGACACTACAGAGCTGATCGGCGCAGCGTATAATAAACGCTGCATCCACTTCGGCAGGTTGACTTTTAAACTTTTGCTCCAGGGTCTCTCCTTCGATATAATCCATAACCATATACGTATATCCATCCGGATCATCAGCAATAAAGTCGACAATCCGTGGTAAAAACGGATGACTGAGCGTTGTTAGCATTTTCGCTTCTGCCGCTACCTGCCTGTACTGAGATGGCGGAGAGATACTTTCTTTTACAGCCCATTTCTTGCCGGGCAATCTCAGATCATGAGCCAGATAGACGTGGCTCATCCCCCCGCTGCCCAGTTTCTCGTCAATACGATAGCGCTCTGCAAGCACCATTCCCTCATACAGCCGGGTTGAATGAATCATATGTATCTCTCCCTTCATTGATACAACAAAAAAGGGAAAGCCTCCGTCTTACCAAGCAGACATGAACTGTCTGTTCAGAAGACGGGATGCTTTCCCTATCCATTGTGTATCCATATACCTACATTATAATGAATTTCTCTAAGTTTGTAAAGGGGTATATGAGCCTAAAGACTCATACTATTACACGGAATCATTTTTGTACTGCAAATGCTTCGCGATTGCGCTGAACCTGATTCACATGGCCTTCCAAATGAGTAACGCAGAGCTTTTCTACCAGATCACGAGCCGTAATCTCGCCGTCTATATTATGCTGACCTGTACGCTTCTGGTCCTCTTCAGTAATCGTCTCCAGTACAGGCGCAAATGCTTTGCGCATAGCCAGCAGCGCCTGCAAATGATGCTCCAGATCGAGTGAAGCATATCCAAGCCGCTGTGCCCAGCGATCCTGATCAAAAGCGATGATTACCGGATTGTCATCCGCCAGTATGGCCTTCAGCCGATGCTGCAGTACAATCTCTACATCATACAGATGAACAACAATCTCGTGAATACTCCATGCTGCCGGGTCAGGCTTGAATTGCAGCTCCGCTTCGGGAATACAGCGTACCTGTTCGATAAAGCGTTCCATATCCGGTAAATAACGATAGATTGCATTTTGCATAACGCACAGCACATCCCTCTCAAAGATATATAAACCGTTACAGATTAGTATTTCACCATATACAGCGTAATCTCGTCGCGATTGTGGAAAAGCTGCTTGGCTCGCTGTATCTGAAGTCTGGATTCCTCGAACATATGGATAACCTCTTTGATCAGCGCAAGCGGTTTTTTATGCATCAGTTTAACGGTAACGATGACCGTACCACCGGGCACGACTGCATCCAGCAGATCAATAACGAGCCGTGCGGTCAGTTTGGGGCTCCAGCTCATATCACAGACGAGCAGATCAAATTCTCCTGCACTGAGCTTCACCTCGGATGCATTGCGCCGGATCACTTTGAGATTCGGATGGTTTTGCAGGGAAGGATGCATTTTGGCAGGATCGACAGCTGTTACCTTCATGCCTCGCTCAAGCAGAAACGACGTCCAGCCTCCAGGTGCAGCTCCCACATCCAGGGCGGAGCGGAAGCTTGTAAAATCAATACCAAACACCTTTTCCGCTTCCAGCAGCTTGAATTTGGCACGTGAAATCTGCCCTTCTTCCCGCTGAAAGCGTACCGCCCCTCCATTCCAGTCAGACAGGTTATCTTGCGGAAGCGATATGCCTGCATACAGACGGTCTGCTGTCCAGAAGACAGACAGGATCAGATCGGGATTCTGCACGGTATATTCGGAGTGCAGCGAAGCCAGACGTTCTTCGAGCAGATGGCGAAGCTCGGACATGTTCTCTGCGACGTCTGCGTCTGCAGTCTTGCGCACCTGCACCGACAGCGATATGCCGTATAATTCTTCGCGCTTGAGCAGCAGTTCGGTCAGTACATCCAGCGGATGTTCTCCGGGTTCCAGCTGCTCCAGCACCAGATCGTAGCGTACCGGCTGGATATGACGCAGGAACATCGGCGGTTCCATTTTCAGACGGGCAATGACATCTTCCGGTGCTGCAGGAAGTGTCAGCAAAAGCACTTCACTATGGATCAGCACTGAACTTTTTACGGAGCCAAAGCTGCGTTTCAGTTCCTCCTGCGCATATGCGGCGAATCCGTGATTGGCCGTTCCGATCCAGCGGGATTCCGCCTGTGTGTCCTGCTCCTGCTGTATAGTATTCTCATCATTCATGAATATTCTTATAGCCTCCAATAGTTTATGCAATAACACTACGTATATGTTCAAGTATACGCTGTACCGACTCCATCCGGTAGAGCATGTGCGGACTTTTAACGCGCCAGGCTTCAAATGCGATCAGGCAGGGAACACTTGTTATTTCATAAGCCTGTACAAACCGGGGAGCAAAATTGATATTCAGCGCATAGACCATATGATCCGGCAGCAGTGGAAGCGAAGTCTCCAGCATCCGCCGCCCCATCCGGCAGGTACCGCATAACGGAGTGTATACGTAGATCGCAATGGCCTCTCCGGATTGTGAGGCCATTTCCAGAGCCTGCTGCTCCGTTAATTCCTGAATCACGGCCATCACTCCCTGTATTATTTGCCGCGTGCAGCTGCACGGGCGATTTGTTCCAACAGCTCTGCCGGCATCGGGCCATTATGCACAATAACCCCTTCCGGCTTCGCCTGGTAAAGCAGTTCATACATCTTTTTCTTGCCGTACATGCTGGAGGTATGCAAATAGATTTCCCTGGCATACAATCCCTCATGAATCATGGCTTTGACAACATCCGTTCCATCCATCTGGCCAAAACCAAGCTCATGATCGAGCGAAAGGATGTTCACTTCGCATTCGCGGAGCATCATCAAACATTCCTCTCCGTCTCTTGCCAGCGCGAATCCGTCAGGGCAGGGACGGTAATCATCCATATACAGATTGATCATCAGCCTTTTCCTCCCGGATTACTGCTCGAACTGGGATGCCGGACAATAGTAGGCTTTTTTGCCTGCCACATCGGTTTTGACCACTTTATCTGTCGCAGAGCGTACCGAAGGTTCTCCTTCGCGTTCGTAGACACGGCGCAGCGCATGGAATCCACCGGTCAGCGAATCGTTCGCTGTCAGCGGCTGTCCTTCCATATGACCGCCTGCTTCAATCGCTTCTTCTAGTACAATGTGCATTGCATTGTACAGTTTGGACAAGGCTTCGTCGTCAAGATCCTGTACTTTGGCTGAAGGCAACAGTCCTGCCGTAAAAGCAATTTCATCCGCATAGTAGCTTCCGATACCTGCAATCAGGGACTGATTGACCAGTGCGGTCTTGAGTGCGCCCCGGCGACCTTTTAACAGGGTGATAAACTGCTCCCTGGTCAGTTTGCGGTCAGTTGCTTCAGGTCCCAGATCGGCAAAGTAGGCTTGTGTTTCCTTGGCGGAACAGAAATACATCAATCCCTGGCGTCCGGCTGTATAATACAACGCAGTACCATCTTCAAATTGCAGCTCTACATCCGACTTGCGGTCCGCATTCTGCTCACGGATACCATAATACAGCGAACTTCCGAGCACGATGCTGATCAGCAGGCGATGGCCGCTGTGCAAATGCAGGTTCAGATATTTGCCGCGACGTTCAATAAAAGCAATCCGGTTGCCCGCCAGCATCAGATTGACATGATCTGCTTCAATATTTGTTGCTTTTGGACGATGAACGACCATTTTCTCAATAGCTACATTCAAGATATAACCTGTCAATTGAACCTTATAATTTTCGAGTTCTGGCAATTCAGGCATGGGTTTATCCCTCTCTCTCCAAGTATCATTTCTGTATTTCATAATCACATGAGCGGTTAGACCGGCCAATTCTTATAACTGATCGGATCCAATCTCGGCCAATGTCTGACAGATTCGGTCCGGCTTCACACCTGTACGATGCTGGTGACCGGCCAGATTATCCATTGTTGTCACACCGGTTGTCACCAGCACAGTATAACAGCCCGCGGCAGCTCCTGCTGCAATATCTGTCATCATATTATCTCCTACTACAATCGTATCCGCAGCAGGCAGTCCCAGGCGTTCCATCGCATATTTCATCAAAATGGAAGAAGGCTTGCCGATCACAACAGGCTCCACACCTGCAGCCGCAGAAATTGCTGCTCCCAGCGTCCCTGCTCCAGGCAGCAGCCCATCATGAGAAGGTAGCTGAAGATCGGGGTTTGTCAATACAAAACGCGCTCCCTCTCCAATCAGCCGCAATGCTCTCGTTAACTTCTCATATGTAAAAGACCGGTCAATCCCCTGCAGCACATAATCCGGCTGCTGCTCGGTGGTATGCAGCCCTGCTTCGGCAACTGCCTCATACAATCCCGGTTCACCAATTACATATACGGATGCTCCAGGCGATTCTGCCGCGATGTAGGCTGCAGCGGCAAGCGCAGACGTGCATACACGCTCTGCAGAAGCCTCAATGCCGAGACCGCGCAGATGTTCTGCCACCCCTTCTGCCGTACGGGAAGAATTATTTGTTACATATAAATAAGGAATATTTGCCTGATCCAGGCTGCTTATCCATTCGGCAGCACCCGGAATCACGCGGTTACCGTGATACAATGTACCATCGAGATCAATCAGTAATCCTTTGCGATTGCTCATTTTCAAGCCATCCTCTCTATTACTCACAATCCCCATTGTAAAAAAAGTTGCGGCATAAGGCAAACGCTTTGCTTACCCTGCCGCAACCGGTCTGTTGGAATCTACGGATTAATGCACCGGAAAAAGCTTATGCTCCTCCGCGAGCTGTGTGTTGGCAAATATACTTTGGGCTTCTTCCAACAACGAATGAAGCTGCTCATCGTCCTTATAGCGCGAGCTAAAGTGAGTCATAATCAGTTCGCCCACCTGTGATGCTTTTGCCGCCTCTGCAGCCTGTACAGATGTACTGTGATAATATTTGCGCGCCGTATCTTTCAGATCATTGCTGAACGTAGCTTCGTGAACCAGCAGATTCGCACCATATGCGAGCTTCTCCACATTTGGACAAGGGCGGGTATCACCGAGAATAGTAACGATTTTACCCTTTTTCGGCGCACCGACCACCTGATGGGAATGCAAGGTTTCTCCATTTTCCAGCTCTACGCTGCCGCCGTTTTTCAGCTTGCCATACACGGGACCCGGCTGGATGCCGTGCTGCTTGAGCAGTTCCTGATTGAGCTGGCCCGGGCGATCCTTCTCAATAATCCGATAGCCGTAGCTGTCAATCCGGTGTTCCAGCAAAGCGGATTCCACCAGGAACGTCTCATCTTCAAAAACGACTCCGCCTGTATGCTCCTCGACGATCAGCTCATACTCCATGCGCGACTGACTGAGTTCCAAAGCCATATCGACAAACTGCTTGATCCCCGGAGGGCCATACACAGTCAGAGGAGAAATCCCGCCTTGATTGGAGCGGCTGGACAACAATCCCGGCAGTCCAAACAGATGATCACCATGCAGGTGAGTAATAAAGATCTTCTCCAGCTTGCTCAGTTTAAGCTGTGAACGAAGAATCTGATGCTGTGTTCCCTCTCCGCAGTCAAACATCCACAGGGCTTTGCGCTCTTCGTAGAGCCGCAGGCCAATTGATGTTACATTACGCTGCAGGGTAGGCACACCTGCATTTGTTCCCAGAAAATATAATTCCATACCTGATAACCCTCTCTCTATAGCGTTTCCTGCTGTCTTCATGCTATGCCGTATCCTGAAGCCGGAATACATGTCACTCACGATCATGCATCCATCTGCTGCGGCTTAATAAAAATCCCCCGATGATTTCGGAGGATTGTGCTTGTCATCCTGCCGTTATGGGGTCGGATCGGTTCCGGACACACCCAACGGTGTTCTATCGCTCAAGCTCAACTCTATTATCATACCATGATATGAGCACTTCCAAAAGTCACTAGATAGGCCGCTGCTTCTCGTCTATACGGAAGCCGTCTGCCTTCGGACCGGATGTATTTTAATACCCTTATTTAAAGGCGTGAAATCATGGGATATTTTTGCTTAGTTGAACCTGTTTGTGTCTTGCTTTATGATCAGTAGGAACATGGACAAACAGCATTAATAATGAATTGTTGATGAAAGTGTCGACAATGAAAGTATTTTCTTTTATAATACATCATAAAAATGATGAAAGAAGGGTAATCCGATGGCTGAAATCAGAATTAGAAATACAAATGAGCGAATTTCCGGAGATGACAATGTCCTGGAGTTCCTGAACAAGCACGAAGTAGTCTACGAGAAATGGGATGTGTCCAAGCTGGCTCCCGAGCTGAGCGAGAACTTTACGCTGACTGACGAGCAGAAACAGGCTGTACTCGATACATTTGATGCCGAGATCAAAGATCTTTCAGCCCGTCGCGGTTACCGCACCTGGGATGTGATCACTTTGTCCGAAGCGACTCCTGACCTCGAAGCCAAACTGGCCAAATTTGAGGAAATCCACACGCATACTGAAGACGAGATTCGGGCAATCGTATCGGGGAATGGTATTTTCATCATTAAAAGTCCGGAGCATGGCTACTTTGATGTAGAGCTGGAACCTGGCGATGTTATCTCTGTTCCGGAGAACACGCCCCACTTCTTCACCCTGGTGGATAATCGCAAAATTGTCGCTGTCCGCCTGTTTGTCGAAACCGATGGCTGGGTAGCTCATCCGTTCGCGGATTCCAGTTTCCAAAAAGCCTGATTATTCTTTGCATTCATCTGCTACAAATTCCATTCAAACCTGTGTATTCCAAAAAAATCCCCTCAGCTGTATATAGCTGCAGGGGATTTTTTCATATCTGTATATAATCTGTGCTGCTGTTAGACCAGTTGAGCGGTAATACCATGAAGATCCGTCAGACGCTTAATCTCGTAATCCGGTTGAATGTCACTGTCATTCACCTTGTGGTTGCGATTTACCCATACGGCCTTGATCCCGGATGCCAGTGCACCCTTAATATCGGTCGTCAGTTTGTCTCCGACCATCAGCGCCTGTTCCGGCTGTACATCCAGCAGCTGCAGGGCATGATGGAAAATGGACGGATCCGGTTTGCCTTTGCCAAACGCTCCGGATACCACAATATGGTCAAAAAATGGAGTCAGTTCCGGCACACCATCCAGTTTCTCCTGCTGCAACGCCGGACAACCATTGGTCAGCAGCAGCAGTTTGACCTTGCCCCGCAGCTCGCCCAGAATCTGCAGCGTCTCTTCATAGATATGCGGACGACTGCGGCGTTCCTGTACAAACTGCTCAGCCAGTTGATCCGCCAGCTGTTTATTCTCCACTCTCAGCGCACTTAATCCGCGCCTCCAGGCATCCCGTCGGTACACTGGAGCGATCTGCTGCAGCTGCCGGAATTCCTGCTGTTCGCCAGCAGAGAACTGTGCCCACAACCCTTCAAACGGATTGATGCCGATCTGTTGAGTAAAAGCGAAAGTCTCATACGATTCATACAGTGCTCTGGCTTCGCGGCGTACCGATTCTTCCAGAGCGGAAGCATCAACACCTGCCGCCTGCTGTGCCGTCAGGCAGGTCTGCTCAAAAGCTTCCTGTATACTGCGTTCATCCCATAATAAGGTATCGTCCAGGTCGAATAAAACAGCTTCAATACTCAACGTCAAATCCCCCTTGATCTTTCGGTTATTCCCGATTGTCTAACACAGCTTCATATTACAATTTATCTTCAAGTGTAACATTATGGGCAGCTGCAAAAGTTCTCAGCTGTGCAGCCATTGCATTCGTATCATAACGGTTCAGTGTGCGGGCAAATACCCATGCTCCACCTTTGCCGCTGTGCTCGATGATCACATAGCCTTTTTGCAGACGGATCTTTTTGATCTGAGCTGCCGTTACGAGGCGTTCACGATTGAACTTGGTCGTGATCACTGCATCTTTGCCGACTTTGAGATACGGTCTGCGCAGATAAAGGATGACGCCCAGCAGCAGATACATAACTACCGTTACAATAAATAATACGGTGCTGCCCATGGATGCAGGATACATCAGACCCATCGCACCATAAGCCAGACCGAGCAGAACCAGCGTAGCCGGGAATACAAAATTCCGGCCTTTGTAGGTCGTATATTCGGATGGTTTGGTGCTCTTGCTGCCTACTTCGCTTTGACCGGCCTTTTTACGCCGGGCATTGACCTGCTTGGTATTGCGTTTGACTTGCCTCTCCCAGGAACGGGACATCGCGATTTCCCCCTAAATAAAATATAAAAGATGATTGTTCTATATTCAGACTGGTCGAACTGTTGTCTGTACTTCCCCATAGGCAAGCCGGACAGACAGCTCAATGATCTCAATACGCTTACATGTTGAGGAACCGTGACATGAAAGGGGATGCCCAGCCATGATCAGCTATGACATCCCTGTATGGTTGTTGCATCTTATTATAATGAAGATTGAACAATACCATCTTATTTATATTGGAATATCCAGTTTACCCTGCTGTGCAGCTGCTGCTCAGCGTTTGCCGCCTTCAGCGTCTTCAACAAACTCAATCGTCTCCAGCTGCTGGCGGAAATTACGGCGGATATTGCCAAGATAAACGGCACGAAGTTCATCCCGCTCGATCGTTTCTTCAGCGGTCAGACCGGTGTCCTTCTTTTTACGTGCCAGTTCATTAATACGCGCAATCAGTACATCGATGTCCATGACTAACCTCCCATTCTTATCTTTACTAACTTTGACATGTAAAAAAAGGCTTGTCAAGGCTATTACAGCCGGACAAGCCTTTTATATATCAATATAGAAATAAGGTGTATATATCGTATTTAATCATAAGGGATTACCAGTACATCGCCACTCTCAATCTGGGTGGAAACCAGCTGGTTATGATCACGGATCTCGGCTACATAATCGCGAATATCCGACTCCTCCGATTTGTAACGGGACGCGATTGCCCACAGGCTGTCACCGCTCTCGACGATAACACGCTGTTCATTGCCCGGCACTTCATCGGCAATAACCAGATGCTGAAAACCTCCATATAAAAGGATCGATGCGAACAAAACACATATAAGCAGTCGTCCGCTCGATTTCCATTTCGATTTCTGAACGGTCATCTCGATCAGATTCAGTGTCTTCTGCCGCAGCGTTTTTTTGACAGGCTTTTGACGGGCAGCGGCTTGCCGTTGCTTATTTGTATCATCAGCAGGCTCGGAAGCGTATGTCCATGTATCGACTGTCATCCCTTTCTCTGCCTTGCTGGCAGAAATCGGTGCAGACTGGCGAAGTTCATTCGTATGCGCAGATGTATGTTGAATATCCGTTTTAGTGGAAGCAGAAGATTGATCCTGCTGCTCCGGCTGATTGTGTATGCTCTTGTATGTACTGTACTTTAACATGAATACCACACCCCAAACGTTTGTTCTTGTTTCTCCGTCAATAATATAGCACGAACATATGTTTTGATCAACACCTTTTTGCGAACTTTCGTTCGCTTTTTTAGAAATGAGGTGTATGATGAGTAAGGAAGCAGGATGAGGTAACCATCAGGGACTCGTCTGCTGCCAAATAAGGCATGGGGAAATAGTCACTAACTTTTAGAACTTATGTTTGTACGAACGGAAGTTCTATGTTATACTTTTTCCAAACGTTACTAGTATTGGGGTTGATACGGCATGTCCAAGATTTCAAGTCGCCAACAGGCTATTCTGGAATTTATCCGGAATGAAGTTAAACTCAAAGGTTACCCGCCGTCCGTACGTGAGATTGGTGAAGCTGTAGGTCTGGCTTCCAGCTCTACTGTACATGGTCATCTGGATCGTCTGGAGAAAAAGGGCTTGATCCGCCGCGACCCTACTAAACCTCGTGCGATCGAGCTGCTGGGTCAGGAAGAAACCGAAAATAATCTGCTGTTTGCGCAGACGGTGTCCCGTGTACCGATTATCGGCAAAGTTACCGCCGGCGTACCGATCACTGCTACCGAACATATTGAAGATTATTTCCCTCTTCCACAGCAATTTACAGGTGACAACCAGATCTTTATGCTTTCCGTTGTCGGAGACAGTATGATTGAAGCCGGTATTCATAATGGTGACTTTGTTATCGTCCGCCAGCAGCAGACTGCTGATAATGGAGATATCGTTGTTGCCATGACGGAGGAAGATGAAGCCACCGTCAAAACGTTCTACAAAGAGAAAGATCATATTCGTCTGCAGCCAGAGAATGCAATGTACGAGCCGCTTCGTCTGACTCGTGTAACAATCCTCGGCAAAGTAGTAGGCTTGTTCCGTAACCTGCACTAAGTTATGCCGCTGCATGCAGAATGCTAACCAGCCTTTTGCCTGTATGCTCACTCTTGTTCCGCCACTTTCCTTTTTGGCGAAATAACGAAACGCAAAAAAGACTCCTGTTTATGGAGTCTTTTTTGCGTTTCATGGTTTATTTCTTTTGTTGCCTGGATTCTGCCTATCTAGTTTGTCCATCTACTGCATTCATCTGCTCCAATAAGCCGATTCAGCTATGATTAACAGTGCCTGTTATGATTATGCACTGTTATTTGGCTACACCTTACGCAGCCTGGTCAGCTCCTGAAGGAATCCCTCGAGCAGCAAGCTGATATTTTTAATCTCCGCAGCATGCTGCAGCTCGAGCTTTAACTTGCGCGCTTCGAACACTTCCTTGGCCTTGGTCGTATGAAAAGAGTACGAATGGTACATATCATAGGTCTCGCCTTCGCTGGCTCCTTCGATATCAATCCGCTGATAAATCTCTTCCAGACGTCGGCAGATCTCCAGCTCAACCCGTACATCGATAATGTCTCCGCCTGCCACGTCACTTCCCCGCAGCGGATTCTCGATTGTATACAGCTTACGCAACTGCTCCTCCAGATTGCCAATATGCATCTCACAAATAGTAATCAGACGCTGCCTGACTTCCTTGTCCATTGAAATGCCTCCTTTATTTGTACGAATGGTGCTGCAACAAGTGGTCAGTCATTTATTACCCGCACCGATCACAGAGTTACCTCTTGTTCGTAAAATAGAAGAGTGTGTTCTTGCATTATTACCGGATAAAGAAATGGCAGCGGATACTCCATTTTGATTCTAAAAAGGAGTGTATGCAATTATTCGATTACATAATTGATCATATATAAAAAATAAACACCCCGAACCCCTCCAACCTTTTGAAGATTTTATAGTGAAATTGCAATCCGTATCAGCTACAAACTTTATACAAACTTTATTCTATGGAGAACTACTATGTTCAATCCTCAGCTTGTCTGCAATGGCGGCAATGAAGGAGCTGTTGGTCGGCTTTGTTTTGCTAATATTGATCTCATAATTGAAAAGGTGACTCATATGTGAGATATCTCCCCTTTTCCAGGTAACTTCGATCGCGTGACGAATTGCGCGCTCAACCCGGGCTGGATTAGAATTGAACTTTTGGGCTATTTGAGGATACAGCACTTTAGTCACGGAGCCGAGTATATCGATATTGTGATATACCTCTGTAATAGCTTCTCGTACGTATTGATAACCTTTGATATGCGGAGGTACACCGATTTCGTTGAGAATCTTGGTGATGGACGCTTCCAGAAGCTGCTCCTTGCCAGCATTATCAATCGGGGCTGCCGCTGCTACAGGGCGCGGCGCTGCAGCCACCAACGGCTGTGAACGATAGGCTTTCGCTGATACCGGCACTTCAGCCAGCTGCCGTATTCGGCTGCCCAATACCTGAAGATCGAAGGGCTTGAGCATAAAATACGAGGCACCCAATTCCAGAGCACGCTGTGTTACTTGTTCCTGTCCAAAAGCAGTCAGCATAATAATCTTGGGTTTGGGAATAATATGCATATCAGGAAGACGTTCCAGCACTCCTAATCCATCCAGATGCGGCATAATAATATCCAACAGCACGACATCCGGCGGTTCCGGTAACTCTTCGATCAATTGCAAAGTCTCCTCCCCATTATAGGTCGTACCTGCGAGAGTCATATCTTCCTGATGGGAGATGTAGTCTGACAGCATCTGCGTGAATTCCCGGTTATCATCTGCAACGAGTACATTGATCATTATAAATACATATCCTCCTTTTCGTTAGTAAAAATCATATCATCACAAATATATGTAATAAAATGGTATTAAAGGTATTAATATGATTGTAACACTTTTAGGGAGTCAGTTTTCAAATTTAGGAATTTAAAAGAAATTTATTCTATTATTTCCCAATTTATTTGAAATGTTTGATACTCTATAGTGATTTCATTTTGGTATATTATGGTTTCCAATAAAAAAAGACGATGCTATGATATGCTCTCGTCTTTTGCTATGTGATTAACTTTGCCAGGTCATTATTATGTTGAGTTGATCTTTTCAAACCTGTCGCTCTTGATTGGGCAGAAATAGTAGTCATTCAGATGATTCACGAATAAAATAAAGCCCTGCTGCCGGAAAGTCCGGCAAACAGGGCTTTTGTCAACTTAATTCTAATACAGCGTCATATACTGATCGCGTTCCCACTGGTGAACCTGTGTTCTGTACATGTCCCATTCGATCTCTTTTAGCTCATAGAAGTGAGCTGTCGCATGCTCTCCCAGTGCTGTAACGACTACATCGTCACGCAGCAGTTCGTGCAATGCTTCTTTCAGATCGCCTGGCAGACTCGGGATACCTTCATCGATACGCTCATCTTCAGTCATTATGTAGATGTTGCGGTCGATTGGTTTTGGCAGGTTCAGCTGGCGATCGATTCCATCCAGACCGGCTCTCAGCATAACGGCCAGTGCCAGATACGGGTTTGCAGTTGGATCCGGGTTACGTACTTCGATACGTGTGCTCAGACCACGGGAAGCCGGGATACGAACCATCGGGCTGCGATTACTTGCAGACCATGCCACATATACAGGAGCTTCATAACCAGGTACAAGACGCTTATAGGAATTCACTGTCGGGTTGGTTACTGCTGCCATGGAACGTGCATGACGCAGAATACCTGCCATATAATGACGGGCTACCTGGCTCAGCCCCAATTCATCCGATTCATCATAGAATGCATTGCTGCCATTCTGGAACAGCGATTGGTGACAGTGCATACCGGAACCGTTCATACCGAACAATGGTTTTGGCATAAATGTCGCATGCAGACCATGCTGGCGGGCAATCGTACGAACGACCAGTTTGAAGGTCTGAATCTGGTCAGCCGCCTGCAGTGCATTCGCATATTTGAAGTCGATCTCGTGCTGACCTGGAGCTACTTCATGGTGAGAAGCTTCAATTTCAAAGCCCATTTCTTCCAGCGTAATCACGATCTCACGACGGCAGTTCTCGCCCAGATCGGTAGGTGCGAGATCGAAGTAACCGCCCTGATCGTTCAGCTCTTCAGTAGGATTGCCGTTGGCATCCGTGCGGAACAGGAAGAATTCCGGCTCCGGTCCAACCATCATCTCCGTGAAGCCCATAGCTTCCGCTTCCTTGAGGTTACGTTTCAGAATACCGCGCGGGTCACCGGCGAATGGTGTACCGTCAGGCATATAGACATCACAAATCAGGCGTGCTACGCGGTTCTCGGTTACCCACGGGAAGATCACCCATGTGTCCAGATCCGGATACAGGTACATATCGGATTCCTCAATACGTACATAACCTTCAATAGAAGAACCGTCGAACATCATTTTGTTATCCAGTGCTTTGGTCAGCTGGCTCAAAGGAATTTCGACGTTCTTGATCGTACCCAGCAAGTCAGTAAATTGCAGGCGGATAAATCGTACGTTTTCTTCCTTGGCAATACGCAGAATATCGTCTTTTGTATAACTCACGTTACCCTCTCCTCTGTGCTCTTTTTATTTTTTATTGAAGAATCGGGATAATTCCCCTTGGATCAGTGATACCTGTCCAGGGCGTTTGCCTGTGACAAGCTGCTGCTTAAGCATACGATGAAGTTGCGAATCTGACAATTCCCTGCGGCGTTCTTCCGTGTCCGCCGTAATCACTGTAGCTTCTTCCGATTCCTTGGATACCGGATTCATCACCTGCTTGATTCCTGCAATATTTACCCCTTTTTCGATCAATGCCTTGATCTCCAGCAGACGCTCTACATCATTAAAGGAAAACAACCGCTGGTTACCTGACGTCCGCGCCGGTACGATCAGATTATGCTGCTCATAGTAACGGATCTGCCGCGCGGACAGGTCTGTCAGCTTCATTACGATCCCGATAGGGAACAGCGCCATATTTCTCCGAATTTCATCGCCCATATATTCATCAACCTTCCAATTAACTTTTAAGTTATCTGTATCCTATTGTACATATCCTGATATCAAGCGTCAATAACATGTTAAGTTTACTCACAATAATTTTATACCCAGTTAACATGAAGTTAATAAATCTGAGTCTAAACGCTTTCTAACAATATATTTTCATTCATTTATGGATATTCTATGACATCTATTCCCACCCAGTTAACCCAGTTTTCCAATAGAATTATCTTAACCAGAACAATGAAATGCCTGTTTAAAATCGCTGCATGTAATGACAAGCTTTATCCAGACCTCTTTTTATCCAAATCAATTTGAATGACTGCCACCCGATTGGTAAGCTGCGCACGCTGGTTCTTTGCCTGCAAAATTTATAATAAATTGCGTTCCAGCATCGTCTGCAGCGCCATCAATACACCCAGTTTGACATGGGAAAATGTGAGACCACCCTGCATATAGCCGATATATGGTGCACGGATCGGTGCATCCGCAGACAATTCCAGACTGCCGCCCTGGATAAATGTACCGGCTGCCATGATGACTGGATGCTCATAACCCGGCATATCCCAAGGTTCAGGTACGACATGACTGTCGACAGCTGCAGCCCGCTGAATGCCCTGTACAAATGCGATTAGCTGCTGCTCATCCTTAAAGGATACCGCCTGAATCAGATCTGTCCGCTGTTCACTCCAACCCGGCTTGCTATTAAATCCGGCTACTTCAAACACGGCTGCGGCATAGATGCTGCCTTTAAGTGCCTGTCCTACAATGGTAGGCGCCATGTATAGCCCCTGATAAATGCCGCGTGTGGTCCCAAGCATCGCTCCCACCTCTCCGCCGATTCCCGGAGCGGTCAGTCGGTAGGAAGCAAGCTCTACATACTGGCGTTTGCCGCATATGTAACCGCCCGTTTCGGCAATACCGCCGCCTGGATTTTTGATCAGCGAGCCGGCGATAAGATCTACACCTACCTCTGTCGGTTCCCGTGTCTCCGTGAATTCGCCATAACAGTTATCGACGAAAATAATAAGATCTTCGCGGTATTCACGAATCCGGCGTACCATCTCTTCAATCTGATCTATCGTAAAGGAAGAACGCCAGTCATAACCACGGGAGCGCTGAATTCCGATTACGCGGGTCTTCTCATTGATCAGCGCTGCTACCTGTTCCCAATCCACCTGTCCGTCTGCGGTCAGTGCAGCTTCCTGATAGGTAATGCCGAAATCAGCTAGCGATCCTTTGCCATCACCGGGTTTACCGACTACTTTGTGCAGCGTGTCATAGGGACGACCTGTAATGTACAGCAGTTCATCTCCCGGCCGCAGCACGCCAAACAGCGCTGTAGCAATCGTATGTGTACCTGAGGCAAAATGCGGACGCACCAATGCAGCCTCACTGCCGAATACTTCTGCATAGACTTCTTCCAGTACTTCTCTTCCCCGGTCATTATAAGCATAGCCGGTTGACCCTGCGAAGTGATAATCGCTTACACGGTGTTTTTGGAAAGCTTCAATAACTTTCCACTGATTGGTATCTACAATACGGTCCAGGCCTTTTAGAGCCTCACCAATCATCTGTTCAGCCTGTTCGGACCATTTCATAATCTGTGTATCAAAAACTGCCATTTCCGTCTCTCCCCATAATGATAGCCCGCCCCTATGAATATAAGGCGGGCTATCAGCATATTCATCTTCCATCATTCTACCACAAACTGACGCCGCTGGCTAAGTCAGCGCCTCGTTGGTTACATGAACACAACGTATCCATGCCAATTGCTCCGTAAAATGTAAACTTTCGCGCTTCATATTTTACACGGAGCGGTAGGGTAAAGGGAAGTCTCTATTCAAAATGTCGTAATTCTGTCACTTTATCTCATACTCCTGCAGCCGGTAACCGAATTTATCATAATCGGTCTGGTTAATCTCTACCGTAAACAGAGCATCATTGTCTTCGTAATCCTGATCTACTACACTGCTGAATGTGTACAGCTGCGAGATCAGATCACCACGATCAGCCGGGATACGGTAAATGCGTTTGCCGCCTGCCAGCTGATCCTGGATCATATTTTTGACCGCTTCAAGATCTTGCTCATTATAAGCGCTGATACGCAGATGAGTCTGATCAACCGGCAGCATCTCCTGCTGCTGCAGATTACAGAGATCAATTTTGTTATATAAAATGACCTGCGGCTTATTACCCGCGCCAAGTTCCTGCAGAATCTCATCTACAACCTTCATCTGCTCATCCCTGCGCTCTGAAGAAGCATCGACAACATGGAGGATCAGATCAGCTTCATTGACTTCTTCCAACGTAGCACGGAAAGCAGCAATCAGATCATGCGGCAGATTCTGGATAAAGCCAACCGTATCGGTCAGTACAATTTCTTTGCCTCCCGGCAATTCCAGATTGCGGGAAGTAGGATCGAGGGTAGCGAACAGCTGGTTCTCAATATAGACGTCCGCATCTGTCAGCTGCTTGAGCAGGGTCGATTTGCCGGCGTTTGTATAACCGACAAGAGCTACCTGTATAACACCTGTTTTTTTACGGCGTTCACGGTACAGGGTACGATGACGCATAACCTCTTCGAGCTGACGCTTGAGATCAGTGACACGGGAACGAATATGACGACGATCTGTCTCCAGCTTGCTCTCACCGGGACCACGTGTACCGATACCACCGCCCAGACGGGACAAATTCTTGCCCTGGCCAGACAGACGTGGCAGCAGATAGCTGTATTGAGCCAGCTCCACCTGCAGAATACCTTCACGCGTCTTGGCACGCTGAGCGAAGATATCGAGGATTAGCTGGGTACGGTCAATAATTTTGGCATCCAGGTGCTCTTCCAGATTGCGTACCTGTGCGCCGGACAACTCCTGGTCAAAGATCACCGTATTCGCTTCGAGGGAATCGACGAGAATGCGAAGTTCTTCCACTTTACCTTTACCGATAAACCAGCGTGAATCCGGTGTTTCCTTGTTCTGGGTCAGTTGTTCCAGCACTTCCACGCCTGCTGTCTCGGCGAGACTGACCAGCTCTTCGATTGAACCTTCGGCGTTCACGTTATTTCTTTTATCCATCTGGGTATACAGGCTGACCAGTACGGCTCTCGCCTGCTGCTCCGTCTGTGTATCATGCGTTTCATTTTTCATAGTATCCTGCTCCTTGTGAGATATAATGGCCCGGGTTTGTAAGGAAAGGGAATCGTTAGCCCTTCATCCTGTTATTCAGCCCCCGCTTCATTGTGCAATGATGTACTTGTTCTATATTTACCATTGTTGCTACGGATGAATCGGATCAGGAAGAGTTTTAGATTTTTCTATCCAATAATCATATTTATAGTTAATTTAGGAAGCTCGATACAGATAGAACCTCTGTCTCATATCTAGCGATGCTCCCGGTTGAACAGACTCTGGCGATGCTTGAGTGATAACGAGAATAACGGAAAGGCATGAGCATCGATCTGTTTGAGCAGCTTGCGTGCAGTGCGGTGCGCCAACTCATAATCCTGTTGGGTAATGGCTCTGCGCCGCAGTGCATCATCCAGTTCGTCTTCGTCCAGCAGGAAAATCTGTCCATCTTTCATAACAACGATATCCAGATACAAGTCATCAAACCAGGGCACTCCCTGATCTGTCACTCCCTGTGTTTTGCAAATATCGATATACCATTCGATAATTTCCTGCTTGTCATCGAACATGGCAGTAACGACATAATTAGCGTTCTCGGGATAATATTGCATCCACGAATATTCGGCTGCTGCGATACAGAACCGGCGTCCTCCATAGATTTTATACAGAGGTTCACGCAGACGGTTCATATGGTACAGTGTCACATATCCTGTAAAAATACTATTATTGACGTAGCGACGTGTATAGCTGCGTTGGATAACACGCCGCCAATTCGCTCGATCTGCAAATTTACGTTTCATGGAAGTGTCCCTTTCCTACAAAGTAACTTCAGAATAGCATATTTGCGCGTATCACTCAAAAAGCCTCCAACCGATAAGATTGGAGGCTTTTGAAATTACGTTTTACTGGGTATCCGTTGGTGCCGTCGGGTCTGCCTGTGTATTACCCATATCTCCAGTGGCTGCCGCAGGATCGGTAATGCCGGTAGATGGTGCAACGGTACCGGTAGAAGTACCCTCACTTCCCGGCGTGGTTGAACCATTCGTTGGAGATGTGGTTCCTCCATTGTCGGCTGGTGTCTGAGAATTACCATTCGGTCCACCATTTCCATTGCCGTTTCCGTTATTGCCATTACCGTTGCCATTGCCATTGCCATTGCCATTGCCATTGCCATTGCCATTGCCATTGCCATTACCATTATTGCCGTTCCCGTTGCCTTCGACGTTTTCCGAACCTTCTTCACCCGTAGGTGGAGTTTCTGGTGTTCCTTCCGGTGGAACAATACCATCGGGATTGTCTACAGGCGGCTCAACAGGTTCTTCCTGGGCCTGATCCACAGTAATTTGCACCGTATCCGAGGCATCAGATTCGCCGCCATCCGTCGTAGCTGTTACATAGTATTCATAAGTGGCACCAGGCGTAACACTGCCATCTTGCAGGGAAGTACCTCCGGAGCCGCTGGATATCGCAGTAAACTGGGATTCTGAGCTTTCCTTACGATATACCGTATATCCGGATGCGCCTGCTACTCCAGACCAGGACAGAGCCACTGCCTGGTTATCCTGATCATAGGAAGCCGAGAGTCCTGTCACTACTTTTGGTGCTTCCGGTTCTTCTTCTACCGGCTGCTCTGGTTGAACAGGTTCAGTAACCTGCGGCGCATCAAAGTTCTGCACCGGATAACCTTCCAGTGCCGGCCCCATTACGGCAGCAAACATCGCTGCTGCCCGGCCGCTGCTTTCCTTAAGCAGATGATTGCGATCCGGTCTGTCATATCCCATCCAGACAGCTGCGGTCCATTCTTTGGTATAACCGACAAACCAAGCGTCACGGTTGGCACTGCTGCGCAGTCCTTCAATTCCGTGCTGCGTCGTACCGGTTTTACCGGCTACCGGACGGTTGATCTGTGCCCGCTTGCCTGTACCATCGGTCACGACGTTCTGGAGCATGGCTGTCATCTCATCAGCAGTCTGCTTGTTCATGACATTTTTGGAATCCATCGCATTTTTATATATTTCTTTACCGGAATTATCCGTAATACTCTTTACCGCATAGGCGGCTGTGTAATTACCGCCATCTGCAAAGGTACGGTAGGCTTGTGCCATTTCCAACGTATTGGTACCACTGCTCAGGCCACCCAACGCAATCGCCAGGTTACGGTCAGCATCCGTAAATTTGAAGCCCAGCGATTTGGCAAAGTTAACGCCCGTGTCTACGCCGATCTGATTCAATATCCACACTGCCGGAATATTAATGGACTCTTGCAGCGCATCCGCCATCGTGACGGTACCGGAATAACCATGCAGGTTGCTCGGGCAGTAGCTGCCAAAGCATTGCTTTTCATTGCTTAGCTGCGAAGTTGGTGTGAATTTGCCCGATGCCAGCGCTGGAGCATAAGATACAATCGGCTTGAACGCCGATCCTGGCTGTCTACGGCTGTTAACACGACTAAAGTCACCTTCACGGTAATTCCGGCCGCCCAGCAGCGCAACCAGTCCACCGGTATCGTTATTGACGATAACCATGGAACCCTGAACAGGAATATCATCCGCGCTTTTCTCGAACAGATCTTCATTTTTGAAAGCATCTTCCAGCGTCTGCTGGGCTTTGGCATCCATTGTGGTGTAAATGTTATATCCGCCACGAGTCAGATCATCCGAAGACAATCCGGTGACATCTTCCGCTTCCTGCATCGCATACTCCACAAAAGCCTGATAATGCGATTCTTTGGTGGAACTGTTGGAAGGACTCTTGTACACTACCGCTTTGGCTTCCTCCGCTTCAGCTTTCGTAATATAACCCTGATCGGCCATTAGCTGAAGTACTACTGCTCTTCGTTCCGTGGATAAATCCGGATTGGTGAGCGGGTTGTAACGGGAAGGAGCTTTGGGCAGCCCTGCCAGTGTGGCAATCTGCCACAGCTTCAGCTTATTCAGATCACTTGTGCCAAAATAAGTCTCGGAAGCTTCCTTGATTCCGTAAGCGCCCCGACCGAAGAAAATACGGTTCAGGTAGGTGGTAATAATATCCTGCTTCGATTTATCACGCTCAATCGCCAGCGCAATGGAGAGCTCGGTTGCTTTACGGAAAAATGTTTTATCATCATTCAAAAACACGTTTTTCGCCAGCTGCTGGGTAATGGTACTGCCACCCTCTACAGCCGAGCGTGCGATAATATCTTTTACAGCGGCCCGTCCGACCGACCAGAGGTCTACCCCCTGATGATCAAAAAAGCGCCTGTCCTCGGTCGCCACAAATGCATTTACCAGCATTGGAGGCAGGTCTTCGTATTTGACCGGATCACCCTGCCGTGCGGAACGCTCAACGATCAGCGTGCCGTTGCGGTCATAGATTTTGGTCGGTTCGTTGATCACAAGTTTATCGATATTTGCTTTGTAGATTTTTTCCCCACTTACCATAATGAATAAATAAGCGGCCAGTGCACAAAAAATACCTAAAGCTGTTACACCGAACAATGTCCAGAACACGCGCTTGGCGGTTATCTTCTTCTTTTTTGTTTTGGGTGCAGGTTTGGACTGTCCCGGTCTTGTTCTTTTGGGTGGTTGGTTTTTGTCACTGCGGGATAGATTCTGTCTAGGCATATCTCATTCTGACTCCCTTTCGGTAAAACAAATTGAACCCCTTTAACGGAAAGAAACGAACAACCCTTTTGGAGAGGCTGTCCGATTCTTTCTCTTCATTAAGACGCTATATGAAGCTTAAAGGTTTCGTTTTTTTGCATTAGCCTTCGCTCTGGTTATCCTGCATAAGGGATACGTTGCGCGATGGTGTGAAGGTGGACACTGCATGTTTGTAAATCATTTGCTGGCGTCCTTCACTGTCTACCATAATGGTAAAGTTATCAAAAGCCTTGATCGTACCGCGGATTTGAAAACCGTTGACCAGGTACACAGTTACCGGAATATTTTCCTTGCGCAGTTGATTTAAAAAAGTATCCTGGATATTAATCGACTTGTTCATTGACCGTACCCCCAAATGATTATTAATTCAGCATTAGCAAAATGCTCAATTGTAATACGAATATGATACCTGGCTAAGCTAAATGTCAAATTAAGTTGTTGAAGTATATTCCCTGTCTCTGTATAAATTTCCTGCCACAATTTCATATACTTTATCGATATGCTGTTCTCTATGATTCGTATCCGTCACATCGACCCAGTGAATATCCTGCATATGGCGGAACCAGGACAGCTGCCGTTTGGCAAAACGACGTGTATCACGCTTAAGCAGCACGACGGCTTCCTGCAGCGGTACACCACCTGACAGATGCGCGGCAATCTCCTTGTATCCGAGCCCCTGCATGGCTACCATTCCGGGAGTATACCCTTGATCAAGCAGATGCTGCACTTCCTCCAGCAGACCTTCTTCCAGCATTTGATCAATCCGCGCTTCAATACGTTTATATAGCATTTCCCTATCCATTGTCAAACCGACGATACATAATTCATAGGGAGACTGCTTCATTTGCCGGGACAACTGGTCCGAAAGTTTCACTCCAGTCATATGATACACTTCCAGAGCCCTTATAATGCGTCTCTGGTCATTGGGATGCAGGCGAGTCGCCGACTCCGGGTCCACCACTGCCAGGCGGTCATGCAGCGCCTGTGCACCATGCTGCAATGCATAATCGGTCTGTTCCTGACGGAACTGTTCATCCGCTCCGGTCTCACTGAACTGAAATTCATAGCTGACCGATTCGACATACAGACCGGTGCCTCCGACAATAAAAGGCAGTTTGCCGCGGGAAGCGATCTCCGGAATCAGTGTCCGGCAACGCTGCTGAAATTCGGCCACCGAAAATGGTTCGTCCGGCGAATGAATATCAATCAGATGGTGGGGAATGCCTTGCATTTCGTCAGGGGTGATTTTGGCTGTACCGATATTCATACCACGGTACACCTGCATAGAATCACCCGAGATAATCTCGGCGTCGAATCTCCTGGCAATCTCGATGCTAATGGCCGTTTTCCCTACAGCGGTAGGGCCAACAAGGACCAGTAATTTGGGTTTTTCTGCTGCCAGGCTCATACGTGAATCACTCCATATTCAATTTTGGAATTCTTGCGGCGGATGCGCTCAAATCCAAGCCGCTCGTATTCAGGACTATCCCATTTTTCCTTGAGCATCACCGTTTTGCGAGCTACGCGAATCGCATGAGAAATCGACTCCGGATCAAGCGCATGATCATTGGCAAAGCCGCGCAGCGGCGCGATCGCAGCCGACTCATGCAACGCTTCACGGAACATGGGATCAAAATATACGATATCCACGCTTTTATCCGGAAGTTGGCTCAAATAGGTCTTGTGGTCCTGCTGTATTACCCGAATGCGTCGCATCGCTGCATTAACAGGTTCCAGATTGCTTGCATAAGTGCGCAACCCTTCTGTCAGGAGCGCCGCCAGCGGAGCAGAGCTTTCCAAAGCGGTCACCTGTCCCTCTGGACCGGCTGCCAGGGAAAAGACCAATGAATCTGCTCCTAGTCCCGCTGTGCAGTCCAGAACGGTATCTCCCGGTTCCAGACGGGATACGGTGATCATCGGATCCTCTTTTCCCTGCAATAAGCGCTTGGCCCGTACAAACGCCATGCTTGGATGGAAAAACATCGCAGACTCACCCGGACGGACCAGCCTCGCTTCATTTTCCACCAGTATAATAATATCCTGTTCCCCATGACGGGCAGCCAGCTTAGCTACCGACTGTCCGCTCCGCGGAACAAAAGGAACGGCGAATTCCGCTGCCAGCTGCTGTGCACGCTGCAAAGTAGCCTGGGAAGCATCATCACCTGTTGTAATTATCATCATTCATTCTCCATTCTTCTTCACACTTCAATTACATGACCCGTTTGAACATTTTCTCCAGATCATAACTGGAAAAGGATACGACAATCGGGCGGCCGTGCGGGCATGTATAAGGCTGCCTGCATGCGGCGAGGCGATCAAGCAGCGCCTGCGCCTCGGCCTCGGTGATTCTCTGGTTAGCTTTGATCGATGCCTTGCACGAACAGAGCGTAGAGGCCTGCTCTCTCAGCTGTGCCAGATCAATCTTGCGTTCGCTAAGCACCCACTCGGCCATTTCTTCGATAACACGCGCTTCCTCGCCTTTGGGGAACCAGTACGGATAGGCACGTACACGGAACGTCTGACCGCCAAAATGCTCCAGATAGACACCGACACGCTCAAACCAGTGCAGACGGTCCTTGAGCTTGTCTGCTTCTGCACGCGTAAACTCCAGTGTGATCGGCAGCAGCAGCTCCTGGGATGCGGACTCCGGCTGTCCGAATTTCTCATAGTAAAATTCGTAATTGACCCGCTCATGGGCAGCATGCTGATCGATCAGAAATAATCCCTCTGCATTTTGTGCGATCAGATAGGTACCATGATGCTGACCGATCAGATTCATTTCCGGAAACTGCGGCAGCCCCGGCTCCTCTGCCGTTCCATAAATCATCTCGGCCGGAATGCTGCGATTCGCTCCGTTCGGCCGCTGCGGCGTCCGTGATGACGATTTGGCAGCCGGGCGATTATAGTCACGGGCATAGGATTGCTCCCGTACCTGCTGTGCTGCTGACTGCGACGGATTATGGCGTTCATATTCTACCGGTGCTGAGCCTGTGTCTCCCGCTTGCGGCAAGCTTGTCTCCCCTCCGGGCAGCTGTGCATATTCGGCAGTCGGTACAGAGGATTGATCCTTGTCCGCTGGCAATCCGGCTGTATCTCCAGGCAGCCCATTGGAACCGGATTGCTCCATTGTATCCGCTGCTGAACCGGCAGTTGCGTTATCCGTCTGCTGTCCGAAACGATCATCCGGCATGTCGGAGCGGCTCGGAATTCCCGGAATATCCTGATCCGTATATGGCGGTACATAAGGTGCATCCAGATCGCCCAGTTCGGTTCGTATCACTGGTGCAGGATTCTTAAAAGTGGATGAAGCCGCAGCAGAGCTTGCCGGCTCCTGCAGATCATTTTCAAGATTCACAGCCGGTGTGCGGTTAAAATTGAACTGCTCCTGAATAATCGACTCACTGCTGCCGCGCTTGACGGTCTGCTTGGTCGCGTGGGGAATCAGTATTTCCTTGCGCAGGGTCTGGCGTACCGACTCTTCCACAAACATCATCAGTTCCGCCTCCTTGCTGAATCGCACTTCCATTTTGGCCGGATGCACGTTAACATCGACCAGCGACGGATGCATCGTCAGACGCAACACGGTCAGCGGATACCGGTTGATCGGCAGCAGCGTATGATACGCTCTCAGAATCGCCTGATTGACGGCATAACTCTTGATATAACGGCCATTCACGATGACCGACATGGCATTGCGGTTGGCTCTGGCAATCTCCGGGCGGCCGATATAGCCGCTAATGTGGTAATCCAGATGATCTTGCTCAATCGGTAGCACCATCTTGGCTGCTGAGGTGCCGTAGACGGCAGCGATCACCTGCAGCATATCGCCATTACCCGGCGTCTGCAGCAGCAGATTGCCGTTATGCCGCAGGGTAAAAGCAATCTCCGGATGTGCCAGAGACATACGATACATAATATCCGAGATATGTCCCAGCTCGGTCTGAACGGTTTTCATATATTTCAACCGTGCTGGCGTATTGTAAAATAGTGAATTGACCCGGAAATCGGTTCCGCGTGGAGCTGCATCATCCTCATTGCTCTTCAGCGTACCACCTTCGATAACAAGACGTCTGCCTGCTCCGTCATCGGTTGCACTGGTGAGCAGTTCCACTTTGGAGACGGCTGCAATACTTGGCAGTGCCTCCCCGCGGAAGCCCAGACTGGTAATCTGATACAGATCACGGTCGTCCACCAATTTGCTGGTCGCATGACGGTAAAAGGCAGTCTCGCAATCCTCGGCGGCGATTCCCTGGCCGTTATCATGCACACGAATCGATTCCAATCCACCTTCACCGATATGGACATCTATCCGGGTGGAACGCGCATCAATTGCGTTTTCGACGAGTTCCTTGACGACCGATGCAGGTCGTTCGACCACTTCACCGGCCGCAATCTGGTTGGCGATATGTTCATCCAGCACACGAATCTGACCCATGGTTTTTCCTCCCTCCGGTTATTTTAATTTCAGTTGCTTTATTGGTCGATACGAATTAACGCATCGTTTTCATTTTCAGTTCATTCAGCAGCTGCATCGCCTGCAGTGGTGTCATATTCATCAGATCAGCACTCTGGATCTGGCTGACGATCTGTTTGGCGACCGGATCTTCTTTTACTTTCACCGGCTGAGGAACTTCATCTTCCTCAAAAATCGACAGCTGTACAATATCCTGCTGTACAGCACCTTTCCGGCTTCTGGACGCATCGCTGTCTGCTGGCTCAGACGGGAATCCGCCTGTCGCCAGCACCGGGATCGCTTCATCCTCTGCTGACTGGCGTTCTTCGTACATGTAGCCATGTGCCTGCTCTTTCACCGAATCGCTATTTCCCGCAACAGGCGCATCCTCTGCAGATAATACAGACTGCGTACGCTCTGAGGAGCTGCCTCCTGCTGTCGCAGCATAATCGACAGCTTCATCCTGAGCCACCACGGTGCTTGTCGCTGCCTGTTCCATCCGGTCAAGCAGCAGATTGGCACGGTCGATAATGCTGCCAGGCAGGCCCGCCAGCTGTGCACAATAGATCCCGTAACTGCTGCCAGCCGCGCCGGGTACGAGCTTGCGCAGAAAATGCACTTTGTCCCCGCTTTCCTTGACCGCCATGGAGAAGTTGCGCAAATGTTCCAGCGTCTCCTCCAGATGAGCCAGTTCATGGAAGTGGGTAGATACGAGCGCTTTACAGCCAATCTCGTGATGGACATACTCGATCACAGCCTGGGCGATTGCCATCCCTTCACTGGTCGATGTTCCCCGTCCCAGCTCATCAATAATGATCAGACTGCGCCGGGTCGCCCGTTCGGTCATTACCTGAATATCTGCCATCTCTACCATAAAGGTACTCTGGCCACCAATCAGATCATCCGCTGCTCCGATCCGGGTGAAAATCCGGTCAATCATCGGAATCTCCGCCTGGCGTGCAGGCACAAAACAGCCAATCTGCGCCATGATGGACAGCAGCGCCACCTGACGCATATAGGTACTTTTACCAGCCATATTCGGACCGGTAATCAATACGATATTGGCTTCTTCTTCCGTAATATTCGTACTGTTGGAAATAAAGCTGGCATGATCCATAACCGCTTCCACGACCGGATGACGTCCATCCTGGATTACCAGATCATACCGGTCGGTCAATACCGGTTTGACAAATGAACGCTCGGCACTGACGGTTGCAAAGGACTGATACACATCAATCTCGGCCACTTTCTCGGCCAACAGCTTAAGACGGGCTACCTCACTCGATACACGGGTACGCAGATCGGTGAACAGCTCATATTCGATATCGACCATCTTCTCCTGGGCTTCCAGGATCAATGCTTCTTTTTCCTTCAGTTCCGGTGTAACAAACCGCTCGGCATTTGCCAGCGTCTGCTTGCGCTCATACCGCCCTTCCGGCAGGATGTTCAGATTGGAACGGGTAATTTCAATATAGTAGCCAAATACTTTGTTGTAGCCTATTTTGAGCGACTTGATGCCTGTCGCCTGACGTTCAGCAGCTTCCAGTTCGGCGATCCACTGCTTGCCATTCACACTGGCTTCACGCAGCTCATCCAGATGTTCATGATAGCCCTGACGGATCAGTCCTCCATCACGCACCGAAATCGGCGGATCATCGACAATCGCCGAACCGATCGCTTCCGCCAAATCATGGCAGGCATCCATCTGCTGCGCGACGCTCTGCAAAGTGGATGAAGGCGAATCAGCGCACAGCTGGCGCAGATCCGGAATACGCAGCAGGGAGTCCCGCAGCGCGAGCATATCCCGTCCATTGGCGGTACCAAATGCCATTCGGCCAACGAGACGCTCCAGATCATAGATGCCCTTGAGCTGCCCTCTCAGATCCTCACGCAAAATAAAGCCCTGATGCAGCTTGTCCACTGCTTCCAGGCGTTCTTCCACCAGACGGCGGGACAGCAGCGGCTTGTCAATCCAGCGGCGCAGCAGACGTCCACCCATCGGTGTCTCTGTGCGATCCAGCAGCCATAACAAGGTGCCTTTGCGTGAACGCTCACGTACGGTCTCCACTAGCTCCAGATTACGGCGAGTGAATGGATCGAGAATCATATAATTTTCCGGTTCATAAGCGTTAATATGGGTCAGCTGGCCGAGTGAACGCTTCTGCGTCTCGCTCAGATAGGCAAACAGCAGCGCAATACAGGCCTGCCGTTCCTCATCCAGTCTCGCCCAGACCGCTTCGCCAAACTGGCGCCTTGCCAGTTCTTCGCGGGATTTGTCCCACTCTGTATACAACACCTTGCGGCCCATCTGTGACGCCTGCTTGTATACATCGTCAATCAGTTCAATCCGGCCGATAATCTCGGACGGCTCATACAGTCCCAGCTCGTCACGCAGCCATTCCTGCGAAGACAATGCCGAGGTGACATGCAGTTCACCGGTAGACAGATCACAGGCAGCCAGCGCCATTTTGCCGTCCTGTTCGGTCACACAGACCATATAGTTGTTGGCCTTGTCGCTGAGCGCCTTGCTCTCCATCATCGTACCCGGCGTAACCACGCGGATAATTTCACGCTTCACGATGCCTTTGGCTGTCGCCGGATCTTCCACCTGCTCGCAAATGGCGACTTTGTAGCCTTTTTCAATCAATCGGTGGATATAGTTCTCCGCTGAATGATAAGGCACTCCGCACATCGGGACACGTTCCGGCACACCGGCATTTTTACCTGTCAGCGTAATTTCCAATTCCTTGGCAGCCAGCACAGCATCATCAAAAAACAGTTCATAAAAATCGCCCAGACGGAAAAATAAAAAAGCGTCCTGGGCCTGCTCCTTGATCTGCAGATACTGCTGCATCATTGGTGTATATTGACTCATTATGCCCCTCCAAACCAACCTGTATTCCTGTGCCTGTATGAAGCCTGTTCGCTCCCATACTGCACTTATTTATTATTATTCAAACATTTTTCTACTATTAAAATAGTGAATCTGCGCCAGCACCCTGCTGCACAGCCTATGCAAATGCGTGTTCGTCTATCTATTATAACGAAAGAACCCGAAAAGTTCTACGCTTCCCGGGTTCATTGAACAGCATCCCACTACATCGCAGAACATAACAGAAAGGACCGGTAAGCCTGGGGCTTCCGATCCTCTCCGGATACAGCATATTTTATACGATTCATTGATCCATGAAAATAATGGATTACTGTGTTACTGGTTTGTCCGCTGTCAGTTCAACTTTGGCAAGTGTATCGTAACCTGCATCATACGAAATATCCAGGTTTTTGACACGCTTGTTCACTGCCTGCAGTTCATAGCGGTACAGTGTCGGAATAACCGGAGCTTCTTCAAACATCAGCTGTTGCCATTGTTTGTAGGCGTTTTTGCGGAATTCCATATCAAATGCTTCCGGTGAAGTTCCTTCTTTAAGGAACTTATCCGCATCTTCACTTGTGAAACGGGAATAGTTAAATGCTGCTTCACGACCATATAGACCCGCTGGATCGATATCGCTGCCTGTACCCCATGCTGCGCCGAAGACATCGATATCCGGGCTATCTGCTTTGATATTATCGTAGAAGGAGTTAAACTCTTGCAGGCGACCATTAACCAGTTGTACGTTCAGACCTACATCTTTCCAGTTTTGCATGTAGAATTTGGCAAGCGGCTCGGATACAACATCTCCGCTCATGGCTGCATAGTTAATCACCAGCGGTTGACCTTTAGGATCTTCACGCAGTCCATCACCGTCTTTGTCCACATAACCGGCTTCATCGAGCAGTTGTTTTGCTTTTTCCGGGTTGTACGTGTAACCTGCCAGACTGGAATCATAGTAGTTGGCAAACGCAGGGATGATCAGTGAGGTAGCCGGTGTACGCAATCCTTTGTACAGCTGCGTACCTACCTGAGCGTTATTCATTGCATACCCCATAGCCTGACGCAGGGATTTGTTTGCCATTTTGGCATTCGGATCCATTACGCTTTCGCCTTTGGCTTTGTCATACTTACCCAGTTTGAATCCGATATAGCTATAGGCCAATTCCTGACGACCCAGGAATTGAATATTGGTAGGGTTGGTTTTCTCATCATAAAGGCTGACAGGGAAGCCATCGACATAGTCCACATCGCCTTTTTTGAGAGATTCGATCAGTACGTTAGGGTTAACGACTTTCAGATGTACACCGTCAAGCTTTGGTGCACCGAGGAAGTAATCCTTGTTGGCTTCGAACTCCACCGACTCACCTGTAACCATGGACTTGATTTTGAACGGTCCATAACCAACCGGTTTTTTACGAACAGGATCGGAGGCGGACATATCAGCAATAGCCATATCTCCAAATACTTTTTTCTCCAGTGGATAGCTCCACAGACCGGATTTCACGGATGGAGTAGCTGTAATAAAGTCGATCTGTACCTCTTTGTCATTCAGGATTTTGATGCCTGAAATTGTTTTGGCTTTACCGGCATGATAATCTTCCATACCGACGATATTCATCATCAATGCATCATAACGAACACCTTCATAATCTTTATTGCCAATGACTTCAAAAGCAAAAGCATAGTCTTCTGCTGTAACCGGATTACCGTCTGTCCAGTTCAGCTTGTCATTGATCGTAACGGTAACCGTTTTATTTTCGTTGGACAGTTTGATGTTGGCTCCACCGCCATCCGTAATATCGAAGTTCTTGTCAATTGCAAAAAGGGAAGGATAAAAGAACTGCATAACATTGGCATCCGGATTACCTTCATAGAATACCGGATTCAAGATGCCTTCAAAAGGAGTATCCGAAGCAAGTCCATAATTCAGAATGCCGCCCTGAATCGCTGCTTCATTGTTCGACGTTTTGCTCGCAAACTTGCCTGTTTCCTTGACACTTTCATTTGTTTTTGGTGCATCTGTTTTTTCGGCAGCCGAATTGTTTCCGCTGCTGCACGCAGACAATACCAGAACGAGAGACATGAACAAAATGGATAGTGATTTTTTCTTTTTACTTCCCCACATAAATCTTCCTCCTTTTTGATATACAGCTCTAATTTATTATCCCAATCGCTGTTTGGCGTCGGATGCACGTTTGAGTGCCTGTCCAATAAAGTTGATCGCCAAAATTAAAATTAAAATCAGCAGCGATGCCGGTAACCAGTTCCACCAGTACTGCTCCAATACGATCGGATTGGTCGCGCTGCTCACCAGCGTACCCAGACTCGGTGTTCCATCAGGCAGACCGAATCCCAGATAAGACAACCCTGTCTCAATCCCGATATTACCGGCCAGATTCAGAGTAAGATTAACAATAACGATAGAACTGAGATTAGGCAGTATGCCGAATGTAATGATCTTCCAGTTCGGCGTACCCAGTGTCTTGGAAGCCTGAACATAGTCCAGTTCACGCTCTGCCAGCACTTTGGCCCGGATTAGCCTTGCTTTGCCGACCCAGAGAAATGCGGTCATAATAGCGATAAATTCCCATACCCCATACTTGGGAATAATGGTAACAAATACGATGACCAGCATCAGGAAAGGAAGCACAAGAATAAAGTCAATAAAACGCATAATGATATTATCAACCACTCCACCGAAAAAGCCTGCAATCAGACCAATAGTCAGTCCAATCGCTGCGGACAAAATGGTAATCATAAATCCAATCGTAAAGGAGTTCCGTGCTCCGATCACCAGCTGACCGAAAATATCACGGCCCGCATCATCGGTACCGAGCCAGTGATCCGCACTTGGAGCAGCCTGAATCGCCATTAAATCAATAGTTGTCACTTCATCCTGATTAATAAACGTAATAGAACCGTAAATACCGATCAGGAATAAAATCAGAAAGATGAGCGAGCTGATCGCCAGCTTGTCTTTAAGCAGCTCCCGGCCCAGAATAGACCAGTTTGAAGGCGATTTCTGAATCGTTTCAATAGGTGCAACAGTCTCTACACGCATTCCCATAATTTGTACCTGCCTCCGTTCTTATTCATATATTGAATGGTTAAAATGTCTGCGGTTACTGCCTTGCGTGCTTTAACCCATTCGAATACGCGGATCAACCCAGCTTAGAATAAGATCAGATAACAGAGTACCTATTAACGCAAGCAGACCGGATAACATAACCAGCGCTGTTACGACGGAGAAATCGCGTTGGGTAATGGATTGCAGGAACAGCTGTCCGAGTCCCGGATAACCGAAAATGGATTCGATAAACAGATTGCCTGCCAGTACAGCCGTCAGATCATAGCCGAGAAAGGCTGCAATCGGCAGCAGCGAGTTACGCAGGATATGACGGGAATACACTTTGGATTCCGGTACCCCTTTGGAACGGGCTGTTTTTACAAAATCCTTGAGACGGGTATCAATCACTTCGTTACGCAGATACTGGATCGTCGCTGTAGTACTCACTAGCGCACCTGCACATGCCGGCAGAATCAGATGGTAGAATTTATTTACATAATACGACCATGTGCCCGGCTGCACGCCTACATCCACACTTCCGCTCGTCGGGAACCATCCCAATCGGAAGCCAAACACGAACAGCATCAATAAGGAGAAAATAAATATCGGAGTCGCAAAGCTTAGATACGTATAGCCGGTGATCGTCTTATCCAGCAGGCTGTTCTGATACCTGCCGCTCAGAATTCCCAGCGGAATCGAGATTACATAGGTAAGGATCAGTATCGCTACACCAAGATAAAACGTATTGGCCAGTCTGCTTCCGATAAGATCAGTTACACCAACCTTATGTACATAGGATTTGCCAAGATCACCCTGGACCAGATTGCCCAGCCAGCGTCCATACTGCACCCAGGCCGGATCATTAAGTCCCAGTCTCTCACGCTGTTCTTCCAGGACCTGTGCGCTGACTTTCGGATTGGCCTCGATCGCTCCGCTAAGAGCATCTCCCGGCATCGCTTTGGCTACAAAAAAGATCAGCACACTGAGTATGAACAGCTGGGGAATCATGATCAGGATACGGCGAAGCGTGAATTTCCACATAATAGTTATCCCCCTTACGTTACGGTAATGCTACCTGATGAGATGGGCTAATCGTTTTCAAAGCCAGCGGTTTGCCCTCCGCATCCATAAGCTCTTTCAGGTCCTGCTGATATGACACCATAATTTTCTGCCGGGTCCGTGTACTTTCCTGACGCTGGGCCGGGTCAATGTTCGGAATCGCCGTAATCAGACGCTTCGTATAAATATGCTGCGGATTCTCATAAATATCATCCGTATTACCCTGCTCGACCAGACGGCCGCGATACATAATTCCGATCTGATCACACATATGACGGACAATGCCCAGATCATGGCTGATGAACAGATACGTAAGATTGAATTCTTTTTGAATTTCTTTCATAAAGTTCAGTACCTGTGCCTGTACAGACACATCCAGCGCCGATACCGGCTCATCCGCAATAATCAGCTTGGGATTGAGCGTCAGCGCCCGGGCGATACCGATCCGCTGCCGCTGTCCGCCGGAAAATTCATGCGGGTACTTGAAAGCCGCTTCGGGATTGAGACCGACCCGGTCCAGCAGATTCTGCACGCGGCGGCGTTCCTCATCCGGACTCAGCTTCTCAAAGTTACGCAGCGGCTCGGCGATAATATCCATCACCCGTTTCCGGCTGTTCAGCGAGGAGTACGGGTCCTGAAAAATCATCTGGATATCCCTGCGCAGCGGATGCTGATTTTTGTGAGCGATCCGTGTCAGATCCTGCCCGTCAAAGGACACGGTTCCATCCGTTATTTTATTTAAGCCGATAATGGCGCGGCCAGTAGTTGTCTTACCACATCCCGATTCGCCGACCAGTCCATATGTAGTTCCAGGTTCGATCTGGATAGACACCCCGTCTACCGCTTTGACATGATCCACGACACGCTGGAAAAAGCCGCCGCGAATCGGATAATGCACCTTAAGGTTATTTAGCTCCAACAACGCCATCCATTACGATCCCCTTTCCCTCATCTTCAAAATGAAAATGCTGATAGCACGAACAGCGTACCCAGTGTCCTGGACCAACTTCATCCAACTGAGGGTTCTGCGCATGGGCAGTCTGCGGAATCCACGGAATACGTTCTGAGAACCGGCAGGAACCGCGCGGAATATTTTGCAGTGAAGGTACACGTCCATGAATAACATGGAGCTGCTCCTGATCGGCATTGGCACCAGGCATGGAAGCGAGCAGGGATCGGGTGTACGGATGCAGCGGATTGTTGAACAAGTCCATAACACTGGCAACTTCCACAATTTCTCCCGCATACATTACGACTACCCGGTCAGCCATCTCGGCTACAACGCCCAGATCATGAGTAATCAGTACAATACCGGCTTCCGTCTCTGCCTGCAGCTGCTTGAGCAGATCGAGGATCTGCGATTGAATCGTCACATCAAGCGCCGTCGTCGGCTCATCTGCGATGATTAGGGAAGGTCGACAGGCGATCGCGATAGCAATCATGACACGCTGCCGCATCCCTCCGGACAATTCATGTGGATACTGGTTGTACACACGCTGCGGATTCGTAATGTTTACATGTTCCAGCAGTTCATAGATGCGCTTTGTTTTTTCCTTTTTGGATAAGGTCGTATGATAGTCCAGATTCTCTTCGATCTGTCTGCCGATCGTCATTAGCGGGTTAAGCGCCGTCAGCGGGTCCTGAAAAATCATCCCAATCTCGGAGCCACGAATTTTGTTCATCTGTCCAGGCGACAGTTGGTTAAGATCCTGCCCCTTAAAAATGAGTCCACCATCAATGCGTGTATTTTTGCTATCATGCAGTCGTGTCAGGGAAAGTGCCAAGGCACTTTTTCCACAGCCTGACTCCCCTACGATAGCCAAAACTTCGTTTTTGTTAATGGTTAAATCCAGTTGATCGACAGCCGGATAATACTCATCCTTAATGCGGAAAGACACCGTCAGATCTTTGATTTGCAATACCGGTTCTGTATTCAAAATTCTGGTTGCCCCCTCACCTCAAACTTTAACGCAATGTAAACATTCCTCATAAGATTGTTATCATTTTATATTCATAATCTTCCACAGGTCAATAAAATTTATCTTTTTACCAAAATGGACGAAAGATTTTAGTAAAAAAGCTATCACCAAATGTAATAAAGGTGATAGCTTTTGCCTATAGCGTTATCCTTATTTTACCTTATTATCCTGAGTTAGCAAGGGGTTTCTTGCTTTATCCCGCTTAGAAATTTTGAGATACTGCTCCAGCTCTCTGCACAGCTGCAAAATGGCAGAATACACTTCGAATTCTTCACGTGTAACCGGCAGTCTCGTTTTACGGAAATCTTCTTCGAATTGTAAAAGCAGCTTTTCTGTTTTCCCTGTGTAATACGGCGTTTTTACATCCTGGGACAGCTGTTCGAAAATCTCGGCGGCCTGATCTCCCTGAGGCATTTTGCTGTACACCTGGGCGACGAGCTGCATCATGTTCTGAATGGAATCCAGATGCTGCTTGCGCATATAAAAGTATACAATCCACGACTCATCCGGGTGCAGCATCTGGTTCTCCAGTTCGCGCTTGGCTGCTGTATGTCCCTGCTCCACCTTGGCCGCCGCCTGAATCACTTCTTCCCCATCCCATACATAGGCAGGTTCATGCAGTGTACGGGCAATCTGACCAAACATCTGGGACAGCAGATCATTCACTTCCTTCCGAATGGCATTCAGCCGCTTATACGGATTTGGCATATACACCAGATTGACGATCGCCGCCGAACCGAGGCCAATCAGCAGAAGCTCCACCTCAATCAGCATCGCCTGTGCAGTCAGCAGTCCACCGTTGTAGATATGGACAACGATAACCGAACTCGTGACGATTCCTCCGCTGAAGCCGGCGCGGGTAATGATCGGAAAAGCCAGCAAAATATACAGCGCAAATACCCAGTGTTCAAAACCAAAAATCGAAAATAATACAAACGCACAAACCATCCCGATCAGTGATGCAAAAAAACGGGCAGATATCGTCTGAAGACTGCGTTTGCGTGTAACATCCACTCCCAGTATGGCGAGCAGTGCTGCCGACATTGCGCTGCTGATTCCCAGCGTACTGGCTGCTACTACAGCCAGCAGTGCAGCAATGGCGGTCTTGATCACGCGAAAGCCCATCGGTTATTCTCTCCTTACACTCTTCTCTTATAGTGTTCTCTATTTATTTATAATCAACCTGACAAAAAGGGTATATGGTGTCACCCGAACATCCTGTCTGAACAGGTTGGATTTATCCAATTTCGTATAACATCTATCCTACTGTATTTCGTCTGATCCTACAATGTGGATAACGATGCAAAAGCCTCTCTTCCACCTTTGAAAAAGTGAAAGAGAGGCTTAACGAACTGCGTCATTTGATAATCAAAAGGTATACTGACCCAAGCAGCATAATGGGTAATTAGTTACATATCAGATGATATAAGATCATACAGTCAGACCTATTGACTTTTTGGTGCTTTTTCAAACTCCAATTCTTTTCCTACTATATATAAGAGCCTGCTCTCACAAATTAATACAGCCAGACCTAAAAACTGGATCAGACCAGCTTATAAATCTCTGTATACTTCTGCTCCAGATAATCGGCCAAATAATCCGGATTCAGCTCTTCACCGGTTATCGCCTGGATCAGTTCAGATGGCGTTCTACTTTTGCCGTAACGATAAATTTTATCGGTCAGCCATTCCTTGATCGGCAGCAGATTGCCTGCCGTGATCCATTGTTCAAACTCCGGCAGCTCCTTGCGCATCGTATGGGTAATCTGGGCGGCATACATATTGCCAAGCGAATACGAAGCAAAGTAACCAAAATCCCCACCGGACCAGTGTACATCCTGCAGAACGCCCTGCGCATCATTTGGCGGCGTGATACCCAGATACTCTTCATATTTGCTGTTCCATACTTTCGGCAGATCGGCGACAGCCAGATTCTCGTTGAAAATCATTTTCTCGATTTCATAACGAACAATAATGTGCAGATTGTATGTCAGCTCATCCGCTTCGATCCGGATCAGTGAATTTTCCACCACATTGGCAGCACGGTAAAATTGTTCTTTACTTACACCGGACAGCTGCTCCGGAAACAAGGACTGCAATTTATCGTAATAATGATCCCAGAATACACGGCTGCGGCCGACAATATTTTCCCAGAAGCGGGACTGGGATTCATGAATTCCCATCGACGTACCGGTTGCCAGCGGTGTACCGACCAGGTCAGCCGAAATATTTTGCTCATACAGCGCATGTCCGCCTTCATGCAGGGAACTGAAAATGGCGCTCATCAGATCTTCCGGATAATAGTGCGTCGTGATGCGTACATCGCCCGGAGTGAGTCCGGTTGCGAACGGATGCTCACTCTCATCAAGACGCCCTGCCTGGAAGTCATAGCCCATCTGCTCCAGCAGGAACAGGCCGATTTCCTCCTGTTTCTTCAGATCATACTCCTGCTTCAGGAATGAATTGTCCGGTTTGTCGCTTGATTGCTGGATTTTTTGCAGCAGCGGGACAAGACGCGATTTCAACCGCTCAAAAACGGCATCCAGCTTGGTTACCGTCATATCCGGCTCATACATATCGAGCAGCGTATCATAGCGGGTATCCTTGACACCCCAGTAATCGATAAACTCGCGGTTCATCTCTACAATCTCCGACAGCATCGGTTCAAAGCCCTGGAAGTCATTGTTATGCTTGGCTTCTTCCCAGACGGTCTGGGCATGTGTCGTCAGGCTGGAGTACTTTTGAATTCTCTCCGGCGGGATTTTCTGGCTGCGTTCGTATTCCTTGCGGCATTCTGTCACCGAGCGCTGATCGGTATCACTCAGCTGACTGAATACGTCGGTGCGGGACAGAAACTCAATATAGCCTCCCATCTCCTCGGAGACGGACAGCTTGAATACTTCGGTTGACAGCATCCCGATCGTTTCTGCACGCATTTCCGCACCTTTACGCGGAGCGCCGGTGCGCAGATCCCAGCCCAGCAGGCCGAGTGCTTCGTGGTAGCTGCTGATCTTGCGAACCAGCTGCCGGAATGAGTTTAATACCTGTTCTACGTTTTGTTCCATGATCGGGTACACCTCATTTATTTATATTTTGTAACTATATCCATCTTGATGATACGTTTTTCAAACCGTATAATCAATGTTACATAATTTAATATTTTGGAATCAAGACATTTACAGACCTCAAAAACTGATGTAAAATCTATTCGTTTACATGAGAAAATGATGTGTAGTTGTGCAGGAAAGTAATGAAAAGAGTTATCATGCGATTTCAGCTGATAATTTTGGAGATTCCACGATCCAATATTCACTAATCTAATGTTTTAATTGAGGAGGAAATACAATGGATTCAGTTACAAATATTATGCAGCATAACGAGCAATTCGTGCAGACCAAGGAATATGAAGCTTATCGCTCCAGTGCTTTTCCGGATAAAAAGCTGGTTATTCTGACATGTATGGATACGCGTCTCACCGAGTTGCTGCCCAAAGCCATGAATATCCGCAATGGTGATGCCAAAATCATCAAAAACGCCGGCGCGGTTATCTCTCATCCCTATGGAAGTGTAATGCGCAGCATACTGGTTGGGCTGTATGAGCTTCAGGCAGAAGAAGTTATCGTTGTCGGTCACCATAGCTGCGGAATGGCTGCGCTCGATGCCGATCATATGATTAATGAGATCAAAGAGCGCGGCGTTTCCCCAACTGTATTGTCAACTCTGGAACATTCAGGAATTGATTTAAAAAGTTGGCTGCAGGGGTTTGGTAGCGAAAAGCAAGGGGTAATAAACACTGTGGAGATCATTAAGAATCATCCATTACTTCCCCCCCATGTACCAGTACACGGCATGATCATTGACCCCGCAACAGGTCAACTGGAATTGCTCGTGAATGGGTACACCCAACAAGAGACATCATTGTAGCAGAAATCGCGGGCCGGCTCCTTACATAATGAGGACTTAGCACAATCCGATTTACTGCTAAAGCCCGGATGAATTCATCCGGGTTATTTTTTATCAGCTGCTGCTGCTGTTTATTTGGAAAAGTTGAATCTTTTTGCATATTCATACGTAAGCTTAATTATGACTATTTTTTGTCTAATATGTACTTACTTTTGTATGCTTTCTTCTATTTTGTTCGTCGATTTCTTGCGAAAGCATACAGTTGTAGTGTACACTTTATTGTAAATCGGCCGATTTGCTGCTTTAGAGATAGGAGAGACTGCTTATGAATACGCTATCGTATGGTTTACTTGCACTGCTTGCACGCAAACGTTCATCCGGATATGACCTGATGCTCAGAATCCAACCGTTCTGGCAAGCCAAACACAGTCAAATTTACCCACTGCTCTCACGTATGGAAGAGCAGCAGTTGTTGACAGCGGAATGGATAAAACAAACAGACAAACCGGACAAAAAAATCTATGCCATTACTCCGCTTGGCGAGCAGCGTCTGCAAGAATGGATGCAAATGCCCGCCAGTGAACCGGTGACACGGGACGAGCTGGTACTCAAGGCATTCTGTCTGTGGATTACGGACAAGGATACTGCACTCGCCTTGTTCCGCAAAAGATCCATCTTTTATCAGGAACAGATTCACTACTTTGAGCAGGCGATCCACAAAATGCCTGACGAGAGCCACCAGTTTGGTTCTCAAGATTTTGGATTGTATATTTTGCGTCAAAAAGCGCTCGGAACAGCAAGATCGAATATGGAATGGACGACCTGGGTGATCGATATGCTCAAAAATTCGACACCACCGGAAGTATCTTCTGAACCACAGCATTACTAGTACCATCCGGTAAACCGAATTTATTTAAAATTCGTCTAAAATCGTGAAACCGGTCGATCGTCATTACGTATTACCGTAAGAGTACCCAAACACAATACCAACTAGGGGGATAATGGACATAATGAAAAAAGTGCTTATGGTCTTCATGGCATTCACAGTCGTTTTTGCTTCCCTTGGCATCTTTGCCAGCGATGCAGATGCAAGACGTGGTGGCGGCGGATTCAAATCTCAGCCAAAATCTTATACAAACACACCGAACCGCGCGGATAACAACAGCGGCAGCGTAAACAGCACCAACCGTTCCACTACCAACAACCGCAGTACAGCAGCTACAACAGGCAAACGCGGATTCTTCAGCGGCGGTAACTTCTTTACAGGTATGATGGTCGGTGGTCTGGCAGGTATGCTGTTCGGCAGCATGTTCGCGAACATGGGCTTTATGGGTAACTTCCTTGGCCTGTTGATTAACCTGATTGCTATCTACGTACTCTTTATTGCAGCTCGCGGAATTTATCGTATGATCCGTCAGCGTAAGAAATCCGCTGACCCTTACAACAGACGTTAATGGCAATGCGGCTTAGCATGGATGAGATTATCAATGCAGTATGTCTGAACATCGCCGAACGTAAAGGCATCCAGCCTACGGACGTCACTGTTCAGCTCGCCTGGGAAGAAGATACAGGCTATACAGCAGAGGTCTGGGCGCAAGGTCGCAGTCAGTACCTGATTGAAAGTAATCTCATAGAAGCGATTCTGCGGTATATGTTTTCCGAATACGACGCGAGAGTGTTCCGGGAACAGGTTGAACTGATAATCAACGATGACGTAGAAGAGATTCAGGCTATTATTCACGACAATTAAGTAATTTTATTACTTCCAGCATAATATAGCATTTCAGCAAGCCCTCCTTTGTATCCCAACCGGTGCATGGAGGGCTTTTATTTTTTGGTGACTGAACCGCAGCCTTGGATCATTTATAGTACAGTGCTGAATAATGCATTTCTTTATCGGCTAGCGACTGAATAAAACGCTTTCTTATTGACATTGTGCCTGTGACTTGTTAGAGTTTTAGTGAAAACAGAATATGAATTAGGGATGTTACCTGTTGGGCATAACCTGAATTCTCCTGTCTGCTTGTGATGAGCCGTCGGGAGCGTTCAGGTTTTTTATTTGCCCTGAAGATCCCCTACTCCAGGTATACGGAAGGAGAACGACTATGACAACATTGAAATTTCCCGAGAATTTTTTATGGGGAGGAGCGATTGCGGCGAATCAGGCTGAAGGCGCTTATCTCAAAGATGGTAAAGGGTTAACGGTAGTGGATCTGCTGCCTACCGGCGAGAAAAGATACGCGATTATGAAAGGCTATCTCTCCTCTCTCACCCCACTCGAGGGAGAGTTCTATCCGGCTCATGAAGCGATTGACTTTTATCATCGTTATCCGGAAGATATTGCCCTGTTTGCCGAAATGGGATTCAAGGCACTGCGTGTCTCTATTTCCTGGGCACGTATTTTCCCGACCGGTGAGGATGCCATACCGAATGAAGCAGGTCTTGTCTTTTATGACCGGCTGTTCGATGAGCTGTTAAAGCATGATATTCAGCCGGTAGTCACACTCGCTCACTTTGATGTACCGGTACATCTAATCGAGAAATACGGCAGCTGGCGCAGCCGCAAGCTCGTCACCCTGTTCGAGACGTATGCGCGTACCGTGTTGGAACGTTACCGGGATAAAGTAAAATACTGGATGACCTTTAACGAGATCAATATGCTGCTGCATCTTCCTTTCCTCGGGGCAGGACTTGTATTCAAAGAAGGGGACAATATAAAGCAGATCCAATACCAGGCAGCCCATCACCAGCTGGTCGCCAGTGCACTGGCGGTCAAAGCCTGCCATGAACTGATTCCGGATGGACAGATCGGCTGTATGCTGGCTGCCGGCAGCTTTTATCCGTATACATGCAATCCGGAAGATGTGTATCAGGGTATGGAAAAAGACCGCGAATCCTACTTCTTTATCGATGTGCAGTCCAGAGGGGAATATCCGGGTTATGCCCGCCGCTTCTTCCGCGATCATCAGCTGGACATTGTCATGGAACCGGGAGACGCGGAGATCCTGAGAAATAACACGGTCGATTATATCGGATTCAGCTATTATTCCAGCCGGACCACCAGCACAGATCCAGAAATTACCAAAAATATAACTTCCGGCAATGTATTCGGTTCGGTAGCTAATCCTTATCTGGACAAGTCCGAATGGGGCTGGACAATTGATCCAAAAGGATTCCGGATTACAGCCAATCAGCTGCATGATCGCTACCAGAAGCCTCTGTTTGTGGTGGAAAACGGCCTGGGAGCCGTGGATGAGCCTGCTGCAGACGGAACTGTGAATGATGATTACCGAATCGATTATTTGCAGCGCCATATTGCCGAGATGAGCGAAGCGATTGAGGATGGTGTGGATATTATTGGCTACACCAGCTGGGGACCGATTGATATTGTCAGCGCTTCGTCCGGTGAAATGCGCAAACGGTACGGTTATATTTATGTGGATCGCGACAATGAAGGCAATGGCTCTCTAGAGCGCAGCCGCAAAAAGAGCTTTGACTGGTACAAGAACGTTATTGCGTCGAACGGAACCGATCTCGGTTTGTAATGCAAATGGATTTCCATATGTAAATGCCGATAAAAGTCTGCTGTAACCAATCAAGACATCATATACGAGCGAAGAAGTCTGGTCAGACCAGGCTTCTTTTTTGCATCATGATAGCATTGACAATAGGGTTTGTTCCAGCTGCATTTTATGCATAACTGTATAGACGATAGGAATTGTTACTGGTTATGCAAGCAAAAAAAGGGCTGCTTATTGTCAGTAATGCCGGATCGCTGACAACGACAGAAACCAACTATACGATCCTGATGATGACAGCGGACAGTCCGTTTTGTTTCCTGCAGCTCCTGTTAGCAGTTACCATTGTTCCTGATCCGGCATTCACTTCGGAAGGTGTGGGCAAAGGCATCGCAATTAAGCCCGCTGTCGGGCGTATAGCTGCTCCACTTGACGGCAAAGCGGCGGTTATATTCAAAAAAAAATATGCATTCGTGCTCGTCTCCCAGCACAGATTCCGACTCATGTCGGCATCGATACGGTAAAGCTTGGAGGCCAACCTTTTACTATATATGTACAGGGAGGTAACCGTGTGACCCAAGGACCCTTATCCAAATAAAAAAGTACTCGCTTGAACAGAGAAAAACGACTGCCCCATTATTATACTGGAGCAGTCATTCTGATTATAAATATTCACTATTTTGTAGCGGGATTCAGATCAATGGATACAATATACAAATCTTCCTGATTGCGGCCCAGACGAGCCAGCTTGGTCAGAAATTTCTCGTTATCGATATCCATGAGGCTATGAGCGTAGTGTTCCAATTCACCGATCACCAATTTGGGATTACTGCCTGGACGATTAATTAACCCATTAGTATACAAAACAATCCGCGTATTTTCACCGTATTCCAGTTTTTGTGTATTACCGTTGACATTTTGATTCATACCTACAGGATCTGTTGTTACATTCAGTCTGGCTAAGGGACCCTCCCTATCAATCAACAAACCTGGTGTATGACCGGCATTGAAATATTCCAACTGTTTGTTTTCAAGATCAATGAGCATATAAATGGCTGTAAAATAAGCAGTACGTCGTGTCTTGCCAAACAGTATACGCATTTGTCGGTTCAACTCGGCATATACTTCTTTGGGCTTGCGATATATGCCAATAATATTGTCCAGCAGAGAGCGAATGGACATACTGACCAGTGCTGCCGCGATACCACTGCCAGGAACATCAATCAGCAGTACGCCACACTGACGATTATTAAACATCCTCCAGTAAAACATATCTCCGGACACTTCGGAAGATTGAAAATACTTGCTGTGAATCTGGATACCCGGCTCGGTTAATGGAGGAGTCAATACGCTATTTTGCAGATGCTTGGCGAGCTGCAGATCCTTTTGTACTTTTTCTTCCCATGCTTTGCGGGAATCCATTTCCTTTTTCAGACGCAGTGCAGATTGTACACGAGCCAGCAGCTCATAATCAGGGCCGCCTTTTTCAATAAAATCCATTCCGCCTGCACCAAATGCTTCCTTAAAATGAACACGATCCGCAGTCAGAAAAATGATCGGTAAATCCTGATATACCGGCAGGCTTTTAATTAAAGCACATGCCTCGATACCATCGATTTCGGGCATAACAATATCGAGTAGAATTAAATCAACCGATGCGGCTTTGCGTGGGGCCTGATTATTATAAATACCTAAAATCTGATACGCTTCCTGTGCTGATGTTGCTTTTTGCACATCTTCATATCCAGCCGTTCTCAACACATTTTCCATGAATGCTACGTTCAGTTTGGAATCATCCACAATTAGTATGCTGCTCATTGACTCTCCTCCGAAATCAGTATACTTATATTTCGACAAAATCAGTCAATTATGTAATAGCCAGCACGTAAGATCCTTGATAATATAATCTGCCTCTTTAATGGGAAATTCCGCGCCTTATATCAAAAAAGGTTAATCATTCGTTGGTAGAATGATTAACCCGCTACTTGCAAAATTTCATTGAATTCCAGTAAAATAGCTGTGCCTTCCGTACCTGTATGCAGCATAATACGATCTGCCGAGAGATGCATCAAAGCAAAACCCTTACCAAGCGAACTTTTACTGCTATAGCCGGAAACCAGAATGGTTTTGGGCAGTTCATGTAATGGAATACCCGAACCGTGATCCGTAATATAAATCTGGTATTTTCCATTTTTTTGATAAACGGATATTTTGCCTTTCTCCGCATGCTTAATCAGATTGGTCACAGCTTCAGATACAGCCAATTTGACACTCATTACTTTTTTGGCATACTGCTGCCGGATCAGTTCAGGAATATGCTGGGTTACCAACGTACGACTGGAAGATACATCTGCGCGTGTGTTTACTTCCATTTCATCCATCCAATCGCCCAGCTCATGTTCAATCTCCTGTGACTCCAGACAAATATCAATTTTGCTGTGAGACAACGTACTAATTACATCTTTGTACGCACGCAGTGTTTTCAGATGGAGTTCTTCCCGATATTGCAGTGCTGGTGTAATATCATTGAGCACAATAGCTACCCAGTCACTTTCTGGATAAAAATGAGCTTCATACGTATTGCCCTCACTTACCAGAACTTCATAAAAGTGTTCCGATAATACCAACGCACGGGAGGCAAGTGCTTCGATATCATGAACTATGCTAAATGGCAAGTCGGTGTATATATGCAGACTGCTGGAACCTACAAATTTTAGTAAACGCGTTCCGCCGGTAATGTTCGACAGTTCCCGATTCTGCTGTCTGTCCGGCTCAGTAACAGAAACAAGTTCTACACTGCTAGGAGTGTCATTATAAATCATATACTGTCTCAGCCACGTAATGGTACCGGCATGAATATGGCTGACCAGCTCGGGATCAAGTTCTTTGTGAGACATGTTTTTCAGTTGTCTAATGACCTCATCATCCTGATTAAAATGTCTCATCAAGTACTCAAGTTGATCACACAAATGAATGATCCTGGCCTCGTATGGGATTTCTTTTCCTTTCAGGCGAGCAGGATAACCTTTGCCATCGTAACGTTCATGATGATACAAGATCCAATCCGACATCTTTTTATCACCTGTCACTTTTAGCACTATCTCTGCACTTTTTACCGGATGGGATTGATATTGCTCCTCTTCACTCAGCGATCTTGCTCCTCGCTTGGTCAAAATGTCGAGAGGCAGCAGCATTTTGCCAATATCATGAATAGCAGTCATATTGATCAGATCTACACGCTTTTTTTTGGGATAGCCGAGCAGTTCCAATACATATTCACAAATAACGCTCACATTATGACCATGACCCTGTACTCTTTTGGACATACGCATCTCACCAATATGGATAAACTCTTCTGCTCCGCGCCGCCAAAATCTAAGCTGACGAATATACCCATATGAAAAAAAGATAATCAACATTAGGAACAATAGAATAAAAATGGTCTCATGAAACATATATCTCAGCGATAGATGCATCAGAAAATGAGGAACAATAATAGTACAAAGCAATACAGGAACTGCCAGTTCCTTACATTTCATAATCAGGTTGTTGGATAATGAAGTACCGTTAATCGTCTTGTTTATTCCTGCTTTCAACAGCATATGCAGCAGGCTGAATATTAACGCCGCCACGCTGGCTTGGATATAAAAGGAAGCATTTTCCATACTTTTCACGATTTCATAAGCAGCGTAGAGACATAAGGTATACTTACCCTGAACCACTAACAGGCGAAATACGTTGAACCGATGAAAATTGAAGCTTATGCTATGCAGATGACTAATAATATTACTCAATGCGATCCCATACAAAGCTTCTACGGGTCCGTAAGCCAGCAGTAGAATCAGGAAACCAGCCAGACTGCCACTATATTTTTCTCCGCTCAGCAGACGAACCGGGAATAAGTCAAGCAGGGTGATCAGCAGGAGAATCGGTACAAGCCGAATAAACTCCACGCTGTCTCCCCACATCATGTAGAATATGCTAACAATCCCAAGGATGCTCAACAGGATGGTATAGACATTTTTCTCTTTCATTTAACGTAGGGTATCCTTGCCTAAAATCTCATCCAGCTGCAGCAGCTCGAATACCTCCATTACTTCGAGCTGTGTTTGTTCAATCCATACCTGTTTTTCTTGCTCCTGCAGATTTTGTACCAGTTTGATCAGCAACCCTATACCCGATGAGTCGACAAATTCTACTGCTGCCAGGTTGAGAATAATTGCTGCAGCCTCCGCCAGCTCCGGCTCCAGCTGTTCTTCAAAAATATCACCGGCATCAATATCAATATCTCCTTCGCAATACACAATAATTTGCTGCCCAGTTAAATTCAGATGATAGGTAAACATATTAATCTCTCCCATTCCATACGATTTGATGGTTTTCGTCCAATCGGATTATGACGTGATCAGCATCTTTGACAAACTGGTGAATTCGCTCTCCGATTTGAATAGTAGTACCCTCCAGAATCTTTTTTGCCTGGATTTGTGCTTTGGCATCCACATGCAGTCTGGTTACTCCCGTACCTGGTGATCCGGCTTCCTGCAGTACCATACCTTGTGCTGCATAATAATTCCCGCCACGCAGTGCTCCTACTGCTTCCAGTCTGCCTTCACAATGGAGATGCGCATTGTAGGCTCCCTTTTCCACAACGATATCACCACCACAGCAGACAGTACTGTTTTGAACATAATGCAATCTTGCAAAATTTGTTTCCGTTGCAGGAATAACAGCCAGGGTGTAGAAATAATTGGTTCGCCGTATAAAGTTCTCCAAATCTTCGGCTGTACAGAACGGACTTGATTCCTTATTCATAAATCCAATTTTGATCTCCTGAAAATAGCTGATCCATTCTTCCTTAAGCACAGGCTGATACTGCTCTTCCAGTTTGATTAACCGTTGCAGCTGTTCCAGCAGCCATTTAAATCTCCCCTGAAATAGTACCTGAAATAATGGAGCAAGACCTGTATCATTCATATCATTAATCTTAAAAGCAGAGGCTCGACTAACCTGCCGTACTGCCTGCTTCAGCAATTCGACCTGTTCACGCAAGTAAATCAACATTGGTGCCACCTGTCCATAAAACAGCTGCAGCTGTCCGACAGTCACCCGGCTGCTGATAACATTGGCATGAACAATTAGTGAATTACCTGCAATAATTTGCGCCATATTAATGTTACCGCGTACACGTATATTACCTTCTGCCTCAACTTCCATCGTATCCTGTACTGCCCCACTGATCTCTACATCACCCTGAAAATGAATATTACCGGTCGCAAGGTTAACATCTCCGCTGTGCATCAGCCTTGGGATCATGGATAGCTTAATATAATGCCCATTACGAGTCTGACTGGGCATACCTGCTTTCAATGCGAAGGCACTTCGTCCGTCGTCGGATAGCCTTACATCCTTGGAAGGGATGATCTGAAGATCATAAACAGCAGGGGCCTGAATGACATTTCCGTAGATATCCATTCCATCTGCTCCAGGATGAGATGGAAGTATGGTACCAATCAGCTCCCCTTCCAGCACTGATGGAAATTCTCGGGTTTCCCGGTAATCAATCGTACCGTTATCCCGCACCTTTGGCTGTACTTTACGGGCAGCAGAATCGGTCTTTGACTGAAATACCCCGTTGTTTCCGTGGATGGGAGAACGTCCGGTTACAATAACAAAATTCCCTTCATTGCCAGCCCGGCATGCCGATTCAATTGCCGCCGCATCTATACCAAAGATGATTTCTTTGGCAGCAAGCTGTTCGTATACCAATTGAGGATTAATTTCGATCGGTTCTTTTCTCTGGGCAACGCGCAGTATTAAACGGGTTGCCGGCTCGGCATCCATCAAATAGCGTACCATACGGTAGCCCGGCTCGATTTGAAGGGAAGCTTTCATTCGATCAGCATCTATATTCAGCTGCCAGCTTGGATCTTTGGACTCATCGGTAAGCCGGACTTCAACATGATCCTCCTTGCTTACTGCAGCGGATTGCCCTGCAAGAAGTTCTACTCCGTTAATCAATATATCGCCACTCTTAAAAACGTCGATGATCGGCAGGCTTGCTCCTGCTGGCACATTCACATTTATCTGCCCGTTAGTAATCCAGATTTTCCCCTCTTCTTTTATCTCAAAAGGCAGACCTGAATCCTGACGATCTTGGGATAAGTCTGTTCGCATAGTTTCTGGAGCAGGCGATACTGACTGAATCTGTACCGCATCTTCTAAAGCGTTTGCATTAGAGGATACTGATCCCATGCCGGAATGGAAATTTACAGAGGAATTGGGAACCGCAGGTTGTGCAGCACTAGCAGCAAGCAGACTGACTTTGACAACAGCCGGCTTGGAATTCAGCCCCAAAAATCCTCGATTCTCACTATCAATAATCTCAATACTAACCTCTTTTTTACTGACTTCCAGCAGAGCAAGCGCTCGGTCCACTGCCTGTTCCACTGTTTTGCCTTTAGAAATTATACTTCGTTCCATACGCTATCCCTCCATTTCCTCTGTTACTTCAATTCAATTGACAGAATACAAATATCATCATCACGCTGACGGTTGAGACGCTCCAACTTGCCAACAAAAGTTTTATTATCCAGATAGTGCAGACTTTGTGCATACTGCTCCAGATTTTCAATCCCGGTATGAATGGATAAGCCGGGGCGTTCTACCAAACCATCAGTATATAGTACGATTCGTGCAGGATTATCATACGTAATGGTAGCAGTATCCAATTTCATGTCCGGCTTGATTCCAATGGGTACTGTAGTACCGGTTAATTTAATGGGACTCTGGTTAGGGCTCAATAGTAAGCCCGGCGGGTGTCCTGCATTAAAATATTCAATTTCCCGTTTCTTCATATCAATATATAAATAGATCGCTGTAAAATAGGAAGTTCGACGATTTTTGCCAAATAACAGCCGCATCTGCCGATTCAATTCGGCACATACCTCACGCGGCTTGCGATATTGGCCTACAATGCCATCCAGCAGTGAGCGGATAGACATGCTGACCAGCGCTGCAGTAATTCCATGGCCTGATACATCAATGAGCAGTACACCGCACTGACTGGAATTAAACATTTTCCAGTAAAACATATCTCCTGACACCTCTGAAGATTGCATATACCAACTATGAATGCAGATGTCTGGCTCCATCAATGGTGGTGTCAGCACACTGCGCTGCAGATGCTTGGCCAGCTGGAGATCCGTCTGTACTTTTTCTTCCCAGGCCTTGCGAGAATCCATTTCTTTCTTTAGTTTCAGGGCAGATTGAACACGTGTCAGCAGCTCATAGTCCGGCCCGCCCTTTTCAATGAAATCCATTCCCCCTGCATTAAAGGCTTCCCTGAAATGCATACGATCAGCTGTCAGAAAAATAACAGGCAAATCCTGATAAACACCCAAACTTTTAATTAGTTTACAAGCTTCTATTCCATCAATATCCGGCATTACAATATCCAATAAAATCAGATCCACCGAAGCCGGTCTACGCGGTGGTTGTCCATTATAAATCCCAAGAATAGAATAAGCTTCCTGTGCTGAATAGGCAGTATAGATATCCTCATATCCAGCCTTTTGGAGCACATTTATCAGATATGCTATATTCAATCGGGAATCGTCTACAATCAGTATGCCGCTCATGAGACCGCTCCCCCAAAGTCAGTATACTTAGTTTATCGTCATAATGTGCTTGTTATGTAATATAAAGTATGAAAAAGCCCGGGATAGAATGTGAGATTCTGTCCCGGGCTGCAGCATTTTTTATTTAAATGGTTGTAGATGTTGAAGATTATGGACTATCGCTCTCTAGAATGAAATGGCTGCGGCAGTACTGCTACTTCATTTGCTCCTCATCAACCTCCTGAAACTGACGCTGTCGCAGCCATTCCCGTTTGTTCATCACAAGAGTGCTGGCAATCATATCGTGTAATCCCTGCTTACGCGGAGTCCAGCCAGCGATCATAAAGCCAATTCCGAAAATGTTGCTGAGCATTTTCCCCCAGTATCGTCCAGCAGCACGACCAAAACGCAGGGGCTGGTAATAACTGTCGACAGCCATAATCTTCATTGCCATTTTCCCGGGAGTAGCATGAAAACGGGAAGATTCAAGTAGACTAAAGTACAACCATGGAAAAATCAGCTGTGTGAATTAGTCATTTCTGATTTTTGTGCTTCTTTTGGTTCATACATATTGTGGTGTTCCTCCGATAATTCATTTTGCTTTTGTACATAAATATAGAATTTTCATATAGCAGCGTATAATTACAATAGTCTTAAAGCGAAAACCAATCAAATCTCGCCTTTGATTCCTTTCTTGTTGAGAATCTAATTTTGCTCCCTGTACTTGGTAAATAAGTTTGCTTACTTTTAGAACTTTCAATTTCAACAAGTATATTTTTTCCTAAATAATAGCAAAACCTATTACTTTCCAAGTATCTCTACATAAGAAAAAAATGATATCTCTTATTTTTTAAAAGCTGATTCTCCTTATTATTCAAATTGGAATGAGTTTTGAATCGATTATCAAGGGTTTAGGGTGATCAGTGTTTTGTATATTATATAATTTGAACTAAACAATTACACGTTCAAACAAAGTCGATCAATCACTTCTTGCGACTGCTGATTCACACGCGACAAGTATTTTCGGTGATAATCTATATGATCGTCGGATAGCCGCCAATCATACTGATTAAGGAACTGAGCAACTTTGGCTAAGACTTGATTCCGATGAACGACATCATTGTGCTTCGATTTAGCAAGGTAATTAGCGAGGCTTAGCTCGACTTGCTCCTGTGACATCGGGTCTATGACATACTTGACGAAGATTTGGGTAAGTTCATCAAGATCAAAGCCATGTCCTAGTACATTCTCCCGCCGCATCAGGGTTAGGGCTGTATTTAGCGGTAGCCGTTTCATGGATGCACCCTCCCTTCTGCGGCGGCAGGGGCGGCTAGCTTTTGCTGAACGCTCCATTTCCTCCATAAGAGATACTGCCGCTGTGCTTCCTGTTCATCATAACCATGCTGTACCATGACATTCAGGATGGCGCGGGGGATGGAATCGGTGTAGCCATACAAGCAACTACGAAACCTTTCCCATGAGATGTCATACAGGACAACAAACGCCCGATGTGTTAGCCCTAGCTTCTGAATGCATTCTTTGACTGGATGCATCATGATAGATTTCTCCTTTCAAGTTGTCTTCCCTTATAGGTTAGACACTCTACAGGCAGGAATCACACCAGACATACAGAAGCATAGGGAGCTAATTGAATCTTGAATTTGTCACATCTGAATAACCCATGAATAACAAGACAGCCTAGATTATAACGGTAACTTCCGAATGCATTCAATTAGAGTACCGCATCTCGTCACCCTATTGGAATGATTAACCTTTTCGGTCTAATCTTCGTACGAACAGGAAAACCCGAATTTGCTTGACTTCGTTATCCCCCGCCCGCTAATTGGGCAGTTCGTGATGCGCAGTTGTCGGCATCCCCCACCATTACAACGGAATGATCCCATCCTTAATAGCTTGAGCGCATGAATTTATTGATTTTCTAAGAAATGCACTAAAACTGTCCCAAACTAAAACAGGAGGACCGTCCCCCTCGACATACTGATAAACTGGAGGATCATTACCTTCTGATATAACAAAGAAACTGAATTCATACCCTTGATGCATAGAAAATACAAAAGCATCCGTTGGTAAGATATAGGTTTCTTCGTTTTCCGCCAATAAATCTTCAGCTTCTTTTCTTAATTCTAAAAGATCATCTACATTTCGAAATAATATATCAGTTCCTTGAAAAAGTAACCCTGCATCATGACCAATAGCCAAAAGAAACTCTCGGTATTGGTTTGGTAATTTTGACCCTAATACTTGTTCACATTGTTCTACTTCCGATGCGGTAAAACCTTGAATTTCGTTATCATTTGCAATTTTGTATTCACTCAATAAACTGACTATTTCTTTCTTATCCATTGATATCACCTACTTTTACTTGGTCCATGACTTATTATAACCTCAACATTAGGAAACTGCTCTTTAAACTGTTTTATCACACCTGAACATGATTGGCAAAATGGTAGTTCAGAGAACAGATGAACTTTCCCTGTTACGTTAGTTGGCAACTGGGAGGCTAATTCCTCTAGAATCTTCACTTCTGCATCTAAGGTTCTTGGATTACCATCTGGAGTTGTTATCGTCTCGAACTTACGTTGATTGGGCACTCCTGCTGTTCCTGCTCGATCTGCCTTACCACTAACCCCAATAATCTCACCTGTTGATCCATTAATTTCATATTCAGCAAAAGCTATGTTTCTTTTTCCACCGATGTTATTAGCTTGTCGAATCTCATTTATTTTCTCTAATGATTCTTCAACAGAACGCGAACCAATTCCAACACCTTGTCCCGTCCCCTCAGAACGCATATACCCGTTCTTTTCCGGACCCGGCAGATCTTTCTCCGCAATCCGATACACCATCCCATCGGCCCCCACGACTTCCATCCCGGGATTCGGTCTCGGCATATCAAAAGGCAACTTGGGTACTTTGGTTTTGAGGGGGAGGAAGCCGAGTACCAACTCTGTCATCATCCGCGTCTTCTGTCCAGAAGAAGACTCACTAATCTGATGATAGGTCTGAACAGGATGAACTGCCATTCCTACAAGTCCCGCCATGCCGTCAGCTACTTCATTTGCACGCTCTTTAAGGACTTCCGGCTTGCCTTCTACCAGATCCACGAACAGCGACACGCCACCTTCCGCAAATGTACCAACTTCATCCCAGATAATCCAGGCCGTCGAATGATTATTCCGCTCCGCTTCCTCCGCGGCCTGCTGCGCAATTTCTGCCTCTCTTTCCTGATACCTTTGCAAATTATACGCTTCCCAGGCTTTGCGCTGTGTCTCATTATCCCAGCGCAGACGGACATCTTCCGGGATCTGGCGATAGGATTGTTCCAGGCTGACCTGTGAGGTCCAGCCGATTGGACTAAAAGGAGTCAGTAGCGCAATACGAGCCTGGGTCATGACTTTGCCTGCCCACCAGTGCCGGTAGTGCTGATCCCGTTCGTCGATGCGTCCCGCCCAATCCCAGCCACTTCTATTCCTGGATTCAGCTTCGCCACTCGTTTCATTCTTTTTTAACTGTGAGTATGCAAGAAAAGCTCGTTCCTACTCATGGTTCAAGTGGGAAAGAGCTTTTGAAGTTTATCAAGTGTTTGAATTATTTAGTGTTTGGTTTGTTGGTTGTATTGTACGATCTTGTTGTTGGGGCTGTAAACCCTCATAAGTTAGTTTTTAGGATTCTTATAGCACCAATCTGGGTCATACGGTAACAATTTTAATTTTTGCATATCCTCCCAACTGTAGACCCAATCATAGTCCGCGACCCAAAAGTAATCATCGGGGTTTAATTTCAGGTATTCATATATAAAGCGAAATATCAATTCTTGGGCACCATAAATCTCCTCAATTCCACCCACCTGATATAGTGAAAGACTCGGATCCAAGCCAAAAATGACCTCGTTATTATCATAAGTGATCTCGTAGTTATCAAGTCCATCAACATAAAATATAAATTGCTGATTATTCTCATTAACCAAAGGCTTATCAGTAACATTTAAGGTTGTATATAAGAACTGTTCATTCTTATATTTTTTATAGTTATCAAAATACAATCTAGCATCTGCATGAAAAGCAGCTACTATCGTGTCGCTTAACAATTTTTCAGGGGTATACTTTTCTTGCTTCATTAAAATAAATGCTGACGTTCCCATACTACTTTATCACCTTTCCTAATTCGTCTAATGAATTAACGATAGTCACACCCAGCTCTTTAATTTGTTCTAATTTTTGTATATCTCTCGGAGATAAATTACCAAAGGGCTTATCGATATACAGAATAACTTTCTTTTGTTCTGGATTGAAATAGAACTCGTCAGTCGCATCTGTCATTTTCTCCAGTTGCCCTTCCTTGACAGCTTTAAGTGATGCCTTAACTTCAATCATTTCATCTTTTGTAACCACATCTAAGTCACCTGCGGCTTGACCATCCTTCTTCAATACCTTCTGTCCAAAACCAGTTACTTCCTTCTGTTGTCTTAAGAAATCCGCGACCTTTGCTTCAGTAGCTTTGCCAACGTCTGAACTATTCAAAAAGCTATCAATATCACGATTAATATTTTTCGGATGTTGATCAACCCACGTCAGTTCGTTGCCAGCAGGATTTTTGTAGGTCGTTTTACCTCCGTCTTTAACTATATTACCAAGATTTTGAGGTTTATCCGTCCCCTCAGAACGTATATACCCGTTCTTTTCCGGACCCGGCAGATCTTTCTCCGCAATCCGGTACACCATCCCATCGGCCCCCACGACTTCCATCCCGGGATTCGGTCTCGGCATATCAAAAGGCAACTTGGGTACTTTGGTTTTGAGGGGGAGGAAGCCGAGTACCAACTCTGTCATCATCCGCGTCTTCTGTCCAGAAGAAGACTCACTAATCTGATGATAGGTCTGAACAGGATGAACTGCCATTCCTACAAGTCCCGCCATGCCGTCAGCTACTTCATTTGCACGCTCTTTAAGGACTTCCGGCTTGCCTTCTACCAGATCCACGAACAGCGACACGCCACCTTCCGCAAATGTACCAACTTCATCCCAGATAATCCAGGCCGTCGAATGATTATTCCGCTCCGCTTCCTCCGCGGCCTGCTGCGCAATTTCTGCCTCTCTTTCCTGATACCTTTGCAAATTATACGCTTCCCAGACTTTGCGCTGTGTCTCATTATCCCAGCGCAGACGGACATCTTCCGGGATCTGGCGATAGGATTGTTCCAGGCTGACCTGTGAGATCCAGCCGATCGGACTAAAAGGAGTCAGCAGCGCAATACGAGCCTGGGTCATGACTTTGCCTGCCCACCAGCGCCGGTAGTGCTGATCCCGTTCGTCGACGCGTCCCGCCCAATCGACGAATCCATCCATAAGAAAATGAAGATAACAAAAAATAGGTAGATCATGGAGGTAGTCGATATACTCCTGCTGTTCCCGTCCTCGCTCGGCCACATACTGCATGATATGATTTCGTTGATACAGCTCTTCCTTGCTACCCTTCCAGGTCGCATCCCCAAAGGCAATGTCTGTTCCTGTTGCCACCAAATTGCCTACATCGTTTGCCAATCCGCATAGTCCAGCCCATATTAGAGAATAGAATAGCAGAACGAGAAGAAACACTGAGGATGTCTAGCATCAGAATAGACAGCACGAATCAGGATTCAATGAATCATGAATAGATATGTAGATGATTGAGATCGTAAAACCTCGAACTCCCCCATTTTTTATATCCCAATGAAAAACAACAAAAAAAAGAACCCCACACAACGGCGGGGGGATAGTTAGCCAAACAACGGCAAGTATTTACGATAGTAATCTATATGATCGTCGGATAGCTGCCAATCATACTGATTAAGGAACTAAGCAACTTTGGCTAAGACTTGATTCCGATGAACGACATCATTGTGCTTCGATTTAGCAAGGTAATGCGCGAGACTTAGCTCGACTTGCTCCTGTGACATCGGGTCTTTGACATGCTTGATGAAGACTTTGGTAAGTTCATCAAGATCAAAGCCATGTCCTAGCACATTCTCCCGCCGCATTAGGGTTAGGACGGTATCTAATGGCAGTCGTTTCATGGATTCGCCCTCCCTTCGGTAGCGGCGGGGGCGGCTAGCTTTTGCTGAACGCTCCACTTCCTCCATAAGAGATACTGCCGCTGTGCTTCCTGCTCATCAATACCATGCTGTACCATGATGTTCAGGATAGCGCGGGGGATGGAATCGGTGTAGCCATACAAGCAACTACGAAACCCTCCCCATGAGATATCATACAGGACAACAAACGCTCGATGTGTTAGCCCTAGCTTCTGAATGCATTCTTTTACTGGGTGCATCATGTTTGATTTCTCCTTTCAAGTTGTCTTCCCTTATAGGTTAGACACTCTACAGGCAGGAATCACGCCAGACATATAGAAGCATAGGGAGCTATTTGAATCTTGAATTTGTCACATCTGAATAACCCATGAATAACAAGACAGCCTAGATTATAACGGTAACTTCCGAATGCATTCGATTAGAGTACCGCATCTCGTCACTCTATTTGGATGATTTACCGATTCGGTTAAATCTTCGCACTGGCATGAAAAATTGAATTTGCTTGGCTTCGTTATCTCCCGCCCTCTCAATGCATGGTGCACGGTGCGCGACGGGCATCAGTCTTACTACGATATTACATGGGTTATATGTGTTACTGATTGAATGATGAATTCATTCAGCACTGGGTAGTCCCTCCAAACTACCAGTCTACCCTATAAAAACAACTGCATCCTTACGTTGAAATGCGAGTGGTAATTTATCTTGGAGTCCTGCTATTCTTTCAAATATCTTAACTTTTTGTTCCTCATTTAAATTTTTTGCCGCCCATTCTTTTATACGAATAAGTTCCGCAATAATTTGCGGTACATCTTCCTCCTCTACATCAACACCTGTTGGGAAGAGGTCTGTCCATTGTAACCCTAATGATTCAATCGCAGGTAGCCAACACTCCTTAAAAAACGACTCCGTAGCAACTGGAATAAAAAAATTTTTTTCGTAATCATTTTGTGGGTCAAGAATTAATGCACTGATAGCCATAATCTATTTACCTCCAAAGATTGCACTGAACTTGTAATCAGGAAATTCTTTTCTTAGTTGGTTCAAACTATTTTCAACTGCCTGTCTTAGTTCGGGTGTGTCTCCATCTAATCTAAAAACAAATTCTCGGATACCCTTAATGTCTTCAAGATTCGGTATTTCTGATGAGCCATTCTTTGTTGCCCGTGTAGAAGTTGCATTTTCTAGAGCATTAATCCGATTTCTCGTTTTGGTCAATATCTGTTTATCTGCAAATTGTTGTGGAGTTTGTGCAGGTAAACCTGTTTTGGGATTAACCTTATTGAGACCTTGAGCGGATTTATCCTCATAAAAAATCTTTTTCACCAAATCAATCTCATCTAACTCTCCTAAAGATTCTCCTCTGTGGTTTACTATTTCAACCTCTTTAGCACTTTTAATCTTAGGAATTTCACCCGTCCCCTCAGAACGCATATACCCGTTCTTTTCCGGACCCGGCAGATCCTTCTCCGCAATCCGGTACACCATTCCATCGGCCCCCACGACTTCCATCCCGGGATTCGGTCTCGGCATATCAAAAGGCAACTTGGGTACTTTGGTTTTGAGGGGGAGGAAGCCGAGTACCAACTCTGTCATCATCCGAGTCTTCTGTCCAGAAGAAGCCTCACTAATCTGATGATAGGTCTGAACAGGATGAACTGCCATCCCTACAAGTCCCGCCATACCGTCAGCCACTTCATTCGCCCGCTCTTTAAGGACTTCCGGCTTGCCTTCTACCAGATCTACGAACAGCGACACGCCACCTTCCGCAAATGCACCAACTTCATCCCAGATAATCCAGGCCGTCGAATGATTATTGTGTTCGGCTTCTTCAGCCGCCTGCTGGGCAATCTCTGCTTGTTTCTCCTGCAGCCTTTGTATATTATACGCTTCCCAGGCTTTGCGCTGTGTCTCATTATCCCAGCGCAGACGGACATCTTCCGGGATCTGGCGATAGGATTGTTCCAGGCTGACCTGTGAGGTCCAGCCGATCGGACTAAAAGGAGTCAGCAGCGCAATACGAGCCTGGGTCATTACTTTACCTGCCCACCAGCGGCGGTAATGCTGGTCCCGGTCATCCACGCGCCCGGCCCAATCGACGAAGCCATTCGCTACGATATGACCGAGCTGGCTCCAGCTCATTGGGCGATGATTCGAAGATGCGCGGGCCGCGGCATGGTACACCTGACTGGCTGCAGCAGTTACGATTCCCTGACTGCCTCCGCCGGAGCGCCGGGCAGGTACGCTGGCATTGACCTGCATCAGGGCACCTGTTACTTTGGCTAGCGAATTGTTGATGCCGAGCAGCACTTTGCTCGTTGTTTTGGCCGGAATGGCGCCTGCCACTTTGGACAATAGTCCGAGCAGGCCATCCGACTTGGCTTTTTGGGCAGGGGGTGTGATTTTGGCCTTGGGAGCTGCCGCGTGAGTTTGTGCTTTTTGCTGCTGCGCGGCTGCCTGGCCCGCCTGGTAAGCCTGAATGCTCATCAGTGGCGGCTCGGGAACGGGTGCCAGATCGGCGACATATACCGGAGCTTTGACTGTTCCCACCTGATGGATGGTTGGCGAATGGATATCCGTATCCCCATCTACGATCATACTGCTTTGGCCGCCCTTGAGGTGGATCGCCCGGGCTGCTTCCAGTGACAGGGTCTGTGCGGCATTTAGCGCTATACTGCCTCCCTGAATCCCTATATTCCCCGGGCTGCTGATCTCGATTCCACTGTCAGGCTGCAGGGATATGGTCATGCTGCCTGATGTGGACAGCCGCAGTTCATGTCTATCCATTTGCAGCTGATTACCCGCCGGATGGCTCCATACTTTGGTGTCGGGATCATGGATAGCCGCGGTCTGCTGGCGCAGCGTACCGGTTACATAGCTGCTGCCTTCCCAGGACAACGGAATATACAGTTCGACCTGCTCCCCCTTTTCCGGCATATCGTGCCAGCCGGTATGCTTTTCAGCCGCATACGGTGTACTGACGGGAAACCAGATCAGTTCCTTGTTCGTTGCTGCTTGAGGGTGATTGCGATGATACTCCTCGTCGATATCCAGCTTTATCCGTACAAAGTCAGCCGCAATCTCCTCTACGATACCGGTCAGGGTAATGCCGGTTGTCTGCTCATTCTCATACCGATAGAACTGAATCTGCTCCGGCCGTTGCAGTTCATAGGAGGTCTGGATCAGCCCATCCTCCAGGCGGCTCTTCACTTCCACGACGACCAGCTCTGCCGAACCTGCACTGGCTGGCATCGTCAGATAATCACCGAGCGCATAATACTGGAGACTATCGATATAGTAGGATACATAGCCCGGCTGATGGCGAGCAGCAGACACTTCCGGATTTTGCGAACCGGCAGGATATGCCGCTGGACTAAATTGCCCGGATGAGAGGTCTACAGATTGCACGGAATCATGGGCAGCTGAATGTGTTGCAGCGGGAGCAGCATTATAGGATGAATACGCCGGATTCATCTGTCCAAATGTTTTACGAATCCGGTAAAATGTATCTTCACCAAGCACATGACGCCTGCCTTCCGGCATACCAAAAAATAGTTTTGGTGAGGCAGCGATCGTGTCCGGTACGAGCACCGAGCTAAAGCGGGAAGCCAGCCGTTTCAGAAACTGCCAGTCGGTCTCGTCATACTGCAGCACCAGACTGTCCAGTCTGGCGGAATCCGATATGGTATCGATAGCATCCCCATACGTATACTCACGTACAAGCCGGGTAACCAGATCGTCATACGTCTGATCAGCATTCTGAAAAGAACGTCGCTTGCGTTCGATATCCATTTGACCCGACTGGGAGATCGCTTCAAGCTCAAATGTATACACGCTGCGGATGCAGTGAATGGTGAACCGGGTAATCACGCCATGGAACAGACGCTGGACGGAATGTCCCCCGGCGTCCAACTGACGCAGCACGACAGGCTCACCTTCGAAATCGTGGTGAAGCGATGCTGCGCCCTGTTCTTCCGGTATGATACCGGTGACGAACATATAGCCATGCTCATTGATTTTACGGGTAATCGTCAACTCATTCAAGCGCTGCGGATGAATCGGTCCAGCCAGCCGCAGACTCTCATAGCCGATTCCCTGATGTAGTACAGTCACGGGTATGTAGTCTCCTGTCTTAAAAATCTAATTCCTGCCCATCATCCTCAATTCGGATATTGCCTGCATACAGGCATTGATGGGTACAATTGTGCGTCAAGGCCGGCTGCCCTTCGATCAGTACATCCGATTTGCCGTTTAGCCACGGCTGGGTCAGCACAGGGATGCACGGTGCTTTTTTGACTCCGTAGATATCGACTATCTGACTCGCCTGTACGGCTGGATTGAGCGGGCTGGAGCAGTTGCCGAATGACTTGATATTTGTGCCGGGCAGGTAGTCTCCGATATTCATTTGAGCTTTATTTTTGACGTATACTCCATGGCTGAATGGGCGCTTGAGCCGGGTCGGCTGGGTGCCATAACTGCAGCTAAGAATAGCGCCTGCAACGACATAACTCTTTTTGGCTCCACTGCCGGGCTGTACCTGTGCATTGTCCATATCGATCTTCCTTTCATAGTTTTTGGGCTTCTATAGGTATACGCAGCAGTCGAATGCCTGTATACGAACGGCGGAGCAGGCTTTCGGCTGCTGCCAGATTCACATACACATACGGTTCGCGCAGACCGGATATGCGAAATAGAGGCTGATCGATCTTGTCATGATCCAATACCAGATGCTTTAATGTGCCGTCAGGTCGGAATGTCGTCTGCTCTGACAGAGCGTCGATCACAGGCGGCTGCAGCAGCCAGTACAGATGCTGACTGCCACGCCGAATATCCGTCAGCATCACTGCACGCCATCCGGTATCCGGCAAGAATAGTTCCAATAATGACTTGACCCTGTCAGATACGAGTGGTACCGGAGAATCCAGCAGATCCGGATAGATCGTATGACGGTCTTCCTGAACATGTACGGTCAGCGGAAGCTGTTCCTCGCCTGGTGCAGATATGGCTCCCAGCAGTTCCTGCTGCTGGAGCAGAGACCATGCAGAAGGCTGGATCCGATGGATAATGCGCTCATCCGCGAGCAGCTGAAAATATCTCATTGCAGCCTGCCTCCTTTGCCTGTTAGATGATCCCGCCTCACTGTTCTGTTCAGCTGATCGGGTGATATTATCGCGCCTGTAAAATCAGTCTCGTCCACTATCGCACCATTCAGCGAAGCTCCCTGCAGATTGGCTCCGACAAAAGATACCCCTGTCAGATCACAATGATCGAGACAGGCTCCACTCAGATCGGCTCCCTGCAGTACAGCATCCTTCATGATCGCTCCGCCAAAATCAGCTTCTCGCAGATCGGCATCGGTAAAATCCGTCTGTTCCAGCACACTGTCCCGGAAACAGGCACGATAGAGAGAGGCCTTTGACAATGTACTTCCTGACAAATCCGCTCCGGTAAACTGTACACTGTCAAATCCAAGCACTTCCCAATCCAGTTCTGCCAATCCGGCAGCCCCCATCACTCCATCCAGTGTACAGTTTCGCAGCACACAACGGCTGAAATCCGCGCCATGGATCATACTCAGCGCGAGCGTTACCCCATCCAGTGTGCAATCCTGCCATACCGTTCCGATCAGCACACCAAAGCTCAATCGGCAGACCTTCGCATGCACACGTCTGAATATCGTGTACCGAAAATCCATCTCACTATAGTCACCCAGAGAGAGCCCCGCATCATGAATATCCTGATATCCATACGCATACGGCCGCTTCTCTGCCAGCCATGCATGAAGAGCCGCTGCATTCATTTCATTTCGATCTTCCTTATAAAGGTAAGTATTCTGGTCCAGGTACTCTCCTGCCCGAATCTCCAGCTGCAGCGCACGCTGCAATTCCATATACGCTGGCCGGTTCACTGCCTGCCGTACCGCCTTGCGCAGTATCATCATCATGACCTGATGAAAATAATCCGCTTCATCCAGCCTGATCTCATCCAATTCCAGCTCGCTTATTTTCCAGCCTGCCGAAGCCGCTTCCTGAATAATCCTCTCCAGTAGCTGATGCCAATACTGGAAAATACAGTTTCCTTCATATTCATACTCGACAGGGTTCGGATCCAGTACTCCGCGCTCATCCGCCGCCTGAATCAGATAGGCCGGATGTCCATCGAGCAGCCCCGTACGCAGGAGAGAGTAAGTGATGTAATGAATTTCGCCTTTACGTCCTTCCAGCTGCTGCTGGCGGATATGATTACAGCATCCGATAAAATTATTGCTGACTTCCTCTATCCATCCAGCCTGCCATTCCTGTCTGTTCTGCTCAAGCTGCTGCTGTATGTACAGCCTAGCTTTGCTGCGTATATGCTGCTTTTGTTCTGTAGTCACGCTATTAAAGAAGTATATGATTGCTCACCTGCTTTGCATTTCGCATTCTGTCTATGGCTGTCCATCAGTTGGATTTCACTTCTGCGCCCTTCATATCCGCGGTGCCACTTAGTTCAATATGGCTGCCATTACAATCCAGTGTCAGCGAGCCGCCTGCTGACAGATTCATCGTTTTGCCGGCGGACAGGCTCAGATCACCACCTGCCGAGATGCTTACCTGCTGATTGCTGACAATTTGAATCCCGTTCTGGTTATCCAGCTTGATAAATACGGCTCCATCCTGTGCACTGACTGTAATCCCATCCGGAGCGAGCTGGATCTCGCGCCCATGCGGGGTACGCCAGATTTTCACGCTGGGATCCGACAGTTTGTTATCTCCTGCATCTCTCTTTGCTCTGCGGATGGCTCCGCGTGCATAAGCGTCTTCCTCCCGGCTGCCGGGGAAATAAAGGCTGACCGGGTCCCCTTTTTCCGGCATCACGTACCAGCCAGTATGGTTGCCTGCACTGTACAGCGTGGAATAGGAGAACCAGTGTGCTTTGGATACATCCTGCTGCGGATCACAGTCCAGGTGAATACGCACCTGATCCTGCTGCACATCCAAGACAGTACCGCTTAGCGATGCACCGGCCAAATTTTCCTGATAATAACTTCTCTGCCGCAGCCCTTTATACGTACAGAGTACGTACAGATGGCGGAGCAGCCCACTATGCATGTCCGTGTAGACTTCGGTCACATATAGGCTTTTCCCCTGAAAATGGACATGACCGCCCAGATCAAGCACCTCATCCGTCTCCACTTCATAGACGATAAAATCTCTTTCTTCCAGCGAAGTCCCATCATTCTCCTGAAAATAACGAAAAGGAACCAGCTGCTTGCGCACGGTATACCGGGTATGATCCAGCACTACCGGCTGGTACGTGTCCTGGATGCCAAAATAAAACTTGGGCGCATCAAACTGGGCTACCGGCATCAGACTCGTATGATAGCGTGAAGCCAGACGACGCAGGAATTCCCAATCAGTCTCCCGATACTGGATCGCGATACGCTTCATTGCACCGCCGCCTGTCGCACCATCGATCACATCGAGTCCTTCATAATGGCGACCGATCTGCTCCAGCAGCTGCGGCAGTGTCATCTCTGTATCCTGAAACGAACGGATACGGCGCTGCACATCCATCCGGTACGTATGCGAGACAGCTTCCACCTCCAGATAATAGACGCCGCGAACGACCTTCACCTCTACAGACAGAGCGATACCGCTAAACAGCGGCTTGATCTCGCCATTGTCCTGCAGCTGCCTCACCTGTATAACCGTGTTGGCTTCGGTGCTGTCAATATAGCTATCCTGCATTTCTTCGGGAATAATTCCGGTAAAATACAATCGTGTATGCTCGTTGATCTTCTTGCTGAGTGTAAACTGCTCCAGATTCACCAGCGGAAACGGCTGAATCTGCAAATTATGATAATCCAGGCTCATATGTATTCTCCTCTATGGTCAAAAAGCGCAGCGAGCGGATCAGAATCTCCGTCACCGGCTTCCAGTGTTCAATTTCTGCAGCTTCACAATGAAAAGTGCCAATAATCAGCTTGCCCTGGTCATTCACCAGCAGCATTTCGTTATACATCTCGCCATCTATAATAGATACGACAAATCGGATCACAGCCATTGTGAGATGGTCCGTTTTGATCATCTCTACTCCCTGCCAGCTGAGGATCGGCTGTATCCGCCGGATCATCTCGCCCAGCTGCCGGGCTGTCGTCCCCAGTTCCTCCTCTTGGATCTCCATATCAGTGGGACTCCATGTAAAATCCACTATACCCTCGGGTTCCGCGTAGATCACCTGCGGGCGATGCTCCGATGGATACTTGATACGAACTTCCTCAATAGACATCTGCCCAAAATGATCAGGCAGCAGGCATTCCAGTCTCTCGCTTAACAGCTGAACGGCTCTAAAGCGCGTGGGTCTTCCTTTGATATTAATCCGCAGCTCTGCATCTGCTGCAGAAGCAGTGGTTATGGACTGCATACCGGCTTCCTTTTCCGATGATACCGGCAGTCCTTGTCCTGCCGGTTCCGCAGCATCCAAAGATTGCTTCGCTGCTCGTTTCCCGTACAGCTGTGAGACAATATACTCATCCATATGTTGCAATATACACACTTCTCCTTCCCTTCCTTGTATAATTTTATTAAATATGATGTAAAATTCCTATTCTTCTAAAGTCTTAAATGAATAGGTAGTAACGTTACGTGGATACGTATGATTCCATACACCCAGATCATAGTACATATTACAGTATTTATACCTATCGAATACGCTTACTCCTCCATAATCTGGATATTCACACAAGATAAAATAATATCTTACCCGCTTAGGTTTGCATAAATGTGTAAATATTCTCTATCTCTATCTTATCTCTTAACTATTGTACGAACTTTTTATCGATATGTAAGCTATCGTTTGATAACAGAAAAGAGCAGCTATTTGCTGCTCCTTTCTGTCTGATATCTGCTATTGTCTGATCCATTTCCCATTCCATGCTATGCTTCTTTGTTACATCTCACTCCATCTATCCCTTTTTCACCAGTGCCTCCCGTAGTGCTTCCACCGTAGTCAGCGGCTCATGACAGACAAATCCTTCACAAATATAGGCGGTCGCGCCATCCTGCATGCCCATATCCGCCAGATGCGGCAGCAGCTTCCTTGCGGCTTCGCCGTCTGTTCCGGCATTGTTTAGCAGCAGGGCAGCGAACGGACGATATGCTTTCTGGGTCTCGGCGATCATTTCCTGGTAAGACAGATCTTCCACTTTGCCAGCCAGCACAATCTCTTCCGTACCGTGCAGCATCTGCATACCCGCCAGCAGCATCATCGCATATCCGGACGGATACTGCTTCACCGTTCCGGCAAAAGCATTGAGCGTCCGCTCGGCATAGCCGAGCAGCTCCTCATCCTGGGTAACAGCCGCCAGACGGGCAAGCGTCCAGGCGGCCACCGAGTTGCCGGATGGCATGGCGCCGTCGTACGTCTCTTTGGTCCGGGTGAGCAGCTGTTCACTGTCACTGCCGGCAAAGTAGAACCCGTCATTCTCTTCATCCCAGAAGAGAGCGATCAGCTGATCCTTGAGAATCAGCGCCCGCTCCAGCAGCACGGTCTGCCCGGTTGCTTCATACAGTTCCTGCAGCCCCCAGATCAGATAGGCATAATCATCCAGATAAGCCGGATAGGCAGCATGTCCATCCCGGTAGCGGGCGAGCAGTCGTCCATCTTCGCGGCGCATATGCTGCCAGATAAAGTCCGCTGCCCGCATTGCTGCCTGTGCATATTCCGGCTTCTGCAGACGCTTGCTGCCGCGTGCGAGGGCCGCGATCATCATGCCGTTCCAGGAAGTGAGCACTTTGTCGTCCTTAGATGGATGGATGCGCTGTTCCCGATAATCGAACAGCTTTTGCCGGGCTTCTTCCAGATCAGTCAGCAGGGCCAGTTCGTTCAGATCACGCTGCTCGGCAATCTCGGCTGCAGTGAACGGGATTAAGTTAGGGATATTTGATCCTTCAAAATTGCCTTCCGGCGTAATATCGTAAATATTGCAATACTTGTGCATCTCTTCCAGACCGAGCACTTCCTCGATCTCATCCCGGTCAAAGACGTAGAACTTGCCTTCTTCTCCTTCAGAATCGGCATCTTCCGCGCAGTAGAATGCCCCTTCCGGTGAGGTCATATCCCGCAGTACATACGTAAAGACCGATTCGGCGATCTGGGCATAGCGTCGTTCATTCGTCAGCTGATACGCATCCAGATACGTAATCGCCAGCAGAGCGTTATCGTACAGCATTTTCTCAAAATGCGGTACCAGCCACTTCTCGTCCGTCGAATACCGGGCAAAGCCAAAACCGATATGGTCATAAATGCCGCCGCGATACATGCTGTCCAGCGTATGCTTGACCATCTCCAGCGCCTGCGGTTCCTGGTAAGTCTGGTAGTAGGCGCTGAGGAACATTAGATTATGCGGCGTCGGGAACTTGGGTGCTGCACCGAACCCGCCATATACTTCATCAAAGGAACTGACAAATGTCTTGTACCCGCGGTGGATAATATCTTCACTGAACTCGCCATGCTGCGTCTCGTTCGCATACAGCATCATGCGCTCGACGATCTCATCACCCGCCTTGACGATCCGGTCGCGGTCACTGTTCCATTGTTCCCGGATCTGGGTGAGCATATCGATTACACCGATGCGCCCGTACTTGGTCGTTTTCGGGAAATAAGTGCCTGCATAAAATGGCTTCTGCTCGGGTGTGAGCAGCACGGTCAGCGGCCAGCCACCCTGTCCGGTCAGCGCCTGACAGTAAGCCATATACAGATTGTCGATATCCGGACGCTCCTCCCGGTCGACCTTGATCGGAACAAAGTACTCATTCAGAACAGCTGCGACTTCTTCATCTTCGAAGCTCTCGCGCTCCATGACGTGACACCAATGGCATGTGGATGTAATCCTCCGCTAGGAATAACCTACAGACAGAAACACCGGCTTGCCCTCCCGTTTGGCTTTGGTGAACGCTTCCGGCCCCCAGGCCATCCAGTCGACCGGATTGTGAGCATGCTGCAGCAGATACGGCGACTTTTCATAAATCAGACTGTTCGTATGTTGGTGGTTACCTTCGATAAATTCGCGCATGGTTGATTCCTCCTTAGGTTTGTTATTGATAATATAACCGAATATGAGAGGAAAGAAAAAAGAACCGTCCATAAAAGACGGTTCTCTTTCTGGTATGCCATCCTAATTCTAGTGATCCAGGAACACCAGCTGAATAAAGAACAATACCGCAAAAATATAAAAGATCGGATGAACTTCTTTGCCTTTGCCGCGAAGCAGCTTGAGCAGCGGATAGAAAATAAATCCAAATCCGATACCGGTCGCAATACTGTGGGTCAGCGGCACCAGGATGATGATCAGGAAAGCTGGAAAAGCTTCTTCGAGATCTTTCCAGTTGATTTTGCTAATCACGCTAATCATGAAGTAACCGACAATAATCAGTGCCGGTGAAGTGATCGCCGGGATACCCGAGATGACACTTACGATCGGGGAGAAGAACAACGTGATCGCCAGCAGTATGCTGACTACGATCGCTGTCAGCCCCGTTCTTCCTCCTGCAGCAACACCTGTGCTGGACTCGATATATGCCGATGTAGGACTTGTTCCGAGCAGAGAACCAGCCGTCGTTCCCACTGCATCTGCGAGCAGTGCGCCGCGGGAACGCGGGAACTTCCCGTCTTTGTTAAGGAGGCCGGCCTGCTCTGCCACGCCAAGCATTGTCCCTGTCGTATCAAACAGAGTGATCAGCAGGAAGGTAAAGATAATCGTATACAGGCCGCTTGAAAATACACCTTCCAGATCCAGCTGGAACGCCGTTGTTGCCAGACCATGCGGCATTGCCACAATCGATGCCGGCAGCTGAAACAGTCCGAGAATCCAGGCCAGAATCGCAGTTACGACCATACCGATAAACAGATACCCTTTGACATTATAGGCCATCAGTACAACCGTAATCAGCAATCCGATAATCGTCAGATAGGTCATTGGTGAGGCCAGATTACCGATCGTGATCAAATTGGATTCCGAAGCGATAATCACACCGGAATTCTGCAGACCCACCGTCGTAATAAATAATCCAATACCTGCTGTAATCGCATGCTTCAGACTCGCAGGAATCGCATCCAGCAGCATATAACGGAAAGAAGTGACCGATAAAACAATAAACAAAAGCCCTGCAATAAATACCGCTCCCAGAGCAACCTGCCAGGTCACTCCATATCCGCCAACTACACTATACGCAAAAAATGCATTAAGCCCCATACCAGGCGCCAGAACGATCGGATAATTGGACCACAGCCCCATAATCAAAGTCGCTACAATACTTGCCAGCACGGTAGCAATAAATACCCCGTTAAAATCCATCCCTGTGCTGCTCAGTATGCCGGGATTGACGATCACAATATAGACCATCGTAAAAAAGGTAGTGAGCCCCGCAATAATTTCGGTTGAAACAGTCGTGCCTCTTTCTTTGAGCTTGAACCAGTTATCCATGTAAAGCCAGCCTCCACGCCATCGGTTATTCATAAACGCCATAAAATCCTGATTCTTTTATTAAGACCGCAATTTTCGCGCTGCTGTATTTGTCATTAGGATTCAATAAGAGAAGTGTATGAATAAAATCAAGGCATCTATTTATTATTTTTAACCCGATTTACCTTTCGAATTTTAATGAATTTAGCATGCTTTGTCAACGAAAATCGTATCTTTTTCTTATTATTCACGAACTATTCATCTGATTCGTTCACTTTTCATTCGTTTTTTATACATGATAGTGTTGGGAGTATGATCAACCCAATCCAGCGCGGCGATGCTGTATGCAGGGCAGTATGACAAGCAGGATAACAGACTTTAATAAGCTGACAAATTGTATTTGCAAACAGAAATTGCGTCTAATGATGGGTATCTTGGTTAATCATTCTTCAACCGAGCATATCCGGCTGCAGGTATCCCGTAATGATCATATCTGGAGCGATCCTGTACCGGACGGTGGGTTCCCAGCGCGGCCATCCAAGTTTGACATTTCTCTCAGCAGTATGAAAAAGCGGCAGGTCATACAGTAGGACCCTGCCTAACAGGAAGCAGATGATTTTAACCGAAAAATAAAAAAGTACGACAGCAAGCAATGGATTTGATTCCATACGATTTTAAAGCATTCAAGAAACTGCTGTCCAAAGAGCAGAACGAACTACATAGGCGGGAGCTGGAAGGCACCCTTTTGGAACCAGCTCGGGAAATGCAAACCATGCTGCTGCAAGGAGCCACATCATTTTGCTTGAACATTATGCATCCTAAATATGGGGGATCATCCGGGGAGTTTCTCCGGTAGGGACCCAAAGGAATGGAGATGAACACATGTCGGTAAAAAGAGAAGATGTTGAGAAGATTATCGAAGCCATTGGTGGCAAGGATAACATCGAAGTCGCTACGCATTGTGTCACACGGCTTCGTTTCTCGCTGCTCGATGAAAGCAAGGTCAACAAACAGGCGCTGGATGATAACGAACTGGCCAAAGGCTATTTCTCTACACAGGGGCAATTTCAGGTTATTATCGGACCGGGTATTGTGGACAAAGCCTATGAAGAATTGATAGCGATTACCGGAGGCCAGCGTGCCAGCAAAGAAGATGTCAAAGCCGCAGCCATCAAGCATAAAAGTCCTATCCAGCAATTTATCAAAACCCTGTCCGATATATTCATTCCCCTGCTGCCTGCACTCGTCACCGCAGGTCTGCTGCTCGGGATCAACAATTTGCTCACCGGGCCGGATATTTTCTATAAAGGGCAATCTCTCGTTGAAGTGTTTCCGCAGTGGGCGGACTTTGCAGCGATCGTCAATACGATTGCCAGTACGGCCTTCACCTTCCTGCCTGCACTGGTCGGATGGTCGGCAGCGACGAGGTTTGGCGGCAGTCCGCTGCTCGGCGTCCTGCTCGGTCTGATTCTGGTCAACCCTTCCCTGCTCAGCGCATACGATTATGCCAAAGCATATAATGCAGGAACCGTACCCACCTGGAATCTGTTCGGTTTTCATGTAAATGCCGTCGGTTATCAGGGTCAGGTCCTTCCGATGCTCGTCGCCGCCTACGTATTGGTCGTGATCGAGAAATGGCTCAATCGGAAGGTACCCGATTCATTGAAGCTGCTGGTCGTAGCGCCTGTCGCTCTGCTTGTCACCGGATTTCTCGCTTTTGTCATTATCGGTCCGGTTACCTTTACGGTCGGTAATTGGCTCACTGCCGGGGTGGTGTGGGTTTTCTCCACGGTTCCATGGCTCGGTGGTCTGCTGTATGGCGGTCTGTATGCCCCGCTCGTTATTACCGGGATGCATCATACGTTCCTCGCGGTCGATCTGCAGCTGATCAACTCAACCGGTGGTACATTCCTGTGGCCGATGCTGGCGCTCTCCAATATTGCGCAGGGTTCCGCAGCACTGGCGATGATGTTCGTAATCCGCTCACAAAAGATGAAAAGCCTTTCTGCCACGACTTCGATTACGGCATTTCTTGGCGTAACCGAACCGGCGGTATTTGGTGTCAATGTTCGTTTTAGATATCCGTTATTTATGGGTATGCTCGGTTCGGCGATCGGCGGCATATTGCTGACGATGAACAATGTCAGAGCATTTGCTGTCGGTGTCGGCGGCCTGCCCGGATTCCTAGCTATTGATGTAGGCAACTGGGGTACGTTCTTTATCGGTATGGCGATATGTCTTGTTGTTCCTTTTGCCGGTACCCTGCTCTGCCGCAAGCTGATTATACGCAAGCAGGAAGCCGCCGGAGAGTCTGTGGAAGAGGATATTGCTGATGATGATGTGAAAAAAGTTGAAAATGGTCGCAGTCCGATGAAGGATTCCGATCAGGTGGCGGCTTCTGCCTCATCCACATCGGCCAAAGATGTGGATGTACTGGAACTGCTGGCTCCCATCTCGGGGAAAGCCGTTGCGCTGGATAATGTTCCTGATCCAGCCTTTGCCGAAAAACAAATGGGTGAAGGTATTGCAATCGAACCAACAGACGGCAAGGTATATGCTCCATTTGACGGTACTGTAGCCCATGTCATCGATAAGAGCAAACATGCTGTTATTCTGGAACATGCCAGTGGTGTGCAGATCCTCGTTCATATCGGTATCGATACGGTAGGTTTGAAAGGCGAAGGATTCAAAGCCCATGTCGCTACCGGTGATACCGTGACCAAAGGACAACTGCTGCTGGAGTTCAATATGGAGACGATCAAGGCAGCCGGTTATCCGACGATCTCCCCGATCATTGTACCGGTCGGTCAGGATATGATCGAACGTATTGAAGAAATTCCGGGTCCTGCCGAAGCCGGAAAAACACCGGTCATCCGGATTCATCTGACCAAAGCGCATATGTAACTCATCCGTGGATTACCGAATTTAATAGTATGTACCGTATCGTCTGCTGTTCGGCTCATTGCTGGCAGCAGGCGTTTATTTTGCGGTTTCAGTCTTTTGATTTTTCGATAAATCGTCTTCTCCCAGTCTTCGATCTGAAGCACGGACACCGGGGAACCTGGCATGATACTCGCCTTCAGGAAGATGACATCCACTCTGCCGAATATGAATTTGGCAAAGTGGATTAGAGACCGGTTATCCTCACGGCTGGTTACCTCGGTCACATGGCAGGCTGCTCCTCCTTCATTTGTCCGAATATCCTGTAGCAGCTGGGCCGCTTGCTGGATCGGATGCTGTAGGATTTCTTCCCGGAAATCAGGCAGATGGATATGATATTGTTCGGTTCTACTGAAAAGCGACGTAAAAAAAGCGAAATTAGCTGGTTGGGTGGAAACCTTGCTTTGCTGCTCGTGAGGTCAACTATTACGGCACTGTGAGGACACGCGCTTCGGAAAGAGATTCTACCACTTCCTCCGGTTAAAAAGGGAGATCTTGAACAACCGCCTGCAGCGGTCGATCTCCCTTTTTAAATGTCGGGCGTTGGTAGAATTCTCTTTCCTGCGCTCTGTACAGGAAGCTGCTTTGAGGGATCTAACCTTTGTGAGGCAAATAAGTCGGCTTATCTCTTTTGACAGACGTATACCATGTGTTTGCTGGTGGCAGACAGTGGTGTCTTACGCCAATCTTCATAACGATGCAGAACTTCGAATCCATGTTGATTGAGCAGTCTTTCCAGCTCCTGTGGATATGTATAGCGCAGATAGATCTGTGTGGACAGTTCGTTAACAATCTCTCTCGTATTATCCTTGTAACGCCGGATCGTACGGTAATGCTGAATCTGAGTTAGCGTATCATAATGACTGATTGTCGATACTTCCACCTGATGTCCTGCAGCGCTATCTGTATAGGTACGCCAGTATTCTTCCCTCTCCGGCTGAAGCAGTTCTGCTGTGGATGGGAAGCGCGTATTAAATACAAACCGCCCTCCCGATATCAGATGCTGATATACCGAGCGAAGCAGCCCATCCTGCTCTTCATTGGTCAGGAAATGCTGAAAGGAATTGCCTACTGTAAATATAAAGTCACTTTGCTGATCGAGCTGCAAAGACGCAATGTTCTGCTGAATCCATTGTATCGGGTTCTTCGGGGCAGGCAGCGAAGCTGATTTGCTTCTGGCTGCATCCAGCATACCAGGATGGAGATCCACACCGATCATACGATGGCCTGCGGCAGCGAGCGGGATTGTGGCTCTTCCTGTACCACAGGCCAGATCGATCACAGGTCCTTTTGTCGATTCTGCCAGAGAGGACAGGAAATAAACGTCTTTCTGGAAACCTTCATTTTCTTCGTCATATAAGTGTGGATGATCGTATTCTTCGTCATTGTAATACCGAGTTGGCATAGCTTTTCTCTCCTTGCTGTTATGTAGGATTGCTGTTTTGATGGGTGAATTATACTTCTTCTATCTTAATTGGTGACCTTGCAAATTACATTATTTATTTAAAAATAATAACAGTATGCACAGAAAACAGTAGTTCCCCAAGAAACTACTGTTTGTGAAAGTGAATTTTACGTATCTCTTGTATAGGGAAGAATCTCTGACCTTAAAAACTTGAAAGTTGACTTGGCGACCAGCTGGCTGGATTATTTGCTGTCCGGCATGTGATAGACTTCCTCGCCTCTTCTCAGGTAATAAACGATATCGTCGATAATCTTTTCGGCATGCATCTGGCTATATTTTCCGTAGACCTGTCCGTTGATCCGGACAATACAAGGAGAATGTGAGATATCCACCGTCGCTTCCTTCAATTCCACAATAGACATCTTATCTTGCGAGCAAACAAACATTCGAATCTCCTCCCGGCGGGTATCTGCCTGTTAGTTTATTATGATTTCCATTATAAGGTATAAATTATTAAATAATACATGAATTTATCAATCATTATATAAAACGATTAATGAAGTGTTCCTATTTATTCATAATTTCTTTGGCTGCACTATATCAGTACCCTCCGTATCCGCAGTGCTAACACGAATAACCACATTACCCTTTTTATGACCTTGTTCCACGTAGCGGTGGGCATCCGGTACTTCATCCAGCGTGTAATAACGGTCAATGACCGGCCAGATCTCTCCCGCTTCTGCGCGTTCTCGAATATAGATAAGGTCATCTCTTGTAGTACGGATCATGCCTTGCCCATCTACCGTTATATACGTGCCACCCGGCACAAGGGCTGGAACTGCCTGCTTCTCCGATAATTTCCCTACTGCATCGAAAATAATATCGTATCGTTCCGGCTGTTCATGGAAAACGGTTTTTGTATAATCGATAACCTTGGACGCTCCCATGGACTGGACCATCTGCAGATTGTTCGGACCGCATACGCCGGTGACGACCGCTCCGTAATGAGCCGCCAACTGAACGGCCGTGGAACCGACGGCGCCCGATGCGCCATAGATTAATATGCGCTGGCCGGGTTGAATGCGTGCCCGCCGCAGGAAGCATAGCGCAGATGTGCCGCTGTATGGCAGAGCAGCCGCCTGCTCATAAGCCATCCCCTTGGGCATCCGAGTAATCTGGGCACTCTCGGGCAGGCGTATATATTCGGCATGGGCACCGAAGCGCATTCCGGTAAGCGCAAATACACGATCTCCCCGCTGGAACTGGGTGACTTCACTGCCGCAGTCCACCACCTGTCCGGCCAGCTCTACGCCAAGCACCGGATTGCGGGGCTTGCGTATACCGAGCACCAATCGCATAGGTATCCACAGCAGGAGTGGACTCCGGAACTGACGCACCCGTATATCCCCTGCAGATACGGTCGTCGCATGAATACGGACAATAATATCTTTTTTATCGGGAACAGGGGTATCCATCTGGGCTATTTCCAGGAAATCTGCCGAACCATAACGAGTACATATAACTGCTCTCATTATTAGCCTCCAACTTATATTTATTTATATTCGCACTGCCATGGTAAAATGTCTCCACAATCAGTATGCTAATGATCAGAAACCGCTTTCTACTTTCTTGTAAAAAAGGAGCTAATCATGAATCCAAAACTGCTCAAAGTACTCAAGAAACTGTACAAGCATCCTAATTATACCTATGATGCGGATCGGCGGATTAGTCTTTATCGGACAGACACACTATCCTCCGACGAACAGGAGCTGATACTGCAGTATCACTGGGAAGCCAATGCACTGGATAAATTTACTCATGACAGCATCCATGAACGCCTGATATCGCTGCAAACCCTTCCTGTACTTTCCTGGGAATCGGCAGCTGCCGCCTTTATCGCCGGTGTAGGCGGCAGCTTCCCGCGCGGCATCTCTTCCCTCGAGAGCTACCACCGTATGATACATGCTGCTGCGCATCCTTATGAACAGGCTGACAAGTTTATTTGCTGCGGCGTATGCGGATTCAGTGTCCATTCAGCCGGCTGGACGAATCTGTCGTATTTGCGCTATGTGCTTCATCTGGGCAATGCGTATGGCAGTGATCCGATTGGAGCGCTGGTTGATCTGACCGAGCTGGCAGAGATGATGAATGAGCAGCCTGTGCGGCCTTCTGCTGAAGATATTGCGGTATTCCGCAGCCTTTTGCAAGTATTGGATGAAGCACCTGCAAATGAGACACCCGGTCAGCTGGAGAAACGGCTCACCGCAATGAAGCTGGTCAAAGGCACTGCCGGTATCCGGCGCGGCATCCTGCAATCGCTGGCTACCGTCGGCATTCTGCCCAATATGATTGTAGAGCTGTATCCGGATCGCTGGACGAACAAGGAGATTATTATGAATGGAGAACTACAGCTCAGCAATACCCGTGGACGCTCGGATATGCAGATGCCCTGGGCCGGCTGGCAGGGCGAACTGGGAGTGGATCACAATAAGTCGCAGCAAATTTTCGGACGCTGGATATAGTCACACGCAATAGTAAAAGCCACAAAGAATCCTGACTCTGATGCAAGATCCTTGTGGCTTTTGTAGATATGTTGGTCCGAATACGCGAATGGGATAAATAAATAGTAAGATAGTTCATTTCTTTTATTCCCGAAAGTTATTAAGCTGTATACATACCATCTTGCATTCAACGAGGATGGGCACTTGATACAGGAGATGATCGCACAGGAAAAAGCAGATAACTACCTATTCCCACCACCAATGAAAAGAGGTTTTTCCCATGAATACATACTGCCAGAGTGTTTTTGATCAAATGGATATGGCGATCGAATCCATGGTTCAACTCATTCGCATACTGGATGAACAGGATCTGCATATTCGGCCGACTCCCGGCAAAATGTCCATCGGCGAGCTGATCGCCCATATCGCCGTATTGTGCAAAGCGGACTTCCTGATTGGTGCAGGGGTTTCGGAGGATGAGATTGACCGGTTCTATGAGCAGGCCGAACCTGCTATGCAGCCGGCAGCACTGGAAACTGCTCTGCTGGAAAATTACGATTTCCTGCGAAAAGGCATTGCTGCGCTGGATGATGTCGAATTGATGCGCAGAACGACCGCTTTCTGGGGAGGTATTCATACCCGTTTTGAATGGCTGCTGGATACGCAGGCCCATCTGTATCACCATCGTGGACAGCTCCATGCCATGATGGTACATGTACTGAAGATCGAGCCGGGTGTACGTTTATTTGAATAATCGCCAGCTTCTTCCGAGCCAGCGGGAACCTTACGGAAGACAGCGAGGCAAACTGGCAGAACGAAGAATTCCTTACAGACAGGGGCGGATGGCATGAAAGAAAACTGGGAACATTCGAGTTTGGCTTCAGGCATTACACAGCCGGAGATCGAACAGATGATAGCGGCCGCTTTTCCGGATCAGAAGCTGCTGCAAGCCGAGCGTACAGGCACAGGTCTGAGCAGCGGAACATATAAAATCCATCTGGAACATACAGACACCCCCTACTTGCTCCGCATCTCTGCCGGTGGCGCTGCTACCGCGCAGATGGAGCAGGCGATTACAGCCAAGGTCCAAGCCTCGGTTCCTGTCGCCCGGTATATCCATCTGGATACCAGTGGTACTGTATCCCCGCATGCGTGGTCGATCCTGGAGTGGAAAGAAGGCATTCTGCTGCGGGATATGTTGCAGTCTGCCGGAGAACAGCAGACTGCCGAAGCGGCGGCAGCGGTAGGAACCGTACTCGCTCGTATACATGAATATTCATTTGAGGAACATGGATTCTTCGCACCTGATCTGAGTATTGCTGATCCGTTTGCCATGGGAGCGGATGGGTTCCTTGCATTTATTGAAGAGAGTCTGCAGCCGGATCAGTCCGGACAGTGGCTGGACAAGCCGGTACAGGAAGAATTGTGGGACTTTTGTCTGCTTCACTCTCCTCTGCTGTCTGGCTTAACCGAGCCACCGCTGCTCGTTCATTCGGATTTTAACGGTCTGAATCTGCTGCTGACGACCGACTCAGCAGGTGTAAAGGTCTCCGCTGTGCTTGACTGGGAATTTGCGTTCTCGGGCAGCCGGTATGTGGATATTGGCAATATGCTCCGGTATGGGCAGGAACAGTCGGTGTATGAGCAGCATTTTATACAGGCTTATCGTCAGGCAGGCGGACAGCTGGATGACCAGTGGCGGCTGTTATCCCGATTGCAGGAGCTGATTGCGCTGCTGGATATGCTGAACCGCTCTACCGCAGAGATGCCTGTTCGGATTGCCGATTTGCAGCGGCTTATTGCGCGTACGATTATATTGCCCGCGTTATGATGTTAATATTAGGAATTGTGAATTTGTTGGATCATTCTTTTGAAATATATGGAAAAAGGGTACAATGAAATGAATCTACCTATAGAGAGGAAGGCCAACACGCTATGGAACATAAATCTGCTTATAATCTTGTTATTGTCGGATATGGCGGCATGGGAAGCTACCATGGGCAGCTGATCGAGAAAACGGAGCGGCTGAACGTATCAGGAGTATTTGATACCGCCGATTACCGTATGGATCTGGCCAAAAGCAAGGGATATCCGACGTATGACAGTATGAAAGCGGTATTATCCGATGAAAATGTGGATATTGTGCTGATCGCCACGCCCAATGATGTGCACAAGGATCTGGCGATTGACGCGCTGCGTGCAGGCAAGCATGTTATCTGCGAGAAGCCGGTCACCATTCACAGTGCCGATCTGCTGGACATTATCAAAGTTGCCGAGGAGACAGGCCGTGTCTTCATGGTCCATCAGAATCGCCGCTGGGATGAAGACTTCCTCATTGTGCGTGAACTCGTCCAAAATCATACGGTCGGCCATGTATTCCATGTGGAATCCCGCGTACAGGGAGCAAACGGCATCCCGGGTGACTGGCGTCAACTCAAAGCTTACGGCGGCGGTATGCTGCTCGACTGGGGCGTGCATCTGCTCGATCAGCTGCTGCTGCTGACCGACAGCAAAATCGACAGTGTCTCCTCTCATCTGAGTACCATTCTGGATACCGAAGTGGATGACGGGTTCACTTCCTTTATCCGGTTCAAGGACGGCCTTACGGCACTGGTCGAAGTAGGTACGACCAACTATGTCAAGCTGCCGCGCTGGTATGTGAAAGGTACGGAAGGAACTGCGGTTATTCACGACTGGGATCTGAGCGGCGAAGTGGTACGCAACAATCCTGATGTCGACAAAGTAGAACCCAAGCCGATTCAGGCAGGACGCGGATTAACCAAGACGATGGCTCCTCCTTCGGAAGAATCGACGATCCGCAGTGCGATTGAACGAGCCAAAAATATTCCCGAGGAATTTTATAACAACTTTATTGCCGTGCTTGAAGGCACAGCCAAACCGGCTGTTCCCAATGAAGAAGTACACCGGGTGCTGGTGCTGATCGAGACCTTATTCGAGGCAGCAGAGCAGAACCAGATCATCCACCGCGAGATCTGATCCATCTTCCTCCCGGCTATTCATCAGGGCTGTGGCAGAGGCTGATCCAGTCAGCAGCTGGCGCAGCCTTTTTGTCATGGAAATATGGATTCGCCGCTGTGTTGAATCGCCAGGCTGTACATACTATACTGTAAGGCAATGTGTCATCAAGCCTGAAAAGAAAGGAAATCGCCATGATCCCACAAATCGGAGATATTTATTGTGTCTATTCGCAGCAGCTGCAGCAGTATACGGCCTGTCAGGTGACCGACTATCAGGAAGATGAATCCGGAGGCGGCGGACTGCTCGCTGCCGTTCTTACCCTCGACTGGGCCGGGCAGGAGCTGCCTCATAACGATCAGCTGCACCGAATGCATCCGCTTATATGCAATTATTTTTTCTGGAAAGACAAGCTGGATCACAGCTATGTAAATGCCCTTGTGCCTCCAGGCTATATCTACGTCGGCAATATTCCGCCGCTCACCACGAGCAAAACACACAGTTATGGCGGCGACTGGAGTAACGGGGACAGTGTCTATCGCCAGCGGCAATGGGAGCAGATTGACCCTGTACGGCGCCGGGAATTCAAGGAGGCAGCCGACGATTACAGTGAAGTGCAGATTGGTCATGCATCTCTTCCCCGCCGCACACACCGGCTGGATGTGAAAATGCTGTCCGGACTGGAAGACTGGTCGGAGCTACGCAAGCTGCCCTGTCTGACCGAAATTCATACCGACCGCTATGATGAGAATCTGCTCGCCTATCTGCGCAGCAATCCATTTCTGATCAAGCTGTCCCTGTCCGGAGAATGTCCTGCTGTAATGGATCTCTCGGGAACCCATATTACGGATCTGAGCCTGAATGTTGATAGGTTAGAGCAGCTGATTACCGGCGAACAGACCACGCAGCTGCATCTATCAGGATCTGCATCAGCTCCATGGACCATTCAGACACCAGACCAGGGACGCGGGATGACCCTGTCGGTTGGTCATCCGGGACTGCTGTTCAGCTTGCAGGGACTGCAGCGGCTGCACAGTCTGTATGTATACCAGATTCAGGAGCTGGATATGCAGGAGCTGATCCAGCGGTTTCCCCATCTGCATCAACTGCGGCTCTGGGGCAAGCCGGGAGTCATCAGCCAGATGAATACACTCATCCGTTTAAGCAATCTGCATGGGTTCAGTACGCATGATCTGTTCGGATTTACCGGTGAGGAATTTCCTGCACCGGAGCAGCTGCCTTATCTATCCTCGCTGTGGCTCAGCAGTCTTCCTGCCGATGCCGCGAAAAGCATCAAAAAAGCATACAAACCGCGGATTCCACTCGGACTGGATCTGTCTGTCACCAAGCCCCGCAACCCGCAGTGGCTCGAGGGGAATCTGCATAATCCTTTTCGGGACTGGGACGGCCGGGAACATATTGCTGCGGCCCATGCGCGCAAAGCAGCCCAGCTTTACAAGAAAATGCTGTCTGCAATCCGCAAGCTGGACGCACAGGCTGCAGAACGAGATATTATAGAGCAGCTCGTCGCGCTGGTCACCGAGTATACGGAAGCTTTTAACAAAATGGATAAACGCAAATCATTTATTGATACGATTGAGCGTGAAGAGATCTATGCGGTACTGGAGCAGCTGCTGGATCAGGCAGAACTGCGATACGGGCAGCAGAAAAATCCGCTCCCCGTAGATCGGGAGCAGCTGTATTCACTGTTTGATGAATTGCGTGATTTTTAAACAGTAGATTCGAATATGGTAAATCGATTGGGTAGACAGACTGCAGGTCCGCCGGAATCAGATAGATGATCAACGAAGCGGCTGGTATCAGCCGCTTTTTGCAGTTACCAGGGAGTGTATGTACCTCGCAATCTCTGCGGCGCTGAGCGTATCGGTGTCGATGTATTCGCCAAAGTCTCCTGATTCGTACGCGGCCAGGCAGCGATCGGTCTGCTGGAAGCACCAGTTGCCCTGCTCTTCTCCTCTTGCCAGCAGCCGCTCGTGAATGACCGATTTGGAGGCGCGCAGGCAGTAATGATAAGTATTCCGGTCAATTATCTCGAATCCGCGACGGATGAATTCGAAATTCTGATCGCCGTAGAGCGTCATCGGAACGATCAGATGCCTTTGATACTGCGAATATAGACTTTCAGCGACCTGCACGACAAGAGATTTCCACAGATCCATATCCTGAAAATCCCCTGTCTGCTCATGAGGCAGCTGCACAGCAGCAGGAATCAGCTGCCTCAGCATATAACCAACCTCCTCCGGATCATAAATCATGCTGTCCGGGAGCAGCTGATGAATCTGCTCGGCAACTGTGCTCTTGCCTGTACCAAAAGCACCATTGATCATAATTATCATTAATACTCCTTCTTTCTGCATATATGGATTTGCAGTATTTATATATTTCATATATTCTCTATGCAGCTACAGATCATGCAGTGTCTATCCAGTTCGGGACTGTTCTGTTCACATACATACAAATGCTGTCTCGTCCATTGCCGGTTTGTTCCATCCCACGGTATATAGTCATCATTTTGGCCGAATGTTGCTCGGCCTTCTATCCGCTACCTATTTGCTGTTCTGTCAGGAACAGAGCGATGGATACAAAGCTGTAAACCTTTACACACGAACGCCAAAATGTGTTTTAATAAGACTATTATTGATTACATCAGATGTAAAGGAGTGTCAACCCATGCAAATATCCTACTTTCTGCTGCCCAAAGAGCAGGTCGCCTATATAACTTCCTCTATATCGATGATGGAAGCCATGGAAGATCTGGAGCGTCATCATTATACGGCAATTCCAATCATCGATGATGAGGGTAAATACGTAGGCACCCTATCCGAGGGTGATCTGCTCTGGAAACTGAAAAATTCATTCAACCTGAACTTTGAAGCGATGCGTGATATTCCGATCGCCCAGCTGCAGCGTCGTGTACATAATGAGAGCGTAGAAATCACTGCCAATATGGAGGATATGCTCACACTGGCCGCGGATCAGAACTTCGTACCGGTCGTCGACAGCCAGGGAATCTTCCTCGGCATTATCCGCCGCAAGGACATCATCGCTTATTATACCGATAATATTACCGATTAATACGCCGGCGGGCAGAACGTATGGACGGACGATTGTATATTCATACTTCGGGTCCGCAGGGCAACCGGATCATTCTGGAACTTCCGCTCACATGAAAAAAGCCGTTCCGGCAAAAGCGGAAGCGACTTGGGGATATGCTGGGAATCAAGCTTATCACTTGGCTGTTTCTTCGATGACATCAATACCATAGGGCGTAATGGAAAAGTGGATAAAACCGACAACGTCCTTGATCTCAATCAAGCCTTTTTTGCTGAGATAATCGTAGGCGAGCCGGGTCTCTTTGTCTGTGAGCGGGCCGGTATTTTTCTTGGGTCCGGGCAAATTGTAGGACTTCTCATCCGGACCGAAATGGTATTCGTACAGATCCTGGAGCAGCTTCATTCTCAATTGCTTTCTCTCTTCAATTGTCATTGTCATGGGTACGTTCACCTCCAGTGCAGCGTGCATCTCAAGCCAGAGTGTCTGCCGACCAACCAGCTGTATGTAAACGCCTTGTATAATCTAATGATAGCACGAAGTGAACTATTTGTATGTTGCTGCCGGAAAGTTTGTGGGCCGGTTTTATTCGCAAGTTGGATACATTCCGATATATTGCGGCAACTTTTCCCCTCTATACTTACCGAGCAGCTGCTTTTTCCCGATTATCCTACCTATGGCAACGATCACAGCCTGATGGCAAAGAAAATATTTAAATGATTGATTTTAGAAAATTCACTGCAAGACATATCCCCTCTCCCGGCGATATGGACTGATAAAGGCAGGCAGCGTAAGCAACATTATGCTGACGCGGATGCGGTAGTGACAGTATGACTACAGGCAGCGAAGAACAGCCTGTCGGATAGCAAAAAGCAATCACACCTACTGCACACTGGCAGTAGGGTGATTGCTTTTCTTCTCTTATGGTTATCTATGCTTCTTGCCCCTCATTCTTTTTATGCTTTGGCTATATTTCGATATACCCCTGCTTCAGTCTGGCTTCGTACTCCGCATCCTCTTCTGCACGCTTGGCTTTGCGCTTGTCATCGCGGCGGGCCAGTACCATATACAGTGATGGTACGACGAACAGTGTCAGTACAGTGGAGAATACAAGACCGAACACGATGGCAATCGCCAGCGGACGGAACAGTTCCTCTCCCACGGTAGCCATCGGCAGCAGCGCTACAATCGCGGCAAGTGACGTCAGCAGAATCGGACGGAATCGGGCCGAAGCTGCCTGAATAATCGCTTCCTTCATCTCCATCCCTTCATGCCGGGCATCCTCGATAAATTCGATCAGTACAATCCCATTACGCACCACGATACCGGCCAGGGAGATAATCCCCATAATGGACATGAAGCCGATTGGCGTCTGACTGATGAACAGCCCAAGCACTCCGCCTGCTGCCGCCAGATAGACGGTCGTCATGACGATCAGCGGAATCCACAGCGAGTAGAACTGCATCGTAATCAGGATCAGAATCAGTACCACGACCACAGCGAACAGCTTGGCGAGATCGATGAAAATATCCGACTGCTTGGAAGTCTCACCGCCCGCTTCCCATGAATATCCCTGTGGAAAATTGATTTTGTTCAGACTGGCGCTAATATCGGACATCGCTTCTGTGGCGGTACGTCCGGTTACGTCCGCTTCGATCGTATTCACGCGGGACAGATTGTAATGGTTAATCTGCTTAATCGAAAAGTCCGGGCGAATATCGACGAGCTGGGACAGCGGAACCTGAACATTATCCGAGTTCGTCACATTGACCTGCTGGAACAGGATCGATGGGTCCACCGTAGAGGCATCTTTCATAAAGATCTTGATATCGACCAGATCCTTGCCATTATCAAAGTCACCCACACTGACACCGGTGCCCATCATGAGCAGTGTTCGGGTCAGATTCTCATAACTCACGTTATATCGGTCCAGCGCAGGCTTATTCACCTCAAAATCCAGCGTGTAATTCTGAATGCCCATGCTGTCGGTTACGTTGCTGGTACCGCTGGTCGCTGCAACTACATTTTTGACCTGTTCGGTCAGCTTGCGCAGCTCATCCAGATCGGTACCGGTGACCCGGATCGAGACTGGCTTGCCGACCGGAATGCCCAGCTCGGTCTGCTTGACCGCTGTGCTGACTTGCGGGAACTTCTCTTTGAGCAGCAGCGGCCAATCGGTCACCGCCTTGGTACTGTCGAGCTGTTCACTGTCCCCTTTGAGCAGAATCTGGGCCTGAGTTGTGGAGAAGCTCGCTATATTCGTAATATTGTAAAAGAGCGGCGCTGCCGTGCCACCAGCGGAATAGGAAATATTCTGCACTCCCGGCTGCTGCTTTACCCAGGCGGCCATTTCCTGTACCGTCTTGTTTGTATCCTGGATCGACGAACCGGTAGGCATCGTAATATCCATCGTCAGCTCCGCATTACTGGAGCGGGGGAACAGCTGGACCGGTGTAAATACCGCCAATCCGTAGATCGCCGTACTGATCATCAATCCGAGCAGCGCGATCAGCATCGGCCGTTTCAGTACAACGGGCATCATCCGGTGGGCATACGTATTCGAAGCCATCTGAATCTGCTTGCCCAGCAGGCCGACAGGCTTGTCGCTGCGGCTTTTTTTGCCTTTTAATATATTGCGGCGTTCATACCACTCCCGGAAAATCGGGATAATCGTCAGCGACATTGCCATGGAGGCGAGCATTGCCAGCGAGATCACGACCGGGATCGGCTTGATAAATGCACCGACATCCCCGCTCAGGAACATCAATGGTGCAAAAGCGGCAATCGTCGACAGCGTCGCTGTCAAAATGGAGATCGCGACTTCCTTGGTTCCCCGGATCGACGCATCATGTGGATTCTCCCGGAGCACGGACAGCCGCCTCTCAATATTATCGTTGACGACGACAGCATCATCGACCAGAATCCCCAGTACGATAATCAGCCCGACTACCGTAATCTGATTGAGCGTAATGCCCATCACCGGCAGCAGGATCATCGCGATAGCTACCGATATCGGTATCGCCAGCGCGACAAAGGACGACGTGAGCCAGTTCAGCCCGAGCATACAGACGATCACGACAACCGCAATTGCGATCATGGTCTCATGCAGCAGATTGTCGAATATGCGATCGGTCTCGTCTTTTTGGGCAAATAAGGAAGTGATCTTCATCGTGGCAGGCAGCGTCGGTTTCAGTTCATCCATCTTGGCGTTGACCCGTTCATACACCTGTGGCACGTCCGAGCCGACTTCACTGTTGATCAGGATAGAAATGGACGGCTGACCGTTATAATAGCTCATATACCCGGCTTTTTCGATGGTCATTTTGACGGTGGCCACATCTTTGAGATAGACCGGTGTACCCTGGGAAGTGCGGAACACGGCGATATCCTTGAGACTGTCCACCTGATAGTTGAGCGGCACTTTCAGCTGGTAGCTGCGGTCTTTGTAATCCAGTGTACCCGTAGGTACCCTGTTATTCTCGGACTGGACCGCCTTCATGACCGCTTCCCACGGAATGCCGTACTGCTGCAGCCTGGACATATCCGCTTCGATCCGCACCTGCTGCTCCGGCAGTCCGTTTACCGTTACCTCCGTCACGCCTTCCACCGAGCGCAGCTGATCTTTCCAGTCGGTCATCAGATCCTGCAGTCCGAGCAGGCTATTGTAATCCTTGTTATAAATGGCAAAGGATTGGACGAACGACTTGGTCAAATTATCGTTGATCACCGGTTTGTCGGCGGAATTCGGCAAATCCGACTCGGCATCTTCCACCTTTTTGCGCAGCTCATTCCATACCGCCGGAGCATCCGCTTTGGGCTGTGTCTCGAGAGTGATCATCGATACCCCTGCTCCGGAAATGGAACTTACCGTCTTCAGATTGGATACTTCCTTGATTTTGGATTCCAGGACACGGGTGACCGTCGTCTCCATCAGTTCCGGTGTGGCGCCCGCATAGGTCGTCGTCACGGTGGCCTGCTTGACGATAATATCCGGCATCAGCTGCTTGGGCAGACCCAATCCGCTAACGGCACCCACGAGGATGAGCATGCCGAAGAATAGCAATGTAATCTTGCGCTTTTTGACGATATATTCAATCATTGCTGGCGGCCCCCTGTGCGGCGGCTGCCGTCTGTCCCTGGATCTCGTCGCCATCAAATAACCGGTCTGCTCCCGCAGTCACAATCTGATCACCGGTCTTCAGTCCGCTTCTAATCACCAGCTGGTTATCGTACAGACCACCGGTTTTGACCGGTGTACGAACTGCTTTGCCTTTTACATTTTTGAATACATAAGGGGCATTGCCCGTGCTGATCACCGCTTCGATCGGGACCATGATTCCTGTTTTGGACTGGGTCTGACGGGACGCTTTGACGACCTGACCGGGCTTCCAGTCCAGCTTGGGATTGGCGATGCGTACTTCCACACTGATGGAGCCGGTACTGTCATTTGTTTTGGGGTAAATGCTGGTGACTGTTCCAGTGCGCTGCTCATCGTAGAGCGTAATGCTCACCTGCTGGCCTTTTTTCCATTTTCCGATTTCATCATCCGGTACAGGCAGCAGGACTTTGAGCGGGTTAATCTCTCCGATCGTAAATACGCTTGTGCCTATACCAGCAACCTGTCCGGTCGAGATATTTTTCTCCAGAATAACGCCGCTGATCGGAGACTTCAGTATGGACTTGGACCGGGCAAGCTTGGCCTGGGCGAGAGCGACACTGGCCTGATCATAACTCGCCTGGGCTTGCCGGGCACCAGCTTGAGCCTGCTCAATCCCCGCCTCGGCCTGGGATACGCTGGCCCGGGCGGATTCGATACCCACCTGCGCCTGCTTGACGGCTGCAGCTGCACTCGCACGGTCGGATGTACTCGCGCCTTCCTGGACGAGTGACAGCTGTTCTCTGGCGTCTTTTAACGCTGTATCTGCATTGGCGAATGCCGTCTGGGCCTGTTCATTTTCCTGCTGGGACAGCAGTCCGTTCTGATACAGCATTTCAGCCCGCTTGGCAGCAGACTCTGCCTGATTATAGGCGACTTGCGCTTTGTTCACCGCATTTTGCGACTGCGCTTTCTCCTGGCTGCGCGCTCCATCGAGTACACCCTGCTGCTTGCTCTGCGCCCCTTCGACCTGTGCCTGGGCTGCGGCTACACTTGCTTGGGCAGCAGTGCGAACAGCCTGCGCATTTTGCAGGGAAGCTCTGGCGGCACTGACTCCTGCGGCAGACTGCTGTACCGCCTGCTGCGCTTCGGCTACTTTCAGATCCAGATCATCCGTATTGAGCCGTGCGAGTACCGTGCCCTTGTTTACGGTATCGCCAATATCGGCACCCAGCGAATCGACAGTTCCTCCCATTTCAAAGGATACCGGTGAGGATGTCCGGGCCTGCAGGGTGCCAGACAGATCATAGATAGCGGTCAGCGGTGCTTCTTTTACTTTCATAAGGGATACCGTATTGACCGGATGTTCTGCAGCCGGTGCTGCTGAACACCCGGACAGCATAATACTTAATACGATTCCACTCATCCATATCCGACTATATTTTCTGCTCATACGTGTGGTTCCTCCAATATACAATTACAATCTATATCAAGACCGCTCCGACTCTCGATTACATCAATACTTTACGCAGCATTTCAAAAATCACTTTGTCTTCCAGCGGCTCACGATGCAGCTCCCACTGCGAAGTAAGAGCATCATACAGATGAGCCAGCGCAAAGGCTGTCACTTCCGTATTCTCGATATGCACCAAGTCCTGTTCCACTGCTTTATCCAGCAGCTGTCGTACGGAAGCGATAGTAGCATTGTTAAATTTGTTCAGTGCATTATGGGAGACTACCGTACCGAATTGTCCGGCTTCCAGGGTGAGCTTATCCAGAATGCATAGATTTTTGCGGTACATGATACAGGCGTAGATCGCACGATACAAGCGGTCTTCCGGGGTGCCTTCCCCATTGATTGCTTCTTCGGCCTTGCCGATCATCTCACGGATATAATTATCCATGACTGCAATCAGGATCTCTTCCTTGGTCTCAAAGAACAGGTAGATGGCACCCTTGCTGATTCCTGCGGTTTTGGCGATCCGGTCAACCGTCGTCGCCTTGTAGCCGATCATGGAGAATACCTCTGTTGCTGTGTTAATAATCTTCATGTATCTCTCGTCCGAATGGTGATTGATCATCTGCGTACATCCTTCCTCAGGTAAATGATCCAGCATAAATGATAATTTAATGATAGTTATATAGTTAGCATTACGTAAAGTGTTATCCCATTCGCTTATGCATCTGGCAAGTGCAGCAATGATTTTCTTTTTTTGACCAAAAAACTATTTTGGTTTTCTGGTCAAAATATAGCATGGATAAATAGTGATTGCAATTTTTGATTATTTTTTTGATAAAATCAAAAAAACTGCCTGAAGCGCTTCCCCGATATACGGTCAGGAAGCTGCATTCAGGCAGCCGTTGTCAGCACATACTGGCTGTTGGATCGGTCTATCATTTGATTTACTACTTATCCTCTACTCTTTATCCGGATAAAGAACGACATATAGTCCATTCTCCTCGGACCATTCCGCGCAGAAGATCCGACTGATATCGGAATAACCGCCTTCTTGCAGCTTTTCCTTTACCCAACCTTCATCCCGCTGACGATCCTGATCAAAATCCGCTATTACATATTCGCCTGTATTCGCCAGCAGAATAGAAGGTGTACGGCAGAGTTGTTCCTTGTGAATTACACTGATACCGCCATTCGTCTCCAGAATCGCATACGTCACATCCGACATAGAGAAGACTCCTTGCTGACGGAGAAGGGTACGGTACTGCTCCACTTCCATTTTGTGTTTGATAAAAGCCTGTACTCTCATTTCAGAATCGGATACAAGCAGGACTGCTGCTCCTTTGATCAGACTACGGGCCTTTTCCTTGCGGCTCACAAAATATTCAATAAGATAAATCATGATACACCAGAGAGCAATCGCTCCCAGCAGATGATACAGCTGTACCTGCTCATCATATACAGCCTGTATCAGTACTCCACTCAATACAACGACATATATAAGATCAAGCGGCGTGGTCTGAGCCAGTTTCTTTTTGCCCAGCACTCTTGCCGCAATAATCAGAGCTACCAATCCAATGACCAGTTTCATTACTATCATCAGGAAAAACATCGTATGACCGCCTTTTCTCTCTAATTGCAGGGTATATAAGATGTAAGGATACATTAAATACATGTCCCTGTTCATGTGGATGCAGTCTCTTGCTGCCCAGGACATAGAAAACGAACCGCCTGCAAAGACGGTTCGTTTTGGAAAACCTATCGTGCGTATTATCCGTTATGTGAATTAATCGTTGTCGTTATTGTTGGAGCGCGCTTGGCCGCCTTTGCGTCCTGCCTCTTCACGGCTCATGCCATCGGAATCGCTGCGGGCTTTGCCGCCTTCGCTGCCGATTTCCTGATAGAACTCCTTGCCGTGGGATTCAGAAGTAGCTTCGCCGCCTTTTTGACCGATCTCCTGGTAGAACTCTTTACCATGAGAATCGGAAGTTGCCTGGCCACCTTTTTCACCAATCTCCTGATAGAACTCTTTGCCATGAGAATCAGCGGTTGCCTGGCCGCCTTTTTCACCGATTTCCTGATAAAATTCTTTGTCGTGAGATTCGGATGTTGCTTCTCCACCCTTTTGGCCAATTTCCTGATAGAATTCTTTGTCATGATTTTTGGAAGTTGCTTCGCCACCCAGACGACCTGCTTCTTCTCTGCTCATTTTGTTATCATCATTATTATTTGCCATTTGTACTCACTCCTTGAATTTATTTGATAATCTGTAATGTGTTGTAAGCGTCGACAATATATCATTACCCCTGCATCTGCTAAATAAACGGCATTTTTCGCTTTCTTTATATTTGTGACTTTGTTCATTGGTAATGATGGGTCTTCCACACTATCCGGGTGCTGACAATCCCGACATTTTACCCGCCTGTCGTCAGCAAAACAGCTGCTGTGACAAAAAAACAGCATCCTCACGGATGCTATATGTAGTTCGTCTGAAGTTAGATGCCGCCTGAACGGTGTATGCTTGTATCCTTTCCAATATACTCGTTTAGAACGTTTTCGAAAACTCATCCAACAACAATTCCTGTACGACCTCCAGCGTATCCCGATCATGGCTGTGAATCAGTCCGTTGCTGTCATAGACTTCTTTGTTCCGATAAATATCATTGCCTTTGAGAATAAATTTTTTGAGACCAATGCAGACCATCCATTCCAATGGATAGTGACTGGTTAGCGTCTGGCTCGTCGGCACACCAAGACCCTCAAGTTCCTCCAGGCAATTTTTTAATACGGCCTCAATTTCTTCCTTGAAGTCCTTGTGCGCTCTGTATCTCTGGGATATGATTTCCGCCCAGCTCATTTCTCTCACTCCCCCGTTTGCTGTCATTTGCTTATTGTTATCTATAGTCAGATTATTATCTGTTAGCCATCATTCACCTATATAACTACCAGTTGAATCTGACTTTACTGTAATAATTTCACTTTATTTAATTAATATACTATCTATACTAGCCTTTTATAATGTATTCTCCAGGAAGTTCAGCTTGACCGGTACGATATACTCCTGCGGGCTATACTCTCCTTCCATCTGGGATTGAAGCAGCTTCACCGCCCACATCGCCATCGTCTGTTCATCCTGCATAATGCACGCTACCCCCGGCAACCCCGGATCGTCAAAAGAAATGATCTCGGTCACCCCAATACGCCTCAGCTGACGCAATGATGCATGTGTCAGATCCGCCGCTTCTGCAGTAAGCGCAAATACCGCTGTAATATACGGATATCTCTTCAGAAAAGCCGTTACATACTCCTGTGCTCCCGCCGTTCTTAGAATATCCAGCGGTACATGGCAGAGCAGATTTTTGTCGATGGAAATATGCTGATCCATATAGGCATGCTCCAACCCAAGCGTACGATCCTGAATCGCTGTATTGGTATTATCCGGCGAGATCAGCGCAATATGCCGGTGCCCTTTTTCCAGCAAATAAGAGACGGTCTGATATGCTCCGGTAAAATTATCCGAAATCACCCTATAGGTCTCAATATTGCGCAGATACCGATCCATGAATATAAAAGGGAACTTGTCCAGCGACAGGCGCAGCAGCGATTCGCTGTATTTCTCGTCTTCCGTAGGAAATACAATAATCCCCTGTACGTGCCGATCGATCAGCTGACGAATCGCTTCAGTCTCATTGGTGGCGCATTCACGTGTAATATGCAGGATCAGCTGATAACCCGCCTGGTTGGCATAATACTCTGTATAATCGACCAGCTTCTGAATGACGCGCGTCTTCATCGTCGGGATAATAAGACCGATTACCGGAGCCGGAACGGTATTCTGATGATAGGGGAAATAGGCGATGCCGGTCTGTCCGGCATTGAGCGTACGTGCTCCCGGCTCCAGCGAGACAAATGTTCCTTTGCCCTGAATACGCTTGACCCATCCCTCTTCGGCCAGTTCGATCATAGCGTTTTTGACTGTGATTTTGCTGACCTGGTATTCCTCCATCATCTCCTGTTCCGAAGGCACACGGTCACGGTAGCGCAATTCACCGGATGCAATTTTTTGCTGAATATGCTGCTTGATCTGTTTGTAGAGAGGAATCTTTTTCATTATGGCTCACCCCATTTTTCTGAAAATAAAATCCAATAGATTGATAGAAGTCAGAAAGGCATAATTACGTTTTTACGTTTTAATTTATATAATTATTCTTCCCATCATTCGCTCCTTTCTACGACACATCCCTGTTGGTGTTGACATTATCTTACATATTGATAACGCTTACAATAGTGAATTTAGTATTAATACAAAAATATGTTTTTTATAAATTTATAACCAATTGAGTATATAAATTGATGGTTGTGCATTTTATAATACACGAATAAAGCGCTTACAATAATACTTTAGTGGAGGTTGGATAATGAAAAAAACCGGATTCTTTCTCTCTCTGCTGCTCGCTGGTTCGATGGCTCTCACCGGATGCGGCAATTCCGGAGCATCTTCAGGCTCGGGTGGTGACGCAGATGGCAAGGTAACCCTGACCGTTACTCACTATATGGTCGAGAAACCCAAAGTCGATACGTTCAAAAAATTGACCGACCGATTCACCGAACTTCATCCCAACATCGACTTTGATATCCAGGTGATGCCGGTCGATAAGTACAACGACAATATCAAGATGAAAGTCGCTGCCGATGATCAGCCGGATATCATTTTTGGACGTCCGCAGGGCATGATTGATATTACCAAATCAGGCGCCTTTCTCGATCTGACCAACGAAGCATTCATAAAGAGGGTCAATCCGGATTATCTGCCCAACGTCTCGTACGAAGGTAAAGTATATGGACTGCCGGTGGATCTGATGACCAACGCCGTCATTTACAACAAGGATCTGTTCAAGCAGGCTGGTGTGGAAGTACCCACAACCTACTCCGAACTGGTCGACGTGTCCAAAAAGCTGCAGGCCAAAGGCATTACCCCCTTCGCCGCTTCCTGGAAAGATGCCGCTTCCTACATGAGCTTCATGTTCCCGGATATGTTCGGCAATCTGCTCAAGGACAACCCGGATTATCCCGGACAGATCATGGCTGGCGAGAAGAAATTCTCGGACATCCCGGGCTATCGCGAGTTCCTGACCCGTCTGAATGAACTGAGCAGCTATGCCAACAAGGATGCCAAGGACATTGATTATGACCGCTCTCTCCAATACTTTGCCCAGGGCAAAGCAGCGATGGACATTATGGGCAGCTTTGCAATCGGTACGATCCGCAGCTACAATCCGGAAGGCAATTTCGGAGTCTTCATGTATCCCGCGACTGACAACCCGGACGAGAATGTGATGACATATTCCACCGATGACACTTGGATGATCGGTGCCAACTCCGAGCATCTGGATGCCTCCAAGCAGTTCTTTGAATTTATGACTTCCGATGAAGGTGCCCAGATCTGGGCGGATGGTGTTCAGACGATCAGCACGATCTCCGACGAAATCAAGCCTAAGCAGCAGGACCCGATCGCCAGCGAATTTCAGGACATTTTCAAAACCGGAAAAGTCGTCAACAACCAGGTCAAGCCGCTCTGGTACGGACAGTATGACACTACATTCGGACAGGATATGACGTTCTTCCTCGTCTCCGATCCGGCGACACGCAGCGTCGATGCACTGCTGCAAAAGCTGGATGAAGACTTTGTTAAAATCAACCGCATGAATTAGACATCGAACCGACGGCGTTAGGCGGGTACCGCTTTGCTCTCTGCGATTACTCGCCTGATGCTACATATGATCCAGGCAATTCATTGATTCCAATCCTGATGAACCATGGAGGTGAGCGTTATGACGCATAGATTCCGGGACGAGTGGGTCAAGTTTACCTTTATCATCCCTGCCCTGCTGTTCTTCCTGCTCGTCGTGGTCTTTCCGTTCCTGCGGGGCCTGAATATTGCCTTTACCAACTGGGATGGTATCGCACCGACGTATGACTATGTCGGCCTGCGCAATCTGCAGCTGCTGTTCACCGATACCGAACTGCTCGATCCAATCAAAAACACATTGCTCTTCACCGTCGTCACTACGATCTGTATCAATGTGTTCGGCCTGCTGCTTGCTGTTGCGCTGAACAGCAAGTTCCCCGGTGTCAATCTGCTCAAAAGCTTTATCTTTATGCCGATGGTGATCAGCCTCGTGCTGGCCGCGATTATCTGGCGGTATATTTACAGCGATATCTTCCCGATTCTGTTCCAGACAGACGGCGGACTGCTCGGCAATCCAACCACTGCCATGCTCGGGATCGCCATTATCTGTGTGTGGAAAGAAATCGGACTCGCCATGGTCATCTACTATGCCGGTCTGCAGACAATCCCCAAGGACATGTACGAGTCGGCCCGCATCGACGGTGCAACCAACTACAAGCAGTTCACCAAAATCACCGTTCCGCTGCTGCTTCCGGCCTTCACCTACTGTATTCCGCTCTGGATCGGAACCGGTCTGCGGCAGTTCGATTACCCGATGGTCGCCACCAAGGGCGGTCCCGGCACTTCTTCCCAGACGCTGGCCATGTATGTGTACAATTATGAATTTCCGTATTTCAAAGCCGGCTATGGACAGATGGCGGCACTGGTGCTGTTTGTCTTCATCCTGATCGTGACCGTAATCATCACCAGCTATTTCCGGAGAAGGGAAGTGGAGTATTGAATACAACTCATCCGACTGCCGCTGCCGTCCAGGTACGCGAGCCGCGCCCACGCCGTAAATGGTCGCATATTCTGCGAATAGCGCTGTTGTATCTGATCGCCATTTTGTTCCTGTTTCCGTTTTATATCGCCGTCATCTACTCGATCAAGACACCGGTCGAGACGGCGCAGAGTCCGCTCGCCTTCCCGACGCATATCGCCTGGTCCAACTATGCGGAAGCGATCGAAGCCTCGAACTTCTTTCTCGCGCTGCGCAACAGTGTGCTGACGACTGTCGGTACGGTGGCGCTGACGATTGCCGTCTGCTCGATGGCTGCCTATGTGATCGCGCGCAACAATACGCGGTTTTATAATTTCTTCTATTATCTGTTCATGTCCAGCATCATGCTGCCGTTCCAGGTGCTAATGTTCCCGCTGTACAAGACATGGAGCGAGCTGAGTCTGCTCAATACGATTCCGGGGCTGATCATCGCGCTAACAGGGGTGCAGATCGGGTACTTTGCTTTTCTGTATGTAGGATTTATCAAGACCGTGCCGCGTGAGTTGGAGGAATCGGCGGTGCTGGACGGGGCATCAAGGTACCGGACGTTCTACAGCATTATCTTCCCGCTGCTCAAGCCGATCAACTCGACGATCCTTGTACTGAGTGCGCTCGGGGCGTGGAATGACTTTGTCGTATCGATGATTCTGGTGCAGAAGAAAGAAGCGTCTACGCTGCCGCTGGTGCAGTTCCAATTCTTCGGGGAATATACGTCGCAGGTAAATATGGCCTTTGCCGCGATTATTCTGTCGATGATCCCGATCATGCTGTTTTATCTGTTTGCCCAGAAATGGATTATTGGCGGGGTGACAGCCGGGGCGGTGAAAGGGTAAGCAGAGGTTATTGTACTCGCTTCACGCTTCAATATTATTGGGAGGCATCAATCACTCCAGAAAGGAATAAGGACACGTCCTCCGGTGGAGCCCGGGAATCTACGAAATAGGCAATAGTGTAGATTCCCGGGCTCCAATCTCGTCCTTTGCCCTTATTTCCTTTCTTCCGTTTTGTGCATATTGCAGCATTTGTTATGTAGTTATAGCATCATTTCAGATCACGGATATGCTTTTTATTTTTACATTACTTCTATACATATTCATTAATAAGTCTCCAATTATATCTGCGCTGTATTCTCTAGTCATCATCGTCTAATCAAGTGTCGATTTTTCGCCAATTGGTAATTTTTTTTTGTATAGCCAATCATCTTGCTTTATCATGAGAAAGATAGATCATCCACACATATTCCTTTGACATACCAAGCGAGGTGCATACCATGATACATATCCACCCTCTCCAACCCGGGCAAAATCCGCCGATGGAGCTGCTGCTATCCGCCGACCCTTCACCTGCTATTATCAAAGACTATCTCTCTCGCGGACAGTGCTACATTGCCAACCAGCAACAAAATCAAGAAATTATCGGTGTGTATGTGCTGCTGCCAACTCGCCCGAAGACCATCGAACTGGTCAATGTAGCGGTTGCCGAATCCTACCAGAACAAGGGGATCGGCAAGCAGCTCGTTCAGCATGCAATTCGAACCGCGAGGGACCAGCAGTATCATACGATAGAACTGGGTACCGGCAATTCCAGTGTATCCCAGCTCGCCCTGTATCAGAAATGCGGGTTTCGGATTGTGGGCGTCGACATGAATTTCTTTGTCCGGCATTATGAGCAGCCGATCTATGAACATGGCATCCAGTGCCGGGATATGATCCGACTGGCCCTGGATCTTCATAGACAGGAATGAAATAGGATTAAATTCCAACAAAGACAACTGTATCTTCGACTTGTTATCCATTTTGCTTTGCGAAGCCTGTATCATCAACTAAAATTGAGGTGAAACCCTGTGTATCCATCCAACGATCTGCCTCATTCCAACCTGCAATCTCCGAACAGCCTATTCCATATCGACCGTCAGCATGTCCCTGCGCTGCTGTCGGCCATGCAGACCGGACAGCAGGACAAGATTGCCGAGCAATTCGCCGGCAAAGACTATGCGCTGCCTCTCCTGCTCGCTGTAGAAGCCGCACAGCAGCGGGCGAACGAACTGGCAGAGCCAGCACGGAACTGGTCTCCCCCTCTGTCCATTGATCTGGCACTCTGCTCAATCGATTGTACGGAGGAATACTCACCGGCAGCCGGACGCCTGCTGATCTTCTGGTTCTACTCCGAAGAAGACCCCGGGAACTGGATGGATGGCTATTCCGATCAATTTTACGATATAACGGTGGAGATCAACGCCGATCTGCTAACCGTTCACCGTACAGCCGGACCGAGCCGTTGACTCTGACTGTACGCAGCAGCCTGTAACCCTGTATGTATTTACCCATGATCAGAACACAGTCGTAATCTCTATCCTACTCTCCTGAAAAAGCTGCAGGAACAGCGTCCCTTCAATCTCGGCCTCATTCGCCAGCCGGGTATAATCCATATACACCGGAGTAATCGAACGATTCTCGCATACGAGTACAAATCCACCTTTCATCTGCAAAAATGCATATAGCTTGCCCTGATACATGAATTCAATCTCCCGCTGCTGTGTAAAAAATTCCATTAACTCTTCATAGGTTATATGATGCTCATCCATTCTATTCACCGCCTCTCACTTCTGCATGGAGCTGCGTACCTTTCTCAGCTCCATGATTCCTTCCACACCTATCAATAAATAGGCAACGACGTAAATCATCAAAACCAGCCGGACCAAATCCATAATATCCTCGGGTCTCCTCATCTATTGATCGATATGTATTCATAATGAAATGCCGGGCAGAAGTTCTTCCCTCTCCCGGCATTTGCTCTTCCTGTCATCTGCAGGAGTATTTTTATGCTGTTATTTTATCTATTCCACTGCTGTGTACAGCCTCGTTCAATCGTCTACTCAGAAATTCTCGTTCACAATCCACTCCGCCTCGGCATCATCCGCGCGGTAATGGGTCAGCAGCTGATTCATCGCATGGCGGATCGCTGCCTCTGGGGTATGCTGGCCCTGCTGTTCCAGTACATCCGGCGCGGACTGCTTGCCCGGCTGATAGAAATGGCTCACATCATGGAAATACTGTCCACTGCGGTCCTGCTTGACCCGGATCGCTACGCGGCTCTTGCCCAGCTTGGCGTGCTGCAGCCAGATTTCCCACTCTCCGACAATCGTATAACAATCTATAATCTGCTCATAATCTGCGAATAGTTCGATAGGTTGGCTCATGTTCGCACCTCCGTTGATTTGTGACAGGTCGCTTGTCCTTCACAGGTTCCATTACCCATAATTAGCACCTGTACCCTTTGCGGATGCCTCATATTATAAAAGCCCCGGCAAAAGGAAGTCAAATTCCGCGCCATCTGCCTATATGGAGAATACACTGTACATACAGCCGCTATCCCATGATCCATCCGCCTATTCCACCGCTGCCACTTCTTCCCGGTAAGCACGAATATCGTCAAAATACAGCGTCCCTTCAGGTACTTCCACCCCATCTCCCTTGTTCACATAGATCGAGAACATACGAATATCCCGCAGCGCATCCCCATCCATCGTCTTGCCGGCATTCGCCGTATCCCACGGTGCCGGCTTGAACGCACTGAATGGAATCTTCACCACTCCCGCCTCGGTACCGTTAAGCGAAGGATACGCTTCAAAGGAAGTCCCGCCCGCATTGACCTGAATGACCAGCTTATTGCCGCTGCCATCCGGCTTGAGCCAGAACTGCAGCGCATCCGCACCGGACCAGTCGGCACCCTGCATATTAAGCGACTCTCCGGTATAGCCCTGCGCAGCCAGCATATATTCATACTTCAGCCCGTAGCGTCCATCCTGCTTTTGCTCCGCATCCAGTGAGATCCGGTTGGCATCCCCAGCGGGCGTATAGGCATTATCCAGCAGTTCGTTACTGCCTTTGTAATGTTCAAAGGTATCCACGACGAGCGGATCAGTCGTTCCATCATTGTCGCTCACATACACCTGGATCGTCTGGGTGAGCACTTTTCCATTTTTCAGATAGGCTTTGACAGTCAGCGGGGTACCGTCCTCCGCCAGTGAAGCATCCGGCTGCCAATTGGCTGTGTAATACAGACCGTTCCGGTCACGCGTCAGCTTGTGCTCGGCCGGATCTGTCCGGGTCTGGTAGGTCACCCGGTCGATCTTGGCCTCCACTATGCGTACCCGCAGTGTAGATGGGGTGCTCAGCCGCACTGTCTCCTGATTCGTCGGAGACACAATATGCAGGAACGGCTGCTCCTCCGCCGTCTTCACCCGCAGCGCATACGGCTGGCCCGCCTGCACTTCCCGGTCAAAAGAGGTATAGTCATCGTCATAGAATGCCGTAAAGTCCGGCAGCAGCTCATGGTCACCGAGTCCATTTGGCGCATCCCGGTAAGGGACAAAGATCGAATCCGTACCAAAGTTCGCCCAGGTCAGCATATACGTCAGCTTGCTTGCTTCGGGATCGTTCTTGATCGCAGACAGCAGCCGGGTGTAGAACTGCAGGTCTTTGGTGCCGGTTGGCTTGACATTGGAATAACCGAATTCCGTCAGCGCCGGGACCTTGTGCTTCTCCTCGGCCAGCTGCACGACGAGCCGCGCATCCCGGACGACACTGTCATACCAGGTCGGCGTATTGCCATCATAGTAGGCATCCAGCCCGAGAATATCCACATATTCATCTCCCGGATACGTCTCCAGATAGGTCTCCCTGCTATCGTTAAACGGCACATTCGGCGAGTAGGCATACAGGAAGTTATGTACCCCTTTGACATCGCGCAGATATTCGACGGTGTAGCGGTAAATCTCGATATACTGCTCCTTGGTCCGGTATGGCGCACCCCACCAGAACCAGCCGCCACTTTGCTCATGGAACGGGCGGAAGATCACCGGAATCTCCTCGCCGCGATCATCCTTCAGATGCAGGGCAAAGTCTGCGATCTTGTCCAGAAAAGCATTGTACTCCGCATGCTTATCCCCGCCCGGCAGGATATGGCTGATCACATTGCCCTTGGTATCGTAAAAGTCATTGCCGGTCACAAAGTTCGGCATATGCGAACTGAGCGCCAGCACGCCGCCCTGCTCATAAGCCTGCTTCATCACCCTTACGAGCTCATCCCGGCTCTGCTCCGCCGTTCCGCCATATATACCCGGCTTCTCCTTGCCTTCCAGACTGAGCGTATCCCAGCCAAACATCCCCGGCAGATCCCCGACCGAACGCTGCACTTCCGACTGGCTGCCATCATGAGCCGTAATCCCGATCCCTTCGGTCGTGGCATGCTGGTGACCGAAAATAATCTCCTTGCCCTGCAGCTGATCCAGATAGGCGAACAGGGATCGTGTCGACCGTGTCGCATTACGGTCTGCCAGATCGACTGTTGGTTTGCTGGCATTACTGCTTTCCGTGATCATAGAGGAAGCTGGTGTACTTGCGGATTGTGCCATGGCAGACAGCGCTGGCGTCAGTGCCAGCATGGCGGTGAGGATACCGATGGTGCAGTGCCTGAGATTGCTCATTTACATCGCTCCTTGGGGTTGGTGTGGTATAGCAGACGGAGGCATGATAATTGACAGGATGCAGCAGAATCATGGATACAGTACAATTAGCATAGTAAGGTAAGCGTTTTCAATATGAATATAACAAAGTTCCATCAATTCCTGATATAGCGAAATAACGAACTACTCCGGCAGAAATGGGGTAATAGAGAATGTTCTTTGCATTCAGCTGACTCTGATGTTGGTACTAATTAGATGCTTCTTACTCTCATGGATAAGGTGTGATTTTATGTATTTGACAGCGTTAATCGTTCTGATCGGTAGCGGGATCATTGTCATAGGCGATATTATTCTCGGATTACAGGATATAGGCGGCGGTGCTGCTCTGTCTATCCGCATAGCTCGTTTTTTGTTTGTGCTGTCTTTGCTATTTTTTGTTACGAAACTGCCTGTTAAGAAGAAAAAAACCTAGAAAAGAATAAAACTATTATATTCCTGTTCTTTAAAATTAAAGTAAGCCGGGTGATCATATGGTAAATGTTGCAGCCTATTACTCACTTTGGTTTCAGCTACTATGCTCCTGCTCAGCTAAGCTCCAACAACAGCAAGCTTATACAAGATGATTACCATCTTTGTCGTTTTGAAGATGACCTGCATATGTTTAACACTCCTCTCTAAAATGGCCAGGAGAGGAGTGCAGGACAAATTTAGTGAAACAGCATGAATGCATCATACCTTAAGATCATCTGCAGATATAGGGATATAGGACTTTGAAATCACCAAATCACGACCGTCCAATTGTTGATGTGCAAGAATTTCAAAACTTAATACATTCAATTTGTTTTTCTCATAATATGGTTGATTAATGGTAAAACTGTACTCATACTGCGTTGTCTCCGAATCAGACTTTAGCACTTTAGTAACAGGGTTTAAGATGATTCCTTTTAGTTCGTTCGGAACTTCAAAAGTAATCTTTGAACCCGGTACATTTGACATGTTAAAGGTCATTTTTACTTTTGTGCCCATTTGCTGATAGTGGCTGCCCATCTGATAGACCTGCTGTTTTTCCGGAATAGTATCTTTCGGCAGTCGTTTACCAAATACATATTTACCTGTATCCAGATGAATTTCATTGCCATCCTTATCGATAATCATTAATTCATCAAATGGCTTAGGGACTGTCTTCGATTTAATAATCAACTTATTCTTGTCAAAAGGCTTAACTGTATTTTGTGGATCATGAAGATCTGTAACTACCCGACCATTTAAAAGCAGCGTGGCCTTTTCAATCGGATGTATAAAGTCCACGGCATATGGAAATTGAATAGTAAATGAATGATCGGCGAACAGATAAGATTCTTCATTCACATCAACTTTTTCTAACGCTTGAAGCTGTTGGTTATAGCCACTTCCATTTTGCTCAACGGCTGGAGTTGTAATGGCATTGTTCGTATCTGCTTGTTCATTGCTGTCTTCGCAAGCGGTTAGAAGCAGAACCAGCAACAGTATCGAGGAAATTATTTTATTTTTCATTTCATCACCTTCATATTACAAGAGCACTCTGTTTTATCAGAGTGCTCTTATGTTTATTTTATTTGATTACTGTATACCCAGTATTCATTACCGCGGTGGTCCAGACTTGAAGCCGTGTAACGTTTATCACCAAACCAACCATCGTGTGTGTATCTATAATTTTGCTCCAAAGCTTTTTTAGCGCTTTTTAGCTCAGTCACATGATAACCTTTCACTTTTACATCTTGTGTAAACTCCTTGCTATAAGTCTGACCAATAGTAGCTGTCATAGAAGCTTGGGCAACAGCAGCAAAGTTATATGACATTTCTCCACTAATAGAAGCGGTCATGCTAGAAGTAGTTTTAAGAGTAATCGGAACGGTAGCACCCGTTCTGTTGTTGTAGCGATCCCAATCTGTTCCTGTATAATACGTTCTCTCAGAGACTTTTGTCCACGATCCGACACCTTGTGTACTTATTCCTCCACTTTTATCATGAATAGAGTCTGCAGATTTTTGAAATTCTTTTTCTTTTAGCTCAGCATAATTATCAGGAATAACTTCAATCCCATCTAAGTATGTAACTCCATTTACTGTCTTCTCATCTGGTGCTCTAAAATTACCTTCTTCTGCATAAACTGGACTAGCTAATACTGTAGAAACAATTAAGGATACCCCACATAACTTGATAAAATTATTTTTTTTCATCATTTCCTCCTTCTATTATTTAATGCTGTTACACCGTAACATTTGAAAGCAAAGAGTGTAAAGCAAGCAACCAAAAAGCTATATAATAACCAGGATAGAATTGGTCTCAGATCTACTACCTCTACTAAGTTTAGAATCAACGTCAATCTGATCTGGCTGTATGTGAAAATACACCATCCCCGTATGTAGATATGTTCCAATGGATCTCGTAATTCTGGTAATAGTAATATAGCACCATGCGTTAGCGAAGAACAGAGCATAGGATAGCTGTACATTGAAATAATAGTATGAACAAATCATTTCTCTCCTTGCGATAGAATGACTATGTACTGTATATCCTTAAACTGCTGATTATCCAAGTGATGGGGCTGCTGGTGCATCTTCAATATGTACCATTGCATTGTTCAAACAAACCGAATTGTTGATTATTTGCATGTATAAGAAAGTGTAAACGAACTGGTAAATCCCTGATAAATGTCAATTATAAAGTCTATTTCCAAGTTATAATCTCACACTTTTTTAACAAATGGATAATTTATACACTAAAGTAAAATATAAGTTGAAAAGACTGATGAATCAGTTATAATCAACTCGAAATCCCTTATTTCAAATCCATTACAAAGGAGACGATGCAATGAAGTTAACCTGTCTTGGCCTGAGGACACTTGTCCTGCTCCTGCTGTTCAGCTGGGTACCGTCCGTATTCAGTTATGCTGCCCCTGCCACCGGCGCATCCGGACTCGCCGAAGATGCTGCTTCACCTGTCAACCCACTATCGACCGGAGGAGGTGGCATGTGTTTCCCTTATTTGACTTCTGATTCGGTCAACCCAGCGACAACAACCGCAGATACCTACATAACACCGGATACCGCTGTTTCCGCAGCACCCTCCCCTACCACTCTGGCTCCCTATCCTGTCAACACCTCTGCAGCAACCGCCATCGAGCTGACACCAGGTGTACCGATCGAAGGTTATCTGCCCCCCGATGATCAGGATTGTGTCTGGTTCCAGGATGCCCTGTACTACAAGATCACCGTCACCAAGACCCAGAAGATCACTGCCCTGATGCTCGTCCCTCCGGGTCTGGATTACAGTATGTATCTGGAAGGCACTGCTTCTTTTCGGCATAAAGGGCCTTATGACCAGCTCAGCTATGTCGCCCAGCCGGGAACGTATTATCTGCGTGTCTCCGAAGGAGGTACCCGCGGCAGTCTCAGCCAGCCGTTCAATCTGAAGGTCATGCTGTCGGACAAATTCGATGATTACGAACGGTATTCCGATGACAGTTCGGCGACAGACGCCTATTATCAGGGAACTTCCGTTCAGACGATCGACAATCTGTATGATGAAGACTGGAAAATGTTCGGTCTGGATTATCCAGGCACGACTACCGTTCGTCTGGATAACCCTTCTTCCAAAGGTGTCTACAAAGTCGAGATCTGGGATTGGGACGAAAATGTCATCGCCACCGTGAAGCAAAATGAACCCAAAGCCCTGCGCCTGCCGGTCGATTCCTACTTTATTCGTGTATATGCGCCGACCAAATACGATCCTGATGTTCCCTACACGCTGACACTGGATACCAAGTATGATCCGCGACCGGTCTGCGGATGGGACGAAGAACGCCCATGGGAATGGGTATGTACCGGACCCTGATATGTCAATCTGTACGCAGCGATTGGAATAGACCTTTGTAGACTGTAAGGAGAACCCGTATTGCACCCTGTTGGTTGCAGTGCGGGTTTTCGAGCTTTTGCTGAGTCTAGCGATGGCATGGCGTCTAATTGATCAGGAATATAGAAAGAATAGTCGATATTCACCTGATTTTTTGCATATTTCAGACTCATACGTTATTATTTTTCTATCGACAAATTTGTATGTCTACAAAAGGAGGCTTTTGCAATTATGTGCCCCCGGACAAAAGAACAAAATGAGCTGATACGCCTGCAGCGCAGGGAACAGATTCTGGATGTCGCCGCACGCTCTTATTTCCGCACAGGTGGCAGCTTTGATATTCGTGACGTTGCTCGCGAAGCGGAGCTGGGTTATGGGACGGTGTACCATTATTATCCCAACCGTCATTTATTAATAGATGATCTGCTGAACAGCGGATTCGAGAAGTGCGAGAGCGTCCTGACCGAATGGACGAATGCCAATGGCGATTCCCCGGATGAACTTGTGCTGCTCGCCTATTGCAAAGCTCTGCTGCAGCTCTGGCAGTCGGATGCCCGTACGTATCTCGTCTACAAAATGGCGTCCGAACATTACACCGGCTTGACGGAGAAGGATCAGTACTCCGCCAGGAAAAGATTCATGAAACAACTATATATCCCTCTTCAATCGATCGCCGGGTGCGAAGATGACCGCATCGACCATATGCTGGCCATACTGGTCGGCTGCTGTGGACTGCATTATTACGACGGCAATACCAACCTGAATATCGATCGAATCGCAGAGCTGGCTATGCAAGCTATGACAAAGGAGTCCTGAAACGAACATGATCATCTTAAAAAGCAAACATGAAATCGAAGCTATCCGCAAGGCCTGCCAAGTGGTGGCCGAATGCCATCGTACGATCGCTCCAATCATCCAACCGGGCATTACCACAAATGAGATTGAGCGCATTTTTGAGGAAGTCATGCTAAAACATGGAGCCAAGCCTTACCAGAAGGGATATAAAGGTTATCCCTATGCGACCTGTGCCTCTGTGAATGATGTGATCGCGCACGGCTTTCCCGGTAAGCAGCCGCTGGTAGAAGGCGATATCGTGACGATCGACACCGTCGCCGAGCTGGATGGCTGGCTGGGTGATTCGGCATGGAGCTATACGGTCGGACAAGTCTCTCCAACAGCCGAAAAGCTGATGCGTGTCACCAAGGAATGCCTGGATCTCGGCATTGAACAGGCGAAGTCCGGCAATCGGCTGGGCGACATCACTAGCGTGATTCAGCAGCATGCGGAAAGTAACGGCTTTGGCGTTGTACGTGACCTGCTCGCCCACGGCATCGGCCGGGACCTGCACGAAGAGCCGACGTACATGCATGTCGGCAAGCCTGGCAAAGGCGTTCGTCTCAAAGAAGGCATGGTATTCACAATTGAGCCGATGATCACCGAAGGCACCTACCACATGACGATTGACTCCGACGGCTGGACAGCCCGAACTCTTGACCACAAACTCGCTGCCCAGTACGAGCATACGATTGCCATCACGGCGGAAGGTACAGAGATTCTGACTGCGCAGTGACTGTGAAATGGAAGAAATAGATAGGTAGCTGTTTTCGCAGCTGGATGCGTTTTTGTTGATTTTGTTGATATACTCTAACTAAAAATAACCCCCTCGCAATGTCCTTGCTGCATGGACATGACGAGGGGGTTATTTAGATAGTCCGGTTAATAGATGACTTATTTAGGGTAAACTTTTGTACCTTCCCAGGTGACGATTCCATTTTCAAACTTGTATTTCTCTGGATATGGAGCATTGATAATTGTTGTATTGGTAAAAGTCACATTTCCAACCTTGGCACTTCCCCATACACCTGCCGGAAATTTGGTCGCATTGCGGCTGGTATTGCCAGTGAAGGTAATATTGTCGATAACAATATCATTTGTATTTGCAGAATAACCTCCATATACGAGCATCTCTGCATGACCACCAGTTGGCTTTTGTGCTGTACTATCAAGTGTATTGTTGTTGACCGTCACGTTATTCACTGGCTGTGTTACATATTTATTTTCCTCGCCTGCTTCTGTCGCAATATAGATGCCTGCCATCTGTGTACGTTGGATGCTATTATTTTCAATTCGTATATCACGACCACCTACAACTGATATTCCTCTAGCGCCGGAATCGTATCCGACATCGTTGCCGAGTATACGAATATCATGAGTCGGCAGCAGATTGCCAGCTGCATCTACATTTTTGCCATAGCTGACTACAGCGATCGTATCATCTCCAACATGCTGTACACGGTTATTTTGTACAGTAATATTACTGCTGCCGTTGGTCATATGAATACCATCAGCCTGTGTATCCTGTACAGTGTTGTTGGTAATCGTACCTCCTGCCGAACGCAGAACGAAAATGCCTGCTGTACTGGCTTTATTCACCCACACATTATCAATGGTAAAGTTGGTAGCATTATCGACAGTAATGCTGTTTTTCTCATCCTTGCCATCACGCTTGCCCAGACTGGCATATTCATGCTTCAGATCCCGAATCGCCGGGCTAGTTCCTGTCAGATCAATAGAGCCGCGTTCGGGGTTGGTGGAAGTTAAGATCGATTTGTCTTTACCTGCACCTTTCAGCGTAACGCTGTTCACATTAATAATATCACTCAGCTGGAATGTTCCTGCAGGTACATATACATCCTTGCCCTGCGCACGAGCTGCTGCGATCGCAGCATTGACTGCCGCATAGTCATCTTTGCCGTCATTCGCTATCGCGCCAAATTCCACAATCGACAGACTGCGATCATCCGGCACCTCGGCTCCTGGAGTAAAGGCAATCGCCGGATTCCACAGGGTATGGTCAAAGCTGATCGAACCGACCCGGTTGACGATAAAATGAATGGCTGTTCCTTGTTGCACAGCAATCTTGGATACGCCGCTTGGTGTTACGCCGGTTGTGGATTGGACTTTCTGGCTCCACAGCGTGGTATCGTCCTTTTTGATCGTGGCGAGGATACCGTCTCCGTCAGCGCTTCCTTTCTCCACCGCTCCGGTGATCGTAATTGTGCCGTTCGCCGGGGCGATCCAGGTGCGAACGGAATCGGCATCATTGCCCGGGTGCTGTGCGCTGGCCGTGATCCATGGATAGGTGCCGCCGTTATCCCAACGGCTCGTTCCCGGCTGGTATGTAAGATTGCTGTAGGTTGTGCCGGATAATTTCTCATAGTGCCACTGGTTGGTGCCCTGGGTGGAGCTGTAACCGGCAGACGCCTGATAATTGACTACATCTGCTGCAGATACCAAGCCTGTCCCGGCAGTAACAGCCAGCCCCAACGATGCAATACTTACAGCGATCCGTTTTTTGTTCATTTGCAATTAAATTCCTCCTGTTTTCGTATTAGTTAATTATGTGAATTGTATGACCCTTCCATTATTAACCTTTTATAGGAGGTATAGAATCCGGCAAATGGAAATTTATTGTCCCTTCTGTGCAATATGAGCTGCCCATGAGCTGCGATGGAGCAAATAGCGGCAGATCCGTATTGGAAAATAAATACATAATCATGCCCTGCACCGCCTGGGTGGTATAGCCTTTGCCCCGGTGATCCTTGGAGATGGCGTACATGATTTCCCGGTTGGGCGACAGCAGTTCATCCTTGATGCCAGAGCAGCACCAGCCGATCAGTTCGCCTGTCTGCCGGGATATGATGGCTAGCCGGAGATACATATCCTTGATGTTTTCCCCTCTTTGCAAAGCATTCACAAATTGCCGGTTCCCCGGAATCTCATAGTTCAATAGCCAATCGGCACGCTGCTCTCGGGATACGTTCCAGCCTGGCAGATATTCATGGATTTCAGGCTGCCAGGTCAGGTTATGCAAATCGTCCAGATCCACCGCAGTAAATTCCCTCAGAATGATATCCTGCCCGTCTATGATCAGCAGATTTTCTTCGGGTATAGTCTTGTTATGGGTATTCATTGTATGCATTCTCCCCTTTTCATTAAGCGAAATACCAATATGACCGACTTATTGCCCTCCCTAGCTTCCTGCTGCTCAAGGCTGCTCGGGTGCAGCAGACGAATTCACCGTAATCTTCTCTTCCGGCTGAACGACTTGAATGGCACTCATGCCCGTATGCGCAGGATACGACGTCTCCATAGGTCCGCTCATATTGAGCACTACCTTCTGCCCGATCGGAATCCGGTCGGTATGGCTGACATTTCGCACACCTATCCAGGATGCATGAGGTGAAGCCTGTTCCAGAATCTGTTCAACCGTCTGCTGATCCATGAGCTGCGGATCGATATCCCAGACGAACAGCAGTGCACCACTGTCGGGATCGCGATCAATAATATAACCAGCGAATTGCCAGCTGCCCTCAAGTGAATCCTGCTGTTCTCTAGACAGTACTCCTCCCAGGGTGGGAGAATCGCTGCCAGATATGGAGCAGCCAGCGAGCAGCCACAGGCATAAGATTATGAATGCACGTATAGTAATATTCATATCCTGCTCTCCTCTTTTCCGGATACTTTCCGTCAAACTGGGGCATTCACAGTAAAATGATTCCATATTTAGTAAACGATGGATGACTGGATGATGTTGCATTTCTATTTTACTTTATGGATTTCAAAATCAATTGATTACTACGCGGTAAATTCCAACTTCTCAATGTATGTAGAAACCTGTTACACATTTCCTGACTATCGATTAAAGTTCTGCGGCTTGTATACCCCAGCCTCTTTATATACAGGTGGAATTACAAATTCTCCTTCTTGATCTATAAATCTGTAATTATTATTCTGTTTCATTAAATACAAATTAGCATTCATAGTTTACTCACCTCTTAAATGATGAGGCCCAGATTTGTCATACCAATCTTTAGGCCATTTATTGGCTTTGGTCGATAAAAGATTATATACCGTATCAATATTCTTTCCTGGCAATTCTCCACTCTATATGTCTCAAATGCTTTCATTTGTGGATCGTTAACAGCGCGTGTCTGAGGAATAATATTCAACGGGCTGTCCTCTACTGCATTATCTAACGCACCCTCATTAACCGACTTGATATGTCCTCGCTCTGTTCCTTTAGGTACTTTTGCTCTCCTGTAACCCGAGCCACATTTAACTTTTGTTTCTACTGTCCAGCTCATACCTGTTGTCTTACCAAATTCATCGATCCATACCGATGTAGTAAGAACACCTTTACTATCGAGTACATCAATTTTATACTTGGCTTTTCTATCTCTTAATTTTTTGATTTACTCAGTGTCTTGGATACTTTTTATAGTTACTTGTCCATAATCTCTGTCTACCTGCATCGCCCATATGTTCCGTACGACCGCTCCTCACTAAATCTTAATCTTTATGTTTATGTAGGCTATAAGTGAACAGTATTATAGCTACAACTATAAAAAGACGAAGAGACTACAGTAAACAAACTATAGTTTCTTCATCCTTTGATTTTTTTAGTTATATGCAAGTCACTTTTTTTATTGTCTAGTCAGGAACTTAATACTATTAACCAACTGCTTTTTAGCTTTCTTATCACCTTTAAAGTACAAAAGTATTGGAGTAGTTGAAGATACACCTATTAAGAAAATATATGCCAACCAGCATACTTATTTGACCGCCTGCTGTTTTGATTGTATGGATATTTCTTTCTCTGCTTCCTCGCTCATTTCCAGTCCGGTAATTTTCTCGGCCAGAATCTTGCCTGCGTTGGCAAGGGTCGCCATTTTCAGTGAGAAATTGGACAGCATCTCCTGCTGTGAACCGGCGCTTTCACGTAGAGTACGCGCTTCCTGGCAAGCCAGCTCCATCGTATAGCGGGAAGCGGCTTCCTGTTCATCGCAGAAATGATTATAGATTTCGCCCAGCGTATGAATCTCCAGCTGGCTGTCGATCATCGTCTGTATGGTAGCGATCGGCAGGACCGGCTTGAGATTGCAGATTATGATCAGGTAAGCGATATGGGTGCGGGAATACCTCTTCTTCACAGTAGGCGGGATGACTTTCTGTTTGACATAATTATTGATCATGGATGGAGTGATCAGCTTGCTGCCGGTATCCCCTGGAAACTGATGGAACTGCCCTTCCAGCAGTGCGACCATCTGATCCATATACAATTCAATCCGGGGCAGCTGCTCCCAGCGGGGAAAGCGGTACTCAGTTTTGGCTTCGCCCCAGTCTCTTAATTCATCCAGAAGCGGATACTGCATCACAGGTCGGTTCATCAAGATTCTCCTCCTTTTCCGGTTCATTTATCGATATTATTGTTATATATTTAGTAAAGTTCACCGCTTCGTCACCACTTCAATAAATAACCCATCTTTTGTTATAGCGCCGAACTTTTCTTTCTATTATAACGGATATATTGTATTTCTGTAACCCGATATGCTTTTTATCTGCACATGACAAGTTTGTAATCATCCTTACATATGGTTATAATAACTATATGACAAAGTTTCACACTACATATGTATTTTTTGCAATAACATCTTGCTCGCTATTGCAGAACATATGCTCACAATCTTTGGAAAAGAGCGGCTAGCTGAGCTGGTTTTCAGGGAATTGTTGAATCTTCCATAAGAAAGTAGTGATTTATTATGAGAACAATCGCCTGGGTAACTGATAGCACCGCAATGATCGATCCTGTATTTGCAAGCGAGAATAATATTTATATTGTACCTCTTTGCCTGATCGCCGGTGATGAAGTATATCGTGAGAATATCGATATTACCGCCGAGCAATTTTATGAGAAAATGCGTGTACATGACCGTGTAGGCAGCTCCCAGCCGCCGATCGGAGAATTTATAGAGCTCTATGAACAGATCAAGGACAAGTATGACGATATTATCGTGATCCACTGCTCTTCCGAGTTGAGCGGAACGTACAATTCCTCTCTCCAGGCAGCCGAGATAGCCGAAGTCAGCGTAATCGGCATCGACTCCAAAGTCGGTGCATTCCCGCTGCGTGAAATGGTGATGCAGGGTATCGAGATGCAGCGTCAGGGCAAAACCGCTCTGGAGATCAAGGAACTGATCGATGGCATGATTCAGGAAATGTCCTTTTACATGATTCCGGCCAGCCTGAGCCAGCTGCACCGCAGCGGCCGGGTATCCGGTACTCAGCTGATGATCAGTCAGCTGCTGTCGATCCATCTGCTGCTGCGCTTTGAAGAAGGCAAAGTCATCGTCGAGGACAAAATCCGCACGATGAAAAAAGCCAAGCTGCGCCTGCTGGATATTCTGAAAAAGGATGTCGAGCATATCCGCGACGTATGCATTATGCATGCCAACAATATGGAAGGCGCTTTTAAGCTTAAGGAAGAGATCGCCCATATGGCTCCTCGCCTGCAGATTGAGATTGCTTCCTTTATCCCGGTAGCCGGTATTCACGCAGGTGAAGGTACACTGGCACTGGCATGGATCAAAAACAACTGGAGCGCGATTAATCGAAGCGCCCTGTCTGCCACTGCACATACAACAGCTTGATCGGGGATAATCCGGTACTTATCTGCGCAGCGAGTATCCGTAATGAAGAGTATTTTCATTAGATCCGTACTTCCGAGCAGTCATTAGACAATGTAAAAGGCTTCCGCCGCATCAGGGCGGAAGCCTTTTTTCTGTTTTTATAAAACGTTCTGCCCTGCTCTCTTCGTCTATACTATATAGATATCCAAAAGGGGGAAAGATCGTGACTGTATCCAAAGCAGACACCGAGCTGCACGGTCTAACCGCAGATTATGCCTGCGAAGAAGAACGATTCTACCAGACGGTGCTGTCTCACCGAAATCAGCTTCATCAGATTGCCTACAGCTATCTGCGCAATAACGACGATGCCCTCGAAGCGATCCAGGAAGCAACCTACCGGGCATGGAAAAAACGCAAAACTCTCAAAAATCCGGCAGCTTTCAAGCCATGGATGATTCGTATCTTGATCTACATATGTATTGATGAGCAGCGGCGCCGCAAAAAGATCTCTCCGATGCCAGAGCAGATGCCGGAACCGTCCATCCATATGGATCATCGCCGGATGCAGATGCTGGCGCTGCTGGAGAAGATCAAGCCCAAGTACCGGCATATTCTGCTGCTCCGTTATTACAATGATATGACCGTACCCGAGATCGCCCGTATTCTGGACAAACCGGAAGGCACGATCAAAACCTGGCAGCACCAAGCACTCAAGCAGCTGCGCAAATTTATGGACAAACAGGAGGATTGGTATGATGAAGCATGATGTGGAAAAGGCATTACAGCACGATGCGGAGCAGATGCGCGCTGAGCAGCCTCCTATAGGAGACTTCGAGCAGATCCGGGCGATTCGTGCAGGCATGCAGCAGCCTGCCAGACGCGTGAATGTGGTGGGCAGACTCTTTAAGAGAGGCTGGCCGCGTGTATTGATGAGTACAATATCTGTCATGATTATTGTTGCCATATTGGCGGGAGTAAATCACTGGAGTCCATTGTTATCAAAAACAGCAGCTTTATTGGAAGAAGAACAACAATCAGATGATAACTGGGGAGATCTGGAACCATTTCGAAAGCTGTCAGTTTATATGAATATCTATGATTCACTCAATTCAGCTGTCCAAAACAATTATATTCAGCGAATGAACACATCGGTTACACAAAATGGGCTCACTTTCACTCTGCATGCCGTAACCGCAGACCGGCAGAAAATTGTCTATTTCTTCACGATTGAGAGTGAAAAAGATCTAATTGTTATGCGCCCCACTATCTCCCGTTTTATTAGTACAGATAACCGTAATGTCATTAGTGAAGGCAGTAGCATGTGGGGAGGTGCTTTTCCGGAAAACCCCAGATTGTATAAAGGTATGGGTATGATTCAACTGGAAGAAGGACAAGCATTCCCTTACAAAATGATTGGACGTTTTCAACTGCAAACCACAAAAGTAGATTTTTTGAACAATCCGAGCATCGTCGTGGATGATAGCGATATAGATACTTTACCTATAGTCAAAATACCTTTTGATTTGGCTCCACAGTTCAGCCTTCGGGAAGCCCAGACTTATTATCCAAAAGATATGATCTACAAATGGAGCAAAGGGAGCTTAAAAGTAACCAAAGTAGAATTATCGCCATTGACTACTAAAATCAATATAGTGCTTGATCCAGCAGCTGTTCCATCAGATCCATATCCAACCTTCCCGAACATTTATTTATTGTCGCAAAAAGGAGAAAAGATTAAACGTATTGATAATCGCTCTGGCGGAAGTTGGGGAGGCAAAACAGATGATGGCAGCTTCGAAGCAGGATATGAATTTGGTAGTGACCTGCTATCTCAACCTGAAGCATTACAAATCGTGCTGGCAGATGGACAGACACATACATTGAAGCTCCGCTAAGCTAATATCTAAAGGTTTGCTTACTACCAATTGATGCAACTGCACAGAGCGCAGGAAAGGAAATAAGAGCAAATTAGCGTTTGGCTTATGAAACGCGAGGTTCAATGAAAAGTGATTTTTATGAAGCAAAATATCTTACTACTTTAAGCATAGAGATCCTCATTTTCTATTACAATTAAAGGATCTCCATGCTTAATCGGAGTACGTGCTCTTATTTCTTTCTGAAGTGGATGCTGCTGTCTCCCTATATTAGGGGGGGGTACATGCAAGGTTCGTTCTACACCCGATCTATCAGCACAAAAAAAGGCGGATACCCTGGAGGTACCGCCCTTTTATTTTACATACTATCATGATACCGCCACGACTCAGCAGCCAACTTCATTTGTTGATCCTATCGTCGTGCCTGACGCTGCTCAAAAAACTCGCATTCCTGCCTGCCATAATACTTCATATCACTAATATCCGCCTGAACCACAATCCGATTCTCATCAAAACGCACAATCTTCACCGAGGATTCGATCAAATCATCCCCACGGAAAATGCGCAGAACCGACTGCCGATCCATCGCATCCTGAAAATCTTCATCGTTCTCCAGTCTGATCTGATACGCCATATTCATCCTCCTGTTCCATGCTGAACACTCCTATGAATCATAGCATATTTCCTGTTGCCAGGGTAACTGCTGGTCCTGCCCGCTATCTCCGTTCTTATATTCCCACTCGACTACTCATACCCGGCTCAACCGGTATAATGCCGCTCCATGCGGCGCCAGCTTCACTTCGATCTCTCCCTGTACTACGCCGGCATCCGAGCGCTCCCACAGATTGCGCAGCTGCACCGCTCCATCAATATTAAGCTGCTCCAGCGTCACGCGCACCACAGCATCCTCGTCCCCTGCATTGAACAGCGCCACATAACGATCCTCGCTGCCATCCTGCTCGGCTGTCCACACAATACGGTCCTGCTCATCACGGAACACCTGACGGGCATTGCGGCTGCTGCGGTTCGCCTGCAGCACTTCATTATTGGTGAGCAGCGACAAGGTCCATGCATCATTATCCCGCAGCTCCCCGCCGAACATGAGCGGTGAACGGAAAATGGACCAGAGCGTCATCATCGTCAGCTGCTCATCACGGGTAAACCGGGTCCAGCGATCACTGCCGCCGCCATCGACCGAGCGGATACCGATATGACCGAGCGGCAGCATATCACAGTCCGGCCACCGGCCTTCGGCGACATATGGCGCCCATTTCTCACAGCGTTCGAACATGGCATGCAGCAGCGGCCATAGATCCCAGAAGTCATCCGTCACCCGCCACATATTCGCATTGGCTGCGAACTGCTCATGATATTCCAGCGGTGCCGGGCCGGGAGACAGACTGAGCACCATCGGGCGACCGCAACGGTCAATCGCCCGGCGGATCAGCTGCATTTCCGGCAGATGGGTATCGTACAACCGGGAAGCGGCGATATCATCGACTTTGACAAAATCAACGCCCCACTCCGCATACAACTCAAACAGTGAATCATAATATTCCTGTGCGCCTTCTCGTGAGGCATCCACCCCGTACATATCCGTATTCCACGGACAGATCGAGTTGGGATGGGCGATCTGGCGGGCGGTAACAGTTGTTCCCTTGATCGGCGTATCCTGGTGTACCGCCTGTCTAGGAATGCCTCGCATTATATGTATGCCAAACCGCAGCCCCAGGCTGTGCACATAATCGGCCAGCGGCTTGAATCCCTGACCTCCGGCTGCAGATGGGAAACGGTTCACTGCCGGAATCAGCCGCGAATATTCATCCATCTCCAGCGGCACAAATGAGCGATACGCGGAAGATACCGCTCCCGGCTCGTACCACTGAATATCCACCACTACATACTCCCAGCCAAATGCCTGCAAATGCTCTGCCATGTACTCCGCATTGCCGCGTACTTCCTCTTCCCGTACAGCGGCTCCGTAACAGTCCCAGCTGTTCCAGCCGAGCGGCGGATAAGGTGCCCATTGATGATGCATCGATACACACTCCATTTCATCAGATAATTGCTTGCCTATTCTCCCTGATGATAACGCTTACTATAATCAAATTCAATTTAAAGATTACATTTATATAAATTAATTCATAATTTTATACTTGATAGGCGTAATGATTATCTAATATATAGCCATTTATATCCAATTTTCCTTGTATTATTACTAACTCAATTAATTACAATTTTATATATACATTTTTGAAAAAATAAGTCGATATATAGAGAGACTATGATACAGCACACTATATTTTGCAGTTGGAGCGTGAATTAATGAGATTTAATATTCAATCAAAGCTTTTATCTGGTTTTATCGTTGTTGTCCTGCTTCTTGCCCTCATGGGATTGATATCCACAATGGGCATTAATAATCTGGGAACCCAGCTCAAACAATTAAATACCAAATCCATGCCGAGCGTGACCCTGCTGGGTACGATGAATGGTGATACATCCGATATTGAACGTCTGGTACTCAATATCCTTTTTGAGACTGATCCATCCAAGTTAAAAGATCTTAATAATTCCTACAATTCAATCCTGGAAAAAATAGCCAACGAACGCACAGAGTATGAAAAATTGATCCGGACGGATCAGGAAAGACAAATGTATGAGCAATTCACAACCAATTACGATAAATATGTTGCTTTACTGCCTCAGTTGATCGAAGCCGGCCTTAACAATCAACTGCAGACTTCTCACGATTTGCATACGGAAGCCTATCCATTTTGGCATGCCGCCAATGATGCGATCACTCAGCTGATTGCGCTGGAGAATCAGCAATCGACGACGCTGACCGCTGAATCGGTAGATCTGTCAACGTCCACTTCCCGCAATATCTTTATCCTGACAATTGTATCTGTTATTCTGGCACTCGCTATCGCCATATTCATCGCCCGCCTGATCTCCCGCCCGGTCAAATCACTGCAATCCGCAGCTGAGCAAATCGCAAACGGCGACCTGTCCGGTGAAGCGATCGTGATCCGGAACCGCGATGAGATTGGTCTGCTCGCTGATTCCTTTAACAAAATGGCTACCAATCTGCGTAATCTGATCGAGTCGGTGGCTTCCACTTCCGAGATCATCGCGGCTTCTTCCGAACAGCTGACTGCCAGCAGTGAACAGAACACCCAGGCGTCTCGCCAGATTGCCGCGACGACACAGGAAGTGGCTGAAGGTACGACACGTCAGGTCGATCTGACCGCCAAATCCGCCCAAGCCATGCAGGAAATGTCCATCGGTGTCGAGCAAATTGCCATCCGTGCCCAGACAGTCTCCTCGTCCGCGACCGAAGCAGCTGCCAAATCGGCTGATGGCGACGCGGCGATCCGTGATGCTGTCGCCCAGATGGATTCGATCCAGAATTCCATGACTTCCCTGGCTCATGTCGTACAGGAACTGGGTGAACGTTCCCAGACGATTGGTAATATTACCGACGTAATCACAGGTATCTCTTCCCAGACCAATCTGCTCGCACTGAACGCAGCCATTGAAGCGGCACGTGCCGGCGATGCAGGACGCGGCTTTGCCGTAGTGGCTGATGAAGTGCGCAAGCTGGCCGAACAATCCGCCGAATCCGCGCGCCAGATTACCGAGCTGGTTAATTCGATCCAGAGAGAGACCTATCGTGCTATCCAGGCGGTCGATGTGAACACCCAGGAGGTTCGCAAAGGTATCCAGTCCGTATCGCTCGCAGGTCATGCTTTCCAGGATATCCTGGCAGCTGTTAATCAGGTGGCTGGGGATATCGAAGATGTTTCTGCAGGTGCCGAGCAAATGTCGGCCAGTACGGAAGAGATTGTGCGCTTCTCCAAAGAGATCTCCGAGATTACCGAAGAGACCGCTTCTGGGACGATGAATGTATCTGCCGCTACCGAACAGCAGCTGGCTTCGATGGAAGAAATTGCGACTTCTTCCGCTTCACTCTCCAATACAGCTGAACAGCTGCAGACCCAAATTAACGAATTTAAAATATAATGTAACCTTTTAAGGTTCCCATGCGTCCTATCTTCTGTGCACCTGCAGCAGCTAGGGCGCTTTTACATAACAAACGACATGAAATTGGCATAACATTACCAGAAATAGCTGGAACTACAGACACAGAACGAGGTAAAATTAGAATGCAATCCATAACAAATGATGCTGCTCAATCCTATACAGCAGATGAATTCAGACGAACAGGAGGACTGGTAGCATGACTGACCATGATAAACGAATATTGCCAGCGGAGACAGATGCTATGCGTATAACACAGCCTTCTGTTCAACCGCCGATGGCAGCTGCCAACGATTCCCCGCCCATACAGCAGACCGACCCGGCTGATTCGGAAGCATCCAGGAAATGGTGGGATGCCCGACTGCTGGTCGTCGTTATCGCGACAGCGATCGTCATGCTGATTCTGCTGACGACGACATGGCTGAGACCTGTATCGGATCTTCAGGCTAATGCGCCGAGCTGGGGAGAATTGGAACCTTTCCGGGTCTATCAGACCGATGATGTGCATAATCAGAGCCTGGTCTCCGCCATGGATCATAATTATATTCAGATGGTAAACAAGACAGCTGAACAGGAAGGCTACAAACTCACCGTCAATGCTGTAACCGCCGATGAGAATCGGCTGATTATTCTCTATACAGCAGAGACCGACGATACTCGTCAGATTCCACATGTGAACAGCGTCAAGCTGCTCAATATAGCTACCGGCAAGCCGATCAATGCTTCCAGGGTGCGTATGAATGGTACCAACGGAAATGAGAACCGGCAGCAGTATTTTGGCACAGCGACGATGCGTCTGGATCATCGCCAGAATTTCCCGAGAGAGATCGCAGCCCAGTTCCGGATCATGTCCGTCACGCCGGATTCGGCAGCGGAACCCGGCCGAATCCGTTATTCTCCTACACTGCTCGTACATTTCTCGCTGGCTCCCCAGTTCCGTACTCAGGAAACCGAGATCATTTATCCAAATCAGTCCATTCACTGGCACAATCACACTGTATGGCTAACGAGGGTTGAACTGTCTCCGCTGGAGATGCGGGTACGTTTTACCGCTGATTCGGATATGGATATGGAACATGCCAAGCTGAACGGCGTATGGCTCAGTCCACGTGGCGTTATTTCTCAAAAGGACGGCCGGACGATCACTCTTCAGCCGCTGGGCAGCCGAGTGGTGAGCCGTGATCCATATACGTTTGAGCATGTATATTACAGCAACCTGCTGGATGAACCGGATTCACTGGAAGTCGTTGTCAAACCTCTCGGAACATCCGGTTATGAAGATACACAGATTATCCGGATCAAATGATTCGCCATTTACCCACTACTGACTGTTTCATCCTGACACAAACACAGCAAAAAGCGCATCAGATCACCAGATGCGCTTTTTGCTGTGCCACGCTAATGGTTGCTTCTATCCCGGAATTGAACTCCAGGTAATCACTTTCCACCCCATCGCTGAAAATAACCCCATTCTCCGGCATCTGGGATACAATTCAAAGCGGCTGATTGTTGTCAATCCGGCCGAATACCAGCTCGGCCATCGTCTGCTTCAGCGCTTGGTGATACATGCGATCCTCCTGCACATAATCATCGAAATCTGCTCCCAGCCGCTCGATATAGAACTGTGCCTGTTGAATGGTATTGTAACGAACAATCAGTTCCTGCAGCCGGGGGCGGCGCTTCACGAGGATAATTTTGTTTTCGCATTTGTTAATAATATTTTGTTAATATGATTTTGAAATAAGGATAGCACGAATGAATGTTACTGTTTTGGATAAAGGAGATGATGCTGGGGTTATTCAATGTGCTAATTGGATGTGAAAAGGATGCCTGCATGCTGATTTGCAATGGTATACTGTGAATACAGAAAGAGCAGAAGAAAATGGCACAAAAAGGAGTGATGATGATGACGCTTTTGCAACCGCTCCAGCCTCCAGAGATTCAGCAGGGACTGCTGCACCCAGGATACTTTTATCAGGAATACAGGCCTGCAATACCGCTCCGGCAGGTGATTGCCTGTTATTGGAGCTCCTACGCTGCCCCTTGTGCTGCTTCTCTGGAGCACCGTGTTATTCCTGATGGCTGTATCGATATTATTTTTGATCTGATGGCGGAACAGGTGATGGGGAGTGCTTTTATTTCCCGGCTGATGTGCAGGTATGAGATTATGCCTATTGATCAGCCGATGCACTGTTTTGGTGTGCGAATGTATGCGGGTGAGGCAATGCGGATCCTGGGTCTTCCGGCAGGCTCACTGTACGGCTGCAAAGTCACGCTGCAGAATCTATACGGTTCGGCAGCAGATTCCATTACCGAGCAAATAATCTGCGCGGAGAATATGACAGCCCGCATCTCTCTGCTTGACCACTGGTTGTGCAGAAAATTGGAGCAGCAGGTTACAGTGCCTGCTTCCCTTTTCACCACAGCGCTGCAGTATATTCATAGTGAGCGCGGGAATATTACACTGCCCGGGCTGGCCGACGAGCTTCATTACAGTGAACGTACGATTCGTCGGCTTTTCCAGCAGCAGCTGGGCATCTCTCCCAAGGAGATCTCAGGCATTATCCGTTTCCAGTCCCTGCTGTACAGTTGGCAGCGGCAGTCTGCATTCCCTCTTAGTATGTCACGATATCGGTTCAGCGATCTGGCGGCGGCTCATGGATATTATGACCAGTCTCATCTGAATCGTGCGTTCAAGCAGTATTATGGACTCGCACCCGGTCAGGTTATACAATCGTCAGGCAATCGTGCGGAAACTTTGGAATAATCCAACTAAATGTTGCTGCCGACTACTGGCTGCCAGATTTCTTTCACGTGTTACGGTTACCAGCTATTATGGCCGTTTTTTACAAGCTATTTGCAATACATATGATTATGCTAAAAGAGACTCTTCCTACTCACCTGCTCCTTCAGAACACAACAACCACGCGTGAAGTCCAGACCTGAAGGTTATGGGGGATGGGCCGGGCCTGACTGACAGCACGCAGCTCTAGGACCAGCAAAGTGATTGGAGAAAACAGATGTAGACTATTGATGCCAAAGGGGATATAACGATGAAACTGTCCATGAAATATATAATCCTGTATGTAAATGATTTTGAGCAATCGATGCGTTTTTACCGGGATATTCTTGGTCTACCGATCAAAATGGAAGCCGGCACCTATGTGGAATTCGATACCGGTGCGACTACACTCTCGATCAATACACGCGAATCCGTCAATGAACTGCTGGATCTTGGATTGACGGCGGATGTGCCGGCGGCCAGTTCGTTTGAGGTAGGGTTTGTGGTGGAGGATGTGTCTGCAGTGATTGAGGAACTGCGCAGTCAGGATGTTCCGGTGATCCGTGAACCGGTGACCAAGCCGTGGGGACAGACTGTCGCGTATGTGACCGATCCGGACGGGCACTTTATCGAAATCTGCACGGCTGTTGGCTGAGCAATAATTTCTGGCCCAGCGCTATGGAAGACTGCTGCCGCAGTAATAGGGCCTTTCGCAGCCATGCTCATGCCTGCTTCTACTCTGCCAATAAATACTAGTGTATCTATCTCTAGCCTATCGGATATCCGGTAGGCTATTTTCTTTGTATAGGATAGTTGGAAATTAATACCTGATTCGTTTTTGCATATTTGTGTATATTAACAATGAGATGGAAGCCCACTTGCTTACTTATTTTCGGAACTCTTGCAAAATGGGTATACTGCATATATCCCATTGCCATGCTAAATTGGTAATTTTAGCTATATGAGCCTATGGAACTAAATAACACGAGCCTTTACACATAATTTGTATTGCTATATCCCTACTTAGATAGTATTATAGGCCTATGAACACATAGACCTAGTTATCCTGCCATTATCCTATAATTATTCCCATATAATCAATGATGAGAAGAGGTGATCCGTATGACTTTGATGGTAGATTATTGCCCGCGCTGCGGTACTGTTTATCAGAAAAATTTTCGTAAAATGTGTAACGGATGTAGTAATGAGCTGGATTCGACAATGAAACGGTGTATGGATCATCTCTGGAGATATCCAAACAGTACTACTGAAGAATTAAGCCAGGCTGCCAAGGTAGAGATAAATGAACTGTACCAGTTCATCAAGGAAGGCAAGTTCTCTTTCACTTATCCGAAGCTTACTTTCCCTTGCGAATGCTGCCGTCAGCCGATCCGTCAGGGACGAATCTGCAGCAGCTGTACCGGTTCGTTCAAAGAAGCCTTCCCTGTACCTGCTATAAGCGCACCGGATGCACGCACTTTCGATACACGTACAAGTCACAAGACACTATTCACGTCCAGAGGAACAACCAGACGTCGGTGAACAGATAACCGATTACGAAGATGCATGATAGATAGACATGAGACTTCGCACTCTTACAAACCATATATGCTCGCAGATAATAACGGATAAATGCAACTTACCATTTGTAATTATAAAGGGACCAGTACCTCTTTGGAGGATACTGGTCCCTTTTTTTCATAGAGGTTTACTCTTCGTACAGGATTACTCTTGGTATATGCTTCTTTGAACCGACCTTGTCATTCATGAACCTGATGAAAAGGTTACTGCTTCACGCCTGCGGTTTGCAGTGCTTTGCTGTACTCGGTCGTCAGGAACTGGGTCAGCTGATCGGCTCCGGCCGCCTTGAAAGCTGCGATCGCCTCCTGCTTGTTGGCGGCAAAATCTTCATCTGATTTGGACAGGATCATCGTCGCTGCTGTACGTGCAGCCAGTTCCTTGAGCTGGGTCTCCAGCTTGAGCAGATCATCATTCAGTACCGGCAGTACAACCGTATTCTCCTGAATAATCTCCTCGGCTGTCATATTTTGCAGTGGAGTATTCTCATCCTGCAGCTTGCCCTCCTGCACCAGCTTGGATACCACTTCTCCCGGATAGGACGCACCATAGTGCTTGCTGAAATCCTTTTCCAGTGTGGTGGAACTTGCGGCCATTGATTCTTCGGTAGAGAACAGATTGACCGGTGTCTTGGTCTTCGGATCGATGACACTGCCTCCGAGACCGATCAGATTCTGATCCAGCGCAATACCGGTACGTTCCCAGGCATCGCCGCCATTGACTTTCATATCGATGGTCTCCTTGGTCAGCTGCGGTTTACCATTTTCCATATTCCAGTGCTTCCCTTCGATTCCACTGTAGAGCGTACGGGCGCCTTCATAGGAATGAATATAATTGAGAAACTCCATCGCTTTCTCGGGATATTTGGAGCTTTTGGAGATGGCATAGCTCTTGTCTGCCCAGCCTACCGGGCGGACACCACCGCTCCATGCCTGCTTGCCTACCGGCAGAACCATATAGCCTTTGCCATCTTTGGCGTACTTGGCATTAAAGTCACCCATCGCCCAGGTGGCTGGTCCGAGAACAAACTGACCAGCTGTCGCTTTGGCCATGTAATCGTTGTTTTTCATCGTCAATGCATCGGGGTCCAGCAGACCCATCCGATACGCCTGATTATAAAAGTCCATTGCGACCCAATAGTTGGAATTCTCGTCGGTCAGTACATTGATCAGACGATGCTCACCCATCGGTTTGGCGAACAGATCAGAGCTGCCAATCGCACTCTGCTGGGTAATCCAGGTAAATGGAATGATATACGGCCACAGTCCCCAGTCCTGCCACATGGATACACCATAGATTTTTTTGCCCTCTTCGGTGGCAGGATGCTTGGTGGAGATCTGCTGCAGCACATTCAGCAGGTCATCGGTACTATTAATGGGCGGAGTGCCGATTTCCTTGTAATAGTCCCAGCGCATAGTCGGTCCGATCGTAAGGTTCGGGTAGATCGGGCTGGGGTCAGCCTGGATCTGCGGCGGCAGGAAATAGAGCTTGTTCTGCCCTTCGCTCCAGTTGGATCGACTGTAATCGACTACGGTCGGGATCGTCTCCTGGATATCCTTGCCGTACTTGTCCAGCAGATCATCCATCGGGATAATCAGCTTGCCGTCAATCAGCTGCTTGCCATACTGCGTAGGGTCAGCCCGGACGATATCCGGCAGATCGCCGCCGGCCAGCAATACATTCATTTTATTGGCATCGGCTTCAACGTATTCGATCTTCACGCCGACTTTCTTTTCGATTTCTTTGGCGATATCGCTGTCCGGGTACGTATTCCAGTTGGTTCCCGTCTCATTGACCAGCACGCGCAGAGTAACGATACCGTTCTGGTCTGCGGTGCCTGCCTCGCTGGTACTGCCAGTCGTGTTCTCTGCTCCACCCGAACAAGCTGTAAGCGTTATCACAAAGGAAAGTAAAAGTGCGGCTGCCGATCTGGTTTTGCCTCTTTTTCTCATCATACAACCTCCTGTTATTGTTATCTTACCTGCCTGAAGATAGCTGCGCCAGTGTAAGGATCAGCCTTTGACGGCGCCCATCATGATTCCTTTGACAAAGAAACGCTGCAGCATCGGGTAAACAATGACAATCGGCAGCGTAACCAGCATCGTAATGGTCATCTGGATCGACTGCGGTGTCATCGTCCGCACTTCTGCCGAGTTGGTCAATTCGGCTGCACTCATGCTGGAGATACTATTGGACTGGTTGAGAAAGTTGTACAGCACCAGCTGCAGTGTCTGCAGATTCGGATTCTCCACCAGAAAGAAATTATCAAACCAGGTGTTCCACTGTCCCAGCGCAGCAAATACGGCAATCGTCGCAATAATCGGCGTGGATAACGGAAAGATCACCCGGGTAAAGATCGTAAAGTAACCTGCACCGTCTATCTTGGCGGATTCCTCCAGCGCAGGCGGCAGCTGCTCGATAAACGTCTTGATGAGAATAATATTGAATCCGCTGATCGCGCTTGGCAGCACGTATAACAGAAAGTTATTTTGCAAACCATAGGCTTTCATCGTCAGATACCAGGGGATGAATCCGGCATTAAAGTACATCGTGATCAGCACGAAGCGGTAGATCAACTTGCGCATAGGCATCTCCCGCTTCGTGATCAGATAGGCAAAAAACGAGCAGCAGACCACTGTCAACAAGGTACCGATAATCGTACGCAGTACCGAGACAAGTGCTGCTTCCTGCAGACCGCTCAGCTGCAGCGTCGCCCGGTAGCTCTCCAGCGAGAATCCGGCTGGCCACAGAAACACACCGCTCTGCGCCTGAAATGAATCACTAATCGAATAGATGAAAATATAATAAAACGGGTAAATCGTGATAATCAGCAGGATCGTAAGCAGCGTATAATTCACTGCGTTGAAGGCCATATCCGGCCAATTGATGGGTTTACGGGTACGTATCCCGGCAGTCTTTTCCATAGCTGTTCCTTCCTTTCCGGCTTTAAGAGAGTACTTCCATGTATACTGCATGCCGTTCATGAATGACAGTGTACGTGGCAGAATCAGCGGTAGAGTGATAAAGGCTGTTAAATGATACTCTCGCCTCTGACCCTTTTGGACAGGCTGTTGATCATGAAGAGCAGGATAATGCTGATGACGGACTTGAACATGCCGACAGCCGTCGAATACGGATAGTCATTGGTTACGAGACCGAGGCGGTACACATACAGGTCGAGCACTTCAATTTTGTCGGCAACCATAATATTATTGAACACCAGATACTGTTCGAATCCGGCAGACAGCAGATTGCTTACAGCGAGCAGCAGCAGCACGATAAAGGTAGGCATAATGTTCGGTATTGTAATATGCACAATACTGTGGAACCGTCCGGCGCCGTCGATTTTGGCGGCATCATACTGTTCTCCATCGATGCCGACGATCGCTGCCAGATAGATGATTGCATTCCAGCCGATCGTTTTCCAGATCAACAGCAGGGTCTGGACGAGCCAGACATGTTCGGGATTACCGAGTACATTGAGCGGTGTATCGCTCAGTCCGAGCCGGGCGATGATCGTATTGATCGCCCCCTCCGAGCTGAACATGCTAAAGGCCAGCGAGAAGACGATAATCCAGCTGATATAGTTGGGCAATGTAGTCGTTGTCTGAATGAGCCTTTTGAAAAAGCCATTGCGCACTTCCGAGATCATGATCGCCAGCACCAGCGGCAGTGGAGCGGCCAGGATCGACAGCAGGCTCAGCGCCAGTGTATTGATCATAACCCTCAGCATGTCCCGGTCATGCAGCATCTCGCGAAAATGCTCCATCCCGACAAAAGCCGTCTGACTGAGCGGAATCCCCGGCCTGTAATCGAAAAAGGCATACGCCCAGCCAAATAGCGGCACATAGCTGAAAGCGATTACAAAAATAATGAACGGCAGGGTCATCAGCAATAATTTGATTCCGTCTGCATGAATTTTCCGCTTCTTCGTTTGCGCAACTTCTCCTTTTTTATACGTAATCTCCACAGCGGAACCTCCTTTGTTCTTCTTGCCACGGACCTCGGCAGGTCATGATCGGACTTGATTGTGAGTCAGTTGTCATGTCCTTATATTAATATGCAAGGGGAGGGCGCTAAATGAACAATCTGTAAAAAAAGCTGAACAATCTACAGATGGCGGGCTGAATCGGCTGGGGAGTTGAACGATCTACAGATATGGTTGAACAAAAGAAGCTGATTGTATTATGGGAACTGATGTGGATGGGCAGCAGCCGCTGCGAGGATGGTTATTATGTAATTAAAGACGCACAGCATTTGAGCTATTTCACCATACTGCGGAGCAGCTAATGGGGATATAAAAAAGCACCCTCTATGTTCATTAGCTTAACCGGGTAGGTGGCTAATAGGCATATGAAGGGTGCTTTTCAGCAGTTGGTTGTTCATTTGGCAGATTAATGGCTTATTGGTCTACTTATTTTCCTGTGATCATTAAGATTGATCTTGAAACTCTCTTGCGATCAAGTGCGAGAAGCCGGAGTTGTACCGGCGATCAGGGCCTGTATCTGTTCGAGGTAGGCTTCCTGCAGGCGGCGGGTGATCGGGCCGGGGGTGCCGGTGCCGACTGGGTGGCCGTCGATGGTGATCACTGGAGCAGCTTCCATCGTGGTGCTGGTAATCATCGCTTCATCGGCTGCCATCAGTTCTTCACGAGTGAACCGGCGCTCCACGTACGGGATCTGCAGATCCGCGGCGATGCGTTCGATGACTTTTTTGGTGATGCCGCTCAGGATCAGCGGGCCGTCGGGATGGGTATAGATCGTGCCATCCTTGACGATCAGCAGATTGGATGAGCTGCCCTCGGTCACCGTATTGCCCGCGCGGATCAGAATTGCTTCGGTCGCTCCGGCTTCGACGGCTTCCTGCTTGGCGAGCGTATTGGGCAGCAGATTCAGCGATTTGATATTGCAGCGCAGCCAGCGTACGTCTTCACAGGTGATCGTCGCGATACCGTTCTCGATCGCATCAACCGGACGTGTCAGCGGTTCGCAGTAGCCGAGCATAACTGCCTGGCTGCTGGCCGGAAAGGCGTGTGCTCTCTTCGCTTCACCACGGGTGAGCTGCAGATAGAGCATGCCGTCCTGTCGACCGAATGTGTCTTTCAGCTGATCCAGCTGGGCAGACAGTTCCTCCCGGCTCCAGGGGATCCGGATTTTGATCTCGGCCAGACTGTTATACAGACGATCCAGATGAGCTTCCTTTTCAAACAGATGTCCCTGGTAAATGCGGAACACCTCATAGATTCCATCACCGAAATAATAACCGCGGTCCCGGTAGGAGACCTGTACGTCTTCTTCGTTAACGAGCTTGCCATTCCAGAGCAGCATGATCCAACCTCCCATGAGCATATGTGACAGAGCAGCTATACAGAGCCTGTCGGTCCTGTATGCATCTTACCACGTCTGAAATGAAAGAGTAAATCCGGCTGCCGTCTTACAGAACCGATTCACCTTACGAGTCAACCGGCGATGCGGTATGCCGGGCGTAGAGCGTAAGATAATCAGTAAGCGCTCCAGCCGCCATCCGCGACAAGCACCGTTCCGTTGATAAAGCTGGCATCGTCCGAAGCGAGGAACAGTGCTGCAGCAGCGACTTCTTCGGGTTCGCCGAGTTTGGGATTCAGTCCCATGCCCAGCATGGCTTTCTGCTGACCAAAAGCATTCGGTTCGGTCATACTGGCACTGATATTGGTCTTGACCGCTCCCGGAGCGATGGCATTGCAGCGAATGCCGAGCGTCGCATACTGGAAGCCTACATTGCGCGTGAATCCGACCACTGCATGCTTGGAAGCGGTATAGGCCGCTCCTGCGCGGGAGCCGTTAAGTCCGCCGTTGGAAGCGATATTGATGATGACGCCGCTGCCTTTTTCCTTGAAGATCGGCAGTACTTTGCGGGTAGCCCGCATCACACTCGTCGTATTGATATCGAATATGCGTGCCCACAGTTCATCGGTCAGATCTTCTGCCGGAACAAAGTTATCCATGATCCCGGCATTATTGACCAGAATATCGACTGTCCCATATGTGCTGACTGCCGTATCGATCATGTTCTGGATATCCTGCTCCTGGGTCACATCGACTTTGAGTGCAATGGCAGTACCTCCCGCCGCCTCGATCTCATCTACGGTGAGCTGGGCGGTATCCTGGCGCAGATCGGATACGATCACTTTGGCACCTTCCCTGGCAAATAACAATGCGGATGACCTGCCCATGCCTGAGGCAGCCCCTGTAATAACAGCAACTTTATTTTCCAATCTCATAATGGTTCCCTCCACAGTCGTTTTGGATGGATATACTCAATCGATATAAATAAACAAATGATGACTAAACAACATCCTTATGAATATGATACAAACACATCGATACAGGCTCAATCAGTAAAAAGACGCTTTCCTGTCGGATAAGCAACAGATCGGCGCCATTTTGTTGACTGTAATATTTTTGGTGAATACATCGTTTTGAAAGGAGTCTATCATTATGGACCGCTGCATACACAGACGCCAGGCAGCCCAGCTCCATCGATCCCGAGCTGTTCGCCAGCTATCAGGCGTATGCGATCTGGGGATTGATTATGAACTGGGCGCAGCATGAGTTTGAAGCGTCACCCGACCATATGGCCGAGCAGCTGTTGATGATTGTGAATTATTCGGCCGGGCGAGTGTCCCCGAAGCCATCCTGCTGAGAGGAATCTGTCATTTTAGGCAAGCGGATTGTCACTTCTGCACCAGCAGGCACCTGCGGCACATGAAGACCATACCCCTGTCCAAAATAAAGCTGGATACGCTTGTTGACATTATACAGCCCGACTCCGGTGCCCGTGTTGGCATCCGGCTGAGCATGGATATCTCCTTCCGCTTCTCCATAACTCTCTCCGGCGGCCAGACGCGCATTGAGCTGCTCCCGCCGCTGCGGATCGAAGCCTGCTCCCGAGTCGATGACCGAGATCCAGAGATCCTGCCCGTCTTCATGAACTTCGATACTGATCTCGATCCCTTCTCCCTCCTGCCGGGCGAACTTGATTGAATTCTCGACTACAGGCTGCAGAATAAAGCGGGGAATTCGGCAATTGAGCAGTTCAGGGTCCACATCGAATTCAAATCGGATCGTGCTGTTGAAGCGAAAGTTAATGATCTTGATGTAATTTTCCAGATAATTCAGCTCATCCCGCAGCGTACACATGCTGTCCTTGCTGGCGAAGACCGGACGGAGGATATTGCCAAGTGCGACTACGCTGTTCACGATATTATCCGCTTTGATCATTGAGGCCATCCAGCGGATCATATTGAGCGTGTTATACAGAAAATGCGGATTGATCTGATACTGGAGCGCTTCGATTTCCAGCTTGCGCCGATTCTCCTGAATCTCGTTATTACGGCGCAGCAGATCGACGATACTGAGCGACATCTCGTTGAATCGACGCATAACAGTGCCGAATTCGTTATTTGGAATATCGGTAAACGTCACACCCAGATCGCCCTTGCTCACATCCCGCATCTTGTGGGCGAGCAGATGCAGCGGGCGGATCATCCGGCGCAGCGAGAAATACGAGACGCCGAAAATAACCAGAATGCTGAGTGCAAATACAAGCAGCATAATCCGCTGCACGGAAAAGATCTGCTGCGAGAACAGACCGAGCGGTACTTCGCGCATCATGTACCAGTCGCTGTCCTGCAATCGGTAGTACACAATCTGGATCGGATCGCCATTTTTAACAGAATCATAGCTGCCGAATGCTGCCGTACTGCCTGCCGGAGGAAGGTAGGGACTTTGCTGCCCCACGCTATCCGGGCTGCTGCCGGAAATAATCCGGCCATCCTTGTTAACGATATACATATTGCCCTCGGCCATATCGAGCGAAGCCGAATAGGTTGAAGCCAGATACTGTTCGTCCATATTGAAGATCAGCGTGGCACTTGTCTGCGGATCGTACAGGGCGCGCACCCCGCGAATCAGGCTGATCAGCCTGCCGTCAGCCTCCCCAGTAATGTAAGGGTTATAGTACGATTCTGTCATACCGCCCTCGACCGTCAGATTGGGAAAAGACTGCTTGGCCCGTTCGTAACCCTCGGACTGGAAAAAGCTGTCCGTCCAGGCACGTTCGGAGTGTACGAGCGTCCGCGTCGCATCTCCGCCGAGCGCACCGTTCGCATCCGATATGATATAGATCGAGTGAATATAATTGTAATTGCTGATAAAGTTGGCGATCCGTGCGTAAATGTCCTTTTTTAGATCGATATTCTCCAGCTGGGAACGGGTCTCACTACTCTGGATATAGCTCTGCACATTGTTGTCCAGCAGGAACAGCTTGGACAGCCGGTCCACATCACTGATCAGGTTATGGATATTGTGATCAATCTGCTGGAACTGCTGGTACAGCAGCTTCTCGTTCTGCTCCTTGATCAATCCGAGCATGAATGTATACAGCAGATAGGTCGCCAGGGAGAACACAATAATGCTGACCGCCATAAAGAAGACGATCAGCTGGGTACCGAGATGCTGAATTTTGCCGGTCTTGCCGGAGCGCCGCCATCCTGTCATAGGCTGTGATTCGCTCCTGTCTGCCCGCCTGTGCCCGCACTGCTGAGCCACTGTCTGCGATATTCGTTCGGATTGAGTCCGGTCACCTTTTTGAATACTTTGCTGAAATACGTATATTCCGGCGAGAAACCGACCTGTACCGCAATATCATACGACTTGAGATTGGTGCCGATGAGCAGCTCCTTCGCCCGTTCGATCCGGTAGCGGTTCAGATAGTCGATAAAGGTAATCTGCAGTTCCTTTTTGAACAGATTACTCAAATAGCCAAAGCTCAGGCTCACATGATCGGCGACCTGCTGCAGGCTGATATTCTGGGCATAATGCTGCTTGATATACTGGAGCGCCCGGGCAATCTCGTTGCTCATATAGAGCAGGTTGCGGGAATACTCCACCACCTCGGACAGATACTCCATTACCTGATCCAACATCTCCGGCAGTGTATCGCACTGCTCCAGCTGGCCGGTAATATTGAACAGCAGTGTCTTCTCGTTCTGATGATGATCATACAGACTGGTGCTGACCCACTGAATGAACTGGAACAACAGATGCTGGATCGATTTGCGGTCATCCTGCAGGTGGCTGCGCAGGATACGGATATACCCTTCATACCGTTCCTGCCGGAGCGGAGACAGCAGTTCGCGCACAGGAGCATACTGCCGGATTCGTTCCAGCTGTGCTTCTATCGGGGTCATATCCACTTGTTCGCTACGGGTATGATACAGCCCGGTACCCATCAGAAATTTGTTGCTGAGCACCTGGCAGGACTCCTGGTACAGTCCCGGCAGGTTTTTGTATGCGCTACCAATTTGACTGATACCAAAAGAAACGGAGCTGTTAAAGTAGGTTCGAATCACGTCCTGCACCCGCTGAAGTATCACTGCAATCTGCTGGCGGATCGCCTGCTCGGACAATATATCCTCGAAGCTGAGCAGCAGCAGATAATGCGTCTCATCAACATAGAATCCCTCTCCCCTTTTAAAGGAAGATGTGATCTCATTCAGAATGTTCAGCAGCGTCATCTTGATCAGATGTCCATGCTCATCGCGGAATTTCTGCTTGAGCCGTGAATAGTTATCCACTTCAATCGTACAGGCCACGATCCGCACCGGCGAAAGGCACATGCCGCTTTGCAGGGTGAATCGTTCGAATTCATCAGCCGAATAAATGCCATACAGCAGGAAATCCTTGAGGAACTTTTCTTTGACCAGCTCCATATTGGCCGGCAGCACCGACCCGGCTGCTCTGTCACTAACCGCACTCTGCTGCTCGCTCCATTCGCGCTGAATACCGGACAATACACTCCCAATCTCCTCTTCGGTCATCGTTAATTTGAGAATGTAACCGGATACACCAAGCGACATGGCCCGGCGTGCCAGATCGAATTCCTCCAGGCAGGACAGTACGACAATTCGTGTCTGCTTGTCCTCTTCCCTGATTCGAGCAATCAGCTCCATGCCATCCATCCGGGGCATGCGTATATCCGTAATAATCAGGTCAGGCTTCTCCTGCGTATATGTCTCCCATGCGCTCTGTCCATCCGGCAGGTCCGCAATCACTTTCATATTGAATTTATTCCAGTCAACCGAATTTTTAAGTCCGATCCGCACCAGCATCTCATCCTCTACAATCATCACTGTATACATGATGGTCACTCCTTGCTTCCAGAGTATAAACATAATACCCAGTCCCTGCCCCTGCCGCTGGAAGGAGCGGTGAATCGGCGGGTACCTGTGTTAGGAATCCGCAGCTGCCCGGTATGCTGTCCGGTGCGCGGACAATACCAGCTGGCAGTCAGCTCCGTACCGGGAAGTTCTCCCAATCTAACTTTAACATACAGTCCCTGAGGACAGTAGATAAATATGTAATTTTTACCTCTGGTTGCCACCGGAGTATTGGCTCCGGTCAGAGGCTCCTGCAGCAGCTCCTGAGCCGGCTGTCCGGTTGTATAGTCTACACTCTCCATCAGATGTCGCAGATGCTGCATCTGCCTGGCTCCCGGACGCTGCAGCGCATCCTGCCAGGACATGATGAAAAAGGCGCCCGGCTGATCCATAGCCACCGAGCTGTACAGTCCATCCGCCAGCGCCCAGACCGAGTGATGACCATACGTATGACCTGCCGCACCGCTGAATACCGCATAATAAGCTGCCTGCCGTACATCCACTTCGTCAAAATATCCGTTCTCCGGCTTGAAATCAATCGGGATATCTTCATAACATGGCTCTGCATCCAGTGTCGGCTTGATCGGCCGAAGATGGTAATCATTCTCGATCAGACGATAATTTTCCCGCACACCGGCACCATGACTGGACTGAATCATATTCCAATCCAGCCACTCTTCCTCATGCACATACAGTGACGAAGATACACCACCCTTGGGATGAAAAGTCATCAGATGTCTTCCCCCGTCTCCCTCTCTGATTCCGAGTGCCATCTGCCGGATGATCTCAAAATGCCGGCGAGTCTGCAGCGGACGGTCACCTCCCAGCACCCAAATGAGCGAATCCGTCTGCCGGTAGCGTTCACCGAGCCATTTGCCGTATTCAAAAGCATTATCCGGTGTGAAAATTTCCGGTCCCCTGCCCCACATCTTATGAAATTTATCTCCCCATGTCGGCAGCAGTGCCGTATACATGCCGAGCGAAGCCGCGAGCCGAATCATCTCATCGACATGCTGCCAGTAAGAATACTCTCCCGTAAGATCCGGCCGGAGCGGGTCCGGCAGACCGGAATTATTATTCAGCAGAGGAAGACGTCCATATGCATTGGGTGTACGCAGACCATCCAGCTCGGCCAGCGCCACTGTCTGAATGACATTGAATCCCTGTGCGGCACGGATGTGCAAATAATATTCGGTGTCTTCCCGGTTCAACCGGTGCAGCAGCTCCCAGGCCGTATCGGCCAGCCAGAAAAATGGATGCCCGTCTTCGGTAACCAGAAACCGCTGATTATCGCTGATTTGCAAACAGGGCAGATGCGGATAAGTGGTCATGATGGTCATCCTTTCGGGAATGGAATAGGGAAAGTCTACGTATAGGGCTGGGATAGATTGAGTCAAAACAGACCTTTTTCTGTAATTATTGCAGAAGATCAGCAGCCGCAGACTGCTGTCTGTTTCAGAAGTTCTGCGGCTGCTGATCCATCTATAATCATTTCATCACTTTATAATAATCTCGGGGCTCCTCTTGAGTCCAAAGGTCGTTAGGCAGTACCGGTCGGTATAAATGTGCGGTTCCGAGTAGTCTCCGTCTGTCCAGCTCGGCGTATCCTTAAAGCTGTCCGGCCCTACCATCATCAGCTCTCCGCGTACATGATGATGGGGACCGAGCAGATTGCGGCAGCTGGACATGAGCTCGATGGTCAGTTCATTTTCCCCTGCTTGAATATAATCTGTAATCTCCACTTCATACGGCGCCCACATAAAAGTATGCACTTCCTGCCCGTTCCACCACAGCCTTGACAGTACTGCATCCGGGCGGTCAAAACGGAACCAGGTGCGCTGCGAAGCTTCCATTTCTGGCAGGATCAGCTGCTGGGACAGCTGCACATTGCCTGCATAAAAGTTCAGTCCCTGGGTCGTCAGATCGCCGGTCTGCATGACAGACTGCGGTTCTTCCAGCCGGAAAGAACCCTCGGTATAGATTGCACCATCCCCCCCTGGGGTATATCCTGCACTGCTATTCACATGGAAATCGCCCAGCAGATAGATGCTCTCAATCTCGGTATCGTAGAAGAGCTTGTTGCCCTCGGATTCGAACGCTTTGGCTCTCGCTACGGCTTCATACGTTTCGGCAGAATTGGCAAAATGGCGCGCCAGCGTAATCCGGTTAGGGCCGGCGGTCAGATAACCCGTCATATCCAGCTTGCGAAAAGCAATATCCCGCCACCACCCAAGCTCCCGCTGCTTAAGAAGGCGATCATTGATGCTGATCACATACTGCTCCGGCTGTTCGATAATCAGATACATTTCCCGGTTCAGATAATCTCCAGGCAGTGCCTCCACGCTGAATTCCAGTTCAATTTCTACCGGATGACCGAGATGGACCAGCTGATCCTGCAGGAAAATAACCGGCTGCATTCCCGACCATTCTCCTCCATCCACACGCAGACGGCATGTATCCAGGGTCAGGCTGTTCAGATCGCTGCGAGTGAACTGCCATGACTCTCCTGTCCGGATGATCTGAGATACCGATGTATCTACAGCTGCAGCTGTCCCATCGTTTGCTGTCGGTAAGTTGCTTGGGATTGAATCCGTATCCATCGTATCTGTCCGCAGGCGCAGCATATAGGACTGCGCAGGCGCAAAGGAAAGTCTAACCACTGTGCCTTGTGCAGATTGTACGGGATTACTTTCAGGTGTACCTGTCAGCGAAAGGATCTGGCCCTTTTCCAGCTCGATCTGCTCCAGCTCTCCGTGATAGGGCAGCAGGATCTCGGCGTTGTAACTGTGCATCCGGTCGGTATTCACCAGATAGCAGAGGGTGTATTCTCCGAGTGTACTGATCTGGCTCAGAAGCGGCATATTGTCCGGTGCACTTTGTTCCGGCAGGGAAGTCACATCAGATGGAACAGCAGACGGTACCTTTACCAGATCACGGATCGTTATGCCGGCTTCCAGCTGACCGGCGAGATGATCGGCCAGAGATCGTTCCTTCATCGGCAGGCAGGATATGCAGGAAGTTAGCTCTATCAGCCGCTTATCATGACGCCCATTGACCATTGCCGGCAGTGTGCCGAGCGCGATCGCCCGGCCGCCCTGGCGAACGAATTCCAGCAGCAGTTCCAGCGTCCGCTCTGCCAGCGTGGCCATCGGCGGCAGAATGACCAGCTCGTAGGCAGCCTGTCCCACCACAAACTGTCCGTCTTTGACTACTCCATGATTTGCAATAATACTTTCCGAGCCATAATCATGACTGTACTGCAGCCCGCACAGCCATTCGCTGATCTGTACAAAATCCTCATGAATCCGATCGCCATCCTCTGTCGTACGGTCATTGTAAGCGATCCAGGAAGACCGAATCGGATGCAGCAGCAGTATATCGACCTGTCTGCGGCTCTCTGCCAGCAGCATCGATAACCGTCCAAAATAATCATTAAACCGGCTGTATTCCTCCCACCAGGGCTGCTGGTAATACAGGGATGGTGGATAATCCCTCTTGCGGATGCCGCGCAGACTGTAGCCTTCCAGATGCTGGCACATCAGATTGATGCCATGCACATACTGCCACTCGGCAATCCATTTCAGATCGGCAAAGGATACATTCCAGCCGCTGCAGCCAAATGTCTCGGAGAGTACAAATTTCTGCCCGAGCTGACGGGCTGCCGAACTGGCCTGCTTGGGCGTCAGGGGATTGCTGATGAAGCGGCCGAGCCAGTCAATGCCCGGAGTCTGCATATAGGCATACGAAGCCATCGCATCCCCCACTGATCCGGTCTGTGCCGTCAGATGATCTTCGCACACCACATGCCCGGTCAGACGCACCTGGTGCTCTTCACACCAGTCACCGATCTGCTTCATAAAGGATTCCGAGAACAGCCTGGTCACCAGCTCCCAAAACCGGTAGCGAGCCGATTCATATCCCTCTTCTTCCAGAAACAGAAGCGGCAGAATGTCCAGCAGCTCCTCTCCATAAGCCTGCCGGAACTGCTGCTGCAGGGTAAATGACCATGGCACCTGATTGCGTCCATACTGCGGTTCATCGGTAAATATCCCGTACACCGCCTGACCGAAATGTGCAGCAAACCGATCCGCATATTTCTCGTAGGTCGATTCGATAAAAGCATGAACAACCTTCGCATCCAGCGTATCGATATAGTACGGATTCACCTCGTAATAAAGACGCAGTTCTGCTTGCTCTTGCTGCCCCTGCGGGATTTGTACATAACGCCCCTTTCGATAAGCATACCATGCAATGGTACAGCTCCGGGTCTCTGCACAGTCAGGATTATCAGTTGGTGCTGTAGAATGTTCTTTCTTTTGTGTATCCACTTTTTCCATTTTCAGCCACTTTTGCTGGTAATCCAGTCCCAGCTGCGGGACTACCCCATCGGCAAATCCGCTTGGCCAGCCGTTCTCGTCATAACACCATACCTGCATTCCCAGCTGCTGACCTTCCTCGATCCCGGCTGCAATACAGTCCATCCATTCCTCACCCAGATAGGGCGTCTCCAGCCCGGCGCGGGCATGCATAATAAATCCGCCCAATCCCGCCTGCTTCATCTCGCGTACTTGTCTGCGAATCTCCTCGGGGTCCAGCCGGTCATTCCACGACCAGAACGGAATTGCTCGGTACACTGCCGGCGGATCATGCAGCTGCCGGAAAATCGGCTCCGCCAAACCGGTCTCTGGATGATTCGGAGCATACGCCGCCTCAATTGAAGAAAAGTTCGAACGGTTCATCGGTATCTCCACCCTTTACTTTGCGAATATTGTTATGGAATAACTGCACTTCGTCCCCGTCTCTTCTGCTCATCAATGACGACAATTCCAGGCACGCACTGCTATATTGCGGATACTGCTGACGTGTATCGTCCGGCTCTCCCCGGCGTCCAGCCAGATAAAATTATCTTCAGCCATGAATGGTATATCTTCCATTTGCCCAAGCTGCTGTGAAGCCCGGTTACTCTGCTCTGTCTGATACAGTTCCACTGCCACTGCCGGATAGGTTCCCCGGTTGGTGACAGTGATCGGATACGGATAGCGGCCGGAGTAACCGTATATAGACGAATGATGATCGATCTCAGCCAGAGCAGCCTCTTCGTATACATTTTCCTGAATATCTGCCCGATTGGACGGCATGGGCTGATTTACCTGATGGATCTGAACGTTATGATTCCTTTGATCACTCTGATCCTTCTGAATCTGCAGTTCCAACTCGGCAGACGGCAGATTCATCAGCATTCCCTGTCTGGCGTCAAAGTTGATCCAGTAAAAGGTACGATTCAGCACATTGTCCGCCTGTACGATCTCCGCTACGACCAGCAGTGGTGCCTCTTCCAGTTGGCTTCCCGGCATTTCCAGCTGTCCCAACCTTCGTACCTGTCCATCAGAACCGCCGTCCTGCCACGACTCTGACAGCATAACTTCCAGTCTGGCGTTATACACCCGCACTCCTGCTGTCCATTCTCCCTCCAGCTGCTCCCGGTCATCCAACAGATACACCGGCAGGGACTGCTGCTGCTCGGGACTGTTCAACTTGTCGAACACCACGGATACCATTAGCGGTGCATAAGCATCTGCCGTAAAATAGTGCGACATCTTGGGCACACCATACCAGTCGATCGTCGCCCACGACACACCGGGATAGACATCATTCAGCTTGTACGTCACGACTCCGATCTGCTCCGGCCAGTGGCACCGTGCACGCTCCATCTTGTGGCGCAGCGAGACGACCTGAGCCATCTGTGTACCGGTAACAAAGTTCTCCAGCGAATCACAGGGCACAAACGAATCCGCGAACTCGGATAGAATCCGCATCTCGTCCCGGGTATCAAAAGCCGGCAGATGATGATAGAAACTTTTGCCCGGTTCCGGCGGCCAGACATGACGCTCCTCTTCCGGCAAATATCGCTTCACCGACTCCATATTGGGCGAGGAAGCCAGACCGAATTCGCTCAGCATGATATCATCCAGCCCGGCATAATAGTCAAAGCTGTACGCCGGTGTCCAGCCATTCCAGACGATATGGTCATGCGTACTGCCACCCAGCGGATCGGTACGGTGAAATGGACGCGTCCCATCCAGTTCCACACTGCAGCGTCCCATCATCTGCATACTCTCATGTTCCAGTTCGCTGCTCGTCTCATTGCCGCCGCCCCACATGATCAGGGACGGATGATTGCGCAGGCGCAGCGTATTCACAATTACCGTCTCTTCCAAGGCATCATACGGCTGGTGAGCATGACTGCCCCAGCAGGTCGGCCATTCCTGCATAATCAGGATGCCCAACCGGTCGCATATATCATAGAAATCATCGGTCTCCGGCATCCCGCCGCCCCAGGCGCGCATAAAGTTCACATGCTGCTTTGCGGTCAGCTGGAGGAAATGCTCATATTTCTCACGGCGAAAGTCCATCAGCGCATCCATGGTACACCAGCCGGTTCCTTTGGCAAAAAAAGGCCTGCCGTTCACCGTAAATGTCCAGTTGTACATGTCCGGCTGCTGCCCCTGCGGCAGCGGGTCCATGCGGACGTGCCGAATGCCAAAAGTCAGCTCCCGCTGATCTCCCAGCACTTCCTTTGCGGATATAGCGTGATCCTTCCGCCCTGTTGAGGGGGAGTCTGCCGCGTAATCCGGTACAAAAGTCAGCTTCAGCCGATACAGATGCTGCTCTCCCATATCCAGCGGCCACCACATCCGATGATCCGGAATTTGCAGCTGCAGATGCATTTTCCTTTCTCCTGCTGCGGCCATTTCTTCTTCAGAAACTCGCTGGCTGAAAGTAATGCCCTGTCCCGCAAAATTATCCGGCTCGATCCAGCCCTGCAGCACACCTGATCCAGCTCCGTCCCGCGCGGTTAGTGTGAGCGACAAATCCATCATTCCCCGGGCTGCATTCTCCTCGCTCAGCGCAGCCATATACGGATGTTGGATCGAGACGTCCGGTTCTCCATGCACCCGCACGCTCTGCCAGATGCCGACAGCCGGTAGATTGACATAATGCCAGCCGTAATTGCAGTTGAAGACAACGGTGGAGTGCCAGATATTCCACTCATTGCCCAGCGGTGCCGGATGGACTTTGACAATTAATATGTTTTCCTGCTCCACGAGGGCGGAGATATCATGCTCCGGACCGCCGAATGCACCGGTATGCTCCCCGAGTGGATAACCGTTCAGCCAGACTTCACATGCAGGCGAGACCCCGGCAAAGCTCAGCCGCGGATGCCTCCAGACCTTGTCCGGGTCCAGTGTAAATGTACATCTGTACCACCATGTCTTGTGGCTGTAGGTTTTGGCAATATCGGCATTCTCCCCAAATGCAGGATCGCCGATGACACCTGCCTCCACCAGCGCCTGATGAATGCTGCCCGGTACGCGAACCGGAATAACATTATCCCACTGCCCCTGCAGACGCTCCTGGTCCTCTCCGCCCTCTGCCATCTCCCAATTCCCATCCAGCACCAGCTCCGGGGGCAATTGCAGCGAACCGTTCAGCAGTCGATCGCTGTCGATTCCGTCCTGACGGATTACCGGCTGTACCTCCACCTGCCGGGCAGGCTGATCCCATGGTGTGAATTGTGCCTGAAAGCTCTGTCGATCCAGCATATCCTTGCTTATGGCCTGCCTCGTATTCATAATTATCCTCTCCTTTTGCTGCGAACGGTTTGCAGTTACTCATTGCCTTTCATGTATACATCCCGGTTCAGCAGATCTGCCTGCTATGTGGTAATACCAGCAAAACAGAGCCGATCCGTGACAGCTTCGGCTCTGTTTTGCCATGTGTACCAAATGCTTATTGGATTAGGTTCAGCTTCACATCATCGATAAAGGCTGTATTGTCACCCGACGTGGACGTGGCGACAAACCTGAGTGTATGCTCCCCGGCTGTGACCGTGAAAGGACTTGTCGTATAGGCGACATAGCTGCCGGACTCAGGGGCATAGCTGCCCACGACCTGATTATCTACCACAACATTAAACTTCTGGATATTTTTGTTGAGATTGGTACGTTGGGCTGCCTTAAAGCTGAGCGTATAGGAACCGCCCGGGAACTTCAGCTTTTGGGTAATCGTACCGTTGATTCCATTGTCCGTTTTCAGATATGCACTCTGTACACCTTCCGGTATGGTTACATTGCCCAGTACACTGTTATTGGTCTGAACACCGGAACGGCTGTCAAATACCCAGTCACTGGTAAATGGACCCGGCTTCGTTTTGGACTTGCTGTCAGCCGGAATGACCGGTGCCTCGAACCCACCATTTTTCAGTTGGGCAGGCAGACTGTTGGCTACACGGATAAACACGTTATCCAGAAAAGCGGTATGATCTGTATCATTAGTCACTACCGAGTTGGCTACAAATTTCACCGTATGCTTGCCTGCAGTTACCGTAAACGGTTCAGTGGTTACTTTTTGATAATTGGTAAATTCAGGTGCAAATGAGTCAATCTTCTCGTTGTCCACATAGATATCAAACTTCTGCACCCCATAACCTGCGCGGGTCGCCAGATCAAAGCTCATTTCATACGTGCCCGCCGGGAAATTTAGCTGCTGGGTGAGTGTACCATTCACACCACCATCTGTTTTCAGGTAACCTACTTGCACCCCTGACGGTGCAACAATTTTATCACCTACCAGATTGCTCCCATTTAGAGATACGCCCGAACGGGAATCAAATGTCCATCCGTTGGTTAACGGTCCGGTACGCGTGCTGCTTGTTCCGGGCTTCTCAAATCCTGCGTTAAATATGGTGACTACCGGTGTCTCATCCGGAATATCGTTGGTGAAGAAGCAGCGTTTGGCGATGCCTGGTGCCGGATCAACACCAAACGACTCATCTGTACACTCCACATCATCTGTAAATGTTTTATATTTGAAAATGCCGTCTGCCCCGTAAGCGACCATCGCTTCACCGGTGAATTCGCATACCTTGCCTTCGTACATACAGAATTCATATCCATCCGGTCCAATTGCTACATCCCTTGTTTTGTAAAGGGCTGCGGTAACACCTGAGTTATCCAGTCCCGGCTTGATCGCTATTGCCTTGAGCATCCGGTTGCCGCCGTTTGGCAGAACCGCTCCATGCTTGTACAATCTGGAAGATGCTGTCGGTGTCGTGCCATCCATGGTGTAGTAAATCTGTGCTCCCGGTGTCTTGGTCTCGATAAATACCACTTCCGCCGAGTCATAGAGTCCCGGCTTCAGGCTGAATGTCGGTGCGTCCACCCGGGTAGGAATGGAACGCGGAATGACTTTGATAAGTGCGATCCCATAAGCGCCCACTTCATTGCTGCTGGTGGCCTTGATCGCTACCAGACGCTCGGAAGCGAGATCCGGTGCGGTATAGAGACCATTTGGAGTAATCGTTCCGTTATTGGTTCCGAGTACGGTCCATGTAACATTACCGGCTGCCGCCGCAGACTGCTCTTCATCGGCTGCGTCGCTGTACGTATCTTCATTGACCGTACCGACAGCGGCTGGTTCAGCATCGTTCTCTACAGCCACAGCGGTATTTGTACTTGTCGATACAGTATCATTTTGTACAGCCAGAGCTGTGGAGCTTGCTGCTGTACGGCTGCTATCTGCTGCTTCAGTGGAGGAAGCAGTATTATTTTGTGCATTTCCGTCCGGATTGTCATCGTCAGCTGTCGCAGACTGTGTATTGTCTGCTGCTTCTTCTCCAGCAGTTGCAGAAGCTTCATCCATGCCATACGTATCTTCGGTGACGATCGTCTGTCCGCTGTACACTGCATCAATTACCTTGGCATCGAGCTGCAGTGTGCTTGCTCCGGTAATCGTCTTCTCTACCGGCGTGACCGCTACCTGGGTCTGCGGCTTGGCTGTCGTATAAATGGAGAAATGATAGCCGGTATCCGTATCATTGTCGGTAAAGGAACGGGTTGCAGCAAATGCTTTTTCTACCTGCGGAAGTATCGCATTTACGTCTATATTGACATTATCGCGGTAAGTCATTTTGTAGAACGTTTTATTCACATCTGTACCGCCAAAGTTGAAATTGATATTTTTGGCTTCACCACCTTTGGATTCCACCAGTACGGTATAGTTGCCGTCTTTACCCTTGAAGGCAGCAGCACGAATATCGTCTGCTCCTCCAGTATCCGCAGTGAGAACATCGCTGTGTTCCGGAATGTAGCGGTTCAGGAAGCCGGCGGAATAGTAGGTTTTACGCGGCGTCCGGTCGAGCGGCAGCGAGCTCCACATCGTATACGTACCGTTCGTGTCTCCATCCGGATCGGACGTCCAGGCACCGTTCATCTGCCACATTAACGCCCCTTTCAGACCATCATTGGCTGCGCGAATTACGGAATTGGCAAATCCGGCATCCCAGTTGCTCGCATTGTCATCAGCCCAGCCAAATTCGGTCATAACGACCGGTTTGCCGCCGGTTATGCTGGTGCGGTCACTAATGACTTTTTCAAGCCCTTCATAGCCGGTGCCATACACATGGAAAGTATAGGCATCAAAAGCGCTGTCGGCATTCTGTTTCATATATTCTATCCAGTTCAGCGCTCCCGATTCCTCCGGTCCCCAGATCTGGATCCGGTCGCGCAGCCCATCTGTTTTGAGGCGGTCGCTTACTTTGCGTGTCATCTCGGCAAAATAGGATTTCTGATCGGCAGGACCTTCGAAATCCCAGCTGCCGTTGGATTCATTGTAAAAGGTCATATATTTGACATTGTCATATCCGCGTTTGTTCAGCAGCTCGTTCAATACGGCTGAAGCCGAAGCCGCGTAGGCATTGAGGTCGGTTGGTGCGCTCACATAAGGGTCTTTCAGATCCGGGAAATTAAACCAGTCCTGAACCGTCTTGCCTACCTTCCAGCCAAAGTTCAGTTCGACTTCCGTACCGGCGCTTTTGAGAGCATCCAGATAACGATAGAACTCTTTCATCTTGGGACTGTCAAAGGTATACTGTCCCTTTTCCGGCTCCATCCAGTCGATCTGGAACCAGACTCTGGCGACTTTCGGCTGGATTTTCTGAATCCGGTTCACATCCATCGCCCAGTAGGCCTCGTTATACCCGTACTTCCGGCCGAGATCCATCGTGTTGGTCGGAATAATATTGACTCCTACACCGAGAAAGTCCGACTGCACCACATTTTCCGGGTCAATGCTGATCGTACGGGTCACTGCTGCTGCACTGGCGGCTGATTCTGCTGCCTGTGCTTTGGACGGTACACTTACTGAAGGCAAGACAAGCGAAAGCAATAAAATGGACGTGCCCACAATGCTGAATGCCGACCTCGCTTTTTTGTTCATTCCTTCCTCTCCTTTTCGCATAAGGATAATTAAGTAAGTCTGCTTCCGACGCTTTGGCCAAAGGGCTGTTCAGTTCCCGTTACGGTGTACGATTCCGGATGGCGAAACCGCATATACATGCCGGAATAACAGAGAAAACGAGAAACTGAATCCTTCTTCATCATAGGTCAAAGATAGCGCTTACAAATTGAAGAAAACACAGAATAAATTGAAGAATATACAGAACTGCGAAGATGGAATTTTAGGTATCGTTGAACAAAATAACGAAAAACTTGAACAAATATCAGACATGGCCTGTCACCTTGCCGCTGCAGCATTTACGAATCGGTTCAGAGCTCCATGCCAAAAAAATCCTATTGCAATCTGCAAAAAACCGGATTATAATGAGCCTACGATTTTGACCGGTCGAAATAAGCAGGATTGCCGGAGCCAATCTCCCTGATCCTGAATCCATTTGATTGAACATGAACCTTTTGGTTATATAGATGCATATATACATTCCGTGACGGGAAAGAGTACGCTATGATTCTGATCTACAGAGAGTTGGATAAGGTGCAAGCCAACGTTCAGAATATAGCCGAAGCCATCCCCGAGAAGCAGGCTGAACATTACAGTAGGTGCTGCCGCATTTCCAGCGTTAACGGGAACACGTATTGATGGATACGTTGCAGAGTGCCACTTTGTCATGAAGTGGAACCAGGGTGGTAACACGGGCAGAGCTCGTCCCTTTTCAGGGGCGGGCTCTTTTTGTTTTCCAAAATGGCTGTCCGCAGAAATATTGCCCTCTCTGCAACCTGCCATGCTATCCAGTCCAAGCTGCCACTGGCGTATCCAATCAGCCGCTGCTCTGCCTGATCTTCACGCCCGCTTGCCGGGATCTGACCCTATTCCAGCATCACGATAAAAGAAACGAAGCCGGCCCTGACGGACAGGTTTCACCGAGGAGGAACAATCATGAGTTCATTGACCAAAAGCAGTCTGACCACCCCGCAGGTACAGCAGATGCCGCCATCGGGCATTCGCAAGTTTTTCGACTATGCTTCCGGACAGGAAGACATTATATCCCTCGGAATTGGAGAGCCGGACTTTACCACGCCGCGGGCTGTACGGGAAGCTTGTATCCGTGCGCTGGAAGAAGGACGCACCGAATATACACCCAATGCCGGACTGCTCGAACTCCGTGAAAGTATCGCCGGATATCTCCATACAAGCTACCAGCTGGACTATGATCCCGTTCATGAGATGATGGTGACCATCGGCAGCAGCGAAGCGCTGGATCTGGCACTGCGGGTACTGATCAACCCGGGAGACGAGATCCTCGTCCCTTCCCCCTGCTATGTGTCCTATTCGCCCATCACCGGACTATGCAGCGGCAGAACGGTGGAGATTGAGACCCAGGCCCAAAATGGATTCAAACTGACTGCCTCTGAATTGGAATCCAGAATCACGCCGCGCTCCAAGCTGCTCATCCTCAGCTATCCGAACAATCCGACCGGCGGCATTATGAGCTATGAAGATTGGCTGCCCATAGCACGGCTCGTGGAAAAATATGATCTGACCGTGCTCTCCGACGAGATCTATGCAGAGCTGACCTACGGGTCCAAACATGTCAGCTTCGCCTCCATGCCCGGCATGAAGGAACGTACCCTGCTGATCAGCGGCTTTTCCAAAGCATTTGCCATGACCGGCTGGCGTATCGGCTACGTATGCGGACCGGAAGAACTCATTAAGCCGATGCTCAAAATCCACCAGTATACCGTAATGTGTGCGCCCATCCTCGGCCAGATCGCGGCTCTGGAATCACTGAAACCGCATGGTCTGGAAGCCAAGGACCGGATGATGGAATCGTACAACGAACGCCGCCGCATGTTCGTAAGCGGCCTGCGCCAGATTGGCTTGCCATGCCACGAACCGCAGGGTGCATTTTACGCTTTCCCTTCCATCGCGCATACCGGACTGACTTCGGACCAGTTCGCCGAGCAGCTGCTCAAGGAGATGAATGTACTGGCTGTACCGGGCACTGCTTTTGGCAAAGGCGGCGAAGGATTCATCCGCTGCTCGTACGCGACTTCCCCTGCCAAGCTGGAACAGGCACTGGAGCGGATGCAGCTGTTCATGCAGCGGCTGTAGAATGCCACAACCATGCTGGATAGGGAAGTATAAACAATAGCTAGCTATAGGCAGCTGTACCGCCTGCTTCGGCGCAAGAGGCCGTACAAATGGATAGACTTACTCTCATGCCGGCAGCCAACATTGCTGCAAGCCATTGTTTATGCAGTTGTTGTAAGGAAATATTCTGTGCAAATGATTTTATGTGCTGCTGGAATACAGACTCCGGCATGACGGCAAAAAGCAAGGCAGCTCCGCATGATCACCAGCGGAACTGCCTTGCTTTTTGAAAATCTGAAATAAATGGACCGAGACGAGACCGCAATCAGCCAAACAGCTCGTTAACCAGGTCCCAGTCCAGCTTCTGGATTACAGCTGTCAGCAGCGTCGCTGCCTGATCAAAGTCCTTTTTCGCCATAATGGCATTGTGTGTATGAATATAGCGCGTCGGGAAGCCAACCGACAGGGTTGGACAGCCTTTGCCGCTCAGATGGAACTTGCCGCCATCGGTTCCGCCTCCAGGGATGGAATCGACCTGCAGCGGAATATTCAGCTCCTCTGCCGTATCCATCACCAGATCACGCAGACCGTTATGCGGAATCATGCTGGCATCGAAGAGCAGGATTAGCGGACCGTCACCGACACTGGTCTGCACCGGCTGGGATTCCAGACCCGGCATGTCGCTTGCGACTCCAACATCAAGCGCAAAAGCGATATCCGGCTCCACCAGATTGGCGATCGTCGTCGCCCCGCGCAGACCGACTTCTTCCTGTACAGTCGCTCCGGCATACAGTACATTGGGATGTTCCTGCTGCTGCAGACGCTTCATAACTTCAACAGCGAGTGCACAACCTGCACGATTATCGATCGCTTTGCCGACCCACAGTTCATCATCCCGCATCGTCGTAAATTCGGATACCGGTACAATCCAGTCACCCGGACGCACGCCCATCGCTTTGGCATCGTCCGCATCTCTTGCGCCGATATCGATGTACATGTTTTTGAGCGGTACGACTTTCTCGCGTTCAGCAGCCTCCAGAATATGAGGCGGTTTGGAACCGACGATGCCGATATAATCGCCTTTGCGTGTTTTCACTTTTACCCGCTGAGACATGACCGAATGAGGCCACCAGCCGCCCAGCTGCTGGAATTTGAGATAGCCTTTTGACGTAATGCTGGTTACCAGAAATCCGATCTCGTCCAGATGGCCGGCGATCAGCACTTTGGGACCGGCTTCACGTCCGGTTTTTCGACCAACAATACCGCCGAGGCGATCTTTGAGTATTTCATCGGACAACGGTTCCAGATAAACCGCCATCTTGTCCCGAACATTCCGTTCAAATCCGGATACTCCATCCGTCTCGGTCAGTTCCTTCATCATTAGTGTCATTTCATCCATGCTGTCGTCTCTCCTTTTACAGTAGCATAGTGGTGAATATAGGCCATGTCTTCTGCTATACATACTCTGTCCTGCTGTCCTTATGCTTGATGTTACCTTTCCGGCATAAAGGTCCCGAAAACAGAAAGCTATGAGATTGATTGTATGGCAACCTGACGTTATTCGCAAACATTCTGCATTGTTCTCATGGCGGGCGGTTTGGAACTTTCATATACCAACGGGTACATACACGTATCATTTGTGCAGCACTGTATAAAATGATAGTCTATCCTGCATGCGATTGCTTCTCCGGACTGTTATCCTCTTATCCATATCCTAGATGATGCGAAAAAGCACGCTTCATGCCTTTTTACCGGGCAATAAGCGTGCTTCATTTTTAACGATTCGGCTTATGATTTCTTGATCGTTATGCCAGACAACATTATTCATCAATGCCCAATCGTTCTTTCCATTAGAGTGTCGTTCCTGCCGCATCCCATTCCAGACTCTCAAGGAATCGATAAACATCCTCAAACACCAGATCATGCTGCTTGTCCATGGTAAGAATATGACCGGACTGATCATACCATTTCAGCTCCTTGACCGGCACGGTCAATTCTTCATAAATGATCCGGGCACTTTCGTGGTACAGCTCTTCATCCAGCTCCCCCTGCATAATCAGTGTGGGCGCAGCGATGCGCTTGACCTGGCGCGCTGTTGAAGCAATCAATTCGCGCAGCTGATCCAGACTGTGCAGCGGCTCGGCAGCCAGTTCCTGCAATTCCCTTTGGATCTGCGGCTCGTCCTTGCCTTCTATGGACTTGAACCAGTGGGCGTATTCGAGCACCCGTCTGAGGATATCCTCATTGCCTTTTTCACGTACAGGCGCACACATCGATACAATCGCTTTGGCCGGGAAAAGGGTACCGAGCCGCAGGGCAAACACCCCACCGAGCGATACGCCGACGATCGCAATTTCTTCGTACCCTTCCCGCTCCAGGTATTCATATCCTTCTACGGCATCTTTCCACCATTCGGATGGCTTGGTATGCAGCAGTTCTTCCGGGGTACTGCCATGCCCCTTGTACAGCGGTCCATGGCAGGTATATCCTCGATCATTGAGGAAACGTCCCAGCTTACGGACATGCAGCGTATTGCCGGTATACCCGTGCAGCAGCAGGGCAGCCCTCGCTCCCCCGCGATAGGTAAATGACTGAGGCGGAACCAATTTCATCCGGATCATCTCTCCAATTCTATTTTCTCTATACTATAAACAGAATGGCTGCTGTAACAGCAGAACCAGATGTAAGGATACCACAATTGCAGGAGAGAGCCTAATTGGGTGGGGGGCATCTACTTGAATCCACTCGAATCTACTTGCATCCACTTCAGAAAAGAATAAGAGCACGTCCTCCGGTTAAGCCTGGAGATCCCTGAATTGGATATTAGAAATGGGGATTTCCAGGCTTAAAGGTTGTCCGCTGCTCTTATTTCTTTTCTTACGTTCCGTGGATGGAATGCAGTTGGAGTTGCCTATCTACTTTAAATGCAAAGCTTGTTTCAAGTTCAAAGCTTTCAATTCGTGTATTCATATAACTTTTACGATGCAGATCCTCTATCCTATTCAATGAGGGCAGCAGGGATGGGATACGGGACGGTGTAGTCGGCTTGTTCGATCCAGGTGCCTGTGGTGAAGTCTCTGCCTCGGACGCGTACATGCGTTTTGTGAATTTCTACGTAGTAGCCTTCGCTGCCTTGCAGGTATTCGTCTTGGTCTGTCCACAGGTAGCCGACGGATGAGGAGTTGAACATGGCCGGCAGTTGGCCCTGACCGTCGTAGTAGGTGTGCGGTGCGCCGAGCTGCCAGTGGGTATGGCCGGTGAACAGGATGGTCTGTGGGTAGCGGGACAGGATGCGGCGCAGCTGCTCGTCCTGATGGACCCCGTACCAGCCCTGCTGTTCCAGAGAGCCGGCTACCGTATTGATGAGCGGCTGATGCAGGAACAGGAAGATCGGTTGGTCCGGGGAAGACTGTTCGGCCAGCTTGTGATCGATCCATTCCAGCTGCTCGTCCGACAAATGGCAGTCTTTGGACAGCGGCTGCTCGGTACCGATGAAGATAAAATGATATCCGCCGATCCAGTGATCGTGGTAGGAACCTCTTGTACCCGTCGCTTCGTTAAAATTGCCGATTCGGCGCTGCCACAGCTGCCGGGCCGCTGCGGAGTCTTTTTCCTTTTTCAACGATGTTTCTGCGGCCATCTGGGCCTGGTACTGTTCCCACAATTCCAGCAGCTGCTGGCCGGTCAGTCCAGTCAGTTCCTGCGGCGCTTCCTCCCAGATAAAGTCGCCTACATCATGATTGCCCATTGTAAAAAAGAACGGTGGCAGCTGCTCCCGATACGGCTCCCATATCCGGTGCAGCTCTCTGTATTCCGCTTCCAGGCCATGATCCGTCACATCGCCCACATGCATAACGCCGAGGCTGTTCTGACCATATCGGGCAATATCCGCGAGTGCCTGTTCCCAGTGGAGGTTGTGAATATGCTGCGGATCGTCGGTGACATGTGTATCCGTAATGACCTGAAAGCTGGCTAACGGTTGATCCGGACAGCACTTCTCCTGCTGTCCGATGAGGTTCATTTCCGATTGCTTCATTGTGCATCGCTCCATTTCAATCCGATAATTCCGACAATAATCAGCACCATCCAGCAGACGGAGGCTATTTTCAATCGTTCTCCGAAAAAGTAGTAACCGGCAATGCTGATCAGCGTGATACCAACGCCCGACCAGATCGCATAGGCAATACTGATCGGCATATAACGAACTGCATAGTTCAGCATGGTGAAGCTGGCTCCATAGCAGACGAACATCAGTACAGACGGCAGGATGCGACTGAAGCCATCCGACATTTTCATCATAATCGTACCGGTCAGCTCCAACACGATGGCGAGTATAAGCAGAACCCAGCCTGTACTGCCAGTCATTTCCGCTCCCCGCCCTGCCGCAGCAGCTGGTCAAAGGAATCGATTACCACGTCCGCCGATTGAATATTATCACTGCTGCCAATCCCGATCGTCAGCAGACATCCGGCTGCCCGGCCCATCTGCATATCGCCGCTTGTATCGCCGATCACGACGGTATGCTCTGCCGGGATACCAAGCTGCTCACAGGCCAGCTGTACCATATCGGGAAAAGGCTTGCCTTGAGGTACTGCATCATTACCGACGATCACATCAAAATAATCGGTCATGCCCATCCACATCAGATGCTTGCGGGCATTGTCCGTATCATCTGCAGTGACTACGCCAAGCCGTATTCTATTCTCCCGGCACTGCTCCAGAAATTCCCGCACACCTGGCAGCGGATATGCAGGCTTCGAACGTTCCATAGCGAGATTCGCTTCGCCGATACAGTCATAAACGATCGATTTGGATACGGCCCAGGACAAGCCGGCTCGATAACCATGCCAGATCAGTACGGCATAGACTTCTTCCATCGTGCCCATCGCCAGCGGTCCCTGGGTGTCGTAATCGGTCATCTGTCCGTGTTCATCATGCACCGTTCCCCAGATGTACGGAATCTGCCCCTGTTCCAGAGAGCATCCGTGCTCGGCCAGACGTACATTCACCAGCCGCATCACTTCATCGGTCCAGAATCCCCACATCCTGTTAAAATCCAGCAGTGTGCCGTCCTTGTCCAGCAGCACTGCCTGAACATGGGACGGATCATCCAGTAGGCTTTTCGCCTGCTCCAGTGGATGGCTTATGTTTTTTATCATTTCAGTCATCGGTGTTGGTCCCTTTCCTTCGTGTACCTGAAGACAGTGTACAGCGCCATCGGCTGCTGTACACTGTCATGGTTCATCGTTGCGACATGTTATTGGTGGTTAGCGGCTGTTTACACGATCCAGTTCCTGCTGTGCCTTTACCTTGGCCTCCTGCAGCGCCTGGGCAGCCGGGACATTGTTGATTTGTACCTGGTCGGCAGCTACTTTGAGCGCATCGGTAATTTTGCCGCCGGTCGGGTCCTGGAATGGCGGTGAAGCATGGGATGCCTGTTTCAGCGGCACTTCAATTTGCGGATTTTTCTTGCTGAACGCCTGGAAAGCAGGATCTTGCAGTGCGGATTGACGAACTGCGATATAGCCGGTATTCATCGACCATTGTGCTGTATTGGACGCCTTGGAAAAATACGTCAGCCATTTAAAAGCGGCCTGCTGCTGCTCTGGACTTGCTTTGGCCGGGATGCCTGCCATAATCGCATTGGCGACCGATTTCCCTTCGCCCACTGCCTGCCAGCCCGGCTGCTCCATTGCTCCGACGATTTTGAAGTCCAGATCTCCCTGATCGCCGCTGGAACCGGTATATCCCGCTGCTCTATTTTTCATCACATCGTCAATCGTTTTGTACCAGTATTCCCAGCCCTGTCCGCCGGAGTGGATCGTCATAATCTGGTCTTCGTGAATCCATTTGCGGAACATATCCCATGTCTCCACCCATTCCGGGGAGTCAATCATGACGGTCTTGCCATCGTCGCTGAGAATTTTGCCGCCTTTGCTCAGTACGGCATCCATCATATTGTCACTGCCCCACATTGGCTCCCAGCCGTAGAACGTGGTTTTGCCATTTTCCTTTTTGGTCATTTTGGCAGCAGCTGCCGCGAGCGCTTCCCATGTCGTGAGGCTTGCCGGGTCGATGCCGTTTGCTTTGAGCGTATCCTTGCGGTAGTACATGACCTGGGTCGTACCGTACATCGGCAGGAAATACTGCTTGCCATCCACCTGTCCCTGATTCAGGAAAGTCTGTACAAAGTCTTCTTTCTTGAAATCCGGATCTGCTGCGATCAGCTGATCCAGCGGTGCATAATAGCCTTTTTTGGCCCAGTCGATATTGGAACTGAGTACCGCAGCCGGTACCTGTCCGGAAGCGATGGCAGCTTGCAATTTTTGCCCGGTCTCATCATAATCTGCCTGCACGATGCCTTTAACGACGACATTTTTTTGGGAAGCGTTGAACTCATCGATCGTCTTTTTCATATTATCGCCCAGCTTGCCGCCGAGTCCGTACCAGAATTCGATTTCAACCGGTCCCTGGGATGCCGTGCCGCTGCCTGCTGCGCTCGTAGAGCTGTTGCCCGGTGAGCTGCAGGCGGTAATCATCAGGAAGCTGGCGACCAGCATAAGCGACAATCCGGATTTACAGTTCAGCGGCCGGGAAGTACGTCGCCCTGCTGCAGAAGAGAGCAGATGCGCGGAGATGCCGGCTGGATTTTTGATAGATTCGCTCTCTGTAATCACGTTAAAACGTCTTTTGAAGATTTCTTTTCCAAATAAGCGTAATGGTTTCATAACATTCTTCCCTTCTCATTTTCATTATTGGACAGAATCGCAATACAGCTGCCGGATTAGTTCTTGTTCACGCCTGCCGACATATTCACGCTCTGCATAATCGTCTTCTGGGTAAATAAAAACAGAATTAGCAGCGGTGCAATTGTAAACGCGCTGGCGGCCATAATTTGCGGCCATTTCAGACCATAGGCTCCTCCCTCCACAAAGAAGCTGCGCAGCCCTGCCGAGACGAGCTGCAGATCAGGACTCTTGGTGATCAGCATTGGCCAGAAATAGTTGTTGTACTGCTCAATAAAGGTAATGAGCACCATCACTGCAAACGTCGAACGTGCCAGAGGCGTGATGATCGTCCACAGTATCCGGAAATGGGAAGCTCCATCCAGCTGTCCGGCTTCCACCAGCTCATGGGATATCTGCATAAAAGCCTGCCGGATCAGGAAGATCGAGAATACACTGACACAGTTGGAGAGGATCAGCCCGGTATAACTGTCCAGCAGCTGCAGCTTGCTCAGCACGAGATAGCTTGGCAGATAGACGGCTGTACTCGGGATCATGTAGCCGAGCAGCACGACACCGGTGAACAGCCCTTTGAGCCGGAAGCGCATATGGGTCAACGCATACGCCATCATGCTTGAATTGATAATCTGCAGCAGTGAAATGGCGGCTCCAACACCGATACTGTTCAGAATATAGCGGGCGAATGGAGCCGCATGCCATGCATCCACATAATTGCTCCAGAGAAAGGTCTCCGGCCAAAATGTCGGCGGAAAGCGAAAAATTTCATCATTGGTCTTGAATCCGCTCATGACCATCCAATAGAATGGAAAAGCCATCAGCAGACTGATCACCGTCAGCATGACATACCGCAGCGCCGTACCGCCGCTCAGACGATAACGGGTCACCGTCCCGTCTCTTCGGCCTGCCGCTCCATTACTGCGCGATCTCGACCGGCGTCGTCCGGGGGTCACCGGTTCATACGACGTTGTATCCTTGCCTGCTCCTGTCATATTCACTGGTAATGCACCATCTTTCTTCCAATCAGGAACGAGCACCCTGACAGCAGTACACAGATCAGAATAATAACGACTGCCACTGAAGAAGCCTCCCCTACGTTAAATGCCTCAAAGGCGGATTGATAATACAGATACAGCAGCGTGCGCGTCGATCCCGCCGGGCCACCCTGTGTCATGACATTGATCTGGTCATACGCCTGCAGCGACTGGATCGTCAGAATAACGGCCAGGAAAAAGGTCGTCGGTGAGATCAGCGGCAGCGTAATATGGCGGAACCGGCTCCATGCTCCCGCTCCGTCCATCGAAGCGGCTTCCAGCAGATCCGATGGCAGATTACGCAGCGCTACCAGATAGAAGATCATCGCCCAGCCGACCGATTTCCACAGAGTAACGATCAGAATGGCAACCAGTGCCCAGTTGGAATCCTGCAGCCAGCCGATACCCGCAATACCAAACCAGCTGAGTACATGGTTCGCATAACCGACATCCGGCTGGAAGATCCATGACCAGACGATCGATACTGCGACAGTCGGTGTAACCCATGGCGAGAAAATAAAAGCGCGATAGATGCCCGATGTCCGCAGCTTGCTGTTCATCAGCAGAGCCAGCAGCAGGCCGCCGATCATGATCGGAATTACGCTGCCGATTCCGAACAGGGCAGTCACTTTCAGTGCCTGATAAAATTCGGGATTGCCCAGCAGATAACGGTAATTGTCCAGTCCGACGAACAGCTTGTCCGGACTCATAAAGTCCCAATCCGTGAAGCTCAAATAAAATATGTATCCAAGAGGTCCCAGCCAGAATACCAGCAGTGGAATGACGGCTGGCATTGTGAACAGCAATGCCTCTGTCTCCCGGAATATTTTCGTTTTCAACACATCCACTCCCGTGTTCAATTTTTCTTTAATAATTCTTTCAAAAACGTATTTTTCATGTTTATATGTCTTCCGTACAAAAAATATTGTACAATCAAATAAGAGATCATGAGTTATCCCAGTGTAAAAACATCGATGAATATTGTAAATTTTTCAGCTTTTTCTGGAAGTTAATCACAGATTATGAGGTGATATTGTGGAAAAGGAAATAAATGAGATGCCTAATAAGAACTCCCGTTCCAGACAACAGGAGCTGCGAACCGAGATGATTGAAGCGATTGCCCAGACGATGGACCTGTACGGGGTGAATCATTCGTTCGGTCAGCTCTATGGAGTAATGTATTTCGAGGACCGTCCAATGACACTGGAAGAAATGAAAAACGATATGAATATGAGCAAAAGCAATATGAGTTATGCCGTTCGCTCCCTGATGGAGTCACGCATGATCAACAAACTTGACGAGAAACGCGACCGCAAAGACCAGTATCAGGCAGATACCAATTATTTCAGCACGTTCCAGAACTTTTTTGGCACCAAATTGCAGCGGGAGATCGACGTCATGACCGCCTCCATGGAAGAAGTCATTCCCCAGCTGTCCGAGATCATCCTCTCCCGGCATACCTCGGCCGAGGAACGGGAAAGCTGTCTGCGTGATTTGCATAAGCTGCAGCATGCCCGGCAGTATTACGAGTGGCTGCAGCATTTTGTGAATCAGCTGCAGGCAGGCGCCTATTTCCCGCCTCCTGCCCAAGATGAGTAATCTAGCAGATTGACGAAAGCAGCTTTTTGTTCAATGATGGATAAGACGGCAAAACTGTTGCCTCTATTCTGTCTTACATAAGGAGTGTTACACATGAAATACCGCAATCTTGGCAATACCGGCCTCAAAGTAAGTGAAATCGCGCTCGGCAGCTGGCTTACCTATGGCACCGCCGCCGAGCAGCAGGCCGCAGATCAGTGCATCCGTACCGCATTTGAATATGGTATTAATTTTTTCGATACGGCAAACGCTTACAACCGCGGCGAAGGAGAAAAGGCGATTGGTGCCGCCTTATCCGCCTATGAACGCTCCAGTTATGTGCTAAGCACCAAGCTGTTTTTCCCGATGGGCGACGGTCCCAATGATCGCGGTTTGTCCCGCAAACATATTATGGAGCAGTGTGAAGCAAGCCTGAAGCGCCTGGGTACCGATTATATTGATATTTATTTCTGCCACCGGTTCGATCAGGAGACCCCGGTCGAAGAAACACTGCGTGCACTGGATGATCTGACAGCCCAGGGTAAAATCCTGTACGCAGGTGTCAGTGAATGGAGCGCCGCCCAGATCGCCGGTGCGGCAGCGATCAGTGAACGTCTCCGTCTGCGTCCGCTCGCTTCCAACCAGCCGATCTACAATCTGTTCGAACGTTATATCGAAGATGAAGTACTGCCGGTGTCGATGCAGTACGGACTGGGCCAGGTGGTCTTCTCCCCGCTCGCACAGGGTGTATTGACCGGCAAGTACAAACCGGGTCAGGCGCCAGCTGCTGGTACGCGTGCTGCCGATGATTCCGTCAACCAGGTGATCAACAGCTATCTGCGTGAAGATGTACTGCATGTCGTCGCCGAACTGAATGAACTGGCAGGCAGCATGAATATCTCCCTTTCCCAGCTGGCTCTCGCCTGGGTACTACGTCAGCCGGGAGTCAGCTCGGCTATTATCGGCGCCACCAAGCCGCACCAGATTCAGGAGAATGTAGAAGCGGTAAATATATCTTTGAATACCGGGGTGCTGGAGCAGATCGATGAGATCATGCTGAAAATCAAGGACTTTGCTCCGCTGCGCTGATCTGTAACTCCTTTCGGTCTGTACCTGCATTCGATCAGCGATTGCAGCAAGCAGTTTAGGCATGGAAGATGAGCAGGTCAGGGACTGAAGCTGATGCGCATCAAATCGCTCTGCCCAGCTCCCCCGCCGAGGGAGGTTTTCCAAAGTTATGGAAGTACAATTCAAAGATACGGTAATCGAAGCGGTTCAGGGTGATATCACCCGGGAACATGTTGATGTCATCGTAAATGCCGCCAATTCCAGCCTGCTGGGCGGCGGTGGTGTCGATGGAGCGATTCATCGCGCAGGCGGACCGGAGATCCTGGAGGAATGCCAGCAGATCCGCGCCCGACAGGGTGGCTGTGACACTGGCGAAGCCGTTATTACGACTGCAGGACGAATGCCAGCACGTTATGTGATTCATACAGTCGGTCCTGTATGGAATGGAGGCAGCAGCGGTGAAGATAATTTATTGCATAACTGCTATCTCAATTCACTGTGGCTGGCAAATGAGCATGACGCGACGACAATTGCTTTTCCGAATATCAGCACAGGCATCTATGGTTATCCCAAATCCCAGGCAGCCGACGTAGCCATCCAGGCTGTCAAGGAATACGTCAATCTCAGCGGACAGGGTCATATGAAGCGTATCCGGTTTGTCTGCTATGATGCGGAGAATCTGGCATTGTATGAGCAAAAGCTTCAGCAGGCTTTTAAATAACAGCGTATAGCATAAATAAGCGCAACAAAATAAGACCCTGATTAGATAGGGATCCCTGTACAACCGCTTTGCATGATGAGCAAAGATAGGAGAACAGGAACCTCTATTATCAGGTCTTGTTTTGTGTATACCGTTATATTGTCTTTCTATAGCCCAGCCAATTAATTACAGCAGGGCATTCAGGCAAAAAGCACCTTTCTCACGGATGCGGATATCGAAGATCGATGTACCCAGTGTCTTCTCGATCAGCTCTCTGTAACCTGCGGCATGTTCATTGGGCACAACCGCCAGAATCACACCGGCAAATCCGCCACCATGCAGACGACAGGCGCCTCCGCCGATATCCTGCAAATAGATCTCTGTAATCGCCAGTGCGACGGCCATGCTCTGATCGTGATGATCCGAATCCCGGTAGCAGTTTTGCAGCCATTTCCAGGAGGAATTGCCCGAAGCGGTCAGCAGCTGCAGGAAAGCCGGCATATCATCCTTACGCAGCGCCTCGACCTGACGATCCACCCGGCGATTCTCTTCCAGGAAGTGCATCGCTCTCAGCACCGCACGGTCTCCTGCCTGCTCCCGCAAGCGCAGCAGTTCTCCATAGATCTGCTCCAGCGTAATATCCCGGCAGTACTCGGCACCAAGAGCCTGTGCCACAGCAAACATCTCATTGGGCACGCTTGCATAATCTTCGGTCAGATCCGCATGATTGCCGCCCGTATTAACGACCATCATCGAATATCCGGCAGCCCCAAAGTCATACTGCAGCTGCTCTACCTGCGGCTTGGACGGATCGGCAAAGTCCATCGCTACCATACCGCCATACGCACAGGCCATCTGATCGAGCAGACCGGATGGTTTGTTCCAGTACTGATTCTCGGCATATTGACCGATTTTGGAGATCTCCGCTGCATCCAGTCTGCCCTCATTATAGAAATGATTCAGAATCGTACAGATCAGCATTTCAAAAGAAGCCGACGAGCTGAGTCCGGATGCGGATAGTACATTGGTCGTCGCATAAGCGCGGAACCCGCCGACATGCAGCCCTTTCTCACGGAAACCGGCCACGATACCTCTCAGCAACTTGGTGGTAGCGCTCTCAGAATCCTCTACAGATAATTCATTCAGATCGACTTTGAACTCTCCCTCATACCCTTCGGAGACAAGTACGATAACCGGTTCTTCGGTCGGTACAGCCGCTGCGATCGTATCGAGATGAATACTGCCAGCCAGCACTTTGCCATGATTATGATCGGTATGGTTGCCGCCGATCTCTACCCGTCCAGATGCGCTGAACATCTGAATCTGCTGTAGGTCCGCTTCGTATCGGTTCAGGAAGCTGCCGATCATCTGTTCATACCGATTCAACTGCATCTCCAGCTCATCCTGTCCGTACAGTCCGGTGAGCAGCTGCTTCATGCCCTCTTGGTGCATATATTGCTGTGCTTGTTCAACTGACTTCATGATGTTCCCTCCACTTGAGTAGTATGTATTACGGATTGCATAACCAGTTGTCTGTATGCCTACCTGTCTAAGTATAATCATGTCGCCCCCGCTAGGACAGGATAAAATTCCAATATTCACGACAATTTGCAAGTCTGTGTCTGTCGGTGACCGCGAATTCGCTTGATCCTATTCGTCTTATTTTCGTTACATTCCAATAAAATACACCCGGCATAGAATACCGGGTGTATGGATAGCCATTAACGTATATTTTGTTTTTGGTAAAATACTTCGTTGATTTTGGATCATTCACACCATTTCCGCTTACTTTTTGCTCAGATCAACGAAACGTTTGAGCAGCTGACGGATATTACGGAAGGACTTCAGACGGTAGTTGGCATGCGTATTACCGGAGCCTACTTTGATCGAGAATGCATCTTCCGGCAGTGCATCGAAGAGATCCTCATCCGTATGATCATCGCCCACACCGAAGATAAAGTCAAAGTCTTTGCCCTGCAGCATCTGGTGAGCACCATGGCCTTTGTTCATGCGGGTATCCTTGATTTCCAGCACTTTGTTGCCTTCCAGAATGCCGAGGCTCATCGATTGTGTAATGGAGAGCAGTGCTTCACGCAGCTCATTACGTTTCAGCATACCGATTTCCGGCTCACACTGTCTGTAATGCCATGCGAGAGAGTATTCTTTCTCCTCAATCAGGGAACCCGGTGTACGGTCGGTGTACATTTCCAGTACGTGGCGGATCGATTCTTTCCAATCGTTATCCACGCTCATGGTCATTCTCCACTCACCGCCCGGTTCACGCAGCCACAGGCCGTGGGAGGCAATGATATGCAGATCCAGATCGCCCAGCCAGTTCTCGATGACATCACGATCACGTCCGGTAATAATAACAACGGTATTGCGCTTGTCTGCACACAGCTGTGTCAGTATCTGACGCAGTTCCTCATCCGGCTTGGCCTGATCCGGCGTCGGCTTAAAGCCTACCAGCGTACCATCGTAATCGAGGAACAGAACGCGTTTTTCGGTTTCCATATACGCTTTTTCCACATTGGAAGGTTCGGACTTGATGTCTACCACATCTTTGGTCTCCACCTGGGAATCTGTTGTATTTTTGAGAGCTTCCAGGAACTCATCGGCCCAGAATTTTACATTATAACGAGAAATCCGGCGATGCAGCATTTTGTTGCGCTCGATTTTCTCGTGGTCCGGCATATCAAGTGCCGTTTTGATACCGGCTGCAATCGCACCGTAATCATTGGCATTAACGATAACCGCTTCACCCAGTTCACTCGCTGCTCCGGCCGTTTCACTCATAACGAGCATGCCTTTGTAGTCGTTGCGGGCTGCAATATACTCTTTAGCTACGAGGTTCATCCCGTCGCGCAGCGGCGTAACGAGCAGCACATCGCTGTTGCGATAGAATGCAATCAGATCGTCCTGGGTAAAGGTACGGAAAAAGAACCATACCGGCATCCAGCTGAGCGTACCGAACTGACCATTGACCGCGCTGACCAGCTCTTCAATCTCGCGCTTGAGATTATCATAAGCTTCTACCCCGACACGGGAAGGCGCGACGATCAGGTTCAGACGGACTTTCTCATGATATTCCGGATACTTGTTCAGGAACTGCTTGAACGCCTTGATCCGCTCCGGCAGTCCTTTGGTGTAATCCAGACGATCAACAGAGATGATATTCTGTACGGATTTGGTGCTTTCGATAAATTCCAGCGCTTCGTTCGACAGATCGCTCTGTACGGACGATTTAGCGAAATAATCGTAGTCAATTCCCATCGGGAATGCTTCGACCTGTACACTGTAAGTCTCATAATTAACTTTGTACAGGTTGTGCTCCTTGCCCAGCAGACGACGTACGCTGCTCAGGAAGTGACGCACATAATCATAAGTATGGAATCCAATCAGGTTGGCACCCATGAGTCCTCTCAGGATCTCTTCGCGCCAGATAAGTAAACGGTAAATTTCAAAAGATGGGAACGGAATATGCAGGAAGAATCCGATCTTGGTATCCGGATATTTCTCACGGATCATCTGCGGCAGCAGCATTAGTTGATAGTCGTGAATCCAGATTGTATCATTTGGTTCGATAACCGGATCAATTGAATCGAAAAATTTCTGGTTCACTCTTTTGTAGGCTTCCCATGTATCTACATTGTATTCGGTCGCATTGGTAAAATAATGGAACAGCGGCCAGATGGTTTCATTACAGAATCCATGGTAATACTGTTCGATCTCTTCTTCGGACAGGAAGATTGGCAGGCAGTTGTACTCCTCACGCAGCTCCTGGTCAATATCTTTCTCGTCCTGTTCATTCAGGTCATTGCTGGAAATGCCCGGCCAGCCGGCCCACAGGCTGTCCCCCTGCTCATGATAGCTTTTCAGCCCTGTAGCAAGACCGCCGATACTTTTACTATATTGAAGATCGGACTCAGTTTTTTTCACTGTTACGGGTAAGCGATTGGATACGAAAATTATTTTACTCATTGAATCTCCTCTCCTAACCAAAGTATAAAGTAGACTTGAATGATAATGTATGAATGGATGGTGCTCGGTAAAACCGGTGCTCCTATTGGTCAATGGCAAATTACCCTTATTTGCACATTCCGACTCAGCCCTTGCTAATTAAGTTGCATGATTGTGTCACGCAGCGTATATATTAACATGGCAAAAAGCCCGGAAACTCAATGTTTTCCGGGCTTTTGCTCTTTCTGATGCGGTTGGTCATTCAGTTTATACTTGAAACATTATTTGATCGCCTGTGATCAGCCTTTGGTCAGGATCAGTTCGAGCTGCACATTGATATCATTCTCTGTCGTCATCACTACAGAATGGGGATTGGTCATGCCAAAGTCCTGGAAAGTAACCATCGTTGTACCGGATAACAGAATCTTGCCATCCTGGTAGACGCCTTTGGCATCAAATGTCACTTCTTTTTCTACCCCTTTGACCGTAAGAGTGCCTGCCATTTTGAATTCGTTTGTTGCACCGGATACCCATTCGGATGGAAGTCCTTCAAATGAAGTGGCTTTGAAAGTGGCATTTGGGAACTTGCTTACATCGAAAAAGTCTGCCTGCTTCACATGCTCGTCACGCTGAGCTGTACCGGAATCGACAGCGCTCATATCGATCTGTCCTTCGGCGGACATCTGGGCAGGATCATCCACGTTCACTTTCCAGCTACCTGATACTTTGTTGTCCACAAAGTTGACGGTTTCCTGAGAAGTGGTTACTGAGAAATACACTTTGGAAGCATCGCTGATCGCCCAGTCGCCGTTCAGTTCCGTACCGGTCACATTTGCTCCACTTGTTGCTGCCTGGCCTTTAGCGGCTGCCGCTTCTGTCGGAATCACCTGCTGAATCTCCACTTTATTTCCCATATAGCTCTGCATAAATGTATATCCACCGACAGCCAGCAGCACCACGACAACTGCAGAAGCGATAATCCAGTTTCTTGTTTTTTTCGTCATTATATTCTCTCCTTTGGTTAGGTCATGACGTAAGTATAGTAGGTTAATGTGTCAGGAATATGTCGATGATCCTGCAGATTAAAAAAAGGATGGTACTTAATGATAAAGCTTGCAGCCCAATTTCCTGCCCATGTACAATAGATATAAAAAAGTAAGTATTATGTACAGACACGATACTACTCGGCAAGGAGCTTCACCCTTATGAGTCTGATTCTGATTGTTGAAGACGAACCGGCAATTGCCCGCGTTTTGTCCGCTTATTTAAAAAAGGCCGGCTTTGATACCGAGCATGCGGCGGACGGCCAGACCGCCATGGAGAAATTTCAGTCCTGCGCTCCCGCTCTGGTCGTGCTTGATGTTATGCTGCCCGGCATGGATGGATGGGAGCTGCTGCAGCTGATTCGGGCACAGGGCGCCTGTCCGGTCATTATGCTGACCGCACGGGACAGAATCGAAGATCGGCTAAACGGACTGGACAGCGGTGCTGATGATTACATGACCAAGCCATTCACCCCGGAAGAAGTGGTCGCACGGGTCAATGCCGTACTGCGGCGGCGTCCGTATCTGACGGATGCGGCAAGCAAAAGGCATTTTGGCAATCTGGTCCTCGACCTCGCAGCCAAGCGCGTCTATCTGAATGGCGCTGAAGTTCCGCTCAGTCCACGGGATTTGTCGCTGCTGCTGTTTCTGTCCGAATATCCCAACCGTACTTTTACACGGGATCATCTGATTGAACAGGTGTGGGGCATGGATTATGAGGGCAGCGACCGGGCAGTCGACCTGTCCATCAAACGGCTGCGCCAGTCTCTCTCGCACTGGTCAGCGCAGACCGGAGAGATCCGTACACTACGAGGAATGGGGTATCAATTTTGGCTAAACGAGTAAAACGGGCACGCTCCACGTCGCTCCTGTCCTACTGGACGATACGATACTTCATTATTTTATGTATTGGCTTCACCATTATTGCCGCTGCTGCCATCTACTGGATGCGGGATGCCACGATGGAGAGCCGTCTTCAGACAGCCGGTCTGCTCGGTCAGGAAGTCGCCGACCGGGTGACTTCACCGGGAGGGCAGCTCACCATCCCTCCCAAGCTGGATTATATCGTCAAAAACAGGCTGTTCTTCTTTAATATTGATGAATATATCTGTCTGATGATTACGGACCAAAAAGGCGACCTTAAGTTCTCCCGGCCTGCCATGACCGAGCAGCAGATGCGTGACAAGCTGACCGACGATCTGAGCCAGCCGCGGGATGACCGCTATGTGGCGATCACCACCCCGATCGACAGCGATAACAAACAGCTCGGCAAAGTCATCATTCTCCAGTCCAAAAAAGCACTCACTTACAGTCCGCAGGAGATGATGGTCTCCATCCTGCTGCTGACGATTCTGATTCTGACGGGCTGGCTGACCCTGTATCTGCTGTCCCGCAAGCTTGCCCGTCCACTCGGCAGTGTCGCCGATGCTGCCCAGCAGATCCGTCTGGGCAATTATGATGTGCAGCTCAATATCCATCCTCCTGAACGCGAGATTCAGCAGCTCGTATCTTCGTTTGAAGATATGGCCCGGCGGCTCAAACATCTGGAAGAATGGCGCGCCCTCTCCCTGGCCGGAGTGACGCACGAACTGAAAACACCGGTCACCTCGATCAAAGGTCTGGTCATGGCTGTACGCGATGAAGTAGTTGTGCATGAAGAAGCCAGGGAATTCCTCGATATCGCACTCAAGGAATCCGATCGGATGGAACGCATGGTCGCCGATCTGCTGGATTACAATGCGTTTGCTTCGGGCAGTGTGGAGGTACGCCGTGATGAGCTGGATCTGCCGGTGCTAATCGCGGAAGTGATCTACCAGTGGAACCTGCTGCATGATTCCAGCATAGTGCAGGTAATATCCGAACTGCCGGATTCCTCCCTTTACACGGTCGGGGATGCCCTGAGAATCCAGCAGATTCTCGTCAATCTGCTGAACAACAGCCTTCAGGCGGTGACGCCCGGGCAGACGCTCATGCTGCATATCGTGATGTATGCTGAACAGCAGCATATCCACCTCGAAGTAACCGATAATGGCACTGGCGTAGCACCGGAGGAGCAGGATTATATTTTCGAGCGTTTCTATCGTGGTGAACGCAAAAAACGGGCTGTACGCGGTCTTGGGCTGGGTCTGACTTACAGCCAGCTGCTGGCACGCGCCCAGGGTGGCGAGCTGCTCCTGAAAGGCAGCTCGCCCTCAGGCACTACCTTTGTCCTGCAGATGCTGCGCGATACCCGCTCCCTCCAGTCAGCTGGCTATACAGCAGCCAAAGACACCTATAGCGTCAAAAAACTGCTGCCCGGCGTCCCGACGATCCCACCGGGAGTGGGAACGAATAAATAGAGTATGTACAGGCATATTGTATAAAAGCCTGTCCCTGAAAATGGGCAGGCTGCGCTGTTCTCATTCGTTTATGTTGTATGGTGCACGATTACAATTGCGATAAAGCAATATCAAAATAATGAAATAAAAAAGCTCTGCCCCAGAATTAACAGGTATACCCAAATGGTCATTCGTTTACCCAAAGGGTTCTTGAATGACCATTTTAAGGAATACATTTTAACTGGCGGCAGGGCTTTTTGTGATGATTGATTATTGTATTTATTTTGAGAGGAGATCCATACTCCGGCATTCCTGCTGCCGCAAATGATCTGCCAATTATAATCTTCAAGCGATTCATGGATGTTCTATGTTCATACTCAGGTTATCAGCGGCTCGGCTCGACCTGATTATTCGCAGGCAATTCCGTCTTTATCACGGTCCAGACGAATCCGGTAACCTGGATCTCCTTTGTACAGTGGTGCTTTGCCTGCTTTGCGTACAGCTGTGCAGTTTTTGTAATAGACGGTTTTGCCTTTAACAGCTGTATAGGCGGATTGCTGTTGTGCCGGCTTGGCTTCTGCCGTTGTAGATACCGCAATTCCTGTACCTGCAAGTAGTGCTGCGGTTAGTAGACCTGTACATACTTTGTCCATCAATTTCATCGTAAATAGCCCCTTTGTATTTGGATGATTACAAGATGATGCTACTGCAAAATATTACTTAATTAGTTAGATTACGAAATGTATCATATCACATATTTATGTTTTATTTTACCTTTTTCCAAAATAATTATTAACTAAATAGCAGATAGTATATTCCACAACGATAGGTGCAGAAAAGTGCTATTTTTTATGATTTATCTATTTTGAATTTTTCATGTGTTGAATTAATTTTATTAGTATAAAGAATTTGTTAGTGTAAAAAATGGCTGGATTTTCTTGTTTCGTATTTTCGTTTCGTTCATAAAATAAAATCGTTCCTATCGTTCATAATGTTTGTGAATCCGTATATAAGTGCGCTCTAATTACCGACCTGACCAGCGGCACAAGCGCCAAAAAATATGCAAAAACGCTCCAATTCCTTTTTATCAGGAATTAGAGCGTGTTATCAATATAAAATTGGTCATGCTTCTTCCCATTCCGGGCGGAACCGGTACAGCTGGGACGGGCGGTGACCGGCATCCCGTGTATACTCGTTGGTCGCCAGCACACGCGGAGCAATTTTGCGGCGGAAAGCCGATGCCAGCAGCTCACGGTCCAGAATCGTCTCATACACCTGCTGCAGTGCAGACAGGGTGAACAGCGGCGGCATCAGATTGAATACGATATCCGTATATTCAATTTTGCTGCGCAGCCGCTCTACCCCATAAGCGATCATTTTGGCATGGTCAAAGGCAATGCCTTCGCTCTCCAGCACTTCCCAGTGCACGCCGGTAATCGTACCGCGGTAAATACGGGTTGCTTTTACGATCCCGGACAGCTCCATATCCTGATGACACAGGTTGATATGAATTTCCCTTTCCAGACGGCAGCTGTCCGGCAGATGAACCTTGGTCTCTTGCTGAATCCGATACTTCAGCTCAAACCAGCGTGCATCCCGCGCATCCTCTCCAGCCTGCACCTGCTGTGCCGATGAATCCACCAGAGCCATATACGACGTGCTGATCACCCGTGTGCGCGGATCACGCTCCACCGCTCCCCACGTATACAGCTGTTCCATATAAATGTCATCCAGCCCGGTCTCGCTTAGCAGCTCTCGCGCCGCAGCTTGATCGACACTCTCGTCCATACCGACAAAACCTCCCGGCAGCGCCCACTGTCCGAGAAACGGATGCTCTCCGCGCTGGATCAGCAGCAGCTGCAGCGACTTTTCCGGGAGTTTGCGATAGTTATCCTGCTCCTGATCCATAATCGTAAAGATCAGCATATCCGCAGTAACCGAAGGGCGGTCATACATACTGGCATCGTATTGATCAAGAAACTGCTGCTCGGTAAGTCCATGATGATTCAGAGAATACTGATTTGTCATGCATTTGCCCCCATCTTTATCGAAAGGTGTTACAGGCACAGCCTGTTTGTTTACTAATGAGTGACAGGAATGCTGTCAGAACACTGTGTTAAGAAGTTTATCCGAATATGTATCCACTTTTCTCTCCACTTCCGCTCTTATCCGCCTCTGTCTGTCTACTCATGGAATTAATTATCATATTGTTAATAACATAAAGTTAATGTATCAAATTCCGAATTTAAATGTCAATGATTACAGTATAAAGGTTGAAATTCACCTGTTAGAAGAGAGATAATAGAAGGAGGGACATATATGAACTGGGTTGCTGTCGGATCGTCCAACCTGGTTGCCGTCTCCTACGATAGAGATCGTTCGATTCTGTATGTCCAGTTCCGAAACGGTCATGATTATGTATATTATAATGTTCCATCCGATATGTATTACCGTCTACTGGATGCGCCTTCACGAGGGGCCTTTTTCAATAAAAATATCGCAAGACGTTTTCATTATGCACGGTTATGACCAGTGAGTAATATAACCTGTTGCTTTTACCGATATAAATAGTGCAAGACAGCCATTTAGCAGACCGGCTATAGACAGGAAGCAAGTCCCGGATAAGGAGAGATGAAATGAGAGTTAACCCTATTGAGGCTGTACGGCGTATTACAGCCGAAGTTGCAGCGTATACCCGGCAGATGCTGATCCGTCGCGAACAAAAGCAAGCTGAACGTTCCGAGCAGCAGATCCAGCAGACCGCAGATACGGCTGTTAATTTTGATCATTTACTGGAGAAAATCCCGCAGAGTCAGGCACCCAAGTTGGAACATATACAGCAGGTGCCTCGTCCTCAGTCGGTGAGCTTCAAAATGTCCGCCACAGCGGTACAGGACATGCCGATCGCCTCGCAGCAGCGTCTATCGACTGCCCAGAAGGCGTATGAAGTATCCATGCTCGATCAGAGTATGGTCACCATTGAACCTTTTGATTCACGTGCCTAAATGTGCATGTGATAGCGAATAGGATAGCATAACAAAAAGCACCTTTTCCTCGGAAAGGGTGCTTTTTGTTATTTATACCATCTGCTCGCGCACTTCGTTATATGACCATACGCATGGATGCGCATAACAATTATATTACGACGTAGGTTCTGCTGCGCCTTTTACTGCCTTGACATCATAACGGGCATGAGTTGCATTCAGTACGTATTCAGGCTTCGGCTGGCCGGCATTTTGGCGGTGTCCCTGAATATGGGCATCGCTTTTCTCCCAGTTTTTCCAGGCTTCCTCGGATTCCCAGCGGAACAGAATCACGACTTCTTCCTCGCCCCGGCGGGTTTGCTTCACCATAATCTCAATATTTATAAAACCCGGCTGCTGCTCGACGAGCGACCCCGGCTTGCTGAAACGTTCAACGACTTTGTCGGCATTACCTTCACTGACAGTCATGGTACGAATAATTACGAACATTGTTTATACCTCCTCATTTAGCTCACCGGCTTCCATCCCATAAGGCCGGCAATCAATAGATCAACCTGCCGGGATCAGAATACGTTTATTGTAAATGATAAAGATTATCATTGTCAATACAAGTGATGGTTAGCCTGCTATTCAGCGCGCTCTATCATAACAACATTGAATTTCCTATTCTGCAGGGTGACCCGGTACAGCTCATCAAATCCTTCGCTGTAACAAGGCTCCTCCAGCTGGTTGAGAATAATCGGTATCGCCTTGTCCGGAACACGCGCTTTGCCAGTGCGCAGCTGATTGCGCTGCAGCGAAGCCTCGGCATCCGGCTCAAAATAATAACCGATCACCCGAAATCGATGGGAACGGACAGCTTCGATATACTTTTGCCGATCCACTGCCGCCGGATTGGTATTGTCAACAACAAATGGCTGCTTGGCTTCCAGCGAAGCCTCCAGATAGATTTGCTCCCGGTGCCGGGTCTTCAGCATGTCCAGATTAATGCGCATATGGGTGTTGAAGAATCGTTCCCGGTAAAAGGTCGATTTGCCTGATGCGGGAATGCCGATCAGAATGATGCACTCCATGCTATCCCTCCATCCAGACGATGGATGATAAGGTAAAAGGTATATTGTCCCCTCCCTTTACCTTATCGATCGTGGTTCTAATGGACACTCTCATACAATATCTCTCCAGTACGGGACAGATCATATCCCCCAAGCGCCTCCAGCTCCTGCCGGAAGTCCGCAGACTGCAAAATGCGTTTGAGCAGTGCGATCCATTCGGCATTGTCCGGTTTGTTCAGCACTACCAGATCGTAGCGCTCCGTAACGAGCGGAATAAAGTCGATTCCGACCATGGCTGCAGCCTTTTCACTGCCCACTCCGACATCGGCCTGTCCGGCAGCAATCCGGGCCGCGACCGCAATATGGGAAGACTCTTCGTTGCCGTATCCCCGTACGGTGGAAGGACGAATCTGATGAAGCCTCAGCTGCTCATCCAGCAGCACGCGTGCTCCGGCACCCTTTTCCCGATTGACAATCGTTAGGCCCGGCTGACTCAGATCACTCCAGCTGCGAATTCGCCGGGGATTGCCGCGCTGTACGTAGATCCCGGCCCGCCTGGAGGCCAGGTTGATCAGGGTAAACGGGCAGGATACCATAATTTTACGTACATAGGGCAGATTGTATTCTCCGCTGTCTCCATCGAACAGATGGGTGCTGACAATATCCGAATTGCCCATATACATCGATACCAGGCTGTCCATACTTCCGGCAAAGGAACGCAGCGGACGGTAGCGGTTATCCTTTTCCATATAACGGGCCAGCAGATCAAGACTCGTATCCTGTCCGGTGATGACAATCGTCTTATTATTGATCGGCGGTGGTACCGGCTCCTGGGTGACCGGCTGCATCGTGCCGGTATTACGCAGAATCTCCTCCGGGCGTGCATAAGCAGCATGGACAAATTCCGGTGATACGGCGGATGGATCGGTGTTTAGGGGTTGATTGGCGGGCATGACCCCACTCTTGCCCGGCTGCAATGCGTGGTCGGAAGCCATCGGACCAGATGGCAGTCCGCTTTGCAGATCCCGGATATTCATGGATTGGTTATTTTCCCGCACCATTCCATTTTTGGCACGCTGCTTGTAAGTTTCCAGATCATAATGATCTACACGCATCTGCTTGCCGACCCGATAGGCAGGCAGATCGCCTTTTTTGATCAGGTCATAGACGGTTAATTTGGATACCTTTAATAATCTGGCAATCTCTTCCGTGGTATATGACACCTGTTCATTCATAGGTGGTTCCTCCCTGTGTCGCTGACAAGATACGTTCATCTTACCTGCGGAAATGGTGGATTGCAATTCATAACAGGTCGCTCCACTCATCTTTTTCGATATAATTAATGATATCTGGATATAAGTAGTGATATTTAGTATGGTTTGGTTTATATTTGTTGTATTCAGATAGGATTCAGTGTGAACGATCCATATCTATCTTGTTAAGGAGGAGACCCATGAAATCCCTACATAAGAATAAGGATAGACTGTCACGCCCCTCTATGCACCGGTTGCCTGTACTGGTGCTGCTGATGATGCTTGCCGCTGCACTCAGTGCCTGCGGGTCGGGGCAGTCGGGAGCTGCTTCCCAGCAGGGTGGCTGGGCTTCCAGCGGCACAACCGAATTGACCGTTTCGGCAGCCGCCAGTCTGACGGACAGCCTGCAGGAGATTCAACAGATGTATGAGCAGAGATTTCCCAATGTAAAATTAACCTTTAACTTTGCCGCTTCCGGTACGCTGCAAAAGCAGATCGAACAGGGCGCACCTGCCGATCTGTTCCTGTCCGCAGGCAGCAAGCAAATGGAAGCTCTCGTCAGCCAGAAGTTTATCGACCCGGATCATCAGACCAATCTGCTGACCAATGAACTGGTGCTGGTCATTCCCAAAGACAGTCCCAATCCACCAGCTTCCCTACAGGATCTGACCAAACCTGCTCTAAAACGTCTTGCTGTCGGTACGCCGGAATCCGTACCTGCCGGCATGTATGCCCAGCAGACGCTGCAGGCAGCTAATCTATGGGATAGCCTGCAGTCACGGATTGTACAGACCAAGGATGTCAAACAGGTGCTCTCCTATGTAGAGACCGGCAATGCGGATGCGGGATTTGTCTACAAGACCGACGCGCTGGAATCGGATGGTGTACACATTGCCTTTACGGCAGCGCCGGACAGTCATGATCCTATTGTCTATCCGGCAGGTGTGCTCGCCGGAACCGCTCATCGCGAGGAAGCCGCCCAGTTCTATGCCTATCTTCAGACCGACGAAGCTCAGGCTGTGTTTGAGAAATACGGCTTCAGCAGAGTGTCCAGCGGATCATGAGTGAAGTCTGGTCCTGGGAGGCTGTAGGCTTTCCGGTTATGCTGTCCCTGCGGATTGCCTGCATCTCGGGTATTCTTGCTTTTGCAGCGGCCGTGTGGATAGCCGCTTGGATGAACCGCCATTCTTTTCCCGGCAAAATGATCCTGGAAACCCTATTTATGCTGCCGCTTGTGCTGCCGCCTTCGGTCGTCGGATTGCTGCTGCTTACGATTCTGGGCAGACGCAGCTGGATCGGACAGGCTGCCGAATGGCTGATCCACCAGCCGATTGTCTTCAGCGTTACCGGAGCGGTGATCGCATCGGCTGTTGTATCCTTTCCCCTCGTCTACCAGACGCTCAAGACCGGATTCGCTCTCGTCGACCGGGATGTACTGGAAGCTTCCCGTTCCCAGGGAGCGAGAGAATTGCAGGTGCTCTGGTATATGGTGCTGCCGCTGTCGTGGCGGTCGCTGGTAACCGGCTTTGTGCTTGGTTTTGCCAGAGCACTGGGTGAATTCGGAGCTACGCTCATGGTCGCCGGTAATATTCCGGGCAAGACGCAAACACTGCCTACAGCCATCTATTTTGCGGTTGATGCCGGGCATATGCAGCTGGCCTGGAGTCTGACGATCATTACGATTTTGATTTCATTTATCCTGCTGTTATTAACCGGAAAAATCCGTGGTACTGATTAATCAGACTGCGGATTTTTTGATATCCGGATAGGAATGGATATGAGCAGATAGAGATTAATCTTCCGGATGACAAGCGATAATCCACCTCTTTCATGAAGAATATGGAAACAAATGTAGCTTTATCTAAACGTTTATTTATATAATTGTATTGGGATTTATGCGTATATACTGATCAGTTGATGGGTTATACACAGGTATACTGTACATATGAATGACTTTTTATTCATCATTCATGACTGAAATGAGTACCGCAAGCACGATGAGAGTACAATTTCGTGATCGGTATGGTCAAAAAGAGAGGACATCAAATTTATGCTAAAACTCCGTCAATTATCCGATATCTCCGAACTGCAGATCATATGTGAAAAGCATGACCAGGTGATGCTGAAGCTCAACTGGGATATGCTGAAAAATCGTTCCCCCGGCAGTACGGAAGACTTTTTCCATTATGAACAGGAGCGGCTGGTCGCTTATCTGGCTGTCTACCAGTTTGGACCCAATATTGAAGTGTGCGGGATGACGCATCCTGAGCACCGGCGCCAGGGTCTGTTCACGGCGCTCTGGCAGCAGGCTGCAGACAGTGGTGTATTCTCTGGGGCCCATCAGGTGCTGCTGAATGTTCCGCGTGATTCTACAGCCGGGCAGGCCTGGATTCATACCATTCGCACCGCACTCAGCAGTGTGGAATATTCGCTCAAACTCAATGATGATAATGCGCTGCTGTCTCCGGTATCACACGAGATTGCCGTACTGCGTCCTTTCCGTGAAGATGATTCTGCCCTGTGGGCGCGGCTTGATGCGGATGCATTTGACATTGCCGAGTCCTCTACACTAGCGGCACTGAACAGCCCATATCGTTCCTTGTCCAGAGTGATGCATGTGATTGAGCACAGCGGGCTGGCTGCAGGCAAGATTGAAGTCGATCGCCAGGATACGCAGAGCTGGATTTACGGTTTTGTGATTGATCCGGCACTGCGTGGACACGGCATTGGACGCAGCGCACTGCGCCAGGTGGCTGCCGAAGAGAAGAGATTGGGACAGGAAGTATGGCTGAATGTAGTCTCGGACAATGACAGAGCCCTTCATTTATATGAATCCTGCGGATTTGTCCACCAGGATATTCAGGATTATTATGAGTATCAGGGCATCCCTCTTCGCTCTGCAGCACAGGTATAATCGGAAGCAGAGATGGTCCAGCTGTACAGCTGTCGTCTCTATTTTTTGTACACAAAAAGCGTTGATCACTGTCATGGAGGTCCGGTCCATAACAGGATCAACGCTTTTTCGCAGAACGGCTAAACATTCCGTACATGACTGGGACAGAAGGTTCAACCGTCCTGTTTCCCCTGTAACAGGGAAGCCGTATGTTCGTGTAGTGCATTTATGTGAAAAGATGACAGCATCAAAATGATGGGGGATTTTGATACGTCTCCTCTTTCACCTACATAAGGCTCCATTGCGGAGCAAGGTATGCCATACCAGCGTTCGTCCCACAGCTGGTGCAGGAGCGATTTCCGCCCGGTACGGCATGGCGGAGCAAATGAAGATAATCGATGGAAGCCGTATACTGATCGGCATGAGGCACATACCGCTTCACCGTACCTTCGATCATATTGAATAATTCGATCTGCTCCGGCAAAGCGCCGAAGGCAGACTGGCAAAACACGGAAGACAAATGGATAAACGCTTCTTCCAGCTGAGGCTCATGCTCAAGAAAGAACTTCTGGACAATCAGGCTCTTGTGTCCGGATGACTCCGCATCCGGTTGCGCTGTTGTCCAGGGCATCTGCCAGGCTGCCTGAAAGATCAGCGACAGCTCTGCTCCCAACTCGGGTACCATTACCTGATGCTGTTCATACAGCATGACCGGATAGGCTGCCGGATGATTGGGAGGCAGCAGCTCGGTGAGACGCCGGATCATCAGATCCTTGATATCCCAGTAATGCCGCTCACTCTCAAAAGACTGGAGCTGCCTGGGCCAGCGGTAGTCCAAAAGTTGTCCTATATTGGCAACTTCGCGCAGCTCCGGGTCCAGACTGTAATAGCGGTTCACCGCATGCCCTACCGCATATTGGACACGCTGCTTCCAGCCCGGCTTCTGCTGTGCAGTACGGCGAGACGAACCTACCGTATGCGTCTCGATGGTATAGGTCTTTCTCAGCCAGTCCTCCAGCTGATAATCCCGAAGCACGGCATTATCGTCGGTCCATGTCGCAGAAGAGTTCATTATGTGTTCACCATCTTCCGTGCACTTCACTTATACGAGGCTAACTGCCGTGCTGGCAAATTGTTTGCCAAAGCTGCGACATGTTTCTTTGTCTTCCGAGGACGGGTTGAGCTCGATCTTCAGGCTCTCCTGTACGATCTCTGCACCGCGTTCTCTCAGCTTGTCAGTCAGCAGATCAACCGCTGCCGCGTATTGGTCATAAGCGGTATCACCACTGCCGAATACGGCCGCTTTTTTGCCGCTGAGATCCAGATTGTCCATGTCTTCATAAAAGTCGAGGAATTCGTCCGGCAGTTCGCCGTCTCCCCATGTATAGGCGCCAAGTAGTACAGCGTCATATTCAAGCAGAATGTCCGCATCCACATCCATGGACTGTTTCAGTTCAACTACACCGCCTGCGGATGTAATGCCTTCTGCAATAAGGTCTGCCATCTCTTCGGTATTGCCTGTCATGCTGGCAAAAACGATTAATATTTTCGGCATGGTCATCCTCCTGTTGTACATTGTTTCTCTCAGTTCTTTTCTCTGACAACATCATAATTGATAATGATTATCATTGTCAACTTTTTTTTATTTGAATTTCGTGTTCCTCAACATAAAGCGGCATTAGAGAAGGCGGATCGTACCTATCGCGGATTTTGAACGACAAAATGGTGCCGATAGCCATAGCCCTATAGCTGCAACGAAATAATGAACCTAATCCGACAGCGCCCGCATGATGTTGGATTTGGCCTCTGCCACAATCACTTCATTCCCATCATCGACCGCTTGCATTAAGATCAGTATGGGGATGTATACCGCGATCAGCCGCGCCAGCAGCTTCGTTTCCTCGTTCGCTCGTCTTTGCAGCCTGCTAATATACGCTTCGATCACACCGGACTCCTCCGGTTTTTCTTGTTCGATACGGTATTCTCATATGCATTGCTGTCTAAATAACGAAACCACGCCAAGTAATTCTGCAAATACTTTGTTGCAACACCATTGAAGCGATCCATCCATTTCTTCAATCGGCTGAGGTAATCGTTTAACTGCTCTGCACATTTTCTCAGAGAAAAGCCTTCAATCATGCATTCGATAAAACGAGCCCACATATGAGGTCTCTTTGTTCGTTGCAGAAGGGGTTCGTAAGGTCATTGAATGTTTAGTGACAGGACTTACAACGATAATATTGACGATTAACCTCTTCAGTGCGTGTTCTTACAGCGTACTTTCCAAATCGAACAACAGAATGGCTTTGGCAATACGGGCAAACAATACTACCTTTATGCTTCTGCTCTTGAATTTCATCAATCGCTCGAACTGGAAGTGCCACTCCCTTGATTCGGGACTGCAAAATACTTGAATACAGCAGTTGAGAAATCAAAAAAATCATTTTGATCATTCTCATTTGAATAGTTATTCTCAATTACATTCTCAATGAATATCTTCTTTATCAAAATCCTGGTAAATGCGATTTACCCTTTATTCTGCTGAGACCGATGACCGGATTACTCAAAAGGAAACATATATAGCGCCTGTGCGTCTGTTGTTGTACAATAAAATGCGGTAAACCTATTTGAAGAGCGGGCTGTTATTCTATATTTTGATGTTCCTGTGCAATAAAATCTCTTATATTCGTAAGCGTTTGAGATGGAAAGCGCGATGTTCCATAAGAAATCATTTTGTTGGATAAAATGATTGGACGGTTGAAGCCTGAATATCTCTAAATATTCGTGAATGGAACAGGCAGCCAATATTCGGAATCCTCAGATCTGAAACCTCCTCTTGCTGGAGAAATCGAAGCTGTCGGAATCGTCTGTACCCGGGCTCTGAAAGAAATAAATCATAAGGATGGTTACACATGTATATTGCAGATCAATGGAAAGACTATGAATTAATCGATACTGGTGATGGAGAGCGTCTGGAGCGCTGGGGAGAAATTCTGCTGCGTCGTCCGGACCCGCAGATCATCTGGCCCAAGAAATCCGACGATCCACGCTGGAATCAAGTGCACGGTCATTATCACCGCAGCTCCTCCGGCGGTGGCGAATGGGAATGGAAACGCAAAATTCCGGAAAAATGGGAGCTTGGTTATGAGCAGCTGAAGTTCCATATCAAACCGACCAACTTCAAGCATACCGGTCTGTTCCCGGAACAGGCAGCCAACTGGAGCTGGATGATGGACAAAATTCGCAATGCCGGACGTCCGATTTCCGTGCTTAATCTGTTTGCCTACACCGGTGGTGCGACAGTAGCCGCCTCCTCTGCAGGCGCTGAAGTGGTGCATGTCGATGCGGCTAAAGGCATGGTGCAATGGGCGAAAGAAAACCATCAGTTGTCCGGTATCGGCGATCGCCCGGTACGCTTCATTACCGATGATGTATTCAAATTCGTGCAGCGTGAGCAGCGTCGCGGCAACAAATACGACGCAATCATTATGGACCCTCCTTCCTACGGACGCGGACCAGGCGGAGAAATGTGGAAGCTGGAGCAGAGTCTGTATCCATTCCTGGAATCGTGCATGACCATCATGTCCGACCAGCCGCTGTTTATGCTGATCAACTCGTATACAACCGGTCTGGCACCGACGGTATTGTCCAATATTCTCAGCATGACCATGAAACAGCGTTATGGCGGTACCATTTCTTCGGGAGAGATCGGTCTGCCGATCACCAATTCGGGAATGACCCTGCCATGCGGTATCCTCGGCCGCTGGGAAAGCTGATCGGTTATGAGTACACCGAACGCATCCATTCCAGTCTTATTCGAAGATAATCATCTGCTCGCTGTCGTCAAGCCGGTCAATGTTCCTTCTCAGGAAGACAATACCGGCGACCCTGACATGCTGACACTGCTCAAAGCCGATCTCAAAGAGCGGCATAACAAGCCGGGCAATGTATTTCTCGGTCTTGTTCACCGGCTGGATCGTCCGGTCGGCGGAGCGATGGTGTTTGCCAAAACATCCAAGGCCGCTTCCCGTCTGTCCGAGACGGTACGCAGCCGCAGTATGATCAAACAGTATGCTGCGGTAGTGCGGGGTGTACCTGCGCGCCCACAGGGTACTTTAAAAGACACACTGCTCAAAGATTCACGTACCAATACGGTAGCTGTCGTGAAACCGGGGACTGCCGGCGCCAAAGATGCGGTGCTTGATTACGAAGTGATCGCCAGCACCGGTGAATTGTCGCTTGTACTGATTCATCTGCATACCGGCCGTTCACATCAGATTCGTGTACAGATGGCTAACAACGGCCATCCGCTGTACGGCGATCAAAAATATGGTGCCGATGTGAACAGCAAAGGGGAACAGCTGGCTCTCTGGTCGGTCTGCACAGGCGTACCGCATCCGGTATCCAGGGAAATGATGACCTTTGTCTCTCTGCCACCGCGTACCCGTCCATGGACGCAGTGGAATGAAGATGTCTATGAACAGATTAGACTACAGCTTGGACAGTAATTAGACCGCAGGTAATAGGCAGAGGAATAGATATCCTATTGGCAGTTTTTTCCGATTCTGATTGAGATTCAATGCTTTATTTATGTACACATCGGCAAAATCAATAATCCAATATACCGCCAAAGAATACGCAAGAATATAAAAACCCCTGGTATGCACTCATCCAGACCGTTTGATAGAAACGGCAGATGCTTGGCAGATCAGGGGATTTTTTGTATACGAATTGATAGAATGCCATTATACAGCAGCTTTCTCCGCCAGCATTCCTGATAGGGTAGTCAGCTTGCAGCTTAATGTATGGTCATGAGAGACTTTACAGAAATACATATAAATATGCAGGGCTGGCGGCTCAAATAATGGAAGATCCAGCCTTTTCAATTTCTCGGAAGCCAGCGTGCTCGGGAGTAGTGCTACCGCCTGGCCGTTCTCTACTGTGGACAGAACGATATCCAGCGTATCCGCTTCAAGTATTTTTCGGCAAGCATTATTATCTTTTACATATTTCAATGCCGACTGCTGATAAGGACATTCCGGATCGCGAACCACAATAATTGGAAGCTGAGAATCCGGTTGCCCGGTCAGATTACAGGCTGCCATCCAGGCTATTCGGTCTTCGAGCATGAATCCGCATTCCAGCTGTTCATCCGGCAGTTCCCGGTTAACCAGTATTACATCCAGTTCCCGACTCTTTAACATAGATGCCAATTCTCTAATCGGACGAGTATATACAGCCATAGGCAGTCGTTCATTCCACATGAGTTCCCGCATATATCCGCTGGTAATCGTCTGGGTGGCTCCCAGTTTCATCTGCTCCCGGCTGATGCTAATTTCTTTTTGCGCCTGATCCGCGAGTGCCGTAATCTGATCGGCATATTGCAGCAATATCCTTCCTTCCGGCAGCAATTGTACACCCTTCGGATGCCGAAGGAATAACGGCGTTCCGAGTTGTATTTCCAGCCCACGGATTCTGGAAGTGATATTGGATTGTACATAACCAAGCTTTTCTGCTGCTTTTGACATGGACTCCAGCCGGGCTACTTCAGCGAATATACGCAGGTCATTCATTTCCATACTGTTCCTCTCCATACTGTTCCTCGCTTTTGTAAAATGTGTTAACTGTATTGAATGTACCAGGCAGTGCTTTTTATTTATTATACTCGTGTCAGTATCTGCTGATGCATTTTCTTTATGAGGTGCAGCTATCATTAAAAGGAATGGCTGCTCTCATTTATAATCATTATTCAAATTGCCAGGCCAGCTATACAATAGTCCTGTGTTCAATATATGCCTGTTAGGAAAGGAAGTTAATATATGATTACTATGCAGTATAAAATCAGCCTGCCTGCAGACTATGATATGCAGATCATCCGTCAGCGCGCCCGGCACAATGGTCACAAAACTGATGCGTTTCCTGATCTTCTGTTCAAAGCTTATCTGATTAGTGAAAAAGGGCAGTTTGGCAATTTGCGAAACAGCTATGCTCCGCTGTACGTCTGGAAAGATAGCCCGGGGATGAATACATTTCTACTGCAAGGACCTTATGATGCGATATTGTCTTCTTTTGGATGGCAAAAAGTGGAGCTCCATATTCCACTGGAAGTTCAACTACCGGATAATTTTTCGCAAATCCGTTATATTCTCCAGTATACGGGTACTATTGCGCCTGCAGGCAAGCTGGATGGTATTAAAGACCATGTTTTTCAGCAGATAACTCCTCCAGTCAGGATTCGATATCCAATCTGAACAGAGCGCATCTGCTGTGATATCGAATCATGGAAACTATGACATATCCAGATATGTTTTATCCTACAGTCCGGAACGCTGGGAATATAATTGCTGTTTTTTACTGGATGATCCTCCTGTTCTTGCGTCATTATCTTCTGCTGGAGAGTGTCAAACAAGAGAAGTCCATGAGGTGATCCATATGTCTGTTCCTTGTTAAATAATTGTTAATTTATTATTGATAAAGACCAAAAAGCTTTCCCTATTTATTCCAAGGATATGCAGCCAAGGAATATACACAGGAAAAGCTTTTTGATTTTTCAATCGGTATTGATACCCAATTCGGAACTACCCGTTAGTCGACTGGGTTGATACATCTTCCAGTACAGCGATGATTGCATCATTTTTGTCGAGCGTGACAATCGGTTTACCGATATGTCGACGTTCATCGGTCTGCACAGCCAGCTTGCTGTTAAATGGTATCGTACGATTTGGCGGTACAATGGCGATAAACGAACGATTTTCCTTGCAGATAAAGGCAGCAATAATGCGGTTACCGTTCGGCTTCACGCGCTTGCCTTCTTTGAGTTCAAAGGTAGATACGCCTTTGCCCCCACGGCTCTGTGTCTGATACTGCAGCATGGATGTTCGTTTGGCATAACCGAGATCGGTCATAACCATCAGCTGTCCATCTTCTTCCCCGTCTACCCATAGCGAAATAACGACTTCATCATCATCCACCAGCTGAATGCCGCGTACTCCTGTCGATACCCGGCCCATCGGACTGACTTCTTCCGCCCGGAAGCGGATGCTCATTCCATTACGGGTAATCAGCATCAGGTCGCGTGCCTGATCGCCGCGGCTGACGGATATGACTTCATCTCCTTCACCGAGCTTGCATGCAGCTACTGCGCCGGAGCGCTTGGTTGCATAGTCTTTGAGTTCAGTTCGTTTGACCTGTCCCCGCTTGGTGACAAACACCAGACTGCCTGTCTCTTCTTCCAGATTACGTACCGGGATAATATCGACTATCCGGTCTTCACGGGTCATGGAAATGACATTCACAATCGCTGTACCGGTTTCTTTCCACTTGAAGTCCGGAATCTGATGCACCGGCAGCAGGAAGTACTGACCGCGCTGTGTGAAGATCAGCAGACTATCGAGTGTATTCACATCCAGTACCTGACGGATAAAGTCATCTTCCTTCGCTCCCGATCCGCTGCGCTCTGCACCGGAACGGTTAAAGGACATCATACTCGTACGCTTGATGTATCCACCGTTCGAAAGTGTAACCAGTACATCCTCGGAGTTGACCAGGACTTCCAGATTAACTTTGAGTTCTTCCACTTCATCACGGATCTCGGAGCGGCGCTCGATTCCGTATTTGTCGTAGCTCTCCATCAGTTCTTTTTTAATGACACCGATCAGTTTTTTGTCGCTGTCCAGAATGGACTGGAGATTTTTGATTTTTTTCTGGATATCGCTCAGTTCTTTCTCCACCTGATTGATTTCCAGGTTGGTCAGACGATACAATTGCAGGCTGAGAATCGCATCGGCCTGACGCTCGGTCAATCCGAACATCCACTGCAGATTCTGATGGGCATCCTGGCGGTTTTTGGAAGCTTTAATTGCTGCGATCACTTCATCCAGAATATTCAGCGCTTTGGCGAGACCTTCCAGTACATGTGCACGATCTTCCAGTTTGTCCAGATCGTAGCGTGTACGGCGGGTAACCACTTCGCGCTGATGAGCGATATACGCTTGCAGTATCGCTTTTAGACCCAGCTGCTGTGGAGCTTTGTTGACAATAGCGACCATGTTAAAGTTGTAGGCTACCTGCAAATCGGTCTTTTTGAGCAGATAAGCGAGAATCCCTTCTGCATCTGCATCCTTTTTCAGTTCAATGACGATACGCAGACCTTCACGGCCGCTCTCATCGCGTACTTCAGCAATCCCTTCCACCTTTTTCTCCAGACGGATATTTTCCATTGCGGTAACCAGACGTACTTTTACCACCTGATAAGGGATCTCGGTAATCACAATCTGCTGTTTGCCACCACGCATCGTTTCGATTTCGGTTTTGGAACGAACATAGATGCGTCCTTTGCCAGTCTCATACGCATCGCGGATACCGCTGCCGCCCATAATAATGCCGCCGGTCGGGAAATCTGGACCTTTGACATGAGTCATCAGTTCATCCAGCTCCATCGCCGGATTTTCCATGAGTGCAATACAGGCTTCAATGACTTCGCGCAGGCTGTGCGGTGGAATCTCGGTCGCAAAACCCGATGAAATGCCGCTCACACCATTGACGAGCAGATTCGGATAACGGGCCGGCAGAACGGTCGGTTCCTTGGTCGTATTATCAAAATTGTCCTTAAACTGGACCGTATTGCGATCAATATCACGCAGAATCTCCATGGCAATGGCAGACAGGCGTGCTTCGGTATAACGCATTGCTGCTGCCGGATCATCATCCGGGGAACCCCAGTTACCATGACCGTCCACGAGTGTATGTCCCATTTTCCATGGCTGTGCCATCCGGACCATACCATCATAGATGGAAGAGTCACCATGCGGGTGATAGTTACCCATTACGTCACCGACGGTTTTGGCGGATTTGCGGTAGCCTTTTTCCGGTGTATTGCCGGATTCGTACATCGCATAGAGAATACGGCGTTGCACCGGTTTTAATCCGTCCCGTACATCTGGAATCGCACGGTCCTGGATAATATATTTGGAATAACGACCAAATCGGTCTCCGACGACTTCTTCGAGAAACGCCGGCATATACTGTTCATTTGTAGCCATCCGTTCACCTTACCTTCCGGCCGCAGCCGGATTATTTTATAAAACTGTTATTCGTGCAAAAAGGAATGAAAACCATCCCTGAAAGCTGGTGTGTCTCATTCCTGATTGCCCTCTATAGCATAAATTATTGTATGGAAATATTACTCTTCATATTCTGTGAAATCGACATTTTCGACGATCCAGCGTTTGCGCGGATCGACTTTGTCACCCATCAATGTGGATACACGGCGTTCTGCCTTGGCCGCATCCTCGATCTGTACCTGCAGCAGCGTACGACTCTCCGGATTCATTGTGGTCTCCCACAGCTGATCGGGATTCATCTCACCCAAACCTTTATAACGCTGCAGCTCAACGTTGCGGCCGAATTCCTTGAGTGATTTCTCCAGCTGCTCATCGGTCCATGCGTAACGTTGATTGATCTTTTTGCCGGAACGCTGTGTGATTTTGAACAGCGGCGGCTGGGCGATATAGATACGTCCCTGGTCAATCAGAGGCTTCATGTATCGGTAAAAGAACGTCAACAGCAGCACCTGAATGTGCGCTCCATCCGTATCGGCATCGGTCATGATAATAATCTTGGAGTAATTGCTGTCTTCAATCGCAAACTCAGGTCCGATACCGGCACCAATCGCCGATGTGATCGCCCGGTATTCTTCATTTTTCATTACATCCGCCAGCTTGGACTTCTCCGGATTCATCGGTTTACCCTTAAGCGGCAAAATCGCCTGAATCTTGGAATCACGTCCCTGCTTGGCCGAACCACCAGCGGAATCACCTTCAACGATAAACAGTTCATTACGGGAAAAGTCCTTGGATTGTGCAGGGCTCAGCTTACCGTTCAGGTTGGAGCTCTCGCTGCGCTTGCGCCCGGTGCGCATATCATCGCGTGCCTTGCGGGCAGCTTCACGGGCTCTGGAAGCCTGAATCGCCTTTTTGATAAGCTTCTGACTGACCTGCGGATTCTCTTCGAGGAAACGCTGCATGCTCTCGGCTACAATCGCATCCACGGCTCCGCGTGCAGAGGAACTGCCCAGCTGGTCCTTGGTCTGGCCGACAAATTCTACTTCAGCCATCTTGACGCTGATAACAGCCATCATGCCTTCGCGCAGATCCCCGCCCTCCAGGTTCTTTTCCTTTTCCTTAAGCATGCTCATCTTACGGGCATAATCATTGAGCACGCGAGTGTACGCTGTCTTGAATCCGGTCTCATGCGTACCGCCTCCGCGGGTAGGAATGGAATTGACAAAAGAGGCAATTGTCTCGGTATAGCCTGCGTTGTACTGCAGTGCAATCTCTACCTCGATATCCTCGCGTTCCGCATTAAAGTGAATCACATCATGCAGCACGTCCTTGCCCTCGTTCAAATATTCAACGAACTGGCTGGCACCGCCTTCGTAGTAAAAACGGTCTTCTTTATCATTGCGCTCATCCTTGAGCAGAATCTCCAGTCCCGAGTTCAGGAAAGCAATCTCCTGCAGACGCTCGGACAGCGTATCATAGTTAAGAGAAATCCCGTTCTGGAATACACGGATATCCGGCTTAAAGGTAACTTTGGTACCGGTGACTTTGGTTTTGCCGATCACTTCAAGACCGGTTACCGGCTCACCGACATGTTCCTTGCCCTTTTTGTCCATCCAGTATTCGAACCGTTGACGGTGAATTCCTCCATCCCGGTAGATTTCCACTTCCAGCCATTCGGACAGGGCATTGGTAACCGAAGCACCCACGCCGTGCAGACCGCCGGACTTTTTATATCCGCCACCGCCAAATTTACCGCCGGCATGCAGAATGGTAAATACGACCTGAGGCGTTGGAATGCCGCTTTTATGCATTCCCGTCGGAATTCCCCGGCCGTTATCATATACGGTTACAGAACCGTCTTTGTTTAGGCTGATCTCTATTTTGTCGCAATGCTTTGCAAGATGCTCGTCGACTGCATTGTCTACAATCTCCCAGACAAGATGATGCAGTCCAGACGAACTTGTACTACCGATATACATCCCCGGACGCTTCCGTACGGCAACAAGCCCTTCGAGCACCTGAATGTCGTCAGCATCATACCCTGTAGCTGGCGGATTAACGCCATCCCGGGATGAATTTGTAAGTGAATCGATCTGTTCGACCATTCATGGCCCCCCTTTATTTATTGCAATCATGCTTCGTGCTTCTCAACCTACGCTTTAGTAGTATACTGGTTTGTCGAAAATTACGCCAGAGCCAGCCGAACAATCCTTTTCGGTATCCGAAGGGAGGATTATATCACTTCAGGCTATCCTCAGCTTTGCCTAAGCATACCACAAGCCTTGAGCATATCACATATTACGATTTACATTAAATGTAATTTATAAGTATGTTGTTCGGAAATAATGCAAACACATGTTTCCATTTCTTTGTTTATTCTAAATCAAACTCCCGTTTTCGTAAAGGAAATGTTGCAAAGGAGTACGAACGGGTCTACCCGCCTATCCTTTTATCATGCCCTCCCATTAAAACAAGCCTGCCTGCAGATGTGTTCGCATCCTGCAAAGGCAGACTTGTCTATTTTAACGAATAATTAGAAGCGCGCAAGCTTGCCAGTCTCGATTTCCCTGTTCGGACAGCTGCTTTGACAGCAAACCGATACAGAATGGAACACCCAGCTGAGTTCGCAGCATTTATGCTAATTCAGTACATCCCTTTTTGTAAAGACGGCAAACGACACAACCAGCGATACCGCGGCCCAGATGCCGAGTACCGCCAGCGAAAACGGCAGGGTCATGCCTTCGATCGGTGCCGGGCTGCCGGACAGGTAGTTGGTCAGGCCCAGATTGACCATAAACAAATATTTGGCACTGCTCCACGAAGAAGCCATATTGGTCAGAATCGTCCCGGCGATCAGCGCAGCCATCATAATGACGATACTCGCAGCGGTACTGCGTACGAGCACAGATACCATAAAAGCCAGCAGCCCCACCGTCAATCCGACGAACCAGATCAGTCCCATCTGCATCAGAATGAACTGCCACTGGTCCACCGCATGCACCGTCGCCATATCCACGCCCGTCTCACTTGGCTGGAATCCGGTAAATACCGGAATGGTAAAGCCCGAATATCCGAATACCAGCCCCGATATTGCATAACATATAATAAAGGTCGATACGACGATGAGCGATACAAACATCGTCAGCGTAATCAGCTTGCTGAGCAAAATTTTCCATCGCCGCACCGGCCTCGTCAGCAGCATCTTGATCGTGCCGCCGGTTCGTTCGCCGGAGACCAGATCCGAAGCGATCGTCATAATCAGCAGCGGGATAAACAGACTGCTGGAATTATCGAGGAATTCACGGGTAAAGGTCACACCGCCCGGTTCGTTCGGATTCACGTCATTTTGCAAATAATACTGCATCTGCTGGATAAAGATGCGGCGGTACTTTTTCCATTCTTCCGGTACCCGGTCACTGCCCAGGGAGTTCTGGTTATCCGTAATGGCCTGCTGCAGCTCGGTCCGCCAGTCATCTCCGAACTTGGTACGGTTCTCCTGCGCCTGGCGCATCTGTGCATAGGTAAACATTGGCACCAGCACGAGCAGCACCAGCAGGATCACATAGAACCGCTTTTTCTTGATAATCTTGATCGTCTCATTTTGTACGAGCGGCCAGATGCTATTCAATCGTCTCACCCTCCGTAATGCCGAGGAACAGCTGCTCCAGGGTAGGATTTAGTTTGCGTAGGTTATGAATTTGGACATTTGCCTGTACCAGAGCCTGAATGGTTGAAGATATTTGTTCTTCCGGTGTGCGGGTGATGATGCTGTCTACCTTCAGTGAAGCAGCCGTATCGTTATCCAGATGTGCCGATTCCATATCCAGCACGCTGACTTCAGGCAGGGACTCCAGAATGCGCATTCCCTGATCGGCAGGCTCCAGTTCCCAGACGACGAGATGTTCCCTGTCTTCGACCAGCTCGTTAACACTGCCTACCGCAATTACCCGGCCGTTGCCGATAATGGCGACCCGATCACACAGCAGCTGAATCTCGCTGAGCAGATGGCTGGAGACAAATACGCCCATCCCCTGGGCCGCCAGCTCACGAATGAACAGCCGCATATCACGGATACCTTTGGGGTCGAGTCCGTTGGTCGGTTCATCGAGAATGAGCAGCTTCGGTCTGCCGAGCAGTGCCTGGGCAATACCGAGGCGCTGACGCATCCCCAGCGAGTATTTGCTCACTTTATCATGAATCCGTTCGTCCAGACGTACGATCTCCGTAACTTCCTGAATCCGCTGTTCATCCACACCCGGCTGCATCCGGGCAAAGTGCTGCAGATTCTCCCAGCCGGTCAGATACGGGTACATCTCCGGATTCTCAACAATCGAACCTACATAGGCCAGTGCCTTTTCCGGCTGGCGGGTTACGTCGTATCCGCAGATAGTAATCTGTCCTTCGGTCGGTCGGATCAGATTGACCAGCATCCGGATCGTAGTCGTCTTCCCTGCTCCATTCGGACCAAGAAAGCCGAAGATCTCACCTGCCCGTACGTTAAAGGTCACATCCTTAATAATCCATCGCTTGCCGATCTTTTTCTTTACTTTTACAGCCGATAGTACGATTTCCGATTCTGTCTGTTCGCCGCCAGTGGTCGCTGTGGCAATGTCCGGGTTTGGTCTATTCATCCGTTGATATTCCCTCCTGTAACCTGTACTTGTACGTAGTGACCTGACTGTATTGTTCCGAAGCGGACGAATCCCGGTTAGCGGATACTTTGAACGATACGCTGGGCAATCTGCTCATAGCCATCACCATTTGGATGGAAATGATCGGCCGACAAATACTGATCCAGATTGTTCTGAAACAGATCAAACGTCGGAATGACCATCATATGCTCATTGATATTGGTCAGACTGGTCGCTTTCATATTCCAGGCACTTACCTCCTGATTGCCCGGTACACGCAGTTCTTTCAGATCGCCGAACGGATTGTACAAGCCGAGGTAAATAATCTGTGCATCGGGATTGATTTCTGCCAGTCGATCCAGAATTTTCTGCAGTTGTGCCACAGCTTTAGGCTGATTGGTCAGCAGCTGCTTGGCGGTAGGAGCCTGCTCATCCAGATTACCGAGCGCTTCACCACCATTGAACAGATCATTCGCACCAATCGACAGCATGATCACATTGGACTGACGCAGCGTATGCTGTACACCGGATTGCTCCAGTGAAGCCAGCACCTGATTGGTCTTTTGCCCGTTGATGCCCAGATTGGCTACCAGCTTGGCATCAACTCCTTGTTGCTGCAAAAGGTTGACTGTCCGGCGTACAAATCCGCTGCCTTCATCGTCGCCGGTTCCTTTGGCCAGCGAGTCACCCATGGCTGCAATGCGTATTCCTTCCGTCGCCGGATCAACTGCAGTCCGGGAAGCGGTATCTGCGCCGCTGCCGGCAGAATCACCTGCTGTAAAGGAGCTGCCTACCGGATTGACAACATCATTGACCGCATATACAAAACCGCCGATCAGCAGTAGCGTTGCTACGATGGAAGCGATGCTGGTAATTCTCCATATTCGTACCGATGATGAAGATTGTTTCATCCTGTAACCTCCAAGTCATAAATTATAGTGAGTAGTACTCTTCATTATATACACTATGTATACAACGTCCAAATGATCAGCAGCTATCCAATGTATGTCGACCATTTGGACGTTGTACGCCCTATTCTGCAAGTTGGAAAAGGGACGCTGTCGATCCGAAAATAACGGCAGATCGATCAGAACGTCCCTTTCCTGTGTATTGTAATTACAGTTTGCGTAACGAATGTTATTTATTTTAGCAGATATACCCTTGCTTCATAAGGCTGCAGGCTCAGCTGACGGATATCCTGCTGGTCGTCCACTTTGTAGTTGCTGATCAGCAGTTGCTGCTGCTTGTAGTGAATCTCATCCTCAAGCCGGAAATGCACATTTTGATCACAGAAGTTCAGTACGACAAGCAGCTGTTCTCCTTCATAACTACGCACATAGGCAAAGATCTGCTCATCATCCGGCAGCAGCAGACGGTAGTCTCCATAGACGATAATCGCATGTTCTCCGCGCAGAGCGATCAGCTTCTGGTAGTAATAGAAAATAGAATCCTGATCATTTAGCGCTTCAGCGACATTGATTTTGTCATGATTCGGATTGACCGGCAACCATGGCTTGCCTGTAGTAAAGCCAGCATGCTCGGAATCGTCCCACTGCATCGGCGTACGGGCATTGTCCCGGCTTTTGATATAGATGGATTCCATCACTTTATTTTTGTCGATTCCGGCCTGGATATACTCATTGTACATATTCACTGTCTCGATATCCTGGTAGTCATCAATGGATGGCATACGGATATTGGTCATCCCGATTTCCTCACCCTGATAAATATACGGCGTGCCCTGCAGCGTATGCATCAGCGTCCCGAGCATTTTGGCAGATTCCTTGCGGTAGCGGGTATCATTGCCAAATCGTGATACCATGCGCGGCTGGTCATGATTGTTCATATAGTTGCTGTTCCATCCCTTATTGTGAAGCAGGGTCTGCCATTTGCTAATGATTGCCTTGATCTCAGGAAGTTCCCATGGACGGATATCCCACTTGCCGCCTTTGCCGGCATCGACCCGCATCAGTTCAAAATGGAATACCATATTCAGTTCATTGCGATCTTCTCCGACATACAATGCACCATCTTCAGGAGTGACATTAATCGCTTCACCGACCGTCATAATATCGTATTTGGACAGTACCTTTTCATTCATCTCCTGCAGGTATTCATGCACCCGCGGACCATTAACAAAGTACTTGCCTCCAAAATGATATGGGAAAATGTCTCCCGGATCGCCTGTTCCCAGCTGAGGCGTTTCTTCTCTCGCATTGGGCAGCTGAGGATCCTTGGAGATCAGATTGATCACATCCATCCGGAACCCGTCGATTCCCTTGTCCAGCCACCAGGTCATCATCTTGTATACTTCTTCCCGCACGGTCGGATTCTCCCAATTCAGATCCGGCTGCTTTTTGGAAAAGAGGTGCAAATAATATTCGCCGGTTATCTCATCGAGCTGCCAGGCCGATCCACTGAAAAAGGAGCTCCAGTCGTTCGGCTCGCGGCCTTCCTTGCCCGGACGCCAGATGTAGTAGTCACGGTAGGCATTCTCTTTGGATTTGCGGGATTCGACGAACCAGGCGTGCTCATCGGAACTATGGTTGACGACAAGATCCATGATCAGCTTCATACCGCGCTGATGCAGGCCATCCAGCAGCTGCTCCCAATCTTTCAGCGTGCCAAATTCATCCATAATATTCTGGTAGTTGCTAATATCGTAGCCATTGTCATCATTCGGTGACTCATATACCGGACAGAGCCAGACCACATGCACGCCAAGCAGCTGCAAATAGTCCAGCTTGCTGATAATACCCGGAATATCACCGATTCCATCTCCATTACTGTCCATAAAGCTGCGCGGATAAATCTGATATACGACACTTTCTTTCCACCATGTCTTTTTCATATCGCTTCCACCTCTCCTTATGTAATTGATCCGGTTGATGCAATTGCTGGCTGTGTACATATGCTTCTTTATTATTTCCCCATCTGTCCATCGATGAAGCAGGCTATTCAGCAGAACCTGTGAACTTTGTCAGGCAGACGTGCGGCAGTTGGAATAATGGACCGCCAGTATAAGCATGGAGTCCTCACCTCATCCAACAGATACTCAACCGCAAGAGCAGATTGGACAAATATTAATCACAGGTGTATACTGTTCCCAGTAATAGTTGTTATACGTAGTATTATGCTGCTTTGTTGATTTAAATACAGGAGCAACACCCTCCTTCGTACGGGACATTAGCTCAGCTGGTAGAGCATCCGACTCTTAATCGGCAGGTCGCGGGTTCGATCCCCACATGTCCCATTCCGATATAATTTTCATATTTATAAATAGCCAAAAGCCCCATCGTCCATTATCAAAATGGATGATGGGGCTTTCTGTTATACCTTTTCGATATCGATGCCAATAATGCTGGCATCTGCATGCATATTATTATAAATGGAAATTATGATCTGCTCAACGATGTCATATCAGATATTTCGAGAATATTTCATCGTGTAATGATTATCCGGTGACAACTTGCTGCTCCGGTGCAGAAGCAACAACATACATCCGTACTTCCTTGCTGAAGCCCGGACGCTCCAACAGGAATGGTGCTGCAGAAGACCAATCGCCCTGCTGGATGTACTTTTCCAGTCGGGATAATAGATCCTGTATGGCAGACTGTGTCAACTGCAGGCTCAGCTCGTTTTTTTGTACATTCAGCTGATTACTGCTGCTTTCTGCTATCGCCACACTCAATCTGGTTTTGACCGAAAATGATTTTTTGAGACGGATGGCTTTCATCTTTTTCGGTTTGCCGGATAGCTGTAGTGCTCTTAGTTTGTCGGCTAATTGGGCAGCAGAGACAGGATTCAGCGAAAGGGATAATTCCTTTTTGTTTTGCGCTGCAAACCGGTAAGAAATCATCGCAGCCTCTTGCTGTTGATCCGATTTAGATTTATTTTCGGACTTTTTACCGGACTTGGAACGGGATTGAGCGATTAATGCTGTCAGCTGTTCATACAGCTGGTCCGGCGAGTCTGCACAGAGCATCTGTTTTTTGCCGATTTTGACAAAAGGTTGACGGCGGCAGGTTTTGCACTCACTCAGACAGCTTTTGCGCTGCTGATCGATATCGGGGAACTGCTCTCCGATATCCTGATAGACTTTTTTGGTGCCGACCCTGTCGTTTTTACTGCAATATTTGATCGTCTTCATGACTGTGATTCCCCCATCTTGCGATCTGATGCATCGGTTGAAATGTAACTTTATACTAGGGAGTGCCCTGCGGATTGTCAATAGAATGTAAAAGAACCTTATGGACTGCCCGGCAAGCTAGAGCGTCCATAAGGTTTCTTTTATCGTCATGCTTCTGTCAAATCGATTCGTATACATGGGCATACATTAATAATTATTTACCGATAAATTCTTGTACCCAGATACCATTCACATAACCTACACCAATATGCGTAAAGTTTTTGCTCAGTATATTGGCTTTGTGACCCGGGCTGTTCATCCAGGAATTCATGACCTGTGCGGGAGAAGTCTGGCCTTTGGCGATGTTCTCTCCTGCAGCGCGATAGCTGATTTTGTAAGTGTTCATCATATCAAATGGTGATCCGTACGTAGGTGAAGTGTGGCTGAAGTAATTGTTTTTGTACATATCCACTGCTTTGTCCTGAGCCACGGTCTGCAGATTGGTGTCTACAGCCAGCGCCTTCAGTCCGGCTTTGCTGCGCTCCTGATTCACGAGATCGGCTACCTGAGCGACAAAAGCATACGTATCGGCTGTAACGGCCGTTTTCCCGGCTGCTGTAAAATCCGCAGACAATTTGGCATATGCTTTGTGTGTATATTGAACATGACTGGATGGAGCTGCCTGTGCACCTGCTGGTGCGATGAGTGTCGCTGCAAGAACTCCGACAGCTGCTGCCGATGCGACGATGCGTTTCAGTTGGGTAAGCTTCATAATAGGTACAAATCCTCCTGTAAAATGAGTATGTTCAAATCCGCCTAAGATTTTAACATTTATTTCTATATATCGGCAACTTTGTATGAAATATGTGCCTATTTGCAAAAAAAGACACCGATTCAGCCTCGGTGTCCTAAAGAGAAATAAAAAACGACTCCCCTTATGCAGGGGAGTCGTCATTTTGCATCTTTTGATACTTACATCTGTTTAATGAAATTACAGCCGATCTTCTCATAACCCATATGCTGGTAAAATGAGCAGGAAGACAGACGCTCGTCACGGTTCATTCCGGTGACAAATACGGAATGATCTCCGGCTTCACGCGCCTGACGTTCAGCCGTCGTAATCAACTCACGGCCAATTCCCTTGTTGCGGTAGGCTTCCGAGATCACCAGACCGGTAATCTGGGAGGTCTGATGACCTGTATCATAAGATGTCTTGCGATACAGAGCGATCATACCAACCACCTGTCCTTCACGTTCAGCGACAAGGGTTATATATTGGGGCTTGCCTTCCAGTGCAGCCATCCGGTCACGCAGTACACTCTCCGTCATAGGGTAACAAAGTTCACGCATCAGGCCAGTCAAAGCTTGAACATCTTTACTTTCGAATTTACGGACTTCCGCAACAGGCATTAATACACTAGTCGACATGTACATACTCCTCTTTTAGCAGAGCGGCCGCTTCAACGGCACGCTTCCGCGCGATTTCCACACTTTCGTCCGCACTGAGTGCCACTGCCATCCGGCGTCCGGGTTTGGTCTCCGGTTTGCCGAATACCCGTACCTGCGTACGCGGCAGCTTCAATGCTTCTTCCAGTCCGCCAACAACAAAATCTTTTGAAGTCTGTGCTGCCTTGAGTGTTGCTGATGCGCCAGGGGTCAATAGATGGACGCCAGGGATCTCAAAACCAAGAATCGCCCGCACATGCAGAGCGAATTCGGACAAGTCCTGGGTTACCATCGTTACCATACCCGTATCATGCGGTCTTGGCGATACTTCGCTGAAGACTACTCCATCCGCCGTAAGAAACAGCTCCACACCGAACAATCCGTATCCTCCCAGATGTCCGGTAATGGTGCCGGCGATATGCTGGGCTTCTGCCAGCTGCTCCGCAGTCATGTAATGCGGCTGCCAGGACTCCACATAATCCCCATCCCGCTGAATATGCCCGATCGGCGGACAATACAGGGTGCCTGAGGCTGAACGCACCGTTAGCAGTGTAATTTCACTTTCAAAATGGACAAAGGCTTCGACGATGACCCGTACTGACTTGCCTCTGGCTCCTTCGAGCGCCGTATTCCAGCAATCTTCCGTATCTTCCGGCGTACGGCAGACACTCTGTCCTTTGCCGGACGAGCTCATCAGAGGTTTTACTACGCAGGGTGTTCCGAGTTCAGCGACGGCTGCCTGGAGCTGCTCGAGATTATCCGCGAATCGGTACGCTGCAGTCGGCAGGCCGAGTGTCTCGGCAGCCAGGCGGCGTATCCCCTCACGATCCATCGTTAATCTCGCAGCTGTAGCGGTAGGAACGACATGATAGCCTTCCTGCTCCAGCTCTACCAGCACATCCGTCGCAATCGCTTCAATTTCAGGTACGATCAGATCCGGCTGCTCCAGGGCGATAACTTCCCTGAGCTGCTGTCCGTTCAGCATATCAATGACATGAGAACGGTGAGCGACCTGCATCGCAGGTGCGTCCGGATAGCGATCTACGGCGATGCATTCCACGCCGAGACGCTGAGCTTCGATCACTACTTCTTTACCAAGTTCTCCGCTGCCAAGCATCAGAATTTTCTTCGCCTGGCGAGACATTGGGGCCCCCCACATAATAAACAGCACTCCCTTATCCACTTTTTTACACTGCGTCAAGCTTGCATACTACTCGAACTGCAAAACTCTCCGTTGGTACAGATTGTGCTCTTTGTCTATTCTCTTTGCTGTTAAGTGATTAACACATTGTAAAATTCCCGACGATGTTGATAATGAACTTTACAATGTGTTGACACTCTTATTTTCTTACCTTCCAAGTTAGATTGCAACCCACTTTACTTAAATTTTTGAACAAATCACGAAATTTATTAAATGATGGCGCTTTCATTAACGAATTTTGTCACAATTTGTATATTTACTCGTTTCCTGCTTTTTACAGGAAGTGTTTTTAAGCATAAAAAGCCCTCTATCGCTGCTCATCTGAACAGCGGATAGAGGGTTTGCATGGAAATAAAAGGATATTACAGTGCTTGTTTAATCGATATAATTTCTAATTTATACCGGAAAAAATTTCTATTCAACATCTGCAAAGTCAATATGATCTGCAAACCGAAGTTATTTTACCATTTCCAAGCTATTCGATCCGGACTGATCCAGACGGTCTTACAAAAAGCGAAACTGGGCTTCGATCAGTCCATTGTATACCCCTTTGCGCTGAATTAGCTGCTCATGGGTACCTTCTTCCTTGATCTCCCCATGATCCAGCACGACGATATGGTCGGCATGGCGGATCGTCGATAGCCTGTGAGCGACGATAAAGGATGTTCTTCCCTGCAGCAGCACCTTGAGCGCTTCCTGAATCCGCAGCTCGGTCTCCGTATCGATACTCGCTGTCGCTTCATCCAGAATAAGAATCCGTGGATCGGCCAGCAGCGCCCGGGCAAAGGAGAGCAGCTGCCGCTGTCCCATGGACAGTACATTGCCCCGCTCCTCGACTTCGGTATCATAACCTTTGGCCAGCTTTTCGATAAATACATGGGCATGAACTGCCTTTGCCGCCGCTTCCACCTCTTCATCGGTCGCATCCAGACGCCCGAATCGGATATTGTCACGGATCGTACCGGAGAAAATAAATGTGTCCTGCAGCACAATACTGATCTGGCTGCGCAGACTCTCCAGGGTCACATCACGCAGATCCTGACCATCGATCGTAATCTGGCCGCTCTTGATATCATAGAATCGGCTGATCAGGTTGATAATCGTCGACTTGCCGGAGCCAGTATGACCGACCAGGGCAATCGACTGTCCGGCTTTGACGTTCAGATTGATTCCTTTGAGTGCCGGACGGCCCGGCTCATACTCAAATACTACATCCTTGAACACGATATCACCGCGGATACGAGGCATCGGACGAGCATCCGGCTTGTCGGCTACCGACGGCTTTTCATCCATAAATTCAAAGATCCGTTCCGAGGAGGCCATGGCAACAAGCAGCTGGTTGTACATATTGCCGAGCCGGTTGATTGGGTCCCAGAAATTGCTGACGTAGTTGGCAAAAGCTACCAGAATGCCGATTTCAATCTCGCCGCTGGCGATAAGCATAGCTCCGAACCCAAACAAAATGACCGATCCAAGACCGCCTGTTACTTCGATCAACGGTCCGAACATCTGGTTCATTGCTGACGCTTTGTCCCAGGACTGCTTGCTCGACAGATTCATATTATCGAAATATTTCATGTTCTGCTTTTCCTGCGTATACGCCTGGGTTACACGAATTCCCTGAATCGATTCATTCAGATGGGAATTGATACGCGAGTTTTTCATACGTACTTCCTGCCACGAACGGCGAATTACCTTGCGCAGCTTGGTGGAGACGAAGAACATGATCGGCACGGTCAGCATAACCGCCAGTGCCAGTTTCCAGTTGATAAACAGTAAAATGACAATGATCCCGAGCAGCTGTACACAGTCGATCATGACATTGACCGCTCCGTTGGTAAACAGATCCTGCAGCGAGTTCACATCATTGGTTACCCGTACGAGTACCGAACCGGCAGGCCTTTTATCAAAGAAAGAAAAGGACAGCCGCTGAATATGGCTGAACAGGTCCGAACGAAGATCGTAGATGACTCGCTGTCCGATAATATTCGTGTACTTGATCCGGTAGGCATTGGCTGCCCATTGAATCAGATAAAGCACCAGTGCGAGCGCAGTCAATCCATACAGCAGCTTCAGACTTGGTACACCGTTAGCAGGCTGGATCGCCCGGTCGATCGCCATACCGGTAATGAGCGGGACCGCCAGCTTGGTTACAGTTCCGAGCACCATCATGAGCAGAATAAAGGGTAGCAGCTGCCGGGCATACGGCTTCATGTAGCTGAACAGACGGCTGAATTGTCCCCAGTTAAATGCTTTGTCGATCAGCTCGTCATCCTGGTAGATAAACCGCTCCTCTACCCGTACCGATGCCGAGGTATCCATCACTTTTTGCTTGTCATCGATGGAGGTATTGTTCATGGACGGATTACTCATGGTATCTCACCTGCTCCCCACTGCCTGGCTGCGGCAGTTCGCTTTTCCAGCCGTCCTGCTGATCCGGTATATCGGCCTCCGACTGATCCTGCAGACGGGAGATATGGTCAGCATATTGGACATGGTAAATGTCCTGGTATGGACCCGCCATGTTGATTAGCTGTTCATGCTTGCCGCGCTGGATGACGCGTCCTTCTTCCAGTACGAGAATCTCATCCGCATGACGCAATGAAGATATCCGGTGAGCGATAATGAAAGTTGTTCTGCCCCGCATGACTTCCTGGAAACCGGTCTGAATCTCGTGCTCGGTCTCCATATCGACTGCGCTGGTCGCATCGTCCAGAATGAGAATTTTTGGATTTTTGAGCAGTGCCCGGGCGATAGCGAGACGCTGCTTTTGTCCGCCTGACAATCCCAGACCACGTTCGCCGACGATCGTATCGTAGCCCTTTGGCAGCTCCATAATAAATTCATGGGCTTTGGCCAGCCGGGCCGCACGTACGATCTCTTCCATCGTGACCTCTTCCATCCCGTAGGCGATATTATTTTTGATCGTGGAGGAGAACAGGAAAGTTTCCTGAAAAACGGAGGCAATCTGTGCCCGCAGGTCTTCGATCCGAATATCCCGAATGTCAATGCCATCTAGTGCAATTTTACCTTCATTCACATTGTAAGCACGCATCAGCAGCTGAATAATAGTCGATTTCCCGGAACCTGTACCACCCAGCAGCCCGATGACCGAGCCGGGAGGCGCATCCAGACTGATATCCACCACAGCCGCCATTTTGTTGCCATAGGCAAAGGTCACATGATCAAACACCACATGGCCCTTGATTTCATGCATTTGTTGAGCGGTATGTTCATCTTTGATATCCACCGGCTGATTTAGAATTTCCAGAATCCGTTCGGTCGATGCCTTGGATTGGGTGTAGTTGTTAATATGAAAACCAAGTCCCCACATCGGGCCAATTATGTACCAGATCAGGGTAAAAAAAGCGACCAGTTCCCCAAGAGTCATCGATCCCTGGATTACGAGCGTACCGCCAAATCCGAGCAAAATGACGATACATACCGAAGCCAGCAGCTCCATCACCGGAAAGTAACGGCTCCAGAGGGATGAAGCAAAAATCTGATTGGTCCGGTAGCGTTCATTGCGTACGGAGAACTTGTCCACTTCATGCGACTCCCGGGCAAATGACTTGATCGTACGCACACCGGTGATATTTTCCTGTACAGCAGTCGTGAGTGAACTTAACGCCAGTCGCATTTCCTGAAACGCCGGGTGAATGCGTGATTCAAATCGCAGAGCGACATAAACGAGAAACGGGATGGAAATCAGGGTAACAAGGGTGAGCTGCCAGTTGAGCGAGAACATGACGGCTGCGCCGAAAATGACCATGAGGAATACATTGAGCAGCTGGGCGAAGCCAAACGCGATAAAGTTACGGATGGCCTCCAGATCTCCGGTCAGACGGGACATCAGATCGCCTGTCTTGGCAGTGTCATAATAACGGAAGGAAAGAAATTGAAGCTTTTCATAGCAGGCGTTACGAAGCCGGTAGGCGAGGAAATTACCGAGCCTTCCCCCGAAAAAACCATGCAGGAACTGCATAAATGCTTTTAAAACGGTAACGACGAACAGTCCAATGACCAGCATGGGAACCTGGTCAAACTGCCTGAGCCTGATAATATCATCGATCAGGTATCTCAGCAGATTCGGATAGACCAATCCGAGCGCGGTAGCGGTTGCAAGACAAAAGATGGAGAGGTAGAGATAGCTCTTTTTTTCGCGATAAAAGTCTTGCAGTTGCCTGAGAACGTCCATGTTGTTCCTCCTTCAATCACCTGTCAGGTTATTTAGCATAATGAAGCTTACCACCGTCGCCAATTGCCCGCAAAGAGGAAAAGAGACCGTTTACAGTCGATGGTGACAAATTAATGCCATAATCGATATATAATGGGCTAATTATAATGAAATCATGCAAAATGCTCGCAATAACAGCCAATTGTTCCACAGTCCCGATTTTTGTAAACCATAGATGATCTTTACAAGGTATAAGCGCTGTAATTTCAAATTTGAAACAGCTGTTCTCCCGATATTCATATAATAATAAGGAAATAAATAATATGTAAAAATAGAAGGCCGTTCCGCATAAGGAACTGCCTTCTATAATTTTAATGCGCAATTATATTGCTAATGATGAAGTGCGGGAGCAGCCGATTCAGACGCCAGTTGATCCAGTTCGGCAGCCAGCTGCTGCCAACGCTCCGGACCGTCGGACATACTCAGTGATGCTTCTGTTGCTTCTGCCCATTCAGCGATCTGACGATGCATCTCCCGGACCGTCTCCTGGAATCTCGCATTCAGGCCATCGATGTAATAAGCAGCCAGACGTTCACGCTGTTCTTCCAGCAGCTGACCGATCATATTGTCGATCCGGGCAGTTACTTCTGTCCGCAGCTTCTCCCGTCCTCCCTGCTCGAAGAAATGACGCGGATTACGGAACATGGACCAGAGCGACTTCCAGTCCAGCGCCCGGGACAATGCCAGGGGCGGCAGCTGAGGCGTCTCCCAGCCGGATGGTTCGTAAGCAGACAGGCGCAGTCCCTGTGCACCGGCCTCTGCTTCACGGCCATAGGTTCTCATGCGCTCGCTGATCAGCTGACGGGCAGCCTTTTCCATCCGAAGCGTGGTGGCCAGCACTTCCTGTTCCAGCTCAATGCCGACACGCCGCTGAAGTTCGCGTCCACAGGCAGAAAAGTCGGCTTTCAGATCGGCAGATTCCTGGTTCAGCTGTGCCGGGTTAAAGATTTCCGGTATCCATTCCAGTGTCTTGAGGCGTACGCGCTGACGCACATGGAACAGCAGCTCTCCACTCTCTTCCTGCACTCTGCGGTCCGGCTCGGTACGTGCGATACCGCCGACCGCTTCCCGTGCTGTCTGCTGCTCTGTCATGAGCTGCTGTCTGCGCTGGTGACGATAAGCTTCGCCCTGCCTTGCAGCCTGCTCCCAGGAGAGAATCATATCCCGGATACGACCGATTTCTTCCAGTGCAGCATGTACAGCCAGCCCGGCCAGTGTCTCATCGGCAAATGTATTAAAGCTGTGCTGGAATTGACGGAATCCTTCGTCCTGACCATGCAGAGCGCGACGGCTGGACAATGCATGAATATTCGGCTCACGAATGCCCGCTGTATTCAGCTCGCGGACGATCCGGTTCACCACATCATCCTTTTCCTCTTCCGATGAAGCCAGATCGGAAGCATTCACGATAAAGAACATATTATCCAGTGCCAGACTGCCCTTGACCCGTCCCAGCTGCTCGAGCAGCTGACGGTCGCCAGCGGTAAAGGCATGATTGTAATAGGTTACAAACACCAGTGCATCCGCAGACTTCATATATTCAAACGTTACACCGGTATGACGAGCATTGACCGAATCGGCACCCGGTGTATCCACCAGCACCATCCCCTGGCGGGTCAGATCACAGTCATAATACAGATCAATCCGGCGGACAAAGCAGGACTGCTGCTCTTCCGACACATATCCGCGGAAAGCTTCCATATCGGCGACCACTTCCTCACCCAGATGACCGGACATCTGCTCCCAGCCAGCTGCTGCAGCCATAATAAAGTTGTAGTGCGCACGGGCAGAAGGATGAATACGCGACGGAGACAGTGCAGCCACCGCTTTGCGCCAGTCCTGATTGAGCGTACGATCCGGCAGACCGAGCAGCCGCAGCGCTCCGCTGATATCCTCCTGCATTTCTTCCGCATCCTTGAGGAAGACAACGGCAGTTCCGTGCGGATGAGCAGCGTCTGCTCCCATAATCTGCGTAATCGCCGCCGTCATCGGATGCGGCGAGACCGGCAGCACCGGCCCACCCAGCAGGGCATTGGCAAAAGAAGACTTGCCTGCACTAAATGCACCGAACAGTGCCAGGGTAAACTTGCCATCCTCCATTACACCGGCACGGCGGCGCAGCTCTTCGGCCTGGGAAGCCATACCCGGCAGTCCGCTGATCTTGTCAGCGGTATGACGCAGCCGCTCAGCCGTATCCAGCAGACGCTGTCTGCGCGCTGAAGATCCTGTCCTGCCAGCATGCTCCGGTATAGCCGTGGATGCTGCTTCGTTCATAGCTTCCGTTTTCGTTGCAGCGGAACCTTTATCGCTTTCGGCTGCTGCATCATATGACACATCAGAAGAAAAAGTATGATTATTGCTCTCCTTCTGACTCTTTACAGGCACATCGCTGCTATTCTCTTCAGCAGAAGGACGAGTCATCGCTCCAGCCTGTTCTGCTTGTGAAGATAAAGGACGATCTGCTGCTGTATTCTGTCCAGCTGGCGCCACCTCGATACGCGGCAGCCAGTCCGGCACTTCGATCTCCCGCTGCGGCAGCAGGCTGCGAACTGCCTGATCCTGCTGCCGCATCTGCTGCTCGGCTTGCTGCTGACGCAGCAGATCGTCATAACGCACTTGCAGCTGCTGCTGTTCAGCCTGCAGAGCAGCCAGCTGGCGATCGATCTCGGGCTGCAGTTGTTCCAGCAGCAGATCAGCCGCTTCCAGCGCGGCACGGCGATAGCGGGCAGCGGTCTGCTCGCGCAGTGCACGCGTATAATTAAGCACATATTCCCCGGAGACCGCCATATCCTTGCCCGCACCATTCTCGATATCGGAAGCTGTTATCTTTGGCAGTGATGCGGTCAGTGTCGTCTCTTGCTCCTCATTCCACAATTCATGCTCCCGGCTCCAGCCGCGCAGCAGGCCGCGTACATGCACATCCAGATGTGCGGCTACCTGCTCCTGAAAAGCCTGCAAAAACGTCTGTCTGCGCTGCTCGCGCTCCTGCAGCGTTTTCTCTCTGGAAGCAAACAGTCCTTTTTTGAATCCCGGACGTTCACCCTCCAGATAGAGCTGAGCCAGGTCACGCAGATCGGCCGGTGTCAGATTCGCCTGCTCCACCAGCCGGCCGATCTCCCAGCTCCACTTCTCACGCAGCGCCTTGAGATTGCCGGACAGTTCGGACTGCCGCTGCTGCAGCTGTGCGATTCTCCCGCTTAAGGCAGGCAGATTATCCGGTTCCTGCTTGGTATCAGGCTCTTCTTCAGAACGATGTTGATCCTGATCCATGGAAAATTCCGCATCTATTCCTTCATTTTCCATTTCAGTCTCGTCCGCTTGATCTTCCACACCTATCGACATTTGCTGAACAAGCCACTTGCTGTGCTCCTCTGCCAACTCCCACGCCGCCTGTGACAGGCTGTAACGCAGCAGCGGCCGATGATCCTGCAGCAGCTCGCCAATCACTTCCCGGAGACGCTCCAGTCGGCCATACGGATGATCGGGAACCTGGCGGGAGACATACAGTATACCTGCAGGCTCAATCCCGCGTCTGGCAAAAGCCTGCTCGACCCCTTTACGATAATCGGCAAAGGACAGCTCCTGATCTTCATGCTTGTCGATCTGGTTGACGATCAGATACAGCGGCTTGCCCCGTTCGTACAGGGTGCGGGCAAAAGAAAGATTCGTTTCCGACTGCACATGATTATAATCCATTACATAAAAGACAACATCGGCGCGGTGCAATGCCGAATAGGTAGCTGCTTCATGAGCCGCATCCGTTGAATCCACCCCGGGTGTATCCAGTAGTACTCCATGCTGTCCAAGCAGCGGAATCTGATCCCACAGCTCTACAGATTCGTAGTCGCCGCCATTTTTACAGTACTCATCAAGGTCGTTCAGCCCGATCTCCAACTGGTCGCCTGCATGTACATGAACAACCGCCCGCGGCTTGCCGCAGCGGATAGCTGCAATATTGGCGGTAGTTGGCACCGGGCTGGTCGGCAGTATCTGCTTGCCGCACAGCCAGTTCATGAGGCTGGATTTGCCTGCCGAGAAATGGCCGCAAAATGCCAGTACCAACTCCTCCGAGCGGTGCTTCAGCTGCAGATCACGGACTTTGCGAACAGCGGCATAGTTACCCTGCTGGTTCAATTCCTGTTCGAGCTGTTTCAGAATAGGTTCGAATGAATCTTCTCTCTGCGTTGTAATCGCTTGCATCAGTATGTCCTCCGTCACTTTCTGATGATGGTTCAATCGGTGTGTTCCTGTGCTGATTCGGTACAGGCGACAGTGATGCGCCTGCATATTATTTTAAAATTTATCCTTATCTGTATTGTAGCACTGTATAGGATGTATCGGAAACCAGTGATCTGTTTTAAAGACGATCATAGCAAAAAAGCTTTTTATAGACGATTTCTGCAAACAGAAATTCATCATATAAAAAGCTTTTGAACCGCTGGAGATGATCCGGCTGACAGGCAGCCGTGCTCCACAGACGTGATGTATTAAACTACGCTTGCTTCCGTTTGCGCAACCGGAACCAGAATTTCAAACAGTTTGCCGTGCTGCAGAATCGTGATGCCTCTGCCTTTGTCTTTCATAACGACTACATCGCGCTTTTGTGCCATACGCTCGATGTAATGTTCCGGAACATCGCCGGAGTAGTTGACAGTGATGCCTTCAACTACTTTTTCTTCATTTTCGGCCAATTCTTCAGCAACGATCTGCTCGAAGATATCGGAGAACTGCTCAAAGTTATCAGTGTAGACGGAAATGCATTTCATAACGTTCGACCTCTTTTTATGTTGTAGTATTAGATTGCTTTCCCTTGGCTCTGGAGGCACGCGGCTTCGCGGTTTTTTCCTTGATCAGAAGGGATGTTTTCATTCTTTTTTTGCCTTCACGGCAAATGTCGAGTAATGGACAGATCTGACAAGCAGGGTTTTGCGCCTTGCAATGATACCTTCCAAAAAAAATAAATCGGTGATGGGATAGCGTCCACTCGTCGCGTGGTACCCGCTTCATCAATTTACGTTCCACTTCCAGTACATTGTCTTTCCAATTTGCGAGACCCAGTCGTTTGGATACCCGTTCTACATGAGTATCAACGGCAAAAGCAGGCACCCCGAACGCATTGGACACGACGACGTTGGCTGTCTTGCGGCCCACACCCGGAAGCTGCACGAGCAGATCATGCTCACCTGGCACGTCGCCTCCATACTGTTCGATCAGAATCCGGCATAAATTCTGGATATGCTTGGCTTTGCTGCGATACAAACCGATCCGTCGTATATCCTGCTCCAGCTCTTCCAGTGGCACGTTTAGATAATCTTGCGGTGTACGGTATTTCTGAAATAAATCAACCGTTACCTTGTTGACTGTTGCATCTGTACACTGTGCGGAGAGCAGTACGGCAATCGTCAGTTCAAAGGCGTTGCTATGATTAAGCTCGCAGTGGGCATCGGGAAACATGCCGGCAAGCGTGTCCAGAATATGTCTTACGGTAGCGGCATTCATTTTCATTCCTCCTGCAAAAAACCGCCTGTTCACGATATGGATCGTGATGCAGACGGTATCGTCTCACGGTACCTGATGATGGGATTGCTGGATTACGTGTCAGACTCTGATGCTCCATCTTCAATGACAATACAATTCGTATCTTAACATGTTCTGACTGTAATTGCACGTATACTTTACATGAAATTTCAGTAATTTTATTGACGGTGATTGCAATTGTTCAGCAGCCAGTCGCTTTACAGAAAACGACATAAAAAAGGACCAGCCCTCCTTGCGGATAGGAGCGGCTGGCCCGGTCAGGCAGGATACCGTTAAGCGGATATCCTCCTGTTTAGGAATGAATTAGGATACACCAAGGTATTCCTTGATGCCTTTAACGACAGATGCGGCAACCTGGTCCTGCTTGGCGGAATCCATCATTTTGGATTCTTCTGCCCGGTTGCTGATAAAGCCAACTTCGAGCAGTACAGCAGGCATTGTCGTTTCACGGATAACATGGAAGTTACCGTACTGTACGCCACGGTCCTTAAATCCTGTAGCGGCTACAAAATACTTGTGGATCGTCTGTGCAAGCTTTTTGCTGCTGCTGCGCTGGTAGTACGTCTCCGTGCCCGAGGCAGCAGATGAACTGCTGCTGTTCGCATGAATGGATACGAATACGTCTGCATTCAGCTTCTCGGCCACTTTTACACGCTCCTTGAGTTCGAGGAACGTATCATCCGAACGTGTCAGCACGACATCAATATTCGGATCGTTCTTGAGCAGCGCCTCCACTTTGAGTGCCAGTGCAAGGTTCAGCTTCTTTTCGGTCGTCTGGGAGCCAACAGCACCCGGATCCTGGTAACCATGGCCTGCGTCAATAACGACAACTTTCTTGCCGGAATTACCTACCGAGGAACCAGGCTGTGTTGCGCCTGTCGTCGAATCCGGCTGTTTGGTTGTACCATTGTTCGCTGTCAGATCCACAATCAGCAGACCCTGGCCTTCATTGAATACTTCATAATTCCGTTCTTTTTTCAGATCGATAACAATACGTACACTGGATGGATCGGTACTGTACTGCGAGTAACGAACCTGGGAGACATTATTGTTATTGGGAACAGCCAGCGTAGCAATTTGCCCTGCTCCTGCATTGGCCCCCTGGGCAAAACCTTTACCGAAATCGGAATTTGGCAGATCGACCACGATCCGATTTGGTGAATCCATTTTTGATACTTTTGGCGTCACGCTCTTATCCAGCGTCACCAGCAGGCGACTTTCACTGAAGCTGATGCCGTTCACCAGTGCAAGACCGTTTTCGGGAGTTGCATTGTCCGCGTCCGAAGTCGTTCCTCCGCCGGTGCTCGTGCCCGTCGATGTCAATGTGACGATTTTGTCGCTGTTGTTCCAGTGAACTCCGATACCCATCTGTTCACTTACCAGTCGGATTGGTACCAGTGTGGTGCCATTTTGAACGACTGGTGCGGTGTTCAAGCTGTACGTTTTGTTGTCTACAGAAGCCGCATTCTTGCCAATATACAGCTGAATGGACTTGCCTTCTCCATCAATATTGACCTGGCCGGCAGATTGATCCCATTTCACCTGATAGCCAAGATTCTGGGAAATGACCCGAATCGGCACCATAACCGAACCTTTGATATTCTGCACGTCTTCCGGAATGCTGAGCTGTTGACCGTTCAGTACAACTTTCGTGTCTGTGGCAGCTTCGCCGATATGGGGAAAGGACCACATAAACACCAACAAAAAGACTAAAAAACCTAATTTCTTCATTCTTCACCCCTACCATTCCCGTTTTGATTACCGAACTACCCAGCACGGCTGTACCGGCAAATGTTATTACCAGACGACATATTAGACGCTTGCACTCTGCAAAAGTTGCGAGCCAATTTACATTTCCGGGCACTTTTCTTGATTCTGCGCTGTCCTTTTTCGAGCATGATAGACGAGATCGCAGAGCCTGTCTTGTCTGGGCCGGATTGGCATCCGCAAAAAAAAATGCATAACGATCTGTCGTAGCTAATATCGACAGAGTTATGCATTTTTGTAATAACTATTTGTAAATTCGGCGAGACAAAATTCTGTGATCAATCGTTCTGCTGCAGGATCAGGCAAACAGATGAGCACCTCTGGATTGCTCATACGCTGTGATCGCAGACTCATGCTGAAGCGTCAGACCGATATCATCCAGTCCCTGCAGCAGGAACTGACGACGGTGCTCGTCAAGATCAAAGTCAATATGCAGTCCATACTCATCGGTGAGCTGCTTGTTCTCCAGATCCACTTTCAGGCGATATCCTTCATGCGCTGCGGTGCGCTCAAACAGATCCTGCACCTGCTCTTCCGACAGCTTGATCGGCAGGATGCCATTTTTGAAGCAGTTATTATAGAAGATATCCGCAAAGGACGGAGCAATAACGCAGCGGAACCCATAGTCCATGATCGCCCACGGCGCATGCTCACGGGAAGAACCGCAGCCAAAGTTCGCACGGGAGATCAGCACGGATGCTCCCTGGTAACGCGGCTTGTTCATATCGAAATTCTCGTTCACATTGCCCTCTTCATCCCAGCGCCATTCGTAGAACAGGAACTGGCCGAAGCCTGTCCGTTCGATCCGTTTCAGAAATTGCTTGGGGATGATGGCATCTGTATCTACATTGACCCGGTCGACCGGTGCGACAATACCGTTTAACTGTTTGAATGGTTCCATTGATGAAGACTCCTCTCTAAAATACCGTACTTAGCTTAATACAGGTTCATTCTTGAATTCCCAGTCACGAACATCGGTAAAGCGGCCGGTAATCGCTGCTGCTGCTGCCATTGCCGGAGAAACGAGATGCGTACGTCCGCCGCGGCCCTGACGTCCTTCAAAGTTACGGTTGGAGGTCGATGCGCAGCGCTGACCCGGTTTTAGTACATCCGGATTCATCGCGAGACACATGCTGCATCCCGCTTCACGCCATTCAAAACCGGCTTCCTTGAAAATTACATCCAGTCCTTCTTTTTCGGCCTGGATTTTGACGCGGCCGGAGCCGGGTACGACGATTGCTGTCAGACGATCGGATACTTTGTAGCCGCGCGCCACCTCGGCGGCAGCACGCAGATCTTCGATCCTTCCGTTGGTACAGGAACCGATAAATACATAATCGACCGGAATCTCGGACATTGGAGTACCCGGTGCAAGATCCATATATTCAAGCGCCTTTTCGGCGGCTCTACGTTCATTTTCAGTAGTAAAGTCAGCCGGATTCGGTACAGCCGAAGTAATATCGGTACCCATACCCGGGCTGGTGCCCCAGGTCACCTGCGGAATCAGTGCATCCACATCAAATTCAAGCACGGTATCATAAGCTGCACCTTCATCGGTCGTCAGCTCTCTCCAGCGGGCAACCGCTTCGTCAAATGCGGCACCCTGCGGTACATACTGACGTCCGCGCAGATAGGAGAATGTCGTCTCATCCGGTGCGATCAGTCCTGCACGCGCTCCGCCTTCGATCGACATATTGCATACGGTCATACGCTCTTCCATGGACAGATCACGGATGGCTTCACCGGTATACTCAATAACATATCCTGTAGCAAAGTCCGTTCCATATTTGGCGATGACACCGAGAATCATGTCCTTGGCGGTCACGCCCGGTTTGCGTGAACCATTGAAGCGGATTTCCATCGTTTTGGAGGTGGACTGCTGCAGACACTGGGTAGCGAGCACATGTTCCACTTCACTCGTTCCGATTCCAAAAGCCAGTGCGCCAAAAGCACCGTGCGTCGATGTATGACTGTCACCGCATACAATCGTTTTGCCCGGATGAGTCAGGCCGAGTTCAGGTCCCATTACGTGAACAACACCCTGGTCAATCGTATCCAGATCAAACAGCTTCACTCCGAAGTCACGGCAGTTCTGGGTCAGTGTATCAATCTGCTGCTTGGAGATCGGATCGGTAATATTGAAGCGGTCAAATGTAGGTACATTGTGATCCATCGTAGCAAAAGTAAGTTCCGGGCGGCGAACCTGGCGGTTGCTCAGACGCAGACCTTCAAACGCCTGCGGAGAAGTTACTTCGTGAACCAGATGCAGATCGATATAGAGTACGCTCGGCTTGCCTTCTTCCTGATGAATCACATGGTTATCCCAGATTTTCTCATACAATGTCTTTTTGCTCATTATTTTCACCCCATCATGGATTGTGGTCCCAAGCTGCTGCATTTCCGGTGGAATTCCGGCGAACCGGCACCCCGTAGAGATCGGACCTGAAAATGCGCTGCTGCTCTTCTTCACCGCTGAATGACTGTCACTCCACCGCTGCATAATTTGCAATATGTGGAAAAAGATTGGTAGTTACTTTATCGGTGGCCTGTATCGTTTCAACAGGCTTTTTTATAATGATTACAATATAACATTGTGTGTGCGATAGGTCTAAGATATTATATCTATAGAAGTTATAGGTTTAACTTATAAGAGAATGAGGATTAAAGGAGACATACCATGGAACTCAGACAACTACAATATGCGCTGCAGATTGCTGCAGAACGCAATTTCTCCCGTGCCGCCGAGAAGCTGCATATCGCCCAGCCTTCCCTCAGCCAGCAGCTGTCCAAACTGGAAAAGGAGCTTGGCGTACTGCTGTTCCAGCGTAATACAAGCACCGTCGAATTGACTCATGCCGGGTCCAGCTTTGTGGAACACGCCCAGAAAATTATCGATTCGGTCGAACAGCTGCGCAAGGAAATGGCGGACATCTCCCAGCTGCAGAGCGGGCGCGTCATCGTCGGCAGCATGCAGATTACCGGTTCCCATCTGCTGCCGCATGTACTTCCTGTTTTCCGTGCGGCCTATCCCCAGATTGATGTAGTGCTGCTGGAAGATACATCGCTTAACCTGGAAAAGCTGACCGCCAGCGGCCAGACCGATCTTAGCCTGCTCGCGCTGCCGCTGACCGAATCCTCGCTGACATACGAACCGGTAGCCGAGGAACTAATCGATCTCGCCGTCCCTCCTGCTCACCCGCTCGCCCAGCGTTTCCTCGCTGGTGATCATACACCGGTCAAACTATCCGAACTGAAGGATGAGTCTTTTATCGTACTCAAAAAAGGACAAGGCTTCCGCAAAATTGTGTTTGATGTATGCAGCGAAGCCGGCTTTGAGCCGCAAGTTGTGTTTGAGAGCAATAATATCGAGACGATTCAGTCTCTGGTCGCTACAGGCATGGGCGTTACGTTTGTCCCTCATTACATCGCCCGGGCGCGTCGCGGTGAATTCCTGCCCGTCTACCTGCCTCTAGCCGAGCCTGTACCGAGCCGTACCCTTGTTATCGCCCGGCGCAAAGGACGCTATCTGTCCAAAGCGGCAGAAGCTTTTATAGAGACATTCAAGGAAACGATGGTCAATGTAGTCACCCAGGAGAGAATCTAGCAGGCTGTATGCTCTGAGAATGAAATGTCCATACTACACCATTTTTTTCTTCTATTTACTGGAAGCTATTGAACTAGAAGTTGTAAACAAACCGTCAACTCAATTAAATTAAATTAAATAATTGTTAGTTGATTATCAAAAGTAATTATAGTAGGATGAGACCATATGATTCATACATTGACCACCTGTTATGAAGATCGCGATATGCATCTCCATCCATATGGCTGCAGGCGGAACAGCAAAACAGAGATCTGGAGGTATATATATGAAAATCGATATCTGGTCCGATTATCAGTGTCCTTTCTGTTATATTGGCAAAACAAGACTGCAAAATGCACTGTCCCAGTTTTCCCATGCAGAGGAAGTGAACGTCAACTACAAGAGCTTTGAACTTGATCCCTCAGCAGAACGCGATATTCCGCTGAACATTTATGAAGCTCTGGCCAAAAAGTACGGTACTACCGTTGAGCAGGCACGCGAGATGAATGTGAATGTAGGTGCCCAGGCAGCACAGGAAGGACTGGATTTTCAGTTCGACACGATGATACTGACGAACAGCTTTGATGCGCACCGGTTGATGCAATATGCGGCCGATCAGGGCAAAGCGGAAGAGATGAACGAAGCGCTGTTCCGGGCCTACTTTACCGAATCCCGTCATATCGGTGACCATTCTACACTAATCGATATCGCCGAAAGTGTCGGTCTGGATCGTCAGCAAACTGCGGCCATGCTGGAGAGCGAGCAGTATGGCGATCTGGTACGCCGTCAGGAACATCTTGGCAGCCAGCTGGGAATTACCGGTGTGCCGTTCTTTGTGATCAATGACAAATATGCCATATCTGGTGCCCAACCGACCGAAATGTTCACCAAAGCACTAAACGATATCTGGGCAGAAGACCATCCGCTGCAGATGCTCGGTAATTCGGCAGACGGCGAGATGTGCGCAGACGGTTCTTGTGCGGTACCGGAAGACCGGAAATAATTTGGATATAGATCTGACCGAAAACTATGATTGAAATATATATTCTTCACTTTACACTTCCTGTTCTACTCTGGATGGAAATATGCACCCCACAAATACGACAACAACAAAAAACGGTACAGCGTATCATTATGCTGTACCGTTTTTATTTATTATCCTATCTTGATTTTGCTGCATCAGGTGTTCAGTTGTTGTATCTGCTTTATCTTCAGCGGAATTTGCGGGCATACCATCCAGCTGCGGTCTGTACTTCTGCTGCCGTAAGCTGATGTCCATTATTCTCCCAATGCATCGTTACATCTGCTCCCGCATTAGCCAGCAGACTTCCCAGCTCTTCGCTTTCCTGCCGCGGAATGATCGGATCATTGGTACCCGAAGCCATAAACACCGGAACGCCTGTCAGATCCGGCAGATCCAGGCTGCGCAGCGGGACCATCGCATGGTGCAAAATCGCTCCCTGCAGGGAGGTGGCATCGTGGAACAGCAGACTGGCAGCGATATTGGCACCGTTGGAATACCCGACAGCTACTACTTTTCGGCCGTCAAATCCATATTCCTCTGCCGCAGCATCCAGAAATGCATTCAGCTCATGGGTGCGGGCAATCAGATCCGGTTCATCAAACACCCCTTCTGCCAGTCGGCGGAAAAAGCGGGGCATGCCATTTTCGGATACATTCCCCCGGACACCGAGCACCGAAGCTTCCGGTGCCAGTATTTCTGCCAGCGGCAGCAGATCATGCTCATTGCCGCCAGTGCCGTGGAGCAGGAGCAGTACCGGCTGATTGGGATCAGTTCCCTGTTTGAAAATATGCTTCATTGTCGTTGTCATTTTATTTCCCCTCCACTTTACGGACCTGAATCGGCAGCAGATTACTCTCAATCAGCGCACGCTGCGGTTCATACCATTCCGGCAGCATCAATTTGCTGCCCATCTCTTCAGCGGTCTCGTCATTGGCGAAGCCTGGAGGATCGGTCGCGATCTCGAACAGTATGCCTCCATCTTCCCGGAAATACACTGCATTAAAGTATTGACGGTCGATAACCGGGGTAGGCTGGAATCCGGCTGCAGCTACCTGTTCACGCCACTGCTCATGTTCTTCAAAATCCGCTGCCCGCCAGGCGATATGATGAACGGTTCCGGCGCCGCCGATACCGCGCGGCAGATCACGTGAATTAACGTCAATGATATTACCGATATCACCGGCTGCTTTGAAGCGTACATATCCATCTTCTTCGCCAATCCGGGTCAGTCCGAGCACATGCTCTACCGTATGCAGCGTACGTTCCGGACGTCCGCTGAACAGTACACCGCCGCCGAATCCTTTGATCGCCTGCTGTGGAGTGATGCCATCCCACTCCCAGGTGCTGAGTGCTCCTTCTTCACGTTCTGCCAGTTCAATACGCAGTCCGTCATAATCGGTAAAACGAAGCAGCTGCTCTCCAAAACGCTCTGCCTTTTCCACATGCACGTTCAGGCGGTTCAGGCGTTCTTCCCAGAAAGGCAGTGCGCCAGGCGGTACGGCAAATACGGTAATACCCAGCTGACCTGCGCCGATTACACCTTTACGCGATCCCGGCTGCGGGAAAAAGGTTACGATCGTGCCAGGGCTACCGCCCTCATTGCCAAAGTATAAATGATAAACTTCCGGTGCATCAAAGTTAATGGTCTGCTTCACCATACGCAGTCCGAGTACTCCCGCATAAAAATCAACATTGCGCTGCGGGTCTGTAACGAAAGAAGTAATGTGATGAATTCCGGCTGTACGAAGTGTCATGAATTCCAGCTCCTTTTGGATGAGGGTTAGGGTAGTTGCCAATGCGGCTTGATGTAATTACACGTTATTGTGAATGTTTAAGCATTAAATATCTTTAATTGTAGGTAATTTCTATATCTTTATTATATCCACTCTGGACAGGAAGAAAAGGGGGTAAAGCAAAACAGTTTTGAAACCACAACTAACTAACTTTTAGTAAGTGATAATAACAGCTATTTGGCCTAGTCTTCGGTAAGATGTTCGACCGATGCCAATGAAGTCAGCTGGTAGTGTTCCCTGTCATACAGAAGTTCCGTAATGGAACATTCCGGAATCAGTGTGCTCTGCTCAGTAATGAACCGGGGATGCCAGCGCCCAAGTTGACTCTCGGACAATACGCCGACGAGAAAGTCTGTAATAAGGCCGCCATGAGTAACAATCACTACTGTACTGCCAGCCGGATGTTCTGCTGCCAGTTCGGACAATACGGAGTTCAGCCTCTCTCCAGCCTGACAGGCTGAATCTCCCACCGGGGGGATGTATTCCCGGTCTGCTGTACGTATAGCCTGCTGTTTTCCTTCGCTGGTGATAGGCACATCACCTGCTGTCCTTTCTTTGATACCGTGTCTTACCAGCAGAAATGTGATGCTCATTGCCTGACCCTTCTTTATCCAAAATCGGCTCTGATGTGAGCGTTACCTGCCTATCCAAAAAGAAACCGTTCATTCGGCAGCAGTATGCAGTCAAGGAACGGTTCTTAATCTTTCTTATTCTATTATATAGGCACTCTCGGCCTGTATCCATTCTAGGTGCATCAGTCCTGATGACGGTACAGCTCCGGGCGGCGGTCTGCAAATACGGGAATGCGTTCACGTACTTCTTCCGACAGATCGAGATCGATCGTTGCAGTCAGAATGCCTTCTTCTTCACCGCTCTCGGCCAGAATCTCCCCCCACGGATCAATGACCATCGAATGACCGAAGAAATGACTCTTCTCATCCCGGCCTACCCGGTTGCAGGCAATGACATACATCTGGTTCTCAATCGCCCGCGCGGTCAGCAGCGTACGCCAGTGGTTCAGACGCGGATGCGGCCATTCTGCCGGTACGAACCATACTTTGGCTCCGTCCAGCGCAAGTGTACGGGCCAGTTCCGGGAAACGGATATCATAGCAGATCGAGGCGGCTGCCGTAATATCTCCCAATGGGAACAAAGCCGTCTGTTCGCCAGGCTGCATAAATTTCTCTTCATCCATTAACTTGAACAGATGAATCTTGTCATAGCGGGCAGTACGCTCACCATCCGGGCCGAACACATACAGCGTATTATAGAAGCCGGACTGCCGCTGCTCGGAGATCGAGCCGGCTACCAGCGTAATTCCGTAATGCCGGGCGGTCTCACTCATCCAGAATGTATAAGGCCCATTCTCCGGTTCAGCCAGTCCGTCCAGCCGATCCAGCGCATAGCCGGTATTCCACATCTCGGGCAGCATGATTACATTGGGTCTCGGATAAGCTTCCATTGCCTGACGAATCCATTCTTCAGCCCGCTGCAGATTGGCCTCCGGATTTCCCAATTCAATATCCATCTGGATCAGGCTTATATGTAATGTACGCATTGTCATTCATCTTCTCTCCTTACCATTCAATTCCGGCTGTCAGCACCGGCACAATCGTTTCTGTTTCCATCATATCCTTAGTATTCTGATAAAATCAATGCCTATTCACCTCTTCCAGAAAATACCCCTATACTCATCGGAAAAATCGTGATAGATTAGGAAGACTATGTACATTTTACCCAAAATGAAGCCACCGGAGTGATGAATACAATGCAAAATAACAACCACGGCATAGGCTCTGCTTTTGCAATCAAGCCTGCCGGTATCATGAATCAGCTGCCCGAGCAGTTTTTCGCCAAACTTGTTCAGGATGTGAATCGGCAGGTCGCTGCCGGACATGATGTGATCAATCTGGGACAGGGCAATCCCGACCAGCCGACCCCTCCTCATATCGTTGAGGAACTGAGGGAAGCGGCAGGCAATCCGCAGTATCATAAATATTCGCCGTTCTCCGGGTATGCCTTCCTCAAGGAAGCTGCCGCCCAGCGTTATAAGGAAGATTATGATGTGGATCTGGACCCCGAGACGGAAGTCGCCATACTGTTTGGCGGCAAGACCGGATTAATTGAAATCAGTCAGATTATGCTGGAAGCAGGCGATGTCTGCCTCGTGCCTGATCCCGGATACCCGGATTACTGGTCCGGCGTAGCATTGGCCGGTGCAGAGATGGCTTTTATGCCGCTGACCGAAGATCATGCTTATTTGCCGGATTACAGTACAATCGCGCCCGAGACATTAGAGCGTGCCAAGCTGATGTTCCTCAATTACCCGAACAATCCGACCTCTGCGACCGCTCCATATTCTTTCTATGAAGAAACGGTGCAGTTCGCACGGGAACACCAGATTGTAGTTGCGAGTGATTTTGCCTATGGTGCGATCGGTTTTGACGATCAGCAGCCGGTCAGCTTCCTGCAGGTGCCGGGCGCCAAGGAAGTGGGCGTTGAATTCTACACTCTATCCAAAACTTACAATATGGCCGGCTGGCGCGTTGCTTTTGCGCTCGGCAACAAAGAAATCATTCGCCTGATCAATCTGATGCAGGATCATGTGTATGTCAGCCTGTTCGGCGGCATTCAGGCGGCGGCAGCGCGTGCACTGACCGATGACCAGCAGTGTGTCACCGATCTGGTGGCCATGTACGAGTCCCGCCGTAATGCCTTCTTTGAAGAACTGGACCAGATCGGCTGGAAAGCGGAAGCACCCAAAGGTTCCTTCTTCTGCTGGCTGCCTGTACCGGAAGGCATGGGCTCCAGAGAATTTGCCACACTGCTGCTGGAACAGGCACATGTCGCGGTTGCACCAGGTATCGGCTTTGGTACCAAGGGTGAAGGTTATGTACGTATCGGCCTGCTGACTTCGGAAGAACGTCTGCGTGAAGCGGTTCGCCGGATCGGTAAACTGAATCTGTTCTGAAAAACTTGCTGGAAGCAAGCAATGCGGTGCTTGGCAAAAGCAGCGGAACGTGCTATTCTAATGTGCAATACCAGCTACGCCGAGAACATGAATATCAGATGGATCAGCTGCTGCAGTCGCTATGCTGCTGTGAGAAAAAGCATTCCACTGACCTTATGATGATATAACTGCAATGACGGGAATAGTAAGCAATATCGCAGCGTGTATAGAGAGTGAATCCCACGGGCTGAAAGGATTCACCGTTTGCCTTTGCCGAACCTGCCCCCGAGCATTCAGCGCCCAAACGCTGAACGGTCTCCCGCCGTTATCCGGGATTGGAGCCGGACAGAAACATTTTCTGTCAACAAAGGTGGTACCGCGGAAGTACAGACTTTCGTCCTTTTGTATCAACAGATACAGGGGATGAAGGTCTTTTTTTATGAATTAAAGGAGTGAACAAACAATGGTACAACAGCGTATTGTCGTCAAAATCGGCAGCAGCTCGTTGACAGGTCCCCAGGGTGGGCTTAATCATGAAGCGGTGAATTTTTTTGCAGCAGAAATCGCTGCTCTCCAGCAGGCCGGATATGCCGTGCTGCTGGTCACCTCGGGAGCGGTAGCTGCAGGCTTCCGGGAAATCGGCTACAGCGTACGTCCCAAGCTGCTGCACGAAAAGCAGGCTGCCGCCTCGGTCGGTCAGGCGCTGCTGATGCGTGATTATCAGGAGGCGTTTGGCAGACACGGTATTGTCAGTGCCCAGATTCTGCTGACCCGCAGCGACTTTAATCACCGCAAACGGGCCACCAATGCCAGTATGACGATCGAAGAGCTGATCAAGCAGGGCGTAATCCCGATTATCAACGAAAATGATACCGTATCAGTAGATGAACTCAAATTCGGTGATAATGATACCTTATCTGCTCTCGTCGCCAATCTGGCCAAAGCGGCCAATCTGCTTATTCTTACCGATATGGACGGATTATACACAGCCGATCCGCGCAAAGACCCGGATGCGGTACGTTACGAACGAATCGATGAGATTACGGATGAAATCTATGCGATGGCCGGCGATGCAGGCTCGGCTGTTGGTACAGGCGGTATGCGCTCCAAAGTCGATGCAGCCAAAATCGCTACCCGCGGCGGGGTGCCGGTATTTGTCGGTCAGGTACGCGATGCCGGTGATCTGCTGAATGCAGCCCATGGTACCGGAAAAGGTACTTATTTTACAACCCAGAGCTCTTCCCTGCCGATGAAAAAACAGTGGCTCGGCTTCCTCTCTATCCCGCTCGGTACGCTGATCGTGGACCAGGGTGCCGAAAAAGCACTGCTGCATGATGGACGCAGTCTGCTGCCCGTTGGCATTCGCCAGGTAGAGGGCCAGTTTCACAGCGGCGATGTCGTCGAAGTACAGAATCTGCAGAGAGACACACTGGGACGCGGCATCGTCAACTATGATCATGATCAACTGCTGCAGATTGCCGGACTGCCCAGTACTGAGATTGCTGCCAGACTCGGTATTCAGGATATTCATCACCTGGAAGCCATTCACCGGGATGAATGGATTTCACTTTAGGAAGAGATTATGGAGTATCGCTGGATGACTGCAGTTCATCATTTTCATAAAAGAATAATCAAACCCATATAACCATTCCAATCAGGAGGGATTTCCAATGAGTGAAGTTGTTGCCAAAGCTACACTGGCCCGTCAAGCTGCCGGTGCGCTCGCCAATCTGAGCACAGCTGACAAAAATGAAGCGCTGCTGCTTATGGCTGAAGCGCTTGTTCATCAGGCAGAAGTTATTATTACAGCCAATCATGAAGATATTGAACGAGGACGGCGTGAAGGGACTTCCGAGTCCATGCTTGACCGTCTGCGTCTTGATTATACACGTATCGAAGCAATCGCTTCGGCGCTGCGCCAGATTGCCGATCTGGATGATCCGGTCGGTACCCTGATGGAGACGATGGAACGTCCGAACGGATTAATTATTGAGAAAATCCGCGTACCGCTTGGGGTTATCGGTATTATTTATGAAGCACGCCCGAACGTTACCGTGGATGCCGCCGGTTTATCACTCAAAACAGGCAATGCCGTCGTTTTGCGCGGCGGGTCTGCGGCATTGTCTTCCAACCGCAAAATTATCGAAGTGCTGCACGAAGCGCTGGAACGCTCTGCCATGCCAAAAGAAGCCCTTCAGCTAATTGAAGATGCCGACCGGGCTTCGGTGAATGAATTGATGCGCCTCAATGATCTGATCGATGTCATCATCCCACGCGGCGGCAGCTCATTGATCCAGAATGTGGTTCAGAACTCCACCGTACCGGTGATCGAGACCGGTGCCGGAATCTGCCATACATTTATCGATGCTTCGGCGGATGCGGATATGGCCCGCGATATCGCGCTCAATGCCAAAGTGCAGCGTCCTTCGGTCTGCAACTCAATGGAGACACTGCTCGTTCATACCGAATATGACCAGCAAGCGTTCCTCCAGCTGGCTGAAGCACTGCGGCAGCATCAGGTAGAAGTTCGCGGTTGTCCGCTTACGCGTGAGCTGCTGCCTTGGACGGAAATAGCGAATGAGCAGGATTATGCGACCGAGTACAATGACTATATTCTGAATATCAAATTGGTGGGCAGTCTGGATGAAGCGCTCCAGCATATCGCCACCTACAGCACCAAGCATTCCGAATGTATCGTTACCCGTGATGAAGCCCATGCAACCCGCTTTATGCAGGAAGTGGATGCGGCAGCCGTCTATCACAATGCCTCTACCCGGTTTACCGATGGATTTGAATTTGGCTTTGGCGCAGAAATTGGTATCAGTACACAGAAGCTTCATGCCCGCGGCCCTATGGGACTGCCTGCACTCACTTCCACCAAATACCGGATCTACGGCAACGGACAGATTCGTCAATGAACAGCCAGTCAATGAACAGCAATGATTTGGATATTTTCAAATTCCACTATTGTATATACGTATGAAATGCATGCAAGATGATCTGCTTATACAGGTCATAGAGAAAGGATGAAATCAATTATGGGTCACTCAGCACAGCAACAAACACTTATTCAGGAACCGATCTGCTTTTATGGCGCAGGTTCGATGGCTGAAGCTATTCTGCGAGGATTGGTACACCGCTCGGTTGTCGTACCGGGACAGGTTACGATGCTCAACCGTGGTAATCAGGAACGGCTCCATTATCTGATTCAGCGCTACGGCGTATCGGTAATCGGCCATGAATCGGAACGCGAAAATGTACTGCGCACTTCCAAAATTATCATTCTGGCGATGAAGCCAGCCGATGCAGCAGAAGCGCTGCGGGGACTTGGCCCACTGCTCAGTCCCGACCAGCTGCTCGTCTCTGTCATTGCCGGGCTTTCCGTAGAAAGTATTCAGCATCTGCTCGGTCAAGCTCAGCCTGTCGCACGTACCATGCCGAATACGTCCAGCACCATCGGTCTTGGCGCGACAGGCATTGTCTTCTCGGATGAAGTATCTGCCGACGCAAGAAAGCTTGTGCGTCATCTGTTTGAAGCTGTTGGTACGGTTACGGAAATCGAGGAAAATCAAATGGAGACGCTGACCGGTATTTCCGGAAGTGGTCCCGCTTATATATACTATATGATGGAAGCGATGATCCAGGCGGGTATCGAGGGCGGACTGACACCGGAGCAGGCACGTGAATTGACGGTGCAGACCGCAATCGGCGCAGCCCATATGGTGCAGCAGACAGGCGAAGACCCGGCTGATCTGCGAGCCAAGGTCACTTCCCCGAATGGAGCGACCGCTGCGGCTGTGAAAGTATTTGAAGAAGAACATATGAAAAATACCATTATCCGCGCGATTCAGCGCTGTACAGAACGCTCCCGCGAGATGGGAGCCGTATTAAAGGAGGAAAATTCATGAGCTATTGCATCGCCTCTTACCGCCTTTATGATGACAAAGCGGATTTCCACAAAAAAGCCCAGTCTATCGCGATCGGCATGACCGTCGGCAGCTGGACCGAACTGCCTGCCGCCAAGCAGGAATCGATGAAAAAACATCTGGGTGAAGTTATCTCGGTTGAAGTACATGAGCCAGCCGGAGGTGAGCGTTATGCTGATGTGCGTATCGCTTATCCCGATGCCAATTTCAGCAGTGATATCCCGGCCCTGCTCGTTACTGTATTCGGCAAGATTTCCATGGACGGACGCATCAAGCTGACTCATCTGGAGTTCTCCGAGTCCTTCCTGAGCCATTTCAAAGGGCCCAAATTCGGCATCCAGGGTGTACGTCAATTATTGGGTGTACCGGAACGTCCACTGTTAATGAGTATTTTCAAATCAGTGATCGGTCATGATCTGGATGAATTGACCCGCCAGTTCAGCGCTCAGGCGCTCGGCGGTGTGGATCTCATCAAGGATGACGAGATCCTGTTCGAAAATGAACTGACACCGATCGAGAAGCGTGTAGCTGCCTGTCGGCAGGCTGCTGAAGCCGCTCAAGCCGAGACCGGCAAAAAAGTGCTGTATGCCGCCAATCTGACCGGTCATACTTTCCAATTGAAAGAACAAGCCAAAAAAGCAATTGATGCCGGCGCCAATGCCCTGCTGCTCAATGTGCTGTCTTATGGCTATGACGTATTGTCCGAGCTGAGCGCCGATCCGGAGATCAACATTCCGATCATGGCTCATCCTGCTCTTGCAGGTGCCTACTACCCATCGCCTTACTACGGAATCTCCGCTTCGGTACTGCTCGGTCAGCTGATGCGATTGGCAGGAGCCGATCTGGTGCTGTTCCCTTCTCCGTATGGATCGGTAACGATGCCGCGCGAGGAAAATATGGCGATTCGTGAGCAGCTGATTACCGGCAGCCTGCCGTACAAGCAGAGCTTCCCGGTTCCATCTGCGGGCATTCATCCAGGGCTTGTTCCTTTGATTCTCAAAGATTTTGGCACCGATGTGATCATCAATGCAGGCGGTGGTATTCACGGCCATCCAGGTGGTGCCAGCGCAGGCGGAAGAGCCTTCCAGCAGGCGATTGATGCCGCGCTATCCGGTGTATCACTGGCAGATTATGCGGTTCAGGGACATACCGAACTGGCTCAGGCAATTGAGATCTGGGGGGCAGAACGATGACATCCAGACAGCCGGTTATTTTCTGCGACTTTGACGGTACGATTACCAATACCGACAATATTGTCGCGATTATGAAGCATTTCTCTCCGCCGGGTTATGAATCCATCATGCAGGAAGTCGTCGCCCAGAAATGTTCGATCCGCGATGGAGTAGGCGCCATGTTCGCGCTGATGCCTTCTTCCAGCAAAGACGAGATTGTTCAGTTCGTCATGACCCATGCGGGTATTCGCGAAGGATTCCAGGAATTTCTGAATCTGGTCCGTGAGCATCAGATTCCATACTATGTCACCAGCGGAGGAATCGATTTCTTCCTCAAACCGCTGCTGGAGCCATTCGGTATCCCGGAAGAGCATATCTTCTGCAACAGCGTCGACTTTTCCGGAGAGCATATCGAGATTCTATGGCCGCATCCATGTGACGATCACTGCCATAACGATTGCGGTATGTGCAAAACGACCGTCATGCGCGAATTTCCGCCTGAGCGATATGAGCGCATTCTGATCGGTGACAGTCTGACTGACTTTGAAGGTGCACGGATCGCTGATCTGGTCTACTCGCGTTCGGTACTGACAGAGAAATGCCAGGAGCTGGGCGTACCCCATGTCCCGTTCCAGACATTCCACGATATCATTAACGATTTCCGACAAAGAATAGGAGCGATTCACTTATGAGCTTTGTGAACATACCTCTTGAGCAAAAACAAGCTGTACTGCAGGAACTGAGCGGCATCAAGGAGCAGTTTGCTGCCCGCCACTGGTTTCCCGGTACAAGTGGTAATCTGTCGCTGCGTATAGGCGACTATACCCCGGATAACTTCCACTTTGCAATTACCGCCAGCGGTAAGGACAAATCGGTCAGCACCCCTTCCGATTTCCTGTTCGTCGATCAGGACGGCCGTCCATGCGAGACAACCGGCCTCAAGCCGAGCGCAGAGACACTGATCCACTGCGAGATCTATCGGGAGACAGGCTGCGGAGCTGTATTCCATGTGCATACCGTATTTAACAATCTTGTCAGTGAGTATTTCGGTGAACAGGGGGCGGTTCCGATCCAGGGGCTGGAGTTGATCAAGGCTTTTAACATCTGGGAGGAAAATGCGGCAATTACAATTCCGGTATTACCCAACTATGCCGAGATCCCCAGAATCGCCGAGCTGGTATCTGGCGTGTTGAACCCATCCATTCCCGGTATCCTGCTGCGTGGTCATGGTATTTATGCCTGGGGGAAAAATGCTTTTGAAGCGAAACGTCATCTTGAGGCATTTGAGTTTATTTTTGAATATATTTACCGAGATCTGCTGCTGCGCAAATCCTGAGTAGCTATTCCAAAACAGAAAAATCGAACGAATGATTTTTTTTGTATTATTCGTTCGGTTCTACTACAATGAAAGCGCACAAAAAAGCTGACATTTTTAAAATGTCAGCTTTTATTGTATGAAAAACTTTTTATTATTGCCCTTTGCAACAAATACCCGTATACTGAATTAAATTATAAAAACAGACGTACAGTATCACGTTGATTCTGCACATCTGAAATTGCGTGTTGCACAAAATAAGTTTCAGAGCATGAACCCATTTGTGGCAGCAAATGAGTCCATTTTATTCTCTGAACAATTACACTTTTCTTGGCCGATCAGTGAATAACTCTTATTTTTGTGGAACAGTCAGTTGGTAACCAGCAGGCAGCAGGTTGTTGGCAGCAACCAGTTCGTCTACAGTTACACCGTATTGAGCAGCGATTTCAGTCAGGCTGGCACCTTGTGGAACAACAACAACGATATCTTGTTTAGCTTCTGTTTTGGTTGGAGCAGTTGTCTCAGTTGTTGGGGCAGCTGCTTCTTCTTTTGTAGTTGTATTTTCTTTAGTACCAAACAGTGCGTTGAATTGAGCTTCTTGTGCAGCCAGAAAAGCAGCATTGTCAGCAATAGCTTCTGCTCTGTCTTTGTTTTTGTCGTGGGTGGATTTATCGGATGCTGCAAAAGCGTGAGTTCCTCCGATTGCAACAGTTCCCATACCTGCTGCTACTACTGTGGACAATAATACTTTTTGAATTTTTGCGTTCATGGTTTTAACTCTCCTCTAATTATGTTTTTTTACATCGATATTTAAGTAAACTCCTGAAGCCAATACTGATGCTTATTTACTGTGTACTCTGGTAGGATGAGATGCGCTGATGAATAAATATAAGCTCCAGCACACCTTTTTTCAAACAACCGGTACTTGTTTATTAAGGGCAAAAGTTACTTTACTCCTATTTCAAATAAATTGCAAGCCTAATGAAATTAATACGGATATGATTTTGTAAAATTAAATCCAAATATAACTATATGGAAACCTAATTATTGTTACGCTTACATTTTACATAGATTTTACAATTCTTTATTTTGGATGCATATTGTTTCATTTTCCGTTTACAAATCTGTTTGTGTCACTTGTTGTTCACAATTTGCATCCTATTTTCTGCTATGTTAGCTATTTTGACAATTTTTCTGTTCAATATAATATTTTTTGCTTCCTAATTAAATCAATAATTACATGTAGTTATGAATTTATGAACGCCTTATACTTATATAGCTTTCCTAAATAACTTGCTATGAAAAGATTTTCGCCTAAAACAAATATTCTTTTTTCAGAATAATTTTGATTTTTCACCCACTTAATAATAATATATTTCATTTTTAATGTTATATAAACTAACATATTTATTTTCTTATTCTATGTTTATGAGTAAATTGTTAATTATATAATCACAAAAATAGTTTTTGAACTGTTATTTATCATAATTCTGAAATGAAATATTTATACTATAAATTAAATAATTATTCACATCCGGATTTATAACATTAATTTAATTTAAAGTTAAATAATGTTATAATAACGAAAAAATATTCCTAAAAAAATATTTTTAAAGTGCTTATTTTTTACCGTATTTGCTTTGCCAAATGATCTATTCAGCCTAAGCATTTACTATGATGCATGTTTTCTTGCTCTGCTTTATGCAAGGTTATTGTGTGTTATACATAGTCTACAATGATATGAATAGACGGCAGTTATTACTGACTTTTAGCTCTTTTAGTTCTTACCATCTCATTCTTTCATGTATATAGCAAAAAGGCTGCTCTCAAGAATCTGATTCCTAAGAGCAGCCTTTTTATTATTTAACCTTGTCATTCACCGGTTTTAATCCCATTATGCAGAACTTTTCTATCGGCCCACGGTCTATCCAGCAGCTCTGCCGCTTAACGCTGACGGAACTTCTGGGTGTAGGCCCGGGCGTCCTCAACCGTGCGTACACGGTTCCGGTTCCACTCCAGTAAAATACGGTCAATATACCGGAAATGCAGCTTACCGGCGAATACAGACTCTTTGAGCGCCATCAGGATCAGTTCTTCCGGATACCGATCCTGATCCAGCCAGCCGGAGATTGTCTCGCATTCCATTGGAGACAGCGGACGGGCGAATTCTTTTTCGAAAATAATAAAAAGATTACGCTCCCGCTCTTCTTCCTTGCTTGCCTGGCTGACCACCGCAGCGGGCGGCTCACTGATCGTCGTAATGCGCTCCTGCTGCTCGGAGGCCAGAATGGTGCCCAGTTTCTCATACAAGCCGCTCAGGTCATACCGCTCGTAGCGGATGCCTGTCATTGGGTCCTGTTCATCTTCAATCACGATAAATCCGGCTTTCATCAGCTTCTGGATGCGGGCAGCGATCATTCCTGGCGCTGCACCGGTTCTCCATTCCAGCTCTTCCAGCGTCGGAAATTCATTATGCTCTACCTGACGGAAAGACAGCAGCTGCAGCAGCAGCATCGCTTCAGCATCATCCAGATCCAGCGCCTGATAATACTTCAGCAGCGCATAAGGTATATTGGCTGTCTGCATGCCCATCGTATACGCAGCGCCTTTTGCCCATGCTTTCCATTGTTCTCCGCCCATTTTAACCATCCTTTCGATACGTCCACCCTGAGTCATGTGTCGGTACGGAAATTATGGATACAAACGGTACAGCATACGAGGGAAAGCAATCGTCTCACGAACGTGATCCAAACCGCAAATCCATGCTACTGTGCGTTCCAGTCCCAGTCCAAAGCCGGAGTGAGGAACCGTTCCGTAAGTACGCAGATCCATGTACCACTGATAGGCTTCGCCCAGGTTATGTTCCTGGAAGCGCTGCTCCATCAATGCCGGATCGTCGATACGCTGCGAACCGCCAATAATCTCCCCATAACCTTCAGGAGCGATCATATCAGCGCACAGCACTACTTCCGGACGCTCTGGATCAGGCTTCATGTAGAATGCCTTGATGTCTTTTGGATAATGTGTAATGAATACCGGCTTGTCATATGCTTCGGCAATAGCTGTCTCATGCGGCGCACCGAAATCGTCGCCCCATGGAATATCAAAGCCTTTGCCTTTGAGGAATTCAATCGCTTCATCGTAAGTGATGCGCGGGAATGGACCCACGATGTTTTCCAGCTTGGTTACATCGCGTTCCAGGGTCTCCAGCTCGGCACGACAGTTTTTGAGTACAGATTGTACCACATGGGATACAAACTGCTCCTGCACTTCCAGGCTTTCTTCATGCGTTGTAAAAGCCATTTCCGGCTCGATCATCCAGAACTCGATCAGGTGACGACGGGTTTTGGATTTTTCGGCACGGAATGTCGGACCGAAGGAATAGACTTTACCCAGCGCCATTGCAGCGGCTTCCATATACAGCTGGCCGCTCTGTGTCAGGTAGGCATCCTCATCGAAATATTTGATATGGAACAGCTCTGTGGTGTCCTCTGCTGCAGAAGGCGTCAGGATTGGCGGATCCACTTTGGTAAAGCCATTTGTATTGAAATATTCCTGAACCGCACGGATAATCTCTGCACGAATAACCATAACCGCACGCTGACGATTGGAACGCAGCCACAGGTGACGATGATCCATCAGGAAATCTATGCCATGCTCTTTGGGTGTAATCGGATACTCCGACGTGATATGGATCACTTCGATGCCGGTTACAGTCATCTCATAACCCGATTTACTGCGCGGCTCTTCACGAACCACACCGGTTACGTACAGGGAACTCTCCTGGGTCAGACTTTTGGCATCGTTCCAGACGCTTTCCGGAACTTCACTTTTCACGACAACGCCCTGGATATAGCCTGTACCGTCACGCAGCTGCAAAAATTGAATTTTGCCGCTGGAACGTTTGTTGTTAATCCATGCTCCAATCGTTACGGTTTCGCCAATATGCTCATTGACTTTTTTAATAACGGTTTTAGTGGACATTCTTTCATTCTCCCCTTGTCTATACCATGCTGTTGTTCTTACTTGTTGATGAGTTTGTAGGTATCGCGTGCGATAACGAGCTCTTCATTGGTAGGTACAACCAGCACTTCTACTTTGGAATTCGGTGTGGAAATGCGGCGCGGATCGCCGGAGCGTACTTTGTTCAGTTCCTCGTCGATTTCGACACCCAGATAGCTAAGGTTCTCACAAACGGATTTACGCACAATTGCGGAATTCTCGCCTACACCGGCTGTAAACACGAGTACATCTACCCCATTCATCGCTGCCGCATAGGAGCCGATGTATTTGCGCAGACGGTATTCGTACATTTCAAATGCCAGTGTGGAATGCGGATCGCCTTTTTCCAAACCATCGGTAATCTCGCGCATATCACTGCTGATACCGGAGATCGCCTGCAGACCACTGTGCTTGTTCAGCATCAGATTCACTTCGCTCACGGTCAGCTCTTCCTTATTCATTACATAAGGAACGATCGCCGGATCCAGATCGCCGCTGCGCGTACCCATCATCAGACCTTCCAGCGGAGTCATCCCCATAGAAGTATCCACAGAAATGCCGCCCTGTACAGCTGTCAAACTGCCGCCGTTACCGATGTGAGCCGTGATGACTTTAAGGTCTTCCAGCGGCTTGCCCAGGAAATCGGCTGCTGCATGGCTTACATAATAATGCGACGTGCCATGGAAACCGTAGCGACGCACTTTGTATTTGTTGTAAAGTACACGCGGAATAGCGTACAGGTACGCTTTTTCAGGCATGGTCTGGTGGAATGCTGTATCAAATACAACGACCTGCGGTACGCCTGGCATATTAACTTCAGAAGCATCGATACCCATGATGGCAGCTGGATTATGCAGCGGTGCCAGATCGATCAGGGCACGGATGTCCTTTTTGGCCTGCTGGTCCACAATAGCGGATTCTTTGAAGAACTCGCCGCCGTGTACAACGCGGTGGCCGACAGCATTGATTTCATTTACATTTTCCAGTACACCATGCGTTTTGTCGGTCAGTTTGTCGATAACTTTGCGGATCGCTGTGTTGTGTTCCAGAATTTCGCTGACTTCGGTAACTTCCTCTTTGCCTGTCGGCTTGTGTGTCAGAATAGAAGAGTCCATCCCGATCCGCTCGACGAGTCCTTTGGCCAGAACAGATTCATCGGTCATATCATACAGCTGGTATTTGAGTGAAGAACTGCCTGAGTTAATTACGAGTACTTTCATATCCGGTCACCATCCTTGTCATACTTGAAGAATCCTTCGCCTGTTTTCACGCCGAGACTGCCTGCACGCACCATTTTTTTCAAAATGATTGCCGGGCGGTATTTCAGCTCGCCATACTCGCGGAACATGCGCTCCAGGGCAGCATTGACGGAATCCAGACCGAAGCGATCAGCCATTTCCAGTGGTCCGTATTGGAACTGGTAACCAACGCGCATCGCATCGTCGATATCTTCGGCAGAAGCTACGCCTTCTTCAAGCACGTGCAGTGCTTCGTTGATCAGCAGACAGATGATACGGCTCGTTACGAAACCAGGGGATTCATAAACCATGATTCCTCTTTTTTCCACTGTCTCTTCGACAAAGTTTTTGGTTTGGTCAAATGTTTCGTCGGAAGTGCGCAGACCGCGGATGATTTCAACGAGGTCGATTTTGGATACCGGATAGATAAAGTGAAGTCCGATGACACGTTCCGGATATTTAGTGGAGCTGGCCAGCTCGGTCAAGCTGAGCGTGGACGTGTTGCTCGCCAGAATAACGCTGCTGGAGCAGACCTGATCCAACTGTGCGAACACTTCTTTTTTCGCTTGCGGATCTTCGCTGATCGTCTCGATAACGAGATCGCAGGAGCCGAGATCGGCAAAGTGAGTCACTTTCTGGATTTTACCGAGAATAAGTTTCTTCTCCGCCTGGGTCAGTGCCCATTTTTCCATTTGCTTGTCCAGACTGGTCTCAATCATGCTCCATGCATTGTCCAGTTTGTCCGGAGTCTTCTCAACCAACAGCACCTCGATACCTTTTTTGGCCAGCATTTCTGCAATGCCCTGACCCATTGTACCGCCGCCGATAACGCCGACTTTTTTAAAATTCATGCTTTCTATTCCACCCTTCCAATATTCAGTACGGTATATAAGCTAAATAGTCTAGCCGGATACCATCTGGCCCTTCACACTTTCATATTCTTCCCAAGCTCTATTTAAAGCAAAACAGAACGAGACAAACGATTGTTTTCGTCTATTTCAACCATGCCAAGCATAAGAAATGTAATGATGAAAAATGCCGGGCTTCTATATAATCTCCAACATCTAATAATACCGTAGCACAGGCAAAAAGTAAAAAAAAAGTACCAGCTTTTTGAATTAAGCTGGTACATTTGAACTTTTCTTGAATTGTTCGCGGAATTGCTCACCCGAGAGGATTTCTTCCTGTAATAAAATGTCAAGGGAGCTGTCGAAAATGTGACGGCGTTCCTCCAGGAGTTTGCGGGTACGCTCACCGAGTTCTTCCAGAATCGCATTGCTTTCTTTCATCAGCAGTTCTTTGGGAACCATGTTGATTGTAACGATACCGAGTTTGGTCAGACCGGCTTCAACCATATTTTGCACAATGTTCAGCGCTTGGTCAAAGTCACCTCTCGAACCTGTGCTGCGGCCTTCATAATACATCTCTTCGGCAGCTGCACCAGCGAGCGCGATCATGATTTGCTCTTCCAGAAAAGGCTTGGTGTAGAGGTACTGCTCCTGCTGCGGATTGTGACGCACATAACCGAGTGCCTGTCCGCGCGGGCTCAGAGCAACCTGGCCTACACTGTTCGGACGGACAACCTCTGCCATAATGGCATGTCCCAATTCATGAATGGCTACGCGCTGTTTCTCTTCTGCACTGGATTCACGATCTGTCTTTTCACCCATCATGACTTTATCAATCGCCATTGACATATGGCGCTGGCTGATCATTTCTTCATCCTGACGCATCGCATAGATGGCAGCTTCATTCATTACGCTCTCCAACTGTGCACCGGAGAATCCATAAGCTTCTTCAGCCAGTTTGTCCAGATTGGTTTCCGGACCCATTGGCTTGTTGGCAGCGTGCAGTTCCAAAATATGCTTGCGGCCTTTTTTGTCCGGCAGATCGACCTGGATATGACGGTCAAAACGACCAGGACGCAGCAGTGCGCTGTCCAGCATTTCCTTGCGGTTGGTTGCAGCAATAATCAGGATACGTGGTGCTTCGTTGCTGTAGATACCATCCATTTCAGTCAGCAATTGGTTCAGCGTCTGATCATACTCACGCTGCTGTCCACCTTCACGCTTACCGCCGATTACGTCAATTTCATCAATAAAGATAATCGCACTTTGTTTATTTTCCTTGGCAGCGCGGGTACGTGCATCCTTGAACAGATCACGGATACGTCCTGCACCAACACCAACATACATCTCCACAAATTCACTACCCGAAGCGCTGACAAAAATAGAATTTGTATAATGTGCAGCCGCTTTGGCCATCAGTGTTTTACCGGTTCCCGGAGGCCCTGTCAGCAGGATACCTTTGAGCGGGCGGATACCGAATTTATTGATTTCATCATGACGTACGAGGAAATCGAGTGCTTCACGCAGTTCGCGCTTGGCATTGTCCTGACCCCCGATTTGCTCAAAAGTCAGCTTGACCGGACCGTTCTTTTTGCGGTTGCGTTCCTGGCTGGCGCCGACAGCGAGTCCGCCGCGTGCCTGCATGAAGAACAGGATTCCACCGACTACAGCCACCAGCAGCAGCAGCGGCAATATATTATATCCAACGTATAACAGGAAAATGAGCAGGACAGGTACAAATCCGATAATAACTTCTTTGGTCCATTTAGGCATTAGGCATTTCCTCCTGTATCTTGAGTACTGCGCGGCAGAATGAGAAATTTGCTGGCTTTGCCGTTGCTGAGCGATACATAGACATTGCGGTCATCCATCTCCGCCTTGGCGTGAACACCATTGTTCAGCTTGGCGATTTCTTCAAGAGTTTTTGGTATTTCAGTATATTCACGATTGGCCATTGCCTGGGATACAGGGAACATGGCGTTCTCCCAGATCTGATTTAGCTTGTCATTCGAATGGTCAACCACTTCTAGTTTGAGAGTACGGGTACCAAGAATATCAGTGCTTTGCTTATGGATTTGTTGAACAAGAGCCCCCAAATCTGCTTCCGGTTTCAAATCGAGTTTCAAAGCGATCTCTTTCTGGTTAATAGTAACTTGGGCGGAAGTCACACCCGGATAAGACTGAACAATTTTCATGAGTGGGTTGTGCAGAGTAAGCTGACGATACGTAAACCAGCCCCCAAACAGTACGGCAATTGAAACGATTACGGTAATCATAACAGGCATTGCCCGAAGTTTCATACATGTCCTCCTCTGTGTATATACATGGTGCAGTTATTTTATATAACTTTATTTCGGCAGACATTAGCCTTTCGGTAACCCAAAAACGACAGGTTTTTTTGTGATTCTTAAAAATATTTTACACAAATTGAAGATAATTGTAGTATATCATAACCATTTACTCCTATTTAAGGCAACTCTATGAACTTTTTTTACATATAAGAGATACTGTAAAATCTGAAATTGTATGCTTGTATTTATGCATGCGAATATTTTCGGTTTTTTTGTTATTTTGTTATTTTGTTATTTTGTCGAAGATGCTATACAGAAATCGTTTTTTTAACGGTAAGTTTAGAATATTAGCTAAAAATATCATTAGTCTGCATCTGGAAATAAATATCTTCTTTTTCCATATATGATGTGATCTAATCATTAATTAAAAAAGCTTATTACTATACTACTGCTTTTCGATCATCTGCTGCAAGTTTACCCAAGCTTTAGCCCCCTATACCGCTACACTACAGAATAGGGCAAAAACTGCAGGAAACGGTGTCCCAGTTCAAGCTGTAAGACAGAAAAAGTAATTCATAAAATCTACAAAAAAAGCGACCGTACAGGAGTTGGTACTCTCTGCGGTCGCTTTTTCTATAATTACACATACAATTAGCTCTTGTACACCCAGACCGGATCATTCATGATCCGGTCCTTGCTCTTCGTCCACTATTCTAGGTACCGATCAGAGTATTCGGCATTTCCATCGGTCCACCCAGCTTGGTGCCGTCACGGAAATTGTAGAATACATAATAATAATGATCCCCGGATTTGGCAAAAATCTGCCATGCATATTTGCCGTTGTATGAACCCGGTATGGCACGAACCACTTCAGCGCCCGGCAGATCCGTCTGTACCAGCTGCTTGGCCTGCTGAACGTTCATCGTTCCTGCTGTTTTCTCTACATGTACAGCATTGGCTCCCTGTACCGGAGTACCATCTTTGTTAAACTTGACCCAAACCATGACTTCCTGCTGCTGATCATTCTGTCCCTGTACGACCCAGTAGATCGATTTGTCATTCCAGACCGACTGGTATGTCCTTGTTAGTGACGTCAGATTCGCCTGCTTCTGGGCAATCTCCAACGCTTGCTGTTCATTGCTCCACGGCTTGGCCATAACATGCACATAGAACTGGTTCACGCACAGTACAATCAGACCTACTACCGTAATAATAATCGCTATCCACTTGCCACTTCCCAAATTTCGCAAGACACGCCATCCTTTCTGTTCAACTTCCGGTTAGCGTGTGAGCAAACCTTCAAAAGCAAGCTGTGCTTCACGGCGGATTTTCTCTTCATCCAGCGTCAGCGATACGCCATCCTTGATCAGCTGCTTGCCATCTACCCAGACATGCAGTACGTCCTTGGCACTCGCGGAATATACCGTATGAGAGATAAAGTCCGTAAACGGCAGGAAATGCGGCTGATCGATATTCAGAGAGGTAATGTCCGCTTTCATGCCTACCGCAAACACGCCTGTATTATCAAGGAATACGGATTTCGCACCATATTCGGTACCCATGCGCAAGGCTTCCAGTGCCGGTACCGCTGTAGGATCACCGGATACGCCTTTGTGAATCAGGGCTGCGAGACGCATTTCTTCGAACATATCCAGATTATTATTGCTGGCCGGTCCGTCGGTACCGAGCGATACGACTACGCCTGCACGCAGCAGATCCGGTACACGGGCTACGCCGCTCGCCAGCTTCAGGTTACTACCCGGGTTATGTGAAATGGTTGCTTTGTGGGCAGCCAGTGTCTGAATCTCTTCATCTGTCAGATGCACGGCATGTGCCAGCAGCGTCGGACGAGTGAATACACCGAGTTTCTCCAGGTGGGCTACCGGACGCAGACCGTAGTCACGTACGTTTTGCTCCACTTCAGCGATCGTCTCGGACATATGTGTATGCAGCGGCACATCGAGATCATGTGCGGCCTGAACGAATTTCTCGATAAATGCCGGCGGGCACGTATACGGCGCATGTGGAGACATCATCGTCGTAATGCGTCCGTTAGCTTGACCGTGCCAGTCGCGTACAAACTGTACCGCCTGATTCAGCTTCTCGTTTTGTTCTTCCTCCGAGCACAGACCGATAACACCGCGCATCAATACCGCTCGCATTCCCGACTGCTCGACCACTTCGGCCACGCGCTCGGAACGGTCATACATATCGAGGAAAGTAGTTGTACCGCCTTTGAGCATCTCCAGTACAGAGAGTGCTGTACCGGTATAGACATCATCACTCGTAAATTTGGCTTCCATCGGCCACATTTTCTCCTGCAGCCAGACCTGAAGGGCCAGATCGTCGCCATATCCGCGCAGCAAAGACATGGCCGCATGACCATGACTGTTAACCAGACCCGGAATGAAGAACTGGTGCCTGCCATCTACGATGGTCATTTCTTCCTGGTCAGCAGGCTCCTCCTCACCCAGATAGGTAATGATATCATTCTCGATGACCATATGGCCGTAGAGTACTGCTTTTTCTCCATGGGAAGCTGCAAATATCCCGTTTTTGATCATCCATTTACTCGGTGAGTTGTTCATTCGTCTCTAATTCCTTTCCATCTTCAAGGTAGTAGGCCAGACTAAGCAGATCGGTTGTAAAATCTGCCGTATGCACACGCACATGCGGTGGTGTCTTCAGAATAATCGGTGCAAAATTCAGAATGGCTTCGATGCCTGCTTCGATCAGCTGATCGGCAACACGCTGGGCTTCGGTATTGGGAACGGTAATGATGCCGACCCGAATATGTTTGGCTTGAACGGTCTCGGCCAGTTCATCAATCGGTTGCACAGTTAGTGTATTGATCTGTGTGCCTACCTTGGGCGTATACGAATCAAAGATCGCTACAATCTTCATCGTCTCCTGCAGATAGGCATTATAGTTGGAAAGCGCATGCCCCAGATTACCCGCTCCGATCAGCGCTACATTGATCTGCTGATCCAGTTTGAGGATATGACGGATCTTCTCGATCAGATAGGATACGTCATATCCGATTCCCTTTCGGCCAAAGTCACCGAAGTAAGCGAGATCCTTGCGAATCTGGGCCGGGTTCAGATCCAGCTTTTGCCCCAGTTCCTGCGAGGATACGGTCGGTACCTCGCGGGTGTGAAGCTCATTCAAGTATCTCAGGTAGACAGGTAATCTTCGCACGACCGCTTCTGATATTTTGTCGGATTTCATGCTTGCTCCCCCTCTTGATTTGCAGCATCCTTTTCGTTCTCACGATGGCTCAGCCATTCCGCAATACGGGGAACCATTTGCTGGGTAGGCATATGTTCCATTTTCGGACCGGGCAGCGAGTAGAGAAAATGCTTTCCGTAATACGACTCGATGACCCGGGTGTCATAAATCAGCACAATACCGCGGTCATTCGCTGTCCGGACCAGTCTGCCAAAGCCCTGTTTGAACCGGATAACTGCCTGTGGTACAGATAATTTCATAAATGGATTTTTCTTTTCTTTTTTGAGCCGTTCGCTTTTGGCTTCTACCAGCGGATGGTTTGGCGGCTGGAAAGGAAGTCGTACAATCGCCAGACAGGTCAGTGCCTCTCCGGGAATATCGACACCTTCCCAGAAGCTGCTCGTCCCTAGCAGTACGCAGGCCGGATGCTCCTGGAAGCGGCGGGTCAGCTTGGTTCGGCTGCCTCCATCCACACCCTGTCCGAATACAGCAATGTCACTCTGTGATAATTTCTCCTTCAGAGGCTCATACACCTGCTTGAGCATCCGGTAAGAAGTAAATAAGACAAGCATGCGTCCGCGCGTAGCCTCGGCAGCATCCGCCAGTGAATGGGCCAGCATGCTAACAAAATGCTCATCACCCACGCTGCCCTTGACGCTTGGGAAGTCTCTCGGGATCAATACGAGCGATTGCTCTCTATAGTTGAAAGGCGATTCCAGCATGGCGGTGTTCAGCTTGCCTTCCTGTTCGGCATCCTTTAGTCCCAGCTGCTCGATCATATACTGGAAATTTTTGTCGATCGACAGCGTCGCCGATGTCAGCACAATACTTTTCTTTTTGTCAAAGAAATGCTCCTTGAGCTGCTGGCTCACGTCGACAGGCACAGCATACATCTGAAGAGACTTGCTGCGATAGTTACCGTTGGCTTCGTACCAGTACACCGTATCCTCGCTGTCCAGCTTGATAAAGTGACGAAGATCGTCGCGTACACCGGTCAGATCCTTGAACAGTCCGGAGACATCTGTTACTAATCCGTCACTGTCCAGCACCTCGTCCGATTCCTTGATCTTGCTCATCACCTGCTCGCCTTTGCGGATAATCTGGCTGAGGCCGATATGAATCCGGTTCTCCAGCTCGGTGATCCCGGCCCATTCGTCCGGTTTCTTTTGCGGCAGCAGGCGAAGTGTGAACTGTGCAGCTTCACCGGGAGCCGCATCACTGCGCTGCGGCAGCAGGGCGAACAGCAGCTCACTGAGCTTGTCCCAGTCTTCCTTGACATCCGTCAATTCCGGGTACAGATTATCGATTGCAATGGCCCATTCCATACCGCGTTCACTGCCGGAAGATCCCAGCTGCTGACGCAAAATCGCCAGCTGGCCGGTCTTGCTGTCCTTGAACAGGCGAAGCATCGGATGAACCAATGTGAAATATTTCATGTGCATGCCCAGATGCTTACCGGCCACATCTTCCAGGTGATGGGCTTCATCAATAATCAGATGTTCATAGGCAGGCAGCAGCTGATGGCCAGCCTTGATATCCGTAAACAGCTTGGAATGATTGGTGATGACTACATCGGCTGCACCGGCTTCATGCTTGGCCCGGTGATAAAAGCATTGCCGGAACCATGGACAGGCGCGTCCAAGGCAGGAATCCGTATCGCTGGCGACCGTTTCCCAGAAATCGCCGCCCCGGTTACCCATATTCAGCTCTTCATCATCCCCGGTCTCGGTCGCTGTCAGCCAGACGATCATCTGTGCTGCAATCAGCACATCTTCCTTGGGACTCTGAAATTCCTTTGTATTTATTTTATGCTCAAATTTGCGCAGACACAAATAATGCTGGCGTCCCTTGAATACGGCAGCACGAAAAGCAAACGGAATGACCTGAGTAAGCAGCGGAACATCCCGTTCGCGCAGCTGTTCCTGCAAATTAATCGTATGCGTGCTGACCATGACTCTCTCGCTGTTTTTGACGCTATGGTAAATGGAAGGCAGCAGATAACCAAGCGACTTGCCGGTTCCTGTTCCTGCCTCGATCAGTAAATGCTTCTCATCCGTAAGCGCACGCACCACTTCATCAAACATATGATTCTGCGGCTCACGTTCTTCATAATCGGGCAGCAGCTTGCGCAGATTGTCCTTGACCTGCTCCAGGAACTCATCAAAGGAGACATCCGCAAGCGGCATGCCTTCGCGCGCTTCCTCTGCGGACGGGATATCCATCCAGTCGCCTACCTTGAGGGCCAGCTGACGGTAAAAGCGGTGCTCATCGAGATCCTGGGCAGGCTGCGCTTCACGCTGCATACGCACACCGTCAAAATACCAGCCCAGATCGCTGTCCTGGTTATCAAACAGTTCGGATAGACGCTGCACGGTAATCAGCGGCAGACCATCCAGCTCTTCGATGCATTTAAGGAACACATAAGCTGTCGCCAATGCATCGCTGTCTGCCTGATGAGGACGATCATGCTCGAACCCCAATGAACTGCTGACCATGCTGAGCTGATAGCTCGGCAGATTCGGGAAAAAAATACGCAGGAAATCCATCGTATCCAGCACTCTGCCGGTAAATGGCAAATAACCGGTACGGTCCAGCGCACGCTGCAAAAATCCCAGGTCAAAAGCTACATTATGCCCGACCAGTACGGCATCTTCCAGCAGCGGTATCATCTCCAGCATGACGTCATCCAGTTCGGGAGCATCTGCCACATCTTCATTGCGAATACCGGTGAGTCCGGTAATAAACGGAGGAATCTTGCCTCCGGGCTTAACCATGGAGCTGTATACCTGTGTAATGGTTAAATCATGATCTATAACAGCAAGACCCACCTGAATGATATCATCCGAGGACTGGGTTCCTGTTGTCTCAAAATCCAGTACGGCAAATTTCATGGATGTCTAAATCCTTTCCTTGCAGTCGTCACACCTGATGTCAAAATGTTCACCTATCAGCATACCAGAACGAGGCGGTTTTGAAAACGTGGCGAGGTGACGGGAACTGCCGCATCCTGCATACAGCCTGTACGGCTGTACGGCAATCTCTCTCCCGGCCGCCCGGGTTATCCTTTATATACATAAAAAAGGTGATACATGACGTGTTTGACAGGCACGCGGTATCACCTTGCTTAGGCGTTATGTTTCTTTTATTATACATGATTTCGCCGGGTTCGCCTACGCATATTATCCATTTCACCGGCTTCCATCGGTAATCATCATGATTCCGATTTCTTTTCCGGAAATCCAGAGTGGGTGAAAAAACCTGCCGGCAACCATACCGGCAGGACATCATTCCAATTACATAATGGTCGCGTGAACTTCCTTGTGTGCTTCCATGACCGGTTTGTTCTGATCATCCACAAATACAACGGTTGGACGATGTGTCTGCAGCTCTTCACTGCTCATCATCGCATACGAAATAATGATTACGGTATCTCCAGGCTGTACGAGACGTGCGGCTGCACCATTCAGGCATACAACGCCGCTGCCGCGCGGGCCGGTAATGACGTACGTTTCCAGGCGGGCACCATTGTTGTTGTTGACGATCTGTACTTTTTCATTTTCAAGCAGATCCGCCGCTTCCATCAGATCTTCGTCGATCGTAATGCTGCCGACATAGTTCAGATTGGCCTCTGTAACCGTGGCACGGTGGATTTTGGATTTCATCATTGTTCTATACATGAAGGGACACACCTTTCGTTTCCATAATTACATTATCGATCAGACGGGTTGGGCCGAATTTGACAGCCAGCGCTATGATCACTTCCTGATTCAGTTCATGCAGTACCGTATCGTCAGCCAGCACTTCCAGCTGCGGGAAAGACAGAATCTCCGCATAATCGATTACCGCTATCGGAGAAGTGCCAATCTCGCGGCGCAGCAGTTCACGCACTTGGCCGGCTGTCATCTCCTGATTCTCCAGAATCTGCTCACGAGCCAGACGCAGGGAACGGGATAATACGAGCGCCTGCGCGCGTTCTTCCCTGGAAAGGTAGACATTGCGCGAGCTGAGTGCCAGTCCATCTTCTTCGCGAATAATCGGACAAGGAACAATCTCGATATCCATGTTTAGATCATTCACCATCTGGGTAATGACCGCGACCTGCTGGGCGTCTTTGGCTCCGAAAAAGGCATGGTCCGGTTTGACGATATTGAACAGCTTGGTCACCACGGTCGATACGCCGTCAAAGTGACCGGGACGAGATGCCCCGCACAGTGTATCGGTCAGCTCCGCTACAGTGACATGCGTCTTGGTCGGTGACGGATACATCACCTCTACGGTCGGCAGGAAGACGATATCCACGCCTTCCGCTTCAGCCAGCGCCAGATCGCGCTGTTCGTCACGTGGATAACGTTCGAAATCTTCATTGGGTCCAAACTGGATCGGATTGACGAAAATGCTGATGACCACAATATCGCTGGTCTGTTTGGCTTTGCGCATCAGACTGGCATGGCCTTCATGCAGGAATCCCATGGTAGGCACCAGACCGACGGTTGCTTCATGATCTTCACGAGAACGCTGCTTGCGAAGGTCTTTCACTTCCTGGCGAATCTCTGCGATGCTGTGCAGTACCTTCACGCTTGCTCCTCTCCTTTCCGTTTGGCTCCATATAGGGAATCCAGTGCTTCCTGATCCGGGTTAAAAGCATGCTGCTCTGCCGGGAAGGCACGTGTTTTGACTTCATTTACATACTCTTCGAGAGCCGTACGGATCGTAGCTCCGATATCGGCATACGTTTTGACAAAACGCTTCTCGCGGTAGGACGATGTGTATTTGACCACATCATGAAATACGAGCACCTGACCGTCACAACCACGGCCTGCTCCAATACCGATCGTCGGGATAGACAGCTGACCGGTAATCATTGCTGCGGTATCTTCAGTGACCAGTTCCAGCACGACGCCAAATGCACCTGCGGCTTCCAATGCCCGGGCATCATTCAGCAGACGCTGGGCATCCTGCTCATCTTTGCCTTGTACACGGTACCCCCCAATCTGATGCACCGATTGCGGTGTTAGACCAATATGCGCCAGTACGGGTACGCCGGCGCGTGTAATCGCCGCAACCGTATCGGCAATCTCCGCTCCGCCTTCAAGCTTCACGGCATGGGCATGTCCTTCCTGCATAATGCGCTTCACACTGCGCAGGGTCTCATCTATACTTCCGTGATATGTCATGAACGGCAGATCCGCCACGATAAAGGTAGACTGTGCTCCACGTGCAACCGCACGGGAGTGGTAGACGATATCGTCCACCGTTACCGGGATGGTGGAATCATATCCCAGCACCACATTTCCCAGTGAATCTCCGATCAACAGCATCTCCACGCCAGCTTCTTCAGCCAGCTGTGCTGTCGGATAATCATAGGCGGTCACCATCGTAATCGGATCGCCTTCCTTCTTCATTTTTTTCATTTTTACAATATTCAGCGGCGTTTTGGCTGCCATGTGACATCAAGCTCCTTCTAATCAATATAGTATTTGGACAAAATAAAAAACCTTTTAGTTGATCACTAAAAAGGTCCTGAGTCCAAAAAAGAGTCACTTTGCGATCGTCTCTCCTGTCTCGGTCCATTTCATGGCTCAGAGCAGAATTGAAGTTAGCCAACACCTCGCTTCGTATGGGTATCCCGCAGGATACATATAGTAGGGCAGAATACAGATCAGCCGGAAAAATAGATCCCGGACGGTACAGAGCTGCTGCCTGCAGGCTGCCGGACATAACTGTCCACACGGCCAAATCGCTCGGCACGACTCCATATCCTCTGACGGTGCTCGCCTGCCAGCTTACACCAAGTTAACATCATAAAGTACGGTTCGGTCATGCCGATACCGTCTTCCCTGCTAGTATACCAGAGTCGTTCCACAATTTCACTATTTAAAGTTAATTACATTTTATTACTTACCTACCGGGGATATAGAATCCAAATACTGATATATCCCCTTGCATTTTGCTCGTACCTCCAGTACTTATACCGGTACCTTTATTGCCTTTAGCGCCTGAGTATTTTCGTGCTTGAAGACTTTTAATGCCACTGGTATTTGGGTGCTTGTATAGTGTTGGAGTGCTTTTGGTAGCTTTGATGCCTCTGCTTGCCCGGTTAGAGATTAATTTCACCCGAGTATACCGGCAAAATAGTACCATCCTCCTGCTGAAGCAGCAGTTCACCGTTGCTTCCAAGCCCTGTCGCTTTTCCGTTCATCACGCCCTGCGGAGTATGAACGGTCAAATGCTGACCCATGGAGAAAGCCAGCGCTTCCCACAACGCAGCAATCGCCGCAAATCCCTGCTCGCTGTACAGCCGGTACATCGCTTCCAGTTCCTGTATGACCGCTGCCACTACCACGGTACGATCCAGCGGTTCGCCGCCGCTTTCCATACGCAGCGATGTGGCAATAGACTGCAGCTCTTCCGGCAGGTCTTCGGCCGCCAGATTGACGTCGATGCCGATTCCGGCAATCGCGTGACGCACATACCCATCCTCGGCAGCGGATTCAACGAGAATGCCGCATACTTTGCGCCCGTCGATCAGCAGATCATTCGGCCATTTGATACCGATATTCAGGCTGCTGACACTTCGCAGTGCCCTGCAGACGGCTACTGCCGCCAGCAGGGTCAGCTGCGGGGTATACTGCAGCGGCTGCACCGGACGCATAATCAGGCTCATCCAGATGCCGCGGCCCGGAGGGGAATGCCAGTGGCGTCCCTGTCTGCCGCGCCCCTTGGTCTGTTCTTCCGCAATGACCAGTGTTCCCTCAGGTGCGCCCTGTTCGGCCAATGTACGGGCGATATCCTGTGTGGAACCGATCGACGGGAATAAGTGCAAGGGCTCTCCCCATGAGGTCACTTCGCCCAGACGCATACGCAGGGAGACTTCATCGAACCGATCCGGATAACGGGTGATCCGGTATCCTTTGCGGGTGACCGATTCGAACTCGTATCCCTGCTCCTTGAGTCGGTTAATGCCTTTCCATACGGCGGTTCGGCTGACGGCCATCCGGCGGCTGATCTCTTCCCCGGATATATATTCACCTGGACGCTCGGTCAGGAGCGCCAGCAGTTGTTCATCACGCATCATTCTTCCCTCTCTTCGTACCGCTGACGGGCGTATTCCAGAATCGCTTCCCGTTCATTATCCAGCTGACCGGTGGCCGCTGCCAGCAGAATACTGTTCATCAATTTACCCAGCCAGGGACCCCCTTTGGCCTGCAGGGCTGCTAGTATTTCCTGTCCATTGATCTGTACATCTCCAAGGCCGAATATGCTCATTCCATCCAGCCACTCCTCGGCATGCTGCGCGACAACCGCAAGCTGCCGCTGATCCTGTTCCGGCAGAACCGGATAGAGCTGCCGCCACTGCAGGGCTGCCTCGCATCCATAATCGATAACTGCGGAGACATAGATCTCGTACAGAGATTTCCCGGCTGCGGAAGCAGTAAGCAGTCGATCATTCATACGCAGCAGACGGGATACCTGATCCATAAAGGCATTGGAAAAGGTCCATTCCTTCATATAAGGCTTCATACGGTCACTATCCAGTCCCAGCGCCATGATCATAAGCGTCCATCGCAATGCGGCAGGCGAAGCTGGCACATCCGCCAACCGGTTCAGCAGCTCCGGCTGCTTCGGCGGGCAGGGCACCTGTATTTTCATGTACGGTACCAGTTCACTCTCCTGCAGCAGCCGGATACCTTTGAACGGGTGAGGACCGGCGATCATTTTCTCCATTTCGACCCGGATACGCTCGGCTGCAATATAGCTGATCAGCGAGCGGCGGTGCAGCAATGCCTGCCAGGTCGCCTTTTCAATCGTAAAATCAAATACCGCCGAGAAACGGATACCGCGCAGCATACGCAGCGCATCTTCCTCAAACCGCTCCTCCGGATCGCCAACACAGCGGATAATGCCCTGCTCCAGATCTTCCCTGCCATGGAACGGATCGACATAGCTGCCGTCGATGCCGCGGGCGATTGCATTCATCGTAAAATCCCGGCGCCGCAGGTCCTCATACAGATCGCTCACAAACTGCACTTGCTCCGGACGCCGGTGATCGGTATAATCACTCTCCGTGCGGTATGTAGTCACTTCGAAATGCTCACCATTCATAATGACAGTGATCGTTCCATGAGCAATTCCCGTGGGAATGGTATGTTCAAATAAAGCCATTACCTGCTCGGGTGTGGCATTGGTCGCTATATCCATATCATTTACCGGACGGCCCATCAGCTCATCCCGGACACAGCCACCGACAAAATAACCTTCATATCCCTGTTCAACCAGATGGCGGAGCAGAGATATACCCTGCTCCGCCATCTGTGGATCAATCCATTTCCAATCCATTTCTTATTCCTCTCAACCCTGTACCGCAGAAGTATGGGACATCTCGCGGCCCAGTACGCGGTAATAGATTTGTTCGTATTTATTTAACATCGCTTCATTGCTGAATTCCGTCTGGGCCCGCTGGATACATTGTTCACGTACCCGCTGCATCAGCAGGGGATCACGCAGCAGCTGCAGTGCATAGCCTGCCATCGCTTCCGTGTCCCCGATCTGTGCCAGATAGCCGGTCTCTCCATGAATGACCAGCTCGGGAATGCCGCCGGCCTGTGATCCGATCGTCGGTACGCCGCAGGCCATCGCTTCCAGCGCCACCAGGCCAAAGCTTTCCTTTTCGGAAGGCAGCATGAGAATGTCAGCCAGCGAGATTACCTGCGGAATATCGTCCTGCTTGCCAAGGAAATGTACACGATCCGTCAACCCCAGTTCCTGAATCTGCCACTGGATCTTCGGCAGATCCGGGCCTTCGCCGACAAACAGCAGCCGTGAAGGAATCTCGGCATTGATTCTGGCAAAGGTATCGACTACATCGCTGACACGCTTGACCGGACGGAAGTTGGAGATATGCATAATGATCCGGTCATCCCCAAATCCGAAATCTTCGCACAGCTGGGCAGTTTCCCGTGGATAATATACCCGTTTGTCCACAAAATTGTACGTGAGATCAATATCACGTGTTATATCGAGCAGCTCATGCGTCTCCCGGATCAGATCCTTGGAGACGGCTGTCACTGCATCACTTTCATTGATCGCCAGACGAATCAGGTCCTTGAGCGATTCGTCCTGAGCCAGCACGGTAATGTCTGTCCCGTGCAGTGTGGTTACCACTTTGAGATGGTCACCGATCATCTGTTTGGCCAGAAAGGCACACACCGCATGTGGTACCGCATAATGCACATGCAGCACATCCAGCTGCTGCATTTTGGCCACCTGGGCCATTTTATTCGCCAGTGTCAGATCATATGGTGGATACTTGAATACATAATAGTCGTTAACCTCGACTTCATGATAGAAAATATTTTTGTGAAACGTTCCCAGACGAAAAGGGACACTATGCGAAATAAAATGCACTTCATGCCCTTTTTCGGCAAGCAGCTTGCCAAGTTCGGTCGCCACGACGCCGGAACCGCCAAGTGACGGATAACAAGTGATGCCAATTTTCAGCATCTTGTCCATAAGGGCAGTCTCCCTTCCTCTAATCATCCATTAATGTATATCTGTATGTTTATATGAAAATATATCTTTTATATACCCTGATTCCGTGCAAATACCAATCACTGCAAGCTTCCTGCACTTTGCACAGCAACAGCCTACAGCAGCCGGTCGGCTACATACGGAGTGCGGGTAACAAAGCCTTCCGCATACGGAACCATGCTGCGCTGTCCGGCCAGTGAATCACGGTAGCGAACACGCTCGACATAGCCCTGATTCAGCGGCGTCGCGACGGTATCGCTGTCGCTGCCAAGACCGCCGAACTGCGAAGCATAGCAGGACAGCGTCTGTATTTTGCGTTCGTAATGTTCGCTTACATCAATCATCAGATTGGCCGGGCCCGGATCATTAATAAAATAATAATAAGTCTGCTGCACGGTAACCGGCGGCAGCTCCGGCATATAGCGTCGCAGCTTGGCATTGAATACCGCTTCTTCCACCAGCTTGCTGCATACCATATGGTCAGGATGGCGGTCTTCCCAGTAAGGAGCAAACACAATTTTCGGCGCACAGCGGCGAATCTCCGCTGTAATGGCATCCAGCTGTTCCCGCGAGCGTTCCAGACCGCGATCCGGCAGCCTCAGATTATTGCGATAGGCAAGACCCATCACTTCCGCAGCCGCAGCCGCCTCCTGCTTGCGCAGCTCGACCGTACCGTTGGAAGACATTTCCGCTTCGGTTAGTTCGCAGATGCCTACCCGCAGACCCGCTGCAGTATGCTTGATGATCGTTCCGGCCATCCCGATCTCCGCGTCATCCGCATGAGCGCCGAAGATCAGAATGTCCAGCGGCTCAATCATTTCATATCCTCCACCGGTTTGTACTTGTCCGGCAGCTCACGCCAGGCAAAATCTCCACGATCCAGCGCTTTAACCAGAATCTCGGCAGTCGCAATATTGGTCGCTACCGGAATACCCTGCACGTCGCAGATACGCAGCAGTGCCGTAATATCGGGTTCATGCGGCTGCGCCATCAATGGATCACGCAGAAAAATGATCAGATCCAGCTGATTCTCGGCAACGAGCGCACCGATCTGCTGGTCACCGCCCAGCGGACCAGACATAAAGCGGTGAATTTTCAGTTCCGTCTGTTCCATGATCCGCAGTCCGGTTGTACCGGTGGAATACAGCTGGTGGCCCTGGAATACATGCTCATAGGCCGTTACAAAGTTAACCATTTCATCCTTTTTACGATCATGCGCGATAAAAGCAATCTGAAACACAGACATCTCTCCCATCATTTATCTATTTATCCGTATATTCACTAACTGTTCAGCGACCCGTACGAGATACACATGCAGATCGCTGGAAGATTTACTTTCCGCTTAGTCGACGAATCGTTCAAATCCGTACACCATACCGGTATATTCCATAACCTTTTGTACCCCAATTTTCACGCCTGGCATATAACCTGCGCGTTCATAGGAATCATGACGAATTTTGAGTGACTGGCCAAAGCTGCCAAAGATCACTTCCTGCTGGGCAAACACTCCGGGCAGACGTACGCTGTGAATGCGGAATCCATCGTACTCTCCACCGCGTGAGCCGGCAATGATTTCCTTTTCGTTCGGATTGCCCTGCTTCATGGATTCACGCACTTCAGAGATCATCTCCGCTGTCTTCACCGCAGTTCCTGAAGGTGCATCCAGCTTCTGGTCACCGTGATACTCGATAATCTCCAGATGCGGGAAATGCTTGGCTGCCAGCGCCGAGAAGCGCATCAGCAAAATAGCGCCAATAGAGAAGTTCGGAGCGATCAAGCCGCCAATGCCGGCCTGCTCACATTTGGTGTTCAATTCTTCAATCTGTTCCGGTGTATAGCCGGTCGTTCCCATCACGGGACGCACACCTGCTGCAATCGCCAGATTGGCATGTTCATAGGCAAATTCAGGGTTTGTAAAATCGACCAGCACATCCGCCTGCCCGGCAGAGATTGCTTCCTGCAGATCAGCTGTCACCAGCACACCTGCTGTTCCCATTCCTACCATTTCTCCGGCATCCTTGCCTGCATCGGAGCGTCCGACAGCAGCTGCGAGTTCCAACTCCTGATCGCCAAGCACCAGCTTTACAACTTCCTTGCCCATACGCCCTCCGGCGCCGGCTACAATTACACGAATCGGTTTGTCCATGACTAATCTCCTTTACCGCTGCTATTCATTATCATTATATAGATACTTATTATAAGTGTGTATCCGTCAAATGAGCCAGTACTTTATCATTCGGCTGCATTTACTGACTGTCTCCGTCCGATTCCGCTTCTATGCGTGTCCAGCGGTCTTTGTCCCGGGTATTAAATTTATGCATCACTTTATTATGAGCCTCTGCCAGATCAATCCCGAGCGAATTGGCAAAACAAATCGTAATAAACAAGATATCGCCAAGTTCCAGTTCGATCGAATTATCGTCTTCGTCGCTTTTTTTGGGCTTCTCGCCAAAGGAATGGTTTACTTCACGCGCCAGTTCACCGACTTCCTCCGACATCCGCGCCAGCATGGCCAGCGGGGAAAAGTATCCTTCCTTGAACTGGGAAATGTAGGCATCTACCTCTCTTTGCATTTCCGCAAGTGATTTTTCTGTCATTTCAATCCCTCCGTAAATTCCAGATAAATAGTATAAAAATTACAAATGGTGTATAGGTATGTATACGCTCCGGAAAGCCGCCAATACTGCCTATTGCCGAATTCATGACTCCCCCATATAGTTAAGAATGGGCCGGGCTGCAACCGGGATTTGATATCATTCTGTATGTACCATTCTGCGATATGGTGTCAATTGAATATGTCATTACCATGTTATCCTAAAGCGATTTTGAAAACAAATCCTTTTTACTGTACCTATTTCCCTTTATCCTTGACTATTCCAATGGAGGTATTCACATCATGGTACAACAATTTTGGCGGCAATTCAGGGTTATTTTGCCGATTCTGTTCGGTGCGGGCGTCTACGCCTTTGGTTTATTGTATTTTATTATTCCGAATAAGCTTATGGAAGGCGGCGTTACCGGAATTACCATTTTGCTGAATTATTCCTTTGGCATCTCGCCTTCGCTGTCCACATTAATTATTAATATTCCACTGTTTCTGATCGGACTCAAAATGCTCGGTCGGCGAAAGATGATCTACACCGGGGTAGGAATCGCTGCACTGACCTTTTTCCTGTGGCTGTTCGAGCGGCTGATCGATATGGGCTGGATTGTGCCATTCCAGACGCAGCATGATTATATTCTGGCTGTATTGTACGCAGGCGTGACGCTGGGAATTGGGCTGGGGATCGTATTCCGATTCGGCGGGACGACCGGTGGATCGGATATTATCGCGACAATTCTGAACCGGGCATTCGGCTGGAGTATCGGCCAGATTATGCTGGTGCTGGACATTATCATTATTGGCGGTTCCCTGTTCTTTATTTCCAAGGAGCTGGTGCTGTACACGCTGGTGACGGTATTTATCGCCACCAAGATTATTGATTTTATCCAGGAAGGCGCTTATTCCGGCAAAGCATTTACGATCATCAGCGATCATGCCGGGGAGATTGCCGAGGTTATTATGAAAGAAATGGATCGCGGCGTGACGCTGATCCCTGCGATTGGGGCCTATTCCAAGCAGGCCAAGGAAGTCGCCTACTGCGTCGTCTCCCGTCAGGAGATCCGGCGGGTACATACGATTGTGAAGTCGGTGGACCCGCGGGCATTTGTGATTATTAATGAAGTGAATGATGTGCATGGGGAAGGGTTCCGGGAAGAGCTGCATCACTGAGACGAGTTAAATATCTGGACGTATGGAGCGGCAATATATAGGGTATTTATCCAGAATCGGGGTCATACAGTGCCAATATGCATATTAGCACTGGGAAACATATCAATGAAACCTGAAAAACATTCGCTAAAGATAGGTGAATTCTTTATATGAACAAAAGCACTGAACGAATTGTTCAGTGCTTTTTCTGCTGCTGGATATGACTGTTACTCTGTAGTTTGCCTGTCTATTTCTAGCTTGTACTTTTCCTGCTTTTCCTTTTTGTTGATTGTGTTTTTGGTTTCCTGTATTTTAATCTTCCAATTGGTATTTCCATACCAACGCTTGGTCGTTGTGCGAATGAGTGTAAGCTTTTCAGGTACTCTATCCAATCCGAATATACGGAGTTCATAGCTCATATCATCATCTTTACTCTTGAACTGATCCAGCTCGATACCGGCACTATTTTTATCAGAGGTTAATCTATAGCTGCCTCTTCCATCTACTTTATATGTGTTTCCATATTCATCTATCGCTTTATACTCATAACTATCCATACCGTTCTTGACCTTACCGATTACAGGCAAGCTTCCCTCCAATGATTTGGATAGATCATCTCCTTCATGATTGACTTCATATCTCCCCAACTTTAGCTGATCTCCCATAGAATCGAAAGACAAGGGATAATTGACATGAGCCGGGTCAAATGTCAGAGCATGTCCATCACGTTCTTTTACCAGATACCCGTCTAATACCAAATAATAGGGTTGATCGACAGGCAAATCACTGAATGTATAGCTCCAGTGCATTTCTCCAGTCGTTTCACCTGCAATATGCTGAGAAGTTAATACATTCGAATTAGGATCAGCAGAACTTACATTTACAATATGATTCCCCGACCTATCCTCAATATGGAATCGGATTTCCTGCTCTTTCCACAGTTCTCCTGGAGAGCGCTCCAGTGCTTTTTTAGATAATTGAGTATCCCATTCCAGCCGTACTCCCTGAACCATCCATGTAATACGTATCCATGTAATACGTTTTAAGCTTATGCTCATTCCATCAGGCGACGTATAGTTTCCCATGATCGGAATGATTCTGGTCTGTTTGTTTGCTCTATCTAAGTCAATCGTAAATTGGAATTTCCAGTTCCCCTGTATGATGTTGTGGGTATATGCTTCTTTTAAGCTGGTAATTCGTCCTCACTGCCAAGCATAGAGCGGGCGAGCCGGTACAGATTCATCTCCAGATCATGAATCAACCGGATAAATGCTTCCTTGCTACCTCCCAGCCGAAATCGTGTCATACCAACCAGCGAATATTCAGTCAAAATAAAAAACCGCCCTGCACAGGCGGCTTTAAGCGGATTTTTCTGAAACTAGATTATACGTAAACACCCGGCTCCATGGTGATGATGACTTTGCCCAGCATACGACCTTCACCGAAATACCGTAATGCTTGGGCTCCCTCTTGTAATGAATACTTCCGATCGATCACAGGTGTAATCCGACCTGTCTCTACCAGCGACTTCCAAACGAGCTGATCATCATGATTCGGTTTATGAATCAGCAGCTTTACTTTCTTTTTCTCCAACCAGCCGATCCATGGAGATGCCGCAAGCGCTTCAAGAATCCGGAATGTAGTCCCCCCGATAATCACGTATGTACCGCCGGGTCGGAGTGCTTTTTTGATATCAAAAATCGAACGATTCCCGATTACATCGAGGATGACATCATACTGCTGACCATTTCCAGTGAAATCGCTGCGTGTATAATCGAGCACATGATCCGCTCCGAGCCTGCTCAGCAGATCCAGCTTTTCCATGCTGTCCACGCCGGTCACTTCAGCTCCGAGCCATTTGGCATATTGAATACCGAATGTACCCACACCTCCGCCTGCACCATTGATCAGTACATGATGATCTTTGGCAAGCTTTCCCTGATCACGCAATCCCTGCAGAGCCAGCACAGCCGCTTGTGGAATAGCCGCTGCCTGCTCAAATTCAAGATCCTCTGGCATTAATGTCAAAGCCTCTTCATGGGCACATACATACTCCGCAAATCCACCCCACCCGCACCCGGAAATGTCACCAAACACTCTATCTCCCTGCCGGAACTTGCTTACAGCAGGACCTACCGAGATAACCTGTCCTGCCACATCGGCGCCCAGTATACGGTAACGCGGCTTGTAGGGCCGACCAATCCGATTGGCAAATGGCTTGCCGCGCAGGAGGTCCCAATCCCAGGAATTCACTGATGCAGCATACACTCTGATCAGCACTTCATGATCGCGTGCCTGGGGAATTTCCATTTCGTCCACATAAAGAACATCGGACATGCCATAAGTATCGTATACCAGAGCCATCATTTTGCCGGTTTCCGCTTCCATTTGAGACCTCCATCCGATTCTGCAATGAATGTGCAGTGTCCAGAATTCTTCCTCGCGATCAGTTAGAGCCGCTTGCGTTCACGGCGAGCCTGCCATAGAGCAAGACCTCCAACCAGTGCAGATAGTACCGTCAATGTTACTGTGAAATTCCGTACCTGATTCAGCCGTTTGACCAGTTCTTCCGTCAGCCACGGATAAATGCCCTGGCTGTAATCCATATAATCGTTGAGCAGTGTCCAGCCGAGCGCAATAATCAATGACTTCCAACCAAACAGGAAAAAGCGGACAAACAGCAGCGATTCGATCGCCATCGCCAGATGGGAAAAGGTCAACATCCAGTCTTCCCACACCAGTGTATCGCCCAGCGCCTGCCCCCAGAATATCATGACAACCGCCCAGACGCCATACTTAACCGACGTAACGACGGCCAGCGCTTCAAAAAGCTTGCGCACAATCTGCAGCCATCCGCTGCGCGGCGGAAACATCAGAAAAATCAGCGCAATACTGAAAAACAGGCTCGCTGTCGGACTGTCCGGAACAAAAATAACCATCCATGAAGGCCAGCGTTCCAGTGTATATTCCATCTGTGCACCGTACCATATGTATCCATAAATCGTTCCCAGCGCATTGCAGATGAGCAGCAGCCACAGCAGCCGGCGATCGGTAAGGAACATTTTGCTCCATAAATAAGAAATCGGCATTTCCATTCTCCTTTATTTTTATCCAGCCGGAGGCATCGCATCGTATTGCCGAATACCGCTCATTCCGGATATAATCTCTACTATTTTAAAAGTAAGTATACTAACAAGCAAGCGCTATTCTGCCTTTCCATTTTGAGTGATCAGTCAGAGATGCACATAATCCCAAAAGAACATCAAAAAAGTCTGCCTCAGATCACGGCAGACTTTTATAGGATAAAATGATACATACATATCGTCTTAGTGAGATAATGATTTACGTTCATAATGCTCCACTTCTGGCAGTTCGACTTCAATAGCCGGCGCTAATGAACGCAATTCATTAGTCCACTTTTGAAAAGATTCTTCATCTCTGTCGGCAAGCGCCCGATCAATAAGTGTGTTCAGTTCCTCAATCCGATGTTCGCGAAGTACTTGGTCCCATACCATCTCAGCTGCCAAACCCAACATGACCTCATAGGTTACTTTCATCTTGTACATAGGGCGCACCTCCATAATGCTATTCATGGATTCCTGAACTCTCTTCCTTTGTCCACATAGCTCTGTGTAGTCCTGGCCATCCGCTGCAAATCAGCTTCGGTTAGTTCGCGGATTACACGTGCCGGTGAACCTAGTGCAAGAGTATAAGGTGGAATTTTGTTATTCTCTGTGACAATTGAACCTGCACCAATTAACGAATATTCACCAACCTCTACTCCGTTCAGCAAAATGGCACCCATTCCGATCAAGGATCCCTGACCGATCCGGCAGCCGTGAACAATAGCAGAGTGTCCGACGGAAACATCATTTTCGATAATTAAGGGGTGAATCTCATGTACATGTCCTACAGCCAGATCTTGTACATTACATCGGTCTCCAATGATTACCGGAGCGAGATCTCCGCGCAGTACAGTATTAAACCATACGCTGCTGTCCTCGCCCAGCTTCACGTCTCCGATCAGCTTGGCACCCTCGGCGATGAATGTATTTTCGTGTACAATCGGCCATTGATTGTGGTAAGGCAATAACATGTTATCCGCTCCTTATCTGGACTTTAACCAAAATATCTGTAAGCGCATCATTAATTTCACAAAAAAAGTGATAAAAATAATAACAATGCTGTAAACTTTATGCTGGAACATCTTATCTCCCGCGCTTTTTTCCTATCGTTATGCCTTAATATAGTCCAATGAGCACGTGCGACGGTTCTCCAACCAACCTCAATCGTGCTCATTCTTCCATTTGCGTCCATATATCACGTCATGCCTCATTACTGAAGATGATCCGTATTATTATACAGCAAAGCCTTCCATTCTTCGGCTTCCCGTTCCAGAACAGTCAATGACAAATTGCCGATTCGCTCGGTATGCTGCTCCTGCAGCAGCAAAGTGAACAGATGCGAAAGGAAACCGCCATGACTGACGACAAGAATATTATGATTGGGAAACTGCTCCCAGGTGGAATTGAGAAAGCTCATTCCGCGTTCCTGAAGCAGCTCGACCTTTTCCTGTCCCAGCTCCAGTGTCTCCCAATCTGTGCCCCATTTGGCTTCACGCTCTGTCCAGGTTAATCCTTCCACCTGACCGAAGCCTCGTTCCTTGAGGCGCTCATCCGGTTCCAGAAGTGGGATATCCAGACGCTGTGCGATGATCTGCGCAGTCTCATGCGCACGCTGTAGACTGCTGGAAATAATATGGTCCCAGTGAATCGGCTCTACCGCGAGCCGTTCTGCCAGTCGTGATGCCTGTCTCCTCCCTTCCTCATTGAGTGGAATATCGCTGTGACCCTGAATACGCCCCAGCGCATTCCAGTCGGTCAAGCCGTGCCTGATTAATCCGATCCGCATTTTTCCTTTACACCCTTCCTCCGACTGCTCACACATGCTGCGATCGCTGCTATGTACTGGATATGAATACCTACAGCATAACATAAATAAAAGCCTGCCGGCATCCGTCCAATTACGGAATTTGCCTGCAAGCTATGCATCTTTGTGTTTATTATTGATGTTTGGTTCGGGCGAGCCAGCGCAGGGAGACCAGCGCCAGCAGCATGCCGACAAGCGACAGAATCATCCAGTACTGCGGATGGCTCGGATTCATTGGAATCACCAGCGGATCGATCAATCCCCGTTCCGATCCGGCAAAGTGAAGCGACGAATATACAACGGTAGTATCATCACCTGTAGCTACAGCGGTAGGCACAATGCCGGTAACCCGTTCCGGCTGCGGCTGCTGTTCAAACGTGCCTGTCATATCGAGCGTCAAGTAAATGGAACTGCATATAAAGACCGCAATGAGCGAGGAGATCCAGACGGACAGACGACGGCGGAACAAACGCGAGATCGGTCCACGCTTTACATCTGTCTGTACCAGCCATGGTGATTCAGCATAAATCCGGTCCATAACGTTCCGGTTTATATTTTCGGCGCGGATCGTCATGGTCGGCATATTTTCCAATTGTGCTGTTTCCGCCTGAATGAGTTCATGACTTTCTTTCCACACTTCAAATTCTGCCGCGCAGTCAGGACACTCCCGAACATGTTCGTCCAGTGCCAACCGACGTGGATCACCCGGTGTCAGGTCCCAATAGATCCCGAACAGCTCTTCGGCCTCTCTGCAATTCATTTTCTCTTCATCCCTTCACTAGGCTGATTGTAGACCGAGTCATAATAATACGGCTCCAACCGTGTTTTTACGCTCGCTCTTGCCCGGAACAATAGAGATTTGACGGAGCTTACACTTTGACAGAGGATATCAGCAATTTCCTGATAGTCCAGCTGATCATATTCGCGGAGGATCAAAGCAGATCGTTGTTTTTCAGGCAGCTGGTCAATCGCTTCCCGTACCATCTGGACGCGTTCCCCGCGCAGTACAGCCTGTTCCGGCACCATACTGTTCGGTGCAACCGGGGTGTAGCCGCTCTCTTCCAGAGGGATGCTGCCGCTTTTCTGCTTACGCAGCTCGCTCAGTACGGTATTGCGTGCGATTGTATACAGCCAGGTGGAGAACGAAGCATCCACTTCACGGAAGGAATGCAGGCTTTTATAAGCCTTGTAGAACGTCTCCGAGCACAGGTCTTCTGCCATAATTTCGAGATTGGAGCTTTTGAGCATATGATAGATAAACGCCAGAATCTTGCGCTGATAACGGCGCATCAGCTCAGAATACAGCTCCACATCACCGTTTTTAATTTCCTGAATTAACAGGGAATCTGTCATTGAAATGCGACCCTCCTCATTGTTGCCGCCGCATCTTCCTATTCCTCATGTATTAGATAATACCGGATAGAACGGCAAAAGTTGCGGTGTTTATAACATTTTCCGCAGCTGACAACAATTCACTGATTTTATATGGATGGTAGGCTTGTTCGGAGAACCGAACGAGCGACTGGAATAATAGGCTGCAGCCTTAATCAGGCTGACCGGATAGAAGGGACATCTTGCTTATATTTATCAAATGCAGCTTCGCGGCCGCTTGAATACGTTCGGAATAATCACTTGCCAGCAGATCGTTTGCCGGCCAGGCCGATTCATGGAAATGAGCCGTCGGTACGGAGCCGAACCGATTCATTTCATAGCACTGCACAAGTGCAACCTTTATATCATACCTGACTTTTAGACGGATGGCAAAGTTAAAAGGTTGCTGATCCAGCCATCAAATTAATCTTATACGATTGAGAATGACGCTTACTCTCCTGCTATCCCTGCTGCTGTGCCTCGTTATCCACAGTCAAGGGATGGGATGAAACGATATTTTTCTGGAACCAGGTGCAATTATTTATGTATACATCCCAAATCGATTATGTAGGTGCTGCAAGATCGGTTCCATCAAAGGCTGAATTCCATACTGGATAACGGCAGACGAAAACTCCCTTATCTGTTATACCATACAAAGCTGCTGCAATTCAAAGTTCGCTAAATAACTGTTCGGACAAAAAAGAAATCGCTAACATAAGTTAGCGGTTGGAGTCTCATATTTCAGAAACTCCAGTTATTGGATAGAAGTTTTTTGTTATAATGAAATCTTTAATTGCAGCGCATCTTCAAAACCCATTTTATAAGCTTTTTGGCTGCAACATTCTTCTCTAAAAATATGCCTTCTAGCTTATTCAGCTCCTCTGTATGTTCATCTGCTAAAAGGTCCTTTATTTTTTCAACTGCGCCGAAAATTCTAATATATTCCCCTCGTTCTCTCTTTCTGCTAAAAGTACAGCCTCCCATGCTCGTTGCTCTAATTTCGGCGCTATCCACTCATAACTAATATCCATTTAAAATTTATACTCACCAATAACATATTTCATATTAAATAAATTATTGAAACCTTTTCCACTATTTTCCGATATAGTGATGATGAAATTTAATATTTATGAAGGAGTTATATAACTATGAAATCATTAATCATTCTTGTATTAACTTCATTTCTCTTTTTGCCTTCAGCTTCAGGAGATATTTCTTACAGCAAACCAGTAACAGGTTCTGACTCAATAATTTCTACTCAGCCAAAAATTACAAAAGAGAAAAAGCACCTAGATTATAAGCAAATCGCCGGCTGGACTTTAGGGCTTTCTTTTTCTGAATTGCAGCCAAAAATCAAAAATATGGATCATAAAATCCCTACTGAAGATAAGAAGTACGATAGTACGGTTGTCTTTTTTGATAAAAAACAAATATTAATATTCGAAGGCGGTATCCTTGAATATGTTATCACCACTACAAAAGGTCAAGGGATCAAGAATGTTGTCCTGGTTGGTGATTCTCTTAAACAGGTTTTAAATAAGCTGGGGAACCCCCTCCAAAAGTATAAAGACACTGACGGAGTTTATTATGGATATGGAACCAGCTACGATAATCCGGAGTTACAAATTAAAATAAAGAATTATAGAGTTATCGAAATCAGCTTGGAAAATCCCACCGTAGGTTTTGTTGACGAAAACAGAGTTGTTCTTGCATATTTGCACAGTATTGGCGATCTGGCCGTTGACTACTATGTATGTAATGCTTGCAGTATTAAAAATGAAAATTCTGCCGAGTCAAACACATCAAGCATTCTAACCTTGAATGAAATGAAATCAATCTTTGAACAAATAAATAAAGATATGAAATCTCTAAAGATTTTAATCGCTAAAAATTCTACAATTGCATTAGATTATCAATCTGTTTTCACTGATCAACAAGCTCAGTTAGAACAAAAGCTAGACGAAGCGGAGAAAAATTCAGAAGGTTCTAAAAACCAAGTAATTATAAAACAACTTAATTTGTATTCCACACTTGTCTACGACGCATATAATCAAAAAGAACTCTCTCTAACACCCAACTTATCAGAATATGATAAATCAAATTATGAGCAGACAGCTTTCATAAGTATTACTGATGCGATGACTATTCATAATGTAATCAACGCTTATTTAAAAACTGAAAAGTAATTACACATCCCAATATCAAATGAATCTAGTTAAGTATTGTACTACAGAAAATACTATAAATTTAAAATCAAAATAAGACCTAACTTACAGACTGTTAATCAGCTAAATATATATTTGAGAGGAATTAGTATCTTTGAAAACAAATATTAATAACGAATCTGCAAGTGATTATCTAAGAAGAAAATATCGTGTAGGAAAATTTCTAAATCAAGAATTGGGAAGTATTTCTAAAAATCAGGATTTATTCTTAAGGCGGAAACTAGTTCAAGTTGAAACCTTTGAAAATCTTAGAAGTATCTTTTCTGGAATTGAAGCAAGATATGAATCTATGAAGCAATTAAATTTAATTGTCACTATAGCATTATTTTTTGTAACTATTCTACTTGGAAACTTCTCATTTTATCTGCAACATACTATGAAACAGGTAGATTGGGCTCATGAAATGGCTATGCTTAAATTAAAAGCTAAAATTGACCTTTTTAAAACAATACCGGTATTAGGAGAAAAAGGTTACTTATACAATGCAGAAATAAGTGCTTATACTGAAAGCTTGAACAAACAAAGTAGCTCATACATTGATTTACTGGGAGATATTAATTCTATATATTTCTTAATAATTTCAGTTATTTTATTATATTTAGCATTTTTCATTTTTGGAAAATGGTATCAATATCTATGGGTTTCTAGTATATATGCTTGTGTAAAGGAAGCTTATAAGCAAAAAGAAAAAATTAAGACTGAAATTGATAAAAAGGCAATATTAACTAATAATTTTGAGTGAATACAAAAGGCACTGCCATAACCGGCAGGGACTTTTAATATTGAGTAAAGTAATCTGAGCCACTTTGTGCCGGCTGGATCGCCCAGACGGTTTCAGGCTGTTGTAGCAATACGACTGTCTGCAAATCCGCCCCATCCCAATTGATGTATCCCTGATTAGCCAGACCATTCAACAGCATAGTCACTTGATCTTTATCTCTTCCGATCTTCCGGGGCGCCTCTACCCAGCTGGGCATCATCCGGCTCTTTGCAAAATAATTGTACAGCACTCTCAATACCTTCCGCTCTGCATCCTGCAGCATGCCAATCACCTCAGTATGAATTATGTTCGAACATCAGTTCGGTTACAAGGCGATTATGTAGAGGTATCTCAGCGGTAAAAGACTATCCTTTTGTTGCTTTAAATATACGAGTTGATCTGGAATAATAAGTGTCTTGTATTTTAACGAAATCTGACGTATAGATTTTAATGAGTCCACCGTAATCCACAATAATATCTACTTCAAGTTCTGACTTCATTTCTATTCTGTCACATATTTGAGATATAAATATTTCCACTAATTTCATATCTATTTTTACTTTTTTATACTTTAATTTAAATAATAAGAAATTAAGTTTTATTATTGAAATAAACAAATTTATATACTATACTTTTAATATAATTTAATAAAAGGAGAAAATACATATGAATAAATTTATTAAATCCCTTTCTTTAGGAATAGTTGCTGCTTCTTTTATTGCAACTTCGGCATTTGCTTCTATTAATTCTGGATATATCCAAGTGCTGCCAAGTACAAGTAGCGAAACTCCACGCTTAGGACAAACTCCGTTCGTTGAAGGTGTTGGTAAGACAGGAAAAATAACACTTATTTCTTCTCCTTCACAAGGAACTGGTTACAGCTATGCAAATCTCCAAGAGTATTGTAACGGCAACAAACAAGAATATTATAACATTTTAACTTCTTTCCATGATCAACCTGATTCTAAAAATTTCTCAATGAAAAGTGGTTGTACTTATCGACTCAACGTATATACCTTTGGCGGGGCAAAAGGATACATTAATAATGGTGTAAATTAATACTCATCAAATACTAATTTAAATAAAGAAGACTCTACCAATAAATTATCGGTAAAGTCTTCTTTATTTACGTACTCCAAATTTATATGTTTTGCACGAATAGTAGGTGTCCTGTATTTTGGCAAACTCCGGCGTATAAATTTTAACAGGTCCGCCGTAATCCACAACGATATCTGCTCCAAGTTCTGACTCTATCTCTACTTTGGTATGGGCCTAAAATAGTACTGCTGAAAGCAATTACATATCTATTTTTATTTTTTTATATAAGTCTTATTGGTCTCTTTAAAATAATAATTCTCTCATTACTTAAAAAAGAGTTTTATCAGTATATACTAATAAAACTCTAATCTTTTAAGTTTATAAAAATTAAAACAAACTTTTGATAGGTGTTTTCTTATTTAAGATGGAGTATTACCGTCATTATCTTTAGAAACTTTTTTAAAATCATTGGCCAGATCCATAATAGATACCAAGACAGTTTGTACTCTTTTTGTTTGAAAAAATTTTTCTAGAAATATAATAAAGTCATCTTCACTGTTTATGTTTATTACTTTTTCATCTTTATCTTCTTTATAAAGGCATCTTTTGGATAATCATTTAATATCTCTTGTAAGACAAGTTTATCTAACTTTATAGAAACAGGATAAAGAAGAATATCATGATAGAATTTAAGTAATTCAAACTTATAATTTTTCAAATAAGAAGAACCTATTTTGAAACTAAAAGTAAAAGGTAGCTCATCTATACGCTTCTCTGAAAAGAATGATGGTGGAATATTATCAATACTGCATTGCAAAGTTTTATTTGTTATTTGCGATAAAATTTTTGCTTGTTCATTTAGTATTGCAGTTGCTGGCTGCTGTTTTTTTATAATCATTAATACTAGGCCATAAACTTCTCATAAAAACCTCCATGTTTTAGATCGCAAAAAAATAGGTAGGTGATCTGTGATCTTTTTATTTATGATACTAGCTTTTCCAATAAGACTCTGCTCTCCAATAAATGAAATTAATTTCAATTTACTAGAATTGAAAGATGGGATTAATTGCGGCCTCAATATAATTTGATCAACTATATTCCAATAAAATAATACGTCAGTAGCTTTTGTATAATAAAAAGTTCCTTCTGGACCGTAATCTTCTGAAAAAACTTCCACCTAGGGTTATAAAACATTGTATACGACCTTCCGCGAATTGTTCGTTCTCTTTTTTTACTTTGACTTTCGTGGGTATTGCATGTAACCCTCTAGCAGAGATCATTCCAGGATCAAATGGATTCATATTAAAATCACCCAAGACTATAGTGTTTTGACATTGCCTCCTGATTTCGATATCATCTATCAGAGCCTTAAGACCGAGGCCTCTCCTAAATGATCGTATTCAGTAGCATATAGTTTACTAGGGAAATGAACAAATACTATTAAGATGGTATTTAATTGAGGGTGAGGAAAAGTCTTAAAAGTATAGTAATAGGACTCATCAAAACTTTCAACATCAATTAAATTTAGATAAAATAGTGATCCTATCACAACTAGGACAGGGATAAGGAAGGAACAGATCATTTATAATGATCTGTTCCTTCTCTTTTAATTACGACTTCGTTGATTAAGATATGTATCATCGAATAGCATTTATGCCGTTATGCAGCGTTGGGAAGATGAGTATCTATAGAGTTACTAATACACAAAATTATCCTGGCTCTCCATTTGAAGTACAATTTAAGTGGGGTAACGTGGAAGAGATACCGGTACATTATACCAAGTGTAAAGGCAGCACCTATTTTTACTAAATAACAAAAAAAGAAACCGCTAACATAAGTTAGCGGTTCGAGTCTCATATTTCAGAAACTCCAGTTATTGGATAGGAGTGGAGAGAAACCATACTGTAGTTACAGTATACTGTATGCGCTTTCATTAAGTCAACCCTTTTAGCTAATCTTTTTTGGTAAATTTACATTTTTTTAAAATTAATGTGATATCCACTTAATGTATACGTGTACTTCCAAGTGATGACCGCTTTGGAATCAACTATCCAAAGCAGTCGATACAACCAGCTTCCGTGGACGTGCATCCCGGTACCATCGGTAACAAAATAGCCCGATAATGATCAGCTGAACCAGATCCCCGCCATAGTACATCCACATTGCCCCTGTCTCCGCGTCCCCCGCCGGTATGCCTGCCGGAGGATGAATATAAATGTATTTGGACAGCATGCCGTGCAGAGCTGCAGCTATAATAGCCACGACCGCCCGGTACACATAGCCATACCGGTGAGCTACCGGATCAATATACAGCATGGAAATGGTGAATACATACCCTGCCAGCAGAATATGCAGATGAACCAGCAGGTTGACTGCGGTGTACTGGTGCATCCATGTATAGAGCGGAGTCGTATACAGCAGCCACAGACCACCGGTATTCAGCAGAGCTGCCACGATCGGGTGACAGACCAGCGCAGGATACGGACTGCGCAGAAATCTGCTCAGCTCCCGTGCCCGGCTCACCGGCAGACTGCGCAGCAGCAGTGTAACCGGAGCAGCTATAGCCATCAACAGTGGACCCAGCATTCCGAGCAGTAGATGACCGATCATATGTATGCGAAAATCGCTGTGCGCTGCTGCTGCGAGCGGCCCGATAATGACGATTACTGCACAGGTACAGCCTGTGTACCAGCAGAGGTAACGGTACAGCGGCCAGGGTTTGTAATTTCGGTTGGTGATCAGTCCTGTCAGCGTGTAGCCCAATATTGCAGCCGCATAAATCAGTGTGCAGAGCAATTCCACTGCAATCGATGCCGAAGTGCCTCCATGTCCGATTGAATGTTCCATCTTCCCTTTTCCCCTTTCATCCTAAATAGCCTGCCAGCCTGATCAATCGGTGCTGGCAGGGAAGTTATTAGCAGAGGCTTAAAGCCCTGGGGTTTTAGAGTTTTGAGCCTACCTGCATACCGGTATCAGGCACGGCGCGTGCGCCAGACCAGAATGCTGCCGATAATGATCATGATGACCGCAATAATATTCCAGGTTAGGTCATAGGGCGTCAGATCGACGTTGTACCGAATCTGGTGAATCCCCATCAGCTTGTGATGTACCAGTCCGTCATACAGCTGGAACAGCCCTGCTCCGAGCAGGACGCCGCCCCACCAGCGCATCATCCAGAGCGCTTTGCGACGCCGCAGATCCGCGAACAGAAACAGGGAAGCAATCGTGGCAAACCAGCTGAACGCGTGAAAAAATCCATCCGATACCAGTCCGACCGCTGTGGTCGACAAATCGTAAAAATGATGCCAGTGCAGCAGCTGATGAAAAATCGTCTCATCAATAAAAGCCGCCAGTCCTACGCCAAACAAGAAACCTGACCACATATTGCGCTTGCTGTAAATACGACGCGGCTCAGCCGTGTCATCATGGATATCCCCTGTGTAAGATGTCATCCTGTTTCCTCCTTGGCATTTTTGCCGGTGAATAAATTGGTAAATATTTTACATTCAACAGCCTATTACCCTTCCCAGCATAATAAAAACAAAAAGGAACGCTGTGAATGACACAGCGTTCCTGGAGATGATGTAAGATACAGCCGTAAGACATCAGTTATGGTTACCAGTACTTTCCCTGCTGAACAGCTGTCGTTTCTCAGACAAATACGGAGTATTCACTTTGCTGGAGCATTGCCTTCGCCTGCTCCATATCATGCTCATTGCGGAAAGACAGGCGCATGACGCCCGGCACATCCTCCCGGCTCTCGATAATCTGTACGTTGCTGATGTTGATGCCGCGGTTACCGATCTCGGTCGTAATTTTACCAATAATACCGGGATGATCCGGTACATCGAGGTACAGATCATACAGTTGGGTGATCATGCCTTTACGGCGCTCGGGCAGCTCATCGCGGAAAGCACCCGCTTTTTCAAACTGCTCTTCGATACCGCGCGCATCCTGGCTCTCCAGCAGACCGATAAACTGCTCCACTCCTTCATTCCAGTCCTGCAGCAGCTGCAGCACAATATGACGGTTATTGAGCAGAATATCCCGCCATACGATCGGGTCACTGGACGCAATCCGGGTAATATCCCGGAATCCTCCTGCTGCCAGCATCCGGTACAATGGATTGCCTTCATTATAGCTGCGAATCTGGTTGACCAGCGCAACCGCAATGACATGCGGCAAATGGCTGATCGCCCCGACAATCTCGTCATGCATCAGCGGCTCGACTTTGATAATCTGGGCACGGGTATGCTGTGTCAGCAGATCAGCCAGACGTTCGTACACAAGCTGGGGTACCTGAGCCGGCGGAGTCAGCACATAGTAGGCATTTTCAAACAGCAGATAGGAAGCGGCCCCTACTCCGGAGCGTTCCGATCCTGCCATTGGATGACCGCCGATGAAATGCACATCCTCACGCAGCTGCAGCTGATCGGCACAGGCTGTGATCGATGCCTTGGTACTGCCTACATCGGTAATGATGCAGCCAGGCTTGAGCGGCAGATGGCTCAGCTGCTTCAGATAGGTTCCGAGCAGACTGACCGGTACACAGAGAAAAATAAAGTCCGCTTCCAATGCCGCTTCCTCTACCGAAAGGGTAGCATGGTCGACAACCTGCCGTTCCTGAAAGATATGTATCAATTCCGGCAAGTGCGTATAACCGGTCACATGCAGACCCGGCTTGCCTTTAAAGCAGAGCGCAAGTGAACCGCCGATTAGCCCTACGCCGAAGATTGCAATTTTTGTTGTCATAATGATCCCACTCATTCTTCGTTAATTAGATTGCTTTGTATATCATCCTATATGCTGCATAGATGCTTTAAAGCATCATAATACCCGGTTACAGATGGGCAGCGGATTTCCTTGCCAGCCTCTTTGCCGGAAGGAATCCGCCTGATCCCCTTGATATAAATTAGTTAATGCAGTACCGCAGTCTTATACGGCAGCAGTACGTTCCTGCAGTGTCTCTTCCAGTGCACGGATGAAAATCTCATTCTCGCGCGGTGTTCCAACGGTCACACGGATGTAGCTCGGATATTTGTGATGACCGGCACGGATAATGACACCCCGACTCAGCATAGCCTGGAATACTTCCATTGCGGGATGCCCGGTGTCGACCATGATGAAGTTCGTCTGGCTCGGGAAATAAGAGAGTCCCAGACGGTCAAAATGTCCTGTCAGGTACTCAATGCCTTCACGGTTCTTGGTACGGCATTCATCGACAAAAGCCTGATCTCTCAGCGCCTGACGAGCTGCAGCCTGTCCGATTCGTGATGTGTTGAACGGTTCACGCACCTGGTTGATCAGCTTGATCACACCTGCTCCACCGACTCCGTAGCCGATGCGCAGTGCAGCCAGACCGTAGATTTTGGAAAATGTACGCAGAATGACCAGATTCGGATATTGATCCAGCATCGGGATGCTCTGCGGGTAGGCGCCGTCCACTACATACTCGTAATAGGCTTCATCCAGTACAACCAGTACATGCGCCGGTACCTGATCAAGAAACTGCACCAGTTCGGATTCATCCACAATCGTACCTGTCGGGTTGTTCGGATTGCATACCCAGACAATTTTGGTACGGTCATTGATTTGCTCCAGCATCGCCGGCAGATCATGCACGCCATCCTTGAGCGGTACTTCGTGAACAGCAGCACCCTCGATATCTGCATTGCTCTTGTACACAGAGAACGTCTGGTCGGCCATGATGGTCTCATCACCCGGCTCCAGGAAAGCACGTGTAATCAAGGCAATAATTTCATCAGAACCACAGCCAAAGATAATCTGCTCGGACTGCACATCAAGCGAAGCTGCCAGCTCGGCAGTCAGTTCTACAGCCCCGCCATCCGGATACAGATGCAGCTGGGACAGTTCCGCTGCAATCGCCTGCTGGACGGAAGGTGCTGAACCATACGGATTCTCATTGGAAGCCAACTTGGTTACCTCAGTCAGCCCAAGCTCGCGCTTTACCTCTTCAATCGGCTTGCCTGGCTGGTAAACGGGAATATTGACAATACGGGATTTTGGTTTCATTTTGGGACCACTCCTTCGGACTTTGTACGGTTTCTTTTCTGATACGTATTCATTTCATTATACAGAATTAGCGGACGGAATCCATCGTTTCCGCGGAAAACCTGTTTCCCGCCGATCCGATATGATCCCATCCGCTGGTACAGCATGACGGTTACTGTTTCATGAATGCAGCCGGAGCAACAGCTCTGCTCTCCACTGCATGATCATGACAGCAATCTGTTATTTTATTGATGATGACCAGACATTAACGGTACCTGGCAGGATCGCCATGACAGACCGTAATCGCTTATTCCGATCCGATCAATTCGGATACAAAATTCCGGATCTGCCGCAGCCCATCGGCTTTGCGCTCCGGGTCGGTAAGCAGCGGAATCTGGGACTCGATCTGACGCACAATTGCGCTGCCCACCACTACGCCGTCGCAGAACTCGGAAAATTTACGTACCTGCTCATGACTGGAAATGCCAAACCCGACCGCTACCGGCAGATCCGTGTTTGCTTTGACATTACGGATAAACTGCTCCACATTGTTATGGAAAGAAGCACGCTCACCGGTTACACCGAGCGAAGAGACGCAGTACACAAACCCCTGTGCCCCATCCAGAATGGAAGCAATGCGTTCTTCCGAAGTAGGTGCTACGAGCGGTACGAGGCTGACGCCTGCTGCTCTGGAGCGGCTGCGCATCTCTTCGGATTCTTCCACCGGCAGATCCGGTATGATCATGCCGCTGATATCATAATGCTGCATCTGCTCGAAGAAGCGGTCCAGTCCATACTGCAGGATCGGATTGTAATAGGTGAACAGGATAAAAGGCATCGTCACTCCCCGGCTGCGCGCCTGCTCGGCGACTTCCAGACAGGTATCAATCGTCACCCGATGAGTCAGTGAACGCTGGGAAGCGCGCTGGATCACCGGACCATCTGCCAGCGGGTCAGAGTACGGAACACCAAGCTCCAGGATATGTGCTCCGGCCGCCTGCAGCTCGACGATAATATCGACGGTCGTCTGCGGATCGGGATCACCTACCGTCAGGAAAGGAATCAGCGCGGTGCTGCCCTTTTCCCGAAGTTCGGCAAATGTAACATCCATCCGGTTCTGGCTCTGTCCTGTAATACTCATAGCGACCCCTCCCGTTCATATCTCATAATGGATTCGACATCCTTGTCACCGCGCCCCGACAGACAGATGACCAGCAGCTGATCCGCTGTCATTTCCTTCGCGAGCTTGACGGTATGGGCAATGGCATGAGCGGATTCAAGTGCTGGAATGATGCCCTCGGTCCGGCACAGCAGCTTGAGTGCATCCAGTGCTTCCTGGTCAGTGATCGGCACGTACTGGGCACGCTCAATATCCTTGAGATACGAATGCTCCGGGCCGACACCGGGATAATCCAACCCGGCTGAAATGGAGTGTGCTTCTTGCACCTGTCCATGCTGATCCTGCAGCAGATAGCTCATCGAGCCCTGGAATACGCCTTTGGTACCGAGGCTCATCGTGGCTGCATGCAGTGGAGTATCAATACCTCGGCCTGCCGCTTCCACACCGATCAGGCGTACTTCTTTATCTTCCACAAATGGATAGAACATGCCGATCGCATTGCTGCCGCCGCCGATAGCCGCTACCACCGTATGCGGCAGACGATTTTCCTTTTCCAGAATCTGACGGCGGGTCTCGTCGCCGATCACTCGCTGGAAGTTACGCACCATCATCGGATACGGATGAGGACCGACGGCAGAGCCGAGAATGTAGAACGTATCGTCCACATTGCTGACCCAGTAACGCAGCGCTTCATTGCCTGCGTCCTTGAGTGTGCGGCTGCCCGAGGTAACCGGTACGACTTCGGCGCCCAGCATGTTCATGCGGAATACATTGAGCTGCTGACGCTTAATATCCTCTTCACCCATGAATACTTTACATTCCAGACCGAGCAGTGCTGCGACCGTGGCTGTCGCAACGCCATGCTGTCCGGCTCCTGTTTCGGCGATTACTTTTTGCTTGCCCATGCGCTTGGCGAGTACACCCTGACCGATCGCATTGTTGATTTTGTGAGCGCCGGTATGGTTGAGATCCTCACGCTTGAGATAGATTTTTGGACCGCCCAGCTGTTCGGTCAGTCTCTCTGCATAATAAAGCGGGGTCTCGCGTCCGGAATATTCTTTGAGCAGATAGGCAACCTCTGCATTAAATTCATCGTCAGCCGCATATTTACGGTAGGAATCTTCGAGCTCAATCAGTGCGTTCATTAGCGTCTCCGGCACATAGCGTCCGCCGAAGTCTCCAAATCTTCCTTTTGCATCAGGTAGTGTTGTCATTATGATCTCGCCCTTTCCACAAACGATTTGATTTTTGCGATATCCTTGGTTCCATCCGTCTCGACGCCGCTGGACACATCAATACCTTCCAGCGGATAGCCGGACAGCAGTGCATTCACATTATCCGGGTTCAGTCCTCCGGCGACAAACAGCGGGATATTCCGCGCTGCGGTCCAGTCATGGTAAGCACGAATCCGGTCCCAGGCAAATGTCTTGCCGGAGCCTCCTCCATACAGAGGGTCATACGTATCTAATAAAAAGGCATCTACGCTGCCTTCATACATTTTCAATTGAGCAGCAGCATCCAACTTGGGCTGCTGCGGATTGCCGCCAAGGGAGATTACCTTGAATACCTGCACATCCAGCACCTCACGTACCTGCCGGCAAAATTCTGGCGTCTCCTGGCCATGCAGCTGAATCACATCCAGTGGAGCAGTGCTCATGACAGCGGCCAGTTCATCCATCGTCGGATTCACAAACACTCCTGCACTCTGTGGACGCTTTCTATCGGGCCACTTCTGCAGCACTTCGATCAATCCGGCTGCCTGCTGTGGTGTAATCTGACGCTTGCTTTTTGCGAACACAAACCCGATATAATCGACGGATAACGGTATCATAGATTTTAGCACTTCAACGCTTTGAAGTCCACAAATTTTTATCCTCGTTTTTGCTTTGCCATTCTGTTTTCCGCTCTCATTTACAGCAGGATCAGGATGGGAAAAAGCAGCTTGTGACTGCTGATTATTCATGGGAATCCTCGGCAGCCGCAGCAGACTGCAGACGAGACTGCGCAGGTTGCATGAGGGTTTGGACCGCCTGGGCAATATTATCCTGCCGCATAAAATATTCTCCAACCAGCACGCCAGCAGCTCCCGCTTCAGCTACATAACGGATATCATCCGGTGACATAATCCCACTCTCGCTGATTAAAGGCACCCCTTCAGGCAGCAGCTTGATCAGCTCTGCGGTCGTCGTAAGCGAAGTCTCGAAAGTCTTGAGATCGCGGTTATTCACACCGATCAATCCATGTTCTACCGCTCCCTCGGCTGCCAGTACAATCTTCAATTCATGAAGATCATGTACCTCGATCAGTACATCCAGTCCGAGTGATACAGCTAGTCTCAGGTAGTCACGAATCTGTGCAGGTGTCAAAATGGCTGCAATCAGCAGAATCGCATCCGCCCCGATCAGACGCGCTTCGTAGATCTGCCGTTCATCAATAATAAAGTCTTTGCGCAGCAACGGCAGCTGAATCTCTTCACGAATCTCGGTCAGATAGCTGTTATTTCCCTGGAAATACTGCACATCGGTCAATATCGAAATGCAATCGGCTCCAGCCTCCTCATAGGCACGAGCGATATGTACCGGATGAAAGTCCGGACGAATCAGCCCTTTGGATGGTGAAGCTTTCTTCACTTCGGCAATCAGACCGAGGCTGCGGTTTGGTGTCTTGGTCAGTGCACCCCTGAATCCCCGCGTGGCAGGCATGGCGGCTATCTGACGCTCTGCTTCTGCCAACGTGAACCGACTGGCTAACTGTTCCACTTCACTTTGTTTGGTTACGACGATACGATCAAGATACATAGCTATATGCCTCCGTTGTCTGAATTAGTTGTTCCAGCTTGTGAGCTGCTGCTCCGGAATCGATGGCTGCCGCTGCAATGGCCGCACCTTCTGCCAGATGATCGGCCTGTCCGGCCAGGTAAATGCAGGCTGCCGTGTTGGCCAGTACAACATCACGATAAGCACCTTTCTCTCCATGCAGTACCCGGCGGATAATATCTGCATTTTGCAGTGCATCTCCACCAAGCATATGTTCCAGCGGATGCACATCCAATCCAAAATCATGCGGATTCACTTCATACGTCTGCACCTGTCCGTCCCGCAGCTCGGCGATCCGTGTAGGAGCGGCAATACTGATCTCATCCAGTCCGTCATGACTGGCAACGACCATCGCACGCTTGAGTCCCAGCAGATTCAGCGTCTCGGCGACCGTCTCGATTTTGCTGCCATCATACAATCCGATCAGCTGGCGGTCTGCCCCTGCCGGATTGGTCAGCGGTCCCAGCATGTTGAAGACGGTGCGTACACCCAGCTCCCGTCTGGTGGCGGCGGCGTGCTTCATTGATGGATGGAATACCTGGGCAAACAGGAAGCAGATGCCGATCTCATCGAGACAGCGGGCCGCCTGATCGGCATTCAGTCCGATATTGACCCCGAGCGCTTCCAACACATCCGCACTGCCTGCCTTGCCGGAAGCCGACCGGTTGCCATGCTTGGCTACACGTACCGATACCGATGAAGCAATAATAGCCGATACGGTGGAAATGTTAAACTTGTGAATACCCGATCCGCCTGTACCGCACGTATCCAGCAGATTGGAGGACAACACCGGCACCCGTCCGCCACTCATGCGCATCGCTTCGGCAAAGCCTGCAATCTCTTCCACAGTCTCTCCCTTGACCCGCAGCGCTGTGAGAAGCCCGCCGATCTGCGAAGGTGTCGCTTCCCCGCTCATAATGGTACTCATCACACGGTTTGCTTCTTCCCGCTGCAAATGCTCTCCCTGAATGACTTTCGTAATGGCCTGCTGCATCGTTGCTGATGTATGCATATCGTCTCCTCCTTTAAATTCTGCTACTGTAAAATACAATAACTGTAGACGGAATAAATTCATTTTCCTGCTATATCGAAATCACGTTATCAACTCGTGCTTTATTTGAATGGTACCGGCTCGTAGCCATACAGATAATCCTGATTGGTCACCGTATCCTGCTTTGCCTGGGGCGGGAACATCGCTTCTGCCACCCGGATCGATTTGAGCATCCCTTTGGCTTTATTGACTGTTTCCTCATATTCATTTTCCGCAATGGAATCCCAGACGATGCCAGCTCCTGCTTGCACATAGGCACGACCATGTTTGAAAATAATCGTCCGGATCGTGATGCATGCATCCATATTTCCGGAAAAGCCCAGATATCCGATGGCACCGGCATACGCACCGCGTGCTTCATTCTCGATCTCTGCGATAATTTCCATCGCCCGCAGCTTCGGTGCGCCGGATACCGTCCCCGCTGGCAGACAGGAGAGAAAAGCATCAAAGAAATCCTTGTCCTTGCTCAGCTGGCCCGATACATTGGACACGATATGCATGACATGCGAGTATTTCTCGATCTGCATAAAGGAATCTGTCTTGACCGTACCGTATTCGGATACACGTCCCAGATCATTCCGGCCCAGATCGACGAGCATTAGATGTTCTGCCCGCTCTTTCTCATCCTGCAGCAGCTCCTCGGCCAGTGCCTGATCTTCCGCCTCTGTCTTGCCTCTCGGCCGTGTACCGGCGATAGGACGGGTCTGCAGCCGGTCGCCTTCCACTTTGACGAGCGCTTCCGGCGAGGTCCCGACGATAATCTCGTCATCCATTTTCAGATAATACATATATGGCGAAGGGTTCATCGTTCGCAGTACCCGGTACACTTCCAGCGGAGCAACCTCGGTCTCAATATGGAAGCGCTGGGACAGCACCACCTGGAAAATGTCTCCGGCCCGGATATATTCTTTGGCCCGGCTTACTCCGTCCAGATATTGTTCCTTGGTCATATTCGACTGAATCTCGCCCATTTCGATATCTTCGGATACCGGAGCGCGTCCTGCTGTGCTGACTGGCGGCTGATTGTGCAGCAGCAGTTCCATACTTTCCAGCTTGCGTGAAGCCTGATCATAGGCTTTGCGGATCTGCTGATCATCTGCCCCCTCGGGAATATGCACATTACTGACGAGCAGGATATGCTGCTTCACATGGTCAAAGACCACGATCTGATCGCAAAACATAAACTGAATATCGTCCATGCCCATATCATCCACCCGGTGAGCCGGCAGTCTCTCGTAATACTGCAGCAGATCATAGCCGAAGAATCCGATCGCTCCGCCTGTAAAAGGAGGCAATGTGTCCAGCTTGGGACTGCGGTAGCGGCGCAGCAGCGCTTTGAGCTGCTCTACCGGCTTGCCGGTTAAGGCCTTTTTCTCACCGTTCATTTCCAGTGTGATCTGTCCCTGCTTGCCGGAGATCATCAGAAACGGGTCGCTGCCGATAAAGGAATATCGTGCCCATTTACTGCCGCCTTCCACACTCTCCAGCAGAAAGGCTCGCTTATGATCCGCATAACGCTGGAAAATCCGGATCGGTGTCTCCATATCTCCCAGCAGCCGCTTGGTAATGGGAACCAGATTATATTGACCTGCCATTGCGATCACTTGCTCTACCTGTGGTTGAATCATAAGTATCCGCTCCTTTGTCTCGTATAGGGATAGTTCGTTTGAATTTGATAATGACACGCCGGATAACAAAAAAGCCTTCACGCGTAATGACGCATGAAGGCTGCTATTGGTATAAATTGTACAAATGTAAGAAACAGACATATTCATCCATTTCCCGCTTCCCCGGTAATTGAACGTATCATCCTGTCCTGTGACAGTGATCGATACGATTATGGCAAAAGCAGCTCTTTCCCTATGGAAAGCGGCCTGCTCTGCGGATTCATTCATTTTCCGGTTCTGCTCTTAAAACGCCATCGCACCTGTAATCGCTACGGACACACGACCGGGACAACCATCATCTGCTGTTCTACTCTGCATATACGGTTTATCCATACTGTCCGCCGATAGGGCTTACGTTTTCTTCTCATCTATACTCTTCTCTACTCAATTGCATCTCATCTCAATACACGGCTCATACTGCTTATTAATCTTGTTGTATACTATACCCTACAACGAGCAGCTGACGCAACCCTTACAGTGAAAAAGATGATTGTATACTTGATATCATTCATTTGCTTCATCCTCAAAGTCCTGATATCACGCTCAAAGTCCTATATCAAGAATTTATTTTTATGTCCACTACATATTTATGATGCATTAGTAAATTTGGGGATATGTAAATGATTTTAATGCTTTAAAGTGACAAAAGCAAAGACAGAGAGCTGCCTTTGCTTTTGTTTCCTTTATCTATGTTACTTTCATCTACAATTGATCTGCTATAGGTGATCTGTAGTATTTCCCTGTCTGCTCAGGAAGTAGCCAGATCCGGCCGCAGCCGTTTGGCTTCATTCAGGTAGACATGCCGGATCTCCTGCTGGGTCTTGGTTGTATTGATATGCAGCATTAGCCGGATACACATAGGCAGACTGCCCTGTACTGGCACTTCCAGTGCACACATCAGCGGAACCATATTCCAGCCCTCCATCTCGCGGATTGCCAGAGCGGGGAAGACTGCATCCAGATCAGGTGTCATCGTGATCCAGATGCTGCTGATATCTTCCGGTTCGAACTCATTGCGGGCCACAATTTCCCGCAGCAGTACCAGTGTCTCATCCAGAATTTCCTGGCGGTCGTTGCGTGTCACTGTAGTGGCTCCGCGAATACCTCGTACGTACATGGTTCTACACCTCTTTCTTTAAAAGCTCAACGGTTCTGCGAACCAGATCGTAATCGACATTGCGGTTAATCTCCACTTTGCCAATCTCCAGCGGTACCACAAAGGTCATCTGCCCTTCCTGGAACTTCTTGTCATGCATCATCGCCTTCATGATCCGGTCCACACTCAGATGCTCCGGCAGTACGGTAGGCAGTCCAAGCGACTGCAGCATTTCCCGGGTCGTATCGACCAATCCCGGCTCTGCACCCAGTGCTTCACCGATCAGAGCCGAACCGACCATACCGATCGAAATGGCTTCACCATGAATAATCTCGCCATAGCCGGCTACTGCTTCAATCGCATGACCAATCGTATGACCCAGATTAAGGATGGCGCGCAGATCACTTTCCCGTTCATCCTGCGACACTACTGCCGCTTTGATCGAACAACCTTTTTCCAGACCGTAACCCATGGCCTGCATATCCACAGACTTCAGCTCTTCGGCATGTTCCAGACACCAGTAGGCAAATTCACGATCCCAGATCAGTCCGTGCTTTACCATCTCGGCGAGTCCTGCATACACTTCACGCGCCGGAAGAGTTTTCAGCGCAGAAAGGTCATACAGCACGAGTTCCGGCTGATGGAAGACACCGATCATGTTTTTGGCAAGGGAATGGTTGATTCCAACCTTACCGCCGACACTGCTGTCATGCGCCAGTACCGTGGTCGGCATCTGGATAAAGCGAATGCCTCTCATGTACGTTCCTGCCACAAAACCGGCAAGATCACCCACGACGCCGCCGCCCAGTGCGATGACTGCAGATTTGCGGTCCAGACCGCCTTCAATCGCTTTGGTCATTACCGCTTCAAATACGGACAGCGATTTGGAAGTCTCGCCGGACCCCACAATCGCTGTGAGCACTTTGAAACCGGAAGCAGTCAGAGACTGCTCCACTATACTCAAATAAGGATCAGCCACTTTTTCATCCGTAACAATCAACAGTGGACTCTGCTTGGATAACTGATGTTTTTCCAGATAGCTGCCCGCCTGCTGAAGCAATCCTTCGCCAATATAAATGGGATACGAACGTTCGCCAAGTTGAACGTCGACGATCCGGATATCACTCATTAGTATTCATCCACCTGAGCCTGGTAGTTTTCCAGGTTTTTGCGGATTTCTGTCATCGAGTCACCGCCGAATTTTTCCAGGAAGGCCTTGGCTACTTCCCAGGCGACCACACTCTCCATCACTACGCTGGCAGCCGGAACCGCACATGCATCCGAACGTTCCACCTGAGCGGTAAATGGTTCTTTCGTATCGATATCCACGCTTTGCAGCGGCTTATAGAGCGTCGGAATCGGCTTCATGACGCCGCGTACGACGATTGGCATACCGTTAGTCATGCCGCCTTCGAATCCACCCAGACGATTGGTCGCCCGGTGATAGCCACGTTCCTCGTTGTACATAATCTCATCATGTACCTGGGAGCCGCGGATATGTCCTGCTTCGAATCCGATACCAATCTCCACACCTTTAAAGGCATTGATCGACATGACTGCCTGGGCGATTCGTGCATCCAGCTTGCGATCATACTGCACATAGCTGCCGAGTCCAATCGGGACACCTTCGATAATGCATTCAACGATGCCGCCGATGGAGTCGCCTTCTTTTTTGATCTGGTCAATATAGGCTTCCATCTTTTGTTCGGTTTCCTTGTCCACGACACGCACCGAGGATTCTTCCGTACGGGCAACCAGCTCGTCGAGCGGCAGATTGTTCGGCGGCGCTTCGATCTCACCGATCCGGATCACCTGTCCACCCACCTTGATGCCAAAGGAAGCGAGGAACTGACGCGCGATAGCACCTACTGCTACACGAATAGCCGTCTCGCGGGCGCTGGAGCGCTCCAGTACATTACGCAGATCCTTGTGATTATACTTGAGTCCGCCATTCAGATCGGCATGACCGGGACGCGGGCGATGGACACGGCGCTTCTCTTCATCCGTTCCTTCCATCGGCTCGATATTCATAATTTTGGTCCAGTGCTTCCAGTCATTGTTGACGACAACCAGTGCAACCGGTGCGCCTGTCGTATATCCATGACGAACACCGCCTACGATATCCGCTGTATCTTTTTCAATCTGCATCCGGCGGCCGCGACCATAGCCTTTTTGACGGCGTGCCAGCTGGAAATTCAATTCTTCAAAATCAAGCTGCAGTTCGCTCGGCAGCCCCTCAATAATCGCAGTCAGCTGGGGTCCGTGAGTCTCCCCTGCTGTTAAGTAACGTATACTCATTTTGCGTTCCCCCTTTAAACTGTTAAACTGCGCATCGCTAAAATCCGTAATTACCTTTGCTTATTATAGTACAGGATTTATCCATTTGACAAGGAACGTTAAACATTGCATTTCCATATGGAAAACAGAGTATTTCCTGCTTTTTATAACAAAAACACGCCTCTGCTGCCGGAGCAAAACAGACTGCGTGTTTGATGCATTATCTTTAATATTATAGATTCTGCCCTCCTCGGCGGATGGTGATACCACGAGACAGCAGACTTTCTTGTATGATTGGTTGGTACAGCTATAAGTAATTCACCGCTGAGCAATACCTTTGCCCGGCCAGAGGGCGTGATTATACCACCCATTCTGGCCCTGTATTGCTGCATACTGCCGGTTCTCTCTTATGCGACTACAATTACCGTTCTTCGTCCAGACTGCAATCAGCCGTTTTTGTGATAGAAGAACGTCTCGGATGAATCAAATCCGTATTGTGCCGGAGAGAAAATCTGCTCCGTACTGCCTACAAACAATACGCCGCCCGGACGCAGACTCGCCGCGAACTTATGGTACAGCATGCTTTTGGCTTCTTCAGTAAAGTAAATCATGACATTACGGCATACAATCAGGTCATATCCGGTTTCAAACGTATCTGTCAGCAGATTACCCTTGCGGAATTGTACCGCCTTTTTGAGGTTGTCATTTACAGCAAACATATGACCATTCGGTGTGAAATGACGTTTGGCTACATCTGCCGGTACATCTTTGAGCGAGCGCTCCAGATAAAGTCCTTTTTTGGCTTTTTCCAATGCACCGTCATCGATATCAGTCGCATGCAGGGTCGTTGAAGACAGAATATTTTTATCGGCCAAGATCGTAGCGATTGTATAAGGCTCTTCACCTGTCGAGCAAGCAGCACTCCATACTTTGAGGTTCTTGCCACTCTTTTGCAGCTGCGGCAAAATGCTATCACGCAGCACTTCCCAGCGGTTCGGGTTACGCCAGAACTCGGATACGTTGATCGTCATCCGATCAAGGAACTCATAAAATAATGCTTTGTCCTTGAGCATGGCATCAAAAAATGCAGAGAAGGTGGCAAAACCGTTTTTGGTACGCAGCGTTGTCAGTCTGCGCTTCATTTGTGCTTCCTTATACTGTGCTAAGTCAATGCCCGTACTATCTTTCACTTTTTTGATGAAACCTGTATAGTCCGAGTCTGGTTGAACGGCATCATTTGTAAGCATGGCATCACTTCCTTGATTTCATATTGAGTGTAGTCCATGCGAGGGTATGTTTAGAGCCAGACGGAAATGTTTTTTTCGTAAACGCTTAACTCGTCTGGAGTGAAAAAGTTCGCGATCTCTCGTTCTGCACTCTCGGGCGCATCGGAGCCATGAATCAGATTGAAAGGAGTGTGAGCAGCAAAATCCCCACGGATTGTACCGGGCAGTGCTTCAGTGACTTTGGTTTTCCCCATCAGTGTACGGGATAATGTGATGACATCATCGCCTTCCCATACCATGGCAAAGACCGGTCCTGAAGTAATAAAGTCAATGAGTTCTCCGTAGAACACTTTGCCTTCATGCTCGGCATAATGCCGTTTGGCCTGCTCTTCCGTCGGAATAAGAAACTTGCCTCCGATCAATTTAAATCCTTTGTCTTCGAAGCGGCTGATAATGCGTCCCATTAACCCCCGCTGTACTCCATCAGGTTTAATCATCAAAAATGTGCGTTCCATTGATTCACTCTCCTGTTATCTACAAAGTGATCTGCTATCGGAGCAATTTCAAGATGCTCACTTGTGTATTCTAACAGAAAGTGTGAATTACAGAAAGAAACACCATCATATACGTTTCCGACATTTTTTGATAAAATACCACCTTCAAAAAGTACATTACTCGTTATGTGCCTGATTTCCGACAAGCAACCAGCCTTTGATGCGGTTAGCGGAAAGCCATTCACATACTTCGTAACTTATATATCGACTGAAGGGGGCCTGTCTGTTAGTTCTTGTCGAGAAATGTTTTTGAATTTAACGCTATTAATGGGAGCGCTTAGCAACAAAATGCGCAATTTCCTGCAAATGCTTTTGTGTTTTGCCGGATGGAAGCTGTTTTAGCGCATTCATCGCCTTTTGAATATATCGATCTGCCAGCACTTCAGCCTGTTCAATCCCCTGGCTGCCGCGGACCATCTGAACGGCCTGCTTGACGTCTGTTTCCCCATTCGCCTGATGAATCCGGTTGATCTCGGCCAGCAGCGGCTCTCTCAGTGAATTTTGCTGCAAAGCGTACAATACCGGCAGCGTAATATTACCCTGACGCAGATCGCTGCCCGGCGGCTTGCCGATTTGTTTTTCCGTACCGCACAGATCAAGCACGTCGTCACGAATCTGAAAAGCCATGCCAACATTATAGCCATAGCGGTACAGCTGACGCGTAACTTCACGCGGTGCATCCGCAGCCAGTCCGCCCAGCTGGCAGCTGATCGCAATCAGCAGTGCCGTTTTGCGACGAATCCGCAGCAGATAACGGCGAATCGTCTGATCCGTATTGAAAAAGTCGCGGATCTGCTCCATCTCACCGATCGACATCTGCACCATTGCTTTGGCAAGCACCTGATGAATCTCCGGATTTTCCAGTCTGGCTACAATAGCCAGCGCCTTGGCATAAATATAGTCACCGGTATACATGGCAATCCGGTTATCCCATTTGGATTTGACGGTCAGTTGTCCGCGGCGCGTCTGTGCATCGTCGATAACATCATCATGCACCAGGGAAGCCATATGAATCAGTTCGAGCGGGACAGCAATATTACTCAGCCGTTCCAAATCATAATGGCCATACTTGCCTCCAAGCAGCACAAAAGCGGGACGAAGCCGCTTTCCCCCCGCTTTCAACAGATGAAGTGAAGTTTCATTGAGCAGCGCATGCTCGGTATCGATGCTGCGGCTGAGCTCACGTTCAATTAGGTTCATATCTTTTTTTAGTGTCCCGAAAATATCCAGTAGTTTCATTCGTTCACCCGTGTCGTCGTATTGTCAGTCCATAATTCCATATTCACTTCGTGATCCAGCAGACCCAGCTCATAGGCATACTTAAAATAAAGCGCGAGGCCCAGCTGTTCCTGCTCTCCAAAATCATACCATAGTTGCCGGAAGTAGTGCTCCCAGTATTCATGACTGCCGCCCATTTTCTCGCGGGCTTCATGAATAACCGGATTCAGATCAGCTACACTGCGCTGCTTGCTGATGCGCAGTTGCTCGCCAATTTCGCTTACCAGCTCCGGATATGCTGCAGCAAACTGCTTGTTCACTGCCCAGACAGCAAATGTCATGCTCAGTCCGGTCCACTGTTTCCATTCCAGCCCCAGATCGGTAATGATATACCCTGTCTCCTGCTGTGCAGCAGCAATCGCATGATCACCGATCAGCAGTGCGGCATCACAGCTCTCCATCATCTGATCCAGATCAGGATCCATGGATATGTATTCCGGTTTGCAGTCATAACGCTTATCCAGAATAATTTTGAGCAAATTAATGGATGTGGCTGATGTATTTGTCAGCGCGATCGTTCCACTTCCCAGTTCCGCCACCGGCTTTCTGGAAAACAGAAGAATCGATCCGACCGCATTGCGGGCACTTACCGAAAGATCCGGCAGCAGCCAGAAATCATCAGAACGTGTTCCATAGGCAAAAGAAGATACCGGTGTAATATACAGACAGTCTTCCAGCAGACCACGATTCAGGTTAGCCGGAAGATCGCTGTGGATAACAGCCGGTACAGACAGCTGCGCCGGATCAAAGTTCTGATAAATAGGCCAATCATTTGTATATTCAATTTTACCGATTTTGATCGGCAATTCAAACTTACTCACTGTTATTCCCCCATCGTTCAAATAAATGATGCTCAATATCGAGAATATCGAGCACTTTGCCAACCATAAAGTCGACGGCATCTTCCAGTGTCTGAGGGCGGTAATAAAAAGCCGGCATCGCCGGAATGATGCTGATTCCCATGCGGGCCAGCTTGAGCATATTTTCCAGATGAATCGCATGCAAAGGTGTTTCTCTTGGAACTATAACCAGTTTTCGCTCTTCTTTAATCATTACATCCGCTGCGCGGGTCATCAGATTGGCGGAAGTGCCTCCGGCAATATTCGCCAGCGTCCCCATCGAGCAAGGGATAATAATCATTGCTTTGACCCGGAAAGAGCCGCTCGCAATCGATGCACCGATATCCGAAAAAGAATGATACACCAGCTTGCCCGGCAGGGAACCGAAATGCTCACTCAGCATCTCTTCCCTGCTGGAAGCTGTCCAGTCCAGTTCTTCCTTAAGCACTCTCCACCCGGCATTCGAGATCACCAGATGGACACTGTAGCCCATCGATAACAGTACTTCGATCAGACGAACGCCGTATACAGAGCCGCTGGCTCCGGTAATGCCAATTACATAACGCTTGCTGGCATGATCCGGATGATAAGCGGCAGGAAAAAGGGCGTCAGACTCGGACGGTGCGGGTTCCGGACGATTTACCACCATTGTTTAACCGCCAGATCCACCAGTGTAAACACGAACATAATGATGCTGAGCGCTCCGTTCATCGTAAAGAAGGCGGTTTGCAGACGGCTCAGATCTTTTGGCGTTACAATATAGTGCTCATAGAACAGAATCGCACAGGCAATAATGACACCGGCGATATACCACCATCCCAGATCGGTGATGAACAGCAGACTGATCAGACCAGCTGCTGTAATGACGTGGAAGCCCTGAGCGATTTTGAGTGCGCGTGGAATACCGAAGCGGCTCGGGATGGAATGCAATCCTTCTTTGCGGTCAAATTCCGCATCATCACACGCATAGATAACGTCAAATCCGGCTGTCCAGAACGTAATCGCAATATAGAAGACAATAGCTGCCCAGTCGATCCGGCCAGCGACAGCGACCCATCCGCCCAGCGGAGCAAGTGCGATCGTCATGCCGAGCACAACATGGCACAGCCAGGTAAATCGTTTGGTAAAGGAATAGAAAATCAGCATAAACACCGCGATAGGCAGCAGCTTAAATGCCAGCGGCGATAGCTGGGTCACCGCCCAGAAAAAAACGACGAGTGAAATCACAATAAAGATAACGACCTCACCGGAACGAAGCAGCCCGGCAGGAATGGCCCGCATCATTGTACGGGGGTTTTTGCCATCAAAGGTACGGTCAATGAGACGGTTCAGTCCCATCGCTGCACTGCGTGCACCGACCATGGCAACCAGAATCCAGACGATCTGCTCCCAGGTTGGCAAATGCCCTTTGACTACATAAGATCCCAGCATCGCGCCCATAAAGGCAAATGGCAGGGCAAACAAGGTATGCTCAATTTTAATCATTTCCAAAAATATCTTAATCTTCTTAAACATCCTACTTCTCCTTGATCCCAATATGAAGTGCCGCAATCCCACCGGTTAGCGGATAAGCCTGAACCTGCTGGAGTCCGATCTCACGAAATACACCGGCCAGCTCCTCACGCCCGGGGAAAGCCTTAAGCGAGTCCGGAAGCCATTTGTACTGTTCGTAACGCTTGGCGACCAGCTTGCCCATCAGCGGCAGCAAATTCTGAAAATAAAAATAATAAATGCCTTTAAACGGCTGCCAGGTTGGCTTGGACAATTCCAGACAAACGACCATGCCGCCAGGTTTGACGACACGCTGCATTTCTTTGAGCGTCTGTACCAGATCCGGCACATTGCGCAGTCCGAATCCGATCGTCACATAGTCGAATGAATTATCCGCATAAGGCAGATCCATCGCATTGCCCTGGGTCAGCGTAATATTATCGCTCCACCCGTCACGGTCAATCTTTTTCTGTCCAAACTGCAGCATATTGGGGCTGAAGTCCAGGCCGCATACCTGACCGGTACCGCTGGCTTCGGCCAAACTGAGCGTCCAGTCGCATGTACCACAGCATACATCCAGTGCAGAATCGCCGCGCTGGACGTTCATTTTTTTCATCGTAAACTTACGCCATGTCTTGTGCATGCGGAAGCTGAGCAGATCATTCATCATATCGTATTGTGGCGCAATCGATTCAAACACCGACTGGACAAATTGTTCTTTGGGTTTGACACTTTCCGGTTTGCTCATAGTGTTACCACCTCTTCTGAATTACTTGGATTATGCGGTTAACGCAGAGTGGCATATCCTTCCGTCAACTCGGAAATGTCTGCACGCAGACGCTCATTGCCAGGCTGCTGCAGGCGCGCTTCAATCGCAGACAGGGATTGTTCCAGCAGTCGGCTGATCTGCCCGGCTGTTCCATATTGCTCATACCACTGCGTCCAGCGCGGACTGTCTGTCGGCTCGGTCATCATGGCAGCCTGATCTTGTTCGGCTGCCTGTTCCAAGGCATAATACAAGCTGTAATGTCCGAATGGACGCTGCAGCAGGGAAGCCTCCTCCAGCTGCATATCCTCGGCCAGTACCTCGCAGCGGCTGAATTCATACAGCAGCTCTTCCCACAACGTGGTGCGGGAGGCTGGAAGATAGGCTGTAAATGAAAGAAACAGCTGCATCTTCAGCTGTGTAATCGCCTCGATATACTGTTCGGAGGTAAGCGGCGTTTTCTGGACCTGCTGATACAGATTCATTTTCAGACGGTTGTTCTCACAAATGGCTTCGCTGAGACGGGCTACCATCTCAATCTCGCCCGCTTTAGCCAGCAGCTCGTAGAAGCGACTGCTGAAATAATCGCCTGCCAGTACATTCAGCTGGCGAGAGCGCATTTTGGCTTCTTCCTGATGCAATGGGGAAGTATCGATCAGATCATGCGTATCCAGAGCCATCTGTACCAACCCCGTAACAAGGGAAAACAGCTGCCCACGGGATGTTTCCTGTTCCGTATCTGCCGCCTCGTTCAAAAAAGCCAGCAGCAGCCGAGCTCTGATGTCCGGAAACTCGGGGATCTTGGTATGCTCTTGAATCATATCGTATTCTGTATATTTTTGGGATGTTTCCAATAAGCGATACGGTTTCATCTCAGCCTCCATGCCTTCGTTTGGCAAGTCTATATTTTCACAAACTATAATGTTTTAGATTTAAACATTTCAGTTCATTATAACATATGTTTTTTCGACAAAACAGGGCAAGTGAATATTTGTAAGTCCATTATGATTAGGTTATATAAACAATAAAATACTGGCTTTCCCACAATTAAGTCCAGCTTAATAATGAGGAAGCCAGTATAGGTGCTGCAGGCTGCGGCAGTGTTGTGCAGCAGCCATATTAATCTTCCGTTTTCACGGTACCATGCTTAGTATGCACTTCAGCATCGCCCCTGATTTTGATGGCGGATGTATTTTCCGTGAACTGCACGATCAGCAGCTCACCTTTATCCAGCTTTTCTGTATGATGAAAACGGGTATCCCGTCCGCGAGTCAGACCGATAACCTGTACTCCGTTTTCCTTGGCCTTGATGACTACATAATCACCATTTACAATACCGTCTTTTGATGGCTCCATCATTTCCTCCTTTTGCTTGTCATGGCTCTCACGTTAAGTATGCTGGCAGATACGGAAAGGACCGTGAACATGAAGATCACGGTCCTTTCCTGAACATGGAATATGTACAGCTTATTTAATTCCATCTTTCAGTGCTTTACCAGGCTTGAAAGCCGGAATTTTGCTCGCCGGGATTTCCATTTGCTCCCCAGTTTGCGGGTTACGTCCCATACGTGCGGAACGTTCACGAACTTCGAAGTTACCAAATCCAACCAGTTGGACTTTATCACCACTTTGCAGGGCGCTAGAGATTGCTTCGAAAACAGCGTCAACTGCTTTTGTAGCATCTTTCTTCTGCAGTTCTGTTTTTTCAACAACCTGTGCGATCAGATCAGTTTTGTTCATGTGTATTCACCTCCTAATGCAAATATAAACTTCTCCACTTGCTACTTTGGTTTTCGCATTAACGAAAATATAGGTAAACGCCGCGGAATTTTTGGAATATGGACTGTACCAGCTATCGCCGGGACACAGAACAAACCTATAGTAATACAGCTACCCCGTAATTTCAAGCGTTTTACGCTTTTTTTATCCGATATCGAATAAATGTAAATTATTACCAGTCGCTCAAATCGTCATTTTGCTGTTCCATTTGTTTGCGGATAGCGGCCTTGAGACGGTCTTCCGGAATACGCACCACACATGGACCTGTGACACGTGCCTGACATCCCAAACGTATGTGCTCCTCCAAGGAGGCTCCCAGCTTCCGACTTTCTACCGCTTCCGGTGTGGAAAGGGATATTGCTTCCGCAGGCTGGTCATCCGGCAAAACGGTCACTTTGCACATAAGACAGGCCGCTCTGCCATCACAACGCACAGGCAGATGCACCCCTGCACGTCTGGCAGCTGCCAGCAGCGTGGTTCCTTCCGGCACAAGTACCAATTTGCCGGAAGGCCAGAATTTCACCTGGCATTGCTGATGTCGGGACATGGGGGATTCCTCCTTTTAGTGGTTGATTCCGGCCAACCTCTGAATATGCTGAATCATCTGCGGATGAAATCCGTTGGCAGCAATAATCTGTTCTACCAGGGCAGCATGGCGCTCCGGCTCGGCAGCCATCTGCTTGGCGATGCGCCCATAGCGATCCCGGCGATCCCTCAGCAGGTTAAAGATCAATTCATGTGCCAGCGGCATCAAGAACACAGTATGGCTACCCAGAGCAATGCTCTGCGCATGATCATACAGATTTTTATCAATATGTACCCGATAATACGATTCTCGCGCCCGCACCTCAAAGTCTCCAACCAGTTCAACTTTGTAGTCTCCGGCCTGATAATGGCTCAGAACAGAGCGGTACATTCTCGTCTCGTTCGGTTCCGGACCATCCAGTACAATGGTATGGGTCTGCAGCTGCTCATGAAGCGTCTGTACCGCGTCGCCATCCGCATATAAATCAATATCCCTTGGCGCCTCATCCAGTGGAATTCCCTGCAGCAGCAGTCCGCAGCTTCCTCCCAGCAGCCAACGTGTACGACTGATCCCCTGATCCAGCCAACCGGCGATATTCGTAAGTGACTGCTTCAGCTTCGGATACGGCTGCAAATAGTGTTCAGGATTATACATTTTGAACCTGCTCCCCCTCTGCATTCAGACCTGTACAAAAAGAACGACAGGATTTCCCCTCGTTCTCTGTACGTCTGACTTCATATCAGATCAGGAATGCCACTGCTGCCAGATTTCCAGCTTCATGGATTCCATCTCATTTTTAGGATCTCTTCCCATTAATGCCTCCACTGCTTCGCGCGGATCGCTTTGTTCAAACAGTACACGGTACAGCTGCTCGGCAATCGGCATCTGGACATCGTATTTGCGGGACATGTCATGCGCTACCTGTGTAGTCCGTACGCCTTCCACCACCATATTCATGGAATTCATCACTTCATCCAGTGACTTGCCCTGACCGAGCATATAACCGGCTCTCCAGTTCCGGCTGTGACGACTTGTACCGGTTACCATCAGATCGCCTATACCCGCGAGACCTGCAAAAGTCAGCGGATTTGCACCCATTTCACTGCCTACCCGGACCATCTCGGCAATCCCGCGTGTCAGCAGCGCCGCTTTGGCATTATCGCCATAGCCAAGTCCATCAGACATGCCTGCACCAAGCGCGATAATGTTTTTAAGTGCTCCCGCCAGTTCTACACCAATCATATCAAGATTCGTATAGACCCTGAAGTACTCTTCGTTCATGAAAAGAGTCTGGGCAGCTGCAGCCGCTCTCTCATTACGGGAAGCGACCACCACTGTCGTCGGCATCCGCTTAACCACTTCTTCAGCATGACTCGGTCCGGAGAGAACCACAATATTGGATTCTTTGGCACCAAGCTCCTCACTGATTACGGTAGACATGCGTTTAAGCGATTCGGTCTCAAATCCTTTGGTCGCATGAACACAGAGCATATCTTCATGATAATAAGATTTGAGTTGACTGCACACTTCACGCATCGCTTTGGAAGGCGCTACGATAATAACTGCCTGCGTGTCTCTCATCGCTTCGGCCAAGCTTGATGTAGCTGTGATATTATCCGGCAGCACTGCCTCCGGCAAGTATTTGCGATTCGTATGCTGTCCGTTGATTTCCCTCGCCTGCTCCTCGCTGCGTGTCCACAAAGACACCTGCAGCCCGTTATCCGCCAGAACACAGGCAAGTGCCGTACCCCAGCTTCCCGCAACTAGAACCGTTACTTTATCAGACAATTCCGCTTCCTCCCTTGTCCGCTTTTGCTCCGATTTTATTTTCCGTACCCTTGAAAATCCGGGACAGGTTCGCCCGGTGACGCCAGACTGCCAGCGCCCAGATAATGACACTAACTGTTATAATTGGCGCCGAATACCCAAGGAACAACAATATGACCGGCGTCAGCGTAACGAAGATCAGAGAACCCAGTGATACATAACGTGTGAACACGATAGCCAGTATAGCCACTATACCAGCCGCCAGGGAAGGCAGCAGAGACAGGGTAGCCAGTACACCAATCGTGGTAGCGATCCCTTTGCCCCCGCGGAAGCGGAAATAAATCGGCCAGTTGTGGCCCAGAATCGCTGCAATCCCGCATAATGCCGGAACCCAGTAGGTAGGAGAAGAAGATAACCATACTCCCAGCCATACGGCTCCTATACCTTTGAGCGCATCCAGCAACAGTACCGTAATAGCCGGACCTTTACCGAGCACGCGCAGCGTATTCGTCGCGCCAGCATTACCGCTGCCATGATCACGAATATCGATTCCTTTCATGCCTTTAGCGATCAGTACACTAAAACTGATGGAACCGAGAAGATAACTCACTATGATGGCTAAAACCGATACAATCACAAGCTTCTCTCCTTAATCGTCCGATGATTTGCGACGTGTAAAGATACGGATCGGCGTTCCTACGAAATCAAAAGCCGCCCGGATTTTATTTTCCAGATAACGTTCATAGGAAAAGTGCATCATTTCCGGCTCATTGACAAATACGATAATGGTAGGTGGTTTTACCGCTACCTGGGTTACATAGTTAATACGCAGACGTTTCCCTTTATCGGTTGGAGGCGGATTGATCGCAATCGCATCTGAAATGACATCATTGAGTAGATGCGTCGGAATACGCAGGGAATGCTGCTCGGCTACCTGCTGTACGACAGGCAGAAGCTTGTGAATACGCTGTTTGGTCAGTGCAGACAGGAATACAACCGGAGCATACTGCATAAATAGGAAGTGATCACGGATATTGTTCTCGAAATGCTGCATCGTTTTATCATCTTTCTCGACAACGTCCCATTTGTTTACAACGATAATGGCGGCTTTACCCGCATCATGTGCATAACCGGCAACGTGTTTATCCTGGTCGATAATGCCCTCTTCGCCGTTGATTACCATTAGAACGACGTCTGCACGCTCAATCGCTTTCATCGCACGCATCACGCTGTATTTCTCGGTGTTTTCATAGACTTTACCGCGTTTGCGCATCCCGGCCGTATCAATCAGTACATAACGCTGTCCATCCCGTTCAAACGGAGTATCTATCGCATCGCGCGTTGTACCCGCTACACTGCTGACGATAACCCGCTCTTCGCCCAGAATGGCGTTAACGAGTGAAGATTTACCAACGTTAGGACGTCCGATCAGTGCAACACGAATTACATCCTCACCGTACTCATCGTCTTCCAGCTCAGGCAGATTGGCTACGATGGCATCCATCAGATCCCCCATACCGCTGCCATGACTGCCGGAGACTCCGATTGGATCGCCGAAGCCTACATTATAAAATTCATAAATATCATCCATTCGGTTCATGTTATCGACTTTGTTGACAGCTACGATAACAGGTTTGCGGGAGCGATACAGAATCTGTGCCACTTCCTCGTCGGACTGGGTTAAGCCGCTTTTGACGTCACACATAAATACGATTACATCCGCTTCAGCGATAGCGAGCTCCGCCTGCATCCGGATCGATTTGAGCATCATATCTTCGCCATCCAGTTCAATACCACCGGTATCAATTACACTGAAAGGCTTGCCATTCCATTCTGAAGTTCCATATATCCGGTCACGGGTTACCCCCGGGCGGTCTTCTACAATTGCCAACCGGTCACCGATCATCCGGTTAAATACCGTTGATTTACCCACATTCGGGCGTCCAACGATTGCTACTACGGGTCTTGCCATAGGTTTTTTCCTCCTGTTCTATCTTTCCGTTAATCATCATAGCAAAAAACCATTGCCTTGGCTAACATTATGATGAATTTTAACGTCAGTGAAAAGCAATAATCGGCGAACCCATTACGGATTCGCCGATTATCTGGTGAACTTAGCCGTTGAATCCTCCGCAATAATCTGGTGGACTGTACGGGTTAAGCCCTGAAATATTTATGCTGGTTAAGTGAAAGTGGAAGCGCTAGTGTTTTCTCAGAACCAATAGCATAGACAGTGGCTTTGAACCGCAGTTTGTCTGCCAGCAAATGAAATTTGCATTTCGGATTTGCTGTAAGAAATGGGCGGGTTAAAGTTATTGTATGTGCATAATGGTCATGCGTCTAAACGGCACTAGAGCGTTGCCGTTTAGGGAGCAAGAAGAGCACTTGCTCCTGCATCCAATCTAAACGGCATTAGAGCATTGCCGTTTAGGGAGCAAGGAGAGCACTTGCTCCTGCATCCAATCTAAACGGCATTAGAGCATTGCCGTTTAGGGAGCAAGGAGAGCACTTGCTCCTTATCACTTAAATTTGCTGAGTTTGTCGCCGAAGAGGTCGCCCAATGTTACGTTCATGCCCTGATTGCTCAGAGATACGTTAGGGTTGTTCAGCTCTTCTTGTTTCGGAGCTCGGTTGCCCTTGTTGCTGTGTTCTCTAGGAGCTTTTGGCTCGTCTGCAGGAGCTTCTTCGGTTTCTTTAATGCTCAGGCTAACGCGTTTTTCGCTAGGATTTACATCCAGTACTTTAACGGAAACGGTTTGACCTTCTTCCAGTACTTCTTGCGGAGTACCGATGTGTTTGTGGGAGATTTGGGAAATGTGAACCAGACCTTCCACTCCTGGAGCGATTTCAACGAATGCGCCGAAGTTCACCAGGCGTTTTACTTCACCGGTTACTACATCGCCAGTATGGAATTTCTCTGCTGCTGTCTCCCAAGGACCTGGTTGAGCTGCTTTGATACTAAGACTGATTTTGCCTTTTTCAGGATCAACGCGCAGAACTTTTACTTTCACTTCGTCGCCTTCGGACAGCACGTCAGCCGGTTTGTCCACATGTGTCCAAGCAATCTCGGATACGTGTACCAGACCATCTACACCGCCTACATCAACGAATGCACCGAATTGAGTCAGACGCTGTACAGTACCTGTCAGCTCCTGGCCTTCTTGCAGGCTTTCCATGATTTTGTGCTTGTTGGACTCGTATTCCGCTTCCAGCACTTCTTTTTGGGACAGGATTACTTTGTTGTTTTCGCGGTCCAGTTCTTTTACTTTAACGCGAAGTGTACGACCTTTGTAATCGCTGAAGTCTTCTACGAAATGACGCTCTACCATGGATGCAGGGATAAATCCACGTGCGCCCACGTCAGCTACCAGTCCGCCTTTTACAACATCGGACACAGTAACTTCGAATACTTCACCAGACTCAAAGCGCTGTTCCAGTGTTTCCCATGCGTTTTCACTGTCGATCGCACGCTTGGACAGAACGAGAGTTTCTTTCTCGTCATTGATGCTTACGACTTTGCATTCCACTTCCTGGCCCACTTCTACAGCTTCAGAAGCGCTGTCTACGTGTACTGAAGAAAGTTCACGGACTGGAATAACACCGTCATATTTATATCCAATACTTACATAAGCTTGATTATCATCAATTTTGACGATTGTTCCTGTGACTGTGTCACCTTTCTTCACGGAGACGATCTGATCCATTGCCTCCTGGTTTGTAACTTCGGTAGTTTCTTGGTTATTATTTTCTTCCGACATGTCAATACCCTCCTCGATTCAAACCCCATTTATTTAAACTCGCAGTAATGCTGAGTTCAAAACACATTCATTGATTTTCGTGGATAATTTTACGGATAGCTTCCATAATTTTCTCCGTTGCTTCTTCAGCCGTACCTGTCGCATCTTTGCCTTTGTAAGCGGAAAGGTCAACCGGTGGACCATATACAACCTTGGTTGTACGAAAAAGCTTGTAGTTTCCAATAATCGCAGCCGGAATAACTGCCGCATCACTCCGCAATGCAAAAGTTGCAGCGCCACGCTTGGCAGCCGCCGCCTGAGAATTGCGCGTACCTTCAGGGAAAATACCCATTATACCGCCTTCACGTAAAATGGTGAGCGCAGTACGGATCGATTCCTTGCTGATGCCGCCCCGTTTGACCGGAAAGGCACCAAGTCTTGCAATAATCGGTCCCAATACAGGAGCATGGAACAGCTCTTCCTTGGCCATAAAGCGAACCTGGCGTTTAATCAGGATGCCTACCATGGGAGGATCCAGATTACTGATGTGGTTGGAACAGAGCAGTACGCCACCTTCCTGCGGGATATGCTCTAATCCTTCAGCCTTAATGCGGAACAGAATGCGATAAAAAAAGCGTATAAGAGCGCGAATGAATCGATAGAACATCATTGGACTCTCCCTGCCATTGTAGTATGGGCCAGCATCAGTATGTGATCGGATACTTGATCGATAGACATCGACGTTGTATCCAGTACCACTGCATCATCTGCACATACCAGCGGAGAAAATTCACGTTGCTCATCCAGCTGATCCCGTTCTGCAATCTCGCGTTCAAGCTGCTCCAGTGTAATACCCTCCGAAGCATCCATTTCTGCATACCTGCGTCTGGCACGTTCCTGCACAGTTGCTGTCATAAAGATCTTCAACTCTGCATCTGGAAGCACATGAGTACCGATATCGCGTCCATCCATCACAACGCCTTTACGCAAAGCCATTTGCCGCTGTAAAGACGATAGCTTTACTCTCAGCCCCTCGATTTGCGCATATCGTGACACAATCCGGTTCACGGTCAGACTACGAATATCTGCAGTTACATCCGCTCCATTAGCCAGGACCTTCTGTCCCTGTTCATCAGGTATTAATTCAATCACCAGATTCTGTGCTTCTTGAAGCACCTTTTCGGCATTTTCAGGTTCAATATTTAATTGAAGCATATGCCATGTGACGGCGCGGTACATTGCTCCCGTATCGACATATACATAGCCAAGCCGCTTCGCGACCATACGTGCAATTGTACTTTTCCCTGCGCCGGCAGGTCCATCAATCGCAATGTTGATTTTCCCGTTATGTTCTAACATTTGGCGTTCCAACCGGGAACTCCCCCTCAACCATCATACTCCAACTCAATAAAAAAGCAGGCATTGCCTGCGTCAAGCAAATTATAACACAGACCCCTAGAACATGCAAAAGCGTACAGTACACCAGAAAGTACAAAAATCCAATTTCCGCTTAAAAAGGAACAGATCCATTTTTGCCAATCGGTATCGGGATGGTATTGCAGCGCTTGTCTCTACCTTCACTCGTCTGTCCCAAAGGTCTGACAATCAAAGCGGACTGCCTAAGCGCGTTGTATCCTGCAGAACCACTCTCCAATGGTATCTTTCTCTATTGATAGTACTGAAACTATATGTCAATGCACTCCGTTTGCAGCGCCGCCGACTATATTTTACAAAAATAAAACCTGTAGTTCGGAACTGTTGTCCAACTGCAGGTTTTATTGATGTGTCTATTTACGTATTTATTTCTTCTTCCCTTTTAACAAACCGAAAAGGTGAGCGGTTATTCGCACGTGCAATCTTGATCATGCCTCCGTACCAGAGGAACAACATTAGCGGTATAATGTACCACATCCAGTGCTGGGTAACCGTCTGCAGGATAAAGTCATATACACCATGCCAAAATAATGGCAATACCAGCGCACAAGCCAGAAACAAACGGCGTTTGCGTGAAGTGGCGGTGAATTTGGCTTTGCCTACATAGTAACCCATAATGACACCGAACAATGCATGTCCGGATACCGGCAGCAGACCGCGTGCAAGCAGCGACATGACCGACATCGAATTATAGAGCGCATAGAGCACATTTTCCAGTGTGGCAAATCCGAGTGAAAGTGCAACAGCATAGACGATTCCATCATAAGGCTCATCAAATTCCGTATGGTTATACAGCATGTGATAAATGATAAACCATTTGGCTGCTTCCTCTACACCGGCAGAGATTAGAAAAGAGAAAACATACGGACTTTCTCCCAAACCGAGTACCATTGCCCGCTGAATAATCATGATCGGAAATACGATAGCTATTCCGAGCAGGAAAAACTTGATTACCAGATGAAGCGGTTCGGTGTCGTATTTATCCTTGAGATAGACATATACAAGCAGTGCAATACCCGGAGCTATTGCAGCCATCAGAATTGAAAATAAAGACACCCAGATTCCCCCTCATCGATTTATAGCCAGACCACCGGTGATGTGCCGTTATGTGCAACATACAAAATAGGAACTCCTTCCGGCCGGTTTGGACTATTTATTAGTGAAGGAAATACCTGGATGCCTTGATTTCATTCAGTCATTACGCTTGAAATGGTCACAGATAATCTGTACCGCATTTTCCGGCATGACCACCTTGCCATACTCTTCCAGCATGGCTTCGGTAACCGAAGTGGCATCACCAAATTCAGCCAGCACAGCAATAAGGGCTGCATGCTTGGACATATCCACCTCAGCCGGATCAAGGGTAAACACCCACTGATCTTTGTAATGATACAGTCTTCCAGCCTCCGTTACGTTCTGGGAAAGCGTATGCGCCGCTTCGATCAATGTCTCGAAGTCCTTGAAGGCATAGGCGATAAAATCGGTCTCTTCCAGAGTAACTTCCATCTCGTATATCTCATCAGCCAGATCATCTTCGTTCATGGTACCCAGATGCTGATCATATTTACCGCGAGTTACTATCACTACCATACCCTGTGCAGGAAGCGCGAATACTTCAACCGCCAGTGGACCGGTAGCATCAAACCCAAGCTCCGTATAAGCCTGGTCCATCATTTCAGTGAACAGGTCATGCACTTTTGGAATCTCCTGCCACATATCTTCTTTTTGAATCCCGCGCTCAGTGAGATCATCAAAGGTAAGGAAAATCCGTATTTTGTCTGAGCTCAATCTTTCTATTTTCATGATAGGATCCCCCTTGAAAACATAGGTTGTGATCACGCATAATGCGTGTCATCCATTCCCTATTCATATGGTTTAAATATAGCAAGGCTATATTATATATGTTACCATTTATTATCCTTAAATGCACGTAATAAAACGCTTTGCACATAATTATGATTGTAAGCGTTTTATCGTTTTACGGTTGATTCAGCACTCTACTTTTTGGGTTATTAGGCATTTGTATGCCCAAATCGCATAGAAAGTTTATACAAGTGTTGATTTTTCATGCCGATTAGGGATTTAATTTACATAGGCGTACTGTTGTCCAAGTAAGTGAGCAGGATAGCTTCTCAAAATTATTTTCATGGACATCAGCGGCTTGGCTACAGAAACTACAGACAGAAAAGAGCGTGAAATGAATGGGTAAGAAAACTGCGGGCTGGCTGCTCCTTTCCGTGCTAATGTTATCTGCATGCAGCAACCAGACCACCGCCGAAAATACGGGTGCCAATCAGCCCCCCGCCACACCGACTGCTATTACAGAACAAAGCTCCGAATCCGGCACGACGCCACAGAATGGAGCTGAAGGTACGGCTTCCACTGATTCAATGGAAGCCAAAACGCAGGACAGCAGTAATAAGCCGGCTGAAGATGCCAAAGCCGAAGCACCTGCAAGCTATACATATCATATGAACAAAAACTATGATATTGTGCCGAACAAAGAATCGGACAAAACACCGAAAAAAGTCGTTCTGCTGACTTTTGACGATGGTCCAAAAGAAGCAAAAATGATTAACAGCATGATGGATACGCTCGACAAGCATCATGCCCGTGCCATTTTCTATGTGAATGGCAGCCGTGTCAAGCAGCATCCAGAGCTGCTCAAATTGATTCATGACCGCGGAGGCGTGATCGGCAACCACACCTATGATCATATCGTACTCAAAAATGAATCGGCCGCCAAAGTAAAGCAGCAAATTGAAGACACCCAGAAAATTATTGAGGAAACGATCAATGTTACACCACGCTTCCTGCGTCCGCCAAACGGAGCAGGCAATGATGCCGTGCATGAAGTCGCTGCCAAAAACAACCTGATGTACATGAACTGGTCTGTAGGCTCGCTGGACTGGGTTAACCAGGATGATCCACAAGCGGTAATTACCAATGTGATGGATCAGCTGCATTCTGGCAGCAACATTCTGATGCATGAACTGCCATGGACAGTGGAAGCGCTGGATCAGCTGCTGACCAAGCTGGAAGCCAAAGGATATACTTTTGTCGATCCGGATACGATTGAACCGGAAATGCGTTAAGCAAACAACATATAGGCATATAAAAACGCAGAGCTGCGGAATCATGCGAGCTCTGCGTTTTTGGTTTTTAATGTTATCAATCAAGCAGCTGTTGGCTGTTCAAGGGTGGCGCCAGTTACTGCAGAAGCATACTTTTGAATTTGTCCCAGCTCAGCATAAAGCCGGAAAGCTTGAAGCCCCACCAGAGCAGCATACCTGTCAGTACGACAAACATGAAGATCAGATAGCCGTAAAAGAACTTGGCCAGTTTGATTTTGCGGGCCGGATAGATTGTACTGCGAGGCGCATATTCCTTCTCTGCCTCTCCTTCTTCTCCTTCGCCCTGTTCCTGCCGATCTGCCTCCAAAGCCGGGTTCATCGGGTTGTATGCTGCCTGCCGTACTGTTTGGGATGATCGCTTGCTACGGCCGCCAGGCAGCTTGATCCGCCCGCCGATCAGCAATCCTTCATCTCGATTACTGCCAAAACGCTCTATTCTGCTTGTATCTCTAGCTGTGCTGTAACGTTCCAACCTGCTTAGACGTTCGCTCATTTTTCCCTCCGCAACGAAATAATCAGACCGGATATCAGGTCAATCATAAAATGACATAAAATGGGTGCCCATAATGTACCGGATTCAATATAAATATACCCAAGAGCGTAGCTGCTGACAAACACCCAGCCAGTCGGAATCCAGTGACGCAGATACCGAAAGTGAATGGCTGCAAAAATAATGCTGGTCCAGTACGGTCCAAAGGCATGCTGAATGGCTCCGCGAAACAGAACTTCCTCACAGATGCCGACGATCATGGTAATGATCACGATATGCCAGATCGGCCGGTTTTTAAAAATCATTTCGTTAATCCCGCCATCATCCATGCTGCTCTCCGGAATTATTCTTGAAATAAACAGATCGGCCAGCAACATCGCTCCAGCGAGTCCGAGTCCCCACCATACAAATTGTAGATTGGTCGGCAGCTGAAACAGCAGAAATGGATTGCGTCCCTGCAGCCATATCCAGATCAGACCGACAAGCAGTGTGAGTCCCTGGGTCAGATACAGATTGGCAAGCAAAAGCTTGTCAGTCAGCTGTTCGGGCTGTACCCTTTTTAATTTAAACGATCGAAACTTGCCTTTTTTCATAATCACAATCCTCTTGGTTAAGCATTGAGCCGAATGCCCACTTTCCATTGATAAAATTCATTATAACATGATATCCCCCAAAGCAAATAATCCTCTTGCCGGTTCGTTCGCTATTCCCGCCTATCCGGCGTGATCGGTACGCTATATAGACCGCTGAACCTGTGTTGAGCAGCAGAATATAATTATGCTGTATTTGATTACGTTTATGGGATACAATAGGATTCAACAGAGCATAATACGTATATTCGTCCACTTTTCACATTTAATATTCGTGTTTGATTCCTAAATACGTTATTGACATGGTATGTAACCCATGGTACATTATGAAAAATTAAATTACTTTAACGTCTGTGAAGGAAAAAAATTGCACTCTGGTTTTCAGAGAGCCGGTGGTTGGTGCAAACCGGTAAACCGATTGTATATTTTGAGCGTTCCTGAGTCACTGTATTGAAATTGGAGTAGGTACAGTCGGGTGATTCCGTTATGAATCCGGTCAATTGATTTGACCATAAGGCTGCTTCTTGTGAGAGAACAGCGAATTAGGGTGGTACCACGACAGCTCTCGTCCCTTGACTACAATCGTAGTGTGCGGATGAGTGCTTTTTTTGTATAATTTTCGCTTTTGTGCGTTAGTGCGTTTGTTCGGTAATTAAATGGAGTCAGGATCATCGGGATATTAACATTTGCAGCTGTCTGTCAGCGTCCGTGACAGAGGCAGATGTTTATATAAAGCACAACCTGTACAGCCAACAAGGAGAATGACAAAAAAACAAAGAATGACCATTTTGGAGGAGGAAAGAAATAATGTTTAAGGTACTGGTATCTGATCCAATTAGCGATCTGGGGATTCAACAACTGATGGATGCTTCGGACATCACAGTAGAAAAAAAGACAGGACTCAGCGAAGACGAATTGACTGCTATTATCGGCGAATATGATGCACTGCTCGTACGCAGCCAGACGACGGTCACAGCCAAAATCATGGAAGCTGCAACCAACCTGAAAGTCGTAGGACGTGCAGGTGTCGGCGTCGACAATATCGATCTGGAAGCCGCTACCCAGCGCGGCATTATCGTCATCAACGCGCCGGACGGCAATACGATTACTACCTGTGAGCATACTTTTGCCATGATGATGGCTTTGGCACGCCATATTCCACAGGCCTATGCCAAAACCATTAACGGTACCTGGGACCGCAAATCTTTCCTCGGGGTCGAACTGCGTAACAAAACACTCGGCGTACTCGGTATGGGCCGCATCGGCAGTGAAGTCGCCAAGCGTGCCAAAGCATTTGGCATGGATATTCTCGGCTACGATCCATTCCTGACTCAGGAGCGTGCCGACAAGATGGGTGTCAAGCTGGCCAGTGTGGATGATATTCTGCAGCATGCCGACTTTATGACAGTGCATACACCACTTACGCCGGAGACCAAGCATATGATCTCGACACCGCAATTCCAGATCATGAAAAAAGGAATGCGTATCATCAACTGTGCCCGCGGCGGCGTCATCGATGAGCTGGCACTGGTGGCGGCGATTGATGAAGGCATTGTGGCCGGAGCAGCCTTTGACGTATTCGAGAGCGAGCCACCGCAGGCAGATCACCCTTTCCTGAGTCATCCAAGCATTATCGTAACGCCTCACCTCGGCGCTTCCACGGTGGAAGCCCAGGAAAACGTAGCGATCGATGTATCCGAGCAGGTACTGCATATTCTGCGTGACGAGCCGTTCAAGAATGCAGTCAACATGCCTCCTGTCGCTGCAAGCGTCATGAACAAGCTGCAGCCGTACTTTGGACTGGGCGAGAAGCTGGGCAGCTTTGCCGCTCAAATCTCCGTACAGGCGATCCAGGAGATCCGTATCGACTATGCGGGCGATTTGTCCGAAGTGGATACCCAGCCGCTGACCCGCTATATTCTGAAAGGCATTCTCTCCCGTCATCTCGGTTCGGAAGCGAATATCGTCAACTCGCTGCATCTGGCCAAAGTGCGCGATCTGAATGTGATCGTCACCAGCGCTCCATCGACCAAAGGCTTTACCAATCTGATCACTGTGAGCCTGAAAGGCCAGGATGGCAGCGAACAGCGCATCTCCGGTACCCTGCTGAGCGGTTATGGGGAGCGTATTGTCCGCATCAATGATTATTCGGTGGATGTACTGCCTGCCGGTCACCAGATTCTCGTATCGCATACGGACAAACCGGGCATCATCGGTAATGTGGGCTCCCTGCTGGGTCAAAAAGATGTCAATATCGCCTCCATGCAGGTTGGACGGAAAATTGAAGGCGGCGAAGCGATCATGATCCTGACTGTGGATAAAGATGTGCCTAAGCAGGTACTCCTCGAGCTGACCAGCTTGCCGAACCTGAACACCGCACAGGAAGTTGTGCTGACTTAATAGATCAGAGGCTCTGCCGACAAAGCTACTCTTACAAATGAATATACTAAAAGAGCTCCTGCCGATAATCCGGTGCAGGAGCTCTTTTAGTATATTCAATCCCGGTCTTCATGATGCACAGGCAGCCGCAGGGTAAATACGGTTCCCTTGCCTACCTGACTGTCCGCAGTAATAGTCGCCTGATGTGCTTCGATAATATTGCGTACAATTGCCAGTCCAAGACCGGTACCACCGGATTCTCCGCGAACTCTTGCCTTGTCCGCCTTGTAAAAACGTTCAAAGATAAAAGGCAGATCTTCCAGCGGAATGCCTGCTCCGGTATCCTGGAAGGACACACGAACATTGCTGTCTTCCACCGCAGCGGTAACAGTAATGGTGCCACCAGCCTGTGTGTGACGGAATGCATTGTCCAGCAGATTGGTAAATACCTGCTCCAGACGGTCGGCATCCGCTTCCAGCATCAGCGGCGTTTCATCACGGACAAAATCCAGCTCCAGCTCACGTTCCTTGGCACGTACGGAGAACTTGCGATACACCCGGTCCATCAGTTCATTCAGATTCATCTGCCCGAAATTCATGTCCGTGTGCCCTGCCTCCATTCGCGACAGATCCAGCAGATCCTGTACCAGCCTGCTCATGCGCAGGGATTCATCGTAAATCACCTGCACCAGTTCATTGCTTTCTTCCGGTGAGGAAGCCATGCCATCGAGCAGCGCTTCACTGTAACCCTGAATCATCTGCAGCGGCGTTCGAATCTCGTGCGATACATTGGCGACAAAGTCGCGGCGCATTTTCTCTGCCTTGACCTCTTCGGTCACATCGCGCAGCACGGATACGGTACCGCGCACATCCTCGCCCGAGTACAGCGGCGTCATATTGACGGCCCATACCTGCTGCTTGACATGGATATTGGAGCTCTGATCCTGACGTTCCCGGATGACCCGCTCGAACATCGGATAGAGCGGTTCCGGCACTTTGGAAGCGGCCGCACCACTGCCATCCTGCTGTCCTTCCCAGCCGGCTTTGTGCCAGCTGTCCATGATCATTTCGCCGAGCGGGTTATGAAGGATCATATTGCCCTGCTTGTCAAAGGTAATTACACCGTCACCCATGCTGCGCAGTACGCTCGCCATCTGTTCCTTTTCCAGCTGCAGGTTCTGTATATTCTTTTCCAGTTCCTCGGCCATATGGTTAAAGGCGCTGGCCAGCTGACCAATCTCGTCACCGGTACGCAGCGCCAGACGGGTATTATACTTTCCTTTGCGGATACCGTCTGTTGCTTGAATCAGCTGCTGCATTGGCTGTGTAATCTTGGTCAACAGGAACAGCGCAAAAAAGGTGGTCAGCGCAAATCCAATAATCGATACATACGTAAACAGCCTTTTGATCGCGTCTGAATTGGTAAAATTGGTATCAATATAAGGCAGTAAAAACAACCCCAGCGTCAGCAGGACACAGGCGACCAGTCCACTGATCGTCAGCCATAATTTACCGACAAGCGTTCTCCAGAAGTCCACTTATTTAGGCACCTCTAACTTGTAGCCTACCCCCCAGACGGTCGTGATCATTGCGGCGGAATCAGGAGAGACCTTATTCAGTTTTTCACGCAAACGCTTAACATGGGTATCAACGGTACGCAGATCACCGAAAAATTCATAGTTCCATACATCCTTGAGCAATTCTTCCCGAGAGAATACTTTGTCCGGTGACGAAGCAAGGAAATGCAGCAGTTCATATTCCTTTGGTGTCAGACTGATCTCATGACCGCTTGCCATCACCCGGTGCGCGTCATGCTCAATAATCAGGTTCGGGAATACGATGTTGTTGCTTGAATTGTTTTCCTGGGATAGATAGGCGGTCGCCGATGAACGGCGCATGATCGCCTTGACCCGGTAGATGACTTCACGCGGACTGAATGGCTTTACCACATAGTCGTCAGCGCCCACTTCAAAGCCCTGTACGCGGTTTACCTCTTCGCCTTTGGCTGTCAGCATCAATACCGGTGTGGACTTGGATTGACGCAGACGGTTGCAGACTTCAATTCCGTCAATTCCCGGCAGCATCAGATCCAGCATAATCAGACCATAGTCGTCAGCAAGAGCTTTGCGCAGCGCGGTTTCACCATCTTCGGCTTCTTCGATTTCATAACCTTCTTTTTCCAGATACATGCGCAGCAGACGGCGAATGCGTTCTTCATCATCGACTACGAGAATACGGTTCAATTGTTCACTCATTTCCTAAAGCCCCCCAGCTGTGCGACGGAATATCAGAATTAATGATTTCTGTAGTTTTGATGGTCACCGGCAGGCTGTGCTGCCTGCAAATGACCTCCGGCGTACAGCTTCAGGCAGGCGAACCATAATGGTCGTGCCTGCCTGAAGCCGATGATCCGGTACTGCTTGCTTTATTTGGAGCCTCTTTGCAGAGCGTCCAGTTCCTGTTTACTCAGCGGGCGATGCAGGCCGCGCTTGAGATTGCCAATCAGCAGTTCGCCAAAAGCGATCCGTTTCAGACGAATCACTTTGTGGGACAACGCATCAAACATACGGCGGATCTGACGGTTCTTGCCTTCGTAGATCGTTACACGGATGGTAGCCTGCTTTTTGTCGGTATCGATATCGTAATACTCAGCCTCTGCCGGCTGGGTCATGCCATCCTCCAGCTGGATACCTCTGCGGAACTTGTCCAGAGAATCGCCGTGCGGCACGCCTTCTACCGTAACGAGATACGTTTTGGGTACGTGGTGCTTGGGATGAGTCAGTCTATTGGCCAGTTCGCCATCATTCGTCAGAATCAATAACCCTTCGGAGTCATAGTCCAGACGTCCAACCGGGAATACTCGTTCATTAACGCCTTTGAGATAGTCCTGCACGGTTTTCCGTCCTTCCGGATCGGTTACACTCGTGATGACTCCCTTGGGCTTATTAAACATATAATATACTTTCTTCTCAGCTGCGATGGATCTTCCGTTTACTGTAATCTCATCGACAGTCGGATCAGCCTTGGTTCCCAACTCAGTGACTACCTCACCATTGACGGTTACTTTTCCCGCCAGAATCAGTTCTTCACTTTTACGGCGTGAAGCTACACCCGCTTGAGCTAATATTTTCTGCAATCGTTCCATAATAGTCATTTCACCTCATGTTAATGATACTCATATGCGAACAAAATCACAAGATAAAGGATAAAGTTAACCCCCTTCTTCATTGTAATTCGGAGAAATCGGGCACTCATGAGAAGGTACAGCGGCTATTCCTGTGCAGAAAGCATACCGCTCATCCGGCAGTCGGCTGAACAATATATAATAAAGGAAGACAATAGAGATCGGTATTGCAAAAAAATCCTCAACCTGCCCGTATAGCAGCGGTTGAGGATTTTTGTAGGTAGGCGACCATTATAGATGTTTATTTGATATAGTCGGCCATCGATGTTACTTTCAGTCCCTCTGCACGGGACGGCACCATGGCTGCGGATGACAGACCATACTGCGGTTTACGTGATCCGCTTTGTACCACATCAGTCAGCTGGCAGAAATGAACACGATACGTCTGTCCCGGCAGCAGGTCAAAGAAGTTATCACTGAACTCCCCTGCATTATCCGCAGACAGCCATACCTGGCGGGCCAGCTTGTCTGTGGTCAGTTCGATTACAGTTACACCGTTTTCTTCTTTTTCCGTGACTATAATATTCGGTGGACTCATCGGAATATGCTTGTACGAGACAAAGTAGCTCAGCTGGGAATCAATCAGTTCTCCATCATGCTCCAGCTCAACGAGCAGCACCGCCTGATTCGGATCGACGCCATCCAGCAGATGATCTTTGGACAGGGACATCAGCTTCAGACATTCATTGCCTGCCAGGCTGAACGACTGCGGAATCTCCTTGTATAGTTCACCATCCGTGCCGAGTACTTTGACCCGGATCATCAGTGCGGCCGGAGCCAGCACATCGGAGATGGCATAGATATCAAACTGCTCTTTGCTTGAACCGTCTACCGATACGGCAATATCACGGAAGCTGCGCTTGGCGTAATAGTGCATCGCTTTCCAGCGGCCAAAGTAATCCATGCCTGCCCAGGAAGCGACCGGCCAGCAGTCATTCATCTGCCAGTACAGCGTACCCATGCAGTACGGCTTGTTGCGGCGGTGAGCTTCAATCGCCATCTGCATCGCCTCGGCCTGCAGCACCTGACTCATGTACAGGAAGGACGGAAAGTCTTTGGGTTCCGGCAAATATTTGTCCATGTATTCCTTGATCAGACGGTTACCGGCACCATTCTTCTGGTGACGCAGCATCACTTCGGATTCCAGTTCCATATCCGACTCTTCGGCATAGGTGCGAACAGAACGGTATTCCGGGAAAGATTGGAAACCATATTCGCTCATAAAGCGGCCAACATATTCGTTATACCGTTCAAACGGCTCGCTGGCATGCCATACGCCCCAGTAGTGAATATCTCCGCTATCCGTCAGTCCCTGAGTATGCTGCTCCACCGTATCGGTCATGTCGACCATCGGGGAAGATGCCCAGTAGTCGATACCCGGAGATTCGCTGGCTACCACGTCCGGCAGCAGTTCATGGAAAATGGCTTTGTAGTCGCTCCAGATCTGTTCGCGCTGCTCTACCGTATAATTCTTTTTCCAGCCCCAGCCACCATCTTCGATATAATGCGCCCATGCGGAATCCATTTCATTATTACCGCACCAGAGGACCACCGACGGATGATTGCGCAGACGGCGTACATTGTCTTCGGCTTCAGCCTGTACACTGTCCAGGAATTCTTCATCGCCCGGATACATACTGCAGGCAAACATAAAGTCCTGCCATACCATAATGCCGTATTCATCACATAGTTCATAGAATTCGTCATTCTCGTAAATACCGCCGCCCCATACGCGCAGCATATTCATATTGGCTTCGGCAGCTGATACGATCTCATGACGGTATCGCTCATAAGTGACGCTTGGCAGGAAGCTGTCATTCGGGATATGGTTGGCTCCTTTGGCAAAGACCGGCACCCCGTTCAGCTCAAAGTAGAATGAAGTGCCCGGGTAATCACCATGCTTTTCCCGTACCAGACGTACCGAACGGATACCGGTGCGGATGCTCTGCTCGGCCAGCTGATTTTGCTGGTCGGCTGTATCGGTCACAGATATTGTAAACGTATACAAGTTTGCTTCACCAAGACCTCTTGACCACCATAACTTGGGGTTTTCCAGCGTCAAAGGAATCTCAATGATATCGGTACCTTCCTGCAGCGTCACCTGCTGTTCCCAGTTCTGATCTTCTGTATGGATATGCAGATAGCCTTTGCGCTCCAGCTCGGAGTATACCTGGATGACAGCCGTGAGATCAGCGGATTCCGCCGTTACCTGATTTTGACGAATGTATACGTCTTCAATTCGTACGTCTGACCAGGCGACCAGCTCGGCTTCACGCCAGATTCCACTCGTTACAAAGCGCGGACCCCAGTCCCAGCCATAATGATAAGGCGCTTTGCGGGCAAAGATGCTGACACGCTGCTCGCCCAGCTCGCCTACGTCCGACTGATCATTGCTCGCCGGCAGCGCGTAACCAAGCGCTTCCAGTTTGGGCAGATCTTCCTGAATCGGAGAACGGAAATAGATGCGTACCGTGTTCTCTCCTTCTTTCACATATCCTTTCACATCGGCTCTCCAGGTACGGAACATATTATCTGCAGACAGCACCAGCTGATCGTTCAAATATACATCCGCATACGTATCGAGTCCGTGGAACAGCAGTTCCACATGGGAATGCTTCAGAGCGGATTGATCCAGCTGAATAGTCGTTATGTATTCCCAATCCTTTTTGTCGACCCATTGTACCTCTTTTTCATTTGTACCATAAAATGGATCGGGAATCAGATCGTGCGCCAGCAGATCGGTATGTACAGTACCCGGTACCTGAGCGGACAGCCATTCATTCTCATCAGCTGCCTTGAACTTCCACTCTTGCAGGGTGAGGCGGTAAGGCGTGATTTGCAGATTGCTCATCGCTTCATTCATCCTTTCGCTATTGGGTTATGCCTACACCTTACTATGACTGGAACCAATAATCAAATTAAATTGGGATTATGAATTATGCCAAAAAAGGATAAACCAACAGCCCGCTGTTTGCGGCAACGGTGTTACCGATCCGAGGGAATATTGAAATGGAATGTACAGCAGTACCACAGCTGTTAAGCCTTTACCAAAAAAGCAGACCTGCCGGATTTCTTCCGGGCGGTCTGCTTTTTATTGAACTGCTGATCGAGAGTACACATTTCCCATCCTATAAAACAGGATATTCACTTCCTGCACGCAAATGCCTGCTCAGCCTTTGTATTCCTCTTCATCCTGATGATGCAAAGATTCTGCTACCGGTTCTTCAGCCAGCACTTCTTCTGCCGCCTCGATCAGTTCCTCACCGAGTTCTTCCAGTGCAGGAATATCTTCATTATAGGTCTGTTCCTCGAGACGGTGAAACAGCAGCTGGGTCTCTTCTTCGAGATCCCCGGCATCCTCGAACAGGGCTGCATCCGGCAGTTCCCGCAGTCCGCTGAGACCGAAATAATCGAGAAACGCCTTGGTGGTTCCATATAAAATAGGACGACCGATCGCTTCGGCACGGCCCACTTCCTGAATCAGATCTTTGTTAACCAATGTATGAATCGGGCGTTCCGATTTGACCCCGCGAATCTCCTCAATCTCAATGCGCGTAATCGGCTGCCGGTAGGCAACGATCGACAGTGTCTCCAACGCAGCCTGAGACAGGGAAGAACGGTTGGGCGATTCTGCCAGCTTCTCATAATAGGACGCATGTGCCGGCAGCGTGGACAGCTGGTAGCTGCCTGCGATATGAATGATCTGAATGCCGCGGCGAGCTTTTTTGAGATCGGCCTGCAGTTCTTCGATCGCGATCTGGACCGTCTGTACCGGCTGATCGGTCACTTCGGCGATCTGCTTGACATTCAGTCCTTCCTCGCCTGACAGGAACAGCATGCCTTCAATAACTGCTTTCAACTTCTGGGACTTCATTAATGCTTATTTCTCCTCTCCACTCCATCACAATGTCATCAAAAAGCTGGCTCTGATAACACGAAATCTGCTTCATTTTCATCATTTCCAGTACAGCCAAAAATGTTACCACGATCTCATGGCGATACATGGCTTGATCCAGCAGTTTGGAGAACAGCAGGTTTTCTCCTCGTTCCAGGGCCAAAAATCGATTGGCCACTTCGCGAATCCGGTCCTTGACCGAGATCTCGTCACGCTGGATGCGGGTAATCTGTGTTCTCCGGCTCGCCCGGCGAAGCGCCTTGCGGAAGGCTTCCACCAGATCCATCGTATGCAATCCTTCTACCGGATTGTAATTGACTTTGGCGGTAAAGGGCTTGAGATCTTCCGGTTCCTTGGTAAAAATCAGACTCCGCTCTTCTTCCCGCTCACGCAGATGTCCGGCAATGCCCTTGTACTTGCGATATTCGACGAGCTTGCGCACCAGCTCTGCGCGCGGGTCCAGATCTTCTTCCTCATAATAATCAAAATCATCCATCTCCATGACCGGCGGTCTGGGCAGCAGCAGCTTGCTCTTGATCGACAGCAGCGTCGCCGCCATAACGAGAAACTCGCTCGTTACTTCGAGCTCAAGTTCCTTCATGCTATGAAGATACTCCAGATACTGTTCCGTGATTTCACTGATCGGAATATTCTGGATGTCAATTTCCGATTCGTCAATTAAATGAAGCAGCAAATCGAGCGGCCCTTCAAACGTTTCCAGTTTGTACAGTACAGTCACAGGCACACTCCTTTAATGGGATTCATTCGATGCGGCCCTGTTCTCCGGAAATGCATAACGCACATCTCCTCTATATTCAGGCAGTCGCAGCATCGACAAGCTTAACATACAAACCTTATTTTATCCTTAATGCATAGCTATGACCATACATATTCAGCAAAAAAGAGGCTCATTCCTTTTCAGGATAGCCTCTTTTCGGGAAAATCGCTACTATTCAGTAATTATTTCATCTGTCTGGTCAGATTCGCCATTTCAATTGCTGCATTTGCGGAATCCCAGCCTTTGTTGCCTGCTTTGGTACCAGCACGTTCAATGGCCTGCTCGATATTTTCGGTGGTTACCACGCCGAAGATGACCGGTACGCCTGTTTTCAGATTGATGGCGGATACGCCTTTGGCGACTTCGTTGCATACATAGTCATAATGACTGGTTGATCCGCGGATCACGGTGCCGAGTGTGATAACGGCATCATATTTGCCGGATTCAGCCATTTTCTGGGCGATCAGCGGAATTTCAAACGCTCCGGGTACCCAGGCGACGTCGATATTGTCCTGCGGTGTGCCGTGACGCTGGAGAGCGTCGAGTGCGCCGCTGAGCAGCTTGTTGGTGATGAACTCATTAAAACGTGCAACAACGATTCCGAATTTCAGATCCTGCGAGACTAAGTGTCCTTCAAAAATGTTAGCCATGGTTAGTTTCCTCATTTCAAGTAGGGTTAGTGGGGAGGCGGACAGCTGTTCCTGTGATGGGTCCGCTCGGGGAAAGATCAGCTGTCTGCCTCCCGAAAAAAGATGGTCGGATAGTAAGGCGGGCAAGGGCGCTGCGCTGCTTGCCTGGGGTTGCTGGTGGTGCTGGTTAGGTGATAGAAGTGATGCTTAGCTTGGTTCTGGGATGATGGTTTGGTGGTGCTCGTGGGATAGGATGACTGGAGTGACATGTTGGTATCTATCCCTGGAAAATACATTTTTTGCTTAAGTTGCCGGGTTGCTTGGGGTGGAGCTGGTTTTGGTTTGTAGATAGATGATCAGGGCTTGGATGCTAATGAGCTGCAGGTTGTGTTTGGTGGCGATGGTCCGCAGTTGGTCCAGGCGGGCCATGGTGCCGTCTTCGTTCATGATTTCGCAGATAACGCCTGCGGGATAAGCTCCACAGAGGCGGGCCAGGTCGATGGCGGCTTCCGTATGGCCGGGTCGGGACAGGACGCCGCCGGGATTGGCAATCAACGGGAACATGTGGCCCGGGCGGCGGAAATGTTCAGGGCCGGCTGATGGATCGGTAATCGCCCGTGCGGTCATGGAGCGCTCGTGGGCAGAGATGCCTGTCGATGTGCTCATATGGTCGACCGATACGGTAAAGGCGGTGCCGTGGTAATCCGTATTCTGGGATACCATCGGCTGCAATTGCAGCTGTTCGGCGCGTTCTGCCGTGATCGGCAGGCAGACGAGACCGCGTCCTTCGGTAACCATAAAGTTGATTACCTGCGGAGTGGCATGATCGGCGAGCGCTATAAAGTCGCCTTCATTTTCCCGGTCTTCATCATCCACGACGATGATAACTTTACCCTGCTGCAAATCGTGTAATGCTTCCTCAATCCGGTGCAAACCGGAAGGTTCGTTATCCATGGTAGGTCCCTCCTTGGTATAATAATGGGCTGCTGGCGAAAATGCTCCAATGATGCATTACATATATCCGTTTTCCTGCAAAAAATTGGCGGTCAGTACCGATTGGTGATTGGATTGTGCATCATTTGGTGAAGCGGAGCGGTACTGCAGCATATGCTCTACATACTTGCCGAGTACATCACATTCCAGATTTACGGTATCTCCAGGCTTACGGTGGGCAAGCACCGTTTCCTTGAGCGTATGCGGAATGATCGAGATGGTGAAGCTATCGTTCATGACTGCCACCACGGTTAGGCTAATGCCGTCGACAGCGATAGAGCCTTTGGGAATAATATAGCGGAACAGGGAAGTATCCTGCGGCTTGATCCGGAAAACGACCGCATTCTGGTTATGCTCCACCTGCTCGATGACAGCTGTTCCGTCGACATGACCCTGCACAATATGACCGCCGAATCGGCCATTGGCCGCCATCGCCCGTTCCAGGTTAATCGGGCTGCCGGAGTGAAGGTCCTTGAGACTGGACAGACGGTGGGTCTCCGGCATGACATCCACAGTGAACAGCGAACCCGCAATCGAGGTGACCGTCAGACAGACACCATTGCACGATACACTGTCACCGATCGCCAGACCGGGCATAATGCGGGAAGCAGTAATACCGAGGACCATCGTCTCGCCGCGGCGTTCGCTGCGCTTCAGGGTGCCGATTTCTTCAATCAATCCGGTAAACATGGGCTTCCTCCTTTGGTTCAGGATATGCTGAATATTGATTTTTTTACTTTTACAGATGATGGTAGACTGCACGACCACTGATACAGACGTTGTCGCCTAGCTGCCGCACTTCCATCTGATCCAGCGTCACCGCCTGATTCATCTTCTCGAATCCGTCCAAGGTAAAGGTAGACATTCCGCCGCCAATCAGCTTGGGAGCGAAGAAGAGCGTCACGCGATCGACCAGACCGGCTTCGAGCATCGCTCCGTTCAGCCGGCCGCCTCCTTCGAGCAAAATGGAGGATAGCTCCTGCTCACCCAGTGTACGCATCGCCAGCGGCAGATCCACCTGTGGTCCATCGCCGCAGATCAGTATACGTACACCCTTTTGCTGCTCCAGCTGCCGGATTCGATCAGGGTCAGTCTGTGACGTTGTAATAATGATCGTATCGGCTTCTTCCGTATTCAGCAGCCGGGCTCCATCCGGAATACTCAGTCTGGAGTCAATTACGATCCGTACCGGATGGATACCGGGCACGGCGGTACGGGTCGTCAGTTCAGGATCATCTGCCAGTACCGTTCCGATACCGACCATAATGCCCTGGTGACGGTGACGCATCCCATGGACACGTTCGCGGGCATCACCATTGGAGATCCATTTGCTGTCGCCTGTGCGTGAAGCGAGACGTCCATCGAGCGTACTGGCGGTCTTGAGCGTAACGAATGGCATCCTGGTCGTGATGTATTTGTTAAATGTCTCGTTCAGCCGCTCCGAACGCTCCGCCAGTACACCGGTAACGACTTCTATACCATGACTGCGCAGCCGCTTGATGCCGGAACCGGCAACCTGCGGGTTCGGATCTACGGCGGCAACGACGACACGCTTGACCTTTTCCTGGATCAGACGGTCGCTGCATGGTGGGGTCTTGCCATAGTGGCTGCACGGTTCAAGCGTCACATAAGCGGTCGCTCCCTCCGCTTCGGTGCCAGCCATATTGAGCGCATGAACTTCCGCATGACCGGTACCTCGCTTGAGATGGGCACCCATGCCGACAATCCGTCCGTCCTTGACAACGACACAGCCGACCACCGGGTTAATATCCGTCTGCCCCTGAGCTCTCTCTGCCATATCCAGTGCAAGTGACATATAAAATTCATCGTTTAATACGTTCATATTCAAGGCTCCTTTGGGTGAGTGGCGTTTCGTATTAGGTCAGCTGCTGTCCAGCACGAAACACACATAGTTACTATTAATAATATAGTAACAAAAATATATCTTTCTAACAATCTCACCTGATGCATATACAAAAAGCCCCGCGACTCGGTATATAACCGGGTCAACGGGGCTGTGTATCAGACAGGAAATCAGAATTGTCATTTATGGGTTCCGGCAGACAGGGTCGTCAAAAAACCTTGGATCTGCGAAATGGCCTTCAGCTGTACAACGTACGACAGACCGATACGGCAAATACACGCAAACCTTTAAAAAGGTCTCGACTCTCCTGTGCATTATGGACATAACTCATACGGTTGTACAGCTGCAAGATAATCTTACAGCTCGCTCTCTGGTATAACATGACATACGAAAAATGCCTGCCAGAAATAAACCGATGACTATATGTGAATTAAATGACAACTCTAGTACGACCGTTATGATAACGGTGGTACCGTTTCTCCTCTCCCATCCAGACTATACTGTCGGCTCCGGATTCTCACCAGATCCACCGCATCCGGCCAGCAGGCACAGATAACGGGTCACGGACTTAGAGCTTCGTATTCAGCAGCAGGCTCCATGAATGGAGTCGCATCCAAATATTGTCTCAACACCGCCGGTGGGGAATTTCGCCCCGCCCCGAGGATAAAATATTATCGAATTTTATGGTCACTTCTCACGTCTGCAGTTGTTTGCAGCGTGCTGGTGAAATCATACCATTTTACTTGGTGAAAATCAAGAAAGTACATTTTGATGTGACGATTTTTACTTCATCCACTCCAGAAAGGAATAAAGGCACATCCTCCGGTTAAGCCTGGATATCTTTTGTTGTAATGGGTAAATGAAGATCTCCAGGCTTAAAGCAGTAAGATATTTTGCTCCGCAAAAATCACTTCTTATCTTGAACCTCCCGTTTCAAAGGAATTGGCGGGCTTTTATTTATGTTCATTTTGTATCAATTGCGTATATTAACCGGGAACAGCTCTTGTACTACGCACGGTAGCCAATTTCACCGTTTACGACAGTCATGCGCACCTGTGCTTGCAGCAGGGTGTCGGCTCCTTGGTAGATATCGCGGTCCAGGGCGGTGAAGTCGGCGGCTTTGCCGATCTGGATGGAGCCGCGCTGGTTTTGTTCGGCGACTGCGGCGGCGCTGCCGGTTGTAAACAGCTGTACGGCCTCATGGATGCTCAGTCGTTCTTCGGGCAGATAGCCTTCAGCGGGTTCCATCATATCGGGTCTGCGCCGGGTGACAGCGGCGTGCAGGCCGAGCAGTGGGTTCAACGGTTCGATAGGGGCATCACTGCCTCCGGCGCAGACGACGCCGGCGGTGAGCATCTTTTTCCAGGCGTACAGATACTCTGTACGTTCCAAGCCTACCCGGTCCATTACCCATGGGAAATCACTGGCAACGAATCTTGGCTGAATATCGGCGATCATTTGCAGCCGGGTCATTCGCTCCAGCAGGGAAGCGTCCAGTACCTGGGCATGGATAAAGCGGTCCGGCAGATGGCTGATACCCTGCAGCGGATAGGCTTCCATGGCGGACAGCGTCATATCTGCTGCACCGTCTCCGATCGCATGAACCGCAATTGGGAATCCGAGGCGCCGCGCATAGGCGGTAATCTCGTTCAGTCGCTCCTGTGGATGAATCGCCATGCCTTTGGTCGCCGGTGCATCGCTGTAAGGCTGCTGCAGCAGCGCAGTCCGGCCGCCGATCGCTCCATCCGAGAAAATCTTGGCTGCGCCGATCCGCATCCATTCGTCGCCATCTCCGGCACGCAGTCCCAGCGCTTCGGCTTCCTGCAGATGCGTATAATAAATTAGCTGATGGCTGCGGAAATGCAGCCCCTCTTCGCGCAGCTCCCGGTAAATCCGCAGCATATTGTCGATACTGCCGAGAAAGCGCAAATCTTCGGTATGTGCGCCGGTCAGTCCGAGCCGCAGTCCATCTTCACAAGCGCGGCGAATCGCATTTTTGCGGGTGATGTAATCGGGTTCCGGCTGTACGGCGGTAAAAGCCATATTGGCTTCCTCATACACCCAGCCGTTCAGTTCGCCCGCTTCGTCGCGCCCGTAAGCGCCGGATGGAGGATCAGGGGTGGCTGCCGTTACACCGGCACGACGGAACGCTTCACTGTTCGCCAGATACGCATGAAAACAGGTCCGGGTCAGATAGACCGGATGATCGGTCGTGATCTCATCCAGCTCCCGGCGCAGCGGCGGCACAGCTGGAGTGAAGGCATTTTCATTCCAGTTCAGGCCCAGAATCCATTCACCGGCAGGCGTAATACGGACCCGTTCGCGGATCATATGCAGCATCTCTTCCCTGGATCGCACATCGGAAAAGTCCAGCATGGACAGCTTCATTCCATGCATCGACAAATGCATATGCGAATCGACCAGTCCAGGCAGCACAGCTGCGCCTTCCCAATCTACGGTATTGTACTGTGAACCTGTCAGCTGCAGCTGCAGCTCACGGGTGCTTCCTATGGCCCGGATCATTCCATCCTCGGTATAGATTGCATCCGCCCCGGCAGGCAGACCGGTATGCGGGTTGAAGCGGCCATTTACAAATAAGGTTCCCGGCATATGTATTCTCCTTATCACGGATATATGTCCGCGTATGATGTAGTGTGATACCCTGTCATTTTAGCATAATCCAAGTTTTACAAACCAGCTGATTTGCTTTAACGCTGGAGATATGGTTGGTTGCTAGACTGCTTACAGTGAAAGTTTTGTGCACCTTCAGATGTATGATTGTACGGATGAAATGTTGCAGCATATATTTTTTGACATCGCTTGTTTTAATATTATGTGTTGTTAGCATCAATCACTACGGAAAGGAATAAGGGCACGTCCTCCAGGCTTAAAAATCGTCCTTTGCCCTTATTTCCTTTCTTTCGTTCCGTGCGGATACAACATTTGTACGTGCTTTGTTTATATATGCATATCCATTTTGTATGCTGTACTCATTATAAATAAAAGGGGCGTTTGTTGATGATTCAGGGAAAAGGTATACATAGCAAGAAACTGGCAAAGCGTCTGGCTTTGCTGACGACGGTGGCAGTACTTGGAGGCAGTCTGGTGAGCGGTGGGCATTTGGCGGCTGCGGCCAAGGCGGATATTTCGCTGCGTACTACGGTGCAGAATATGCAGGGCAAGATTAGCTGGAATGGGGCTTCCCAGAAAGCGGTCGTGACCGCTGGGGGTGTCACGCTCTCCCTTCGTTCGGGCAGTACGATGGCTATGCTCGCAGGCAAGGCGATTCGACTGGATCAGGCACCGGTATTCCGTAATGGCACGCTGTATGTGTCAGAGCACACGACCGGGCAGCTGCAGCAGGCTGTGCTGGCCAAGCAGAATCAGACAGGCTATACGCTGGCTGCTTCTTTTCAGATGCCTTTGGACAAAGCCGAGATCGCTTCTTCCACACCGGATGGCAAGCGTCTGGTCGTGACCGAAGCGGATGAAGGCAGCATTACAATTCTGGATATCGCCAATATCCATCAGACTAAAGTCGCCAAAACGGTCAGCTTCCATTCTCTTTCTGCCAAAGCCGAAGTCACCAGTGTAGCGGTAATGCCAGATGGCAAATATGCGCTGGCTGTCATTCGTACCGGTGACAACAAAAATGAAGCCAACCCAGGCATACTCGCAGTCGTGGATCTGGCCAGCTACAAGATAGCCAAAACATATCCGCTTGGTATTGGACCCGATTCGATCGCTATTTCCAAAGATGGCACCTATGCGGTCATTGCGATTGAAGATGAAGAGTTGGACCCGGCTACGGAAGAATTCGATTATCCAAATGCTAAGCGTCCCGGCAGCATTACAATTGTCCAGTTCAACCAGGCCAATGCGCTGGACGGCACGGTGACCGATCTTCCTGTCGATCTGAGTGGTGTAAAAGGAGCCATCTATCCGCATGAGCCGCAGCCCGAGTATGTTGCCATCAATGAAGCAGGCACCACAGCGGCTGTAACGCTGCAGGAAAACAACGTCATTGCCCTCGTTGATCTGGACAGCAAGCAGATTACCCGCATGTTCGCTCTCGGAACGACCCGCCATGCAGCGGATCTCAAAGACGATGGCAAAGTGTCTTTTACCGATACGATGACCGGGCGTTATGAACCGGATGGCATTGCCTTTACCCCGGACGGTCAGTATGTGATCACCGCCAACGAAGGCGACCTGGGCAAAAACGAATTCAAGGATGGCGTCAAAGCAGGCGGCCGCAATATTGCCGTCTGGGATCTGCAGGGCAACCGCGTCTATGACAGCGGCAATCTGATCGACCGCGCAGCAGCACAGGCCGGATTGTACCCGGATGATCGCAGTCCCAACAAAGGCAGCGAAGTCGAGAATCTGACGGTATCCATTGTAAATGGAAAATCGGTTCTCGCCGTGGCCTCCGAACGCGCGGATGCTGTTTTATTCTTTGACATCGGCAATCCGGCCCAGCCGGTATACAAAGGCCTGATTCCAACGGCAGGCGAATCACCAGAAGGCATCCACCGGGTCAACGGACGCAATCTGTTCGTCAGCGCGGACGAGAGTACCGGCACGATCAGCTTTTACGCCCCGGCTAAATAAACGAATCATCGAATTCACCAACCAAATAAAATAACGAAAAAGGACAAGCTACTCTCAGGAAGCCTGTCCTTTTTCGTTATGCGGTTGATTCCGGAATCAGCCGTACAGCGAACCTGCTATATCGATATCTCTATGCAGCCGGTACCTTGATTACCTATTACACATCATAATTAACAAGATAATGCTGAAGCTCTGTATTGTAAAAACCTTTGCTGTATTCGATCAGATTACCGTCCGTATCATAGGAATACCGCAGCCGCTGCAGCAGCGCTGTATCTTCTTTTACCCGCAGCAGCACCTCGGTTGCAAAGTCCGCCGTCGCCACCGTAAAGCTGTCCCGGAAATTATGCAGCTCGATTCCGTATTCTTCAATAAGATCGTACATTGACTGCAGTTCCAGGCCTTTCAGTTCCAATGATAGCGGAAATACCGGTGCCAGGTAATTCACATAATGAATATACGGCTGTTCATCCAGCCAGTACAGGCGTTCCACCTTGAGACAGCGCGGACCAAACAGCCGATAGATCTCGCTGTCGGGTTCGTTGGTCACCCAGACCGAATGCAACAGCTGCTTGCGGATCTGATGCCCTTCTTCGACCAGCAGCTCGGTGAACCGTTTGCCTTTGGACAATCGGGAAAGGGATGTGTTGCGGATCACGGTCGTACCGACGCCGCTGCGCTTCTCCACATATCCCTCCTGGGCCAGCTCCTGTACCGCGTTACGGACGGTCATTTTACTGACACCAAATTCATTTTCCAGCTGCGGCTCGGAAGGGATCGTCGTTCCCATTGGATAGACGCCGTGCAGAATCCGGTCTTTGATAATTTTCTTGACCTGCAAATAAAGAGGTCCTTTTTTTCGCGTAATGGACATGAAATGTCCCTGCCTTTCTGCTGGTCATCTGTCTACATCCCTGCTCTGCTCTGTCATGGCCTGCCGGATCTCCATATCGGTCGATAACGGAGTATCTCCGGTAACCGTATGGGCCAGCATGGCAGCGGTCGCCGCATAATCAGCAGTCTGCTGCAGTTCTAGGCCAGTTAATTGACCATGAATAATACCGGCGGTATAGGCATCACCTGCGCCAATCCGGTCATGCACGGGAAACGTAAGCAGCCGGGAAAAGACAAATGAACCGTTCTTGTAAATATAGCCTTGCAGTGAATGGGTGTTATCTTCATGAATCGCCCGGTGCGTTCCGGCGATTACAGCAATATCATACTTCCTGGCGACCTGTGGAATCAATTGTTTTAATTGATCAAGGCGATCTGTCGATTCTGCAGGCATACCGAGTATGCCTGTTGCATCCCGTTCGTTCATCATGACGATGTCCGCATGGGCCAGCATTTCTTCATAATGCGGACGGGCCATCTCATAACTGTCATGGCCCCATAGTGACGGACGGTAATTGCAGTCCAGCACAACCTGCCCACCCTGCTCTCGTACCGCTGCTGCCAGCCGCTTCATCTGCTGGCGCACACTTTCGTTCATTGCCAGTGTAATACCGCAGAAATGGATCAGCTGCACCCGTTGAGCGATCTGTTCATACGGATAGTTGTCCGGATCGGCTGTATTGAAGCTGCTGCCCAGGCGATCCGTATAGGTCACCCGTCCGGGTCGCGGACCGAATCCATTCTCCAGAAAGTACATACCGATATATTTGCCGCTGCGCTGGATCAGTGAGGTCGAGATGCCCAGCCGGCGCAGATAGGCGATCGCCGCTTCACCCAGCGGATTGGACGGCAGCGTAGTGATCAGATAGCCGTCATGACCGAACCGGGACAGCGCCGAAGTAATATTTACCCCTGTGCCGGAAAATGTATATTTCAGTTCACTGCCCTGCGTCAGTGTCTCGTAGCCGGGCACCTGCAGCCGCATCATCACTTCGCCAAAAGCCGCTACACGGCAGCCTGTTCCCATCTGTACATCTGCAGAGGTCTCATGCATAACGATCCACCAGTTCGGTCATCGTATGGTGCAGTGTCTGTACATGCTCCACTATCGTATCCCCGCTGCCGGAATCGATAATGGAGGAGTACACATGCGGAATTACCTGCGGCACTCCCGCTTCCAGTGCAATCTGCACAATTCGCTCAAAATTATGCAGCTCAATGCCTCCGGTCGGCTCCAGGGCAAAATGCTCCTGCGCACAGGCGGCTGCGACCGCGCGGTACTCCTCCTCCAGCTCCAGCCCTTTCATCGGAAAATACTTGATCGCATTGCCGCCCATATCACGAATCAGCGCAATCGCTGCCTTGACCGGTACGACAGCCTGATCGGCACAGGCGGCACTGGCAGGACCCGTGGAGATATTCACGTATCCCGGCTTCCCGCTCGGTGAGACCAGGCTGTTGATCCAGCTGTCCCTACTGCCCAGATTCGCACGTGTGGCGCCTACAGCCGGGAATACCTGATTGATATGTGCACCCGCGTAGCTGCGGGCAATCTCGGCGACCACTGCCGCCTGACGGTTGTCCCCTGCTCCAAGCCCGATCGACACCGCATCCTCTATCGCTTCACCATAGGCCATCATCGCTTCCACCGCGGACTCGGCATCGGGATAGTTCTTGGACAGCACGCCGACCAGTACATATCCCTGAGCGGCTTCAAATACCTGCTTTGCATTATTGATACTGCCTGCCAGCACATTGAGTGCCGCGCGGCCGCGGTACAGTCTTGCGGATAAATTGGTCATATGTCAGCCTCCTGTAATTTCCCGTATCCGGCTTGCAATGATCTCCAGATCATCACCCAGCAGCGGCCGCGGATCAATATCAAAAAAGCCCTGCTTCACTCCATAATCCCGTGTATAAATGGCGATCTCACCTTCACGCAGCCGGTCATTCACTTCCTGCGCGGTCAGACTGGCTGCTGATGGATCAATATGTACCCTGCCCCGGAAAATCGCCCGGCCCGCTTCATCCTGAACAATCGTGACGGTGATGCCCTGCTGACCGGACAGCGGCAGCAATATATCCTGAAGGTTCTGCTTCTCCTGCTGGCTCCGATCCGGCTTGTCCTGATATTCATCCAGTGCCTGCAGCAGACCGAATGTCGTCTCCTTGCCCACCTTCATGCTGCGTCCGATCCCGTGCAGCTGCGTCTTCAGCCATTCCACGTACATCCGTTTACCGGCTACGATGCCGGAGGTCGGCCCTTCGATAGCTTTGGAGCCGCTGAAGATGACCAGATCGGAATATGGAATATACCGGGACAGTTCTTCCTCGGCGGCAGCATCGATAATCATCGGAATATGATGACGATGAGCCACCTCCCACGTTTCTTCAAAGGAAATCATGTTCTTCTGCACGGCATGATGGGATTTGACATACAAAATGGCGGCGGTATGCTCGTTAATCGCTTCTTCCAGATGCTCGGCGCGGCCTTCATTGGCATAACCAACCTCGACCACCCTGCCGCCGCCCAGATAGACCATCGTCTCGACTGGCGCGCCGTACTGGACGTTGTGGCCTTTGAACATCAGAATCTCGCTGCGGACAATAGGTTCCTGATGAAGCCGCAGACTGCGGCGAAGATTCCCTTCCGTAACGATCGCCGCGACCGAGAGTGCAATCCCGCTGGAAGCCGAGTTGACGACCACCGCCGCTTCCGAACCGATCAGCCGGGCGATATAATCACCCGCTTTATTAACCAGATCGGCGATCTCCACATAGCTCTGACCGCCTGTTTTCATCGCCTCCATCACCGCATCTGTCGGTGCAGATACACCCAGAATGCTCATTCGTCCACTGGCATTAATGACCCGCTTGAGTCCGTACTTGACATGTAAAGAATGTCCCATCTTTGACGACTCCCTTCGCTTCGATATGTCGGTCTGCTGTACGCTGTTCTCCCTCCGAGTCGGTCAGTATGACCGGTCCCGGCTCAATGGCAAACAGGGTCAGATCCGCCTGTTCGCCAGGCTGCATGCCGGCCAGTTTCGGACGATTCAGCCACTGCGCCGCATGGGTCGTTACCGCTTCCATAATGTCTTTCAATTCATAGCCCAGATACAGAAATTTGCTGAGTACATTCGACATATTATACACCGGTCCATCCAGCCGGTTACGACGGTAAATATCCGTGCTGATCGTATACAGGGGAATGCCTGCATCTCTCGCCTGCTCGGCTACCGCAAAAGAAAAACTGGCCGATCCATGACCCACATCCAGATGAATCCCCCGCTGCAGGGCAGCGATCAGTTCAGGCAAGGGCTGAGCCTGCTCATCAAACAGATTATTGGATTTGCCATTTAGATAATGGGTGACAATGTCTCCGGATTCCAGCAGACTCAGCACCTCGCGGATATCCGGCGGTCCCGAGCCGATATGTACCATCAATGGCAGATTCACCTGTGCAGATAACTGCCTTGCCCGCCGCAGCGGTTCAATACCCAGATCCTGTACCACACTGGCGCTGATTCTTGCTTTCAGTCCGACGATATGACCGGGGTGCTGCTGCACCGCTTCTTGTACCCGAGCTGCATCAATCCATTCCAGATTGGACAGTTCATCTACCCGGTGCAGTCCAATTCGCGAAATATTCAGAAAGGCCAGCAGCGATGTCCGTGTATCCACGCTCTGCTGCACCAGCTGGTGAATATCATCGCCGCCGCAGCTGCCGGCGTCCACAATCGTCGTCACGCCATGCCGGATACCAATCTCATCAATCTCATCCCCGTAGGGAGACAGCTCGGAATAAGCGTGAACATGCATATCAATCCAGCCGCTGGTGACATACCACCCGTCACAATCAATCTGCTGCGTTCCTGGTTGGACAGAATCCTGCTGCATTAGACCGGATGGATGAATCGAGGAAATAATTCCATCCATCATCAGTACATCCACCTGCTCTCCGCTTAGCAGCATCGCCTTGCGCAGCAGCAGTCTATGCGGCACATCCGTATTATGTTGCATTTGCCTTCATCTCCTGACCTGGATACGTACAATTCAAATACTGCTTCAACGCTTCATAGTGACAGAGCCAACTGGCATATGATTACTTGTTATATAAATTAGCACAGATCATTACAAAAATAAACATAACGTTATTATGTTTAACGAAAATGTAATTTATATTTTACATTACGGAATATATATGTTACATATATGTAGAGGTGACTGATTTGGGAAATAGAGTAAGAAATGCCCGCATTCAGGTGGGATTGACACAGCAGCAGCTCGCCGACCGAACCGGCGTAACCCGCCAGACGATCAGTCTGATTGAGAAAGGCAGCTATAATCCTACACTGCGTCTGTGTCTGGAAATTTGTTATGCGGTCAATCAGTCGCTGGATGAACTATTCTGGACAGACAGGGAGGACTAAATTATGCGACCGATCAAGGATGAACGACTCGTTATGCAGAATCTAAAAAACATCCGTCTTGCCTTTGGCGTGCAAAGCGCAGGGATTGCCATCATTCTGCTGTATACACTGGTAAAGTATGGGCTGGAAGAGATGATAGCGCAGCCGATATGGATTGTATTTATGCTGACGGCGATGACTCTTGGCTATGCCAATCTGAGAATTTCCGTAGATATGGATCGTTCCGAGACTGCCCGCAAACCCAAGCCTTACCTGTACAATCTGATTCTGGCGGCAGGAGCCGGGATTATTGCCGGTGGTGCAGTATGGTTTAGCCAGCCGGAGCATTCGATGCGGGATGCACTTATTGTAGGAGGAGTTGTGTTTGCGTGTCTGCTGATCCCGTATTCGATTGTCTATTATTTGCAGCGCAAAAAAGCACAGGATGAGCAGGAAGAGGATTGATCTATAGTTCGATAACTCTATACAATAGAACACCAAAGTATATATATCCATACTGTCTTTCTCACTGCACATACAAATGCATATCAAAAACAGGCTGCCCGGTATCAATATGACACCGAACAGCCTGTCTGCTCGCTGGCAGGCTGCATTACACAGCCGCCAAGCGATATCATTTCATAAGTAATTATAAATTATGCTTCTACCACTTCTACAGTTTCCATTTTGTCGCGGCCCTGGAATGCGTCAACGTATTCCATACCTTTTACGACTTTACCGAAAACAGTGTGCTGTCCATCCAGGTGAGGCTGTGGCTGGTAAGCGATGTAGAACTGGCTTCCGCCTGTGTTGCGGCCGGCGTGAGCCATAGCCAGGGAACCGCGCTCGTGTTTGTTCGGGTTGATTTCGCAATCGATCATGTAACCTGGACCACCAGTACCTGTACCGTTCGGGCATCCGCCCTGAGCTACGAAACCTGGGATTACACGGTGGAAGACAAGACCGTTGTAGAACCCTTCACTTGCCAGTTTCTCAAAGTTGGCAACCGTATTAGGAGCATCCTGATCGAACAGATCGATAACTACCTCGCCGCCATTTTCCAATTTGATTTTAGCCTGTTTTGCCATAATCATCTATCTCCTCTCGTGTATCAGCGTTATTGAGTGTATTCAACAAGCTGTATATTAAAAATACATACAGGATGCCATGCTGAATACCCGTAAAGGCGATCAGCACAGCACCCTATCAGTTTACTATGAAATTCATTTCAACGCAAAAGATTATAACCATCCCTGCATATTCTCTACCTGTGAATCAGCTGCGCAAAGCGGCCGATGCCTGCAGACGCGTCGGAATTCGGTCATTGCCGACCAGATCTTCATAGCTCTCGCGGCTGACGATTACTTCACTCTGTCCATCCTGAACGAGCACGACGGCCGGACGACGCAGACGGTTATAATTGCTGGCCATCGAGTAGTTGTAGGCACCGGTACAGGCCACAGCGAGCAGGTCGCCGGATACCGGATGAGCCAGCTCAATATCCCAGATCAGCATATCGCCGCTCTCACAGCATTTGCCGGCGACCGATACGAGCTCGGACGTTTCATCCGCCGCACGATTGGCGATCACCGCTTCATACTTGGCATCATAGAGGGCTGTACGCGGGTTATCCGACATGCCGCCATCAACAGAGACGTATTTGCGGATGCCGGGGATGTCCTTGCTCGTTCCTACCGTATACAGCGTCGTACCGGCATCGCCGACGATGCTGCGTCCCGGCTCGATCCAGATCTGCGGCACAGTTCCTTCACTGTCGGCAAAATGCTTTTTGACCGATTCGGCAATCGCCTGCACATAATCGGACACCTGCAGCGGACTGTCTGCTTCGGTATACCGGATGCCAAAGCCACCGCCCAGATTGATAACGGAAAAGTGAATATCTTTCTCGTCCTGCAGCTGACGGGCAAACTCCGACACACGCTGAGCTGCCACTTCAAACCCATCCACTTCAAAAATCTGCGACCCGATATGCGAGTGCAAACCGAGCAGTTCAACACTGGACAGCTGATCCGCCTGAACAACTGCCTCATATGCAGAGCCGTTGCCGATATCGAATCCGAATTTGGAATCTTCCTGTCCGGTAGAGATAAATTCATGCGTATGCGCTTCGACACCAGGAGTAACGCGCAGCAGAATCTTCGGCTGCAGCCCTTTCTCCGCAGCGATCGCGTTCAGCAGATGCAGCTCGATCAGGTTATCGACCACAAAACAGCCGATACCTGCATCCAGTGCGAGTTCCAGCTCCTCCGGCGTCTTGTTATTGCCATGAAAATGGATGCGTTCCACCGGGAACCCGGCCTGCATCGCCGTATACAGTTCTCCGTCGGAGACCACATCCAGCGACAGCCCTTCTTCTTCTACAATGCGGCACATCGCCATGGTACAGAATGCCTTGCTCGCATAAGCGACCTGAAATTGCATCCCCGTCGCGCGGAAAGCGTCCATATATTCCCGGCAGCGCTGACGGATTAATTGTTCGTCCATAATATATAAAGGGGTGCCATACTGCTCTTTCAGAGCAACCGTATCACAGCCGCCGATCTCCAGATGTCCCTGCTCATTAATCTTGCTTGTTCCATGTAAATACATCGTTGTCCTCCGTTCGTTCATTTGAATGTACAGTCAGTATAGAACGGTTCCCACAGGTGCAGAATGGACTATTGTACTGAACATTTGTATTATATGGGGCTATTGTGAATGGCCCCGGATGGAATTTGGTCTTCCTTTTATTGTAACATTTAGAGACGAGATATGGACCTGGATTATATGATTTTTAACAATTTATATTCCGGTAATACAATAACTTTTGTATAGAAATTATATTTTCTTGTATGAAGTGTAAATAATTTTAGTATAAATCTTTCGCTGGAGACATCTCTTCCGTACAGTTATTTGATAACTATCGCAGTCATAGAACCTTCTTGGACACAGAAATCAGTTTTTTGCGACGATAGATGCCCAGCATCATCCCGATAGCCGCATAGCTGAGAATTGTAGCTGTAGCACCATAACTAAAGAATGGCATATACATAGTTGTAAATGGCAGCACACCGGTAGAAGCTCCCAGTGTATACAGCAATTGCCCGATCAGCATCACTGCTAATGAAGTGAATACGAGCTGTCCGTACGGATCTGTAATCAAACGTACGGTCGTCAGACACCGGGTAATGAATATGGCTATGACAAGCAGCAGTACCCCTGCAGCAATCCAGCCAAAAGCGTAGGCGAAATAGGTGAACACCAATTGGGACGGTGAATACGGAAGATGATCGGCTCGTACGCCAAATCCCTGTCCCCACCAACCTGCACTGCGGACAGAATGCATAATCTGAAATCTATTGTAGGCATAATTCGGATCTGGCGCTGCGAAAGAAAATGTCTCCGTAATTCGATTCCATGCCTGCTTGTTTTTGAACAAGGTTAGCCCAACGCTTGCTGCAAAAGCTGCAGAAAGTGCAACAATCAGTCGGCGGTTACCGCCTGCACGGCCATACATCATGGCAACCGCAACAATATAGAAAATCAGTGTCAGCCAGTGAGTCATGCCAAAAGCAAAATATAAGCCTGCAGGCAAAATCATCGCAGCCAGAACAGCAAGATGGGATCTGCTCTTCCAGTTAACCGTTGACCAATCCTGCCGGGACAGTATACCCGCTATAGCGATCAGATAAGCGTATATCCCCAATGCCCAGCAATCCAGTGAAACAGGTCCAATCACTGCATAATACCACCCTTTTCCTTCAAAATTTATTCTCGAAGGGACGTGGAATAACAGTAACTCCGCGATCAGGGTAAACCCATAGAGATGCCAGGCATATCGACTGAACAGACGATAATCCAGAAAATAAAAGACTATAAACACTATCATTCCCAGAATGCTAAAAAAAAGCTGGAAATCGATCATTGCACTGTGGTAATCTGCTTCGCTGTAACCTGCACTAAAGGAGAAAACAGTCAAAAGCCCCATGGCGGCTACCATTCCGATAAGCAGTAGCAGCTTCCAGTTGAGAACAGGTTTATGTATATTTCTAAAAGAGCGGTTCAATGCATCGGCATCTCCCATTTGATCAATCGCCCACAGCATCGCTTCCTCCTCCGGGTAACCTTCTTCCTGTCTGCTGGCTGCCAGTTCATCCAGATGGGACTGCATTTCCATACGTATTTCCTCACGGATTGCTTTGGAACGAATTCCCTTGCCAACGGTATTCAGAAATTGCCGGGAACATTCGGCAGCACTCTGTGTATGCCGAGATTGGTGTATGCTCATCCCATACTCTCCTTTCCAATGACCCTATCGACTGCATTTTTGAACAGATTCCACTCTCGTGTTTTTTCCTGAAGCTGCGCGATTCCTGTCTCTGTAATCGAATAGTATTTGCGCTTCCTGCCGCTGCTCTCCTGCCAGTAAGATTCTACCCAGCGTTCGGACTCCATGGCATGAAGGATCGGATACAATGTGCCTTCTTTTAGCGAAAATATGCCCTGGGAACTTTGTTCCAGCTCTTTGATCAATTCATAGCCGTACATATCTTTTTGTGATAAAAGCGTCAGTACAAGTGTACCTGTAGAGCCCTTGAGCAGCTCTTTGCTGATTTTCATGCTGACCCTCCTTCTTTTAACATACCTAGTATATCTATGCATAGAATTATGAGGTATTATAAACCAGAAGATGAATGTAAAGCAACTTCTTATTGTTAAGCCTGTGTTTTCACCGTGATAGTTCAGTAATTAGTTTAATAGATGTATGTATTACCATGACGTATTAGGAGGAGATTTACTCAACCACTCAAATGATGAACCGATTAAATCATTAAATATTTAACGTTTATCGGTTTATTCTATTGAATACGGATGATGATAGTAAACAAAGCACCTTCTTCATCAGCATCATAGAGCTCTATCCAAGCACGGACATACGAAAAGAGCTAAAGCTCCATAACAGCAGCTTTAGCTCTTTTATCTTTTCTCACTACTTACTACTTCTCCTCACTATTCACTACTTACTGCTCATTTCTTACTTTCTACTTCATTTTACGCTCCCGAAATCGACAGCGAGCGAACCTTGAGCGATGGCGAGGTGCAGCTGCCGGTGAAGCGCAGGTCATTGCCCAGCTCTTCCACCTCACTGAGCAGATCGTAAAAGTTGCCGGAGACAGTAATCTGATTGACAGGGCGACTGATTTTGCCGTTTTCGATCAGGTAACCGAGGCAGGCGAGCGAGAAGTTGCCGCTTGTCGGGTTGGTACCGGCGTGCAGTCCCTGCAGCTCGGTGATCAGGATGCCGCGTTCGGTTGACGCGATCAGCTCATCCAGACTGCGTGTACCTGGCGCAAGGTAGAGATTATGGTACGACACGCCGATTTTGCCTTTGTATCCGCCTTTGGAAGCATTACCGGTCGTCTCCAGCCCTACCTTGGATGCTGTTTTGCGGTTGTGCAGGAAGGTCATCAGTGTTCCTTCCCGGATCAGTTCATTGCGGCGCGCAGCCACACCTTCGGCATCGAATATCGATGCTCCCGGGACACCCGGCATCAGCGGATCGTCGATCAGCGTAATATTGCTGCCTGCGATGCGCTGACCGAGTTTGCCGACGAGGCTGGAGAAGCCTTTTTCCACATTTTCCGCCGAGAAGATTGAAGCATGGGTCTGCAGCAGATTGGAGGCGGCATCTTCGCGCAGGATCACCGGATAATTATCTGACGGTACAGAAGAGGCACCCAGCTTGGATACGGTCTCGTTTACAGCACGGACAGCAATTTCTTCCAGTCGGATATCCGAGAAGTCGGTCAGGGAATAGTCGAACCAGCCCCCGCTCACCGTCTCCTGCTCTTCACCAGCCAGCAGATACACACTTACACTGCCGATACTGTCCTGCTGATGGCAGTGCAGCCCTTTGGTATTGGCAATCAGCAGTTCATGCTCACGCACACTGGCAGCACTCTGGCGTACCATCGTGATCCGGTTATCCTTTTCCAGTACGAGACGCTCCACCTGCTGGGCCGCTTGGATAAGTCGTTCGGGATCGGTCTGCATGAGCGCAGCAGAATAGGTCTGCAGCTGTGGATACTCTGCTGAACCGGCGAAAAGGTCAGCTTCATCTTCTAATTCCAGTACAGCTGCGTTGCCTTCGGCTTCTTCCAGCAGAAAAGGGATGCTGTCTGCGGCAATTTTCTCTGTAAATGCATAACCCAGCTTGCCGCCAATCGTGCCGCGGAAAGATAATCCGTTCGTCTCCGCGATCCGGTAGGTATCTACCTCGCCTTTGCGTATCGCTATGGAGATGGCACGGCTGCCGGAGTAGTAGATTTCCATATCGGTGTAACCGTATTCCTGTCCCTGGCGGAACAGCGTTTCCTGAAACTCAGTAATATTCATCTGCTTACTCCCCCTTTCTGCCTCCGATGGTCATTTTGGATACACGCAGTGTCGGCTGGCCGCAGTTCACCGGCAGACTGCCGCTGACCGAGCCGCACATGCCCTGCCCGTGATCCAGATTGTTGCCGACCATATCGATATGTTGCAGCGCTTCGAGCCCTTTGCCGATCAGGGTGGCACCTTTGACCGGTTCGGCAATCTGGCCGTTGCGGATGATGTACGCTTCATTGATGGCAAAGTTGAAATCACTGGTCGCTGTATTGACCGAGCCACCGCCGAGCGACTTGGCGTAGATGCCGTATTCCGTATTCGCGATCATCTCTTCGCGGGTCGAGCTGCCTTCACAGATAAAGGTATTGTTCATCCGTGATGCCGGAGCAAATTTGTACGACTGGCGTCTGCCGGAACCGGTCGGCGGCATATTCATGCGGCGGGAACCGACTTTGTCGATCAGATAGCCTTTGAGAATACCGTTCTCGATCAGTACGTTGCGCTGGGTCGGCATACCTTCATCGTCAATATTGAGCGATCCCCATGCATTCGGAATCGTGCCGTCGTCCACCGCGGTAACGAGCGGCGAAGCGATCTGCTGGCCGAGCTTGCCGGCGAATACCGAAGCACCGATCCCGACCGCGGTCGATTCCAGACCATGACCGCAGGCTTCGTGGAACAGAACACCGCCAAATCCATTTTCGATTACGACAGGGAACTGCCCGCTTGGTGCATAACCCGCCTGGACCATCGTACCGGCGATCCGCCCGGCTTCCCGTGCTTCGGCCTGGATATCCATCTGCTCCAGCAGCTCCAGTCCGGCATAGGCTCCCGGTCCGCGGAATCCGGACTGCCGCTGGGTTCCATCCACGGCAATTGCGCTCATACGCATCCGGGTGTAGGTGCGGGTATCTTCCGCCCACAGTCCATCGGAGTTCGCGATCAATACATTTTGCTCCCAGTTCAGGATACCGACCGAGGTCTGCTCGATCAGCGGATGAGAAGTTTTGAGCGCTTCATGTGCCTGACGCATCAATTCAATTTTGCGGGCATTTTGCGAGGCTGAAGGACGCTGCAGGATAGGATGACGATCTTCGAACTGCACTTTATCAAAATTCAGTACAAGGTCACCGGAAGATCCTTTGAGCGCGCGGGCTGCTTTGCGGGCGGTATCTATGAGATGCTCCTCCTGCAGATCGCTCGTATACGCATACACTGAGAACACGCCCTGCAGAATACGGATGCCAACTCCATAATCGCGTCCGGACAGCGCGCGTTCCACCACGCCGCCGAGCATGCCCAGATCACGGTCGGTACGATCTTCCACGAACACTTCGGCAAAATCACCCCCGCTTTCCAGCGCAGCATTTAATATTTTCTCTACAAGTGCAGGTTGCAGCATAGTATCCCTCCTGAATAAGTGATGGTAGGCGAACAGGCTTGATATGTAAAGAAACAGACTGGCCGCCCTTCAGGCAGACGCTGTCTTTCTGTTCACCATCTTGATTCCATATTGTACCATTAACATTGCCCGCTTCCTAACCGGTTCTCTTTTATGAGGATGCGCTGGTTTTATCCGTTTTCTCGCGGAATACAAAATACAGCGCAATACACATCAGTACCATGTTGCGTCATCAGAAATGTCGCCGTCGCTCCAATAATAAAAATTGTAGTATGTACTCTCCAGTTCACCTGCACATACGCCGCCCTTGATGCTGACCTCCTTGGGCAGATGTGCTTGCTGTTTTAGGTTTTTATCCAGTTTCTCCAAGCAACCTCAATATATTGAGACGTATCTTGTTGGAAAGGGCCTTGAAGCTATTGATTTCATTGCAGCTGCGACGCCAGATCTATAGCCTGTTTGCATTACAACCTACAATCATTTTAATTGTACCAATCGCGAACTTTAAATATTATTATAAGTCATATATTGATATAATTGTTAAAAGCTGCTACCATCCTTTTCTCACTCTATACTACATCCCTCTTCCCTTCATCCTGCCATGGTGATTAGCAGCCGGCACACACATCATGAACACCAAGGAGGATTGTTTTGAAAAAAAGTATACTGCTCAACCTGTCCATGCTGCTGATTCTGCTGAGTGCCATCGTTCCCGGTCAGGCAGAAGCACGCAGTGGAAATGTGGTAGATCCGTCCGCCACCTATACATATGCCAGACTGACAAGGGATATCGAGTCGCTGGCCCGCAAGTATCCGGATATTATCGAGTATCGTTCGATCGGCCAAACCCGTTATGGTCGGGAGATCTGGGCGGTAGGTCTCGGTCGCAGCGAAGCGACTCTATTTATCAACGGCTCCCATCATGCCCGCGAATGGCTGACAACTACGCTCAATATGTACATGATCGAACAGTATGCGGCTGCCTACAGTGCCGACCGTAAGTTTGAAGGTTATGATGTACGCACCATTCTGGACAAAACCAAAATCTGGTTCGTCCCAATGGTCAATCCGGATGGTGTGACACTGCAGCAGCTGGGACTCAGTCCGTTTCCCGCTTCTGTACATCAGGCGCTTATACGCATGAATGGCGGCAGTCGAAATTTCAAACGCTGGAAAGCCAATCTGCAGGGAATCGACCCGAATCGCCAGTACGACTCGTACTGGTCCACCCTGGAAGCGAATGTCCCTTATCCGTTCTGGCGAAATCACAAGGGAACCGCACCGGTACAGACGTTGGAAAATAAAGCGATGGTGGCGTTCACGTACGAGATTGATCCGCAGATTGCCGTGTCGTATCATTCGGCCGGACGCATCATTTACTGGAGCTTCCATACGCTGGCGGCCAATCTTCCGCGGGACAAGCGGCTGGCCCGTATTTTCAGCGACCTGACCGGCTACCGGCTCATGCCGCAGCGCAGTGATTCCTCCGGCGGCGGTTATACGGACTGGTTTATCACAACGTTTAAACGGCCGGCCTTTACCCCGGAGATCGGCATCAAGCCGGGGGAGACGAATCTGCCGGTATCCGCCTTTGCCGAAGAATGGCGACGCAACAAAAAAGTCGGACTGTGGCTCGCACAGGAGAGCTATTCCCTCTGGGCAAAAAAGAATGCCGTACCGGCTCAACGTCCGTCTGCATCATCAAAAGTCAGCGTATGGATCGATGGACAGCAGCCAGCCGAGGCGATCCCGGCTTTCCGTGAAAATGGCGTTACTTATGTAGCTTACAAGCCGCTGCTGACCCATTATGGATTCGTACCGTTCTGGGATCAATCTACGAAGACCGTCACAGCTACTTCCAGTGCGGGAGGAACAGTCAGCTTTACGCTGAACAGCCGATATGCCCAACTGAACGGCAAGACGATCACGCTCAGCGCACCGCCGAAGATGGCGGACAATGTCATCTATGTACCGGCACGTCTGATCAGCCAGGTAACGGGAGCGATGCTGGATGTTGATACGACAGATAACAGTCTGCGCTTCACAAGTCCCGAAGTGAATCCGGCTCCGGTTGACAGCAGCCTGCAGCAGGAAGCCGGAACAGGTAGCAACGCTGCTCCAGCTGGCGACACGGTCGGTTCGTCCACCTACGGAAAATGATCTGACTGGACATGCGGCAGGTTATAACTCCCTTAATTTGGATACTTAATATATGAGTTCTACTATAATTCAAGGAGGCTGGTACAATGGCATCGCAGGATGAACGCTATGAAGATGAGCATCAACGTGTAGGTGAGGTATTGAGCACGGCTTGGTATGATACCGCGGACGGTTATGATCGCCAATTTCTGGGTGAGCAATACGAAATTCCGCATCCTGGACTGAGCCCGGAGTTGACGAAAGATGTGGCTCCGCTCCACAATGGCTCCATTATTCTCGATTATACCCATTTCTCCATTGTCATGAGTCGTTCACGCCGATTGGCTATCTATACAGTCGTGAATATTGATGGCAGCCAGCTCCAGGATGCCGGGCGATCGGATAAATGGCGGTATGATTCCCGGATGGATAAGCAGTATCAGAGCGGAGATGAGATCTACCGGGATAATGATCTGGATCGCGGTCATCTCGTTCGGCGGCGTGATCCGATCTGGGGCAAGGATGCGGACCGGGCAAATGTGGACACGTTTCACTTTACCAACTGCGCGCCACAACACAAGGATCTCAACCAGGACACCTGGCTCGGCCTCGAAGATTATATTTTGGAGCATGCCCGCAGCAACAAACGCAAAGCGACTATTTTCACCGGTCCGGTGTTCCGTGACAATGATATTGCCTACCGCGGCATCCAGCTGCCGGAGGAATTCTGGAAAGTCGCTGCCATTGTCAAGGATAACGGTCAGCTGTCTGTCACCGCCTATCTGATCTCGCAAAAAGGACTGCTGCGCACCATGCAGACCGAAGACGAACTTGGTCCGTACAAGACGTATCAAGTCAAAGTAACCCATATCGAACAGCTGACCGGATTGGACTTTCGCCATCTGCGTGAACATGATGCCTATCCAACGGAAGCAGTGGCCGAAAGCTTTACGATTGAGAGCGTGCAGGATATTCGGGTGTAGAACGTGACAATCACAACTTGACACCGATGCGATATAGTCTGAATTCAAACACCAAAAAAGAGCCTGTGGAATTGATTATCAAGACCTAATTAAAAAAGATGGACAAATTAAAGGGTTATGCATATTAGTCATCTCTAATATGCACAACCCTTTCTTCTTTTACTAAGTCCCTGTTAGTTGAATAACGGGGATTTATTTTATAAATTTTTATTAATGCTCTAAGTGTTTTTTAATAAAAAAGCTAAAATATCTGAGTTCATTTTGTCCTGGAATCTATCTCTATTAAATCCGATTGGATCTTGGGACGGGAGGAACGAAGCATTTATCATATGCTTTGGGAATGGGCTTAAGAATGAAAAATGTCCTGCATTCTCAATCACTCTATGCTTTACCTTCTTACGATCAGGTACTCCGTTTAAAATAATTTCTGCATGAAAATAAGGAGTAAATTTATCCTTTTCTGCAACGAGCATTAAAATTGGTATATTCACCGCTCTTAATGCACCTTCAGTTTTAAACCAAACAGACGCAGGTGCTAAGAGAACCAATGACTTAATTCTTGGGTCAGGTCGGGTATGGATAAGATGGGGTTGATTATCAGAAGATTCATGAGGGAATGAAGATGGTATACCTCCCGCCGCTGCCAGTGCTGTATATCCACCCATAGAATGCCCGATCAACGAAACCGAAATAGGTTTTAGGAATCTCGCAAATTTTTTACTATTGAAAAACCACTCGATAGTCATAGATGCGTGCCTTGGTCTGATGGTCAGATTTTTTATTGTTCCCTCCAATGAGTTATCATTACGATTATTGAATGGGTGTTCAGGTATACCTACAATAAGACCATTACGTGCTAAATAACGGGCAAGATTCCGATAACCCCAAGGAGTACCACCCGTTCCATGGGAGATTAAAACTAAAGGAAAAACACCATTTTGAGGTATAGCATCCCTTGATACATTCAAGGTATAGGGGCCAAAACTTTCCTTTGCTTCAGGAATTTCTGTTGGATACAAAACGTGCAATGGAAATGTAATTCCCAATTCTTCATCAAAAACTTCAACCTTTTGGTATCCAGCAAAGGTTGTATTGTTAGCTGTATCTATATCTTTATTCACTATAATTCATCTCCTTTGTTGAATCCTTCAATATCCTATTTTACCAGATTTCATTTAACCAAACCGCTTTGTTAGTTGAAGAAGAATGATTCATTTACATTTACCAATCAATCACTATTATGAGTGTGTTTACTTTTTTTCGTGGCTCTTTTAACTTCAGTATTGTTCTGATTGATGGCTTGTCTTTATTGATGTGATGCAAGAAAAATTTATAATAGGTGTGTCCCCTGTAAATATTTGCTTCATCAACTTTTCCATCATGTCATTTTGTACCTCTTCATTTCTGTAAAGGTAGTCATAGAAGTTCGCTATTACTGTAATGGTAAGGTTAATTTTTTTCGTTCGCTTTGCTTTCTCTTGTTCAAAAGGAGTGACATTTGATCTCTGATAAGGGCTTCTTAACCATCCCACAAAATCAGCTAAATCTTCTAATCGAATTAATGTGTAATCCTTCTTTTCCTTTTCTAAGTAGGCAAAGAAATGCTTCAATAAACAACAATATGCCTTTGAGTATTGGGGCTTTTCCTGTCTTACCTAAATACCTTATATATTTCATCACTGGCATTACAGAAACCCTCCCTTGATCCAGTAATATGTATCTCTTTCTCTTATTCTCTATGAGAACTTCTTGTACCCTGATAGCACACTATTCCTTAAAGATAATAACGCTCTATTTAAAGACCTCACTACGCCTCCTGCTGTAGGCTATGTTCCTCACTAAAAGAACATATGTTCCTGTATATTGTATGCATGGTATACGATATTTTCAACATCTAATTAATAAATCTAATATGCAAAAGAAAAGAGGATATATGCTCATATATTGAACATAATATCCTCTTATTAATTTAGTCTATTTAAATAATCCACAGGCTCTTTTTGCTATCATTTCTACCAGATGATTCTCTCTCATTCCCGATCTGGAAATTTACATTTGCGGGATAACAGCCAGTACCAGCTTCAGGAACTGGTCACGTACACGATCGGCGGTCTCCATGACTTCATCATGAGACAGCGGCTGGTCGAGAATACCTGCCGCCATATTCGTAATGCAGGAGATTCCCAGCACTTCGATACCGGCATGACGGGCTACGATCGTCTCGGATACCGTCGACATGCCTACAGCATCCGCGCCAAGCGTACGCAGCATCACGATCTCAGCCGGTGTCTCGTAGGTTGGGCCGAGCAATCCGGCATAGACGCCCTCCTGTACTTTGAGTCCCTGCTGTGCAGCGGTGTCCTTGAATACCTGGCGCAGACGGCGGCTATAAGCTTCGGACATATCCGGGAAGCGTACGCCCAGTGCCGAATCATTCGGTCCGATCAGCGGATTGCGGCCAGTCAGGTTCAGATGGTCGCTCAGTACCATCAGATCGCCAGGCTCATATGACGTATTCACGCCGCCTGCCGCATTGGTCACGAGCAGGCTGGATACACCCAGTTCCTTCATGACACGTACCGGGAAAGCTGTTACTTCCGGGCCATACCCTTCATACATATGAAAGCGGCCTTTCATCATAACGACCGGACGCCCCTGCACTTTGCCAAGCAGTAGTTCGCCATCATGTCCTTCTACCGTGGACACCGGGAAATGCGGAATACTGTTGTATGGAATGGATACTCCCTCCTCGACCAGCTCGGCGAGTACGCCCAGGCCGGAGCCGAGAATAAGTCCCACTTCCGGAGTCAGGTCACTCTGACTGCGGATGTAGTCTGCTGCTGCTTTAATGGTTGCTTGGTTAATCGTTGTCATTTATTGATTTCCCCCTTCAAATAGAAAACCTGTTTATTTCAAAAGATTCAGGAAGCTCTCCCCGTGCATCACTCTGCCGGCGCTGAAATTGTCGGCAATCGTGGCACCCAGATCACTGAATGTCTCACGAATACCCAGATCACCGGGCGATGCAAGTGCCGGGCTGTAGACCAGCAGCGGCACATATTCCCGAGTATGATCGGTGCCTGCATGGACCGGATCGTTACCGTGATCCGCTGTAATGATCAGCAGATCCTGCTCGCCGATCTGCTCCATCAGCTCCGGCAGCGAACGGTCAAAAGCTTCCAGTGCCTGCGCGTACCCTTGCGGATCGCGGCGATGTCCATACAACGAATCGAAGTCCACCAGATTGGTAAACAGCAGGCCATGGAAATCCTGCTTCAGCTGCTCCAGCGTCACCTGTACGCCATGCTCGTTGCTCTTGGTCGGATAAGAGGATGTTATGCCTTCGCCGGTGAAAATATCATTGATTTTCCCAACAGCGATTACATCACAGCCTGCATTCTCCAGCCGGCTCAGTACCGTAGGCTCCGGTGGACTCACCGCATAATCATGTCGATTCGATGTGCGGGTGAAGTGACCCGGTTCGCCCTTGTACGGACGTGCGATCACACGTCCCACTGAATGCTCCGGCTCCAGCGTCAGTTCACGGGCCACTTCGCAGGCAGCATACAGCTCTTCCAGCGGAATTACATCCTCGTGAGCGGCAATCTGGAACACACTGTCTGCCGACGTATAGACGATCCAGGAACCGGTCCTCATCTGCTCTTCGCCGTATTCATCCAGTATATCGGTACCGGAAGCTGGCTTGTTACCGAGCACACGGCGGCCTGTCCTTTTCTCAAACTGGGTGATCAGATCCTGTGGGAACCCATTCGGGTATGTATTGAACGCGGTCCCAATATTCAGACCCATCAACTCCCAGTGTCCTGTCATCGTATCCTTGCCAACCGAAGTCTCAGCCATTTTGCCGTAGTAGGCCTGCGGCTGATCGACAGCCTCCAGCGGCGGGAGCGCTGTAATATTGGCGAGTCCAAGACGCTGCAGATTCGGCAGCTGTGTGCCTGATACCTGCTCGATAATATGTCCCAGCGTATGGGCGCCCTTATCTCCAAACTTGCCGGCATCGGGCAGTTCACCAATACCGACGCTATCCAGTACAATAACGCAGATTCGTCTAAAACGTGATTGCTGTTCGATTTCTGTCATGACTCATGCCTCCTATTCGGTAGATGAATCAGGTTGCATTGGCACGCGGATGATTAGCCTCATACACATCCTTCATATTCTTTCTGGATACCTGGGTATAGATCTGAGTCGTGGAGATGTCGGCATGACCGAGCATTTCCTGTACCGAGCGCAGATCCGCCCCATTTTCCAGCAGATGGGCAGCAAAGGAATGCCGCAGCGTATGCGGAGTGATGGCGGTCTCAATTCCGGCTTCCCGGGCATACTTTTTGATGATTTTCCAGAAGCCCTGGCGGGTCAGCCGAGTGCCGAGCTGATTCACGAAAAGCGCCTGCTCTTCCGGATGGTTCCGGATGAGCTGCGGGCGGCCTTCTTCTATATATTCACCTACACGCTTGACGGTGACACCGGTAATCGGAATGATACGCTCTTTGCCCGAGCTGCTAGCACAGCGCAGGAACCTCAGATCGAGCCGTACATCTTCTACATTGACCGAAATCAGCTCGGAGACGCGGATGCCGGTAGCATAGAGCAGCTCCAGCATGGCTCGGTCACGCCGGCCCTGCGCCGTATACGCTTCCGGGGCATCCAGCAGACGCTCCATTTCTTCAACAGTCATGACGTGAGGCAGACGTTTCTCCGCTTTGGGTGCTTCCATATGTATAGACGGGTCCTGCTGAATGATCCCTTCCCGGACGAGATACTGGCAAAATGAACGCAGCGAAACGGTCATCCGGGTAATGGTGGATGACGCTCTGCCGATCTGGCGCATTTCTCCCAGGAACAGGGCAATATGTGTCTTGCGGATCTGATCCGGCTCTGTCAGATGACGCTGCCTGGCAAACTCCAGAAACTGATTCAGGTCCCGCTGGTACGATTCCAACGTATTTCGGGACAGTCCTTTTTCCTCGGTCAGATAACGGATAAATCTCTCCAAATAATCACTCACTGGAAATCAGCCTCCTTTGCAGTCACTTGGTGATATCTCTGTCTATGGACAGGCGGTTATGGCAAAAAGACTCCCTCCCGAACAGCCAAACATCGGGCGAGAGTCTCTGGTATCCAATTCAGTTATTCAGTTCCATTGTCCTGGCCGCCGTCCTGCTGCTCTTTGTCCTTGCAGCGATAGCAGACTCCATAAAAATCGAGCCGGTGGTCCAGAACCGAGAAATCGAATTCCTTGTCCAGTCGCTCCTCGAGCGGTCCCAACCAGTCTTCGCGGATCTCGTCCATACTTCCGCATTGCACACAAATCAGATGATGATGATGGTGCTTGCTTGTATCGGTACGCAGGTCGTAACGTGCGACACCGTCGCCGAAGTTAATTTTCTCCACGACATGCAGTTCACTCAGAAGCTCGAGGGTACGGTAAACGGTGGCCAGACCGATTTCGGGAGCCTTTTGCTTCACGAGCATAAATACATCCTCGGCACTCAGATGATCTTCTTCGTTCTCAAGGAGCACTCGGACGGTGGCTTCCCGCTGGGGTGTTAATTTGTAACCTTTGGATTGTAATTGATGTTTGATTTTATCGATCCGTGCTTCCATTTTTGCCCTCCCCCTGTGGAAATCACTGCATCGCTTGAATGCTCACTCCAATTATTATAGGGGGAGTTCCAAGACAAAGTCAAACTTTTTAGTACACTTGCACAGCATTGTTGCCTCTGGGCAAAACCTGTTCATTTCCCTGCTGTACCGCATAATGCGAAATGGCAAAACCGGCAAAGATAAAGCCTGTTGTCTCCTCTCGTGCAGAAAGGCAACAGCACTTCTTCTTTGCCGGGATATGGTGTACAACAATGTTCCTTATTCAGCCTTTATCCGGTAACGACTTTGCCATACGTACCGCCGCCGCCTGCAATGAGCGTCAACTCACCGCTGCGGGCCAGTTCGATATAACGGGCAATCTCGGCTCCCACCGCCGCTTCCAACTCGTCGCGGGATGTGTCATGCAGAATGCTCATCTCGGTGCCAAACGCTTCCAGCAGTCGGTTCATTTTGGCAGGTCCCAGACCGGGAATAAAAGCAAGCGGAACCTGATACCGATATGGCGGCCGATTTGCAGGCGGCTGGGGCTCGTCCCGGTCGGCGATGCCGAGAATCCGGTCCAGTACGCCTATCGTCAGCTTCGTACTTCCGCAGTACGGGCAGCGTTCCAGCGCCGGCTCGTCTTCATGGATAATATGTTCGCAGTTACTGCAGTAGGTACGGTGATACTTGCCCAGTCTCGGGTCGAGGCCATAGTTGGCTTCAATTCCTCTGCCGTTATGACCCTGCAGTACATGACAGAACTCGTCAAAGCTCGCCTCCTGCATCCGGAATACATTATATTCCCGGCCAATCTTGCCGAGGGAATGAGCGTCCGAGTTGGTCAACAGCGGATAAGGGTCCAGCTCGCTGAGATAGCCGGCCATCGTCGTGTCGGCACTCAGACCGAGCTCGCCACCATCGATCTTGTCCATATCCAGCACATCGCTCATCCGCGGCGTAACACTGCCATAGATGCCTTTATGCGGAGTGAACATATGCGCAGGGATGAACAGTCCATCCCGCTGCCTTACCTGCTGCTGAAGTTCCCGGTACGAGACGTACAGACGCTGGGAGCTGAGCTGCAGATTTTTCATATGCCCGCTCATCCAGCGGCTAAAATCAGTCATCCGCTCCAGATCACGGAAATAGACAAGCACATGCGCTTCCTGATACCCGGGCTCCCGAATCTCGATCTCCGAGCCGAGCAGAATTGTCGTGTCCCCATATACAATTCCGCCGCCGGGAGATTCCACCATTTCGCCGGAAGCGATATAACGACGGATATCCTGCTGCACTCCCGGTGAGTGACAATCGATAATACCGATCAATCCAATACCTTTACGCTGGGAAGACTCTTTGGCTATGTTGGCAAAAGTCAGGTTGCGGCTGCCGCTGATCTTGACCGGCTGGCCGTCCTCACTGCGCCCGATATGGATATGCAGATCGGCGTAAACCCGCTGCAGGGAACTCATTGTCCCGGCTGGGCTCCCAATTTGAGCAGCTGCCAAGCCTGCACGGCCATAATCGTCTTGGCATCGCTCATGCGTCCGTCACGGATTTGCTCAAATGCTTCTTCCAGCGTAATCTCGGTTACTTCCAGGAATTCGTCTTCATCCAGCTCCGCTTCGCCTTCGGTCAGTTCATCCGCCAGATAGAGGTGAATGATCTCATCGGCAAATCCCGGTGACGTATAAAAGGAGAACAGCAGCTTCATGCTTTTGGCGGTATAGCCGGTCTCTTCCTTGAGCTCACGGTTGATTGCATCTTCCGGCTTTTCGCCTGGATCAAGCTTGCCGGCAGGAATCTCCACCTGGGTGCGTCCCAGCGGCTGGCGGAACTGCTCCACCACGATCATGCGGTCATTATGGATAGCCAGCACAGCGACCGCTCCCGAGTGCTTGACCACTTCGCGCTTGCTTTCCTCGCCGTTTGGCAGCTTAACGGTATCGACCTGTACGGAAATGATTTTGCCTTTGTAAATGGATTCCGTAGACAGCGTGATTTCATTCAGTTGTTTATTTTTGTTTTCAGCCATTATATTCCCTCCATTGCATGAGTAAAAGTAAACGTTCTGCCGATATGGATCATATCTGGATCTGCAGGACATTTCGATTTGGTTCATTGGGATCAGCTGCAGCTTGCAAAAGATACAACTCTAACTCTTTACACATTTTTATGCTTTTTTAGACAGAAGGGCTGACAATTCCGTACTTTCATTATGAACGAAAAGTTATCGATAAAGAGAAAACAGGGCTATTGCCGCGCGGTCTCGCGTACGATCTCGATCACCAGACGGGCTGCATTAATCAGCTCATTGCGGTGAATGCGCTCACTGGTCGTATGAATCTCTTCGTAGCCAACCGCCAGATTGGCTGTCGGTACGCCCATGCCGTTGAATATGTTGGCATCACTGCCGCCACCGGTATGGAAAATGTTATTCGGCAGACCGAGATTTGCCGCTGCACGCTGAGCCAGCTGTACAACCGCGTCTTCTTCCGTGAATTTGAAGCCCGGATAGACGATCACACTCTGGAACTTGGCAGTGGCGCCAAAGTCAGCACATGTATTTTCCAGTGATTCCTTCATCGCAGCGAGCTGCGCTTCCACTTTCTCGTGGACAAGGCTGCGCGCTTCGGCTTCCAGACGGGCATAGTCACATACTACATTTGTCGCGCCTCCGCCTTCGAATTTGCCAATATTGGCTGTGGTCTCGTGATCGATACGGCCCAGCTTCATACGCGAGATCGCTTTACCGGCCACCTGAATCGCACTGATGCCGTCTTCCGGATTTACTCCGGCATGAGCGGACTTGCCGTAGATCTCCATGACGATACGTGCCTGTGTCGGTGCCGCTACTGCGATCGTACCTACCGCTCCATTGGAATCCAGCGCATAACCAAAGTCCGCGTCCAGCAATCCCGGGTCCATTGCCCGTGCGCCCATCAGTCCAGACTCTTCGCCTGCTGTGATGACCAGCTGAATCTGGCCGTGCGGAATATTCTGTTCCTGCAGCACCCTGATCATCTCGAACAGCGCAGCCACACCCGCCTTGTCATCCGCTCCCAGAATAGTGTCGCCTTCGCTCGTGATCCAGCCTTCGCTGTCTATGACCGGCTTGATCCCGATGCCCGGTTTCACTGTATCCATATGGGAAGTGAAGAAAATTTTCGGGATCGGCGCGTCCGTATTCGGAGCAAGGGTAGCAATCAGATTGCCTGCTCCATGTCCGGTACGCAGAGACGATTCATCCTCAATAACGGTAAATCCAAGCGCCAGCAGCTTCTCAGTCAGGCGGTCGGCAATAATGCGCTCCTGCTTGGTCTCACTGTCGATTTGTACAAGTTCCATGAATTCTTCGATTAATCTGCTTTCGGATACCACAATGATTCGCTCCTTTGGATGGTTGTCACATTAATTTCACTTTGTCCCTATTATTATCTGTCCAAAATCTTTGCAAAACGCCTGTGCAGTCGGTATGATAAAAATGATTATTTATTTTACCAATACACGTCCGCTCTATATTGAAAAGATAAAGGAGTCATCAGAAATGCAACAGAAAAAATGGTTTCGTACTTTTATTTATCTGATGCTGATCGCCATGATCGCATCCGTGCTGTTCTCAATCATTCAGCCTCTGCTGTAAGTTTGCCTCATATTCCGGCTGCTCATATTCAAAATGACGCATAAAATGCGGCACAATCTCCTGTGCCACCTGCTCCACCGTATACGAGCGGCCGGTAATATCCTCCAGTGAAGTGACCCCGTACTGCTCGATCCCGCATGGAATGATTCCTGTGAACCCCTCCTGCTGAATACCGGAAGCAATATTAAAAGCAAACCCATGACTTGTAATAAAGCCTTTACGGTTACGGCATTTGTTGAACTTAATACCGATCGCAGCGATCTTCAGATCGCCGACCCATACACCGGTATATTCTTCCTTGCGTCCGGCCACGATCCCCTGATCGGCCAGATAATCGATAATGACCTGTTCTAGAGTACGTAAATAACGATGCGGATCAATGCCTTTGGCCGCGTCAAGCAGCAGAATCGGATAACCGACCAGCTGACCAGGGCCATGATATGTAATATCTCCTCCGCGGTCAATCTGAAACAGGGCAATTCCCCGCTGTCTCAGTTCCTCTTCGCTCCACAGCAGATGCTCGGGATGACGCTGCGAGCCGATCGTATACGTTGGCGGATGCTGAAGCATCAGCAGCTGCTCTCCCTGTTCACCTTCGTCAATACCACGTACAATTTCCTTTTGTTTGTCCCATGCGGCTGCGTATTCCATCAGCGGCGTATAGGATACCTGAATCGTTTTCCCCATCAACAAAGCACTTCCTTCCCTGATGATTCATCCTGTCATGTCGGCTTATCCCGGATGATAAGCAAAAGGCCGACAAAACCGTTACGTTTGTCAACCTTTACATACCTGTTATGCCTATTCATGAATTCATTTCATTCAAAAGGGCAGGCAGCAACCTGCTGCCTGCTTTATTTCAATGTAACGCAAACCGGAGCTTAATACAACTTGGTCTCCATATTGTAGCCTTCCAGATTGTCCTTCACCCGCTGCAGGAAACGACCGCAGATAACGCCGTCCAGGATACGATGATCCAGAGACAGACACAGGTTCACCATCGAGCGGACACCGATCATATCATTGATCACGACCGGACGCTTCACGATCGATTCAAATGTCAGAATCGCCGCCTGTGGATAGTTGATAATCGGATAGGACAATACGGAACCAAAGGAACCGGTATTATTGACGGTAAATGTGCCACCCTGCATATCATCCAGCTTGAGCTTGCCTTCTCGGGTACGACGCGCCAGATCTTCGATCTCATGTGCCAGACCGGCAATGTTCTTCTGATCGGCACGCTGGATAACCGGCGTCATCACCGAATCTTCGGTACCGACAGCCAGCGAGACGTTAATATCGCGCTTAACGATAATTTTGTCCACGGCCCAGACGGAGTTCATAATTGGATAATCCTTGATCGCATTGACAACCGCTTTGATCAGGAAAGGCAGGTAGGTCAGTGTAATGCCTTCACTGCGCTTGAATTCCTCTTTGAGCTTGTTGCGCAGCATGACCAGATTGGTCACATCCACTTCGATCATCGTCCATGCATGAGGAATTTCGGATACGCTCTGGCGCATATTGCGAGCGATCGCGTTGCGCAATGGAGTGACATTGATCAGATGCTCTCCACGTGCCGGTGCACTCTCAGCCTGCTCCAGCTCGATTTTCTGAATCGCCGGCGTCTCGCTCAGGTGCATGCCGGAATTGCGAACCGCATAATCGGTCGTGGACGCAGCAGGTTCCGACTGTGCTGCAGGAGCGGATGGTGCAGCAGGCTGCTGAACGGCAGCAGCTTGAGCTGTCCCATTCTCCAGCGCTTTGAGTACATCGCGGCGGGTAATGCGTCCACCTGCACCCGTACCCTGAATCAGAGACAGATTGAGTCCATGCTCGGAAGCAAGGGATTGCACGGCTGGTGAGTAACGACCGGCCATTGCACCCGCTGCTGCTGCAGGCTCGGACTGCTGCTGTGGAGCAGCTGTATGCTGTACGGGAGCTGCCGTCGATATGACAGGCTCCGATTGCTGCGCTGGTGCAGCGGCTGGTGCCGGTGTGGAGGCAGCTGCAGGAGCAGAAGCGCTTTCTGCGGCGCCGGCTTCCGTATAGATCTGGCAGATCACTTCACCGACAGCCACTTCCTGTCCTTCGGCTGCTAGATGTTCACCCATAATCCCCTCCAGCACGGAAGGAATCTCGGCGTTTACTTTATCCGTAATAACTTCACAGATCGGTTCGTACTGATCGACGGATTCACCGGGCTGTTTGAGCCATTTGGCGATTGTGGCGGATACCAGCGACTCGGCGAGCTGCGGCATCACGACATCGGTCGGATTTCCTTTTTGGGACATTATATTCACTCCTAAAAGCTGCCGTTCCCCGGTTGGACCGGTCTGACGGCAGCTGTTTTGATAGATCGGATATTAAAAAAGGGCCAGATCACGCATCGCTGCTTTTACTTTATCCTTATTCAGCATATACGCTTTTTCCTGCGGCGGGTTAATCGGCATTGCCGGTGCATCCGGACCTGCCAGACGGCGGATTGGAGCATCCAGATCGAACAGGCATTCTTCCGCGATAATGGCAGCGACTTCACCGCCGACACCACCGGTCAGATTGTCTTCATGGACGATCAGTACTTTGCCGGTACGGCGGGCTGCATCGATAATCGCCTGGCGATCCAGCGGCTGAATGGTGCGCAGATCCAGTACATGACTGGTAATACCTTCCTGCTCCAGCTCTTCGGCAGCCTGCATAATAAAGTGCAGCGGCAGACTGTAGCTGATGACTGTAATATCATCGCCTTCACGCAGCAGATTGGCTTTGCCTAGCGGTACGACATAATCGTCTTCAGGCACATCGCCCTTGATCAGCTTGTAGCATTTTTTATTTTCAAAAAAGAGCACAGGGTCTGGGTCGCGAATGGCTGCCTTGAGCAGTCCCTTGGCATCATAAGCCGAATAAGGCGCTACGATCTTGAGACCGGCGGTTCCAAAGAACACCGATTCCATACACTGGGAATGATACAATCCGCCGAAGATACCGCCGCCGATTGGCGCACGTACGACGATCGGACAGCTCCAGTCATTGTTGGAACGGTAACGGATTTTGGCCGCTTCGCTGATGATCTGATTGGTCGCCGGAAGCATGAAGTCCGAATACTGCATTTCCGCAATCGGCTTCATTCCGTACATGGCGGCACCAATAGCTACGCCTGCGATCGCAGACTCGGACAGCGGAGTATCCATAACGCGGTCTTCCCCGTAGATTTCCTGCAGTCCCTTGGTCGTTGTAAATACGCCGCCTTTGACGCCTACGTCTTCACCGAGTACAAATACATTTTCGTCCAGCGCCATTTCTTCCTTCATCGCCAGGCGAATCGCATCGATATATTCCATCATAGCCATTACTGAACATCCTCCCCATCCCCTGCAAATACGTGCTTCAGCAGGTCATCCGCGCTCGGATAAGGAGCTGCGTCCGCATATTCCGTCGCTTCTTTCATAATTTCGGTGCATTCTTTTTGCAGGGCCTGATCCTGCTCTTCGTTCCAGATGCCGCAGTCGATCAGATACTGCTTGTATTTCGGCAGACCATCCTTTTCCCAGTTGGCGTCGACTTCTTCCTTGGTCCGGTAAGCCAGATCGTTATCCGAAGTGGAGTGCGGGGACAGACGATAGACCATAGCCTCGATCAGCGTTGGCCCTTCGCCACGAATCGCACGCTCGCGCGCTTCCTTGACGGCCGCATATACTTCCAGTACATCGTTGCCATCGACCCGGATACCCGGGAAGCCGTAACCGAGTGCACGGTCACTGATCTTGCCGCTGAGCTGCTTGTGTACCGGTACGGAGATGGCGTACTGGTTATTCTCACACATGATAATGACCGGCAGTTTATGTACGCCGGCAAAGTTGCAGCCCTCATGGAAGTCTCCCTGGTTGCTTGAACCTTCGCCAAAAGTAACGAACGATACCAGTTCCTGCTTCTTCATCTTCGCCGCCAGCGCAACGCCAACTGCATGAGGAACCTGTGTCGTTACAGGGCTGGAGCCTGTTACGATTCGCAGACGCTTGCTTCCAAAGTGACCCGGCATCTGGCGGCCGGCACTGTTCGGATCTTCCGCTTTGGCAAATGCCGACAGCATTAGGTCGCGTGCAGTCATGCCAACAGACAGCACGAATCCATAGTCACGGTAATACGGCAGAAAATAATCCTTTTCCCGGTCCAGTGCAAAAGCCGCGCCTACTTGAGCCGCTTCCTGACCTACGCCGGAGACGTGGAAATTAATTTTACCTGCGCGCTGCAGCAGCAATGAACGTTCATCGAACTTGCGCGCCATCATCATATATCGATAAATTTCAATAGCCTGGGCATCGGACAAGCCGAGCTTCCCGTGCCGTGTTTGTTGGTCAATAGTACCTTCTGCTTTCATTACAGGTACCTCCTTCATAAATGACGGAGAGAACAGGGTTCTCCCTCTTAACTGTCTACCAGCATTACGATGTATTACATCGTTTATAGTAAAGGTTACACGCCCATGCAGTCATTGCGCAAATTCACGGCGGAAATGCCTGTCCGCCTATATCCTCTGCCCGCTTCCGCATGGTCCATCATAAGCAGTGAACAGCAACCATACAGTGCTTATGTCTGCTTGTCTTAAAACCTGGTACTAAGACTTGAGCATAACCTTATTATAATCACATCTGCACGAAAAAGAAAAGATGGATTTCTCCAGTCTGACGATTGGAAGTCCATCTTTCCTTTTTTATTCACTTTTACATGCCGATCGCTTTGCCATCCACCGCCAGCATCGCTTCGCCCATAATCTCGGCCAGTGTCGGGTGCGCATGCACCGTCTGTCCGATCTCCCAAGGCGTGGCATTAAGGAACTGCGCCAGTGCAGCTTCGCTGATCAGGTCTGTCGCCTGCGGACCGATGATCTGTACGCCGAGCAGATCATTCGTATTGCGGTCAGCGATAACTTTGACGAATCCATCGCTTTCGCCGTATACGAGCGCCTTGCCGATCGCCTGGAAAGGAAACTTGCCGGTCTTCACATCCAGTCCCTGTGCTGCAGCTTCCTTCTCGGTAATACCGACACTGGCCACTTCTGGACGTGTATACACACAGCGGGATACCTGGGCCGGGTTGTAATGAGTCTCTTCGCCACAGATATGGTTCACCGCTGTAATGCCTTCATGGCTGGCTGCATGAGCCAGCTGCAGACCGCCGATCACATCACCGATTGCATAAATATGCGATTCGCTCGTCTGCATGTTTCCATTTACCTTGATAAATCCATTCTCCACGCGAATGTCCGTGTTCGCGAGACCAATCGTCTCCACATTCGCCTGACGTCCAACCGACAGCAGCATCCGGGAAGCGGTCAGTTCTATCGTCTGCTCCTGATGCACCAGCTGAATGGTGAACTGCTGCTCACCCGGCTGGTACGAATCCAGCTGCAGGACCGCGCCTGTATAGATGGTAATGCCGCGCTTTTCCATCAGCTTGCGCAGTTCGCGGGCCACCTCTTCATCTTCCAGCGGCAGAATCTGCGGAGCGGCCTCGACAACCGTAACCTGTACGCCAAAGTCATGCAGCATGGAAGCCCATTCCATGCCAATAACGCCGCCACCGACGATCAGCATCGAAGCAGGCAGCTGCTTCATTTGCAGCGCATGATCGCTGTTCAGAATCAGGTGTCCATCCGCTTCCAGACCCGGCAGGGAGCGTGGACGGGAGCCAGTGGCAATGATCAGGTTTTTGGAGACCACCGTCTCCATTTCGCCATCTTCCAGTTCTACGGCTACTGCGCCGCTCTGCGGGGAAAAGATCGACGGACCGATAACGCGCCCCTGTCCCTGTACGATTCTGATTTTGTTTTTGCGCATCAGATATTGTACGCCTTTATGCAGCTGATCCACGATCCCCTGTTTGCGGGACTGTACCCGGTCAAACTGCAGCGAGACCTGTTCTGCCGCTACGCCGTACTGTTCGCTATCCTGCATCAGTGCGAACACCTCGGCACTGCGCAGCAGACTTTTGCTCGGAATACAGCCGCGGTGCAAGCATGTGCCGCCCAGCTTGTCCTGCTCGATAATGACTACATCCTTGCCCAGCTGTGCCGCACGGATGGCAGCTACGTATCCTCCGGTTCCGCCGCCCAGTACCGCGATATCACAATTAATCGTCATAATGAATATTCACTCTCTTTTCCTGAAGTCTTAACAGCTGTTGTATATTATACACGCTTCAGCAGAAGCAGCGTGTCCGCACCTTTTTGAAATGTAAATTCGGCAGGAATCTCCTGCATCTCCCAGCGGCCGCAACCACCTTTTCCACATAAGCAACCCGTTCACTTTTCAAATTGACCAGCGGGAAAATCCGAAGCCGGTTGCAGCCGGAATGCAGATTTATTCTAACATAACTCTCCGTGGTTCTCTATGTCCGTCTGCTTGCGCTCCATATAGAGAGATTCCCGGCTTCGCATTCACTCATAAAGTGCGTCTTTAAGACGGCTGGACATCCGGGGTTTATTAGAATTGGCTTTAACAAGTGCTGTGCGTAAGCGCTTGTTCTCTGCAGTCAGTTCACTGACGATATCGAGCAGCTTCTGCACCGCCTCCGCATCTTTAGGATTCAGTCTCTCCTGCCGCAGCAGCATCTCGGTCTGTTCCATCCAATTCTGCTGTTCTTCTTTGTTCATCGGCCCTGCCTCCTTTTCACCAGCATGGTGTACTGCCTCATGCCCGGCCGCTAATAAATTCTATCTCCCAAACGCGATAAACCAGGCACAATATGCCCGGTTCGTTGTCGGTAACTCTCGCTTCTTTTCTATTATAGTCCATTTTGGCAGACCGGCGTCAATACGGCAGCCGGATTCGTTTTCTTTTATGGATAGAAGTCCGGATGAACTGCGCTCATCTTATACGGCGCCCGGTGTAAACAATCCCTGTCCGCCGTGCAGCTTCACCAGCGCTTCCATAAAATAATAATCTCCATAAATGATCGGCACATTCAGATGGCGCCGCTCGGGATAGTGGACCGTGCCATGGGTGATCAATCCTTCACTACCGGTCTGCCGGGTCGAATACTGCTCATACAATCCCCTGATGATTCGCTGACCGGCCTGTTCATAGATTCCACGGTCCTTAACCGGAAGATACCGGGCCAGCTCTAGCAGCCCACTGGCGGCAATCGCCGCCGCTGATGAATCCAGTGCATCCCGGTGTTCCACCGGTGCCCGAAAATCCCAGTATGGAACAACCCGCTCACCAAGCTGTTCCAAGAAAAAGTCTGCCGTCTGGCAGCTGATCTCCAGATAACGCTGCTTGCCGGTATACGCATATGAGAGAGCAAATCCGTGCAGCGCCCACGCCGTCCCCCGTGCCCAGGCCGAGCCGGGGGCGAATCCCTGGCCGCCATGCTCCCGCAGCCTTGCTCCTGTACTGGGGTCAAATTCTACAATATGACAAATGGAATGATCTTCTCGGACAAACTGACCGGCAATCGTATCCGCATGCTCTATCGCCAACGACCGGTAGCGTGGATCACCCGTCTCCAATGAAGCCCAGTACAGAAGCGGTAGATTCATCATGCTGTCGATGATCACCACTCCGCGTGTATCCATAAATGGCGAGCCAAAGTTCCAGGCTCGGATGTAATTGCCGCGCACATTGAACCGGGCGGCCAGCAGATTCGCAGCGAGCAGTCCGCGTCTGCGAGAGTCCGGGTCACCGGTATGGGTATAGCGTGCCACACCGCTTAGCAGCCAGATAAAGCCCAGATCGTGATCAACCAGCTCTGGATTATGCAGACAATGCTCCAGCTGACGCTCGCAGCTCTCGGCCCAGCGGCTAAGCGTTGATTGATAATGTGCGGGTTTTCCTTCCACTGCGGATGCCCTTGTCTGCTCCATCATCTCCGGTTCATGATGCGTTCCAAGTTCACTTTCCAAATCCATGTCCTGTTCGTCTTCTGCTACGGGCAGACTGCGGACCGGCAGATGGTTCTGGCTGTTATCGCTTGCTCCATGAACGAGCCACAGCAGTCCCGGCCAGAAACCGGCTGTCCACCATTCCGGTGTACAGCGGTCATATTTGCCATTCTCCGCTACATGGGGAAAATGATCCTGAATGATTGCAGCATTGCGCTGTGTCCGGTCGGCTGCCCATGCCCATGCTTCCGTGATCCAGTCTGCCGGTTCGGTTGTATTCATAATTTTTCTCCTTTGCTTTTGACAGGTGGTTGGCCTGTATACAGTTTGTACAGCTTGAGAAAATAACTCTTATACTGGTAGCCCAGCATTCTGGACACTTCCTCGACCGTACCGTGCCCGGAAACAATCCATTCACGTGCCTGCTGCATTTTGATCCGTGTCGCATATTCGATAAAGGTCTCACCAGTCTCGCGCTTGAACAATCTGCTAAAATAGCTCGGATTCAGATGCAAATGCTCGGCTACTTCTTCCAATCGGACGAGCCGGTGCATATGCTGCTCCACATAATGACGTGCTTCATGAATCTCCGAACGGCAGCCCGGCTGTCCCGGCCAGTCTGCCGATCGGGCGGCCAGCGCACGGAAAGTCGTATACATCCATTCCTCCAGCTCACACTGATGACGGATCGCTGCCATCTGCCGATGCAGCTGCTCCACCGGTACGGCAAATGGCTGCTGATATAACTGCTGCTGCTTGAGCTGCCAGTCGATCGCCAGCTTGAGTATAAACGTCTTTACCGTCTCCGGGTGATAATGCTCCATGGCTATTTTCCGTACCCAGCTGTCAATCCAGCTGTCCACCTTATGACTTGTATGAAGTGCCTGTCCCAGCGCTTCCGAAGCTGCCGGATAGTCTGCGAACAGCCCGCTCTCCTGTTCAAAGCTTACAGTCACCGGACTGCGGTAAATCGCTGATGGCGCCAGATAGAAATAGCGATCACACTGCTCCTGCTGCTGAATCACCTGCTCTACCGCCTGCCGAAAGCGGCTGGTCAGGCTGCCTGCGACCGCCACAATCTGTGCTTTGGCAAATTTGCGTACACTGTCGATAATCCGGTACATGACCTCCTGCATCAGACGTTCCTGCTCCAGCGTGGAATGTCCCGGCAGAGCGAACCAGATGTAGCCTTCACCTGTACTTTTGCTTAAATGAATAGCTGTACCGGAGCTTTCGGCCACTTCTTCTACAATATTTTCCACAGTAAAAGCAAGCAGGTCCATGTCATGGAAGCATTTTTTGCGCTCTTCGCTGGCAGTCACACTGTAGTAGACAGGCAGCAGCAGCTTGCCCTGTACATCCAGACCAAAATGCTGCAGCCGCTGGATGCCGTACCGTTCGTCTACGATCCTGTCGGTCAGCAGCTCGGTGGTGAACTTGCGTTTAAGCAGCAGACGATGACGGCGATGTTCTTCTTCCAGCCGCTGACGCTCCTGCGATTCACTTTTCTCCTCATTTAGATGATGACAGATACTTTCCAGAACAGGGTATAGCTGGTCTGCCGTCAGGTTCTCCTTGAGCAGATAATCCCTAACACCCAGCTTGACCGCTTGCTGAGCATAGAGGAATTCCCCATGGCAGGAGATGATCACCGATTGAAGGCGGGGCTGTACCGCCTGTATATGCTGAATGAGTTCAATACCGTTCATCCCCGGCATTCCGATATCCGTTACCAGGATGTCCACCGGATGATCCTGCACATAAGTAAGCGCTTCCTCCGAACTGCTGAAGCATCCCTTCAGCAGCAGTCCAAGCCGCTCCCAGCGGATAGAACGGGACAGATAGTTGAGTACGGGCCTATTATCGTCGACCAGAATGACATTATGCATTTCACTCATCCTCCTGCTTCCTGTTGTTCCCTGATATAAATGTTCGCGATCATCCGGGACTATGCTAATGATATGTGCCGGTGTTTTATAACAATATTTATGATACAGGATTATTTGGACCATTCACGCATGCCTGCTGCATGACGATCATCGATATGCTGTACATTATGCGGCAGCCCCAATACAATCTCTGTGCCTTCTCCCGGCTGACTGTCCACACGAATCTGTACTTCCGGGCCGTAGATTATATACAACCGACGGATCACATTGCTCAGTCCAATGCCGGACACACCGGGCAGACCGGAGGAATGGGAAGAAGCCCAGTTCGGCTCCTCCCCAGGCTGCAATTGTCGATGCTGCCGATTTGCATGAACCGCTGCTGTAGTCCGATCCCTGACACTATCCACTTCTGTATCGCTGTTATCCTCTTCTGCCAGCCGCTGGATCTGCTGGCGTACCTGGTGCAGTCGTTCGGGAGCCATGCCTTCTCCGCTGTCCCGGATACTGATCCACAGCGTACCCTGTTCCAGCCAGCTTTGTATCCAGATAATGCCTCCATATTTGGAAAGCCCATGCTGGTAAGCGTTCTCAACAAGCGGCTGAACGATAAATCGCGGCAGCAGCGTCTCCAGCGCATCGGGTTCAAGTTCCATTTCCAGATGCACCCGCACTTCACGCTGGAAGTCCACCAGGCTTACATAATGACGTACTGTCTCCAGCTCTTCCCGCACTGTAACAAACTCGTTGCCCCGGTTTACCGTCATCCGCAGCAGTGAGGACAGGGAACCGAGCAGCCGGGCTGCCTCCTCCGATCCCTGTAGCAGCAGGTCCATACGAATTGCCCCCAGAATATTAAACAGAAAATGCGGATTGATCTGCGCCTGCAGCATCTCCAGTTCGGCCCGACGCCGCTCCCCCTGTTCCTGTCTGACCTGCACGATCATACGCTCCACCCGATCAAGCATTTCATCAAGGGACTGGCCGAGCAGTCCGGCTTCATCTTTTCCCCGGATGCCCGAGCGGATATGCAGATGGGTATTATCAATCTTGCGCACAACCCGGACCAGCTTGGCGATCGGGCCGGTCATGCGGGCGATGCCCAGCATCAACAGCAGTAGAAACAGCAGCACGACAATCATCTGTACCAACGAAGTCACCTGGTAAATTCGGTTAATCTTCTGCGCGGCAACACCGTAGGGCACCAGTCCTTCCAGCCGCCAGCCGGAGATCGACATGGGCCGCTCCACCTCCAGCATATCACTGTCTGCTCTCACTATCTGATCCAATGACTGCCCGATCCGTGTCTCATCCGAATGCGAGATAACCCGGTTGTCGGGACCAACCACCATCATCTGAATTGTGGAACGATACTGGTTCAGCACTTCCCTCAACCGCTGCTCATCCATACTGACGACCACATAGCCGTATACCTGTCCCGACAGCAGCCGGAGGCTGCGGGCGACCGACAGCATATATACCGGTTTGCCCTGGTCCGCTGCCTGCAGATAGGACGGATGCAGCCAGAAGTTCAGCCGTCCGCCGGGTGTGAACTGCTCACTGTGAATAAGGCTCCCCATATCCAGTCCCTGTACGTGATACTGATCCGACTGGAAATTGCTGTACATCATCTGTCCTTTGCCGTTCCAAACCGAGATGTACACCCGCTCACCGGCATAGGACAGATTATCCAGCTTGCGCATAATATCCGAAGCCTGGGTCTGTCCGACATAGAATCCGCTCTGCTGGTATTTCAGAGACAGATTCAGCTCATTGTCCAGATACAGATAATTGGAGATGTAGATCAGCCTGTTGATCTGATCGGTTAAATACAGATTCGCGGCATCGAGCGAATCGCCTGCATTTTGCTCGACGGTTTCTTTCATCATATCTTTGGTCAGCCAGCTCGACAACAGTGTTCCTGCAACTATCGTAAGGAGAAGACAACAGACCGCAGAGACAATCAGCTTGCCCCGGAGTGAGGTAGGCAGGATGCTGCGCCATCGTTTCATACGGTCCGCCTCATTTCAGTAATAGTGTGACTGGAACAGACAGGATGCTGTCTTTGCCAAAGTTAGGCTACTTCTGGTTGGCGTCCACAATCTGCTGTACAATCGTGCCGGCATTGGTAATCGTCGTATCCAAATCCTGCTTTTTCAAAATATATTTCTCAAACTCTGCGTTCACTTCCGATTCGATCTCGGATAGATACGGCACAGCCGGCGGTTTGTTAATTCCCTGGCTTACTTCAAAGGTATGGGTTAGCGACGGCAGATCAACATTCTCCGGATGTGTTCCATTATTGACGATACTTTCAAGCGCTTTGCTGACATCTTCTTTTTTCCAGGAAGAGATATCGGTCCCCTGGGCCCGGATGCCTTCGGTCGTCATCCAGCGGATGAACTGATAGGACAGATTCTGCTTTTCCGAACCGGCTCCGATTCCGTAATAATCGTAGTCATTGCTTGTATAGATGGTTTTGTCATCAGCATTGTTTTTCGGATAAGGAGCAACCGCCACTTTGAAGTCGGGCGCAGATTCAGCTGTGCCGGCAATATTGGAATTCATCCAGCTGCCCATAACGAGCATACTGGCCGAACCGCCCAGGAACTGGTCACGATAGTTCAGCTTCTGGGAAATGGCATCGCTGTACGGTACCGCAGAGTGATCGGTATGTTCGGCATCATAACGGAGCTGGAATGAAGCACGCAGATTCGGATCATCCATATTGGAAGTGCCGTCTGCCTTGAGATAGCTGTTGTTCTCCGGCTGATTGAACAGTTTTAGCAGCGTCTGGGAAGCCCATGTGTGAAAGTAGACGCCATGGTAGCTGCCATCTGGTGCCGTCAGCTTTTTGGCATACTCGCGGAACTCGTCCCATGTCCAGTCCAGCGGTACTCTCAGTCCAGCTTGATCCAGCCGATTCTTGTTGAGCAATACATAGATGATCGAACGCTTGCCTGGCAGTGCATAACGCACATCATCAACTGCAAAGTCCGCCAGGTACTCTTCGCCATAATCAAAATCAATCTGGTCATTTAGCGGGGCAAACATTCCCATATCGACACGCTGTGCATAGGTGAGTGAATTATTGACCATGATGATATCCATATTTTCACCTGATCCGGCAGCCAGATCAAGCTTTTTGATATATTCCTCCGTATCGCCCTTTTCGGACAATCCGACATAATTGACTTCAATATCAGGATGTTCCTTTTGCCAGGCTGCGTATACCTTATCCCAGTTGAACTGATCCTTGGTGTACCAGGTATAGAAGGTAATGCTTTTCTTGCCGTCTGTCGTTGCTGCGGTGTTCTGTGAAGAACCACAGCCAGCCAGCAGCAGTACTACGCACAATCCGAGTATGCAAAGTGATCTGATTTTCATAAGTAGCCTCCTTCAAATAAGTGGTCAGCCTTTGACGCCTCCAAGTGCAATGCCGCCGATAACATGCTTCTGGGCGATCAGGAAAACAATCAACAGCGGCAAAATCGCCGAGCAGGTGCCTGCCATGATCAGCGAATAATATTCACCGGTCGCATCGGCAAACCGGTTGATCCCCAGCTGCACGGTGAACAGTTCCGGCGAACGCAGGAAAATGAGCGGTGCCTGGTAATCGTTCCACGTCCAGATAAACCGCAAGATGGCATAGGTCGCAATAAACGGCTGCACCAGCGGAAGCGCAATCTGCATAAAGATCCGGGCATGTCCAGCGCCATCGATCTTCGCCGACTCGATAAAATCGGTATGAATCGACATAAACGCTTGTCTGAGCATAAACGTTCCCAGTGCGCTGAACGATTCCAGCAGCACAAGCCCGATATGGGTATCGAACAGACCGAGACTGCGATACATAATAAACTGCGGAACGAGCAAGGCTTGACCCGGAATCATAAATGTCAGCAGCACAATGACGAATAACGTATCCCGGCCCCGGAACTTGATTTTGGAAAAGGCATAAGCCGCCATCGCGGAAGCGGCAACCGAGAGCAGAATCGTCATGACGGATACTTTGATCGAATTCCAGTAATACAACAAAAATGGTGGATCTCCGAACCAGACGGTGCGGTAATTCTCAATCGCATTCCATGTTTGCGGAATCCACTGTATCGGATACTGAAATACATCGGCCTCTGTCTTGAAGGAAGCGGACAGCATCCATACAAATGGAAGCAGAAACAGAATGCCGACAACAAGCATGATAGCGGTTACAATTATTTTCGTCAAAGATACCGCTGATCCGAAAGACGGCCGGCTTGGAGCGGGTGAAGCGGTCGGTCTAAGCGGTTGTTCCATTGGAATGCACCTCTTTTGCGGTTGGTATCAGTAATTGACCCACTTTTTCTGTCCCCAGAACTGCAGCACCGTAATAAGCAGAATGACAGCAAACAAAAATACCGATTCAGCTGCCGCATAACCCATTTTTAGATTGATAAAAGCCTGGTCATAAATCTCGTAGACCATTACATTGGTTGATTTGGCCGGCCCTCCCTGAGTCAGCACAGCGATCAAATCGAATGTTTTGAACGAATAGATCACTCCCGTAATCAACAGGAAAAAGGTAGTCGGTGAGAGCATCGGTATCGTAATCGCCGAGAACTGCCGCCATTTGGAAGCTCCATCGATCTCTGCTGCTTCATACAGATCCCGGGGAATCGCCTGCAGTCCTGCCAGATAGACAATCATATTGAACCCGATCGATGTCCAGATAATGATCAGCATGATCGAAGGCAGTGCATACGTAGGATCAGCCAGCCATTTGGGCGGATTGTCCATACCAAGCGACATTAGAAAGGCATTGATGGGTCCCTGGGAAGGATGGAACAAAATCTGAAACACAATCGCCACCGCCACAATGCTGGAGATATACGGCATAAAGTAAATAATTTTGAAGAAACTTTTGAAATAAACCAGTTCATCCACCACAATCGCAATCACCAGAGATAAAAACAGAGCGACCGGAACAGCAAGCAGCAGCTTCAGATTGTTAAACATCGATACAAAAAAGGTCTTGTCCTGAAACAAATGATGGAAATTGTCCAGCCCTACCATCTCTACCCCGCTGAGCCCCTGGATAAAGTTCCATTTGGTCAGACTGATAAAAAACAGCGACACCATCGGAATCAGTATAAATACGGTCAGCCCGAGCAGCATTGGTGCGGCAAATAAATACCCGGCCAGCGTCTCTTTGGCAGTCATCGACACCCATGACCGTGAATGATTGAGCCTGGACGAGGATGAAGCGGATGCGGAACGATCCATTGGAACCAACACCTCCTGGGAAAAAGGACATCGCTGCAGCCGCGGACTGCAACGGTGTCTGGCTTATATTTCTGCTGTTATTGTATCTGTTCGAGCCGGACACCATAAGACACAGATATGACTCATTTGAAGACGGTTTTTACTTTTTAAATATGTCACAGGCATAAATATCACCATTCCATGCCAAAAACCACTTTGATCAGCTGTGGAGTCAAAGTGGTTCGGCTGTTTCATCGTGGAATTTTACTTTACACCCGTCTCTCTGTCTCTCCTCCACCTTTGCTGCGCTTGCACGTCCGCTCGTCATCTCATTTCCATTTCCACTCTTACCTCTGCCTATCCAGCCTAATTTCAAAAGCCAGCTGTTTGCCGCTTGCTTCCAGCCGTGCCCCTCGCAGTAGACCATTGCGGCAGGCCACCGACGATGCTTCTTCCGGAAAAACAATCTGCACATCCCGCGTTAACGGTATAATCTCCAACTTGCTGCCACGGTAGCTGACCCGGATGCCCTGTCCGCCGACAGCCATACCGGCTGAAGGCGTGGACGAGGATTGCATGGCTTGCGATGCGCTTACCTTCCCGGGCAGTTCCTGCACCTGCTCCGGCTGCTCTATGGAAAATGGTTCAATATCGGAGAGATGCTGTCCATCGCTCATAAACAGTGGCAGCCAGGCACCGATCCCCATGATATTACCGCTTTGCTCCCGAGGCTCCTTCTCTTCCAGTTCATAAGTAACACGTATCGTTCCGGGAACATGCTCATACCTGGCAAGAACACTTCCAATCGCTCCAAGCGGTCCTTTCCATTGCAGCGTAAACCGGCTGGCTGTACCAGTACCGTCATCTTCCAGCAGTGTACAGCATCCGCCGCCAGCCGCTGGATCAATGCCCACATCGCAGTTGAATGGCTCTGTACCGGCAATACCTTCGGCCAGATGATGCCAATGTCCGTCACTCGTCTGCCAGGCAGGCGTATAGGCGAGCGGGAATACATCTCCTTCGGCAAACCGGGTAAATCCCTGATCCCGGTATCCAGCTGCCGAAGGTCCGATCAGTCCCGGCAGACCGCTGCGATGAATACGCGCCATACCCGGTATATTATACGGATCATTCAGCGCGGTATGAATAACCAGCTGCTGCCCGGGTACCGTACTAAAGGTGGTCTGGAACCAGCCATCTGTCTCCAGCACCCGACTGCCCAGTTCGGCAGGTACTGGATAAGGAACGATCTGTTCCAGCTCCTCTCCATACTGGATACTGTAAGCTAGTGCAGCGGCTGTCCAAAGGTTATAACAGGTATGATTCGTGTATACCTCATAGCCGTGCCGCTGCTCCGGCGGATGATAATTACGAACGATATGCAGGCAGCCTTCCGGCATCTGCCACTGCTCTACCGCATTCCAGGTTAGATCGGCAGCCCGGCGGTAAGCACCTGCCAGCTGCTGCTGTCCCTGCCGATAGGTCTGAACAGCTTGCACAGTAAAAATCAATGCCGCCGCTGCTTCATTCCATTGATGCTGGGAACTACGCCCACGAATCGGCATTTCACCCAGCGGGGACAGGGACAGCAGCGAACTCATAGCCCCATATCGCAGATAGCGGCGCAGTTCCTCTGCAGCCTGACCGTCATAGCCGGAAAGCATCATCAGAGTCAGATGATACCGGGTCACCACATCATAGGCAAAAGGACAATTCGGCAGATTCAGCGGACCATCCTGATACAATCCGAGCGAAGTGAACCGGGGCAGATGATAGTTCTGCAGATAGACATCCATCCAGTCGGTTCCTTTATTCGCCAGCCCCTCCGTATGACGCATATATTCACCGGACAGCATAATCGCATTCCAGTTGATCATACGGTTGGGATTATTTATTTTGTTCATCGTAAATACGTAGGCTTCTTCAGGTACAATTCGGGATAACTGCTCCCGCCAGTAGACTGCCTGCTGCGGCACGAGACGATGGAGCAGACGATAGGCTCCCATAATCATTACCGGGAAGAAATCCGGATGTTCATCCGGCGCTTGATGCCGGACAAGCGAATCAATACTGCTGGTCAGTGCAGCCGCTGCGGATGACAGCAGATCCTCTCTGCCCTGCTGTACGAGCAGCCCAGCTGACATCGCATACGAGGGTGTAGAATAATAACGCTCTGCGCCTGAATAAGGATCGATAATTTCTCCGGTTTCCTGCTGATACTGTCGATAATGATCCACCATACGGGACAGCAGACGGATCCGCCGCGTGTTATCCCAGTCCGAAGCTTCCAGTGGATGGGTCTCCTCCAACTGACTGCAATAGTCTTCCATCGCTTTTTCCCATCCATAACGCTGTGTGTGCACCTGCTCCATGAGGTTCCGTAATCTCCCTTCATTCCTGTGCTGATCGTATCGGGAATTATTGTATCACCGGTATTCCGGCCGCAAAATCGATAGAATTGACTGATTTCAACACAATCTTGACCATCCCTTTCAGATGAGCCTGCTGACCGACTAGACAAGCGGAGAAATCGTAAATTCCAGGCTGCATTCCAGCCGCTGTTCCGGCAGATCATCCATGACTTTGCTTCTAAACCCAAGCAGGGTACGGTACAGCACAATCGGCTGTCCATCATGATCGTGGTGCGGGATGCGTTCTACCTCGACATGATACTGCTCTTTTGGAATCTGCAGCCGTATCTGTGCCCGTTTGCCTGTCCAGATCACCTCTTCGGCATGTACGTCTGGTTGTAGATGGCTAATCAGACGCTCAATCACACAATTATCGTTTCTTTGGTCTGCTCTACTTGGATGCAGTTTTCCCTTTGCCGCCTCATGGGGTGTCTTATTGGCTTCTGCATAAGCTGTCTGCGCAAACTGAAAACTATCCTGCAGATGCAGCTTCATTTCCGCTTCGCTCCTATGCCAGTGAAAATTCCGGTGCATCGCCACCAGACCTGCTTCATTCGGATACGCATCCGTCAGATCCAGCACGAAGTGCACTTCATGACCGGCAGTATGGATATGCTGTACAATCGCTGCTGCTTCAGGGCCGGAGCGCTGTTCATAGCCGTTAATCTGCGGAACCGAATGACCAGCGGATGAGATATTCAATATATGTTCTCTTCCCGTAGCAAAATATGCCTGTGTATACATTCCGGCTCCAAGATCGCAGAGGATATTTTCCCCGCTCGCATGCAGGATAAAGCTGCCCAGATCATTATGATTGTGCGGCTCATCATTATGCCCTCCTTTCGCAGCAAAAGCCGCAGTAAAAGCATGATCCATCGGGAAATGGACAACTTCGGGAAAGCAACTGCTATTATCGTCTGTTTGGAAATGATGCTTACCGGCAGAAGATTTCGCTTCTTTAAGGACAGATGGGTGATCTGCTTCCGATCCTTGCTTTATTGGCTGTTGTTGCTGAATCTCCTGCTCTGCCCGGCTGACGAGCCAGCACAGATCTGACCAGTAATAATTGAAGAGGCCTCCTCGCTGTCCGGAAGCTTGCTCCTCAGGAGATGCAGATGCGTTATGCGTTCCTTTCACCGAACTTGTACCGGCAGCATCAACAAATCCATCCTCCCAGTTCACATTCTCTCCTTGGGATGACCTGAAATAACGTGGTTCCGACCATAGTATATTCCGCAGCAAATGTCCCCAGCGGCGGCAGGGGTCTTGCCGGAGAACCGGCAGAACGAACGGAAGGGAATACGACCGCCCGGTCACCTCCGCCAGGCAGGATAATAATCCCGGCGGCAGCATCTCCTGTTCCCCACTATCCGAAAAATTAACAAATCTTCCTTCTGACAGATGAACATGTTCCGGAAATACAGCTATCGCCGCAATCTTGGGATCATCCAGCCAATACTTTCCATCAAGATCCCCTGCCGACAGCATATCCATCCAATACGTATAATAGCCAAACCCGTAGACCCAGTATCCCAGCCCTTCCGCACAGCCTCCATCCTCTCCATATCCGGCCAGAAAATGCTGTGCTGCACGCTTCATCCGTTCAATTACCGCCGTCTTCTGCTCACGATCCTCCAGCAGCAGCAAAGCTGCCATACCGCAGCCAGCTGCACATACCGCCGACCAATTGTGATGTGCCGTCTCCCAGCCAAAAGTACGTGACAGATCACCTGCAGGCTCCAGCACCCGACGCTGTACTTCATCACGCATACGCTGGATGATACGATTATCCACTTTTCCATCCAGCAGCATGGCCAGCTCGGCCAGCATACCGGCGGTCTCTGCTGCGAACAGATCGATTTCTTCCCATACCGGATAGGCAGACACCTCAGGCAGATGCGCAGGCAGACACCAGGTATACTCCCCGCACAGATTCCACAGTGCTTCTTCCAGCGCGCGCACGTAGACAGCAGCCGATTCGGCGACCGATTCGGCGACGGTACCAGTAATATCAACTTTATATGTAGTATCAGATCGTTCTTTTATTACCAGATCTCTATCGATACAACCAACATTCGGAGACTCTTTATCCAATCTCTGTCGCGAATGATCTGTATCCCTGCCGGACATACCAAGCAGCACCATCAATGCCAGCGCTCCTATCCGGCCGCGCCTTTCAAAGTAAATCCGCTCATATTGTTCACGACCACCCGTATCCGCAAATTCGCGAAAAGCCTCAAATGTCAGCGCAGGCAGCGGCTCTTCCGCCGCAAGCTCTGCATATTCCCGGATATCCTGCCACCAAGTCTCATATTCCGGCTCATCCACCGTGTACCGCAGACGCTCTCCTATATCACCGGTACGCCACCAGTCCGGCTGTTGCCCTGCATTGTCTGAACGGAAACTCATTCATTCTCGCCCCTCTCTGCTCTACTACAGACTATATAATTCGTAAATAAGATAACGCTTTCATATTGAAATGTATAGTTCTTATACACAAAAAAGAGACAGGTTTGCTTCACCTGTCCCCTTTTCTTTTTCGGTTATCGTTGATTTTGATGCCGCCCTTGAGGAATGATTAGTGCAATTTTCAGTTGAAATGCAGACCTCTTCTGCGAGATCGCCGGCGCCGGATCAGCATGTAAATGACCAGCACTAACACGATCCCAATAGCATCAATCAGCGTATCGGAGAAATGCCCCGTACGACCTGCAATCCATTTCTGATGCCACTCATCCGTTATCGCATACGCATACGCGACCAGCCCGGCCCAGAGCATAGGTACATACCGGGAAACGGTCAACAACGAAAATACTCGAATCAATAAAAAAGTCAGCAGCGCAAATTCACTGACATGACCGGCTTTACGAATAAAAAATTCCCAGAAATCATAAGGATGATGACCACTGACGGTATACCCTCCATATGTAAATTCAATCGACGGCGTAAAAGCGGCAAGTGACGATTCAGCAATCCAGTTAGACAGGAGTGGCTTGATATCCTGCTGCTGGTACGGCTGATTGGATACATTGAAAATGAGTCCCATCCATAATAGCGTAAGCACAATCCAGATCGTGAGTCGGACCACGGGCAGCCGACGGGAGCGGTATGACGGCAATGTTGAACGCATATCGCATCCTCCTTTCGGTAACTTGAGTCCCGGACAGCTGTCCGGACACATGCCCCGTATTATAACATAGTGCGGTCGGCAGTTCATGCATGTCTGCGGCCCACCCTTTGCACCCTGAATTTATACGCATCGAGTCTCACTTATATGCAGTGCCTTACATGCCCAAAGTCAAATCCATGTACATATGAGATTCAATAAATAAAACTGTACACAAACAGTCTGCTTCCGGCCGCATCTCCATAGGTAACACGGAGAATAAAGCCGGAAACAGACTGTCTATGCTATTCGATCGGACCGCGCTCCACAAAATACTTATTGGTCATATAATAAGCTTCTCCACGGGATGTCTCGACCTTGCCTTTTTTCGGATCTAGGAAGACAATCTCTTTGCATTTGGTGCAGTACCATTTGGTACGCATAAATGGTGAATCTGTTGTATAAGCAGTTCCGCATTTGCAGTCTACTTTAATCAGAATCTCATTTTGTTTGTAAGCGGAGCTCAGGTGGTCCACAGCCTCTTCCGGCTGATTCGGCACCAGCACCCGTTGATAATCGGAAAATTGATTCTGTACTTTGAAATCAGCGACCAGCTCGGGATTCAATCCGAAAAATTCCTTGCCGATACTGGTGATGAAACGGGTATTGGTTCTATAACTTTCAAGCCATTCTTCAATTTGCTGGTTAGATAAAGGCACAGTGCCCTTAATACCACTGTTCAGGGTGTAAGTCATGATGTGTAAAGCGTCACTCTGTTTGCTTGAGTACATTAGAAACCTCCTCTTTCTTCAACAGCTAATGTACTACAAAATATCGTTTTAATCAAAGCGTGAATTTAACTAAAATTCCATGTTATGCAATTCGCAATCAGCTTTGATTTAACTACGAATATCCGGTGTCCAGTCCGCTCCTCCAGTTTGTATATGTTCTGGAAATTCAGCTTGCAGCTGGTCCGCGTAATCATCAGCATTTGGATTAGTATGAATACAATTATTAATGTAAATGGTATAAACGCCCTGGGCTATAAACTTCATACACACCTTTGCATAAATATCCACCTTACCTGTAACTACATGTACGAACAAGTCATTGGCCGGCAGATTATGTAATCATGATTGCCAGACGTACACTATCCGATTTATTCTTTCTTCTGATTGGACTTCTCACATGCTATATAATCGCCCAGGTCGACCGTCCAGTCAATCCGGTTGCGGGCCACCCATAATTGCACCGCTTCATGAAAATGAACAGCATAGTCAGCAGCCGTCACTTCATTTACCCGGCAAAAATGCTCGACCAGTTGATACTTCTCCACCCAGCCATTTATTCCGGCATAACCGATATGCTTGATCATATGGCACTGAAAACACAACGATTGCAGACCGGTCAGATGCTGAATACGATCTATTTCATTAAATGCCCAAATTTCATGACAATGAAGCTTATCGATATCGCGCCCTTTCACCCGTCCGCAAAGCTGACAGGTATATCGATCACGCTCCTGTATGCGTCTGGACAGCTGGCGCCAGCGATAAGGAGTCATATACGAGCGAAGATTGATCGTCATCGTTGAGTCAGGAATTAATTCGATCTCTAATTTCATGGGATGTTCCTTTTTAGTTGAATCTCGCGTTTCCAAGGCTTATCGCCGAAGATTAAAAAGACAGTTTACTTTGCAAAAATCATCTCTTTATTGAACCTTCCATGCATAGTGCCAAATGCTGAACACAGAAACTATCTTACCAGAGTAATGGCATTTATCAAGTTAATGCGTTTAAACTTTCGGTTACGAGGGGTTTGTGGTTAGTAGAGAACATCTTTTATAATGAAGACAGGACAATGAAATCTGCCTATTCGCACTATTCACAGATTCCGTATAATTTGACTCTGTTTATAAGGCATTATACAGGAATTCGGCAAAATTTCACCTATTAATTCAGCGTTTTAGTAAATAATCGCGAATTTGACCTAATTCATATGTAAGTGTTCATGTATCAAAGTTTATTTTTATCTTTTTTTGTAAATAGTACTAGAAGTTTATGTAAACCTATGCTAAGATAAGTTCATACAGAAAGGAGGTGCGTCAACATCAATAATCACATGTTGAACGCGTCCTTTACCCAAACCGAGGTTCTGGTTTAATTATCAGAACACCGGCGGCGCGGGATGCGGTCAGAATTAAATAGCGCCATCTGGGTTAGAAAGGTCACCTGCGGGTGGCCTTTTTAGTTTGTGTTTTGCTTTTCGCTGCAATTTTGAAGGATTGACCCTACTTCCTATAGTACTAATAAGAATTATATGGTAAATTTCCATTATGACCCAACACATATTTTCTTTCCTCTTCCAGGATGGGTACTACATGTGATTGGAGGGATGCCTTACCGTTTGCTGCAGATGCCTGCCTGGTCGGTTGATCCTGTCCTACCCATTTTGATCCTTGAGGAGGAAGAATAATGAGAAAGTGTGCCATGTTATTTGTTATGTTTTTGAGTCTGGTCGGTATGCTGGTTGCCAATGCCAATCCTGTTCAAGCAGCATCGGATGATACGGTATCCCCTATGGGTGGAAGCTTTTATTCAGATTCTCACCAGTTTGTATCGGATAAAGATGTGTTTTACAGTTTTTCCTGGAATACGCCGGATACCAGCAGTATTGATGTTCGGTACTATATCGCGCCGGGAGAGCATATGATCTTTTCGACAGAGAAGTATAATTATGATAAAGCCAAATGGGAGCCGGTTGAAGTTACCCGGCTCGATTCGTCCAGGGAATATCAGCATTTCTCTATCTCTACATCCGACTGGGGCACGTTTCGCTTTGTAGCTTCCACCACGGATAGCAGAGGATATATCGCTACTGAAGTTGTTTTCTATAATGGCTGGGACGAGAATTCGGCGAATCATGAGACATTGCCGCAGTAATTGGTTCTTGTATTTGTTCTTACTGTAAAGTGATTTGTTCTTATTGCAAAGTAGTTGGTGCTTATAATTCCCATGCATAGCTATACCCTGGAGCCTCCTTCCCTGTAGTTGGGATATGAGGCTCTACCGCATGGATTTCCTTATTATTATTGGAGGACACAGCTGCTAAATATACATTGTTACCGTTACCCCTGCCTATTGTGGAAAATACATACCTCTTTACTCATGAAGTAATTGCCAATTCCTAAGATAACGCTTACAATTTAAATGTGATTCAACCTTTACTTAGTTAAATGCTAGACCTTACTTATCTTTAAATGCGATCTATGCAGGAGGACGATTTGATGATGAGCGAACAGGAAAGAGCTTCACATATATGGACGGATGAGTCTACCCGTCTAATTCTCACCCCGTCTTCAACTGCACAGGCAAGCTATTTTTTTGTACAGGAGATCGGTTATTTCAAGACAACCTTTCCCTATTTTATAGAACGGGATCATTTGCATTCCTATTTGATTTTGTATACGCTCTCCGGACGCGGCAGATTGCATTATCAGGGACAGCAGTATACGGTCGGTCAGGGGGATCTGTTTTTTATTAGTTGTAAGGAGTATCAGCGGTATGAGGCGATTCAGGAAGAAGATTGGGAATTCCTGTGGGTGCATGTGCAGGGAGCGACACTGGATGGGTACTATGAGCAGTTTCGACAGAGACAGGTACCTGTCTGCCATCCGGCTGAATCTTCCGAGATTCCCGAATTGATTCGCCAGCTGCTCCAGATTCAGATTCCGCGAAATAATAAAACAGAACTGATCAGCTCTCAAATGATTGTTCAGCTGCTGACCCGGATTCTGCTTACTTCTATCTGTACCGGGGCGAAGAACAACAGTATCCCTTCCGCTATTCTCGATTTGCAGAAATTTCTGGAAAATCATTATACCGAACCGATCACACTGGATGATCTAGCCCAAAAATATAATACTAACAAATTTCAGCTCAGCCGGGATTTCAAACAGTATATTGGACTGCCACCGATTGAGTATCTAATCAATATTCGTATTAATGCAGCCAAAAGCATGCTGCGCTATTCGGACAAAAGTATTCAGCAGATTGCCAGTGCCGTCGGAATTTACAATGTGTCTCATTTTATTAATCTATTCAAGGCAAGAGTCGATTGTACCCCGTTGGCGTACAGAAAAGAATGGACTTGATTGGCGATAATCTGTATAAGGCGACTATTTTTATACTGTCGTCTAAGTTATCTTGTCGTGCAGGGATGAATTGAAGCCTCTTCAGACTACAGCAGGCTAAAGGCTCACCTCTGCTGTCTTATTGTAGGACACTGGTCATGCTGGCTGTCAACAAAAAGGGCTATCCGTTTACTGGCGGATAGCCCTTTTAATTGCGTTTTGCGGTCTGTCTGCATGGAAGCTGTAAAGTATCTTACCTGCTCCTACAGAACCTCGCTGGTCATCATACCGCTAACTTATTGGAAGAAAAGCAGATCACTAACTTTCCATGTTCCAAAGAACACACCCACTGCTACCACATACGTAGCAATTACAACTACCCAAGCATTTGTTTTTTCCATCTCTCTTCCTCCATCCGTCATTCTGTTCGGCCGCATGCTACCTGCCGCCGATCTAACGATACTGTTAAATTGTAAAGAATTACAACCAACTTTTCAATCAGTCTATTTATACACTGCATAATACAAATCTCAATTACGATGAAAGCCTTTTGCTTAACAGCAATTCATCCCGAATGGGAATTCCATTATCCGCTATCAGCGGGATGGACGGCTTATGCAGTCGTGCCAGTCTGACCGCATCCGGGTATAATGCTGTCAGTACATATCCTCTTTTTTGATAGAACTCAAGTGCTGGCAAATTATCATTGGTGGTGATCAATTGCAATTCTGTACAACCTGCTGCACTAGCTGCATATTCTGCATGCTTCAGCAGCTGACTGCCTATACCTTTACCTGGCTGAAGACTATCCAATGAAATTAATTCACCAACTTTCTCTTCCACTCCAATTGCAAAGGTTACCAATCCGCAAATCTTGCTGTCTGCTGTCAATGCCGCATATCCTTCCAGCTCCAGACAGTTATAAATTCCACTGGATATAACCATCTCTGGACTTCCCCAGCTTTGAATAAAAAAGTGTTCTATATCCTCTCGTGAAATCTGGTTAGTGGCGAGAATCGAGTACACTGCCAGGTCATGAGCAGTCATGTCATTTTGCCTGCCAATGGGCCGGTCGGAGTAGTGCATCCGGCAGGATTGTATTCATATCGCCGAGAGCAGCATTAATCTGAGATTGTGTCAGGAACAGCGTCTCGCGCAAGTCTGTTCCCCGCAGGTCCGTATCTCTCAGATCCGCCCCAATCAAATCCGCTCCGCGCAGATCAGCCTGACGGAGATCAGCGGCAATCAGATAAGCTCCGCGCAGATTCGTACCGATCAGATTGGCAGAACGCAGATTTTTGCCGACCAGGTCGGCTCCACGTTCATAATTACGTGGTTGACCCGAAGCAGTGCGATATCGCCTGCGTGCCTCGGTACGTACCTGCTCACTGCCTTCCGTCAGCAGCCGGTTCACACGCATATGAAGTTCTCCTCTGCCAAGCTGCAGCAGTTCGGCAGGTCTTAAATCGGTCAAAGACAGCAATTCCTGTACCAGCTCAGCCGCTGCCGGATGCAATGCAGCAGCAGCTTCCAGCGTAGACAGCTGTACCAGATACCAGATCAGCTCATGCAGATGCAGCATGACCGGAAAGACTTCGAACATCTCCTGTGCAATATCTTCCTGCCGCCACGACTGTCCACCAAATGTAAACCGGGCAATCTGCTGACCTGCACCAAAGCAGTCATATACCGTACACCCACGAAATCCTTTCTCCCGCAGATTCATATGGATACCGCAGCGGTAATCCTGCTGTAAATGATAACACGGCTGTCCTGCAGCCTTGTCGATACTAAAATCTGCTGAAGCATTAAAAGCAAGTGCCGTGCAGCACAACCCTACACACTGCTCACAATCTGCCCGCAGATGTTCTCTGATCAAGACAGGGATTTCTGCAGAAGCGGAGTCGGTAAATTTACTGTATGTAGAATGCTTGGTAACGCGATTATTGAATTGGGACAAAGATGTCTCCTCCTTTAATATTTTGCATCATCCATTGATAATCCTGAAATTATTCCTATCCGGTTGTTCAATTTTGTTCGACTGGATAACATACATTTCATGGATGGTCTGTCTGTAATGCAAGCAAAAGCGCCCATCCTTTGAAAGATGAACGCTCCTGTCAACGATTCAACCCGTATGGTGACTTGCATAGCTTATTAGCATAAATTGCGATTCCGAATTAATTGGTTACTTTATTCTCAATGCGCAGTTTGTCTGCTACCATTGCGATAAATTCGCTGTTTGTCGGCTTGGATTTGCTGATATTGATCGTATAGCCGAACAGATGGCTGATGCTGTCAATATTGCCTCTTGTCCAGGCTACTTCAATCGCATGTCGAATGGCCCGTTCCACGCGGGATGGAGTCGTTTTGAATTTTTCGGCAATGGCCGGGTACAATGTTTTCGTGATCGAACCTAGAATCTCGATATTATTATACACCATCGTGATTGCTTCACGTAGATACTGATAGCCTTTAATATGAGCCGGAACACCAATTTCGTGGATGATTGCCGTGATACTGGCATCGAGGTTACGGGTTTTTGGCGGTGATGACATCGACGATTTGTTCATCAAATTGTTATTGCCGGCAGACTGCATAGTACCGCCACCGGTTGTAAGCGGCTGCCCAACCAGCTGACGAACCCGGCTTACCAGCACTTCCATATCAAACGGTTTCAGGATGTAATACGACGCACCAAGCTGCACTGCACGCTGGGTAATATTCTCCTGACCAAATGCTGTCAGCATAATTACTTTCGGAGCCGGATTCAGATTCATATCACGCAGGCGTTCCAGGACACCAAGTCCATCCAGATGCGGCATAATAATATCCAGAATGAGCACATCCGGCAGCTCAGGCAGCTGTTCTACCGTCTTCAGTACCTCTTCTCCGTTAAAAGCAACACCAGCCACTTCCATATCTTCCTGGCCTGAAATATACTCGGCCAACATATTGGTAAATTCACGATTATCATCAGCCAGTAATACTCGAATATTAGACATCAAAAATTCCCCCTTGGGTCATTGGTTAAAATCAGCATCATTTATTAGGAGCTATACACGATCATTTCTCACCATTGATTTAGCTTTTTATCATGTCTTTTATAATTTTCGACATTTTTATTATAATCCCTTCTGTCGAAAATAAAAATCGGGTTTTTTTACCATATTTTCTAAAATAAATTGAATTTACAAAACTTTCTGAATGATTATTCTAACATAAGTATCTTTATAAACGCATTCCAACCTGATTTTACTATAATAACATTTCATTTTAGGCAGTAGTTTTATGATCTCTGTACCATTTTTACGGTACTTTTGTGCAGGAGTACTCATCATTTGTGGCATACCTATGCAAGGTATTCTCCTCATCCGTCTTTGCCTATGTAATCAAAAAGGAGAGCTTACATCAAGCTCTCCTGCGTTACTGCTTTCAAATAGCCTATATTATAGTTACCTCAGCTGAATAAATCCATTACACGAGGTTACACACTCTCCTGTAGCCGTGTTAATATCCATACTTAAGCTGTCTTCGTTATTAATGAACCGCATAGGAGGAATCATCTTTGCGTGCTTCTGCCAATTTGAGCATCTCATGCGCATGATGATTTGTTTTCTCGGTAATTTCGACGCCTCCCAGCATACGTGCCAGTTCGTCGACCCGGCCATCTTCATGCAGGGAGACGACACGGGTAGCTGTACGATCTCCGACAATCTGTTTCTCGATCAGATACTGATGATCTGCCATACACGCCACCTGCGGAAGGTGAGTAATCGAGAACACCTGACATTCTGACGATAGCTTGAACAGTTTCTCCGCAATCGATTGAGCTGCGCGTCCACTGACGCCGGTATCCACTTCGTCAAATACAAGTACAGGTACCTGATCATGACGGGCAAAGATACTTTTAAGTGCCAGCATAATACGTGACAGCTCACCTCCGGAAGCAATCTTGCCCAGCGGACGAAGCGGTTCACCCGGGTTCGGAGAAATTAGGAATTCTGCTGTATCAATACCCTGACGGGTAATGCGAATATTGCGGCCATTCCAGCAGACGCCGTTGGCATCTTCGATATAGGCGATATTCACACGCAGCGAGGTACGCTGCATCTGCAGATCCTTCAGTTCCGCTTCTACCTGTTCGGCCAGCTCCTGAGCGCACTCTCGGCGCAGCTTACTCAGCTTTTCACCGGTCTCCAGCAGCTTGTTGCGCAGCTTGTCCCGTTTGTCGGTGAGCTCCAGCAGGCGCTCATCCTTATTTTCCAACAGATCGGTCTCATGCTGGATCTTCTCGTAGTATTCCAGAATCTGTTCCACGTTCTCGCCGTATTTGCGGCGCAGGCCGGAGATCAGATTCAGGCGGGATTCCACTTCTTCCAGTCGGCCCGGATTGAATTCAATATTCTCCTGATAGCTCCGCAGCTGGTAAATGGCATCTTCCAATTGGTAATAGGCGGACTGCAGCTGTTCCACAATCGGGTCCAGGTTCTTGGAGTCGTAGCGGGATACATCCCCCAGACGGGACAATGCCACACTGAGTGCTCCCATGCTGCCGTCACCGTTAAGATTATGATAGCTGCCGGATACCGCATCCATCATTTTCTCACTGTGTGCAAGGCGCAGACGCTCATCCTGCAGTTCTTCATCTTCCCCTGGCTGCAGATTGGCCGAAGAGATTTCTTCCAGCTGGAAGCGGTACAGATCCATCATCTGATAGGTTTTCTGGCTTGTTTCCTGCAGATCACGCAGTTCACGTTCTACCTTGATATAGGCATTGTACTGCTCATGATATTTCATTTTGACCGGGCCGATCTTGACATCGCCGAATGTATCCAGCAATCCAAGATGGCGTTCCGGCTTCATCAGGGACTGATGCTCATGCTGGCCATGAATGTTAACCAGCTGTTCGCCCACTTCACGAAGCATGGACAGATTGACCAGCTGCCCGTTAATGCGTGCGGTACTTTTGCCATTCACCGTTACTTCACGACGAATAACCAGATGTTCCTCTGCCGTACCCTGGATACCGAGACGGGATAGTGTATCCCATACCGGATGGGTCGCACGCAGTTCAAACAGCGCTTCCATCTCCGCTTTGTCACATCCGTAGCGTACAAGATCCGCTGAGCCTCTTCCGCCTGCAATAAGACCGAGCGCATCGATAATGATGGATTTACCAGCACCGGTCTCACCGCTCAGTACGTGGAATCCTTTATGAAAGTAAACGTCGATTTCTTCAATAACAGCCAGATTTTTAATGCTCAGCATGACCAGCATGGAGCTCACTCCTCTTCGTGTACAAGACTATGGAGCAACGCTTCTAACGAACAGGATCGCATTTCCGGCATCTCAGCAGGCAGTTTGATCCAACCGGCTGTATTGAATTACGACGTCATCTTTCGCAGAGTGATCGGTGACTCAGGAAATGAATCCCATAATCTGTTCGATGACTTTCTGGCTGTCTTCTTCAGTGCGGCAAATGATCAGCATTGTATCATCGCCGGAAAGGGTGCCCATAATCTGTGACCATTCCATGCTGTCGATCAGAGAAGCAATGGAATTGGCTGTACCGGGCAGACACTTCATGACTACCAGATTATTCGTAAAGTCAATTTGCAGGAAATTGTCCACCAGTGCACGTTTGAGCTTTTGCACCGGGTTATAGCGTTGATCCGTTGGTAAAGAATATTTATATCTTCCATCATCCGTTGGAATTTTGATTAATAATAGTTCTTTAATGTCCCGGGATACCGTAGCCTGGGTAACCTGAAAACCTGCCTGACGCAGTGCTTCTACCAGATCATCCTGTGTCTCAATATCCTGATGCGTAATAATTTCTCGAATTTTGATATGTCGCTGTCCCTTCATACAGACCTCCGTTAGTGGTATGCTCTATAGCTAGCATGCAAGTGATTATTGTCATGAACACCTATTCATATCGCTGCCATTCTTATGCAGGCAGATCTATAATTATTCGCTATAATCAAGGTGTATTCCTTTGTATAAATGGAAAATATTGTAGTCCATTTAACGACGTTTAATTCAGCTTCGCACATTATCCTATTGTAACATCCAGAACGGTAAGGTCCAACCCAGAGTGAATATTACTGTCGGGAGGAACGTTCGTTCTCATTATATAGGAATACCTGTTCGTAAATCAATAGCCAAATCAAACTTTAATCGTCAAACTTTTTACAACTCTGTATCTGTACTATGGACGACGCAGCAGCGGCGAAAAGAAGCCTTTTGCCAGCTTGACGCTTAGCAGCAGGCTTCTCCTGTATCTGCTATCCGATTGTTTCAGCTCTGTTCCGGTATGCGCTGAAGCTACAGGCTCTGCATCTGTCTAGCCATTTCCCTACTGGTGCTTGGCTGCGCCGCCTCTAAATGTATGCGAAGCTTCGGCTGCAGTCTGTGCTGAAAGCTGTTCAATATCCAGTGTATCCAGCTGTTCGACCGTGTCGTCCCCTTCACCGGAAGGAAGGTACCAGTGTGCAAGGAATTCAATATTCCCCTCTCCCCCTGTTATCGGCGAGAAAGTCAGGCCTTTTAGTACATATCCCAGTTCACGGGCAAAGGATAATACGGTCAGCAGTACTTCCTGATGAACTTTGGGATCGCGTACCACTCCGGTTTTCCCTACTTTTTCGCGGCCTGCCTCAAACTGAGGCTTGATCAGTGCTGCAATATCCGCCGGTCTGCCGAGCAGTTCCTTGAGCGGAGGCAGCATGAGCCGCAGTGAGATAAACGATACATCAATACTGGCAAAATTGGGCACAGGACCTTCCAGCTGGTCCGGTGTCATATAGCGGAAATTGGTCCGCTCCATCACACATACCTGCGGATGATTGCGCAGCGACCAGTCCAGCTGGTTGTATCCGACATCAATAGCATAGACATACTCTGCGCCATTTTGCAGGGCACAGTCGGTAAATCCACCGGTGGATGAGCCGATATCCAGCATCGTACGCCCGTTCATCTCGATGCCAAAATGCTTGAGTGCCTTTTCCAGCTTGAGTCCGCCGCGGCTGACATACGGGTGTACAGCCCCTTTGACATTCAGCGCTGTATCGCGTGCAATCTTCATGCCCGGCTTTTCCAAACGTTCGGTTCCGGCATAGACCAGGCCCGCCATAACGGCTGCCTTGGCCTTTTCACGGCTCTCATAGTATCCCTGCTCTACGAGCAGTACGTCAACCCGTTCCTTATCGCTTGCCATGGTGAGTAACTCCTACATTCATTTTAATAATAAATCGCCTCCGGATCAGTCCTGCTATGATTATCGTATTTGAATATCTATTCTGTCTATTGTAACGCCAAAGCGAATTGGGCTATTAGTTCAGTCATCTACAACTGACAGAGAAGTTGATCTGATCCATATGATATTCGCTTTTTCGCACTCTCTTTTTACAGTCTGATAGTAATTATACCTGGAGCCGAGACACTCCAACAGCAAACGAAGCGGAAAGAACCCTTCCCGCTTCGTGCATATCTATTCAACTACTGCTCACAGAGAAGTACATATCGTTCACTGTTCTCCCCAAGACAGGAATGCACAGGGAGCCGATGTACTCTCTATAATCACCTTATGCTTATACGGAATTTTTCTGGAAGGTCCAGGCTTTGCCGGGAGCCAGCGCACGCAGGGATGCAGCGATATTTTCCGGTGTTAATCCGGCTTCAGCCTGCTGATCCTTAATACTGCCATGCTCGATAAACTCATCCGGTACACCCATCAGCCCCACTGTGACTTCATGCAGTCCCTGTGCAGCATAGAATTCCAGCACCGCGCTGCCCATGCTGCCTGCCTGGGATACTTCTTCCACAACAAGCATGCGTGTACCTTTGTCCGCCAGTTCCAGCAGCATCTTTTCATCCAGCGGCTTCATGAACCGTGCGTTAATTACCGCTACGTTCATGCCGTCACGTTTAAGTTCCTCCGCCACTTCCATTCCCATCTGTACCATCGGGCCGGACGCCAGAATGGCATAGTTATCGCCCTCACGAACCTTCTCCCAAGTACCGATCGGAATCGGAACAAGCTGCTGATCCATCGCTACACCGAGACCGTTGATACGCGGATAACGGTAAGCGATTGGACCTTCGTTGTAATCCAGCGCCGTTTTCATCATATGGCGCAGTTCATTCTCATCCTTGGGCATCATAATGACCATATTCGGGATATGACGCATGAACGCGATATCATATACGCCCTGATGGGTCTCTCCATCCGCTCCGACGAAGCCGGCACGGTCAATCGCAAACATGACATTGGCATTATGACGGCAAATATCATGTACGATCTGATCATAGGCACGCTGCATGAACGTGGAATAGACCGCATAAACCGGCTTCATTCCTTCCATAGCCAATGCTGCACACATGGTCGCTGCATGCTGCTCGGCAATGCCGACATCAATCATACGATCCGGGAAGCGCTTGGCAAACGGGAACAATCCCGATCCGCCAGGCATCGCTGGTGTAACGGCTACAATACGCTCATCCTGTTCCGCCAGTTCGATCAGTGTCTGACCAAATACTTCGGTGTACATCGGATTGCCCGCAGCCTTGAGCACCTGACCGGATTCGATTTTGTATGGCGTAATACCATGCCACTTGTAAGAATCCGCTTCGGCCGGCAGATAGCCTTTGCCTTTGATAGTCACGATATGGATCAGTACAGGACCGTCCACGTTATCCGCCTGACGGAAAGTCTCCAGCAATTTGGGCAGATCATGTCCGTCGACCGGACCAAAGTAAGTAAAGCCAAGCTCTTCGAACAGCACACCCGATACCATCGCATATTTGAGGGTATCTTTAAGTTTTTCAGCTGTTTTGGCAATTTTGCCACCGATCGCCGGAATCTTTTTGAGCAGCTGTTCCACTTCGTCCTTGGCACGAAGATACCCTTTATCCGAACGGATTTTGCCCAGGTATTTGTGCATGGCACCAACGTTCGGTGCGATGGACATCTCGTTATCGTTCAGTACGACGGTCAGCTTACGCTGTTCGTGACCGATATGGTTCAATGCTTCGAACGCCATACCACCGGTCAGCGCGCCATCACCGATCACGGCAACGACTTTGTTGTCTTCTTTTTTGAAATCACGCGCCAGCGCCATACCCATGGCAGCAGACAGCGATGTGCTGCTGTGACCAGCTTCCCACACATCGTGTTCGCTTTCATTTCGTTTGACAAAGCCGCACAATCCTTTGTATTTACGCAGGGTATCAAAGCGGTCCATGCGTCCGGTCAGAACCTTATGCACATACGCCTGATGTCCTACGTCAAAAATAAACTTGTCTTTGGGACTGTCATACAAGTAATGCAGTGCCAGGGTAAGCTCCACGACCCCGAGATTGGAGGCCAGATGACCGCCGGTTGCCGATAATTTTTCGATCAGAAACTGACGAATCTCTCCTGCCAGTACGGTTAATTGTTCTGTAGTCAGATCTTTGAGATCACTTGGTTGATGAATCTGTGGAAGCAGCACACCATTTCCCCGCTTTCCTTTGGACACATATTTACATCCAAATTGATTTTAATTCAGCTATTCTTCGATATATTATTACTATTCACTATACCACAAGCCGGACTTAATTCGAAATCCTGTCACTTTTATGGAGTGAATGCGGGTGATCTATAGAATAGACGAACCTTCATGGCTATACGTAACCTTTAATGGTCACGTTGCACCAAATAGTCAGCAATTTCCTCCAGCCGACTGGAATCCTGCAGACCGGCCTGCTGCAGCGCTGCCTTGGCACTCGCTGTCAGACGGGCGACTTCCCGCTGCGATTCTTCCAGACCGATGAAGTAAGGATAGGTGACTTTTTGCATTTTGCTGTCACTTTGCGTCTTTTTGCCCAGCTTGGCTTCATCGCCAATCACATCGAGGATATCATCCTGAATCTGAAAAGCAAGCCCGATATCCGAACCGAACTGACGCAATGCAGTCAGCTGTTCTTCTGTCGCTCCGGCTGTACGCGCTCCGGCGGTTAACGAGAACATGAACAAATCAGCCGTCTTGTGCAGATGAATATACTGCAGCTGACTCAGCTCTGTCATCCCCTGCTCGCCTTGCATATCCGCCACCTGACCACCGACCATCCCGCGTGGACCGGCATATTCGGCCAGATCGCTGATGATGGCTACGACAGCTTCTGCCGGTACACCAGCCTGCAGCGCTCCGGCTGCACTGTGAAAAGCATGGGTCAGCAGCGCATCGCCGGCGAGAATCGCCATCGCTTCACCATATACTTTGTGATTGGTCAGTTTGCCGCGGCGGTAATCATCATCATCCATTGCCGGAAGGTCGTCGTGAACGAGTGAATACGTATGCACCATCTCCACGGCGCAGGCGACCGGAGCAGCTGCTTCCCTGCTGCCGCCCAGCGCTTCGGCTGCGGCAATAACAAGTATCGGGCGCAGTCTTTTGCCGCCAGCCATCAGGGAGTAGAGCATCGATTGCTGTAATGTATCCGGCACCTGCCAGCTTTCAGGCAGGGCGTTTTGCAAACGCGATTCCATGTAGGTGGAAATGTCCTGAATATACTGTTTCAGTTCTGGACGATTATTCAATATTTTCACCGCTTTCCGCTGCATCAAAAGGCTTTTTACGCAGTTCGCCGTCTTCCTCCACGATCATCTCTATTTTGCGTTCCACTTCTTCCAGTTTGGAGCCGCATACCTGGGATAGCTTCATTCCCTGTTGGAAAAGATCGATCGCTTTTTCCAGCGGTACATCGCCATGTTCCAGTTCGGAGACGATCTCTTCCAGCCGGTCCATTGCCTGCTCAAAATTAAGCTCCTGTTCCTTCGCTGCCTTTGCCATTATTGTCCGCCTCCTTAATATTTTGTACCTGACAATTCAGTTGTCCATCTTCCAGCTTGACGGTAATTCTGTCCCCGGTTACTACCTGGGAGACTGATTTGACGAGCTGTTCCTGCTGTTCATCGTATACAAGACTGTATCCCCGCGCCATGACTTTGAGCGGGCTCAGGGCATCCAGCTGTTTGAGGCCGAAACCGAGTTTTTGTTGTTTTTGCCGCAGGATCTGCTGCATTCTGAGCTCCAGCTGACGACGAGCCGTATCGGTACGTCTGCGTGCATAGATCAGCTGTTCCTGCGGATTGTGTCCGGCTAGACGCTGATTGTATCTTCCCAGACGGTCGCGCTGAATATGGGCACGCCGCTGAAGACTGCTCGTCAGACGCCGCTCCAGCATATCGAGCCGGGTCATATGCTGCACCAGCTGACGCTGTGGATGCAGCAGTGCCGGTGAACGCTTGAGACGGTTCAGCCGGTCACGCTGACGCTGGGACAGACGCAGCAGTCCCTGCTTGAGCTGACGGCGTACCTGCTGCAGCTGCGCACGCAGTTCGATAATGTTCGGTACAGCCAGCTCGGCTGCAGCCGTAGGCGTGGCTGCACGCAGATCAGCTGCAAAATCGGCGATCGTAAAGTCGGTCTCATGACCGACAGCCGAGATCACCGGAATCTTCGACTCGGCAATTGCTCGCGCTACCATTTCTTCGTTAAACGCCCATAATTCCTCCAGCGATCCGCCGCCGCGTCCGACAATCAGCACATCCGCTTCATCCATTCGGTTCAAATTGCGGATCGCCTTGACGACGGATGGAGCTGCACCTTTACCCTGAACGAGTACTGGATAGACGACAATCCGTACAACCGGATAGCGTCTGCGAATCGTAGTTACAATATCCCGTACCGCGGCTCCGGTTGGTGAAGTGATAACACCGATCGTACGCGGATACTGGGGCAGCGGACGTTTGCGTGCAGAATCAAATAAGCCTTCATGCTCCAGCTTTTGCTTGAGCTGTTCATATGCCAGATAAAGACTGCCGATCCCATCGGGCTGCATCTGTGTCGCATAGAACTGATACTGTCCATCGCGTTCATATACCGAGATGTAACCTTTGGCAATAACGCGGGCGCCTTCTTTGGGAATAAACGGAAGCCGCTGATTATACGAAGAGAACATAATCGACTTGATGCGGCTGCCTTCATCCTTGAGGGTAAAATACATATGTCCGCTGGAATGGTGAGTGAAGTTCGAGATTTCGCCTCTCAGCCATACTTCGGAGAGCAGCGAATCGGACTCCATTTTCATCCGGATATATTTGTTAATCTCCTTGATGGAGTATATACGCTGCTGTTGCTGCATAAGATCCCCTTTCTCAGTTCAGACCATGGGCACGTCTGGCCGCTACCAGCGTGTTCTGCATCAGCATGGTGATCGTCATCGGACCTACGCCGCCCGGAACCGGCGTAATCGGACCGGATACTTCCTTCACACTTTCAAAGTCCACGTCACCTGCGAGCTTGCCGTTGTCCAGACGATTCATGCCCACATCAATGACTACTGCACCCGGCTTGATATAGCTGGCATCCACAAAATTGGCACGACCGATCGCCACCACGAGAATATCCGCCTGGCGGGCGAGTTCTTTCATATTGGTTGTACGGGAATGACACATTGTTACCGTAGCATTCTCACGCTGCAGCAGCAGGGAGACCGGTTTGCCGACGATATTGCTGCGGCCGATTACGACAGCGTGCTTGCCGGACATTTCAATACCGGTACGCTTGATCATCTCGATCACACCCGCCGGTGTACATGGCAGCAGGCTATCGTCGCCGATCACCAGATTGCCCACATTGATCGGATGGAATCCATCCACATCCTTTTCCGGGGAAATGGCATCAATGATCGCTTTCTCCGCAATCTGCTTCGGCAGCGGCAGTTGCACGAGAATGCCGTGAATATTATCCTGGTTGTTCAGCTTGTGAACCATCGCCAGCAGTTCTTCCTGCGAAGTATCTGCAGACAGACGATGTACTTCGGAATAATAGCCCAAATCATGGCAGGCCTTTTCTTTATTGCGCACATAAACGTGTGAAGCCGGATCATCGCCGACAAGAACAACCGCCAGACCTGGCTGGAAGCCCTGTGCTTTCATTTTATCCACTTCCTGCTTGATGTCCTGACGAATCTCCTCGGAAATCTGTTTACCGCTAATGATTGTTGCTGCCATGATAATCGCTCCTTTGTCTGTTCGGAAAATTAATTGTTGATAGGTACCTTATAGGGTCAATCTTACCATCATTCATTTTCAAGCAGCGGGCTATTCTAAGGTGCAAAAACTTTTCGGTAGTTGCAGTTGATCAGCCTTTTTGGGATTTGAGTTTATCCAGATCATGAATCATCTTGCCGAGTACACCGTTGACAAACTTGCCGGATTCTTCAGTTCCAAAATGCTTGGACAGTTCAATTGCTTCGTTGACGGCAACTTTGGCCGGTACGCCTTCGGCAAATACCATTTCATATACTGCCAGACGCAAAATCTGACGGTCGACACGGGACAGACGGCTTACCTGCCAGTTTTGCAAATAATCTACCAAAAGCTGGTCGATCGCTTCCTTGTTCTCCCAGATGCCGCTAATCACATCGATCACATACGTTTTGAGCTGGGCTTCATCTCGCAGTTCAACTTCGGATTCGTTGTCGGCTGCCGCTTCTTCCAGCAGCATCATGATCGCCTCTTCTGCCTTGACCTCATTCATTTCCATCTGGTACAGGCTTTGTACGGTAAGTTCCCGCGCTAATCTTCTTTTCATTACGGTTTATCCTCCTGGTGATTGCGTGATGGGATATATTGCAATATCCGCGCATGAACGCACACCTTGTATTTTTCCGGTCAGGCGGCCAGCGCCTCCCGGTTTATCAAATCTGCTGCCTTTTTTGAGAAAAAGCATCAGTTGTTTTCATGTCCCATATGATTCTCGAACCTGTTTATAGCAACAAAAAAACCTGTCATTCTTCATTCCCGGTGCTGCCTGCTATAAATAAGATTGCAATCCGGGAATGATGTATGACAGGGTTCAACGAAATGGACGCCAGCGGTCCGCCAGCCATTCACTGATCCGCTGCCAGGGAATGGTTGGACCTAACCGGAGATCCCGGTTACGACCGACGATATAACCTATGAACACTAACAATGCAAAGAACAACATATCCCAAAAACCAATGGTTAGATACAGTATACCGCAGCCGATACCGGCCAGTACGCCAAGGATTCGTCCACCGTGAGTGTCCCAGATCGCTTTCCACATCATCAGGAGAACTCCCTTCTACTCCACTCTGCTTTTGAAGGCAGGGGACTGAACGATATTGGCAATATACACAGCGACAGAAGAGACCGGGATACCGGTAATGTCCTCTACCTGTGTCTGAATACTTTTCTGCATTTCTTCCGACAGCCCGGGAATGGAATGTTCTCCATCCACAATGGCCCGGATCATAATCTCAAGACCTGATTCTACCACACGTACGCGTGTTTTGACATCACGTACACCGCGTGTACGCTCAGCCACTTTGAGCGCCATGTTCTCGATCGTCTCCAGTGAAATCTGCACATCCCCAAACTCCGTACGCTGATGAACGGAATTCAGATGACCGCGCTCGGTACGGATAGATACGTAGAAAAAACGGATACTCAGCAGGAATAGGATAACTGCCACCACAATGACAGTTATATAAAGGACCTGCTCATTCCGGTAATCAAGCTCCATCGGCACCTGACCACTGAGCAGCAGGATAGCCAGCACAGATAAAATTCCAATACTCAGGCTGTAAATGAACAATAACAGCCGATCCATGATTTTAGCCAAGAATGTGCAGCCTCCTTACATTATAGTAAACCCCTGACAGTGACGTCGGGGGTTCAGTATTGAGCAGGTTGATGCCGCTCATTTATTTTACGCGTTGTGTAAATTCGGTCTCTTCGATCCGCTCAACGGTCTCCAGATGAACATCGTGAATCTGTACATTCACTTCCACCACATTCAATCCGGTCATCGTCTCGATCGAACGCTTGACGTTGCGCTGAATCTCAGCCGCCACTTCAGGCAGACGGTGTCCGTACTTGATAATGACGGATACATCCACAGCCGCTTCACGCTGTCCCACTTCCACTTTTACACCGCGGGATAGATTTTTGCGGCCGAGCAGCTCAGCGATACCGCCCGCAAAACCTCCGCTCATTCCTGCTACACCGTTCACTTCAATCGTAGCCAGTCCTGCAATCACTTCGATGACTTCCGGGGCAATCTGGATTTCTCCAATATCGGTCCGTTCGAATTCAGTCGGTAATGTGCTCATTTTCTACACCTCCTGCCAAGTAAACTAAATATACCACGTACCCGGTTTATTGACAAACCGGATTACACCTCATTCTCTTCAAGGAACTTGATATCAAAATCACCGCGGACAAACGTCTCATGACTCAGCAGACGCATATGGAACGGGATCGTTGTATGAATGCCTTCGATCGCAAATTCATCGAGCGCACGCTTCATTTTGGCAATCGCCTCATTACGTGTTGGCGCCCATACGATGAGCTTGGCAATCATCGAATCATAATAAGGTGAGATGGTGTAGCCTGGGTATGCACCGCTATCGACACGCACACCAGGACCTCCCGGCGGAAGGTAGAATCCGATTTTACCTGGACTTGGCATAAAGTTGCGCTCAGGGTCTTCCGCATTGATGCGGCACTCGATCGACCAGCCGTTGATTTTTACATCTTCCTGGGTAAAGGAGAGCGGATTGCCTTCGGCAACACGGATCATTTCCTGAATCAGATCCACTCCTGTAACCATCTCTGTTACCGGATGTTCCACCTGGATACGGGTATTCATCTCCATAAAGTAGAACTGGCCATCCTGGCCGAGCAGAAATTCAAGCGTGCCTGCACCGGAGTAGTTAACCGCCTGGGCTGCACGCACTGCCGCAGCGCCCATTTCCGCACGAAGTTCCGGAGACAGTACCGGACAAGGCGCTTCTTCCACCAACTTCTGGCGGCGACGCTGCACGGAGCAATCGCGTTCGCCCAGATGCACGGCATTGCCGTGACGGTCAGCGATAATCTGTACTTCCACGTGCTTCATACCGGTCAGGTATTTCTCCAGATAGACGCCGCCGTTACCGAATGCCTTTTCCGCTTCCTGCTGGGCATTCGTAATTTGTTTGACAAGAGATTCTTCATCTTCTGCAAGACGAATCCCTTTACCGCCACCACCGGCTGTTGCCTTAATGATGACCGGATAACCGATACCGCGTGCGATTTTCACCGCTTCTTCCAGATCTTCGACGATACCGTCGGAGCCCGGGATAACCGGTACGCCAGCTTCCAGCATCGTACGCTTCGCTTCGGACTTGTCACCCATACGGTTGATCGCATCCGGGGATGGTCCGATAAACGTAATATTGCAGGATTCACAGATTTCTGCAAAATCCGCATTTTCTGCGAGGAATCCGTAACCCGGGTGAACCGCATCACATTCGGTCAATGTGGCCACACTCATCAGGTTGGTCAGATTCAGATAACTGTCTTTGGACAGGGTAGGTCCTACACAATAAGCTTCATCCGCAAGACGGACATGCAGTGAATCACGGTCCGCTTCGGAATAAATCGCTACCGTAGAGATGCCGAGTTCACGGCATGCACGGATAATACGAACCGCTATTTCACCGCGGTTCGCGATTAATATTTTCTGAAATTTCATTTTGCCTTTCCTCCTCCGGCCTTATACACGAACAGCACTGATTATTCCGGTTTTACAACGAACAGAGGCTGTCCGTATTCAACGAGCTGCCCATTCTCAGCGAGCACTTCCACGATTGTTCCGTTCACTTCGGCTTCCAGTTCGTTCATCAGCTTCATCGCTTCGATGATACATACTACCGATTTGTGACTTACTTTCTCGCCTACGCCTGTAAACGGTCCTGTCTCAGGAGACGGGGAACGATAGAAAGTTCCGACCATTGGAGACACAATGGTATGTAGGGTCGGATCCACTTCCGGTGCAGCAGCTGCAGGCGCAGCGGATACAGCCGCTTGTGGAGCAGCTGCCGGCTGGCTGACAGGCTGCATTGCAGGTGCAGCAGTTGGAGCCTGTACATAGACCGTCTCTGCTTTGCCCGGCTTGCGGATGACCAGACGGGAGCCTTCATTTTCAATTTCGATTTCCTGTACGGATGTCTCATCCACCAGTTGAATCAGTTCTTTAATTTCGTTTAATTTAAACATCTATTAATTCACTCCTTTGGCTTCGTTGCCTGTAAGCTGAGTATAATGTAAAACACTCAGTTAGGGGTAGTTTCACATAACGCTATGTATTATAGCATATTCATGAAAAAGGCGGGAACATCTTCTTTAAAATGATGTTCCCGCCTTGAATAACGCTATATAATATTGGCTTTATATCCAGAAATTAGCGGCGATCCTGCGGTCCGCCGACAAATGCCTGTTCTTCGGTATCGAGACCGTAGGCGGTATGCAGGGCAGATACCACATCGTTCAGCCTGCCTGCTTCAATAACGCAGGATACCTTGATTTCGGAAGTGCTGACCATCTTGATGCTGACACCCTGATCGGAAATTGCTTTGAACATCTGTGCGGCAACACCCGGATGACTGACCATGCCTGCACCGACGATGGACACTTTAACCAGATCAACTTCGGAAGTCACTTCATCGTAAGGAAGCTCGCTGCCGATGTTTTCAATCACATTCAGCGCGCCAAGACGGTCTTCGAGGCTGACGGTAAAGGAAAAGTCCGCTTTGCCGTTCATGACACCGCTCTGTACGATAATATCTACGTCGATTTTGGCGGATGCCAGTTCACCGAACATTTTGGCGAGTACACCAGGCAGGTCGTTGACCCCTCTGATTGTAATCCGCGCCACATTTTTATCGTAAGCGATTCCACTGACTACCGCTCCCTGTTCCATGCTTGCTTCCTCCTTCACCACAGTTCCTTCATTATAGTTAAAGCTGGACCGTACGACGAGGCGCACGTTGTTGTGTTTGGCATATTCCACTGCACGCGGATGCAATACGGCTGCGCCGAGGTTGGCAAGTTCCAGCATTTCATCATAAGAAATTTCATTCAGCTTACGTGCGCATTTGACGATACGCGGATCTGTTGAGTAGATGCCATCGACATCCGTATAGATCTCGCACGTATCCGCCTGAATTGCTGCTGCCAGGGCAACCGCTGTTGTATCGGAGCCGCCGCGTCCGAATGTGGTAATCTCACCGTCTGCCGTCGTCCCTTGAAAACCAGCTACAATAACGATTTTCCCGGCATCCAGCGCATTCATTACCCGTTCGGGACGAATGGCTGTAATCCTTGCCCGGCCATGTTCCGCTTCCGTCTCAAAGCCTGCCTGCCAGCCGGTAAAGGATACGGCTTCACGTCCCTGCTGATGAATCGCCATCGACAGCATAGCAATGGAAATCTGCTCGCCAACTGTCATCAACATATCCATTTCCCGTGCAGGTGGATTCGGATTCAGCAGTCGTGCCTGATCGATCAGATCATCGGTCGTGTCACCCATTGCCGAGACGACAACGACGCACTGATGACCTTCATCCTGCTTTTCAATAATGCGCTTTGCTACACGTTGCATGCGCTCAATATCACCGACGGAGCTCCCGCCGAACTTCATCACGTACAAAGCCAAGACCTCTTCACTCCCTACTTGATACAGGCATACAGCAAGGCCGCAGCCCGGATTGAACAGCGTATCCAGCATGTTATGCATTTTAATGCATGAAAATGCTTAATCTTTACCAGTATAATACGACAACGCGCTAAGTACTACCGCAAATTTTAGATATCCATGGATTGATAGAGAAAAAGCTGTCCCTGTCCCCCTGCTGGAGGAGGAAGGAACAGCCTTTACCTATTTATGGCGAAGTCGCCGATTTGCAGATCATTACGCGCGGGATACGTATTTACCTTCGCGAGTATCAATGATCAGTTTGTCGCCCTGATTGATGAACAGAGGAACCTGAACCGTGTGGCCAGTCTCCATTGTTGCACTCTTCGTCGCACCTGTAGCAGTATTTCCTTTGATACCCGGCTCTGTCTCAGTAACTTCCAGCTCAACGGATGTTGGCAGGTTGATTCCGAGGATTTCGCCCTGGTAGCTAACGATATTAACAGTCATGTTTTCTTTGAGGAATTTGAGTTCCCATTCCAGCTGGCTTTCGTTCAGCTCGAACTGATCGTAAGTCTCGTTATCCATGAATACGTGCTCGCTGCCGCTTGCATACAGGTATTGTACGCCGCGGTTTTCGATTTGTGCACGGGCAATCGTCTCGCCTGCACGGAATGTGCGCTCAACGATGTTACCGTTACGCAGGTTTTTGAGCTTGGAGCGCACGAATGCAGCACCTTTACCTGGTTTTACGTGCTGGAATTCGATAACGGAGTAGATGTTGCCTTCCACTTCTACGGTCAAACCTGTTTTAAAATCGTTAACTGAAATCAAAATAACGCCTCCTCATATATGGTAAAGCCAAGTTCGATACAATATATGCCTATCTGTAGAGCCGAACGGTTCCAAAAAGGACCTGTCCGGCAGACTGCCTATATATTGTACTATACCCTATAATCTACAGGATATTCTGTTAAGGGTTAAACTCTGTGACCATCGGACACTTTAGGCTGCAAGGAATCTGCTTATGCAAGCTTGATCCGTGCAGCCTGTTCATCTCGTTAATCCCAGTTTATTTTATTCGGCAAGCATCCCTCATGATCCTGCTAATAGCAGGAAGAAGCTGCTTAGACCGGTAAAATCGTGAACTCTTTGCTGGAATGAGTCAGGATGCGGATACCGTCTTCGGTAATCAGCACATCGTCCTCAATACGCACGCCGCCGAATCCAGGTATGTAAATGCCCGGTTCTACGGTAACGACCATGCCCGGCTGCAGCACGGTATCGCTCAGCTTGGACAGGCGGGGCTCTTCATGGACTTCCAGACCAATGCCGTGACCGGCGCTGTGACCGTAGGCGTCTCCATAACCATGCGCTGTAATAATGTCGCGGGAAAGAGCATCCGCTTCCCTGCCGGTCATTCCCGGTTTGAGATGCTGCAGCGTATGCAGCTGGGATTCCAGCACTACATTATAGATTTCACGGTGTTTGTCGGAAGGTGTGCCGACAAATACTGTCCGTGTGAGATCGGATACATATCCGTTATAGATGGCACCAAAATCAAACGTAATAAACTCATCATGACCGATCGGCTTATCGCTGGCCACTCCGTGCGGCAGAGCCGAACGTACACCGGAGGCGACAATCGTCTCAAACGAAGGACCCGAAGCTCCCTGACGACGCATGAAAAATTCCATTTCAAGCTCCAGCTCTTTCTCGGTAACGCCGGGCTTAATGTAGCTCAGAATATGGTCGTACGTACGGTCAGCGATAGCGGTTGCCTGTTCGATAATGGCAATTTCTTCAGCATCCTTAAAGTTACGGATGGTTTCAAGCATGCCGGAGACCGGAACGAGTTCCACCGGAGCCAGATGCTGTTTGTAGGCGGCATATCTGCTGTAAGGTACCTGATCCTGTTCAAATCCGATAGAACGTACACCCCAGTTGGAAAGCAGTTCTTTGATAGTATCCACTACGTTTGGAGCATGCTCGGCCACGGTGAACGCTGCCGCCTGTTCGGGTGCCTGTGTCATGTAACGAAAATCTGTTAACAGGTAAGCCTGTTCTGCCGTTACAATAACATAGCCTGCCGAACCGGTAAATCCGGTCAAATACCTGCGATTGACGCTGCTTGTGATGAACATCGCTTCAAGCTGGCGTTCCTTCATGGCCTGACGCAATTTGTTTAAACGTGCTGTACTCATTGAACCTCTCCCCTTCGCTCCGTTCTGTCTTGCAAATAGCCAGAGATTATTTTACCATACCCTGCACATTTTTGAGAATAGTCAGTTAAATAATTCACTTTTACGGCTCCTGCCATGCATATTCTGGTAAAGATACGTAAAATCCGCTACAATATGAGTAGCAGCATTTCTGTTCTGCAGAGGCTGCTGTACCAGTCCATTTTTACTTTATACTGGTATAGGAATACGCAAAATCATCATGCAAATGATGAAGAATAATGGAAGGGTGACCTTACTTGCCAAAACAATCCACTCCAGTCAGCTATGGCGGCCAGGCTGTAATTGAAGGCGTCATGTTTGGCGGAAAGCACGTTAACGTAACCGCCGTAAGACGCAAAGATGGTGAGATCACCTATCTGGAAGTTCCCAGAGAAGACAAACCCTGGGTGCGTACACTGCGCCGCATTCCGCTTCTGCGCGGTATTGTCAGTCTGATTGACTCCAGCGCCAAAGGCTCCAAACATCTCAATTATGCTGCAGATGCCTATTCCGAAGATCAGATGGACCCGGAAGAATACGCGCAGCAAAAGAAAAAAGAAGAATCTAAGACCAGCCTCAGTATGATACTAGGCGTGGCGGTTGTCGGTGTACTGTCGCTTGTTGTCGGCAAGTTGATCTTTACCCTTGTACCTGCCGTACTAGAAAGCCTGCTATTCAAAAATCTGTTCCATAACCTTTTCCTGCACAATCTGCTGGAAGGTGTTATTAAAATCATATTGCTGCTCGTCTATTTGTGGGGAATCTCCCAGACACCGATGATCAAGCGTCTGTTCCAGTATCATGGAGCCGAACACAAAGTGATCACCGCTTTCGAAAATGGAGCGGAACTGACACCGGAAAGTGTACAAAAGTTCAGCCGTCTGCATTACCGCTGCGGCAGCAGCTTCATTATCCTGACGGTCATTATAGGCGTAATTATTTATTCCTTTTTCCATTGGGACGGACTGGGCGAACGGATTCTCCAGCGGATTGTCCTGCTGCCTGTTGTGATCGGCGTCTCGTTTGAATTCCTCAAATTCACCAACAGTCTGCGTGATATTCCGGTGCTGCGCTATCTCGGTTACCCGGGTCTGTGGCTGCAGCTGCTGACTACCAAAGAACCAACGCTGGATCAGCTGGAAGTCTCGATCGCTTCCTTTAACCGGATGCGTGAGCTGGATACGCAGCTCGCCCGTGCGTCTTCACCATCGGTAGCACCTGAAGTTGCTCCTGACCCTGTGAAAGGATGATAAACATGAGAAAGTCACCTGCTCAAATGATTGTTTTTGTCGTTGCGATACTGTTGGCGGTGATTGGGTTGGTCAAGAACATCTACCAAATGATATTCATGCCTGCTACCTTTAACTGGGGCGGACTGATTGTGACGGTAATTATTCTGGTTATTGCAATTATGCTGCTGCGCTCCTCTCCCGCTTACAGCGGCGGCGGACGCAAACAGCCGAAAATCAAGCCTTCTGCCCGCACTATGGCAAAAGTAAAAGCACAGCAAGGCAATTACAAAAATGTCTCCAAAGCTTCTCCTTTTGCCAAAACCGGTTCAACAGGCCGCAGCACCACCGGCTCCGGCAGCAACAAACCGAAAAAGAATTATCCATTCCAGGTTATTCAGGGCAATAAAGGCAAGGATGATGAAGAACTGCCAAAGTATCACTAATTGGAATCGGCAGTGAAACGATTGGTTCTGTTAAATAAAACTCCAGCGATCACATGGAAGCAGTTCACCTGCTGCAAATGATCGCTGGAGTTTTTTTGTTGTCCTGCAAGTTATGTCCGTCGACTGTGTCCAAATCAAAACCCCCGCTGCATCTACAGCGGGGGTTTTAATTGAATTTTCTTTATCTCTGAAAAGGCTCGTTTGTTATCTTTTCTTATCTTCTGTCTATTTCTGTATACAGTTGTTACTGTCCCCAGTAGGAACGCAGCTTGCTGACGATATCGAGCGGATTCTTTTTCAGATCTTTGTAGCTGAAGAAAATGCTGCCTTTGATGTTGCTGTATTTGGCATTATACTTCAGCTGGTTAATAATCTCGTTGGATGTATTCCAGCCAATTTCCGGTGTGTTGATCTTGTAGATGGCATGGCCGATATACAGATCCACGCCTGTGTTCTTGGTCTCATTAACCCACCAGTCTACGACTTTGTCGTAATGAGCGGCTGGCAGGGAGAAGCTCCAGTATACCTGTGGAGCGATATAATCGATCCAGCCATTTTTGATCCATGTACGTGTATCGGCATACATGCTGTCATACGCGGTTACGCCAGCTTTGGTATCGGAGCCGGTCACATCATTGGATTTGTTGCGCCATACGCCGAATGGACTGATCCCGAAGCGTACAGACGGCTTGGACGCATGAATGGATTTGCCCAGATCACGGACAAAGCTGTTAATATTGGCGCGTCTCCATTCACTCTTGCTTGTGTAGCTGCCTTTATAAGCTGTATATGCTTTGTCATCATTGAATTTTTTGGCAGATGTCTCGGATGACGGATAGAAATAATCATCCAGATGAACACCATCAATATCATAATTATTAACAGCTTCCATAATGGTATCGATAATCGATTGACGGGCTGCCGGGACACCCGGATTGATATAATATTTGCCGTCAAAATAAATGACCCAGTCAGGATGCTGACGTACCACATGATTGGACGCCAGGGAAGCCGTCTTGGAATCGGTAGTGGCGCGGAAAGGATTGAACCAGGCGTGCAGTTCCATGCCGCGCTTATGCGCTTCGGCTACCATGTATTCCAGCGGATCGTAACCCGGATTTTTGCCCTGTGTGCCGGTCAAAAACTTCGACCAAGGCATAGTTGCGGATTGATACAGCGCATCGCCGGAAGGGCGAACCTGTACGAATACTGCATTCATGCCCATCGCTTTCAGATCATCGAGTTCTTTGGAGAATTCCTGCTTTTGCTTAGTTGCATTGGAGCTGCTAGGCCAGTCCAGGTTGAATACGGTGGAGATCCAGGCACCGCGCAGTTCTTTGGCAGCTGATGGGCTGCCGGATGTGGTGCCGGAAGGCGAAGCATTGAGCGTGCTTCCTTTGCCGCTTGTGCTGCCTGTGGTGGAATCTGCCCCGCCTGCACTCGTCAGCGTTACGGTCTGTGTGGATTGGTTCCAGTTGACTCCCAGTCCAAGACCTTCACCGATAAAGCGCAGCGGAACCATCACGCGGCCGCCCTTGATCTGTACCGAAGTATCCAGTGCCACCTGCTTGTTGTTCACTTCAGCAGCAGGCTGTCCGGCTGTTAATACCAGCTTGTCTTCACCATGAGTGATTGTGACTTCACTTTTTTGCTGATCCCAGGCGATGCCTGCGCCCAGATTTTCACTGATCAAACGCAGCGGTACCATGGTAACATTGGTGTCCCTGGTAATATACGGAGCAGCATCTCCCTGAATGGTTTTGCCATCCAGTACGATTTTGATGTTGGTATCAGCAGCATACAATGTACTGCTCACCAGAGGAAAAACAACGACCATAGCAAGAAATAATGATAAATACCGATAAATTTTCATTCATGTACCTCCAGTAAATCTTTTAACTTTTCCTTTGACTTGGCTTCCATGCTTCTTCCACGACTATACTTCCTATACGATCTAATCGGTTGAATAAACCTACTTTATTAGACCGATTCTATATCCAAAAGTTGCGGACAAAATAAAAGACATCTGCCAGATAATCGACAGATGTCTGCCCTATGAATCGCTAATCAGCTCATTTTGCAGTCTTTGCAGTTCAGCTACCCGTTCCGGATCGCGGCGGAAATATTCCACCAGCGTCTCGATCTGGGTAATGGAGTCCCAGCTCAGATGATGCTCGATGCCTTCAACGTCCTTATATATATAGTCAGGATTTACACCAATAATTCCGAGAAAATCTTCCAGCAGCTGATGGCGGTCCACCAGACGCTTGCCCATCTTTTTTCCTTTGCTGGTCAGTACCAGTCCGCGATATTTCTCATAAATCAGGTATTCATCCTTATCCAGCTTCTGGATCATCTTCGTTACGGATGAAGGATGAACTTCCAATCCCTCCGCAATGTCCGATACACGCGCATATCCCTTCTGGTCAATCAGCTTATAGATGCGCTCCAAATAGTCTTCCATACTGGGCGTTGGCATCTTGCTCCCCCTTTAATCTACACGTTCTTATTTGTCATACAGGTGCCGCATAATACGTCTCTGGCACATAATTCATTCAATAATCATACATGGAATGTAGACAGCTTGGCAAGTTTTAACAGACTTTTTCACTATAAAAAGAACCTTCAATGCTGCCGCAAAGCCCATGCATTGAAGGTTCTCCGGTTATGATGACCGCCTGCTTATCGGTCTGCCCATTTTACTTTACAATGGCTCCATTTGGCATGCCTTCCGGCACGGTAGCCAGCGTCAGTTGATCGCCGTGGGAAGCAGCCAGGATCATGCCGCGTGATTCTTCACCCCGCAGTTTGACAGGCTTCAGGTTGGTCACGCAGATGACCTTGCGTCCGACCAGTTCTTCCGGCGTATAGAACTTGGCGATGCCGGATACGACCTGACGCTGTTCGGTGCCAAGGTCCAACTGCAGCTTGAGCAGCTTGTCCGCTTTTTTCACCGGCTCGGCAGAGATAACCTGTGCCACGCGCAGTTCAACTTTGGCAAAATCATCAATAGTGATCTCTTCTTTTTGCTCGATCAGTTCTACAGCGGGTGCTGTTACGGTCTGCTGCTCGGTCGCTGCCTGATCGCTTGTATCGTCTGCCGCTTTGAGTACACCGCCCATCGCTTCCACGATATAAGCGACTTCTTCCTTGGCATCCAGTCTCGGGAAGATCGGATCCCCCTTCACAACACGGGTACCTGCAGGCAGCTGGCCGTACGTACGAATGCTGTCCCATACGTTCAGTTCGTCGCTCGTCGCACCGATCTGCTCACGGATCTGTTTTGGTGCGCGTGTCAGGAACGGCTGCAGCAATACAGAGATAATGCGCAGGGATTCAGCCAGATGGTACATTACGGAATCGAGCTGGGCACGATTGGCTTCATCCTTGGCCAGTACCCATGGCTGGGTCTCATCAATATATTTATTTGTACGGCTGATCAGCTGGCTGATCGCTGTCAGGGCTACCGAGAACTCCAGCTTCTCCATCGCCTGCTCCACTTTGTCAATTGTCTGCTGTACTGTCTCTTCCAGCAGTCCATCCACTTCCAGCACACGACCGGCATAGGCGGGGATAGTACTGTCACAATATTTATCGATCATGGCTACCGAACGGTTGAGCAGATTGCCCAGATCGTTGGCCAGATCGGAATTCACACGGTCTACAAAGCTCTCTGGCGTAAATGTACCATCCGAGCCGAACGGCACTTCACGCAGCAGGTAGTAACGCAGTGCATCCAGACCATAACGATCAATCAGTGTAACCGGATCCACAACATTGCCTTTGGATTTGGACATTTTACCGTCCTTCATCAGCAGCCAGCCGTGACCGAATACTTTTTTGGGAAGCGGAATATCCAGCGCCATCAGCATGATCGGCCAGTAGATCGTATGGAAACGAACGATCTCCTTGCCTACCAGATGAATATCAGCCGGCCAAAACTTGTTGAACAGCTCCGGATTGCCGGTACCGTAGCCCAGTGCTGTAATGTAGTTGGACAGCGCATCAATCCAGACGTAGACAACATGCTTTGGATCGTCCTTGACTTTAACGCCCCAGTCGAAGGTTGTGCGGGATACCGCCAGATCTTCCAGGCCCGGTTTGATAAAGTTGTTGATCATTTCATTTTTGCGGGACTCCGGTTGAATGAAGTCGGGATGATCCTGATAATATTGCAGCAGACGATCCGCGTACTTGCTCATACGGAAGAAGTACGATTCTTCCTTGACCAGTTCTACTGGGTGACCGCTGTCCGGACTTTTACCACCGGTTACTTCACCCTTGTCATTGCGGATCACATCGACCAGCTGAGTCTCGGTGTAATAGGTCTCATCCGGAATACTGTACCAGCCTTCATACTCGCCTTTGTAAATGTCGCCCTGCTTCAGCAGACGGTCGAAGATTTCCTGCACGACTTTTTTGTGGCGATCTTCTGTCGTACGGATAAAGTCATCATAGGAAATATCCAGTTTATCCCACAGGCTCTTAATGCCTTCCACGATGCCGTCAATAAACTGCTGCGGTGTCTGTCCTTTCTCCTCCGCCTTGCGTTCGATCTTCTGGCCGTGCTCATCGGTTCCGGTCAGATAACGAACCTCATACCCTCTCATGCGCTTGTAACGGGCCATGGCGTCTCCGGCTACCGTTGTGTACGCGTGCCCGATGTGCAGCTTGTCACTCGGATAGTAGATCGGTGTTGTAATGTAAAATGTTTTGTTGTCAGACATGATTATTCCTCCTTGGTTAGAATCAACGAAAACAGCAGTGGGCATAAGCATAGCGGCATATGCAGCCGGATACGATAAATCTGATGAGGATTCTGATGTTAAAGGCACAGCAAAAAGCCCCCATCCCTAATGGGACGAGAGCTTGTACTCACGTGTTACCACCCAACTTCCCTGCTCATTTGCATCAGCAGGCTCAGCAGCCTCTACAGGCCGGCCATTAACGCTGGCTCACGCTGCAGCCTTACGCACCACACTCTTACCGAGTGTCATCCGCTCGACTCCAGTTCCTCCCGGACCATCTTCTACAGCGGCTCCCAGACCGGTTCACAGCTGCTCCGGCTCTCTGTACTGGGCCTAACCCGTATACTTATCCATTCACTGGAAACGTATATATGACTTGTGTAATTGAATATACCTAATTCTCACAGAAGCTGTCAAGCATTACGACGGTTCTGTACCCGCTCCGGCTCTTCCGATGAGGAACCTGCTGGAAATCCAACGGTTCGTCCTCTGCGTTCGCTGGCAGGAGGAACCATATCGATTCCTCCCGGATGAAATGGATGGCATTTGCCGATCCGTTTCACCGCCAGCAAGCTGCCTTTGAGCACTCCATGAATCTCTATCGCTTCCAGCGCATACTGGGAGCAGGTCGGATAAAAGCGACAGCTCGGCGGCTTGAGCGGAGAAATGAATTTGCGGTAAATATGGATCGGCACCTGCACTGCGCGGCGGCTCCATTTTTGAGACTTATTCACTGGCTTTTCCCTGCCGCATACTCTGTTTCCGTAGCAGGCACGCTTGTTTTCAGATGCAGTGCTGGTCCTTCTTTACCATCTCCACCCTGGCCGTCAGCAGATTGCACATCAGCCGGTAGATTGCCCAGCTGCATCCGGCAGTCTTTGCAATAACCGAATACTTCAAACTTGTGGCGAATCACTTCGAACTGCTCCGGCATATCCGTCATATCCATTGGGCAAAAGGCGATCGGATATGTTTTCTCGCACTGCAGGCAGATCATATGATGGTGATGGTGATCCTGGCTGCAATGGCTTTTGAACTTGACGCCATCCTCGAACACAATTTGCTCGAGCACCCCCAGTTCCTGCATTACCCGCAGATTACGGTATACCGTATCAAAACTCAGTCCGCTGTATTTTTGTCCCATATATTCATAGACATCCTTGGCTGTCAGATAACCCGGCGCTTCGGCAAACAGTTTGGCCAGTGTACGCCGCTGATCGGTAATCCGCAGTCCCTGTTTTGACATAATATTAATAATTTCCTCAGTAGACAGCATGAGTCTTCCTCCTGTCATGGTTCCAGCTATTTTCTATTCTAACCATTGTTTGTTTTATTCGTAATAATAACTATTATACACCAAAACAGGGATAATGCCGAATTATTATTGCCCTGATTTAGGTCAATCCATCTAATTTTAAAGTTGATTCTGATTTCATGCAACCAAGCATAATAAATAAAAAAACCGGAGCTGCAATGCAGACTCCGGTTTAAATGGTATACGGCTGCAACACCGCATCTTCATTTCGGATGGAACAAATAGTAAGAGTATTGAAAATTATTGCTTTTTGGCCGGCAGCTGACTGAACAGCAGGTTAACCGGCAGATTGCTGCCCGGTGCTGCTGTGAACCAGATCTCTACGGATTCTGTATCCAAAGCTCTCGTACGATAAAGTACTACGTTATCGTTGGCAGAAGTTGCTGCACCGTTATTTTTGATTGCTGTGCTCACGCCATTTACAAAGATGTAACCGGAGTAACGTCCACCACGCGCATTAAAGGAAATCAGCGTGTTTGGAGCTACCATATCCAGCTTGATTTTGTACAGTACACCAAAGTTACCGGCATTGGATGCTTCGGTCATGGACATTGGATCTGTACCTGTCAGGTTCGGATCACTGTTGTTGTCGCCCAGTGGAATACGTACATTCGAGTTGCCGATCAGACCTGGTACATGCATAATGCGTGTTGCATTGTCATAGGTACCACGGTTGTGGATACCGTCACGATCCAGCTTAGGCAGGGTAGCCATGGAAGCGATCGGATCGGCATTTTCGTCAACCATCATCACGGTGTATTGAATATTGGAATCGCTGACCAAATCACCATATAGGGAAATAACATTATCCGGCTTAATGGTAGTTGCATTCAGCTGATTGAAAATAATCTGACTCTGTCCAGGCTGCACGACAACAGTCTGTGCGTCCGCCCCGGATTGAATCGATTTGTAATAACGGTCGATAGACACTTTACCCGCTGCAGTAGCGTAGATGTTAGGTCCGCCGAAGCCGACATCCTGGATATTCAATGTAGCAGGTGTTGCATTCGTATTGGTTGCAATCACGTACATTTTCACACGTTTGCCTGTCTCATTAACATGGTGAACCATAATACGAGTCTGACCGGAAGCATTCTCCTGGTAAACGATACCTTCAGAAAGTGTTCTTTCCGGACTGTTACTACGGATCAGACGTACTGGCTCCGAAGAAACCTCGGAAGTCATTGTCTGCCATGTTGGAATCTCGGCACCATTAATGTTGAAAGAATCTCCAACTGGTGTGAACAGCGGATAGAACTGCTCTGCTGTGTACAGTGTTTCATTGGTAATATTGATTGTTTTGCTGTACGTGCCTGTAGCACCGTGCTTGTCCGTTACTGTCAGCGTGATCGTCTGTGGCCCCGGCGTAAAGAAAGCCAGTTCCTTGTTGACCCACTGTGTTTTGGATGCAACGATGGCATTCTCATCATCCGTACTCATATCGGTATAACTGATAGCTTCACCCATGCGATAGGATTCACTGTTGGTCGTGAACATCGCTACCGGCGGCTGGTTCGGAGGCAGTACATTGATCGTGACTGTGTATGGATCACTCCATTGACCTTTGGAATCCATAATCTGATAGGTCACTACATGAGCTCCAGCTTCAGCGAAAACATCTTCGCGTCCTGTCCAGCGCTCATCAGCAACGGGGCCACCATCAGATGTTTTTGTTTTGGTGGTGTACTGTACTGTTGTCTGTGTAGCATAGATCGCAGTAGGCGATACGGTAAATGAAGCTGTAGGTTTTACCTGCAGATCCATGATGACCATTTTGCCCTGTACTGTATAAGGAATATTCAATGCTGCCGTGATGGAAGTCAACGGTACCATGAATACATTTTTCTGCTGGAAAGCAGGGCCTTTCATCAGTGTGCGCACACCGTCTACTGTGTAGTACTTGCTGTCTGTTGTGAAGCGCAGTTCTTTACCGTCCTTTTTCATGACGGTTTCTTTGGTCTTGGAATCATATGTAAGCGTCAGTCCAACACGCTCTACCAGTGCACGCACAGATACATAGGATACTCCATTTTTAACCGTCATCGGCTGGTTGGAATAATACAATTTACCATCACGGTAAATCTGATTGGAATTCATCATGAAAATCAGTTTGTTAGGTCCTGCAGAATAAACATCTGCAACTACAGATGGCTGGCTGGCAGTTGGCGCAGCTGGTGTTGCAGGTGCCGGTGTAGATGGTGCTGTCGCCGGATTTGCAGGCGAAATAGTTCCGTCTACCGCTGCATCATCTGCTCCAGTCTGATCCTCTGTACCTGTTGTAGCTGGATCAGGATTAATGGATGGAACCGTATAGGTATTTGGGGCATTATCATACACATCCTGCACAATACCTGTTTCTGCATCGCCCTCGGCTGCAAATGCCTGACTGGCAGGAAATGCTGCAGCAATCTGAGTAGAGGCGAGTACAGCCACTAGAAAACTCTTCTTGAATTTCATTATTCGACTCCTTCTTGTAGCAATCTACTGTAATTTAAATGTCAAAAAACAGAATCCCCCCGAAATGACACATTATTAAGACGCAGTACTTTCCAAAAAGTTTCTGTCTTCTTGAGGAAAGATTGCCGGTTTTTTTTCGATTCACATTTTGGACACAATTGAAGAGGTAACTACAGGTTATATTGATTTTACTGGATATGTAAATTCTTCTTTATCCTCCTGACATTGAAAATAATGACTCTCTATTTTTATTGGGAACAGCATATATAACCAGACCTGTTTGTATGAATAGACAGGTCTGGTTATACATGCTGATATCCTGCGGTACAGTATACTTTTATTTCAGCCTGTTTCGAAATAGAACGATTAACAGTACAGGCCGGATAATCTTCATTTATACTTCTATGCTATACCGTTCATTTAAGCTGACCGGCAGTTTGCCTGCAGCGACATAACCGCTGCTTGCGGAATCGGAAAATGCTTGGCAATCGCGTGCATTTCCAAACAATCTGTAATAATGAGACCTTCAAATCCCATTTGCTGCCGCAGCTACCTGTTCGGCCTGCATAGCAGTAACCGCGGCTGCTCCATGTTCAGCCACTTTTTCCTGCTTCTCGATTCCCGGGAATAAGACTGAGCTCTTCACGGTCAATCCTGCTGACCATCCCGCCTTCCTGGTCAATCGCAATGAATAAAGGCGGCAGTTCTTTGTGCTCGGCCATCTGCTGCAGCTGAGCAGACAGCTCTGTAATCTGGCGTGGAGTACCAATATTACGGCGGAAATAAATGATCCCACCTATGTGATGCTGTTCGATCAATATCCTAATCACTAAACTTCCTAAATAGACTTACCTGCAGAATACTTTTCTCTCTATAACACTTTTATACTTCCTTTTATAATTCTTATATTTGCTGAAAACATGAATCAGCCTTCCTGTCGCAACCGACAGAAAGGCTGATTCAGCTACATATTCATTATGATAGTTCTCATCCGCATCCCCCGAATGCGCTCTAAACAATCATCTGCGGCAAAGATTTCATTTCAAAATCCCTGCAGAATGTCCATGTATATTCATTACACTGATCTGGTACGTATATTGGCGTACATGTGAATTATACACAGGTCGCCTGGCGGCGTCCTTGTTCGATCAGCCGATAGGCACGTTCTACTTCTTCGTCAGTCGGGGAAGGCACGCCATCCAGCGGATAGATGCGGCCCAGCGACTCCCATTTGTAGATGCCCATCTGATGATAAGGAAGGATCTCAAATTTTTCTACCCCTTTGAGAGTAGCGATAAATTCGCCCAGTGCAATCAGATCTTCTTCTGCATCATGAATGCCGGGTACAAATACATGTCGTATCCACATTTTGCGATCATGATCCGATAACCACTGTGCCAGTTTCAGCGTACGCTCATTGGATACTCCGGTCAGTTTTCGATGCTTTTCATTATTGATATGCTTCAGATCCAGCATAACCAGATCCGTAACTTCCAGCAGTTCGTGAATCTTTTCCCCATCATTGTAGCCGTTGCTGTCCAGAGTAGTATGAAGATTCCAGCGTTCTTTTACCGCTTTGAACAATGCTTTAACAAAAGGAGCCTGAAGTGTCGGTTCGCCGCCCGATACGGTGAGTCCGCCGCCAGAGCTGCGGTAGTAATTGAGATAAGGTTCGATCTCAGCCAATACTTCTTCCAGCTGCATCACCTTGCCTCCGTCCAGATTCCAGGTATCGGGATTATGACAATACTGGCATTTCATCAGACACCCCTGCATAAATAGTACGAAACGAATACCTGGACCATCGACAGTACCGAATGTTTCCAGCGAGTGAACACGGCCTGTTACCATGATCATTCAGCCCCTTTCCTTGTGGTGTGATTTGCCATTGCTTTTATGTTAGAAATTAAATTTGCCCTGTAGATGCACCGCTCAGAAGGAATGGATTGCTCTTCTGCCGCTTGTTGTGGAAGGATATCTGGAATGACTGCTGAAGCAGTCGATATCCTGGCACAAAGGCGGCGTCAGAGCAATTCCATCTCCTTCTTCGCTCTGTGCAAGGAGACCATTTAATTTCTAAAAGAAATGCGGTTGGCAAGCATTGGTGCGGTAATTTGAATACATTTTTTAGATGATGGTACTGTCCAAGCTTTTGCTTGGAACAGTACCTTGTTTTAGTTGCAAATATTGAACTGGTATTAAATAAGATTTAATACACTTTGAAGAAAATGTTCATTAATTGCTTTTGCTTAAGGATTGCTTCGATTTTCTTTGAATTTGCTGATGATTGGTTTTTACTTTTTATTACATTGCGTTATGGAATGTGCGGTTGATGACATCGAGCTGTTGTTCGCGGGTCAGCTTAATGAAGTTAACGGCATATCCGGATACGCGGATGGTCAGTTGTGGGTAGTTTTCCGGGTGATCCATGGCGTCGATCAGCTGTTCACGATCGAAGACGTTGACGTTCAGATGGTGAGCGTCGCTGCCGAAGTATCCGTCCAGCATAGCTACCAGGTTGGCTTTGCGGATCTCTTCTTCTTTGCCGAGTGCTTTTGGCACGATGGAGAAGGTGTTGGAGATACCATCCAGGCTGTGTTCATAAGGCAGTTTGGCAACAGAACTCAGGGATGCCAGGGCACCTTTTTTGTCACGACCGTGCATTGGGTTCGCACCTGGTGCAAATGGTTCGCCGGCTTTACGTCCGTCTGGTGTAGTACCTGTTTTCTTGCCATATACCACGTTGGAAGTGATCGTCAGTACGGATTGAGTCGGTACAGCTTCACGATACGTTTTGTGCTGGCGAATCATGCCCATAAATGTCTCTACCAGTTCAACGGCAATCTGGTCAACACGGTCATCATTGTTACCATAGCAAGGGAAGTCGCCTTCAATTTCAAAGTCTACAGCAATACCCTGTTCGTTGCGGATTGGTTTGACTTTGGCATACTTGATTGCGCTCAGGGAGTCAGCTGCTACCGACAGACCGGCGATACCACAGGCCATTGTACGCAGAATGTCACGGTCATGCAGTGCCATTTCAATACGTTCGTAGCTGTATTTGTCATGCATATAGTGAATGATGTTCAGTGCATCCATATACACTTTGGACAGCCACTGCATCATTGGTTTGTAGCGTGCGATAACTTCATCATAGTCCAGATATTCGGAGGTGATGGCAGGGAATTCAGGACCTACCTGAGCACCGGATTTCTCGTCTTTACCACCATTAATTGCATACAGAAGTGTTTTGGCCAGGTTGGCACGGGCACCAAAGAACTGCATTTGTTTACCGATACGCATTGCGGATACACAGCAGGCAATACCATAATCATCGCCGTAGAATGGCCGCATCAGATCATCATTTTCATACTGGATGGAGCTGGTCTCGATCGATACTTTGGCACAGTATTTTTTGAAGCCTTCCGGCAGTTTTTCGGACCAGAGAACAGTCAGGTTCGGTTCCGGTGCAGGTCCCAGATTGTACAAGGTATGCAGGAAGCGGAAACTGCTCTTCGTTACTCTTGTCGTTCCGTCTACAGCCATACCACCGATAGACTCGGTTACCCATGTTGGGTCACCACTGAACAGTTCGTTGTAATCCGGTGTGCGCAGGAATTTGACGATACGAAGTTTCATTACAAAATGGTCAACCAGTTCCTGAGCTTGCTCTTCATTCAGTGTGCCTTCCTGCAGATCGCGCTGGATGTAAATATCCAGGAAAGAAGATACGCGTCCAAGAGACATGGCTGCACCGTTTTGTTCTTTGACAGCAGCCAGATAACCGAAGTACAACCATTGGAAAGCTTCTTTGGCGTTTTGAGCCGGTTTGGAAATATCCATACCGTGAGCAGCAGCCATTTGTTTCAGTTCATTCAGTGCACGATACTGTTCGCTGATTTCTTCGCGCAGGCGGATTGTGGATTCATCCATGCCTTCGCCAATTGTCTGATCATGCTCTTTCTGTTTTTGTTTCATCAGGAAGTCTACACCGTACAGTGCTACCCGGCGATAGTCGCCAATGATACGACCGCGGCCATAAGCATCCGGCAGACCGGTTACGATACCGGATTTGCGGGCTGCACGAATCTCGGCTGTGTAGGCATCGAATACACCTTGATTATGTGTTTTGCGGATGTTGGTGAATGTATCCACGATCGATTGTGGAACTTCAAAGCCATAAGCTTTACAAGCATCGATGACCATTCGGATACCGCCATAAGGCTGAATGGAGCGTTTAAACGGCTCGTCGGTTTGTACGCCGACAATCTGTTCTTTGTCTTTGTCCAGATAACCAGGACCATGGGATACGATTGATCCCGGTGTGTTCACGTCAACGTCCCATACGCCGCCTCTTTCACGTTCTTCTTTGGACAGCTGGGATACGATTTTCCAGAGGTCATTTGTATTTTGAGTAGGGCCTGCCAGGAATGATTCATTTCCAAGGTAAGGGTTGATATTCTCATCAATAAAGTTTTTAGTGTCCACATGGTTGGTCCATTTGCCTTTGTTAAAACCTCTCCATGCATCCTGTTGTGACTGGTCCATTACGTTTCTTTCGATTACCGACATTGATAATCCCTCCAATACTTGTGAATTTAATCACAAATTATTTTATGGCTATGCCTTGACTAAACATGACGCCGGTTACTTGTGCTCCGGCTATGTCTTTATTATGACGGACAGAGCTGTTTCAAGATGTGATATATATCACAAAATAAGATGCTAATTATGATTTTTATCACTTTCTGTCATTGATACAGCATTTCTCAAAATATATAACAGCTTACTAGTCGGATTAAGCGGATTCAGGACAATACAGTTATGTTTTATTCCAAGCTTCTTCCGATTATCAATACAGATGACAATGGATTAAAGATACAGTTGCTGTAAGTTTGGACTGTTCAAATTGATGTGAATCCAATTTAAAGCAAATGATGATTTGCGGATTAGGGCATCAACCACTCCAGAAAGGAATAAGGGCCCCTCCTCCGGTTAAGCCTGAAGATCCTTTAGTGGTGGAAGAAGATGAGGATCTCCAGGCTTAAATGTCGTCGGTTGCTCTTATTTCCTTTCTTGCGTTCCGTGCATATTGCATCATTTATGTTGCAGGCAATCAGCTAATTTTGTATACAGCGCCTTGGTCTCGTATAATTCGTAAGTTGAACAGTATTTTGTTACAGTTTAGGCTTGATCAGCGTACAAGTAGCTGTTTTCTCCACTAATCATCTTTCGGTGCTTCTAATTCTTGATTGTAATCAGACAGGCTAAACATTAAGCAGCTGAACTGAAAATGAAGCAAGTGCACGCAGCGGAGGTAAGGGGATTCTCTTTCAAGCCGACATTTAAGAACGGAGGCCGGAAGGAGAATCCCTTACCGGAGCGCCTGCTGTCTCCCTTCCCAGCCAACCCACAACATTCTTCCCATTAAAATGAGCACATAGCCCAAGCACACTGGTAGTTACAGCTACAGCAAATGGTACGCAATCACATCGATAATAAAAGAATTGCTTCCACCCCCTGCATACAGCAGCCGATGGAAGCAATCCCGATGATCATAAAACTACGTTGTATGGTTGTATGCTGCCTTGGTAAAACTACTTACTTGCTATTATAACTTTCTTGCTATACATTTGTAGCCTTACTCGAATTTACCGTAGAAAGCGTTACGGTATACATCAGCCAGTTCGGTGACCAGCGGCATTTTAGGGTTGGCAGTTGTACATTGGTCTTCAAACGCACGGTCAGCCAGGTAATCAACATGTGCTTCAAAGTCTTTCGCATCAAAGCCCAGTGCTTCAAACGATTCCGGGATACCCAGTTTGCGGTTCAGGTCACGGATGGCGTTGATCAGGCTGGTTACGCCTTCTTCGGTAGTACGCGCTGGCAGTCCCAGGATACGGGCGATTTCAGCGTAACGTTCGTCAGCGATGAAGTGCGAGTATTTAGGGAACGATGCGAATTTGGTTGGTTTCTTCGCATTGTAACGGATAACATGCGGCATCAGGATCGCATTGGTACGTCCGTGTGCTGTATGGTATTGACCGCCCCATTTGTGAGCCAGACTGTGGTTAATGCCCAGGAACGCATTGGCAAAGGCCATACCGGCTATTGTCGAAGCATTATGCATTTTCTCACGTGCCAGTTTGTCACCTTGCAGTGCCGATTGCTCCAGGTATTGGAACACCAGCTGGATCGCTTTGATTGCCAGACCATCAGTGTAGTCATTGGCCATATTGGAGACATACGCTTCAATCGCATGAGTCAGTACGTCCATACCGGTATCTGCTACAGCTACACGCGGCAGGGAGTAGACGAACTCAGGATCTACAATCGCTACGTCCGGAGTCAGCTCGTAGTCGGCCAGAGGATATTTGGTGTTACCTTTTTCTTTATCCGTGATAACCGCAAACGATGTTACTTCCGAACCTGTACCCGAAGTGGTTGGGATAGCGACGAACTGTGCTTTTTGTCCCAGATGCGGGTATTTGTAGATCCGTTTGCGGATATCCATGAATTTTTGTTTCAGGTTATCGAATTCCACATCAGGGTATTCGTAGAACAGCCACATGCCTTTGGCAGCATCCATTGGTGATCCGCCGCCCAGTGCGATAATGCAGTCCGGCTGGAAGCGTTCCATCATTTGACGGCCGCGTTCTACAGTCGTGGTCGATGGATCCGGTTCTACGTCGGAGAATACTTCGATCGCTACCGGAGTCTGACGTTGACGCAGGTAATGTTCTACTTTTTCCACATAGCCCAGCTGTACCATCATTGGGTCGGTTACGATAATAACACGGCTGATGTTCGGCATTTTGGCAAGATATTGAGTCGAACCTTTTTCAAAGTATACTTTGGAAGGAATCTTGAACCATTGCATATTCACGGTACGACGCGCCACCCTTTTCACATTAATCAGATTCACTGCTGTTACATTGGAAGAAGTCGAGTTACGTCCATACGATCCGCAGCCCAGTGTCAGGGAAGGCAGGTTCGTATTGTAAATGTCACCGATAGCGCCATGTGTCGAAGGCGAATTCACGATAATACGTCCGGTTTGAAGACGATCTGCGAACTTCTGAATCACTTCATCGTTGTTGGAATGGATAGCCGAAGAGTGACCCATACCGCCGAACTCAACAACTTGTGCCGCACGCTCGATACCTTGTTCTGCATTTTTCACTCTATAACAAGCCAGTACAGGACTTAATTTTTCAGCGGACAGCGGGTATTTGGTACCTACACCTTCCAGTTCAGCGACCAGAATCTTGGTGTCAGCCGGTACAGTGATACCACTTATTTCAGCAATTTTTACAGCTGGTTGACCTACAATTGCCGGGTTAACTGCACATTTCTCTATGTTCATGGCTCCTGCAGTCAGTTTGCCTACTTCTTCTTTGCTGAGGAAGTAGCAGCCGTTATCAATCATGAGCTTTTTCACTTGTTCGAATACAGGTTCTTCGATAATAACCGCCTGTTCGGATGCACAGATCATGCCGTTATCGAACGATTTGGACAGGATCAGGTCCGTTACGGCCTGTTTCAGGTCTGCACTTTTCTCGATAAAGGCAGGTACGTTACCAGGACCTACGCCCAGTGCAGGTTTGCCACAGCTGTAAGCTGCTTTGACCATTGCACCGCCGCCGGTAGCCAGGATAAGCGCTACGTCAGGATGATTCATCAATGCATTTGTTTTGTCCATGGAAGGATTCTCGATCCACTGGATACAATCTGCCGGTGCGCCATGTTTGACTGCAGCTTCGAGCAGGATTCTTGCAGCTTCCTTACTGCACTGTTGGGCAGATGGATGGAAACCGAAGATGATCGGGTTACGTGTCTTGATCGCGATCAGTGCTTTAAACATTGTGGTGGATGTCGGGTTGGTTACCGGTGTGATCCCCATGATGGTACCGACCGGTTCAGCGATTTTCTGGAAATTGTCGTAAGCATTGTCTTCAATCACACCGACCGTTTTTTCGTTTTTGATGCTGTGGTATATATATTCAGTAGCAAAGATGTTTTTGGTAATCTTGTCTTCGTATACCCCTCTGCCTGTTTCTTCAACAGCCAGCTTGGCAAGATACATATGTTTGTCCAGTCCGGCAAGTGCCATCGCCTGTACAACTTCATCAATTTGTTCCTGATTCATTTTCATAAATGCGGATTGTGCTTTGTTCGCTTTATCAATCATTTTTTGAATTTCTTCCTGTGCAGTAACTTCTACGGTGCGAGTGGCATCATTTTTTACAGCCATTTCTCTCATCCTCCTCAGAATGTGTGGTGCTTTCTGTCTACGCACTGATCATAACATAGAGATATAAATCATAATGTGATTTTTTTCACAATCAATTTTTATTTTTAAAATATTAAACATTGGCTTTTTTCTTTTTGCATTTTGAACTAACTGGAGATATAATAAAAGTGAAAATAATCACAAAGTTTAATTTTTAAAATAATCATTATACTATTAAATACACTGATTTAAAGGAACATAGATCGAATTTGAATTTAGTAAATTTTTCCTTAAAACATAATGCAATCCGATTATTTTCGCGTATAATTGGGAGATGAAGGGGAGGACGAACATGAACAAATCTGCAGAAATGATGAACACTAATATCGTAGGAAATACCTCGAGCTTTTCGGAGATCAATCTGGAGCGGATGCTGGCCTATGCAACGGAGCGCAGCATTCCTTCCGGATCGCACCTTTTTTGGGAAGGCGATCTGTCTGACAAGCTTTACTACATCAAAAGCGGACGTGTCAAACTGACCAAATCCACTGACGAAGGTAAAGAACTTATCCTATATATGTATCAATCTGGTGATATGATCGGACAGGCTGATCCGTTCTCCGGTACACGGCTCGGATTTACTGCAGAGACTCTGGAAGATACGGAAGTCGCGGTCATTGAGCATAAGGATCTGGAACTGATTATTTGTCAGCACTGCGATTTTGCTATCGACTTTATGAAATGGATGGGTACGCATCATCGGCTGACCCAGACCAAAGTGCGTGACCTGATGCTGTACGGTAAACCAGGTGCACTCTGTTCAACCCTGATTCGTCTCAGTAATACGTATGGTGAAAACTATAATGAAGATGGATCGATACTGATCAACAAGAAAATCACCCACACCGATCTATCCAATATGATTGGAGCTACACGAGAAAGTGTAAACCGGATGCTCAGTGACCTGCGCAAAAAAGAAGTCATCGAATACGAACATGGCATGATCATTATTCATGATCTGGAAGCTCTGCAGGAAGTATGTCACTGCGAGCTCTGCCCGAGAGAAATCTGCAGAATCTGATTGCGCCGGCATCTCTCCCCGGCGCCTCCTGATTACGCGAACAATATAAATAATGTATATGCAAAAAGCTTTCCGCTGATAAATATCAGACGGAAAGCTTTTTAATTACGCAATTTTTACTGGTACCGATTCGCCATGGGGGCATTAATCGACCCAATGCTCTGCCCAATTCTGGATTTGTTCCATTACAGGCTGAAGTGCCCGGCCTTTGTCGGTCAGTTCGTACTCGATTCGTACTGGAGTCTCCGGATATACCTGACGGGTCAAGATTCCGCTTCCTTCCAGATCTTTCATCCGCTCCGAGAGCATTTTGTCGCTCATCATCGGAATAAGGTTAGAGATATCTTTAAAACGTTTTGGTCCGCTCATAAGTGACTGAATAATCAGACCATTCCATCTTTTTCCTAAAAAAGAAAACGCGGTCTCAAAACGAGGGCATAATCCCAACTGATGCTGTTCCATGTCTTTTCACCTCTTCATCCGTCCATAGCACAATAGTGGGTTGTCGTAAGCTTTTTATATATAAACTTCATGTACGCTTACAATTAGTTAGCATATATATTTTAACACATTTTACCTAATAAGAAAACGAAAACATTACGGTTCCTACTTGTTTCCTTACAGCTGCAGGCTCTGACCAATAAGTTCACGCAGCTGCTTGAGATCATCAGCAATAGTATCAGTCAATGATCTATTATACAGCACTGCCGCTGGATGATACATAGGAAAAATACAATATTCTTGCTCGGACAAATGATATCCTTGCTCGAGACGTTCACTGTCTACCTGCTGAATCCGTCTGCGTATCAACTGTCCATGCCATGCAGTGATGGTATACTCTTCACCGAGCAGCCGCTGCAGACCAATATTGCCCAGTGTAATCAGAATTTGTGGCTGTACTATAGCAATTTCCCTGTCCAGAATAGGGGCAAATGCCAGCACTTCAGCCCGGGTAGGGGTGCGATTGGATCGGCTGAGACGATCCGGGCTTCCTTTAACTGGCTTGTCTTTGTACGGACGACTGCGGACAGCACTCGTAATATACAAATCGTCTCTCGTAATATCCAGCGCTTCCAGATAACTATCCAGTACCTTACCAGCCTGACCTGAAAATGGTCGTCCATTCTGTATTTCTGTTGCCCCTGGCGCCTCCCCTACCATCATTAGCATACCGGGCCATCTGCCAAATCCGGTCAAAAACCCTTCAAGCCGCAAGTCCTTCACTCGTTCCAGACAGGCGTGTACCAGTTCGGGCGGCAGCGGTACAGATCCGATATGCGTAGATGTCTGATTTTGGTTTGACATATCCATACCTCATTTACCCAATAATTTGTATACATATTGTATTTACCCAAATTTCCACAAGCTACTTATGTAAAAAATACGTCTGCGGACATTCCCGCAGACGTACTCTGTTCATTGCTGTATCTCAGCTTCCATCATAAAAGCAAGGCTTACCGGCAATCGTGTATACTATAGGGTTCATTCAACAAGGTTGCTGGAGTATGATCAAAATATCTTCGTTTGACCGAAGAACGTATTCAGCCTGTCTCCTATGCTGAAAATGCGCTGGCTATCTGCTTAATTAAAGAATTATACCAGTACTTTGCCGCCGATTGCTCGTGTTGGCTCAGTACGTCCAAACGCAGGACGGGCATTTTCTGCTGGTTGTGCCCAGCGTACAGCATTGGCGATGATATGCATAATATCCTGGTTGTAGTACGTAGGATATGTTTCATGACCAGGGCGGAAGTAGAAGATTTTACCATGGCCGCGACGGTACGTGCAGCCGCTGCGGAATACTTCGCCACCTTCAAAGTTGCTCAGATATACCAGCTCGTCGGGAGCCGGAACATCGAAAAACTCGCCATACATTTCCTCTTTATCCAGTGTGATGGATGGATTAACACCCTGTGAGATCGGATGATTCGGGTTCACACACCACAGGATTTCCTGTTCGTCTGCGACACGCCATTTCAGATCGCAGCTTGTGCCCATCAATTGCTTGAATGGTTTGGAAAAGTGTCCGGAGTGCAGCACGATCAATCCCATGCCTTCCTGAACACGTCTTACTACCGCTTCTGCAATCTCATCATCCACCAGGTCGTGTGCCGTATGTCCCCACCACAGCATAACATCGGTAGAGTTCAGAACGGATTCTGTCAGACCATGCTCATCCTGATCCAGTGTTGCTGTGCGGCAGGCGAACCCTTCTTTGGTCAATCCGTCTGCAAGTACTTTGTGAATTCCATCCGGGTATACAGCTTTGACGTCGTCGCGGATTTGCTCATGTACAAACTCATTCCAGACTGTTACGTTAATCATACTATTATTGCCTCCCTGTTGTTAGACCCACCACATCTCGCCAAGTTCTTCTTCGATCATGACCTGCTGCAAATTGTGGACGGCTTTAGTGAAACCCTCGTTTACGGACATCAGTCCGTCTTCATGCTCTATACTAACGACATAGTCATATCCAACTAATCTTAGTGCGCTGACGATGTCAGCCCAGGTTTTTACATCGTGACCATAACCTACGGTACGGAACTGCCATGCGCGTTCTTTGATATCAGCGTAGGAATGCATGTCCGTTACACCGTTCATATTCATATTATCGGTATCTGTAGCCGTATCTTTAGCATGAAAGTGATGAATTGCGCCATTTTTCCCCAAAATTTTTATTGCGCCGATTGGATCGATTCCCTGCCACCACATGTGGCTCGGATCCAGGTTCGCTCCGATGACTTCACCAGCTGCTTCACGCAGTCGCAGCAGTGTGCCCGGTGTATGAACGGAGAAGCCGCCATGCAGTTCGAGACCGACTTTTATATTGTGGTCTGAAGCGAATTTGCCTGCTTCTTTCCAGTAAGGAATAATTTTCTCATTCCACTGCCAGTCCAGCAGGTCGCGGAAATCGTTGGGCCATGGTGCTACCGGCCAGTTTGGATATTTGGAGTCGTCACTCTCACCCGGACAGCCGGAGAACGTATTGACGACAGGTACTTCCAGCTTCTCAGCCAGCTGCACGGACTTGATAAAAGAGTCATGCGCTTCTTTGGCAATCGCTTTTTGCGGATGCAATGGATTGTCGTGACAGCTCAGTGCGCTGATGATCAGGCCGCGTGAATCAATAGCCTGTTTGAATGCTTTCAGCTTGCCGTTATCGGCGAGCAGCTCATCGGTGTTGCAGTGAACATTACCCGGATTACCGCCGGTGCCAATCTCTACCGCCTTGACACCTTTTTCAACTACATAGTCCAGTGCCTCCTCAAAGCTCATATTGTTAAGCAATACCATAAATACGCCCAATTTCATTCGTTCGTCCTCCTGGTTCAACTGTTTTTGTTGGTAAGGTGAATACAATGCATCATATGCTGCCGCGAATGATTCTATATTTATTAATACGTAAACTGGAGCTTAAAAGTTTGCTTTTTAACGAAATTTTTAAATAAAAATTACCTTAAATGACTATTTTGTCCATGCTGTCTCTCCAGCTTAGGATTCCAGGTAAACCGCTTGGCCGGTACGTGCCGATTCGTAGATCGCTTCCAGAATCTGTGTCACAATCAATGCCTGTTCGGGTTTGACCAGAGGTTCCTTGTCTTCTACGATCGCTTCCAGCCACATTCTCGCTTCACGGTCGGCTTCATGCTCGGAACCGCCCGTATAGAAAGCTACCCCTCCGGAACCCATATCAATCTTGCTTTCATACAGTCGGCTGTTTTTCTCGCCGTTGATATGCAGTCCATCAGTCATGTCGGCTCCGCCTTCGGTACCGCACAGTATGCTCTGTGCTTCAGCAAAGTTACGCAGGTTGATCGCCCAGCTGGATTCCAGTGAAATGACAGCACCATTTTCCATTGTAATGAAGCCAAATGCCGAATCTTCTACCTTAAACTTCTCGGGGTCCCACGGGCCAAAGGCATTGGCTGCATTCTTGCGGGAACCCAGCTTGTGGAATGTCGTTCCCATAACGCTTTTTGGCTTGTAGTTATCCATTAGCCAGAGTGTCAGATCCAACGCATGGGTACCGATATCGATCAGCGGCCCGCCGCCCTGCTTTTCTTCATCGAGGAAGACTCCCCATGTCGGAACGGCACGTCGGCGCAGCGCGAGCGCTTTGCCAAAGTACACATCTCCCAGATCGCCTTCTTCGACCATTTGCTTCAGATACAGGCTGTCATCACGGAAGCGGTTCTGGTAGGCAATGGACAGTTTCTTGCCAGTACGCCTCGCTGCTTCCACCATCGTGCGTGCTTCGGCAGTCGACTTCGCCATCGGCTTCTCACACATGACATGCTTGCCCGATTCCAGTGCATCCACTGTAATTACAGCGTGCGAATCATTGGGGGTACATACGTGAATCACATCAATCGTCTGATCTTCAAGCAGCTGTTTGTAATCGGTGTATACTTTGGCATCTTCGGTACCATACTGCTCGGCCGCTTCGGAAGCACGTTCTTCCACTATATCGCAGAAGGCTACCAGACTGGCGAGCGGCTGCTTGGACAGACTGGGTAAATGCTTGTTCTGGGCAATGCCGCCGCAGCCGACAATACCGATACGGAGTACTTGATCAGACATTCACGACGCCTCCTTTGGCGCCATAGCTTTTCACCCAGTTCATGCTCTGTTCAATACTTTGCATTGGAGCCTGCAGACTGTTATCCTGTTCGACCACGATCCATTCCGCTCCGGCTTTGTCTGCCGCATCACCGATGCGCGCTACCGGTGCTTCGCCTTCGCCAAGCTCCATCATCTGGATACCGTCACTGGTACGTTTGAAATCTTTCCAGTGTACAATTGGCAGTCTGCCGGCATATTTATCAATATATTCAACCGCACTATAACCGCTGTACTCCACCCATGCGCTGTCCAGCTCCACCTGGATCAGATCGACAGGAATCTCTTCATACAGGGCATCCAGTACGGTACGGTCGCCGATCTTTTCTGTAAGTTCAAAATCATGATTGTGATACAGTAATACCACATCGTTCTGATTGCAAGTTTCACCAAGTTTACGCAGATTTTCGAAAATTTCCGGCCAATTGCCACGCTGCTCTTCAGTCAGATAAGGAACGATAATATAACGATTACCAATAGCTTTGTTAAAATCAATCAGGGATTGTGCATCTTCCAGCAGATCTGCATACGGCGTATGGGCACCGACTACTTCCAGGTTATGCTTGTCAAGCACCGCTTTGACCTGTTCTGCCGTTCTGCCGTAATAACCGGCAAACTCAACGCCCTGGTACCCAAGCGCAGCTACCTTTTCAATCGTCCCTTCAAAATCGCGTTCCAGATCCTCACGTACTGTGTATAATTGCAATCCGACTTTTAACATAGCTTCAATCACTCCTGTATCATAGTTATAGTAATTAATTACAGCTATTGATGTGATATCTGGTTGTCGTTACAAACCATATTCGTATGACTTGAGCTTGCCGTCAACGATACATATCAGCGGGCAGGATACCGTTCGGATCAGGTCTGCGGTCAGCTATTGCTCTGCCGGTAACCTGCGCGACTCTCGATAATAACATGCTTGCCCTCAAGAGAAGAGCGCTGGAAGGCATGCATTACTTCGAGAACATGATAAGCCAGTTCACCGCTTGCACGATGCGGACGATTCTCCCGGATGGCCTGTACCATCTCGTTAACACCCTTGCCGCGATCATTGTTGATGGGCTCGAATACCGGCGGCAGAACTTCAAATTCATCAGAACCCGCACGTCTCAGGCGCACATCTCCGTCAAAGAAGTTGGGATCAGGGATATCCAGAGTGCCTGCTGTACCGTAAATTTCCATACGCGGCAGCTGCGATCCTCCGGGAATATCGAAGCTCGTCACCATCGTGGCAATTGCACCATTCTCAAAATCAACGGTTCCGGCCAGATGCGTAGGCGTCTGTACACGGATTGGCGTACCGGCCTTGGCACCGCTGTGGATGATACGATCCGGCATCAGAATACCGGCTGAAGAGCTGACTCTTGTCATGGAACCAAGCAGGCTTGCGAGCGCTGTCAAATAATAAGGTCCCATGTCGAACATTGGTCCGCCTCCAGGGGCGTAAAAGAATTCCGGATCCGGATGCCACGATTCCGGTCCTGCTCCCATCATAAAAGCAGAAGCTGCAATCGGGCGTCCGATCATACCGCTCTCAATAGCGTGACGTGCAGTCTCAATACCGGCTCCAAGAAAAGTATCCGGTGCACTGCCAACCCTTTTGCCTGCTTCTTTGGCTTTTTCCAGGGTCCGTCGTCCATCATCCAGTGATACGGCGAATGGCTTTTCGGCATAGACATGCTTGCCTGCAGACAGAGCTGCCTGATTGACACTCGCATGTGCGGCAGGAATCGTAAGGTTAATGATCAACTCAATATCCTCTTGCTGCATAATTTCATCTGGAGTGAAGACGTTTACAATCCCAAATTCTTCAGCCCGCTCTTTCGCTTTTGCAATCACCATGTCAGCGCATGCCACAATTTCGACAACCGGACTGGATTTGAGATTTTGTAGATAAATAGCACTGATGTTACCGCATCCGACTAATCCGGCCTTCATTCGCTTCACAGGTAACCCTCCTCTAGTCTTCGCCAATGTATGATAACCCCTTATGTATGCTCTGGACTTATTCATACCATTGTCCGTTTGTTAATTATGGTGTTTTTGAACTCGTAACCATAGTATTACTTAACCGCATCAATTAAAATGAATAATATGATTAAAACATGAACTATTTGGTCAAAATTTAAATTTGTTGCTGAAATGAGGATCTTTTAATGGATGGACATGGAAAAGAATGTAAAGTATATACAGCAGGATATTCCTTTCACCGTAAACCTTTTCATATGCATGAGCCTCAGGGAATACAGAACTATCTCTTTCGCTTCCAGACCGAGGGCGGCTGTCAGCTTCGGCAGAATGGTCAACTGGTAAATGTTGATGTGGGTGATTTTCATATCTATGCCCCTGATCAGCCTTATGAGCTAAGAATCGATTATACGCCGGGTTCAACCGGAAAATCTGCAGTGGAAAGCGGGGATTATCATATCTTTTTTGGAGGCGAGTGGGCGGATGAGTGGTGGCATCAACGCAAGCGTCCCGCCCGGCTCAAGATTCCGCTGACCGATAATATTATGGATCTGATGCGTCAGATTTCGATGGAAAAGCGGCGTATGGATAATCCGTATCCCGAGATCCTTTCCCATTACATGAAAATTCTTTGCCTGTCTGTGGATCGTTATTTGGCCGAGCAGCCTACCGGGGGACCAAAAACTTATCTGGCATACCAGATCAAAAATTACATCGAAGAGAACGCCTCTTCCACCTTTAAATTAGAGGATATTGCGCTGCATATTGGCATCAGTGTATCAAGAGCCGTGCACCTGTTCAAAGAGGCTTTTGATACGACTATCATGCAGTACGCGCTGGAAGTGCGGCTCAATATGGCTCAGGAGCGCATCATGTTTAGCCCGATGCCGCTCGAAGAAGTAGCAGAATCATCAGGATTCGCCAACTACACGTATTTCCACCGGGTATTCCGCTCGAAATTTGGCATGTCCCCCAAAGAATTCCGGATATCCAAGCGGGAGCATATTACCTGACTTCAAGAATAAGCTTTATTATATGTCAATGCATAATGTAAGTGCATATGTACGCGCTGCAAAAAGGGCTGCATTCCGCAGCCCTTCATCCATATCTATATTCGATATATGCATATCGTGTATCTGTCAGTTCTTTTTGGCTGTAGCATGTATCTCAGTCAGTTCACTAATAACGCTGCGACTGATCAGCTTTCCCTTGAAATATACCAGATCTTCTGTCTCTCCTGTAAAAATGCAGGATGGCTCATACTTTCTCAGAATAATGCGATCGCTGTCCACGAAAATTTCCAGTCCATCTTTGACATCGATATTCATGATGCGACGAAGCTCTATCGGAATAACGACTCTTCCCAATTCATCCACTTTTCTTACAATACCGGTAGCTTTCATCATTCCGTTATCCTCCAATATCAATTTTCTACATTTATCTACAATTTTTTTATTCGTAATATTTATCATTAAATCATATCCGTACTCGGTTGCCAAGTGTGCATTAATTCATTCTTATCTAGGCGAACTTCTCAAATTTTATATCATTAAATTCCGTATAATTAAATATATGATTTAATTTAGTAATTTATAACTATATAAATGGGGATACGCTGTTCGGTATGATGAGACGTAATAGCAGGCCTGCTATCTATCTTTGTAAAGTAAACCTTCTGTCTACCGACAAAATGTAAACGCTAACATTAGGAGGTACTCATATATGAATGCTATTCAAACAGTAAAATCCCGACTGGCAAAAAGCAAGCTCGGACACAAATCAACTGCAATGCTGCTAAGTGCAGCATTAACATGCAGTGCACTGGGTCTATCCATCCTGCCTGCTGTACCGGCGGATGCCGCTTCACCAAGACAAATGGAAGCCCTGGATCGTGGACTGGTCGCTGTAAAAAGCGGAACAGGGGTATTTGTCAGCTGGCGGCTGCTTGGCACCGAAGTATCCGGTACCGCCTTTAACCTTTATCGCGGAGATACCCTCGTTAACAGTGCTCCCCTGACCAACAGCACCAACTATCAGGACACTGCCGGCACCTCTTCTTCGACCTACACCGTAAGGGCTGTTATAGACGGCAAGGAACAGCCCTCTTCCGCAGCGGCGCAGGTATGGGCTGATAATTATCTTAATGTACCTCTATCCAAACCTGCAGGAGGTACTTCTCCTGACGGTACAGCATATACTTATACAGCTAATGATGCGAGTACCGGAGACCTTGACGGTGATGGACAATACGAACTGATCGTCAAATGGGACCCTTCCAACTCTAAAGACAACTCCCAGGCCGGTTACACAGGCGAGACTTATCTGGACGCGTACAAGCTGAATGGAACCCGGCTGTGGCGAATTAACCTGGGACCCAATGTACGCGCCGGCGCTCACTATTCCCCGTTTATCGTCTATGATCTGAATGGGGATGGCGTATCCGAGCTGGCTGTCCGGACAGCCGATGGTACAGTAGATGGAGCAGGTCAAGTCATCGGAGATGACAGCAAGGACTACCGTACCAGCAATGGTTATGTACTCTCAGGTCCGGAGTACCTTACTATCTTTGAAGGCGCCAGCGGACGGGAAATGGATACGATCGATTTTGAACCGGCACGCGGGAAAGTCGCCGACTGGGGTGATAACTATGGTAACCGGGTAGATCGATTTTTGGCTGCTGTCGCTTATCTGGACGGGACAACTCCAAGTCTGATCATGACACGAGGCTATTACGCCAAAACGATGCTGGTCGCTTATGATCTGAACGGAACGCAGCTGTCCAAACGCTGGACCTTTGACTCTACCGCTTCCGGCAATGCCGGCTATGCGGGGCAGGGCAATCATAACCTCAGCATTGCCGATGTGGACCATGACGGCCGGGACGAGATTTTATACGGTTCCATGACAGTCGATGACAACGGTAAAGGTCTGTACACAACTGGTCTCGGGCATGGCGATGCGATGCATGCTGGGGACCTGAACCCGAAACGCTCCGGACTGGAAGTATTTCAAGTGCATGAAGACAAGGGTTCCGCATATGGTCTGGAAGTGCATGACGCCAGGACCGGAGATGTATTATGGGGAATCAAAACAGGTACCGATGTAGGCCGCGGGCTTGCAGCCGATATTGATCCGCGTACCGCCGGGGCTGAAGTGTGGGCTAATGGCGGACTGTATTCGATTACCGGACAGCAGCTCGGCACCAAGCTGCCTTCTTCAACCAACTTTGCGATCTGGTGGGACGGCGATCCGCTGCGAGAACTGCTGGATGCCAATCGAATTGATAAATGGGACTACACTGGCAGCACAACCAAAAATCTGCTTACCGCCAGTGGAGCTGCCTCCAATAACGGTACCAAATCGACTCCCGCACTGCAGGCCGATCTGCTCGGCGATTGGCGGGAAGAGGTAGTATGGCGAACTGCTGACAGCTCGGCCCTGCGCATCTATACGACTACCGCAGTAACGGATAGCAAAATCTATACCCTGATGCATGATCCGGTCTACCGCCTTGGTGTAGCCTGGCAGAATGCAGGGTATAATCAACCGCCGCATACGGGCTTCTTTATCGGAGATGGCATGAGTCCACCGCCTGCTCCCAATATTACGCTGGTACGCTGATTGATCTGTTATTCCACCTACTGGCCAATTTCATTTACTTTATTTTAATGAAGAACAACTTCATAACCATGCCGGTGAATGGCACAAATGAACAGTATATTAATAGTAAAAAATATTATAAAATCATTATAAAAAAAGTCCCGGTTATATACCGGGACTTTACTGGTTTCGGACTTCATTTATAAGCCGCACACTAGAGACTGATGCCGCCATACCCATACAAAAGATATACAACCCTCTTCTTGCAAAATAATCGTCTACCCTTTGCATCCTATCTTTGATAATGGAGAAAATGCAACCGCCTACTCTTCGCTCTGTCTTCTGCGGGCAGCTTCCTGCGCTTCAATCTCTTCACTAACGACAAAGGCAAGGTCATCGTTATCGTATACGGACAATACACCGAGCAGTGTATCATCCGGAATATCACCTGCTTCTTCCTTTGGTACTGTCAGCCGCATGCCCTGCTCCAATCGTGGATTATCGACCTGATCCGGATAAGCACGCTGGTACATTTCTTTGGCATCGAATCCCCGATTGACACACCACTGGGTAAATACGAGAATCATCATATCCTCATCCTGCCGGTAGCTCTCCAATACCTGCTCTTCACGCCGCTTCATTTGTTCTTCCCGTGTCATAAATTCATAATCATCCATTACGGTACCCTCTCTTTCGTATGGTCTGCCTGTGACCTATATTCGATAGTTCAGTATATCTTATTATGCCATTTCTATAATTCGACTGTTAGCTGTTCTGCCAGGAGATGCGTACTCAGCACCCGATCAGCACGGATGCTGCACTGCTCCGGCGTCTGCAGATGATCGAGGAAATGGTCGACCACTCCCGCAAAACCGCGGCGCTGCAAAATCGTATCCCAGCTGCCAAAGCTCTCATATTGCGGCAGTCGGTCTTTCTCATATAAACAGAGACTCTCCATATTAACCACCTCTGCCGACCGACCGCTTCCATGAAGAGACAGTTTCTCCAGATCCGTTCCGGCGCTGCGTGCCATGCTGTAGCTGGCATAGCGTTCCCTGCCAAGCGACAGCATACCTGATGCATGCAGCATAGCTCCACTTCCGTGCTGACACAGCTGACTGGACAGCAGCTCATAATCATCACCACCGAGCCACAGCAGCAGGTCTAGCATATGAATCAGATCATCATAGACCGTCTCCCTGGCAGAGGAACGCTGCATACCTGTCCGATGCTTGGCTGCTTCACACCAGTCAAATCCTCCAGCTTCAGCAAACCATGTTTTTGCTTTTTGGTAAAAAGGAGCGAATCTGCGGTTGAAGCCAACCGCCAGCAGAAGCCCATGTTCTTCGGCCATGGCAGCCATCCGGCGGGATTCTTCCATATGATAGGACAAAGGCTTATCCACATAGACAGGCAATCCCAACTGCAGACACTGCGTCACGATATCATAATGGGTTGAGGTAGGGCTATGTACGAATACGGCATCCACATCCCAACCTGCGATGTCATCCAGCTCTGTACTTCCCTGGATCAATCGGTATGTCTCTATCGTCTGATGTACGGTAGCTTCCGAGCGGCTGACCACACCGACAAGTTCCACTCCCGAATGTGCGGACAGAAGAGGCAAATAGACCTTTTGTGCAATCCCGCCGATGCCGACCAGAGCTACCCGTTGACGCTGTCCTGCTTTGCTTCCATTTTCCATGATGATGAATTCTCCTTCAGCCTGAAATAAAATGCAACTATTCAAAAACACGCTGCCAAATCCACTCTCTTATTATAACCATATGCGAAAGCAGTACCAGCCTCTGACGACAGAAAGACAATCGGATGGCTGCGCATACTATACAGCCATCCCTTCCATCCATGCATATGAATGCATGCAAAAAGCCGCTTGATCTGCCATATCCTTTCCTTATGCATTCCGGGCTGACATCCATTTGATTCGATGTCTCCACAATCTGTCGGAAAGAAATAATAGTGGCTGATCAGCGGCTTTTGCATTTTCGAGCAGAATTCTCTCTTTTATCGTCTGCTTTTAACTTTTCGTATTTCACTACAGACTGTCCGCCTTCCTCTTACAGGGCGACTTCTTCAGCTGCTTTGGCTTCGGCATTCCTCTTCTTGACCCGCAGTCCGATCAGGACCACCAGTACAATCACAACCAGCTCAAAGCCGTATTTGATAAAGCCGTTTTCAAAATACATTTTGATCAGCGGCTCTTCGATAATCATCTTCGCAGCCGTCCAGGCCAGAATAGCGGACCCGAGTGCAATAATCCATGGAAAACGCTCAATCAGCTTGAGGATCAATGTACTACACCAGACCATAATCGGAATGGAGATGGCCAGTCCTACAATCACCAGCAGGAAGTCTCCGTGGGCCGCACCGGCAACCGCCAGCACATTATCCAATCCCATCATCGCATCCGCGATAATAATGGTACGAATCGCTGCCCACATCTGACTGCTGGCCGAGATATTGTCGTCTTCTTTCTCTTCGACCAGCAGTTTGTAGGCGATATACACCAGTGCCAGTCCCCCGACCAGACGCAGACCGGTAATATTCAGCAAATAAACGACCAGCAGTGTAGCAATCGCTCGAATCACAAACGCTCCGACCGTCCCCCAGACAATTACTTTTTTCTGGTTTTCTTTGGGAATATTACGGGCAGCCATACCGATGACAATAGCATTGTCACCAGCCAGTACAAGATCAATCAAAATGATCGATGCGAGGGCTATCCAGAATTCCACGGTAAACAACTCCATACGTTCCATCCCCTTTTGTTTTCGGCAACCGCCGGAATGAAAGTCACAAGGCAGCCTCTAGACATAAAAACGCCACCACCGTAATTGGGTGATGGCGTTGCAGGCATCAAAAAAGACCTCACCCAATTACGTAATCAGGCAAAGGTCTCGCTAACAGTATAATGCTTATATACTGCCAATAAAGCCGGAGACTTAATCCCGTAATGACGACTTTATTGTAGGAAGCTACTCCCCTTTGGAAACTATCTCTGAACAACAACAAGATTATACAACAATGACATCATATTATCTATAACTATATTGTATATATACTTTTCGTCGTATTCATAAAATTTGATATAATTGATTTAAATCAGGACATCTTTGGTTTTATTATAGTAAATGGTTTATAATTATAATTGTATAAAATCTTATTGAACAATCCACAAATGGATTTTATACGGTAAACCATTATCTTTTACCTATCTCTCAAGAATGGAGTGAATCATATAATGAGCGAATCCCATTACGAAAAAGCAACCTTTGCCGGTGGATGTTTCTGGTGTATGGTAACCCCTTTTGAGGAACTGCCGGGCATTATCAGTATTCGTTCCGGTTATACAGGCGGACATACCGAGAATCCGACCTATGAAGAAGTATGCAAGGAAACAACCGGTCATGCGGAAGCGGTACAGATCGAATTTGATCCGACCATTTTCCCGTATGAGAAACTGCTGGAATTGTTCTGGCAGCAGATTGATCCGACCGATGCAGGCGGACAGTTCTATGACCGTGGATCTTCATACCGTACCGGTATTTTCTATCATAACGAGCGTCAGCGCGAACTGGCGGAAGCGTCCAAGCAGAAGCTGCAGGCCAGCGGCCGTTTTGACAAGCCGATCGTAACCGAGATTACACCAGCCCAGACCTTTTACGAAGCGGAGACCTATCATCAGGATTATCACAAAAAAAATCCGGGTCATTACAAACGCTATCGCAAAGGCTCCGGTCGTGACGCATTTATCGAGCAGCACTGGTCCACTCGGATCGACAAGTCCGATCTAAAAAACCGTCTGAGCGAGATGCAGTACAAGGTTACCCAGCAAAATGGTACCGAGCCTGCTTTCCACAATGAATTCTGGGATCATCACGGCGACGGCATCTATGTGGATATCGTATCGGGTGAGCCGCTGTTCAGCTCTACCGACAAATACGATTCCGGCTGCGGCTGGCCAAGCTTCACCCGTCCGATCCGTGACTACCATGTCAAAGAAAACATGGACCTCACCCACTTTATGGTGCGTACCGAAGTTCGCAGCCGTGAAGCGGATTCCCATCTCGGTCATGTATTCGACGATGGTCCGGGTCCTAATGGACTGCGCTACTGTATCAACTCTGCTGCTCTGCGCTTTGTACCGAGAGAAAAGCTGGAAGAAGAAGGATACGGCGAATATAACGTATTGTTTCAGTAATATCCCGACCATCAAAAAGCGATGAAGCACTATAGCACCAATAATGCAGCAGCCTGACATCAAGCAATTGTTACAGCTTCCTAGCCTTCTTTTAACCCTTATCTTTTAAATACACAACAAGCCCCTCATTCCGTTGTACAGGATCGAGGGGCTTGTTGTGTTGGGCTTTGTATTGTTTATCTTTTTCGCCGTCGACAGGTTCAGCAGAGCAGTTCACTTGTCCCCATAGTAAATGCAGCATGGCATCCTTCTTGCGTTTCGATGCTTGGTTGGTACGGGTACATGGTATACAGAGGCACAGCCTGGGAAAAGTGGAATACCAGTTGTCATCTTAAGCAGGTGATCCGAACATATTATGTACAAAGGAGTGATACTTATGCCATGGACCAAAAATGACTATCCCCCATCCATGAAAAATCTGGATGAGCGTGTACGCGAGAAAGCAGTCGAGATTGCCAATGCTCTGCTGGATGAGGGCTATGATGAAGGACGTGCAATTGCGATCGGTACTTCCAAAGCGGAAGAATGGGATGAAAATCACCCGGAAGGCAAAAAGAAGTAAAAGACTATCCAAAAAACCCGGCATGCCTCGTGGCAGCCGGGTTTTGATTGTATTTCAGCTATGGATGAATGATGCTACTCCGTATACAGTATTACTTGACGAGTGACTGTACAGCTTCCGCAATTGGTTGGTCACCGGAGATTACATCATATCCTTTGCGGTACGTATGCTTCTGATCCAGCACATGAGCGATCACTTCAGCGACATCTTCGCGCGGAATACTGCCGCCTTCGCTGAGCTGTTCACCTATCTGGATCTGTCCTGTACCTGCATCGTTCAGCAGGCCGCCTGGACGGATAATCGTATAGTCCAGTGAACTGGCTTCCAGCATCCGGTCGGCATAATGCTTGGCGACATAATAAGGCTTGATTGATTCTGACCATTTGCTGCGATCATAGGCGAACATGGCACTGATCAGTACAAAGCGTTTGATGCCGGATTGCTCGGCAGCTTCCATACTTTTCACAGCTCCATCCAGGTCAATGAGCAGTGTCTTGTCATCCCCTGTACTGCCGCCTGAACCTGCTGCAAATACAACAGCATCTGCCCCCTGAATGGCCTGTTCCAGTTCATCCACTGTACCTTCCAGGTTCGCAATCGTGGTTTGGGCGCCCATTTGCTCAAAGGCATCTGCCTGTTCGGGCTTGCGAATAACAGCGGTCACCCGATGCTCTCCGGCACCGGTTAATTTTTGTGCGAGTATTTTGCCGATCTGTCCATTGGCTCCGATGATTGTAATGTTCATTGTGTAATTCCTCCTTGGTCTTCTGGCTCTCTTTATCTATAACCGTAAACAAAGGACTGTTACACTTTTATTTGAAATTCTTCTCTCTTACCGTTTATTCCCATAGTGCCGGCTTGATCTCGACCGGCTCAATTTCGGCCACTTCCATATAGTTCTTGCCCCAGTTGTACATCGCATCCAGAATCGGCATCAGGCTTTCCCCAATCTCGGTTAGCGAATATTCCACTTTGGGCGGGACGACTGCGTACACTTCGCGGTGAATGATCAGATCTTCCTCAAGCTCGCGCAGCTGACTGACTAGCATTCGCTGGGTAATACCGGGAATCAGCGACTTGAGTTCGCCAAAGCGCTTGGTTCCTGTTTTGCCGAGATGCCACAGGATCAGCATTTTCCATTTGCCGCCGATCACGGACAGGGTTAATTCTTTTTCACAGTTAAATATACGTTCACGCATCTATTCATTCCTCCATGGATTATCAAATATAATGGTCTCAACCCGCATTATTGCCCATAGTATACTTTTAGACACTATGTAAATAAAAAGTGCGTACTTACAAAAGGCACGTGTTTTACTTTATACTAGCACTACAGCGAACGCAACAGGTACAGACAGAAAATGATTAAAATTATCTGCCTGTTCCACTATTAATTCCTATTGTTCGCATCGTATTATTATACTAATTCATACCGTGCAAAACGGTATCTTACAGGAGGAAATGAATCTTATGGAACTTCAACTCGCTCTGGATCTTGTAAACATCCCGGAAGGTATCGCACTTGTTAAGGAAGTGGAACCTTTTATCGATATCGTGGAAATTGGTACACCAATCGTTATTAATGAAGGGCTGCATGCAGTCAAAGCAATGAAAGAAGCTTTCCCTAATCTGAAAGTACTGGCTGACCTGAAAATTATGGACGCTGGTGGTTATGAAATTATGAAAGCTTCCGAAGCCGGTGCTGATATCATCACCGTTCTCGGTGCAAGTAACGACCTGACAATCAAAGGCTGTGTAGACGAAGCCAAAAAACAGGGACGCAAAGTACTCGTTGACATGATCAACGTTAAAGATATTGCCACTCGCGCCAAAGAACTGGACGATCTGGGCGTTGACTACATCTGTGTACACACTGGCTATGACGGCCAGGCTGCCGGACAGAATCCTTTTGAAGATCTGGCAACCATCAAAGGTGTCGTTAAAAACGCGAAAACAGCTGTAGCTGGCGGTATCAAACTGGCAACGATGCCGGAAGTGATCAAAGCCAACCCGGATCTCGTTATTGTGGGCGGCGGAATCACCAGCCAGGACGATAAAGCTGCTGCTGCTTCCCAGATTCGCGATCTGATCGCACAGGCGTAATCCATGAACACAGTAACCGGCATTTCCGGACATTTCGATCGGATTCTGCAGGAACTGCAGGGTACCCTGGCCGCGATTCCCGCTGCACAGGTAGAACAGCTGACCGAACAGATTCTCAGTGCCCGTAAAATCTTCACCGCAGGTGCAGGTCGTTCCGGTCTCATGGCCAAAGCGCTGGCTATGCGTCTAATGCAGCTTGGACTCGATGCGTATGTAGTAGGTGAGACGGTAACGCCAAGAGCCGGTAAAGGGGATCTATTGATCATTGCTTCCGGCTCCGGGGAAACACAAGGGCTTCATATTATGGCGCAAAAAGCAGCCAAAGCGGATGTAACACTGGCAGCTGTCACCATTTTCCCTGAATCTTCTATCGGTCAGCTCGCTGATCTGGTTGTCCAGGTACCCGGCTCTCCCAAAGATCCGGCAGATCAGGGCAGCTACGAGACCGTTCAGCCGATGGGATCACTGTTTGAACAGACAATCCTACTGCTGTTCGATGCCATTATGCTGAGTCTGATGGACAAGCGCGGCGGCGATTCTGCAGCGATGTTCACCAACCATGCGAATCTCGAATAAAATGGTTTGATGTGACAAACGAGTATGATGATCTTTTGCAGATGGTTATATTTGCAGGTTATTATAAGCGAAATCCGCCTCCCTATGGGAAAGGCGGATTTTTTTCTTTTTACGTATATTATCCTTTTTGATCAAGCAGTACTTTTATTCCTTGCCGATGTAAATCCATGTCGACGCGACAGCCCTGCAATGCCCAATGCGATTAGCATCAATAAGAACACCAACCAGGGTATAATAGAAACTCCAAGTGCCTCAAGCACAATACCGCCAACCAGCCCGCCGCCGCTGATTGCCAGATTCCACATCGTAACCAGCATGGATTGGGCAACATCACCATGCTTACCGGCCGAATCGGCGAGAGCTGTCTGCAATAGTGTAGCTGCTCCTCCAAACGTAAGTCCCCAGAGTACGATTCCTGTGTACAGCAATAACGGCAGGTGGCTGGCCAAACCAAGCACACAGGCAGCTGCGGCAAAGCCTGCTGTGCTGAGCAGTACCAGCTGACGCAACCAGCGGTCGATTCCGGCACCGGTCAGTCCAATCCCAACCACCGAGGCGAGGCCGAACAATAGCAGCACCAGACCTGTACGCTCTCCCCAGCCAGATGCTTGCAGATAGGGGGCGATATAGGTGTACAGCATATTATGTGCCAGTACCCAGACCAGGACCACGATCAGCACCGGGCGTACTCCGGCAAGGGTAAGTACGCTGCTAAGCTTCAGCGGCTGACTGTCCTGTTGACCGGGCAAGTCCGGCAGCTTATATCCCACCCATGCAATCAGTCCCACGGTAAGCAGCGACATCACCCCAAACACCAGCCTCCACCCTATCAGATGACCGAGCAAAGTCCCTGCCGGTACACCAAGCGCCAGAGCCAGCGGTGTACCGCACATCGCTACTGCCATCGCCCGACCACGCATGGATTCGGGCACCATTCGTCTTGCATACCCGGCAGTCATTCCCCATACGACACCAGCAGCCATACCGGCAAAAAAGCGGGCAGCCAGAATAAGTATATAATGATCTGAAAGCGCCGTAATGGAGTTGAAAATCAAAAATCCGACGATACAGGCCAGCAGCAACGGCTTTCTTCGCCAGCTGCGTGTGAGTGTCGTCAGCGGTATCGCAGCAGCCAGTGAACCAAGCGCGTATAAAGTAACCAGCTGACCTGCCAGTGCTTCGGATATATGAAGCCCTTCACCTATTTGCCTTAGTAATCCCGCTGGCAGCGTTTCTGTAAGAATACAGATAAATCCGGTCATAGCCAGCGCCAGCAGTCCAGACCATGGAAATGAAATGGGTCGATCTGTTTGTGCATTTGATTCCGTCGTATATTCGCATGTACTGATTTGTGAATTCAATATGTTCGCTCCCTTCTGTCCGCCTGATGTTGTCTGTTTCTACTCTGCTATAGATTCATTCTCCACCCGCTGCCTTTTATTGCAGCCGAATCTGTTTTAGTATAAAGAAAGCATACAGATAACTAAAATATCAATTTAGGTAGAAAGGTATAACCAATAGGTTATGATATAACGATGACTATAAATCTGAATCAGCTCGATATCTTTATCCATGTCGCCGAAACGATGAATATTACGGAATCAGCGAGACAATTGTTCATCTCCCAGCCTGCTGTCAGCAAAGGTATCCGTAAACTGGAAGAATCGTTCGGAATCAAATTATTTATACGGGACAAACATCAAGGCCTGCTGCTTACCGCTGCTGGAGAGGAGATGCTTCTGCTGGCACGGCAAATGAAAAAGCTGGAGCAGCAAATGCAGCAGCTGGCCTGTGAAGAAAATCAGCTGCTGCGCGGCAAAGTTCGGATCGGTTCCTTTCCTGCGGCAACAACCAACCTGCTGCCGGAGGTTATTCGTTTGTTTCGTTCCCGGTATCCTCAAATTATGATTGAACTCAAGGAAGGCACTTCCCAGCAAATCCGGGAATGGCTGGAACAGCGTGTAGTGGAGATTGGTATTCTCTCTTCCCCCTTTGATCATCTGGACACGCATGTGCTAATTCATGATCGGATGGTAGCCATTATTCCGGATGATCACCCGCTGATACATCAGGAGAGCATCGCATTGGAGCAGTATGACGGGGAGCTTATTTTTTGTACAGGCGGTCATGAAGCGGCTTTGCTCAGCGCATTGCAGCATAACCAAGTGACCATGCGGGAAAGTCTGACCGTGCAGAGTGTAGAGACACTGGTGCATATGACAGGTCAATATCTGGGCATCGGTATCGTTTCCCGGTTCAGTCTCTCTTCTGTCCGGCATTCACTGACTGTCAAGGAGATTCAGCCGCCCGTGGTACGTGATATCGGGATAGCTGCTTTGTCCTGGAATGATATGACTCCGGCTGCCAGACAGTTTGCAGAACTCATCCGGGAAATGTACTGCCCGAACAGCCCATAGACCAAACACTTTTATTTACCGATCATGATCGCCAACCTGTACATACCGGTTGTCTCAGTCAATCCTTGGGATAGGAATAGAAGCTTAATAATAGAGAACTTTTTGTATTTATCACGAAAATGGACTATACTATTAGTTACGGTATTAAAGTAACATAGTATTAAAAAGTTACGAATTGTGTATGCTGGTTACAGCAGCAGATCGATTATCGCTTTTACCAAATATTTATTATTGAAACAGCTTGGCACCTACCTTCTATATTCGATAAAGCAGATAACGATTCTATTTTGGCCAAATACAAACCCGAGGTGAACATTCATGTTGAAATTAGGCGTGCTTGACCAGTCTCATATTAATGAAGGATATGACGCATCCAATGCGCTCACAAATACACTGAAGCTTGCTCAGGCAGCAGATGAGCTGGGTTATTCCCGGTTCTGGATGTCAGAGCATCATGCTTCTCCCAGTCTCGCTCATTCGAGTCCCGAGATTATGATCTCTCATGTCGCTTCCCAGACCAAGCGCATTCGCGTCGGTTCCGGCGGCATTATGCTGCCTCATTACAGTGCCTACAAAGTCGCTGAAAACTTTCGTCTGCTCGAAGCTCTGTATCCGAACCGGATTGATCTGGGTGTGGGACGCGCACCAGGCGGTATGCCGCTCGCTACACGTGCCCTGCAGGAAGGCAAATTCCCTTCCATGCACAGCGCAGACCGTTATCCCCAGCAGATTGTCGATCTGATCGGCTATCTGAATGATGCTACGCCATCGGATCACCGGTTTGCCGGGCTTATCGCTGAGCCGAGTATTTCTACCATTCCGGAATTGTGGCTGCTCGGCTCCAGCGGCGGTACGGCAGAACTCGCGGCGATGACAGGCGCATCGTATGCCTTTGCCCAATTTTTCGGGACTGCAGGCGGGGAAGATGCTGTTGCGCATTACAAAGAGAATTTCCAGCCGTCTGTGATGGCATCTGCACCCAATTCGCTGGCGGCGATCACCGTGTCATGCGCGGAGACCGAGGAAGAAGCCGAGTACCATATGCGCAGTAACGACCTTTATTTCCTGATGCTGCGCGAGAATCGTCCAATGCCGTATCTGCCTTCTGCCAAGACAGCAGCAGAGTATCCGTATACCTCTGCCGAAAAAAAACATATCGAGGATACCCGCCGCTTCCGTGTTGTAGGTACGCCGGATCAGGTGCGTGAGAAGCTGCTTCAATTTGCAGCGGATTACCAAACGGATGAGCTGCTGATCGTGTCGGCTATTCATGATAATGAAGCACGTATCCGCTCTTACCGTCTGCTCGCAGAAGCATTTGACCTGGGGCAGAATCAACAGTAAATGCGTGTTGCAGGCCGGAGCCTGATTTCATCAGGGTTTCTGTCCTGTCTGCAGTAAGCTGACTGTGAAAGCCTAACTCGCAGTATAACTATAAACACAAAAAAGCGGCGGCTGTTACAGCGCTGCTTTTTATATGTGTCTTCTGAACAAAATGAGGTTTGATATCGATCATTGATCGGAGGGCTTGAGACAGTTGGCCGGAATACTATCACACAACCATACGTCATGACCGGCATCGTAAAAGGATACCCCTGCCGACAGGTGTACATATCGTCTGCCCATCGGCTTGAGTCCTTCCTGACGGATTGTTACCCAGGCCTGCTCGGAAGTTCCATGATACAGTATTTGCGGCGGTACTGCCGGTTCATAATGTACAGCCGGGCGGCTGTGTCCATATCTTGCCCGGATCCGGTCCTGATTTATCTCAAAGCGCTGCTTGTCCGAACGAGCGGCGACATAGCGAATATGCTCTTCGGTGACAAAGTCCCATTTGCGATCCTGCGAAATCACCTGTACCAGATCACGGATCGGACAGGAACCATCTTCCGCATCGAGTACAATTCCATACTGCTCGGGAGAGTGCCGCAGAATTCGGCTGATCCATTTGCTTAATTGTTTTTCCTGACTGGTGTCCAGCATAAGGTATCTTCCTCTCGGGTAAAATGATGTTCATTTACAATTTGAAATGTTAGTATGAATATATCAGAAATATAGAGTAATTTCAGAAATAGGAGAGAAATGATGCAAACGACTGTCTCACCGGAACCTTCAGTTCCGCAACATGACCGTTTCCCGGCTGCCCTGCTGTGCCTGACTGCAGGCGCATTTGCAATCGGGATGACGGAGTTCGTTATTATGGGACTGCTGCCCAATGTCGCCAATGATCTGAATGTGAGTATTCCACAGGCCGGCCAGCTGATTACCGGCTATGCCCTTGGCGTGGCTGTAGGTGCGCCTATCCTTACGATTGCGACAAACCGTATTGCCCAGAAGCAGCTGCTCTGTCTGCTTATGGTGATCTTTATCATCGGCAATCTTGTCGCTGCACTCGCTCCCAGCTATGGGCTGCTGATGGGTTCACGGCTCGTCACCGCACTGGCTCATGGTACCTTTCTCGGTACCGGTTCACTGATCGCTGCCCGGCTCGTCCGTCCGGACAAACGTGCAGGTGCAGTCTCGATGGTGCTCGCCGGATTGACGATCGCCAACATTATCGGCGTTCCCTTTGGCACTCTGATCGGTCAGCAGATGGGCTGGCGTGCTTCCTTTGGTGCAATTACGATCATGGGTGTCCTTTCACTGATCGGCATTATCTTTTTGATACCGCGGATTGAGCAATCTGCTGCTCCGAGTCTTGCGAAGGAAGTACGCAGTCTGTTCCAGCCGCAGGTGCTGCTTGTGCTGTTAACCGGCGCTTTTGGCTGCTGCAGCATGTTTACCGTGTTTACGTACATAACTCCCATGCTGACCGATGTCACCGGTTTCCAGGAAAGCAACGTCACCTGGATTCTCGTTATGTATGGAATTGGCGTTACACTGGGCAATATTGTCGGCGGAAGGCTGGCTGACTGGAAATTGATGCCTTCGATTATTACGATCTTCGCTATCCTGTCTGTCATGCTGATGAGCCTGTCTGCCGTACTGCATATTCCATGGCTGACTCTGGTCGTTATCTTCCTGTGGGGTGCAGCAGCCTTTGGTATTATGCCGGGTATTCAGCTGCGTATTATGAATCTGGCTCACGAAGCGCCACGCCTGGCTGCTACATCGAGCCATTCTGCACTCAACCTGGGTAATGCAGCTGGTGCCTTTATCGGTGGGGTCGTGATTACACATGCAGGTCTGGTCTATGTCCCGCTGACCGGCGGCCTGATCGCTGCGATCGGTATGATTGGGGCCATACTCAGCTATTATATGGTAGAGAAAAAGGCAGCAACGCGCAATTCGCACCATTCGGTCTAACTTTCCGGCTGTGCACCTCGAAGTCAAGAATCATTATTATCTTATACAACTGCATGCAAAAGAGGCCTATCAGCGCTAACCCATGGGTTATGCTGATAGGCCTCTTTTTATTGGCGGATGCCAATCGCATCATCATGACTGCCTCGCTGCGGATCCCGTTTGAACCGGTAATTTCACCGGGGGTGTCGGTTTCACAGAGCGTGCAAGATGGGGCAATTTGATATCGACCTTGACGGTTACGGTCCAGGTAATGACTTTACCTGCCAGCCAGACCGCCAGCATCGTATACATGGTTTCTTTGAAAGGCAAAAAGAACAGGCACAAGCCCAGTACAACAATATCCCCTACAAAGAAAACATTACCGATCTTCCAGCCTTTCCATTCGCTGATCAATCTCGATAATATATCGTCGCCTCCAGTGGCCCCTCCATAACGGAGCACAATACCCGCTCCGAGACCGGTCAACAGACCGGATAGAGCTGCTGCAATCAGCAGATTCCCGTGTAAGTCCACGACAAACGACGATAGCTGTTCGAATCCCGAATAGAAAATGGAAAATGACGCGGCCCCGATCAGTGTGTAGACCATGAAACGGTGTCCTTTGATCCACCAGGCCAATAAAATAACAGGGATATCCAGTACAAATGTGCTCCATGCGGGTGACCAGCCAAACAGATACTTGCCCAGCAGCGCCAACCCGACAAATCCGCCTTCCGACAGATTGTTGTAAAAATTAATATGATAATAAGCAAACGCCAGAATAAACGTACCCAATAGTATGGCCAAGATTTGTTTCCCTGCCACCATCCAACTTGTGTTCCAATTTGTTCTTCTCCTCATACAGGCTCCCTCGTTTTCTCGTAAGTGTGGTCTGAAAAGACCTTTTCTTACGGGAGGTACACCTGGAGGACTTTGTCCTTCGCATACAATTATCTCCTCTTCCGTAAGAATAGGTCCAAGTGAATGACTACTCTACGGAAAAGCTAAGTATAGGAGAGATCATAACGTTTCCAAATCGTCCTTTGGGAAATCATCCTTCGGGGACACATGGTATCCTGATCCTTTCTTGATTATAGAATGTGTAGCTACATCTATTATACCACGTCGGTACCGCTGCTAAACAGCTTGCTTTTCCCTGATTTATCATAGATATTCGCTGTAAATTACAGAAAAAGGCTGTAAATTCACTATAATCCATAGGATCATTGAATTTACAGCCTTTTCTGTGCTTATGCAGTGTTTTTTAAAATTAATTATTTCGCGCTTTTTACTACATCAGCCGGTACTTCAATCTTATCGAACTCGTTGTATTTGGAGTAGGTGCTGTCCATATCCATAACGAGGTTGACTTTTTGTCCCTGCTGATCCATATCCATGGTCATTTTGACAGCAGCTGCGGTCAGGTTGGAAGTTTCTTTGTCGATCATGTAAGTCACATCCATATCATGAATGTTCATTTGCTTCATCATTTCAGCCATTTGAGCATTGGCAGCATCGCCGCTCAGGAATTTTTGCGCTTGCTCTTTGACTTTGTCACCGGTAAGGGTAGCTACCAGATTGTAGTGGTCGCCTTCATCCGTTACTTTGGTGTCGCTTGCCATGGTTTTCATGCGATCCAGTGTGTCTTTCAGGGTACCCTGCTGTTTGATCAGATCCACAAACTGCTGCTTCGCGGATTCGGGAGCTTTTTGCCAGGTGTCATTGGCTTTCATATACACAGCATCATTTGTTATGTACAGTTCCTGTTGTTGCTCCTGGTTTTGTTCACTTTGTACCACTTTGGTGGAAATGTTCATGTGAGCAGACATCGGCTCCTGTACAATTTCCATAGTTGTGGAGTTCTCATTTTGCATTGCTTGTTCCTTGCCATCCACAGTAACCTTGATATCCTGCTTGATGATAGCTTCTGCAGCATAGCTTTTCACTTTGGCTGCCGCTTCACTGGCTTTGGTCAGCAGCTCGTCTGCTGTAGGTACTGCTGCGGGAGCAGTCGTTGCTGCTTCTGTTCCTGTTGCGGGTGCATTGGTTGCCGGTGCTTTGGCTGCTTGATCATTACCACAGGCTGCCAGAGATACAGCTACTGCTGCTCCGAGTAATACGACGCTTAACTTTTTCAAAACAAAAACCCCCTATTATATAATCTCCTTATTATACAGTAACATGAATTGGGAAAAACAGGGTGATAAGACTCAAAAAAATAGGAGTAAAGTTCGTGTTAGGTTTATATTCATTTGTATATATGAGAATAGCGTTAACTCTTTGTTATAACTATTCTTTTGACTATAAGTTACTTTGAATAAGACGAAGAAGATATATACTGGTATCCACCCAGCATGCATTTCTTCGTTTTCATGTAAAGGATGATGCGAGGAACATCCAACGAAAAGTGGGGTGATGAGATTGTTCACCACCCTGTTATTTTAAGAATTCAGTGATTTTTCCGAATGTTTCATCGTCGCCTCCTGTTGAAAAGCAGAACGGCTGAGTATACCGACAACCAGTGCACATACGGACATTAATCCTGCCAGCAGGTACAGATTGACAATTCCGAACTGCTCGGCGATCCAGCCCATAATGAGCAGAGAGATGCAAAAAGTGAAATTCAATGTGGCATCCTGGGCAGAAAGCAGCTTGGGCAGCTGTTCCCTCGTTACGCTCAGCTGCAGCAGTGTACGCCGGTTAACAGCTGCCAGCTCCGCCGCAGGTCCCATCGCTACCACGAGCAGCAATGAGATATACGGGTTAGTCGTGACGGCGAAGACCAGCGTCAAAGCCGCATAGATGGCAATACCGAGCAGCATCGCGCGGAACTCCCGCCCCTGCAGCCAGCGGACCATTCCAACGACCAGCAGCCCGCCACCAATCGCTCCTGCAAAATAAGCGGTATTGATAAATCCCCACCACTCTTCGCTCTGCTGCAGTACCTGTACGACAAAAGCAAGGATAAATGCCCCTACCCACACCGAGCCGCCCAGCATATCCACCATATCCATAAAGATCATCGTGCGGACTTTGCGGATACGCCAGATTAGCTTCCAGCCCTCGGTCAGCGTCTTCATATATTCGCGTTCACTGCCTGTAGGCAGCGATGCCGTCTTTTCTTCTTCCGGAGAGGCAGCTTCTCCTCTTTGGGCAATTAAAGATGGCGTCATATCCGGCATATTTTCCTGTTCATGCCCTTGCGGTTCACGGATAAAGGCAGTAAAGACCATGGCAACCGCATAAAAGATGCCAGCCAGCATCAGAGTAGGCAGAGCACCGATCCAGGCGACCAGAATACCTCCCATCGCCCAGCCTGCACAGCGGATAATCTGGTCGCTGACCGAGATCATCCCATTCGCCCGCAGCAGCTCGTCCCGGTGAACAAGGCGCGGCACAAGACTGTTGCGCGCCGGTGTCGTCCACCCATCCAGAAAGGACATGCCAAAGATCAGGGTGAAAATCACGGTCAGCGATGCACTATCCCGGTACACCCACAAATACAGTGCCAAAGCTGCGAAAATAACAAACTGTCCCAGCTGACAAAAAAGAAGCAGCCGGTTCAGTCGGAACCTTACCAGCATAAGCGATGCAATCAGACCGCTGATCAGCTGGGAAGATGACCGAAAAAACGGCACAAATACACCCGCCAGAATCGAATCCGTACCTGCCATCACAAGCGAGACAATGCCCATAATATAAATAATATCCGCGGCATTCGAAAGGGTCTGTGTGCCAATCAGATAATAGAAGGAAGAATGCAGTCGTACTTGCTTGTTCATCGGATGTATGCACTCCTGTGGTTAATGTAGTGGAATGTGCTTCCATGGACTATTCTTCACTGCCAGCTGTTGGCAAAATAGTCATGCTCATTGATTACCCAGTATTTTTGCGGATCAGGCAGCTGCCCGGTAAAATTCTCGTAATGTCCGGTCCACCCTTCAGGAACATACTGTTCAAACGAAGCGGGTTCCGGGAAATAGGAAGATAACTGCTTGTTATCAAAATCCACCAGCAGCGCAGGCGCCCATCCGGCCAGCGCGTCGGGATCGCTGCCATACTTGCTCAGCTGCATGATCAGCCCTGCTCTCAGCGCCTCTACGCTTACCTGTTCATCTTTTATACAAGCCAGAAAAGAAGAGGCCGTATGCTCATTCAAAATCGGAATATCAAACCGGTATCCATAGTCTGTATCAGCAGAAAGATCATATCCTTTATCGATAAAAGCCTGATGGAAACGCGGCAGATCCATAAACCAGTGTTCCTTTTCCGTGACATACCAGCTCCAGCACCCTGCCAGCCGCACTGCCACAATAATATGCTCACCATACTCGATATGTATGTTCACCATATATGCTCACCTGCCAGAATAGATTGTAAATGGAAGTCGATCCACTCGAATCCAGAAGATACTCGTTTACATTCTGCCATTATACTATGTATGATATGGAATATGAAAACCATCATTCCGATCTGCATGAAGTCGTGATCCGCGTTCTCATGCGTTACATGGAGCTCTTATTGCCTCATGATCTGCAGATATTTTGGTGTTCATCCGGTTACCAATACATACCGATAGGTGGAAAAGCGATTATGAAAGTAAATGTACAGCACCGCTGGGATTTAAATAAAGAGGAAGCAATAGCACTCCAAAAGGAACTGGCCAAGCAGGTTGTCACGCAGGATCAGCTGCCGGATATACAGTATATTGCCGGGGTCGATGTAGCTTACAGCGAACATACCGATCAGCTGATCGCAGCTGTCGTCATTCTGGATGCAGCTACCCTGGAAACGATCGAGTCGATTACGGTGAAAGACTCGGTACAGTTCCCTTATCTGCCAGGACTGTTTTCCTTTCGGGAACTGCCGCCGGTCATCAAGGCACTGCAGCAGATTGAACATGAGCCGCAGCTGATCGTATGCGACAGTCAGGGACTCGCTCATCCGAGAAGATTCGGACTGGCCTGCCATCTGGGCGTTCTGTTTGATGTACCGGCTATTGGTTGCGGCAAGACAAGACTGGTTGGGGAATATACAGAGCCTGGACATACTCGCGGATCTGCATCTCCTTTGATCGATGGAGAGGAACAGGTGGGCAGTGTACTTCGCACACAGACTGATGTGAAGCCTGTGTTCGTGTCTGTGGGGCACCGGATTAGTCTGGAAACAGCGAATGACTGGATTCTGCGGCTGGCTCCCCGCTATCGACTGCCGGAGACGACACGAATGGCCGATCAGCTGGTACGCAAAACAATGACCGAACTGCAGCTTTAGGCTGCAGTTCGGTCATTGTTTTTTGTGGGTATTAATTTTTCTGAAAATTATTTACTCTTATATTTGTACCATATGAACTGACAGCATACCCTCCTGCTATCGTACTTATCCATTACACTATGTTCCATATTGTCTGGTTGCTCTTATTTGGATAAATCCTATTTACAATGGCCGTACCGTTGGTGACTAGCGTGAAATGAGGTTTTTTTGCAGTTTTCTTAAAGCTGGGAATAGTGAATAGGTCGTTTAATCGACTTTTTATATTTATTGTTTTTTGTAATCCTAACATGACATTGCTGCTTCTTTTGTTATATACGATAAAAGAAAAATACTCTCAAAAACTATCTACCGTTTTTATAGTAAGCTTCTTTATCTCTCGAATTATTTTCAGACCTATATACTATCCGTTTTCCTTTGGCCCAATTCCCTTTCTAGCCAATGCCCAGATTCCATATGGATTATAAAATAAATCGTTTTGCTCAAAATGCCTACACTCGCTATGTTTAAGTAAAAAATTAGGAGTGTCTTTAGTTATACTAAAAGTATCATTATTATTTAATATTGGTCTTTCCAGTATGTTGTATAAGCAGAAACACTGCATAATCCACTGTGCCTCTTCCAAAGCTAACTGATTTTTAAACGTAATTATATCAGGCAAGCTAAAGTTATGCATTCCGCAAGTTTAATAATAATCCTGTTCTTCTACTGTAGTTACAAATGTATTCCATATTTCCATAGGGTCCATTTTATCATTCAAATGTCTCCACCACGTACAGCCAACTGCATTACCTGTAGTTTCAATTTTCACCCCCAATCCACCAAGCATTAAAACAGTATTCGTCAACTTAATAATCTGATGTACTTTTTCCAAATTTCCTGCTTCGCCAACTAAATAAACAACTGAAGTATGTTGGTTGATTTCGGAAATATCCTCTTGAGAAATTTTACTGGTTCCTGCAAACTGAAATGCTTCTGCCATTTCATCATCACGATTTTCAAAAATGATTTTGTAAAATTCATCGTTATTTTTTGAGACTATAACGTTTTCTCTCAAATCATATTCTAAATTATTTGCAAAACCATTTTTTATTTCCTCCAAATTCATCCATTTACCAGGAATACAAATAACAATTGAGGAATTTACCATTTTATTTCTCCAGAGTTCTATTTAACTTTGTTAGTACTTCATCAACTGGGGAGCTAAAACGAGCAGGATTATCTTCTTGTACTGATTGAAGTATATTCTTAAGTTGAAAGTTAATTCTCTCATCCTGACTCCCCAATATACTAATCAATGTTTTTTTGTATTCTTCATTGTTAAGAATTCTTTTCAAAAGTATTTCTATCCAATAAATAGAGTGTGAAGGTATATTAATTAAAGAGTCCAGTAAAGATCGTAAATAATCTTCTGCTTCAAAGGATTCTACAAAATGTACTAAACCAAACATGACTTCTTCTTCAAGTGTATTTTCATCAAAAACCATAAATAAGTCTTTCAGATCAAAATTCTGCTCATTATCTAATATTTCTAATAATTGATCAAACTCCTCACATTCCTCTTGAGTTTCTAATAATCTTATCTGATATAACGTATTCACATAATTATTCATTAAGATCCCCTTATCTACACTAGGTAAATGCCATAAAAACAGCTACTCCTATAACAATTGCCAGTCCATCTAGTTATCTTTCAACCGAACAAATGATATTTGCCTTTTACAGCGATGCCAGTTGTATCGCTTACACCGTCTTTCCGGCTAATCGTCATGGTATCTGCGGAATTGCCATGGATATGCATAGGTTCCAGTGCCATCTTTAGTTCACTATCATGCTCACTGCCATAATTCCCAATATTAGAATCGCTTGTGCTGGGCGTACTGATTGCATTTGTACCTACTCAGCCAATCAAAAGTTTTCATTCTGTTCATTTACCAAACGATTTAAGACACATTTATACAGATCTGATTGTACTTCTTTATTAATATCCCAGATTCCCATCCTATCTTCCATTGGTCTCCTTAACAATCGTTTCAGTTGTCTTTGATCAGGAGTCTTAGATTTATACAGAGGAAGTCCTTGCTCAGTTGCTTTTTGCAGCGAATGGTACCTAAAAAATAACCGAGCAACAACTTTGAGTCGCTCCCCGGTTATTATTTGGTGTGGTTTAATAAATAACTTCAACCGTTTTTCTGATTTTTTCAAACATTCCTAAATCAAACTTTGCATTTTCTAGATTTGCTCCCTGCCAATCCACATTGTCTAAAATTGCGTTTGTAAAATCAGCATCTTTAAAATTACCATATGAAAAGCTTGCTTTTTTTGCGTTTATATTTGCCAAGTTCGCATTTTGTAATGAAGAAAAGTTCAAAGAAGTACCTATTAATTCTCCATTTTTAAAATTTGCACCTTCAAAATTGCAATCCAGAAAAGAAGTATTCACAAAAATCGAGGCTTCAAAATTAGACATTACAGCAGACATTCAATCTGCCATTATTCCAGAAAAACTGGTATCAGAAAAATCGGCTTCATTTAAATTCAACCTCTTAATAACTTAGTTTTCAATTTTAAACTCGCTTATAAGATAATATTTTTTTCTATAAGAAGGTTCCATTACTATACCTCTAAATTAGATTTTATATAATTCTCCCAAATTTTATTAGCTTGAAAAGAAATACTTCTACAATTTTTTTGATTAAACTTAGGTACAGCAAATAATTCATTTTCTTCGAAAGAATTCATTGCTTGGTCCCATTTTTGAAGTAAATCATCCTTACTCACTTCCAAGGGTTTTTCTGCAACATCAATACAAATCCCACCCCATTTTAATTCATTAACTATTGCTGGCGTATTCTTTAGAATTTCTTGATCAATAAGAGTAAGAATATCAGGCCCAAAATAGGTTCTTGTTGACAAGCCAAGCGGCCCACTAACTCCTAGATTTACTGGTGCTGGCTGTGAACAAAAATTTATCCATCGCTGCAACCTCTCTGTTTCTGTCTCCCAAGGGATAACAGAGGGCCAAAATATATGAGCTATACCATAACGTGGTTTGAGAATTTCGGCACATTGATCAGAAAATTCAAAAAAAGAGTGCCAGTATTCAGTAGCCATTTTTTTGAAATCGAATTCAAAGAAAGATCGGAAAGATAAGTCCAAATTGAAACGTCCTGAGTATTCTATATAAGATTGATTACGATATAAATATAATTCTGAAATTCCAATGTCTTTTGCAGATATTATATTCAAAATATCATTGCGATTATAATCTAATCGCACCAACTCATTATTTCCCCAATGTGTTGGAATAAAATTTTCATACTGTTCAAATATATCTAAAAGCTTGTTAAGTAAATCAATTTCCCTCAACTTTACAGAAGGAAACATTGCGATTGTAAATAAATTGGGGGACTGTGCTAAACTCAAAACCTAACCTCCTTCAATAACTAATCAAGCTCATCTCAATATCCTTTACCTGTTTCTTTATCAATAATCCATTTATGAGTTATTTTCTCACTACCAGGTTCAGTATAATAAATCTCACTATCCGATGCTAAAGGACCACTAGGTCTTGGATTTGGGGATCACCATATAAATTTGGTTTCGGCCTGCACACCTACCGCAATACTACCGGCAGCTGCAGCCCCTACAATTACCGGTCCTGCTCCCAGCGTCGCTACGGTAAATGCGGCCAGCGCAGCCACGCCCACAACAATCGCCAGTCCACCCAGCACGTTACGACCGAGCTTGCCCCAATCAAACGGCTTTGGTGGATCGGGTGGCGGTGGTGGTGTTCCTTTTTGCGGTTCATCCTGATAGGCTGCATAAGCTGTCCGGTCGCTTCCGTCGGCCCAGACGTTTTCTCCGAGCAGATGGTATTCGCCTTCTACCGAGCTGCCGGATGTGCCGCCTGTTTTGTAGGCCATAATCTGCTCGCTGGCCTGGATGATTACTTTCTTTTTGCTGAACAGGACGATGTCTTCTTTGCCGGTAATCGTTTACTTTGGGGAAGGCATATCTTGGCATCTGAGCTGTCTTTCGGAGTGATCGTCAGGATAAACGGCCAAAGCGTGCTAGCTATGTATATGAGCATGATTCTCGCTCATATGATTCTACTCTTTCTTAATGTCAGTATCATTTTATGCCAACAATAGACTATCCATTACTTATTTATTGAATCTTTCCAACTTTTCACCTTTAAATCTTCTACTACAAATCGATCTTCAGTTAATTCAATCAGTGTCTCAACTCGAATAAAATGTAAGTTAAGTTCAGGATACGTACAAATCAGCTTTTGGAAATGAAGCTGGATATCTCGATGTCGATAATCCAAACTTTTCAGCAGATGCCTGAAATAAATACTTCCACCTTGCTTTTTTAAACGGGAATACGGATATGTTCCCCAGCAAGAAGTCTTTGATTCAACAATCGTAAGTCGTGGAGCTGGATCGGTGGCCAAGAAAGCAGCATCTATTCCACCTCTTCCAGCTCGGAACAGGTGGGAGACATCTTCGCCCAGATTATTCTTTTGTGCAATAATGCCAATCAGTTCTTCTCCAAAACTTCCTTGCTCTTGAGTAAAATCTCTGACATTCAATACATTCTCTCCTTTCTTACCTAGTAGAGCAGCAACTTAAATGAAGAACATGTGCCATATCATTTAAAGACCTATTTGCCTAATCAGAAGCACAGACAAGAAGAAGCAGACCAAGAATAATCAAACTTAGTTGGCCTGCTTTCCTTTACTATGTGCATAACCCTGCTCACTGCATTTCATATACTCCTAGTTAAAACGTATATTAAAGATAATATTTAATATAACGTTCCTGTTCAGGCATATTCTCATCATCCAGTGTTTCCACTTGCAGCAGTTGTTCTTTGTATTCCAGTTTGCTAAGAAATAATGCATAGAAATCGCCAGTTGTTGGATAAAAAAACAATCCATAACCCGCAGGAGCAATTCTCTGGTTAACGACTTTCACTTTATCCTGAACAAACGCATAGTCCATCATTTCGTCCAGCTCTTCCATAACATCTTCCGAAGCCAGCTCGATCCCTCGTTCAAATTCGTAGTCCAGCATATAATTTACGATTTCCCGGCCTTCTTCTCCACGATAATCCAGATATAATATTTTTTTGGTGGCGAATCCATAATCCAGTATATACTGATACAGGTCGTTTGGATCTTCTTCGAGAATAGCTTTCACATCTTCGGGGTGATCAAAGATGAAAGGTAAAATAGCTTCCAGCGACATACTGATTATTTCCTTTCGTATCGGGTTTTATTATTCAAAAAGTGGACCGTGCTGATTAGGAATATACTCCGAATAATTTTTTCGATAGAAATCATCAATCATGCGCAGCATAGGGTCCCACTCAGGATATGGCTCGGGATCTTCAAATTGCATTTTGGCTTCAGCCGTATTCATCAGGAAATCTTCGAAAGAGTTGGGAACAGACAGATTTAGTTTTTTTCTGACATGGAGCAAGAAAAGAATTTCATAAGGGTAAAACCCATATAAAAAGTCTCCAAATTCACCCATTTCTCCAATTTCTCCAACCAGCAAAGAATGACGTTCTACCATGTTATCAATCATTTTAGCGATATCTTCTTGGGATGTCGTCTGCCAACACCTTAATACTTCATCATAAATATCTAACTTGTTTGGGATTAACTTTCCCTTACCTTTTTCTATTTCAAGTTTTTCCTTTACAGCTCTATAAACTTGATGATTGCTTCCAAAAATAGTTTTGTTTCGATAACGCAAATACAATTCTAACAAGAACCATATGTGTTCACTATCTTCATTGACATTTATTAAATGTTGCCCAAAATGCTTGTTAATAAATTCGAATAAAATTTGTTCCTCTTTTTCCCAACCAAATATAGTAAAATGGACTAAAGCAGCGATGAGTCTATTAAAGGTATATATTGGCTGCATTGTTGGATAACGAACCAGATACAGTTCTTGTATCATGCACTCATAAAAAACTGTCATTTGCATAGTTTTAAACGCATCTGTTTGTTTACTTTCTTGAATCAATATTTTTTCTTTCCACAAAGCTGTATTATGATTGAAGACACTGCTTAAATTAATCAGCAAAATATGATCTTGTTCGGTATTATTTTGCTCAATAATCTCATTGCTTTCATTCTTGTCCTCAATATATTCTTTTCTTGTTTTCTCAGGTGTTACTCCCTTTGAAAAGTTTTTAACATACTTTTTATAGGCCAATTTTATTTTTTTTTCATTAATCATATTTTCCCTCTTTCCTCACTTACTCAATCTTTCCATTCCAGTCTTTCACTTTTAATTCGTCTATACCAAATCCAACTTTAGTTTTACTAATATCTACTTCCACTTTTGTATAATCAAGTATCAATCTATGCTACTTTAATTCCTTGCTGAAAGTTTACATTTATTTATATCTTTTTGTATAGTAATCAACTCTAAACATTTATTTTATTTAAAAAGGTCAATCACGTTTATTATGCAACATGATTGACCTTTTTGAATAAACTCATTAAATTATTATTTACTTGAACACTCTAAAATAATTCTCCTATTTTATTTCTTCTGGTTTTCTAAATAAACAAAGAGTGTCTAGTGCTTCGTAAATATCATCTCCAAACTTAAATAACGAATATCCATTTTTCCCAAAAACTTTTCCTGATTTTGAAATAAACATTATTAAATTACCTCTGTATGCTTCTCCAATTATAATAAGTGGCTCTTTTACTCGCTCTTCAAATTCCTCAAAGTCTTCTTTTTCATAATAATCTCCTACAACTTCTTCTGGATTAAAATGAAAAGTTTCCAAACTTCCATCTGGGTGCTTAAATTTATACTCTACTCCACCAAAGAGACGTAATGTATCAACCACCGGATCGAAAATTTGATATCCCATCTCTTCTAAAAATTTTATTGTTTCTGTTAATTCAACTTTATTATTTGGATTCCATCCTGCTTGCAGCAGGATATCTCTTGTTTCATCTGATAAATTCCGCATAAACATCCTCCTTAGTTATTTAAAAGTCCTATTCACGAAAATCATTAATGAAATCAAAAAACGTTTTTTGACAGTTTTTACATGGTGCTTTATATTTCCCATTACCATTAATTGTACTTATTAATATGTCTTCTAACTTTGAACCTGAATGCAACAACTGATTGACCGCTTGAATCTCAGCACAATTTTCTACATGCCAAATTTCGAAACTTTCGTCTTCTTTGTAAGGATTGTTAGGGTCATTTTTGGCTTTTATTCTTGTTTCTTTTACTATTTTAACTAAATCATCATGCAATTCCATTACACTTGGATTAAATTGTCCTTCTCTAGCTCCATTATAGCCAAATCTTATTTTAGTTTCTTTACTGCCTAATGTAGTTATGTCAACAGCAGCACTAATTACATCTGGTTTATATTTCCCACCGCCATGTCCATTTTTATCTACAGGTTTTTTAATTCCACCATTTTTAAGAAACTTAACATGTTCTTCTAATTGCTCTCTTGCAAAATCTTTAGCAGTGTCTATTTTCTCTTCTCTGTTAATGCGCTTATAATTCCGCTGCACTTCTGTCTCAGGAATACTTCTGCTCTCCATTCGAGTTGGCTCGCTCATACGAATAGGAGTACCGTCAGGAGTAACATAAGCAGGACTTGTCATATTCTCCAGACCATTCTTCATCTTCTGACCCAGCTTACTGCCGGCATCATTCAACTTACTGAGCGAGTTCTGGAACGCTTCGCCAGAAGCCTTGACTCCATTTTTGACAAACTGCGGTGTTGCTTTGCCTACGCCATCTGCTATAGCCCCCCCGAGCGCTTTGCCTGCTTTGGAGTTGACAACGCCAACTGTTGCTACACCCAGTCCTGCACTCATCCCAACTGACTTCCAGTCCAACTCAGAGAACTTTTTCCCCTGCAGCATTTGACTGGCAATATCGGAGATGGCGTTTTCTGCGCCGCCCAGTGCCATTTTACCGGCGATCGATCCTCCAACTCCCAATGGACCAAATATCGCTCCGGTGACAGCTCCAATTAACGACTCCCGCAAAGCGGTCGTCGCGTACTCCCCGAAGTCGCTCACTTCCCCCCGGGCAATATCCGATGCAGCCTGTACACCTACCGCAATACTACCGGCAGCTGCTGCTCCTACAGCTACTGCTCCTACAATCAAAGGTCCTGCTCCCAGCGTCGCTACGGTAAATGCGGCCAGTGCAGCCACACCAACAACAATCGCCAGTCCACCCAGCACGTTGCGACCGAGCTTGCCCCAGTCAAACGGCTTTGGTGGATCGGGTGGCGGTGGCGGTGTTCCTTTTTGCGGTTCATCCTGATAGGCGGCATAAGCTGTCCGGTCGCTTCCGTCGGCCCAGACGTTTTCTCCGAGCAGATGGTATTCGCCTTCTATCGAGATGCCCGATGTGCCGCCTGTTTTGTAGGCCATGATCTGCTCGCCGGCCTGGATGATTACTTTCTTTTTGCTGAACAGAACGATGTCTTCTTTGCCGGTAATCGTCAATTTCTTGGGACTGCGGATCGTGACGCCTACACCGTCTTCCAGGCTGATCGCCATGGTACCTGCCGGATTGCCATGGATATGCACATGGTCCGGTGCCATTTTCAGTTCGCTGCCGTGCTCACTGCCATAATAGCGGATATTCGGATCGCTTGTCTTGGGCGCACTCGCTCCATTGGTACGTACCGAGCCAATGATCTGCGCTCTTGTGCCGGTGCCATCCGGATGGTACAGAGTGGCTTTGGTACCGACCTGCGGCATGCTATACATCGGGCTGCCTGTCGGCGGCGCAAATGGGTACCAGTGCGGATCGGCTTTGCCGTCGTCTTTATCGACATCCAGCTTGAGCTTCACTTCTTCGCCGCGTACCGCGAGTACGGTTCCTTCCAGCGATACACCGATCGCTTTCGGATTGGTGATGAGCAGGCTGCGTACACCATGCTCACGAGACAGCACATAGTTGAACAGCAGCTGCCCTTTTTCCATAACGGCATGTACTTCGCGTACCACCAGCTTTTTATCCCGGAAAGTGACCCGGTCTCCGATCTCAAACGGCTCGATATGCTGCAGTTCATAGCGGAAGAAATCCGTGTCATGCAATCCGGCCGCTGAACCTCCGGCCTGCTGATAGGCTTTGAGGTCTTTACGTGCCGTATAGGGAACATTATCCGGTACATGCACCTGCTTGCCTTCCGGCAGTCCAAAATGCAGTCTCGGCTTTACGGATTTTAGCATATCACAGACGATGACGGTCTGTAACCGGCTCGCCAGTCGTTTGGTTAGCGCCCAGTCGGTCTCTTCATACTGCAGAATCGCTTCGCCGACCTGCTGATCGCCTCCGGTATGGAAAGCGACGGAGCTGCCGGGATAAAGAGTCCGCTGAATAAGAGACTCTCCATTATGCTCCGTTGACATCTGGCGGAAATCGCTTGGCAAATGCGGTCATCAGGAACTGCGTGTAACTAGCCAATGTTTCCGTTTCAGCGAATTTGTCCATCGGCAAGCGTCTTTCATGAAGTCTTTGGAGTCGGGCGGTATATGCCATGTAATCGTCACTCTTTACGACTTCCTGAATCCACAACGTCAGTTCTCTCTCGTTTACCTGTTTCCTTATGCTCCCAATAAACTCATGTGTCTTCTCTGACACAAGTAAATACGGATGAACGTGAAGATAGTTCGGCAAGTAGTAGGTGTTGTTCTTGTTCTGGCTGACGAAAATCAGCTTTTTCTCTGCGAGTTTGACAATATGACGCTCTACGGACTTGGAACTGCATCCGAGATTTCGGGTAATCATCTCAATAGTGGGGTAGCACTGGCTCTGGTCACTCATATAAGCGACAATATCGACGAGAATCAGCTTCTCATACGGACTTAAGCCGTAACACCGATGGATTTTATGCGGCAGAATGGTGTATCCCTTGTGATGTCCTGTAAAGTTGCTCTCCTTGGCAACTTCGTCCATGTACGCATTAGCGGCTTTATTATTCTTAACGAACCAGAAGTCGCTGTACTTCGTTTTCATCTGCAATCCCTTCCTTCTTGTGCTGTTATACCGCCATCGGGTGGCTACGGGGTAGGGAAGGCGGCTAGCCTGACACGTATCCTTACCTGTTCTATGTCAACTGGTCGTCACCAGATTTATTGACTTGCACAGTAACTATCGCAGCAAATAACCAGATTGTTGCTAACAATTTGCAGATAAGTCCTGACAATATGAGTAGTCGATCTATCCATTAAAGGAGGTGCGGTGATTTAGACAGCTTTTCTATCGGGGCGGCGTATTCTACAGTTGCGAGTAAATTGAAAAAACGCCAGAAAACGAAGATAACAAAAAACAGGTCAATTATGGCGGTATCTGACCATAATCAACTTGTTTGATGTATCGGAATAGCGTTATTTAGGGTATAAAATTAAAGCATTTGATGTGCGTACAACAGCAATGAAGAAATCTTTATACGGGTATTACATGGGTTATAGGTGTTATTCGTTAAATGATGGATTCATTAGGTACTAAGGGTGATCTATCTCATCTACCCGCCATACATATAGAGGATAAAAAAGACCACAACACGAGCGGCTAGCTCGCATTGTGGCACTATTGGTTGTTTTTGAAGATATTAAACTCGATATATATCAGTCATACAATGAAATTAAGAATTCCGAAAGTGTATTACTAACTTTCTTGAAATCAGTTAGATCAAGACTTTCATCATAAAGATACACAGGTGGGTTATCACCCTCATCCAAGTTAAAATACCAAAACATATATCCTTGATGCATCATAAATACAAACTGATTATCTGTTAATTTTTGCGGAAAATTATTTTCATCCAAAAGTTCAACTGCCCATTCCTTAAGTTCTAATATATATTTCATTGAATAATCTGTACCTGCCAAAAACTCAATCCCATTACCCGCTTTATACATAAATTCCAAATAAGTTAAGGGGAGTTCTTTTGTTGGTATTAGGTTCTTCAATTTTAAAATATCATCTTCATTGCAAGATTTCATTGGATATAAATTTTCTTCTAAGGTCGACAAGAAAGTCCTGATATCACCGTCTTTTAAAAATTCCATTCTAAATCCCCTCCACATTCTACTCTTCTAAGATTTGAACTCTAGTAACTTTGATATTCGGAAAATCCATCTGGAATTGATCAACAATATCATTGCAACTTCGACAAATAGTCTTATATGAAATAATCTCGATATTGCCTTCAACATTAGGATTATCTTTGAACCTTTCTCTCAAATATTCTATCATTTTCTGTTCTGTATCATTCAACCTTCCATTATTATCCGACCCTCTATATTTATAATGGTTTTAGGGTGGTTTAGGATAATTATCTTTGTGGTAAGGATTTTTCGGATCATACCCACTCATCGATTCCAAATTAATTGATTCACCGTTTATTTCACCCTTAGTTACAGCGACATTTTTGCTTTTTCCTGCATTAAATTTTTCCTTCACATCATTAATCAATTTCTTATCTTGCTCAGTTGCTTCCCTAAAAGCTCTATTGACAGAACCACCATTACCCGTCCCCTCAGAACGCATATACCCGTTCTTCTCCGGACCCGGCAGATCCTTCTCCGCGATCCTATGCACTGTACCATCTGCTCCAGCCACTTCTATTCCTGGGTTCAGCTTCGCCATTCGTTTCATTTTTTTAATTGTGAGTATGCAAAAAAGCTCATTCCTACTCACGGTTCAAGTGGGAAAGAGCTTTTGAAAGTTTATCAAGTGTTTGAATTGTTTAGTATTTGGTTTGTTGGTTGTATTGTATGATCTTGTTGTTAGGATTGTAAAGAAACTTATAAAAAATGTTCCCTCTATCACTCAATATTTTCATCATCGAGTGCATCCAGAACTTTATCCCTAATGTCTTGTGGGGGAAGTTCCCTAGTTATTGCCCCAGAATTACGCGGCCATGCATGTTTGCCACATACTAACTCATTATGATGATAACTGATCCTTCCACCTCTCTCAAACAACTTAATAATAGGGTCATATAGATCGTGAAACTTCAGAGCGATGGGCATTTGTTTGTCTATCACGTATGCCCATTCAAGATAAAAAGTGCAAAGATACTCTGTAACCCAATCAACGTTGGCGTTTACTACTCCCTTACATTCTTCCTTTATATTAGCAGGTGTATCAAAATTAATTATTTCTGCTGCATTAAATACAGCACGTCTATTATCATCCTTGGAGTTAAAATCCAAAAAAATATTCCCTCTTCTAATAAACTCTGTAACTAGGATCGCATATGAAGGTTTATCCATTCCATTATTTTCCCAGTCAATGTTTTTTATTCTTTCACTGGCTTGTTCAAAGTTAGAATTCAATTTTCCCACCTCAAAATTTTGGTTTAAACCCTGGAAATCCGCCGGGTTGTGGTGGTGCTAACTCATGAGCACCTTTTGTACTTTCGTTCATTGTACCATCTTTGAAATACTTTATATCACGATACGGCAATCCTTCTTGCATCATTTTGCTTTCTGCCAATTCATGATCAGCTAATTGTCTAAACCATGCTTTTTCCTCTGCTGATAATTCACCTTTTAGTGCTTTTTCCCATCCATAGGCCATATCAATATCGGGATCAAAATAACCTTTATAATAGTACTTGCCGTTAACAGTATCAACTAAGTTCATGTGTTCAGTCAGTATTACATGTGTCTTCAACTGACTTGCCTTTTTAAAACTAAGTCCTGTATTCCGTGAAAAGGTCTCTAACTCTCCGGCATCTAAACCAGTGGATCTTAACTTTTCATACGTCTGCAAAGCTATCTCTTCCTGTTTAAAATTAGGAACAAACTTAATAGGTTCTCCACGAGGATCTATTGGTTTAGGTGTTCTAGCTTTACCCGTCCCCTAAGTAGTAATCTTAAACTCTACTAAAGGAAAGGTGATAACTGGTTTTCCAATTACCACCATTGTATCATCCGGCTTTGAGTTCTGTTAGAGGACTCGCCGCCCTGTATTCAGTTTTGTTCTTCATTATACTGTAGATGATGTTCACGAGCCTTCTCATGACGCATATGAGGGCTTGCTTCTCGGTCTTGCCTTCTGCTAGTTTCCGTTGATAGAACTCGTAGAAGACGGGATTTCGTTGCTTCTTGTTGTCGCCTTTAGCTACTTGGATTTGTTGAACAGCCAGGTTATGGAAGATTGCGTTCAATACTCGATTGCCTTGTCCGCTAGCTTGGTCTTTGCCTTTGCCGCCCGAACTAAAACGAACAGGAGCGATTCCTGCAAAACGGGCTAGCTTGTCGGCATTCGGGAAGCGGCGTATATCTCCGATTTCAGCGACCAGTTCCGCCGCTGTGACGGTGCTAATGCCGTCCATCGACTCAAGCTTGTAATCGGTCTGTGCCAGTACCTGTCGAAGCTGTTCCTCAATTTGCTTGATGAGTTCCCGACTTCTACGCATGTCTTTAACCATGTTGACGACGAGGAAATCCCTGTATTCTTGGAAGTTCCGCTTCGTCTCGCCATCCTGCTTCACTAATTCCAGTATTCCTTCTGCCTTACGGGTGGAACAGGTGTTATGACTCGCTCTGCGTAGGTATTCCGCCAGATCATCTACCTCCACCGTCAACGCCTGATGCGGTGCAGGATACTTCTCCCAAAAGGCAAGGGCGGCTTTGCCGTCAATATCACAGAAGAACTTCTTGTAGGACGGATAGTGATAGCTTAACTGTTGATGCATTTGATTCTTCAAGCCACTGGCATGTTTGACGATGGCGTTCCGCCTAGCCACCAGTTGACCTAATGTCCAGTACAAGTCTGTGGATTCGCATCCGGCAGTTCATCGAGCCTTGCAAGGAGCACCTTGGCGATGCAGTACGCATCCCAACTGTCACTCTTTTGCGTAGTCGCATGGCTCATTCGTTCGCTGTACGATAGGGCTGAGTTGACTTCCTTGACGATTTGTTTCTTCTCGACAAGGTGAACGGCTAACGCTCTGCCATTGCCGCCCGTATCTTCCAACCCGTAAACAGGGGTCAAGCCTTTTGCCGTATGCTTCTTGACGAACTTCATTAGGTCGTCGAATGCAGACGGTTTATTCTCAATCTGGATTTCACCAAGACGTTCGTTCCAAAAGTTGATGATAACGGCGGTATGGTGGGCTTTATGTAAATCCAGACCGACATAGATGTGATACTGCTTGTAGTGACTCAAAAGACTTCACCTCTGATTACGGATTCTGTCGTGACATGGGTAAAGAATAGGGGCAACCTCAGTTCAAACGTTAACCGTAACGGTTCGCAATGGGACGCAAGCCTCTCTATTCCTTGCCTTGGAAGTCACAAGTTATTTCAGTTCAAAAGCCAAAAATGCTTTTTCCAATTTCAAATGTAAGAGTTCCATACGTACTTTGTCTTCCAGTTGGTGGACGGCTAGCAATACTTCTTCCATCGTTGGTTTGTCAAAAACTTCGCCATACCGAAAAATATGGTCAAATATTGCTTGTTGGCACTGTTCCAACGTTTCGAGTTTCTTGTAACAACTGTCTTCCTGTTCGACGTAGCAATTATAGGTTCCATCTTCTCCATGCCGCACTACCTATATAATGGCTTGATGAAGACCATTGGCTTCAATGCCGCCGTAGAGATAAGTACCTTCGTACAACGGGCGGCGATCAAGGATGCGTTTAATCTGTACCTTTGTAAACTTCTTGCCTTGCTGAGTTGTAAAGCCATCGTCGTTCATCTGATACGCCAATTCCGACAATGACCAGTCAGGAAAGAGTTTCTTGAGTTCAAACAGTCTTTGAACGGCTGATGCTTCATTGAGATTGATTTCGATAGCTTTCTGACCTTTTATTAGCCTTGTATCCGAACGCCGCCCGACCTCCGGCGTAACCGCCTTGTTGTGCCTTCTTGTTTCGGCCTCGACTTAGTTTCATGGAGATTTCCATGCGTTGGTACGCATCAAGCAGTTCCATCAAACCGTTAATCAGGAAGTCGGACGGGTCTTTCTTGTAGATGCTGTAGGTTGGCTGTTCGATACTCTTGACATCTACGCCATGCTTTTTGAACTCCCGATGAACGAGAACTTTCACGATGTCAGACCGCCAGAGACGGCTTGTATTTAGTACGACAACTGCATTCACATCTTGGGCGGCAATAGCCGTCAACAGCCTCTGAAAGCCGATTCTGTCCACCTCAAGGGCTTCTTCGTCTATCTTTGCACCGTTAATTCCTTCGTCAGTGAATCCATGCAATAAGTTCCATCCCTGACCTTCACAGTACGATTGAATTTCGTCATGCTGATACGATAAGCTGTAGCCATCTTTGGCTTGTCCTTGTGTCGAAACTCGGACATATCCAATGACATTCATGCTGTTTCCTCCCCACCGTTACGATAATCTGAATTATTGTAACGCTTAGTAGATACAATATAATTATATACTGACTAAGCGATACAATCAATCATTTCCTAATGGGGTAGGAAATCGTATAATGAAGTAATAATTCTGTTCGGAAGTTGGTGTCATATTGCCCGTTGTCGTCAAACTCAAAGAGATTCTAGCTGAACGTAATATGTCTCAGCGTGAACTAGCAAGGTTAACAGGACTACGACCAAATACCATAAGTCATCTATGCTCCAGTGATGTTGACAGAGTCCATCTCAGTACATTCGATATTATCTGTAAGACATTAAACATCAGCCTGAGCGAACTTCTTGTACAGGAAGATAACTAATCTTACCGGATAGTACAGCACAGCACATTGATACTTACTGTTAAACTGCGGCGGAAACTGAACCAGTGAAGCAAGCGGTATCCTTACCCCCTTCGGGGCATATACAATTTCCATCCTAGTTTGCTCCTCATTGACTTCCTGTCGCTTTGTTTCCGACAACTGACGTTTCTTGTCATATACCCGTCAATAGCCGTTCTCCCTCCGTTGATATCCCCCGTTGTAGTAGCGTATCCCCTTAAACAGTCGTAGCTTTCGACCTGTCAGCGACAAGGTAAACACATCCTTGATGTTGTAAGGAATGTCATATGCAACATCACACCGAACAAACAGGACTTCCTTGGCTTTTGTCTGAATCTGCATCAACCAATCCTTGAAGTATGCCAATGACTCAGGGTACGCTTCGATTCGTAGGGTGTGCTTCCTTGACTTGGGGGCAAAAGCTAACTGATAGGAGATATGCAAAAAGTGCTCTCCGGTATTAATGTTGATATGATAGATAAAACCCTTCTCCTTCGTATACATCCTGTCTCCATAGAAATGACATATTCGGAACATGAAGGGATTGAAGAAATCCCAGTATACTCCTGTGAAGTCAATGACAATACGGTCGATGGATACAGCGATTCCTTCCATGTGCCGCCCCTTCTCCCGATTTTTTTCATGAATTTCGGGCTATATTAGAGGGCAGGTGGCTAGCCTTTCACACATGTCCTTCCCGTTGTAATACTCTCAGTTGATTCCTGACACTCTTTATAGTCGCTATATCCTACTAAAAAGTTGAGATAAATGTTTTTCATCCTATCCATCGTTCCATGTACGTACATTGTTGCAATCATATTTGAAAAAACCGCAAGAAAACGAAGATAACAAAAAACAGGTCTTTTATGGTGGTATCTGACCATAATTGACCTGTTTCATGTAACGCTATTACGTTAAATAGGGATACTTTTTCCAGACATTCTGTACGTACATCGTAATTCATGAAAATATCATACTGGTTGAACAAAGGTTATATTGGTAATGATGAGGGTAACAGATTCATTCGGCACTGGGTAGCCCCCATTAAACAACAGGTATAAGAATGTAACTAACCATTGCTTTTCTTTTTCCAATGCTCATAAACCAATTTGAATTTACCGTTTTCAAGAACATATCTTCTCGATGAAACCTTTGCATCAATTTCATCCATATACAATAGATAAATATAAGAAAGGTTTTCACAAAGAAGGTTCAACATCTTTTCAGGTTCGTTTATCCGATTTAATTCAAGTAATAATGGGTATTCTTTAAATTCTTCCTCCTGCCAGTCATCGTCAATGTAGTTATAAACCAGCCTAATACTCTCGGATTCAGATAACTGGGCAACATTATATTCTCCCCAGTAGCTACTTTCATGCTCTTCAAAGCATATGTTTAAGAGCTTTTGTAAATCTTTAGTCACAAGTTCCATGTCATCAATACTTATACCAAACTTTAAGTACCTATTCGTCATGGTGTCACCATTAAACTTGGTCGTTTAAGTGCTTGTTCTACACTCTCATATAGCATAAAACTTACAGGACGACCAGCTTCCTTTGATTTTTTTTCTATAATTTCCAACAATCCAAGTCTATCAAGCTGTTTTTCATCCAGTGGTCCTATTCTATTTGGGTCAGTTTTCATTTTAAACCCACCACCTCTTCCAATCTCTAATGCTTCCAAGAATAAATCATCATTTACCAAAGCAATATCAAAATCGCTCTTTCTGCCTTGGTCAAATGGTAATCCTTTTTTGTGACTCACTCCTGTCACGGAACTTCCTTGGAATATGATTTGTGTTCCTTCTGGAAGTTCTTCTTTCAAAGACTTTACAAAATCATTATATTGCTTAACACTTGAAAAACCAAAAGGAAGAGGATTACCATTTTCATCATAAATACGATTAGGAGGTTTACCCGTCCCCTCAGTAGAAGGAGTACCTTTATTACCAAATCGGATAAGCGGCTCATTGCCCTCTTTGGAGATCGACATAGAATAACTTGGGAACCCTACGTCCGGTCCACCAGCCATTTGCAATTGAGGAACTCGTTTAATTTCAAATTCGTAATTCTTACGATTCGCGTAAGTACTAAGATTCTCGATTTTAGTACCCAACTTACTACCGGTAGATTTTAGCTTACTGATCGAACGAGAAGCTGCTTCGCCTGCTTTGGTTGCTCCATTTTTAATCCATTGGCTCGTGCCTGCAAGTCCATCGGCAACTTTACTTCCGGCTCCTTTGACTCCGTTCGCTACCTTGCTTCCTCCGCTTTTGAGTCCTTTACCTACAGCACCCAAAACCTTGGCATCCAGCAAACCGGCAGTCAGGAAGCCAATCTGTCCGGACAAAGCCACCTGATTCCAGTCAATCTTTTTCCCTTGCAGCAGCTGACTGGCGATATCCTCTGCTGAAGCAATGACTCCTCCTGCTCCCATACGTCCAAGCAGCGTAGCTGCCGGCGCCAGCGGCCCAAAGATTGCTCCCGATACTGCTCCAATAAACGACTCCCGCAAGGCGGTCGTCGCATACTCCCCAAAGTCGCTCACTTCCCCCCGGGCAATATCCGATACGGCTTGCGCTCCAACAGCTGCTGTACCGGCAATAGCTGCTCCTGCTGCAACCGCTCCTACGATTACCGGTCCTGCTCCCAGCGTCGCTACGGTAAATGCGGCCAGCGCAGCCACGCCCACAACAATCGCCAGTCCACCCAGCACGTTACGACCGAGCTTGCCCCAGTCAAACGGCTTTGGTGGATCGGGTGGCGGTGGTGGAGTACCTTTTTGCGGTTCATCCTGATAGGCAGCATAAGCTGTCCGGTCGCTTCCGTCGGCCCAGACGTTTTCTCCGAGCAGATGGTATTCGCCTTCTATCGAGATGCCGGATGTGCCGCCTGTTTTGTAGGCCATGATCTGCTCGCCGGCCTGGATGATTACTTTCTTTTTGCTGAACAGAACGATGTCTTCTTTGCCGGTAATCGTCAATTTCTTGGGACTGCGGATCGTGACGCCTACGCCGTCTTCCAGACTAATCGCCATGGTACCTGCCGGATTGCCATGGATATGCACATGATCCGGTGCCATTTTCAGTTCACTGCCGTGCTCACTTCCATAATAGCGGATATTCGGATCGCTCGTCTTGGGCGCACTCGCTCCATTGGTACGTACCGAGCCAATGATCTGCGCTCTTGTGCCGGTGCCATCCGGATGGTACAGAGTGGCTTTGGTACCGACCTGCGGCATGCTGTACATCGGGCTGCCTGTCGGCGGCGCAAATGGGTACCAGTGCGGATCGGCTTTGCCGTCGTCTTTATCGACATCCAGCTTGAGCTTCACTTCTTCGCCGCGTACCGCGAGTACGGTTCCTTCCAGCGATACACCGATCGCTTTCGGATTGGTGATGAGCAGGCTGCGTACACCATGCTCACGAGACAGCACATAGTTGAACAGCAGCTGCCCTTTTTCCATAACGGCATGTACTTCGCGTACCACCAGCTTTTTATCCCGGAAAGTGACCCGGTCTCCGATCTCAAACGGCTCGATATGCTGCAGTTCATAGCGGAAGAAATCCGTGTCATGCAATCCGGCCGCTGAACCTCCGGCCTGCTGATAGGCTTTGAGGTCTTTACGTGCCGTATAGGGAACATTATCCGGTACATACACCTGCTTGCCTTCCGGCAGTCCAAAATGCAATCTCGGCTTTACGGATTTTAGCATATCACAGACGATGACGGTCTGTAACCGGCTCGCCAGTCGTTTGGTCAGCGCCCAGTCGGTCTCTTCATACTGCAGAATCGCTTCGCCGACCTGCTGATCGCCTCCAGTATGGAAAGCGACGGAGCTGCCGGGATAATCGGTGTTGATCTTGCCGATTAATTCCTCATACGTCTGCGTCTGCTCCGGGAAAGTACGCTTGCGCTTCTGAATATCCCAGAGGGAAGAAGCGCTAATACCTTCAATAATAATCTCATGCCGGTTATTCTGGCGGATCGCCTCGACTTTGTTAACCAGACCGCGGAACAGCGGCTGCTCCGCCCCATATGAACCATATGTAATCTCGATCTCATCCTGTACGGAAGCGGCGAGCGGCATTTGCATCTGAATATCTTCATCCATCCAGCCGGTCAGCTGCAGCCTGGCATGCTCTCCCGGCTTCCACTGAATCTCCAGCCCGTGAATATGCTGAAGCGGGTACGGACATTTTACTTTGAGCTGGTCATAGCCAATGACCTCCGGACTGCCCAGCCCAAGTGCATCCATGATCGTCTCTATCATCTCGGCCCCTCTCATTATTCCTGTCCACTCGTTTCAAATGTAATATTACCCTTATACAGACACACATGGCAGGACGACGTGGTCAGTGCAGGCTTGCCTTCGACCCGTGTCTTTTCCTTGGTCATCATCCATGGCTGGCACAGCTGCGGCAGGCATGGCTTGCCCTGTACCTGACCACCGCCCTCGACAACGAGATACACCGTCTCCGAGCTTGGGTTAAGTGAGCTGCTGCATACGCCAAAGCTCGGTACATTGTCGGGCTTATAATCGTCTTCATTCATCATCGGCTGGGTTTTGACAAAAGATCCGTGACTGACCGGCAGGTTGATTTTGCGAGGATGTGATCCACAGCTGCAGCGCATAGAAGCACCGCGTACAACGTAGTATTCATCTGCCACGTAATTTCCCTCCTTTATGGCAACGTTTTTTCAGTATGTAGACCCCAATGTTCATCAATTAGTCATCGTCGATATCCCAACAGGAAGACGCTCCAATCGAATTCCGGTCATATCCCGGCGCAGCATACTTTCGGCTGCATCAAGACGGACCACAGTTTCAGGGCGGGTGCTGCCTGCAATCCGGAAGATTTTTCGCTGCTGGAGTTTTGCGGCGTCCAGTACGATATGCTTGAGCAGACGACGATCCTGATTCCACTGACTATCCGGATGCAGCACATCTGCTGTAACCGGAAAGGGAATATAATATGGAACCTGCAGCCGTCGCTCTCTGTCCATCAATACGACGATTCGAAAAACCATCGCTGGATCATACATCGCCCATAGCTTCATCATTCGCTCGGATAGCAGCGGAACCGCTTCCTCCATATAATCGAGAAACTCGCTCTCCTCTTCGGAGCGAATGTATAACGCTAATGGCTGAGCAATATCATCCGGCTGCAGCTGCGGCAGCTTCCATACCGGAATCTGCTGGGTAATCGGCTCAAGCCGCGGAATATCCGTATAACGCATATCCTGCTTCAGGAGAAAATAGTCCATCGCTCACTCTCCTCCTCTCCCTGTAAACCAGCGTTCACCGCATCGTTCACATTTTCTTCCAGCTGGCAGAGCAGTTCGCTCTCATCGCGGAATTCACCGGCATAGATGGCACAGCCGGGAGCCTTTTGCAGTCCATTCCAATCGGGATGCTCTACCCAGACAGGCATCATCGACTTGATAAATTCAACCGTGAGCGTATGATACTTTATCGCTTCAATCTGCTGAATCTTCTCGATATCCATTACTGTAATCCGCCGGCCATATGGGCGGCGCAGTTCATCCAGCTGACGCATCCGGTCAAACAGCGGCTGGAATGTAAAATCAGCATTCCAATGCACTGCAGCATCGACCGAATCGAGAAACCAGCGTTCGTCATAACAGTCGATCCGGTAGGTCGCTTCGTTGTTCATAATGCCGGTACGCAGCAGAGAGATGTACATATACCGGATCGGCCCTTTCTGTCCGGCAGACTGCAGCTTGGCGGCGATGCGGCAAGCTTCCCGAAGGGAATCTATCAGACTCTGCTCAATGATCTCCTGCTGCTCTGCAAAGCGCTGTTCAATCAAAGGCAGATCGCCCAGCCAGCCTTCCAGCACATGCTGCTGCAAAAATTCATCCAGCGCACTGTCGCGGTCCGGCATCTTCATTCGATATTCACCTTGCCTCCACTCAGCTTCACATCATCCTTGATATTGACGGTAGCACCAGCCTGGATGAAATCGACGCCTTCCTGGCCTTCGATCGTAATTTTGGTTTTGCCGGTAATCTCGATATCTTCGTCCGCAGTCATAATAATTTTTTTGTTGCTGTTAATCTCGATACCGCCCTCATCGGTCAGACGGATCAACAGCTGTCCATTCGCAATAATCTCTACCGCTCCCGGTTTGAATACGACCTGCTTGCCATATTTGGTGCTAATGCTTTTGATCGCCGGATCACTGCGCTTCACGGGGTCCGATGATTTGAGATCGACAGAGCTTGCGACAAAGGCATTTTTCTCACGTTCATCCGGGAAATAAAGACGAATCTGGTCGCCCGCTTCCGGCATGGCATACCAACCGCTGCCATCCGGGGAGGAATAGACAGTGGAGTACGCGAACCATTTGGCGCCGCTCTCGTCGGATCCCTGGTCGATATCCAGCTTGATCTTCACCTGGTCCTTCATAATCTCGGTCACTTTGCCAAACAAAGATGCCCCGGACAATTCAAATGCCCAGATTGTGCGCAGTCGGAAGCTTGGACGATCACGCAAAATATAGCGTCCGATAAGCAGTTCGCCTTCGGTGGCGATTTCAGCGGAAGCGATATACAATGTCTTGTCCTGGAAACGGACCGGACTACCCAGTTCCAATAACTCATAGCTGCTAACCTCATAGCTGATACTGGATTCTTCCCGGTCATCGGGAATGCCATTGTTCGCTTTGAGCTTATGCTCCATCAGGTCTTTTTTGACTGTATAGTTATGTTCGTTCAGCAGGATCGGAGAATCTCCTTCCGGTACGCCGACCATTAGTTTCAATCCGGCCTGTGTAGACATCGGAATAAGCGGCGCATTCAACCTGGAAGCAAGCCGTTTAGCAAATACCCAATCGGTCTCGTTATACTGTACAAATAACTCCTCCAGATATTGGCCATGTGAAGCTTCATCCCGGATCTCCGCTTTGGCATAACTGCTACCCAGATGATTAAACAAATCACGATATGTATCTTCAATCTTTTGGAAAGAGCGCTGCTTTTTCTTGATATCCATCAGGAACGTCATGCTCTGTGCTTCAATATGCAGCTCACGCACATCATTGATCGCCTTGACCGAAATATCAGTGACGACACCATGGAACAAACGGACTTCCTCGTGCAGATTGCTAATAAATACATCAATCCGTTCATCTTCGTCGGCACGTTCCACGTACTGGTCCATCAGTTCTTCCGGCACGATGCCTCGCAGGGAGAACGTTACATGTTCATTCAGCTGCTTGACGATGCGCAGCTCCAGTACCCGTTCGAACTGGTAAGGCTCAATGCGGATATCGGCCTTGGTGAAAATGGTCGGCAGTAATGGCCTGCCTCCCAACAAATCAGGCAAGGATTGGGATTGGGTGGATGCAAAGGTCATCAGGCTTATTCTCCTTTCAGGGAACCGGTATGAATAGTATGAAGCATCTGTATAACAAGACTGCGCCACTCCTGGTAGCTTTTATAAGGACAGGTGAATCCGCCGATAACCGTCTCTCCACCCAGCTCCAGGAAAAATTGCAGCCGGTAAGCAGGCTGGTCGAGTGCAGGACTTTTAAAATCAAAATAGCCGATCGTCTTGCCATCGATGCTCTCGGTCTTCTCTTCATAAAATACATTGGTCGGCTGCATATTTTTAATCATTTGCTTCATACCGGCGGTCAGCTCCTGCACCCAGTCATCCTGAAGCGGCTGATCCACATGCTGGAGTGTAATATCCACTTCTCCTCTGGCATTGGTCAAAATAACAGCCGGACGATCTTCATACGGATACTTTACCCGCTGCATTTCCCTCGACATGGGGACAAAGCTGGACGGAACATGCAGATGCAGCTGATCGCCAAAAAAGGACCTCTGCTCAAAGGTATATTCCTGCCCTTCCGCTTGAACCGGCCCTGCCAGAATATCGGTATTTTGCTGTGCTTGCTCCACTTGATTAAGCAGAGCAAGAATCTTCTCATCATCGTATTTCATCATGTTCCCCCTTTATTTAAATGACTGACGGGTAAGTCTAATTAACCAGTCAGAAATGCCTAGTTGATTAAGCACTTATCCAGGAATCGGTATTCCGGTTCACCGTGACAGTCAACGAACACCACAACGAAACGCTATAGCCGTGATAGCCGCTGTCATACCTTATATTCGTGATATTTATGTACTCTCTCTGCGATAAAGCCTCTAATTCTAAAAGCTCCAAAGCCCAGAGAAATGACAAATGTTATCCATTTATCACAATCCGAATTATATTCCAGTAATTTTAGACAAATTAATCATGGAATTCATCTCTATTTTACCATGTATTAGGATAAACCGCAGTCCGCACCCGGTCCTATATTTTTATTCATCTATATGAATATGCTCGAAAATTTGCGCAAAAATACCAGCAATATTGCGGACATCGTCAATAGCCCGATAAGGCATTCCGACGAGCGGCAGATTCAGCATCTGCAGGGCTCGCTGCATGCCTACACCCTTCTCCCAGCCGATCATGCGCCCATGCTCGTGCTTGATGCTGATATGCCGGTGCAGCCAGTCGGTCGGCAGCTGAGGCAGCTGGCAGTCCTTTTCCAATTGTCGTTGGTCGTAGAATACTTAGGAACATAGTAGATAATCCTCTATCCCGATCCAGCTCTGGAACCCGCTAAGTGCTTCCAGGTCGAAAATAATACAGTTCATATTGGCCTCCTCAGGTAATGGTGAAAATACAACGATACTATGTATGTTATTATATCGTTCCAATGTTCAATGGGGCGGATATGGATGAAGCGTTATATACAGAAAACAGGCCGATTCCAGTGAATTTTGTCCACCGGGAACGGCCTGTTTTTTGTGATTTTTTGTAGTAATACCCATGCAGTAATATGCGGCGATCCTACTCAGCAAACTCTGTATCTATTAAGGTAAACACGTATACCATTCTATGTACATGAGACAGTTGTAATATACCTGCAGCTTGTAAGTATGTATCTTTCATATTACTTGGCAAGTGGATTATACGATCAAGCTATCGTCTGCGGCTATCCGCCAGTCTTAATCGAAAAGAGCGGTCAAGATACAGATGAAACCAAGAACCAGCCCAATTGGTCCCCAATAATGCATAGGAATAAAGAAAAGACTATGCTGGTTGCCCATACGGAAAGCTTCACCAGTCTCCTGATCAATAAAGACACGATCCGACTTGGCATTGAACTTCTTCCCCAGATGCCAGATGATCATACCGGATATAATGAAGGCCAGTGCCATCGGCAACTACGAGTCGATTCCATCCAGTCCTACAAGGGAAAGTAATCCATATACCGCAAAAACCATCACCCCCATAATCACAATATTTAATACAATAATATTTATAATAGAGACAGCATACGTAATATTGTGACTGTCTCTATTTGTTAAATTATATTTTGTTGATCAGATTAATTCACTAAAAAATTATTTACAACAATTTATCCGATTGATATTTAATATATCTGAAATTCCTGCTTTTCTCATTTTTTCTAACAATGCCATATGTCCTTGTTTCAATGCAAAATTTCGTTCTTCTTCGTAGATCGGAATCAAGTTATAAATTTCCACTTTTCCTTGTTGAGTGTTAATCGATTGCAACTGAGGATATTCTGGAGTACATAATAATATAGATGATAGTTTTGTATTACTTGCAAAAGGTTGTGGCGGTTCCCCATTGGGAAGAATAACACCTGCTTCAATCCATCCTTCATAAAGATGAGGAATATGAGCTGTTCTTCTAATCCATTGTAGAGGCCAATTTTTTTGAGGATCTTGCATGCTTTTTTGATCTGTAGGCCAACTCGAAGGTAATTTAAATACTAATTCGGCATATTTAAATGTTTTTTCTTCATTTGAATAATCCATAGGCTCGTCACTCATACCTGTAGTAACAAGCGTTAAGTAGCCTTGATTAGAATCTGGAATAATATTTATATCGATAGATACTTTGCTACCTGAAACTATTTCACTTATTGTATTTTCAATTGGACCAAAATATTCAGTGAAATATCTCAAAATACTAGAATGATCTTCATGACTGTTATTTTTATAGATTGTAACCGGCTGTTTATTTTGATCTCCTAATAGTTTAATAATATCTTTTTGTCCTTGTTCTTTTGCAAATGCTAATGCATCCCTTTCTTTCATTGTCTCTCCCGTATATTTAACCTTTGTATCTATACCGTTTTTAATTAAAAGCTTTACAATATTTACATGCCCATTACTTATAGCACCAAATAATGGATTTTTTTCCGGTTCACTTACATCCAGCTTTACACCGTAGGATAATAAATATTCGACCACTTCATAATGCCCCTCGGAAGCCGCTTCGTTTAGTGCTCCTCCACCATATATTCCACCAGAAGCATTAATATCTGCACCTAGTTTGATTAATTTTTTAACGATCTCTAATTGCCCCTCAGAAGAAGCTACATGAAGCCAAGTTCCGAAAGGAGTTTTCTTTTTTAATTGATCTGGATTATCATCAATTAATTTTAAAAATGTATCAATATCGCCTTTTTTTATAGAAAGTCGAATATCTTTAGCAACCTGCTTATCATTCATCTTTTTACTTCTCCTTTTTGCAATGTCACCTAGTTTCTTAAGCGCTTTAACCATATCGTCTCTATCACCCTCAGCATCTCTTACTTTTTTCAAATTTTCAACAATATTTTTTAATGCTTCAATCCCATGTTGCCCTTTAACTCTATTAGGAGCCCAAACTAAATTTTCAAGTCCTAAAATTGGATCTATATCATACTCTTCTAATATTTCTTGACCTTCTTTAACTAGCTCTTTTTGAGTTTTACCATTTCCTTTTTTAAATAAAATATGATGTGCATGAGGGTCATACATGTCTTCTGGAGGCTCCCCTATATTTTTCTTCAAGTAAGCCCCATAATCAATTTTATCTACATCTATATTTTTATCAGTTTTCTTCTCTACTGCTGAATTCTCTGGTTCTTTAAGATTAGGATTATCACTTTGGGAAGCAGAAGAGGTTATAGTACCATCATCTCGAGTAATATTAGGTCCGTTACCTGAGTATGTGCCATCCTTCAAATCCTGCTTCTGCCGCAGCCGCTCCGGTGTATCGTCCGGAATGTGCGAATGCATCCTTATCGGTCCATGATGATCCAGTCCACCGACGCCTGCCGTAGCCAGCCTGTTCTGATTCATCCGGGCGCTGATATTCTCCATCATCGCACCGAGCCGCTCGATAGGATCCGTAAAAGGCATGGCTCTAGTTTTGCTTCAGCTTGCCGACTTGAGTTGCCCGTTTCGTGGCTTTAATGGCTTCAAATCTGCTGGTATAACCCAAATAAGTCGGGACACGAGATTGTTCTCGTGTTCCGACCTACAATAATACTATAGACAGAGTAATCATAAAGATCCACTTTTTTGCTCCAGAGGTAAACTAAACTATACAAATCGCCTTGAAACTTGACCACTCATCTGTTATTTGGATTTATCTATATTACAGATGCACGATTAATCTCAGGTGCATCTACGTCGTGGGACACTAGCAGATTTTCTAATTCTGCGTAACCATGTTCTTCACCAAATCGGTATTCGGCTTCGGAAATAGGCGTTACTTGCAGCCAGCGGACGCGTTTCCCATTCACATGAATGATTTCTCCACCATCCTCCCATACCGGTTCCCAGAAATAGGGGCTGACCAGATAAATGTGCTTCATTTTCAAATCAGGATAACCCGCTTCCATTGCATCCAGGAAGATTGTGTTTCCAATACTTCTCGTTTCTAGGATTTGTTGAATCACCTGGTCGATCACTTTTCGATACGCTGTATCTTCAGCAAAGGAAGGTACTATCAGTTCAAACGGTCCTACTGGTTCTCCTTTATCATTTTGAAGAGGGAGTAGGCTCAATCCAATCGTAGCATAAGTCAGTTCGGTATTGGCAGGCTGCTCTCGAAGTAGAGCTAACGCAATATTCACTTTGGCTACTTCATACGTTTCGATTTCAAGCGGTTTCTCATTCATTCTAGTTAGAAGGTCAGCCACTTCTTGGGCTTGCGGGTTCCATTGCATTTTTTTCTCCTTTAATTATTCATATACACTTAATTTTGAGAATTTCTTTTTTCCAAATATTTATTTAAGAAGGCTAGAATGCCAGGATGAGTTGGTGTCATGCCTAAATAATCATACTTCCAGATTGCTTTGCGTTTATAGTCAGGAATCTCTATATTCAGCAAATCTGTATAATCATAATCCACCTTAAAGTGACCAGTATTATCTAAAGTCATAGTGAAATTAGTCCATAACTCCTGCTTATTCTCACGAAAAGCTTCTTTAAGCTCTTTGCAGATCGCATGTAATGCAACTACCTCATCATCTGCTTCTTCTTCATCTATATTATATAACTCAGGTATTTCATGAACATAGATATACGTTTGCGGATCTTCTACAGTATTAAAATAAAAATAAACTCCACTTGAATCTTCCAAAACCTCACCATAAAAGTAAACTTTCTCCCAATCTGTTGGAATGATATCGTTTATAGCTGATGCTAATTTTTGGTAAATGTTTTCTACGTTTATCATGATCTCTATTAACCTCCTGCTTGATTGTTTATTATCTCAACTTTCTTTTCTCCATCAATCCAATATGTCACTTTAAATGAATCTGGTCTTATGGAATTTCCAGAGTAGTTTATCTTGACTTTAACTTCTACTTTAAGCGGAGGGTCCTCTTTAAGTGCATTTGCCCACTCGCTCTCCATTTTATACCATTTACCACCAGCACCATTTACTTGTCCATCCATAGCAACCATATTATCTAAGCCACCGGCTCCTTCAAATTGGCTTCCTATAATATGACCACCATGATCGCCAGGTAATCGATCTTGTCTCATTCCGTTATTACCTGCTTTTCGCTGAGCACTTAGACTACGTTTACCTTTTCCTAATTTAAGCGTTCCTTCACAACTAATAATACGTCCTTGGTTATCTGTACGATAGGTATATTCAGATGGCGGTATAGTTTTGGATTTCAGTGTATACTCAATATTCGGTTTTAGTACCTTGTTTGAATGAACTATTATTTTATTAAGTGTATTTTATATTCTATTTACAACAGATTTTTTATGTAGCAGATTTTTGCTAGTAAATTGGTAAGAAAATAAATAAATTCACCTTATATATTTTTATACATTTAAAATATATGCAATAATATTCCTGTCCATAAATTTAGAAAAATAAATAACATAAACTGACGCCAATTTATACAGACGTCAGTTTATATTATATAGATATCTAATTTAAACTTTAAAATTACTAAGTAATATAAATATCCCCTATGCCTACCTACTCTTCTAACATACCTAGAAATTCTTCAAAAGTATTACTAACTTCGTATGTCACAGGATTTAAATCTGAAGATTCTTCATGATTCCAAACACAAACAGTAGGCTCATCAACATTCTTACGATAGTCTAAACAAACAAAATCCCCTGCAAATAAAGCAGCGATTGGTAATAACTCTGTACCTACAAAATCCTCATCAACTACAATTCTTTCTTCTAGTTGTGTTCTTACTACTCCTATATCATAGTATTCATTTTCTTGTTCCCCTGTCACTTTTAATATACATAAAAACCTATCAATCATATATCCATGATTGTTACTGGTAAATCCATCCTTTATTGGACTGCTTCCATTATACTCTTTTATAAATTCCTTATATTTTTCAGGAAGTTTAATTCTCCATTTTTTTCTTTTTCAGCTAGCAAAGTATCATCGGGTAAAGGATAAATTATTGTTTCCTTTTTAATTTCCATTTTTTTCCTCCTTCAATAGATCATCTTGGTGCATCAGCCCACATTCCTTTGGTTCTTCCTCCATTATGAGGTATTATATTATGAATTCCAAAAGGAACTAACTCCATTTTACCAGCTACTTCTGTATGATCTCATTTCTTTTCTTGTACATCCTATTTGTTGATCTAACCATTTAAACTGTTCTTTGTCCGAGGTCCTTCCGTAAGTTTTTTTGATAACTGCACAGTTTCTTTTATAACACCTGTACTAGCAAAATCTGCAAATCCGTATCTCATTCCTTATACTTTTCACTTTTATTTTAGGTATAAGTCCTTTACTATGCGATTGGATCTAATTTCAATATATAAATCATTAAATTAATTGAATTGTAGAATATAAATACTTTTTCTTTTTTAATTATTATATCCAGTTTAGTTGATCCCTTTTTGTTGCTTTCAAACACTAAGTAAGAAAACACTTGATTATTTAGTAAATAATCAAGTGTTTTCTTACTTAGATATAATCTATAACATAGAATTAAATTTTTTATCCATTTCTTGCTTTATATATTCAGCTATTTCCGTCTGACCAAACTCTTTAGCATATTCATATGCATTCATATTTTTAATATTTTCTCCAGTATATCTAACTGAAAGATCTATACCTTTTTCCACTAATAATTCTACTATATTTTTATGCCCACCATAGATTGCTCCAAATAATGGATTTCTTTTAGCTAAAGTCACGTCTAGTTTTGTCCCTACATCTAATAAATAATTTACTATCTCTAAGTGTCCTGCTCCAGCAGCCAATCTTATAGGAGCAGCATCAAATACATCACCTTTTGCATTTACATCAATCCCTTTCCGCACTAGGTAATCTACTATTTCATAACTTCCTTTTTTTGCTGCCACATGTAACCATGTACCAAATAGTGAGATTGAATAAAGCGACTGTGGATTATTTTCTATTAAACTCATTACCTTTTTCGTATCATTCTGCTTAATAGCGTCTCTGATAGTCTTATTCAAAGTTTTCTCATCCATGACTGTTGCCTCCTATTATATTTATTATCTTACACTAGCTATTTCTCCTAAATCTTCGAGGGCTTCTACAATATCGTCATAGTCGCCACCTATTTCTTCAATAACTTTTAATCGATTTACTACTGTTTCTAATGCATTTAGACTATGTAGAACAATTACAGCATTAAGTGCCCAAAGAAAATTTTCCGGTCCGCTAACACCTGCTATAGTCAGCTTGCTCTGATTCATCCGAGCGCTGATATTCTCTATCATCGCACCAGGCCGCTTGATAGGAACCATAAATGATATGGCTCCAGATTTGGCTTCATCTTTCCGAATATCTGGATCGGTCTAGAGGCATCTCGCCAGATACAAAAGCGGCTGTATACAGTTTTCCTGAGCTATACCTCTCCGCAGGTAAATCGCGCCAAGCAGCGCCACTGCGGGCGATTCAAAGGATCGCATGGAGAGCAGTACGCGAGGAAAGTTGAGGGGGACGTCCTGTACGATAAGAAGGAAATAGATCCTTGATTTGCTCCCATTGTTCATCGCTCAGCTCATATCGCCTTTGAATCATGAGGATCGCTCCAATCCTTTTCTTTAAGCCTACCACAAATTATTCTAGTTTTCAGACACTTCCTAGTAACGAATCGCTTGGTTCCAATCTTTTATCTTGATATCATTCACGGTCAGGGTATCTTCAACAAGATCAATGACAATCTCTGCTCGAATAAAATGTAAAACAAGATTAGGATATTGACCTATCAATTTTTCAAAATATTGCTGTATGCTGCGATATTTGGAATCATGACTTTCTAAAAGATCATAAAAATATCGCGGTCCTCCCTGTTGTTTCCGTACAGCATACGGAAATAAGGTCCAATGGGATACTTTGGTTTCAACTAGAGTCAGTGTGGGCACTTCTCCAGTGGCTAAAAAAGCAGCATCTACTCCAGCACGACCTATTGTAAACCAAGAGCTCACATCTTCCCCCAACGAGTTGCTTTGAGCAAGGATTGGAATAACTTCTTCTCCAAATCGACCTTGTTCATGGGTAAGCTGATAATTAGAATTCATGCGTGCTTTCTTCCCTTCTTACTCTTTTATGCAATGAAGAGTCGATTCGCTTATGAATCACTAGATATAGTAGTCGATATAACGAGTTTCCTCTGGCCGATCTTCATCATCCAATACTTCTACTTGGAGCAGTCTTTCTTTATACTCTAATTTGGCGAGAAATAGCGCACAAAAATCGCCTGGCGTCGGGCACATAAAGAGTCCATATCCTGCTGGAGCCATTATCTGATTCGTCAAACGTACCTTATCAGGTAAATAGTCATATTCGAATTCATCTAGTTCTTCGAGCTGCTCTTCCGAAGCCAGCTCGATATTGCGCTCGAATTCGTAGTCGAGGATATAATTAACAATCTCTCGTCCTTCTTCTCCGTGATAGTCAAGGTAGAGGAGCTTGCGGGAAGCAAATCCGTATTCCAGCATGTACTCATAAGGATCATGGTCCTCCTCCTGGAGAATGGCTTCCACATCTTTTGGATCATCAAAAATGAAAGGTAAAATAGATTCCAATGACATAAGGTTCTTCCTTTCTTGGTTTGTTTTTCTTATCTAAATAACCTTCATTCAAAAAGCGGTCCATGCAGATTAGGAATGTACTGGGAGTAGTTTTTGCGGTAAAAGTCATCCATCATACGCATCATCGGATCCCATTCCGGATACGGTTCTGGTTCGCTCCATGTCATTTTTGCTTCCGGTGTATTCATTAAGAAATCATCCAAAGCGTCTGGAACAAACAGATTTATTTTTTTTCTGACATATAGTAAAAACAGAATTTCCTCTGGATAAAATCCATATCCATAATCACTAAACTCGCTATCGCCTCCCAGATCGGAGACCGAGACCGTATGGTATTCAATCATTTGAGCTATCAAATCATTCATGACAGCGACGTCGGTGGTATCCCAATTCTCTAGCACCTTGTCGTATATACCTAGATGTTCGGGAATAAGTCCATTTTTAATTTCCTTTGTCTGGAATATGGCTTTAATAGATTGGGATAACTTTTTTTGACTTCCTAGCAAGGTTTGATCCCGATATCGTAGATAAATTTCTAACAGAAACCATACATGACACTGATATTCATTTCCCTCCATAATATGTTGACCCATATGCTTTGAAATGAAGTCAAACAGGATCTTTTCTTCTTTTTCCCAGCCCCACATTGTAAAGTGGATTAATGCTCTGACGACATCTTCAAAGGTATATTGAACATGCATTTCTGGATATCGCGTGGTATATAATTCTTGAGCAAAGCAGGACTGAGCAGTCACAATTTGTAGCATTTTAAATGACTCCGTTTGATGACTATCCTGAATTAAGATATGTTGTTTCCATAGTGAAAGATAATAAGTCAAGACAGTACTATAACTATTAAGTAATATATGATCTCTATCCACATCGTTATTTGCGACAATATTATTTACTTTAGCTAATCTTTCATCATAGTCTTCTTTCGTCAATTCTGGGGTAATCCCTTTAGCATAGTTATCTATATATTTTTTATAAGCCATCTTTAGCTTTTTCTCGTTAATCATATAAGCCTCCTACTATAATCATTCTATTTCAGTGTTCCAATCTTTCACTTTTAACGTTTCTACACCAAACCCTACTTTAGTAATATGAACGTCCACTTCAACTCTAATATAGTCAAATGTCAAACCCGGGTTATCATCTAACAACTCCTGATATTTTTTTTTAAAACTTTGATATCGTTTATCTACCTTACCTTTAATCATGCGTTGGAAATAATCTTTCCCTCCCAACTTTTGATGACTCGAATAACTGAACTTGGCGATCTCCGATGTTTTCACTTCAATCATCGTTAATTTAGGCGGTGGTCCTTTAGCCAAAAAGGTTCCGTCTACACCATTTCTACCGACTTGGAACAAACTGGAGATATCTTTCCCTAAATGGTTTTCTGTAGCCAAGACTTTGGCCACTTCCTCTCCAAAATCTCCTTTGTCATGGTCATAGCGTTTGTCTTTCTTATTTGCAATCTTCCGCTCATAGGCTTTAGCAGCCGTAAGATCAAAACGCTGACTAATATCATCAGGGGTTGGAAGCTGATTGGCAAGTTTATTCCGTTTACGTTCTAATTGTTTTTTCTTAGTATCCTTACCAGATTTAGCGGCTTCGGCAATTTGCTTGTTCAAGTCAGCTATTTGTCTTTTGATTTCATCGATTTTTGGAGGACTCAGGCTACCTGGTGTCTGCCCTTTATTCTTGTCTTGTTTAAGATCTTGATTTTTCGGTGTTTTTCCAGAGCTACTGGATGGGGAATCACCATCATGCCGTCTTACATTGGGCCCACTACCCGAATATAATCCATCCTTCAAATCCTGCTTCTGCCGCAGCCGCTCCGGTGTATCCTCCGGGATATGCGAATGCATCCGTATCGGTCCATGATCCAGTCCACCAACGCCTGCTGTAGCCAGCCTATTCTGATTCATTCGGGCGCTGAGGTTCTCCATCATCGCACCAAGCCGCTCAATAGGAACCATAAATGGCATTGCCCCTGGCTTCGCTCCTCCCTGTCCAACTGCTGGACCCAGTCTGGAGTTTGGCATCTTGCCACCTCCGGCAGCACGGGCAGCGGCTTCTGCTCCTTCTTCCGCCGCTTCCTTCGCTCCGGCTTTGGCCATGCCTTTGCCGATTTTACCAGCTTTGGTAGCCAGTTTGGCAGCGCCTTTGGCGATTCCCACCGTATCGATGACGCGCTCCAGGGATTTGACGCCTCCATAACCGACACTATAGTACTCTTCTTTGCTGCTCGTCAGCGGGTTCAGGGTCGACTGCTTGGACGCTTGTTCGAAAGGCTCTAAGTACGTATCGATGGCTGCTCCGGCATCAGACTTGAGCTGGCTACCCGATTTTTGGAATGTTACCGTATCCCAGGCATAGGTGCCTGCTGCTTTGGCCCCTTCAACGGTACCTTTGACCGTCTCGTTGCGTTCCATCAGGGTACCGACCGGCTTACCACTGACCCAGCTGTATAGCGTCTGGGCACCCGCATCTCCCATGAGAGTTGTCGTCGTCAGATCACCGACATCGACGACGAGTCCCCATAAGCCCTTGGCAATTTCCACTCCGGCATCTTTCATTCCATCCATTTGCGCCTGTGCGCTGGCAGATTTGCGTTCCTTCTCAATCGCAGCCAGTCCTTTGCTCTGCAAAGCTTGTTCAAATGGAGAAAGCAAATGATCATGCACACCATGCCGCGAGGCTTCCATTGTAATCTCTGCACTTTTGCTTGAGGCATCCGTCTTAAGCTGCAGCACATCGGTCAGGGTCTGCATCTGCAGCTGGTCCGCTCCAGTCAGGGAAATCTTGCTGGCGTTCAATTCCAGAGAACCACCTGCATGGATGGACACGTTCTGGTTGCCGGTCAGATTAACGCCTTTGGAGATGTGCATGGACAGATACAGAGCACCTTCCTGCGCATTCAGTGCCAGTTCCGATCCGCTCATGCTGACTTCCTTGCCCTGAGGGTTGGCGAATGACTTGGTGCCTGGATCAGACATTTTGCGTTCCATACGGGCTGCCGGACTCTCGGTTGGCACAACTGACGCCATGGGTGCCGGAGCTAATGATGTCGCTGCTGGAGCACCTGTTGACGCCGCGACCGGGGAAGGTTGCGATGCGCTGGTACGGACAGACTGAATGGCCATGGCTCTGTCCTCTTCTGCGCTTGGGAAATAAAGCTTGATCTGCGCTCCTTTTTCCGGCATCAGGTACCAGACCTGATTACCTTCTGCCGAATAAGGAAACCAGCGAGCATGCTGAGGATCCTGTGAATCATCGATATCCAGGTGGATTTTGACCTGGTTTTTGTGAACATCCAGAATCTTGCCCTCAATTGCCGCCCCGGTAATCACCGTATTGCGGATCCGTGTTACTTTAATTCCTTCGGGAAGAGCACATTCATAAGACCAGACCAGCTGCCCTTTTTGCATCTGGGCAGAACGTTTAACGATAACATATTTAATCTCGTGCCGGATAACGGTATCTCCAATATCCAGTATATTATGCCATTCAAATGTGTATCTTGTATAGTCGATAGCCGATGTCTGCTTGCCCTGTGCGGCATCCTTCATATACGGAGCGATAGTGCGTTTATTCCGGAAGGATATATCTTTGAGGTCAATATGTCGACGTGCTTCCGGAAGACCAATCCATATCTGTACCCCATGCATGGTAATATTAGGCAGCAGCATCGCACCGGCATGTGAAGCCAGACGCCGCAGGAAATCCCAATCGGTCTCCTGATATTGCATAATGAATTGTCCGGTTAAACGGTCACCAAATGCTTCATCCAATCTATCCGACCTGGGATAGTCGTCCAGTACACTATCTACAATGTCCATATACGTACAGTCAATCTGCTGAAATGATCTTTCTTTGAGTTTCATATCGAGGTTGAAACTATGAGAGACTATTTCTAATGTGATCTGTAGGTTATTATGTACGCCCTGCAGTTCGATGTTATAGATCTGACCCATGAACAATGGTCTTTTTTGATCATCCTGGGTATACCATAGCTCCACCGGATCCTGACTGGCAGCATGGTTAATAATAGCATTCTCCTGATCTTCACTAATCATGCCGATAATTTGCATCCGTGCATGATGATCCATTTCCTGATACATTTCAATATGATGCAATCGTACATGACCATACGGCCAGATCAGTTCCATATCTTTATAAGTTAATAAGCCGGGAAGCTGCAATGTTCCAATCACCCCTTGTTTTTAGACATCTCCAATTAATCTTGACCATTGGTCTCTATGGTAATGACTCCACCGGATAAGTCCGATGATGGCTTGCTCACTTTGGTATAACTTGCCGTCGTCGTACCCCCGTAAAAGACATATTCATCCGTTACGACAGGTTGACAGGCACATGGCAGTGTCGATCGGGTTAACAAAGCATGCTCACCATCGATCAGTACATTAGTTTGTCCATTACTCCACTTCGTACCGAAGTTGATCACTGGCTTGCAGAGGCTCCCTGTTACTTTGCAAAAACCAAAAGCACCTTCCGAACTGATATTGCCATTGGGTGCACATATGGCATCAGCTACGTTAAGCAGCGGCTTCTCAGGGTCATGTACGTACACTCCATGATCGATAGGCAGATTCAGTACACCTGGGTCCGTCCCTTGACTGCACTTTAGCGTAGCACCTCTGGATACATAAGAATCGTCTCCACCCAGTACATTCATGGCTAGCGCCTGAACCAGCATTCCAAGTCCAAACATACGGAATTCTCCTCTCTATTCATCAATACTTGTTAACGTTTACTCTTCCACCCATCGCATTGAGCAGCAGATCGCTTGAGCCAATGGCTGCCAATACGTCACATCCTCCAGCTTGAACTGCATACTCACGATAAAGGATCGTTCCGCCAGTGTCCGAATAAACAAAATTTGCATAAAAGGATCTGGCTTTAATAAAAAAACTGTTTCATAATAAGGAATATCTGTATCTGCAGCATCCATATACAATATATCTCTTGTCATGATCTCCATATTAGGCTGAGCCTGTTTGGTCTGCTCAAGCATCTGGTCAAGTATCGTATTGATTTGATCTTCGTTCAGCCTCTCCATAATGGGCTTCACACCAATGACAACCTGCTGCTGATTGTCCTGAAACATATAGCTTGGAATAGAATCTGATGATTGGCCTATTCTCATCTGGTGATTCTCTACAAAAGATTCCGGCAAATGAAGGACCAGCCGTCCTTCATACAACCCTTTTGCTGTTATTCGCCATTCCTGATCGTCCTTGCCGGTTAGATGACCGGATGCAATCCCGTGCATGCATTCTTCGACATTCCAGTTCATCCAGGAGTCATCCGTTTCTATGGAGTTCATCTCATCATTTATTATTCTCTGGTTATGGATGTCCAAAAATAATTCATCCCAATATTCCTGCATTCGCTTACCCTCCTATTGACATGTCTACCGGTTGTAATACATATCCTGTCAAATGCCGGCGAAGCAGACTCTCTGCAGCATCCATACTCAAGAAGATATGAGGTTCACGAATCCCTTCCAATTTGAAGAAGTGATGTCCTTCCGCTTGGGAAGCATCCAGCACCAGACGCTTTAACGCTTGATTATGCGGATAAAATTCCGCTTTTACGGATAGTGCATGTATACCAAGCATATTACATACCCAATAGGAATGTGATTCTCCTGTATTCTGGCTCATTAGATAAATCAGTTTGAAAGACGATTTTAGATTGTATTTACTTAAAATATGCTTAAGCGGATCTGAAAATAATACCGTATTACCAATAGACAGATAATCGGTATACTCCGCATCTTTGGGTGCGACTGTATTCCATACTTGTACAGGAGGCATCGCTGCGAAATCTTTTCCATTCGCTAGCGGAGAGAATGGCTGAATTCTGCGCTCTATACGTTCATCATTCTGCAGTAAGTAGTATTGCGGCAGTCTCATTACTCTGTTCACCCTCCACCCACTGAATTGCTTTTCGTTGTTCATCGCTGAAGATGAATTTGTCTCGATCATGCAGGTACATGCGAGTCTGGTTCATGGAAGCTCCCGTAAAATAAGCTTGATCAAAAAAGTGAATGCCCGTTAGATCGGCATGATCCAGATTGGCATACTCAAAATGAAGGCCCATTACTCCTGGCAATCGTTTGCCTTTATGATCCAATCGTTGAGCACTGGCTTGGCAGAAAACTGTATTTTGCAAATCGGCATAACGGAAATCTGCGTCACTAATGACCGAACCTCCAAAATCACATCCTGGCATTACAGCACGATACCAACGCGTTCCAAACAAAAAACATTCCTTGAATCGGGCTGCCCCCAACTGTGCACCAGTGAAATCGCTATACCTCATATCCTGACGCTCCATATACAACCCATGTAAATTAGCATTATGGGCATCGCCATAAGCGAATCCATCCTGATTCTGCAGTATAGACGGCTCAATCACAGACGCTTCCTCATCAACTGCATATATCTGTTCACTCATATCTTTGTATTCACCCACACGTATAGTAACTTTTGTGGATTTACGGATCGATTGATACAAAGAACTTTCTACAAAATCAGGTATAGCAAAACGCACCAAAGCAACAATAAATTGATGGAAATAAGGAAGCGTCTCAAGAGCCGCCATTTCTGCATCTGCTTCATTCAGGATACTCATATACTTTTTGGACTCTTGCTTCAGATTAGCCATCAATAGAGCAAAGCAAGAATACAACCAGGAGACATCATAGGTGAAATGACATTTATTCGGGTCTTCATACCACTCATTTGAATAGGCTTCGATTAGATATACATAGGATCCGGATAAGATCGATGTACGCAGCATGGAAAAGTTAATAAAAGCAATATCTGCTTTCTTCTCTTTATCCTGCATATCCAATACTTGCTGACAAAATTGTTGAAAAGTTGCTATTAAGTCGGCTGTAAGTTCGATATGCCGCTGATTAAATATCTGCTGAACTTCATTCAAACGCTGTTCCAACAACTCCTGTACAATATGTTCTTTAAAATGCAGAAGTGCTTCCTGCTTATTCATTGTGTAAACACTCCGATTTAATTCATTTTGACTTCCGTAGCCATAAAGGTAGTTTTATCATCCAGTCGGATGCTGTTGCCATTCCCCATTAATTCAATCGTACCTGCATTCAATTTCATATCTTTGGAAGACAGTGTCATTTCTGTACCTGCCGTTATGTTGACGTTAGAAGGACTATTAATAATAATGCCCTCGGAATCGCTTATCTTGATATACAGGTTGCTGCCACTTGAAATGACAATTTCGTGTGGGGCAAGCATAATTTCCTTGCCGCTTTTTGTTCTCATCGTCTTGACTGCCGGATCAGACATACGATCCTGAGCCAGACGCGGATCCATTTGTGATTCGATAGTTTTCTGACTCGCAGCTGCAGATGCTGCTGGTGCTGCGGATGCTGTCGGAGATGATGCTCCCCTACCGCCGGATGAATGCGATCCGGAAGCAGTCGGTGCTGGCGCTGCGTGTGCTGCTGACGCAGCTGCTGGCGCCGGCGCGTCCCTTTTCACCGAGCTCATCGCATAACATTCCTCTTCCCGGTAAGACGGGAAATAAATGCGGATATCGTCATTCTCTTCCGGCATGCAGTACCAGCCGGTATTATCTGCCGATGCATAGATGGTCGAATACGGGAACCAGAAGTCGGTACTGGTATCCAGCTGTTCGTCCATTTTGAACTTGATCTGTACTTTGTCCCGGTAGATGCCGACGACTTTACCGTAGATCGAGGCGCCGATGATGGTCCGGTTGTAATTTTTGATCGGGCGGATGCCGCTGCGTGGAGACAGCTTGTACGTATGGGTCAGGATGCTGCCTTTCATCTCGGTCACGGCTTCGCTCACGAGCAGCTTCTGTCCGCGGAATTTCACTTCATAGCCGGGCTCCAGTACTTTGACTGATTCCACTTCATACTGGATAAAGTCCTGATCCTGCACACCGGGAATATGATTCTCGGCAGCACGCTGGTAATCGGCTACACGTTTGTTGACTTTGTAATTGATCGAGTCGATCTCGCCCTTGTCCAGTCCCATCGGCAGTCCAAAGTAAAACTTGGGTACGCCGTAGCCGACAGCCGGGATGAGCGGTGAATAGAAATGGGAAGCGAGGCGCTTCAGGAATTCCCAATCGGTCTCATCATACTGCATGACGAAGGTGCCGATCGCTTGTCCGTCGGTGACCATATCCTGGGCTTCTGCTTTGCCATAAGGTGCGATGATTTTCTGGATCAGTGCATTGTACGATAGGCCCGGATTTTGAAAAGAGCGCTTGTGACGCTTGATATCCAGTTCATACGTATGAGAAATCGCTTCAACGGTAAGGTAATGTACTCCATTGACGACATGCTCTTCCACTTCCATGGCGATCCCGCGGAAGATTGGATGGCGGTTGCCGGCTTCGTCTTTGATAAAGGCTTTGATCTGAGTATCTTCATCCGAAGCCTGTACATACAGCTCCCGCTTCTTCTCGTCGATAATGCCGGTAAATGTCATTCGGGCATGATCGTTGACGGTCTTGGTCACTTTGAAATCATGGAGCCGAACTAGCTTATACGGCATAATCTCAATCTGGTCATATGTTACTACATGCTGCATAAAAGGCCCCTTTCCTGGATGGAACTCATATCTCATTGGTATACTTATTGGCTAAATCTATATATGTGTCTCTAATCGTCTATCTTCTATTTGTCTACCATGCTAATGAACGTAAAGGAGAATAATGGAAAACGAATGCTGGCGGATTAATCCACCAGCATTCGCTGCGGTCCGGAGCGCTGCATACCTGACTTGCCACGGCGTCCGCCGTTCTCGGCCAGTACGCGTTCCAGCGATTGATGAATCTTGGCATTATCCAGCTCTCGGTAAGGGTGACCGAATCGGGCCGACAGATAACTGAGTACAGCTGCACGCTCGATACGCTCCTGATTCAGGCACATCAATGCAAAGGACAGATCCAGCGGGTTCGGGTGGCTCGCTCCCTGGGCGAACAGTTCACGGGCAAACCAGCGGAAAACAAAAGGTGATATCGTCGCTGCTCCGATGCCGCTGTACTGGATATGCACGGTATGAAACGTGTTATACTCCGTCACCAGGTCGGCAAAGTCCACGTATTCCGAACGCAGTACAGCACCATGCTTCAGCTTGAATCGGCCGAGCTCGATTTCACTCTCGCTCACGATCTCTTCTTCCAGCACAATCTCGCCGGTATATCGTTCAAAGTCACGGTCGGATCCATTTTCGTAAAACCGTACTTTCAATATGGTCTCCACACCGGTCGCATCGTATTCAATCTGCTGCTCCTGCTCCAGCACATACAACCGTCCCTGATGCTTGATCAGTCCCGGGGCAATTGTCAGCTCCCGTTCATTGACGGTCACCTGTGCACCTGTAATAATGCCGTCGCTGTACTCATGGTAACGAACATCAACCAGACTGCGAGGATAATCCCTTACACTGGCGAGCATTTCCGTTTTGAGTACGCGTCCTTTTTCGAACCGGGGATAACTGTATTGGAACATGCCGGTTCCTCCCTTCCTTTTCTGCAGTGAACTGTATAGGTTAAATCGTTTGCTTTGTTGGGCATGATGAAATGATGTTTGCCAACCTGACCATTAGATTGCTGCACTCATGCTGCCAAATGCGTGAATCCATGATGATGCGAGGGTTATCTGCATCGGGCAAATGCTCCGCTGCTTCAGAGTGACCCTGTTGCTTCTGCTCTGTGCCTGGGCTTATATTCCGGTGTGATGCTGCTCCAGTAGTAATAACTTATCGAGTATACATGCTGTTAAACTAAGGCGGTTCTTATGGTTATAATAGTTCTGGTGATTCTACCAGTTCTGGTAGCTCTAATAGCTCTGGTAGTTCTCACATTGTCGTATTGCGGGTATTTCTAATACTGCTAATACTGCTTGCTCTTGCTGATATCTCGTGCTGTTGGATACAGGTGCCTACCTGTGATCTCTCAGCAGAGAACCGGCCTTTACCGGCTGATGGATAAGTGGCAGATTCCATATCAAGGAACTGCCTATAGTATGATATCTGGAACAAATGGTATGCCTGGCTGCGTCAATAGTACGGAGAACACAAACGGAGGTAACAGAATCACTCTGAAGAAGCGCAGCAGGCGGAGATGTTCTCCGCTCTGCAGCCTCTTGCATAACCTGCCTGACGATATATCCGATAGATCGCCGGAATAACAATAACAACCAACTACTTGGTGCTTATTTGGTACCGTCGAAGAAATCCAGCTCGGACAGATCATTTTCAAAAGCAAAGAACTGACGATTCGCCACGTACAGCTGCTCATTGTCCCGCAGTACCGGCACGACGTTGAAGCCCCAGCGCTGATCGCCGGCAAAGACGAAGAACTTGGTCTCGCCGTTGCTGATCGAATCCGTCTCGTCCTGAATGATATGATCCCCGTACATCTCGGCAATCTCCTCATATACGACCTGACGGAAGCTTGGTGCCCAGCCTTTGTATACATAACGGTGACGCAGACTGCCGTCGTCGGCCCAGACGAAGAATTCGATCTCGGACGTATGCTGCGGACGGGAGACGTTACCGTACGTATGGTGGCGCTCCAGACTGCGGATCAGCATTTTCTCCTGACGGGTGTGCGTATAGGCGCTGACCGAGTAAGGGATCGCCGGAATCTCATTGGTGAGTACCGGCTTGATCATGCCGATCTTTTTGGCATTGAGATAACGGATAGCGCCGCGCAGACAGGCCAGCTTGAGATCCGGCACCTGGCTGTTTTCTTTGGCCTTTTGACGGAACTCGATACTGCGGCCGGGAACGAATTCCTTGAGTGCTTCGCGGAACACGTCGATCCGGCAGGATTGTCCGGTCAATTTGATAATCGAATAGTCCTGCAGACGACCATCCTGGTAGAATTCGTCCAGGAACTTGCGCACAATTTCATAGATATCCGCTTTGATCAGCTGATTGATCTCGCGAATATTGAAGACCACATCCGGCGGACGATATTCATTACGCAGTCGTCCATCCGGCTCGCTAATGGACAGGAACCAGCGGTCGACCTTGGTAATCTTGATATCGCTGTCCAGAATGGTCTCATTGTCATCCTGGAAACGGCTGCGCAGGATACCGGTTTTGCGGAAAAATTCCTGCTTCATCTGATCGGCCATCGCCCACAGGAAGTAGAAATTGCCGCGTACACGCTGGTATTCATCCCGGCTGTGATGCTCATAATCCCGGTACTTCGTCGGAATAATCTTCTCAGCTTCCAGATAGCGTGCTTCCATACCTTCGTACACAGCCTTGATACCGTATTCGTCCACATACCGGAACAGCTCAGCGCCCGGAATATCGATCAGTGCGTCCATGTCGATCCGGCGCTGCTGGCCGCTGTACCATTCGGCAAATACAATTTTCATCCACTGCATAATCCGGTAGGTAATATTGTTGCCGCCAAAGTTGGTATCACCATTTTCATAACTGGTATGGATATCCAGACCATAGGAAATGCGGCCTTCGTGGATACTGAAGCGGCAGGAACTGAGATCGGTTGTACCGCCGCCGCAGTCGATGACAAGCGCCTGGTATTCTTCCCCGTCGATATAGGTGCCTTTATCAATCTGATCGGCAATGGTGTTGTATAACACTGCCATTCCCTCGTCGAGTGCATCGTTCATCTCGATCCGGTAGTCCGGCAAAATCTGGTTGAACATATCGAGAAACTGGGTTTTGAGCTTGACCGGACTGGAAATATGCAAATGTTCAAATCGGCATTTGAACTGCTGCTCGGCCGTCTCGACCACGTAGGAGATATACCCTTTGAGAATCTCGCTGCGGGACAGATAAGCGGTATTGCCTGCGGCATCCATCAATTCCTCTACCCGTTCATAATCATTCACCCAGCGCTTCATGCCGCGGAATACGGTAGCTCTGCTGTTATGACCATTGCGCTGAATATAAGCAAGCGCATCATAACCATAGACGAGCCGGACATTCTCGGGATCTGCACAATCCGCTGCCGCTGCCAGTGTCGGCAGCAGCTCCAGCCACTGCTCCTGCTTGTCGGTTACATTGGGAAATACGACATAATTGACGGCATCCTGGGTACGATAAGCATTGCTTTCTCCAAGCAGACGATCCGTGCTGCGCACCGGGGAATCTTCCCGCTGGATCATCGATCCATAACCGCTGCCGAGATAAGCACCTGCTGTCGTATTGGATGTACCAAAATCGATTGCCAACACCGTATCGGTCGGCTCCGGCATCCGAATCTCCAGCTCCGCTACCGGTACACGGTAATAATGCAGATTGGCCGGAATCAGCGGACGATCGCTGTAATAGGCATGATACAGATAATCCGAATCCTGACGGCGGGTAAAATACAGACTGTAATTCTGGTTCGATGTCATCCGGTGTTCCCAGTGACTCGGCGCGGTCAGCAAATATTTGCCCGGCTGGTCTTCGATCATCTTGACGTTCAGAATGCCGCACAGTTCTCCATTGCCGTTCAGCAGCAGCACATTCTCACCGATCACCGTGCCGGATTCGATCTTGTACCCGTCCAGTCTGCCAAGGCGTATGCCCTGATACAGAACGATCCGGGCAGGTACTCTAATACTGCCATGATCCGGCTTCTGGGCGTTCAGATAGCGTCCCAGTACCGACTGAATTCGCTCGAACCCGCCTTTGCGAAACTGTTCGATACGCAGGGTATTCTGCATGCCGCGGAACTTGAGAATGGTACGAATCAGTTCCTCACGATCCAGTGTACCTGCGATTCCTTCCACCAGACGCTCCTTGTAACAAATATTGCGCAGCTCAAAGGTGGTCATCTCTTCCAGTTCTTCTCTGGTAAAACGCGCCTGCCCTTTGCTGCTCTGGGGTTCCAGCGGATGATTGTGCAGCCGGTAGGAGTATGTTTTATTCATAGCGGTCATTCCTTTCCCTCAATCAATACATTGCAATCCGGTCCATAATCATCGTCTCTCCCGTGCCAATCAGACCAAAATGATGCGTCCAATACAGCCGCACCTCAAAATGCACAGGCAGGAACAGTGTCAGCAGCAGCTGTACTTTGGCGATATTCGGCGGTGTATCCTGCTTGCCGACATAGATCATTAATTCTTCCTTTTCCTCACGGTTCACATAGATGAGTGAACGCGGGAACCAGTCACGGAACATCCGGCGCAGCAGAGACAGCGGCTCTCCGATCTCATACAGTCTCAGCAGCTGCTCTCCGAGCTGTTCGCGTTCTTCACGGCTGAGCAGTGCCAGCTGACGAACCGCTTCTTCTCCAAATACACCTTCTTCGATATCCCGCAAAATAAAGCGGATATGGTACTCTCTCCGGGTCATCCCCTGATACATATCCATCTGCGCCAGAAAATGGACAATAATATCGAACAAGGTATGTCGGAATTCTTCATCCTCTTCCAGATCGGGATGAAACCAGCTGCCAAACAACTGCTCAAAACGGTAATACGGATTCAGCTCTACATATGTATCCACCGACGTGGCATTCAGATCGTACAGACTGAGCTCCATATACGGTGAATAGTAGCGTGCCGGCCGAAAATGAATCTGCTGCGGCTGCATACCATTATCCTGCGCTTTGATCATCAAATCCCAGATATAGTTCACAACCAGACCCCTTTGCAGCGATATTCCGGGAGCTGACGCTGCAGCTCAGCCGTCAGATAAGCCAGCTGGTCCCCATGCAGAAAAGCAGGCAGGCGATGTTCCGGCAGACGACGGAAAGAAAGTTCCATTACCGGTCGATGAACATCGAGCCGGATGTTGTCCCCGAGAAATGGATTCAGTTCCACGGCCTCCACATCTGCCTGTACAGCAGCGGCTTCCGGTGTATCCTGTCGAACCTGAACATTGTGAAGCTCCACCCCTGCAGAAGCCTGCTGGGCGCGAACGATTCTGGTCAGTTCTCCCATTGTACGCACCGGCAAAATCTGACCGGCTGCATGATGATGCACAAATTGGTCCAGCAGACCGTTGTTAAGCAGCGGATAGGCTGACGAGGTCCAGCGCTGCTCCACAGGGCGGTTTATTTTGATAATATCCCAGAAACCGGAGCGGTCTCCCGGAGAGACGATGACCATCTCACCCGGGCTGCGCTTGATGTAACGAATGTCCGCGGCTGCGCCATCTGCCAGATACCCATGCTCGGTACCGTACTTATGCAGGGAGATAATATGCTCATAATGGATCCGGTCGAGCGCCGGAATCGGGAAACCGCTGTTCTTGATCTTCAGCCGTTGTACATTCCAGACCGGAATCCAGCCCGGGCGCTGATACGGCTCGTATTCTTCCATATCTACAGTGATCGATACGATCGATTCTTCCTGCTGCGGCTTGTCTTCCCAGCTATGTAACATGACGTCTACAAATTTATAAATATAAGGATGATGTACGGTCCGCCAGGCCAATCCATTGACCTGGAAATTGTGATACAGCCGCTCCAGCTCACGCTGGTAATCGGTGCTTGGCCGCAGCTGTACACCGACATGGTACACGCCCGCATCTGTTGTCACCCGTGCTCTGAACATACGACCGCTCCGGGCGAGGGCGAGCACCTGAGCGCTATCCATCTCCAGGAAAAGGCGGAACAGTCTGCTCTTCGGCTCCTGCTCCGCTTCACCTTGTACCAGGAGCAGTTCCGGCAGGCTGAGAACCTGCGGCTGTACATCTTCCGGCAGTACCGGATGCAGAAATTCATGTGCCGCATCCCAGTCTTCCTGACGATATACGGTTGTATGAATATCATACAGACTGCTCACAGTCTTGCTTTCTTCCAGAACCCGCTGCTCCAATTTATCCAGCATCTGTTCCTGGTAATCGACCATATTAACGAGGAATTCATTGACCAGCTGGCGCATCAGCTTGCGGTCTTCCAACTGGCTCAACTTGTGAATTCGGTCCTGCATGAGGGACTCCAGCATTTCTTTCATGGCTCACCCTCTCCTTTCTTTGCTGTCTATTCTGGATATGGATATGTTTTTAATTGGCAACTTTGCTGTCGGTCAATCCATATTGGATGCCTGTCCCTGCACCTGTACCTGCTGCTCCATTTGCATCGGAAGATGCTGTACCGGAACCGATCGCTGACGGGCTGGCGGCACTCATGTCTGCACCTGAAACTGCCGATGTAGGCACCGGCAGACTGCCGTTCATCGCTGCAGATGCTGCTGCTTGTGCGGATGCTGCTGAGGCAGCAGCGGCTGCATCTTTGGCCTCCTGGGCCAACTTATCCTGTTCGGTTTCGGCCTTGCCAATTTTGCGTTCCATTGCCAGAACTTTCTCCAGCTTGTCGATCTCCTGGTAAATGCCCTGTGCCTGACCATATGCATCTACAGCCAGATCATAATTGCCGGCATCCAGCGCCTTGTCGCCGCGTTTCTCCTGCTTCTCCGCCCGTAGTTCCTGGGTCTGCTGCTGAATCTCATCCAGTTTGTTCTGCGTGTCAGTCAGCTTGGCAGCCACATCTTTTTGCGCATCCGTATACGACGCCTGAATGGCTTCCTTGCTGGCCTGTTCGTACAGCTTTTTGGCTGCACTGTATTCGCCGGACTGGAATTTGAGATCCGCCTCCTTGACCGTTTCGTTTACAGCCGCAAATGTCTTGGTCTGCTCCAGCTTTTTCTGGATATCCGCTTCGCTGAAGATCGGATAGTTCTCCGCCTGCTTCTGTGCGCTCTGGTAGCTGATAATCGCTTTATCGTATTCCTGGTTTTTGATGTGACCGTCACCATCGACGAGTGCCTGTGCGATCTTCATTTTGTCGGTCAGTGTAACCTTGTGCAGGCGATCCTTGATCTTGATCGCCGCATTGCGGGCTTCACTGTAGGCTTTGAGTGCTTTGCTGTAATCACCTTGCTGAGTGTACTGGTCGCCGGTCTGCTGGTATTCGACCAGATTGGCCGCTGCTTCCGCCTTTTTCTCGATATTGCGATAGGTCGCCCAGAGCACCCCGCCGCCAAGTACAAAAAATACTAACGCTGCAATCAGAATCCGACGAATAATCCGCCATTTTTTCTTCGGATCATCCTGATATACCTTGTTCATGTAAATGGCAGCTGCCGTGTAATTGTCGTAGTAATAGGACTGCTTGCTGAGCAGAACTTCTTCCAGTGTATCCGTGAATTCCTGCGGACCCTTGGCTTCGGACAGCGAATCCAGAATTTCGGTCAGATCCAGTCCTTTCCATAGACCTGCGCTGCTGAGCAGCAGCACATCGCCATCTACCATACGTGTCTTGCGGACAAAGGACATGCCAAACCCTTCCGGCATGCCGAGATACTGCATTAGATTGCTGCTCTCTTCGTGATGATATACACGGTCCGGCGCCAATTTACCCCGATCCGCCATGATCTGCGCCAGACTCTGGTCATTGCTTTTGAGCAGCAGACGACCATTGCGCAGATGGTGCAGCCGGGTATTCCCGCTCGATGCACACACATACTTGGTATAGTCCGTAACGACAATAAGCAGACTGGCCTTAAGGCGCATCCGGCGGCTCTCGAACTTGAGCGTCTCATGTGCTTCTTTCAACCATCTGCGTATGCGCCATTTGGACATCGTCGGCTTTTCCATAAAGTTTTCCAGAATAATCTTCGCTGCCAGTTCGGCGCTTCGCTGCTGCTGATCTTCATCCAGCCCGTCCGCCAGTACGTAGCAAGCCATATCATCCAGTTCCGTATATGCAAAATAATCACGATTATCGAGCAAAGAGCCTGCTTCCGACACAAAAGCCGTCTTTACATCGCTATTTTCCCTTCTCATCGGTACCCCCGTTTAGCCCTGCTGCATAATGATGACAGTCGCGTTATCCTGATGCTTCAGATTTTTTTGCTCAATACTTTCAATGATCTGATCGGCAGCATCCTGCGGATCATCGGTCGTCGTCAAAATAGCTTCCAATTCTACTTCCGTCAGTGCGTCATGAATCCCATCGCTGCACAGCAGCACTTTATCCCCCGGACGCAGTACAAACGGATAATCACCAATCTCCATACTGTCAAAAGCTTCATAGCCCAGATAATTGACCAGCTGCTTGCGCTGCGGACTGCTCTCCGCCTGCTCCCGGGTCATTTCGCCGGCCAGTACTTTTTGCTGCAGTACCGCACCCAGTGTATGCATGGAGTTCACCGGGATAAAGCTGCTGTTGCGGAACACGGTAATAATGCTGTCGCCCACCGCTCCCCAGTACAGATGATGTCCGCTGATGACCGCAGTTGCCAGCGTTGTGCCACCATGATTGCCTTTGAGCTGCTGTACAATCTCCCGATTGCTCGCATAAGCCGCTTCTTCCATATAATCCGGAATCTGTTGATAACTCTGTACTTCATCATATTCCCGCAGGAAAGTCGTTACTGCCAGCGTGCTCGCCATCCGTCCATTGGCCAGACCACTGATCCCGTCAGCCAGTACAGCGAGTGTACCGGCCGCAGTTGTCTTGCTGGCAAAGTAATCATCCTGTTCGGCGCGTGTCCCAATCGTCTGACCGTTGCCGATCAGTACCTGGGACGCCTCTCTGACGGACTCTCCTGCCAGCGTCACATCTCCATACAGCCCGGCTGTCAGCCGGCGCCGCCAGAAAACAAGGCCGGTCACGGCGATGCAGGCACAGAGCACGATAATATACGGTGTTCCACTCATACGATTTCGTTCTCCTATTCTGCAATCATGGCGTTATTTTCCCATTCGAAGTGGGCGCCGCACAGCGGGATAAAGATAAATTTGCTGTGTCCCAGCTGGATCACATCATAGGCATTCAGCTCTACCGGTGAGTAGACCGCTTCATTGTTGTGATACGCAAGACCGGAAGCATCCCCCGGCAGCAGATAGAAATTGCGCTTTTTCGGATCATAGACGATCACGGCGTGATTGCGTCTGGAAATGGTGTTGTCGCCGATAATGCGGATATGCATCTCTTCCGCACGTCCGATAAAGTTCTTCTCGGCCATAATACGGTAATCCTGGCCCAGCTGTGGTCCTTCAATGCAGACAAGCCATCCGGTTACCGGATGAATACCAACCGTCTCTCCGAGGTAGGGCATTGTCTTATCTTCTTCATCCTGAACGCGTACCGCAGGACGCTGATTCGGATAGGCCGCCTCTGCAGCTACGACAGTATTACAATAAGGGCAAGTGCTTCCGTGTCTTCTCGTGCTGAACATGTGTCCGTTCGGGCATCTTGTCAAACTCATTTGTGCTCATCTCCCAATCTTAATTTACGAGTAGTCTGGTATTGGCAATATATAAAACGTCTCCCGGTCCAATCTGATAGGGACGTCCGATTTCGATTTTATTGGATTTGTTCTGGGCAGCCGAACGAATGCCGGTTCCATTGCTGGAATCCGCATCTTCCACATACCATTCGCCATTGACGCAGTTCAGTACGGCGTGCTGCGAACTGATCAGTGACGCATAATCACTGCCGGACAGATCAATATCCACTTTGTTGTGACGGGTGTTTTTGCCGATCAGCATGCTGGTCTCGCCGACGATATCCCAACCTTTGATTCGCTCACCGAATTCATCGATCAGAATGATCTCCGTTACTTCCTGATAGACAGGCACATCGGTCTGGTTTTTGAAAAAATGGTGGTACGCATACCAGCCAAAGGCAACGACCATGGTCAGAATAGCTATAATTTTCAGCAAAATCGATGGAATTACAAAAATATACACCAGTGTAGACAGCGAGATCAGCGCAATGCCGATATCAATACACCATAGACCTACGGTTCTTTCCGATTTCACTTATGTACAACCTCCATCACTTCACGATCATTTTTTTCGGGGGCCAAAATATTGTTCAAATATCGCTGAGGTATCCAGCGGATTTTTCTTTTTGTCGTCCTTTTTGATAGACGCATCATTGCTTTTCGGATTAAAGCCGAAAAAGCGTTCAAACTGGGTCTGCACATCACGCGGATCAAAATTTTTGTCTCCTGCCGATGCTGCCGAGCTCCGGGTAGTGCGGCTTCCTGCTGCCTGTCCGGTTGGTCCGGTAGAACCTGTGGATGCTCCTGCCAGCTTCTGATCATACTTGTGACGGGCATCTTCATTGCCGAGCGTCTCATAAGCCTGCTGCACCTGCTTGAACTTCTGTTCCGCTTCAGCACTGCCCTGGTTCGTATCGGGATGATACTGCTTGGCGAGCCTGCGGTATGTCTGTTTGATCTCGGCCGGTGTAGCGGTCTGGGATAAACCAAGCACCTGATAATAATTAATCAAGCGATTCTTGCCTCCTTTGTTCATATACAATTCATTTCATGAAATCCATCCACAAAAGTTACCTAAAAGTAAGTTATGGAGCCGCGCAGCTGCACGGCTCCAACTTGGTGGATTAAACTGCGTATCCGCCCTCGATTTTCGCGAGTTCGGTTTTGTCTTTCTTTTGTTTGATGTAGATCGAGAATTGACCTACGCCTTCTACATCGCCGAAGTGCTCTGTGTAATCTACAACAAAAGCGTTCGGGAAGTAGATTTTGCGGATCACTTGATCAGCAGCGATAACTTCCAGTGTTACTTTACGGTAGCAATCTGCTTTCTCAGCAGGTACCAGGGACCATAGAGCCAGTTTCATGGTGTCATCTGCGTTGTCACCATCGGTAGCTGTGATGATTTTACCTGTGATTCTCAGTGTGGAACCAACGTCTGTGGAGCGTGCGTTGGAATCGTTCGGTGTATCTGTGTCATAGATCACCGTTTGGATGTTGTCCATCCCCAGTTCAATTGTTTCTGCGCCTTCTACTTTGAGTGTGAAACCCATTTGTGTTCCTCCTTGATATAAATGCTTTTTTTAATTTATGTAAAAGAGTAGACCCGTAAGGGCACTCCCAACATACAACCTGAGCATCATACCCGAGTACCGGCACAATTACGCTTGCTATGAAGTTCCTGTAATAAGTCCTAAGTAAGCATACTGCCGATCGCTCTATGTATAATGTTTGCGGCTTGTTACCTGATTCTCTGCCTCATTCTCCAGGCAGGGCATCAGGCGAGGCAGGGATTCCAGACGGTCATACCCGTCATCACGTTGCGGAATCCCTGCCGTGTCCTGCTGCAGTTTTTTATGATCAGGCTCTGGCAGCGCTGGTCGCCTTGGTGATGGTGACTTCCAGATTCTTCACGTTGCCATTGAATACCAGATCAATATTGCAAAGATTGTTTTTCTCGTCGATTACATAGTTCAGATCGTCGCCGTCCTGAACGATGGAATTGACAGCGCCTTTGGCACCCAGCCAGCGGCTCTTTTGACTGCTTGGATTGTTGCTGAAAAATTTGACGATGTTCTCGTATTTGAAGTCGCTCGTCTGGAAGCGCAGGATACGCTCCACATAAGTGCTGACCAGTGTTTTGTAAATGGAATCGAATCCATCTTCGGACATCGCCAGGCTTCTTGCTTTGTATACGGTAATTCTGCGGATATCCTTACCCTGCAGCTGCGCATTTTCCGAAGAGAAGACGAAGCCGAAGTTACGGCGGTTAATGGAATCCTTGATACTGTTGGTGAAGCCGGTAATTTCCTTGGCCATTGTCGTTACAAAACGCAGGCTGTTATCGCCGGATTCAATATCAAAGCGTACGCCTGGTGCGTCGCGCTGTACATCCTTGAACATTTCCTTGAGATATTCCGGGCACTGGTAGGCAGAGACGAGGCCGGCAGCCACATAGGCAGCTCCCACATAGACGCCTTCGATCCACAGTTTGAGAATATCTTCTTTTTCCTTGGACAGCTGCACACCGGCTTCGGTCTGCATCATACGGCTATCGATAATGATGCCGGATTTGTCTTTTGGAATAATCGTAAAGTTCGGTACGCAAGGAATCGCGAATTCGCTGTAATCCTGACGCAGCAGTGGAGTACATTTCTCCATGAACTTGTCAATACCAGAAGTAGCCACATGGTTGAATGTCGTCTCTTCACCGGATTCAAAGTTGAAGAACAGCTGTACTTTATAATTTTTGACGATCTGCAGCAGCATCGACATCGACTCCAGTGTGTTGCCTTCCTGCTTGGCCGATTTCTCGGTACCTTTGAAGCGGGCGCGGCTGACACGTACATTTCCTGCTGCTTCCATTTCAATGGATGGTACGATACCGAACCAGATCGTATCGGTAAAGTCATTTTTGGAGTTGACCGTGTTCAGGTAAGTCTCCAGACGCGGTGCATTTGTGCTTTTCACCAGCATATCCAGTTTGGTGTTGGTGATGAGCAGCGTTGGCGCCATGCCGCGGTTTTTGGTCGCATACTGGTCGAAGAACATCTTCACACCAAGCAGTTTCTCGACCAGGGGTTTAACCGCCTTAACGAATTCATCTTTGGCATTTTTGTAGAATTCCAGGTACGTATTGTAATTCTGTACTTCCAGCTCCGTGTTCACTTCGGTGTTTACGGCAGGAAGCGGACAGAAGGTGCGGACCACGAGGTCTTTGACATACATGGAAGGATTCTCGCTGACGCTTTCGTAATCTTCTTCGAATACGGAGATCAGTTCGTTTGTGCCATTATCATCGAGCAGCATCAATTCCGTGGTGTCGGCTTTCGGCGCTTCTACGATCTGCAGTTCGCCGCCTTCACCGATGGTCAGCATACCGATACGGAATTCTTCAGCCGCCTGATCATCCTGAGTGCCTCCCAGCAGCAGACGGGTTTTGATATCTTCAATAGCAAGCGGCAGCATCGCCATTACATTGTTATAGTTCTGGCTCGCTTCTTCGAACATCTGGTTGAGCTTGTCGCCCATTTCCAGCTTTTTCGGATCCGCTTCATCCAGCTGATCGTACTGTCCGTACATATAATGAATTTCTTTACGTACCTGACGGATATCGTCCATCACTTTTTTGGGTGAGATCATATCCAGCAGATTCTCGAATTTGAAGTCAACGTTAGTGATTCCCTGGCTGCGCTTGGTATCGATCAGGGTAAACAGCATTTTCAGGAAATCGTTGTTTTGGTCAATCCGGATCTCGGAAATGCAATCGTCGGCAATTCCTTCCGGCTTTTTGAGTGTATAGACCACTTTCTGATTAGCCGCATTAAAGAAAGAATATACGGTCGGTGTAAATTTGTTCAGAAAATCATCAAAGCTGCGCACCAGCAAATGCTGGCTGATTTCCTTGATTTTATCATCACTGAGGCTATCGATACCTTTAACATCACCAACCAGGGTGATTAGATCGAGCTTTTCCGGGTTAATTTCTTCAAAGAGCATTGTACGGTTCGTTTGATTAATAATATCCAACGCAGTTTCCTCCATTCTGGCCTTCACGCTATGTATACAACGTTCACACCCGGAGCCGGGAAGCAGCTGAGGAAAGTACGAATACGATTAAAACGGTGTTTGCAATTCCCACTTTAGTTCCATGACTTCCGAGTTACAAAATGTATCATACAATACGAATAGTATAGGTTGTCAATTTTTTGAATTCAGTCTTATTTATAGGAAAATACGACTATACATACATAAGAGATATTGTCGAAACTGTCGAATTCATCCTTTCACTAAAAAAATACTGTCGAAAAAATAACAATATAAATTAATTTTTAATACTTTCTTACTTTTAATGAAAATTATACTAATTTTAATGATACTAGGTCTTTGTACCTCGCACGGGAAAACATGTTCGCCTTTTCAATTAAAATATTATTATGTAAGGAATTTGAATTTCCCTTTAGATTACTGGGCGATATTAAAAAGTCAACAATCGACTATTAAGTATCAGTCTTTGATTTTGTTTTTTTTATATTTACTTTATATTATTCACCCAAACTTTTGGCCTATTTTTTGTTTGCATAAATATGATTCCAAAAATAGTCCAAATTTTGTCCATTTTTAAGAATTTATTGCCTACCCTCCATTTCATTTGTAATTATTTTCTATTTTGTAAAATGATTTGAAAGAAAATTTTACATTTATTTAACAAAAAAACCACACAATTGACGTGTGGTTTTCGTTCTGTTGAATTGTTATCTGATGGCATAACCGCTTACTTCAGTGAATGCATGCTTTCTTTCATAAGCTCTTCGGTGTGACTATCGGCGGCTGCCGATGATAGACTGGTCGCTTTCACTCCGTCTATCGCTTTGGTGGAATGATGATTTTTCTGGCTGCGTGTCAGTACCAGATTTCGCTTCCAGAACCGTTCGGCCTGAACGGCAATTTTGAACCATTTGAGCGACGCACAGCGCTTGTCAGCCGATACAGCCAATCCCCAGTGAATCACCCGGGAAAGGATCGGCGAAGCCACTTGCTCGCTTCCCAGCTTCTCCAGCGTATCATTGAACAGGCGCTTGGGTACATCGACGGGGGCCTTGCCCTGGCAGCAGAAATAAAACGTCGCCGCCAGACTGTAAATATCCGATACCGGCCCCTGACAGGAGCGACCGGAGTAAAACTCGATTGGCGAATAACCTGCTGTCGTCAAGATGCTGTGCGTCTTGTTCTCATAACGTACAGCCGAACCAAAGTCCAGCAGTTTGGTCTGCCCGTCTTCCACCAGCATAATATTACTTGGCTTCACATCCCTGTGAATATAACCGTGCTGATGAATATGCTCCAGCGCTTCAATAACGGGCAACAGCCTCGACTGCATAAATGCAGGGTCTGCCTGAGGAGAAGATTGACGGATATAATGGTCCAGCGTAATCCCACGGCAGTATTCCATCACCAGGTACGCGGTATTGTTCTCCTCAAATTCATCCTCATACTTGACGATCCCCGGATGGTTCAGTTCACGCAGAATGCTGCCTTCCTGACGGAAAGTGGACAGCATCTCGGTATATTTAGATTTCAGCCCTGCCTGGGAGCAATGCACTGACCGGCGGTTACGGCTTCTCTCCACAAGTGCACCAGGGAAGAATTCCTTGATTACATGCAGTGTACCCTTCTCCATATGTCTTGCCACATAGACAATAGACAATTCGCTGACGGATAACGTACGGCGAATCTGATATGTATTTGCAAGCTTCTGATTGCGGGTAAGGGCCGGATTGGTCATTTTCATATTCATCGTCCACCTTTTCGCAACTTCCTTCGGGATGGCAGTACCAGCAATGGATACGCCTGCCGGAAAGGAATAAATAGAAAGCCGTACAGATGAGCAGCTGCCGGATAAAGTCGAACAGCCTGATCATGTCATGTATGGCATCATTATAGCCATTTTAGCATGAATTACACAGAATGTGATTCCCTGAATGCATAAATTTGCCCGATTTCGGCAAATTTTCGCTTTTTTCGGGGAATATGCCGCAAAATAAGCTTACAAGGGAATCTTCGACACCTCATTATGGGAGTTGATTCGCTTCAAACGGAAATAAGAGCAAAGATTTCCCTGCAACCTGAATATCCTTTATCAGATATCACATAGAGAACTCTATGCCTAACGGTCATCTATTGCCCTTATTTCCCTGCGTCCATGTTTGGTCATACGTTAGCTGATTACTGCGAATCTAACCCGGTGTCGTTTCCGCTTTCCAATCGCTTTCTCTCATAATGCGAATCGCGCTCTTTGCGATCATGGACACCCGTTCATCGGGATCCCTGTCGGCTGTACGGGTCAGCATTCCCTCAAACTCCGACCAACCGATAAAGCTGGTCGCAAATACAGCCGATTGTCTGACCCGTGCATCCGTATCCTGCATATAAAGGGTAAAAATCTCCAGAATATCCGGCCGCACTTCAAAATAAGAAGCAATACCCAGACGGCAAATGGCATCGATCTTATCCCCCGTGTTATCTGCCTTGGCACACCACTCTATGACTTCCTCTATCGAACCTACCATTCCGGTTTGATACACAAGACGGACAGCTTCCTGGACAGATGGACCCGATAACAACAAATATGGAATGCTGGTAGACTGGTCGATAATGGCATAGACCAGCGTAGACTGATCTTCCATCACAAATGTATAATAACCCGCTTCCGTTGAAAGTTCTTTGTGTTCTCTCGATTCATGATGGACCTTCAGCATGGACAATTTCTTTTCTCGAGATAACGCTTCCAATAGATCTCTGTAAATGACCTGCGGACGCGTACATAATCGGATCTGCGACATACGTCTCACTCCTCCTTTTGGGGTTGGGATAGAGATGGTTATATTCAATATTACTGTATTCCCGGCTCTAAGAATCATTTTTCTGAAATTTGTAATTTATTTTCAGTATTTTATAAGTGCCTGTTTATGAGTAAAAAACCTGTTATCCGGAGTTATAGGCTTGTATCCGGATAACAGGCTGTTTTGTTTCATGGTAATGAGCTGCTTGATCATTTATCTTCATAGTTCATCTAAATGATCCTGTTACCGTCGCTTTTGCTTTATATGCCTACCATTATCCACGAGCCGTATGTGGTTTGGCATTCCATTTAGCTTCCTTGGATGCTTCTTCCTGTACCGCCTGTGGAGTAACCGGAGGTTTGATAAATACGGCAATCAGGAAAGAGATAATGCACATAATCCCGATGACGATAAAGGTTGGCTTGAAGCCGCCCATCCAGGCTGCCACAATGGAACCGGACAGTGCCCCGATACCGAAGCCCTGGTAGATCACACCGTAGTTTTTGCCGTGATTTTTCAGACCGAAGAAGTCACTGACAATGGTAGGAAACACGGTGATATTACCGCCAAAGCAAAACGCAATCGCCGCTACGGAAGCAAAGAAGATACCATAGGTTAGAGGAACAAAGCTCAGCACGGCTACTGCCGCAGCTGTAACGATAAAAGTACCACAGATCACTTTGATCCGGCCTACTTTATCCGACAGGGCGCCCAGAATAATCCGGCCGACCGTATTGAAGATCGCGATCATGGCTACTGCATTGGCTGCTGTAGCAAGGTCAAGACCTGCCAGCTGCACACCGATATCCTTGACGATACCGATTAGATACAATCCACTCATACATGCGGTAAAGAACATGATGAACAGCAGATACGCTTCTTTCGTTTTCAGCATTTCTTTGACCGAGTAGTTATGAGTAACTACTGTCGGACCGGATGGAGACAGATGTTTATGAGCATTTGTACCCTTTTTCACTTGTTGACTGCTGCTTGCCTGCACCGTATCTGTGACGACGGCCTCACGAATAAAGCGGGAGCCGAGCACAATCATCAACAGGACAATAATTCCCCAGTACAGGAACGCCATCGATACACCGGCCGAGCCGATCAGCGAGCCGTTAATGTATTTAAAAATCAGACTGCCTGTTCCGTAAGCGCCGACCGAGATGCCGGAGATCAGTCCTTTACGTTCAGGGAACCATTTGATCAGATTGGAGAGGGAAGTCATATAGGCGGTACCGTCTGCAAAACCGACAACGACACCGGCCAGCAAATACAGCAGAGACAGCGAGGATACCTGCGAACTGAGCATCAACCCTAGCCCGAGCACAATACCGGACATTCCGATCAGGCGGCGAATGCCCCATTTCTCCTGCAATTTACCGGAGAATAAAGTGGCAAATGCCAGTGCAAAGCTGGTAATGGAAAATGTGATGGCAACCGAGCTGAGTTCCCAGCCAAACTTGTCAACTAGCGGCTGATTGAACAGGCTCCAGGTGTAAATGGTACCAAGCCCCATCTGTACAACGACGGTTCCAAGGGCAATCAGCCAGCGGTTTGCCGGTTTGGACATGGTTGTTTTTGAGGACATCGAAGCTTGCGTGTGATTCAACATTTGGCTCATAATGGATGTTCCTTTCCGTAATTACCGCAAAGTATAGTGTGTGTATACAGGTGAAAGGTTCTCAACCTGTGCAGGCTGCTTGGTATTCTGGTGAAGCAGTCCGTTTATCGAGAATTCTCTACACCCCAAGTATACCCCTACCATATAAGCGCTATAACCAATGTGGAATGAAATGCGGTATTTACGGAATGAAATGCCTTTATATATTCATGATCTGCCGGAACTCTTTGGCTTTGCTGCGGCTGACCGGAACTTCATATTCCAGATCATGCAAGCGCAGTAAATAAGTGTTGTTAAACCACGGTACAATTTCGCGGATTTTGCTAATATTGACGATATAGGAACGGTGGCAGCGGAAAAAATATTCCTCTGGCAGCGTCGCCTGAAAATCGCTGATACTCGCACTGACCGTATACTCATCCCGCCGCGTGTACACATGGGTGACCTTCTCGCTCGCTGATGCATAATAGACATCATCCACAGAGATTACCTGGATTTTGTCATTTTTCCAAAGACTGATCTTGCCCTGCAGCGCATGCGCCGTATGAGCAGTCTGGCCAGCTTGATGATGTGCAAAAGCCTTGCTGCTGCCTACCGAGTGTGCAGCAGCTTCTGTACCATCTGCAGACTGCGCGGAAACTGATAAAGGTAAAGAATGTTCGGTCTGGACGCTGCCTCCCCTACCGCCCGTATCCGGCCGATGATCACGTTCATACGTGTTCTCCAGTTTGCGCAGCATGGAAGTGATGCGAGATTCGCTGTATGGCTTGAGGATATAATCGAACGCCTCAATTTCAAATGCCTCTGCGGCATGTTCCTTGTATGCGGTAATGAAGATGATATACGGCTTGCGCGAGAATTTGCTGATATTGTGGGCGAGCAGTACGCCATCCAGCGACGGAATATTGATATCGAGGAATATGGCATCCACCTCATGATTTTGTACATATTTCAGCACATCCAGCCCATCGTCAAAGCTCCCCATAATCTCGATACTGCTGTACGTCTTGATGTAATATTCCAGTTCCTGGCGAGCGAGAAACTCGTCCTCCACTACGATTGCTCTCATACGCGCTCCTTTCTGACTCTAAATTGAATGCGTGTTCCTTTGTCCAACCGCTGAATATGCAGACCTTCTCCATAGATCAGCTTTACCCGCTGATGTACATTGGACAGACCGATCCGGTTTTCCGGCATCTGGCTCGTATATACTTTCTGGATAATTTCGTCGTCAATACCTGTACCCGTATCCTCGACGATAATCTCTACCTGTTCTCCCCGATCCTTGACAGACAGGGTTACCGTACCTGAACCTCTTCCCTGGAGAATGCCATGTACAATCGCATTCTCTACGAGCGGCTGGATGATCAGACTGGGAATCTTCACTTCTACATCTTCGTCAATATCATAAATCACCGTCAATTTACTGCCAAAACGCGCCTTCTCGATCTCCACATAATTAACCACCTGACCGAGTTCTTTGTTGATATCAATCAGCTCGTCGCTCCATTCCAGGCTGTGACGCAAATAACCGGACAGATTAATAATCATCTCCCGTGCATTATCCGGGTCGATACGGATCGAGGAAGCGATGGCATTCAGCGCATTAAACAGAAAGTGCGGATTAATGCTCGTCTGCAGTGCCTTGATCTCGGCTTTGTTCGCCATCTCTTTCATCTGTTCAATCCGCGATACCTCCATGAGCGTGGAGATGATCTGGGACAGACCGACAGCCAGTGTCTGCAGGGAATAGGTAATCTTGTAGGCTTTGCTATAGTAGATTTTCAAGGCTCCGGTGACCACACTCTTCTCCTTGAGCGGAATAATGATCAGCGACTGAATATGGGGAACTTTGCCCTCCGTATCGTCGTTAATAATGACAATCTCTCCGCTGGAGATCGCCTGCTTGGTCGCATCGGTAATAATCTCATTGCCGATATTATAACGATCCTCGCCCACGCCCACATAAGCGAGGATAAAGCGTGTATCGGTAATCGCTACTGCATCTGCCTGAATATCCTCCCGGATAATCGTACATATTTTCCGCAGCGAATCGCTGTTGATCGAACGGAAGTACGGCAGCGTCTTGTTGGCGATATCAAGCGCCAGCTTGGCCTGCCGGGCAGCAATATTTTCCCTTTCTCCTTCCACGCCCTGTACGAACAGGACGATCAATCCGACGCTCACCTCACCAAGAATCATCGGCAGGGCAATGATCGATACAATTTCCTGTCCCAGCTCTGCCGGATTGGCCATCAGCAGAATGAGCAGCATCGTCAGTGCCTCGCAGATCATGCCTGCCGCAATACCGACAATCCAGCGGCGCTTGCGGCTGATCCGGCTGTGGATATACCCGGATAGAATCCCCGCGATAATGCTTGTAATCAGACAGGGAACCGAGGTCACTCCATCGATATCGATCAGATAGCGATGCAGCCCGGAGACCACTCCGGTAATCAATCCCACCGGCCAGCCAAACAGGATTCCTCCCGAGACGACCGCGATAATGCGCACATTGACGAGAGAACCTTCCACATTGATCCCTGTATAGGTTCCTAAGATAGCAAAACCGCTAAAAATAACCGATAAAATAATCCGGTCCTTCATATCCAGTACTTCCTTTTGAAATATCTGCCGGAAGTGGGGCAGTTTGCTCAGTAAAAATAAACAGATCAGCAGCAGTGCCGCCCGCTCGAATAATTGCAGCAATATAATGCCTGTATAGTTCCCGCTCAATGCCAATGCCTCCAGCTTCGTCGTTAAAACCCATAATCTATAGTATAAACGATGTATCCGGTTGGTGTGTGACAGGTTTGCAAAAAGAATAAAAGTTTGCCGGAATTTCATCGGTTTTTAAGTTTGCCTTAACGGACTGTTCATGGAGGAAGGGTACAATGAAAGCAGTATTGTTACAGCAGAGAGGCAGGAAGCAGCATGGATATGAAGCAAATTTTCACCAGCAATTCAATGGCACTCCATTCGGATTCATATACAGAGCCGCACCCTTTTGCAGATCATTCCGACACCGACCCTGCACGTACCCTGACGTATATTCTCGATGGTGCAGCCAGCCTACTGGGACTGACGGCTCTGGAATTAAGACAGTATTTGCAGGATGGCGATAGTATAGAGCATATGGCAGAACATCAGGGTCTTGCTGCTACACAGTTCAACGAGCAGCTGATCGAACACATAAGTATGACCCTTAAGGAAGCCGAAGCTTCCGGACAAATTACACAGCGGCAGTATGAAGATTATTTGCAGATTGCTGCACAGCAGATCCAGCGACTGATTGATATTTGTTGAGTGAATATCCGTAAATAAAAGACCAAATACACCAGCTTACCCATATGAACGTATTGATCCGCATACGGAATGAGTTAAGTCTCTGGATAATAGCTGCTAGCACCGATGTGTGCATGCTCCATCATGCCAGAGAATATCCAATAGCATAATGATCACCAAAAAGGTTGTATTCCTGTTCTGCCAGGCCTTATGGCTCCTGACAGGTGGGAATACAACCTTTTTATTACTTGCCTATTCATTTATACGCTTAGCGCAATCAGTCAATCAGTTCACCCTGAAATACCTGCTGTCTGTTCAAGAATTCGCGCAGTGCTTCATATTCCGGTGACGTCCAGAAGAAATCATTGCTGACCAGACGGGCCGCATCATTACGGGCAACCTCCAGCACTTCGAAGTCGCTGACCATATCGGCGATCTTGAACTCCGGCAGACCGCTCTGCTTGGTTCCAAAAAATTCCCCCGGACCGCGCAATTCCAGGTCACGGCGGGATACTTCAAAGCCGTCATCCGTCTCGGTCATCGCCCGCATCCGCTCCTGCCCGATCTCGGATTTGGGATCGGCGATCAGGATACAGAACGACTCGTGCTTACCCCGGCCAACACGCCCACGCAGCTGATGCAGCTGGGACAGCCCGAACCGGTCCGCATCCATAATGATCATCAGCGTAGCGTTCGGTACATCGACACCGACCTCGACAACGGTCGTGGAGACGAGCAGCTGCATTTCATTACTGTAAAAGGCACGCATCGTCTCTTCCTTTTCGGCTGCGCTCATCCGGCCATGCAGCAGCCCCACCCGATAACCCGGAAAAGCCTGATCCATCTGTACGAACAGATCTATCGCATTTTGCACATCCAGCTTGTCCGATTCTTCGATCAGGGGACAGATCAGATACGCCTGACGCCCCTGATCGATCTCCTTGGAAATAAAACCCGTGACCCGGTCCATCATATTATGCTTCACCCAGTACGTGGCGATCGGCTTGCGACCTTTGGGACGTTCGGAAATGGTCGATACATCCATATCGCCAAACGCTGTAATCGCCAGGGTACGCGGAATCGGCGTAGCGGTCATCGTCAGCACATCCGGGTCGAATCCTTTGCGCCGCAGCACACTGCGCTGATTTACCCCAAAGCGATGCTGCTCATCCGTGACCACAAGACCAAGACTGCGGAAAAAGACATCTTCCTGAATCAGCGCATGGGTACCGACGATAATATCGGTCATCCCCATTTGCAGGGAAGCGATCAGATCCTTGCGCTTGCGTCCGCTGACACTGCTCGTCAGCATCTCCACGGTAATGCCAAACGGCTCAAACATGCGCTTGAGTGAACGCACATGCTGCTCCGCCAGAATCTCGGTAGGTACCATCAACGCTCCCTGATGACCTGAGCGAACGGTAGCAAACAATGCTATCGCTGCGATAACCGTTTTACCGGAGCCCACGTCTCCCTGCAGCAGACGATTCATGCTGTAAGGGGAACGCATATCTTTCAGTATTTCGAGTTCGACCTGCTTCTGCGCATCGGTCAGCTCGAACGGCAGGCTGCGCACAAATTCGCGGATCGTCGCATTGTCGGTCGTGTGCACAATGCCTGTCGTACGCTTGCGGTTCATGCTCCGGTAAGCCTGCAGCTTCAGCTGGAACAGAAACAGTTCTTCATATACCATCCGCCGCCGTGCCTGCTTACCCTCACCCGCATCTGCAGGCTGATGCAGCTGGCGAATCGCCTGTTTGCGCGGCATCAGCTTATACTGCCGGATCAGTTCCTGCGGCAGTACTTCCGGAATCATTTCTCCATATTGATCCAGCGCCTGACCGATCATTTTGCGAATCCATGTCTGGGTAATCTTGCCGCCGATCGAATAGACCGGCTGCAGACTGCCGCTGCGCTGGGTTCCTTTATCCGGAAATTCCGAATCGGTAATGGTCATAGTCGACCGGCGCTGATCCCATTTACCGGTCAGAATAATGGTTCTGCCCGAGGTCAGCTGGTCTTTGAGGAAATGGCGGTTAAACCAGGTGGCGGTCACCATCCAGTCATCCACCATTACTTTACAGGTCAAACGTGATTTTTTGCCATAGCGCTGTAATACCGGCAGACCGACAATCTTGCCTTCGACTGTAATTTTGTCGCCATCCTTGACCTCCTGAAGCGCACGCAGGCGATAATCTTCATACCGGAACGGAAAATATTCCAGCAGATCAAGTACAGTAGAGATGCCAAAGGCGTGAAGCTCCTGTTCCTTGGAAGCACTCACGCCATTGACCTGCCGAACGCCAATCTGATCCAGATTGATATTCATCATCATCCCTCATCTATTCCTCATCCGGCCATGCAAACATGGCAATCGTTCCGGGTCCCGCATGGGTACCGATAACAGGCCCCACTTCTGAGAAGACCAGTTCGCCAATCTCATAATGCTCTCTGATCATCTGCAGCAAGGGTTCACACGATTCCCGGTTCGCCGTATGTCCAAGAGCCAGATTGATTTTACGTACATTCAGATTTTGCCGCATCATCTCGACGATGCGTGACATGGCCTTTTTCTGGCCGCGCACTTTTTCGACCGGATAGATTACTCCGCTGTCATCAATCGAGAGAATCGGTTTGACATTGAGCAGCGTGCCCAGTACGGCCGAAGCTCTGCCAATCCGTCCTCCCTTACGCAGATATTCCAGATCATCGACCATAAAATACAGTTCACGGCGGCTGAGTATATGTGCTACTCCCGCTTCGATCTCGGCGGCACTGCGGCCCTGCTGTGCCAGCCTGGCTGCATGCACTACCGCCAGTCCATACCCGTAGGAAGCGGATTTGGAATCGATTACGGTGATATGGCCGTGCTCATCCAGCATGGAGCGTCCGATTGTCGCGGACTGATACGTACCGCTGAGACCGGAGGACAGATGAATCGATACGATCTCACTGCCTGGATGCTCTGCTGTAAGCTTCTCGTACATGGTTGTATAATCCGCCGGGGAAGGCTGGGACGTGGTAGGCAGCTGCGATGAAGAGGATAGTTTGCTGTAAAATTCAGCAGAGGTGATATCCACTCCATCCGCATAGGTATGTTCTCCAAAAAATAACCTCAGCGGGATAATGCGTATATCATACTTGGATATCAACTCTGCAGGAATGTCTGCTGTGCTCTCTGTCACAATAATGGTATGGGCCATCCCTATCCCTCCTTCTCTCCAAAATAACACAACTGCTATAAAATGCCCAATACAGCTGCAACGGACATTTCACTGTGTTCGATCTATGATATTTCTTCCACTCAGGATTCCACGGAGAACAGATAGTGATACACTGGCTGTCCGCCTTCATGAATCTCCACTTCCGCATCCGGATAAGTCTCGCTGATCCATGCGGCGAGAGCTCTCGTATCCGCATCATCCGCCTCACTGCCAACCAGCACGGTGATGACTTCCTGACCATCTTCGATCATGGAAGACAGCAGTTCCTGACAGGTGCTCAGCAGCGCCGGAGCAGTTGCTACAATTTTGGAATTGTGAATTCCAATATAATGTCCTTCTTTGATATCGATATCTTCCATCGTGGTATCACGTACCGCGATCGTAACCTGACCGGACTTCACATGGCTCAGCGCTTCGGTCATATTGCTTTCGTTCATGTCCACACCCTCATCTTCCTGGAAAGCAAAAGCGGAAGCGATTCCCTGAGGAATACTTTTACTCGGAATAACGGTAATCTGGCGGCTTCCTTCCAGTAGATCACGTGCCTGCTGTGCAGCCAGTACGATATTCGAGTTATTCGGTAAAATAAAGATATGACGTGCAGACATGCTCTCGACCGCTTTGACGAAATCTTCCGTGCTTGGATTCATCGTCTGTCCGCCGGCCAGAATTGTATCGACGCCCAGACTGCGGAAAATCTCTGAGATACCGTCGCCCGAAGAGACGGCGATCAGTCCGTAAGCAGCCACTTCTTCAGCTGGAGGAACCGCAGCCGTCTGGGGATCCAGCGGCGCCTGTGGAATCTCGGCAAACAGCTCCGGCGGCGGGGCAATATCGAGTCCAGCCGACAGCAGATCGCGATGCTGTTCACGCATATTCAGAATATGGATCTGGGTAATCTCCCCATACTGCAGTGCCAGATTGAGCACTTCGCCCGGTGCCTTGGAATGCACATGGACCTTGATTACTTCATCATCGGCAATCACGATAATGGAATCTCCATTGACAGCGAGTGCCTGACGGAACTTCTCTTCTTCAAAACGAGCATTCCGGTTCTGTCCCAGCTGCCGATTGATGAAAAACTCCATATCATACAGGAACTCGATATCTTCGGTCTCCAGACGTGCCTGAGCCGATATCGGTGTATCAAATGCAGGCACCTGGGCTACTGCAGCAGCGGATGCCTGACTGGATGTACCAGTAATGCCCGGCTGCATCGCAGATCGGCTCACTGTCTGTGTCTGTGCACCGGCAGAAATTGCTGTTCCATGCAGCAGATATTCATAGAAACCTTCATAAATGTATACCAGTCCCTGACCACCGGAATCGACGACACCGACCTGCTTCAATATTGGCAGCATTTCCTGCGTCTGTGCCAGCGTCTCCTGGGCACGGCGAAGTATCTCGCCCATCAGTTCCGTAATATCGGTCGTACGTCGTGCATAATAGGATCCATGCTTGGCCGCTTCCTTGGCTACGGTCAGAATGGTACCTTCGACAGGTTTGACGACAGCTTTATACGCTGTCTCCACCCCGTTTTGCAAAGCTGCTGCGAATTGTGCCGCATTCAGCTCCTCACGTGAGGCTGCCGCCCGGCTGAACCCACGAAACAGCTGGGATAAAATAACACCCGAATTCCCCCGTGCGCCCATTAGCAGTCCCTTGGACAGCACCGTAGCGGTCTGACCGATCAACGGAGAACTATTGCGCTTCAATTCGGTAACTCCGGCAGTCATTGTCAGATTCATATTGGTTCCTGTATCGCCATCCGGCACAGGAAATACATTCAGGGAATTGACGTGCTCTGCATGCTGATGCAGACGCTTCGCTCCCGCCAGTACCATAGCGGTAAAATCAGTTCCATTTAAAGAACGCTTACTCAAAGAAAATTCCCCTTCCTCATGTATCCATACCAGCTCTGTCCGGGTTGATATTTGAACAGAACGCATTGTTGAGTTTTCATTTTCAGTAGTCATCTAATTGGTAGTGTAAAAGAGCGTACATGGGTTACTTATACGCTGCTTGTTCTTCACCCGTTCCAAATAATTTAGAACCACGTACTTGTACCAAGTACCAATAATGGGCAAAGCCTTATGTGATGCGGTCTGTACCGCTGCATGCGGACCTCTGGAGAGCCGTATTGCCACCCTTTCAGCCAGCAGATTGCAGCCTGCTGATCATGCAAAAAAAATACATATTGAACTACCTTATATTGTACTATAACCCTGTACAGAAATAAATAAAGTATTTAGAAGTGTTGACGTTGCTTTCTCGATTGTGATAATATGTTATGAGTGTTGTTTTCATGCACTTTTTCGGAAATAGGAGGTGTAACTATGGCTCGTAAATGTTATGTAACTGGTAAAACAGCTGGCAGCGGTAACAACGTATCCCACGCTAACAACCGTAACCGCCGTACTTGGGGCGTGAACGTTCAAAAAGTTCGCATCCTCGTAGACGGTAAACCAAAACGCGTATACGTAAGTACTCGTGCTTTGAAATCCGGTAAAGTTACCCGCGTATAATGATATGTCGATGAAGAAAGCATCTCTACTTACATAGAGATGCTTTTTTGCTGTCTTTTTTGTATTCTCTGATCTTATAATCCTGGAATTATAAGTGCGGAACATATAGCAAAAGCGCCGATACGATGAGGTATCAGCGCTTTTTTTAGCCAGTCAATAACATTGGATTGAAGTTGGTTGGCTTCCAATCCCGTCTGTTTCTAGAATGCTCTGTACAACAAATTCTCATTATGTGATTCTGCTTAGTGCAGGCTGTCACGAATGCTCTGAATCGCTTTGGCACGATCCGGTGTGTTGAATACGGCGCTGCCTGCTACGAGTACATCCGCACCTGCTTCGACAACCTGTTTGGCTGTGGAAGCGGTAATGCCTCCATCCACTTCGATATGCAGAGCCGTATGGCCCATTTCATTGGCCCATTTGCGAATTTCACGGATTTTATTTACGGTACGAGGGATAAATGCCTGTCCGCCAAAGCCCGGATTCACGGTCATGACGAGCACCAGATCGACATCTTCCAGCACTTCACGAATCGCCGCTGCCGGAGTAGCCGGGTTGATCGCCACGCCAGCCTTGATGCCGTGTTCCTTGATCAGATGAATAACGCGATGCAGATGCGTACAAGCTTCGGCATGAACTGTAATCATCTGTGCGCCCGCTTTAACGAAATCTTCCACATAACGATCCGGATTCTCGATCATCAGATGCACGTCCTTGAACAGACCGGTATGGGCTGAAATGGACTGCATGACAGGCGCACCAAAAGTAATATTCGGTACAAAATGACCATCCATTACATCGATATGCACCCAATCCGCTCCGCCGCGCTCGACTTCAGCGACTTCTGCCAGCAGTTTACCAAAATCAGCTGACAAAATGGAAGGGGCTATTTTTATTTTATGCATAATTAATACCTCCGCTTCTCATCTTTCATTTCCTGATAAAATTGCTCATAGTGCTTGTACCGGGTGCTGGCGATCTCACCGTTATCCAGTGCATCCAGAACCTTGCAATCCGGCTCGTGCAGATGGGTACAACCACGGAATTTGCAGCCGCCCGAATAGCGGTTGAATTCACGGAAACATGAGCCGAGATCCTCAACCCCCAGCTGTGTAAAGTTTAACTGGCTGAAACCCGGCGTATCGGCGACAAAACCGCCGCCTTCCAGTTCGATCAGCTCTACATGACGGGTTGTATGCTTACCCCGTCCAAGACGCATACTGATCTCGCTTGTATTGAGATCACTGCCTGGAATGATCTTGTTCAGCAAGGAAGACTTGCCTACACCCGACTGTCCGGCAAACATGCTGATCTTGTTGTTCAGTTCCTGACGGATCTGGTCCGTACCCATATCCAGCTCGGCACTGGTCAGGATTACCTGGTAACCAATATCTTCATACAGCTTTTTGGCCCGTTCTACCGCTTCGCGCATTCCGGTATCTTCTTTATCTTCTGCACGCAGAAGATCCATTTTGGTAAAGCAGATTAACGGTTCCAGCCTCGCATGCTCGATATGTACCAGAAATTTATCCAGCAGGATAAGACTCAGATCAGGTTCCTTGACCGAAAACAGCAGAACGGCCTGACGAATATTAGCTACAGGAGGACGGATCAGTTCCGTCCTCCGTGGCAGTATTTCGTCTACCATGCCTTCTCCATTTTCAGTCAATGAATAGATAACCTGATCGCCTACCAGAGGAGACTCTCCTCTTTTTTTGAAGATTCCGCGGCCGCGGCACTGAATGGTAGCCGGCTGGCCTGTAGGAACTTCATCATCATTCTGCTGAGGTTTCACATAATAATATCCGCTAAGCGCTTTGACGATTAAGCCTTCTGGCATGTAATCCGTCCTCTCATTGATCTTGCATTTTGAATAATGACATCTGTTTATAGGGTACTCGTGTCACTGCCCGTCTCATCCGTATTTCCATTGCCCTGCCCGTTTCCATTTCCCTGACCATTGGCATTTCCATTACCTTGGCCGTTTCCATTACCATTTCCATTACCATTTCCGTTACCTTTACCTTTACCTTCACTGGCAGCCGGATCATCGGTTGGCTGGTCTTCTGGAGGAGTTATCTCCTCGGCTGGTGGAGGCGTAGTCGATGGTGGAGGCGTAACTTCTCCGGTATTCTCCGGTTCCACTACACCTTCTGGGAGTGTACCCTGCTTGGCTTCATTGTAACCAATCGCAAACGTATCCAGAAACTGTCCATTACGGTAGACCTTCACGACACCATTTTGGTTCGGGTCAAGCACCATATTGACCTGAAGCGATTTGCGGGAGTCAATTGTCTTCGTTCCCCAATCACGATCAGCTCCGCGTGCATCCGTATAGACAATATTGATTTTGCTTGTCTTGCCGGCAGTAACCGGTGGTACAGATACCGTATACGTATAATTCAAGGCCTCTGGTGGGTAACCGGTACTTACCCAGATATCAACCGCACTTCCCTTGGTTACCGAACCGCCTGGCTGTGGATTCTGACGGGTTACTTTGCCTTTGTCGACCGTGTAGCTTGCTTCCTGCTGAACACTGCCTGTCTTCAGACCTGCTGAAGAGATTTTGGACTGTGCATCCGATTGACTGATCCCTGCTACAGATGGTACTGAAGTAGTCGATACTCCTTTGCTGACGATCAGCGTGACCGGCTGGGATTCCGGATCGACATCTTCATTAGCACCCGGCTTCTGATCGAATACTACGCCCGCTTCCACGCTTTCATTATTCTCATCCTGTCTTACAATCTGGTCATCCTTGAAGCCCATCTCAATCAATTCCTTGCGGGCATCATCATAGGAGGAATCAGTAAAGTCAGGCATTTTTTTAAGTTCTTTGGCCATGGCGACACTGAGTTTGACCTTAGTGTCTTTTTGAACCATTGCATTTGGCTGCGGGTCCTGTTCATACACGGTACCAGGAGCAATCCCTTCCTGATACTCACGGTGAACTTCTTCCGCAACGTCCAGGCCATATTTCGCCAGTTCCACCCGAGCCTGCTGCTCGGTCATGTTGGTGACGCTTGGCACGGTAATTTCGTCCTCATTCAGCGTCTTATTTACATAAAATACAATGAGGAACATGATTAACAGAACAGCCAGTACCGAAGAGACAATAATGATCGTTTTTTTTCGATTCTGCTGCTTGGAAGCCGCCGTATTTTTGCTTTTGCCTCTGTCTCTCTCCATGCTTCGCACCTCATCATCCGGCAGACCGACCGGGATGGAATTGGGGCGAATCGCCGATACGACCTTGGTCTGCTCGTCATCGTCATTACTTGCAAAGTAGACCCTGGATTCCGTACTGCGTTCTGGCAGCAGACAGGTATCCAGATCCGTCAGCATATCGTGCGCAGAATGATAGCGTTCTGCAGGATTTTTACGCATGGCTTTCAGTATGATATTCTCTACGCTCTGCGGAATCAGTGGATTAATACGTCTCGGATCTTCAAATTCATCCTGAAGATGTTTAAGCGCTACACTGATTGGGCTTTCTCCCTGAAACGGAAGTCTGCCGGTTAGCATCTGGTAAAGAACAATCCCCAGCGAATAGAGATCGGATTTTTCCCCTGTTGTTACACCTTTGGCATGCTCGGGAGAAAAATAATGTACAGAACCGACCACAGAGCCGGTCTGGGTAATGGTAGTTGAAGTAACCGCCCGGGCAATTCCAAAGTCTGTTACCTTGACCCGCCCATTACGGCCAATCAATATATTATGAGGCTTGATATCACGGTGAATAATCTGATTATGATGCGCGTGTTCCAGCGCATCGCAGATTTGCGTAGCAACCCGTACGGCTTCTTCCACCGGCAGCGGAGCACGCTCTTTGATAATTTCGTTCAGGTTGTGTCCATTGACATACTCCATAACAATGTAATGGACATCGTCTTCTTGTCCGACGTCATAGATGCTGACGACGTTAGGGTGAGACAGCGATGCCGCCGATTGTGCTTCACGGCGGAATCTACGGATGAACTCTTCATCATACACAAACTGCTGGCGCAGTACCTTGATCGCCACATGACGATTCAGCAGCACATCCTTGGCCCGGTAGACGAGTGCCATACCACCGCCGCCGATCTCTTCCAGTACTTCATAGCGGCCGCCGAGAATACGTCCTATCATGATGTCCACCCCTTTATATCCGACCCGGGTGCAGAGTCATTGATTTCGAACAAGGCAACCGTGATATTGTCTTCGCCACCAGCTTCCAGGGCGAGTGCGACCAGATGCTTCGCACGATCTTCCAGCGGAATGCCCGCCAATGCAACCGTCTCGATCTGATCACCGGTGACCATATTGGTCAGACCGTCACTGCAGAGCAGCAGAACTTCTCCGGAGGAGAGCTGAATATCATCCAACTCTACGCTGACTTCGGAATCCGTACCGAGTGCTCGGGTCAGCACATTGCGCCTCGGATGGGCCGCAGCCTCTTCCTGGCTGATCTGACCCGTCTTGAGCAGCTCGTTGACGAGGCTGTGATCCTGTGTCAGCAGACGCAGTTCATCCTCACCGACCAGATAGGCACGACTGTCTCCGATATGCCCGATCACGCCCTGATTGCCGCGCAGCAGCACAGCTACTACCGTAGTACCCATGTTATAGTAATCGCTGTTCGTCTTTGCCATATGAAAAACAATATCGTTGGCATGCAAAATAGCGTCATGAAGCGCTGCACGAAAAGCTTCAGCCGACAATCCGGCTTCCAGTCCCTGCAGATCACTAACTATCGTCTGTACGGCCAGCTGGCTGGCAGTATCGCCCGCCCGGTGTCCTCCCATTCCGTCTGCTACAATACCAAGTGTATATTCTTCCTGTATACTGCCGATCCACACCGAATCTTCATTAACCTGCCGAACGCGTCCCTTATCACTCAGTTGCGCTGCTCTAATCAACTCTGCTCACCTCACTGTCGACTCCATATGCTTCGCACGCAGCTGTCCGCAAGCCGCAGCGATATCGTGACCCTGCTCGCGGCGGATGGTTACGTTAACGCCTTTGTCCGCCAGTATACGCTGGAATTCAAAAATATCTTTGCGCGGTGTACGCACGTAGTTACGTTCAGGCACATAGTTGACAGGGATCAGGTTGACGTGGCACATCATATCTTTGAGAACATTCGCCAGTTCTTCGGCATGCTCCGGACGGTCGTTGACGCCACCAATCAACGCGTATTCAAACGTAATCCGGCGACCGGTTTTCTCCATATAGTAATGCAGGGATTTCATCACATCATCAAACGGGAAGCGGCGGTTAACCGGCATCAGCTTGGAACGCAGCTTGTCATTTGGCGCGTGAATGGAGATCGCAAGGTTGATCTGGGTTTCTTCATCTGCAAATTTATAGATATTCGGTACGATACCACTTGTGGATACCGTAATATGACGCTGACCGATATTCAGGCCTTTTTCATGAATCATGATGCGCAGGAACTTCATGGTCGCTTCATAGTTCTCGAACGGTTCGCCGGAACCCATGATAACGATACTGCTGACACGCTCATTGGTCTCATCCAGTATCTTTTGAGCCTGAACAACCTGGGCTACGATCTCGCCGGCTGTCAGGTTACGCTTCAGTCCGCCAAGGGTAGATGCACAGAATGTGCAGCCGATCCGGCAGCCGACCTGTGTCGTTACGCAGATGCTGTTACCATAGTTGTGACGCATAATAACCGTCTCAATCGCATGATCATCATGCAGACCGAACAGGAATTTTACGGTACCATCCTTGGATTGCAGCTTGGTAATCTCGCTCAGTGTCACAAAAGAAAACTGGTCGTTCAGCTTGGCGCGCAGTCCTTTGGAAAGGTTGGTCATTTCCTCGAAAGAAGATACACGCTTCACATACAGCCAGTCAAAAATTTGCCCTGCACGGAAAGCAGGCTCATTATTTTCTTGCACCCATGCCTGGAGATCTTCCAGTGAATAATCATATATAAAGGGTTTCATTGGATTTATCACACCTATTCTTCATATCTTATTTTGTAAATCATTTTGTTCATTTACAATACGGTTTACATCGGGTTTGCATCTTTACTATTTTAGCACAAAAAAAAGAAAGCCTAAAGAGGTACCCGCCAGCTTCTGCTGTTTTAAAGCGAGAGCATCGTCTGACGTACCTGCTGTAGGCCATTATTATTCATCGATCGATTGTGCTAAGACCATATACTAACTCATTCTGCGCAAAGCCGCAATATAAAATCCGTCCGAATGGTAATCCTGCGGCAAAATTTGCAGCCCGATACTGGATTCATTGCTTTTCTTGCCGGAGGAGCCGCGCTGCTGTGCTGCTTCCTTGAGCGGATTCAGCGGTGTATCTGCCGGTTCAAAAGCAGGATTGTGCTCCAGGAAGCGACGCACCACATATTCATTTTCGCTGTACTCAATCGTACAGGTGCTGTAGACCAGAATCCCCCCCGGCTTCAGCAGTGTGGATACCTGCTGGATCAGCTGCTGCTGCAGTTCCGAGATATCCTGAATATCCTGTGGAGATTTGTTCCATTTGAGATCCGGCTTACGGCGAATTACGCCAAGTCCCGAACAAGGAGCATCCAGCAAAATACGATCAAAGGAAGCGGCCGGGTAACGATCCACCAGTGTCAGTGCGTCCCCGATCGCCGTCTCGATCACATTCAGATGCAGACGCTCTGCCTGATCATCGATCAGCTTGCGCTTGTGATCATGGATATCATTGGCGACAATACATCCTTGATCTTTCATTTTCTCTGCCATATGCGCCGTCTTGCCTCCGGGAGCCGCGCAGCAGTCCAGCACGTTCATGCCCGGCTGTGGCTGTACCGCCTCGGCGACCAGCATGGAGCTCTCATCCTGAATCGAGATCAGTCCGTCGCGATACCAGTCTGTCAGTGCCATATTGCCGCTGCCTCCTACCAGTATGCCATCAGGCGCTACTGCAGAGGGCTGTGCATAATAACCGGCTTCATTCAATGTACGCATCATTTCTTCCCGGGAAATGCGGAATGTATTGACCCGTACGCTGACAGCAGGCGGCTCATTGTTAGACATGCAGATCTGCTCTGCTGTCTCTTCCCCATACTGCTTGATCCAGCGTTTTACCATCCACTGGGGATGGGAATACTGCAGGGAAATGCGCTGCGCTGCCGGAAGCCCTTCAGGGATCGCCATTTCATCCAGCTGCCGGATCACACTACGCAGAACGCCATTTACCATGCCGGATACGCCCTGATGCCCACGCTGCTTGGCGATATTAACCGCCTCGTTCACTGCTGCATGTGCAGGGATACGATCCAGATAGTAGAGCTGGTAAAAGCTCATGCGCAGCAAGCTGCGCACCCATGGCTGCAGCTTCTGCACACCCTTGGTGACCAGCTGATCCAAAAAATAGTCAATTGTATTCAGGCGAGCTACCGTACCATAGACAAGCTCGGTAGCCAGTCCGGCATCGGAACGCTCCAGATTGGCCTGGACAAGCGCCTGATTAAGCTTGAGGTTGCTATAAGAGCCTTCCACTTCCACATCGGTCAGTACATTGAGTGCCACGTCACGGGCCGACAGTTTGCGAGTGGAGCTGCCGCTATTGCGGCGAGAATGGGTACTGCGCTTTGCCCCGGCTGATTGACCGGCAGAGTTACCCTGTCCATGGCTGGTGTTGTTCTTCTGATCGCTCACTGGAACACCGTGCCTTTGGTGAGAGACGTACCACGCACAAAGTCCGCTGCACGCAGCGCCTTTTTACCGGCAGGCTGCACTTCAGTCAGTATGATCACACCATCTCCCGTACGGACGATAATGCCTTCCGGCCCCATGTCCACCACCGTTCCCGGAACTGCATCGGCTGCTCCTGCAGGCAGTGAAGCTGACGCATCCGGACGAACGGTTTTCCATACTTTGAATACTTCATCATTCCAGAGCGTGAATCCGCCGGCAAAAGGCACCAGTCCGCGAATCTGGTTATAGATGGCGCGGCTGTCCTTCGCCCAGTCGATTTTCTCGTCATCGCGTGTCAGGTTAGGCGCGTAGGTCGCCTGTTCGTCATCCTGCGGCTCCGCTTCCAGGGGACCTTCCAATAGACGCGGCAGCTCCTGACGCAGCAGTACAGCGCCTGCTTCGCTCATTTTGGCAAATAATGTACCTGAAGTATCTTCATCGGTAATCGGCACTTCCAGGCGGGAGATCATATCGCCCGTATCCAGACCTTCGGCCATATACATCAGCGTAATGCCGGTCACTGTCTCTCCGTTAATGATTGAACGCTGAATCGGCGCTCCGCCGCGGTATTTGGGCAGCAGTGAGCCATGGATATTCACACAACCGAGACGCGGCAGATCAAGCACAGATTTGGGCAGAATCTGTCCATAGGCTGCAGTTACGATCAGATCCGGTTCATAGGCAGCCAGCTCGGCCACCGCTTCGGGACTGCGCATGCGCTGCGGCTGCAGTACAGGCAGACCATGCTCCAGCGCAGCAGCTTTGACCGGTGTAGGCGTTAATATTTTTTTGCGTCCTTGCGGACGGTCCGGCTGCGTCACTACACAGACTACGTTCATGCCTTCTTCCAGCAGTACGTTCAGGCTGGCTACGGCAAATTCGGGTGTTCCCATAAATGCAATTTTAACAGTCAACGCTTATTCTCCTTCCTCGTCCAGTCTGCGGTCATAGACACGCTCGGCAATATCTGTGAACAATACACCATTCAGGTGATCAATCTCATGCTGAAGGGCACGTGCAAGCAGCTCGCGTCCTGTAACAGTAATTTCCTGGCCATTACGATCCAGACCTTTGACGGTTACTTCCATCGCCCGGCGCACTTCTCCGTTCAGCGCCGGAATACTGAGACAGCCTTCCGAACCGAACTGCTCTCCGCTGCTCGCTACAATCTCCGGGTTGATGAGTTCAATCAGCCCGTGCTCATCCCCTACATCGACTACGATCGCGCGTTTGAGTATGCCGACCTGTGGTGCGGCTAGGCCTACACCGTCCGCATCATACATCGTGTCGGCCATATCGGTCAGCAGCTTTTGTACGTTGGGAGTAATTTTGGTAACTTCTTTTGCTTTTTTGTGCAACACTTCATCCGGTTCTTTTACAATAATACGAATTGCCATCGGGCATCCCATCCTTTATCTGTTTTCCATCATCTTGTTGTTTTGCTGCCTCTGCAGCAACTGTTACGATCCGTTACTGCTCTACCTGACGATCGTTCATGCTCGTACGCAGAGCACAGGGCAGCACTTCAACAGCTGCTGCCCTTCACTTCTACCTATCCTGTGCAGGTTACATCGGTTACACCACAGGATGCCGGTAATAATTACCCGGATGATTACATCAATACCTGCGGGTCCACGTCAATGCTAATCTGCAGATCCTTATCACGTACGCTGTCCTGAAGCTGCTCAGAGATCTGTTCTGCCAGCCGGGAAACGTCCATATCTCCACGCCATTTTATCATACATTGGAATCTGTATCTATTTTTTAGCCTTGGAATCGGGGAAGCGACCGGTCCCAGCACGTCCAGCGCTTCAGCAGAGAAGCGTTCCAGACTGCCCAGCCAACCCAGCTTGTGCGCCTGATCCTTGACCATTTGCACATAATTCTCGGCTATCCGCACGAGCAGCGGCAGCTTTTCATGGGAAAAGGTGATCAGTGCCAGCCGGCAGTATGGCGGATAGCTGAGTACCTGGCGATGCTTGAGCTCTTCACGTACAAAAGAAGTATAATCATGCCGGCTCGCATGTACCACCGAGTAATGATCCGGGTTATACGTCTGCACAATTACTTCACCCGGCAAATGATGACGTCCCGCCCGTCCGGCAACCTGGGTCAGCAGCTGGAACGTTTTCTCGGCGGCACGGAAATCGGGCAGATGCAGCGCCGAATCGGCAGCGATGACGCCGACAAGCGTTACATCAGGGAAATCCAGCCCTTTGGCAACCATCTGCGTACCAAGCAGCAGATCGGCCTGCTTGTCCCGGAAACGGTTCAGCAGCTTCTCGTGGGAACCTTTTTGTGTCGTTGTATCCACATCCATCCGTACGACGCGGATGCCGGGAAACAGCTTGGCCAGTTCTTCCTCGACCCGCTGTGTGCCTGTACCAAAGTAGCGGATATGCTCACTATTGCATTCCGGACAGGTCTCCGGCGCCGGCTGGGCATGACCGCAGTAGTGGCAGCGCAGATTATTCGAGCGCTGGTGGAATGTGAGCGAGATGTCGCAGTTCGGACATTCCGCCACATATCCGCATGTACGGCACATTACGAAGGTGGAGTGTCCGCGTCGGTTCAGCAGCAGTACGATCTGCTGCTTTTTCTCCAGTCGGTCTTCAATCGCCTGATGCAGTGGACGGCTGAACATGGAGCGGTTGCCTTCCTTGAGCTCTTCACGCATATCGACGATATGCACCTCGGGCAGTTCACTTCCAAGCGCACGCCCATGAATTTCCAATAGTGCCGGATTGAATTCATTGCCGCTCTGGGAACGGGCTGCATGATAGCTCTCCAGGGAAGGGGTAGCCGAACCAAGAATAACGACTGCTCCATGCTGATGGGCACGGTGTACCGCCACATCGCGGGCATGGTATTTGGGACTCTCTTCCTGCTTGTAGGAAGTCTCATGTTCTTCATCCATAATAATCAGTCCCAGATTGGCAAAAGGAGCAAAAATCGCCGAACGTGCACCGATCGCCACCAGCGCCTGACCTTCGCGGATTTTGCGCCATTCGTCATAACGCTCTCCGCTGGAAAGGCGGCTGTGCATTACTGCCACATGATCGCCAAACCGGCTCTTGAAGCGCTCAACCATCTGCGGGGTCAGGGAAATCTCCGGTACGAGCATAATCGCCTGCCGATCCTGCTCCATAACCCGCTGAATCGATTGCAAATATACCTCTGTCTTACCGCTGCCTGTAATCCCGTGAACCAGAAATTCGCCTTCGGTCCGTGTATTCAGACGCTCAACAATCGCGTTATAGACCATCTGCTGTTCATCCGTCAGCACAAACGGCTGACTCGGCGCAAAGCTGCGGTCTTTGTAAGGGTCCCGGAACACTTCCATATCCCGGATCACAATGTATCCTTTGTCCGCAAGCGACTTGACGGTACCGGCCGTGACGCCGAGTACGGTCATAATGTCTTTGAGCGGAATCTCTCCACCGGTATCCGCGATAAAAGTCAGCACTTCCTTCTGACGCCGCGCTTTGGCCGGGAATTCTTCAATAATGGTGCGAATCTCATCCTCCGGCAAATGCAAGGCAACCGTGCGAACCGTTTTCTTCTGTACTTTGTCGCGGATACTGCGGCTCTCGGATAACACACCGCGCTGCAGCAGCTGCTTGATCACATCCGCCTGACTGGCAAACTTGCGGGTCAGCTGCTCCATACGCACTTCCTGCTGCTTTTGAATATAGGCAACGATCTGGGCTTCGCTATCGGTCAGCTCATCCACCGTCTCGAACAGCACCAATTCTTCCGGATCCTGATGCTGCAGATCGGCTCCCCGTTCCGCCCATTCCGAACGGTCGGTCACCCGGATATAGCGCTCTGCCTTCCCTTTCAGTGCGGCAGGCAGCATCGCCTGCAAAGCCGTAATTCGGTGGCAGGCGTACCGGCCGCTCATCCATTCCGACAATTCCACCAGGTCTTCGGACAATGGCGGCGTCAGATCGAGCAGTTCCTTGATCGGCTTGAGCTTGACCGGCGGGGTATCCGACTCCATGCTCAATCCGACAACGAACCCCTGCAGTGTACGCGGACCAAAAGGAACTCCGACCCGGCTGCCGATCTCGAGCCAGCCTTTCATCGATTCGGGAATAAGGTAATCAAACGGCCGATCTGTCCCGCGGCTGGGCACATCGACAATCACCTGGGCAATTCTGCTCATGAAGCAGACACCCCGTTCAGTCGGCCTGCAGCAATCGATAACAGCCGGAAAGCCACATCATCCTTGCTCATAAGCGGCAGATCCTCGACTAATCCTTGAGCGTCGTAAATCTGCACTTTATTGGTATCGGTACCAAAGCCCGCACCAGCGACAGTCACATCGTTCGCTACCAGCAGATCGCAGTTTTTGCGGATAACTTTACCCATCGCATATTCTGCAACATTATTCGTTTCGGCGGCAAAGCCAATCAGGAACTGATTATTTTTGCGCTGACCGAGACTTTCCAGAATATCGGTCGTTTTTTCCAGTTCGAGTACCAGGTTCTCATCGTTTTTTTTCATTTTGGTTGCATGAACCGTTTTGGGACGATAATCAGCGACGGCGGCAGTCTGAACCATAATATCCGTGTGATTCCATTCTCCGAGCACTGCCTCATACATGTCCTTGGCCGATTGCACCCGCACAGTATCGATTCCTTCTGGCAATGGGACCTGTACCGAACCGGCAATCAGCCGTACTTCCGCTCCCATGGCATGGGCAGCACGGGCAACGGCAATGCCCATTTTGCCGGAAGAATCATTCGTGATATAACGAACCGGATCGATTCGTTCAATCGTACCTCCTGCCGTCACCGTTACTTTTCGTCCAGCCAGCAGATGACGCATCTCCTCACGCTGCTGCTGGGCAGCGAAGAAATCATGAACTACCCGAATAATCGTCTCCGGTTCTTCCAGACGGCCCTTGCCTACATAGCCGCAGGCCAGCATACCTTCACCCGGCTCAATCATGAGTACGCCGCGGCTGACCAGCGTATTCATATTCTGCATAATCGCCGGATGCTGATACATATGCACATTCATCGCCGGAGCGACCATAATAGGAGCCGTCGTCGCCAGCAGCATGGAAGAAAGCATATCGTCTGCCAGACCCAGTGTCATTTTGGAAATGGTATTGGCCGTCGCCGGAGCAATTAGCACAAGATCGGCCAGATCGGCCAGATGAATATGGGTGACCACTTCCGGATTGCGCTCGTCAAATGTATCGATATGAACAGGATTACGGGAAAGCGTCTGCAGCGTCAGCTCTGTAATGAATTTGGATGCCGATTCCGTCATGATGACATGCACGTCTGCTCCCTGCTTTACCAGACCACTGCACAGTGCAGCTGCTTTGTAGGCCGCAATACCGCCGGTAATACCGAGTACGATCTTTTTACCTTTTAGCATCTATTTTCCCTGCTTTCCTGTAGAGTAATGGAGAGTGAAAATGTCCTTCATATATAGTTAGAATATATCGTATGATGATAAATTCGGGCCTGTCTGTAGAGCCATTTTCGCAAAAAAGAGTGAACATTCAGCCCTCTGACAAGATCATGTTCAATCCCTTAATTATACCTCTTTTCCGCAAAAAAAGTAACCGGAAGAAAGAGCTTCTTCCGGTTATATATGCAGTAATTGACGATCTGGTCAGCGCGCTGCCCTCTGCCAATAAAAGCTAACCTGTAACGCTATCTCGGCGGACAGGCAGTACACTCTTCTAAGCCGCTGAGACTTACGATTCTGACATTTTGGGCACAAAAAATAACAACCTCGCGGTTGTTATCCTTGTCTGTCGGCAGATTGCCCGGCAGGTGTATAAATGCACTGCTATCAGCGTCATGTGACTGACGCCTCTGCAGTGAGTTTTAGTTGTTTTCGCGGTCGCTTTGCTCCAGCTCGGCCTCGGTTCTGCGTTCGATCTTGATATTGTCATTGTAGATTTCTTCCAATGCAACACCTACATATTTGTGGGAACGTGCATCATGCAGTTCGCTTTTGCTGCCATCGCGCAGTTGTCTGGCACGGCGGGAAGCTGCTACAACGAGCGAGTACTTGCTGTCTACTTTGTTCATCATTTCATCAATGGAAGGATATAACATGGGTATGCACCTCTTCATCGTGCTGGAAGCTCAGGCTTCCAGCCTCTTATTTGCGGATCTTGCAGTGCTCGGCGATAATAATGCTCTCAATGCGCTGACATGCCAGATCAATCTCGTCATTTACAACGGAATAATCATAATGCTTCATCATTTCAAGCTCATCCGCAGCAACTGTCATACGGTTGTTAATCGTGTCTACCGTCTCGGTACCCCGATTTTGCAGACGATTCTGCAGCTCTTCAAAAGATGGAGGAGTCAGGAAAATAAATACGCCTTCCGGGAACTTCTCCATTACCTTGAGTGCGCCCTGCACTTCAATCTCCAGAAAAATATCATTCCCTGCCTCAAGTGTTCTATCCACAAAATCACGAGGCGTTCCATAATGATTACCCACATATTCCGCATATTCCAGCAGCATATCGTTATCAATCATTTTTTTGAACTCTTCATGCGTTTTGAAGAAATAGTTTACACCTTCGACTTCGCCGGTTCGCGGCTGGCGAGTCGTCGCTGATACGGAATAGATCAATTCGGGCTTGCGGATGCGCAGTTCTGCGCTTACGGTTCCTTTACCCACACCGGACGGACCGGATAATACAAATAATAATCCCTTAGCCATGGTACACTCCAATGTAGGGCTGCCGACGATCGTTGCAGGAGCAAGGAGGCCGACAACCTGTTTTTGTTTATTCGTCGTTATCGTCGTCCTTGAGAGACAGACGATGTGCTACAGTTTCCGGCTGTACAGCCGACAGGATAACATGATCGCTGTCTGTGATGATGACCGCACGGGTACGTCTTCCGTAGGTTGCATCAATCAGCATATGGCGGTCACGCGCTTCCTGGATAATACGTTTGATTGGCGCGGATTCCGGGCTTACGATTGAAATAATCCGATTCGCGGATACAATATTCCCAAAGCCAATATTGATAAGTTTGATTGCCATCTTCAGGTTTTTCCCCCTATACATTTGACTCAATCGCGCCGAAATAAGGTCGCTTGTTGGTCTTTATTCCAAATTGGCGGCTTGTTCACGGATTTTTTCCAGCTCCGCTTTCATCTCGACGACATGGTTAACTAGAGCCAGATGATTAGCTTTGGAACCAATCGTGTTCACTTCCCGGTTCATTTCCTGAAGCAGGAAATCCATTTTGCGTCCGATCGGGTCATCGGCATGCAGCAGATTCCTGAACTGTTCAAAATGACTCGCCAGACGCGTCAATTCCTCGTCAATATTGGAACGATCCGCAAAGATGGCGATTTCCATCCCTACTCGGGATTCATCCCAGTGAAAGCTTCCGTCCTGAAGCTCTGACAGGCGCTGCCGCAGCCGGAGTCGATGTTCTTCCACTACCGTAGGAGCCAGTCGGCGCATCTCGATATAGATCTGATCCAGATGGTCGAGCCGTCCGCGCAGATCTTCCGTCAGATGACGTCCTTCTCTGGCACGCATCTCAAGCAGGCCTGTCAGCGCTTCGCCTAGACCTTGCTCCAGCAGCTCTCTCCACTGCTCCGGATCATCATCGTTCCCATTCTCCTGAACGGTCATGACCCCGGGCAGCGAGAGCAGCTGATTAATATCCAACTGGCCTTCCAGCTCCCCGAGCTGCTGCAGCTCGCGGGCCGCCTGAATATAGGACCGGGCTGCTGCCTGATCAAGCTTCAGTGCTGCCCGCTCGCCGCCATCCTGCTCTTTATTCACAAACACGTCGATCCGTCCCCGCTTGAGCCGGCTCTGTACCAGCCTGCGCAGCGTATTCTCGAGACCGGCCCATTCACGGGGCAATCGGAGCATCACTTCACAGTAGCGGTGATTGACGGATTTGACTTCAATCTGGATTTTGTAGCCGCCATATTGCACGGCGGACTGACCGTATCCGGTCATACTGAATGACATCGGCATCACATCCGTTATCCTATTGTAATTGATTATTTACCATGAAACAAGGGGTTTGGACGCTGCTTTGCTTTTGCCCATACATATTCGGTGAGCTGTGCGCTCATATCATACAGCATAAATGGAGTCATAATATAAATCCCGTTAAAATACTCCAGCGCCACATCCAGCAGTTCCTTGGCAATCGCCACCCCGGTCTGTCTTCCATCCGCGCCTTCCAGTCCGGCCATACGGCCGCGGATATGATCCGGCAGCTGAATGCCCGGCACCTCATTATGCAAATATTCGGCATTGCGCCCGCTTGCCAGCGGCATAATGCCGATAAATACAGGGACACTCAGATGTCTGGTCGCTTCACGCATATCACGAATCAGCTGCTCGTCATAGACCGGCTGGGTCATAATATAATCGGCTCCCGCAGCGATTTTCTTTTCCAGCCGCTGAACGGCTTTATCCAGATGCTTTACATTCGGGTTAAAGGCAGCCCCGACCACAAAGCGCGCACGGTGCTTGAGCACTTTACCGGAGAAAGCAATCCCTTCATTCAGCTGCTTGATCATCTTGATCATATCGAATGAAGTCATATCATATACCGAGCTGGCACCCGGCAGATCGCCGAATTTGGACGGATCACCCGTTACCGCCAGCACATGATCCACCCCCAGCGCATTCAGTCCCATCATATGCGACTGGTTGCCGATCATGTTGCGGTCCCGGCAGGTCACATGTACGAGTGGGCGCAATCCCGTCTCCCGCTGCACCAGATGAGCGAGTGCCATATTGCTCATCCGCGTCACCGCCAGTGAATTGTCGGCCATCGTGACCGCATCAGCGCCGGCTTTTTTGAGCGCTTCCGCGCCGGCCATAAATCCTGTGATATCCAGATCACGCGGCGGATCGAGTTCCACGATCACTGTCGGTCTTTCGTTGACGAGTTCGACCAGCGTGGGCGGCGTATCTTCGCGGTCGGAACCCCAGCCGCCGAGAATGTCCTTCTCCATCGTAATGCTTACCTGCGGCGTGGGAACCTGTACCTTCGAGAAATCAAGCGGAGCTGGCACATAATCCGCCAGTGCACGCGCAATCGCGGCAATATGCTTTGGCGTCGTTCCGCAGCAGCCGCCGATCACTCTCGCACCCAGCTCGGCGAGCCGGATCGAACTTTGACCAAAATAGGACGGCTTTGCCTTGTAGCGGTATTCGCCATCCACATAGCTTGCCACCCCGGCATCCGGATATACGGACAGCGGCAGTGATACTTTGCCGCGCACGTATTCCAGCGCCCGCATCGTTCCGTTGGGGCCTACCCGGCAGTTCAGTCCGACCATGTCCGCCCCTGCCTCGGTTAATATGGCAAAAGCATCCGGCAGGCTGTACCCGTCCAGCGTACGCACCGCATCTTCGACCGTCAACTGGCAGATGACCGGAATATCGGTCAGCTTGCGCACCTGCTTGAGCGCAACAGCCACTTCTTCCAATTCAAAAAAGGTCTCCAGCAAAATGCCGTCCACGCCTTCTTCCAGAATCGCATTCAGCTGCTGTCTGAAATATTTGCGCAGCTCCGGCAGCGGCGTGTTCGAACGCTTGCCTTCCCGGATCGCTCCGACCGAGCCGACCACATAGGCTTGCTCACCAGCAGCCTTGCGGGCAATCCGCACACCGGCACGGTTAATTTCTTCCACTTTATGTTCAAGCCCGTACTTGGCCAGCTTTTCATGATTGGCAGAAAAGGTATTCGTCTCCAGCATCTCTGCCCCTGCATGGACATACTGGCGATGCACATCTTCAATAATATGCGGACTCAGCAGGTTCAGTTCCTCATAGGAAATGCCTACCGGGAAGCCCAGCTGATATAAATACGTTCCCATTGCTCCGTCGCCTACAATGACACCTTCTGTCCATCTTGCTCGCAAATCCGGCTTCATCTGCTACACCTCGCTGTATCAATTTACGCTTAATGTATCACAAAACGTAAGCAAATCCAGGCGAAAATGGCTGATATAGTTAAAAGGTATAACCGGTCCTCAGTCGAACGTCTGTCCGGTGTATACGGTCATTGCCGGACCCGTCATATAGACATGATTACTGCGTTCATCCCACTGTATATACAGGTCGCCGCCTTTGAGCGACACATGGGCACTACGATCGGAATATCCATTCAATACCGAAGCCACCAGCGTGGCACAGGCACCGGTACCACAGGCCAGTGTCGGCCCTGCTCCGCGCTCCCATACCCTCATGTCGATCCGGTCCCGGCTCTGTACCGTCGTGAACTCGACATTCACTTTGCGAGGGAACAGCGGATGGGTCTCCAGCAGCGGCCCCCATTTATGCAGGTCAACATTCACCGCATCGTCGACATAGATGACGCAGTGCGGGTTGCCCATTGATACGGCGGTAAAATGAAATTGCTTCCCCTCCACCTCAATCGGCTGGTTGATGATCGGATTGCCTTCCAGGGCTACCGGGATCAGGGAACCTTCCAATATAGGCTCACCCATATCGACACATACCGTAACCGCTTTGCCATTTTCCGCCTGTACCGTGACTGCCTGTACGCCTGCACCAATCGTCTCGATCTGAATCTCGGTGCTGGATATCAGACCGCGATCAAATACATATTTGGCCACACAGCGGATCGCATTACCGCACTGCTCCGCTTCGGATCCGTCTGCATTGATAATCCGCATCATATAATCCGCACGGGCCGAAGGCAAAATAAACACAAGCCCGTCCGCGCCGATTCCAAAGTACCGGTTGCAATGCCGGATGGCCAGCTCCGCCGCATTGGCGGGCAGAGAAGGCTCACCGTACACCACGATAAAATCATTGCCAAGTCCGTTCATTTTGGTAAATTCCATCGTCATTCTCTCCCCTGTATATGCTGTTCAATCACTTCCTACTGGGTAAGCATACATGATACGACTATAAATTGCGAATGCTTTGTGGCATGATAGAATAGGTGTATTGCGGTACGAATGACAGGATATTTTATGTTATAAAAATTACTTTTTTATTGGATATCGCGTTTGATTAAGCTTAGACGCTAAAGGAGAATAAACGACATGGCACTTGATGGTATTGTAACCCGCGCGATTGTCCAGGATCTGCAGATTCTGGTCGGGTCGCGTATTAATAAGATTTATCAGCCGACCGAAAGTGATATTGTTTTTCAAATTAGGGCACAGCGGGAGAATCGCAAATTGCTGCTCAGTGCGAATCCGACCTATCCACGCGTGCAGTTTACCGAGCAGTCCTTTATGAATCCGCAGGAAGCTCCGATGTTCTGCATGCTGCTGCGCAAGCATTGTGAGAGCGGGATTATCGAAGCGATCGAACAGGTCGGCATGGAGCGTATTATTCATTTCCAGATTCGCCAGCGCGATGAACTGGGCGATGTATCGGTTAAACGGATTATCGTCGAATTGATGGGACGACACAGCAATCTGATTCTGCTTGATCCATCCACCAATACGATTATCGATGGTATTCAACATGTTACTCCCGCCATCAGCAGCTACCGGGTGATCATGCCCGGCTTCAGCTATCAGGAACCGCCGCAGCAGAACAAGCTGAATCCGCTGGAAACGGACCGGGAGCAGTTTATGACAGGCTATGAAGCTCATACGGACACTCCTGCACGCTTCATTCTCGATGCCTTTACAGGTATCAGTCCGCTGATTGCCAGTGAAATTGTGAATCGCACGGTCAGCGCCAGTATGAATTCTGCCAAATCAGAGAACTCAGCAAATCCTGCTCTGGTTGACAGCGGTGCACAGTCGGAATCGGGTTCGTCCGAGCAATCCAATGCCTACGAGTCCGTGGATGCGGGGGCTCTGTGGACACACTTTGATTCCCTGATGGAGCAAGTGCGTCAGGGAGAATTCCATCCGGTGAGCGGGCTCAATGCCAAGGGCAAACTTATTTTCTCGGCCGTACCGCTTACGCTAATCAAGGATGAGGAAAAGCATTACGCATCGATGAGCGAATGTATTGAAGCCTTTTATGGAAATAAGGCGGAACGTGACGCTGTCAAGCAGAAAACAAGCGATCTGCTTCGTTTCCTGCAAAATGAGCGCAGCAAAAATATCAAAAAGCTCGATAACCTGCGCAAAGATCAGCTGGAAGCCGATGATGCCGAGAAATACCGGATTCAAGGTGAGCTGCTGTTCGCTTCCCTGCACCAGATCAGCAAAGGTGACAAGGAAGTCGAACTGATCAATTTCTATGATGAAGAGCAGCGTCCGATCAAGATTCAGCTCGATCCGCAGCTGTCCCCTTCCGACAATGCCCAGCGTTATTTCAAAAAGTATAACAAATACAAAAACAGTCTTGCCGTTATCGAAGAGCAGCTGACCCGCACCCATGAGGAAATCGCTTACCTGGATTCCCTTTTGCAGCAGCTGCAAAGTGCGGCACTGCAGGATATCGATGAGATCCGCGAGGAACTGGCCGAGCAGGGCTATGTGCGCAACCGCAACAAGAAGAACAAAAAGAAAAAGAAAGACAATCGTCCTACCCTTCACATTTATACGTCCAGTGAAGGCATCGAAATGTATGTCGGCAAAAACAACCTGCAAAACGAATACATTACCAATAAAATGGCAAACAATAATGACACCTGGCTGCATACCAAGGATATTCCCGGCTCTCACGTCGTTATCCGCAGCAGCGAGTTTGGCGATGCCACACTCGCTGAAGCAGCCCAGCTCGCGGCCTACTTTAGTCAGGCCAAGGAATCGAGCAGCGTGCCGGTCGATTATACCCAGATCCGCCATGTGCACAAGCCAAGCGGCTCCAAGCCGGGCTTTGTCATTTACGATCATCAGACGACCCTGTTCATCACCCCCGAAGAAGATGTGATCAAGCGTCTGAGCAGCACGATCAAAATGTAACCACTCATTCCGGCAGTCCATTTCTGTATTTACAGCTGAACAGTATGATTGCCTGACCTATACTACTATGCATACAAAAAAAGCGCTCCTACCGTCTGTTTTCGACGTAAAGGAACGCTTTTTTGTATGCATGTATTTACCATTTTGCGTACATGTATTTGCCACGTTGCCGTATAGGTGTATGTTTATTGATCTGCAGTTCTATACCTGGCTCGAAGCCCGCTCAAGCAGCTGGGTCAGCACATCTGCCGGCACTCGTTTGCCACCGAGCGGACCGTGAAAGACCTTGCCCTGACGCTCACCGTGATAATCCGAACCCCCGGTAACGATTAACGAGCGCTGCTCTGCCAGCCTCAAATAACGCTGTTCATCTTCGGAAGAATGGTCCGAGTGATACACTTCCAGTCCGGCGAGTTCGCTCTCATCGAGTATACGGGTGACGAGATTATCGTCTTTATAAATTCCCGGATGGGCCATGACCGGTACACCGCCAGCCTCAATAATCCACTGCGCTGCTTCGTGCGGCCGAATACGCGGCGGGGATACATAGGCGGCTGCATCCTGAGCCAGATATTTGTTGAACGCATCACGCATGTCTTCGGCGTATCCTTTGGCTACGAGCGTATCAGCCATGTGAGGTCGTCCAATGCTCTCATCCGGCAGCAGTTCGCGCCCCAGCTGCTTTAATACATCATCCATCGTAATTTCAATTCCAAGTTCACGCAGTTTTGCCAGAATCATCTCGTTGCGCGCATCCCTGATCCGGCGAAGCCCGGCCAGCCTGTCCAGAAAAACAGCATCTTCGATGTTCATATAATAGCCGAGAATATGAATATCCTTGCCGTCTTCCATTGTACTGATTTCCACCCCGGGAACAATGGTCACTCCATGCTGCTCCCCGGCTGCCAGTGCTTCCGCGACACCGGCTACGGTATCATGATCGGTAACGGCGAGTGCGGTCAGCCCGGCTTCCGCAGCCAGCTGCACATTTTCAGCCGGGGTATTCATTCCGTCCGAAGCCTGTGTATGGCTGTGCAGATCGGCATAGCCCAGATATACAGAATCTGTATGATTCATATGATCTCACTCCTGCCTGTAAATTTTTTAACTATCATTTAGGTTAGTGAATATTCCTGCAAAAACTGCAAAAAGGCAACCGATGGTATGCTCAGCAGCGTTGATTTGAGATGAATCGAGTAGAACTGTCTCTGAAAAGATACACCCTCAATATCCAGCACCTTGAGCAGACCAAGTGCCACTTCATGCTTGACCGAAGACGGAGACAGAATTGTAATGCCAAGACCGGCTTCTACGGCTGATTTAACGGCTCCAGTACTGCCCAGTTCCATTACGGTATTGATGCGATCCAGATCCGTATGATGACGAATAAATTCTTCCTCCATCACCTGTCTTGTACCCGATCCTTTCTCCCGCAGCACAAACGAATAATTCAGCACATCCTCCAGCGTAATCTTCTCCAGGCTCTCCAGCGGATGTCCGGCAGGCACAATTAGCTTCAGTTCATCTTGCATCACCGGCTTGATTGTCATATCCGGATGCTCCACCGGCGCCTCAATTAGACCAAAGTCCAGCTGATTGCGGCTGATCTCCTCCAAAATCTGCGTCGTATTCATCACTTTAAGCATAATTTTCATATCGGGATAGCGCTGGCCGAGCGGTACGAGCAGCCGGGGCAGTACATATTCGCCAATCGTATTGCTGGCGCCCAACAGCAGCCTTCCAGCCATATTGTCGGTAAAACGGGACATCGCCGCATCGGTCTCCCGCATCAGCTCAATCCCCCGGCGAGCAAAAGGCATAAGCGCATGCCCTGCTTCAGACAGCTCGATTCGTTTGGTCGTACGGTTAAACAGTTTGGTTCCGAAATGTTCCTCCAGTGATTGTACCTGCATAGTCACTGCAGGCTGGGTCATATACAGCGCCTGGGCTGCTGCCGAGAAGCTTCCCCGCTCGGCCACCGTATAAAATATATGTAACTGATGAAAGTTAAAAGCCAATGCCGTTCCCCTCCTTGGTCGTACTCTATTGTACCTCAAAAAAAGCCTACAACAAAGGAGCCTGCGATTACAGGCTCCTGGAGTCCGTACCTTTATGGGCAGCCCGCTGATCCGCTCGGGAGCGGCATGTGGGCCATTGCTTGAATGTACCTGTAAAATGCTGTTATTTGCGTTTGCGGCTATTTTTGATGAGTGTCATGCGGCGAGAGTGTCTCAACCATGAATAATAAGACTTCAGATCACGGAGCTCGATCGTTTCGGACATCTTGCCGAGGAAGGTAACAACGATCATTTTGTGAAGCGGATTGCCTGCAAGATCAAACTCACCGGGCAGTTCAGCAAATTCCGCAACAACGACCACATCTTCATCAATCAGATACACATCCTCTTCCTTGCGATAGTAGGAGATGATGCGATCCTGCTTTAGACTATCCCATATAAAGGCAGCGATATCCTCTGTAGGAGTATCTGCTTTGGCGATTCGGTCATTATAACGGCTGATAGCATGATGGGTAATTACCACATCTGCTACTTTCTTCTCACCCAGTGCAACATGAAATGGTTCATAAGTACTCCAGCGCTCCATTACTTTGTCTCTCATTATAATTATTCACTCCCCATCTTCACAGGTCTTTCCGCCTAAGTATTAATGCCTATTGATTGTCATATTATAAATCTAAAGACCTATAAAAGGGCGAGAAAGCTACCAATTGATATATTGTTTTACGGCCCAGACTAAGATACAGTGTCATTTTTATCATATTAATTAACCAACTGTACTACTTCTACAGTTCTTGAGTCCCACTACAAAGTATATCGACAGTTCCCTACTCTCTTTTAACCCATAAAGTCAAAAAGTTAAAAATTATATGATATATTTTACTATTTTATACCAATTTTCACCTATTTATGAAACCGCTTTCTAAAAAAGAATAAAAAAAGCGACCTGCTGGCCGCTGCTATATTCCGATTGGATCTGCTGCAGCACCCTTCAAAAGAGTACTGCCTGCATCTCCATTATTTATAAGCTGCTGAATCAAATACCGTAGAACTGCGTCTGATCCGGTACATTTTTGCTGTATTCGGTCTTTATTTCATTCCGGTAAGAACGTTCGATCTTGCGTACATAAGGCAGTCTGCGCATATTTTTTAATATATCATCCGTTTTCTCGGAGTTCATATACATGACTACATACTGCATACGGCGTGAAATATAATGTATACAACCGTATTTTTCAAGATTGCGAGCCGCTTTTACATCACTGACCCAGATAATATATCCTGTCCGTTCCGGAAAAATGGCTTGTTCCTGTTCCTGGCGCGGATTGTTATCCGCCGCATCCACATGAGCCTCCACTGCCGCATCCGCCTCCTTTTGGTAAAGGATCATTACTTGGAACCTTGATTGTCTCGGAAACCGAATGTGCGATCATCTCCGACATCTCATACAGCATGCGATCCAGGTTGCTCTCAGCTTCAGTGAATCTGCGAACTTCCTCAATACGCTGCATTTCCTCCTGTACCGCTTCGACTTCCTGCATCGCTGCATGATAGTTCGGATGGAAATGACCAAAACGCTGGGTTTCCTCGAAAAGCTCCTTCTTACTGTTCAGCTTGATCACCAAGCGCTGTACTTCCGGATGAATCTGCATCCGTTCTTTCCAATATAGATAATTCGCGACTTCGATAGAATTGTTGATCATATCGCCCAAATCATAGGCGCATGTCAAGACTTCGGCCATATCAACCGTTCTGGTCTCGGTTACGCTCATGAAGTTCATCCCATTCCTGTATATAATGGACAGCAACAGTACGTGTTCATCATACGTGCTGTCCTCCTCATCATATCATAAGGAATTGGCAGATTAGAAGTCTTTTTCCAAAATCGATGGACAGCATGTTACGGATTCTGCCATAAGCGAGTTAGCACAATTCCTTTTTCGGTTCGTTCAGAAAATCTTCAGCCATCGCTGTCAGAATCCGTGCGGCATTCAGCATGGAGGATTCATCGATATCAAATTGGGCATGGTGATGCGGATAAGTGGCCCCGCTGTGCTTATTGCCCGCTCCGACGAAGATAAAGCAGCCCGGTACCTTCTGTACATAATAGGCAAAATCCTCTGCCGGCATCATCGGCGGCGTCTGGAATACCTGTTCCCGACCAAACAACTCGCCAGCTACACGGAAAAAGCGGTCCGTCTCACCCGTATGATTTACCAGTGTCGGATACCCCATCATATACTCAATATCTACTGTCGCACCATTCAGTTCGCACAGCTGACGGCTCACCTCGTCAATCCGCTGACGGATCAGCGTTCGTGTCTCTTCATCAAATGTACGTACGGTTCCGGTAATCCGGCAGTTCTCTGCGATGATATTTTGCGCCGTGCCGCTCTGGAACGTTCCTACCGTCAATACCGCCGGATGAAGCGGATTCACATTGCGGCTGATAATGGACTGCAGCTGGACAACCAGCTGGGCGCCGGTCAGCAGACTGTCTACGGTTACATGCGGAATACCGCCGTGACCACCCTTGCCGGTAATATCGATAAAGAATTCATCGGTAGAAGCCATAACCGGCCCTGGAGCGCTCGCCAGTGTACCCGCGGCAAATGGAGTCCACAGATGAACCCCATAGATCGCATCCACACCTTCCAGAGCGCCTGCTTCAATCATTTTGAGTGCACCGCCGGGACAGACCTCTTCTCCCGGCTGGAAGATCAGACGCACTTCACCGCGCAGTTGGTCCCGCTGTTCGCTAAAATAGCGAGCGACCGCCAGCAGACCCGATATATGACCATCATGACCACAGGCATGCATCACACCAGGAACCTGTGAAGCATACTCGCAATCTTTCTCATCCTGGACCGGAAGAGCGTCCATATCGGCACGCAGCGCTACGGTACGGCCCGGCAGACTGCCCCGGATAATTCCTACTACCCCGGTATCTCCTACACCAGCCTGTGTCTCTACGCCAAAAGAACGCAACCGCTCCGCGATAAATTTCATCGTCTGATGTTCCTGATAGGATAGTTCCGGATGCTGATGAAGATGCCGCCGCCATTCTACCATCTCCGGATATAATGCTTTCCAATTGTAATCCCCCATCTTCAACTCCATCCTTTCCCTTTATAATGAATTGGTTCTCATTTGGCCATATATATGCTTCAATTGCATCATGCAGGTTAAATAGTTGGTTAGGCATTATTTTGAAGCAAAAAGGGTGGTTTGTAAAATAGATTTATCCACACTCTTCCAAAAACGAGCAAAAGCTTGCACCTGCTTTTAAAACGTACTATCATGAAAGATAAACTTAACATAATTGAGTGCTTTTATTTCAAAGGAGGATTTGTGCATGATGAAAATTCGTCTGAACACAGACAACCGTGCTGCAGATTTGTACATATCCGTTCCATTACCGGGGATACATGAATGAATAAAATAAGACAAACTACATCGAGATCTTCTACCAACCAGAGTATTGCAGACCGTTACCGTTCCAAAAATTCCAATGTGCGCAACATGCCGAGACCTGCACAGACACCTCCCAAGGTGATCAAAAAGGGCGCACCGGATTTTCAGCTGCTCGTACTTACTTTTGTCCTGATCGGCTTTGGGATCCTGATGGTATTTAGTGCCAGTTCAAGTCTTGCACTAACCAATGCCAATTATAATAATGATGCATTGTACTTTACGAAGCGTCATATTATGTATGCCATTATTGGTACCATAGCGATGTTTTTTGCCATGAAGGCCCACTACAGCAAATACAAAAAATGGTTTGCTCCATTTTTTCTTGTGACACTTGTGCTGCTGCTGGCCGTTCTGGTTTTTGGCGTTCATTTGAACGGTGCCCGAAGCTGGATTCGTCTTCCCGGCGGTGCTTCCATTCAGCCAGCGGAATTTGCCAAGCTGGCCGTTATCCTTTACCTCTCGGCACTGATTGCCAAAAAAGGAGACCGGCTGCGAGATCTGCGTACCGGCTACATTCCGGTGATGCTGATTGTCGGACTGGTCGCCGGACTGATCATGCTGCAGCCTGACCTTGGTTCCTGTATGATTCTGGTGGCAACAGCCGGACTGATCATTTATGTGGGCGGAGCCAGCATGAAGCATATTCTGGCGTCTGTCATGCTGCTTGCGCTGGGAGCGGCCATCGTATTCGGTGTTAACTCCCTGTTTGACAAAGATGAGCCTACCCAGGGCAATTACAGAGCTGACCGGATTCAGGCTTACATTGACCCCTTCAAGGATGAAAAGGGCGGTGGTTATAACATGATTCAGTCCCTGATCGCGATCGGCGAAGGCGGTGTGACCGGTGCCGGCTTCGGTAAAAGTATCCAAAAGCTGCATTATCTGCCCAATCCATATAATGACTTTATTTTTGCCATTATCGGTGAGGAATTTGGATTGATCGGCACGGTGCTGTTCCTGCTCGTGTATGCCTATTTCATCTGGCGAGGCATTGTCATTTCGTTGAGGTGTCCGGACATTTTCGGTACGCTGGCCGGTGTTGGCATTATGGGGCTATTTGCGATCCAGGCCTTTATCAATATCGGCGGCGTTACCAAGACGATCCCGCTGACCGGTGTACCACTGCCATTTATCAGCTATGGCGGTACATCACTCGTAATCATGATGCTAAGTATGGGCATTATGCTCAGTATCTCGCGTGAGACCAACCGTGCACTTGCTGAAAAGCAGGAGTCCGGCAATGGCTATACACGCCGCCAATCCGTCTCCATGCGCATGAAATAACAAACGAATAGCAATATAAAAAACGGCGGGAGTTCCCCGCCGTTTTTGTATGTGCAATCGTGGTATGCTGTTGTATGGTCTGTTATGATCTGGAACGAACTGGCGGCTCGGTATCGATCATGTCATCCTTGAAAGCTACGCCTTCTACTTTGACATTCACTTCAACCACTTTGAGACCGGTCAGGTTCTCTACTGCTTCACGCACATTTTGCTGGAGCATACGACATACCTCATGAATGGGAGTCTCGTACAGTACAATAATCCGCAGATCAATCGCAGCTTCACTTTGTCCGACTTCAACTGTTACCCCTTTTTGCACATTTTTACCGCTCAGACGTTTGGCGAATCCTTCGGATAACCCGCCGGACATAGCAGCGATGCCTGGTGTCTCCAATGCGGCCATGCCCGCCACTTTTGATACGACGTCATCGGCAATTTTGATTGTGCCCATCTCCAACTGTAATGATTCGGTCATGTCCATCCTCCTCCAAAGCTTGCATCCCTGTTCGCAGTATCACGGTATGGATGCAACTAACCATATTGTTTACCTCTCTATTTTATTGCATATTGCCCAGATATTCAAAAACAATATTTATACCCGCTGTTTGCGGTTCTGAAACGTTCGTTCACTTTCGTTTACATTTGCAATTATTTTGGTTATATTGTTAAAGAATTTACATAGTTGATATGATGTTCTTCCTGTACACAGACCGATATGGCGGCAATCGGTCCCTATCATATTAGACAAATGATTGGTTAATGAATAAGGAAGATTGTGCTGCAGCCTTGTTCATCCTGTTATTCCTTTTTCCCGGAAGCATCAGCAGTATGTAGAAACCCAACCAGAAATCCATTCAAAAGTGAGGTGGCACAATGAAAAAAAATCTATCAACCATTCTGCTTATTATTTTCTTCGTATTCAGTGCAGTCGCTCATTATGCCCATCTGAATCCGATTCTCCAGTTTATCGTATCGGCGATCGCCGTTATACTGGTAGCCGGATTCCTCGGACGTGCAACAGAGAATGTGGCACACTATGCAGGACAGAGGCTGGGCGGCTTCCTGAATGCCACATTCGGTAATGCGGCAGAACTGATCATCGCAATCATGCTGCTGCGCGAAGGGTTGTATGATATGGTCAAAGCTAGTCTGACCGGTTCCATTATCGGGAACCTGCTGCTGGTACTCGGTCTCAGTATTTTCGCAGGCGGAGTGAAGTTCAAAGTCCAGAATTTCAACATCTCCCTCGCCGGCATGAATGGTTCGCTGATGATTGTGGCAGTGATCGCGCTGTTCGTACCGGCGCTGTTCTTGAACACCCACTCGATCACCAGCACCGAGGTAGATACCCTCAGTCTCATTGTCGCCGGGCTGCTGATCCTGTCCTATATCGCCTGGCTGTTCTTCTCCATGTTCACTCACAAGGCTTATCTCGCAGATGTAGCCAGTGAAGGCGGAGATGAACACGAATCACCGGACTGGAGCAAAGGCAGATCCATTCTCTATCTCGTTATCGCCACCGTGATGACGGCATTTGTCAGTGAGTGGCTGGTCGGCACACTGGAGACCTTTACCGAAGACTTTGGCTTCAGTGAACTGTTCGTCGGTGCATTTGTTGTTGCCATCATCGGTAATGCAGCTGAACACAGTGCAGCGATCATGCTCGCCATGAAAAACAAAATCGGTGCTTCTGTTGAAATCGCAGTCGGCAGCAGCCTCCAGATTGCTCTGTTCGTAGCGCCTGTGCTGATCTTTATAAGCTTCTTCCTGGGCAATACGATGGATATCGTCTTCACGACACTCGAGCTGGTAGCCATTATGGTATCGGTCTTTATTGCCAAGTCGATTATTCAGGACGGTTCGACCAACTGGTATGAAGGTACCCTGCTGCTCGTCGTCTACATCATTCTTGGTGTATCCTTCTATCTCGTCTAGAACATACAGTTACGCTAGCAATATGGACCTCATCCGCTTCTCCGCACAGCCAGCGAATGAGGTCTTTTGCCGTTCGAAACACAATTTGATAATACGGCAGATCGATAGTATGTATCCTGCTCTTACGATATCCTGTTTTTGCAGCAAAAAATGCCTGTACCTCATTATCGGGTACAGGCATTTCTATGTCATTCAAGTCTGCTACTCTGCAGACTGTGTCTTATTATTCATCGCTTCATATAATACGGATAAATTGCGCTCCAGATTACTGATGAGCTGCTTGCCTACAGGATCCGACACCAGACCAGCACGTACAGCAAAATCCACTTCTTTGGAAAAACCGTATACCTGGGTATCCAGCACTTCCTCATAGAGAGGACAGTAACGGGTATCTAGATTCTCCATCTGGATTTCAATCAACTTTTCAATTTTATGTGCATCTTCTTGAAGAAGATTTAATGCTTTTATATTCAACTGCTCTTGCAAATCAGATGAAGTCATGTTCTTCCCCCCCATGTTCAAGAACTCTCGGCCATTGCTATTCTTAATATTAGACGAAATTGGAGGGCAATACAAGAACCTCCCTGTAAATCGGGCGGAAATATCTTATATTTAAAATATCTATACCTGCTGCCCGGTAATCCTTCCATTTTCTGCATGTTTGCAGATGAAAGATCTATAAAAAGAAACTGTCTGATCTACAGAAGAATCAAAAATGCCACCGTCGGGTAGACGGCAGCACTCCTGATTTTTTTACTTATCCGCAAGTTTGACACTCAGACCATGCTTTTCAAAAGCAGCGACAACCGCCGCTCTTGCTGCATCTTCATCCGGTCCGTGTACGTGCAGCTCATATTCGTGATTGGCTACCAGCGTAGTGAACAGTCCCAGGATACTTTTGACATCGATGAACTTTGTCTCATATTGCAGTACGATTGAAGAAGTGTACTGACCCGCAGTTTGTGCAATCTCCACTACTGCTGCATTATTCGTGTTACTGGTTGCCATGGGAAACCCTCCTACTTTTGCTTTGAATTTCACTAAACCTCGTTTTCCCTTACATCATAAATGAATACGCTTTCTTATGCAACTTCTTTCTTAGGTCCGTTTTCAGAGAAAAAGAGGTTATATCGTGAAGTCGCCTATCAGGCGTCCTATCCATATATAACCTCTTTTTGACTATTTGATCAAGCTATGAATAACAGTATTTTGCAGAGCTGCTGCAAATTGTCCGAATATTGCCTATTTCAGGTTCTCGGGATTCAGCGCTTCCAGCTCCGGCAGTACGAAGATGCCATCTTTGCGGATCAACACATCATCGAAGTAAATCTCGCCACCACCATATTCCGGACGCTGAATAAATACCAGATCCCAGTGAATGGAAGAACGGTTGCCGTTGTCCGTTTCTTCATAAGCCTGTCCTGGCGTGAAGTGGAAACTGCCGGCAATTTTCTCATCGAACAGAATATCATTCATAGGATGCAGAATATGCGGATTAAAACCAATCGCAAATTCACCGATATAACGAGCACCTTCATCCGAATCCAGAATATTGTTCAGTTTCTCGGTATCATTACTCGAAGCTTCCACGATCTTCCCATTCTCAAAACGGAATGTTACCCGTTCGAAGCTGATGCCGTTATATACAGTCGGCGTATTGTACGTGATCGTACCATTGACCGAATCGCGTACAGGTGCGCTGAATACTTCCCCATCGGGAATATTGCGCTGACCGGAGCACTTTTTGGCACCAATATTCTTGATGGAAAAGGCAAGATCGGTGTCTTTGCCGACCAGACGTACTTTATCCGTACGCTCCATAAGCGCCTGCAGCGCGTCCTGGGCTTTATCCATTTTGGCATAGTCCAGGTTGCAGACATCAAAATAAAAGTCTTCGAAAGCTTCTGTACTCATGCCGGCCAGCTGTGCCATGCTCGCATTCGGATAACGCAGTACGACCCATTTGGTATGCTTCACACGCTGCTCACTATGTACCGTGTGCTGGTAGAGTCGGTTGTACATTTTAATCTTCTCTTCAGGCACGTCGGCCAGATCGTTGATGTTATCACCAGCACGAATACCGATGTAACCCTGCATCTGCTTCATGCGCTCCAGATCAAGTGCAGCCCATGCTGCCAGACCTTCCTCGGTTGCATTCATCAGCATGGCACGCTGTACCTTGCGGTCGGTCAGCTGTACAAACACATTCCCGCCTCTAGCGCCCACCTCATGAATAACCGCATTTAACAGATCACGCTCGCTGCCGATCATTTCGACCAGTACATTCTCGCCTGGCTGTACATCAATGGAATACTGTACCAGATTTCTGGCGAGCACTTTTATTCTAGGATCCTGCATTGTCTCGTCCCCTTTTTCAACTGTTTTTGAACAACGGTTAATTATTCAAAAAACAGTGTACCATGAGCACCCATTTTTTGTCCTCTGCAAAAAAGCACAGCCGGCCCTCCCTTAAGGATAACCCTCTGTGCTGCTTATATGCTCGAAACCGGCTCAGGAACGCATATCCGCATCCATACGAATCTGATTGCGTCCATTATGCTTGGCCTGATATAAAGCCATATCAGCCCGATAAAACAGGGATTCTACACTAACATCCTTGTCCTTCCAGTTCCAGTCGGAGACTCCGCCGGATACGGTCACTCGCGGATCCGTTTCTGCACTTACCGTCTCCCGGATGTTTTCCGCAATATGATAGGCACGGCTTTTATCTATCTGTGGAAAATAGACTGCGAGTTCTTCGCCGCCCCATCGGGCAGCAATATCACCTTCACGGATAAGCCGCTGAATAATTCGGCTCACCTGCTTGAGGATCTCATCACCTACCTGATGTCCATAGGTGTCATTGACAACTTTGAATTTATCAATATCGACCATCAGCAGCGATCCACTGTAGGTAGCCCTCTGATAATTACTGATGGAATCATCCAGATACCGGCGCTGGTACAGTCCGGTCAGCGCATCCCGGCTTGCCATCCGTTGCACTTCCGAATGAAGAGCCGCATTGGATACGGACAATCCGATATGCGTAGTGATCACCTGCAGCAATTTAAAATTATCATAGGAGAAATAGTGGCGCTGCGGATGTCCCAGATAGATGGCTCCATTCACTTCCCCACTGCTCATCAACGGCGAGGCAATCATCGAGCTGGAAGCTGTTGCTTTCATGAATATGGATTCATTGCCTGGATCGCTGCAGTAATCGGACATCATAATCGGCTCCCTGTTCCGGTAAATAAGACCTGTATAACCTTCGTCTTTGCCGACCGAACCGCCTTCCAGAGCAGGCACATTCCCGGATACCACCTCAAACCGATCTGTTTTCGGATTCAGATACAGCACAATCACATGCTCTGCCTTGAACACTTTCAACAGCTCTCCCACTGCAAATTCAAATATTTCCTCCAGTTTCAGGCTCTGGTTCAGCCGCTGGGTAATATTGTTGATCAGACGCAGATCTTCGTTGAGCAGCTGGGACTGTTCATACAATCTCGCATTTTCAAAAGTACGACCTGCCGCTTCGGCAATAACAGCCAGCAGCTCCAGATCTTCTTCCTCCAGCGGATAATCCGAAACCACATGGAAGACACCATAGATGCCCTGCTTGCCCATTAGAGGAATCGCAGCCTCCATTCCATCCGAAGCTCCATCCGTGCCCGGATGAACGGTTACCGATACCTCGCCTGTAGCAAAAGCCCGTACACGCATATCCTCCACCAAAGATTGCAGCATAAGCGGTTTGACGCGTGGATTAAGATTCTGATCTCCCTGGGATACCAGCAGCTCAAAACGCACCAACGGATACATTTGATCCACAATTGCAAACATTTCCGTGATGATGGCATCTACTTCGAATTTGTCATACATGCGCTGGATAATTTGAAACAGCACGGTACGACGCCGGGCCTCGCGCTCCATGACCATCTGGGAACTCAGCATATCCGCGACAAACGTATATTCAAACCGTTTGTAAAACAAGGATCTGTAATGCAGCGCAAGCATCTCCAGGTCATCGGCTGTGATCAGATCTGTTGTCGGAGCAATACAGCCGAGCAGCACGAACAATGTGCCGTTCGTGCGAGTATACAGCGGAACCGTGATTACTTCCTTAGAATCCGTCTCGGTCTGTTCCATGGAAAGATTATCCGCTGTCCGCGGATGCAAATGATGATGGCTCACTATCTGCTGGACCAGAGACTCCTGTCCGGGCAGCAAGCCGATTCCTCCTATATACTTGCGTTCATGATTCAGCAGAAACCAGGCTGAATGCCGGACTTTATAAATAGAGCAATTTTGTTCATACCAGTCTTTGAAAGATTCCTCAAGCAGTGCCTCAATATGCAGAAAATCAGATTCACTGATATCCGCCTTTTGCAGCCAGAATGTGTCATCCGTGACAGGCACTACGGGGTAGGAGGTATGCCCGGCTTCAGCGCGCCAGTTCTGTGCTGACGAATTCCTTGTATGGTCTGGCATAAAATCCTCCTCTTGATACGGCATATTCGGCCGGTAAATTTGAAATATGAATTATTTTCATTTTACAAGCTGTCCTCGCGGATTGCACGTATAATTGCAAACATGGAAAACATAAAAAAACTCGTTGTTTATTGCGTGAAAATGATTGACTTTATGATTGCGTTCAAGATATAATTTATTCTTGATGAAGAATGGATAGATTCTGATTTGGGCGTAACGTTGTTTCACCCTCACGCTTATGATTGCTGACAAGACTGCGGCTGAACATTCCTGTCAGTAGTGTGGTTTTCTATCCTGCCTCACGACAAATCATAAGCGGCAACTTGAATCAAAGACCCAAAGCCCCGAATTATTATTAAAAAACTATACTTTAATTACGAAGGAGCTTGCTATAAATGGCACGTTACACTGGTCCTAAATTTAAATTAAGCCGTCGCGTAGGTATTTCCCTGAGCGGCACTGGTAAAGAATTGAAACGCCCTTTCCCTCCGGGACAACACGGTCCTAACCAACGCAGAAAAATGAGCAACTACGGTATGCAGTTGCAAGAAAAACAAAAACTGCGTTTCATGTACGGTCTGGGTGAAAAACAATTCGCTACTCTGTTCGAAAGAGCACAAAAACTTCCAGGTATCGCTGGTGAGAACTTCATGTTCCTGCTGGAAAGCCGTCTGGACAACCTCGTTTACCGTATCGGCTTCGCAAACAGCCGTCCAGGTGCTCGTCAGCTGGTAGCTCACGGTCACGTGACTGTAAATGGTAAAAAAGTCGATATCGCTTCTTACTCTGTAAAACCAGGCGATGTAATCGGTCTTCGTGAAAAAAGCCGTGGCCTGACTTCTGTTAAAGAAGCTCTGGAAAACCGCACTCATCTGGTAGCTTACGTTGAGTTTAACGAAGGCGCAACAGAAGGTAAATTCATCCGTCTGCCTGAGCGTTCCGAACTGACTCAAGACATCGATGAAAGACAAATCGTTGAGTGGTACAACCGTTAATCTTAACGACCAAAAACCGCCGGAATCTCCGGCGGTTTTTTTATGCTTTCTATCTTCTTGTTCGAGTATCCCAAAAGTGTCAGATCTAATGAACACTTGCATCTTCAAAACCATCCATATATGCAGGTCCACTTTTATACCAACGACATATTTTTTCTGCATGCTAAAAGAACAGCCCGTTAATAGGTATGAAAGTGTTCGTGCCATAGGTGTCGATCAAGTGGTTGTAGAAATTTAAGTAGCGAGGGATGGTTGGTAGCACCGGATTATACAGGTGGTGTCACTATTATAATGAAACTTTTTATATAGAATTATGCTTTGGAATATCTACAGAACTGGAAAAAAATTGTCCTGCTCGGAAAGCAGGACAATTTTTTCGACTAGCTGTATGTGAAGCGTATAACTTCACGCTAAACTAGGGATCAACCTGAGCATGGCGAAGAATTAGCAGATGTTCTCAAATTGATGATGTGCGTACCATGTGCAAAGATATTTTTGAATTTCAGCTTACTTTATCAGACACTTGTACTTTAAACTGTGAAACGACAGAATTCAGTGCATCCGATACCTGATTCAGGGATTGTGCAGACTGATTTAGCTCTTCCAGGGAATACAATTGCTGTTTGGAACGCTCCAGCGCATCAGTCGCACCTATAGAAGAAGATCGAGCGATATTCGCCAGCTGGCTGATTGATGCGCTCACTTCTTCCGAACCGGCAGACATTTGCTCGGAAGTTGAAGAGACTTCCTGCACTTCATCAGCTACCCGCTCGATATCATGGCTAATTGCGATAAATCTGGCTTCGATCTCTTCCAGAACATGCAACCCCTCATTCACCTGCAGACTTCCCTCCTGCATTCCCTGCAAAGCGGCACGGGTTTCTGTCTGCATTGCGCTTACCTGTGTTGTAATCTGTCCTGCAGACGAACTAACATTTTCGGCAAGTTTGCTGATTTCGGAAGCCACTACGGCAAATCCTTTGCCATGTTCCCCTGCACGTGCCGCTTCAATCGAGGCATTGAGTGCCAGCAGCTTCGTCTGTCCGCTGATTTCCTGAATAATATCAATAATGCCGCCAATCTGAATCGAACGTGCATTCAGAGAATTTACGACCATGCCAGCCTGATCCAGTGCACCCTTAGCTGTATGAATCTGCTGATTCAGCTCAGCCAGCTTGGCATTGCCCTGACGGGTTTTATGATCAATTCCCTGCGTAGCCTCCGATACCTGCTGTATCGACTCGGCGACACGCTGAATGCCGACTGCCATCTCTTCCATCGCTGTGGTGCTCTCTGAGGCAGCAACCATCTGAACTTCTGCCCCATGTTTGACTTTCTCCATCTGGTCTACATTTTGCTGGGCTTCATGAGCCGCCTGAGACATACCATCGGACAAATGGCCTGATGTTTTATTTACCGTATCGGATTCCTGGCGCAGTTGACCGATAACAGCGGATGTCGATTGAAGTACACGCTGAAATCCGTTGGACATCTGCCCGAATTCATCTTGTCGATCACTGGTCAGTGCCTGCGAATAATCGCCTTGTGCCATCTGATCACTCAGCTGACGGATCTTGCGGACTTCCTTGACCATGCTGCGGTTGTTCATCCAAAGTGTACTGAGTATAATGATCATCCCAATCACACTGATAACACTGAGCAGAAGCAGCAGATCATTGGTTGGCTTCTGCACCTGTGCCTCGGGTAGTATGATTCCGATTTTCCACCCGGTCTGCTGAATTGTATGGAACAGAAAATGCTGTTCTTCTCCACCGAGGGAGAAATTCACCTGACCGGAATCGCTACTCTGGAGCTGCTGTTCAAATGTAACTCCTGCAGCACTGGACATCGAGGTCCCTGCTTTCAGTGTGGGATTACCGCTTGCCAAAATATTGCCCTGGCGGTCCAGCAGTACAGCTGTCCCCCCCATTCCTATGTTCAGTTGATTAACAATATTCTGAATATTGCTCATATCCAGATCACCGGTAGCTACACCGATCAGTTTATTATCGGGATCGTAAATCCCCTGACCTGCGGTAATCATCGATACATTGAGGGTCTTATCCAGATAAGGGGCCGAGTAATATATCTTTTGCTTGGCTGCTACTGTGCCCGTATACCATGGCTGGTTCAAATAATCATAAGTTGGATCATCGTATTCATATGTCTCGGTAATTTGCTGCCCTTTATGATGAACATACGCGGAACGATATTTCACATCAGGAGCATAAGCCCCCGCTTCAAAAAATATACCCATTCCATAGGTCAGTTCGCTTTGCTCAACATCCTTTTTGATGATATCCACATAGCGGCCAATATTAATATCTGTCCCCAACTGTCCTGCTGTACCGGCGAATGAAGATACGAGCAGCGAGTGACTGGACAGCTGATTCGTAATATTATCGGTTACATTATCCAAAGAGTGACTGACGCTGTTGTTAATCTGTTCGTTCAGCTTTTGCTTGGCAAACTCATAGGAGATTGCACTGATCAGCAGCAGCACAACGAGTATAATAGGCATCACGGTACACATCATTCTTGCCTGGATGCTTTTGAATCGGTATCTGGTCAAGTCTTTCTTCCTTTCCATAGTAAGGTAGCTATATAACACTTTATATCGTCATTTTTGGATAAAATGTATAGAGCAAATCAATAGAGTGATAAAATATGCAGTATTATCTTTCAGATAAAAGACCGCCACTAAACAATAAATGTGTTAGACTTTTGTTATGTGAAGCCTAAATGAAATCGGATGAGTTTTATTATTTCAGGTTATTTATAAATATAACAAAAAGGGAATAGAATCATATTCTATTCCCTACGTATATAGTACATTAACTATTTATCTTCAAATCAGGCAGACCGGGACTCGGACGAAGCAGATTTGGCTTTATCATTGTGATCAATTGCTGCCTCCTTATCCTCTTCAGATGTATTCGATTTGGCCATTTCTCCATCTTTCTTGATGTTCTGTTCATGTTCAACTTCGTCATCCATGGGTACTGCAGTTTCGGATTCATGAGCGGCCTTTTCTAACGGTTCCGTCTGGAACTGGGCGATCAGCTCATTTAGCGTATCCGTGACCGTATGAAGAGACCGGGCTGAAGTTTCCAAACGATCAAGTGCGGTCAGCTGCTCGGCAGAACGTTCATGGGCCTGGCTTGCTTTGGATGATGTATTTTGAGCGATATCCGCCAGATTTTCGAGTGAAGCTGTAATCTGCTGCGCACCTGCCGACATTTCTTCCGAGGCGGAGGATACTTCCTGAATCTCTGCAGACATCTGCTCCACATCGCTTTTGATCGAATCGAACATGCGGCGTGTATCTTCCAGCGAAGTGAGTCCACGGGTGACCCGTACGGCCCCACTTTCCATTCCCATTAGTACAGCAGCGGTTTCTTCCTGCATCGCCACGATCTGGGCAGTGATCATTTTGGTGGAGTCTCCTACACTGGTCGCCAGATTGCTGATCTCGGACGCAACCACACCGAATCCGCGGCCGGCTTCTCCTGCACGTGCCGCTTCGATCGAAGCATTGAGTGCGAGCAGGGTCGTCTGCTTGTTAATGCCCTGAATGACATCAATAATACCGCTGATCTGCTGGGCACGTTCATTCAGGGAACCTGCCATTTTACCGGCTTCATCCATGACCAGCTTGGCGGAATCCATCTGCTTGACCACTTTATGCAGCTGCTGATTGCCTTCTCCGGTTTTTTGTTCCATTTGCTGAGCGGCGCTGGCCACTTCCTGTACCGATTCGGCAATTCGCTGTACACCTGCAGCCATTTCTTCCATGGCTCTTGTACTCTCATCGGTCGCCTGCAGCTGTGTCAGTGATCCCTGTTCCATATCAACCAACTCATCTACATTATGCCGCGCATTTATAGTAGTCTGTCTGGCATCCTCTACCATACAGCCTGCAGTTGTCTGGATCAATGTAGACTGTTCATCCAGCCGCTGGATTACCGTGCCGGTGGCTTCGAGAATATGATTGAATTCCACAGCCATCTGACCAAATTCATCGCGGCGGCTTACTTCGAGACGTTCGGAATAATCACCTGCGGCCATTTTACGACTCACATTCATCATTTTACGAATTTCACGAATCATGCCGAGATTGTTCCATAGGATAGCTCCTGCCAGTACAATCAGGCTGATACCCCCAATAATCAGCAAGGTATGCAGCATTTCGCGAGCAGGTTCCTGAATCTCGGTCTGGGACAATACCATTCCGGTCTTCCAACCAGTTCCTTCGAGTGTCTGGAAATATAAAGTATAGCTCTGTCCATTCAGTTGAATAGAGGTTTTGCCTTTGTTTTGAGACATGACTGCAGCCAGAGCCGCTTTATTTACTCCTTCTGCTCCGATAAATGAAGTGCCTGCCTTGATTTCCTTCTCACTGCTGGCCAGCACATTTCCATTATGGTCAAGCAGCAGGGCATGACCGACTGCACCAATATCCATATTATTCACGTAATCACGAATGCTGTTGATATTTAGATCTGATGTTGCCACTCCCAATGCCTGTCCGGTAGCACTGCGGATCGTCTTGCCCGCTGTAATCATGGTCGTCCCGGTCTTCTCATCGATAAAAGGCTCGGTATAATAAATCCGGTCAAAATTACCCAGTGCACCGGTATACCACGGCTTGCTCAAATAATCGTAGGCCGGATCATCATACTCAAATGTCGCCGAAATATTGTCTCCCTTGCGTGCTGCATAGACAGAATGGTATTTTACCCCATCATCAAATGCATCCGCTGCAAAATAAATTCCGCTGCCATAGGTCATTGAACTGAGCATCGTCCAGCGTTCGGTCAGTTGGGCATAATCTTCCATATTCATCTCTTCATGAATTTGCCCGGCTGCAGCTGCCAGCGAGGAAGCCACGGTAGAATTGTTGGTAATCTGCTCATTGATGCTGGCAGTCACCCCATTCAGGCTGCTTGTCGCCGTATTGTTCATTTCTTCATTGAGCTTTTGCTTGGCGAACTGATAAGAAAGCATACTAATAAGCACCAGCACGATCAACACAATCGGCAGTAAGGTTGCCAAAGTGCGCGCCTGGATACTTTTAAATTGTAAACGTCTCACAATAATCCTGTCTCCTCTATTATGTATTCAAATGATCCCCACAATCTATATATATCGGCTCATATCTTATATAACTTTAGAACTATATTCATACAATTATTGTCAATGCAATGTTTGTATTAAGGATGTGTCTATTAAGGAGGATTACATTACCATATTTATGATTCTATATATAAAAGCACATTCCCTTTTCATCTGTAATCCAGTGAAAAGGGAATGTGCCAGAAGGGTCATTTGCCCCTACTTATAAAGTAAGATCCGCTAATAAAGAATACTTCGATTAGTTGGTTTTCAGCTTGGCAAATTTGCGTTTGCCAACCTGGATGATATCTCCATCTGCCGGTGTAACCATGGCATTGACATCATCGATTTTTTGCTCGTTGATCTTGACCGCTCCCTGCTGTACACTCCGGCGTGCTTCGCTCTTCGAAGAAGCAAAGCCCAAATGGCTGATCAGATCGATTAGACTAATGCTGCCATCGGTGAGCTGAGCCGGCTCCAGCGTCACTTCCTGGATATCATCCGGCAATGCGCGCTGCTGGAATACAGTAATGAAATGATTTTTCGCGGCTTCAGCGGCTTCTGTGTTGTGGTACATGCGGACATAGGTGTACGCCAGATTCATTTTGGCATCGCGCGGATGCACGCTGCCGTCTTCCAGACCTTTGCGCAGCTGGTCCAGATCTTCATTGGATATGTCGGTCGTCAGCTCGTAGTATTTTACCATCAGTTCATCCGGAATGCTCATAGCTTTACCGTAGATTTCGTTCGGCTGTTCATCGATACCGATGTAGTTGCCGAGACTCTTGCTCATCTTCTGCACGCCGTCGAGACCTTCGATCAGCGGCAGCATGATCGCTACCTGCTGCTCTTTGCCGTATTCCTTTTGCAGTGTGCGTCCCATCAGCAGGTTGAACTTCTGATCCGTACCTCCAAGCTCAATGTCGCTCTCCAGAGCTACCGAATCCATACCTTGCATCAGGGGGTAGAAGAATTCATGAACACTGATTGGCTGTCCATTCTGGAAACGTTTTGTAAAGTCATCACGTTCCATCATGCGTGCTACGGTTACTTTCGCAGCCAGATTGACCACCTCGGCAAAGTCCATCGGGCTCAGCCACTCGGAGTTAAAGTACACTTTGGTCTGGGCAGGATCCAGAATTTTACTAATCTGTTTCTGGTAGGTCTCGGCATTATGCTTGACCTGTTCCTCTGTCAGCTGTTTGCGCGCTTCGGATTTGCCGGTAGGATCGCCGATTCGTCCGGTAAAGTCACCGATAATGAGCTGTATCACATGACCAAGTTCCTGGAACTGACGCAGCTTTTGCAGGACAACCGTATGACCGATGTGAATATCCGGTGCAGACGGATCCAGCCCCAGTTTGACCGTCAATGGCTTGCCTGTTGTAATGGATTTGATAATTTTGCGACGCAGCTCGTCCTCCGGTACAATCTCGGTCACTCCCCGGCGAATGACGCTTAGCTGACGTTCTACTTCATTTTGCTGATCTGTGGATAGTTCTTCCCATTTTGTCATTACAATCGCTCCTTCAATACATTTATTTCGATATGGTTTGTCTGTTCCTGACGGGATGAGCAGGCTTGCGATATATATGAACGCAAAAAAGACCTGTCCATCCCTATAAAGGGACGAGCAGGCCTCGCGTTACCACCCTAATTAGAATCCAGGCAATCTACATTCAGCAACCGGCTGCTCTTACAGCAGTACCGATCATGAATGAAGCCAATACGGATTCTCACTTCATTATTCATAACGGAATATTTCATTCCGGTCCTGGCTTCCATCTGCTATATCCGCCCCTCGGGGCGTGTATGCATCTTTCACCGGACGGCTCCAGACCTGTAATTCAAAGGAAGTCCTCTCCGGTTCGCACCAACCACCGGCTCTCTGATTCAGGATATTCTTCACTTCTACTGGATGTCTTTCTCAGCCTTTGCTATATACAATTGTCAGTTATTCATTTGCGTGAATACGCAGATAATCAATCTGCAATATGTCTGTACAGGGTTGCCTTATACAGCTGCTCTGTCATGGCAAGTACATATCTCCGACCGAATAAATCGTTTGGCTGTCAGGATATTACGTTTATATCACACTCATACAAGCAAGTCAACGCTATTGGTTCAGACTTTATGCCTAATCCTGCTTATCGGTCGTAAGAAACTGATTGTACCCACCTGTTTTGTGCTATAATAGTGGCTGGTAAAAGGGGGAAGAATCATGGCTGAAAAGAAGGACAATCGTCCAACAAAAAAAACTGACCATTCCACCGGTACTCATTCTCGAGGCCGCAGGATCTGGACAACCATCAAGTGGATATTAATTGCAGGCTTTACCTTCTGCCTGTTCGCTGGTGGTATTTTGCTGGGCTACGTCTCTTCCATTGTAAAAGATGAACCCGTACGTTCGCGTGCAGAGATTGTAAAGTCGATTGATGAAAATGCGGTAACCGGCTTTGCCTATTTTAGCGATGCTTCTCCAATCGGTCAGCTCAGGACCGAAGAAGATCGGAGACTCGTTACTTTTAAGCAGATTCCGCAATCTGTTATCAATGCTATTATATCCATAGAAGACAACCGGTTTTATGAGCATATGGGTGTCGATATGAACGGTACCCTTCGCGCAGTCAAACAGAAAGTACTCAATGAATCGGTTCAGACTGGCGGCAGTACACTCACCCAGCAATTGGCGAGACGGGTATTTCTGAGTGCGGATAAGACCAATGACCGTAAAATTAAAGAAATGCTGTTATCCATGCGCATCGAACGTTTCTTGACCAAGGATGAAATTTTAACAGCGTATCTGAATAAAATGCCTTTTGGTAAAGGCTCCAGCGGATACAATATTTTTGGAATCAAAGCTGCCGCTAAGGGTATATTCGGCATCAATGATCTGAGTGAAGTCAATATCGCCCAATCCGCTTATATGGCGGGTCTGCCGCAGCTTCCAAGTGCATACTCTGCTTTTAACAGCGGAGGCAGCTTTAATGAAGAGGGATTCAATCGTGCTGTAGAACGTCAACAGCTGGTCCTGAAGCGTATGAAAGATCTCGGCAAAATTACAGATAGTGAATACCGTGAAGCGCTGGCCTTTGATATCAAGGGTGCACTCGCCAAGCCGACAGCCAAAGCGTACTCCACCTATCCCTATCTGATGATGGAAACGGAGCGGCAGGGTGCACAAGTTCTATTGAAACTGAACAACCCGGATCTGGACAAATCCTCGCTCTCTTCCCAGGAATATAATGAACTGCTGGAAGAATCACGGCAAAAATTGCTTACCGGTGGCTATCGGGTGTACACGACAATCAACAAAACCGTCTACAACACTATGCATGAAATTGCCGAAGACAGCAGTAACTTCTCACCGGACAGCAGCAGCAAAGGCCGGGAACAGACCGCCGCGATGATGATCAATCACAAGACCGGCGCGATCCTCGGCATGATCGAAGGCCGCAGCTTCCAGGAAGAGCAGATGAACTATGCGACCCAGATGACCCGCCAGCCAGGTTCGACGATGAAGCCGATCGCAGCCTATCTGCCGGCACTTGATTCCGGAGTCGTTCAGCCGGCGAGTATTCTGGATGATGCTCCGCTGATTATGGAAAATGGCAGTAAGGGTTATCATATCCCCGGTAATGCCAATGGACGCTATCAGGGTCTGGTGACAGCACGTACAGCGCTGAATGAGTCGCTGAACCTGCCTGCACTCAAAGTGTTCAACCAGAAGGTCGGTATTGCCAAAGCCTGGACATTTGCCAAGAAACTCGGCATTACAACGATTACCCAGGATGATTATTCCGCACAGACCGGAGTACTCGGCGGTCTGAAATACGGAGTCACCGTGGAAGAACTGACCAATGCCTATGGCTCGATTCCCAACCAGGGAGTATTCAATGATGCCTATATGATCAGCAAAATTGTGGATCCATATGGCAATGTAGTTTATCAGCACAAACCGGAACCCAAACGTGTCTACTCCAAGCAGACAGCCTATCTGATGACCGATATGCTGCGTACGGTTATCTCGGGTTCCGATGGTACGGGACGTTCTCTGCAGACGCTGTTTAACAAATACGGCAAGATTCCAATTGCGGGTAAAACGGGCTCTACCCAGAACTATGCGGATGTATGGTTTATGGGCTTTACGCCAGATGTGACGCTTGGCGTATGGGCCGGTTATCGTGAGCCGGTAAATACACTGTCCGAAGATGGGAAGAAGCGTGCTCGTGCACTTTGGGCAACCATTATGAACCGGGTAACGGACAGTGATCCGGAATTGTTCAAGACAGAGTCCTTTACCAAACCGGATGGGATTGTCACTCAGACTGTCTCCGGTTACAGCGGCAAGCTGCCGACCAGTGCTACCCGTCGGTCCGGCAAGCTCGTTACGGATATGTTCAATGCCAAGTTTGTACCGAAAGACTTTGATGATGGAGTATCGTACGCCAAGTATATTACCTATAATGGCGTAAACTATATTCCGCAGGATAGCACACCGGATGATATGGTCAACCAGCGTACTGTCGTCAAGCGTGAAATGCCTATTTCACAATTGATCAAAGATCTGCAGCGTGCACTGTCCAGCTCATCGGGTGCCCGCTATTCACTGAGTCATTATCTGCCGGAAGATGCAGGGGCAGATGCACCCACCGCTATTGATCCACGCAGAGACGATGGCAGTGCACCGGCAGCGCCGAGTAATGTACGCATCTCTATCAGCGGCGGTAGTGCCAGCATTACCTTTAATTCCAGTAGCTCTTCGGATGTGGTCGGTTATCGTCTCTACCGTTCAATCGGTGGCGGATCGTATCAGTATCAAAAATCGATCCATCTGGGCAGCAACTACTTTAGCTCCAGTGTACCGGGTAATGGAGCTTCCTCTTTCTATGTAACTGCGGTAGATGTCGGTGGTCATGAATCGTCAGCCAGCGGCGCAGTAAGTTACAGCCCTGTGCCTGAACCGGAAGAAGTTGTTCCGGACGATCAGCCGATGGAGGGAAGCGAACTGGGGGGCGGCTCTGCCGATGAAGAGCCGGAAGAGCAGGATGAACAAAGCGACACAGGAGCGCCGGATACTCCTTCCTCACTTAGCGTGAAGTCAGGCGGCTCCGGCATTGCGAACCTGACCTGGAGAGCTCCATCCAAGACAACGACCGGCTATAAAGTTTACTTTAGCCACTCAATTGGTGGTCCCTATAGTCTGGTTGGCGATGTCAAAGATCCGGTATATCAGTACAATACCGGATCAGCCATCAGAGGATTCTTCTATGTGGTGGCCGTGAACGGCAATCAGTCTTCCAAACCCACCTCTGCAGTAGCTTATAGAGAGTAGAACACACCCAAAAGCGCATGACCTGGAAATCATCTGATTTCGGGAGCATGCGCTTTTTTATTAGCGAATCAAACTTTAGTTACTGCTCACCATTACTGCTACCACCGCCTCATTAATGGGGTACCTATTGAATTGCAGCAACTACCTTCATATGCAAAAGCCTCCTGCTCATAGAGAACAGGAGGTTTTATTTATTTTTATCGAAATAAATTATCCCCAATTAACGCTGGTTCACAGACAGACGCAGAATGGTCTCATGCGGCAGGATGACGCGGGGATTGTCTACGTTTTCCTTTTTCATCAGCTTGGTCAATAAACGCATGGCTACTGCACCCAGATCATACATTGGCTGCGCAACTGTTGTCAGCTGCGGACGCACCATGGAAGCCATACGGATATTGTCGACGGAAATAACGGAGAAATCATCCGGTACTTTGAGTCCTTCATCCTGAATACTGTGAATAGCACCAATAGCCATCTCATCGGTTGCTGCGAAAATCGCTGTCGGACGTTTCTTGAGCCCGATAAAGTACTTCATCGCTTCAACGCCGGATTCGTAACGGTAGTTACCGATGCGCACCCAGTCTTCCTTGTATTCGATATCGGCTGCTTCCAGTGCTTTTTTATATCCCTGAAAACGAGCATATCCATTGGCCGGATCCTGCAACGTACCACTGATCATCGCAATATCACGGTGTCCGTGACGGATCAGGGTATTCACCGCATCAAATGCAGCCTGTTCATGATCGATGTCAACCGAAGGAATGATACCTGCTTCATCGCGTGTTGCACACAGTACGATCGGTACTGCTGCAGTTTGGAACGCCTGCAGATGATCTTCAGTGACTGTTCCGCCCATGAACAACAGGCCATCCACCTGCTTCTCCAGTAGTGTATTGACGACGCGAATTTCTTTTTCTTTTTTCTTGTCGGCATTACAGAGGATAATATTATAATGGTACATGTTTGCGATATCCTCGATACCACGAGCGATTTCTGCAAAGATTGAATTTGAAATATCCGGGATAACAACACCTACGGTTGTTGTCTTCTTGCTTGCCAATCCACGTGCTACGGCATTCGGGCGGTAACCCAGACGTTCAATCGCTTCATAGACCTTTTTACGGGTCTGCGGTTTGACGTTGGGATTATTGTTCACTACCCGGGATACGGTAGCCATGGATACGCCAGCTTCGCGTGCTACATCGTAAATAGTTACTGTCACGTGCCTTCTCTCCATTACCAATAAATTTTCGTTACGTTTTCAACATTTTTCTTAATTTTTCAATTACGTTCATGATACGATAAAACACTATGGTATGCAATCACAGGACATGATGCTTAGGATAGTGCTTCACGTAACGCGCTTGAGGTAATGCTGGAGTGCGATGTATTCCATACCGGTTCTCCGTTTTTAATCAGTATTACCTGTGGGGATTCATGTTTGAGGTCCAGCTTCTCGGCTGCTGCGCTCGAAACATCACGATTCTCCACGACGTAAATCAATCCGTAATCCACCTCTTCGCTGGGACTACCACCAAGGTAAGATTGGAATTCACTATATGCGCCTGCACTAATCGGACAACGGGTACTATGTTTAAACACAAGAAGTGGTCTCTGTGCAGTGTGGTCGAGAGCTTCCTGTAATTGGTCGATCGTTGTCAATTGATTTACATTTGCCATTATCCACACATCCCCTTTTTTGCTATCCAGAATGTAAGAACGTTTTCATGATTAACTATCATAAGTATCTTACCAAAAAACGGCCGGAAAATCTATTTTTTTGTCATTGTTACCGCTTTTTTCAGCTTCTACGCTTGAAAGTCACTTTCATGAACGTTCTCATTTTGATTTCATAGAGTATACATTTACATGCAATTATATCTAATTATCCTTAACATTAGGACTGTGAAACAAGAATAGAACTATAATTTTGATTGCATTTTGTTATTTTGTTACAATATAGCCCATAGCGACAGGCTATCAGGCTGGATCATGATTCTATTTACACTCCACTACAGATTGGTAAAGAAAGGAAGTTCATAATGAGATTAGCAGGCAAAAAGGTAATTGCTCTGGTTGACGAGGAATTTGAAGATCTGGAACTGTGGGTTCCTGTATACCGTGTACGCGAGGAAGGTGCCGAAGTGCATTTGGCCGGTGCGGTAAAAGGCAAAAAATATATCGGTAAATATGGCGTACCTGCCGAAGCAGAGTACAGCTTCGACGAACTGAACAGCGCTGATTATGATGGCATTCTCGTTCCGGGAGGCTGGGCGCCGGACAAGCTGCGCCGCTATCCAAAAGTACTCGAACTGGTGCGGGAAATGAACGAAGCCCGCAAGCCGATCGGTCAGATCTGCCATGCAGGCTGGGTACTGATTTCGGCCAAGATTCTCGAGGGAGTAACGGTCACCTCCACCCCAGGTATTCGTGACGATATGGAAAATGCAGGCGCCATCTGGAAAGATGAAGCCGTTGTAGTCGACGGACATATTATCTCGGCACGCCGCCCGCCGGATCTGCCCCCTTACGGCAAAGCATTCTGCGATGCACTCGCGGGTGAATAATAACATTACCGCCGGCAGCCTGTGTGCACTGCATTTTTCATAGTTGAGGACTCACAGTCTTTCTAAACAGGAGGGCTCTAAACGAGTATGATGTTTGGATATGGGATGTGTCGATGTATGATCTGTGAATATACGGTATTGCGAATCCACCTGATACATTCCTTTTAGGCAACTAGGCACATGTATACAAAATAAGCAGCCGCTCCCATTGAATCGGGAAGCGGCTGTTTGGCTTACTGGTTATTTTATTTATGATTTATAGGTTATATCGGTTCTTTCACGATATAGGAGAGCATAGCAGCTGCTCATCCGCAGCTATTGCCTCATGCAGTGCAGCATTATAGCTGCTCATTCCCTGCTCGATCTCGCCAGCAGTCTTGAGCTTCATCCAGTGCGCGGCTTCCCGTGCAGATTCTGTAGATGAGGTGTGTAAAATAGACTGCTTGATCCGCAGCAGCGATTGTGGAGACATGCTCAGCTGTCTTACCCCGAGATGCATCCAGAACGGCAGGGAACGCTCGTCTCCTGCCATTTCCCCACAGATGCTTACCGGAATGCCGCCGGCACGTGCGGCCTCTACCGTCGCGCGCAGCATCCGCAGTACCGCCGGATGATACGGATTATACATATGAGCAATATGCTCATTCATCCGATCTACTGCAAGTACATACTGTACCAGATCATTACTGCCAATACTGAAAAAGTCGCATTCATCCGCCAGCAAATCGGCGATGGCTACAGCTGCCGGTACCTCGATCATAATCCCGACTTCGATATCCGAATCATAGTCCATCCCGCGCTGATCCAGCTCCTGCTTGGCCTGCTCGAGCACTTCATTCGCCCGGCGCAGCTCTTCCAGTGAAGAAATCATCGGATACATGATTTTGACTGTGCCATAGGCGCTTGCACGCAAAATAGCACGCAGCTGGGTTTTGAACATATCCTGATGATCCAGACAGATCCGGATCGCCCGGTACCCGAGGAACGGATTCTCTTCCTCCGGCAGTTCAAAATAATCCAGCTCCTTGTCGCCGCCGATATCGAGTGTACGGATAACCACGGACTCGTCTTTGCATTTCTCGGCAACCAACCGGTAAATATCAAACTGCTCCTGCTCTTCGGGCAGCGATTTGCGGTCCATATACATGAATTCGGTACGGAACAGACCAACTCCTTCGGCTCCATTTTTCAAGGCGATATCCAGCTCCTTGATCGAGCTGATATTGGCAGATAGACGCATCTTGACGCCATCTGTTGTCACTGGATGAACCGAAGTGAGCAGCTCCAGCTGACGCTTGCGCTGCTGCTGTTCGTTACGCAGACGCTGATAGGACTCTACAATCGCGGTATCGGGCTCAACATACACCCGTCCATGGTCACCGTCTACGACAAGCATTTCACCCGTCTGGATCAATGATTCCAGCTCATTCTCAAGGCCCGATACGAGCGGAATGCCCAGCGCGCGCGCCATGATCGCCGAGTGTGATGTTTTGCCGCCCATCATCGTAACGATTCCAAGCACATGCTGCGGATTCAGATGCACGAGCTGGGAAGGCGGCAGTTCTTTGGCTACCAGGATGTAGGGCTGTGTATCGGTCGGCAGCGTAACTTCCGGTGCACCAAGCAAATGCTTGAGCAGACGATTGCCCACATCCTTGATATCGGCAGCACGTTCTTTCATATATTCATCATCCAGCAGATCGAACATCGTGACAAAATGGTCTGTCGCTTCCTGTACCGCTACTTCTGCCGCTTTGTACTGGCGTTCGATCAGGCCCCGGATTTCATTCATAAACTCGGGGTCTTCCAGAATTGCGATGTGGGCATCAAAAATGCTGGATTCTTCCGGACCCGCAATTTCCTCAAACTCATTTTTCATCGATTCGATCTCATGCTTGGATGTACGTATTCCTTCATATAAACGTTCAAACTCCTGGGTCAGGTCGACGGTATCCAGCTTCTGGTCCGGTACATCCCACTCCCAGGTCGGCAGTACAAATGCTTTTCCAATGGCTACTCCTGCAGCAGCCGCAATTCCTTGAATCATGCTTTTTCCTCCCCACCGTTCTTGTCATGCAATACGACCGACATTACTGTTCCCTGTCCTTTTTTCACTTGTTTAAATGGAGCATAGCTCCAGGATCTTACGCGGTCAGGGTTGGTAATTACCATAGGCGTCGCAAGAGACGGTGCGTTTTTTTGCAAGGTATCGAGATCAAACTTGATTAACAGCTGGCCGGGTTCTATTACATCTCCGGCAGCTACATGAGCTTCAAAACATCCCTTTTGCTGAGATGTATCTATTCCGATATGAAGCAGAATTTCCACCCCTTCTACCGTTCGTATGCCAAGCGCGTGCATGGTCGGATACATATGAATAATCGTACCGGCTACCGGCGCAACCAACTCGCCGCTCTCCGGGATAAAGGCTACACCTTCGCCCACCAGCTTGCCGGCGAAAATCTGATCCGGCACTTCCGCCAGCGGAATCATTTTGCCCTGTACCGGAGCACAGAACTTCACATGAGACAGATCGTGCTCCATCAGCTTGCGTATTTCCTCACGGATCAGCTCCGAATACGTACCGAACACAATCTGTACATTGCCTCCGCCCAGCTTGATCAGACCGGCCGAACCGAGTTCCTTGAGGGCTCTGTTATCGAGCAGACGGTCATTCACCACCGTGAGACGCAACCGGGTAATACAGGCCTCAACCTGTACGATATTGTCCTTGCCGCCAAGCGCCTGCAAAATAAGCGGCGCTTGATAAGGAATATTACCGACCCAGTCGCCGAGCGTGGATGCTTCTTCGCGCCCGGGCGTTGGAATTCGAAACCTTCGTATAGCGAACCGGAAAATGGCATAGTAGACCAGCGCATACACGATACCAATCGGTATGAGCAGCCAGGCATTCGTGGACAGATGATAGTTCAGTACGTAATCGATCACGCCGGCAGAATAGGAAAATCCATGATGGATATCCAGCGCATACGTAATCCACATCGCCAGCCCGGACAGGAAAATATGAATTATAAACAGTCCCGGTGAAGCGAACAAAAACGCAAACTCAATCTGTTCGGACACCCCTGTCAAAAAGCAGACAAGAGCTGCCCGCATAAAGGTTTTACGGACTTTCGGTTTGAGATCCTCTCTCGCTTCATGAATAATCGCCAGTGCCGCAGCCGGCAGCGCAAACATCATTACCGGATACAATCCCGCCATATAGATGCCTGCAGTCGGATCACCACTGAAAAAGCGCGGCAGGTCACCCTGCACGATATCGCCATGCGCTTCATACGAGCCAATCTGAAACCAAACGATATTATTAAGCAGATGATGCAGTCCAAATGCCGATAGTACGCGGTACAATGCCCCATACAAAAACAGCCCCAGACCACCCATCGTAGATAACACCCAGGTTAGCCCGTTTAACACATTTTGAAGCAGCGGAGCCATCCACAGCATCAGACAGGCAAACAAGGATGAGAATAATCCCATAAATAAAAGAACAAAACGCGATCCGCCAAAAAACTGGATCGCTTCAGGAAGCCGCACATTTTTGAACCGCCTGTAGGCCGCTCCGGCGATCACACCCATGATAATGCCGATTAATGTGGAAGGCTGAATTAATTCACTGCTGAAATATCTAGTGACATAGTCGTATAACGCCATACCGGCAAATGCAGCCAGACCGGCAGGACCTTCCTGATTGGCAAGCCCCAGCGCCACGCCTATTGCAAAGATGAAAGGTAGATAATGAAAGATACTCTGTCCTGCTATAGTTGCGACTTCCGAGATCACAGGTGCGCCCCATGCATCCCAGGGTAATCCGCCAACACTGAGCAGTATGGCCGCAGCCGGAAGTACCATCGTTGGCAGCATAATTGCCCTTCCGAACTGCTGCAGGGAACCTAGCCAGTTCAACGCGTCTTCCCCCTTCCTATACCTGATGGTACGCTGTTGATTTGCATTTGTCAAAGCAGTTTCCACTTTTTATGCACCTTAATTTGCATACGCTAATCCATACTCTGAAAAGAGTGGATAATCGGCCGATTTCTACTGTTTTTCACGCAGATGTACAGCCCGGCGAACGGCCTGTATGTATGATGGATTAACGACAGAGGATCGGTATCCATTTTTTTAAACCCTCTCATGTAAAATGCACCCCAAAATGCGCATTGGATGACCTGAAGCAGGTTCCAATGTTCATTTTAAAGGGTGCACTTCCAAATTTATACGACGCATGAAGGTAGCTCTATCCCGGCATCCTGCATTAAGCCGAGAAAGAAATAGCCGAGACAGATCCTGCGTTGAAGTTGAACATTCCGATAGTGGGAGAAAACTGGAAATGTACATATTTCTTTCACTATTCAGACGTCTTGCCCTAGCTTCTCACCGGGCGTAAAATGGCTTCTTCAACTTTGATACAGCGGTCCATGATGATATTCATATCGTGCCGACGCGCAATCTCTGCCGCTTCATCACTGAATACACCCAGCTGCAGCCAGAGCGTACGGGCATGAACTTCTGCCGCTTCACGCGCCACCTCTGCGCAGAATTCACTGCGCCGGAACACATTGACCATATCGACCGGCTCCGGAATATCCCGCAGACTGGCGTAGCAGGTCTCGCCGAGGATCTGCTGACCGGCAGCCATCGGATTGACCGGGATAATGCGGTAGCCGCGGCTTTGCATCGCTCCGGCGACCATATAGGAAGTACGATCGGGCTTGTCCGACAGCCCTACCACCGCGATTGTACCTACATCTTCAAGTATTTTCTTGATTTCTTCCCTGGAAGGATTCTCAAAAGCCATCCTGTCCGCCTCCTTTATGACAATGAACTATTAGACTCTATACCCATTCTACCTTGGCACCAAGCGCCTGGATATGATCAAAGTACTGCGGATAGGATTTGGCCACATGATGGGCATCCTGAATACGAATCGGTGCCTTGGCACGCAGTCCGACGATGGACAGCGCCATAATCACCCGGTGATCATAGTGCGCATCAATGGTCACGCCGCCTTCGACACCTTCCGGACGACCGTGAACGATGATCTCGGCCTGGCGTTCTTCCACGTTGGCTCCAGCTTTGCGCAGTTCGTTCAGATAATCGGTAATCCGGTCACATTCCTTGTACCGCAGATTTTCCACATTATAAAAGCGGGATGTACCTTCGGCAAATACGGCAGCAGCCACCATCGCCAGTACGGCATCGGTAGCGGCATCCCCGTCAAATTCAACAGCCTTCAGCTTGCCATTGCCCTGCACATGCACAATATCATTCTCGTGAGTCAGCGGCACCTGCATCATCTGCAGTACATCCACGACCGCTTTCTCTCCCTGCTTGCTCTCTACCGGCAGACGATGAATGGTCACATCGGATTGGGTGACAGCTGCAGCGGCCAGCACCGCTGCCGAACCGGGATAGTCTCCCTGTACAGTGTATTCCTGGGCTTTGTACTGCTGACGACCAGGTACGCGATAATGCATCAGGTCTTCGCTCGCTTCGATCACGATGCCTGCCTGGGACAGCACTTCCAGTGTCTGTCCAACGACCACTTTGGATTTCAGATCATGCAGCACTGTAATCTCGCTGTCTTCCTCCAGCAGTGGTGTCAGGAACAGTAAAGCGCTCAAATACTGGGAGCTGACACTGCCGGACACCGTTATTTTGCCGCCTTTTGGCTGTCCGCCGCGAATAGTGATCGGCAGGCGTCCATTCTTATGTTCAACCTGTACACCCAGCTGATCGAGCGATTCAATCAGATCATCATGCGGCCGTTTGCCGAGCGAATCCGGGTAGGTATTTACAAAAGTAACTTCCGGGCAGAGTGCTGCAATTGCCATCAGAAAACGCAGTACCGCTCCGGCGTTGCCTACATTCAGCTCCTTGATATCCTTTGGGTTGCTGCCAAAACCGGTGATAACAATCTTCTCTTCATCTTCTTCCAGTACAGCGCCCAGATCACGGATACAGCGGCGCATTGCATCACTGTCTTCACTGTGTGCCGGGAAATGAATTGTACTTGTTCCTTCTGCCAGAGCAGCAACAAGCAGATAGCGTGTTGTATAGTTTTTGGAAGATAATGCTCCAATCTCTCCTTTTAAAATTGGGGTAGGGGTTACAATTACATCCATTTTCCATTCTCCTCAATAATCATATAGTTAGTTCGAACAGACAGCATTCCATTCGTTGCTGACCGATTTTTTGCCTGCTTGCAGCCCTGTATACTTAATTGACAGTCATATCGGTGCTTCGGTATGATGAAGACATCGTTAAAATTTAAAGAATAGAGGTCGAGAATCATGACTCAACATACACAGATTACTACCGATGAACTGCGGAAACGTCTGGCTGCAGGCGAGCAGCTGCAGCTCATCGATGTACGCGAAGACGAAGAAGTCGCTCAGGGCATGATCGAAGGCGCACGCCATATCCCGATGGGCCAGATCCCTGATCGTATGGGAGAGATCGATCCGTCTGCCGAGACAATCCTGATCTGCCGCAGTGGTTACCGCAGCGAACGTGTACGTGAATATTTACAGCAGTTTGGTTACACCAATTGCATCAACATGTCGGGCGGCATGATTGACTGGGTAGACAGCGAATAATCCTCCCTTTTCCCTCTATCGCCCTGCCGGGTTTCCTCCATCAACCTGCCAGGACAGAAATAATTTAATCAACCAGAGTGGCTTGTACATCCTCACTCTGGTTTTTCTTTTCTTTCTCGCCCAAAATCTAAAAAGCTTGAACGCGGTAACGTGCTAAAATATGAGAAGCTACTTCCTCCGGTGTGAGCAGCGAAGTATCCACCGTAACATGTGCAAATCGATACACATCCTTGCGTTCTTCCATGATGGATTGGACCCGCTGCCGTGTATCTCCTGCCAGCAATGGACGATTGTTGTCTCCGGATACCCGGTTCACAATATGATCCGCATCCGCTGTCAGTGCAACGACCAGACCTTTTTCCAGCATGATCGAGCAGTTACCGGCACGCAGCACGCAGCCGCCACCTGTGGAGATAATTTGCCCTTTTCGACTCAGCACTTCTTCCAGTACCTGACTCTCCAGATCACGGAAATAAGGCTCGCCCCTAGTGCGGAAAATCTCCTGCACGGATATCCCTTCCCGCTCTGCAATCAATGTATCCATATCGACCAGCGGATAGTCCAGCATGCCAGCCAGCAATGTACCGACAGTCGTCTTGCCTGTACCCATCATGCCAACCAGAATAATATTGGAATGCTGAATTTCACTTTCCTGATGCAATTGCTACACCTCTTTCAGCATGTGTTTTATTCCACACATCATACCATATGGGGGAAAGTTTAGACAATGGTTTAGAGTGGGATGAGGGATGGATCGCTTTGGATCGTGGGGACCGCTGCGGGAAGGAAAATGCCAGCGGCCTCCGCTTCGTGCGATCTGCAAATATCAAGTCCCTCCTCCAAAGGGCGGGGTAATGGGAATAGAAAAAACCTCTCTTTCTATGGTCGCAGAAAGAGAGGTTTTGGGGTACAGCTGAATTGTAATTAAAAGCTGAGGTACTGCTTATTTACTTATTACCGGACATCTCTTAATTGGAGATACGGGGCTTTGGAATGGATTATTGTTCTTTCATCCACTCGTAGTGGAATGTTCCTTCTTTGTCCACACGTTTGAAGGTGTGAGCGCCGAAGTAATCGCGTTGTGCTTGCAGCAGGTTGGCTGGCAGACGTTCGGTGCGGTAGCTGTCGAAGTAAGCCAGTGCGCTGGAGAAGCCAGGAACCGGGATACCGTATTTTACAGCTGTTGCTACGACTTCACGCCATGCGTCCTGGTAGTTTTCGACGATGTTTTTGAAGTAGTCGTCGAGCAGCAGGTTTTTGAGTCCGCCGTCTTTGTCGTAAGCGTCCTTGATGTTTTGCAGGAAGCGGGAACGGATAATGCAGCCGCCGCGGAAGATCATCGCGATGTTGCCGTATTTCAGATCCCAGCCGTACTCATCAGATGCCGCACGCATTTGGGCGAAACCTTGAGCGTAGGATACGATTTTGGAAGCGTACAGTGCTTTGCGGATCGCTTCGATGAATTCCGCTTTGTCACCGGAGAATGCTTCGGTCTTCGGTCCGCTCAGGATTTTGCTTGCGGCTACGCGCTCTTCCTTGATAGCGGACAGGAAGCGTGCGAATACGGATTCGGTAATCATGGACAATGGTACTCCAAGATCCAGGGCGCTCTGGCTGGTCCATTTACCTGTGCCTTTTTGGCCGGCAGCATCGAGAATGACATCAACCATCGGTTTGCCGGTTTCTTCATCGTATTTGGTAAAGATATCGGTTGTGATTTCGATCAGATAGCTGTCCAGCTCGCCTTTGTTCCACTCATCAAAGATGGAGTGCAGTTCTTTGGTATCTGCACCCAGCACAGAAGTGAGCAGGTTATACGCTTCGCCGATCAGCTGCATGTCGCCGTACTCGATACCGTTGTGGACCATTTTTACATAGTGGCCCGCACCGTCCGGTCCGATATATGTACAGCAAGGGTCGCCGTTTACATGTGCAGAGATGCTTGTAAGAATCGGTTCTACCAGCTTGTAGGCACTTTCCTGTCCGCCCGGCATAATTGCTGGACCTTTCAGTGCGCCTTCTTCACCGCCGGATACGCCGGCTCCGATAAAGCGGAAGCCTTTTTCTTCAAGCTCTTTGCTGCGGCGTTGTGTATCAGGGAAATGGGCGTTACCGCCATCAATAATAATATCGCCTTGATCCAGATGTGGAACCAGCTGTTCAATGGTAGCGTCTGTAGCAGGGCCCGCCTGAACCATGATCAGAATTTTGCGTGGAACTTCCAGAGACTGGACAAATTCCTCGATTGAGAACGTACCAACCATATTTTTGCCTTTGGCTTCTTCCATCAAGTCATGCGTTTTTTGCGGGGAGCGGTTAAATACGGATACGCTGAACCCTTTGCTTTCGATGTTAAGAGCCAAGTTCTTACCCATAACGGCAAGACCAACTACACCAATTTGTTGTTTGGACATTTCTGGTTCTCCATCCTTTACTACAATATTTTTTATTCACTAATCTGTATATTCTCAGTTGAGTCAATTCAACATTTTACATGTTTTATGGTTATAAAGAAAGTCTAAAGGCGTGATCCCATGAAAGTTCATAAAAATGTTGAATTTTTTACGTAAAATTCAAACTATTTTTACGAATCACATGCATATCACGCCTTTAACTTTACTTTTCCAAACATACAAGCTCAAAACGCAGATTTTCCAACACTTTTTTGCATTCTGCTATCTGCTCTGCATCGCCTGCTTTGATCGCTTCATTCAAGCGGTCCAGCGCTTCATCGATCCTGCGCTCGGTCGATTCAATACGCTGCTCGCCTTCGGTCGACATGTAGAGCGCGTTCAGCGATTCGCGGGTTGGCGTGGATTCCTTTTGATACAGAATACGCTGTTCGAATCCGGAAATCTCCACCATCCGTATCACTTCACCAAAAAGGATATTCTCCACCAGGATCTGCTGATCCCGGAACCGCTTCACAATCGCATGCCCTTTGGTATCACCGATCAGCTTTTCCATCCACTCCGCCAGCCGTGCATCGTGGATACGGTAGTCACCGATCAGCTTGTAGCCTTCCTGTGTCTGCTGGAACCGCAGCTTGGTCATGTGATCATCGGTCCGAATCGATACGATAAAAGAATCTTCCGTTTCACGCCAGTACAGTGAATATCCCTCTTTGATCAAATCACGGATCAGATTCTGAATATCACGGCGTTCAAAGCGAAGTTCCAGATTGCAGTATTCCACTTCATAGCTTTTGTTCATGGTAGTCCCTCCTTTTCCCTGTATTATTTATTGGTAAAACTACTCATGTATAAACGATCCATTCTGGATGTTGTGCAATATAAATTGTAGTATGATAAAAGTCTGATGCAGGAATAATTACTGGTTTGACTTGTTTATTTTTACCCGTTTGCCGGATTATCTAAGCAGTTAACATCGGAGACACATATAATCTTCATGAAATATTAGGCAGATCCTGTGCTATAATTCGGCTAGAAGTCGGAACCGTTAGAAAGAGAGGCTTTAAAACAATGAATGCAACTGTTTTTCCAGGATTTAAGACAAGCGATTTTGAAGTATTCTCGATTGACGGGCTGGAACCGCGTATGGAAGCCCTGATCGACCGCGTACGGCCCAAGCTCACCATGCTGGGCGAGATGATCCAGCCGCATCTATCCGCTCTGAGCGGTGAAGAAATGTTTGTGCATGTAGCCAAGCATGCACGCCGTACGGTTAATCCTCCCAAGGATACCTGGGTAGCATGGGCAGCCAACAAACGCGGGTACAAGGCACTGCCGCACTTTGAAGTTGGCATGTTCGGCAGCCATGTATTTGTCGTATTTGCTATCATTTATGAGAGCCCGCGCAAGGTGGACTTTGGCAAAGCCATAGCGTCCCGCCTGCAGGAGATCCGAAAAACCGTGCCGAATCATTTCTACTGGTCGACCGATCATATGTCGCCCCAGGGAACTCTCCAGTCCGAGCTGGAAGATCAGCAGCTGCTGGAGATCGGCAGCAAACTGCAAAATGTCAAAAAATCCGAAGTCATCTGCGGACTGCGTATTGACAAGGATGATCCACTGCTGAGTGACGGCGATGCTTTTGTCAAAACGGTCGAACAGACCTTTGAGCAATTGCTGCCATTGTATAAAATGGCTTTTGCCTGAATAGAGATGTCCATTCAATAAAAAAAGCAATCTTTCCGGCAGCCGGTATAGCTGGAAAGATTGCTTTTTCATTTATATTCATAACTTGTGCGGCATATATGCATGATGCGTGCTGCAGCAATTGATCTTTAAACTCATCAAAACGATTGTTATTTCAAATCGGGACGATCCCGGGTCATCAGCCAATGAATAATGAATAATGACAGCATCGCTGCCGCACTGACGAAAAAGGGCGCCTGTGGACTAACCGCATCCCATAACCGGCCGGATACGAGCGGTCCAATCACCAGACCCGAACCCTGCAGTGTCAGGAACAATCCCCATACCGCCGCTTTTTCTTCACTTGGGACCAGGTTGGCCAGCAAAGCATTCCATGCGGGAAGAATCATCGCATAGCTAAATCCTGCACACAGTACAAACACCCAGATCCAGAACAGCATATGGGTCGAAGCCAGCCCAATTAGTGCGGTGGCTTCGAGCAGGAAACCGGTACGTAGAAATAGACGGCTGCCCAGACGGTCAATCAAACGTCCTGCCGGAATCAGCCCCAGCACGGTAACCACACCGCCTCCGATCAGCAGTGCGTTGAAATAGGCCGGGGTAAGCCCCAGCTCCCTGACCACATACAGCGTAATGATCGGTGTCAGTATGCCCAGCGCAAAAGACTGCATAAACAAAGCCGGATACAGCAGCGGATGAATATGAAGCGACCGGATCAGCCGGGCATAATAACGGATGCGATTCATTCCTGCATCGGCTGCCCGGTTATTCGTTTTGACCATCTGAAGCTCATCGGAACGCCCTTCGTCAATACCATGCTGTTCAGGTGCATGTGCAGCACCTGATAGCTCCTGCTTCCGTCCTCTGCCCGGCAGACAGAGCGCTACAATGATAACTGCGCCCATACACAGCAGCAGCATATCGAATGTAAAATGATAGGAGTCCCGGCTGCTCAGCCAGTTCACGATGACCGGGCCGAGTCCCGCGCCCCCCAGTGAGGCGATCTCGATAATACTCATGGGTGTGCCATAATTGCCATTTCCGCTGGAAAGATCCGTAATTTTCGACATAACACATGGCCAGAGAGGAGCACTGCCAATGCCCATAATGGCGCAGGCTGCAATCAGCCAGCCGGTCTGCTGCACAGTCGCCATAATGAATACGGATATCAGTACGAGGATCATGCCCAGCGTCATCGTCATGCGGAAACCGAGACGCTCGGCCAGCCAACCGGCCGGACTGCGAAGCGCATTGTCTCCTACATATTGAAGTGCAAAAGCCAGGCCGATCGCAAAAGCAGGCAGCCCAAGACGATGTCCCATGTACAGTGGCAGCAAAGTAACGAGCAGCCCGCCCTTCACAAATTCGACAAGGAAAATAAGCAGCCACAGACACACAAAGTTAAACTTGTACCTGTTTTTGCGGTCTTGAAGTTGACGGGAATGATGGATAGTAGCGGACATGACATACTCCCTTCAGGTTGTTAGCAGCAAGCAATCTGCACTGCTTGCTCCGCTGCCTGTACGTTCCGACAGCAGATGGTGGAATGGTATCCGTTAGGAGAATGCCGGTAAAGCAGACCTTCCGTTTCCCCAATTGGCATCTGTATTGTAGCATGCACCTGGCGGCGGACTGCAAGTTTCCCATAAGATAACTATTGCATTCCCCCCTCATTTTGCTATACTCATTTTTGTTTGGTTTTAAAATGTTTACCCATATTCCACCTCTAGAAAGGTTGTGACAGCTTCGATGGATCATACGCAAACTCCGCTTTTCACTGCCCTTAAGCAGCATGCGGCCAGCAATCCCGTGCAATTTCACATTCCGGGACATAAAAAAGGACTCGGCAGTGATCAGGAATTCCGAGAGTTTATTGGCGATAACGCCCTTTCTATAGATCTGATCAACATTGCACCCCTTGATGACCTTCATCAGCCGATGGGTGTGATCGAGCAAGCCCAAAAACTGGCAGCCGACGCATTCGGCGCCGACTATACCTATTTCTCCGTGCAGGGAACGAGCGGCGCGATCATGACGATGATCATGACCGTATGCTCACCGGGCGACAAATTGATTGTCCCTCGCAATGTGCACAAGTCGATCATGTCGGCGATTATTTTTGCCGGAGCCAAGCCGGTATTTGTCTCCCCTGTACGTGATGAGAACCTGGGGATTGACCATGGCATTACGACCTCTTCGGTACGCCGGGCGCTCGATCGTCATCCGGATGCCAAAGGGGTTCTCGTGATTAACCCTACCTACTTCGGTGTATGTGCCGATCTCAAGGAAATCGTCGATCTGGCTCACAGCCGCGGCGTTCCGGTACTCGTCGATGAAGCGCATGGCGTGCTGATCCATTTCCACGAAAAACTGCCGGTATCTGCGATGGCAGCCGGTGCGGACATGGCAGCTACCAGCGTTCACAAGCTCGGCGGCTCCATGACCCAGAGCTCGGTACTGAACGTTAATGTGAAGAATGGTCATGTGAACCCACAGCGGGTGCAGACCATCATCAGTATGCTGACCACTACTTCCACATCTTATATTTTGCTGGCTTCGCTGGATACATCCCGCCGGAATCTGGCCATAAACGGACATGAGATTGCCGAGCGTGTCATCGGATTGGCTCAGGAGACACGCCGCAAGATCAACGATATCGAAGGATTGTACTGCTTTGGCGAAGAACTGCTCGGCGGGGAAGCGACATTCAACTATGATCCAACCAAGCTGACGATTCATATCCGCCATCTGGGTATTACCGGTTACGATGCGGAGAACTGGCTGCGCGACCATTACAATCTGGAAATTGAACTGAGTGATATGTACAATATTCTCTGTCTGGTGACTCCGGGAGATACGCAGGACAGCGTCGACATTCTGATTCGTGCCCTGACCGATATGGCTGCCGCATTTTATGGCAGTGGTCGCGAGATCAAGGAACTGGTCGTCAAAATCCCGGAGATTCCGCAGCTGTCGCTAACACCGCGTGAAGCATTTTACGGGGATACCGAGACGATTGCTTTCGAAGAATCGGCAGGCCGGATTATTGCGGAATTCATTTACGTCTATCCACCGGGTATTCCGATCCTGCTGCCGGGTGAAGTCATCTCACAGGAGAATATCGACTATATTACCGACCATGTCAAAGTCGGGCTGCCTGTCAAAGGTCCGGAAGACCGCAGTGTTCGCAACGTAAAAGTTATTGTGGAGACCGACGCCATTTTCTAGGCTTAACCAGATAGACAAATTGCCATAAACAGTCTTCTATAAAAGCTTTTCCATAAAACAGGAAAACATTTTCCCTAAACAGGTTAAAAAGGCGGTCTGCTGAGCAGATCGCCTTTTTGCCAATCAATATTCGGGTTCCGGTATACACAATTATGGACAAAACAAAAGGAGCCCGGCTCCCGAGCGGAACCGAACTCCTCTGTACTGAATATCGTCGTGCAGACAGTATCAACTATCTGCTATGGGAAGATTACTCTTCGGATTCGGCAACGAGCTCGGCATACGCCTGCTCTACTGCTTTCCATTCCGCTTCGTCTTCGATATTCTCCAGTACCATGCCGTCTTCTTCTTCTTCCAGACGCATAATATAACCGTCTGCTTCCGGGTTGCCGCGCTCCAGCAGCAGCGCATACAGTTTCTCGCCTACATCAAAAGTCTCAACGAGTACCATTTCTACATCGTTGCCTTCTTCGTCGGTCAGACTGAGTACAAACTCATCATGTTCGTGATCGTGCTCATGGTCATGATCGTGGTTGCAGTTCTCGTCGTGTACATGTTTATCGCTCATAGGATAACCCACTTTCGTATCAATTTGGATGATATCTTTACGTTTGATGGACCTGCCAAATCCGGACAGTAGCTCCATACTAAAAATAACACTTGTGTATCGTACCACTTTACATCCTACAGGTCAATTGAACCATGAACACGCAGGTACAGGCATTTTGCTTACTGATTTAACGCCGTAATGACCTTCTCGGAGACGAGCACATAATCGCTCGATTTGGACTTCTTCATATAGAAGCCGACCCTGTATTCTCCGGCTGCCGCAAAGTTGTAGGTGAAGTCATACGTGCGGAACCAGAAATTATCCTTTTGCTGGGTAATGTTCTGACTCTGAATATCCTTTTGGCTGCCGGAAGGATCGGTGATTGCTACCTTGACTGCAGCAATATCAGTCTCCAGATTGTCTACCTGGGTAAATACATTGAATTTGAGTTTGCCCTTGCTGACATTGCCGAAGGCAGTATCCCCTTTGAACAAAAAGATATGTACATTCGGTTTATACAGTTTGACGGTCTTGGCATCATTGTTGTAATCGACCAGTCCGTCCATTTCACGCAGAGGCACATAGGTCTTGCCGTTAATCACATAAGAACCGCCATCCACTTCATTTCCGTTAATCCAGACCCGCACCTGCTGATAAGCGGAATCTGCAAACAGAACCGAGCTTCCCATCAAAAAGAAAGCCAGTGTGCAGGCAGCTACTCTTTTCCACATCATACGTTGCCCCTCCTTCAAAATGTATCCTAATCACTCAGTAACATTCTAATCTTTCATACATGTATACTCCATAAGTTCTTTTCAGTTGCGGTAAAAAAATTGTAACCTTTTCAGCCGCTGCAGAACCGAATTTATGGTAAATTTCAGCACAAAAACACACGTTTCCATTCTACTTACCGCTCATGGTAAAGTGATAACAGAGCCTTGCCATAGCGGCCAGCTGAAACTGCACGTCCGCTAAGCTTGAAATTATCATTTCAACCGGGAACAGGAGGATATATATGTCAATTGAACTACAGATGCTGGGTACTGGCAATGCCTTTGCCAAAAAATATTACAATAATAATGCACTGGTCTCTGCCGGGGATTATACACTGATGATCGACTGCGGAATTACCGCTCCCATGGCTCTGCATGAACTGGGCAAAGAGCTGAATGATATCGACGCAATTCTGATTACGCATATACATGGGGATCATGTCGGCGGACTGGAGGAGCTCGGCTTCCGCGGCAAATTTGTACATAACCGCAAGCCGGTACTCTATATCGCCAGCACGCTGATCCGGCCGCTGTGGGAGCATACGCTCTATGGCGGCATGAGTCAGGAAGGCATTGAGCAGATCGAGGATGTATTCGATGTACAGCCGCTGGTAGCCAATCAATCGGTGCAGCTCGCTGACGGGCTGACAATTGAACTCATTCAGACGCCGCATATCGATGGCAAAAACAGCTATTCCATACTAATTAACAACGAGATTTTCTACAGTGCCGATATGAAATTCCAATCCGATCTGCTGGAACAGCTCGTTCACGACCGCGGCGTTAAGCAGATTCTGCATGACTGCCAGCTGCATCCGCCCGGTATTGTGCATGCCACACTGGATGAACTGATGACACTGCCAGAAGCGGTGCGTTCCCGGGTGAAGCTGATGCATTATAATGATGACAAGGACAATTTTGTCGGGCAAACGGGCGGCATGGAATTTATCGAGCAGCATCGTATCTACCGACTGCCGGAATAGAGGGCAAACCGCCGAATCACCTGCCTGTTCATGGGCTGCTACAGCGGCGTTTATTTCCGAGTGTCTTGGCCGGCTGCTGTACTTGTATTCCGATGTCATGCGTATTGTATTGGCCACAGCAGCTTTTGTACAGTTCTTTTGTATAGTTAATCGCAACCAAGTAACCACACCAAAAAGCTGCTTTCCAGGTCCTGTATCGCTGACCTGAAAAGCAGCTTTTTCCGTACAGCAGAACGTGAAGTATACGCCCCGGCTGTTTTATTTACAAATCTTTGACCATACGCACATGCGGAATGCCGGCATCATCAAATGGCTCTGCAGAGATATTGCGGTAACCGAGACGTGCATAGAATCCCTCTGCATGGCACTGGGCATCCAGTACAGCTCCGGTATAACCGCTGCGCCGCGCGCAATCTTCCATTCCTGCCATTAGAGAGGAACCATATCCGCCTTTGCGATAATCCGCCAGTACGGCAATACGCTGCATTTTAGCGGACCCGTCCGTATAGGTCGTAATGCGTCCTGTGGCCACAGGCTGTCCATCTTCCAGCAGCAGGATATGGCGGGCGCTGCTATCGAGCCGGTCATAATCATCCATCTCGATATGCTCCGGTACCTTCTGCTCTTCAATAAATACTTTGCGCCGGATCGCAAAACATGCCTCCAGCTGCTGCTGTGTATGAACCTCTATCACTTCTCTTGTCATCTCGATCTTCTCCTCCATCCGGTCAAACCACTAAACGGCCGATCCTCTTGTTCTGACTATCCTCATCATTGTACCCGGTAATGAGCTTGCTGACTACCTTTTAACAAAGCGGTCTACCGTAATATATTCTCTATAATAATGGATTGAAAAAGAACGTTTGTTCGTATATAATAAGAATAAATAAGAGAACAAATGTTCTGATTAGAGGGATGATTATGCTAGCCAAACATATTGGAGAACTGCTTGAAATTGTATATATGGACCAGACCGGCAAGCTAACTCAGCGGCGAATCGAGATCAAGCGAATACGCAACGGTCTGGTGTATGCGGACTGTCTCCGCTCCGGGGAACCGCGTACATTCCGTGAGGAAAATATACTGGCCTGGCAGCCTTCCAAGGCAATTCGACCTACCATTTCTGTCAAACAGCTGGCCGCTGCTTCGACCAGCACAACTTCATCCACATCCAGGCCTTCTGAATCGTCGTCAGCAGTATCCATACCTTCCGGTTCAGTCTTATCGACTGCCGCCTCATCGTCCAAGTCCACTGGCTCCGCTGCGTCACTCTCTACTGCTCCAGTCCAACACAGACGTTCTGCCACTTCGTCCAAAGTCTACCGCCAACCTGCCTCCTATACTCCACACACCAAACGCAACAAAGTGGCATCTCACGTGTCGTAAGATGCCACTTTAGTGTACGTCAGTTCCTTGCACTTCAATTCGATTCACCACATTTGAGTTGAATTACTTCATTTGATTCCAGATGTTTCAAATTCCCTCACCCAGCATTCAATCTCCTGTCACTGCGCTGTATAGAAGTAACCAAAATCCAACTGAAATAAATAAAATGGCGGATCCCCTTCTAAAAAGGAAACCGCCATTGTGGTAATAACAACATATATCGTTCATCTGTACGCTCGTCATATCCCGATACCAGAGACGTATCGGAACTTGTCCAACGGGCTGAGTCATTCTGTATCAACAGTTCACTGCTCTAACTCTACCCGATTCTGCATCCTACTCAGGACAACAATCCCAGCAGATGCTTATAATCCATCATTTCTTCCGGACTTTCCGCCTTTTCACCGGATTTGACAAAATTCATCTGACCGGTGCCTTCACCAAGCTGTCCGCGCTCCTGCAGAACATGCTGCAAATGCCGTGCTGTTCCATTGCTTCCATCAATAATATCAACTTCCTCCAGGAAGAAGCGGCGCAGATTGCTGCGGAAATACGGGAAATGTGTACATCCCAGCACTACTGTACCATATTGGCGTAAATCCAGATGACCCAGCGCCTGATTTAAATAAGGCAGTACATCTTCATCCGCAAACTTCCGCTGTTCCGCCAGTTCGATCAGACCGGGCATCGGTACACTTTCCACAATATCGCCGGTATCTATGCTTTTGACCAAGTTATGAAACTTCTCTTCATTCAAAGTAAGCCGGGTCGCCAGCACCAGAACCTTTTTGTGCTTGACGATACTGTTCTGTACAGCAGGCTTGACCGCCGGCTCAATACCGATCACCGGGAAATCATACTTTTGCCGCAGATCGGTCACTGCGATACTGGTCGCTGTATTGCAGGCGATAACGAGTGCCTTGATATCCTGGGCAGCCAGGTAATCCGCAGCTTCCAGCACATACTGCCGAACTTCATCCTTGGGCTTCTCGCCATAAGGCAGGTGCCGGGTATCTGCATAAAACACATAATCTTCGTCCGGCATCAGCTTCATCGCTTCATGCATGACTGTCAAGCCGCCAATACCGGAATCAAAAATCCCTATCTTCACTCCGTTCACTCTTCCCTCTGTGCATTCATCGCATTCATAATATGTCTTGTCATCTATATCTGATTATAGCTTTTTCGATTCCGTTTGAAAATATGATGTACCTTCTCGCCTCAGCCTTCAATAAAGGCTGCAGCTTCCTGAAGCATCTGATTAAAATGAGCCGGATAATCATGTCCCAGCCCGGTCACGTTTTTGAATACATAAGGAATACCTTTGAAATCCAGTGCTTCCACCAGTTCCTGCGCACCCGGCAAACATTCTTCATCCCGTTCGCCGCAAATAATATACAGCTTGACCCCGTGCTCTTTCCAGGCATTCAGTCCCAGCTCCCACTCTTCCCGGTCCGGCATCCAGGGAGCGACGAGAATCAAACCTCTTACACCGGTGGAATATTCGGCGGCTGTATTCATTGCTACCCTAGCTCCGGCAGAGAATCCCGCCAGAACAGGTCTTTTGCCGGAAGGTAGTGCGTTCTCCGGCAGCAGGCAATCCCGAATCTCCAGCTGCGGATTATCGATCCGGGCCAGTTCTTCCATGGACTGCTTGAGTTCGTCCATCCCTGCATCGATATCGACCCAGTCATAAGCACCCGAGAACTGCACCTGCGAAGACTGCAGCAGCGCCAGCTTGTAATTCCGTTCAAGCAGTGAACTCCAATACGGCTGAACGATGTCCATATTTTCCTGTTCGCCATGCAGTACAAAGATGGTATGGAAATCAGATGCCGGTTTTTCCTGATCAGGCAGTACAATATTCAGCTTGGCACTGCTTTCGGTCAGAGCCTGTGCTTCACGTGCCCGGCAGATTCCAATCAGACGTTGGAACTCTGTATCATCCTGCAGCGACTCCAGCGACTCCTCTTCCAGCAAATATTCCGCCGCATACCAGTATTCATGTTCCACTATCGCTTCCTGCAGCAATCGTAGTGCTTCTTCATGCATTCCTGCAGAAGCGGCCAGACTGTAACGCAGATTGTATATTTGGGCCGGATTGCCGGCTCCGTCTTCCTGATGTTCGGTTATAAAATGATATGCCTCTGCACTCCCGTGCTGTTCATAGATTTCCATCGTCCGATTAAGCAACCCTGTATATGTAAACTGAGCCATGGGACCTCCTGTATAAATGTAATGGGTGAACGCTGTGATGCCGTCTGATCTACCGCTGAGCCCCTGCTTATTCTGAACATACGGCCCAAATAAAGCAAGCCTCTCGCAAAAGGCTTGCTTCGTGGATCATCTATATTTATATTAATACACCATGCTCCGAATGAACATAGCTGGCCGGCGATTTGACGGTATCGATATGCTGTATATATTGTATAGCCGTTGTGTGTGCAGTTGAATCAGTGAACTGCATATCTACTGCCTGGCTGCTGACTTTTACATTGCAGTCAGTTCATCTTCGGTGACCCATTTGTGGTTTTTGACCATTTCGCCGCCTGTTGTAGGCATGTAATCGACCATATAGACTGTTGTCTGCTCAGCCGAATCAATAGTTGCCTGCGCGCCTTTCATACCCTGCATATGATCCGCATTCAGTACGACCTCTGTTCCTGGCTTGAGCGGCGGTTCTCCGGCATTCTGAAGTTCTTCATGAATGACCCATTTGTGATCCTTGACCGGGTCGCCGCCTGTCGCTGGTGTATAGGAGACGCTATAGACGGTCGTATCATAGGCAGCTGTAACGGTAGCTTCGGCACCTTTCATGCCTTCCATATGATCTGCACTCATCACGACCTTGCTGCCTACCGGAAATTCAGGACTTTGCGCCGTTTGCAGACCAGCTGGCACTTCGGACGAGCCGGAATGATGCATAGTCCCGCTGTCACCCTCATGCTGCATGGGCATAGAACTGTCATTCATTCCTTCGGTCTGTGACTGGGTCGTTGTACTGCTGCCGGAATCATCCGCTTTCTCTGTATTGGCATTGCTGCTGCAGCCGCTGATTAGGAGCAGCGTAACGACTCCAGCGGAGATTAGACCTTTTTTCATAATGAAACACTCCTTTGATTTTGATATGCTGTTGATTGAAATTAAAACATATACCTTTTCTATATACTATACCCCTGTACTGTATATTGAATAGTAAAAAATATGAATATACTTTGGCATTATAAGAATTTACGGATGCATCTTTTTACAGCAAAAAGCACCCGCACGCAGCAGATGCTTTTCTTGATAGCAGGATGGAGCCTGCATTGATAATATTACCTTGTCAGACAGAGGTGTATCTTTATAGACATGCCGCTTAGATGTCTTTATTATGTAAACCGGTTATACGCTCCATCAGCAGTAATAATATCTTTTAGCCTGGCTCGGTTCAGTCAGATACTCTGCCTTGAGCACCTGCTGCAATCGCACCCGGCCGGTGACGCCCTGCAGACGTCTTTCCTGTGCGCCGGACCAGTCGGTATCCAGGGGGCGGTTAAGATCGAATATGCGCAGCCAGCTCTGTTCCTTGGTCAGCAGCGAGCGACCTGACTGGAACGCATCCCACTCCGCCCGATCCACTGCATTGAACGTATTATTTAACACCGAATGCCACTCCTGAAAATCCGACAGCAGTACATTTAGTGGATTCAGGGACAGGGTAAGACAGACACACTGCTCCCGGCCGGTAAAATGATTCAACTGCAAAAGATCCGGCTTTTCTTTCCATACCCACACCGGGTAACTGCCGTCATAAAGCGGCAGACGCTCCGTCATCTGGGCCATCATCCAGTGGTACGGCTCCGGATAGGCAATATGATCACTATGCCCTTCCAAAAAGCCGTACTGTTGGGCTTGCTCCCAGGCAGACAGCGACTGTATCGTCCAGTATTTGGACTTCGAAGCAGCAGGCGATATTCTCTTCATGGCGGTTGTTCTCCTTCCCTGCACGAACTGCAATACTGCGTAGGGCTAAGCAGTTATCTATATATAAAGTCCGGTCTACAGTTATACATTCAGCTTTCACCGGATGTTCGAAATCAGCTTTTTCATAATCTATGTATCATAACAAAAAAAGCAGCAGAGTTTAAGTATACATCCTCCCGGTTCCAATTTCACACCTAGTATCTGTACGGTATAAATTAAAAACGTGCAGACCGGATATCCATAGATACCCGAGCCTGCACGCCGTCCGTTGCATAGATCATTCATTTCAGAGGAAACTTCCTCCGGATCAATGCTATATTAGATTGTTGGTTTAGTTGGTTTCCATGTACTGGCTGAGGAGTTGAGTCACTTTGCCCCGTACTGCCAGATCCGAGTTATCACGGTTTTTAACGATTTGGCTTACCTGCATCATAAAGGAATCCATTTCGTTCTCTATGTCAAATGCATACTGTTCGTTTCTGTTTTCCACGTTTCTCATGCCTCCAAAATATAATTTCGCTGTCTATCTAATATCACCCTCCAGCTATAAATTTAAAACAGTTATTTGTACATTTTCATTTATTTTTTTGCGAGTTTGTAGTTTCTGTATAGGCGAATATGCAAAAAAAGCCCTTGCTGGACAAGAGCTTTTCTGCATAAATGATAACGAACTCCAATCTCGCCTTTCCTTTTTCCAGAACAGAGTCTGCTAAAAAAACGAGCCTGTACCCTATCAATCCTCCGCAATATCCGCCCGCAGCGCGCTGGCGATTTCGATCATTTTAGGAATAACGGCTTCATTCATACCGGATACGTACAAGTCTCCGTCAAAGTGGCGGAAAGGGATTGTAGCTCCTTCTGTCTCCCAGAGGAAAAAGTCGCCTTCGATCGACATGGTGGCCTCTCCTTTGACTATGAAGACCGGGGTATATACAATATCAGGCTGCAGTTCAAAATAAGCTTTGCATTCTTCCAAAGTAATCGGCTGCCGAGCGCTGCCCTCCTGCTGCATTTCCCGGGTAATTCGGTAACGCTGACCCATATGATGTTGGCTCCTTTACTTTACATTGTGTGCAATTACCTGTGTTCCAAAATTCCATTATACACAAAGCAAAAAGCCCCCGCTACCGGGAGCTGGCAAAATAATTATTCTCCATCAACTCAGTGCATCAATCGCTGCCTGAATATAGGATGGAATCGGATAATTGTCTTTCTCAATCTGCTGCTTGGTATAGATAATGAGCTGCCGTTGATCGGAAACCGGGTAGCCGCCTTCATGCTCACCTCGGTATTCAATCACCCGGCCTCTCGCTTCCCGCTGAGCCAGTGTATAGTCGGTCAGTACATGGAACACCTGTCCAGCAGTCCTGTCAATATACGCGTATGCTTGTTCAGCCATGCAGCTCTCCCTCCTTTGTTTTCTATTATGAAAAGGCATATGTCTGATTGAGTGTCTCGTATTCACCATAATGGTAGCCTACCGCATATTTGCCTTTTTGCTTTATAAATGTATTAAATTCCGTAGGGTCACTGTCTGTTTTCACAAAAAAATAAGCTGCTGCATTTTCTTCGGATAGCAGATTCCAGATCGCTATCATTGTACCTACAAATGAGGAAACAATCGACTGGGTAAATGATCAAACTCCCGAAAAGTATTCGTCCATTTCAGATCATGGTCACGCTGATTTCCTTCTGAAATGATTTCACTGCAAATCAGCTTTTCCTCCGCCTGGTCTTCGAGTCAAATTTCTCCCTGTTTAGCTTCCTGTCCTTCCACAGCATAAGAGCTCGTTTTTTGAAGCACATGCTGAATCTGTTTCAATTTGGTGAGTTCCTGCTCAATATGGGGGATTTTCTTTTCCGCAATATCAATCATATGAGCTGTCGTTCGATGATCCAGATAATCCCGGATATCTTTTAGCGGCATTTTTAGTTCCTTCAAAATATGAATAATCACAAAGATACCCATAGCGCTTGTAAAAAAATTATCATAAAGCGTTTCCAAAAGTAGAGGGAATTCCAATGATTGTTTTATTGTGGAGAGCGAAAAAAGAAGGTATCCATGATTGAAACCAATTATCCCGAACACCGACTGGTGCTGAATATTGAAGAAATTAATCCGACCGCCGATAACCATACTCAGCGAGTCAAACGTAAAGACTTTTATCTGAAAAATGGATATAAGAATGCAATAAATAAAAAGACAAATAAAAAAAGCCCTTGCTACACAAGGACTTTTCGGTATGACCTGTAGTGGGATCGAACCACTGACCCCTACCCTGTCAAGATAGTGCTCTCCCGCTGAGCTAACAGGTCGTATTACAATCACAAGAAGTAATATACCAAATCGGATAAGGGCTGTCAATATCTAACTTGCTGATTCCAGAAAGCCAGACACCTCACAGCAGGCATATACGGATAAATACTATCTGGTATCTAATCCATAGCAGATCAATACTGCGTCCAGTAGGAAGAATCTGTCGCCTGTGAGGTAGTCCGCGGACGCTTCTCCCGGCGCTCCCAGCTTTGGATCATGATAATGGTCGATGGGTCGTTTTTGTTATCCCAATATATGTACTGCCGGTTCTCCAGCGCGGTCAGGGTATGTACCAGTTCATCCGCCGAGCGATATGTCATCGCTGACAGTTCACGCCAGCTCGGCATTCGGCGGTGGCGGGCAAAGAAATTAAATAATACGCGCAGCAGCTTCCTTTCAAAATCATCCAGCATAGTTCTCCTCCTCTGCTGTAAAAGTGTGATACCTTTAAAGAACATATGTTCCTATTCTATATTCTCTATTGCTTTTTGGCAAGAAAACTTTGTCTATTGGCCTGTTTTCATATAAAAAAGAACCTCTGCTTTGCGGCAGAGGTTCCTATCGTCTGTTCATGATCTACAGGCGGTTTATGCTGTTTGGCATGTACCATCCAATCAATGTGCTTACTTCGCAGCTGCTACATCTTTGACAGAAACGCTAACAGAGACGCGTTTGCCGCCAAAGTCAGCTTTGATCGAAGACGATCCTTTGGCTAATGCTGTAATGTTACCTTCTTTTACGGTAGCTACAGTTACTTTGCTGGTCGTCCAGATCGCACCCTTGGTTACATCGACGATTTCACCGGTATCGTACTCGGCTGTCAGGATAACAGTCTTGGCATCACCGGTAGTCATTTTCAGTGATTTCTCGGATACGGTCAGCTTTTTGAGCTTGGAGGTTACATTGACTTTGACAGTTGCTGTCAGACCCTGGTATGAACCCGTTAGTGTAGCAGAACCTACACCAACCGCTTTAACGCTGGCACCTTTGACAGTAGCTACTGCCGGATTGGAAGATACCCAGTTCATTTTGGAAGAAAGTGTTGCTTTTTTACCATCGGCATAAACACCTTTAACCATAATGGATTTGCTTTTGTTCACGTTCAGGTCAATGATCGCCGGTGTCGCCGTGATGGAATTGATTTTGCTTTCCATTTTGATGCCTACACGCACGTTTTTGTTCAGGTAGGTTCCTTTGAGAGACGTGCTGCCTTTGACCAGTGCCTTGATTTTGCCTTCCTGGAGGAGGGCTTTATCGGAGCTCAGTGTCCACTCCACTTCATCGGTTACATCAATGGTATTACCATCTGCAGTGACAGCCTCTACTTTGGGCAGGTTGGCTGTAGATCCAACCACGATGCTCAGACTGGATACGCTCGGTGTCAGTGTCAGCGCTTTGGCTTTGACGCTTACCGGAACGGTTACCGTCATATCGCCGATTTTGCCGACCAGATTGGTGTCGCCTTCGCCTTCGGCTTCCAGTTTGGTAGTGGTTACGGATGCGATGGAGCTATCAATCGTCCAGTCCACCAGTTTGGACAGGTCCTTGGTAGTACCGTCCACTGCTGTACCGGTTACTTTTGGCAGTGCTGCCGATCCGCCGGTTACAAGGTCGATGGAATCCACATTTGCCTGTACTTTGGTCATTGTTTTGTAGACCGTTATTTTGAATGTCTTGGTAAAGTCTTCATATTGAGCCTTGATCGTGGAAGTACCTTCTACCCATGGTGTCAGTACGCCATTCTCGATCGTAGCGTTCAGCGGGTTGGACGATGTCCATGTTACTTTGGAAGTGACATTGGTGGGTACACGACTGGCATCGCCTACTTCAGCTACGATCTGCTTCGGCTGCTGGCCGATGAACATGATCTGATCTTCTTCCGGAGTCAACATCAATCCCTGGAAGGAAGAGCGTACATACAGATCAGTTGCTGCTACGAGACCTGCATACTTTGCCGTAAGAGATGTTGTTCCCTGGGATAGACCGGTTACTTTGCCTTCGACTACTTTGGCTACTTTAATGTCATATGTAGACCATGTAACACTATCGGTTACGTCTACTGTACTTCCGTCTTGCTTGGTAGCTGTTGCTGTGAATTCAACAGGTTCTCCAATCGTTACGTTGGTTCCAGCTGCCGGAGACAGTGTGAGCGCGTTATAAGGTGATGTTACTGTCACTTTCTTGGTTGCAGCAAGGTCGCCATACTTGGCAGTAATCGTCGTTGTACCGACGCTTACCGGTGTGACTTGGCCGGATTTCACGGTAGCTACAGCTGCACTGCTGGTAGACCATGTCGCTTTGTCGGATACGTCTGTCGTATCGCCTGAACCGTCAACGGTGTACACATTCAGTTCCTGTCCATCATCCTCAAGTGACAAGGTCAGCGTATTGTTATCATCGAACTTCAGTGATACCGCAGTAGTATCCGCCGCGAATACTCCGCTTGGAAAGAGCATTGTGCTGACCAATACTAGCGCAAGCATCCATTTCCCCAATTTAGCAGTACGTGTCATTCATTTCTCCCCTTAATATAGTATCGTCTGTATCCAATCCTCTATTAATATCGGAGGAACAGTACACAGAATGAAGCTTTGTATGTAAAAAAGCCATTTAATTTCCAAAATAAGACTATCGTCCTGTATAAAAGACGATAGTCTGTGAACGGTTATGTTTTATTGCACAGTTATACAGCTCAGCATCCCCTGCGTGAGCGTACAACAAACTGATGATCCGCTTTGGTAAAGGTGCGGTGATCATCGAGAATCACCCGCTCCCGGTTATGACGGACCAGCCGCGCAAATGGCTCGATCAGCTGATCGTCTTTCCAGATCATGACTTTGGAGCCGAACAAAATGGCATTATCAAACTGAACCGGCTGCTTCATCAGATAACCGACCGAATTCAGCTCCCAGGCTGCCGAATTAAGATCCTGAGGCAGCATCTTGAGCTCCTTGATATGAAGGATATCATTCAGCAGAATATGAATCGAACCCGGCTGCAGGATGAGCCGATTCTTCTCAATATCCCAGTGCTGTATAGTACCGTACAGTCTGGAATGATACTCATCATCCCGGGTAATTACGACTCTTTTGCCTTCCCAGTGCTTCATCATCTCCACCTCCATCTGCCACCCCCTCAGGATAACTGCGGAATTGTCCAGTCGATTGGCTCGATCTGATGCTTTTCCAGGAATTGATTGGTTTGTGAAAACGGGCGACTGCCGAAAAATCCCTTACGTGCGGCAAATGGACTCGGGTGTGCCGAACGGATCACCAGATGATGCTCCGTATTGATCAGTGTCTGCTTCTCTGCTGCATGATTGCCCCATAGCAGGAACACCATTGGTTCCTTGCGCTCATTCAGCAGTCGGATAATCGTGTCGGTAAATCGCTCCCAGCCCTTGCCCCGGTGGGAAGCCGGCTGTCCGGCCCTTACGGTAAGTGCCGTATTGAGCAGCAGTACGCCATGCTTGCCCCAGCTCACGAGCGAACCGTGATTTGGAATCGGCACTCCGATATCTTCATTTAACTCTATGTAAATATTACGCAGTGAAGGCGGAATTTTAACTCCCGGCTGCACAGAGAAACTGAGTCCTTCAGCCTGACCGGCACCATGATACGGGTCCTGGCCCAAAATGACCGCTTTGACCTCCGCATATGGAGTCAGACGCAGCGCTTGGAACAGCAAGTCCCTGGGCGGGTAGATGGTATGCTCTTCATACTCCGTATCCAGCCAGCTCATCAGTTCCTGGAAATAAGGCTGCTTCATTTCCTCCTTTAGAATATCATCCCAATCATTACCAAACATAATCAACATCCTTTCTGTATCGGCCATCCTGTCAATGGATTATTCCTGTATCCAGCTGCTCGCTGATACCTGTCTCAGTTATTACCCCAAATTCATCATAATGCAATTCGATTTTGGTTTCACCTTTTTTTAGATGACCCGGCGGCTTAATCAATAACACTTAATAAATAACAGATATAAACAAAAATTATAACTTCGCTGATAAGATTGCTGCAGCAGAGGTTTCTATAATAACGAATCCTATTAATATGGAAAAAAATATACATCAAAAAACAGCAGCCATCATACCGGCTGCCGCTTTCGGCAATCATTACTATATGAACAAATGGATTCATATTGATTGATAATATGAAAAGCGAATATTTCTCGGATGGTCAGCAGAAAAGTTCATTTTTGATGAAAAAATTAGCGTACGTCCGATACCGCTGTTGTATCCACATCATTCTCTATACGCTGCTGTCGTTTGCTTCAGTCAGACGCTCTGTTTAGCTTCAGCGCAGATATCCATTTACCAGCCCATAGGAAAGCGGCTGCGGCTGTTCACAGGCAGTCGTCAGTTCGACATAGCGGCGTGACTCTGCACTGCTGTGAAACGCATGCATAATCTCCAGCACATGATTGGTCATCTGCCCATTCGCACGTGGAGTGCCTCCATGGAGAATACAATCCGCCATATCCGAGATACCGATCCCGCGGCTGTTCTCTTCGTATTGATGAACCGCCGGAATCTCCATAAATTCACTGCCCTGGGCAGGTCGCAGACGGATCGGACCGCCAAAGGTATTCGGGTCCGGGACAAGCAGCGTTCCCAGCGTACCATAGATTTCAATATACGGCAGGGTGCTGCTCCATACATCAAAACTGGTGATCACGCTTGCAATCGCACCGCTGCGGAACTGGATCGTACCTGCAATATGCGTCGGCACCTCCACATCAATCACCTGGCCAAACTTCGGTTCACTCGTAATCGTACGCTGGGAAAATGAAGTGCGGGTCATACCGCTTACCAGTTCCGCCGGCCCCAGCAGCGAAATCAGGGCAGTCAGATAATAAGGGCCCATATCGTACATGGGACCGCCGCCCTTTTTGTAGTAAAATTCCGGTGCCGGATGCCAGCTCTCATGCCCATGATTGACCATAAAGGCAGTCGCCGACAGCGGCTCTCCGATAAAGCCGTCATCGATCAGCTTGCGGCAGGTCTGCAGTCCGGCACCGAGGAACGTATCCGGTGCTCCGCCAAGCAGCAGTCCTTTCTCCTCCGCCAGTCTCACCAGTTCACTGCCCTGCTCGGGTAACAGGGACAATGGCTTCTCCACATACACATGCTTGCCGCCCTCCAGCGCCTGACGGCAAATCTCGAAATGATCCTGCGGTGTCGTCAGATTCACTACGATCTGGATCTCTTCGCTTGCTATCATCTCATCTGCTGTCCATATGTGCGGTATACCGTACTTTTCCGCTGCCTGGCTGGCTTTGTCCGGATTGAGATCGGCACAGGCATACACTTCCGTATTGACAAACGTATGCGTCAGATTCTGCAAATAAATATCGCTGATGGTTCCGCAGCCGATCAGACCGATTTTGACTTTATCCATAATGAATAATCTCCTCTCCCTCGTCTAATTAACGTGCTGCCCACAGCAGTCCGCGGCGCATCAGTTCTTTGGCTTCCGGAATATCGAAAATATTGGCCTGGTGACCAAGCGAATTATAATAAACTTTGCCATCGCCCCAGCGCTTCGTATAGACGACCGGCATACGAACTTCGCCATTGGCCGAATGAGGGCTGTCGCTGATCACAAAGGTTGTCGTAGCGAGTACATGTACAGCCGGATCGACATGCAGATAATACTGTTCCGACTTGACGGTAAAGTTGGCAATGCCCTCAATCAGCGGACTGTCCGCCGACTTGACCATGTGCACTTCATACTCGACACCATCATTGAATGGATGGGCGACCCACTGCGATCCGGTCATAAATTGCCAATCGACGCTGTTGCGGAACGAATCGCACATGCCGCCGTGACAGCCGGCCAATCCTACACCGGAAGCGACAGCACGCAGCACCGGCTGCAGCTGCTCGTCCGTAATCTCCGCCATTGTCCAGACCGGGACGATCAGATTCAGCTGCTTCAGCTTCTTCTCATCCAGAAATGCATCCAGTGTATCGGATATCTCCACCTCAAAACCTTCCGCTCTAAGCCATTCGGCGAATAACTCGGATACTTCTACCGGCTGGTGTCCTTCCCAGCCGCCTCTGACGATTAATGCCTGTTTGGTCATATCTGCTCATTCTCCTGTATATTCGATCTGGTGCAGATCTTATTTTTGTAACGCTTACATACTATGTATTGTAGGGAAAATGATTGATCGTTGCGCGTCATTTTAATTGTAATAGTAGACAATTTTTGCTACTATTCATATAATCCAGCCGGAGTCTTTATTATTCGACAGTTATGCCAAATGGTGACCGAACACAGGACTTTTCAGCAAGAATATTACATATCAAGCTATGCGGGGTGAGAGGATGCGTGCTTTTCACGAGAACCGTTTGTATTATTATGAGACAGGGTTTCCTTTTCAGGCTATACAGATCCGGAATATTAACTTTCTGGCGCACTGGCATCATGATCTTGAATTTATGTACGTGTATGAAGGATCGGTACGCATGGGGATTAATTCGGAGACGAGAGTACTGCATCAGGGAGAGATGGCCCTGTGCGGCAGCGGAGATATTCACTATTACGACAGTACGGGTCTGGAATCGAGCATTCTGCTGATTATCTTCAACCCACGGCTGATTGGCATCCCTGCCGGATGGCCGCAGGAACATCCCCTTCGGTCCAGCTTTGTGTCTCCGAACGGGCCCGATGGAGAGCAAGACCGGCTGTTCCTGCAGCAGGCCGAGCCGGTGATTCGCTCGCTGGCGGCGGAAGTGCAGCATCATGAATCCCAGTATGAAATAATCATTACCGGCCTGCTGCATCAGCTGAGCGGCCTGGCGCTGCGTTATCTGGCTGCCGACCATTCGTCGGTTCGAAGACACCATTCCCGTACGCTGGCTCATCTGAAGGTCATGCAGGAGCTGCTGGAGCATCTGGAACAGCACTGCACAGAGCCATGTACACTGCAGGATGGTGCCGACTATGCAGGGATGAGCGTTTTTCACTTTTCCCGCTTTTTCAAAACGGTCACTGGGGTAGGGTATAATACATATATTAATGAGCTGCGCATTCGTCATGCCGAGCAGCTGATCCTGCAGTCGGATCGCAAGCTGATCGATATTGCGCTGGAATCGGGATTTGGCAATGTGCGTACATTTAACCGGGTATTCCGCCAGCTGCGCGGACGCACTCCCTCCGATCTGCGCTAAAAAAGAGGAAAGCTTCTCCTGTTGTTGCCTATCCATCCTACTGCTCCATTGTGATCGGCGAGACAGTTTGTTACTATATTAGAAAGCAGGATCACAAGCAGGCTATTTCGCTTCGCCTATCGGTCCGGGATCGGCATCATGCCTCCTGTCCTGTTACCATTATTCCATTCATCTGTGTACGGAGGTGCATAACGCCAATGAACGAAAGCACGGAACGCAAATTGACAACCAATGTCCATTTCTTCGCCGCTGCGCTGTTTCAAGCCAAGGTTTACGCCTGGCAGCCCGGTTTTAGTGTAGAACATGGAGTGATCGAGCGGATTACCGAAGATTACATAATGCTCAAAAATGAAGATGGGAATGTGACCTTCTATTCACGTAAAGATACGGTATTTGTTCATAAATAAGTCCGCTGTCCCTTCATTGGGACGCGGCCTTTTTTTGTTTTTGCTATTATGAATTTTTCATTTAATGAAATATTATTTAAGATTCAATTTACGGCTTTTTGTTCTTTGGCTTCTGTATAATAAAAAAAGCTTTCTCTCCTGTAAGGAAAGAAAGCTTTTTCAGTATGCCGAGGACGGGGGTCGAACCCGTACGGTAGTCACCTACCGCAGGATTTTAAGTCCTGTGCGTCTGCCAATTCCGCCACCCCGGCAAGTTAAGATCAAGTGAGCTGTGTTACTCAGGTGTATGAATACTTATCATTAATTGCTATGTAGTATATCATCTCATGATATGAACCTGCGCGTTTCAGTCACCAACATATAATATAATAATTTTGATATTCTGTAAAGCATAAATTTTTAGAACCTTTTTCTTCTCCATTTTGCGTCTTTCGGATACCATTTTACTGCTGCCAAATGAACAGTTCTTTTGCTAACAAAATGATTCAGCGCATCCTCCAATGGTTTATTTCGATAACATAGCTTTCTTTATTCTTATTCGCTCATTAGAATTGTACAGTTTCCTTTTTAATTCCGTTCACTACCAAATAGACGATACAGAAAGGATGAATGACAATGAACAATCCAGATGAATATAAAGATTCCCATAAAGAACGCGGCGCAGGTGTGGATCCTGTTCCCGATCCCGATCCGAATAATGATCGTTCCGCTCAGGACCTGCTGGAAGAGGCAGTCGGCGAAGCGGTAAATAAAGTACGTGAAGACTTTACAGATAAAGATGATAAGACAGATAAAGACAAGCCTTCCCGCATCTAGGATTCAGGCAGGGTCGTCTCTCACTTGATCATCTGAACTCCCATTATAATAACAGCAGCTTATCGATGAGGTACCCTGTATCCTGTTTATTTTCCGGAGACAGGTTCTGGAAAAAAGGCCGCTGATTCAAGGAGGTGGCCCCATATGAAATTTCTGCTGATTATTGTTGTTATTGTACTGCTGGTTATACTTTTCAAGAGACGCGGCAGGCGCTAACCGGTTACCCCTTTGATTCATAACAAAAAGGACCGTCCATCATGTCAGCAATTGACGATGGACAGTCCTTTTTTAGTATGGGCCCAGAGGGACTCGAACCCCCGACCAACCGGTTATGAGCCGGTAGCTCTAACCAACTGAGCTATAGGCCCTTGTGACCAAAAAGAGCGTTCTCTTCTGGTGCATCAAGTAAACAGCGACTTAATTAATATACCGCATCTCATTTATCGCTGTCAATATTTTTTCACAACCGCTGACAGATATGTATAAGACCTGGTGAAGCTCTCAGCAAGCGTTCACCAGGCGTAAGTAGACAATTCCAACTTGCTCCGGTTTATTTACTTGCCAAATGCGGCCGGGTCTTCTCTCCAGGAATGCAGCAGAGCGAGATCATCCGGCTGTATTTTACCCATTTCCACAGCTTTATCGATCAGTGCCGTATAGTTGGACAGCGTCTGCAGCGGCAGATTGGAAGCGGCAAAAGCCTGAACCGCTTTGTCCAGCTGATAGCTGAAAATCGCCAGTACAGCCAGCGGATCGCCACCTGCTTCACGTACCGCTTCGGCCGCTTTGATCGAGCTGCCTCCGGTGGAGATCAGATCTTCGATTACAATCACTTTCTGGCCTTCCTTGATCAGTCCTTCAATCTGGTTCTGCTTGCCATGTCCTTTGGCTTTGTCGCGAATATAAGCCATCGGCAAATCCAGCTTCTGGGCCACCCAGGCAGCATGCGGAATCCCGGCTGTCGCTGTGCCGGCGATTACTTCCGTATCCGGGTACTGCTCACGAATAATCATGGCAAATGCATCTGCGATCTGATCGCGGATGTATGGATAGGACATGGTTAGCCGATTATCGCAGTAGATTGGCGACTTGATGCCGGACGTCCAGGTAAAAGGTTCTTGCGGACGAAGCGCTACCGCTTCAATCTGCAGCAGGGCTGCGGCAATATGAGCTGGAATCTCTTCAATCGTTAACATGGACACTCATCTCCTCTATGATTTGTTCTGCAGATTGTCTCGGGTCGTTGGCACCGGTAATCGGGCGGCCTACGACGAGATAGTCATTGCCTGCTGCCATCGCCTGTCCCGGTGTCATAATCCGGCTCTGATCGCCTGCAGCGCTGCCTGCCGGACGCACTCCCGGTGTGACCGTGACAAAGGAACGGCCGCACATCTGCTTGATCGCAGGACCTTCCAGCGGTGAGGATACTACTCCATCCAGTCCGCTTTCCCGGGCCATCTGGGCATAACGTACGACGGTGTCTTCCACTTTGCCGGGAATGCCGATATCCTGATTCATCGTTTCCTGCGACGTGCTGGTCAGCTGTGTTACGGCGATCAACAGCGGACGCTGCAGGCTGGAATCTTCCTGCAGTGCCTGCTCCATACCGGCTGCAGCCGCTGCCATCATCTGGCGTCCACCGGCAGCGTGCACATTGAACATGTCGACACCCAGACGGGTGATGCTGTGTGCACCGCCTTTGACCGTGTTGGGAATATCGTGCATTTTCAGATCAAGAAAGACCGAATAGCCTCTCGATTTCAGCTCACGGATAAAGTCCGGACCTGCCGTGTAGAACAGCTGCATGCCTACTTTCATATAACAGGGGATGCCTTCAAGCTGCGTAATCAGCTGACCCGCTTCTGCTGCGTTCGGATAATCCAGTGCAATGATCAGCCGCCGGGCAGCGCTATGTAGAGCCTGGTTCATTGTTCCACTCCCTTTTTCCAGTTACTTTTACATCCTGCTTGTGTAACGATATCTCTATTCTCTGCTTGTATACACATATGCGCACACAAATGACGGCGGACACGTGAATGGTCCGCCGCACAAGTGGCTCATCATCATTTAGCTCAGGATTGTCTCCTGGTCTTCCAGCTGGCCGACAACGGCCTGGATATCGAGACTCTCTTTGCTTTGCTGCTTCTCCTTGCTCAGGGAAGGCATTGCATAAGACGAGAAGTTGATCGTATCCAGCATGGTCAGCAGCGCTTCAACGGTATCCAGAGACGTCATACATACGACGCCGTTCTCTACCGCTTCACGGCGGATACGGAATCCGTCACGCTCCGGTGTTTTGCCTTTGGTCAGTGTGTTGACTACGAAGTTTGCCTGTCCGCTGCGGATCAGATCCAGGATGTTCGGCGTACCTTCAGACAGCTTGTTGACAACAGTTACCGGGATATTGGCTGCTTTCAGTGCATCGGCTGTACCGCCGGTGGCAATGATTTTGTAACCGAGACGGTAGAAGCCTTTGAGCAGGCGAACCGCTTCGTCTTTGTCCTTGTCCGCTACGGTAGCGATCAGGGCGCCGGTGGATGGTATTTTCATACCAGCACCGATCAGTCCTTTGTACAGTGCTTTGGCATAGAGCAGATCGCGTCCCATGACTTCACCCGTGGATTTCATCTCCGGTCCGAGTGTCGGTTCTACGCGGCGCAGCTTGGCAAAGGAGAATACCGGTACTTTGACAGAGACATGGTCGCTCTCCGGCCACATGCCTTCCTCATATCCGAGATCGGCCAGCTTGCGTCCAAGAATCGCCTGTGTCGCCACATTGGCCATCGGGATATTGGTGACTTTGCTCAGGAATGGTACGGTACGGGAGGAACGCGGGTTCACTTCAATCACGTACACTTCATTTTTGAAAATAACGAACTGGATATTGACCAGACCGATTGTTTTCAGTTCCTTGGCAATGCGGATCGTGATGTTGACGATTTTCTCCTTGAGCTCTGCGGACAGATGCTGCGGCGGATAGACCGCGATGGAGTCACCGGAGTGCACGCCTGCACGTTCCACATGTTCCATGATGCCAGGCACCACGACGGTATCGCCGTCACAGATGGCATCCACTTCGACTTCCTTGCCGAGCATATAACGGTCGATCAGTACCGGATGCTCCGGGTTGACCTTGACGGCTTCCACCATGTAGCGCAGCAGTTCTTCGTCAGAGTATACAATCTCCATGGCACGTCCGCCGAGTACGTAAGATGGGCGTACAAGTACCGGATAACCGAGCTTCTGCGCGGTTTCTACCGCTTCATCCACAGACAGCACGGTGCTGCCCTGCGGCTGGGCGATATTAAGTCGGGACAGCAGAGCTTCGAACTTTTTGCGGTCTTCCGCTTCATCGATACTTTCCAGGCTCGTTCCGAGAATTTTGACGCCTGCTTTTTGCAATGGTGCAGCCAGATTGATCGCTGTCTGTCCACCAAACTGTACGATTACGCCTACCGGCTGTTCCTGCTCAATGACATTCATGACATCCTCGAAGAAGAGCGGCTCGAAATACAGTCTGTCCGATGTGTTAAAGTCAGTCGATACAGTCTCCGGGTTGTTGTTGATAATAACCGCTTCATAACCGGCTTCCTGGATCGCCCATACCGCATGAACGGTAGAGTAATCGAACTCGATTCCCTGTCCGATACGGATCGGTCCCGAACCAAGCACGACAATTTTCTCCTTGGTAGCCGGTGTGACTTCATTCTCGGTCTCGAATGTGGAATAGTAGTATGGCGTTGTCGCTTCGAACTCGGCAGCGCAGGTGTCTACCATTTTGAAGACAGGCATCATGCCATTTTCTTTACGATAGGCACGGATAGCATGTTCATTGTTGAATTTGTCATCCGGTTTGTTCTGGCTGCGCAGTTCGGCGATTGAGCGGTCGGTGAATCCGAGGCGCTTCGCTGTATACAACGTCTCATCGGTCAGTTCATCTTCCATCGTAATTACAGATTCATAAGCGACGATACGCTCGATCTTGTCGAGGAACCACCAGTCGATATTGGTCAGCTCCTGAATCTGATCCATGCTGTATCCACGGCGGAATGCTTCGGCGACAAGGAACAGACGCTCATCATCCGCCTTGGTCAGGCGCTCATCCAGCTTGCTGTCTTCAATCTCATCAGCACCTTTGAGATGCAGACGGTGAACACCGATTTCCAGCGAGCGGACCGCTTTGTGAATCGCTTCTTCAAATGTACGGCCGATCGCCATCACTTCGCCGGTTGCTTTCATCTGGGTACCCAGCTTGCGGTTGGCACCGGTGAATTTGTCAAACGGCCAGCGTGGAATTTTGGCTACGATATAATCCAGTGTCGGCTCAAAGCAGGCATACGTCTGGCCGGTAACCGGGTTCATGATCTCGTCCAGTGTGTATCCAAGCGCAATCTTTGCCGCCATTTTGGCAATTGGGTAGCCTGTCGCTTTGGAAGCAAGAGCCGATGAGCGACTGACACGCGGATTGACTTCGATGACGTAGTATTGGTAGCTCTGCGGGTCCAGTGCGAACTGTACGTTACAGCCGCCTTCGATATTCAGGGCGCGAATGATTTTCAGGGATGCGGAGCGCAGCATCTGGTACTCGCGGTCAGACAGCGTCTGGCTCGGTGCGACGACGATACTGTCACCGGTATGAACGCCTACCGGGTCAAAGTTCTCCATATTACATACAACGATACAGTTATCGTTGGCATCACGCATTACCTCGTACTCAACTTCTTTCATGCCAGCGATACTTTTCTCCACCAGACATTGTCCGATCGGGCTGTAGCGCAGTCCTGCCGCTACCGTCTCGCGCAGTTCTTCTTCATCAACGCAGATTCCGCCCCCTGTACCGCCCAGCGTGTAGGCCGGACGTACGATGATCGGATAGCCGATCTCATTGGCAAAAACGATCGATTCTTCCAGTGTGGTTACAATCGTGCTGTCCGGAACCGGCTGCTCCAGTTCGCGCATCAGGTCACGGAACAGATCGCGGTCTTCCGCTTTTTCAATCGAGTTCAGCTGGGTGCCGAGCAGTTTGACATTTTCACTTTCCAGTACACCGGCGCGTGCCAGCTCTACCGCCATATTCAGACCGGTCTGGCCGCCGAGTGTCGGCAGCAGCCCATCCGGACGTTCCTGGCGGATAATCTGTGTTACAAATTCCAGTGTGATCGGCTCGATGTAGACTTTGTCTGCCATGTTCGTATCGGTCATAATGGTGGCCGGGTTGCTGTTGATCAGCACGACTTCCACGCCTTCTTCTTTCAGTGCCTGGCAGGCCTGCGTGCCTGCATAGTCAAACTCGGCTGCCTGACCAATAACGATCGGACCGGAACCTATAACAAGAATTTTTTTGAGATCTTTATTTATCGGCATACTTAGCGAGCTCCTTTCACAGCGGCCATCATCTCAGCCTGACGTGTTTTCTTGGGGTTTTGCTGCTTGTGTTCACGAATCATTTCCAGGAACTGATCGAACAGATAACCGTTATCAAATGGACCGGGTGCTGCTTCCGGATGGTACTGCACCGAGAATGCCGGGTATTTGCTGTGCTTCAAACCTTCAATCGTCTTATCGTTATTGTTGATATGGGTCACTTCCAGGTCGGTGTTCTTGATGGACTCTTCCTTCACTGTATAACCATGATTCTGGGAAGTGATATAGCAGCGTCCTGTGCTCAGATCCTTGACCGGATGGTTGCCGCCGCGGTGTCCGAATTTGAGCTTCTCGGTGTCTGCGCCGCAGGCAAGTGCGAACAGCTGATGTCCGAGACAGATCCCGAAGATCGGATATTCACCGAGCAGTTCGGCAATTACACCTGCTGCGTGCATTACATCTTTCGGGTCCCCAGGGCCGTTGGACAGCTGAATACCGTCGGGATGCAGGCGGCGAATCTGTTCTGCCGTCGTATCCTGAGGTACAACCACCACATCACATCCGCGCTGTGTCAGTTCGCGCATAATACCGCTCTTGGCGCCGTAGTCGATCAATACGATCCGTTCCTTGGCACCAGGACTGCTGTAAATGTGACGGGTCGACGTCTGGCTGACCTGGTCAATCGATGAGCTGGTCGCCTGCAGACGCTCCATCAATTCTTCGGTGGATAGAGCTGCTGTCGTCAGAATGCCCCGCATTGTGCCCTGATGGCGAATACGGCGTGTCAGCATCCGGGTATCGATATCGCTGATGCCGATAATGCCATATTCCCGCAGCAGTTCATCAATCGTGTACTGGGCGCGCCAGTTGCTGGGAACAGGCTCATGCCGGCGGACGACAAATCCATTAATATACGGGCGGACCGATTCAAAATCATCGCGGTTAATTCCGTAGTTCCCGATCAGCGGATACGTCATCGTAACGATCTGTCCGCAATAAGATGGGTCGGACAGCACTTCCTGGTAACCGGTAATCCCGGTATTGAATACAACCTCGCCTGTCGTTTCACCTTCCGCTCCGAAACTCCGGCCGGTAAATAAGGTTCCGTCTTCCAATAACAATTTTGCCTGCATTCCGATTCACTCCTCTGTCTATCCTGAAAGTTATTTGGGACGGGTATGAAGCTCATACACCGTGTTCTTTATGCTCTATGAATAATTATATCACATTATAGTATATTTATGCACTAGGAGTTGTAACTTCCTGTGACCACACGACTTGACCGTCTACGATCGTCATAATCGGCCAGCCTTGCAGCTCCCATCCAGTAAATGGTGTATTCTTTCCTTTGGAAGCAAATGTCGACGGATCAACCGTGCGTTGTTCTTCCAGATCAATCAATGTCAGATCAGCAGGCGCGTTCTCTTCCAGTCGTCCGCTTTCCAGCCGGAATACTCTTGCCGGATCAGCCGTCATGCGCTGTACGAGCATTTCCAGAGACCAGCGTCCGGTCTTAACGAACTTCGTATACAACAGCGGGAAAGCCGTCTCGAATCCGGTAATTCCGAATGGTGCCAGCTCCATGCCTTTGGCTTTTTCCTCGGCACTGTGCGGTGCGTGGTCGGTAACGATCATATCGAGCGTACCGTCTTCCAGTGCGGCGATGCAGGCTTCTACATCACGCGGCGAGCGCAGCGGCGGGTTCATTTTCCAGTTGGCATCCAGACCGGGGATATCTTCATTCGACAGAATCAGATGATGCGGGCATACCTCGGCAGTAACGTTGATGCCGATCGATTTGGCCATACGGATCAACCGGATGGACTGCTCGGTGCTGACATGGCACACATGGTAATGAACACCGGTCGCTTCCGCCAGCAGAATATCGCGGCCGACATGGATTGCTTCCGACTCGTTCGGGATGCCTTTGAGACCGTGCTTGCGGGCAAATTCGCCTTCGGCTACAGGAGCGCCGACAACCAGCGAATCATCCTCGCAGTGCGCAATTACGGGCATGTCGAGTGAGGCCGCCAGCTTCATGGCGTCCTTCATCATCTGTGCATTTTGTACACCGACACCATCGTCGGTAAATCCGATCGCTCCGGCCTGCTTGAGTGCGGCAAAATCGGTCAGCTCGCGGCCAAGCTCATTATACGTAATCGCTGCATACGGCAGCACTTTGACACCGTTCGCTTGTGCGGCTTTGTCCAGCACCAGCTGTACGACTTCCGGCTTGTCGGTCACCGGCTTGGTATTTGGCATGCAGGCGATTGTCGTGAATCCGCCTTTAGCTGCAGCTTGTGTTCCTGTAGCTATTGTTTCTTTATGTTCAAAGCCCGGTTCGCGCAGATGCACATGCATATCGATCAGTCCGGGAGTAAGCAGCTTGCCGGAAGCATCAATTTCTGTGATCTCAGAGCTGCCGCCGTGTGACGCTTTGATTTCATCGACAGAAGTCGTCCCGGAGAAAATATGTTTGATACGACCGGATTCTACCCATACATGAGTATTCTCGAGCTGTCCCTGTCCGTTCAGTACGCTTGCATTGGTGATGAAAAGTGTCATGATTACCCTCCGAAATGGGCTTCAGCTATCCATCATTTCCGGATAGATCCGCCGGTTTATTTTCGGTATCCGCTCTGTCGGTCCTATTCTCCTACAGACGCGGATACCTGATATGAATTCAGTCATTCCGTACTGTATGATTTAGTTACGCAGAGCTCGTTCGATGACAGACATACGTACCGGTACGCCATTTTGCATCTGGGTAAAAATTTTGGATTGGGCACTTTCGACCAGTGCATCGTCAATTTCGACGTTGCGGTTCACTGGAGCCGGATGCATAATGATTGCATGTTTTTTCATCTTAGCTGCACGTTCTTCGGTCAGTCCGTATTGGAGCCGGTAATCTTCAGCCGACTTGAGCATGCCTGTTGCATGACGTTCCAGCTGCACCCGCAGCATCATGACCACATCCGCCTGCAGCGCTTCTTCCATACTAATGTAGCGGGCATCCGGCAGGTCGTCAGCTTTCATATTATCGGGTGCACAGAAGCTTACTCTGGCGCCCAGCGCATTCAATGCCCAGTAGTTCGAGCGGGCGACCCGGCTGTGCAGAATATCGCCGACGATCGCTACATGCAGCCCTTTGACCGAACCGAAGTGGCTGCGCATTGTATACAGATCAAGTAAAGCCTGTGTCGGGTGTTCGTTGTTACCATCCCCCGCGTTAATGAGCGGCACGCCTACTTTGGCAGCCAGCTCCTGGAGTACACCGGCAGGTTTGAGGCGGATAATGCCCGCGTCGATGCCCATGCTCTCCAGTGTACGTACCGTATCATAGATCGACTCACCCTTTTCCACACTGGAAGCGGCGGCCGTAAAATTGAGTACTTCTGCACCCAGACGCTTCTCGGCCATTTCAAAAGAGAAGCGGGTACGCGTGCTGTTCTCAAAAAACATATTCGCGACAAATTTGGATTGCAGTACAGATACCTGTTTTTCCGTATGAGCGTCCCAGTAAGCTGCCCGGTCCAGAATCGATGTCAGTTCGTGTGCACTCATGCCCTTGAGACCGAGAAGACTGCGCTGATGCAATGTAGGTGCTGCCATGATCATACAGTCACCTCCCGATGCTGCATAATGTTGACCTGATCGCTGCCATCCACTTCGCTCAAGAGCACTTCAATCTCTTCCAGCTTGGAGGTAGGTACGTTTTTACCGATATAATCCGGACGGATCGGCAGTTCACGGTGTCCGCGGTCGGCGAGTACCGCCAGCTGAATCTGCTTTGGTCTACCGCAGTCCATCAGAGCATCCATCGCTGCGCGGATCGTTCTGCCAGTGTAGAGTACGTCATCGAACAGAATAACTTTCTTGTCGCTGATGCTCAGATTTTCCGGTGTCAGCATCATCTGTTCTGTCAGCCCGGCCTGCTCTTCCTTGCGGTCGTCCCGGTAGCCTGTAATATCAAGCTCGCCATAAGGAACAGGCGTACCTTCAATCTCCTCAATGCGTTCTGCTATCCGTCTTGCCAAATAGACACCGCGTGTGCGGATACCTACGATAATACAATCTTCAATCCCTTTATTTTTCTCGAGAATCTCGTGTGCAATACGGGTAAGAGCACGGCGGATTGCCGTCTCATCCATGATAATGTGTGTATCCATCGTCATGATTTATAGCCTCCTCAGGTTTGTGGTTCGTACACCTAAGGCCCCGTGGTTAACATGCTGGCTGCAGATGATGTACCCGAGTCTGCCTTGCAGCCGTCTGGATGCAGGGTATAAAAAAGACTCCCTGCCCCAAAACGGCAAGGAGTCTCGAGTCATCGACCGCAGTCATGACTGTCATACTCAGACGCACTGCAACCTCACCGCTCCATCAGAGGGTGTACTTACAGTGAACATCATTCACGTTACCTTGCCAGTCTCACGGGACTGAATTAAAGGTGCTTATTCATCTGCATTGAATTATGACAGAAAGAATGAGGCATGTCAACCTCCATCTTTATCATCACAAGTCAGATATGTATAGCATGCATTTTTTATGCATCTTTATCTGAGCAATGAATAGTTATCCCTCTGCTTCTCATTTACCGGTGAAGTCGTATTGTCAGTAAAAATAAAAGCCTGCCACCCTGAACGGAATGACAGACTTTTGAGATATTGTATTAGAGCATCAAATTCATCCTATTTCCTGGTAAAGGACGGGATTAGCGATTGCGCAGAGCATGCAGTTCCTGTTCCATATCTTCCGGAATAGGTGCTTCAAACTCCATATATTCTCCCGTAGTCGGATGCTCAAAGCCAAGAATAGCGGCATGAAGTGCCTGACCTTGGACAAAGGAAGCTTTGGCACGGACACGTCCATACATCGGATCACCCACCAATGGATGCTCGATAAACTTCATATGCACACGGATCTGGTGTGTACGGCCGGTCTCCAGTCGAAGCTCGGCTACAGTGAAATCGCCAAACCGCTCGGTAACCGCAAAATGGGTAACCGCACGCTTGCCGTTTTTCTCTGTCACCGTGAACATCTTGCGGTTCTGGGAAGCGCGTCCAATCGGTGCATCAATCGTTCCGTGATCATGTTCGATATTGCCATGTACGAGCGCAATATATTTGCGTGTTACGGTATGGTTCTTGAGCTGTGCAGACAGGGACGCATGGGCCTTGTCATTTTTGGCAGCCATCAGCAGGCCGCTCGTGTCCTTGTCGATTCGGTGTACAATCCCCGGACGCAGTTCACCATTAATGCCGGACAAGTCCGTGCAATGGTACATCAGTGCATTAACGAGCGTACCGGAGGAATGACCGGCTGCCGGGTGAACGACCATACCGCGCGCCTTGTTCACGACAATTACATCAGCATCCTCGTATACAATGTTAAGTGGAATATTTTCCGGCTCGATCTCTACAGCCGACAGGTCAGGTACACGTACGACGACCTGCTCGCCTTCCGCCAGTTTGCGGTTGGCTTTGACCGGCTGGTCGTTAATGGTGACATGGCCGCCGGTAATCCACTGCTGTACCTGGGAACGGGAAATACCTTCCGGCAGACGGTCGGCAATATATTTATCCACACGTGCTTTGGCTTCGTCTGCAGTCACGGTCCATTCCAGCAGCTCTGTTCCTGCTTCCTCGCCGTCTTCCAGCATATCGTCCATCTCTGCGGTTACTTCCAATGTATCCATCTCTTCTACAGATTCCAGACCCTCGGCCTGATTATGATTCTCTTGCTTACTCACTTATACATTCTCCTCTTCCTGCTTAGCAGGCTGTTTCTTCTCGCGGATCATATCCAGCAGCGCGTCCAGAACAATGAGCGCCACGCCGACAACAATACAGGAGTCCGCCACATTAAAAATCGGGAAGGTGTAGCTGCCAAAGTTAAACTGAAAGAAATCGACGACTTCACCCATCCGCGCACGATCTATAAAGTTGCCAATCGCTCCGCCCAGCACAAGTGACAGTGCCAGAGGCAGCAGCTTATCCGGCCGTGATTTGACTTTTTGGATATACCATATAATCGCAGCCACTACAATAATCGTAATCACGATAAAAAACCAGCGCTGATTCTGCAAAATGCCAAACGCTGCACCCTGATTGCGATGTGACGTAATCAGGAAAAAGTCACCGATTACCGGAATTTGCTCTCTGAGTTCCATACGTGTTGCCACAAAGTATTTGCTGATCTGGTCGATAATAATAGCCACGAGCGCAATTACATAATAGATCACGTTCATCCTCCACCCTGTTTGTTCAATCCTGTGCCGGCGGCAGCGGATATTAATTGTCATTTTGTCCGTTTGCATCGTGAACACAGCTTTTCCTATTGTAGCATAGGCGGAAATGATGCGTCTATTGGTCTGGTCAGGCAGCATGGCTGTGTACCATTTAATTCCTCTCCAAATATCTTCCGGTTATCGATGCCTGATTGTCTCTTAACGTCTGGGGTGATCCTTCTGCAATAATTTGGCCCCCTTTTGCTCCCGCTTCTGGACCCAGCTCAATGATCCAATCACATGAATTTAATACTTCGGAGTTATGCTCGATAACGATAACCGAATTTCCATCTTTGACCAGTTCATCCAGAAGTTTGATCAATTGTGCTGTATCGTAAAGACTCAACCCGGTAGTCGGCTCATCCATGACATACAGAATATTCCCTTTCTTTTTCTTTCCAATCTCTTTTGCGAGCTTCAGTCGTTGTGCTTCTCCCCCACTCATTGTGGAAGTCGGTTGTCCCAGTGTAATATAACCCATGCTAATACGCTCCATCACTTCCAGGGTAGCAACGATCGTTTTATGTTCTTTGAAGAATGAGACTGCTTCCGATACTTGCAGGTCAAGAATTTCCGAAATGGTTTTATCCTTGTATCTCACCTGCAGGGCTGCATCATTATATCGCTTTCCTTTACATTTGCTGCACGTTATATAAATTTTCATGGCTGTACCAGGAAAGACTGCTTGACGACCACTGCCTCCGCAATTCTCGCAGGCCCCCTCGGAATTAAATGAAAAGTGCCCGGCTGACAGCTGTAAGCGTCTAGCTTCAGGTTGGTCAGAGAAAAGCTTTCGAATTTTATCCCAGATCTTAATGAAGGTAACCGGATTGGAATTAATATTTCTACCGATTGGCGCTTGGGAAACTTCCGTAAAACCCGACAAATATGCCAGACCATCCACACTTTCCACTACTGTCTCAATAAGTGACGCATCATCTTCAATATTGCTTTGATAATCTCCGTTATACATTAGGGTGTTATTCCTTGATGAATTGCGAAAATGCTTTTTCAGAAATGGAACCAGCGTTTTTGAAATCAGCGAGCTTTTCCCACAGCCGGAAATTCCCGCCACACCAACCAGGACGCCAAGCGGCAGCGATACCGTCACATCTTTCAGATTATTCGTTTTTGCATGATGGATCGTTAATCGGGGTGACTTTTCATCGCTAAATATATCGGGTTTCAACGTTCTGATCGGCATTTTTGCTTTTCCGGACAAATACTGCCCGCTGAGTGAGTCCTCGCACTGAAGCAGCCCTGCATAACTACCTTCATAAATAACTTGTCCACCTTCGATGCCTGCCTTCGGTCCGACATCGATAATATGATCAGCAGCTTCAATCGTTCTTTTATCATGTTCGACTACAATAACGGTATTCCCCAATTCCTTGAGTGCATAAATGGAGTTCAGCAATTCAGCTTTTTCTGACTCATGTAATCCTACTGTGGGTTCATCAAGGATATAGATCAGCGATTCCATTTTCGATTCAAGATGGGAATTAAGAAATAATCGCTGCAGTTCTCCTCCGCTCAAGGAAGACATTTCTCTATAGAGCGATAAATGCCCTAAACGAGATCGGATCAATGAAGAGATTTTACGTAAAATGTCCTGACTTAAAATTACCCCTGGTGCTGTAAAACAGCTATTTTCCAGCGCAGATTCAAAAAAGAGTCTCGCTTCCAGAAGTGTCATCTTTCCGACTTCTCCAATATGTTGGCCATTAATGAATACTCTGCGTGCTTGGTCGCTAATGCGGTAGCCACTGCATTCCGGACATGCAACCAGCTCGTACAGGTTATCCATATACTCACCTTTTTTATGACGAATCTGCAATATGCGAGACAGACAGAAACTCTGATTGGCACTATTATTCGTGTAATGGCCATTAATGACCTCATTTTTGATAGACTCTGGCAGCTCTGCATACGATATATCCATATAGGATTTGAGTTGTCTCTCTACTATCCTTGTTATGCCGGGAGTAACATGGATAGATTCGAAAATTTCACGAACTGTTATTTGATCATTTGGAACTAACCTGTCCATATTAACCTGATAATAAGCACCGCGTCCTGAACATTTTACACACATGCCATTAATATTATTGTAGGAGAAGCAACCGAAATCGAGCTGATTCTTTTCATTTTCACAGGCACTACAGCTTCCCCCTTTCGTTACCGCTTCCTCGCACTGTGAGCAAGAAAGATGACCTTCACTGAAAAAGAGCAGACCAATAAGGCGTAGAAGATCTGTTCTTGAACCCACGGTTGATCGAGGGTTGGCTTGACGCACAATACTCTGCTTCACAGCAACTGTAGGACCAATGCCGGAAATGCTATCAAACTTCTGTTCATCTTCCAGATCTCCAAACAAGCCAATAGATTTCAGATATTCTTTACGCCCCTCTTCAAAGATGATATCGAACATAAGACTCGATTTACCTGATCCACTAATACCAGTGGCGACGATAAGTTTATTTTTGGGAATAGAAATATCAATTTCTTTAAGATTGTGTATCCGGGCTTTTTTCAAATCTATACTGTTCATCTTGGCTCTCCTCATTTCTTTATGAATATAATTTTAATAATTCGTTGTTACGAGAATTAAATTAGGTTTATGTATGGGTTTGATAGAGTACTATGTTGGCATTTTCCCCCTCCGTTCTCTGTTGTCCTTATCCTAACTTATTATAAAAAAAATCACTACATTTCTTTATATAATGAAAATGCTATCTATTTACATTTCATTGTTTGACTCGCATTTATCCAATACAAAGAACCCACCCTTCCAACAAAGGAAAGGTGGGTTCAATATTATATCTATGGGCTCAATCGTTATTAAAGTAAAACAGCCAGCCTCATATTTCACTCCTGAAAGCAATCAGCAGAACGTAATATGAATGCGAATCCAATATGCTAATCACAATATTCCATCCTGCCTTGAATCAACCACTCAGTTAATATGAATACCCGCTTTTTGACCGACCAGCTCTACCTGCTCCATACCTTCCACTTCACCAAAGCTTACATCGGTGACGAGTACATTTTCGCGCAGTACATGATCGAATGCTTCGATTGCCTGACGCAGTTCGTCGCTGACGTTCAGGGTCAGGTGAACATATTTCTCGATCGGCAGGTCAAGCTTTTTGCGGTAATCCTGTACGGTACGTACTACTTCGCGTACCCAGCCTTCCTGTTCCAGTTCAGGCGTGATATCGGTGTTCAGTGCAACAGTCAGACCATAGCCGGATGCAGAAGCAAAGCCGGATTTGGCTTTTTTCTCTACCAGCAGTTCTTCACTCGTCACATGCAGCTCTTCGCCTTCCGGAGAAGTGATGTTCAGCACACCGGCTGCCACAACATTACGGGTTTCTTCGGCAGACATTTCCTTGAAGAAGTTCTGCAGGAAGCCTACGTTTTTGCCGTACTTCTTACCAGCAACTTTCAGATTCAGTTTGAAACTGAAATCGACGAAGCCTGCATCGTCATGCTCGGTACGGATTCCTTTGACATTGATCTCATCCTTGATGATCTCTTCATACGATGCCAGATCAAAGTCCTTGTCCAGCGAGACGATCAGCTCGGACAGCGGCTGACGGTTCTTGATACCGGTCTCGTTACGAACGTTACGCGCCAACTCAACGATGCGGCGTGCTGTCTCCATATCGCGCTCCAGCTCCAGATCCACCAGTGCTTCATTCACTACCGGATAATCTTCCATATGCACGCTCTCGCCGCTGCTCAGGTTGAGGTAGATATCTTCTGCCAGCATTGGTGTAAATGGTGCTACCAGCTTGGCTGTCGTCAGCAGTACTTCCGTCAGTGTACGGTAAGCATCCAGCTTGTCTTCAGTCAACCCACTGCCCCAGAAGCGGTCACGGGAACGACGGATATACCAGTTACTCAGTTCATCGACAAAGCCTTCGATCGCTTTGGAAGAATTCAGGTAATCATTGACAGCCAGTGCTTTCTCCACTTGAACGATCAGGCTGTTCAGACGGGAAACGATCCAGCGGTCCAGCTTGTGTGCCGATGGCTGGAATGGATGCTCTGCCGGGTCAAATCCATCGATCGTTGCATATAGCGTCAGGAACGCATGTGTATTCACGAGGGTGTCGATCATTTTGGATTTGGCTTCACCGACGATGCCTTTGGAGAAACGTTTGCTGTTCCATGGTGCACTATCGGACAGCAGTGCCCAGCGGAAAGCGTCAGTACCGTATTCTTCGATCACTTCCCAAGGATCAATTACATTGCCTTTGGATTTGGACATCTTCTGTCCGTTCTCATCCAGTACGTGTCCGGTCGCCATAACCGCTTTGTACGGTGCCTTGCCGGTCATCAGTGTAGATACGGCCAGCAGGCTATAGAACCAGCCACGTGTCTGGTCGATCCCTTCACAGATCATATCCGCCGGATACTGCTGCTCAAAGGTCTCCACATTTTCAAAAGGATAATGCTGCTGGGCAAACGGCATCGAACCACTGTCGAACCATACATCAATGACTTCCGGTGTACGCTTCATTTCATACTTGCCGCAGGAGCTGCGAACTTTGATATCATCCACATACGGTTTGTGCAGTTCCAGGTTCTCCGGCACATCACCGATGGCACGCTCACGCAGTTCGGCGATGCTATGTGGTGCAAACTGCTCACCGGTCTCCTCGCATACCCATACGTTCAGCGGTGTACCCCAGTAGCGGTCACGGCTGATATTCCAGTCCACGAGATCTTCCAGGAACTTGCCGAAGCGTCCTTCACGCACATGACCCGGATACCAGTTCACTTCATTATTGTTGGCGATCAGCTGATCCTTGATCGCTGTCGTCTGGATAAACCAGCTGTCCATTGCATAGTAGAGCAGCGGTGTATCACAGCGCCAGCAGAACGGATAGCTGTGCTCGTATCTTTCTTTGCTGAACAGACGTCCATGCTCGGACAGGTAACGGATGATATCCACATCACAGTCTTTGACAAAACGACCGGCAAAGTCAGTTACCGCATCAACGAATTTACCTTCCAGATCAACCATATTTACAAAAGTGATGCCATTCTCACGGCAGACACGGTAGTCATCTTCACCATGAGCCGGAGCCATATGGACGATACCTGTACCACTCGCATCGGTAACGAATCCTGCGCCGAGGATGATGTTCGCTTTTTCCGCTTGGACATAGTTAAATGGCGGGTCATAGGTTTTGCCGACCAGATCGGCACCCGGCATCGTGCTCAGCACTTCATAATCGCCTTTGCTTTCTTTCATAACCTCTTCGACGAGGTTTTTGGCCATGATGTATACTTCGCCATCCTGGCTGACACGTGCATATTCCATCTCCGGATTAACTGCCAGTGCCACGTGGGAAGGCAGTGTCCAAGGCGTTGTCGTCCATGCCACTACATATTCGCCGCTGTCGTGCAGCTTGAACTTGGCAGTTGCACTCAAGTCCTTGACGTCTTTGTAGCCTTGAGCCACCTCATGGGAGCTTAGTGTCGTCTGACAGGAAGGACAGTATGGGCTTACCCGGTGTCCGCGGTACATCAATCCTTTGTCATGGATTGTTGCCAGGTTGTTCCATACGCTCTCGATGTAATTATTATCGAGTGTGATGTAGGGATGATCCATATCGGTCCAGTAACCGATCGCTTCGGTCAGATCGCGCCACTGCTGCTCGTATTCGAATACGCTCGCTTTACATTCGTTGATGAATTTCTCTACGCCATAGTCTTCGATTTCCCATTTATGGGAAATGCCGAGCTTTTTCTGTACGCCGAGTTCTACCGGCAGACCATGTGTATCCCAGCCTGCTTTACGCACGACACGATAGCCTTTCATCGTGTTATAACGACCGATAAAGTCCTTGATTACGCGGCCCAGTACGTGTCCGATATGCGGTTTGCCGTTCGCGGTCGGCGGTCCTTCATAAAATACGAAGTTCGGCTTGCCTTCACGGCTCTCGATGGAACGCTGGAATGTACGCTCGCTGTTCCATTTGTTCAGGATACGCAGGTCGCGTGCCCGTGCTTTTTCTTTGATATCTACTTTTTGCATGTCCATTTCATCCTTTCGTCTGTCTCATTGTGCTGCGATCATCTGTCTGGTCGTATGCATGTGTCCCTGGTACTATAAATCATCATGTTCCAGAACATAAAAAAGCCCCATCCCAAAAAGGGACGAGGCTGCTCGCGTTACCACCCTTGTTCCATTTCACCTGTCTGCTGTAAAGCTGAACATCATCGGCTGACTACCATACATTCCTGCCGGTCTCAGCAAAATCACAAGCTGAGTGACTGTCAAAATGTACTTACGGCTGCAGCGATTGATCTCCACAGATAAAATGACACTTGTACCCGCATCATCTAATGCGGTGCCTCTGTAACGGCAGGCAATCCGGCTTGGCTTACTACAAATTACGGTTCAGCCGCGCTTCTCCGGGGAGATCTTCCATAGCGCATTGTTCATTGGCTTGCACCTGCCGCCAACTCTCTGGGAACAATGACAGCCTGTACTGGCCCCATCACTGAATTTAGAAGTTATATCATACTGCACTATAACGATCTCTGACCGTCTGCTTACACTACGGTATGCAGTACAGTCAGCTGTGCCGGAATATGGAATCCATGCACAGTCATAAAATATTTATAGCGCTTCGGGCTGAAAATGTCAACCTGATCTTTTGCATATCAGTACATATCTCCTGAAGAGCGTGACTCTTCCGCTTCACGATCTTCCAGGCGTTCGCGTTCACGGTTCCACTGTTCGCGTTCACGCTCGTTGCGTTCCTGACGTTCGCTGCTGGTTCGCTCCAGCTCGCGGGTCTGGTTTTCCAGTGCGTCCCAGCCATCCTGGCTGAGCAGCTCCAGCTGCGCTTCGACCAATGTACGGAAACGGGTCCGGTAGATGGAAGCCTGCTTTTTGAGCTCTTCCACTTCCATGGAGATCTTGCGTGCCTTGGACAGCGACTCATTGATGATCCGGTCCGCATTTTTCTCGGATTCCTTGATAATCAGCTGGGCCTCTTTTTTGGCATTGTTTTTTACTTCATCGGCCGCTTCCTGGGCAACGATGATCGTTTTGCTGAGTGTCTCTTCCAGATTTGCGAAATGGTCCAGACGCTCCTGCACTGCCAGCAGCTGGTTCTGCAGGTCTTTATTGTCGCGGATCATTCCCTCGTAATCCTTGATTACCTGATCCAGGAACTCATTCACTTCGTCTTCGTCATAACCACGCAGCCGACGCGAGAATTCCTTATTATGTATATCCAGCGGGGTTAATGGCATAATAGACACCTCCTATAATATTTAGGCCGCTTAAATTGCCTCATTACTGCTATCATACTGTATTTCGGCAACATTGAATATACTCTTGTGTCGAAAGCAGATATGTTAGTCTATATCGGCTGATAGCGCCTGTTTTTTGATCCTGTTTGGCGTCTCCTGTACACACCGGAAATAACAGCCTGGTACAAAAAAACCGACCTGAATGGAGCTCTGGTCCGTTTTTTTGTCCATTCTTCTGCCGGGTTGTCCGCCGGACACATGCCCGGCGGACAACCCTATTCAAATGCCAGGCAGATGGTAGACGGCTATGCTATCCGCTTATGCGGTCAGAACGTCAAAGAAGGATCTACTGTTTATCACACATATTTACCGATTTTGACTCGGTACCTTCCCTTTTTGGTCACACCTTCCAGTTCAAGTACCTTGAAACGGCCCAATCCCTGGACGGATACCATATCCCCTTCTTTGAGAGGATGGGAAGGATCTTCTTCGGGCTTCCAGTTAACCCGGCAGCGCCCCGCCTTGATCGGAACGAGTATTTTGCTGCGGCTCAGCCGGTACACATCACTGGCAATGCCATCCAGACGCATCGAAGCCACGCTCAGTTCCAGCGTTTGGATATCCGGCACAGCCGCGCGAAGTTCACTGATCGGCAGCAGACTGGTCATCACATGCAAACGGTGAACCTGATTCATATGCAAATGCAAATAGGAAGCGATCTCCGAAGCCACAACGGTATGACAGCCATCATCCAACACATGGATATCGCCAACCTTGCCGCGCTTCATACCAAGTCCTAGAATGGAGCCCATATAATCGCCATGCTCCAGTTCCGTGAACTTCTGGCCCTCCGGTGTAATCGATAACACTTCCAGCTGCATGTCTTCCGACTCCAGATCCAGATAATCCGGACCGACCAGTGCCCGCTTGCGCTCAGCATGGGGCGAACCGCCATCCAGTCGCAGCTGTACATCCGGTTCTCTGGCGATCAGCGTAGACAAAATATAGGCCTGTCTCGGATCGAGAAAGTCCGTCAGTTTCTGCTCATGATAACGGGCTGCGTTATCAACCCACTCCGCAGCCCGTTCTACAAACTCCCGCTCATCCGGATGAAAATGATGATGAATATTACTATGCATGAGTGGTTACTACCTTTCATTGAGCTATCTTGCGACAGCTCCTGTACTGTATAAGGATATAGCCGTATTCGGCCTGCAACATCCGTCTGCCGTATAGTGACTTATCATTAATCCAAATTAGTAGAACAGGCTGATCAACAGGTACTGAAGGCCGCTAAAAGCCAGATTCAGTACGAACAGCGCCACGATTGGCGAAATGTCCAGCACTCCGCCAATTGGCGGAATAAAGCGGCGGAACGGCGCCAGATAAGGCTCTACCAATTTGCCCAACAGCTGTCCAAACGAACTTTCGCGTGCGCTAGGCAGCCAGGACAACAGGATATAAATAATAAGCATATACGTATAGATCTGGTACAAAATGTTTAATACCGCAAAAACTGTACCCAACGTTCTATCACCTCATCTTGTTAATATCAAAATCTTCACCAAGTATCTCCGCGATCGTGCCTTCAATCTCCACCGTATCCGGTGTGCACAGGAAAATGTTACCGCCGATCTTGGAAATGCTGCCGCCGAGTGCGTACACCGTTCCGCTCATAAAATCGATAATCCGCAGCGCCTGGTCCGTACGGACACGCTGCAGGTTCACAATGACCGAACGGTGCGAGCGCAGATGATCTGCAATATCCTGTGCTTCATCGTAGCTTCGCGGCTCATTCAAAATGACTTTCACATTTTTTTGTGAATGAATACTAACGACATTATTCGCTCTACTGTTCTTACGTAGATCGGCCGGAGAAGTTTCACGGCGATCATCATCTTCCTCAATAATCTGCTCACGCTCCACAATTTCCTCTTCTTCCTGAAGCCCCAGAAAGTTCATAAAGCGATTCATTACTCCCATCGTTAATCCTCCTCTTTACCCACCAAAATGGAACCGAGGCGTACAAAGGTCGCCCCTTCCTCAACTGCTATCTCAAAATCACCCGACATTCCCATCGACAGATGCTGCATCGGTTGTTCCGTCAGCTTGAGCTCATTCAGCCGGTCTCTTAATTCATGAAGTCCGCGGAATACCGGACGTGTCTGTTCCGGATCATCGACTTCCGGTGCCATCGTCATCAGTCCTACCACATTCAGATGCGGCATCTGCTGAACAGCCTGCAGCAAAGCAGGCGCATCCGCCGGGGCCAGTCCATATTTGGACTCTTCGCCGGATACATTAATCTGTACGAATACATTTACACGGATATCCAGTTCGGCTGCCTTTTTCTCCAGCTCTTTGGCCAGTGACAGGCGGTCCAAAGAATGAATATATTGAAATTTGCCAATAACGTCTTTGACTTTGTTGGTCTGCAAATGACCGATAAAATGCCATACGCCGCGATCATGCAGCGCTTCCCATTTTTCCCGGGCGTTTTGCCAGCGGTTTTCTCCTAAGTGTACAAGTCCTGCATCCAGTACGCGTGCTGTCTTTTCCAGCGACACATATTTGGTGACAGCGACTATCTGGATTTCATCCACACTGCGGCTGCTTCGCTCACAGACAGCGGCAATACGCTCCTGTACATGAGCTATACGTTCTTGTAGTCCCAATCTGTAGTTCACTCCATTTCTATACCAACCCAGCTTGCCATACGGCCTGTACGTCCTCCATCTGCACGATAAGAGAAGAACAGATCATTGTTCTCGTACGTACACCATGTACTCATTTCGATATGCTGGGGCTGTATTCCTGCATAAATCATAATTTCCCGATTTAATTGTTTGAGGTCGAGCCAGGTTTTGCCCGGCTTGCCCGGTCTCGCGTATGTAAGCTGCTGACCATTACCCTCAAGCCTGGCTGTCCAAACATCTACCGCATCCATGACCTTGCTGTCCACTTCATAATGACCGCTGCCAATTGAAGGGCCGATCGCTGTACGGATATCGGCTGTATCGCTGCCATACTGCTCTGTCATGGTCCGGATCATTGCTCCGGCAATATCAGCTACCGTGCCTTTCCAGCCAGCATGAGCCAGTCCTACAACCTTATGCACAGGGTCTATAAAATATAATGGCACACAATCCGCGTAAAAGGAAGTCAGCAATATGCCAGGCACATTGGTGATTAACCCATCGGTTTCCTGAAATGCGCTTTCCCGGTCAGCCCAGCCTTTACCTGCATGCTCCGCTGTTACAATGGCGATATGATTGCTGTGAACCTGTTCTCCGCACACCCAGTTCTCCGGGTGAAAGCCGAGTGCATCGCAGAGCAGCCTGCGATTCTCCAGCACATCTGCTGCCTGGTCCTCAACATGATAGGCCAGATTAAAAGAATTGTAGGGCGCTTTGCTGACACCACCGCGCCGTCCGGTAAAGCCTGCATTCAATCCGCTGCTGTATGCTGAACAGTCCAGCATAAACAGCTCTGGCCTGTTATTTTCGGTTGTATGAATAAATGGTTCCATATGCATACCTCATCTCTGGCAGTTCTGCACAGTTCCTATGGAGCTGTACGGATATTTAACAAAATACATAAAGCTTGTTGAAATGAAAAAGACCTGTTTTCCGTAGAAAACAAGTCCTTTCCGTAAATCAAGTACATCCTGTATCAGGGAATGTTCACCAAACCGGTTCCCATTCCCGATTATGTGTTAACGGTTCTAGTCGTTTTTGTGACGGGAACGATTACGCAGGAAAGTAGGGATATCCAGCTGGTCTCCACTTGGCTGCTGATTATTGTTGCTGAACTGGCGCGGACTAGGCGCTTTTTCTTCAGCTGGAGCTTCGCCCGAAGTTGACTGCTGTGGCTGGGACGCGGATGGACGGCGTGCCGGCTGCATTGGCTGTGCAGGCTTATGTTCAAAACCCGTTGCAATAACGGTAACCTTGATCTCTTCCTTGAGGTTCTCATCAATGATCGCACCGAAGATCATGTTGACTTCCGGATCGGATGCACTGATAACAATCTCAGCCGCTTCGTTAACTTCATACAGGGACAGGTTGTTGCCGCCCGTAATATTCATGATTACGCCGCGTGCGCCTTCGATGGAAGTCTCCAGCAGTGGGCTCATGATCGCTTTACGTGCCGCTTCAGCTGCACGATTCTCGCCTGTTGCTTCACCGATACCCATCAGGGCAGAGCCGCGCTCGGTCATGATGGTTTTCACGTCAGCAAAGTCAAGGTTGATCAGACCCGGTACAGCGATCAGATCGGAAATACCCTGTACAGCTTGACGCAGTACATTATCGGCTTCACGGAATGCCTCCAGCATCGGAGTCTTCTTGTCGACGATCTCCAGCAGGCGGTCATTCGGAATGACGATCAGGGTATCTACTTTTTCCTTGAGTGCTTCGATACCGAGTTCTGCCTGGGAAAACCGTTTACGGCCTTCAAAGGTGAACGGACGGGTAACGACGCCGACTGTCAGCGCGCCGCACTCTCTCGCAATTTCTGCAATTACAGGGGCTGCACCTGTTCCTGTACCGCCGCCCATACCTGCAGTTACGAATACCATATCTGCCCCTTTCAGCGTGTTGCTGATCAGATCACGGGATTCTTCGGCTGCTTTTTTACCCACATCAGGATTCGCTCCTGCACCCAGACCGCGCGTCAGCTTGTCGCCGATTTGCAGTTTGTGTTCGGATTTAGCCAGATGCAATGCCTGTGCATCTGTATTTACCGTTATAAATTCCACGCCTTGAACACCATTCTCGATCATCCGATTGACTGCATTGCTTCCGCCGCCGCCAACACCGATGACCTTAATCTGGGCCAGGCTCTCCATTTCGAAATCAAATTCCAACATACTCTTCCATCTCCCCCTCATTGTCCATGAATGGCTCGTTCCAAGCTAGAATGAACTTCTTTTATTAAATGAATTCACTGAACATGTTTTTGAGCCGTTCAATCAAGCCCGGTTTTGCATTGCTCTCCGGGGTCGATGCGGCTTTGTTACGAGCCGGTGCTTTTTTATTGGCGCCAGCTGTACTTCCGCCGCCGCGAATATTGCGAATCACATTATACAGGATGCCGACACCGCTCGTATAGGCAGGGTCGCGTACACCGATGTAATCAGGAACTGCAATCCGGACAGAAGCTGCCAGTTCTTCACGGGCAATCTCGAGAACCCCCGGCATGGATACAGTGCCTCCTGTGAGTATATAACCACCCGGCAGCTCATGATAACCGAGACGTACAACTTCCTGACGAATCAATTCAAAAATTTCCTGTACACGCGGTTCTATAATCGCTGCAAGATCCTGCTGTGTGAACTCCTTGTCCACATTGCTGCCGATACGCTGTACTTTGAATACAACATCCGGCGCAGCTTCTTCATGAAGCGCACAGCCGTATTTGAGCTTCACTTTCTCCGCATTCTCTGTCAGGGTCCGCAGACCGTAGGCGATATCATTTGTAACAAACTCGCCGCCGATCGGCAAGGTAGAGGTAGCCTTGAGAGAACCATCTTCAAAAATGGCGATAGTGGATGAACCTGCTCCAATATCAACCAGCACGGCTCCCATCGTTTTCTCGTCTTTGGACAGTGCCAGCTGTCCGGCTCCCAGGGAAATCAATACCAGATCCTTAATATGCAGATCCGCTTTCTCTACACAGCGGAGCAGGTTATGAATGGATGTCTTGGCGCCTGTAATGATGGTTGCCTCCACTTCCAGCCTGACTCCGATCATGCCGCGCGGATCCTGGATTCCTTCCAGTCCGTCAACCACGTATTGCTTGGCGACTACATCGATAATTTCCCGTTCAGGCGGAAGGGCAATAACTTCTGCCGCTTTCAGCACCCGTTCGATATCCTCTTCGCCAATCTCGCGGTCTTCATTGGATACGGCTACTACTCCGTGGCTCGTTTGAAGTCCGATGTGGTTGCCCGAAATACCTACAATCACTTCAGATATTTGAATGCCGACCATACGCTCTGCATGATCAACTGCATTTCGGATGGACTGCACGGTCTGATCAATATCAACGATCGCGCCCTTGCGAATTCCTTCCGAGTCGGCAGATCCAACTCCAATAATATTAAAGGTTCCATTGTTCATTTCCCCGATAATAGCACGAACTTTGGATGTACCGATGTCCAAACTAACAATGATGTCATTGTTGCTCAAGCCCTTGGCACCTCCTGTAAATTCCTTAGTTAAAATAGTGCATTTCCGTTCTTCTGGGCTTGCTGCCTAAAAGCTGGAAACTCAATTTCCGAAAATCATTTTCCATAAAACGCTCTCTACATTAGTATTCCACATTTCATATGCTTTCCCTCTTTTTTCTGCAAACTTTTTGGGGTCCCGAAAAACGCTAAAAGTGTGGAGAAAAAAGAAAGAGCTCACCGGGTACTTCAGAAAATTGTTAAGCCAGTATTAAAGTTTACAATTCTTTAATATCTATACAGCCTATTCTAGCATTTTTCTGACGCGGCAGAAAGTATTGCGGCCCGAACATTGTCAAAAAGTACATTTTGCCAACATAAAGATGTCAAAATCGTTACTGCGCGGATGCCTCTTCTGCCTCATCCTTGATATCATCCGGATTAAACGGGGTATAGGCATCGGCCTCCAGCATGGTGATCACGCCGGGCGGCTGCGTCTCAATAACCTGGTTCAGGTACTCTACTTTGTCTGCGAGCAGCGATATGCTTGTAATCACTTCAAAACGTGAACGGGTATACATCATGATCCGATCCGGGAATGAAGGCGTCGGAGAAGGGATGATCTCCGAAATATCCGATGTCAGTTCACCCGGTATTGTTCCCAGTACTTTGCACAGCTGAACCTTTTGCGCTTCATAGTCCGCCCACTGGGTGAGTACGGGCTTTTCTACAGCTACGCCGCGCGTGTCGGCACGTACCGAAGCTCCGCTCTGCAAAATAGCTGTCAATTGTCCCGACCCTGCCAGCTCGTAGGCAACAACAGGGTACTCTTTGATCATTACGTCAATTTTACCCGGAAAGTGCTTGGTTACTGTTGCGCTCTCAATCGCCGGGATGCTCAAGAGCCTCTCCTTGATCGTGTCGGCAGATGAACCGTAAAAAGCATTGCCTTTGGCCAGCCGGGTCGCTGACAGCAGATCTGTCTTGGATGTAAACGCGTTACCTCTGAAAGTGATCTCTGATATTTTGCCCAGCGGTGAGAACCAGAATACGATCCCGAGTATCAGCAGGAAAAATATGCTCAGCAGAATGATCAATCGGTTTTTACGTCCGTATAATCTGCGGCCTGTAGCAGGGCGGGATCCTGCAGGATATTCATTTTTCGGAAGAACAACTAGTTTTTGCTTTGGCATGGCAATTCTCCAATAAGTCTTATTTCAATCCAATCCTCATTACAGCAAGGTTATGCTTGAACTTCTCCGTCATTATAGCATGCCCCATTTGGAATCCCCAACTAGCGTGAAGCTTCTTCCGAGTGTTTCCCTGCATAGCATGGAGCCACTTCATTGCATTAGCATGATATTTCGTCATCATGACCGATTGTCGATACAGACGATTTGTATGTAACTGTTCGTCCTGTTCATTCCTTTACCACAGGAACTCCGCAGATCCGCTGTATCTCTTCAACGAGTAAAAAGGCAGACTGTGGAGTTCCCAGACCGGAAGCCGCTTCGGACATTTGCTGCCGTTCCTGTTCATTATCCATAATTCGGTCAATATGGGCGATCAATGCCTCTCCACTGAGCTCACGTTCCAACAGCATCTCCGCTGCTCCGGCCTTTTTGAGAGCCAGCGCATTGGCTTCCTGATGATTGTTGGTGACATTCGGTGACGGAATCAATAATGAGGGCGTACCAAGTGATGTAATTTCAGCCAGGGAAGACGCGCCTGCACGACCGATCATCAGGGAAGTCGCTGCCAGCACTTCAGGCATATTCGGAATATAGGGCAGTACATGCAGATAGTTCGGTATTGAGCCTGTCCCCTGGTTAATGCGCTCATAGATCTCATCATAATAGATCTCACCTGTAACGAACACATAATGTACATCGGGTTTGGGCTTTAATAGAGGTGCTGTCTGTACCATGGCTTCCACCAGTGCACGTGCTCCCCGGCTTCCGCCAACCATCAGTACAATCCGGGCATCTCCAGGCAGTCCAAGTGAAGCCAGTCCGCGTTCACGATCGGCATGCTGTACCATAGTCGCCCTCGGATTACCCGTGAACAGCACATGCTTAGCTCTGCGGAATTTGGAAATGGCTTCTTCAAAGCTGACAGCTACAGTATCCGCATATCCGCTTAAAAATAAATTGGTCAGTCCCGGAATCGCATTCTGTTCATGAACCATTGTAGGTACACCCAGCTTGGCTGCCGCATAGACCACAGGTCCGCATACATAACCTCCGGTTCCGATAACAATATCCGGCTTGAATTCGCGTATGAGTTTTTTTGAAATTTTCACACCTTGAATGAAGCGGTTGATTGTCTTCACATTTTCCAGTGAGAACAGTTTTCTGCGAAATCCCGTAATATCAATCGACTCAAAACGCATTTTAGCTTCCGGTACTATTCGTGTCTCCAGGCCGCGTTTACCGCCGATATACAGAAATTCGGCTTGGATACCTTGCTCCTTGAACTGCTCGGCGATAGCCAGTGCCGGATAAATATGACCTCCGGTACCTCCCCCTGTTAAGATAACTCGCATTTTTCGCACCTCCTTTCATTTCAAAATTGCGTATCTCAGTCTCTGAGTTACATATTGTATAGTACAATAGAGTGCCTGGCTATTAGCAGGATTACCAGAGCTGTATATATCAGGAATCTACAGTTCACTGACAGCCTGCTTGAATACTTTCCCTCTGATTTCATAGGAGGCAAACATATCCCAGCTGGCACATGCAGGCGACAGCAGTACAATATCACCGGATTCCGCTAGTTCAGATGCTTGCTGAACGGCCTGTCGAACGGCCTGCTCCGCATCGTCTGTCTCTTCTACAATCTGTACGGAAGCGATTCCTGCGAGTTCGGCGACACGCGCCAGTTTATGACGAGTCTGACCGAGTACAACGAGAGCCTTGACCTGGGACTGAAGCACAGGCAGCAGATCCATATAATCGGATCCCCGATCCAATCCACCGGCAATCAGTACAATTCCCTGATCCTGAAAAGCGGACAGTGCCATCATTGTGGCCTTGGCATTGGTAGCTTTGGAATTGTTGTAATAAGCCACTTCATTATGGGTCGTCACATACTCCAGACGATGCTCCACACCACGGAAGCTGCGCAGGGTGTCTGCCAGCTCTTGTGGTTGGCAGCCTGCGGCAATGGCAATCGCACAGGCGGACAGTGCATTTTCCACATTATAACGACCAGGAATACCCAGCTCCTCCACACGCAGAATCGGCACAGCGCCCTGCACTTCATCCCAGTACATGATCGTCCGTACCAGTTCATCCTCGATATCCGGCAGGTAGGACGGGGATACGTATATTCCGCATACAGACATATTCGTCTCCGCTGAGAGGGCAGCTGTCATGGCTGCATTATTGCCCAGTTCCTCGTTCACGGAGAAAGGAATGATGCGGCCTGCTTTGATATAAGGAATCATACTACGGCAGTAGCTGTCATCCCAGTTTAGAATAGCGGTATCCTTTTCACCCTGATTTTCAAAAATTTTGCGTTTGGACGTTACATAATCATCCATCGTGCCATGATAATCCAGATGGGTCTCGGCTACATTCAGCAGGCAGGCAATCCTCGGATTGAAATCCCGTGTGCCTTTGAGCTGGAAGCTGCTCAGCTCGGCCACAATAATGGCGTTGTCCTTCTCTTTGGCCTGCATAACCGCCTCACAAAGCGGAATACCGATATTGCCGCCTACGATCGGATGCAGTCCACAGGCATCCAGCATTTGACCCACCCAAGTAGTGGTTGTCGTCTTGCCGTTGGAACCGGTAATGCCGATCATTGGAACATCCGATATCCGATAAGCCAGCTCGACTTCGGTAATGATTTCGATACCCAGTTCAAGCGCCTGCTGAATCGGCGGCGCACTGTAAGGGATACCGGGATTTTTGACAAGCAGTGCCACGTCCCGGTGAATCAGTCCTTCCGGATGTCCGCCGCAGATGACCTGTATATCCAGTTCTTCCAGCTCGGCTGCTTCGGGGGACTGCTCTCTTGGTTTCAAATCATTGACGGTCACGACAGCACCGAGACGATGCAGCGCTTTGGCCGCTTCGACACCGCTGCGTGCCAAGCCGATCACAACGACCGGCAGTCCGCGGTAAGATTGAGGATCATTCATCACTACAACCCCTTGCTAATATAGATTCCGAGCACGGCCAATACGAGGCTGACTGCCCAGAAGGTCGTCACTACACGCCATTCCGACCAGCCGGATAATTCAAAATGATGGTGAATCGGTGCCATTTTAAATACACGCTTGCCGTTACGGGTCTTATAGGAGACTACCTGAATAACAACAGACAGCAGTTCCACGACGAACACACCGCCAATGATCAGGAACAGCAGTTCACTTTTGGTTACGATCGCAATACCGCCGATCGCTCCCCCTATTCCGAGTGAACCCATGTCTCCCATAAATACTTTGGCCGGATGCGCATTGAACACGAGGAATCCGATCACTGCGCCGATCATTGCTGCGGCACATACGGCAGCAGCAGGCGCCGTCGCCTGAATCGCAATAATCGCATAAGCGGCAAATGCAATGGCACTTACCCCGGACAGTAAGCCGTCCACTCCATCGGTAAAGTTAACCGCATTAGTAATCGCCAGCAGCATGATAACGATGAACGGATAATAGAACCAACCGCCCCAGTCAAAGGAGAATGAAGTCCCTGGGATACCAAGCGCCGTACTATGCCCTTTATCAATCAACAAATAACAGATAATTGCCGAAAAGAACAGCTGCATTACCAATTTCTGCTTGACCGTCAGACCGAGTGAACGTTTCAGGCCGATTTTGATGTAATCATCGAGAAATCCGATCAGACCGAAGCCTACTGTAGACGTTAACAGCACCCAAAAGTTCGTATCAATCACCGAGAACTTGATGAAGACAAGTGTCGCTGCCAGGATAATAACAATACCGCCCATTGTTGGCGTTCCTGCCTTTTTCAGATGGGTCTGTGGGCCGTCACTGCGTACATGCTGTCCGAACTTGATACGTCGCAGCAGCGGGATCAGTATCGGCATCGCAATAATTGACAGTATGAATGATGCGGCAGCCGCTAATAACAATATTTGAAAATCCATTTTCCTACTCCTCCAGCGCCTATGCGTTGCTTATTGAATCAGGCATCAGCGCCTGTATAACTTCTTCCAGTCTCATGCCTCTGGAAGCTTTGAATAAAATAACGTCCTTGCTGCGAGCTGTTTGCAGCAAATCATCGATCAATTCCGGTTTGGATGTGTAGGAACGGATAGCTTCCGGCGGCAAATGTCTGGCTGCGCCGCTGGCAATCGCTTTTCCCCGTTCTCCATAAGTCAGCAGCAAGTCTGCTTGTCCATCCACATATTCACCAATCTGCTCATGATAAGCAAGCTCTTCGGTTCCGAGTTCCAGCATATCCCCGAGCACAGCGATTTTGCGTTTGTATCCCTTGAGACTGCCCAGCACATCGATAGCTGCCTTCATGGAGCTTGGACTTGCATTGTAGGCATCATTGAGCAGGGTGATTCCGTCTCTGCCCTGCAGCATCTCGATTCGCATGCCAGTCAGTCGCAGCTTGGCAAAACCCTGACGAATCTGGGCTTCACTCAGTCCATATGCATTAGCCACCAGGATTGCAGCCATGGCATTGACCATATTATGCGCTCCCAGCACCGGCAGATTCCAGGCTTCTTCCGATAGCGCATTGGTTGTAAATATGGTGGACTGTTCCTGGGTCATCATTCCGGTAGCATACAGATCATTGTTATGCTCCATGCCAAACGTAACCTTGCGCATTTCCTGACTGACATATTGCGGTTCAGCCAGTACCTGCTTGAGCAGCGGCTCATCTCCATGGTATACGAGCAGACCCGAGGGTTTTAGACCATTTACAATTTCCAGCTTGGCACGGGCAATTTCTTCCCGGCTGCCGAGCTGCTCCAGATGGGATTCTCCGATATTGGTAATAACCGCTGTATCGGGGCGTGCAATATGGGACAGCAGCTCAATCTCGCCGCGTGCACGCATCCCCATTTCCAGAATCAAAATTTGCGTATCCCTAGGCATGGCCAGAATGGTCAGCGGAAGACCGATATGACTGTTGAAGTTGCCTTCTGTCTTGTGTACCCGATAGGCTTCTGTCATCAGGGCATAGATCATGTCCTTGGTCGTTGTCTTGCCGTTGGACCCGGTAATGCCGATTACTTGCGCCTCGGTACTGTCCAGATAAGCGCTGGCAAGCTGCTGAAGCGCCTCCAGCGTATTTTCGACGACAATAGTATTCCCGGTAGGTGGTGCGCCGTGATCCGCCTGCCACAGCGCTGCAGCGGCTCCATCTGCCAGCACCTGTCCTACCAGATCATGTCCATCCATCCGCTCCCCGATAATCGGGATGAACAGGCAGTTGTCATGCAGCTGTCTGGAATCAATAATGACGCCATGACAGAGCACCGATGGATCGCCGTTCAGCTGTCCGCCGCACATGTCTGCTATCTGACCAATAGTTGTGTTTATCACTTGAAAAGACCCCTTATCGCTTCTTTGGCTACCAGCCGATCATCAAAATCATGAACCTCCGTACCTACAATCTGATACGTCTCATGGCCTTTGCCCGCAATCAATAGTACATCGCCGGGTAGTGCCATTTCAACCGCTTTTTGAATCGCAGCACGCCGGTCGACGATCCGTTCATATTTATCTGCAGCCACCTGCTGTTCACGCAGTCCGGCTTCAATGTCATCCAGAATGGATTCCGGATCTTCGGTACGCGGATTATCCGATGTCACCAGCGTATAATCGCTGTATCTCGCAGCTACCTGTCCCATTAACGGACGTTTAGTACGGTCACGGTCACCACCACAGCCGAATACGGTCAATACCCGTCCTTCTGCAAATTCGGTAATTGTACGCAGTACATTTTCAAGTCCATCCGGTGTATGGGCATAGTCTACAATGACGGCGAATGGCTGTCCGGCATCAACCGCTTCAACACGACCATCTACACCAGGCATCTGCTCCAGACTCTCACGGATGCGCTCGAGCGGCACATTCTCGATCAGTGCTGCTGTAATTGCAGCCAGTACATTGTACACATTGAACTTGCCTACCATCTGAAGTGTGATATCTGTACTTCCGCGAAATGTATCCAGATGGAATGTGGTGCCTTTGGCTGTAATCTGGATACGGGATGCCAGTACATCTGCAGGCTGATCCACACCATATGTAATCACATCGGCAGCCGTAATACTGCGGAAATACGCTGCTGCCGGATCGTCGGCATTCAGCACCGCATATTTGCGTTCACACGGATCGACATCATAAGAGTTCCCCAAACGTGCAAAAAACAGCCCTTTGGCTGCCACATACTGTTCCATCGTCTCATGATAATCCAGATGATCCTGACTAATATTTGTAAAAATGGCTGTCCGGTAATCCGTACCTTTGACACGTCCCTGTTCCAGCGCGTGGGAAGACACTTCCATTACACAGCACTCTACGTCATTTTGTACCATCTCATGCAGCAGACGCTGAAGCTCCATCGCTTCTGGTGTGGTACGAGGCATCGGCACCGCTTTACCGTTATAACGCATTTCAATCGTTCCGATCAAGCCTGTATTGATATGATGATCATTCATAATACGCTCGATCAGATAAGAAGTTGTGGTTTTGCCGTTGGTTCCTGTAATTCCGATCATATTCAGCTTGCGGCTGGGATGTTCGTAAAATGCATCTCCCAGTACAGCCATCGCATGACGGCAACTGCTTACCAGCAGCTGTGGAATATCCAGCGGCAGAATTCTCTCCACCACCAGAGCCGCAGCACCTTGTTTCAATGCCTGTTCGGCAAAATCATGTCCATCTACCGTAAAGCCCGGCAGACAGATAAACAAATCTCCCGCCTTCACCTTGCGTGAGTCAATTTCCATGCCAGTAATGGAAACATCCGCAGCACCTTCAATGCGGGATGTAATAAGCAGGCTGGCCGCTTCAGATAACAACATAGCGATTCCTCTTTTCCAAAATTAATAACGATACCCGGCAGTCTCCGGATGAATAAAGGGACTTCCCCTCACCGATGAATGCCGGGTTATCATAATTAGCATTAACTCATTAGTTCGTTGGAGCCCCTGTAGGTTCCGGAATTTTGAGTGAACTTCCGGAGGTGCTCCCTTTTTCCTGTACAGAGCCGGCAGTCGTATCACTGCTGCCCGTCTCTGCTGTAGATGAATCGGTTGATGTACCCGTAGATTCGGAAGAAGCCGCCGATGACTCGGCAGATGCATCCGTCGATGAAGTGGATTTTTCGGTCGCTTTCCCGGTGGAATCTTTTTCTTTGGATTCGCTCGCTGCATCCTTATCTTCTGCAGGCTGGGTACCGTCTTTGGTGCCCAGTGCATTTTCTTCCGGATCATCAACGCCGGTCACTGTAGCTCTCGCCGACTTGAGCGTGAGAGTGATAATTCTCCGGCCATTGCCCGAAGATTCCACCTGCTCTGCCACATAACCCTGTCCTACGGTTGTAACCTCGACTTTCATCAAATTCAGAATCTCCAGCGCATCACGCAGCGATTCTCCTTTGAGATCAGGAATTTCCATTTTGGTCGGGTCTTCGGTCATCAGATATACACTCTGGCCGCCGTCCATTACCGAACCTACAGAAGGATACTGCTTGACGACTTTACTACCTGTACCTACCACTTTAAAGGCAATTCCGCTGGCAATCAGCTTTTTCTTGGCTGCATCCACCGTTTTACCGGTAAGTGTAGGTACATTATATACGGCAGGAGCCGGCGCAGAGGTTGGTGCTTTTTCTTTCTTCTGCGTCGCAATGTTATCGTTTGCTTTAGGAACACCCATGTACGGGAGCGCCTGGCTCACGATTTTCTTGAATACAGGTGCTGCGGCTGCACCGCCGCCCAGATTGGAATCGGCCGGTTGGTCAATCACAACGATCATAGCGATCTTCGGCTTGTCTGCCGGTGCGAATCCAATAAAGGAAACAACCTGCTTGGTATAGTCATACTTGCCGTTGATAACTTTGACTGCGGTACCGGTCTTACCAGCGACACGGTAACCATCAATGTAAGCATGACGGCCTGTTCCGATTTCCTGGTCAGATACAACCTGTTCCAGATAACCGCGTACTTTCTCCGATGTGGCGGCGTCAATCGTCTGACGCACTTCATGTACAGGAACATTGGTAGTAACACCTGTATTCGGATCAGTAATCGACTTGACCACATGAGGGGTCAGCAGCTTACCGCCATTGGCTACTGCAGATACACCGACCAGCTGCTGTAAAGGGGTAACCTGTACACGTCCGTGTCCATATGCTGCTGTGGCAACCTCTGTTTTGATATTTGGATCAAAAGTAATAGCACCCGGCAGTTCACCAGGCAAATCAATTCCGGTCTGAACACCAAATCCGAAAGCGTCAATATATTTGCGCAGTCGATCGGCTCCCAGCATTTCATAGCCGAGTTTGACAAAAGCTACGTTACTGGAACGCTTAAGACCTGTCAGGTAAGTGATAGGTCCCCAGCCGACACGGTTGATATCATGCAATGTCGTGCGGCCAACTTGAATAGTACCTGACTGGTAGGTTGCTTCTGGGTTAAACAGCCCTTCTTCGACTGCACCAGCAAGAGTAATAATCTTAAAAGTGGAGCCCGGCTCATATTCCGCTTTGATCCCAAGGTTTGTGAAATCCGACATTTCCTTGACCTCATTGAACTTGTTTGGATCAAATGTCGGCATATTCGCCATCGCCAGAATATCCATCGTATTCGGATCGGCAGCAATAACCGTTATGCTTTTCGGTTGGAGCTGCTTGTAGGCTTCTTTCATCGCCTGCTCCGTGTAATACTGGATTGTCTCATCAATTGTGAGTTTCAGATTGCTGCCATTCATAGCCGGCTGATACACATCCTGCGAATCCGGCAGTTTGTCATTCTGATTATCACGCTGATAACGGATCGAACCGTCTGTGCCTTTGAGCTGCTTATCGTAATAAGCTTCTATTCCGGCTACAGCTGCGCCGTCATTATTCGTATAACCAAGTACATGGGAAGCCAATTCATTTTTGGGGTAGTACCGCTTTGTTGTAACATTCAGCTGTACACCTACGTCATATTTTTTACCAGTTTTTTCTTTCAGTTCGGCGATCAGTGCACTCACCTGATCGGCTTTGTCCTGCGGAATCCTGCGACCGCCCGAGTTTAGCTCACGCCATACACGAAGCTCGCTTACAGGATTTTTGGCTGTGGGTGTGGTTTTGGATGTAGCCTGCTTTTCAATTTCACTTTCATCCGTGCCCAGGATCTCATGCAATCTGCTTACAATCTCATCCTTCACACCAAGTTCTGCAATCACTTTAGGATTAAGTACGACATCATAGGCAGGGGCATCCATCGCCAGTTTGTTACCGTTACGATCGGTAATTGTACCACGAACAGCAGAAATGGTACTTGTCTTTTCCCATTGTTTGACCGCATATTTATGCCAATCCGATCCTTGTACGACCTGAATCCAGAATACACGGATAATGAGTACAGCAAAAAAAAGGAGGATGCCTCCTCCTATGAGTAAAGCACGAAGTCTAATTCTTTTATCCACTGCCTGATCCCCCGCTTTAGTTGTTCACTTTAATATCCGTAGAGGTAGCGGTCGTTCCTTTTTCCCGTGATACCTGGATAGGTACAGTATCGGTAGGCTCTATGTAACCCAGAGCAGCTGCGCGCGTAACAATATCATTCTCAAGCAGATGTTGACGCAGTTCATTTTGTGTGGTCTGCTGCTGCAGCTTGGCTGTAGCACTCGCCATTTCCTGCGCATTTTTATTGATTTCATAGATGTACGCATAGCGCCAAACAATAATTCCTGCAATCGCAACACAGAACAGAACGGTTGCGAGATAAAGCATTTTTTCCTGAATCGACAGGGCAGATCGGCGTACAACCACTTTTGTCGTTTCACGATATTTCCGTACGACCTTTTCAGCCGGTTTTTGCTTAACGGCCAGGTTCCCGCGTGTATAAGCCATGTATCCGTCTCCTCACTGTATTTATTGTAGATTTTCTTTGTTTACTTTTTCGGCAACACGCAATTTGGCGGATCTTGCCCGTTTGTTACTCGTTACTTCCTCATCTGTTGGCAGGACCGGCTTGCGGTTGACCAGCTTCAGAACTCCTCCGTTGCTCACATAAATAGGGAAGCCCTGTGGTGCAACATCTTTTTCCAGATATTCTGCAAGAATTTGTTTGCACAGGCGATCCTCCAGAGAGTGGAACGTAATGACAGATACACGTCCGCCTGGTGCCAGACAGCGCACCGATTGATGAAGCGCTTCTTCGAAAGCACCCAATTCGTCGTTAACAGCGATCCGCAGCGCCTGAAAACTACGCTTGGCCGGATGTCCGCCTGTTCTTCTGGCTGCAGCAGGAATGCCTTCCTTGACAAGCTCTGCCAATTCCCCTGTCGTCTCGATCGGAGCTTCATTTCTCCGATTTACGATTACTTTGGCAATACGCTTTGAAAACTTTTCTTCGCCATATCGATATAGTATGCGGGCGATTTCTTGTTCAGGCCAGGTATTCACAATAGTCCGGGCGGTTAATTCGATGGACTGATCCATTCGCATATCCAGCGCAGCATCGTGATTATAGCTGAATCCCCTGTCAGCATCGTCGAACTGAGGTGAAGAAACGCCAAGATCAAACAGAATGCCGTCTACCTGCGGTACTCCATCTTTGACCGGCACTCCGGCTTCCAAAAGCTTTTCCTCCAGATGACGGAAGTTACTTTTGATCAGAGTGACTTTGTCCTCATATGGTGCCAGTACCGCTTTGGCATTATTCAGCGCAGTATCATCCTGATCAAACGCGATCAGTCGTCCACCCGCTCCCAGTTCAGCTGCAATTACCGAACTATGTCCTGCTCCCCCGAGCGTACAGTCGACATAGATTCCGTCAGGTTTGACCTGAAGTGCTCTTGTCGCTTCTTCTTTTAATACAGTGATGTGATGAAACAAGATGTAAACCTCCTAGACGATTACAGATCAAGATCAAAATCAACCAGCTTCTCAGCAATTTCGTTAAATGATTGTTCTGATTCGTTATAATATTGTTCCCATACAGCTTGGCTCCAAATCTCTACCCGGTTGGAGACACCGATAATGACACATTCCTTCTCCAGCCTGGCGTACTGCCTCAAATTGCCCGGCAGATTGACCCGCCCTTGCTTATCCCATTCTCCTTCCAGTGCTCCCGAGAAAAAGAAGCGTGTAAAAGCACGGGCATCAGCTTTCATTAGCGGTAAAGATTTAAGTTTTTGTTCCAGGAGAGACCACTCCTCCATGGGATAGACAAAAAGACAATGGTCCAGACCGCGGGTAACAACAAAGGATTGACCCAGAAGTTCGCGAAATTTGGCTGGAATAATAATCCGGCCCTTATCGTCAATGTTATGCTGAAATTCACCCATGAACATTGGCGGCTCACTCCTTTTACCCATTGTTCCCCACTATGTACCACTTTCCTCCACTCTATCTAGCATAATAGATTCGTCGTATAAAATCAAAACCCTTCTTTAAATGTCAATTTTTTTTGAAAAACGTAACTTTTTTTTAATCTTTATGTACATTAGCATATTGTTTTGCAAAAAAGCGCGCAAAAAGCCCGACTTTTTTATATCGGAAGAATCGTTCTTTTTGCTTAGTAACTTGCTTGAGAAATTTCTGATTGCTGTCTGACTGTTGAGAGTTTTTTTGAGGTTTTACATTTCTGCCTTATGAACCGTCCCCTTATATGTAATTCTCCATCAATGTATTTATCCCAATTTCTATCTTACTGGCTGTATGGACAAATTTGGGATTGCCATGAATACGAAAATAGAGACTTCCCAGAAAACTTTTAATATTGAATATAATTTTGTATTCTTCATTCCATACTTCGGTTTTGTCCCATTTCAAAAAGCTGCCGATCCAGTCTTCCACTTCTGCATCCGTCAGCTTTTGCTGATCAAACAGAATGACTGCTGCAGTTACCAGTCTTTCTTCTTCAAGGTTGGTATAGGTAACTTCTTTTGTACAGACAGCCGTCTTTATGGCTTCCAAAAATGCAATATAATCCTGCGGCGGCAGATCAATATAAAGAAATAATGCATGTATGGCATCTGCCGTATGAGCCAGTGTATGTGCCCATCCTTTATTTTCTACAAAACCTCTTCTATCTCTCTCTTTCCTGATGTAATGCAGAAGATTTTCCTTGATCTCCATCAGTTCATCTCGCTCCAGAAATGGACGGGCCTGATTTCTTTCCAGCAGCAGAGGGATCAACAAGACTGAAAAGGAACGTACAAAAACCGAATCGGTATTTGTCTCGCCTATGTTATAAAACAAATGTTCATGATTCAGCATGCTATCTTTTATGTAAGCCAGTATATTTTTGGACAGTTCTCCTGAAATAATCCAGTGCGCAAAAGTTGTATAAATAAGACCATCCCGCAGTTCGCTATCTGTTGATCCTATATGTCTAAGCATTAACTCGATAACCTCTTCAATATGATCACTTTTATCCAGCTTAAAGTCTTTTTGTTTAAGCATATTAAGTTTGTTTTTCAATATGTGCTCGTCCTGTGCCCTATTCATAACAAAACCTCCCTTTCGATCAGTCAAACAACACAGAAATGGATAATACATTTGCCATATTCTCAGACAAATATATTATCCATCTTCACTAACTATAAAATAACGATTTCGGTTCGACGGCTGTTAAGACCAGCTGTCCAGATAGGATTTCTGTGCATCGCTCAAAACGTCAATGCCAATGTCCAGGCTCTCCAGTCTGTAACGGGCCACCTGTTCGTCCAGTTCATAAGGTACACTGATGACGCCAGCACCCAGCTGCTTGTAATTTTCATTGACATAACGAAGGCCCACTGCCTGCAAGGCAAATGTCATATCCATGATTTCAGCCGGATGACCGTCTGCAGCACCCAGATTAACCAGTCTGCCTTCAGCAAGCAGATAAATGCGGCGGCCGTCCTGCATTTTGTATTCTTCGATGTTTTTGCGGGCGGTACGGATCGATACGGCGCGGGCTGCCAGATCCGGCTTGTTCGCTTCCACATCGAAATGACCGGCGTTACATACGATAGCACCATCTTTCATTACGTCATAGTGCTCGCCTACGATAACATCCTTATTGCCGGTTACGGTAATAAAGAAATCGCCAAGCGCTGCCGCTTTGATCATTGGCATTACATGGAACCCGTCCATATGGGCTTCCACCGCTTTGATCGCATCCACTTCAGTGACAATGACATTCGCGCCGAGTCCTTTGGCACGCATCGCCACCCCTTTGCCACACCAGCCGTAGCCGACGACAACAACCGTAGTACCGGCGATCATCAGGTTGGTCGTACGGATAATACCGTCAAATACGGATTGACCGGTACCATAACGATTATCGAACAGATGCTTGCAGTACGCATCATTGACAGCGACCATCGGCAGCTGGAGTGTGCCTTCTTTTTGCAGGGCTTTCAGGCGGATGATTCCTGTAGTCGTCTCTTCGGCGCCGCCGCGAATACCTTCCAGCAGATCCGGGCGCTCGCCGTGCATCAATGTAATCAGGTCTCCACCATCATCGATGATCAGATCCGGGCGGGTCTCCAGTGCATGCAGGACCAGATTTTTGTATTCGGCAGGGTCCGGATTGTATTTGGCAAATACGGTGATTCCGTCTTCAACCAGTGCCGCACATACATCATCCTGTGTAGACAGCGGGTTGCTGCCGGTAATGGTTACTTCCGCGCCGCCTGCCTTGACCACTTTGGCCAGGTAAGCCGTTTTGGCTTCCAGATGCAGACAGATCGTAACTTTCAGTCCCTTGAAAGGAAGATCACGTTCAAATTCTTCGCGAATCCGGTTCAATACCGGCATATGGGAAGATACCCACTCAATTTTACGGTGGCCTTCCGGAGCAAGCGCCATATCAGCGACGATGCTGTTTTGAAGGGATGGCAATGTCATATTCATTTCTCCTCTGCATATAGATAATTCCAGCTCATTATTATAACCCACTGATAGTTCCATTTAAAGGCATACCTATCCAAGAAGCAATCTTTATTTCTTCTTTCACCACTCCTGCTGTAGTATTCAAACGGGATACAGATACTATTCATACTGCTTGGCCCATGTCCATTTCCACATAAAAATAGAGCATCTCCCGACGAGAATGCTCTATTTGATATGCATTGCAGTTATGAATCCGATCTGTTGTAGGAGGTGTCCTCAACAGCCTGATCGGATGCGGAATATCCACCGTTTGTCATGCATTATAGTGGTAAAGTAACTCCACTTGTCGCATGCATCATTTACATGTAGATCAAGCGGTGCCCGCCATCCAGATCAGGCTCGATACACAGCAGCTGATCCAGCCACTGCTCACCATACCGACCCAGATAATAGTAGCTGTTGATCGTACGTTCCTGCGGCTTGCCAAAAGGATACAGCGAATGAGCAATGCGATCCAGTCTGCGCAGTCCCACTTCGTGCTGCTTGGCTACCGCGTTGCTGCTTTTGCGATGCAGGTATTCAATCTGCGCTTCGATCTTGTGCTGATTGGTCTCGGCGATATGAGGCAATGATGGATCCACCTCAGCCAGAGATTCAATAAACGGCATATATATCTGATCAAATTGGCGTCTCAGTTCTGCGAAACGCTCGTCCAGATGGTAATCTTCTTGTTCGGACAACCATTTTTCTCTTACTTCTCCAAACCGCTGCCGCACATCATCAAAAGAAAGATCGAACTGCTGCATCAGCATTTGAATTTTCTCTTCTACCATCGTAAAGGACATCCGCGGCAAAATCGGCGGCATCTGCAGATCCAGAATCTCAAATGCCTGATGAGTAAGCGCCCAATAGGCAATCTCTCCGGTACCCAGAATCGTACTCAATACGGGGAAAAGGGATTCCTGCATCAATGGACGGGTCAGTACATTGTTGCTGAATCGCTCGGGGTGTTGTTCCAGTATGTCCAGCAGTTCATCTGGTGTAAATGTCACCAGACCTTTGCGATCGGTGAACATGCCGTCACGCTTGAACAGCAGTATCCGCTCATTGGTATAAATTTCATCACTATGGATATAAAACAGATTGGCACTTTCCTCGGCAACTGTCGCCTGTTCTTCATAGCCAAGTGCACGCACTTTCTCCGCTGCTGCCAGATAAGCTTGTGTCAGTTGATCATTCTGCTGAATCATTTTGCGGAATACAGGAACTTCCAGTCGGCGCAGCTGTGGATCATCTGAATCCAGCAGCACCACACCAAAGCGTCCAAACAAACGTCCCAGCTGTTTGGCAAATGCCCCGCTTAGATTGTCTGACTGCTCCATATACTTACGCAGCTCCTGAATCCATTCACTCTTATGTTCACTGTCAGGCAGCAGGCTCTCGAACTGCTTCAGTACACCTTCCGTATGACTGCGGTCGATGGATGTACGACTTACCGGTGAATGACCTCCACGTTCATGATCCATACGGATTTTGACCGCCTGGCCGTCACGATCGGGAAGATACGTATGATTCACTTCATCCCAGTCATGATCTTCACCGGCAATCCAGAACACAGGCACTACAGGCCGGTTCAGCCTGGCTGCCGCTTCCCGTGCACCAAGAATCAAGGTTACTACTTTATAAATAACCAGAAGCGGACCTGTAAACAAACCACTCTGCTGGCCGCCGACCATCGTCAGCGTCTCCTCCTGACGAAGCAGCTCCAGTGATTTGTGGACTTCTTCATGATTATTGTGTAAATGATTATAGGATTCCAGACAATCTACCAACGCTCCACGTTCCATCCGGGAGTGCTTACTCTGATCCAGCCATGCTGCACGCTGAACCCACGTCTGCGGATCAGTAACTTTCATATTATACAAGCTGCTTACCGATGCAAAATCATTCATATACCGCTCTGCGAGCGGCTGATTCGCAGGTAGCCTCTCCGGGACTACATTCATGGGGTAAGGTCCTCCTCATCGTTGTTACTTATTGTAACTTCTATACCTTATATGATTGTAACGAAAGTATAGCCGTTTAGTCAAAGAAATCAGCATACTTTTTTACTTTTTGAAATAAAGAAAAAAACCGTCATAATATATGACGGTTTTTATATAAAACGATTATAAATTAAGCAAGCGGCTGAGCCACCCAGTGTCCTGGAGATACTTCCAACAGCTCGGAATTTTCCAGATTGAAAGGATCTTTTGGAGTACCAGGGTTAGCGGACTCTACAGGCGCCTGCTGCTCATCCGGCAGCAGAATTCTGCGCTTGTTAACTTCCACATCCGGATCAGGGATTGGAATTGCAGACAGTAGTGTTTTGGTGTAAGGATGCAGCGGATTCGCATACAGCTCTTCACTTTCTGCCAGTTCTACAATTTTACCCATGTACATAACAGCTACACGGTCACTGATATGTTTTACCATGGACAGGTCATGGGCAATAAACAGATAGGTCAGACCAAGACGCTGCTGCAGTTCTTCCAGCAATTTAACAACCTGTGCCTGAATCGATACGTCCAGTGCGGACAGCGGCTCATCACAGATGATGAATTTTGGATTAACAGCCAGCGCACGGGCAATCCCGATTCTCTGTCTTTGACCACCGGAAAATTCATGCGGATAACGGGTAGCATGACTCGCCGTCAGTCCTACCATATCCAGCAATTCTTCTACACGTCTTTTGCGTTCTGCACGGCTTCCCGCCAGTCCATGAATATCCAGAGACTCTCCGATAATATCCATAACGTTGAAGCGTGGGTTCAGAGATGCATATGGATCCTGGAAGATCATCTGCATATCTTTACGCATCGCTTTCATTTTACGTGGAGAAAGGCTGAAAATATCCGTTCCGTTAAATTTAACACTTCCTCCAGTCGGCTCATACAGACGAAGCATCGTACGACCTGTTGTCGACTTACCACAACCGGATTCACCTACGACCCCAAGTGTCTCACCTTCATAGATTTTGAAGCTGATATCATTAACGGCTTTGAGGACGTTGCCTTTGCCCAGGTTGAAGTGTTGACGAAGATTCGTAACTTCTACCAGAGGACGAGTCGGGTCCAGACCGGCAATGGCAGATACCATTTTCGGTTTTTTCGGCTCATCCAGACGAGGCAGTGCGTTCAGTAGGCGCTTGGTGTAAGGATGCTGAGGGTTTTTGAAAATCTCGGATGTTGTACCTGTTTCTACAACATCGCCTTCTTTCATAACCACGACGCGATCACACATGCCTGCTACGACACCCAGGTCATGCGTAATCAGAATGATGGATGTCCCCAGCTTTTGCTGCATGTCTTTCATAAGGTCCAGAATCTGGGCCTGAATCGTAACGTCCAGTGCTGTAGTCGGCTCATCTGCAATCAGCAGGGATGGACGACATGCCAGTGCAATCGCGATCATCGCACGCTGACGCATACCACCCGAGAATTGGTGCGGATAATGGTTGAAACGAACTTCCGGATTTTTGATACCAACCAGTTTGAGCATCTCCAGTGCAGAAGCTTTGGCTTCTGTTGAAGACATTTTCTGATGCTTGCGCAGTACTTCTGTAATCTGCTTGCCGACTTTGATGGTCGGGTTTAGAGAAGTCATTGGATCCTGGAAGATCATACCGATATCTTTACCACGGATTGATTCCATTTGCTTATCGGTTTTATGAAGCAGGCTCTCGCCCAAAAAAGTGATTTCTCCACTTTTAATCTTAGAAGGCGGAGAAGGAATCAGACGCATAATGGTTTGAGCCGTTACACTTTTACCACTACCGGATTCCCCAACAATACCCAGCGTCTCTCCTTTGCCAATTTCAAAATTGACATCTTTTACGGCATTAAATTCACCTGCACGAGTACTGAAAGACACGCTCAAATTCTTGACTGTTAAGATTTTCTCCACTTAGCCCACCTCCTATAGATTTTATTTTCTCAGTTTCGGATCCAGCGCGTCTCTCAGACCATCACCCAACAGGTTGAATGCCAGCATAGTGATACAGATCAGACCAGCAGGGAACCACATACGCCAAGGATACAGATTCCATCCCTGCAGTGCATCATTGATCATCGAACCCAGAGAAGATACAGGCGCCTGTACACCAAGACCCAGGAAGCTCAGGAAAGCTTCGGCAAAGATTGCACTTGGTACCGACAATGTTACCGTTACGATAATAGGTCCCAATGCATTTGGCAGCAGGTGTTTGAATAATTGACGGCTGCCACTTGCACCCATGGAACGTGCTGCCAGGATAAAGTCACGATTTTTCAGCTGCATAATCTCACCGCGTACAATCCAGGACATGGTTACCCAGCCGGTTACAGCGAGTGCGAAAATGATAGTTGTCAATCCTGGCTCCATAACAACCAGCAGCAGGATGACGATTAGCAGATAAGGAATGGAGTACAAAATCTCGGAGATTTTGTTCATCACTTCATCGACGCGGCCACCTTTATAACCCATAACAGCGCCATAAATGATACCGATAATAAGGTCAATCAGTGCTGCAGAGAAACCAACGATCAGGGAAATACGAGCTCCCATCCACGTACGAACCCACATGTCACGGCCCAGGTTATCCGTGCCAAACCAGTGTTCTGCCGACATTGATTTATTCGTGTTCATCAGATCATTACTATAATAATTATATGGCACCATGTGCGGACCAATAATAGACATCAAAATAATAATAAAGAGTATAACCAAACTAATCATGGCAACAGGATTACGGGATAAACGATACATGGCATCCTGCCACAACGATACACTTTTTTGCTGAATAGTCGGATCGCTCGCCGTATCAGCAGTTGCATTATTCGGATTTTGGTTTCCAGTAGCTGCCAACGGTTAAGCCCCCTTTCTTCCAGACAGTTTGATGCGCGGATCAACCAGCACATACAAAATATCTGTTATAAAACGTGCAAGCATCAGAATTACACCATAGAAAATGGTTACGCCCATAATCATTGTATAATCACGGTTGGTAATACTTTCAACGAACACTTTACCAATACCACCAATACCAAAGATCTGCTCAATAACAACAGAACCCGTAATAACATTGGCAGTCATAGGCCCTACATAAGTAACAACCGGTAAAATACCGTTACGTACAACGTGACGAGTCATAATCGTAAAGCCATTCAGACCTTTGGCTTTGGCTGTTTTGATATATTCGGAGTTCAACACTTCCAGCATGCTGGAACGGGTCAAACGCGCGATAAATGCGATCGGTTGTACCGCCAAAGCGGCTACCGGAAGCACAAAATCACTAGGCTTGCTAAAGCCCATTACGTTAAACCAGCCCAGCTTGAGGGCAAACAAATACTGAATGAGCGTCGCAAGCACAAAGCTTGGTACCGCAATCCCTACAATTGCCAAAATCATAGCTACATGGTCAATCAGCTTGCGATGATACAAAGCCGCAATCAGACCAAGCACAATTCCGACAATAATTGAAATGATAATTGCAAAAATACCAATCTGCAAAGAAGGCTTAAAGGTTTGAGCAATCCGTCCGGTAACATCCTGATTCTGATATTTCATCGAAATACCAAGATCTCCTTGAATAATATTGCCCAGATAACGTACATACTGCACAGGAATTGGTTGATCCAATCCGTATTGCGCCATCAGACGTGCTTTAATCTGAGGCTGCACTGCTCTTTCTGACATGAAAGGATCCCCTGGAATGACTTTCATCAGAAAAAATGTCAGTGATACCAGAATAAATAGAGACACTAGCATAAAAAGAAACTTGCCGGCAATATACCTAACCATTCTTCTGGAACCCTCCTTTGTGTATTTTTTTATGCGCTACGTTGAACCATGATATTCCTTTTACTATTCATAAAAAGCAAAATTGCGATTCATATTATTTAATAGAAACAAGTAAAAACTTGCAATATTCAAAGTTAGAAAAAGCAATATATGGAAAAACAACAAACACACATAAAAGCGGGATATATATGGTTGGAAAATCTCCACATATATCCCGCAGCAATCATCTAACTGCCAAATTCATTATTGAATTATTCGAAATACGCTTTGGAGAAGTCAACTGCTCCACTGAAATCAACAACGATTCCTTTAAGGTTAGGTTTTACAAGGGAAATACTAGTGTAGTAGTAGATTGGCATAATAACCATATCGTCTTCAACCAGTATTTTCTCTGCTTGGGACATATCAGCCATACGTTTTGCACTGTCTTGAGTTGCTTTTGCATCATCAATCAGTTTGTCGTATGCCGGATTTGCATAACCAGCATTGTTGTTACCACCATCAGTTACCCACATGTCCATAAATGTCATTGGATCATTGTAGTCAGCTGTCCAACCAGCACGGGCAACTTGGAAGTTACCACTTTGACGGTTGTTCAGGAATACGCTCCACTCCTGGTTTTCGGTTTTAACATCTACACCCAGGTTGGTTTTCCACATATCAGCAATCGCCAGAGCGATTTTTTGGTGAGCTTCACTGGAGTTGTAAATCAGTGTGATTGGAGGCAGAGTTGTGTAACCTTCCTCTTTCATACCTTCTTCAAGCAGTGTTTTTGCTTGTGCTGCATCTTCTTTGAAATAGCTGTCTTTGTGCTCAGCACGGTATTCGTCAGTTTGGCCTTTGATACCCGGAGGTACAAAACCAAATGCCGGAATTTGGCCGCCCAGTGTTACATTGTCAACGATCGCCTGGCGATTGATGGACATTGCAAACGCTTTACGGATTTTTGCGTTATCGAAAGGTTTTTCTTTGTTATTAAATTCATAGTAGTACGTGCTTGCAATACCTTTTGCCTGGAATTGATCCGGGAATTGTTGTTTTGCAGCAGGGATCTGGTCGGTTGGAATCTCGCCAGTTGGTGCACCAGCATAATCAAGCTGGCCGCTTTGATAACTGGAATACTCGGTTGCGCCGGAGTTAACCAGGGAAGCCGTAATCGTATTCAATTTGATTTTATCTTTGTCCCAGTACTTATCGTTTTTGGTCCAAGCCAGTTGTTGGCCTGTAGTCCATGTTGTCAAAGTGAACGGTCCGTTAGTAACCATAGTGTCTGCTTTTGCAGCCCATTTGTCATTAGCTTCAACGTTCTTTTTGTTAACCGGGTAGTATGTGTAGAAAGAAGTCAGACCCAACCAGTAAGGTGCAGGATTCTCAAGGGTTACCTCAAGTGTCTTCTCGTCAACAACTTTTACGCCAACCTGGGAGAAATCTTTGATTTTGCCAGTGTTAAACGCTTCACCATTTTTCAGGTAGTAAAGCTGGTAAGCATATTCAGATGCCGGAGCAGTGTCTGGGCTCAGAACGTGTTCCCATGCATAAGCGAAATCTTCCGCTGTTACAGGTTCACCGTTGTTCCAAGTTGCGTTATCACGAAGGTGGAAAGTATATTTCAGACCATCTTCGGATACATCCCATTTCTCAGCAACGCCAGGAGCGGGGTTGCCATCTGCACCCATACGGGTCAGACCTTCGTACATCAGCTTCAGAGCCGTATTTGTCTGGCTGTCTTTTGCTTGAGCCGGATCAAAAGTAGGAGGTTCTGCGCTCATGTTAATACGTAAATCCTGTGTTGCAGTACCTTCTCCTGCTTGTCCACTTGTACCTGTACCACTTTCAGAACCGCTGCCGCAAGCTGCAAGCAAGGTGCTAAAAGCTAGTACGAGGGTCATAAGTACTAACCAACTTTTCTTTTTCATCTAGCAGTTTCCCCCTAAAAAATGTGGTATATGTTTATTGATTATACAACCAGTGGTCAAAAAAATCTATATCTTAATCTTAAAAAAAGCGTTTTTTTTCGGTTTTTTCAACAAATTTATCACATGTGTGAGCATATTAGGCTTCATCTCACGAAGGAATACCTGACATCAAGCAAAATTATTCCAATTTTCGACACGTTTATCGTGTTATGTATTGCAGAATTGCGATCAAAAGCAGCACGATGTAACCTAAGCTCAAAAATAGAAACGATAAACGCCAGACCGCCCGGAAAAGTCGTTGGAAATCCACTTTCCCTTTTAACCGATTCTGTGCGCTGCCTATAATACCGATCGCCAACAGCAAAATTAACAAAAATATGTAAAATCCCATTTGGCTGTTGAATATGATGTTAAATAATGCGGCTACCGAAATATAAAGGAAAGGCGTTGTCACATCCATTGCATTTCCGATCGCTTTCTTTTTCGGCTCTTTCTTAAAACGGCTGATGAGGTATGCAGCCAGGAAAGGAATAAAGGGAACGAGACTCAAGAAAATCGCTCCATTTAGCAGCCACCCAAAAAATCCTCCCATTAATCTGCCTCCTTTGTGGTCATTGCCTCAATCAGGGCGCACACCCATTCATGCCCAGGTGCTGCAGTCTGATGACGCCGGCCAATCTCGACGATACTGCCATTTATCCATCCAATCTCGGTTCTTCGGCCCTGCTGTACATCAGCAAGCATGGAAGAGGTATTGGATGCTGTCGCACGGCATACCTGTAAGATATCATTCCACAGTGATTCTGACCATTCTATATCTGCTTTGTCATATACCTGAATCGCTTCTTTATAGAGCCTTTTCATCACCGATGTTCGCTCGGGACTCTGCAAAAGCTCTCCATTAGGTATACGCCACAAAGCTGTAAGTGGATTAATCACCGCATTGATCATCAGTTTCCGGTATATGGCCATCTCGATATTATTCGACATCGAGGCATTAAGTCCTGCTTTAGTCCATAAATTTAATAACAAAAGTATAGCGTCCGATTGCCCATTCTCTGCACCCTTCGATTTATCTCCTCTGTCTGCAGTACTGTGACCTTGGACCAATCGGCCGATTACCGTCTCTCCATACCCGGAATGGACTACCGCATAGGCTGATGGTTTCTTGGCGCCCTCTGTTGTAATGCCTGCATAAACCTGCCATTGATCACCCCATAGATTATCCATCCTTATCCCATTCTGAAAACAGATAATGGCAGTCCGCTCGGATGCACGTTTTCTCAGCTGACGAACAAAATCAATTGTGAGATGAGTCTGCTTTACGGTCACTAGAATAACGTCAGCTTTTTGATCCTGATCTGCCTGCCGAATGTCCGATACTGGTTTTACGCTTCCTTTTGCCGGAATCGTTAGACTATCCATAAAAGAAACAGAATCGGCAGATGGATAAAACTGTACCCCTTGCTCGCGGATCAGCGATGCCTGTTCCTCGGTACGTGTCCATAGATTCAGCTGGATCTCTTCTTCTGTCAGCGCCAATTTACTATAAAAGAGCAAGCCAAGAGAGCCTGCTCCAAAAATATCAATAATCATGTGATTCCCTCCGAACATGGTATACGATAAAATAAGAATAGCTGAGTCAGGAATAACCCTATTCCATAATACTCATTCACTGCATGGTACACGATTAAAACCAACAACAGCTATATGTATACATAACCGCAGTTTTGGCTGCTATCCTGCTGCACCATTGACCGCGCAAACCGAATAATGAATTTATTTGCAGGAACAATATTAATTATACAGGGAGGAAACGATAGATGAAACCCATTTACGCTGCCTGTGTCGTTTGCTTCTCTCTTACTACTGCTATACTGGCACCTTTTACCATGGTAAATGCTGCTGCTCCTTCCATTGAATCTGCAGCACAGCTTGATCCGCAGACCCGTCAGCTGCTGGAAGACAGCCTTTCGGTAAATGAACTGGATCAAGAGATCCAGCGAATTGGTCAGGAAGAACAGACGGCCCGTACCAAGTATGTGCAGCTGGAACAGCAGGCTGTTACGAGTCAGCAGCAGCTCAGCGATGCCAAACTGCAATCCGATAAAGTACTGGTTGCCTACTATACCGGGGAACGCGAACAATTGCGCAATGCATTCTGGGCGGCAGGAAGTATCTCCGGTGTTATTGCCTTTTATGAATATTACAAAATGATTCTGGATCATGATCAGAAAATTATGGCTGATTATCGATCACAATATGAACAGATCCAATCGATACGAAGCGATTTACTGCGTACATCTGCTGAATTGACGGATATCGGCGACCGACTAAAGCAGCAGAGACAGCGGGTCGCCTCCCTTCAGACTCGAATTCACAGCGGCCTTGCTTCCAGTTCCGAGCCGGCGACTGCCCGGCAGCTCATAGAAGAGATGAATGCTTACTGGAAAAATATCGGTCTATACGAAGTAAAAAACTATTTCCGTGCACTGGCGCAATCCATGCAGCAATTTCCGGACTTTCTCCAGTCACAGCCCGGTGCAATCCGGATCAACGGCAGGCAGTATACCATTGTGATCGAGCAGAAGCAGCTCAACGATTTTCTGCATCATACTGCCGGACTACCGGACAGTCTGCAGTTTAACTTTGAACAGGATCGACTTGTTGTCACTGGACAGGAAGGCCAGCTGTCTCTGAAAATTATCGGACATTATGAAATCGAGAATACTACGCAGAATGTGATGCGCTTCCGGGTCGATCAGCTTGTGTTTAACGGCTTACGTTTACCGGAGACGACATGTACCATGCTGGAAAATGAATTTGATCTTGGATTTTATCCTGAACAGATTATTCCCTATCTCAAAGCCACTTCAGTCGCTATTGTACCTCAATCCATGAATGTGCAGCTGGAATTATCACTGAACTAAAGTATAGTGCATTGCTACAACCGAACTTCTGCTACTAATGATTATGCGTATTAATTGGAATAAAGCATACCAAAAAGCGTCCTCCCCTTTGCCGGTTAGGACGCTTTTCTTCATTTATATTACAACAGATCTGCAGCCAGCTGCGCCAGTTTGGAGCGCTCCCCTTTTTCGAGGGTAATATGGCCGCTGATTCCTTCCTGTTTAAAATGCTCAACTACATGGGTGAGACCGTTGCTGATCGAATCCAGATAAGGATGATCGATCTGATCCGGGTCACCGACGAGTACAATTTTACTGCCTTCTCCTACCCGGGACACAATTGTCTTTACTTCATGGCGGGACAGATTCTGTGCTTCATCAATAATGATAAATTGTCCGGGGATCGACCGGCCGCGGATATAGGTGAGTGCTTCTACCTGAATACTGCCGAGGCCCATCAAAATTTTATCGATGTCACCGGCTTTTTTGGTATTAAATAGAAATTCCAGATTGTCATAAATTGGCTGCATCCATGGGCGAAGTTTCTCATCCTTTTCGCCAGGCAGATATCCAATATCCTTGCCCATCGGTACAACCGGGCGAGCGATCAGCAGCTTTTTATATTTTTGCTCGTCTTCCACTTTGGATAACGAAGCCGCCAGTGCCAGAAGTGTTTTACCTGTGCCGGCTTTACCGGTAATTGTTACAAGTGGAATATCATCATTGAGCAGAAGTTCAAGCGCCATCCGCTGCTGGGCATTACGTGCTGCAATACCCCATATCGGCTCATTGCTCAGGAACAGTGGCTCCAGTTTGCCGCCATCATGGCTGACTTTGAGCAGAGCAGACTTTCCGCTGCCCATTTCATCTTTTAGAATAACAAATTCATTGGGATACAGGGTATAGCCCAGGTTTAGCGCATTCACGGATAAATAGCGGTTATTGTAGAAATCATCAATTACAGCGGGATGAACCTGCAATGTCGTGTAGCCGGTATAGATTTCATTCGGCTCGGCTGCACGGTCTGATAAATAATCTTCCGTCAGCAGTCCAAGCACATCGGCTTTGACACGTACGAGCACGTCTTTGCTGACCAGAATCACCTGACACGGCACTTCTTTCTCGCGTTCTTCCAGATCATAATTCAAGGCAACTGCGAGAATCCGGTTATCATTTGTGACTTCGCCGAACATTTCATGCACTTTGGCAAAGCTGCGGTGATTTAGTTCGACACGCAGTATACCTCCATTATCCAGCTGAACCCCATCATGAAGATGTCCTATTTCACGAAGCGCGTCCAGAGAACGGGAGACGCCGCGGGCATTTCGTCCGATTTCATCTGCATTTCGTTTTTTCGAATCAATTTCTTCCAATACCACTGCGGGAATAACCACATCATTTTCTTCAAAAGCGAAAATGGCATTCGGATCGTGAAGAAGCACATTGGTATCCAATACAAAAATCTTTTTCATGGAGATTCCCCCCTGGGTACGAATTGTTTGTGATCTCTGATGCCTCCAGCTTATGCTTCCCGCTTCCTGAACCGCCAAGCCTCACCCTCCTCTTGAAATAAAACCAAAAAAGCCCGGGCTATAAAGCACCAGACTTTTCCTATTATATCGCTTTTTTTGGACAACCTATAACAAGCTGCACCTCTTGCACACAGCTGAGTGAAAGTTCTATTCTGCCCGCATAAAATGACTCCATCATACGATAGCGTACTGCACATTAATCGCGGCATCCTAAAACCTCCAGTCCCTGCATTCGGTGAAAAGTAAGGTGCACGGATATTATAGCACACCCTATCCGCTTTTGAAATGCAGCCTTGATGACCTTATATTTATCCAAAAAACAAAAAAATACAGGTCTCTGCATGAGCAGAAACCTGTAAAATAATCTCATTTCTGATACTGTAACCAAACCGGAATGATGATCATACCTTGAGTTACTGTGCAGTCGCTGACTGGCCGGTACTTTCTGTGGAAGCACCTGCTCCATCAAATTGATCCGCATGTGTCGCTGTTCCGTTCAGTTCGTTCTGAAGCGCCTGTTTGGCGTTGGCCAGCTCGGTTTCATTAATATACACATACGGGCTCTTCCAATCTCCTGTGACTGGCATGTACTTGATATTCGCTTTTGGAATATCCCAGTATGTCGTCAACAGATTGGTGAACTGACTACCTTCGATATCGGTTTCCATATTATCATCGACCGATTGGATAATCGAACTCAGCTTCGCCACACCACTGAAGGATTGGACTTTGTCGACTATGGAATTCAGCACTTCATTTTGACGTTTGTTACGGTCGAAGTCACTGGATTCCTGGGTTCTTGGACTACAGGAGCTGCTGGAATGACGATAACGTACATATCCCAGTGCCTGTTCTCCATTCAGATGCTGCGGCCCTTTTTTGATGTTAATATTGGTTCCGTCCGCACGGTCAACATAACACATATTCATGGCTGCATTAACATCCACACCACCTACAGCATCGACCACATCGCTAAAGCCCTGGAAATTGATAACCGTCGTATAATCGACATCCACTCCCAGATATTTGCCCAGCATGGTCTGCATTTCTTCCATGGCGTTGTTCGTACCGTTCTTCTTATCTTCCGCATAGAATTTAGGATAATACGCATTTAGCTTGTTTGGAATGTATCCATCCAACTGGAAGTACGTATCCCGCGGCAGTGATACGATCGTGGCAGACTTGGTATCGGGATTGAGCGTAGCCACCATTACTACGTCGGTTAGACGTGTGCCGGTTTCTTTGCGATAATCCGTACCGAGCAGAGCCATCGTAATCGGCTTTTCTTTGGCAGATTTCTCAGGGACTCTGGTATCTACAATACCTGGAGCCTGATCTGTGCCACCTTTACCTTCGAACATTCCCTGCAGCTGATAATAAAGAATACCAGCGTACGCCATAACACCTACAATTGCCAGCAGAATCACGATCAGCAGAATCTGCATGAACCGTTTGAAGCCGCTAACTTTTTTCTTTTGTTTTTTATTGGACTTGGGATTGCCGGCTTTTTGCGATTTGGCCTTGCCCCCCGCTCGCGGCGGAAGTCCTCCTGCTGTCGTACTCATTGCTCTCAACACCTGTTCCATCGTTTTAGATAAATGTAGTGAAAGTGACTGAATCCTGTCTGCTGATCACCAGCATGCTTTGGATTCAGCCACCTACTATAATGAAGAATTCAGATTATAATTGCAACTTTACGATCGGAATCAGCTATTTTGTGCTGCTTTGCGGTGTTTCTCAGCACGTTCGCGCTCGCTCTTGTTCAAGATCTTTTTGCGCAGGCGAATCCCTTTTGGCGTGATTTCACAATACTCATCATCATTCAGGTATTCCAGAGCTTGCTCTAGCGAGAACAGACGCGGGGTTTTCATTTTAACAGTATCATCTTTGGTAGCAGAACGAACGTTAGTCAGCTGCTTTTCTTTACAGATATTAACGACGATATCATTATCACGGGTATGCTCACCAACGATCATGCCTTCGTAGATTTCAGTACCAGGCTCAATGAACAGTGTACCGCGATCTTCAACTGACAGGATACCGTACAGTGTGGAAGAACCGTTCTCACTGGATACGAGTACACCCTGGTGACGTCCGCCAACTTGTCCTGCTACGAGCGGGCCGTAGCTGTCGAATGCATGGTTCATGATGCCGTAACCGCGAGTCAGTGTCAGGAAGTACGTACGATATCCGATCAGACCACGTGCCGGAATCAGGAATTCCAGGCGAACCTGACCGCTGCCGTTATTGATCATGTTGACCATTTCGGCTTTGCGACTTCCCAGACTTTCCATAACTGCGCCCATGCTTTCTTCAGGCACATCGATCATCAGACGCTCGATTGGCTCCATGCGCACACCATCAATCTCACGAACGATAACTTCAGGCTTGGATACCTGCAGCTCATAGCCTTCACGACGCATGTTCTCGATCAGGATACCGAGGTGAAGCTCACCGCGTCCGGATACGATATAAGCGTCAGGACTTTCAGTTTCGTCTACACGCAGACTCACGTCGGTCTCCAGCTCTTTGAACAGACGATCACGCAGGCGACGGGATGTTACCCATTTACCCTCACGTCCGGCAAATGGACTGTTGTTAACGAGGAATGTCATTTGCAGTGTAGGCTCGTCAATTTTCAGAACCGGCAGTGCTTCCGGATTCTGTGGATCAGCGATCGTCTCACCAATGTTGATGTCCTTGATACCAGCCAGTGCAATGATGTCACCAGCACCTGCTTCTTCAACTTCAACACGTTTCAGCCCCTGGAATCCGAACAGCTTCTCGATACGAGCTGTTTTCTTCTGGCCTTCACGGGTAATAACGGTTACGGATTGTCCCTGACGAATAATACCACGGTTTACACGACCAACCGCAATACGTCCCAGATACTCGTTGTAATCCATCAGTGTAACGAGGAATTGCAGCGGCTGTTCTGTATCTTCAGTTGGTGCAGGGATGTTGCTAACGATGGTCTCGTACATAGCTTGCATCGTTTCGTCCTGTTTCTCAGGGTCCATGCTGGATGTACCGTTCAATGCGGATGCATATACGACAGGGAAGTCCAGTTGTTCGTCATTGGCACCCAGCTCGATGAACAGTTCCAGAACTTCATCAATAACTTCAGCCGGACGTGCAGCCGGACGGTCGATTTTGTTAACGACTACGATTGGGGTAAGATTATGCTCGAGTGCTTTGCGAAGGACGAACTTGGTCTGAGGCATACAACCTTCATACGCGTCAACGACAAGCAGAACGCCGTCAACCATTTTCATGATACGCTCTACTTCACCACCGAAGTCGGCGTGTCCAGGGGTATCCACGATATTAATGAGGTAGTCTTTATAGGTAATAGCTGTATTTTTAGCCAGAATTGTGATACCACGTTCGCGCTCCAGATCATTGGAATCCATTGCACGCTCCTGCATAGTCTCGTGATCACGGAAAATACCTGACTGCTGCAGCAGTTTGTCTACCAGTGTTGTTTTGCCATGGTCAACGTGAGCGATAATGGCGATATTGCGGATGTTATTTCTTAAATGCATAAAATTCTCCAAATCCTCTCCATAAAATGAGCGTCGGTCAACGAAGCCGACGCTCTACTATTTATTATAAAAAAATTGTAAAAACCGTCATTAGTAAACTGATTCATTATTCATTATACGGCATAAATCACATAAATCAAGCTTATTCATACTTATTACCAGCCTCTTTTGGAATTACTGCGGTTCAGCAGCATCCAGATTCCCGCTGCAATCAGCAGCAGTGCGATTAGATATAATGCCGAAGTTCCCATCAGGCTGAAAAAGAGCAAAATGATTGACAGCGCGCCCAGAATGACTGCAGCAAAACCGATATTGCGGGATACGGCAAACGATGACAGCATATAATACTCATACAGACCGACAGCGATACCGAGTAGCAGCAGCGGCCATAGATATACCATTAACGACCAGCCCCAGATATTGCAGAAGAAAAATAAAATACCGTAGACCGTCAGTATGCCACCTGGAATCAATACATACGAAGGAGCACTGCGGCTAAAGTAAAACAGCTGCAGCAGCACACCCGGCAGCAAAATAAGCAGCGGCCAGAATACATTGCCGATAAAAGCAAATACACCAAGTTTGCCAAGCAAAATGACCAGCCCGGCCAGTATAATGAATATTGCGATAATTCCCTGATTGCGATTCGTCATGTAACGCTCTCCTCCCAGCCGTTTTTTATCCAAATAGAGCAGCTGATCCCGTATATCTCCATACTCCCAGTGTAGCCGATCTTTTGCAAAAAGACTACATAAAAGCCCCCTCTTTGCTTATGCCTTCATCACCTTCAGCGGTTAATCCTAATGGTATTCTGGTTATTAATACAACATGCAATTCTGATCTACCGATCTGTACATCCGGAACAAGCCTCAACATCTGTAGTGTACATGATCCACTGGTCTGACGGAGCTTTAGGCAATTGACCTGTCCCGTTAGACACCCAGCTGCCGGTATACTATTATTATCGGTTAATTCGGGCTAAGATAAAGGAGTGGAGACATTTTGGATATTACTCAAGCCAGCTTCTGGCTGGCGCTTTTGAACATCATTTTTATCGATCTGATTCTGGCAGGCGATAATGCGATCGTTATCGGCCTGGCTGCACGCAAACTGCCGCAGCAAACACAGAAAAAAGCCATTCTCTACGGTATGGGCGGAGCTGTTATCATTCGGATCGTGGCAACGATCGCCGTTATTTGGCTGCTGCAGATTCCATGGTTGCTCGTCGTAGGGGGTCTGCTGCTGATCGGTATCGCCTACAAACTGCTTACCGATAATGAGGAGCACAAGGAAGTCAAAGCCGGAACCTCTCTATGGAGTGCAGTCTGGACGATTATCGTAGCCGATGCAGCAATGGGTCTGGATAATGTAATCGCCGTCGCCGGTGCTGCCAATCAGCATGTCGGTCTGGTCATTATTGGTCTCTGTATTAGTGTACCTATCGTCGTCTGGGGCAGTACCATTTTCATCAAACTGACCAATCGGTTTCCATGGATTATCTATGTCGGCAGCGCGGTGCTTGCCTATACAGCTTCGCATATGATTACCGAGGAAGAGCGTCTGCATGCTGTTTTTGCAGCGCATCCTCTATGGAGATGGATATTCATCCTCTTTATTATCATTGGCGTACTGATGGCCGGCTATTTGAAAAACCGGCAGGCAAGCCGCCGGACTGCTTCCTGATCACACTAATTCGACTCAAACGAAACAGCAACGTTATTTTGAAAAGCTTGCAGGACCAAGTGAAAAGAAATAAACTGATCGCTCCTTAGATTTATATAAGATTCATCAAAAAAACAGCTGCTCTCATTCACTCCCGGTAGATTCGGTAGTGAATGAGAGCAGCTGTTTTTGGTGGGATTATTTTCGATAGCATACATAATATTCGAAGTCACAGAGAATCATATTAAAACATCCTAATAATGCTTCAGCAATTTCAAGCCGTGTATCTCCTGTCTGCAGCAGCTTTTACCTTGTCGCTTAGAGCCAGTCTTCCTCTGTGGCTTCAACCTCGGAAGCATCGCCTGCCGAACCAGATTCAATGATCAGCAATTCGGTCTGCTCGACTGCTCGCTGAATCATTTCCTCCAGTTCCAGATAAGACTCGACCTTCTCCACAATCCGCAGATTCGGATTAGTTGCCGGCGACTTGGGCACAAACAGCGTACAGCAGTCTTCATAGGGAAGAATCGACAGCTCATAAGTGCCAATCTGCTGGGAGACGTGAATAATCTCATCTTTGCTCTGCATGACCAGCGGCCGCAGAATCGGCAGTTCGGTCGCCCGTTCAATGACATTCATGCTGTTCAGCGTCTGGCTCGCTACCTGTCCGAGGCTCTCGCCGGTAACGATAGCCAGTGCCTTTTGCTGCTCAGCGAGACGGGTCGTAATCCGGAGCATGGCTCTGCGCATCAGCGTAATCATCAGATTATCCTGTCCTGTCGTTGTAAAGGCTGTCTGAATCTCGGTAAAAGGTACTACATGCAGCTTGATTTTACCGCCATATCCAGCCAGTACGCGGGTCAGATCAATGACTTTTTGCTTGGCTCGTTCGCTGGTGAATGGATAGCTGTGGAAATGGACGCACTCAATCTCCAGTCCTCTTTTCATCGACTGCCACCCTGCTACAGGGCTGTCAATCCCGCCGGACAGCATGAGCATTGCTCTGCCATTGCTGCCACGCGGGAATCCGCCAACTGCCGGAATAATCTGGCTGTAAATGTAGGCTGCATTCTCGCGTACTTCCACCCGAAGCTCAATGTCGGGATGGTGTACATCCACGCTGAGCAGCGGGTTGGCACGCAGCACCGGTGACCCGATCAGGTGATTCATATCCTGGGAAGAATGTGGGAATGGCTTCCAGACCCTTCGTGCGGTGACTTTGAATGTGGTCGCTGCCTGTATACCATGTTCGCTAATCAGTTCCAGGGCAGCCTGAATAATGGAATCCAGCTTCGGCTCTGCCTGTTTGACCGGAATAATATCCACAATTCCAAATACATTGCGCAGCAGGCCAATCAGCAGTTCGGCAGATACGCCGCCGGTCTCCACGTATAATCGTCCATATTCACGGTGTACCTTGGCCTGCGGATAAGGACGCAGGATCTCACGCACATGTTCGGCGATGACCTTTTCAAAACGGCCTCTGTTTTTTCCTTTGAGTGTAATCTCGCCCATTCTGAGCATCAGGCGACTAATATTATGCATCAAACCGTTTTATCTCCTCTCCAATGAGCGCAGTGACTGTACTGTCTGTTCAAGCGCTCCTATCAGATACTCCATATCATCCAGCGTATGTTCGTCTCCCAGACTGATCCGGATGCCGCTGTCCGCATGTTCACGATCCATTCCCATTGCTGTCAGCACGCGGCTTGGTACCGACTTGCGTGAGGAACAGGCAGACTGGGTCGATACCAGGCAGCCCTGCTGTTCCAGACTGTGCAGTACCACTTCGGCCTTCATGCCCGGATACGTAAAATGTACAATATGCGGCGCGGTAGGCGACACTTCGGTCAGTACCAGTCCCGGAATATTGCGGATCGCCTGCTGGAGCCTGTCCCGCAGCATACTCAGGTGCTTATACTGGTCCTCCTGCCGCTCTGCCGCAAGACGCAGCGCTTTGGTCATACCGGCAATACCGGCGGCATTTTCGGTGCCGGAACGATATCCCTGCTCCTGCCCGCCGCCAGCCAGCAGCGGCAACAGTTCAATCCCCTGTTTTACATAAAGCAGACCGGTTCCTTTGGGCCCTCTCAGCTTATGGGCAGACAGGCTGTACAGATCAATTCCCCATTCCTGCAGGGATACGGGAACCCGGCCAAATCCCTGTACCCCGTCCACATGAACGAGTACACGCGGATAGCTACTTTTGACCAAGCGTGTAATCTGCTCTATCCACTGGATCGCACCTGTCTCATTATTCACATGCATGACGCTCACCAGAATTGTGTCCGTTCTTACCGCAGCAAGTACATCCTCCGGAGATACGGTTCCATCCGGCAGCGGACGTACATAGCTTACTTCAAATCCAAACAGTTCTAGCTGACGGCATGTCTCATAGACGGACGGATGCTCGATCATGGTGGTGACGATATGTCCTTGCGTCCGTCCTTTGCGCAGGGCCGCCCCCTTGATTGCCATATTGTTGCTCTCTGTCGCCCCAGATGTCCAGATTACCTCCGAAGGCTGAACACCCAATATGCCGGCTGTCACTTCACGTGCGCGGCGAATCAGCCGTTCCGCTTCTTCACCATACCGGTGAAGCGAAGAGGGATTGCCGTAATGTTTGTCCATGATCTCGGACATGGCACGTACGACCTCGGGATAAGGAGGCGTCGTTGCCGCATAATCAAAATATTTCATTCGATCCTACCTCCTGCTTCATATCTATAGGTACAGGCAGCAGACAAGACTAAAAGAGATCAAAATACGGATAAACGCTCCGCTTTTTGATCTCTTTCAAAAATAATAGTCGATGCCATTTCTTCTGAAAGTTACAGTCAGATGCTAAAACCATCTGCCTGTCATTATACCATACATTACTGGTTGAAGAGTTGGCTTTATTGGGATGGATCACTGAAAGTTAAAGGGCATATTTGCTCTGTGCATTCTCAATTTTGCCGATGTAACGCTGTGTTTCTTTTGGCAGCTGATCAAACTTGGCCATCAGTTCGTTATCATTGGAGATACCGAGCCTTTGCAGACGACCCGGACCTGCATTGTAGGCAGCCAGTGCAGTCTTGATGTTGTTATCATAATGCTTCAGCTGGTAGGACAGATACTTGGTGCCTCCATCGATATTCTGGGCAGGATCATAGGAGTTGCTGACTCCGAGACCAGCGGCTGTACCATCCATCAACTGCATCAGGCCTTTGGCCCCGGCAGAAGAACCGGCATTCGGGTTAAAGGAAGACTCTACATCGATAACCGCTTTAATTAGTGATTCAGGAATTCCATACTTGCTGCTGGCCTTGCTGATCAGATCATTATAAGCGGTTGCCTTGCTTCCACTGTCATCTCCACCCAGTCCCTGCAGCGCAGACACATCACCGGCAGATACAGCAGCAGGAATACTGCCTGCTGACATGCCAGTGCGTGCAGTAGCTGTCGCATTCTCCGGACTTACTTCCGGCAGTTGATCAAAGTTATACCATGGATCTGTAGACCCTGCTCCATACGTGCTGCCTGTTACGGAAGAAGGAGTGCCTGTCGATACCAGACTCGCCAGATCCTGTACAGCCGCTCCGGAACTCTGTGCTTCCGCAGATGTGCCAATATTTTGCTGCAGCATCAGTTGAAACAGCTGATCCGTATCATTGGTCTTTACCGTTGCAGGGGTCGTGCTGCCTCCACCTGACGCATTCAGATATCGAAGTTCAAGCATTTGTTTGGCTGTATTTGGATCAATTTGCATACGGTTGGTAGCTCCTGTCTATTTATAAAATAATTGAAGGATTATTCGTCTAAATATTCTCTATATTCTCAGTGTACTGCTTTTGCATCCTTCTGGCATGGGAATGAATGACGATTCTGCCGAACCTGAGGGGAAATAGGAACAATCTCCTGTATGATACCATGGTTCATCACGCCCATACACTGTAAGTATATGCGGGTACAAATCCGAGCCTGCAGGCCAGCTGATAGGAAGCCTGATTGTCTGCGCTGCATTCCCAAACAGGCTGGCATGCCGTTTGCAGGCATTCTTTTATAAAAGCGGCCGCCGTGATTGCTGCGAGGCCTTTGCCCTGATGTTCTGACGCTGTATAGATATCCATCTCCGCTGTCCATGCATTTGCAAAAATGGAAGTGCACTCGCAAACCACCTGATTCTCATACAAAATGGCATAGCCCCATCCATGGATCATATAGTTCGCAAGCGACTGCCAATACGCTATATAATACTTTTCGTCAAAAACTGTGCTTTTTTGAATAACGGAAGCATTTATTTTTTGCAGTTCATATCCGTCAGGCATCTGTCTTCTGGTATCCAGCATAGCTGTGGATGGATAATTCATCGCTTGTCTGGTGAGCTGCCGAAGTGGAGCAGGAAGATCAGCAGCCATTTCATCCCAGAACGGATCACCTGAAAATAAGGTAAATCTCTTACCAGCCCGTATCCGATTCAGACAGCGTTGATGAACCATATATTTGAATGATTCTGAAGGACAGGATCCTCCTGCATAGTACAGACCTGCCGGTGTCTCTACCCATATCGATCTGTCGGCATTATATAGGGATGCGGAAGTGATTTGCAGCAGGTGAGATGGAGCAGGGATGTCACTTAGCAAATGGATCTGTCCATCTGTTGACTCTGTATGTATAGTGCCAGGTATACGGGCGTCCAGCACGGAGTATACAAAAGCGGGATAGCGCTGAGCATATGGTTTTTCTATGGCGTTATCATTGATTTTCATATCTACATGGAGCTCCTTGGAGGGTTTTATGTATACCGCTGATTTGGATTCAATGCAGGTTAGTCTGCCTGTTATAAAAAATAAGGATGCCTGATCCAGGCACCCTTATCATGTCAATTTCATTATTGGTATGCGTTATTTAAGCGTGGCGCTGATTCATACGGCGCTGTGTCAGATAGTCACTTTCGTAATAGGACAGATCATCACGCAGTTCTTCGAATGTTCTGGTGATTTCCAGAATAATCTCTCTAACCGGCTTCACTGGCGTTTGACGGAAACGGATAGCTTCCTGCCCTGTGTAGGCATAACGTCCATCTTCGGAGTAGCACTCATTTTTGGGATAGAAAAAGCTGTTTACACATTGATGATATGCGTTATACAGAGCTTTTTCAGCAAATTCTGCATCAAAGTTAGCACGGCGCAGAACAACGCCTAATTTCTCATAGGATACTTCGGAGAATACCAGCAGGTGACGCAAATCTGCCAGAAACCCTTTGTAAAAAGGTAATGTATCTTCTCCCTGTTCGGCTGCCAAAGCCTTTAGAGAATACTCATTCAAAAACCCTTCCAGTTTCTCGATGACCGGTTTCAACTTTTCCCGTGTGCCTTCGCTCAACTTATGGACATTTGCAGCTGACATGACTGTAGCTCCCCCTTAATTGGTTCCTTCAAGACCGGGTTAGGTCGTTGTAAAATTTAACCCTGATTTAACTTACATCCTACCATAAAACTCATCTCATGTGTTAGTTACGGCGCAGTTTATAAGCATCAAATTTTAAGCTTTTTACTGCCATTGTCTCATCATTCTCTTAACCAATTCGATTCTTCCTGAAAATTGGTTTCACCAATGTATCAGTCGATGATTGGTTTAATATCATATAGATTACTTCCATTCTCCTTAACAATCAAGGGATATGGCAGGTACATGATAAAGATTTTATCGACTATTGCCGTTTTTACCTGTTTTTTATCATAAAAGCGGTGTGTCTCCATATATTATCGGAAGACACACCGCTTTTGTATAGCGGATATTGAATTGGTCAGTAAAAATGTGATAAAGATGTGTTCCATACATGCGAATAAATCCGCCATACATGACCAAATAGCGATTGTACTTGTTAAATCAACGTGGCGTTAGTTGGGAAAGTTTCTCGTAAGCCGGGTTCTGTACCAGTTGTGGTTCAATCGGGAACTACCCTCCCACTTTTGGTGACAATCATCTATCTAGGCCAAACATTGCTGTTTGGCTCCAGCGACCAACCTCGATACACCTCGGGCTAAGGCTGCTTTTCCGAAGAAAAGCCGTATCTCTTTAGGTCTTGCTCCAGATGGGGTTTACCAGGAACAAAGTCACCAGTGTTCCTCGGGGTCTCTTACACCTCGGTTCCATCCTTGCCTGTGCTCTTACGAGCCATCGGCGGTCCATTTCTGTGGCACTATCCTTCAGTTTGCACTGACTGGACGTTATCCAGCACCCTGCCCTGCGGAGCCCGGACTTTCCTCCCGAAGCCTCTCGGCTACCGGCGATTGTCTGTTAAACTTTCCGCGAACGCAACACATCGTATTATATAATTTTCACGCAGTGGTGGCAAGAGGCAAATGCAATTTTATTTGAATTCTATTTATTGACAACCCGCATCCGAATTTCAGTGATATATTTCTTTTTTAGGAGTCTCTGCTCCTGATACAGCAGCTCCAGTGTATTCTCGCTATTTTGATAATCCAAATAACCCTTGATGTGCTGAATGGCCGAGTACCGCAGCTCAGAGCGCAAACCCCATTCATAAAAAAAGGCTGGCAGCCTATCCAGTTCATTCTGGTAGTCTGCACAGCCCTTATTATTTGTTCTGTCTTATTCTTCTTCTCTGTCGGTACCTGTTTAAACGAACCGGAATACTTCGGTATTAACAGCAGACGCATGCACAGCGGTTGTGTACTTGTCTGCCTGCAGACGCGCGCTGAGCACGCCTGCCACGCCCGGCTTCATAATCTTCTCTGTATTATGTCCCGGATCAATAATGGCGATATCGGCGAGCAGTGCATCGTGAGCGGTATGATAATCAATATCACCGGTTACGATTACATCAGCGCCCTTGAACAGGGCTCCGTTCACATAACGACTACCCGATCCGCCTAGAACTGCAGCTTTTTTGATCGTCCGCTGCAGATCGCCTACGACACGTACAGTCGGCACATCCAGTCCCTTTTTAACGATATCGACAAATTCGCCCAGGCTGACCGGCGCATCCAGCTTGCCGACACGTCCGAGACCATAAGCTTTGCCCGGCAGTGCCAGCGGATACAGATCATAAGCTACCTCTTCATATGGATGAGATTTGATCAGTGCCTGTACTGCCTTGTTACGCAGACTGGTTGGAATAATCGTCTCAAAACGAACTTCGGCAGCATGTTCCAGCTTGCCCTGTTCACCGCTGTATGGGTTGGTGCCCTCTTCCGGCAGGAAGGTGCCTGTTCCTTCGGCACTAAAGCTGCAATGGCTGTAATTGCCGATATGGCCGGCTCCCACTGCCCAGACCGCACTGCGCACTGCATCCAGATGCGAAGCGGGCACAAAAGCAACCAGCTTCAGATAATCGTCCGAGGACGTCTGCTCGATCGGTACAGTCTGACGCAGTCCAAGCGCTTCTGCCATCCAGTCATTGACACCGCCCTCGGCGATATCCAGATTGGTGTGGCTAATATAGACAGCAATATCGTGCTTGATCAGCTTCTCATACAGGCGGCCCATCGGCGTGCTCGTTTGCAGGCTTTTGAGCGGCCGGAAAATAATCGCATGATGGGCAATAATCAGATTGGCATTCAGCGCGATTGCTTCGTCGATCACTTCTTCCGTCACATCGAGTGCAACCAGTACACCGGTAATGTCTTTTTGCAGCGTACCAAGCTGCAGACCGATCCGGTCATCCGGTACAGCGATCGATTTGGGTGCAAACTGCTCCATATACTGGATTACCGTTTGTCCTTTTGCAAGCATAACAGTACCTCCTTAATGAGCTTGATTTGCTGATTGAGCGCAGCGACTTTCAATTTGGCTTCGCCCGTATCCGAACGGCCGACCGAGGCAGCGACTTTCTCCAGCTTGCCGATTTCCTGCTGCCATTTCTCCACAAATACCGGTGAAGCTTCTTCCAGCAAATAAGGACCAAACTGCAGCAGACTGAAATCATGCAGCTCTACCTGCAAGCCTTCCCCTCCTGTGAGCAGTCGTTCAGCATAAAGCTCTCCATTGCGCGCCGCTGCATCTTCCAGCCGATCCGCCGTCAGAATCTCATATGTACGGCCGTCTTCTTCCAGAATCTGCTCGGCAGACAGGAACCAGCCATGCTCCAGCAGCCAGCGGCGGACGAACTCTTCTCCAACATTCGGTTGTAAAATCAGGCGTGACACACCTTCCAGCTTATCCAGTCCTTCGGAGAGAATGGTCACGATCAATGCACCACCCATACCGGCGATCGTAATCACATCCACCTCTCCCGGCTGCAGCACCGCCAGACCGTTACCGAGCCTCGGCTGAATCACATGACCGAGCCCGGCTTCATTGACCTGACGCTGAGCCGCATCCAGCGGTCCCTGATTGACCTCCCCGGCTACCGCTTGCGTTACCCGGCCCTGACGCACAGCAAATACCGGCAGGAGGGCATGGTCGGACCCAATGTCCGCCAGCCGGCTCCCTGCTGGAATCTGCTCCGCAATTCTTGTTAATCTAGTTGATAATTTCATGCAGCCACCCACACTATCCATTTTTTTCGAAGTATAAATAAAAGAATGCAAGCCAGTGCAATCTTGGTTACACACAGCGCTGCAAAAATATCCGGCATCTGACCGCGAAGCAGTACTTCATCCACTTCCGGCATAAACCAGATCGCGATTCCACTCGTAAAATATACGGCCGCCAGCTTTTTACCGCGATGATGTACCAGCCAGCTGAACCATACGAGCAGCAGACTAAGCGGCAGCCACAGGCCCTGCAGTACGAGCCATGATGCTCCTGGATTCACCCGGGCAAAAAATCCGGCATACAACAATACAAAAGCACCAAACCCGATATACAGCAGCACCGGGCTGGAAATCACATATCCCATTATACACCAGATTAACCCACATCCAAGGACAAGTACAGTAATCCAGAAAGATGGATCCAGTTCGTGCTGACGGATGATCAGTATACCTAATCCCAACATTAACATACTTCCAACCGCAAGCAAAAAAGACGAGGCAATCGGATTGCGTTTGCGCCAACGAATGCCGCCTGTATAACAAAGCGCCGTGAACACCGGCACACAGACCAACTGTACCAGAAATGGAAATGTGGTAAAGTACAGCACGATCATACAGATAAAACAAAGCATCAGAAACGTAAACATCCATGTCCGAATATTGCCCTGCTTGAATGACTGCATGGACAATACTTTCTTGTCTCCCCGCTCCTGATTGACGTCATATAAATTCATCAAAAAGTCGCAATAATGCGCCGGCAGCAGACGATTCTCCCGCCAGTATTCAATTTCATCCAGAATAACTTCTCTTTTGTCCTGATTCACAATACTCCCCCGCTTCTGCATTCATTAAAAGCTCATGTCTCCCTCTAAGTATATATCGCTGAATTGGTGCCAAAAGTAAAGGGTTTCCATTTATTCAGCGCAAAAAGGGATCTGCCGCAACAATAGCAGCAGATCCCTTGTATGACAGCTTATCCAAATAAGCGGTTGAATCCTATTCCAGGAAGTCCTTCAGACGTTTGCTGCGGCTTGGATGACGCAGTTTGCGAAGGGCTTTGGCTTCGATCTGACGGATACGCTCACGGGTAACACCGAACACTTTACCCACTTCTTCGAGTGTACGAGTACGTCCATCGTCCAAACCAAAACGCAGACGAAGTACATTCTCTTCACGCTCAGTCAGCGTATCCAGCACATCTTCAAGCTGTTCCTTGAGCAGCTCGTAAGCTGCTGCATCAGCCGGTGCCAGTGCATCCTGGTCCTCAATAAAGTCACCCAGGTGAGAGTCATCCTCTTCCCCGATTGGTGTCTCCAGAGATACAGGTTCCTGTGCGATTTTCATGATTTCGCGTACTTTTTCGACGCTCAGTTCCATCTCGGCTGCGATCTCTTCCGGCGTCGGTTCGCGCCCCAGTTCCTGCAGCAGCTGACGGGATACCCGGATCAGCTTGTTGATGGTCTCTACCATATGCACCGGAATACGGATCGTTCTGGCCTGGTCCGCAATCGCACGGGTAATGGCCTGACGAATCCACCAGGTGGCATACGTACTGAACTTGTAGCCTTTGGTATGGTCAAATTTCTCAACGGCTTTGATCAGACCCATGTTGCCTTCCTGAATCAGATCCAGGAACAGCATACCGCGTCCTACGTACCGCTTGGCAATACTGACCACGAGACGAAGGTTGGCTTCAGCAAGTCTGCGCTTCGCTTCTTCATCTCCTTGTTCGATCCGCTTGGCCAGCTCGACTTCGCTGTCCGCGGAGAGCAGCGGTACTCTACCGATTTCTTTCAGATACATTCTGACCGGGTCATTGATTTTGATACCTGGCGGCAGTGCCAGATCATCGTCAAAGCTGAACTCGTTATCTCCGCTTTCACGCTCATTCTCGGAATCGGTTGTGATTTCCTCGTCACCTTCATTGATTACTTCGATACCCATATCTCCGAGTTGTTCGTAGAACTCATCGATCTGTTCAGCATCCTGGTCAAAAGCGGCCAGTCTTTCCATAATATCCTTGTAGTTCAAGGAGGATCTCTTTTTACCTACCTCAATAAGCTGCTCTTTTACCTGTTCGAGCGTTAATTCGGTTTCCAATTCAGTATGCTGATCGTTCGCCATCTTTCGACTCCCTCCTCCCTGAAAATAAATGCTCAGAACATTTATTGTCTTTCCAGGGTGATAATCTCACTTGCAATTTGAGCCGCACGCAGGAAATCACCGGACTTCTCCGCGCGCAGCATGTCTTCTCTTTTTTGTTCGATCAGTTTTTGCTGTGGGAACTTTTTGATTTCACGAATGTAATCATCCATTCCGCGCAGCGTCTCATCCAGCGGAGCATCCATCATGGAGATGGACGTTGCAGTCTTCTCCAGCCGGTCATCATGGAGCGATCCGATGAACCGGCTGACATCAGGCGCTTTGCCCTGTGCATAATACGAATAGATATAGGCAGCCAGCGCTGCATGTTCCGGGATATTAAATGCTTCTCCCAAATGCTGTGCCACATAGGTGGCCGCCTCTCCATCCTGCAGCATAATCGACAGCAAACGCCGCTCGGCTACATGGTAGGCAGGCAGCAGCGTCGGAGCGGTAGGCTTGCGTGAGTTCCGTCCATTTCCGCCGCTGCCACCACGCCCTCCCTGCTGGCCGGACTGCGGCTGCTTGCGGTTCAGCGTCTGGCGCGCCAGATTGCAGTCCTGCTTCAGACTGTCCAGAGATACACCCACTTCAACGGAAAGTTCCTTGAGGTATACTTCCCGCTCGGTCGGCGAACCCAGATTGGCAATCACATTGATCGCTTCCTGCGCATAGGCAGCCTTGCCGTCCTCTTCCAGCAGATTGTAATTCTTTTTGATGTAAATCAGCCGGAACTTGGTTGTTGACACTGCACCATGAATAATCTGCTCCACAAATCGTTCCTGACCATACGTCTTGATGTATTCGTCGGGATCCAGCCCGTTTTGCAGTACGGCAATCTTCACATGCAGGCCTGCACCTTCCAGAATGGGGATACTTTTGAGTGCTGCTGCCTGACCGGCGTTATCGCCGTCATAGCAGACCACCACCTCTTCGGTTAGCGTGCGTATCAGTGAGGCATGATTGTCGGTCAATGCTGTACCCATTGTCGCTACAGTATGTTGTACCCCCGCATCCCATGCTGCAATCACATCACCAAAGCCTTCCATCAATACAATTTGTCCCTGCTTGCGGATTGGTCCTTTGGCCAGGTTCAGATTATACAGTGTACGGCTTTTGTTGAACAGTCGGCTCTCCGGCGAATTCAGATATTTCGGCTGGCCTTCGCCCAGAATCCGGCCTGCAAATGCGATTACTCTTCCGCTGCGGTTCATGATCGGGAACATGACCCGCCCGCGGAAGCGGTCCACATAGCCCGAGCCATTCTGTCTGGGAGACAGCAGTCCCCCTTTTTCCATTTCTTTCAGATCAAAAGAACGTTTCTCAAAAAACTGCACAAGCGTATCCCAGCGGTCCGGAGCATAACCAATCTGAAACTGATCAATCAGCTTATCGCCGAATCCGCGGGCCCGCAGGTATTCCATCGCAGATTTCCCGTGTTCCGTATTTTTCAAAAGATAATGAAACAGCTTGGCAGCCCATTCATGAGCCTGAAGCAGACGTTCCAGTTCCTTGTTCTGCGGAGTGGTTGCCGCTCCTTTTCCATCCTGGAAAGGGACATGTGATTCTTCTGCCATTAATCTGACCGCTTCCGGGAAAGACAAACCATCAATTTCCATTCTGAACTTGATGGCATTGCCGCCCGCGCCGCATCCATAACAGTAAAAAATCTGGCGTTCCGGTGTGACTGTGAACGAAGGAGTCTTTTCCGAATGAAACGGACAGAGGCCCTTCATGTACTTTCCCTGTTTGGTCAGATGAACATATTTGCCTACCGTGTCAACAATGTCATTATGCTGAAGTACCGCTTCAATGACTTCATCAGGAATACCACCGCTATATCCGGTGTTCATCGTTACCACCTTCATCTCTTTTCACACGATAAATAATATTCGCTATTCCGAATGAAATTCCTGCAAATTTGTTAAAAGTTTTACGAGCTCGGCCTGAAAATTTTTCTTATCGTCCGTTGTAAGCGGTTTGGGCCCTTTACCATACTTACCCTGACGTCTTGCTTTGGCCTGTGCATGACGGCGTGCCAACAGAAATTCGATATTGTCTGCATGGAACTCCATTCCCCGGAAGGACAATATCCGGCAGTGCTTGGCCAGAGCAATCGTAGCCAGCCCATAATCCTGGGTAATGACGATATCGCCGGCATGAACATGATTCACAATATATAGATCCGCACTCTGATCGCTGCGGTCTACCTGAACAACACGTACACCTTCTTCCGCCTGAATTCGGTGATCAAAGGAGGACACCATCAGTACAGGCACTCCAAAAGAGCGCGCTGTCTCAGCAATCTCTGCTTTGACCGGGCAGGCATCGCCATCTACCACGATGGTAGGGATACGGCTTAGCGATTCCGATTCCAATACATGTCCTCCTTTCCGGGATTACATCAGACAGCATACAGGTTCACGGATCATACGTTCGTTTACAAAGCCGAAAATACGGAACGACATCATTTCTCATCGTCGTTCCGTATAACTGTATCTGTTAGTATATAATATATTATTTAACCAGCTTGGAGAAATCTGCATACATCTTGATATCGCGATCGATCACAGTCAGCAGAGCCAGGCGGTTCTCGCGTACCGCAGCGTCGTCCACCATAACCATAATATGATCAAAGAAGTTCGTAATCGCCGGACGAAGTGTTGCCAGTAAAGTCAATGCTTCTCCTGTGCGATTATCGGCAAGCAGATTATGGTAAGGCACGCTGACCGACTGCCATGCTGCATAGAGTTCTGTCTCTCCTGCTTCTGTAAACAGCGCCGGATTCACAACTGCACCTGCCGATTTGGCAGCCAGATTGGATACACGTTCAAACGATTCGATGATCAGCTTGAAGTCAGGGACTTCATTAACAGCTTGCATCAGATCATTACCGCGTGCGACCACGGAGCCAATATGATTGAATCCTGCCGAAATAACAGCATCCACAACGTCATAGCGGAGTGTCTCGGACAGCAGCTTTTTCACACGCAGTCCAAAGAACTCATATAATTCTATACGTATTATATCGGAAGAACGTTTCATATTCCTTAAATTTTCATGAATATTCAGTGCAATATCAAAAATCTGTTCCAGGGTCAGCGACAATCCGCGTTCCAGCAAGATCTGAACGATCCCTGCCGCCTGACGACGCAGCGCATATGGGTCCTGTGAACCGGTCGGAATAATACCGATCGAGAAGCAGGCTACGATCGTATCGATCTTGTCCGCAATGCTGACCAGCGCACCGGTCACCGAAGCAGGAGCAGCTTCACCTGCAAATCGAGGCTGATAATGTTCAAAGATGGCACGGGCCACTTCTTCGCTCTCGCCGGCTTTGCGGGCATAATCTTCACCCATGACACCCTGCAGTTCAGGGAACTCATAGACCATCTGGGTCACCAGATCAAACTTGCTTATATCTGCAGCGCGGCTGATGGCCACTGCCTGGTCGGCCGGCACCTGCAGTACAGTACCCAGCTGATCGGCGATCTGGCGAATACGGCGCACTTTCTCGCCGAGTGTTCCGATTTCCTCATGAAAAACGATATTATCCAGCTTGGCAACCGCATCTTCGATCTTCATCTTCTGATCTTCTTCATAGAAGAACTTCGCATCCGACAAACGGGCACGCAGTACTTTCTCGTTACCTCTGGCAATCACATCCAGCGAGCGGCTGTCTCCGTTACGAACCGTTACAAAGTACGGCAGCAGCTGGCCTTCGTTATCCAGTACCGGGAAATAGCGCTGATGCTCACGCATCGAAGTGATCAGCACTTCCTGCGGAATGTTTAGGAAAGACGGATCAAACGTACCATACAATACCGTCGGCGTCTCTACCAGGAACAGTACTTCTTCCAGCAGATCTTCTTTCACATCGATATTCCACTTCTGCTCGGCTGCCAGATGGGAGATCTGGGCACTGATCATCGCTTCACGCTCTTCCACATCGGCGATGACATGCTGTCCGCGCAGTGCTTCCATATAGAGTGTAGGCTCGGCAATCTCGGTCTCGGTACCGAGGAAACGGTGACCGCGTGTCACACGTCCTGTGCGAACGCCAGTAATTTCAAAATCAATTACATCATGTCCCCACAACGCGACCATCCAGCGAATCGGACGAACAAAGCGGAAATCATATGCACCCCAGCGCATATTTTTCGGGAAGTTCATGGATGTAATGATGTTTTGCAGCGCCTCGGCCACAATAGTCTCCGTGCTGGTACCGATACTGCTCTTGCGGGCATAGATGTATTCCACACCACCGACTTCGCGGAATGTAAATTGTTCCGGATCAACACCCTGACTGCGGGCAAAACCAAGTGCAGCCTTGCTCCAGTTGCCGTTCTCGTCCTGGGCAATCTTACGGGAAGGTCCTTTCACTTCCTCGTTGATGTCTTCCTGCTTTTCCGCTACATCCTTGATCCATACGGCCAGACGGCGCGGTGTTGCGAATGCTTTGGCTTCTCCATAAGTCAGACGGGAATCATCCAGCCATTTGACCGTTTTATCACGCAGCTGGTTCATTGCCGCACGCAGGAAGCGAGCAGGCACTTCTTCCAGACCAATTTCGAGCAATAAGTCCTTCGCCATGATTACATCTCTCCTTTCTTGAGCATCGGGAAGCCAAGCTTCTCGCGATTTTCCAGATAAGTGGCCGCCACCTGGCGTGCCAGATTCCGTACACGGGTAATGTAGCCTGTCCGCTCGGTGACACTGATTGCGCCGCGTGCATCGAGCAGGTTGAATGTATGCGAGCATTTCAATACATAATCATAAGCCGGGAATACCAGATGCTGATCCATCGCACGCTTGGCTTCCTGTTCATAGGTGCTGAACAGATTGAGCAGCATAGGCACATCGGATACTTCGAATGTATAAGTAGAATGCTCCACTTCCGGCTGATGGAATACATCACCGTAAGTCATGCCATTTACCCACTCCAGATCAAATACATTTTCCTTTTCCTGAATGTACGAAGCCAGACGTTCCATACCATAGGTAATCTCAACCGATACCGGGTTGGTCTCGATACCGCCTACCTGCTGGAAATAAGTGAACTGTGTAATTTCCATACCATCCAGCCATACTTCCCAGCCGAGACCCGCACAACCGAGGGAAGGATTCTCCCAGTTATCTTCGACAAAGCGAATATCGTGATCCAGCGGTTCAATACCAAGTGCTTTAAGGCTGTCCAGGTAAATCTCCTGGATGTTGTCCGGTGAAGGCTTAATAATCACCTGGAACTGGTGATGCTGGTACAGACGGTTCGGGTTCTCCCCATAACGGCCATCGGAAGGACGACGGGAAGGTTCGACATAAGCGACACGCCAAGGCTCAGGACCGATCGAACGCAAGAATGTCATCGGGTTCATCGTGCCGGCACCTTTTTCCGTATCGTAAGGTTGGACAATAATACAGTTATGCTCGGCCCAGAAGTTTTGCAGCGTCAAAATCATTTGCTGGAAGTTCATTGACATTACTCCTTTATCTTCGTAGTGGGATTACTGGAATCGGCCCGAATCTTGTATCCATGAAAAGATCAGGTTCCGGCAGCCAGCAACCGGTCATGCTCTCCCGCTGAAATAGGCATCTGCAACGCACGCAAAAAACTCCCGTTCCTACGCCTGGTTACAGACATAGGGACGAGAGGTTCAGTTCCCGCGGTTCCACCCTATTTGAAGACATTTGCATGTCATCCACTTTTCCATATTCAGCTCATATGCTCACGGCTGCCATTCAACTGCTGGTCGTCATCAGGCTCTCACGATCCCTGACTCGCTGGTGGACGGTAATCAGCAATTTACTATACCGGTCAACGCATCATGTGTGTCTGCAGGAGACACAATTTATAAGTTAGATCATATCGGAATTAGCGTGGTTCGTCAATGTCGTTTTGCAATGATGCACGAAATGGATAGGAGTCTACAGTAGATCTCTACATGCGCACAGGTTCAACAAGCTGAAAAACCAGACGGAATGAGGGCGGCCCGCTGTTCGGCGAACTACCATTTCTCCATCAATGGAAAACATGGGAATGTGTGCCTGATGTCTTCCTAACGCCAATCTTCATGCCTATTAGATCTCGTAGCGTTCGAGCTGCTCCAGGAAGCGACGAGATTTCAGTTTGAGGCCGAGCTGTGCTTCCATAAAGGAATCCATAACTTTCTTCAGCTCGGCACGGGTCTCTTCCTTTACATCAATATTGCCCAGTCGGCGGATATCCAGCCTGCTGAACAGACGCAGCAGCTTGAGCACACCCGGGGATACGAGTACGGCTGCAGGATCCTGACGCCGCTCCTTCTCGGATAAAATACCGCCCAATCCCGCACTGATCCAGAACTTGCCCTCTGTCTCTCCGGAGAACATGCAGGCATCTACCTGCGGTCCATATCCGGCGGCCTGCAGCACTTTCATCTCGAACAGTGAAGTGAGTACAACCGGATCACGGCCTTCCCCGAGAAAGGACAGATAGGCCTTGAGCTGTTCAAACCAGAAATGGCCGGTTTCATTATCCTGCAGTGCCTTGTCCACCAGCTCGCATGCATACGCACTGTATGCGGCCAGTATAATATCTTCACGCAGCCGGTGATTGGATTCGATCACTTCTCCCTGGTTCAGTGTCCCCATTCCCGTTCCGCTGCGGATGAAGGAAAACTCTCCATAGGTAAAAGGCTGTACAAGCGCACCATGGCGACTTTTTGCTTTTTTGGCTCCGCGCACAAATACGGCGACTTTACCGTGTGCTTCCGTGCATAAGGTAATGATCTTGTTGCCCTCGCCGTAATCCATGCTGCGGATGACGATACCTCCCACTCTGTATAGCATGCGTCATCTCCTGATCTGTATTGAATTCCAGCGTGGATATCCGGCGCTGGTTGACGTATTTGCCGATGGTATGACTGCTGTTACAAAAGAAACAGAGCATTGATGCAATGCTCTGTTCAACTTTATTACGCGTCCCGGTGGAAGCCCAGATCCTTGAGGACCCGATCCTGGTTACGCCAGTCTTTCTTCACTTTTACCCACAATTCCAGGAATGTCTTGGAACCGAGCAGGTTCTGGATATCCATTCTGGCCCGCTTGCCCACTTCCTTGAGCAGCGCACCCTGTTTGCCGATAATGATTCCTTTTTGGGAATCACGTTCCACATAAATGACAGCGGAAATATTTACAAGCCCATTTTCCTGGGTATACATGTCTTCGATCGTTACCGCGATGGAATGCGGAATTTCTTCGCGGGTCATCTGGAGGATCTTCTCACGAATCAGCTCGGCGCAGACAAACTGCTCGGGGTGATCGGTTACCTGATCGTCCGGATAATATTGTGGACCTTGCGGCAGGTATTTGCCCAGCTGTTCCAGCAGTGTATTTACATTGTTACCAAGCTTGGCAGAGATCGGAATAATCTCGGCAAACTCATGCAGTGAACGATATTTGTCGATGATCGGCAGCAGCTGCTCTGGAGCTACCTGATCAATTTTGTTAATCACGAGGAATACCGGCGTTTTTACTTTTTTGAGATGTTCGATGATAAAGCGGTCACCGCCGCCGAGTCCTTCGGCTGCATCCACGAGGAATAGAGCCGCTTCGACTTCATTTAATGTGTTCAACGCCGTCTGGTTCATAAAGTCACCCAACTTGGACTGACGTTTGTGCACGCCTGGTGTATCCAGAAATACAATCTGCATTCCCTCAGTGGTATATACACCGTGAATCTTGTTACGGGTCGTCTGTGGTTTATCGGACATAATCGCGATTTTCTGACCGATCACCTGGTTCATGAGGGTGGATTTCCCTACATTCGGGCGGCCTACAATCGCGACAAATCCTGATTTGAATTGTTTTTTTGACATATTACACTCCGTTCATTAGCGGATCATTATCCGCCTGGGTTGTTAAAAATAATTAATCAGATCCGGCTCTTATGAATCCTGTATTTACTGATCCAGATTCCATGGACCAAACGCATGCGGCAGCAATTCGGCAATGGTCGTCATACGGGTATCACCTTTCATATTGCCAAGCAGTACAGGCATATCGGGATGGCACAGTTCCACCATCACCTGACGGCATACCCCGCAGGGAGCAATCGGCTCATCGGTCTCTCCGATGACGGCCAGCATTTTGAAAGTACCCGGCCGCTGCCCCTGTGCAATCGCACTGAACAGGGCCGTACGCTCTGCACAGTTGCTTGGAGAGTAACCGGCATTCTCGATATTGCAGCCATGATGCACCTGTCCATTGGCATCCAGCAGGGCTGCACCTACCGAGAAATGCGAATAAGGTACATATGCTTTGGCACGTGCAATTATGGCTTCCTGTAGTAATTGTGATGCTTCCATCATGTTCCTCCTGTAATTCGGCATTCATGATTATCGCTTAATTCCATGCAAGTTGCTGTATACAATATGCGCGGCTGCTTACTGCTGCGCATCTTATCCATAATGTTAATTTATAATCAGATCCGCATAAACAGACAGGTATCTCCTGTGCAGAAATCATACTGCCTGCCATTCATTTAGCAGCCTCTGCTTGCTGAATTGGAAAATGGCTGTTGTTCGAACAGCGACGTTTATCACTGACCATACAGCAGTATATATCTATTTTACACGATTTATGTCTATTCGCCCATAGTGAAACTGTTTTGTCAGCTAGCCGGCTCACTGCGATCACATTGTCAGCAATTATTTCCGCTTATCGTCAAAGAAATCCTCCCTGCCACCCGAGAGGGCTGCAAAAGAGGATTTCTTAAAGAAAACCTAATCCGGTCAGATTGATTGCATTGGCATTAACTTGCCGGTTAAAAGTTCAGCCAGCTCAGTACCGGTCCAATAAAAACAGCAATACCGATTACAGCAGCCGCAAGAGAAGCGACCAGCACAGCACCTGCCGCGGCGTCTTTAGCCTTTTTGGCAAACGGGTGCCAGTCGGGAGAGCATAAATCAACAGCAGCCTCAACAGCGGTATTCATCAGTTCCGCGCCAAGCACCATCGCAATGGCCAGCGTTAACAGCATCCAATCTCCAATATCAACGTGAAAATACCATCCAGCTACGATAATTACCATCGTAGCCAGCACATGCACACGGAAATTGCGTTCCGTACGGAAGGTTGCAATCACGCCTTCAATCGCAGAATAAAATACAGCTCTCCACGTTCTCTTTTTCATTAGCGGGTCAATCCGATCTGCTGTAGTACCGCTTCTTGTTTGCCCATCATTTCCGCTTCACTCTCATCATCCTGATGATCATAGCCAAGCAGATGCAGGAAGCCGTGCACAAACAGGAATCCGATCTCGCGTTCCACCGAATGTCCATAATCCTCACTCTGTGCAATCGCACGCGGAATGGAAATGATAATATCACCCAGCATATCTCCAGGCAGCGGCTCGCTGTCTGCTTCCGGATCTGTACCATAGTTGATCTCCATCTCATCGTCCATAGACTCATGCATGGCAAAGGACAATACATCTGTTGGGCGATCCATATTCCGGTATTCCTTGTTCAGCTGGTGAATCGCCTCATCATCCACAAAGGTAAGCGCGACCTCACCTTCCTGAACACCTTCCTGCTCGCCTGCCTTTTGCAACACCTGCTCCAGCAGCAAGATCAGCTCCCCGGTAATTTCATATTCAGTTTGTTCATTTTCCCAAGCGAGCTGCAAACTCATACGTTCTTCTCCTTTATCTCCGGCTTCTTGATATCTTCCGGATACTCAATACGGGAATGGAAAATTCCCATTACCGCTTCCTTGAGCGTCTGGGCAATCACATCCAGCTCTTTCATCGTAAGATCACACTCATTGAACTGGTGATCATCCAGGCGCCCTTTGATAATTTTCTCGATCATGCTCTCGACCTGTTCTACAGTCGGCTTGTTCAGGGAACGCACCGCTGCTTCCACGCTGTCCGCGATACCAACCACCGCCGCTTCCTTTGTCTGTGCTTTGGGACCCGGATAACGGAAATCTTCTTCTGTAAAGTCAGGTTCTAACCCCTGCTCTTCCGCCAGCTTGAGCGCCTTTTGGTAAAAGAAATACAAAAAAGTCGTACCATGATGCTGCTCGGCAATATCGCGAATCGGCTTGGGCAGCTTGTATTCCTTTTGCATTTCCACACCATCCCGGGCATGAGCAATAATAATCGACTTGCTGAGCTTCGGATCAATACTATCATGCGGATTCTCCATATGATTCTGATTCTCGATAAAGTAACCCGGCCGCTTGGTCTTGCCGATATCGTGATAATACGAACCGACACGGCATAGCAGACCATTCGCGCCAATCGCTTCCGCTGCGGCCTCAGACAGATTACCGACCATTACACTATGATGGTATGTACCCGGAGTCTCAATCAGCAGCTTGCGCAGCAACGGATGGTTCGGGTTGGATAATTCTACTAGCTTGAGCGCCGACAGAATACCAAAAGTCGTCTCGAAAAATGGCATCAGCCCCAGCACCAACACAGTCGTCAGCAGACCTCCGATAAAAGCAAAACCCAGCGCATACATGACGGTCATGCGCGTCCAGCTTTCATCATTTAACAACACAAGTGCCAGCACCGTCAACGCTCCAAACAGACAGGTCATAATGCCTGCCTTGAGAATAGTGGAACGCTGGCTCGCACGGTGGATACAATGAATAGCCGTCAATGAAACGACCAGGGTAAACAATCCAAACTGATAATCAAATATCTCATTCTGTCGCATATTGAGAATTACGCTGACCAGAATACTCAGTACAACTGAACATACATAAGCCAGATGAATATCCAGCAGTACGGTAATCAGCATCGCTCCTAGTGCTGCAGGCACCAGATAACCAAAGTACGGGAAATTGCCCGCCTGTAAAATACGTACCAGATGGAAACTTACAATACTAATCGCAAAAATAAGGATCAGCATAAGCAACTGCGAATTGTTGTACGGCGTGCCTCTCTGGGCATTCTGGCGGAAAAATACATAAATTCCCAACGTTAGCAGAAAAGCAAATAAAAGCAGTCCAAGCTGAGGCCAGTAGTTCACTTCATTTTTAAGCAAATTGTTCTCGTCCAGCAATGTGTACATTTCCTGGGTAATAATCTGGCCTGCAGGTACAATAACATCTCCCTGCTGCACATACACGACTGGCGTATTCTCACGCGCTTCTACTTTGGCTGCCTTGGTCGCTTCTTCATCATAGAACTTGTTGGCTGTCAGCGTAGCACGGATCAGTTCCTGCGAGACTTCACGCGCTGTCCGGCTGTTCAGCGAGCTGGTACTGACCATCTCTGCCACACGTGCTCTGGCAGACTGGGCATCCCTGATCTGATCGCTCATCAATCTGGAGACGATCGACGTGGCCACCTGGCTCATCTGCTGAACTTCCTCTGTGGACAAGCGCGGAATTTTCAGGAAGGTCTCTTCCGGAATGCTGTAGGTCTGATTGGAAATGGTCTTCTGCATTTCATCCATCAGCTGTGCGGAATAATTGCCTGATTCCCGGTGATTTCGGATAAAGTTGGCAATCGAATTGCGAATGCGCTGCGGAATCTCCTGGCTGTATATCTGTGCCTTGTCGGAACTTGAAATCTGATCGTCCTGATTGAGCGACTCAATTCGTTCCAGCATCTGCGACATAACCGTATCCCTGTGCATGGATACAATAGTGTATACAGCTTCGACCTTTTCCGCTGCCGCTTCCTGCGCCTGCAGTGTAGCTTTGTTATTGGGGAGCTGCATAGGCGCCACAATATCTTTTTCACTAACCGCACCGACTTGAATATCAAAACGTTGCGGCACCAGATTGGGCGCCAGACTCCCGTAAAAAAGCACAAGCAGTACTGCAAATAAAATATAGCGGGTTCCCCGGCCGCTCTTCCATCCTGCCACTCTGGAATAGAACGAATTGCGTTGGGACGGTTCCTTGGAAGTCATACATACAGTCCTCTCACTTCTGAATATTCAAAATGTGCGGTTGCTGCGTACCCACTGACCGTCTGCTATTCCAGATTCTCTGATGCTCTGTCATATGCGACGATAATTTTCTGTACCAGTGAATGGCGCACCACATCCTGCTCGGCAAATGTTACAAACCCGATCTCTTTAATGCCATCCAGCACAAGACGGGCTTCCACCAGTCCTGACTTTTTGCCGCGCGGCAGGTCGATCTGGGTCACGTCTCCCGTAATTACCATTTTGGAGCCGAAGCCAAGTCGTGTAAGGAACATCTTCATCTGTTCCGGCGTGGTGTTCTGCGCTTCATCCAGAATGATAAAGGAATCATCAAGTGTGCGGCCACGCATATAAGCGAGCGGCGCGATTTCGATCAGTCCGCGTTCCAGCGCTTTGGCCGTCTGCTCCTGACCCATAACATCATAGAGGGCATCGTACAGCGGACGCAGATAAGGGTCTACCTTTTCCTGCAGATCGCCTGGCAGGAAGCCGAGACTTTCGCCTGCTTCAACAGCCGGACGGGTCAGCACGATCCGTTTTACTTTGCCTTCCTTCAATGCGGCTACAGCCAGCACTACCGCCAGGTAGGTTTTACCGGTACCGGCAGGACCAATCCCAAAGACGATATCACGTTTCTGAATCGTGGATACATAATACTTTTGACCAATCGTTTTAACACGAATCGGCTTTCCGCGAAACGTCTGGGTGATCTCCCCTTTATATAAGTCGAGCAGCTGATCTGCCCGCATATCCTTCGCAAGCTCAATAGCATATAAAATATCCCGTTCTGTGAGAACATATCCTTTGCGGATCAGCTCCAGCAGCACCTCAAATAACTGCTGTACCTTATCCACAATCTGAACGGGACCCTGAATGACAATATCCGCTTCTCTACTGCCGATATTGGCTTCCATTTCGCGTTCGATGATTTTTAGAAAACTATCCTGTGGACCGAACAACGACAAGCCTTCTTCTGCATTTTGCAAGGGTATTCTGACGCTTTGCGTTTGCTCTGACAAATAGCCTCAATCTCCTCAATTATAGAATTAGTGTATATGCTGCCTTCTTCATAAACTTTACCATTGTATCTGTGCTCATGCAAAATTTTTTAGGGGCATATGGTTTTATTATTCACCCTTATACAGCGGTTTGAAGCAGATGTAAAGAACAAACCGGCCTCGTAGAGACCGGTTCATTAAAGGGACAACTGCTGCTGGGCTCCTGATGAAAAAAAACGTATTCCTCAGGAATTGCGATTACTCCCGCGGTTCCATACCTGTGGCTGACGAGAACGCGGTGATCCAAGAATCTCTGCCCACATCATCCCTTGACGCAGCTGATCGGCATGCACCTGTTCTCCGCTCACCTGTACAGCTTCCGGCTGCTCGGGACTGCTTTTTAGAGCATTGCTGCCAGTAATCAGTCCGCCGGCACGGCTTTTGAGGTTGGATTCCAGACTCTTTAGACGCTGATCCAGCGCTGCCTGTCTGCCGGACAATCCTTCCAGTTCGCCGCTTTCTCCCCGGACGCTTGTATGATCGCTGCCGGATTCCCGTGCAGGACGGCTGGGACTGTTATCCCAGCTCTCATCCTGTTCATAGGATTCACTGCTCTCATACGTATCCGGAGCGTTATAGCGCCGCTGGGCTTCATGATAACGACGCTGCGCTTCCTCGGCTCCATCATTATTGATAAGCGGAGGAACAGCGTCACGGGCAGAGCGATCTCCCTGTCTCGGCTGTCCGCCAAATGTAGGCATAGATGAAGGACGATTATTGGACTTTCCCTTACCGGAACGACTGCTGATGGCTGTAAAAATAGCGAAGCCAATAATCAGCACAATATAGATATTGCTAAAAATCCAGTCCATCATATGTTAACCACATCCTTATTTATTCGGGTGCTGATCGCTGCTACCCTGATTCGGATCGTTGACTTTGCCCAGCGAACCGCGCATTTGCGTATCTGCCTCAATGTTTTTGAGGTTCATGTAATCCATAACACCCATCTGGCCTTTACGCAGCGCTTCGGCCATAGCCAGAGGTACATCCGATTCGGATTCAACTACACGCGCTCTCATCTCTACGACACGCGCCTTCATTTCCTGTTCCTGCGCAACAGCCATTGCACGTCTTTCTTCCGCTTTGGCCTGGGCGATACGTTTGTCCGCCTCTGCCTGTTCGGTCTGCAGGATCGCACCGATATTTTTACCCACATCCACATCCGCAATATCAATGGACAGGATTTCAAATGCAGTACCGGCATCCAGTCCTTTTTGCAGTACGGTACGTGAAATCAGGTCCGGATTCTCCAGTACCTGCTTGTGAGATGTACTCGAACCTACAGTTGTAACAATACCTTCACCGACACGGGCAATGATTGTCTCTTCACCGGCACCGCCGACGAGACGGTCGATATTAGCACGTACGGTTACACGAGCTTTAACTCGGACTTCAATACCGTCCTTGGCTACTGCTGCCACAATAGGCGTCTCAATCACTTTGGGATTAACACTCATCTGTACTGCCTGTAGCACATCACGGCCTGCCAGATCGATCGCTGCGGCACGTTCAAATTCCAGGGGAATATTGGCACGCTGTGCCGCGATCAGTGAATTTACTACGCGGTCCACATTACCACCGGCAAGATAGTGACTTTCCAGCTGATTCAAGCTCAATCCAAGACCGGCCTTATGCGCTTTGATTTGCGGATTGACGATACGGGAAGGCACAACCCGGCGCAGACGCATCGCGACAAGGGTAATGATGCTCACCCGCAGACCGGAAGCCACTGCGGAAATCCATAATGCTACCGGGAAGAAACTGAAAAACACGCTAAGAACAACGATAACAACAACAGCGATTAGCAGAAAACTTAAAATACCTGGACTCATTGGTTAGATCACACTCCATTTCAGAATTTACTAACAAAATAACAATCAAAAAAATAATTTTGATGGCTGGGTCATTGCTTGATCAAAACAAATACCTGCTTTATACAATAGAGAAAGAGCAGTTTGTACACAGCTCTGGCGGATGTCCAGCCAATAAAACAATAAGCAGGTATATATGTAAGAATAACAGTAGAATGACAGATGATGAAACTAACCAATCTTGTATTCTACTGTTGTTCAAGCGACATACCCGCTGAATGTACAGAGACAAGATTACACTTCCCTGCCTTTTTCAGCGATCCGGTTAAATAAGAGGTCCTATACTTCCATGAACATTAGGCTCGGTATCTTCAGCTTTCTCATCTACGATGATCCGGCTACCGTCAATGCGAATGATGCGCACCGGGCAATTTTTATCAATATATACGCCCTGGGTTACCACATCCAGATGCTGGCCATCCACTATAATCGTACCAGAAGGCCGAAGAGGTGTGAGGCTAATACCTTCCAGTCCGAGCAGCTGCTCTCTCTGCAGATTGGACATATAATTCTGATCTGAAGACAGCTGTTCTTTTAGAATAAAACGATTCCAGATGCCTCGTTCTTTGAAAATAACGGCTACAATCGATACGAATATTACTGCTACTCCAAAAGCAATCCCCAGCGACAGAAGCGCGTTGCTTGTATCATAGGCGGCTTTCACTACACCGGTTATGAGACTGGCGGCTCCAAGAACGCCCAGAATCCCAAAGCTTGGTATAAACAATTCCAGTATGAGCAGCACAAGGCCTACACCAAACAGAATCCATGTCTCTGATCCGGAGAAGCCTGCCGCATAACCACCAAAGAAATAAAGGCCAAATGCAACCACACCAATAATACCCGGTATACCAAAACCCGGAACCAGAATCTCAATGGCAATACCGGCAATACCAATAAACAGTAAGATCGTCACTACTATAGGATTGGTCAGGAAACGAGCAATATTCTCACCGATTGAAGGCTCTACGCGAACGATATCAGCTGGTGAATGTCCCAGAGCGGCTACCGCCTCATTTACGGAAGATACCACTCCTTCGGCATAACCGACTTTTTGAGCTTCCTGGGCAGTGAGGGAAATGATTTGTCCCTTTTCCTTGGTCTGATCAATCTCCGGCATGGCCACTGTGATGTTAACGTCTGTCATCCCTGCTGCGATATCGGGATTACGCGAATTCAATTGAGCTGCAGAGCGCATCTCGCTTTTCCAGTAAGCCACCAGCTTGGCATCATTGATGGGCTGTCCTTTACCATCCACGACTGTAGCTGCACCAATCATGCTGCCTGGCTGCATATAAATTTTGTCTGCATTCAGAGCAATGTAACTACCTGCCGAAGCGGCTCTGTCCTGTACAAGCACAGCTGTTGGAACTGCGCTGTTGCGGATCATTTGGCCGATAGCTTCCGCTGCACGCACTTCCCCGCCAGGCGTACTCATCTCCAGCAGAACCCATGAGGCTTTATTTTGCTCTGCCTCCTGCAATCCACGAGCCAGAAACTTCTGTAACCCATTCTCAATCTCACGGTCGATTGGAATAACATAGACCGCCCCGCTTGAAGCTGCTGATGAAGAAGCAGCGAATACCGAATGAATGGATGTTATTCCCATAGCAAAAATCATCATCGACATGGATAACCACATCAGAAGACGGCGGTAACGTTTCAAGCCGTCTGTTTGTTTCATCATGCGTTGTAGCCCCTTTCTCTTCAGGTAAACCTTCTTCGTCACACGGATCAGGCTGCCTTTCATACGGACACTACGATACTGTCATCACGATACGAAAATATAGTTAGAACTGGTAAAACCTTCTCTTTTTATTATACGGGAAATCAATGAATACGTTTCATTAAAATGTCACATTCCTTTGAAAAAGCACCGAGGAGCCGTGTTTCCCTAAGAAAGTATAGAAAAAAGCACCTTCTTTCAAAGAAAGAAGGTGCTTTTGAATTTGTTTATTGCAGAAGTTGTTGAACCGTTTGGTTCACAACTTTTCCGTCTGCGCGACCTTTGACCTTAGGCATCAAGGCGCTCATCAGTTTTCCCATATCGGCTTTTGAAGAAGCACCGGTCTCCAGGATGGTCTGCTGTACAATGACTTTAATTTCTTCTTCAGAAAGCTGGGCGGGAAGATACTCTGAAATGATCTCAATTTCAGCTCTAAGGTTGCTTGTCAGGTCGTCACGACCTGCTTTTTCAAATTCTTGGAGGGCATCTTTGCGCTGTTTGATCTCACGGCTAAGAATATCAAGCACTTCTTCATCGTTCAAATCACGTTTTAAATCTATTTCGAGATTTTTTATCGTGGAACGCACCATGCGGATCGTAGACAATTTGAACTTGTCCTTGTCCCTCATGGCCTGCTTCATATTCTCGTTCAATCGTTCGCTAAGACTCATAACGGATAAATCCTCCTAAAACTTTCTCTTGCGCGCAGCCTCGGATTTTTTCTTACGCTTTACGCTCGGCTTTTCATAATGTTTGCGTTTTTTCACCTCAGCCAGAACGCCATCTTTAGCGATGGAGCGTTTGAAGCGACGAAGTGCTGCATCAATTGTTTCGTTTTTGCGAACTTTCGTTTCAGACACCAGTTTTCCCTCCCTCCGACCAGACCGTCCGGAAAAATAACACGGCTTATCAACTTTCATTATAGGTGAAAGTCAAATGAAGTGTCAACCTGAACAGAGCTTTTTCCAGTCATTTTTTTAGCGTTATATTATATACCCGGTTTTTGGGCGATTGGAAACACTATTTCCAACCTAATTTAAGTAAAAAATATTCAAATAATTACTTTTTTATATAATTATTGAATTCAAAATATGCATTGCTTGAAGAAAGGCGGAGAGAAGCGACTGCTTGGCATGTCCGCTTTCAATCCCGAAAACCATCATCAGGCGTGAGAATCGGAAATTCCTGTCAGTGCTCCAAGCTTGGTACCGGCCAGCAGATGATAATGAATATGCTGAACGGCCTGGCCGCTGTCCGGACCACAGTTGTTGATCAGACGATAGCCGCTATCGGCAACTCCCAGCTCCGCAGCAAGCTGAATGGCTGTACGATGGATATCCGCAATCAGGGAGAGGTCCTCCTCTATTACCTCATTCATGGAGTCGATATGCTTTTTGGGAATAATGAGCACATGGACAGGAGCTGCCGGAGCAATATCATGAAAAGCAAGCAGTCGCTCGTCTTCGTATACTTTGTTGCTCGGGATGCTTCCTTCTACAATTTTGCAAAATAAACAGTTTTGTTGTTGTACCATACGAAATGGCCCCTTTCGTCATTCAATTGGTTGGAGAAGCGGTGTTTTATTACATTTTTTCCAGCATGACTTTGGAGCCGCTGCCTGCCTGCTCGGCAGGAATAATAACGAGTTTGCGCGGCAGTCGCATGCGCAGTTCGGGCACGTGGCTGATAATACCGACAGACAGCCGATCCGTGTGCAGCTTCTCCAGAGAAGTTACCACTGTATCCAGAAGTTCGGGGTCCAGTGTACCAAATCCTTCATCCAGGAAAAAGAATTGCAGCGGATAGCGCCCACGCAGCTGAATCTGGGCGGAAAGTGCCAAGGCAAGCGACAGGGAGGTCAGGAACGTCTCACCACCGGACAATGTCGATACCGGACGGCGTATCCCTCCGTTGCCATTATCGCAAATGACAAAGCCCCCGCCGGAATCGACTTCCAGTGAATAGCGCTGCTTGGTCAGGAAGCGCAGACGTTCCGATGCAGCCAGACTGACCTGCATCAGCTGCTCTTCGGCAATATACTCGACGAAGGCGTTACCCCGCATACTCGCCTGCAGCTTGGACAGATGTCCTGCCTCCACGGCCAAATCGGTACGCTCGTTCTCCAGCTCCAGCCAGCGTATATGACGATGTTCCAGATCTTCAAAATCACGCGCGGCCTTGGCTCTGTTTTCCAGTGCCGTCTCATCGGCCTGACGGGCCTCGGTCCAGCGCTGCTGAATCTCCTGCCACTGCTGTTCGGTAATGCTCTGTCCGTCCAGCTTGGTCTCTACTTCACGCAGATGAAGCGACAGTTCACGCTGCTGCTCACGATGCCGGTCGATCCGCTGGCGGCTGAGCTGAATCTGCTGCTCTTCCATACGGGCAGCATTGACGCTCTCGGCACTTGTAAAAGGAGAAGCCTCCAGCGCCTGCTGCCACTGCTGTCCGGTCTGTACGGACTGTTCTTCCAGCGAAGCACAGGATTGTTCAGCCAGCGCTACCGCCTGGACAGCCTGCTGCTGACGCTGCTCCGCCTCCCGCAGCTGGCGAATGCATTTCTCGGATTCCTGACGATACTTAGCAAGCTCCACTTCGACCTGGCGGATCAGCTGTTCTGCCGACTCGCTGCCAATCCATTCCTGCAGACGGTTCTTTTTCTCCTGCAGCAGTCGTTCGTCGCCTTCATGCCGGGTGCTGTCCTGAATAAGCTGACGGTCGAGCTGATTCAGCTGCTGTTCGCAATGACGCAGTGCTTTTTGCCGTTCCTCAATATAGGGTGTACTTTTCTCCAGACCTTCGCGGATTTTCTCCGCCTGCTCGTCCAGAGCGGCAATACGGGCAAATCCTTCGCGCGCGGATTGCTCAGTCAGATGAGCCAGCTTGGCCTGCCAATCCTGCTGCAGATCATTTACTGCCTGATGGGCAGCATTTAACCGGGCCGAAGACTGCTCCAGCAGACGGGCTGCACTCTGCTGCTCAGTCTGCAGGGACGCTGTACGCTGAGACCATTCCCGCTGCTGCTGACGCCATACTCTGATCTCTTGCTTGAGACGGTTTAGCTGCTGTTCCAGCTCAGTATTATGCTGCTGTGCGGCAGCAAGCCAGCTGTTCATCGCCGGATATTCGTTTAGGCTCTCCGGTGCCTGCAGGGCGTTATTCGCATCCGGACTGATGTTGTCTGCTTGCCCGGAGTCATTGGCATCCGATTGTGCATTAGCAGCCGTCCATTCCCACTCAGCGAGCAGACTGTCCAGTTCAAAGCGGCGGGCACGGATACTGTCATTCAGCTGACGGGCAGTCTGCTGCAGCTGCTCCAGTTCTCCAAGCTGCTGTTCATGTTGGTCTGCCGAAGCATCGTTAGTGTCCGGTACAACAGCCGGCTGAGGATGGTGTACCGAACCGCAGACTGTGCAGGGTTCTCCATCCTGCAGACGGGCCGCCAGTACAGCGGCCAGACGATGGGATTCGGCTGTGCGGGCTGCCTGATGATACTGCTGTTCCTGATCACGCAGGACGTTCTGGAATTGCAGCAAATGCTGTTCATCCTGCCGATGTCTCTGCAGTAGACGGGAAGCTGTCTGATAAAGCTTCCGCTCCTGCTCACTGTGCTGCAGTGTCTCCTGCTGCAGTGCATTCCAAGCTTCATGCGTACGCTGATTGGTCTGCTGGTAATGGTCGTGCTCCTGCTGCATCTCATGCAGACGGTTACGGGCCGCATCCAGTGCAGACAGGCGCTGCTGGGCATCCTGAAGCTCTTTGCGATCCTGATTGCGTACTTCACAGGCTTTGAGCTGGAGAGACAGCTCTTCACGCCGCTTCTCTGCTTTATCCAGCATGGTCTTTTCATGATCGGCTTGACGCCGCAGCTCAGCCAGCTGCTGTCTGGTCTGTTCCAGGCGGGAGTTCAGCAGCGTCTGCGTCTGCTCCAGACTACTGCATTCCTGCTGCAGCTGCAAAGCCTGCTGCAGCTGTTCCATCCGCAGAACAAGACGCGGTTCGTTGAGAGACAGTTTCTGTTTGGCTCGGTCTTCGCATTCAGCAGCATGTACTGCAGCCTGCTCGGCCTGCTGCAGTTGTTCTCTGAGCAGATTGGATCGGCTTTGTTCCTGTTCCAGCCGGGTTAGCGCCGTTTTCCAGGCGTCCAGCAGCGGAAGTAGCACACGCGCGGCTGCTGCGCCATCAATCTGCTGCTCCAGTGCCTGTATATCCTGCTCATGCTGCTGCAAATCATTTAATCTGGATTGCAGCATGGTCTGCTCTTTCATCAATTCGCGTATTTTGCCCAGCTGCTCGGCCTCTGCATTGATTTCCTGCAATTGACGACGAATCTGTTCCGCTTCCTGAATTGCGGCTTGTAGACGCTCCTTGGACAGCTTAACCGCTTCGGCCGAAGCATCACCAAGACCGGCCTGCTCCGCAGCCAGACGACCGAGCTGATTGTCGGTTTCCTTGACACGCTGACTGAGCTTTTGCATCAGCCGGTCGCCGTAACGTTCCAAGTGGAACAGACGCTGCAGCATCTGGCGCCGGTCACTGCCTTTTAATGACAAGAATTCGGCAAATTTGCCCTGCGGCAGTACCACTGCCCGGGTAAAGTCGTCCATTTTGAGTCCTATATACTCTTCCACGCAGCGGGTAACGTCGCCCAGCTTGTCCGCCATCACTCGATCTCCATCGGCATGGCATTCAATAAACCGGCTCATCGTATTGCTGACGGTATGGTCTCCTGTACGCTTGAACCGCCGCTCCACCCGGTACGTATGCGGACCCAGATCGGACAGCAGCTCAAACGAGAACGAAACAAACACGGCGTCCTCGGAATGATTCAAAATACCCTGTGTTCCGTTTTGCGCGCGCTCCACCTTGCCGTACAGCGCCAGTGTAATGGCATCCAGTACGGTGGATTTGCCGCTCCCGGTTGGGCCGAATATACCGAACAGACCGGTCTCGCACAGAACGGTAAAATCGATTTCCTGTTGTTCACGGTAGCTTTGCAGGCCTGATAATTTCAGGGTGATCGGCTTCATACTGCATCCCCTCTATCTGTACATATAATCTGCTTGCTTTTATTCATATTGCGATATGGTTGAAGCTGACATTTCAGCTGTTTTTTCAAATTAAAAGAAGAAAGTCTATTGGATAGTCTACCGGGCATCGCTATCCTGATTCAGTGATTCCATGGCATCCTCGGCATCAATCAGTTCAAGGAAAAGCTCCACTAGCCGGTCTTCCGGAACAGCGCCGCCGGTCTGGCGTTCATAAAATTTGCGGAACAGCTCGTGCACCGGCAGCTGGGAGCGCTCGCTGAACTGCTCCTGCATTTCGGTCTCCGGATAGACCGGACGGATGTTAACAATGCCTCCACAGACTTTGCGTAAATTCTGGATGTCGCTCATGGCCAGCGCTTCCTGTAGGGAAATTTCCAGATCGATAAAGGAGTTCGGATCTCTGCCTTCTTCCAGCCACTGGTATACTTCTGTCAATCCGCCTTTGGCTTTCCAGCGTACCAGCGGACGTCCGCTCGTCAGAAAGATTTCTTCCATCTGCGGAATACCGCCGGGCTGTATATCAAGGATGGTCACAGATTTGGCCTGACCGGCTTCGGAAAAGCTGTAGGCCAGCGGCGAACCACTGTAGCGGATCATACCCTCACCCTTGACCGCCTGCGCGCGATGCAAATGACCGAGCGCCGTGTACTGGGCGCCCGTATACAGTGCCGACGGATCAACCGTATAAGCGCCGCCTACCTGAATCGGACGCTCCGAATCGGTCTCCACACCGCCCAGTACATAAATATGACTCATCGCCAGATTTACCGTGTCCGGGCGAAATCCTGCCGCCAGCTGCTTCATCAATAGACCGACACGCTCACTATAGGCGCGCCGGATCAAATTTTCCTCATTATCATCGGTCAGCAATTCATTCAATCGGGCTTCCGATGGATAGGACAGCGGTGCGATAACCGCCATCTCGGATGTACGCGGAATATGAATCTGCAGCCCCTCTGCGGCCGGTACACCCAGCAGGTGAATCCCTCTACCTCGAACAAGGGGGGTAGCCGACGAGATCCGCTCGGGCTGATCGTGATTTCCTGCAATAATAACCATTGGGCGCCCATTGCCGGTCAGCTTGGCTGCCGCTTCGTAAAACAGCTGCTCTGCTGCTGCCGGAGGATTAACTGAATCGTATACATCACCAGCCATCAGGATCAGATCTGCCTGCTGCTCGTCTGCAATCCGTGTCAATTCGTCCACAAAAGCAGCCTGCTCTTCCAGACGGCTGCGGCCTTCCAGTGTTTTGCCAAAATGCCAGTCTGCCGTATGTAAAATACGCATCGGACTCCTCCTTCATCTTCATACATAATAACTGCAGGACCGCCCTTGAACAGGCGGCCCTGACAGTGACCTGGTTTGGTATTCGTATAGTATTCATTTTCTCTTGGTTTAGCCTTCGTTTTGCACTCTTTATTTTTTATTCTTTGTTCTTTTTTTATTTGCTGGTTGTTCCTATTGTAACAGGATGCAAAAGGATGACTGGTCTAACTACGGATGCAAGGATCAATTGTACCTGACCTTGCTGCCATCTCCCCTTAGAGCTTAACAGCCCGTGCACCATCGAAAAAGTACAGCCACAGCTCATCCACCTGCCAGCCCAGCGATTCACGAACCGCCTGGGCATATAATTCCAGCTGCAGGCGATAACGCTGCTCCAGCGCTTCCAGACCGCCTTGATGGGCTGCGATTCGATCTGTTTTGTAATCGATCAGAATGGTTCGTTCGCCTTCGCGGAACAGACAATCGACAATTCCCTGCGCCAGCATAATATCGCCCTGTTCATTGACAGGAATGCCATAGCTAAACGGCATCTCGCGTCTGACCCATTGAGATGCTGTCAGGCGCTGTCCCAGATCGCTGGAGAAAAAGGCGGTAATATCCCTGGTCTTCACTGCATTTGCCTCCGGCTGGGTGAGAATCTGCAGCTGAACCAATTCCTCCCTGACACGGTCTACGAGCGAATCATCTACCGCACCTGTGTTAAGCGGAATTCGCTGCATCAGCGTATGGTAGGCTGTTCCCCGCTCGGCTCCGCTCAAGCCGCGCTTCTCCATAAATTTGGGACGCTGCAGTTTGAGTGTACCGTCGGTATACAGACTGGACGCCGGGCTGTAAGCCATCGTACCGGCTTCCGTGTCGCTGTCTGCTGTAGAATCCGGCTGTGGTGAAGATGGAGCGGTATCTGCAGCCAATGGTGCAGATGCACTGCGGCTGGCAAACGAGCCAAGCAGCGGCTGCAGGTTCCAGATTCCTTCCCATACATCCGTATCAGGCACGTCATCGTTAGCTAGCTGCCTTTTCAGCTCACTGACTGTTGTCTTGGCCGGGGTATGCACCGCATCTTCATACGGATACTCCCAGGAAAGACGATCGTAAACGAGGCGCTGCCAGTCCGCTGTATCTGTATCTGTATCTGTATCTGTATCTGTATCTGTATCTGTATCTGTATCTGTATCTGTATCTGTATCTGTATCTGTATCTGTATCCAAATGGTCGCGGATTTCCGCTGCTGTGACTGCACGTTTTTCCATCAATGCATGCCATTTGGGATCATGCTCACGCGGGCCGGCATAGCTCAGTTCGCCATTTTCTTCTGCTATCCGCAGTTCATGACTGTCGATGATGCGAATCTTCCAGTCGGATGGATCGGCAGCCAGACAGTCCGAATAAGGTCCCGCTGCTGCTTCATTGCGTTCGCGGAACACGGATGCCGCACGGTGACGCATCATCGCAGGTCCAAGCCAATCGAGATAACTGCGGCCGCGGGCCAGTATATAATCCGGCAGCTCCAGCTGTTCCGAATTCTGAACCTGACTCCAGGCCGAGATTTTCTTGTCCAGTCCACGCACCGTTCCGATCATAATCAGCTTGTCTCTTGGACGTGTAAGTGCAACGTACAAGACGCGCATCTCCTCAGCGAGCAGTTCTGTCAGTGCCTTCCGGCGGATCGCCAGATTGGGCAGCATCGGATAGCTCACCCGTGTGTCTTCATCGACAAATTTGGGACCAAAACCAAGTTCCTTGTGCATCAGGAACGAGCCATTCAGATCCTGCATGTTAAACATTTTGGACATCCCCGCCAGGAATACGACCGGGAATTCCAGTCCTTTACTCTTATGAATCGTCATGACGCGAACCGCATTCTCCTGATTGCCAGATACAGCGGCACCGAGATCACCGCCATTATCCTTGAGCCGGCGAATAAAGCGCAGGAAGCGGAACAAGCCGCGGGATGAGGTGGAACGCTCGAACTGGCGTGCACGATCGTACAGGATGCGCAGATTGTTCTGACGCTGGATACCACCCGGCAATCCGCCCAGCCAATCCACATAACCGGTCTCCCGATAAATCCGCCAGATCAGATCGCCCAGCTCATCTTCTCTCGCCTGGGCACGCCACTTGGCCAGCTGCTCCATAAAACGGCGCAGCTTGCTGTTCCAACCGGCAGGATGCTCTTCCATCTGTTCGGATGCCAGCAGCATCGCTTCATAATAGGAAACATCCTTGCCAAACAGCCGGATTGCTGCCAGTTCATTCTCGTTGAGTCCAACAATCGGTGAACGCAGTACCGAGGCGAGCGGAATATCCTGCTGCGGGTTGTCGATAATTTCCAGCAGCGACAGCATAATGTCCACTTCCACCGCTTCGAAATATCCCTGCTCCAGATCACTGTAAGCCGGAATGCCCAGCAGCTGCAGTTCCTCTACCATCATCGGCGCCCATACGGATACGGAGCGCAGCAAAATAACCATATCCCGGTATTCCGCCGGACGCAGTCCATCCATACTTTTATCATAAATCAACAGCGGACGACCGTCAGGTGCTACCATCTCACGGATGCGTGCAGCGATCGCCTGTGCTTCCAGACGGGCCGCTTCCAACTCCGCCTCATCCGCAGCGGAACCGGCAGGCAGCTCTGCTGTCTCTTCGCTGTCTGCCGCTCGTTCGCTGCCCGCACGGTCAATCAGCCAGAACTCCGGTGCGTAGGCATTTTGTTCACCAGGAGGATACTGGGCACCGGCTACAAGCTCGGCACGTTCATCATAACGGATCTCGCCGACCTTCTCATTCATCACCTGACGGAAAATCATATTCACGGCATCCACGACCTGTTGACGGCTGCGGAAGTTGCGTGACAGATCGATTCGACGGCCTTCTCCCTGCCAGTCTTCGCTGTAGGTATGATACTTTTCCAGGAACAATCCCGGTTCTGCCAGACGGAAACGGTAAATGCTCTGCTTTACATCTCCTACCATAAACCGGTTGCCCTGTTCGGGCCGGGAAATGAGCCGGATCAGCTGCTCCTGCACCGAGTTGGTATCCTGGTATTCATCCAGCATGACTTCATCAAATCGCTCCTGGTACTCCAGCGCAGCGGAAGAAGGCAGCACATGATCAGGCTCAGATGCCGGATCGCGTAGAATCTGCAGGGCATAATGCTCCAGATCGGAAAAGTCTACCCAGCCCCGGCGCTGCTTCTCCTGCTGGTATTTGTTACTGAAACGAATAACCAGCTCGGCCAGCTCCATCATGAGCGGAGCCGCTTCACGCAGTTCCTGGGCAAATTCATCCGGTGTACGACCGAAAAACGAAGATTTTAGATCAGCCAGCGTTTTCTTGGCATTCTCCCGCAGCTGCTTGACGGTATCCTGCAGATTCGGATCAATGCCCTCTTTGCGTACCGCTTTGAGCTTGCCGAATCCGGCATTCTGGAAAGTCATATATAGCGCTGTCCAGGGCTGCTCTTGCAGCGCATCCTGCAGCTGACGGATCACTTCCATATCTTCATTCAGACTGTCTGCATAGGCAGCCGGTCCACCCGGCAGCCGAGCCGTATCTATTCCCTGCAGCAGCAGTGCTTCGATCCCTTCCAGCGATACTTCAATATCCTGCATAATGTAGCTCACCCATGGCGTATTCTGCAGGGCTGCTCCATCAGCGGCCTGGAAATGGGCAGCCGTTTGCCGGAGCCAGTGTTCCGGCCACGGATGACTGCGGGCAAAATGATACAGCCGCTCTACGAGCACAATCGCCGCATCATCACTGCGTTCTCCGCCGAACCAGTTCATCAATCGGTGAAACTGCTTAGAATCGCGCTCTTCTTCCTCGCCATATTTCTCCTCAAACAATTCTTCCAGCAGCTCCTGACGCAGCAGGCCGCTTTCATTTTCACTGGCAATACGAAAACCCGGGTCCAGCGGAATGAGTGAATAATAACGACGAATCACTTCCAGGCAAAAGGAATGCAAAGTCGTAATCGAAGCCTGGCCGAGCAGAGCCAGCTGACGGCGCAATCGTTCATCATCCGGACGCTGCAGCACTTCCTTGTCCAGCGCCGCCCGAATACGCTGACGCATCTCGGTTGCTGCTGCCTTGGTAAAAGTCGCTACCAGCATCCGGTCCACATCCAGCGGATGATTCGTATCTGTCACCTGTCGAATAATTCGCTCTACCAGAACAGCCGTCTTGCCAGAACCAGCTGCAGCAGCAACAAGCATATTGCCGCCACGCAGAGAGATGGCCTTCCACTGGTCATCGGTCCATGTGCTGTCTGCCGGTCTTGGCATTTCGGGATAATCGGTTGGGTTAACGGTCAATGGAATCTTCTCCTTTCTGCGTGTTCTGCTGATTCTGCAGCAGCTCCCACGTTTCATTTTTGTTCGGTTTCTTCAATATGTTATAGGCATTGCCTTTGACGGACTCATCAAACTGGCAGACCGACTTGTAGGCACAGAAGGTGCAGGCTTTTTCCTGCTCCATCCGGTACGGGGTAATATCGGTCTGTCCATCCGTAATACCTGTGCCGATATCGCGCGCGGTCTGTCTGACATTGCGCAGCAGTTCATCCCATTGTCCGGGCGATGCTACCGCCGAGCTGCTGTAGAATCCGCCATCGGTCTTCACGGCTACCGGTAAAATGGTCGAATACCCTTTGTCCAGTTCCATATCCATCCGACCAATCACATCACGGTCGGCGAGCAGCAGACCTTTCATTTTGAATTTCTTGAGCAATTCCTGCTGGGACTGCTGCAGGGTCAGCCGGTTGCCGGATTGCAGCATTGGATTATGCACATGGAAATACAGTGCGCCTGCAGGCGAAGCTGGCTGTCCCAGCATCTCTTCCGCATGGGTCAGCAGCACATCCAGATAGGTAAGCATCTGCAGTGCCAGTCCATAATAGACTTCATGCAGCTTTAGATCGGTCTGGCTGGACTTGTAGTCGATAATACGCACGAGCAGTCCATTGTCGCTCTCGGCGATATCCACCCGGTCGATTTTGCCTACGATCTCCATCGTACAGCCGTTATCCAGCGTGAAGCGCAGCGGCGGCCAGTCGCCATTGGGACCAAATACCAACTCCAGATACCATGGTTCAAAGTCTCCGCGGCGAGACTGCTCTCCAATAATGACGGAAGCCCGGCTGACGACTTCACGCAGCTTGCGCGTAATATAGCCGTACCGTTTGGAGCTGAACAGAATCTCTCCCTGCAGCCTTGGCACATGCTTGTCCACTGCCGCCTCGGCAGCCTGAATACATTCTTCGGGACTGAGATCGCCCCATTTGCGCCCCTGATTTTTCAAGTCTCTCGCCAGGTCGGTCAGTGAAGCATAAAACAGCTTGCTGATATCCGGTGCTTTGAGCCGGTATTCCTGACGTTCCCGCAGCTTGAGACCGCGGGCCGCAAAGTGGGCAAACGGACAGGAGACGAACTGCTCCATGCCCGAGACACTTGTCCGCAGTACACTGCCATACAGATGACGGCTTGTATCCTCTGCCAGCTGCCGTCCACTATTTTCATAAAACAGCGAATCCAGCAGCATATGCAGCTGGGGCTGCCATTTCTCCTGCGTCGCATACCAGTTATAGGCATGCCACCAAGATGGCTGAATCGCGCTGCCTCTGCTCCAGTCCCGCAGCTGTCCGATCAGCACCGGCAACGTGGTCGCCGGACGACTAATACGGGCACTGTCCTGCTCTGCCGATGATGCAGCCGGGCTGTTATTCTGATGCTGCAGGAAAGGAAACAGACTGCGTACCTGGGTGATCACTTCCGAAGGCAGTAGTCCTTTGCCTTCATGATCGGTCTGGGAATAGCTGATCCACAGCTTGTCGCTTGCCATGGTCAGCGTATTGTATATCAGAAAACGCTCATCCAGCTGACGGCGCGTAATGCCCGGTGCCAGCGCCAGTCCGTCTTCCGACATACTGGTGCGTTCCATTTCATTGAGAATACCATCATCCATAAATACGGATGGCACGATCCCGTCATTTACTCCGAGCACAAACGCATACCGGATATCCATCGGGCGGGTCCGATCCATGGAACCGATCAGCACCTGATCCATCGCTGGCGGAATAATACCAAGCCGTAGACCGGCCAGTCCCGTCTCCAGCAGACCGGCAAAAGTAACCAGTTCCAGCTCGCCTTCTCCCATAATATCCACCATCTGCTCCAGCAGATCCATAATACTGCCATAGATCTGTACATGCTCACGTGCACGCAGCGGATCGCCTGCCAGGGCTGCACTGCCGCTCATCTGCTCCAGCTGTCCGGCAATATTGCAGTCTTCGATCAGCTGGTACAGAGCGATGCACATCTCGGTCGCATGACGAGCCTTTTTGATTTTCTTTTCAAAAACGATTAATGGGCCGGTCACCAGGTCTCGCGCCTGTTCGATACGCTGTGCAGCTGCACGTTGGCTCTCACTGCGCTCTTCTTCATTATCCATATGAATACCGGGAATATTCCGCCATGGACGTCCATCGGTCCAGCGAGAGCCGTGAATGCCTGTCGCCAGCACCGCATTCTCCAGCCGGTCGAGGTCTTCCATACTGACACGTCCGTCATCGGGAACGAGCATCCCCGTCTTGATACAGCGAAATACATCTTCGTAGCGCCAGTGATACATGACGATATCAAGCGCAGAACGCAGAAACTCGGCCAGCGGATGATGCAGAATGCCGCGTCGTTTATCCATAAAATAAGGAATGCCATAATCCTGCAGCAGCGGCTCAATCATATGTTCGTAATCATCCAGCGTACGTACGAACAGCGCCATATCCCGCCATCGCGCACCTTTATCCCGGGAGATCCGCACCATCTCACGCAGGGCAGCTTCCACTTCGGAGCGTCGATCGGGCGCACTATAAATAGTAATATCATGCTCCTGAGCGTCTTCCTGATCAGTGGATGGCGCACGCCATACTTTGCGGTGGCGATAGCCGTATTCCAGATGCGCCAGCTGCGGACTGTGCTGGAAACGAACCGGTACGCTATCCAAAGAAGCCGACAGGTTCTCGATAGTCGGCATGGTCCCTCCATCGATCGCAGCAGCCAGCTGGGACAGCTTGCGGTATGTCAGCGCCGTCGGATGGAACAGCTCCATCTCCTGCGGCGGCTCCTCCTCATAAGGACGATCCAGGGTAAGCGTAATCGTGACCGATACAGCTTTGTCCAGCAGCGCGGCGATAACCGCATACTCCTGCGGACTGAAGCTGTGAAATCCATCGATCCATACTTCCACTCCATTTAGCGACTCCGACTGCGGGATCGCGGCTGCGAGATCATTCAGCGTATCATCCCGATCCACATACAGACCGGCCAATCCCTGTTCATATTCCTGATAGATGCGCTGCAGATCATGCAGCTTATCGCTCAGCAGCGGCGAACGCCGTGTCCCCTGCTGCTGTACATAACGGGCCAGCTCCTCCGCAGACAGAGCATGATGCTTGAACTCCGTATATAATTCACTTAATTTGCCGATAAAACCGAACTGATCACTGGATGCACCGAATAACCGCAGTTCCGGCTGATGGGCATGAATCAGCTTATACAACAGCATTTTCTTGCCTTCATCGCCGATTGGCGTACGGGCCGATCCGCCGGTTTCCCGCAGAATCCAATCGGCAAAATGACGGAACCCGTACGTATGCGCCCGTACATTACCGCGAAGCTCGGGCGTGCGAATCAGTGCATACTGCGCCTGAAAGGAAGCCTGTTCAGGCACAAGCAGCAAAATGGGCGGACCATCCGGCTGCTGCCCAATCCGATCGATAATCCGTTGAATGACTGTTGTCGTCTTACCGCTGCCCGAACGGCCCAGCATAAACTTGAGTGGCATACCATCACCTTCATTCCTGCAAAATAAAATCTATATTTACAATCAAGCTGTTATAGAAACGAGACATGTAAAGATCACAAGCAAGGACCACAAATAAACATCCCAAGCATCATATCCATAAAATACAATATCAAAAAAGGAACACATGTTCTTATCAGTATCCTATTAAGAGTAATACAATTCGGCTCATAATTCAATCCTGTTCGCCCTTGATCCGGCAAACATATGTAAATCCCCTCTGCCTGAAATACATTATATTGTATATCCGGAAAGAGGGGGTTATGGGATAGGGTCAACAATCGGCTTGGAGACTGTTGATCGTTATCTAATTATAGTTTAAAAGTTTTTGCTGCGTACTTCAAAGATCGCAAATTTCAGGTAATGTCCTTCATTTACACCCAGAATCTGCGGGTGATCCTTGCCGGCTGCACGCCATTCGACCAGACGCAGCACTTTGCCGGCATCTTTGGCTGCATCCTGGATCGTCTCCAGGAATAGATCGGGACGCATATGATAGGAACAGCTCGCCGTAACCAGATAGCCGCCTTCATTGACCAGCTTCATACCGTGCAGATTGATATCCTTGTAACCGCGGATTGCACCAGGTACAGCACTCTTGGTTTTGGCAAAAGCAGGCGGATCGAGGATGACCACATCCCAGCTGCGTCCGCCGCCAGCTGTCATCGGCTTGGATGTATCCTGTCCTGCATCGGCAGCAGCACGCTGATTGCGCTCTTCCAGCCCTTTGGCATTGCTGCGCAAATAATCAAAGGCATCATCCACGACAAATTCCACCCGGTCTTCGAATCCGTTCAGACGCACATTCTCGCGGGCGCTCTCAATCGCATGAGCGGATATGTCCAGGCAGGTCACTTTTTTGGCTCCGTATTTGCATGCATTGAGTGTAAAGCTGCCGGTATGGGAGAAGCACTCCAACACGGTTGCGCCATCCCAGTACGGGAAGTCGACGACTTTGCCTTTGCGATTCACCGGTACCGTCACCTGCTGTCCATCCTGCTCCATCTCTGTCAGCTGAATACCGCTTCGTTCACCCCAGCCAAGCATCAGCGGTGCAATCGAAGCACGATTCTCGCGCTGGTCGAAGAAGTAGCCGGTTTTCTGACCTTCCTCAATATCAACCTTGATCAGCAGTCCGTTCTCCGATACGGTTACGTGACGCGGGCACTCTCCATACATTACGCCTTTGACTTCTTCCAGACCTTCCAGCTTGCGTACGGATACGTCGCTACGTTCGTAGATGCCGGCAGGCTGAACAACCTGTACCAGCGCATCAATGATCTGCTGACGGCGGCGGTCCATTCCCAGTGTCAGCAGCTGTACGACCAGAATATCTCCAAACCGGTCCACGATCAGACCCGGCAGGAAATCAGCCTCTCCATAAACGAGACGATAAGCATTCCCCCCACTCAGAAAACGTGTCCGGTGCTTGAGACACCATTCAAACCGCTCTGCGAAAAAGGCGGTATCCAGATCTTCCAGCGGCTGATGGGATACTACACGTACCGTGATACGAGACGCGGGGTTGTAATAACCGGAAGCGAGGAATTTGCGCTGATGGTTCAGAATGCTGACGATCTGACCGGGTTCCGGCTGACCTTCCACCTCGGCGATTTCACCTTCAAATACCCATGGATGTCCCTGTTCGAGTCTTTTCTTACGCTTTTGATGCAAAATGATGCTTGCCAATAGTGGTCACTCCCTCATAAAGTCCGTACAGCCCGCCAACTTACATTTTGGCTGCCGGTTGTGTGTATGCGCACAGATTCATGCTTGATCAAAACAAAGGATTTCACCTTAACCGAACGGTAAAGTGAAATCCTTTCGTCGTATCCTGTCTGTTATAAAACGATATAAAAGCTCTTACTGGGCCAGCGGAGTTGGAGTCTGCTCCAATACACGAACCAGTTGACCTTTGCTTGTATTGACGCCGGGTTCGGTAAGCTTGACGCGGCACAGCTTGCCGACCATATCTTCGGATCCTTCAAAAGCAATCTGCAGATAGTTATCGCTGTATCCCGCGATCATACCTTCACCGTATAATCCTTTGTCGTTATTTTCCGGAATCACATCAAGTACATGACCGACAAACTTCTCCGCATAGGACAGCTGCATCTGCTCGGACAGATCGATCAGCTGATGTACACGGGCATTTTTCACTTCTTCATCCACCTGGTCTTCCATGCGTGCAGCCGGTGTACCGGTACGCTTGGAATAGGGGAAGACGTGCATCTCGGAGAAGCCGATCGACTTCATCATCTCGTATCCATTGCGGAACATTTCTTCCGTCTCGCCCGGGAAGCCTACGATGACGTCTGTCGTAATCGCTACATCCGGCATGGACTGGCGAATACGGCGGATTTTCTCCGCATATTCAGCTACGGTATATTTGCGGCGCATCCGTTTCAGAACGTTATCATCGCCGGCCTGCAGCGGAATATGGAAGTGACGGCACATTTTCGAAGAGCGGTTCAGTACATCCAGCACCTTTTCATCAATCTGACTCGCTTCGATAGAGCTGATACGGATACGTTCCAGCCCTTCGACCCGGTCCAGATCCCATAGCAGATCCGCCAGATCATAATCTTCCAGGTCATCCCCGTAGCCGCCCGTATGAATACCGGTCAGTACGATTTCCTTGTAGCCTGCTGCCACCAGCTGATGCGCCTGGGCAATTACACTGCTGGCTGCACGGCTGCGGGACAGTCCGCGAGACCATGGAATAATGCAGAAGGTGCAGAAGTTATTGCAGCCTTCCTGGATTTTGAGAAATGCGCGGGTATGATTGGCAAAATCCGGCACATCCAGCTCTTCAAACTCGCGTGTCTTCATAATATTGCGTACAGCGTTAATCGGCTGACGCTCGCTCTGCAAGGTGCGAATATGATCCATCAGCTTGTCGCGATCCTGCGTACCGACGACCAGATCGACGCCTTCGATATCCAGAATCTCGGCCGGGGACGTCTGTGCATAGCAGCCGGTTACCGCGATGACCGCATCCGGGTTACGGCGTACGGCACGACGGATAATCTGACGGCTTTTTTTATCGCCGGTATTGGTTACGGTACAGGTATTAATCACATATACATCCGCAGTCTGTTCTTCAAAATCGACCTGGTCATAGCCTTCATTTTTGAACAGCTGCCACATGGCTTCGGTATCATAAAAGTTGACTTTACAGCCCAACGTGTAAAACGCTACAGATGGCATAAGTTAAATTCCTCCCATTTCTCCGGTTTCATACATAATGCAGGCCAGCGCCGTCATGGCAGCCGTCTCCGTGCGGAGAATCCGTCTGCCCAGACCTGTAGGTACAGCCCCCTGCTGCTCGGCTGCTTCCACTTCCTGCTCGGCAAATCCGCCTTCCGGTCCGACAACAATCAGTACCCGTGCAGGTGTGTCCATATCCTGTCTCTGCTGCAGATTGGCAGCAAAAGGCTGAACCACATCGCGCAGCTGGCTGCCATTTTCCTTTTCATAACAAAAACAGATTAAATCATACTGCCCAAATGTGGCAAGCAGCTGCTTCCAGCTGAGCGGCTGACCGATCTGGGGAACACGGCTGCGGTGACTCTGCTCGGCCGCTTCCTTGGCAATCTTGCTCCAGCGTTGAATGCGCTTCTCTTCCTTACGTGAATCATACTGTACCACCGTACGCTCGGACAGAAACGGAACAAATGCTGCCGCTCCCAGCTCCGTGCATTTCTGGATCACGGTCTCCATCTTATCACCCTTCGGAAGGCTCTGGGCAATCGTAACCTGCACCCCCGCCTCGGACAGCTGCTCCAGCCGCTCGACGATACGCGCAATGACAATGCCGTCGTCCATACTGCTAATCTCGGCCAGCACATCCAGCTGGCTGCCGTCACAGGCGATCAGCTTGTCGCCTTCCTGCGAACGCATCACTCTTATAATATGCCGTGCATCCTCACCAGTGATCGTAACTTCCTGCTCACTGAACTGATTGGCCGGTACAAAATATCGCTGCATCACTCATCCACTTTCTGTATGGCATTTTCGTACTGGGATTGAATCCTGACATTCTCTCGCATGGGTCGGTATGCGGCGTGGATCAATAATCTGCTTATGTAGCCTGCCGCCTGACTCCGGTATCTGTCATTGCAGCACATGGGGAGCACCGGGTGACATTCAAATAGCCCGGTTTGTAAAGACAAGCCGGACTTCCAAAGGCCCTGCAGCTCCATATCGGAGTGAAATACCTGAATCCCTATCATACAACTTTTGAACAGGTAGGGCTAGGGTTTCACTTCAAATTGTACATCGGAATTCTTAGTAAATGCTACTGCATGCTCGGAGTACGGTTATGTATTCTGATGCATTTCCTGCTGATTCCCCCCAACAAAAAACTCCCGCTTCTGCGCCGGATGATCCGGTTGCAGGAGCGGGAATTTTATTGGGTTTGCATGTAATGAATCACAATACCGGATATACCAAGCGCGTGATCCGACTGCCTATCGTAACAGCGGGTTGGCTGCCGGAGTCATTATGCTTGTGGTATCCGATCAGTTGCGGATCATGTAATCGAATGCGCCCAGTGCTGCAGTAGCGCCGGAACCCATCGAGATAATGATCTGCTTGTAAGCACTGTCTGTGCAGTCGCCAGCAGCGAATACGCCAGGCAGGCTGGTTGCACCGTGTTTGTCCACAACGATTTCACCCATGCGGGTCAGCTCGAGTGTATCTTTCAGCCAGTCGGTGTTAGGCACCAGACCGATCTGAACGAATACGCCCTGCAGCTTCACATGCTGCTCTTCCATCGTGTCGCGATCGATATAGGTAATACCGTTGACTGTATCGTCGCCTATAATTTCCTTGGTTTGCGCGTTTTTGATTACCGTTACGTTTGGCAGGCTGTACAGACGCTCCTGCAGGACGGAATCGGCTTTCAATTCCGAGGCAAATTCAAGAACAGTGACGTGCTTCACGATACCGGCCAGGTCGATCGCTGCTTCGATACCGGAGTTGCCGCCGCCGATTACTGCAACGTGTTTGCCTTCGAATAGAGGGCCGTCACAGTGCGGGCAGTAGGCTACGCCTTTATTTTTGAATTCTTCTTCACCCGGTACGCCGATATTGCGCCAGCGTGCACCGGTGGAGAGAATAACGGTTTTACTTTTCAGTACTGCACCGTTTTCCAGTTCCACTTCAACCATGTCTTTTTTCTCAAGACGCTTCGCACGCAGGGATGGCATAATATCCACGCCGTATTCCTTTACGTGTTCTTCCAAGCTGGCTGCAAGCTTTGGACCTTCGGTGTATTTCACACTGATAAAGTTCTCGATACCGACCGTATCCATTACCTGACCGCCAAAGCGCTCGGCTACCAGACCGGTACGAATACCTTTGCGGGCTGCATAGATCGCTGCACTGGAGCCGGAAGGACCGCCGCCGATTACCAGCACATCATAAGGTGCTTTCTCCGACAGTTCATCCGCATCCGGGCCTGCGCCCAGTTTAGACAGGATATCCTGCAGGGACATGCGTCCGCTGCCGAATGGCTCGCCGTTCAGGAATACCGTAGGCACTGCCATAATGTTTTTGCTGTCCACTTCATGTTTGAATGCGCCGCCTTCGATCATCGTATGCTTGATGTTCGGGTTCAGTACACTCAGAATATTCAGCGCCTGTACCACATCCGGACAGTTGTGGCAGGTCAGGCTGACATAGGATTCAAATGTATATGGACCTTTAACTGCTTTCGCCTGAGCGATCAGACTGTCATCCACCTTGGGTGCACGGCCGCTTACCTGAAGCAGTGCCATGACCAGCGAGGTAAACTCGTGTCCAAGCGGAACACCGGCAAATATAACGCCGGTGTCTTCGCCTACACGGTTTACACTGAAGCTTGGTGTACGTTCCAGTACCGCTGTTTCCACTTTGATGCGCGGAGAAATGGCAGCCAGTTCGTCAAGGAGTGCCAGCGTTTCCTGGGATGTTTTATCATCGCCAGCGCTGACTTTCAGCACGATGTCGCTCTCCAGCATCTGGAGATATTGCGACAGTTGGACCTTCATTTCTGCATCTAATACCATTTGCTCATGCTCCTTACTGTTAAACGTTTCAGTTTAAACTTAGATTTTACCAACCAGATCCAGGCTTGGTTTCAGGGTTTCAGCGCCCTCTTTCCATTTTGCAGGGCAAACTTCACCCGGGTTGTTGCGAACGTATTGAGCTGCTTTGATTTTGTCTACCAGCGTGCTTGCATCACGGCCGATACCGTCAGCATTGATTTCAACCGTTTGAACAACGCCTTCCGGATCGATGATGAATGTACCGCGTTGTGCCAGGCCTTCTTCTTCGTCCAGAACGTCGAAGATACGGGAAATGCGTTGGGAAGGGTCACCGATCATGATGTACTCGATTTTGCCGATTACATCGGAGTGATCGTGCCATGCTTTATGTGTGAAATGAGTATCTGTGGATACGGAGTATACTTCCACACCCAGATTTTTCAGTGTAGCGTATTGATCCTGCAGGTCACCCAGTTCAGTTGGGCATACGAAAGTGAAGTCAGCCGGATAGAAGCAGACAATGCTCCATTTACCCTGGAAGTTTTGTTCGGATACATCGATGAACTCACCATTGTGGAAAGCCTTTGCGTTGAAAGCATCTACTTTTTTACCGATAAGAGACATAATAAAATTCCTCCTGATTCCAATATTTTTTGGTTATCCTAAAATGTAATTAGAATAAGTATAATCTGAGAATCATTATCATACTATACACAGGGTGATGTCAAGCGATGTACGGGACTTCACTTAATCTTCATTTTGGAAAGGAATTTTCTTCCTTTTTATAGGCGATTATCAATTATTTTGCCCTTTTGAAGAAGTCAAATCACCTTGTGAAAGTTCAATAATTGTTCATATTTATCCTTTTTGATTGCAAAGCATTTTCATGCTCCACCATGTTAATACCCATTATGTCGACTCCTGATCTTCATGAATTTCATGAGTATGTAAAAAGCCGCTGATCGGAATAAGCTCCGGTCAGCGGCTTTGGGTCTATTATCAAGATTGTTTGGTTATTCGATTGCTCAGCCGCCGAATATGACATTGCCGAGTGTGTAAAAGCTGCTGCCCAGCGCATTGGCGAGCTGGTACAGCGGCAGGATAGTCACCTGGCGCAGCGGCTGGATAAATACGAGCAGCAGGAACAGCAGCATGGCCCATTGTTCCACACGCTGCAGACGTGCGCTGATGCGCGGAGGCAGCCAGTCGGACAGAATCCGGTAGCCATCCAGCGGCGGCAGCGGAATCAGATTGAAGATGAACAGGAAGCAGTTCATCAGAATCATATTTTCCACAAACGTATAAATCGCGATATCAATCCGGTTGTTGGCAAACGAGCCGATCAGACCGAAATAGTTGAGTGCATAATAGATAATGGCGGTGAACAGGGCCACGAGCAGGTTGCTGACCGGTCCTGCCGCCGATACCATAATTCCCATCAGCCGAGGGCGACTGAAGTTCTCGCGGTTAACAGGCACCGGACGCGCCCAGCCAAAGCCGGCGATCAGCAGCAGGATCATCCCGAGCAGATCAATATGAGCAGCCGGGTTAAGCGTCACCCGCCCGAGCAGCCGGGCCGTAGGATCGCCCAGCTTGCTCGCTACATACGCATGTGAAAATTCATGTACGGTAAATCCGATGACGAGCGCCAGTACGTAAAATGGCAGCACATCCAGCGGAACAAATAAAATACGATCCAGAAAATCCATTCCTTACCTCTTTCTCGCTACAAAGGCGATCCAGTCTTCATCGCGATGTGCACCTTCCACTACAAAACCGGCAGCTTCCAGTCCCTGACGCACATCGTCTTCTTTGTTTTTATAAATACCGGAAGCGATATACACACCGCCCGGCTTGAGCGCTTCATATACATCATCGATAAACAGCAGAATGATTTCGGCCAGAATATTGGCTACAACTACCTGTACCGGCAGCGTAACATTCAGCTTTACATCCAGGCTATCGGGGTCAGCCTTGAGTACGGACAACAGATCACTCTCATATACTGTAATATCCTGTTCCAGTCCGTTCAGGCGTGTATTCTCTCCTGCACTTGAGACTGCGACAGGATCAAGATCCAGTGCCAGTACACTCTTCGCACCAAGCTTCATGGCACCGATGGCCAGAATACCCGAGCCTGTACCGACATCGATCACTTCTTCACCACCGTGGATTACGGTCTCCAGGGTACGCAGACAGAGCGATGTGGTCGGATGTGTCCCTGTTCCAAAAGCCATACCCGGGTCCAATTCAATAATCTGCTCCTGCGAACTCTCCGGTGTATACTCTTCCCAGGTCGGCTTGATCGTCAGACGCTCCGATACACGGATCGGCTTGAAATACTGCTTCCAGGCGTTCGCCCAGTCATCCTCATCCACTGTTTTTACAGAGATGGTTGCAGCACCCGCATCAATACCAAACTCTTTGAGCTGGCTCGTACGCGTGCCAATCTCGGCTGCGATCGCATCCATATCGGTCGCTTCGGCAAAGTAACCCTGAACAACTGCCAATCCTTCCGGAATATCGTTCAGCGGCATTTCATACCATTGTCCATAAGAGGTATCACGCGGCTTGTTCAGCGTACCTGATTCCTCGATTGTTACACCGCCTGCGCCTGCTTCATGCAGAAAGTTGGAGATCATCTCCACCGCTTCTTCGGTTGTATGTATAGTCAATTCATGCCATAACATGGTTTAAGTTCCTCCTGTTTTCGAGCGTGCATTACGCTTCATTGTACTACAGATTAACAGTATAATTCAAAATGGCCTGCTTTTACAGGGCATCATCGATGAATACACTTGGTTTACGGCTTGGAGCAGACTATGTACTCCATGACTGTATGGGAACACAGCTGGCCATCCCTAAGATGCTTCAGCTTTTTTGGGGCCAATTATGTAAAATAAAGCCCGGTTCTTGGCAGAACCGGGTCACTTTATCCTGTTTAGTTCACATGCCGATGCTTAGTCGCCGCGGAATGCTCTTTTCACACGATCAAAAAAAGACTGCTCATTCTCGTGTGTGTTCTCCCCGCTCAATGAGCCGAACTGACGCAGCAGTTCTTTCTGGTCGTCGGTCAGATTGCTTGGTGTCACCACGACAACCTTGATATGCTGATCACCCTGTCCGGTACCGCGCAGACGAGGTACGCCTTTGCCTTTGAGACGGAAATAGGTGCCGGTCTGGGTACCTGCAGGTATTTTAATTTTGACTTTCTCAGTCAGTGTCGGCACTTCAATCTCGTCGCCAAGCGCAGCCTGGGTAAAGGTAAGCGGAATCTCACAGTAGATATCATCGTCTTCACGCTCGAAAAAATCATGGGATTTCACGCGGAATACGATATACAGGTCACCCGGAGGGCCCCCGCGTACACCGCCTTCCCCTTCACCATTAACTCTCATCTGTGAACCATCATCCACCCCTGCAGGGATACGGATATGAATTTTACGCTGCTTTCTTACACGGCCGCTGCCGCTGCAGTTGTTACATTTCTCTTCGATAATGGTACCTGTACCTCCGCAATTGGAACAGCTGCGGCGGTTTACCATACGACCGAATGGTGTATTCTGTACCACTTCTTCCTGACCAGAGCCATGACATACCGAACAGGTCTTCGGCTGGGTGCCCGGCTTGGCACCGGAACCATCACATACATCACAATTCTCGGTACGGTTGATCGTAATATCGGTTTCCTTGCCAAATACCGCTTCCTTGAATTCCAGGTTCATCGTGTACTGCAGATCGTTACCACGCTGAGGTGCATTCGGGTTACGCTGTCTGCCGCCCTGACCGCCAAAGAACATATCGAAAATATCACCGAAGCCGCCGGAAGAGAATCCTCCTCCGCCAAAGCCGCCCTGATTCGGATCGATGTGTCCATATTGATCATACTGGGCACGTTTGGATGAATCACTCAGTACGTCGTAGGCTTCCTTGACTTCCTTGAACTTGGTTTCCGCGTCCGGCTCTTTGTTAACGTCCGGGTGGTACTGGCGTGCCAGCTTCCGGTAGGACTTTTTAATCTCGTCATCGGAAGCATCCTTGCCAACGCCCAGTACCTCATAATAATCGCGCTTATCCGCCATCGGTCCACCTCCACTCCTTTATCTGAATGCTATGAATTACCGGATAACGAATCCGGGTGTATTGATGTCTGAAAGACTTCCTCTGTCCGAAATTCTGCATGATATGCGATCGATACACGCACCTCGCTGCAGACTTTGTTCATACCGGCGAGTTCTCCCGTTATATAGCACTCTGTGTGTTATACCATGTTCCCATAAAAAATGAAAGTCAAAGCACGGGATGCCCCGGCTTTGACCTTCCCATTTCAAGCACTAGCTGATTGCGCCGAGATTAACCGGCGCTTTGTATACGATATTTTGCGAGGCAAAAATCGTTTGGATAGACAGACACATGTTGGTGATTCAAACAGTGCTTAGTCTTTTTTGTCTTCGTCAACTACTTCGTACTCTGCATCCACGACATTGTCGTTTTTCGGAGCAGCGCCTTCTACACCCTGCTGCTCTTGTGCAGCCTGCTCGTACAGTTTGACTGCCAGAGCCTGTGCCACAGTGCTCAGCTCTTCTGTAGCCGCTTTGATCGCTTCTACATCGTCGCCTTCCAATGCGGATTTCAGCTTGTCTTTGGCAGCATTAGCTTTTTCAACTTCGCCTGCATCCGCTTTTTCACCAAGGTCTTTGATTGTTTTTTCTACCTGGTAGATCAGCTGGTCGCCGCTGTTTTTGACTTCAACGAGCTCTTTACGTTTACGGTCTTCTTCAGCATGCAGTTCAGCGTCTTTCATCATTTTCTCGACTTCTTCATCGCTCAGACCGCTGGAAGAAGTGATGGTGATTTTCTGGCTCTTGCCTGTACCTTTGTCTGTTGCCGATACGTTAACGATACCGTTGGCATCGATGTCGAAAGTAACTTCGATTTGCGGTACGCCGCGTGGTGCAGCAGGGATATCGCCCAGCATGAAGCGTCCCAGTGTTTTGTTGCCGGCTGCCATTTCACGCTCACCTTGCAGCACGTGAATTTCAACGCTCGGCTGGTTATCCGCATAAGTGGAGAACACCTGGGATTTGCTTGTTGGGATTGTAGTATTGCGCTCGATCATTTTGGTGAATACGCCACCTGCTGTCTCGATACCGAGGGACAGTGGAGTTACGTCCAGCAGGACAACGTCTTTTACGTCGCCAGTCAGAACGCCCGCTTGAACCGCTGCACCCAGTGCAACGACTTCATCCGGGTTAACGCCTTTGTGAGGCTCTTTACCGGTCAGTTTTTTGATTGCTTCCTGTACGGCAGGAATACGAGTGGAACCACCCACCAGTACAATTTTGTCGATTTCGTTAGCGCTCAGACCGGAGTCTTTGATCGCTTGACGAGTCGGGCCGAGTGTACGCTCTACGAGAGAAGCGGACAGTTCTTCGAATTTCGCGCGAGTCAGGTTTACTTCCAAGTGCTGAGGCACGCCGTCTGCAACCGTGATAAATGGCAGCGAGATCGTAGTAGTCAGTACGCCGGACAGTTCTTTTTTCGCTTTTTCAGCTGCGTCTTTAAGACGTTGTACAGCTGCTTTATCTTTGCTCAGGTCGATGCCCTGATCTTTTTTGAATTCACTTACCAGATAGTCGATGATCACTTGGTCAAAGTCATCACCACCGAGGTGGTTGTCACCGCTGGTTGCTTTAACTTCGAAGAAGCCATCGCCCAGTTCAAGAATAGAAACGTCGAATGTACCGCCGCCCAGGTCATAAACGAGAATTGTTTGGTCTTCGGATTTTTCCAGACCGTATGCCAGTGCTGCTGCTGTCGGCTCGTTGACAATACGCAGAACTTCCAGACCGGCAATTTTACCTGCATCTTTGGTTGCTTGACGCTGACTGTCGTTAAAGTAAGCCGGAACCGTGATAACCGCTTGAGTTACCGGTTGGCCCAGGTAAGCTTCTGCATCGGATTTCAGTTTTTGCAGGATCATCGCGGAGATTTCCTGGGAGCTGTATGTTTTGTCATCGATTGTTTCTTTGTGGTCTGTACCCATGTGACGCTTGATGGAGCTGATCGTGCGGTCAGGGTTAGTGATGGATTGACGCTTCGCTGTCTCACCAACGATACGCTCGCCGTCTTTTTTGAAGCCGACTACGGAAGGGGTCGTACGTGCGCCTTCCGGGTTAGGAATAACGACTGCTTCGCCGCCTTCCATTACTGCCACACATGAATTTGTTGTACCCAGGTCGATACCAATTACTCTGCTCATGCTTAATTTCCTCCTTGTAACGTCTATGTGATTGGATTGTATTTTTATTGGACTTGGTCGCGTTTATACTGCCAAACGCTTAGCCGCTTACTTTGACCATTGCTGGGCGGATGACTTTATCCTTCAGCATATAGCCTTTTTGCAGTTCTTCCACCACGATGCCTTCTTCGTGTTCGTCGGACTCTACCTGCATAACAGCTTGATGGAATTCCGGGTTGAATGGTTGTCCAACGGCTTCCATTGGGGTCAGGCCTGTGTTTTTGAGTACGTCGGACAGCTGGCGGAAGATCATGTCTACGCCTTTGGAGAAGGATTCCAGTTCCGGGTTCTCCGGACGGGTAGCCATCGCGCGTTCAAAGTTATCAATAATCGGGATCAGTTCAGTAATGAGCTGGGCAGAAGCGTACTTCGCCAGTTCTTCCTTTTCCTTTTGTGTACGGCGGCGGAAGTTATCAAAATCAGCCTGTGCACGCAGGAGACGCTGTGTCTGATCATCTGCGTGTGCCTGCACACGTTCCAGTTCAGCACGGGATACCACTTCCTCGGCTGCGGACTCCGTGTTGGCAGAATCGGTAGTGTCTACGGACTCTGCGGCTACATTGTTGTCTTCAGCCTGGATATCGTTCATCATTTCCTGATCTTCCGGATTGTTGTTTTCTTGAAAGGATTGCTCTTTATTCAAGATTGTTCACCTCCTTGTAATAGCTCGTCATTCATAATAGTTCATACTGCAGCTCCTGATACATTCAAGCAATATATGTTAGTCATCAGAGAGAACAATTAACGATACCATTGTTTGAGTATCCGGGTCATATCGTGTGACAGCATATTCAGCATGCCCATCACTCTCGCATATTCCATGCGTGTAGGTCCCAGTATACCAATAGTACCCAATGATTCGCCATCCAGCTCATAGGTGGCTGTAATCAGACTGCAATTTTCAAAAGCCTGATGCGCATTCTCCGCACCAATACGTACCTGGATGCCGTGGGGTGCAGAAGCTTCCGCCATCAGACGGGTAAGCGTCGGTGTCTCTTCCAGCAGATCCAGAATACTTTTGACTTTGTCCATATCCCTGAATTCCGGTTGAATCAGCATATTCGTCGCTCCGCTCAGGAAAATCTTCTGTTCCTGTTCGTGACCGAAAGCAGAATTCAGCGTGGCCATCATTTCTTCATAATGCTCCAGATGGCGCTGCATCTCTTCGCTGATCTCTGAGAAAATACGGGTTTTTAATTTATATAAAGGCACACCGGTCAGTCTGCTGTTGAGCAGGTTGACCATTTGCTCCAATTCGGATGCAGACACATTGTCCGGAATTCGGATTTTGCGGTTCTCCACCTGTCCTGTGCTGGTAACCATGATGGCAATTGCCGTCTCGTCATCCAGCGACAATAGTTGAAAATGGCGCAAAGAGGTATGGAATACCTCGGGGCCCAATAAAATGGAAGTATAGTTGGTCACATTGGACAGCACCATCGCAGCATGCTGCATGAGCTGTTCGGCCGCTGACAGCTTTTCCGCGAAGAACTGCTTCAGCTCCTTGATCTCGGCGGTGTTGACCGCTTCAACCGGTGTCAGATGATCCACATAATAACGATATCCCTTTTGAGAAGGAATACGCCCGGCTGAGGTGTGCGGCTGTTCCAGGAATCCCAGTTCTTCCAGATCGGCCATTTCATTGCGAATGGTCGCCGGACTGTAATTCACATCGCCTCGTTTGGATATACTACGGGACCCGACAGGTTCCGCCGAACGAATGTAATCATCCACAATTGCATTCAGAATCATTTTTTGACGCTCGGTTAACATGAGGCTCCCTCCTTTTGGTAAGATATCCGTTCTGTGAGGATCAGGATCATATATGCCAGCACTGTTCTTTTGTCCAGGATCAATTCAATCTTCAAAATCTGGTTCCCTGAAAAGAAACAGCCAAGAGATATGCCGGTTCCTTGTAGAGAAAGATATCCACTTCGTTAGCACTCAACATTAGCGAGTGCTAACGACTAATACAAAAATACCAAACTGCCTCATTTATTGTCAAGTCAGTTTGGCTATTTTACTGCAGTTGTTTTGTAAAAATCGAACACCCGCCGCAGTCCTGCTGGCGACGGGTGAAATTTTTTAACAAAATCAGAGACTCAAAACTTTGAGAACAGCGATCTCATCACAGCGATCCTGCTTGGGACAATGTCTGCAATCCGCCCATACCTTTTCCGGGAAAATGCTGGTGTCCACTACTTCAAAACCGTTCTTTTTAAAAAAGGAAACTTCATACGTTAGCGCCATCACTTTGCGCAGTTTACGGGCTGCTGCATGCTCGATCAGCTTGTTCAGCAGATGGGAACCAATCCCCTGTCCCTTGTGACCGTCGGAGATTCCAAGCGAACGAATCTCCACCAGTTCCGGACCGAGTTGACAAAGAGAGCCGCAGCCGACCAGCTCATTATCAATCTCTGCAACGACAAAATGCCGAAGCTGACGTTGCAGTGCTTCAGGCGAGCGAGGAAGCATAATGCCCCGTTCGGCATAACCGGCAATTAATTGATACAGTGGTTCTACATCTTCGGGTACGGCAGCTCTGCAAGTGACTACAGCGGGCATTCTTGTTTCCTCCTCGGGACGGTGATGCGGATCAGTTGCATAATGCGACGACACAGGTCCGTATACCTTTGGTTTGAATTGTACCTAATGGTTTGTTTGGCAATTTCAATTGTATATGCAGACAGCATAGACATATAGCACTTGGTTTCATACGTACACCGATTGAATTAATACGTATAAATATACAATATTACGAATTTATTTTCAAGTTCTATTTTCATAAAAAGGGGCAGCGGCACTATTATTTTTGTTTGGCATTTAAACCTTACCCAGCTATATAAATAAGGACATTTTTGCAGTTTTTAATTATTTTCCCCCTTAAACATACACTGGATTATCGCGTTTATTCTTCCTTGATTTCTTCCATCCAAACATTCACTGTTTATTCAATGGCTATGTATATTTAAACCAATCGATCCGTATGTATTCACAAAAAAAGCAATCAGTTCCAAAAATGGGACTGATTGCTTAAATGAGTCATATCATGTCTATTTATGCGGAGCGGCTAACAACGATCATACATCCTGTGTAAGATGTATCGTTCCGAGAAGAATCCCTGCGATTAGACGGTCTCCGTCTGTTGAACCAGACTGCCGACAAATTCACCAAATACATCGTTGCCAAACAGAAGTCCTTTTTCACTTAATCGATATCCTTCGGCAGTAACTTCCAGCAGTTCTTTTTGCATCAGCTTCTGAATCGGTCCACGGAAAATATCATCCAGCTCTGCACCGTTAAATTGGCGGGTAAAACGCTCCTTGGATACACCTTCCAGCATCCGCAGTCCGACCATCATAAAGTCTTCCATCGCTTCTTCGCGATCGATCTCCGCGTGATCCAGGCGAGGCAGCCCCTGCTGGGCGGCTTCATTATACGGGTTAACCCCTTTAATATTCATATGGCGCTCGCCAGCCACATATCCATGCGCTCCTGCACCAAGACCGTAATAATCCTCATTGCGCCAGTATGTCATATTATGACGACTTCCATATCCCGGCTTGGCGAAGTTGCTGATCTCATACTGCTCATATCCAGCCTGCTTCATCTTCTCCATCAGCAGCAGATACATTTTCAGTTCCACTTCCTCATCAGGCAATGGCAGCTGGTTTTTCTGGAACATGGTATGGAACAGAGTGTTCTCTTCCACTTTGAGACTGTAAATGGAGTAGTGCGGCAGATCCAGCTCCAGTGCACGATCCACGCTGTAGGACAGCATATCCAGCGTCTGGTTCGGCAATCCGAACATCAGGTCAATGGACAGATTGTCCAGTCCCACTTTGCGGGCATTCTCCAGACTCCGGTACACGTCATCTGTATTATGAATACGCCCGATACCGGTCAGCAGATCATTTTGAAATGCCTGAACGCCAAAGCTGACACGGTTAACACCGCCTGCCTTCATAATCGCCAGCTTGTCCGCATCCGTCGTTCCGGGATTGGCTTCCATCGTAAACTCGATATTATCCGACCAATCCGGAAAATACGTACGGATCGACTTGAGGAAATATTCCATCTCATCGTTCTTGAGCACAGTAGGTGTGCCGCCTCCGACAAAAATTGTATCAATGATGCCCGGCGGATGCTGCTGTACCGTATATTCCATCTCCTGTTCCAGCGCCCGCAGGTAATCCATTACCGGCTGGTCTTTGAGAACATAAGAGTTAAAGTCGCAGTAAAAGCACTTGTTCGTGCAGAACGGAATGTGCATGTATATCGCACGGGGCGCGTCGTTGTTCAGTTGTTTATTCATGACTCTTTTCCTCCCCGTCATTCTATTTTGAACCTGGCTGTATACCAGGGTACGGTCATTGTGAAAATGGTTAAATTGGCATCTGAATGGTAATCATCTCAGCAATGGACAAAAGGGAAAGCCCGTTTCCAGGCCTTCCCCTCGTCTTACCGGTAAAGCTTGCTTATAGGACAGACTAGTCGTCGATCCGCAGAACTGCCATAAAGGCTTCCTGCGGTACTTCTACGTTACCGACCTGCTTCATACGTTTTTTACCTTCTTTTTGCTTCTCCAGCAGCTTACGCTTACGGGAGATGTCACCGCCGTAACACTTGGCGAGTACGTTTTTACGCATCGCTTTGACAGTCTCACGGGCAACGACTTTGGTACCGACAGAAGCCTGGATCGGAATTTCAAACATCTGGCGCGGAATAAGCTCGCGCAGCTTCTCACAGATAATCCGTCCGCGATGATACGCACGGTCACGGTGAACGATAAAGGACAATGCATCGACCTGTTCGCCGTTCAGCAGAATATCCATTTTCACCAGATTGGACTTGCGGTAACCGGAAATCTCGTAATCAAAGGATGCATATCCTTTGGTACTGGATTTGAGCTGGTCAAAGAAATCATATACGATCTCGGACAATGGTACCTGGTACGTAATCGTAACACGGGTCGTATCCAGATATTCCATATTGACGAACTCGCCGCGTTTGGTCTGGCAGAGTTCCATAACGGTGCCGACAAAATCATTCGGTACAATAATGGAGGCTTTGACAAACGGTTCTTCTACATACTCAATCCGGCCAAGCTCCGGATAGTTGGACGGGTTATCAATTGTAATCACATCACCATTTGTCAGGGTAACATGATAGATAACGCTCGGTGCCGTCGTGATCAGCGGAATATTGAATTCGCGCTCGATCCGTTCCTGAATAACATCCATATGCAGCAGTCCGAGGAATCCACAGCGGAAACCAAAGCCCAGTGCACTGGAAGATTCCGGCTCAAAACTCAGGGAAGCATCATTCAACTGCAGCTTCTCGAGTGCTTCACGCAGATCAATATAATCGGAAGATTCGATTGGATACAGACCGCAGTAGACCATTGGATTGATTTTACGGTAACCCGGCAGCGCTTCAGCTGTCGGATTCTTCGCATCGGTAATCGTATCCCCGACACGCGTATCTCCAACCGTCTTGATCCCCGCTACGATAAATCCAACATCGCCGACGTTCAGTTCGTCCACGATTGTCATGCGCGGCATGAATGCGCCGACTTCAATAACTTCAAATTCCTTGCCGGTAGCCATCATTTTGATTTTGGAACCAGCTTTGATTTTTCCATCCACGATCCGGGAGTAGATAATAACCCCTTTGTACGGATCATAATGCGAGTCAAAGATCAGCGCTTTCAAAGGATTGGATGGATCACCCGTTGGCGCGGGAACCTTTTCCACGACCTGTTCGAGGATTTCCTTGATACCAATGCCCGCTTTGGCCGAAGCCAGTACCGCTTCACTTGCATCCAGACCGATAACATCTTCGACTTCCTGCTTAACTCGCTCCGGATCAGCGCTTGGCAGGTCGATCTTGTTAATAACCGGCAGAATCTCCAGGTTATTATCCAGTGCCAGATACACATTGGCCAGTGTCTGCGCTTCGATCCCCTGTGCAGCATCCACAACCAGCAGAGCGCCTTCACAGGCTGCCAGACTGCGGGAGACTTCGTACGTAAAGTCGACGTGTCCCGGTGTATCGATCAGATTGAGCAAATACTCTTCGCCATCATCGGCTTTGTACGTCAGTCGTACAGCCTGAAGCTTGATCGTGATTCCGCGTTCGCGTTCCAGGTCCATCTGATCCAGTACCTGTTCCTGCATTTCACGTGAAGTCAGTGCGCCAGTGTACTCCAGAATACGGTCAGCCAGTGTTGATTTACCGTGGTCTATATGCGCAATAATTGAGAAATTACGAATTTTTTTCTGTCTTGCTGCAATATCAGTCATTCCTTACCCCCAACATAAGCCTGAAATATAATGCTGATGGTCCGGTCCTACTTGAAAGGTCAACCATTCCATTAATCAATTTATTATAGCAGTTGCTTGATTCCCCAGCAATCCCACAACGCTAAGTAAAATGGAAGGATCATCGGGAATAATTTTCTTGAAGCAAGATAGTATTGCAATTGACTATAGTCCATGCTAAAATATTTAGAGTTGTGAGTCTTAACGATGATCCGTATATGCTTTACAGGAGGTGAATGTAATGCCTAACATTAAATCCGCAGTAAAACGTGTAAAAACTAACGAAAAGCGCCGTGCTCTGAATGCTGCACAAAAGTCCGCTCTGCGTACTAGCGTGAAAGCTGCAGATACTGCACTTGTGAATACTGATGTTGAAGTTGCAAAAACTGCTGTTGCTGCTGCTTCCAAAAGCCTTGATAAAGCTGTAACTAAAGGCCATATCCACAAAAACGCGGCTGCTCGTAAAAAATCCCGTTTGGCTAAGAAATTGAACGCAATTTCGAGCCAAGCCTAAGCTTGATTAATATAAACCCCTGATCGGTTCGCCGGTCAGGGGTTTATTGTTATGTGCGGATATTCGTTTGTAGTTCGCGGGTGAGAAACGGACAAGCCAAAAAAGCCGGGAGACTGCTCTCTCTCTCCCTGCTTGATGATTGAAGCCTTTTGCAGGCCGCTGACCTCAGCAGGGATATTTATTTGAGAGGGTCTCTCGGACTTTAGAAGCTGCCTATTCAGGCACCCAGCCGCAGCAGGAACATCTCCAATCCCAGTACTTTGTCGATCGCTCCTGTCTTCATCTGGTAATCCAGACGAGCCAGATGGGCGACGATCGATCGAAGCTTCTGACTGTCAAATTTGCGGGCCTGCTCACCGGCAATCTTGACCGCATATGGATGCAGACCGAGCTGGGAAGCGATCTGCTGCTGGGAATAATTCTGACCGGACAATTCCTTGACCTGCAGCATAATACGGAACTGTCGGGCAATCAGAGCCGCGATCTTGATCGGCTCTTCCCGCTGCTTGAGCAGATCATAAAAGATAGTCAGCGCCTGTTCCAGACGCACCGCAGCGATTTGCTCCACGAGCATGAATACATTTTGCTCCGTGCTGCGGGCGACCAGCTGGTGTACATTATCGACAGTGATCGCACCTCCTCTGCCCGCATGCAGACAGAGTTTATCCATTTCTGCCGATAAAATGCCCAGCCCGGTACCAGCAGATTGTACAAGTGCTTCGGCCGCCGCCGTCGAGCATTCGCATTCCTGCTTTTTGGCATGGCGGATCAGCCAGTGAATCAGCTCTTCGGCTCCCATCGGCTGAAACGGCAGCACACAAGCATGATTTTTGATCGCCTTGACGATTTTTTTGCGTTCATCCAGTTTCTCGCCGTTTACCCAGAACAGCAAAATGGAATACTCGGCGGGCTCTTCCATATAACGCAGCAGCGATTCGACCCGGTGTTCCAGCTTGCTGTTATCCTTGCCGGCGGTCAGTACCGAAGAATCCTTGATAATGATCAGCTTGCGCGGCACCATAAAAGGAATCTCTTCCGCCTCCTCGACGACCGTCTCCAGAGCCGTCTCGGACAGATCATAATGAGCAAGCGCAAAATCCCGATGTTCCGGCTCGATGAGCTGGTTGGTGGCAAAATCGATAAATTCCTTGATCCGATATTTCTCCGCTCCATAGCATACATAAATTGCGGCAGGTTTATTATTTTGAATGTCTTTACTGGCTGTCTTCAGATCCATATTCCGTTCCTCCTGAGTTCAATATTAGTATTGTAACGGAAAAAGGAACAGACGACAAAGGACTTCCTGCTTTTTCGCACAGAAAGTCCCTTGTTTCAGCATTGTACTATATTTTATCTACAGGATGCTTTACCCTGTATCCTGCCTGTATACCAGCACGGCAGGATCACAGGTCATTCTAACCTTTTTATCTCTCTTGTTAATTGTTACCGATACTAATTTTGTACGTTTTGCTTATACCGCTTTCGTTGACCTGATAGGTAAATGTCTTGCCATCTTCCGACCATCTGCCGCTGATCAAGGTCCCTTTCAACGAAATGGAAGAAACAACGGTACGTCCATTCACATTATCTTCCGCTATACTGTCCAGCCGCAAAATATTATCTGTCGTCAACACGACAGTATACTCTGCGCCAGGAGCCTTCCATTCCTGTTCCTGCTTCGGTGCGTTCACACCGGAAGGCAGTAAGGAACGTTCTGTGCTCTTGCTGTCCAGCGTAGGCGTATCTGCCGGCGGAGCATCCGCTTTTGGTGCTGCATTGCCGGATGCTTCCGGATCTGGCGTAGTGCTTTCCTGGGACATAATTGAAGGCGCATCATCAGCGTTCGACTTGCTGTCCGCTGCGCTCTTCTTGTCCTGGGAAGCATCATTGTTCGCAGTACCTGAACCCGTATTAGCGGACGGAGTTGTTTTGCCGCTGTCCGTTGAACTGGATCTCTGGCTGGAAGATGCTTCCGGGTTCGTAGCAGGTTGCTGTGAGCTGCCGCTTGATGAACCTGAATCCCTTTTGTCCCCTGAAGGGATTCCGCCACGGTTACCCGATGCAGGAGGCTGCTCCTCACGAGTATTCGGTGTACTGGTACTTTCCCGGGTAGTCACGTCACTTTCCGGCTCTTTTGAAGTCGTAGGTGTATTCGTGCTTTCCCCTGCAGAAGGTGTATTGGATGAAGTCTCAGGTTCCTTGGTATCCTTGCTACTGGATGGTTCCTGACTTCCGCTAGACGGTTGATCTGATTCCTGCGGGTTCAGATTGCTTTCTGTATCCGCTGGTGGGGTAATATTGCCCGATTCGGATTGGGATTCTTCCTGCTGTTTATAACTAAATGGCGAAGAAGGTGGTCCTGCGTCGGTAAGTGTCTTCGGCTCGTAGCTGGCGATCGATACGCCCAGTACAACGCCGGCAGCAACAATACCACCGATCGTACGTACCGGCAGGCGTTCACGCCAGGTGCGACGCTGACGGCGACGATCTGCCAATTCATCCTGATCGTCCTGCTGTGGTTCCATAATACCGATCTCGGAAGCACTTTCCGTGCGCCGTCCTTCATCCAGCAGATCGAGCTGTGGCAGAATAGCATCTACCAGGCTGTACTTTGGTGTGACATCAGGTAACTTTTCCAGGCGTAACGATAAAGCCGTCATAATCCGGAATGTCTCTGCCGCTTCTGGATTCTCATCCATATAACGGAACAAGGCTTTCGTATCTTCCCCATTCAGGTCACCGTCCAAATAGCGGCTCATCCACTCTTCCGCTACTTCACGTTTCATCCAATCATTCCTCCTTTCTCATAATCTGCTAGCAGATTCTGTAATTGTTGCCGGGCTCGAAACAGGTACGATTTTACTGTATTCAAAGGTAAATCCAGACAATCCGCGATTTCATTGTAGGACAGGTCCTGTATATACCGAAGCACGATAACCGTACGGTGATGCTCCGGCAGTTGATTGATCGCTTCCCTCACATCCTTGGACGTATAAGCACGCATCACTTCGTGTTCCACATCGTCATGACCTTCGAACACCATTTCGTGTTCTTCAATGGAAACAGTAGGTTTGCTGCGTCTGAATTTATCAATACAAATATTCGTCACGATTCGCTGCACCCAGGTCTTGAATTGTGCTTTTTCTTCGTAGGAACCGATTTTGGTGTAAATACGGATCAGTGCCTCTTGAGCCGCATCCAGAGCATCCTGTTCATTGTTCAAAATGTAGTAAGCTGTTTTGTACACATGATGTTCTATCTCTCTTAATAGGGTGATTAGAGCATCTCGGTCTCCCTCTTGGGCGGCCTTGATGAGTCCCTGCTCCACCACGGAGGATCCCCCTCTCCTTACAACCCCTAGACGCATAACCCCGTCTAATTGTTGCAGTACTTTTAAAATAATTTCAATTTATTGATTCATCCCGGATGGTACTGATGAATGGCTTTGTAAACACTTACCCTATGTAGGAATCATTCGAATCCGGGCCATTTCCAGATCACTTTTAGAGCGGATTTGAAGCGATTTTGACGGCAATGCGGAAGAGAGCTGTATTCAGGATACCAAAATCCGCTCTATTCGTCATCTTCTGACCGATAACTTTAAAATCCCGCAGCACTTTCCGCTGCGGGTCCGGCTAATTGGGTCGGTAGATGAGTAGTAAAGACGGCGGATCGGAAATGAATGTGATCTGCCGCTATTTCGATGGGGTATCATTCTGCAGCAGTGTACGGCGGGATAGCTGGCCATCTGCATTTACCCTTATCTGCACTTCGCCGTTCAGATCGGTGCGGGCCACATCCGAGCCAGCTGTCTGAATCCGCTTCAGTACTTCTGCGGTCGGGTGGCCGTATGTATTATGCTGACCAACCGAAATGACCGACAATGATGGCTGCCAGTATTGAAGCCACTCTGCCGAGGTCGATGTTTTGCTGCCGTGATGGCCTATTTTAAGTATATCGACCGGCATAGGAATAGACTGGCCGGAAAATTGCTGTGAACCCTGCATCTGTGGATTTGGCTGCGGGTTCTGCTTGGAAGCCAGCTCATACAAAATCCCCTTTTCCTCTGTCTGATCGGCATCCCCGGTAAATAAAAACCGACGCGAATTCATCGTCAGTAAAAAAACCACCGAATAATGATTCTGTTCTTCTTTGCGCGGAAGCGGATTTACAGCGGATGCAAGGGGATATGGCAAGGAAGACTGCAGGGCTGCGGCGGCAGGATCAGTCTCTTTTACGTTATCGGTATTCAGACCGGAAGTAACCGCTATGGGTGACAGAAAGGCAAGTTCTGTCTGATCATCCGGCTGCAGCTTCATTCCCGGCGAAGAGCCATATATCGGTACCTGCCTGTCCAGCAGTGTCCGCATCAGCCCATCCAGCCCACTGCCCTTGGGCATCGTTCCATTAAATATAAACCGGCGGATCGGTATCTGCTCTGCCACCGCCAGCAGCCCACCTGCATGGTCATGATCGCCATGTGTCAGTATGACTGCGTCGAGCTGATGAATTCCTCTTTGCTTGAGCAGAGGCACCAGCAGTTTGGCTCCGATTTCATAAGGATCTTTGCGCCTGCGCCATTCCTGCCCTTTTTGCTCAAAATTCATCGTGCCTCCACCATCAACCAGAATATGCTTTCCACCCGGTGTGGTAATCAGAATGCTGTCACCCTGTCCTACATCCAGATACTGAACCATACCGTCTCCATGCTGCAATGGACTCTCATAGCCGTAAATGAGCATTACAATCAGCAGACACGGAGCCAGCATGATCCCAAGCAGTCGGCGGCGCAGCCAGGGAGAGCCTACAGTATGAAAATAGAAAACCCTTGTAATTACAGCAGATAGCGCTGCTAAAAGGAACCCTCTCTCTGGAAAAACGGCCATCCAGCGCTGTTCCAGCCGGATTCGATACAGTAACCCTTTGGGAGCAACATCGGATACATAGCAGGATTTTGCATGAGAAGATCCAGCCATACCTCCAGCCATCGCATGAACCGATCCTGTGCCGAAAAGGCCTTTCCCATGAAGGTTTGTCCTGCCGCTCATCCTACTGGAATTCCGATATTTAACAGGCAATGGAGCAGTAGCCTGGGCCTCTTCACCACGATATGCAGCAGCCCCTGAATGGGCTGCATTTGATGTGGAGAAACCGCCCTGCTCCTGCTTCCCCTGTATCAGGTCCCGTCCGTATCGAAGCAGCAGATACAGCGCACCATAATAAATAAGTATCCAGCCAAGCGATGGAGAGTGCCAGATCGTCAGCATGAGCGGCAAGCCATCCAGCCAGTTCATTATCCAAAAAGACCCTATATTAATCCACGACACCATACTGCCAATCCATACCGCGGCCTGCAGCCATATATAGCTGATTACCAGCGCTATGGAACCTACCGGCAGTACAACTAGACTGGATACAGGTACCAGTACCAGATTGGCCGCAAATGACAACAGCGAAAACTGGTTAAAATAATAAATCGTTAGTGGAAATGAAATCATCTGTGCGACCAGCGTCACCGTCAGTGCTCCAGCCAGCCGGGAAGGCAGCTTTTGCAGTAAGGGCTGCATCAAAGGCACATACAAAATCAGTCCCGCTGTCACGACAAAGGAAAGTTGAAAGCTTATATTGAGCAGAAAATACGGCTCATACAGCAGCATACCCCAGCAGGCAGCACACAAAATATGCAGCCCGTCCTTGAGCATTCCCCGGCTTGCCGCATAAAGAGCAATCATCCCCATAATACCGGCACGAATCGCAGACGGCGAAGCCCCGGTGAGCAGTACATAAACGGGAAGCAGCAGCATGACTACCAGACAGGCTCTTTCACGTGTCAGACCTATTTTGCGGAGCAGCCAGAGCAGGATGCCGGTATAGATCGCTACATGCAGGCCGGAGATGGCCAGAATATGCGTCAGTCCCAGCCGGGAAAAAGAAGCGAACTGCTGCGGATCGATATCATTGGCATCGCCAATGAGCAGTCCTTTCATATAACCCTGATCTTCGGTATGGAAAATCTGTCCGATCCGGCTGCCAAGCATTTGCCGGGTATCGTCATTCCAGCGCAGCAGCTGCCATCGCCATGAAGCAGGACCGGTAACATGAATATTGGAAGGCTGAAGTGTGGAGACCCCTTCGGCTTTGATCATCCAGTGAATGTACTGGGTCCGCAAATACTGCCGGTAATCAAAAGTATCAAAATTGCGCGCTTCTCCAGGCTTTTTCCAGGTTCCTCGGACCGTTATGCGGTCGCCGCGCTTCCATGCTGCTGCATGCTGCAGTTCCTGACGTGCAGCCAGCTTGAGCTGTACGATTACCGTCTCCAACTCCTGCTCCTGCTGTGGCTTTGCTTTCTCTGATTGCGATAGTCGATACAATTTCATCCGGAAACTAACCCGGTCTCCATCTGTCTCCGGCAGGCTGGTAATCACTCCTTCCGCATAAACAGGCTGTTCATTCATCTGCTCCGGTGACTGCTGCAGCAGCGCCGGTATCATGCTCTCGTTATGTCTGTCGTTCCAATGCCAGTATACCGCAGCACAGCTCAATGTCAGCGCAAGGATCAGTACCGTCCGTCGGTGATCCGGCCAAAATAAGAGCAGCGCCGCCGCGATCAGCGATAGTCCGAGCATTCCCCATCCAAAACCGCCATTTTGCAAAACAGCTGCAAACATGCTGCCGGTCACCCAGGCTGCGCACAATGCAACCAGTGGTCTTGTTTTCATCGTTTCTCCTTTGCTTTTCAAATTTGGCGAATCTGCTCCTCCTATGTCTCCATCACACAGATAGAACAAAGAAATCGGATCTTTTCCATAGAAATCCGCAAAAAAGAACCATTATCTTATCGTGGGGATGACAGGCATCCGGCGGATCTGATAATGGTTCTTCCATTAATGGTTACTTCTTCTATTCTCCTGTGCGATGAGGGGTAACAGAGGGTGCAGACATGCATCTGCACGGCATATATTCAATCAATCGATAATTATAGTCTGCTGCGGCGGCTCATAGGCCTGCAGCTGACGGAATACAATTCCTTTTTGACGCATCATTTCATGTACTTTGCGGGTATCCTTGGGATATGCACGGTGATAGACCACTTCGACAATACCGCTGTTGGCCAGCATATTGGCGCAGGTCCAGCAGGGTTCATCCGTTACATATACAGTAGAACCTTCGCGGTCTGCACGGTCGGTAAACAGCAGCAGATTCTGCTCGGCATGGATCGTACGAATGCAGCGCTGTTTCTTCACCATTGTCTCGACACCGCCGGATATCACCAGTTCGACCTCCTCCGAGATCATACAGCCGGCTTCCGAGCAGTCCGGCACACCCATGGGTGCTCCGTTATAGGCGGTACCGAGCAGCTTTTTGCCCTGTACGAGTACAGAACCGACATGACGGCGCGGACAGCGTGAACGTGTCGATACCATATGTGCAATATCCATAAAGTACGTATCCCAGTCTTTACGCATCCTGGTCTTCCCCCTTAACCATTTAAAGCCTTGCATATGGCAGCAGTTTGGCGAGCATTTTGCTTCCGATCCCTTTGACATTGTCCAGTTCGCTTACACTCCGAAAAGGACCGTGTGCATTACGGTAATCGATAATAGCCTGTGCCTTCTTTTCACCGATGCCGGGCAGCTCAGTCAGTTCGGTCAGACCGGCCTGATTGATACTGATTCTGCCGGACGTATCCTCTGCAGTGGTTGTACTGATCGATGACTCGGCCGCAGATTCTGCTACCGGATCAGATGACTGGCCGGATATGGGCTGTGCTCCTTTACCGGATTGGACAGTACCTGCATCTTCGGATCGTCCGGGTGAGTGAGCGGCTGCACCGGTATCGGAACCGGGCACAGCTGAATGCTCACCTGTTCTCTCAAGAGAGGACGGATCAGATTGACCTGAATCCGGCTGGACCGCAGGAGACGGCTGGCTGCCCGTCTTGGGTTGTGTTGATACCGGCTGGACAGTCGCTGTCTGCGGAGCAGGAATTTCCGCATTCTGCCTGGCATCGGCAGAATACGTCTTCCCTTTTCCATGATCTGTCTGAGCATTCTCTACCAATGAAGCTTCGGTTCTCTCATTCAGTACGGTCCAGGGTGTCCCCTCATCCGCAGGCTGCCCGGCACCAAAGCAGATCAGACCGACTCCAAGTACAGCCGACACGGCGGCTATCCACATCATATTACGTTTCATACCTGCACCTCTGTTTGTCGGGACCCGGTACATTACCGGTGTCCCGGTAATTGGTCTCCCATCGCATAGGAGATAAATAATAAGAAGCTCAATAGTCAAATCGATTATTCATCGTCTAACAATAGTCTGAATTAGTTGGCTACGATATTAACCAGTTTGCCCGGAACAGCGATAATCTTGCGAACCGTCTTGCCTTCGATCGCTTGTTTGACCGCATCAAGAGACAGGGCGAATTCTTCCATCGCTTTGGCATCCATGTCTTTGGCAACGTTGACGCGCTGCACGATTTTACCAGTGATCTGGATAACGATTTCCACTTCGGATTCGGTTGTCCAGGCTTCGTCATGCTTCGGCCATTCTACATAGGTGATACTGCCGCTGTGACCAAGACGAGACCACAGTTCCTCAGCAATATGCGGTGCCAGCGGAGACAGCAGCTGAACGAAGTTCTCCATTGCCTGACGAGGCAGCTCGTCGGTTTTGTAAGCTTCATTGATAAAGATCATCAGCTGGCTGATCGCCGTATTGAAGCGCAGATTCTCCATATCTTCGGTTACTTTTTTGATCGTTTTGTGCCATGTGCGCTTGAAGTTGTCATCGCCACCGTTGTCGACAATTTTGGAACTGATAGTGCCTTCTTCATTAATAAACAGACGCCATACCCGTGCCAGGAAGCGATGCATGCCTTCGACGCCATTTTCGTTCCACGGCTTGGTCGCTTCCAGAGGACCCATGAACATTTCGTACAGACGCAGCGTGTCCGCACCATATTCGTTGACGATATCATCCGGGTTAATAACGTTACCGCGGGATTTGCTCATTTTCTCATTGTTGGTACCGAGGATCATGCCCTGGTTAACCAGCTTCTGGAAAGGCTCCTTGGTGTTGACTACGCCGATATCGTACAGCACTTTGTGCCAAAAACGCGCATATAGCAGATGTAGTACAGCGTGCTCGGCGCCGCCGATATACAGATCCACCGGCATCCAGAAATCCAGTTTCTCCTTGGAGCACAGTTCATCATTGTTTTTCGGATCGATATAACGCAGGTAGTACCAGCAGCTGCCGGCCCACTGCGGCATCGTGTTGGTCTCACGGCGTGCTTTCATGCCTGTCTCCGGATCGATCGTGTTCACCCAGTCGGTTGCATTGGCCAGCGGCGATTCGCCTGTACCGGACGGCTTGATCTCTTCCAGATCCGGCAGCAGCAGTGGCAGACTGTCTTCCGGTACCGGCTTGATGGTTCCATCTTCCAGATGCAAAATCGGAATCGGCTCTCCCCAGTAACGCTGGCGGCTGAACAGCCAGTCACGCAGACGATACGTCGTTTTGCCTTCGCCTTTACCGTTTTCCTCCAGCCACTGAATCATTGTAGAGATCGCTTCTTCCATTTGCATGCCGTTCAGCATACCGGAGTTTACGTGTTCACCTTCACCGGTATAGGCTTCTTTGGTGACATCGCCGCCGGCAACCACTTCGATGATCGGCAGTTCGAACTTCTGGGCGAATTCCCAGTCGCGTGTATCATGAGCCGGTACGGCCATGATTGCGCCTGTACCATAGGCAGCCAGTACATAATCGGCGATCCAGATTGGCAGTTTCTCGCCATTCGCCGGATTTACTGCATAGGCGCCTGTGAATACACCGCTCTTGTCCTTGTTGAGGTCGGTACGCTCCAGATCACTCTTGTGGGAAGCTTTTTCCTGGTAAGCTTTGACTGCTTCCTGCTGCTCCGCTGTTGTGACTTTCTCTACCAGCGGATGCTCAGGAGCCAGCACACAGTAAGTTGCTCCGAACAGTGTATCCGGGCGTGTTGTGAACACGCGGATTTCTTCTTCTGTATTTTCCACCTGGAAAGTAACTTCCGCACCTTTGGATTTGCCGATCCAGTTGCGCTGCATATCCTTGATGCTTTCCGCCCAGTCCAGCTCATCCAGATCTTCGAGCAGACGATCTGCATACTCGGTAATTTTCAGCATCCATTGACGCATCGGGCGACGGATGACCGGATGGCCACCGCGCTCACTTTTGCCATCGATGACTTCTTCATTTGCCAGTACCGTGCCCAGTGCAGGACACCAGTTCACCGGAATCTCGGCGATATAAGCCAGACCTTTGTTGTACAGCTGGATAAAGATCCACTGTGTCCATTTATAATAATCCGGGTCAGTCGTGCTAATCTCACGATCCCAATCATAAGAGAAGCCCAGGGACTTGATCTGACGGCGGAAATTATTGATATTCTGAATCGTAAATTCACGCGGATGACCGCCATTGTCGATCGCATACTGCTCGGCCGGCAGACCAAATGCATCCCAGCCCATTGGATGCAGTACGTTGTAACCCTGCATGCGCTTGTAACGGGAAACGATATCTGTCGCCGTGTAACCTTCCGGATGGCCTACATGCAGACCGGCGCCGGATGGATACGGGAACATGTCCATCGCATAGAACTTCGGTTTGCCCGGGTCCTCGGTCGTTTTGAATGTTTTGTGCTCATCCCAGTAGCCCTGCCACTTGGGTTCGAGTTCCTGCGGACGGTAGCCCGGCTGGGAAGTGTGTACTTCTGTCATAGTATTTCCTCCTTGTAGTGTAAAAATGGCTGCTTTCGGTGATGCCCTTCTCCTGATAATCCATTCTGTTATTCGTGCGGACGACACAGCCTTTACGTCCGAAAGCAACAAAAAACCTCTCGTCTCCAGCGTATATATCGCTAGGGACGAGAGGTTAGATCTCGCGGTACCACCCTAGTTAGCGAACAGGTATGCTTCACCATTCACTCACTTAGTTTCCTGATAACGGCAGGAAGCCGATGCGTTTCAGAATCTGCGGTTATGATATCCGGTAGTGATCCGGCTGCATTCCGTTATTCCTGACGCATATCTCCAAGGCGAGTTCACACCAGCATCATATCGGCTTGCACCAGCCGCCGACTCTCTATGTAATGCTTGCTGATATTACTATTCCTTTTCACTGAGCATTAACTATGAACCGATCAGCATAAAGCTATCCGGTTATAACAATGTTTTTATTGTAAAAAAGTTAATCGTTAAAGTCAATGAAAGAAATAGTGAAGCTGCTTTCGCTTAGGTAGGATGCTTCGGTGACGAAGCGCAAATTCACACAGAACAATTGATCCTCCGGGTTATATATCGGCAGTTCTCTTAATTGGATTTTCTGCAGATGCCTTGGCTATATTCAGATTTTCAATAGAATACTATAAACCATGCCTTCAATAAACCATAATCACAGCGCCCACAATAAACACAGCTGGAATTCATATCTTCAGCTGCTTTCATATTTTCATTCCAGTATTAGACCTGTATTACACAATTCCGAAAAATACAATCAGGCGATTTTACGGATCAGTCCAGTTTTGGATCTGTCACGGGCCGCCTCTTCTTCCGGTGTAGCAATAAACCTGGTAATTGCCGTACTGATAGAGTATATAATTGCCAAGATCCACACCATTCCGTGCGCACCGATCGAGCCGATAAATGCATAGGCAATCGCCTGAGCAATAAAGAATGAAAGTAGTGTAGCTTTAAAGCGAAGAAGCAAGACGGTATATCGGTCTCTTGTGCGGCACTTTACTATGCCTGCTGGAATTGGCACGTTTTTTACCTGGGTTTCGCAGGGCCGGTCCCTCTACCTCTCTGAATAGAAGATATAATGAATATGTAGTTGTAAGGTTGTGCAATAATAAGGAACAAGCTATGATATGTAGCAATGTTAGCTTGACGAATTTTATCAATTTGACATTTTTTTAATTTCAATTAAACCCAGTCATACATTCGACATTAAAATGCATATTTTTTTGAGCAAAATTTAAACCAAATACTCACCCGAAAGGAGCAGTGATTCATGTCTGCTTATACGCAACAGCCGGATGGCGTCTTCAAAACGGTCTGCTCACTGGACTGCCCGGATCAGTGCGGACTGCTCATTTATAAAGAAAACGGCAAAATCACCAAAATCGCCGGCGACCCGGAACATCCGGTTACCCGCGGCAATATATGCAATAAAGTACGGCATATGTCCGAGCGCATTTACGATGATCAACGCCTCACCCAGCCGCTTAAACGGGTAGGACCCAAAGGCAGCCGCCAGTTCGAACCAATTACGTGGACAGAGGCGATTGAGACGATTATTTCCCGCTGGAAGGGTCTGATCGAACAGCATGGTCCGGAAAGTATTCTGCCGTACAGCTTCTATGGCAATATGGGCAATATTAATGCGGAAGGCATGGATCGTCGCTTTTTCCATCGTCTGGGTGCCAGTCAGCTGGAGCGTACGATCTGTACCGCAGCCGGAGGAGCAGGATTCAAGTATACGATGGGCGGCAGCATAGGAACCGACCCGGAAGATACGGTGCATACACGATTGTTCATCCTGTGGGGAATCAATGCGGTCAGCACCAATATGCACCAGATTACTCTTGCCCAACAGGCACGCAAGCAGGGCGCCAAAATTGTCGTGATCGACGTACACCGCAATCAGACCGGCCGGATGGCGGACTGGTTCATTCCGATCCTCCCCGGCACGGATACCGCACTGGCGCTTGGGCTGATGCATGTGCTGTTCGCCGAGAACCGGGTGGATGAGCATTTTCTGCATGAATATACAATCGGGCATGAAGAGCTGCGTGAGCATGTGAAGTCCTATGATCCGGTAACCGTATCCGGCATCACAGGCGTTCCTGTGGATGACATTTACAAATTGGCCCGTATGTACAGCGAGACAACTCCGTCCATGATCCGTATCGGCAACGGGCTGCAGCATCATGATAACGGCGGCATGAATACCCGCGCGATTACCTGCCTGTCCGTATTAACCGGCCAGTGGCTCGTACGCGGCGGCGGAGCGATCCGTTCCAATTCTGCCTATCTGGCTCATAATAGAGCCGCTCTGCAGCGTCCGGATCTGCTGCACAACCGCAATACCCGTTCCTTTAACATGAACCAGCTGGGAAGGGCGCTCACCGCTGCCGAGCCGCCGGTATATTCCCTGTATGTCTACAGCTGCAACCCGGCTGTCGTAGCGCCTCGTGCTGCGCAGGTGCGTGAAGGACTTGAACGGGAAGATTTGTTTACAGTGGTGCATGATCTGTTTTTGACGGAGACAGCGGCATATGCGGATATTGTACTGCCTGCCACCTCAGCCTTTGAGAATCTGGATTTCTATACGTCCTACTGGCATCATTATATGCAGATCGGACAGCCGGTGATCGAGAATTATGGACAAAGTAAATCCAATACCGAGGTGTTTCGTCTGCTGGCGGCTGCGATGGGCTTTGAAGAGCCGGCGCTGCAGGACAGTGATGAGCAGATGATCCGCCAGGCGCTGGCTCATCCGGGCAATCCGTATTTGCAGGGAATTGATTACGAGGGGCTGCTGGCTCATCAGTATCTCAAGGCGAACCGCGCCACCATTTACCCGGAGCGGCTGGGTACGCCAAGCAGTAAGGTGGAACTATACTCCAGCACCATGCTGCAGCATGGTCTGCCGCCACTGCCTACCTATATTCCGCTCCAGGAACAGGACAGTCACAGCTATATTTTCGTACCGGGACCGACACATAATTTCCTGAATTCGACCTTCTCTAATAATGCCAAGCATGTCGGTATGGAAAAGCTGCCAAAGCTGTTCATGAACACGGCCGATGCAGAGCGCGAAGGCATCATTAATGGCGATACCATTACAGTCTCCAACAATTACGGTTCCTGTGAACTGATCGCCGCTGTCGGCGAGACGGTACTGCCTGGCGTAGTCGTCAGCCAGGGACTATGGGCGGATACGCCGGATCATCAGCCGGATCATCTGGTGAATGCACTAACGCCGGACCGTCTGTCCGATATGGGCGGCGGCGCGACCTTCTTCTCCGGCAGAGTCGATCTGCACAAAAAGCAGGCAGTCATGCCTGCCGAATCGATCAGTTGAGTGGATCAGCTGGTGTGATCGGCTAAGAGCGAGATTATTTAACCTAATATATCACCAAAAAGGCTGTCTGCTCCTGATACTTACAGGAGAGACAGCCTTTTTGGTGATTTATCTTATCAAATCTTACTCTGCCGGTTTGCAATCAGCCAGAGTGACACGGTTGCGTCCATTTTCCTTCGCTTTGTAAAGTGCACGGTCCGCTTCGGAAAACAGCCGTTCCGGTTCGATCAATGGATAGCAGCTTACCCCGATCGAGGCGGTCAGATGAATACTCTGTCCTTCTTCCAACACAAAGGTATACTGCTCCATTGCAGCGCGTATTTGCTCTGCCAGCTCTACCGCCTGCCGCGAGCTGCAGGCATTCAAAATAACCGCAAACTCTTCCCCACCCTTGCGCGCGCAATAATCTCCTGACCGAATCGTCCGGCTCAGCACTTCGGCTACCTGTACCAGTACCGTATCCCCATTGAGATGCCCGTAATTATCATTAATCTTCTTGAAAAAGTCGATATCCATTACCAGCAGGGCAAACGATCGCTGATGCTCCCTTGCATCGGTAATTGTCTGACGGAACAGCCGGTCAAAAGCACGCGAGTTGTATAACTGGGTCAGAAAATCATGATTGGCTGCTTCCCTCATCATTACCAGCGTATCATCCGCCCGCTGAATATAGCGGATGATATAATAGGCGAACAGCCCGGCACAAATATATAACAATCCAAAAAACAGATTCAGCTCAATATGTGTAATCGCCTGCAAAATGGTGACAGTCACGATGTAAACCAGCAAAGTAGCAATAATCGCCCTGAGCCAGATTTTCAGTGAAGTCTCTCGTGAACGACGCATGCACAGCGAGGTAACGACATACGTAAACATCGCATTGCCAAAACCGACCCAGGAACTGAATTGCAGCGGCTCTCCGCTGAACAAACGGTACAGGCCTATCATAATCGCCGAGATCAGTCCACTCCAGGCTCCGCCATAATAAAAGGAAATCATAATAGCCAGCTGGCGGAAATCCACCATAACTGCATTATTGCCGGTATGGAAACGAATGGAGAAAAAGCTCATCATGCAAATACCCAGCAAGCCTGCAAATAACCCGGCAAGCAAGGGAATGAGCCAACTCACTCTATGTAGTTTTTGATCCATGAGTTTTAGAAACAGATTTCCGAAAAAGAGTACGGTCGTCAAAAAGGTAAGATTGTTGAACAATGTCTGAATAATCATCTGCATATCTCGTCCCCATCATCGCAGCCTTGAATTGCCGCCTGCCTGTTTGTATGATGCACATTCTTACACGCTATATTCATTATACACAATTCGTGCTTCGACAAATATCATCATTTTTTCATATTAAGTCATACTGCTTATTATGCTTTTACAAGCAAAAAGCTCCTATGACAGGAGCTTTTTGCTTACACATTATTCCATTATCTTATCATAAAAAAATTACTTTACAGCAATAAAAAACAGCCGGGCTGCATCAGCGCCTGCTTCGATCCATTCAAAATCGGCATAACATTTTACATCGCGGAAACCGGTCTTGTACAGTTCGGTGCTCAGCCATTCCTGTTCATAGGAGCGCTGAACATGAACCTCTTCGAAGCGCTCATATAGTGACTGGCTGTCCTCACCCACCCGAGCAAAGATTGTCAGATGATGTTCAATCTCCGTACGGGTCGTATCATACTCGCAGGTCCACAGGTAGGAGATCGACCGATCATCCAGCATAAATGGCTGCTCTTCATCATATCGGCGCAGCGTGCTCGGATGATGCACATCAAAAATAAATGTACCCCCCGGCTTTAGACCGGCATAGGTAGACTGAAACGTATGCACAATATCCTCCGGTTCGGTCAGGTAATTCAGACAGTCGCAAAAGGAAATAACGCTGTCTACCGGCTCCGGCAGCTTCCAGCTGGTCATGTTCTGGCAGATCCACTGGACACTGCCATCCTGGAACAGCCGGTGTCCCTGCGGTGTCGATTCCATTTTGTCACGGGCGACCGACAGCATATCCGACGACAGATCAATTCCGGTCATCCGGAAGCCGGAGTTCACCAGCGGAATGGTAATACTGCCGGTACCACAGCCCAGCTCGGCTACCGTACGCGGCATTCCGTACCGATCCCAGGCTTCACGTACAAAACGCAGCCAGTCCGGATAAGGCATGTCTTCCATCAACTCATCATATACATAGGCAAACTTGCGGTATGGCACTGCTTTAACCGTCCTTCCCTGTTTTTGCATGCCGTTAATCATGGCTGATGCAAAAACAGAAAGGCTCGGACTGCGGGATGCGGTCCTAACCTTTCCGTCTGTAATTGAAAATCAATCGTTCCCTTTATTGTTGGGATTCCTGTGTGCCTTCAGCGGCAGGAGCATCTTTGTCCACGATACGTGTCCAGTTCTGATCCTGTACGACAACGCCTTCTTTCATCAGCTTGCCGAGTGCGCGCTTGAAAGCTGCTTTGCTGATGCCAAAGCGCTGCTTGATCACATCCGGTGGTGTCCGGTCCGAATAAGGCATCGCCTTGTCCGGACGGTCCAGCATAAAGGACATCAGACGCTGGGAATCTTCATCCCGTCCGATTTCCTTGCGCTGGATCATGGACAGATTCACACGTCCGTCTTCCTCGCGTACCTGGGTTACGCGTACTTTGACCCGTTCCCCGAGGCGCAGCATCCGGCTGCGTTCGTTCTGATGAATCAAACCGAGTACGCCGAAGCCGAGTACGCCGCCATCCACGAGTACAAATGTACCCATCTGGAGCGGCTTGTACACCAGCGCTTCCACCCATTCATTCATCCAGCTGGTTGGTGCATGGAATACGAGCGGACTGAATTCCTCTTCACCGGCGAGACGGGCGAGCAGACGACCCTGACGGTCATGCTGCATCACCACATACACCTCGTCACCGATCTGCGGACGCAGTTCCGGTTTCTCCGGCAATTCGCTCATCGGCAGCAGCAGCTGGCGTCCAAGCCCCATTTCCAGAAAAGCACCCAGACGCGGATGCAGATCGGCGATCTTCAGCTTGCCCAGTTCTCCCAGAGTTAGCAGCGGCTTTTTCATCGTAGCGGCCAGACGATCTTCGGTATCATGGAAAATAAATGCTTCCACCCGGTCGCCAACTTTTACTTTGCCGATCAGTTCACTGTAATGCATCAGTACTTCCTGCTCACCATCAGTCAGGAAAAAGCCATAGGGAGATACTTCACGCCCGATGGGGAGCGTGACAATCGTTCCTGCTTCCAGGCTCATACTTTCTCCACCACTTTGGCGTCAGACCACAGACGCTCGATATTATAATATTCGCGCTCGTCGCGATGGAAAATGTGTACCACAACGTCACCCAGGTCGATCAATACCCAGCGTGCCGCGTTAACGCCTTCCATACCACGGATAACGACATTAGCATCATGGGCGCGCTTGCGCACCTCGGATGCGATCGATTGTACTTGCGTATCCGAGTTACCGTGACAGATTACAAAATAGTCGGCTACCAGCGAGATTCCTCTCAGGTCCAGTGCCACCAGGTCGTGAGCTTTTATACTTTCGGCTGCGTCAATTGTCATTTGCAGCAATTGTTCCGGATTTAATGCCATTTAAAGTTCTCCCTCCAATTCAAGTTGTTTGACCAGATCATTTCTGGACAATACCGTTAACGGGTAAATCACCTGACGCCGCGCCAGCAGCAGATTAATCGTGGAATCAAATCCTGCGACCAGTCCGGCTTCCAGACTGGTCTCCGCCAGACGGCGGATATGGTCGACTCCCGGGAAATCACGGCCAGGTTCAATATAATCCGCGAGACAGATAACCTTTTCCAAAGTCGTCATGCCTACGCGGCCGGAGGTATGATAGCGGATGGCATTGAGAATCTCCGTGTCTTCAATACCGTATTCGGTCTCGGCGACATAAGCGCCGATCTCCGCATGCCACAGCGGCTTATCATATAACAGCAGTTCATCATTGAGCGCCTTGTCGCGGAGCAGCTGCTCCTGACGGTCACTCGGCCAGTATTTGGCCACATCGTGCAAAATGGCGGCAAGATCCGCCTTGTCGGGGTCTGCCCCATAACGCCGGGCGAGTACGACAGCAGACTGCATGACACCCTCGGTGTGGCGCCAGCGCTTTTCCGGCATTTGAGAGGAGACGGATTGAATGAGTTCAGCGCGTGTCAGATTCATAGAGTCCACTCCTCTTGATATATTCATACACATGATCGTGCACCATGTAACGGACGGTTTTGCCGGCAGCGAGACGTTCACGGATGTCTGTAGAAGAAATATCCACCTGCGGCATATTGACCAGTACCACTCTCGGCTGCAGATAGGCAGGCATAGTCTCCGTATGAATGACCGAACCCGGACGCCCCACACCGACAAAGGTCAGACGCCGGGCCAGCTCTTCGATGCCATGCCACTCGGTCAATGAGTTCACCATGTCCGCTCCGATAATAAAGTAGAATTCATGCTGATCATACCGCTCCTGCAGCGCACGGATTGTCTCAATCGTATAGGATACACCGCCGCGGACCAGCTCGATATCGAGCGTACGGAATGCCGGATTGGTGCCAATGGCATGCTCCACCATTTCCAGACGCTGCTCTCCGCTTACACCGGCCGCATGCTTATGCGGCGGAATATGCGACGGCATGAACCAGACTTCATCCAGTTCGCAGCCTTCAAGCGCGGCCTCTGCGGCGAGCATATGCCCGATATGCACAGGATCAAATGTACCTCCCATAATACCGACTTTCATGAACCCACCACCGAATCATTTTTTATTCCAGCAAAATCGGCTGCCTGACTTTGACTTAACCTCTAGGCAATTCGATCTGCTTGTGATCTTTGGACTCTTTGTACAGAATGATTGTGCGTCCGATAACCTGTACCAGCTCGGCTCCTGTACCTTCAGCCAGCTGCTCGGCCAGATCTTTTGGTTCTTCCAGGCAGTTGTTCAGTACGGATACCTTCATCAGTTCACGTGTCTCGATCGCATCCAGAACGTGACGGACGATACCTTCATTCATACCGGCTTTACCGATTTGGAAAATCGGGTCCAGATGATGCGCCTGACTGCGCAAATAACGTTTTTGTTTTCCAGTTAGCATTGTATATCCCCTTAATTATAATTAATGATTTGCATGGTTCAGTGCTTCCAGTACCGCGCTGTGCATCAGCGAGACCGGTGCATCCTGTCCTGTCCAGTATTCATACGCATACGCGCCCTGATAAATGAACATACCCAGTCCGCCTACCGTCCGGCAGCCCCGGGTACGCGCTTCACGCAGCAGGCGTGTCTCCATCGGATTGTAAATGAGATCACTGACAATAATGCCTTCCGGAATCAGCTCTGCGGCTACAGGCGTCTCGTCCATATTCGGATGCATACCGATCGAGGTCGTATTAATGAGTATATCGGTCTGCGGCAGATACTCTGCCAGCTCTTCATAGGTCGCTGTCTGCATCTGTGCATCGGAAGCATTCAGTTCCCGAATCAGTTGTGCTGCTTTGTCCACCGTACGGTTGATGATCGTAATACCGGCGACATTTTCCTTGAGCAGCGCGTAGACGATGCCTCTCGCTGCTCCTCCGGCGCCCAGTACGGTCACCCGCTTGTCGGCCAGTTCCCCGGCTTCCTCACGCAGTGAACGCACATAGCCGATGCCATCGGTATTATATCCTTTCATCCGTCCATCACGGATCACTACCGTATTCACCGCTCCGCAGCTGACTGCGGATTCGTCCAGTTCGTCCAGCAGCTTCATAATCTCCACCTTGTGCGGGATCGTGACGTTGAAGCCGGTGAATCCAAGGGCACGGGCGCCTGTGACCGCCTCGGCCAGATGATCCGGCTTGACGTGCAGCGGCACATACATTCCCGGCAGTCCGGCCGCTTCCAATGCGATATTATGCATTACCGGGGACATGGAGTGGGCGATCGGATCACCCATGACTCCGAGCAGCAGAGCAGCCTGCTTGTTGGCCTGATTACGGTCAGTCATGATTCTCATCCTCCTCATCACTTACGAAATGATCAGATCAGCGACGGACGCATCATCACTTTGACGCCTTTTGGCAGATGTACGGCAACGAGTGCGCCGTCCGTACTGTTGGCTTTGATCCAGCCCAGTCCGGAGATAAAGATATCCGTCGGTTTGCCTTTGGGAATACGCAGCTCGTGACGTGTCCACGCCGGCAGTTTGTCCAGATCCGCTTTGACCGGCGGAGCCAGCATCTCACCTGCATGGTTCGCATACAGTTCATCTGCGCGCTCCAGCTTGGTGCGGTGGATTTTGAGGCGATTATTCAAGTAGAGGGTAAAAGACTGACGTCCTCCCTGAATATAGTCAAACCGTGCCATCGCACCGAAGAACAGAGATTGTCCTTCATTTAACTGGTATACGAGCGGCTTGAGTGGTTTGTCCGGCATAATCGCAGCCAGATCCTGCTTGTTCACCAATTCGGTATAACGGGATTCGTATACAATTCCCGGTGTATCGATAATATAATGACCGTCATCCAGCGGAATATTCACCGTATCCAGTGTCGTACCCGGATAACGGGAAGTGGTCAACTCTTCTTCCAGATCGCTGTAATCGGAGATCAGACGGTTAATGAGCGTCGATTTGCCGACATTGGTCGCGCCGACCACATAGACATCGCGGTCACCGCGCATCGAGCCGACAATATCCAGCAGACGATCAAACCCGGTATTCTGCTTGGCACTGCACAGTACGATATCCTCGACTTTAAGTCCAAGTTCCTTGGCTTCCTTCTGGACCCAGTTGCGTAGCTTGTTCCAGTTGGTTACTTTGGGCAGCAGATCGATCTTGTTGACCGCCAGTACTACAGGATTGTTGCCTACAAAACGCTGCAGTCCGGAAATCACACTACCGTGAAAATCGAACAGGTCGACAATATGGATGACCAGTGCATCCTGTTCCCCTACTTGACCAAGCAGACGTAAGAATTCACTCTGATCTACCGTTACTGTCGACGATTCATTGTAGTTACGTATGCGGAAACAGCGCTGACACAGCAGTGGTGTCCGTTCAAGCGCCTGTGCCGGTATATAGCCCGGATGATCCGGGGATTCATTCTGCAGCACGATACCGCAGCCGCTGCATTTGGTTCCAGCGGTTAACCCGCTAAGTTCTGTCATTTATTGCGTTCCTCCTCAGCCCATAAGCCTTTTTTGCGAAGTCTTGTTCTTGCCAGCCGTTCCACCTGACGATTAAACCGGGTTCGCCAGCCCTCTTCATTGAGAGCGATTGGCAGCACCAGAACCGTGAATAAGCCCAGACGATTCCCTCCATACACATCCGTCAACAGCTGATCCCCCACAACGATCGTCTGATCATCGCGGCAGTCCATCAATTTCATCGCCTTCCGGAAAGGGGCATTGGACGGCTTACGTGCAGCATGCACGAACTTAATATCCAACGGAGTGGCAAACAGGGACACCCTGTCCATTTTGTTGTTGGATACAATAATCAGTTCAAAACCGTATTTTTTCACTTTGGCGAACCATTCTATCAGTTCAGGCGTAGCTGCCGGTGACTTGGCACCAACCAGTGTATTATCAAGGTCCGTAATGATCCCCCGATATCCCTGGGCATACAGCTTTTCCAGATCAATATCAAATACTGTATTTACACGTAATTTAGGAATGAGTAATTCAAACAAGCTTTATTCACCTCGATTTCATACGACAAACTATATCATAAATTTAACCAGTCTGACAAAAAGAAACGCCGCTATGCGGCGTTATTTTGAACTTCATGGTATTTTTTTGATCGGGATACTCTGGCTCACACGATATCGGCCGGTACTCTATCGAGACCGGCCGACACGCACTTTATCCATTATACTACTTCGTGGCAGATTTGCGCCATAACTTTCGTAAATCCTGCAAATGCTGCTTCATTGATATCCATTCATCCTCGGTAACCACCTCGGGACTGTACTTGGCCCGTTCAAACAGGGCAAGCAGCGGGTCCAGCACTCCGCTCAGTTCGGGACGCATCTCTCGCCAGCGGCTTACCGATTCTCGCAGGGTCTCATGGGATTGACGATCCATGCCATGCCGCTTCATCCAGCTCAGCCAGCGTTTGGATTCCGCCATAATTTTCTGCTGGGGTGTCATCGGCTCTCCATAACGAATACGTGTATAGGCCTTTTTGAGCTGGCGGCGGTAACGATACAGCATAAATCCTGCCCAGGCAGCGACCAAAACTGCTGCTGTCCAGACAACAGCTGATGATACAGCATTATTCGAAGCCTGCACAGGAGCCTTCGTATCTTTCGCTTCCGGCTGCGGCGCCGTTTCTTCCTGCTCCGGTGTATCCGGTGTCGCTGCAGGAGTCTGTACATTCTCGGTCAGCAGCGGCATGTCAAAGCCAGGCGTTGCTTCCACAGGAATCCATCCGTACCCGGCAAAATAAATTTCTGCCCATGAATGGGCATCCGCATTGGTCACCGTATACTCGGTGGCGCCGTCCGGGAAGTAGTCATTGGTGACATAACCGGACGCCTGACCGGGCGCATAACCTTTGACCCAGCGGGCCGGAATATCCAGCGAACGGGCCATCATGACCATCGCTGTGGAATAATAATCGCAGTACCCTTCCTTGATCTCAAACAAAAAACTGTCGACAAAGTCGCTGCTTTTTTTGCGGGAAAGATCCGGGTTGTTCGTATAGGCATAATTATTTTGCAAATACTGCTGCAGCAGTTCGATCTTGCGGTAAGGCGTCTCTGCCGAAGCGGTTACTTCCTTGGCCAGATCCTTGACCCGTTTGGGGAAATCCGACGGTACCTGCAAATAGGGCTCCAGCGATTTGCCGGCGTACAGCTGGTTGTAGGATTCCTTTTCCAGTTCGGCTATCGGTACGATCGGTACTCTCGATACGAGCGAGTAGGATTCCGGGTACTGCCGATTCTGCCGGGTCTGGCTCCAGTGTACCTCACCATTGTTGCTTCGCCAGTCCAATTGGCTCGTATCATCTCCGCCATTGACGTCTTCGATGCGAGCAATCGTATAGGCCCCGAACAGTACCGGATAGGTCGTATTATTGTCCGACAGCATTTTCACCTGCTGCTTGACGCTGCGTCTGTCTTCCTCCGAACTCTCATCCAGCGACAGCTCGTCTCCGGCTTCCACCGGATCCAGCTCTCGCCAGCCATTACCGGAACGGTCAATCCAGCCTGTGCCCGAATAGGCCAGACGAGTCTCTCCGCGCCAGTAACTACGGCTGGTAGTGCTTACCGTCATTACCGGCGTATAATCAAAATTGAACCCGCCGCCCAGATTGGAGTCTTCGCGACTGTAACCGGAGGAAGCACCCTGTCCATCCAGCGGACTGGAGCCATTGATCGTAATGACCGACTCGCCACGCCAGTTTTTCCAGGCAGTATACGGATCTTTCAGTGTCGGCTGAATCTCCGGCATGTTGATCCCGGCAAGCAGCACAATCGAGAAAATCACAGCGATATTAAACATAATTTTGAGCGGGTATTTGCGCAGATGCTTCCAGCCTTTGGGAAATCTCTCCTGAAAATAACGGAAATGATTGCTCACCAGCCAGCCCATTCCGGCAAACACGACCCAGGCGACTTCCTGCCATAATGTCGCAGCCGTAAAGGAATCAAGAACGGCCAGTGCGATAATATTCGTACCGACAAACATAATGATCGCCCGGCGCGACGTACCGATACGGGCGGACACTTCCAGCAGTACCCAGGCAGAGATCACGAACCACACATAGGAACGGAGCGTCTCTACGAATAGCTCCAGATTCGCGGTCAACGACTCGCCCGGCTGCCAGTAATATATACCGTAATAATCCAATGCATAATACACAACCACAATAACCGCAACCAGCTTAACCAGCAGCCGGTACCAGGCATTGACCGGCAGTACAATATCTATAACTGCAACAGCAGCCATCGTTCCGAGTACGAGTAGTGTCGTCTCGGTATACCAGATGTCTGCTGCATATTGAATCCATTGATAGGCAATAATCATCACCCATAACAGGCACAGCGAGTAATACCAGGAGCTGCGAATACCGCTCCACCACTTTATCATAGGGCTCTCCCTCCTAAAACCACCGGCAGCTGATCCAGGGAATTCAGTGCATAGCTGGCCACTCCCCGGATATGATCAACAGCAGGTTCCTGTCCGGCGGATTCCTGCTCCTTGCTTTCAATCCGGATCTGTACCGGATTCATCTGACGCATCCGTGCAAACTGGAAAATCTCCCAGGCTTTGTCACCGCGCAGCGGACTGATCAGAACAAACAGCGAACCTGCAGGGAACAGACGTGCATCCTGCTCCAGCTTATCCAGCAGCTCGCCCCGGCCATCCGCCATAATATCCACCAGATGAACCTGCATCCGATGCCAGTCTGCCGCTTGATCCGTCGGCAGGAATGAATAATTGTCTTCACCAATTGTAAATAAACCCATGCCCATTCGCTCGCGCATGCCGTATTCCAGCATGGACGAAGCGACCGATACCGCCAGTTCAAACTGGGCACCGGATTCATAATGATCCGCCATCCCATCCAGCACAATCACGGTCTTGGGCAGTGCTTCATGTTCAAATTCCTTGGACTTCCAGATCCCGGTACGCGCAGTCGCATTCCAGTGAATCCGAGAAATACGGTCGCCGTACACATAGTCGCGCACCCCGTTGATCTGATTGGTCTCGGGACGGGACATCAACTGCGAGGTTTGCTGCCCGCCGAGACGCGAATGACGGGAACCCATCTCCCAGTAAGGAACAAAAGCAGTCCGCGGCAGCACTAAAAATTCACCGGGAGCGTTGAATTTGCCCTTGTTCTCCAACAGTCCGAAAATATCTTCACTAATACATTCCGTTCCATAGAAACGGTAACGCCCGCGTTCCAACGGCGGCGTCTGGAACAGCAGTTCTCCCTTGCCTCTCATGCTCGGAATCAGACTTTCCTCAAACGACCAGGATTCGCCGTTATGACGCTTTAGCGTCTCACGAACAATCACATACGGCAGCGGCAGGAAACCCGGGATAGTTACACTCAGGCGCACCTGCACTTGATCACCCGCATGGATAATCTCGCTATGATCACCGCCGATAGACAAATGACGGCTGCCCCGCGCGCGTCCCACGCCGCGAAAGCCTCCGCCAATCAGATAAAGGGACAGCAGTGTCACCATGGAAAATAACATGACCGACGTTTTGCCGCCCTGAAAAAGCATATACAACAGGCAGCCGATCCATACCAGTACGACAAGCCCTAATTTGGATGGCTGACGCTGGCGCTGCAGATTCAGCCTCAAATATGAAAATAGTGCTCTCATCGTATTATGGACCCACCGATACAGGAGCCGCGATCTGCTCCAGAATCTGATGCATAATCCGGTCCGCGCTCATGCGCTCCATCCGTGCTTCCGGGCGGGCAAGTATGCGGTGACCGATAATATAAGGCGCCAGACGCTTCACATCATCCGGCAGCACAAAATCGCGCTCATGAATAAATGCGTATGCTTTGACTGCCATCATAAAGGACAGCGTCGCCCGTGGGCTTGCACCAAGCAGTACCGAGCGGTGCTCACGCGTCGCCCGGATAATCCGTACCAGATAGTCGCTAACGGATTCATCCATATGCACCCCGCGAATCTCCTGCTGGATATCCGCAATGCTCTGCATATCGGTAACAGGCTTCAGACGGTCAACCGGCTGTCCGGCCGCTCCCTGCTGAAGCAGCAGATTTTTCTCGGTCTGCTCGTCCGGATAACCGATCGTAATCTTCATCATGAACCGGTCCAGCTGCGCTTCGGGCAGCATATAGGTTCCTTCAAAATCAATCGGATTCTGGGTGGCGCACAGCATAAACGGATGCGGCAGCGGATGGGTCTCGCCGTCGACCGTCACATTGCGCTCCTCCATTACTTCCAGCAGTGCCGACTGGGTCTTGGTCGTTGCCCGGTTAATCTCGTCAGCCAGAAGAATGTTGGTCATGACCGGACCCGGACGGAAATAAAACTGTTCATCCCGCGGATGGAAAATGGACACGCCGGTAATATCGCTTGGCAGCAAATCGGGATTACATTGAATCCGGCGGTATTGGCCGCTCATCGATTTTGCAAGCGCTTTGATCATTTGCGTCTTGCCTGTTCCGGGAACATCCTCAATCAGGACATGTCCGCCTGCGAGCAGAGCAGTCAGCAGAAGCTCGATTTCAAAAGACTTTCCAAGTATGCATGATTCCAGGTTGGATCTTACAGCTGCGATGACTTGCATTGATTCCTTACGTGCCGGCATATATTGAAAACCTCCTACATCAGGTTCATAAATTCAAAGACGCCAGTCAGCAGATTCGACAATTCTTGTGCCCTGCTGCTGGATTATTCTTACTATATAAGAATATTTCATAAGAGAAATACAGTTATAACGTATATTGTACATGAACGATAGGGCATAGTCACTTTTAGATGAAATAAATATAGTTACATGTACCAAATCTTCATGAGGATGGTTGGACATTTTTCGACAGTACCTTCATACTGGTATGAGCCAAATTATGCTAAGGAGTGAACGATGGAATGAATCAACACACACTTCAGATGTTTAAACAATTAACCGAATTTCCGGCAGTCTCCGGCTTTGAGCGGGAGCTGCGGCATCTGGTCAAGGAGAAAATGTCTGCTTATACCAATGAGTTTGTGCAGGATCGGCTGGGAAGTCTGTTCGGTGTGCTTCGCGGTGAAGAAAATGGCCCGAAGATCATGGTAGCCGGGCATTTTGATGAAGTAGGCTTTATGGTGACAGGCGTCACGGAGCAAGGGCTTGTGCTGTTTCAACCGCTCGGAGGCTGGTTCAGCCAGGTCGTGCTCGCCCAGCGGCTGCACATCATTACCGATCATGGGCCGGTAACCGGTGTGGTCGGCTCGACGCCTACTCATCTGCTCAGTCCCGAACAGCGCAGCAAACCGGTAGACATCCGGACCATGTATATCGATATCGGTGCCGATGACCGGGCAGAAGCCGAATTGCTCGGTATCCGTCCAGGTCTGCAAATCGTGCCGGTGTGTGAGTTCACTCCGCTGGCGAATCCCAAGAAAATCATGGCCAAAGCCTGGGATAATCGCTATGGCGTCGGCCTGGCGATCGAACTGCTGCAAGCGCTGCAAGGCGAAAAACTCGGCGGCACGGTCTACTCCGGTGCTACGGTACAGGAAGAGCTGGGACTGCGCGGCGCCCGTACGGCGGCCCAAATGATCCAGCCGGACATTTTCTTCGGACTGGATTGCAGTGCAGCCAACGACATGACAGGAGACCGCAACGCATTCGGTCATCTGGGCAAAGGTGCACTGCTGCGCATCTATGACCCGACCATGTTCACCCATCGCGGAATGGTGGAATACATCCAGGATACAGCCAGTACACACCGAATTCCTGTACAGTACTTTGTCTCCCAGGGCGGTACGGATGCAGGAGCGGTTCACCTGAGCGGAATTGGCGTTCCTTCGACCGTCATCGGTATCTGTGCCAGGTATATTCATACCTCTTCTTCGATTATTCATACAGATGACTATGATGCAGCCAAGGAACTGCTGATTCATCTTGTCAAAGGCATAAATGCGTCCACGTACCAGACCTTGCTGGAACGCGCCTGACTTCCAGATTCTCCAGCTGTTGTACCTTATCGGTGCAGCAGCTTTTTTGTTATTCAACCGGATATTCATATCTGGCAGACCCTGTACTCCGGCTGACTGCCTCTTTTCCATATCCTTTTATGCTCTTCTTAAAATGATATGATGTATTACTCCATTATAACCCGGCGTTTCGCCGCTTCAATCCACTTAACGCACAGTTTCACAACTATTTTCCAATGGCAATTTTATATGCTGGTACTAGATTAACCATCTCTCATTTTGAAGACTGAGTGCTATATTTTATCATATTTATAATATTTTTTGGCTAAAATTACCTAAAATTGTTTCAAATCACCTATATTTATTATATCAATGCCAGGTATGCTTTTATCAGTCGTTGTTTTTGATATCTTTGTTAGAATTCACGGTTCCCCTATTTCCAATCCAAAGGAGTGAAATGATGAATTGCAGTCGTTATACACTGCAGCTGCTGTATCTTATGACCAGCATGTTACTGCTGCTGTCCACAGTCGTTCCTGTTCACGCTGCCCTGAGCGAACCTTCTTCCGGGATAAATGATCCCGATTCGCTCCAATCCGAACTGTCTCCTGTCACGCCAATGAACATTTATGTCTCTCCAACAGGGAGTGATGCCCTGAATAACGGTACGTTGGAGAGCCCTTACCGTACACTTGGCAAAGCACGTTCTGTTGTTCGTGATACGTATGGGCAGCGTCCTGAAGGCGGAGTTACCGTCTGGCTGCGCGAAGGCAGGTATGCCCTGCCCGCTTCCCTGAACCTGAAGGAAGAAGACTCCGGATCGCCCGGCAGTCCTGTCATTTACCGAAGTTATCCCGGGGAGCAGGCAATTGTTACCACAGCCAAAATCATCCCGCCCGCTGCCTGGAGTCCGCTGAACCCTGAAGCGGCTGCCCGTGTTCATCCTGACGTCTATGCCGGAGATCTGCGGGAGCTTGATCTGACAGCACTCGATATTCGTAATATTCAGGGATTTCCCGGCGGCACGACATTTATTCAGGAGTGGGGGATTCCCGATCTCATTGTTAACGGAGTCAGACAACCTATCTCCCAGTGGCCAAATCCGAATCAGGGAGTCGGCGGTGGGCGCCCCGGCTGGGCCACCATGAATGGATCTGCGGATGCTCAATCCTTTTATTATGGCCCTGGCGGACAGCCCAAAGATGCTGTGACCACCAATGATCTGGATGCGGATGGAACCGCACGCAGCAGCCGTTGGGCCGCTTCGGTAGCCCAGGGACATGATCTGTATTTACGAGGCTTCTGGCGGACCGATTTCGACCCGGTCATGAGCAAGGTAGAACAGATTGACGTCAACCGGAACACCATCCGGCTGATCGATGTACCGGAAGGCGGCATGGGCTCCAAATGGAGTCAGGCAGCCCCCAACATGGAGGAACCTGAATCACCGGGTCCCTCTGCCATGAGCAGCACCCATACCTCCTTGAATGTCCCTTACGGGGTAAATGACAGTGTATACGGAGCAGCCGAAACGGTCGCTCAGGATGTATATGCCGAACCGCCAGTTCTGCCTAAAGTAACCGATCAGGTCTACCGGGTAGGTACCGGCAAAGAAGAATGGCAGGCAGTCAATCTGCTGGATGAGATTGATACTCCCGGCGAGTGGGCACTCGATTTTCATGATCGCAAGCTGTACTACTATCCAAACGGCAGCATTGCAGATCAGGATATTATCGTCGCTGACCGTTCCCAACCTATTATCGAAATGTATAACGCAGCCTATATCCAGCTGGTCGGGCTTACAGTTGAAGGCAGCATGAGTAACGGAATCGAGCTCCAGCACTCCGATCATATTACGATGGCAGGCAATACGATACGCAATGTCGGCGGTGGAGGCATTCTCGATTATTACGGACATCATAATATCATTCGAAGCAATGACATCTATGAGACAGGAAGCTTCGGTATCAGCGTGGGACAAGCCGGCGACCGGATGAAGCTGATTCCTTCCCATACCCAGATTGTGAACAATCATATTCACGATATCGGTAATCTGATCCATCTGGAAGGCATGATCATTACCGAATCGATCGGTATGACGATTACTCATAATCTGCTCCATCATATGCCCAAGCATGGTATCCGCTATGTATCAAGCAATGATCTGCTGTTTGAATACAACCGGGTGCATCATGTCTCCTTGATCGATGGAGATGCCGGTGCCTTTTATACGGGAAGAGATTGGTCCTCCTATGGCAATGTAATGCGGTACAATCATATTGCTGACAGTCCAAGAGCGAACGGCTTTTATGCCGATGATGGAGACAGCGGAGATACCTACTATAACAATGTGATAAACAATGTTTCCAAAGCTTTTATCTTTGGCGGCGGTCATTACAATCAGGCTTACGGCAATCTGATTATCAATGCCGCTTCGATCCAGATCGATGATCGCGGCATTCAGCGCAATTATACGCCGGACAGCGAACAGGCTCAACCGCTGCTAAAGAAGCATCCTTTCGAGGAACCCTGGAAAAGCTATGGTACTGTGCTGGCCAGCACTTATGGATATAATACACGCAACCTCTGGCAGGATGTACTGGATCCCGACTGGAATCCGGAGTATCCAAACGGTTCCCGGTTTTTCGATAATATACTGGTAGAGACCGGCTCGATTGCTGCTCCGAAAAAAGGAGTGGTCATGATTACCCATAATACGCGAATCAAAGATATTCGGCTGACCGATCTGCAGGGATTCAGCAAAGCCGCCTCCACTGTTCAGCCGCATACCCGTAATGCTGCCGTATTATCTGTATTCCCGAACATTAATACCGCCTATTCACAGATCGGGCTGTTCAAAGACCAATACCGTCCTGCACCATCTTGAATTCCATATCAAAATATGGAAATAAATGGTTTATTTTGTGAAAATCATATCTTATCATGCCCCTGAGTTCATGAGGGGCATTTTTATGTAGGAATTTTCCGGACAAAATCCTGGGAGTATAAGGATAGACAGGGATAATCCGCTGACTGACTTCCTATAAAAGAATAAAAAGTGACTGCTTCTCAGGTCCCCTTTTCCCATTACTCTCCTCCATTATACATAGAAAATATGGGAACAATTGGTTATTATTAGTTTATTTTCTATATTTTTATCTTAATTATATGGAAAGGAACATTTTTACTCTCCCTATGAGAACTAGAAAGCATAGGAACTCAGAACCAACAAACTTCTAATTTAAAATTCCTCATACAGGACTTTAGATATTCTTTCTAACTACACCTTTTAGTCTTTTCACGGATTAAGTAAAGATGTTTCTATCTTTCATATTATTTATTGACCCGATCGCTAACCGTTAACAATCACACATCAGGAGGTAATACAACATGATTAAATTCAAAAAATTGACTGCACTGACTTTGTCGGCATCACTGCTGATCAGCTTATTACCCGGACAGATCAGAGCCACTTATGCCGCGACAGGCCAGGCACTGAGCAGCGGCAGCATTCCACAGACTGGCACTAACATCTATGTAGATACCAAGGGCGACGACATTACCGGTAAAGGCACCAAAGAGGCTCCATTCAAAACGATCACGAAAGCGAGATCTATTGTACGTGCCTATAAAGGCGCTTTGCCGGCTGGTGGCGTAACCGTATGGGTCAAAGGCGGAACGTACAATCTGCCGGCCACACTGGAAATGTTCCCGCAGGATTCCGGCACAGCTGACAAACCTGTCATTTATCGCAGTTATCCAGGCGAGACTGTCCATCTGACTACAGGTAAAGGAATCGATCCTGCTCTCTGGAAGCCCCTGAATGCTGACGCTGCTGCCCGTGTACATCCATCCGTAAGTGCAGGCAAGCTGCGTGAGCTGGACGTGGCAGCTCTCGGTATCAAAAATATTACCGGCTTTGAAGGAGGAACATCCTTTACCGAAAAATGGGGCATTGCTGATCTGATCGTTGACGGCGTTCGCCAACCGATCTCCCAATGGCCAAACCAGAACGAAGCAGCAGGCTCCAATCGCCCTGGATGGGCTACGGCCAATGGATCAGCTGATTCCAAATCCTTTTACTACGGTGAAGGAGGTATTCCCGAAGATGGAGAAACAGCTGACGAACTGGATGCGGATCATACCAATCGTGCCGAACGCTGGAAAAGGTCGATCGAACAAGGACATGATCTTTACCTTAAAGGATTCTGGAGAACAGCGTGGAGCCCGGTAACCAGCAAAGTCGGTGCCATCTATCCAGCCGAGTCCATCATTTCCCTGCAGGACATTCCAAATGGCGGTATGGGAGACAAATATAGTCGAACGATTGTCCCTTCCAACCCGACTATCCAGCCATCAAATGTAACTAACAACGAATACTCAACAACAGATAATTCATCCACTACTACTTCTGATGCTTCATCTGCGTCTGCTAGAGCCTCATCACCTGCTACCGTTTTGTCCGATGCTTACAACTTTCCGACCCCTTCAATCAGTGCAGCACCAGCAACTGCTGCTTCAGATGTATATGCCCTGACAGCTCCTAATAGTGTACCGTTTACTCCAGATACAAGTGTCAGCTACCGTGCCGGCAGTGGACTGGAAGAATGGAAAGCAATCAACTTTCTGGATGAAATTGACCAGCCGGGCGAGTGGGCACTGGACTTTAAAGACGGTAAAATTTACTATTATCCGTCCGGCGACCTGACCAAACAAATCGTAACCATCGCCGATAACAAATCATCCATCGTCAAATTCAATGATGCTTCCTACATTCAGTTCCTCGGCTTTGACGTAGCAGGCGGCATGGGCAACGGATTTGAGTTACAACGGTCTCATCATATTACTCTCGCAGGTAATAACGTATCTTATGTTACCGGCAGCGGAATTGTTGATTACTATGGTAATAACAACGTTATTATGAGCAATGATGTATTTGAAGTGGGTGCCAGCGGAATTACTATTGGTTTTTCCGGTAATCGCGCCAACCTGACAAATTCCAACAGCCGCATTACCAACAACCATATCTACCATGTAGGTACACTATCCAGTCTTGAAGGTATTGTTGTCCGTGAGTCTGTCGGTGTCACAGTCGATCACAATCTGGTGCATGATACACCAAAAGCAGCCATCAAATATCCTTCCAACAATAATCTGCTGATGGAATACAACGAAGTGCACAATACTTCCCTGGTTGAAAGTGATACTGGTGCTTTCTACACACCACAGGATTGGACTTCATACGGCAACGTACTGCGCTACAACTTTATCCATCACAACCAACGTTCACATGGTTTCTACTTTGACGATGGGGACAGTGGTGATGTGGTGAGCAAAAACATCATTCAGCAATCCCAGACCGGCTTCCTGATGGGCGGTGGACATGATAATCTGGCTCACAACAACCTGTTAATCAATGTTCAAAAAGCTGCACAGATCGATGATCGTGGTATCCAGCGTGGTTATACAGCTACAAGTGCTTATGCCCAGAATCTGCTCAGCAAGAACCCGACTTCCGGCGCATGGCTGCAGTACGGTAAAGATCTAAAAGCAACTTATGGATATACTACCAATCTGTGGTCGGATATTCTTAATCCTGACTGGCATCCGGAATATCCAAATGGATCTAATGTTTCTAATAATGTATTTGTTCAGACGGGGGCTGTAACCACTCCCAAAAATGGTACATTCACTGTACAGGATAACCTGAATTTGACCAATATCGCAGATGCTCAATTTTTCGATGCTGCGAATTTGGACTTTCGCTCCAACAATCCACAGATCCAAGCTAAATTTAGCGAACTCAATACCATTTTCCCTAAAATTGGTCTGATACAGGATCAATACCGCACCAAAGTTGTATCCCGTGCAGAGTCCGGAGGCACAAGTAACCGGTAATCATTTCAATGAATAAATTGACTGCTGCCAAACGGCAGAAAGTTGAATAATAACAACTAAGACCCTGGAATAATCCAGGGTCTTAGTTGTTATACTACTGCTTAATTATGTACTTAGAAATTATAAACATCTGACTAATTAACGATAGAATAAGCAAAATTATTTGGAATAAATTATATATATGAGGAAATTAGTAATATTACCTGTATTTTATAGTAAAAATTGTATCAAAGATACAGATTTCATTATATGCTTGCCAAGCACCACTTCATCGTAATTGTAACTGTAATTGCAGCTGTCTCTGTCCCTGCTGCCAGACATCAGTATCGCACATTCAATATCAATTATGAAGAGGAGTGAAATCATGAAACGCAGTCATTATGCACTGCAATTGTTGTGTCTGCTAACCAGCCTGTTACTGTTGTTGTCCGGAACAATCCCTGCGCATGCTGTCAGTGGTAGCGCTGCTTCCCCAAATGAATCGGATCAGCCGAAACCATCAATGTCTCCTGTAACAACGGTTAACATTTATGTCTCTCCGAATGGAAGCGATACGTCCAACAACGGAACCATGGAACATCCCTACCGTACGCTGGCCAAAGCACAATCAATTGTCCGAAATACGTCTCAGCAGCGCCCCACGGGAGGAGTGACCGTATGGCTGCGCAAAGGAGAGTATACCCTCTCCGCTCCACTTGAACTTCTGGAGAAGGATTCCGGGATGCCCGGCAGTCCGGTCATCTATCGCAGCTATCCTGGCGAGCGAGCAACGATTACTACTGCCAAGGTTATCCCTTCCTCCGCCTGGAAAAAACTCAATCCCCAGGCAGCAGCCCGTGTTCACCCCAAAGTGTCTTCAGGCGAACTGCGGGAACTGGATTTAAAAGCACTTAACATCAAAAACATTGACGGCTTTCCCGGTGGTACAACATTTGTTCAAGAATGGGGTATTCCGGATCTGATCGTAAATGGAGTGAGACAGCCTGTCTCCCAATGGCCAAATCCGGATCAGGGAGTGGGCGGTGGTCTTCCGGGTTGGGCGACCATGAATGGCTCTGCAGACGCCCAGTCCTTCTATTATGGACCTGGAGGACATCCAACCGATGGGGTTACTACCAATGATATGGATGCAGATGGCAGCAAACGCAGCAGCCACTGGGCCGCTTCCATGAAGCAGGGACATGATCTGTATCTGCGCGGATTCTGGCGGACCGACTTTGATCCGGTAATGAGCAAGGTAGAGCGAATCGATGTGAAACGGAATACGATCCGGCTGCTTGATATACCCGAAGGCGGCATGGGCTCCAAATGGAGTATGGATGCTCCCGGAGTGGGCCTTACAGCGACGCCAGATCTTTCCGTAACCAGCAGCACCTATATGGAAGAATCTGATCCAGCCAGATTAAACAGTCCTGCAGACCGTGAATTCGGCACCGTTCATCATAATGTCTATGCTGAATCGCCGGCTACGGTAACCACTCAGGTGTACCGGGTAGGCAGCGGAACCGAAGGATGGCAAGCAGTCAACCTGCTGGATGAGATCGATGTTCCCGGCGAATGGGCACTCGACTTCCATGACCGCAAGCTGTACTACTATCCGACTGGCAGAATAGCTGATCAGGATATTATTATCGCTGACAGTTCCGGTCCCATTATTCAAATGCTCAACGCATCCCATATCCAGCTGGTCGACCTGACGATTGAAGGCGGCATGGATAACGGAATTGAGATGGAACAATCCCATCATATTACGCTGGCAGGCAATACGGTTCGTAATGTCGCTGGTGGTGGTATTCTCGATTATCACGGACGTAACAATAATATCCGAAGCAATGATATCTATGAAACGGGAAGCTTCGGTATTAGTGTCGGTGAGGCCGGCGACCGGATGAAGCTTATTCCTGCCAATACCCAGATCGTGAACAATCACATCTATAATATTGGCAAGCTGATTCATCTGGAAGGCATGATCATCAGCGAATCGATTGGCGTCCGCATTACACATAACCTGCTGCATGATATGCCAAAACACGGTATCCGTTACATTTCCAATAATAATCTGCTGTTTGAGTACAACCGGGTTCATCATTTCTCCCAGATCGATGGCGATTCCGGTGCCTTTTATACAGCAAAGGACTGGTCTTCTCATGGAAATGTACTGCGCTACAATCATATTGACGACAGTCCACTCGCCAATGGATTCTATGTTGATGATGGAGACAGCGGAGATACCTACTATAATAATGTCGTCAGTGATGTCTACAAGGCGTTTCTCTTTGGCGGCGGTCATTATAATCAGGCTCACAGCAATCTGATTATCAATTCCTATTCCATCCAGATCGATGATCGTGGTATTGAACGTAATTACTCACCGAGCAGCGAACAGGGGCGGCTGCTGCAGAGGATGAAACCGATGCAGGAACCATGGAAAAGTTACGGTACATTCCTGGCCAAAACGTACGGGTATAACACCCACCACCTCTGGCCGGATGTGCTGGATATCAAATGGAATCCTCAATATCCAAATGGCACCCGTTTCTTCGATAATATACTCGTAGATACCGGAATGATTGTAGGACCCAAAAAAGGAGTCGTCATGATTGCACACAATACCCGGATCAAAGATATTCGGCTAACCGATCTGGAGGGATTCGCCGACAGCGATTCTTCCGTGCATCCGCAGACCAAGAATCGTGCAGTTCTGTCTGTGTTCCCCAATATCAACAAAGTCTATGCACAAATCGGACTGTTCAAAGATTCCTATCGCCCTGCCCTGCTCCGCTCTGATCCTGCAGACTAATCCCACAGAAACAATCACTCTATCCTTTGATCACGCTCCCGGACTAGTCCGGGAGCGTTTTTGTATGTACAGAGAGTCCTACATATAAGACGGTACAGGACCTTCATCCATCTGTGAGGTCCCAGTTTGGCATTTACTTGGTATGTAATAGGAATTAGCTACTATCTTTCCATTAATTAACTGTATTCCCTCTAATAAATAATAAGAAGTTCTGGCGGTTATCAGATATTCCATGGTGTATTATACTAAATTATGTCGAAAGGAACATTTTTACTTCACCTATGAACTACTGGTAATTATAAGCCAATGGAACCACACTGACTCCTTTGTACCTGACCATTCGACAAGATTATCATTTTGCTGGATGTGTTGAAGGTTCTACCCTTATCTTACCTTTTTTTATTTCACGGATTAAGTAAAAATGTTTTTACCTTTTAATCCATTTACCGGGTTACTTACCGGATCCATTATATCAGGGGGAATTTATTATGTTTAACGCAAAAAAATGGACAGCATTGACTTTATCGGCGGCATTACTCGTGGGCTTCCTGCCAACACAAACCAAAACCACTTATGCAGCAGCAGCCACTCGGATGGTCAGCAGCGGCAATATCGTTCAGACCGGCGCCAACATCTATGTCGCTCTGACAGGTAATGATGTGACAGGCAAAGGAACAAAAGAAGCTCCATATAAATCCATCACCAAAGCAAGATCAGCTGTACGTGCTTACAAAGGTGTCCTGCCTGCGGGTGGCGTAACTGTCTGGGTCAAAGGTGGAACTTATAATTTGCCAGGCACACTCGATATGTTCCCACAGGATTCCGGAACAGCAGACAAACCGGTCATCTACCGCGCCTATCCTGGTGAGACCGTCAACCTGACTACAGGCAAAGGCGTCGACCCTACAATGTGGAAGCCGCTCAGCGCTGATGCAGCAGCTCGTGTAAACCCTGCTATCAGTGCCAGCAAGCTGCGCGAGATTGATGCAGCGGCTCTCGGTATCCAAAATATCGCCGGATTCGAAGGCGGCAGCACTTTTACAGAGAAATGGGGTATCGCGGATCTGATCGTTGATGGTATCCGTCAGCCGATCGCCCAGTGGCCGAACGCTGACCAGTCCATCAATTCCAACCGTCCCGGCTGGGTAACCATGAACGGTTCCGCCGATTCCAAATCCTTTTATTACGGTGAAGGTGGTATTCCGGAAGATGGAGATTCTACGGATGATCTCAACGCCGATAATACCAACCGTGCCGAACGCTGGAAAAAATCCATGGCACAGGGGCACGATCTGTACGTTAAAGGTTTTTGGAGAACAGCTTGGAGTCCGGTAACAAGCAAGGTCGGCGCTATTTACCCTGCAGATTCCATCATCTCTCTGAAAGATATTCCAAGCGGCGGCATGGGTGACAAGTTCAGCCGGACTGTCGTAAATACCAATCCTACTCTCAAATCTACCAATGTTACTGCCAATGTATACAGCACTTCCACTTCATTCACCCAACAATCACCAGTTACGTATCTGTCTTCTTCCAATAACAACGTATCATCCAACGTATATGGAACACCTTCATTGATCGTTCCACCGCTCGGCGCAGCAACTGCAACATCCAGCGTATACGGACTGGCAGCAGCGAACAGCGAGCCATTTATCCCGGATACAAGTGTAAGCTACCGTGTCGGCAGCGGCCTGGAAGAATGGAAAGCCATCAATTACCTCGATGAAATCGACGTACCGGGCGAATGGGCACTGGACTTTAAAGACGGCAAAATCTACTACTATCCTACCGGCGACCTGACCAAACAAATCGTAACCATCGCCGATAACAAATCATCCATCGTCAAATTCAACGATGCTTCCTACATTCAGTTCCTCGGCTTTGACGTAGAAGGCGGCATGGGCAACGGATTTGAACTGCAGCGTTCCCACCATATCACTATCGCCGGCAACAATGTATGTTATGTAACCGGCAGCGGTATCGTAGACTACTATGGCAACAACAATATTATTCAAAGCAACGATGTATTCGAAGTAGGTGCAAGCGGCATTACCGTCGGCTACTCCGGCAATCGTGCCACACTGACCAACTCCAATACCAAGATCAGCAACAACCATATTTACAAAGTCGGTACACTCTCCAGCCTCGAAGGAATCGTTGTTCGTGAATCGGTTGGCGTGACTGTTGATCATAACCTGGTACATGATACACCAAAAGCAGCGATCAAATATCCTTCCAACAACAATCTGCTGATGGAATACAACGAAGTGCACAATACTTCCCTGGTTGAAAGTGATACCGGTGCTTTCTACACACCACAGGATTGGACTTCATACGGCAACGTACTGCGCTACAACTTTATTCATCACAACCAACGCTCACATGGTTTCTACTTTGACGATGGGGACAGCGGTGATGTAGTCAGCAAAAACATCATTCAGCAATCCCAGACCGGCTTCCTGATGGGCGGCGGGCATGATAACCTGGCTCGTAACAATATGGTCATCGACACTCAAAAAGCCGGACAGATTGATGATCGTGGGATCGAGCGTGGTTACACAGCTACAAGTGCTTATGCCCAGAATCTGCTCAGCAAAAACCCGACTTCCGGCCCATGGCTGCAATACGGCAAAGATCTGAAAGCAACTTATGGCTACACTACCAATCTGTGGTCGGATATTTTGAACCCGAAGTGGCGCCCGGAATATCCAAATGGATCCAATATTTCCAACAATGTATTCGTACAATCCGGTGCAGTCACCACTCCGAAAAATGGTACCTTTACCGTAAAAGACAATCTGAATTTGACCAATATCGCTGATGCCCAGTTTTTTGACGCCAAAAATATGGATTTCCGCTCTAATAATCCTGAAATTCAGGCTAAATTTATCGGACTCAACACTATTTTTCCAAGAATCGGTCTGGTAAAAGACCAGTATCGTACCAGAGTTGTATCTCGTGCCGAATCCGGAGGTATGACCAACCGTTAATCTATTTTAATAAATAGGTTATTTTCAAATAATATGTATCTTTATACTCATGAATCCTGACTAACCTCTTCTCCCCTCATACTCTACCAGGCAGAAATCCTGTTGATTCGGGATTTCTGCTTTCCTTTCCTTAGCACAAAAAGTCGATTTTTGTTATTTTTTAACCAAATTTATCTATAAATATTAATAAATAGACCACTGCATCCGACAAAATAACTAGTACACCATTCCTGCAATTTTCTACTACCCACATTCCCCCCAAAATATCATACACCACCAGTCAGGATATCAAGTTGAGAAAGGGAGTTTTATTATGTTTGGAAAGAAGCCTATTGCAGCTATTCTTCTGATGAGTACGTTAGTGCTGGGATCAATCGCATCCCCGGCCTCTGTATATGCGGACCGTACGTTAAATGGCAATGTTACTACTCTAAGCAGCGGCGCTACTACAAATACGGGACTTAACCTCTATGTCGATGGTTCCGTAGCGATCGGCGGAGATGGCAGCAAAGACAAGCCGTTCAAAACCCTGCCGCAGGCACGTGACGCAATCCGTGCCAAAAAAGGAGTCCTTCCCGCCGGCGGTATCACCGTCTGGGTCAAAGGCGGAACGTACAAGATTACCGGTACGTTTGAATTGACCGCTTCCGATTCCGGAACGACTGGCAAATCCATCGTCTACCGCTCTTACCCTGGAGAGAAAGTTATCATCTCCAATGGCGTATCTGTGGACCCTACCCTCTGGAAGCCGCTGAACAGCAGCGCTCAGAAACGCGTTAATCCCAAAGTCAGCGCATCCAAGCTGGTCGAGCTGGATGTGAGATCCATGGGTCTGACCAATATCAATTCCTATCCAGGCGGTACCTCTTTCTCTGATAAATGGGGAATCATCGACCTGATCGTCAACAATGAACTCCAGCCAATCTCCCAGTGGCCGAATCCGGAAGAAGTAGCCGGCGGCAGCCGCGGCGGCTGGACGACAGTCAACGGCTCTGCAGATGCCAAATCCTTTTATTATGGGGAAGATGGCGTTCCGGCAGACGGAAATACCATTGACGCACTGAATGCGGATGGAACCAATCGTGCCGAACGCTGGAAAAACTCGATCGCTGCTGGCCATGACGTGTATCTGCAAGGCTTCTGGAGAACCCTATGGGCGCCACTAATGAGCAAAGTGCAGAGCATCAACACCTCCGAGGGCAGTATCACCTTGCTGGATATGCCTGCTGGTGGCATGGGCTCCAAATTCAGTAAGGAAGTTGCCGGGGCCAATCCGGTCTACCGTGTAGGTGAAGGTACCGAAGAATGGCGTGCACTGAATTTGCTGGACGAGATTGATCAGCCGGGCGAGTGGGCCCTGGACTTTAAAGACGGCAAAATCTACTACTATCCGAACGGCAACATCGCCGATATGGACGTAGAGATCGCTGACAAACCGAATGCTGTTGTGAAAATGAATGGCGCCTCTTATATCTCCTTCCTCGGCTTCCAGATCGAAGACACACTCGGCAACGGTATCGATCTGCAGAAGAGCCATCACATCACCATCGCCGGCAATACCGTACTCAATGTAGGTAACGGCGGCATCATCGACACTTACGGTTATTCCAATCTGATCAAAAGTAATGACGTGTACGATACCGGCGGTTTTGGTATCAGTGTCGGCAATGCGGGCAGCCGCGCCACCCTGACAGGCGCAAGCACACGAATCACCAACAACCATATTCATCATATCGGCCAGCATGCCCATCTGGCAGGCATCGTTATCCGTGATTCGGTCGGTGTCTGGGTGGATCACAATCTGATACATGATGTACCAAGAGACGCTGTCCGCTATGAGCGGGATAACAACCTGACTTTTGAGTTTAACGAAATCCACAATACTGCCCTTGCCGAAAGCGACACTGGTGCTTTCTATACTGCACAGGATTGGTCTTCCTACGGTAATGATCTGCGTTACAACTTTATCCACCACAACCAGCGGGCCAACGGCTTCTACGCGGATGGCAGTGATGCCGGAGATAACTATTACAACAATATTATCCAGGGTTCCGATCGTGCCCTTCAGCTGAACGGCCATCATAATATCGCCAAAAACAATCTGATTATTGCTTCCAATACTGCCCGCATCGAGAACCGCAGTGATACGCTGGCAATTAGCGATACGGTCTCCAAAAACTATGGAGTAACCAGCATTTTTGCAGAAACTCTGCGTTCCAAAAACCCTGATTCAGGCGTATGGCTAAACTATGCAGCCCAGCTGAAAAGCAAATATGGATATACCGACAACCTGTGGTCAGATATACTGGACCCTGCTTGGCGTCCGGAATACTCCAATGGTTCCAAAATTATTGATAACGCACTTGTGCAAGTTGGAAGTGTCATCAAGCCAAAATACGGCAACTACACAATCGCAAATAACAATACGATTGATACGGTCGCTTCCGCTTCATTCTACAACTACAACCAGATGGACCTACGCTCCAAAAATACCCAGATCCTCTCCAAATTTCCTAGCCTGAACAGCATTTTCCCTCAAATCGGGCTGCAGCAGGACACTTATCGTATCCGCGTCGTTACCCGCGCAGAGACCGGTGGATTAACCAACCGTCAATAAATGCACAGTGACCGAATTTATGATCATTAAAACATCTTTTATAGAAGAAACCTGTCTGCTACCTGCGGACGGGTTTCTTTTTTATATAAGTTAGTCAATTAACAAACAGGCACAAAGGCCGAACCTGTTCTTCATTCAAAAAATTGACACTGCTGTTCTTCCCTCCATATACTACCTTTAATAAGGAAAAAAGGGAGGTTAGGTATTGCAGGTGAAAAACATAAGATATGTTGTACTGATGAGCGGTCTGATCCTGCTATTATTGTTCCCTTTATGGCAAGGCGGACGAGCTGATTCCAAACAGGGTGCACTGGATAGCGGACCTGATGCTTCGACACCGATCAATCTGTATGTGGATGCTGCTGCCAGTGCCAAGCATCCGGATGGCAGTCAGCAGCACCCTTACCCCACTATTCAGGCGGCACGCGATGATCTGCGCAAACGCAGCAAGCCGCTGCCATCCGGCGGAGCTACCGTATGGGTCAAAGAAGGTAATTACAATGTCACTGCCACACTGGAATGGACAGCTGCCGATTCCGGCACTACCCAGGCACCCATCACTTACAGGACTTATTCCGGCAAAGTCGCTACATTGTCCAATGGCACGGCAGTGAATGCGTCCGATTGGAAACCGCTCAGCCCGGAAGCGCGTGAACGTGTGAATCCGGCGATTCAGGCCAGTCAGCTGATGGAACTTGATGTGAAAAAGTTAGGCTTTCAAAATATTCAGGGTTTTACCGGCGGTGATTATTTCACCGAGAAATGGGGCATTCTACAGCTGATTGCCGGCGACGCGATGCAGCCGGTCTCCCAGTGGCCCAACCGGAATGATGCATCTGCGGGCAATCGGGCTGGCTGGGCGGTCGCTTCGGGGATCGTCAACGAGCGCTCTTTTTACTATGATGATATGCAAAATAAGGATACAAGCAATCTGGGACGAATGGCACGCTGGCAGCGGGCCATTCAGACGGGACATAGCGTCTACCTCCAGGGATTCTGGCGCACGGTATGGAGCCCTGCAACGATACGCCTGAAAGAAATTCAGCCTTCTTCCCGTTCCATTCATCTGTCCCAGACACCGGCAGGCGGAATCGGCTCCAAATTCAGCGCCGTTGCCAATGCAGCGACACCGGATAACCAGTACCGTGTAGGTAATGGCACCGAGGAATGGCGGCTGCTTAATCTGCTCGAAGAAATCGACCAGCCGGGCGAATGGGCTCTTGATTTCAAAGACGGCAAAATTTATTATTATCCGCCCAAACCAATCAGCGAGATGCATACCGTAATTGCAGACCGTACCGATCCGATTATCCGGATCAATGGTGCTTCCCACCTCCGCTTTATCGGCTTTGAACTCAAAAATGGACTGGGTAACGCGATCAATGTACAAAACAGTAATCATATTACACTGGCCGGACTGACCATACGTAATATGGGCAACGGCGGAATCACCGATTCCGGCGGCAGTCATAACATGATTCAGAGCAATAATATTTATGATACCGGAAGCTTTGGCATCAGTGTCAATAAGGCAGGCAGCCGGGCCAAACTGACTGCTGCCAATACCAGAATTACCAACAACCATATCTACAATACCGGTATACTGGTGCATCTGGAACCGCTCATTATACGCGAGTCAGTCGGTCTGCGGATTGATCATAATCTGCTGCATGATGTGCCCAAGGATGCGATCCGCTATACGTTTAGCAACAAACTGTTATTTGAATACAACGAGGTACATAATACAGGACTGGTTGAAGGCGACACCGGCGCATTCTACACTGCACAAGATTGGTCTTCGTATGGCAATGTACTTCGTTACAACATGATTCACCATAACCAGCGTTCCAACGGTTTCTATGCGGATGGCGGCGCCAGCGGCAATACGTATCAGAATAATATTATTCAGAATACCAAACGCGCCTTTATCGTGGAAAATGGACACCACAATGTGGCGGTCGGCAATCTGCTGATCGAGACGGAATCGATGGAGATCAATGATCGATCCGACAGCCTAAATTACGGGCTGAACAGTCCATATGCCCAGCTTCTGCGCGGTTTCCATCCGCAGAGCGGCCCATGGAAACAATATGGGGAGAAGCTCGCCAAACAGTACGGTATGAAAGGCAATCTGTGGAGTTCGGTATTGAGTGCCGGCTGGAATCCGCAGTATCCGAACGGCAGCAAGCTAAATAATAATGTGATGGTCGGCGGCGCCACAATCAAGATCCCCAAAAAAGGCGATGTAGCCGCCCAGGGTAATGTCGTTTTAAACACGGTAAATGAAGCCGGATTTTATAATTATAACAATCTGGATCTGCGTACCCAGAACAAGACCATTCTCCAGAAGTTCCCTAACCTGAATCAGGTGGTTACCGAGATCGGTCTGTACAAAGACGCCTACCGTGTACAGCCGATTGCTCGAAATCAGTACAATGGATTAAGCAACCATTCTGCCCCCGATAAAACTTCCTGATTCTTAGTCGGCAGCATCGCTTCACAGGAACAGCAAGCATTATGGACTGCTGTTTCTGTGAAGCTTTTTTTGTGCGAAACTTGACAACGTTTAACAAGCTATGCTCAAATGGTTACAAAAAAGAAACACATATATTAATTTTATGAGATAATTTTTACATTTACTGATATTTTTTTTTGTTTTTGCTAATTTCTCGACAATCTTTTATTATATATAATGGCTTTGGCTGAATTATTCTGTGAAGGAGGTGGTTGCAGATTATAAATCAGGTACTGCATCTTGGCGGGGAGATACTATTCCCCCGGTTACTCGCACACAAAGAGAATGGAGGGAAATCATACACATGAAGAAGTTCCAAAAAATTGTATCGCTTACGGCTGTACTCGCGCTGTCCAGTACATTGGCCGTTCCCTACACGGTCGCCGAACAGATAAGCAACCAGGGGACTGCCATACTGAGCAGTGGAGCAGTAACAGCAACCGGAATGAATCTGTATGTTGCTACTTCCGGTAGTGATACAAACGGAGATGGCAGCGAAGACAAGCCTTATGCCACTCTGGACAAAGCAAAAAATACGATCCGTGCTCTGCATGGCAAACTGCCCGAGAACGGAATCACCGTCTGGGTTAAAGGCGGCGAATACGAGACTTCCACACTGGAGCTGACCGACCAGGATTCGGGTACAGCGGACAAACCGATTATATACCGCTCTTACCCTGGCGAGCATGTCACGCTGACCAACGGTGTGCATGTACCGGCCTCTGACTGGAAGCCGCTCAACCCGGAAGCAGCAGGCCGTGTTCATCCGGATGTCTACGCCGGCGACCTGTACGAACTGGATATGAAACAGAAGAACTTCAAGCATATTTTCCACTTTCGTGGCGGTACTTCCTTTACCGAACAATGGGGTATTGTCGATCTGATCGCCAATGGCGAACGGCAGCCGATCTCACAGTGGCCGAACTCTGGTGAATCGGTGAATAATCATCGCAAAGGCTGGACCACCATCAACGGTTCTGCGGATGCCAAATCCTTTTATTATGGCGAGGGAGGCATCCCAGAAAATGATGATACGACCAATACACTGGATCTGGATGGTACCAATCGCTCCGAGCGCTGGAAAAAGTCGCTGGAAGCGGGCCATCCACTCTATCTCAAAGGATTCTGGAGAACAGTATGGAGCCCTATTACCAGCTCTGTACAGGAAATAGATACCAACCATCATGTCATTACACTGAAAGATATTCCTGCTGGCGGTATGGGTTCCAAGTGGAGTAAGGCTGTAATCGATTATCGCAACAGCACATCCGCTTCGGTAAATACGTACAAAAATCAGCCGTCACTGACGACTCTGCCTTCAGCCGACGATGCGCTGCATGATGTGGATACATCCAGTCAATCCTATACGATGTATCAAAAAGGCGGCGAAACCAAATCTGTCGACCTTAAGGAAGAACTGACCGAAGATTCCCTGCTGAAGACCGAGACGGCTAATCCTTCCCAGGAAGCCGAAGATGCCAAACCGGTCACTCTAAAGTCGGAGCCGGTTACCATGCAGTCGGATGAAGCCGATTCACCGATCACGTATCTTGGCGATCAGCCTTCACCGATCTATTATCCCGGAGAAAACACCAAACCGGCAGCGGTCACCCCGGATGTGTATCAGAAATCCGTCAAAGCCGATGTCTATGCTTATAGCTCGGAATACAAGGCCAAGATCCGCGCGCCTTACCGGATCGGAACAGGTGTTGAAGAATGGCGGGCCATTAACTATCTGGATGAGATTGATCAACCGGGCGAATGGGCACTGGATTTTAAAGACCATAAGCTCTATTACTATCCAAAAGGCGGTAAACTCCAGAATCTGAATATCATTATTGCCGATAATGAAAACCCGGTTATTTCATTCAAGGGCGCCTCGTATGTACAAATGCTGGGCTTTACGATTGAAGGCAGCATGGGCAACGGAATCGAACTCAAGAACAGCAATCATATTACAATTGCTGCCAATACGCTGCGCAATCTGGGCAATGGCGGTATTCTCGATGTGAGGGGTTCATCCAATCTGTTCCAGAGCAATGATATTTATGAAGTAGGCGGATTTGGGATCAGCATCAACGATGCCGGTAACCGTAAATCCCTGACGGCCGCGAACAGCCGCGTGACCAACAACCATATTCACCATGTCGGTGAATTGACCCATCTGGAACCTATCCTGGTGAGGAACTCGGTCGGCGTTACTTTCGATCATAACCTGATGCATGATGTACCCAAGGATGCTGTACGCTATGTATACAGCAACAATCTAACATTTGAATATAATGAGGTACACAATACCTCGCTGATCGAAGGCGATACCGGTGCTTTCTATACAGCGCAAGATTGGGCGTCTTATGGCAATGTGCTCCGCTACAACTTTATCCATCATAACAAGCGCTCCAACGGCTTCTATTCGGATGGTGCGGACAGCGGAGATAACTACCAGTACAATATCATCCAGGGCTCGACCAAGGGCATTCTGCTGAATGGTCATGATAATATCGCCAAGAACAATCTGGTCGTGGATTCCAATATGATTCAGATCGACCAGCGTGGCAACCAAAAGAGCCATGGGGTGAAAAGCATTTTCGCCGATCAGCTGCGCGAGATGAATCCAAGCAGCAATCCATGGGCGCAATACGGTCAGCAGCTTCAGGAAAAGTATGGCTACGATCACAAACTGTGGGACAGCATACTGGACCCAAGCTGGCATCCTGAATATCCTAACGGAACCAAAATGACGGATAATGTGCTGGTAAATACGCCAAGCATCGTTGTTCCTAAAAAAGGAGATACCACGGTAGAAGGCAATGATTTTATCAATATGGTCAGTGAAGCTGGATTTTATAATTACAGCAAAATGGATCTGCGTACCGACAACAAACAGATTCTCGCTAAATTCCCTAACCTGAATGAAGTCTTCCCACAAATCGGACTGAAAACAGACGATTACCGTACGCGGACAGTTACCCGGGCGGAAAGCGGCGGTTTGTCGAATCACTGATAATACTGATAATATGATCACATTATAATTTAAATGATTTTGATCAAGACCACCCGGGCAAGTTCCGGGTGGTTTTTGCTGTATGATTTTCAGTATGGCTTATGGTTTGATTACCGTATGATTTGCTGCCTCATTGGTTGTATGGCTTGCTGTAAGTCTGGTGTACGAATCGCTGTAGCATTGCAAAGTACAATCCCACTTTTTATAAAGCAGCTATACTTTTTTCACAAAAATTGCTCTACTCTATTGTATTCTTCTGGACTCATGTTATAATTATCTTAACTTTAAGATTTCAAATACAAAAACAATTTATATAAACAATCTCAGGAGGATGATAAATATGGAACTGTTAGGTATTCATCATGTATCGATCATGACCGGCAAAGCGGAAAAGAACTTCGAATTTTACACCAAAGTAATGGGTATGCGTCTCGTCAAAAAAGGGGTTAATCAGGATGATACAACTTCCTACCACCTCTTTTATGGAGATGGTGTAGCTTCTCCCGGGAGCGAACTGACCTTTTTCGATCTGCCGGGTATTGGCCCTACGTATCAGGGGGTATCCAGCATCTCTGCTTCCTCCCTGCGGGTAACCGATACAGCGGCGCTGCAATACTGGTCCGACCGGTTCGACAGCCTGAACGTCACCCATGAAGAGATCAAACAGCGCGCCGGACGGGACACACTCGCTTTTCAGGATTTTGAAGGCACCCGTCTGATTCTGGTAGCGGATAATAATGAACAGGGTGTAGCACCCGGACAGGCATGGGACGGCTCGGATGTACCGGTAGAACATGGTATTCTCGGTCTTGGACCGGTGACCTTAACGGTGGCCAATCCGGAGAACACGGTACTTATTCTGACCGGCGTACTCGGCTTCCGCCACGCAGGTTCCTATCCATCCCTCGCCGGTGAAGAGCACGCGGATATTCAGGTATACGCTACCGGTGAAGGCGGCGCAGGTGCCGAAGTTCATATCGAGACCCGTCCGGAACTGCCATTTGCCCGTCTTGGCCGCGGCGGCGTCCACCATGTCGCTTTCCGTGTGCCGGATGAAGAACAGTACAATGCCTGGTCGGAAAGGCTGTCCAAACTCGGTATTCCCAACTCCGGAAAAATCGACCGTCACTACTTCCGTGCCCTCTATTTCCGTGAGCCAAACGGCATCCTGTTTGAGCTCTCCACCGATACGCCGGGATTTGATATCGACGAATCGATGGATTCACTGGGCGAGACACTGTCCCTGCCTCCTTTCCTGGAGCCCCACCGTACCGAGATCGAATCCAAGCTTCGGCCGCTGGTGCTGGAAGATTAATTTTATAATATACAATCCGCAGTCATCCCTGTCGATGCACTGCGGATTTTTTCTTTATAAGATATAAAAAAATATACTTTTAAGTAATTTAATGGATTATAATCAAGATATATTACATATTTATGGAGGTTAACGAATGAAAAAATGGTATCTTTCTACCTGGTTTATTGGCTTGTTATGCTGCTTTGCTACTGCCGTAGTCCCTCTAATTGCAGCGGTAATTCTGCTGCTGATTCGCTATTCTGCCGAGAAAAAAGAATACGCTGAACAGGCCCGACAGGATCAGGAATATCAGTTGCTTCGACAGCAGCATGACTCCCTCGAAAGTCAATATCAACACCTGCAATCCGAGCAGGACAACCTGCAGCAAAGCCGTGATACGATGGAGCACCAATATAAATTAATGAAAAATGAACATCATATGATGAGAGTCGCCTACGAACAGATTGATCCAGTGGAACGTCAGCGGCTTATTCAAGAATATGAACATCATAAGCAGCAATTGATTGAGTTGAATGACGAGCTGCTGATGCAGGAGTTTGGGCTGTACGAACCCCTGTATGATCTGGCTACATCCGAAGCTTATAAATACCGGTTGGAAGAAATTCGTGATCAGCAGAAAGAAATGGTTCGCAATAAACAGGCAGCCGCGTTTAGAGAAGCATGGACAGTGAATGGAAGCGAAAAAGAAGGCAAAAAAATGATGAATGATCTGATTAAGCTGTTTATTCGTTCTTTTAATAACGAGTGCGATGCCTCCATTATCAAAGTCAAATTCAACAATATAAACTCGATTGAGAACCGCATACAGAAATCGTATGATGTTTTGAATAAACTGGGAGCCATGAATGGTATCTCCATTACCCTGGCTTATTTAAATTCCAAGCTGGAAGAACTGCATCTGAATTATGAGTACGAGAAGAAAAAGCAGGAAGAAAAAGAAGAACAGGCACGGATTAGAGAGCAAATGCGCGAGGAAGCCAAAGCATTGAAAGAAATTGAAGCCCAAAAACAAAAATTCGAAAAAGAAGAAAATCACTTTAATCAGGCTATTGAAGCATTGAAATCCAAAATGCAGCTGGAAAATGCAATCGAACAGGAGAAGATTCAGCGCAAACTGCAAGAGCTTGAAGCCCAGCTTGCTCAAGTACAGCACGCTAAAGAAGATGTCATTAACCGTGAACGCAATACAAGAGCAGGCTATGTCTATATTATTTCCAATATTGGATCTTTTGGTGAAGAAGTATACAAAATCGGCATGACACGCCGTCTTGAACCGCTTGATCGCATTATTGAGCTGGGAGATGCTTCGGTACCTTTCCGGTTTGATGTACATGCCATGATCTTTAGCAATGATGCACCTGCTCTGGAAAATGCATTGCATCGACGCTTTACCAATCACCGGTTAAACAAAGTCAATTTAAGAAAAGAATTTTTCCATGTGACACTTGCGGAGATCGAGGAAGAAGTTCGCAAAAATCATAATGAAGTCGTACAATTCACCAAACTGGCAGAAGCTTCCGAGTACAGACAATCTATTCAGGAAGAAGACATTGCTGTTTAAAATCTGATAGGCTTCCCAGATACAGTAAAGGCAGCGTTCCCGCAACAGGGCGCTGCCTTTCTTTTATCAAATAATCAGAATACGCTTCGCACCAATCCACCATCAATCCGCAGAGCTGCTCCGTTGATCGCTCCCGATAGCGGGCTGCTTACAAAAGCAACAAAGTCCGCAATCTCTTCCGGGCGAATCAGACGCTGGATAATGGAGGTTGGCCGGTTTTCTTTCATAAACCGCTTCTCCGCCTGCTCCAGGTCAAAGTCATCCCCCGGGTACAGACTGCGCAGCATCTGTTCTACGCCTTCTGTCATCGTCGAACCCGGCATAATCGTATTCACGGTCACTGCCGTGCCCTGAGCTAGCTCCGCCAGGCTGCGGGAGACGGAGAGCTGCATCGTCTTGGTGGCGCTGTAATGAGCCATCTCCTGGGATGGCATCACAGCAGCTTCACTTGCGATAAACAGAATACGACCTTCGCCGCGATCGATCATTTGACGCATATAATGACGGCTCAGTCGTACACCGCTCATCACATTCACCTCGAAGAACCGGAACCATTCTTCATCAGGGATGTCGAAATATTCCGCCGGTTCAAAAATTCCCAGATTATTCACCACAATATCCAGCTCCGGATAATCTGCAATCAACTGCTGACAGCCTTCTTCACTGCCCAGATCTGCCGCCGCCGGCAGCAGTCGTGCCGATGGCAGTTGTTCCTGAATATCGCCGATTGTCTGCCGAATCTTGTCCTCGCTTCGCCCGTTGATTAGCACTTCCGCTCCTTCCCGTGTCAGTGCTGTTGCAATTGCCCTGCCGATCCCGTGTGTAGAGCCGGTTACGAGTGCTTTTTTGCCTGTAAGTTGTAGATCCATCTGCGATTCCTCCTCTGATTGATTGCTGCAAATCACTTCAGCATCTTTTCACACGCTGGCCGAAAGTTGAATCAGCAGATGCGGCAGGCTGTTACATACCCCATAGGACCGAATGAAGTTTAATACAAAAAAAGTCCCTGCGCAGGGCAGGGACTTTTGGAATAACACTGTGCAGGAGTTAGAACTGCAAGAGTTCGCCGTCCAGCTTCTTTGTATTTAGCTATGCATTACTGCATCTGATCCGAAGGTTAATTCCCGTTATTCTGTCGACGGCGGCGCAGTTCTTCGGTAATTTTGCGACCGGTCGGTGTCTGGGCCAGTCCGCCACGAGCGGTTTCGCGGTGCTCACTCGGCATGGACCGTCCGACCTGCAGCATCACATCCACCACTTCATCCGAAGGAATCGCGCTGCGCACTCCGGCCAGTGCCATATCGGCAGCAGCCAGTGCATTGACCGCTCCCAGTCCGTTGCGTACGATGCATGGAATCTCTACCAGTCCGGCTACCGGATCACAGATCAGTCCCAGTGTATTTTTGAGCGCCAGACCGACAGCATGCATCGCCTGCTCCGGCGTACCGTTACGCAGTTCAACGACCGCTCCGGCAGCCATACCGATCGCCGATCCTACTTCAGCCTGACAGCCGCCCTCCGCTCCAGAGATGGAGGAGTTATTGGCAATGACGTAGCCGATCGCTCCAGCTGCAAATAATCCCATAACCATCAGCTCATCACTCCAGCCGAACCGCTCCTGGGTGCTGACGAACACGCCCGGGATAATACCGCAGGAGCCTGCGGTTGGAGTCGCAATAATGCGTCCCATCGAGGCATTCACTTCGGATACTGCCAGCGCGTAGGACATCGCCCGCGTCGCATCACTACCGGATGCGGTCTCGCCATTATTGAGGTAATTGTATACCCGGCGCGCATCGCCGCCGGTCAGTCCGCTGCGGGATACGGTATCTTCGGTAATCCCCTTGTGTACCGCTTCTTTCATAATATGATAATAATCCGTCATCTGCCGGATCACTTCTTCCCGGGATACTCCGGTTTCCTTGACCTGCTCTTCAACCATCAGTTCAGCAATCGTGAGAGAACGTTCCTCACAGAGTCTGATAATATCTTTTAACGAACGGAATTGCATTCCGGTTCACAACCTTCCATTAATCCAGATTAATAACGACCGCACGGGTCACGTAGGGTAATTGTTCGATTCTGTCCAGCACCTGCTGAACAGGCGCACTGTCCAGTTCGATGATGGTCATGGCTTCACCGCTGCGTGATTTGCGATCCACGTCCATAAAGCCGATATTCAGCTCGGATTCGCTCAGCGTACGCGTAATATCGGCCAGTACACCTTTACTGTCCTGATGTTCGACTGCCAGTGTCGGATACTGCCCCGAGCCCTTGAGATCGAATCCGTTCATCTCATGAATCTCGATATTGCCGCCTCCGATCGAAGCACCTGCCAATTCGGCTGTCTGCTCACCTTGGCGCAGCCGGATACGTACAAAGTTGGGATGCGGGTAATTGCCGCTCCCTTTATCAAACCGGATCGTCATGCCCAGCTGATCCGCTTCCTCGGCTGCATCAGGCAGACGCGGATCATCAGGGCTGTAATCCAGCAGGCCTCCAACCAGCGCCAGATCCGTACCATGCCCCCAGTACGTCTCGGCAAATGAACCATACAGAATGATATCCGCATGTTCCGGGCAGACACCCAGCAGCTGTCTGGCTGCACGGCCCAGGCGTGCTGCTCCTGCCGTATGTGAACTGGATGGTCCTACCATCGATGGACCAATAATATTGAATACATTTTTAAAACGCATTCTGATTCCTCTTTCCCGCATATGCGCCTGTGAATTGTTGTCTTGAACAAGTTATATTCCGGCAGAGATCTGCTGCATGCTGTCTCTCTCCACTCCATCTGCATCGCTGCCAGTTCTATAGCGTTTCCATATCTTCCACGAGTTGACAGAAAAAAGGACAGAGCAAAGCCTGCAAGGGCCTATTGCTCTGTCCTCGTTACCTGAGAGTTTGGACAGGAAACTGCTCCTGTCATACCCCTTGGGTGGCTTGCGCTCTCTCCAGAGTTGCGTCCGGCAGCGGTTCCTGGTACCTGAGAGATTGGCCGGGGGCTGGCATTCCCTCCGACTTGCTCCTTCGGTGGCGGATCGCATACATCCGCAGACTCTCCCGCTATCTTCATTCGCAGTCTATGTTATGGGGAATATCCCCGCTTGAATTCTGCTCATTATCCTTGTCATCCCTAGCTTAATTCAGCCAGTACGACACTGTCAATTCCCTGACCAAAAGTTATGACATCCAGGCATCCCCTACCTAAATATCCCCTTTCCCGAACAGGGAAAGAGGATAGAAGTTCTGCTGTCCATGGTGCAGCAGCATATCGTATTTTGGCCGTGTAATGAAGCTGCGGTTATTACCCAATCCAGGCTGCGGACTACATCAGCAACGATTCGGTTCCGTCCACGAATACTTCCGTACCGGAAATCTGGGATGCCTGCTCGGAAGCGAGGAAGAATACCAGGTTGGCCACTTCCTCCGCTTTGCCCGGCTCGCCTTTGAGCGGATGTTGACCGTCCGGATATTCTACCCGGATCTGTACCTTTTTGAGATCATCGCTCTCATATGTGTTGTCTTCGATGTCCGTATCGATAAATCCGGGACATACGGCATTTACCCTTATTTTATAGCGCGCCAGTTCCAGGGCGGCCATTTTCATGAAAGCAGTCTGTCCGGCTTTGGACGTTGCATAGGCGGAAGCGCCGATTTTGGAGAATGTACGGTTACCGTTAATCGAGCTGGTAATGACAATGCTGCCTCCACCTTGCTTCATATATGGAATGGCATATTTGACTGTTGCAAATGTACCTCTCAGGTTAATCTCAATCGTGCGGTTCCAATCCTCTATCTCCATCGTCTCGATCGGAGCGGTCTCCCCGTTAATACCTGCATTGGCAAATACGATATCAATGCTGCCGGATTCTTCACCCGCCTGCTTCATCGCCTGCTCAATCATCTCGGGATGCGAGACATCGCATTCGATGACACTGGCCTTGCCGCCGGCGCTCTCAATTTCGGATTTGGTTTTTTCCGCCTCTTCCGGTGTACGATCCAGCATATACACTTTCGCGCCTTCGGCAGCGAGCCGGATCGCGGAAGCTTTACCGATACCGGAACCTCCGCCGGTGACGATTGCGGTTTTGCCTGCTAATTGTAATTCTGCCATGTGAGTCATGCCTCCATTCTCAGAATCTGCTTTCCTGTGTCTGTCCACATGATGCTGCAGACCGACCTGTACGTACAGTAAGTAACCGTAAGGCCGGAAAGATGAATCAGCAGGCGCTTCAAACCCGATCAGATGGTTTGTACTGCGGCAATGTTAGAGTGAAGACAGAGCCAGAGCCCGGGTTGGAAGATACATGAAGCTGACCGTGATGGTCCTGCACAATCAGATGGGCAATATACAATCCAAGGCCGGTACCGCTGACTTTGCGTGAAGCTGTAGAGTGGGAACGGAAAAATTTCTGGAAAACATGCGGCTGATCCTGCTCGGGAATGCCGATGCCATAATCCTCTATCGCAATAACGACAGAATCACCTTCCTGCTGCACACTTATATCGACAGCCATACTGTCCGGTGAATATTTGAGTGCATTGCTGATCAGATTATGAATGACCTGAATCATCCGGTGTTGATCGCCCAGAATGTACAATTCTTCTCCGTCGCTGTGCACGCGAATCCGGTGGCGGGAATGAATATCCCATTGATAACAGACCGTCTGCACCAACTCACGTACCGGCAGACAGCTCATATGATATTCGATATGCCTGGCTTCGATACGCTGACTGTCCAGGAAATCATCGAGCAGTCGGGATAACCGATTCCCTTCCTGCTGAATCGTATGCATGAACTCCTGCCGCTTGGCAGCCGGCATATCCTCATACAGGGCGAGCATCTCAATATAGCCCATAATTGCCGACAGCGGTGTTCTGAGCTCATGAGAGACGACAGTAATCAGCTCATCCTGCATCTGGCGGACCCTTCTCTCCTCCGTACAGTCACGAAATACGAGCAGGAAGCCGTGTTCAATCCCTGCCACGGGGTCAATTACCGGTGTGACGTAGAGCGACAAAATACGCTTGCTGCGCAGCAGAATCAGCTCACCCTGCTCCCAGTGCTCCCCGCTTTTCATATAATGTTCCAGCCGGTCATTCAGGGAACCGGTATTGACGGTTAGCTGATCAATATGAACGAGCAGCTCGGTAATCGGGCGGCCGGTATAATCCTCCAGATTAAAAATTGCCTGCATCGTCGGATTCATAAACGAGATCAACTGCTGGGAATCACACATGACTACTCCTTCTTCGACCGATTGCAGCAGATTGCCAGTGATGCTTTTTTGCCTTTCGGCTGCTCCCTGTTCTTCCAGCAGACGGTCATTTAGCAGCTGCAGCTGACGAGCCTGTTCATTGTGCTGTTCTTTGAGATGCTCTTCTTCTGTCAAATCATGAATGAAAAAGGTACGGAACGAAGTGCCGTCCGCCAGCACCTTGCTGCGCGTCAGTTCTACCGGGAATGTCGTACCGTCAAAGCGGGTCGCCTGTACAGCAATGCAGGTCTCCTCGTCATCACCGGGCTCCGGCAGAATAATATCCGACAGCGGACGTCCGATCGCCTCTTCCTGTCTGCAGCGAAACATCCGCTCGGCAGCCGGGTTGAAGTCAGTAATGCGCAGCTGTCTGTCCGTAGAAATAATCCCGTCGATCGCCATCTGCAAAATGGCGTCCTTCTGCGCCTCGCTTTCCGCCAGATCAAATGTGCGTTCCACGACCCGGATTTCCAGCAGTTCCTTGTCTTTTTTGATCTGCAGATACTGGTGTTCCATAATGCTGACGACCGACTTAAAGTTGCGTATCAGCTTGCGCACTTCAATAATATTCGTCTCCGGCCACTCCAGCGGACGGTTCTCTTTGACTTTGGAAGGAATATTGTTGGATGCCTTGGCCAGCTGCATCAACGGACGAGTCAATTTGCGGCTGATCGGACGTGCCAGCACCAGTGCAACTACAATCACAATTAATATTTTTAGGATACTGCATAGATAAAAGGCATAATATGGGTATAAATAAAAGTTAAGAGGCATAGTTAAGACAAGACGATATTGTTGTGACAATGGTACATCCATTACCAGATAAGACTCCTGCCAGCGTTCCAGCTTGTATTGCGCCCGGTCAGGGAACTGCTGATAAATGCTCCCATGTACAGGCTGATCCTTCAGCAGCAGCTTCCTGTATCCTGTATTATCCGCAAAGCGGCTTACCATGTCTGCAGTCATTGTCGTATAACGGGCCTGTCCAGAAGCATCCAGTACCATGGAATCTATAACAAAGTCCTTTTTGAAATCAATCATCAGCGACTGAACCCGGTCTGGTCTTATCAGCAGATTCTGCTGAATTTCCTGTGTATACAAACGCGAAGACCGGCTCATATATTCCGACCCGTAGCCCAGTATATCTTCAAACTGCTGGCGGCCATTCATAAACATGACCAGCAGTGAAGTCAGCACCACCGAAGCCAGCAAATATTTAAAAATGATCCTTCCCAGCGATATCGGATAACTCGGGCGGCTGCCGATTGCGACCCGGCTCAGCAGTGACTCGACACCAATGGAAGCGACCAGCCCGTTAATGATGCCATTAAGCACATTGTTTATCGTTAGCAGCCCGATCAACCAGCTATCAGTATTTTCCAGTGTTTCCCGATACATGATGAACAGCAGCGGCATCGCAATCAAAATCCAGAAAGAGGCATCCACTTTCAGCAGGCTGCTTCGCGGGAACAGGCGGGAGCATAGACATACAAATACCAGTTCCAGTCCGAGTACAGCGATAAGCAGTCCGTACGAGCCTGTCCACAGGAAAGGCAAATTGATGAGCAGCAGCGCAGGAAAAGCAAACTTCAGCCCATACAGTCTAACAATCATCAGGGCTGCCGTGCCTCCAAAAATAAATTGCAGCACCACCGACAGATCCAACTTGAAGCAGTTTACTGCTATGCCGAGGATCGTCAGGATGCCTGTCCCCAGCCAGGGAGATTTTAACCGGTGAAGTATTTTGTAATTCATAACGAACGGTCCTTTCTCACACGGACAGCAGTTTCACCCGTAAGACCGTCTGACGAATCGTCATACTACGCCTGAGTGCATGTATACCTGATTTGGATGTTCCGATACGACATGATCTGTCTGTCACATTATCAGCATAAAATATTCCTTATCCACCATATCCGCTAACAATGGTACAATATATCCGTATTTGTCAGAAGGTTTGTTAGCGAAATCTGTATGTAAAGTATATTGCTGTCAGCTTGTTTTATTATAACGTCAAGAGACGGTTTGGAAAATAATTCATATTGTGTTCAGATGTATAAAACTATACTTCCAGTAACCTTACTATCTTACATATTGAACAGAATTACCATGGGGTCAGCCAAATTTATACCATCCATCATGATCCTGCACAGCCATTACAGCAGGCTGCGAACCGATTACACTTAAGAATTGAACTTTTACAATGGTTTATTCGTATGTTTGCAAAAAATAGTTCACTTAAAACAGCTAATGGGCTTGATCGTCATGCATACTCATCAAGCTTATAATTTTCACACAGGAGAGTGACTAGCATGCCCATCAAAGTTTTGCTTATTGAAGATGAAAAAAGTCTCGCTGATATGATCGCATTTTTCCTGCAGGAAGAAGGTTACCATACAGAACTGATTCACGACGCCAAAGAAGCAATTGGCAAACTTCATGACTATCAGCCCGATATCATTGTAACTGATCTGATGCTGCCCGATCTGAGCGGTAGTGAACTGGTACAGCAGATCCGCCGGCAATCCACCGTTCCGGTACTGATGATCTCGGCCAATACGATGCTGAACGAACGTCTCAAGGCACTGGATAACGGCGCAGATGACTTTCTCTGCAAGCCGTTCAGTCTCAAGGAACTGGATGCAAGAATCAAGGCGCTGCTCCGCCGCAGCGGTCCCCAGCGGCTCAATGGCTATAATACGACTGCACCGGTGGCCGCCCAGGTACAATCTAGAGTGTTGGTTAATGATTACCGGCACAGCCTGTTGGTCGAGAGTCAGGAAGTGGAAGTGACCCAGATCGAATTTGCAATTATGCGGGAGCTGTATCATTCTCCCGGTAAAGTATTCACGCGCAATGAGCTGATGGACCGGATCAAAGGTGGCGACCGCGCTTATCTGGAGCGCACGATCGATGTTCACATTTCCAATCTGCGCAAAAAAATCGAACGGGACCCCAAAAACCCCGAGCATATTCTAACCGTATGGGGTACCGGTTACAAATATATAATGTAAAATCAGGCTGAACTGGCAGCATAGGAGAGCAGACATGAATCAATCCATCAAGACCCGTGAGCACTGGATTCCACTGGAAGTGCTGTACGTAATCGGTATTATCGCTATTTCGTTTTCATCCATTTTTATCCGCTGGTCGGACGCAAATGTATCGGTGATCGCCATGTATCGGCTGTATTTCACCGATCTGCTGCTGCTGCCGCTGGCGATCCGTTATTATCGCGAACTATTCCGTATCCCTCCCAGGGTATGGCTGATGCTGTTCATATCCGGCCTGATGCTGGCGCTGCATTTTCTGCTGTGGATGGGATCACTGCGGCTGACGACGGTAGCCAGCTCTACGGTCATTCTCACCCTGGAACCGATTATGGTCGTGATCGGCTCGTACTTCCTGTTCAAGACGCGAACCAACCGGTATATGATCATCGGTATGGCGATGGCGGTTATTGGTTCTGTAGCGATCGGATTCGGTGATTTCCGGTTATCCGGCACGGCGCTGCAGGGAGATATGCTGTCCTTTTTCGGTACGATCGCAGTAGCGATTCATATGCTGATCAGCAAGCATATCCGCTCTCATATGGAGGCATTGATCTATAACTTCTGGGTATTCTTCATGGCTGCCAGCGTGCTTGCCGTGTATAATCTGGTCAACCATATTCCGTTTACCGGCTATGAAGCGAGAGACTGGGGTGTGTTCTGGCTATTGGCTCTCGTTCCGACGCTGTTTGGACATTATCTGTTCAACTGGCTGCTCAAATACATGAATGCCGGAGCCGTCTCGATGGCTGTACTCGGTGAGCCGGTCTTCTCCTCCCTGTTGGCTTTCTGGCTGCTCGGCGAAGCACTGACCGGTATGCAGCTTGGAGCAGGTACACTGATCCTGCTGGGTGTCTGGGTATTTATCCAGTTTGGCAAAGACAAGACCGAAGCGCTCGTGCCGCCGGACATTATGGCACCCGAGGGAGAGAATACCGACCAGCAGCAGGAGAAGCTGACACCCGTGTCCGGCAAAAATCACTGATCGCTCCAACGAACAGGCCCAACAAGCACCTATACAGCTAAATAAACATCCGTTCTAACCCTTTAAGTGTACAGGGGATGACTATCGACAAACTTATACGCCATAACCAAAAAGAGCTGTCCCTCATCCTCACGATGAACAGGGACAGCTCTTTGGGCTGCAAGCCTATGGTGTACAACAATCCGGATCTTTTATTTAACCATTTCCCAAATACCAATCAGCCTAATCGGCCCGGCTGCCTGATGGTACAGGATCAGCTCGTCGGACGATGCCAGTTGGAACGATACATCAGATACAGGAAGTACGGAGCACCAATCAGCGCGATCAGCAGACCCGAAGGAATCTCTGTCGGTGCGATTACCGTACGTCCCACCGTATCGGCCAGCACCAGCATGACCGCGCCGGTCAGCGCAGACAGGAACAACGAACGCCGCATGTGATGACCGGTCAGCAGACGCACCATATGCGGCGCAATCAGGCCGATAAAGCCTACCGTACCGACACAGGCTACCGCGCCTGCTGCCAGCAGTACACCGACCGCCATCGCCAGCAGGCGTGTTCTGCGTACAGACAGCCCAAGTCCCGAGGCACTCTGATCGTCAAATACGAGCAGTTCGAAGCGCCGGGCCATCCACCAGGCGACCGGTACGAGCAGCACGAGGAAGATACCGATCATCTTTACATGATCCCATGTACGTGCATAGGTACTGCCGGTCAGCCAGATGTAGCTGGACCCGCCCCACAGCGTGCCCTGGACGATCAGAATCTGGATGCCCGCACCGGCAATCGCGGAGATAGCGATACCGAGCAGTACGACTGCAGACGGATTTAACCCTTTATTCCAGGAAAGGAAGAAAATGATCGACGCTGCAGCCCCTGCACCCGCTATCGCAGCAATCGGCACCATAAATGCAGGCAGCGCAGGCCACAGAATCATAATTATCATCGCCCCCAGTCCCGCTCCCGAGGATACCCCGACGATCGAAGCATCCGCGAGCGGATTGCGCACTGCCATCTGGATCAGCACGCCGCTAATCGCCAGCGCCGCACCTGCACCCGCTGCCACCAGCGTACGCGGGATACGGAACTGCAGCAGCGCCGAATACAGTCCATCCGGGCTGAACAGCGAAGGCAGCAGATCGCCCAGCGGAATACGCAGGCCGCCAAACATCGTGCTGCCTACGGTCAATACAACTGCCAGCACCGTAAAAATAACCGCCAGTCGGCCAAACGGCCAGCGCTGGGCAGATGCTCCTGTACTCATCGAAGCAGAGCCGCCGACGCCATTGGCTGCCTTCATTTTCACCAGTACCAGCCAGATCAGCCATGGTGCGCCGATTAAGGCCATTACTGCACCTGTCGGCAGTTCCATGCTGGAGTTATGGACCATCTTGGCAAGTACATCGGCGCCGATCAGCAGCGCTGCTCCCCAGATAAATACACCCGGCAGCAGCCAGCGATGAGCGCGTATGCCGCTCAGGCGAACGAGATGCGGCGCGACCAGGCCGACGAAGCCGATCGGGCCCACCACACTAACGATAATCGCAGCCAGCAGCACAGCGACCAGCAGACCGCCGGCACGCGCTACGCCTACCTTTTGTCCGAGAGAGGAAGCTGTCGATTCATCCAGATCCAGCACATCCCACTGCCTGGACAGCAGCAGTGCCGCGATCGCGATACCTACGACCCACGGCCAGGCATACTGTACCCCGCTCCAGTCATTTTGTACGAGTGTACCCGATCCCCACAGGAACAGCCCCTGCGTCTCCAGGGCAAAGAAAATATGCAGCGCACTTGTAAAGGAGCCGAGCACCATCGAGATAATCATTCCCGACAGCGCGAGCCGGACCGGACTGGAAGACCGTCCTCCGCCCATCAGATAAGCTGCCGCTGCCGCCATCAGCCCGCCAAGCGCTGCGAACAGAAAAGGCGACGTACGGAGCAGATCCGGGAACATTACCGTACCCAGTACAACAACAAAATAAGCACCTGCATTAATCCCGAGCGTATCCGATGCCGCCAGCGGATTGCGGGTGATCGTCTGCAGCAGTGCGCCGGCCACTGCCAGTGCACCCCCGGCCAGAATACCGATCATCGTACGCGGCATGCGCAGATCCCAGATCATATTATGGTTCAGCGAATCCTGTCGTCCTGTCAATGCTTCCATTACCGTATGCAGCGGAATCGCCGCTTCCCCATAACACAGGCTCACGAAGAAAAGCACTACAAGAGCGGCCAATCCGCCGCCATAGATGCTGACGACGCGCCACGGGTACATGGAGCCTGTTAATGAAACCGAACTCATCGTGCAGCCACCCCGGCAGCCTTGTCCGCAGGTCTACGCGAAGCTCTACCATTATGGTTAGCCCGGTCATAGTCAGCCAGCAGACGATTCATTGCCATTCCCTCTATTGCTGTATGTATTGTTTGTGGCATCACGATTCCATCCCCCTGTGTATGTATATCTCATAATCCATAATGATAATCATTATCATTATGGATTATGAGGGTGTATATTCGCTTTGTCAATGTAGATCACTTACTTTTTAACGCAGAAAATAACCGGGCAGATAAAACTCCCGGCTGAACGTTCTCTATTCTCTGTTTCTTGTAAATCAGAAGCCGCCTCAAAAGCCGCGTCCCCGTGCTAGCGGTTATGCAGCCATTTCTCTGCCTTGCGGTCCTTGCCGGTAGAACGCATAGGCTTATCCAGGTACTCTGCCCATGGAGACAATACGGTATACGCTTCCGCCTCGATACAGTCCATAGCGTCTTCATAATGTCCTGACTTGAAATCATCCATCAGCTGGATCAGATCTTCACGATTGAGCAGCTTGACGCCATTCACCCCGGCCAGCGTCTCACAGGCAGCGGTAAAACGTCCGGCAGACGTCAGCACAATCGAGCGTCCTGCCTGGTAGTAGCGCATGGAACCATACACTTCCTGAACCGCATCGAGACTGATCGCATTATTCTCCTGATACCGCTTGGCCTGCAGTACATTGCGCACACCATGACGGTCGGTAAAGACCAGATCCGCACCAAAATCGCTGCTGTCCTTGGTCTTGAAGGTATCTTCGTAACCCAGTTCATGGAACAGACGGTATAAATACCTCTCAAACTCCGCCCCCTCCATCTGGTCGATATCTCCAATCGTAATTCGCCGCGGGTCCAGCTGCTCCCGCCGAATGCGTGCACTGCGGCGCCGGAGTCCCCGGATAATCAGCACGAGCAGCAGGGTAGCTACTACCGCTGTCAGTCCATACATCCACATCGGCTGGGCTATAAAAAAATCGTTGTTCATATCTTGGATGTCCCTTCTTCTATGTATTCTTCTGTGTATTCTTCTATATCTCGAAGTAACTATACCAGATCCGCTCAGGCTGCGGAAGATATTGCCTTCCAAGCCGCTGCTTTGCTGGGTCTTTCGCTGCATTTTGCCATAATCAATCAGGAGTGGCTGCACTGGTTAGCAGCCCCTTTGAATCCCAGCGGTGTGATCCTGTTATGCCTCATGTTGGGATTGCCTTCTGGTTAACTGCGGATGAGTACGGGTAAATGCAGTATTAGTGACATGTGCGAAATTAGTTTTTCAAATCATTTTCAATTCAAGGAGGACAATCATATGCTAGGTAAAAAAACCATTTTCATCACAGGTGCAGGCAGCGGGCTCGGTAAAGGAGCTGCGATTGGACTCGCCCAAAAAGGACATAAAGTGATCGCTACCGTCGAAACAATCTCCCAGGTTCCTCCTCTGCAGGACTATGCCAAGGAACAGGGACTCAATATTGAAGTATTCAAACTGGATGTAAATAACCCGCTGGATCGTGCCCAGTTGGAGAAATACGATATCGACGTATTTGTCGCCAATGCCGCGATCGGTCAGGGTGGACCGCTGGCTGAACTGCCGGTCGAGAACCTGCGCCGGATTTTCGATACCAATGTATTTAGCTCCCTGGAGCTGGTACAGATTGCCGCGCGCCAGTTCGTTGCCAAGAAAAAAGGTAAAATCATCTTTATCAGCTCCATTGCCGGACTGAGTGTAACGCCGTATCTCGGACCATACTGCGCATCCAAGCATGCTGTTGAAGCAATTGCGCAGGCGCTCAAGGACGAACTAGCCGAGTTCGGTGTCCAGGTCGCTACGATCAACCCGGGTCCTTTCAAAACCGGCTTCAACGATATGATGTTCGCCGAGAAGGAAAAATGGTATGACGAGAAGACCAATTTCACCAAACGCTCCGATATGATGAAAGGCGAGAAAATGCTCGCCCAGCAGTTCGATCCGCAGGATATGATCGACAAAATGGTCGAAATCATCGACGCCAAGCATCATCCTTTCCGCAACGTCTATCCGGAAGCATCCGAACAGCAGGTCAAGGAATATCAGGCTAAGCTGTGGGAAGAGCAGGTCTAATTAGCAGTACGCGTCTTGTATGCGATTATACCGATAATTCTTCTTTAAAAGGAATTGCTTTTTAACAGCTCATAAACGGCTAGTTTTACAGAATCATTTGTAAAAGTTATATATTAGTACCTTATTGCCAGCAAGAATACTCTATTACCGAAAAGCCCGCTGTGTGCGGGCTTTTTTATTTATATCCAGTGCTTGCTGCTGTACGTCATATACTGATGAAAATGAACGCTCCAACGCAGCATCTCCCTGTACCACATCCGGAATAGATGCCGCCGCCGATACAGTGTAAAATAGAAAGCATACCTATATCTACAGACATTCCAGTGCAGCACGAATCATATTTATTCCATTTTTCATAGACGAAAGGAGCACAACATATGCAAAATACCGTATCCATCAAATGGCTGCTCGCCCGGATGTTCGAACCGGATCTGGTTATCGCCGATTGCCGTTTCTGGCTGAATGACCCGCTGGCCGGACGGCAAAACTACAATGAAGCCCATATCCCCTGTGCCATCTATCTCGATCTGGAGGAAGATCTCTCCTCCCCGGTCAGTACTCATGGTGGTCGCCATCCGCTGCCCGAGCCGGAACAGATGGCCCGCATCTTCGGTCGTGCCGGACTAAGTCAGGATGACCGGATCGTTATCTATGATGATAACAACGGTATGAACGCTGCCCGGCTGTGGTGGATGCTGACTTATCTGGGGCACAATCAGGTGTACATACTGGAGCAGGATTTCAGCGCCTGGAAGCAGGCCGGCTATCCGGTGACCGATGAGCAGCCGGTAGTCGTGCCAAAAACGTTCGAAGCGCGTCCGCAGAAGAACATGGTAGTCGATGTGGATTATGTACGTCGGATGTCAGAACGCCTGTCTAGGTCTGATCGTGTGAATACGGGTAACGTTCATGATACTGCCGTTAATAGTAACGAAGCCGAATCAGATAAACATCTGAACACTTCAACAGTGATCATTGACTCACGCGCCCATAACCGCTATCTGGGACTGGAAGAACCTCTGGACAAAAAAGCCGGTCATATCCCCGGCGCAATCAATTTTTTCTGGCAGGATGTACTGACCGAAACGGGCAGCTTCAAATCTGCCAAGCAATTGGAAGAACACTTTGCCGGCCTGGATAAAAAGGCAGAGATTATTGTCTACTGCGGCTCCGGTGTGTCGGCTTGTCCGAATGTATTTGCCCTGAAGCAGCTTGGATTCGAAAATGTGAAGCTGTATCCGGGCAGCTGGAGTGACTGGATCAGTTATGAGGATAATCCAGTGGCGACTGGAGAAGAAATGTAGCATGTTAAAAAAGTAAAAAGGATTGATCCTATATAGTGATCAATCCTTTTTACTTTCCTGCTATTCTTGTTGTCAATTCAGATAAGTATACATACCCAGCTAGAGGTTATTCAGTTACTCCACTGCTTGTATCCCAAAACGGCAAGATTCGGATTCTTGCTTGAAATAAAAATACGGAATTTTTTGTAATCATTTCGAGGTGATTTCATATATTGCTTTTGTACTTTGGAGCTTGGTTGGAAAGTCGCTACAAATACAGGTTCCCACCCTTTATCGGTTTCGGTTTCCAGGCTGAATACTACACTTTCCTTATTTTGACCGGGAAAAGGAAATGCAGTGAATTGAACATCTGTCATCCCTTCTGCATTAAAGCTTATCGTCGAATGAGGTGTGGATTCAGCAGTAAAACCAGAGATAACATAATAATCAAGATCAGGCACCGGATCTCCTGGTTGTGGCGGTTCAGGAATGATAATCGGTCCAACTTGTACGCTGCTCGGCTGCATAACGCTTGAAGCGCTTTCTGCAAAAGCAGTAGCTTGACCTGGAATAGATACTGCCAATGACAAACCTAAAGTCATAGCTAAAACAGACAAATTTTTCACCAGCGATTTTAATGTTTTCATTATTCTTCCTCACCTTCATTTATTAAAATATTCAGCTGATCTCGAGCCGTAATGTTCTGCTCTCACCTCTTTTCTCTGTCAGTCCTATCTCATGTGTATATTTCAGCTTAATTAACTAACTAAGTGCACCCTTAATATAGAATATTTAGAAATATATGTATATATAACAAGGGATTTTTCTAGAGCAGAAGCTATATCACTATCCAAAAATGCTAGCCCACATCAGCCAGTTTACCTATCCATCCCTGTCGTTTCAACCTTCCTCTACAGGGTAAGGAATCTCTAGCTGTATCGCTTTGCTGTTGATCCATTGTTAGATGCAGTGTTTCTAATATTGTTCATTCTCGCTATTCTGTTTGTCCATCATGACACATATATAAACGCCGAGAGGAGCGACATAATGACAGTTCAAAAAGCACTTATTTCAGGTGCAAGTATTGCCGGTCTCAGTACTGCTTTCTGGCTTGGCAAAGTTGGCTGGGAAGTTACGATTATTGAACGTGCAAGTGCTTTTCGCGAAGGTGGACAGAATGTCGATGTGCGCGGAGTTGCTCGCGAACTTCTTCAAAAGATGGGCATCGATGAACAGGTTCGCAAGCAGACCACTACCGAAGAAGGTACTGCATTCGTCAACGACAAAGGACAGGTAGTCGGCGCTTTTCCCGTAGAGGATTCGGATGGGCTTACCGCTGAAATAGAAATTCTACGAGGCGATTTGGCACGTATTATTCTGGATGCATTGCCATCCGGCATTTCGGTTCGTTATGGGGAGTGGATTGAACAAGTTAACGATCAGCATGAATATGTCGAGGTCACACTGCATTCCGGACAAAAAGAAAGATACGACCTGCTCATTATCGCAGAAGGCGTTCGGTCCAAAACAAGAGACAAGGTATTCGGAGATCGTGTCTCCCGAAATGAACTGGGACTGAATATGATCTATGGAACGATTGAGAAGCAAGATGGAGATGACCGATGGTGGCGCTGGTATAATGCTGCAGGTGGACGCCAAATTTCGATTCGCCCGGATAATAAGGGAACCATGCGTGCAACGCTGGCCTTCAAAGATCGCGAGCGTAATCTATCAGCTATTTCTTCCGATCAGGCACGTGCTGAACTGCCAGATATCTTCATTGGAGCCGGCTGGCAGGACGAACGCGTGGTTTATGGGTTTGCTACCTCGAATGATGTTTACTTTGATTATCTCACACAGATTATGATGCCGACCTGGTCGGAAGGCCGAATATGTGTCACTGGCGATGCAGCATGGTGTGTGACTCCTATAGGCGGAGGAGGTTCATCGCTGGCATTGATTGGCGGATATGTTCTTGCAGCCTTTCTGTCTCAGACGGGTTCCAACCGAACAGAAGACCTGCAAAGTTGTCTAAGCAAGTATGAACAGTGGATGCGTCCTATGGTGGATAAAGCTCAGAAATTGCCTCCAGGAGCTCCGGATCTGTTTTTTCCGCAAAGCAAAGCAGGAGTAGGAACCGTCCAAATGGTTTTACGGATTGCCAGTTTCGGTCCGCTGCGCAAGCTGTTCGCTCATATCGGTCATGTGGCTGACAGCAAGCAGCAGCTTCCCGAGATTCGAATATTTCAGACAACATCGTAAAATGAAAACCGCCTTGATGAAAGGCGGTTTATTTTATGATTAACATCGTTTGGTCATCATTCAATCTTGTAATCTCACATTGTTCACGGTATTCGAACTCTTTTAATCTTTCTTCGATCGTCTTGCCTGTATCATCTTGAAATATATCTTCTCGATCATAATGAGGAAAAATGAGTTTATCAGTTACGTGTAAGGCAGAGAAATCTTTTATATCGAAAGTATTCATTTGCGGAGTAAAAAATTGAACAATTTTAAGGTGTGGTCCCAGTAAAATAGTACCGGCACTTACTCCAATAATGATGACATTTTGCGAGGCCAGATGCTTTAAAATTTCATCTGCCCCACTTTTCTTCGTATGGTATAACAAATTAAACGGATTCCCACCATTGATGTATATTATATCTTTCTGAATGAGTCGTTCTGGATTGTCGAACTCTAAATCGGTAAAATCAATATTCTGAAATCCCATTTCCCTAAAATCTTTTTTTGCCTTTTGTGCATATGCATTGTTCTCTTTTTTGGGTGAAGCTGTCGTAATAATTGTAACGTTCAACCGGGAAGTCTCTCTATCGATTAGCTGTAAAAATTGATCCTTAATGGAGTCAGTGTAAAAACCACATGAAGTGAGCAATATTTTGGCCAAAGCAGTCCCCTCCTTTACCATGAAATCCTCTTCAATATCAATCCGCTTACTTCGTTCCCTCATTAAAATAGGTGATGCCCTGACCACTGATTAATGTTTTCAATCCATCCTGGTAATAAGGCATCAGCTGCGCTGCTTGCTCCACATCAATCCAGACCAATTCAGCGATTTCATCGGGTCTCACTATTTCTTCCTGCCCACCGTGTATCTCACCTTTAAAGGTAATAAATAACACATGTTCCTGCTTGGCCGGGAATACACGTTCATTGATCGCTACGATACCGTGGACTGTAATATCCAGTCCGGTCTCCTCTTTGGCTTCCCGTATGGCTGCCTCTTCCAGGGATTCGCCGTTCTCTACAGCTCCACCGGGCAGAGACCAGCGGTCGCCATCCTCATCGTAGTTCTTAACCATTAATACTTTGGAATTCGTTGGATCGGTAATGAGGGAATAGACAACATCGACCCTTCTCATTTTATTAAGCATCCTTTCTGATACGGAATTCTATGGGTAGCATCTTCCGTTTATGTAGTCTGTCACTTGTGCTTTGTAGATCTGTATCCGGGCTGCTACATCGTACTTAGCCCCGCCTTTTTACCAGCGATGTTCGCTGTTTTCCAGTACGATCGTTCCTTTTGACATCGCTTTAACAATATAGCATTATATGGATGATACAGCATAATAGAGGTTACCAGAAAAATCCAGTAGAGCAGGCAGATAACTGCAGCGGTCGATAAACATGCAAAAAAGAAGAGACCGGCACAACATATGCGAATCGTCGCGTGGCGATACGGATACTCTCATGTATTTGAAGATAAATGTAACACTATCACCACCAACGCCTACTTTTTTGAAAGCATCGCCTGTGATCATACGCATAGGCACATACGGTGTCTCGAATCCCTCGAAAGAAGCAAAAGCCCGAACAATTTGCTGTACTGAGCAGCCGAATACGGTACATCATCCAGAGTAAAATTCAGCTGCGCATCCACACGTTTCTTCTCCTAACCCATTTCATGTATGATCTCCAAACACTAACGTTCTTCCTTGAAGTCCTGTTCCAGAAACCGCTCCAGCTGCCTGGGTGAAGTAAATATGTAAATGGTCTTGTTATCTTTGAGATCATCCAGCTTCTTCAATATCTTTGGTCGCTGATCCCGGCGGTATCTCCAGATCCACTTGGCAAACTTCAAGTCCATCTTCTCCTCGCACCCAGCTGCCATATCTGGACGTGTTCTGCCTTTATACTGAAATTTTCGCTTCACTGCCCGGAACAGACTGATATACGTTGGATAATCCAGATAAATGATCGTATCCGCTTTCTGCAGACGGATGTCCATCGTCCTCCCATAATTACCGTCGATAATCCACTCGCTTTGCGCTGTCAGCTCGGTCAAGAATTGATCCCATTCTGCAGCAGGTGTGGGCACCCAGCCCGGTCTCCAGTACAGGGAATCCAGATGGTATACAGGCAGCTGGAGCTTGGCTGCCAATTTTCTGGACAGGGTGGATTTGCCGGAACCACCGGAGCCGATAATCGCTATCTTTTGCATGTTATCCCTCCATTTTTTACAGCTTGAAATTTATTGATTGAACATTTCAAAAGAAAAGGATGCTCTGTGTTAGAGCGACCTTCTTTTTACCTGATTCTTACTTGCCCGCTGCCAGCAGAAATCTCTCCAGCGGAGCGGTATCGGTGATGCTATGGTTACAAGCTTCATCATCCATGCAGATATACTGCCCTGCGGATGCAAAATTATCCGGCGAGCCGCCGCCTCTTGTCTTCACATTGAAGAATCCGAGCTCCCGGTGCCGATTGCAGAACATACAGAATCCGTTCTTATTGGTCGACGTCATCTGTCCCTCGATTCCAAGCAGCTGTCCTTCGTATGGATAAACAATATACAGACGATTGGTTGCAATATCTATCCATCTCAGATATGTCGTACGCTTGTAGTCAATAGACGCCAGATCAGGCATCTTCAGCTTTTTGGACTTGGGGAACAGCTTCTGGATCTGCTTCACTGTCACCTCTGGAAAAGGAATCATCTGCGACTCCAGACTGTCCAGATAGCTTTGCAGTTCGTAGGCTGCTTCATATTGGGACATTTGTTCCAGCAGGCTTTTCTGCTCTGCCGTCAAGTAATCAAAGGCGTCGATGGCATTCAGTACGGCTGTGCCTCTTACAGTCTCCAGCACTTTGCGATCGGCTACCGTCCGCATCGTTTTCAGCAGAAAGTCCGCCTGTTTGTGAATAACATTCAATTGATGGTTATGAATAAATGGTGTTTGCATAGCTGTCAGCCCCTTATCTGGATTGGAAAAGCAATAAGGTGCAAAGCCTGCGCATGGTAACGAAAAAGTAAATCGGGCGACCCTGTCTATCGTAATCGCGCCCTACACAAAGACTCGCCCTTGTTCAGGCTCTGCGTAAGGCCTCTCTAGTGAACGAGCAACACAGCACTGCTGCCAACATTGCCAACGGTATGACCCCCAATTCAGTAGTATAGGAAAAGTATAGCAGGCGGGAGAACAAGGAATCAATTGCCGAATCGACCTGGCAATTCTTTTTATTGACAAGAACTATGGTTTAATTTTTATCATCATATTATCGACAATACACATCATTACCCATAAAGACCTCCGTATGAAATATTATTCGATCGGCGAAGCTGCCAAGGCAGCTCTGCATTCCTTTACGCTGAGCTTGCGGCATCAGCTGAACAGTACGGCTGTAGAAGTGATCGAGATCACGCCGCCGGCCGTCAATACGGATCTGGGCGGAGCCGGACTGCATACGCAGCGAGGATAATACTTCCCTTTCAGCGGATGTTCAAAAAATGATTGAATACTCCGGTGAAAATAATATCTATTCTGTCTGCGGCGGTACTGTCGCTTTGGGTATGTATGGTGAGTTCATCGTTCTGCAGGTCAACGCTATACGATAGGATTTTATTGTCATGTACGCTTGGCATTCTGGATTCTCCTTTTAAACACTCATTGTTTCTTGCCTACCGCGATCCATCTTCTGTCTATATCTTCAAATACAAACTTCTTGTTATTATAGTCTGTTTGGATCAGTGGTCTTACAATCAGAACTCTCAGCTCTCTTAAATCCTTCCTCAAATTATAAGCAGAAGTAACATTTCCGGAATACCATTCGTCTATCCCGTATGCCGGTAAAGACGGCCCCTATTCCCATTCCTAAAGGAGACTTCACTTATGAAAAAAAGATCGACGCTTCTTTGTACTCTGACCTGTATACGAATATTCCATCTTTCCGGAAGAATCTGCTCAAAAAGAACGTAAACGCCAAACATCGGTCAAATATCTGAAAAGTATCACCACGCAGGTGACTCCACATTTGCAAAAGTTTGAGCAGCTGGCCAAGACGCTTTCTCTAAAATAAAATGGAGCATTCCTGGATGATACAGATGATCTGAATATAGACAGCACCCGGTATATACATTTACAAAAAGGCAGCCGAATTGAATCTCATTCTGGTTGTCTTTTTGCATAATATATTTGCAGACTCCAGCCGATCTACAGCAAATGCTCCAGACCATACTTCCTGAACAGCTCCTGTATCTCACTCGCCGCTACATGCACAAACTGGTCCACTTGCTCAACCGTAAAATAATCTGGAGCGATATGCGGCTCATTTCGAGGATCATTCAGCCATTCCACCTTCATTTCTCTGTACCGATTGACTTCCATTTCGGTCACAAAAGGTTCAACCGCGTAAGCTTTAGCCTGCAGTAGCAGATTGACCGGGTCATCTCCATTCTGCAGTTGCAGCGATCGCTGCAGTTCAAATTCAATCTGTGCAGCTTCCTGATGATATGCATGCCGTCTATCCTCACCGCTGTAATTGCTGCTGAATTGCTCGTACAGACCATACGTCCATCTGGCATCGGTATAAATATGAGTAAAGTAGCCGACTATAAAGTCTGTCCATTCCCGCTCATGATGCTGATCGATGTATTGCTGCAGCGTCTTCATAATGAGTGCTGCGCTCGCCAGACGATCATTTTCAACGAGATGTGTTAATCCCTTCTCCTCTCTGGTCGTCTGCCCTCTCGCATGCAGAGCATCCGGCGCGATGCTGCCGAGTAACAGTTGTGGCGTAGGCTTGCCGGAATGGAGTTGATTGGATACTGCAAAGTGAACCATTGGCCATGGCATATGTATGCCTCCTTCTATTATTCCGGCACTTCAATATGTTCGGAAACTCTTGATTTTAGCAGTTCTATCAGTTCTTCATCCATGTATCCATACTCATCTTCGATATCGAGTCTTAGGATTCGTTTCCCGTCCAGGTCTTGTCCGAATTTGGCTTTCAGTCTTCGTTCATGCTTCTTCTCCATAACGGCTATCAGATCCGCCCAGCCGATGTCCGACATTTACTTTGATTCTTGCATTTTCTGCGGTTCCTGCGGATTTAACATCATATAGTCCGTATACTTCGAATATTTTCTCGGCGGTTAGCTTCTCCATTGGTTTCGACTGCAGATAAATAATAACTTTATAATAAACCCTCCTGTATGAATTCCTTTAATTGGGATATGTTTGAATTCAACCTTATTCATGCGCTGTATATTTGTTGATCCATTCTTTCCCTGTCGACCACTCTGTGACCGGGTTATCCATTTTCAAAATATCTGTACTTGCTTTTGCCATAATCCATTCTTTCAGTCCATTTTCTTCGCTGCTTTTCAATTCTGCAGTCAAATACTGCAAACCATCTTCACCTGTATTGATAATGCTGTCGTACTCTTGCTGGTTATGCTCGATATAATCGATAGGAGCACTGGATGCGGCAATTTCCTTATCACCAATGATCTTGTCCAAATGGCCTTCTATTTCCGCAGCTACATTGTTGTTGGATTGGCAAGCTACCAGACAGACATTTATCAACAAGAGAGTTATAACAAGTATCTTTCTCATCTCTACATCTCAACTCCAATGTGTCAATGCAGCTTATATATGCTAACTACATCGCCAAAATATAATTCTTATTTGCATATCATGAGAACATTCCCGTCAGGGTCTTGGATATTAAACCAGTGACCATCTTGGATCTCAGTAAGTATGCCTACACCCTGTGACTTCAAATAATCATATGACCTATCAATATGATCTGTCGCTAATTGCAGAACTGGAATATTATGTACATGGTGAGGAGAATATATCTTACTATCTAAAATTATATTAATTCCTCCTTGCATCGGCAGCACATAAATATGCCCAAAATATATCTCTTCATCAGAAGGTAAACCAAGTAAACTGCAATACCAATCCCTCGCCTGTTCAATATTACTGACCGGAATGAATACTCCTCTAATTTTATTCTGAATTGGGTTCGTCATTATCATTAAACCTCCATCTGGTTTTGGCTTTATACGATGTTACTAGTTTGAGAATAATGTTCAGGCGTTTGATGATTCTTAATCACTGCCTGGAGCTCCACTTGCCCAATCTATCAATAAGTATCCTCTATTCGAATATATCCGTTGATTTGTTCCTTTGTTCGTTGAAATATCCCTGATCTATTATGGAAATTCCCCTCTGCTGTAATGATTCGCCCTTGTTCCTTTTTTATTATGATTCCAATATGGTCATTTGGTCCGTTACCCAATATATTATCAAATATAGTGATATTCCCTTTTAGGCGACAATCATGAAACATAATTATGACTCAACAATCAGACAATCCTTCTTTGCTTATTGTTTCTTTCAATACTGCCAGAGATTTCTTCACAATAATTCACAACCTCAATCACCAATTCGTCTTCCATGCATCATATTCCTCCGTCACATAACTTTCTTATATTTCTTCAAGTTGGATAAATATATACGAATTATTGAATACGCTATCATAAAATAAAAAGCCTTCTTGTGCCTTTACGGATGCGCCCGATTGGTTCTCAGCCAACTCACCATAAAATCAAAAAGCCCCATCGAATAGCGATGATCATCTGCACAACCCGGCAGCTCACTTCTAATCCTCTCTACATTGCTCTCAATCCCGATCGCCTCAACAAAATCCAGACTCTGTCCATCGAACAGCGTAAAATCAAATGACCAGTTATACCAGAAAGGCTGGAACAGATCGATATCAATAATTACCTGTGTCTCCTGTTCGTGCCTGGCAGCCATATGCCAGCGATCCACCTGACGTTCGAAAAACCATTCCGGATAGAGCTGATCCGGTTTTTCCCACAAAGCAGCCACCTCTGGAATATGCAAAGCGCCACTTTGAGCTGAAAGTGCAGCCGAAGTCGTCGTCTTGCCTGCTGCGCTTGCTCCTTCGATACTTATAATTGTCATTTGCAGTCCTTTCTTTAGCCCATTCACTTTCGTACACGGTTGTCCACCTTATTCGGCTGCGACTCTGTCCTTTCTCGTATTCGGTTGGGAGATTACCAGAAATTCCAAACTGCTGTCTGATTGATTGAATACCTGATGAGGTACCAATGCCTGTACCTCAATACCTTCATGAGCCTGCAATGTATATACAGTACTATCCACTTCAATAGTCATCGTTCCGGACAGGACAAAGAAAAACTGCTCGGCTGTATTATGAAAATGCCTCGCTTCACAGGTCCCTGCCGGCATTTGCTCATGGATAATGCTTTTGTCCAATCTGTCTACCAATCGCCAACCATCACAATCACTGCCCCATTTGTAATGAGGTGCATTTTGTTTGCTAATCATCTGCTCGCCTGCTTTCTTTGATTTGGTATATGAGCCGCAATATGACTATAATTTTTCATCATATTTCTTCTTCTTAACCAGTCATAACTCGATGATTCCGCGGAGAATATGTATGTGCAGCTGTAAACAATTATCTTTTAAAAGCTATTCATAGCTCACATTTTAATTCCTATAGCTGCATAAAAATATGTTTTCCCCAGTCCTTCCACTCCTCTTTGATACAATCGATCAGCCATTCTCCTCCAAAGGTTATCGATCCTTCATGAGAGCAATATATGATCCATTCTTTACTGCTATCAAACCAATACCCTTCCCCTGTGCCTTCGTAAGAAGGTTCAAACGTTTCTGATTTGACTACATATCCTTCATACCTTCCCTCTCTGATTTCAAATATTTCATTTACATCTTTCATTATTCCCCTTAGCTTAGCAAAGCCAAATTGATTCTCGAAAGCAGCTGAATCAAAAGCAATTACCGGTTTAGCACAAGTGTTATAAAGAGGGAACCAGTATTCGTCGGAAATATCCCATCGTTTTACCAGTTCATCAAACATGGTATTCATCTCATCATTACTTAATTCTCTCCGATAGTATAATTCTTGGATGGTATTCCTCCCCTTTCTGATTAGGATGTGTTCTTTCCTGGATATACTATACATTGATGCATATACTCCAATGCGGGTACATGTAACTATTTTTTGATCCATTTAATTACATCCATTAATCAGGATGAATTATATCTTTCTTTGTATAGAGCTATACTACTTGGCTGTTCTTAATATTTCTGGAAGTGATATAGGTCGTATGGATTCTCTATATTTTGAAGCTATCCAGTTCTTTGTTATATGCCAAAAGTTACTATTTCCCCTTGATCATTTACTCCTCTAAATACGAATTCTCCAGTATCTTTTATAGCTAGTTCTTTATAGGCTGCTGCGAATCCGTTTTCTAATTTTAACTCTATAAACACAGTAGAATTCTTCTTTATTTCATTGATATTACTCAACACTTTACCATCAATACTATCATTGCTTATAATCACTTTTTTAATTTTAGGATTATTTGATACTACTCCAAATATGGTTTCGTACTTGTTCATTGAATTTAAGCTCGCTGACCATATTCGTTTGATACCCTTTTCTTTTCCCTGTGAGGGTGACATAGGTTGTAACTCGGCGACATTGGATACGTGATAAAAAATCCCCCATTTGGATTCTACCAATTTCACATAGTAACTCTGATTAGTCTTCCACATCACTATTTTTTTATTCGTATAACTTTTCTCATGTATTACTGTACCATCCTGAAAAGGATACGAATTCTTAATGGCAGTTTTCTCGATAATAGAATACCCTGATTCATTAAATACATAGATAATCAGTAACAGAAAGGCCAGTAGAAATGTTAATCTTCTTATAATTTTAACGTTCATAAGTTCTCCTTTTAAACCAAAAAATCAACGTTCATACTCCGGCTGCTCCATAAGTATAGGATTCGGATTGTTCAGTACCCACTGCACTGCCAGCTCGCACAGTCTTGCAGCTTCCACATCTCCATCTCCGTTGCGAAGTGTCTGGACGAGAATCTCTGCCTCCTCCAGCAGATCTGCATGTAAAGGCGTACCCATCCCAAAATACCGAATCAAGCTGCGCAGCATTTTGCGGAATTCATTATCCCAGTTACCGGCTCCGTTATCCAGAATTTCGTAAGATCCTTTACCGGTGATGCGGATCACTTCGCCCTGTACGGTCTGCGCGTATCCTTTGGATGGAATCAGCCAGCTCCAGAGCTCATTATGCTGTGCCCGCCAATCCGTGGCCGATACGGTTATGGGAGAGATTCCATCGTGCATCTTGCGTTTCTCCACAGGCGTTCTGTCAAACAGCTCATACAGACGCGACAGTCCCAGCTCGGTCTGCTCCAAATATTCTTTATTGAACCCTTCCCGGTGGAATTCAAATTGGCTTCCGATTTGTTTTACGGCCTCCTGCATTTTCGGTGTAATGGGAGTACCCGCATGAAGCAGCCGTTCTGCCACTTCCGCCATATTGGCAATATCCGTATTTCTGCATGATACCAGCGCCTTTTCGAGTGGCGTCTGGCCCATTCCATTTAGAGCATGAATGTTGGCGCCCCAGGTGATCAGCGTATCGACTGTCTGCGGCTTGAACGATGCCGCCGCGGCAAACAAAGGCGTCTCACCGCGATAATCCGCTGCCTCGATATCTGCACCGAGATCAAGCAGCAGCTCTGTATGACCGCACCAGCTCATCGCATGACTGTGCAGAGGTGTTCGTTGGTAATTGTCCCTGGCATTGATATCCGCCCCTTGCTCGACGAGCCAGCGGATCAGCTCAGCCGGTACATTGTAAAAGCTCAGGGCTGTTGATTTGCTGTAGCCGCCGCGGGCATCCCAGTCGCACTGGGTAAATACTTCCTGCAATGCGGAGACGTCACCAGCCTCGATGAGTTCGTCAAAGTTTTTGGGTAATGTTTTTTTCTTTCTGGCCATATGTAATTGACCTCCTTGCGTCAGCGTTTATGTTCATTACTGTATAAACTTTATATATTACTATCTTTTTCATTGGTCAATTATTGTGGTGTTCATTTATTTATCTGTTCTTGTCCATATGCCATTGCAGAGCACGCTGCTCCATCTCCTGTACAAATGGCTTTTTCGCTTTGCTGTAGAACGTAGTATCATCAAAGCGCTGCGCCAGTTCTTCTTTCAAGTCTCCATAACGCCTCATTTCGTCCGGATGGGATTTCAGATAGTCCCGGAATATTAAGTGCCGCTCTATCTGCGGATGATCCACGGGATATACATGAATATGATGGGTTCGATTTTCTCCACCTTTACGAAATAAGTTGCGACCCGGTATCCCCCATTCACCTGCTGCATCATAGCCCAGCGAAGACATTTTTTCATTAAAACTTTGAATGACTTCGATATTTCTCACAATACACATCATGTCAATGACTGGTTTTGCTTTCAAACCTGGAACCGCGGTGCTTCCGAAATGTTCAAACTTCACTATCTCTTTGCCGAATATCTCCTGCAATAACTGGGTTTCCTCCTCGTACATGCGTGTCCAATTCTCATCATATTCCGAAAGGCGTATCTTCATTATGTGATCCCCTTTCCACTTTCGTGCCAGATATATTGTAGTTTGTATTTCATTTTCTCCGTTCCACGCTTCTTCTGAATACCCTTACCTATTCAGTTTTTGATGAGCCAATATGGTATGTAACCTCCCTTCCAAAGCTGTACCATTACAGTTTGCCTTTGTGAAGGGAGGTTCTAATGTTCAGTCTGTATAAGCCTGCCTGTATTTTCTCTTAATTCATCTCATTATATCGTTCAATCGCAGTGCTGAGCAGGTAGCTGAAATTCTCTGGCGTACCATCTGTAGTATGCAGGAACTGACCGCTCAGATCCGAATCCGATACCGGTTTCTTGTTATTGATGCGTTCAATAATTTTTGAAGCGGCTGCTTTGGCTTCTGTGGCAGAATGAACATAGTTCTCGATACTGAAGCTGTTCAGTCCTTCTTTTTGAATCTGTGCCTTATCTTTGGATAGAGTCACGAGTGCTTCCAGATCCGCGGTCATGAGGTCGTATTTGGCTTTGTACTTCTTCATATCGAGCTGCAATACATTGCTGGCGCTGATCCCCTGCTCATTCATTTCGAGGGCAGTAGCCTCAGCGTCGATCATGAACTTCAATGCATGATAACGGATCTGCTGATCGGCATCCTTGAAACCTTGCAGATCTGCCTGGCGCTGCTCGGCATCCATTTTTCGCAGAACGGTAAAATATTCTTGAGCTGCCTTCTCGTAAGCGAGATTGGCATGGATCAGCTTGGTGTGCAGCTGTTTGCCTTTGGCAAAATCATCATCCACATAGCCTTTGCTGTCATAGTAGACTTTCATCTCGTCCAGAACGGTCAACAGATCCTGGAGGACCGGTGTCAGCTTGGTCACGGCGGCATCTGTATTTGCAAAAGCAGGCCCACGGGTCGTATACCCTTTCGCTTGCTCAATCACGTCCCGCTGCGCTGTCGGAACATCGAGCATAATGAAGCTAACATTTTTCTCGATAACAGGCTTCTTGTTTGTACCGAACTTCTCAAAGTAATGAATCAACACTTCATTGACTCGGCCTGTCATCAGGTTGTTCAGCATGACATACGAGTTGTATTTCTCGATTTTTTGGCTCTCGCCTGGCGTCATACCTGCACCTGCCTGATTCAGGCTGGATATACCGCCCGAACAAGCGGACAACACCGTGACGAGCAGGATACTGGTAATAATAAAGGATAGCTTTCTCAAAATAAGGATTCCCCCGACTGATTATTCGACCTCTTTTTGTTTGACAATGTATGTAAAGATGGTCTACTTCATATTAGAGGGATTTGATGATAAGGTCTTGAGTCCAGAGTAATGTAATTAACTTGCATGACCTATATTTGAGTGTTTCATACAGCTTTTTGGCTGCGATATTGTCCGGACTGTAGGGAATCGAGCAGTACTGTGCTGGTCCGGCAGGATAGGTACGAACAAACTCCATTATTTTCTCCATGGCTTCCCTGCCATATCCTTGGTTCTGATGATGCTTGTCAATCATTAGCCTGAGAATGCAGTAACCATCCTCTGCGATGGAAGGCAACTCATATCCCGTAATTCCATATGTAATCATCACAAACCCGACAGGCTGCTCATCCGCATATATTGCAGACGGAAGCGGATGCCCTCCGTTGGTCGCAAGAACAAAGCATGAAGTTACACTTGACAGATTGGATGCCACATAGCGCTGCTGATCTTCGGGATCTTCCAGATTAATATGGCGCGTCTATTTTCCAGTATGATTTTTCTAAGTATAATTATGTTAAATCCTCTCCTTAAATCCTTACTTATTTTGACATTACTCGATAGATTGATGCTCATCAGCAAGATTAGTAGAGATAAAATATTCAATACGAAATTTTCGAAATGCTTTCCCTCTTTTTGAAATATATTTTAGAAGGATAGTGTTCTTTATTTTTAGGTAATTTTATTTTTTTTCCTATTATATTTGAGTAATAATTCCCAACTCCTTGGATAATATAGTTTTCATCTACCCGAATTATCCCATTGTCAAATAATTTATGATGATTACTACATAGTAACAACCCGTTATTAATAGACATTTTTTCAGACTCCTCACATTTAGACCACGGAATAATATGCGATGCCTCTAATGCTACTTCATATGGAAATCTACAAAATGCACATTTAGATTCGTAGGCTTTTAAAAGGGATTTACGAAATATAGCCTGAGCAATTCCCCTAACTTTTACTTGAGCATAAAGTTCTTCTGAACGAATAGCATTTACTAGTATCTGTTCTACTATTGAGTCTTTAGTTTTGCCTGTCTTTGCATAAGAAAAGGGATTAGGGTAATTTCTCCAATTAAAATTAAATACTTTTTCAAAGCCTTCCTCCTTATTTTGTAAATCCCATGCAATAAAGCCTTGTCCAATCTCTCCTGCTTGATTATGGACAATAATTGTTAGCGGTGGCATTTTTTCCTGTAAACAATAATCTTGAATGAGTTCTAAAAAATATCTACATGTTCTATGGTGAACATTAAGCTTCTCACCGAGAGCCTTGTATGTAATTTTTTCTTTTTCACTTGCATGATTGACCAAAACATTCCACGCTCTAAATGCTCTTTCCTCTTGATTAACTTTTATATTCATTGTCATTTTAGTCTCCATTCATATCTCATAGGATTGGTTTATTTTGACGTCCAAGATACTGAAAAAAATTTTCCGAATCATAATTTTAGTGAATATACTTTATCTGATATTTACCTACTACTGAGAAGCTTACCTACATTATAGCCATATTAAAGCAATTACTTTATTCTTTTATGTTGCGTTTCTATCTAATCTATAAATTTCTAAATAGGACAAGTCTGCATACTATGTAAACCTTTCTTAATAGCCACTGCTATAAAACGAAAAGACTTATCGTCTATATACATGAATTCTTTATTCAGATAGCACTTAACAATTTTCTCATACGCCACCCCAAATCGCTTTTAAAAAGGAGAATCACAATGCGACTGTTTGAACTGCTGCTTTTTCTCACAACTATCGGTTTGTTAGCATTATCGATCCTGTTAAGAAAAGAACGACGCAGCGCTCCCATGTTCATTGCAAGCGGGATTGCTGCACTTGTAATGGTCATTCACTGGACAATAGAAGGATACAGAATCCAGCTGCTGCTCTCCTACGGTATAGCCATCATTTTTTTAGCCATTTCGGGTTATGGCTATTTCAGAAAGTCAGCTCCTCAAAAACTCCCACGATTCTTGTCAGGTACAGCTTATACCGCTATGGCAATCCTGCTGGCTGTCACAGGAGGTCTACTGTATGCTTTTCCGGTATTCAAGCTGCCTGCACCGACAGGTGAATTCCAGGTAGGCACGCAGACGTTTCATTTCGTGGACACCCACCGGAACGAGACTTTTGCTGCAGCCAAAAATGGCAAGCGTGAGCTAATGGTACAGCTATGGTATCCGGCTCAAGCACCCACCGGCAAGTATGCGCCCATGATTCCCGATACCCGGATTCTAGGTTACATGGCTGCAGAGTATGGCCTTCCCGGATTTACTTTCCAGCATCTGAAGTACGTATCCAGTCACTCTTATGCCGGAGCCAAAGTCTCTTCGGTACAGCCCTTCTACCCGCTGATCCTCGCCAATCCCGGCAATGGCTCATCCAGATTCCTCCATACTTCACAAGCCGAAGAGCTGGCGAGTCATGGATATATCGTGGCAGTGATCGACCATACATATAACACCTTCGCAACCGAGCTGCCGGATGGCCAAATCACTACCAATACCACCAAGAATCTGTTCTCGCCAGAAGATGATTACGAGACAGGCAGAGAGAGTCGGGACCAGCTCGGCAAAGTGTTAACCGATGATGTAACATTTACGCTGGATCAATTACAGCTCATACAGTCCGGGCAGCTGCCGAGTCCTCTTCAGGGAAAGCTGGATCTTGCTCATATCGGGGTGTTCGGTCACTCGATTGGCGGAGCAACATCGTACGACGCTGCTTATGATCCGCGGATCACCGTTGGTATCGATCTGGATGGAGGGCTGTATGGACTGCATGACGGCAAAAGTCTGCGCAAGCCGTTTCTGTTCATTACCTCGGAGAGCTATTTTCACCAATTACAAAGGGTAATGGAGCACCAGGTCTATACGGATGCAGAGATTGAACAGATGGGTTCTACTAGAGAGTGGGAAGAGCAGGTAGCGGAAGACAAAAAACTGGAGCTGGATCGGATGCGCGCCACGATCGGCAAAGGGGGACAGGTACTCTATATCGCGAACACAGAGCATTTGAATTTTACCGATGTGCAGTTCGTTTCTCCGGTATTCAGTCTGCTGGGAGTTACGGGCAAGATTGTACCGGAGCGGGCGAGCACTGTGGTTAATGCCTGTATGCTGGATTTTTTTGATATGTATTTGAAAGATCGAGACGGTGCCTTGATGAAAGGAACGGACCGCCGCTTCCCGGAAGTGAAGTTGGTGACGCCGCTGCTATGAAAGAGCGGTGTCCAGTTCGGAGCATTCCTGGTACTGAATGTAGCTTAAATAAGGCGATGCTACCTTGATTTCAACACCACATAATCTTCACTCCGTATATATTGATCTGATTCTTTGACTTCCATCGTGATATACAGTCCCATTTCTTTATGAAATATTGCTAACATTAAAGTAAATAATATTCTCAATCCTTCAGCTCCTTTGCTCCAGATTTCCCAAGAGTTTATCGGTGATTCACAAAATGCTGGATATGATTGCTGCTTTTCAATGTAAGCAGTTCGGTCCGTAAGATTTCAGGATAGACTTCTAACTCTCTCAATTGATCAATAGGGAACCATTTGAAAATAAGTCTTCCATCATCTTCGACTCCATGAAATTCTTCCTCATACTTTGTGATTTCATGCCCCTCGGGAAAAGAGATTAAATAATAAAACCCAATTTCATGAAATGGCTTGCCATCGTATTCGAAGAAATCCTCATTCACAAAGAGTAATTTATCATTTTGAACTTCAATATCCAGCTCTTCTTGCAGCTCTCTCACGACGGCTTGATCTGTCGACTCATTGAATTCAACCCGCCCTCCCGGTAGGTTCCAAAAGCCATCCTTCAACGTTGTATGTAATAGAACCCGATTATCATGAATAGCAATTCCGGCGACTCTAAAATTGAACTTTGTATTTCCCTTTTCAAATGTGATCATGAGATCCGCCTCTCAGTAATTGATTGGTCATCAATTTGATATTGTTCACCTGGTTGATCTCGATGCCCATATTCAAATTTACATTAAAATCCAACTTACTTGCCGTTTTGTTTTCAAAAATCATTCCTCTTTTTTTGAGTTCTGCAATAGTACAGCATAATGAGGAAAGATAGGAAGTTTTGATGCTCGAATAATAATGCTGTAAGCAGCTTTCTCATTTGCCGGTTTTCCGAATGAGTCCAGCAAATGCTTTAAATCCAAATAGAGTGCGGATTCTACAAACTTATTTAATTCAACTTCACCCAATTGCAGCTGAGCATGGTACTTTCTTAATAAACTAATCATTCTATTTGCTTGTTCTTCATTCAATTCCTCGCTCATAATATAATCCCATAAAGCATAAGCTTCCGGATCAATGACCATATCCCGCATTAAAGATAGATAGTATTCCATTCGTATGACTCTTTCTTCAAAACTTTTATATTGCAATGAATTCACTCCTTTATATTCAAATTAAACTTGGTATTCGTAAATTCTCATTTCCTCGTCGTTTGCAGAAGATCTCCTTTACTGTATGCTTTTGTAGTATTGCACATAACTTTCGTATAGAGCTGACTCCAACCTATACCGAAGGACCGACTCTGTCAAATCGAGGAGATAGGCCCGCAGCAGCATATAAATTGTAATGTTACCTGACTGCCTGGATCTATTCCAATTCATTACCACTTGCATATAAATCAATATCCAAATCAGGATTTAATCTACATAGCCATAATAGACGAGGTCGATCGATCTAGATAAATCCTTTGAAGAAATGATTTGCGATAACTTTTATGTTCATGGTTCAACAGTTACTCTCTATTCAATCTTCTTCCTCATATACAAAGCTATTTCTTCGTTCGTTGTATCGTTATTTGAATATAGTGATACATCAATCCCTTCAATACCATAATCACAATTCATATAAAAATGAATTGCAGGCACATTGGTATTTTGAGTTTCTACCGTTACTGCCCTGAAGCCTTTCTCCCTGGCCATATCATTCACCCGATTAAGCAGTAATCTCCCATAGCCTTTTCTTGTGTGTTTTTCATTGACCTGAAGATGCCAGATCATCAGTGTATTATTCCAATTTTGCGGTTCTACAATTGCATCTGCTATGATGCTGCCTTCACTATACAGCCCAAACGAACGTAATATCACCTAAAACTTTTGATCAATATTCCATTCTATTTTTCACCTTGGTATACAAACTCAACTTTACCATCCAGCAAATATCGATATTCAAATAATTGCATGGTTCTTTCCCTAATTCTCTCCCGTATAGCTGTACCCAGACTTACCGATCCTTGTGAACCAAGGTAACCATTATTAATAAATGTCTTCTCTACAAATTCTCTTTCTTTCAGGTGATACTGTAACCACTCTTTCTGTGATTCAATTAGTGCTTCTCTTGATTCTTGATCCAACTTAGCAAGAAGCTTTTTATATATTTGATTCAGCTCTTTATCCCAAATCTCTGTATATTTGCTTTCCAACGCTCCCCATCCCAATGTTGTCACAATTTCTTTAGAATTTTGCAATTCATTAAGTTCCACTTCATAATCCTGATCTATAGGATTTCGAAGCATTTCATCATAAAATTCTCCTTTTAGATCATAGTTCCCCATGCTCATGGGTAACACTGCATTATGGGAAGGATCTGACCGGCTTTCAGTTATTTTGTTTGATTCTGTTATGTCACTTGTACTCACTTCATCAGGAGGCAGTTCAGAATTCACTATTAATTTAGTCTCGCTGTTCAACATGGTCGATTGACTACTATTTTGACAAGATGAACATAGTATCGTAATAAAATATAATAAGAATATCTTAACCTTCATAAATTATCTCCTTAATTACTATGTTATATAGTGTCCTTTTTTTCTTTCCTGCATAATTGTTGTAAATTCATTATTGCGACATTGACTGATGTTTCGATATATCCTTGGATCTGTATAAAACTAAATACATTCAGCGGTTCATGTAGTACTTGTTGTTCATATTCCATATCTCCTAATACATAAGGAACAAATTCCGATACATCACTGGACTTCACCTCATCCAGATCAATGACTTCATCCGTTTGGTTATGAATGGCTTTTCTCATTTCATTAGTACAATCATAGTACTCCAACAGCTTTCCATTCAGTAATTTGAAATCATCGTGGTACAGTGGATACACTCCAGGATCTGCTTCCATTCGATTTCTCAGCCAAGGCATATAAAATCCCTTCATCCACTGCTCATCTGCAATTAAATGTGCAAAATACCCAAGCACGTACAGGTCATTTGAGTGTGATTTATATTTATCCAGGAATTCTTGATAGTCTATGTATCTTGTAAAGTTCTGATGTTCTCCTCTGTAGAAATGAGATTCATCTTTTGTAATCACGGCGTCTGGAGCAATGCTACCCAGCAAAAATGAAGCTTTATCCGCGATATTTAATCTCTCGGCAATTTTATGACCGATAATCAAATGCATGATTCTGGATCCCATAATAAAAATCACCTCATGGTAATTTGATCTTGATCTTCATGCTCTTGCAGGCATTGCATATAATGTTTTTGTATTCACGGCTCCACGTATGTCGAGTCGTGAATATTATGTTATATGATGTCCTCTGCTTCTTGTATGGATAAGTATTTTTTGGCTTCATAAATTATTCGTTTCCTTAGTGCATCTTCATTTTTCTTCTCTCCCTCATTGTCATAAATAACTCTATCTATAGCATCATTAATTTCAAGCCATACAACCAAATCGTCTGGATAATGTAATTCAACTACCTCTCTAAATATGTCACTTGCAACCATTAGAAGATCACTCTTTTGATTTACAATCTCCTGACACATTAGAATAATATGTGCTTTCACAGTCTCTTCATCAGTGGGGCTTTTCAATCCCATTTCCTCAAGTGATTTATAAAAAAAATCTTCAAATATAAATAGACTATCGGCTTTACTCATTGACGAAAGTTTAAACAATGATTCTGATTCCACATCATTCTCAAGTAACGAAAAGCTCCAATTTAAATAGTCGCTTCCTGAAGCTATATTCTTATATATTTTATAAAACAATAGATTAGTTTCAAATTTAATTAAGTCCATATTGAATGCTCCTAATACAATTTAAGGATTTCAGATAACGTTGTGGTATTCACGATCCAACGTATAATGGACCCAGAACGAATGTCCGCAGCATGAATATTATGTTAACAGATGTCAGTGACTTCCATGAATCAACTTAAGTATCACTCTTAAAAGAAACCAATTACCATACAGAGAGCTTTGTTCTAGTGTCATTATCATCAGTTACATATTTAAGTTTTTCATAGTTTTTATTCAATGCGTTTTTATACAGGCTTTCAATCAAGTTTGGATCTTTGCAGTAAATAGAAACATAACTACTATCAATGATCAATAATGATAACAAACATTCACTTTCAATATACTCTTTATACGTCGTTAATTCCGTGGCATTCTTTCCAATTGGAAAAGCATTTAGATTTGCAAAAATCAGATAATATATATTATTTTCAATTATATTTTTCAGTTCTTCCCCGTTCATCCCACATATCATCTCTGGAAAAAGCGGTTCATCTAACTCCTGATTTATAACAAGATATGATTCTTCACCTCCTATATACCAATTATATGAAGATATATTTATTGGCCTCAAAATCTCTCTTAGAAAGCTACCATATTTATTTGGTATTTGAAAAGATAAACCTCTTTTCATATTTAACCGCCTTCCCGCTGATTTCTGCTAACGTTCCTGTATTCACGAACCTTGAAGGGTTGTCTGCTGAAATGCCTCCTCGAAATCCAACTGCAGACCAAGGCTCCAACAGAGCCGCAACGTGAATATTATGTTATGTGGAGGATTAGCCTTCTTTGTTCAGCTGAAATACGTCTTGTCATGTATTTCATTTATTATTCTTCTACTAATTTCAATACTCTTCTCTTTAGTCTCTTGAAATTGATCCCCTAAATAATCATTAAATATCTTGTATATATAATATCCTAATTCATTCTCACTTATCGTTTCTTGTTGTTCTATATATATTGTTATTTCTCTGATTTCTGAGTGGTATTCATCACTTGGACAATGAATCGCAAGCAATTCTGCGGGATCCCACTCGTCTATTATTGTCTTAACCAACGCAAATAGTTTTGGATTCATATTTGTCTCCTTTCGGTTGTTATATAGGTACTTTATAAAATCTTTGCCGATCTTTCACCTAACGTTCCTGTATTCACGACCCGACGTATGTCGGGTGTCTGGCGTATGCCAGACCAAGGACGAATGTCCGTAGCGTGAATATTATATTATCGGATGCCGGTGTCTTCTTCGAATTCCATTCAAAAATTTCAGTTCTTAATTTCAATCCAATATCTTTGTATTTCAATATCATTTACAAATTCCTCTGAATCTAATATTCCACCATTATTTATTATTGTTTTTGCTGATCCTATATTATCTTTATCACAGGTTACAAGAATCCTACTCATTCCTAATTTCTTAGCCTCAAGTAAAGCTAGTCTAAGCATCTCAGTTGCATATCCTTTTTGCCTCTCACTAGGTCTTATTCCATATCCAATATGCCCTCCTATGTGTAAAAGATTATGATTAAGTCTATGACGAATATTTACTACCCCTAATAATCTTCTATCCTGATTTGCTAACCAGAAAGTCGAGCTGTTTACTTTATTCTCTTCGAGATTTTTATCAGTTCTTAAATGGTTAAGCTCCTCAATCATGATTTGAAAGTTTTCGTTATCAAAACGCAAAACCCAAGGTATAAGCTTCTCCCCTGAACTTTTCCATTCAGTAACCATATCTAAATATTCATTTTTATATTGAGAAGACGGTTCAATTAACATTAGATTATTTATCATTGGTTTTGTCCTTTCATAAGATTCTCTCCGGTTTCAGATAACGTTCCTGTATTTACGACCCGATGACCGTCAGGTGGCCGGCGAATGCCGGGTCAAGGGCGTATGCCCGCAGCGTAAATATTATGTTAGGTGATGTTGCTGTCTTCTTCGAATACCTAGAAATAGAATTTCACATCCTTATATTCATGTATTCCTGTTCCGTGTCTAGCTAATCCTTTATTTAAAAGCTCTTGTCCTGCATTGCTTAATCTATGAATAAATTCTTGATTTAAATCTAATTCATTATGTCCTGGAAGCACTCTAGTAATATGCTCGATTTGACTGATCTTCTCTAGGGATTTGACAAACAAAAGTGGATTCGTTGTTGGATAAAAAGCAAATAACGTACCCTTGTAAGCTAAATCACCCGTATATAAATAGCCGCGTTCTTCTTCATAAATACAAAGATGTCCGGGTGAATGCCCAGGTGTATGTAAGCAAATTAACTTTCTGTTCCCTAAATCTATCGTTTGGTTATCTTTCAATACAGCAGTAGGTTTCCCTCTGAATGGCTCATAAGTTCCTATGTTAAAATCAATAGGCAAAGGTTTAGAAATATCTCGGTTCACATCATGACGGATTACTTCAAGCGGTAACCCAGGTATTCCATTCTCTAACCAATCTTTTTCTAATTCATGCACATATATTTCATTAAACTGTCCATGGCTTCCAATATGATCCCAATGAACGTGTGTAGTGATCACTTTAATGGGTAGAGTGGTTAATTGATCGACTACATTCTTAATATTTCCTATCCCTATTCCTGTGTCAATTAGAGCCGCATATTCTTCACCTATAACTAAATAAGAGTGTACATTTTCCCAATGACCATATTCACTGATGACAAAAGTCATAGGGTCGATTTCTTCAATTGTAAACCATTGCTCTAGATTCAATGACTTTCTCTCCTTTTTAATAAATTCTTCACAGCAATTTCACCTAACGTTCTTGTATTCACGATTCGACGCATGTCGAGTGTCCGGCTACTACAGGATCAAGGACGAATGTCCGCAGTGTGAATATTATGTTGTAAGATGTCAGCGCCTTCTTCGAGACACATATGCAGTTCACGTCTCGTGCAACTAAACATGCTTCTGGAGTTTGATATTACATTCTGACGTTACCGCAGTAACGTATTCAATATAGTTTACAGACCCGTTAAAGTTCAAATAGGCTTCATAACGCATGCGGATTGCAGGTAGAGTAATCATATCTAGCACATTTTCTTTTGGAACCCACCTGCAATCACTTGTTTCTTCAGATGTAGATAACTCTCCACCTAAAGATTTGCATACGAAATCAAACATTACTTTCGTTGGAACATCAGTCACACCGTCATACCACTTATGTATCGCTGTGTTTGACACGACACTGATTAAATGGCTAACAGTAGCATCGATTCCACTTTCCTCTTTGATTTCACGAATTACGCCATCAATCAAGTTCTCACCAACTTCAGTTATTCCACCCGGATAAACCCAACCATCGTCATGAGCTTTTACTAACAGGATGTTTCCCTTCTCGTCTTCAACAATTCCGCCAGCCGATATAATATGTGTTGGAAATGCCATTTACACAACCTCCTATTTAGATGAAATATGTTTGCCATGGTAATTATACTTTTTTTTCTTGAAAGTAGATGCTTGTAGATTTTGAGTTTTTGCGCTGATTTCTTATAACGTTCTTGCATTCACGAACCTTCACCATTGGAAACCCAGAAGACTAAGATAGCTCTTATCTTAGTCTCCCAGGATTTCCGGCTGCGACGCGGTTAGGTGATGCAGGGTTGTCCGCTGAATCAGCTTCTTCGAAAATGCTTCCTACGGACCAAGGAGCGTATGCCCTGATGCATGAATGTCGTGTTAGATAATGTCGTCGACTCCTTGAACTGCCTACAAAGATTTCTGTTATATTACTGATCTTCTTCTTTATATTCATAAAAAATAATTCTATTTCCAAATGGATCAATGACACAGCATTCTTCGCTTCCCCATGGTGTACTTTCCAATCTAGGTCTGGAAAAATTGTATTTCTTCTCAATAAGTTCCCTATGATATTCATTGATTCCTTCTAATTCAATTCTAATTGCAGCTCCCGGACTGCAATCTCCATAATGTTCACTTAAATGTAACTTTAAATCATTCTTTGATATCTGCATGTAAAGAGGTGAATTTGCTTCAAATCGGTGCTCCCAATCCACTTTGAATCCTAAGTAATCTAAATAAAATTCTCTTGTCTTAACTACATCAAAAATACGGAGTATAGGAATGATCTCCTTAAACTTCATATGCCCACCTCCAAAATATTTTTTTAGAATCTCGACGATTTCATCTAGCGTTCCTGTATTCACGACTCGACGTATGTCGAGTGTCCGGCGCATGCCGGACCAAGGACGAATGTCCGCAGCGTGAATATTATGTTAGCTGCTATTGCATCTTATTAAGTAATCTTTAAACCTAAATGTTTTTGAAATCAGTTTCTACTTATTCATAGTTCACTTCTTTATGCTTTGCCCAAGACAGGATGTATCTTAATATCTCATTGGTAATTAGTATCATTATCTCAAAATACGACTTTATATCTTCTTTAGTGACTTTATCTGAACTAGGCTTTCGAATGGAAAAATTTATAGTTCCCTCTTTTGCCGACTTTTCAAGCGGCATTCTCATATGCACTTCAGAAAAATGTATAAAACCAGATGCTTTTTTATAAATCTCATCAATCCATGAATAATGGTCCTTTGCATGTTGTCTTAAACGTGCATCTGTTAACTTTTTGCCTTCATCATCAGTAAGTTGATAAAACGTTTTCCCGTTAAATAATTCTAACGTAATCTGATCGCTATTGTTCGCTTTTGCTATGTAGATTAACCTTAGCAAATTATCCAATTGCATTCTGATAAGAGGGCCTGCTGAGGTAATATTCCAACTATCAACAACCTGCTTGTAAGCTTCTATAATATCAATACTTCTCTGAGCAATAGCCACAATAAAGAAGTCAGTTGTCAACATTGTATCTTTAAGACTAGACTTCACTGACTGAATAAATAAATCGAAATAATTATCTAGAAGTTCTCTTTTTTCAACTAATTCTTTATAAACTTCATGGGGCTTAGACTGCATTCTCAATCTCCTCCTTTTTTGCATTTCAGCTAACGTTCCTGTATTTACAACTCGACGTATGTCGGGTGTCCAGCGAATGCCGGGCCAAGGGCGTATGCCCGCCGCGTGAATATTATGTTGTCAGAATTTTATTCTTTCAATTTCGTTCTACGACCTGTTTATCATCTAGACTTTTAATAGTTTGGTTGAGTATTACGATTGCTGACTTGAAATTATTCAATAAATCTTCATAAGAAGTTACTTCTGGATGCAATTCACCTTGATGTATTACAAAGCTACTATATTGATATAATCTTTTAAAAGATTGTGCTGAAGTTTTATCTAATATATTTTTACTTACCAATAAAGAAATCATTCGAAAAGTAGACAATCTTTGTTCTTCATTAAAAAATTTCATATAAAGATTACTTAGAATTTTTTCAAAAATCATTCTTTGCTCCATAACTTTAATAATAAACTCTTTATTTTTGAACAATTGATCGAATTCTACTTCTTCTACATTATCAAATTCAGACATTTTAAGCTGACTATCTTTGGGTAATAAAGCTTGATTTTCTGTCTCATTCTCGTCTCTGCCATTGATGAATTTTGCAACCCGTAAATTTAATTTTGGAGTGATATATAAATAAATTAAAAATAAAGCTATTGTTATAGCAAAAGAAGCAATGCTATCTATATTTTCATTCAATCTAAGATAACTAGCCAGAGCAAGTAATACTGAAAAAAAAGAAAAGGATATGGTAGCCATCATTCGTGGCCCTATACTTGGTTCTTGATATTCAGCAAGCTTATTCTCTAACAAACCTATTGAATAATTACTTAAAATCTCTTCAAGTTCCTTAAGCAATTGAACTCGCATATCATTACTTATATGTTCATTCTCATATACTTTTGCATATATCATTTCTATCACTTCAATGGTACTTAACTTAAGCTGACTATTTCTGAGTGATTCAAATCCGTCTATCACAACCTGTAAATCAATTGCCGATATAGAAACTCCGTTACTAACATGATTCCTTATTATCAAATTTGTGATTTCATCTCTTAATCTTAGTCTTTCTTTAGTATGTTCTTTCCTAGAACGTTGTTCTTGATATATAAAAAAAATTACTGTTAGTATCAATGAAAATATAGTTATGGTATTTATTAAAGAAGTAGAACTTACAATGTTATTCCAAATAGTATTCACTAGTAATTCTCCTTATATGAATTTCTGATAACGTTCCTGTATTCACGACTCGACGTATGTCGAGTGTCCGGCGAATGCCGGACCAAGGACGTATGTCCGCAGCGTGAATATTATGTTAGATGAAGTCATTAATTATCCCTTTACGTCTAGCATGATAAAGATATAAAAATCCCTTATCTGCAAGTTTATCTTTTGTTGTTTTATTAATATTCATATAGTTAACTGATACATCTATAGCTCCTGCTATACCAACCCCTGCTAAGCTCATTGAAGGAGAAACATTTAATAACTCATTTCCCGCTATTCCTGACAAAGTAGCAAGCATAGTTGGAGACTTGAGATTTATAACTGATCTAACTGAAGATAAGAAGCAATTCACCCCTGCGCCCTTTAACATTCTTGTTGTTTCTCTTGTTCCTTTTTCGATTACTTCTTTAAATTTAACTATTTCTTCTTTCAATTCAGTTTCAGTTGGACAATTACTAATCTTTTTTTCAAAGTCATTTATAGTGTTACGAAAAGAAAGTAAATCTTCTTTATACTTGCTTTTGAACTTTATAATACTTTTATACGAAACATCACTGCTAGGTGTGGGCAAGTAATTGAACACGATATTGAACACAGGTGTTTTATAATTTCCTGGCTTTTTAGATCCATACTTTACTGGATAAACATCATTGATATCTTTAATTTGATCTGTACCAATTACAGTTTGATGAACATCACTTAAGGCTATATACTTGGCCAAAGTTGACATATAGATTATAGCTAACCTACTATCTAATTCATTCCACTGTTCTCTACGAGTCATTAAACCTTCTCTTTCAAGCAAATTTTTAATTTGATATGATAATTTATCATCATGAATAAAGTAGTTGCTTTTTAAACCACTATTATTTGATTGAATTGAATTCATTCGAGTATTTATTCTCGCTTTCGGGTTTTCTACCATCTTTTTATAATATTTAATTCTTCTTACACACTCCTTCTCAAAATCAGGCAAACGCTCACTATTCATTAAATAATCAGGATGTATTGCACGATAATACCCTTCGTCATTCAATTCGCTTATAATACGATTATTTGAATACAGATCTCTTTGCATACTTCTAGGAACAATCGAACTTACTTCATCCCAATAAAGCAATGCATTTCTGAACCAATCCCCATCAGGAATTTCTATGCTTGGATAATACATTATTGTTCTTCTCATTTTTTTCTCCTCACTTAAGTTAATGATTTCATCTAACGTTCCTGTATTCGCGACGTCCGACGAAGTCGGATGTGTCTGCTGAGCCCGCTTCTCTGAAATCCATCCAGCAGACCAAGGGTCCGTCAGGAGCCGCCGCTTGAATATTATGTTATGTGACGTTTACATATCTCATTTTTAGACCGACCCTATCATTATCAATATATAAATCGTTTTGCTGCTTATCTTCTAAATTGAATGCATTATCATCCTTACTAAGACCTTTTTTCGCATAACTTTCTATTTTTCCCGGTAAAATCAATTTAGGTCTATAATACCTTCCTATCTTCCATTTGCATATCCAAGACAACGGCATTTCAGTATAAAGCAGTTCAAATATTTTCTCGCTGAATAAATCAATTTCATAAAATTTTTCACCTTGAATTTCAATTAATTCATATGTAAAGTATTCTTCATCTAAATACTCTAATAGTCCTTGATAGTATTTTTTTGTAACCTTCTCAAAAAGTTCATTATTGAATTCTACTTTTTCATTTATAGGATCATAATATTTGCAACGAATTCCTTTATACAGGTTATAAGAAACTGAAGCAATTGAAAAATTTACAGGTATACCTCCACTTTGAGATTGAAGTTTATGAGCATTCATATCCCCATATGAACCAGAATAACCTTTAGCCTCAATAGAAAACATACTATTGTTTTGAAAAGCTATTAAGTCTGGACGTTCACCAATAATCGGTAATTTATTTAGTTTCATTGCAGCTTCATAATTGACTGTGAATCTACTATTATCAATTTGTTTTGATAAAAAATCGGCTATTGCTTTACCTGCAAGATTAGAAAATTGACTTTTTTCAGTCGGGTCTGACAACTTGGCAGGTGGTTGAGAAAATTTATTTTTTCTCATCTCATTATCTTTCATGTAATAGCTATAATGGAGAAGCATTCCGACCGTTCTCAGTATTTTACGAAGCCTTGGAGCATAACCTTGCCCAGCTACTGCTAGATGCTTAGCAAAAGCAATTTTTGTTAAATTATGTTTCTGATTGTGTATTTGTCCGTTTGCATCCTTGTATTCTACTTTTATCTCCATTGTTTTATATCCTCTCTAAATGGCATATAACGTAATATTTACGAACTTCTGTAATCACTCTTATATCGCTGTATTCTCGAATCTCTCACATAGCCTTTAGAAGCCTTCCATCCGATCAAGCGGACTTTGAATATTCCCAATATTACGCTTGCTCACATGCGTGTAACGTTCCGTGGTTCGTACACTCTGATGTCCCAGCAGCTCCTGAATATAGCGAAGATCCGTTCCATTTTCCAGCAGATGGGTAGCAAAGGAATGTCTTAACGAGTGTATACTCACCTGCTTGCGAATTCCGCCTTGAATAAGCGCCTTCTCAAATACTTTCTGTGCGGATCGTTCGGTGAGATGACGTCCTGTTCGCTGTCCTGGAAATAGCCAGACGGTTGGCTTTTCTAGTTCTATGTATTGCTTTAAGATCGAAGCCGCTACTTCAGATAATAGTGTCTGGCGATCTTTTCTACCTTTCCCCTGACGAACACGAATCACATTTCGTTCATAATCACAATCTTCTATACGAAGACGCACAACCTCGCTTACTCGCAGACCTGCCGTATACGTTAGATACAGAATAGCCTGATGTTTGATATTAACGACACTTTTTAACAAACGCACTACTTCTTCCAGCGACAGCACACCTGGCAGCTTGCTTTCCTTCTTGGGACGAACGTAAGCGCTATGAGTATGGGGTTGCTGCAACACATATCGAAAGTAGAATTGGATCGCACTGATCGCTTGATTCACATAAGCATGCGAACGATCTTTCTCGAGTAAAGATAAAGTATATTTTTGTACAGCAGTACAGTGACTCTCTATTTCATGATTAATATTAGCAGCAATAAAACGTTGCACTTGAGAGGTATACGCTTTAATGGTTTTATTACTGTATCCTCTTGCTTTCAGTGCATTAATCAGATCTTGTTTTCGTGTAGGATTCCATGGTTCATGTTCTGGAGCAAGAGTCATTTCTCGCTCTTCTTTATTGTGATGCTCTAACTGATCGACAAGATAGGAATCTCTCGAACTCAGTTCGTTATCGCACTTGAATGAGTCGGTTGGATAAGCTTGAAGTAATTGCGTTAAGGCAGCACGAGTATACGGAATCGTCCAGATTTTGTTCTCTGGTATCCATTTTCTGCCGGTTACCGAACGAACTCCTGCTCGCTCTTCAGCACCATACCGTTCCAGCTGTACTCCGATTCGTTGATTGTTTAAGTAAGTCAGATAAATACCCATTATTATTGCCTCCTTATATTATCACCTGTTCCAATAATTTGGAATTGCTTTTTAATAAAAAAAAGGACTTCTAGATGATATACATCTAAAAATCCTGATTCTTTCAGCACGTAATATTATATTTTAAAATACACTATACTACCTATCTGTTCAGTTCTAAAGGCTAGACGAATATTTCCATCATAGTCCTACTGCAATAAACAACGATTGAACTACAAGGTACACTGCCAGTGCTGCATAGATAGACGTAATCGTCGCAAAAATAATAATACCACAGCCGTAACGACCAGCAAACCTACGAGCATATAAAAAGCAAAGACCCGCTGCTCCGAATTCTTTTTGTCAGAAGGTATATAGTATGCTTACTACTGCTTTTTCAGGTTCCGCTGATCAATCCAGATCCTTGATAAAAGCTACTATTCTATTGGCTTCCTCGAATCCCAGCTTCTTATGAAATTCCTGACTGCCGTGGTTATCGAGTTCAGTGTCCGAAGCAATCTGGCTGCAGCCAAGTGACCTTGACCACTCTTCACCTGCTGCCAGCAGCCTGGTGGATATTCCTCTATAACGAAAAGCTGGATCGACGTAAATGCCTTCGACATAGCCAACCGGACTGGAGTCGGAGCCTTCCACATAGTCGTGCCGGAGGGACATATGGATAAAGCCGACACTTATGTCCTCTGCATTTGCCAGATAAACGATATCCGTCGGAGAATCCAGTATTTCCGCAAAGTCTGCACGAAGTTCTGACTCTATATTGTCCGGCCATAGCTGCATAGCGAGGCTTGTTACTTGATGGAGATGGGACAGCTCTGCTTTTACAATAATCAATAGAAGTCATCCTTTCCGGCCAATTGGGCTCTATTTGATATTGAACGTTTACAATGCAAATCTGGTTATAATCATTTCCGCTGCAGCTTTTGCGTCCAGAGCGGTATTGTTGATCCTCAGGTAATTCGTCTTCTGTATCTCCCCGGGCAGTGAATTCAATCGATACTGCTCATGGGTCTCGATCAGATCCTTTTCCGACCACTGGATATCGCGCTTGGTAGGTTTGTGCTGCAGGCGATTTTCCGTCTTGTTGCGCTGTATTCGCTGCTCCATGTTCGCTTCGAGTTCGACGTAATAGACCGTCCCGCCTCTACTTTCAAACCGTGCAGCTACCTCTTCTATGTAATCCCAGTCACTCTGCAGATCGAACGCCCATACATAGGTAAAAATCAGACCTTCCAGATCGCTCCGAGAGACTTCTTCGAAAATCTCGCGCCGGATCAGGTTCACGAGCCGTTTGCCGGAAGGAGTGCCGTAATCGAAAAATTGGGATACGAGATCAATCGACATGTGATTGTGGAACAGCTTCATATTCGTTCTGGCTGCCAGATGCTGGCCTACGGTCATTTTGCCTACTGCCTGCGGACCGAACAGGATGATTAGTCTCATGAGAATGCTCCTTCCTTTATATTATTCCTTCATTCCAGTATTCCGCTCTGGTAATATGGACATTATAAGACATGATTCCGCTCCTTTTGTTTTGTATTGGTTCTTACTATTTATGTATTTGGCTTGAAGTGATTATACTCTATATTTTCCATTGCAAACACAATTTTTCATGGTAAACTAATATCTAAATGCTTACTCGCTTTATCGCTGTGAAGCGGGATTATTAGTAGTAAAAGTTACCGATAAAATGGACCGGAGGAGAATTATGACTACATTGCTGCATCAATGGAACCGAATAAGTCTGGTGAAACGCATCCTATTGGGGATTATCGTCGGGATTATCCTGGCCCTGGCCTTCCCGAATGCTTCTGGAATCGGCATTTTTGGTTCCCTGTTTGTATCCGCGCTCAAAGCGGTTGCGCCTATTCTGGTATTTCTCCTCGTCATGTCTGCGATCTCGCAGCACAAAAAAGGACGTCCTACGAATATGAAATCCATAATTGCATTATATGGGTTAAGCACGTTTCTGGCAGGTCTGATCGCGGTTATCGCAAGCTTTCTTTTCCCGGTCAATCTATCCCTTATCCAGAGCACAGAGGATCTATCGCCACCGGGCGGCATCGTCGACGTATTAAAAGGGCTGCTGCTCAATGTGGTCGACAATCCGGTTCATGCGCTGATGAACGCCAATTACATCGGTATTCTGGCCTGGGCAATCCTGCTCGGCGTAGCTCTAAAAAATGCCAAAGACAGTACAAAAAGCATGCTGTCCAATCTCTCGGATGCCGTCTCTCTGATCGTCAAATGGGTGATCAATCTGGCGCCACTGGGCATTATGGGGCTGGTGTATGAATCCATTACAGCCAACGGTCTGGCTTCGCTGCTCGATTACGGCAAGCTGCTGCTTCTGCTGATTGGCTGCATGCTGTTCATGGCCCTGGTGATCAATCCGCTGATCGTGTACGTCAATATTCGCCGCAATCCGTATCCACTGGTGCTCAGCTGCCTGAGAGAGAGCGGGATCACTGCATTCTTCACCCGCAGCTCAGCTGCCAATATTCCGGTCAATATGAAACTGTGTGAAAAGCTGAACCTCAACCGGGATACGTACTCGGTATCCATTCCGTTAGGTGCGACGATCAATATGGCCGGCGCAGCCGTGACCATTTCGGTGCTGACACTGGCTGCCGTGCATACACTCGGTATTGAAGTCGATATCGGCACTGCCTTTATCCTGAGCCTTCTCTCTGCTGTGGCAGCTGCCGGTGCGTCCGGTGTGGCTGGCGGATCTCTGCTGCTCATCCCTCTTGCCTGCAGCCTGTTCGGGATTCCGAATGAAATTGCGATTCAGGTCGTTGGTGCCGGCTTTATTATTGGCGTACTGCAGGATTCCTGTGAAACGGCATTGAACTCTTCTTCCGATGTGCTGTTCACAGCGACCGCCGAGTATGCCAAAGAGCGTAAAGAACTAGGGAATGCTTGAGTTTAATGTTTAAGATCAATTGGGAGATAGTTACGTTTTCGATTGAAATAGATAGAAGCGTATCCTGTATAAATGAACAAAAAGAGACTGCGAAATGTATTCGCGGTCTCTTTTTGTTCATTTATACAGCCGCCTATGGATTAAGCAACTTTCTTTATTGATCGGTTTCTTCATTGATCGATTTGTTCATTCCCAGGGGAACTTAGATGCTTTCTGCTGTCAAGCTGCGCTTGCTATTGAAGAATCGATTTGCGGATTTGTTGAATAGTATCAGCAGCACGATCACCAGATATACCACTCTTGGAATGATAAAATCTGCATACAGAATCAGTGCAAGGATACACCAGCCTACAATCATCCAGCGACCTGTATTTTCTCCTCTAAAAGCCAGAATACCGCCTACAAATAACAAAAGGCCACCCAGGTAGGCTAGGATCATATTGATCATGTCAGGCGTACCACTGTAAATTATGGATTGCACCGGCAGATTGCGATTGATGGTCATGGAAATCAGAATCAGATTGAGAAATCCAATAGCCAGAACGAGTATGGAGATGATAGCGACAGGTATGGGTCTTTTGATCATGAAAATGCTCCTTTAATTGGATTTTATGTATTTCTAATCTGGTAAAATACACCTTATACGTCTTCACCTCCTATCTTTTACTGTACCTATCTAATACGGCTCTTACTCTGCGCAGCCCTGAATGTATTCAAATATACAGAGGAGGAAATACAAACATGTCTAAGAATCCATTATTACATAAGTTTCTTAAAATCTCCCAGCAGGATCATCCTGGATTTGTGGGAGGAATCGAAGATCATTTCCCCGATGCCAACCTGTCTTCAGAAGAGCTAAAAGAACAGGTCCACAACGCTTTTGATATATTTTATAATGTCATGAATACGCTGATCACCCGTCATCCGGACGATATCGACATGCACAGTCTGTATCACCTGGTGGAACATACCGGCTATCATCTGGGGCAGATTGTAGATCGTACCAAGATCCCTGTCAATCAATTACTTAACTTTTGCCAGGATGGTATCAATGAGAAGAATCTGAGAGCTCTTATCGAAAAACGCAGCAACATGTAATTAACGGAGCTAAGCGTATATATATCCATTTATTCTACCCATTTGTACAAAAAATAGAGCAAATCATTGGTTATCTCCATTAAAAGGAAGTTTAATGATTACTTACATCAAATTCACATGACAAAGGGGCACATTACCATTATGAATCAAGTGACAGCAGGCATTGAATCAACGAGCAAAAATTATATCCAGTCTGTCTACGAGACAGTCATCGCACGCAATCCGCATGAAGCGGAATTCCATCAGGCAGTCAGTGAATTTCTCGATAGTTATGGCACCTGTGATCGAGAAACATCCTGAATATCGTCAGCACGCCATTCTGGATAGACTCGTGGAACCAGAGCGCCTGATCTCCTTCCGTGTACCGTGGGTGGATGATCATGGACAGGTACAGGTCAACCGCGGGTTCCGTGTGCAGTTTAACAGCACACTCGGTCCATACAAAGGCGGACTGCGCTTCCATGAAAGTGTAAATGCGAGCATTATCAAGTTTCTCGGATTTGAGCAAATTTTCAAAAATGCGCTCACCGGGCAGCCGATCGGCGGCGGTAAGGGCGGGTCTGACTTTAACCCGAAAGGCAAATCCGATATGGAGATTATGCGCTTCTGCCAGAGCTTTATGACTGAGCTGCATAAATATATAGGTCCTGACACCGACGTTCCAGCCGGAGATATCGGGGTGGGCGGACGTGAGATCGGCTATTTGTTTGGACAGTACAAGCGCATCCGCGGCGGCAATGAGCCTGGCGTGTTGACCGGCAAAGGTATTGGATACGGCGGCAGTCTGGGCCGGACAGAAGCGACAGGTTATGGGTGTATCTACTTTTTGCAGGAGATGCTGGCTGCGCGTGGTCTTGAACTGGGCGGACGCCCTACAGTCGTGTCCGGCAGCGGTAATGTATCGATCTACGCTATTCAGAAAGCGCAGGAGCTGGGCGCGCATGTCGTAGCCTGCAGCGACTCTGGCGGTTATATTCACGATCCACAAGGAATCCGACTGGATACGATCAAGCAGATCAAGCTGGTGGAAGGCGGCCGAATCAGCGACTATGTCAATCATCATCTGGAAGCTTCCTACCATGAAGGCAGTGCGAATATCTGGAGTATTCCCTGCGAGATTGCGCTGCCCTGTGCGACGCAAAATGAACTGGATGCCCATGCTGCCCGCCAGCTGATCGATAATGGTCTGATCGCGGTCGCTGAAGGCGCGAATATGCCAAGTACATTGGAAGCGATCGATATCCTGTTATCCCATCATATTCTGTTTGGCCCGGCCAAGGCTGCCAATGCTGGCGGAGTTGCCGTATCTGCACTGGAAATGGCGCAAAACAGCATGCGGCTGTCATGGAGCTTCGATGAGGTCGATGGACAGCTCCGACAGATCATGCAGCGCATTTACCGGGACAGCGTAGAAGCTTCGGAAGAATACGGGTTTGAAGGCAATCTGGTCGCCGGAGCCAATATCGCCGGTTTCAAAAAAGTAGCCGATGCGATGATTATGCAAGGGGTTGTCTAATACAGGAATTTGTATAGTCTGTAGCAGACCGGGAGCAGATGCTTCCGGTCTTTTTCATTTGGATAATCTGCGATAATAGATACGTCATAAATATGACACTTTACGATGTTATGGCAGGATAAGCGAGGATATGGGAGTACTTTTCTGAATACCTCTGCTGAATCTTCCTCTTCCCTGGTCAGGCTTTCTCAGCAGAGTTCAGCTCGTCTGATCCGGTTTGGGAGCTGGGAGGCTTTGCCGTATAATGGTAAATATTACGTCGAGTGTAACTTCAAGTTGTGATTCGTTGGCACATATTCGACATTAGAAAACGTGAGAGGATGAATAGACTTGACTTATACAGAAGCACTGGAACGCAAAAGCGAAATGTTGAAGAAAAACGTGGAGAACTGGATTTTGAAAGAAAACCGCAGCGGACTATCCCAGCAGGAAGCTTTTATTTACCGGCATATGATCAAGGAACTTCATCAGAACAAACAGGAACTGCACACCGCACGTGAAGAAGAATGGCACCACGAGACCTCGGAGCCAGTCCATTCGGAAATGGGTAAAACGTCGACTGCAAAAGCACATAGCATGTCATAAGGAAATAGTAAAACCAAACCGCTAAACTTTGTGAATACAGAGTTTGGCGGTTTTTGTTTTACCTTTTTCATTCTGTCGGTAGAGAACTGTTAGGCGGCGGATTTATGTATTTTTCTCTGTATGTTATCGAATGGTGCCTATGATCCGATATATTTACAGATAGATGTAAATACTGGATAGGTGGCATTGTCCCGATATTGGGCCGTCTTCAAGTTATAAAACAGGTTGTGATTGATCCTATCATTTGCTATGATTAGTCCTACAATAAATTAGGTCTTATTAACTACATAAATCTCCATGTCCATAGATAATGCCTACGGACACACTCATTTTATACGAATAAGGATGTGCACAATGATGCTATTTAAAAAGCTGATTTTACCAGCTTCCGTGATTCTCGTTCTGGCCGGCTGCGGAAATACCCAGGACACTCTGCCCGCCGATCATACCGGAATCTCCTCTTCCTCATCCACCTGGAGCACTGATCAGGCGGGAGACAATGCGAATGTCGAGAACGATGATTATGCCGAGAACGACGACGATATACGCAGTACTGAGCATGCTAGTAATCTTGATAATACCAGCAATACTGACAATACCAGTAATCCTCCAACCCAGGAGAATGGCTCGGATGCCGGTAATGTGTCAGCAACCGTAAAGACTACCACCTCGGTAGAGACCAGCGTTTCTGCAGGCAGCACTTCGGTAGAAACGAGCACTTCCGTTGAGATGAATCATTCTTCCAATCCGTCGCCAACAACTGCATCTCCTTTATCTCCTCAGGAAAAAAAAGATATTCAGCAGTATTTGCAGACTTACATGCAAGCAGGAACCTATATAGGACAACAACTGCAGAAACCAAATCAGTTGTTTGAAAATAATCAAGAGCTCACCAGCAAAGAAATGTTGGTTATTTTCCAAGAGCATGCCGACAATGTAAGTACATGCATGCAAAATTTGAAAGCTGTTCCTTTTCCCAGTATTAGTGATTCCAAGGTCCGTAAGGATGTAGTACAACTCCGCGATCATGTATGGAATTTGCTGGTTGTACAAAATGATATGATGCAGGAAACGATAAGTTATCTTCAAACCGATGATGAGAGCTATGCTGATCAAATTCTCGCAAATTATCAAAAATTGCAGCCACAATCTTTAACAGTTATGCAAGAAGCTGAACAACTCGCTCCGCTACTTCAATAATTTAGAAACAGACTGTCCTTTATGGGCAGTCTGTTTTACAATTCAGCTCTTTCCAGTATCCTCTTTACCGCTGCTACTATATATGTAAGCTGCTCAATTTACACATTAACCATCTTCATTTTTAAATATTGAAAGATACCACCACATCAATTTATGATGTCCTATTAATTTGGAAGGTATATCTTTAAGGCTGTGAATACTGTATTCATAAAAATATACATTATCACGGCCATAAAGCTGATAGGTTCCATCAATCGGTATTTCATTTTTGAACTTGTATAGTGCTACTACATAATTGTCTCTTAACTCTTGATTACTGGGATCCAAATCCTTCCGTGTCATATTATCGATATTACCAATTGCTGATATTGCTTCTCTTGCCTGAATGGTAATGGGTGGTGAAGATTCCTGTGGATAAAATGCGATGGTAACCCAAATCGTTAACGATACAGCAACAACAATTTTGAAGATAGTAAACTAGCGCTTCCAATAAGGAATTAATAAACAGCCTAAAACAATGAATGTATTGATAAACAATGTTACAGGGATACTGACGATTCTGGCCAATCGGGTATACGGAAAAAATTTGATCAATAACATGGTTAATATAATTCCTGGCAGCATAAGTAATGCATAATCCAATAATGGCTTAAAATTTCTCACTCTGATCCTCCTTGTTATAGTTGAAAGTCCGTAACTACACTATTACTCGTCTTTGTTCATTCTAACTGATCCTACTTTACAGCAAATATTGGAGCATAATCTATAAATTGAATAAAAAATATAAAAATAGCCTGCAGAATCGGATCTGCAGGCTGCTTCATATCGATACACATTTATCGTTTTACTTCGTAACAACTCCAACTACCTGATCTACCAGTGCTTTGGAAGATACCGGTCCACCGAATGTCCATGTAGTACCAGCCAATGGATACGTACGTTTTTCTTTGACAAAATTCAGTCCGTTCCAGACGGAATTGTCTTTCATGGCTGCACCGAATACATCGTCATCCGGCTGGGTGATGTAGATAAAGTTGCTGTCCTGAACTTTGGACAGTGCTTCGATCCCCACTGTGGAGAAACCGTAATTCTCTACTTTATCCGACTTCCAGTCATTGATCAGTCCGATCTTCGCCAGTGTACCTGCAACAACAGAGTTATCCAGGAACATGCGCAGGCTTGCTGCATTCTGGTAAGTGAACGCCTGAGTGATTACATAATGGAAATCCGACTTGCCTGCTGCTGCCAGTTTCTCCTTGGCATCGGCATAATGCTGATCCAGATCAGCCAGCACTTGCTTGGCCTGGTCTTCTTTGCCTACGGCTGTAGCGATACTGTTGAACACTTCAACCATCTTGTCATAATCATAACCGTTACCGGTATTCAGATTATACTCGATCGTCGGTGCAATCGTATTGAGCTGGTCGTAGATATCCTTGTTGCTGTCAAAGTTGGAAATGATCAGATCCGGCTTCAGCGCTGCGATAGCTTCCAGATTGGGCTCATTACGCATCCCTACATCGGTTACATCGCTGCCCAGCGCCGCTTCCGGACTCACATATATTTTGTACTGTTCGTTATCTGCATTACCCACTGGCTGTACGCCGAGAGCGACCAGATCTTCGGTAAATGTCCACTCCAATGTAACGACACGCTGTGCAGGCTTGTCCAGCTTGGTCTCACCGTGATTGTGTTTGATCGTCACCGGACCTGCAGTTTCTGTTGATCCGCCGCCTGCCGATGTAGCTTCTCCTTCAGCTTTCGTATTTCCAGCTGTTCCGCAGCCTGCTAGTGCAAGCATCAGAACCAGCATAAGTGCGATTCCGCTTAAACCCTTTTTCATCGTTATAAGCTCCTCTGTATGTATCCAATTTTAGATAATGATAATCATTATCATCTATGGATTATGAGGGAGGAGACTGCTTTTGTCAATGGTAAACGTTCTCAATTGGATAGCATTATTGACTTTTGAAGACTGGTTCGATTTATTCCTCTCCGCGTGAATAATGCCTTGCCGCCAGACTCGATTCTCTTACAATCAACCTTGGCTCAAATTCCACGCGTTCATATTCATGATGCTCCGGTGACTGGATGCGCTTGAGCAGCAGTTCGGCGGCCAGTCTGCCCACTTCATTGCCCATAATGGATACCGAGCTGATCTGCGGAGTGGTAACTGTCGTCCACAGGTTATTATCGATACCGACGATAGCCACATCTTCGGGTACACGGACGCCCAGTTCCTTGAACCGGTTCACCAGACCGATCGCGACCATATCGTTGACCGCATAGATGGCGTCAGGCATATTTTTGAGATTATAAAAGTAATCCGCCGCCTGGCGGCCGGTCTCAAAGGTGAAGTCCTCGCCAAAGTACACCAGTGACGTATCCACATGGCGGAGGGATTGTTCATAGGCCAGATAACGCTCTTCGATCTTGTCCTTGGGTGCTCCTGCATATGCGATCCGGGTACGACCGATCTGCAGCAGATGCTCCATTACGAGCCGGCCTTCCGGACGGGCCATGCCGACAATATCGGCTTTGAGATCGGGGCTGAGCTTTTTGCTGTAGTTAATGACCGATATGGGGATAGCCGACTGGTTGATCAGGTTCTCCAGCGTTTTCGGATAGGCCAGCGGCATAATGACCAGCCCATCGACATGCAGCTTTTTGATCTCACGCAGGGTCTCCAGCTCCATCCGGGCATTGCCGAGCGTATTGATCTGTACGACACGATAGCCGTGCTGCTTGGCGGCCTGTTCGACCGACCAGGCAATATCGGGAATAATCGCATTGCGTATATCGGGTACAGCGAGTGCAATCTGGCGGGTTTGACGTATTTTCAGGCTCTGGGCAGACGTATTCGGAATAAAGCCCATCTCCTCCACAATCTCCAGAATGCGTGCCTTGGTCTTGGCACTGATGCCTTCGCTATCATTCAGAGCACGGGATACGGTAGCTATACCGACTCCTGCTTTTTTGGCTACATCTTCAATTGTTACTTTTTTTCTATTGGCCATGCCGGGTTATTCTCCTCTTACCGGAATCGTTTCCATTCCTTTATGAAATTTTTCATTCCTTCCATACATTATACCATAGCTGACAGGAAACAGGCTTCCTTGCTTATACGGAAAAAAGGAAATAATACGGCTTACCGTTCAGGAATAGTTTACTTTAAATTTTATCTACTAACCAGCTGATATAATAAGGATATATGAATATCAAGCGACAGCTTTATTTTTTCTTATTTCTTGTAGCATGGCGTCAGTTCCTGCCGAAACCCATTTGACAGTATGTCTATAATGTGACATCATTAATAACGGAAACGTTTCCTAAAATAGTGTATACTTATCGATAGCAACAAACTTATAATCTCATGACCTCATAAGGAGATGACTTCGATGCAAGCATTACGTTGGCATGGTGTAAAAGACTTAAGAGTGGATACGATTGAAGAACCGGCAGTACAGGAAGGCAAAGTTAAAATTAAAGTGCAATGGTGCGGAATCTGCGGTAGTGACCTCCATGAATACGCGGCAGGTCCTATTTTCATTTCCAAAGATTCTCCTCACCCGCTGACTCATGAAAAAGCACCTGTCGTGATGGGACATGAATTCTCCGGACAGGTAGTTGAAGTGGGCGAAGGTGTAACCAAGTTCAAAGAAGGCGACCGCGTAGTCGTGGAGCCGATCTTTGCATGCGGTAAATGTACAGCCTGCCGTCAGGGCAAATATAATCTGTGTGAGAAAATGGGCTTCCTCGGTCTTGCCGGCGGTGGCGGCGGATTCTCCGAATATGTATCCGCAGATGAGCATATGGTACACAAAATTCCAGATAGTGTTTCCTTTGAACAGGGTGCTCTGGTTGAACCGTCTGCTGTCGCTCTGTACGCTGTTCGCGAGAGCCAGTTCAAAGTCGGCGACCGTGCTGTCGTATTCGGTGCAGGTCCTATCGGTCTGCTCGTTATCGAAGCGCTGCGTGCTTCCGGTGCAGCCGAGATCTATGCGGTCGAACTGTCTGAAGAACGCCGTAAAACAGCCGAATCCCTCGGTGCGATTGGCCTGAACCCGGCCGAAGTCGACGTGGTCAAAGAAATCCACCGTCTGACCGACGGAGGCGCGGATGTAGCCTATGAAGTAACCGGCGTACCGGTTGTACTGACCCAGGCGATTGAATCGACCAAGCTGAGCGGACAGATCATGATCGTCAGCATTTTCGAGAGAGAAGCACCGATTCATCCGAACCAGATCGTTATGCAGGAACGCAATATCGCCGGTATTATCGGATATCGCAATGTATTCCCTGCTGTTATCAGCCTGATGAATCAGGGCTACTTCTCCCCTGACAAGCTCGTTACCAAACGTATCGGTCTGAGCGAGATCGTCGAAGAAGGTTTCGAAGCGCTGATGAAAGAGAAAAATCAGGTGAAAATCCTCGTATCTCCGAACAAGTGAAACCTGGAATTGTCTACACGCACCAAACTGCTGGCTAAATTATGCCAGCCAGTTCTCTCTCCTCTTTTTTAATATATAATTACTTTGAAGTCCGTTATGCGGGCTTCTTTTTTTATTTGTAATCAGACCATGATATAGTAAAAATAAATAGTCACAGCGCAATTATTCTTACTATACATAAGCTTTTATCCAAATGAATTGCATATTGTGGTATGCATTTATCGAGCTGAATGCAAAGGAGAATCAGAAATGAATGAACATGTGAAGGTATTACTGGAGGAAACATGGAACCATCTGGAGTCCCTCGCTTTGCGGGAAAAGCAGCGGATTGGCGAGCTTGGTCAGCGCAGTATGCTGCAGGTCGGGATTCATGATTATATCCGTGTCGGCTATCGCAAAGGCAAAAACAACTGGACGGCTGGCAATATGTTTGTGGAGATAGAGCGGCCTTTTTCCTGGAGTGATTCGGCGTATACGTGGGAGCCTGAAGTAGATGTGGAAGCGCTGACCGATGAGCAGCTGCTGCAGGAGTGGCTGCCGGCTTTTCGGGACAGGCTGAAGCCGGTCTTTGAGGAAGATCGGTGGGGAGCGCAGTATTATGATTACAAGCTGGAGGTCGGTCTGTATGTCGAGCGGGCGCTGACCGGCGATACGCTGCAGCATACCGAATACTGGATAAACGAGCGCAAGCGGGATGTCCTGCGTGAGGCGCTGGATCAGTTTATTACGGATAAAGTGCAGACGCCACCTCCACGGTATCCCAAACCGCTAGATCTGCACTTTTTCGGTCAGCTGCTGTTAAATCCGGATATTATGGAGTGCGATACGGACCGGATCATCGAGCTGTGCAGCCGGATGGATACCAAGCTGCAAAGTATCCCCAAACTCCGGGCGGAATGGGATCGCGATCTGCTCTGGGCGCTGCGTACATGGGCGAATGAACAATATCTGCCCCACTATTTTAATAATAGTGATAGCTACAGTCAGGAGCATACGCTCAAGCCTACTACCGAGCGCCCTGCCGTCGATCCCAAAGAAATGGAACTGCTCCTCTATGCTGCCCTGTGCATGGGCCGGGAAAGCGCGGATGAACGGCAAAAGTATCTGGAATATGCAGCGCAGATCGGTTCAGATACAGCGACGCGGTATCTCAAGGAAGGCAGCGGCGACGTAGAAAGTGTGCGCAAAAACGCTTATATCGTCGGTAAAGCGAATGATATTTTACAGCTGATCGAGATCAAGCTGCTGACCGAAGATGAAGCGGCTTACCGGGAAGCACTCACCTATATTTGTGATCTGGTGCGCCAGGATTTCCCGCGCGAATACAAGCTCAAGCTCGGCAGTAAGTCCAAGCTGCTGCTGCCTGTAAAAGGGCTCGCCAAGTCACCATTACACCGCTTTTTCGCCGGGGCATTGCAGTATGATAATCTGCATCCGCTAATCGCTGATTATGCGAAGCTGGTGATGAAAGAGTTCTCCTGGTACAACGATGTGGAACCCGGCGAGAAATCCGTTATGCCGGGAACGTATGGGGTTCTCGGGCTGGGGCTGTACAGCACCGAATATTTCCCGCTGCTGACCGAGTATATGCAGCTGGTCGATACCGAGCACCAAATGGCTCACAACAGCTATATCCAAGTCTTTATCGAGACCCATGGGCTGGAACCGCAGTTGGTGCCTGTCCTGACTGCGGTTCTGCTGGGCAGCGGACAGTCGGCACGTCCAGTTAAAGGTCTGGCGGACCACTGGAATACACCAGAGCTGATCATGGCTCTGGATGAACAGCTGGCTGCTCTGGAAGACTATCAGCGCGAACAGCTGCTGTATCTGATTTGCGGCAGTGAGAGCAAGCAAAAGAAATTCCTGCAGCAGGCTAACCGGCTGCGAGCGCAAAAATGATTCTTTAGTATAGACGGCTAGATGGCTGCAGGTCGTATCCTGCATCTATATGCTATATTCTGTATGCTGCTCTGCAGGAGATCCAACGCATAATTATTTTATAATAAAAAACTGCCAATGCGATCATGGCAGCCAGCAAGCCCGGGCAACCGGGCTTTTTTATATGTTATTCGATCTTTTCATCTTCAGCGTATTCTGTCAATGCATCCAGAAACGACTGGATATTGTCCGCGATCGGCGCTACATTCTCTTCCAGCATCTGCTGGGCCTGCTCCGGTGTATCCGTCATTTCCACAGCATCCTCGCGGACGACTGCTTCGTCATGATCCATCAGCAGCACACGAGGTTCGTCAGGGTTATGCCGGTAATCCAGCAGATAATTATTGCCGCTGCTGACACTCCAGGCAAATGGAATCAAATGTTCCGGATCGGGATTGCATTCATCGACCAGCTCCTGATTGGTAGTAATAAAATGCTCATCCAGCATCATGAACTGGATTTCCCAGTCTATGAACCCTGCTGCTGTTGTAAAATTATAAGCTTGCTGGCCTGCCCGGTCTGCAAAGTCCAGATAGACCTGCGGAAAGCGGATCTGGTAATGCTGTTCTATCTGCTGTATGGCTTCATTTTTCATAGGAATGATCCCCTTTCTGTAGCTGTGATAGGTGTACCCATGTATACAAGCCAGTGTGATCCTGTTCAATGACTGGTAGTCGATCGGTGATTATGCGAAGCCGTCCATTTCCGTTCATCCTATTCTGCTCAGCTCTTATCCAGTACGATCTGCCATGCTTCCATAACGGATACCGGCTGCTTGCTGCTGGTCTCTCCGCCTCCTTCGGCCGTCCACAGCGGCGGATAGTAGGCAAATACCTGCCCTGTCTCCAGCTGCTCGGTCTGCTGCTTCCAGTTCTGCCAGCGAAAACTCTCATAAAACTGCTGCAGATCGCCTACGGCCAGCCAGTTGATAAATCCGGAATAAGCCAGTTCGGTCGATTCCCATTCCAGTGTATCCGGGGCAAAATAACAGATCTGTCCATCACTCGTATCCAGTGCGAAGAATCCGCCAGCTGCGTCGTAAGCGACCACCAGTTTGCCAACCGGCGTCTTCACCGGCAAATGATCCTGCAGTCCGTTCCATGAACGCAGATTACCATAGATCCCTTCGGCTCCTGCACCCAGCAGTGTAATCCATCCATGATCCAGTCGAATACCACCTGCTTCATAAGCGATAGCGCCCAGATAGGAGCGCGTGCTCACCTGCAGACGACGCAGCGTCTCCTCTCCATTCCTGCGGTCAGCAGGCAAAATCTCATATGTATGATTTCCTTTTTCCAGTAATTGCACGATCTCATCCCAGGCATGATTGTCCCGGTCGATCAATTGTTCTGCGGATAATATAGACATTGTTGACACCCCTTTATATCGATTTCCCAATAACGCTGCACATATCTCTGTACATAGGTGTAAGTATATCAGACCTGCGGAAGTTTAATCCATTTAGTGGAAGAACAGCTTATCGCTGGTCACTCCATCTGTGTGTGAAAAGCATGTCAATACCTGCTAACCCGGTGTTATACTGGACACAGCGGTACGAATAATATTGGGTATCCATTTAACATACCGGAAGGAATGGGCATGATGACTGACTTTACCGCACTACATACTGCTTTGACTTCATTTATCGAACAACAGGATCGTTATAACGAGGCATATGGATTGTTTCCGGATACGTATATCCGCAGCTACCCACAGCGAACTGATTACAAAGTCGATGAGCGAATCTTTCTTTCCCCTGAGCTTGAATATTTGTACAGTCATTATGAGATGCTGGACGAAAAGGCTGCCGGGACGCTGAAGCTGAAAAACGCATCCGTATTGATCGGAAGCGGTATTTTGTTGTCTTTTGCGGCACCGGAGCATCTGTATCGTCAGCAGCTGGGCTACCGCTGGATCGGCGATTCCGCTTCACCGCAGGAATCTGCCAATTGGCCGCCGCATCATGTAGTCATCGCAGTGTACAATGATGATCCGATTATCGTCGATACCAGCCAACCGGGGTCTCCGGTATATGCAGCCTTTAAAGGTAGTGATCCTGAACCGATTGCAGCATCACTCGCTGACTTTTTTACCACACTTGCGATTATGATTGAAGGAGCTTTTGACTGGCAGGGAGAGATTATGGATGAAGAGACCGAAGAGGTCAAAGCCGGCTATATGGAGAGTATACAGCCCCGGCTGCAGGAGCTGCTGGGCGAGACATTCATGCATCATCTGCTCGTATATCTGTCCCTGCGCTGGTAAACGGCCGGGAACAGCTGATCATTTATAAAAAGGAGAAGTGACGATGATCTATGTAGCTCTGCTGCGCGGGATTAATGTAGGCGGGAATAACAAAATCAATATGAAGCTGCTGCAAACCACCTTTGAACAGGCAGGCATGACGCAGGTCACGACGTATATTAACTCCGGCAATATTATTTTCGCCAGTGAGCAGCGGCCTCATCAGGAATTGGCTGCAGCACTTGAGCAGGCGATTGCGGCGGATTTCCAGCTGGATATTCCAGTGATGGTACGCAGTCTGCCCGAGATGGAATCTGTTATGACCGCTCTGCCGGAACACTGGACCAATGATGAGCAGATGAAGAGCGATGTGCTGTTTCTGTGGGATGAAATTAATAAACCGTCTGTGCTGGAAGAGATCCCGCTCAAGTCCGATATGGGTACCCTGCTCTATCTCCCAGGGGCTGTGCTTGTATCCGTGCCAAGGGAAAATGTTACGCGCAGCGGTATGAACAAGCTGGCCGCATCGAAGCTGTATCGGTATATGACGGTGCGCAATGTGAATACAACCCGCCAGATCTATCAGCGGATGCTGGCAGCAAGCGGACTGCAGACTTTGTAACCGAATCGTCCATCAGCTGCGCTGCTTGCTTGTTTTGTTCTCGGGCTATCGCTATTTGACGGCAGGAATCAAAAAAACTTACGGTAGTATGCTGGAAGTGACCATTCAATGCAGCGCTTCACCTTCTTCGCTGGATATCAGCTGTTTTATGGTTAGTGACGAGGGCAAGGTGCCTTCGGATGATTATTTTATCTTTTATAACCAGAACATTGATCCGGACCAAGCGGTTCAGCTGGTGCAGGCATATTCGCCCCGGTCAGCGGCTGCCAGTCAATTCTGCAGATTGGCGGACAGCAAATTACATATACACCACACCATCCGCATTGACGGATGAAACCGCATTGATTCTGATAGAAGTCTACAAATACAAAGAAACGTTCAATGGGCTGTTGGGCGCGGATTTTTTGGCGGGTTGCAGCCGCTGGCCGAGTCGTTTGGTGTGGAAATTGAGAGCAGTGATCCATCGGCTGAATACGAGGCAGGACCCGGACGATAAATGACAGGGTCCTGCCTTGATTTGCAGTACACTCTATTATTCTATTCAAAAGGAAACTCGTCCCACCAGTTGGTTCTCCCCTCTTCACGCTCTTCCAGCGTATCCTTTTTGCCGTACTGTATCAGCAGCTGGCGGAACTGCTTCATCATAAGCGGCGTCTTTAGTTTGGCATAGGCACGTTCAAGGCTGGGATTACGCAGCAGCGGTTCATACGCGTCTACCTTCATCTCCCAGGCTTCCCGGTGGGTGAATTCGATCAATGCAGGCGCATGCTCCAGCGTATGGATATCCCGCAGCCCTTTCATATTCTCCAACGAAATCTTGCGCAGCCGGTTCAGACGATCCAGGGAGGGCAGCTGCCGGATATGCGGCAGCGCTTGCAGAAAAAGGTACTGCAGACCGGTCAGTGAGGCAATCACAGATACATCTTCCAGTCCCTTGATCTGGGACAACTGTAAATATTCGATGGAATCTTTGCCTGCCAGTGCCTCCAGATTACGGATGCCGCCGAGCCGAATAGTCAGCTGGCGCAGCTCTGGCAGCAGCTGGAGCATTTTCAGATCCGGTAAAGTTATCGATTGCAGGATGAGCTGCTGCAGCCGGGACAGCCCGCTGATCACCTCCAGATGCTTGTGATGTCCATCGATATGCAGACTATGCAGCTGGTGAAATCGTGCCAGCACCTGCAGATCGGGCTTACGGGAGGTCGTCCGGCCAATATGCAGGTGATTCAGGGTGGATGGAACCTGCTCCAGTATATCCAGTTCGGTGAGTCCGGTTAGTGACAGCTGCAGATGATCCAGCCTGCCAAGCGTATTCAATGCATCCAGATTCCGCACTTCTCCCTCACATTCCAGAGACAGCCTGCGAATCTCCGGCAGCCATTTCAAGAATTCCAGATTACATACCGAATCATAAAATCCATAGATACGCAGCAGCACATCCTGACGTACTGCCAGCAGATGGGTATTCAGCAGTTTCCAGCTGTCCGGTTCCAGCGCTTCCGCAACCTGGATCGTACGGATGCTGCTGTTACGGGCGATCTGCTCTACTTCTGGCATTGTCAGTGATTGTTCAATCTGAATAGTGTCCTGGTAGATCGTCTGATACATAAAGTTCCTCCATTATTGTCATCGCCCATTTGACTGCTATTCCTTCTTCTTAAAAGACGACCGAATTCACAGCTGCCTGTGCCGTCCGCAGCAAAGCAGCATACAGACGTGCCGAAATCTGCTCATATTCCTCACTCTTGCCATGTTCATATGCCGAATAAGGCGGTTCATCATTCCATGAACCCATCGCACCGAACACCCATGTTTTGTAGACGGCATTGAGCAGCCGCCTCGCTTCATCGCTGTATACGTCCGGCAGTTCAAATGCGAGTTTCGGAGCAGACTCCCCATCCAGAATCGCAATCCCAGGGTCAAAAAAATTCTGCTTCCAAAAAGACTGCTGTATCTCTTCGGCCAGCGCAGCAATCTGCTGCAATACGTCCCTAAACTGCATTGCCACTTCGTTCAAAGGCAGAAACGTCCGCTCGGACGGCTGTCCCAGATCCTGTTCCTGCTCGGTATACGTAATATTCCAGCGCACCGATGAACGGAATTGCCCGCTCTCCCAATGCGGAATCCAGATCCGGTTCTGCTGTGCGCCGAGTGTAATGATACCTGCTCTCGCACCGCCGCCTGCAAACCCGCTCGTCTGCCATTTCTCTTCCGGTTGGCTGCCGCTGACCATCATGAGCCGCTGACAGCCGATGCTGCGCAGATAGACCAGCCAACCGGGCCAGTCCCAGCTCTGTGAGCCGTCCGTAAAGGTAACATAAATGCTGTCCGTATGTTGCAGTTCCTTGCTCGATGCATCGGTTCCATGGATCAGATAACCATTGCCCAGCGATGTAATCAGCAGCTGCTGATGAATCTCTCCATTCATTATTGAAGCCCCCATTGTCCAAAATAATCGGCAACCGCATCGGCATCATATCGATCCTGGCCTTCCCAGCCTGCGACTGATATAAAATCGCTGTAATGTCCTCTGCCAAGGCGTGGTGTATCACGCGGCACCAATATACCGGCATAACCGCATATTTCCATCAATTGATCACGTTCATTTTTGCTGGAGGGCAGCCAATCTTTCCAGCGCTTTTCCAGTTGGCGTGCGCCTTCATTCGGTGCGCAACCCTGTACCTGCGCCAGCAGCTGCCGGAAGATCTCCACATCCTCTGCTCCGGCAGTGACCGGCTGCTCACGGCTGAACAATTCCAGATCCAGCCAGCAGTACAGCAGCCAGTTCAGTCGCACACCGCCCCATTTGATCCGTTCAAAATGAAGTACGTTCAGATCTGCATTCGTATAGCTGCCATCCGCCATCAATCCGCAGAAATCACAGTCCCCGCAGCTGCTTGTGTTGGCATGAACCGCTCGGCGTTGTTCATACGTATGCAGCGGCAATTCCGCAGTCAGTGCCCAGCTGCTCAGGGCGCTGCGCAGATGTATTTTACGGGTGGAGAGACTGTGCAGGAATGCTTCACTGACCTGCTCCCTCGTAATACGCTGATGCAGTTCATGCAGACGCTCGATCAGTTCATCATGGGTAATGGTCACCGGATCGAACATGACTCCCTGACTGCGTGCATATTCAAAGTCTTCACCCGTCAGCACTGGAGGTCCGGGCTTCCAGCCGCCGGTCTGCCAGAATGTCCTGATCAGTATTTGTTTGGCTTTTTTGTCCATATGATCTTCCCTGTCGGTCCTCTCCTGGTATCCATTCTCGCCATCTGCTGCCGACATGCAGGGGAACTAGGTATCTGTACGGACATGGTCCCAGTCCTGCCCCAGATAGCCGGTCAGCCAGTTCAGCGCATAATGACGCTCATACACCACATCTGCATCCAGACCGCCTGGAACCGGACGCTGATGAACACGGCTGTCCACACAGGCCCAGTCATATCGGTAAATCAAATCGGCCGCATCCAGAATCTCTGCCGACTCACGCAGACGGGAACTTTCACGGAAAGCCGCAAAGCTGTCAAACTGCTGCAGGATTCCGACCGTCCGAGCCACATCACAGATCTCTGTCGGTTCGCCCAGCGTATCGGCATGCCCGAGCGCCCAAAGCATTACCCACAGCGCTTCATAACACCAGGAAAAGCGGGCCGCCGCCTCCTGTCCCGGCTGGTCCTGCTCAATGAACGCTTTCTCTTCCAGGGTGAAAAAGCGATCGGCGTCGTACTGCCGGATAATCCGGTCGATCAGTTCCCGCGTTGTTTCTGTCGTCTCACCGGCACCGACGCATTCTCCTTTGACAGCGGTGATACAGATCGCCACCGCGCGTGCTGCCACTTCATCCCGTGTTCGAATCCCGTCTGCCAGCTCATCTCCCAGTCGGGCTGGAAGCGTCGCATTCACCGGTATGCCACGGCTTTCCAGCCATTGGTTTGAGCGCTGCTTGCGGCTTTCACCCGATGGTGTGATCTGGAATTCATCATGCAGATAGCTCGTATGCGCAGTAACGGTATAATCTTCTACTCCGGAATGGCCTTCGGCATCCAGCAGCAGTCGGCCCTGCCCATCCAGCAGCTGGCCTCCGCCCCAGAACAGCACTCCATCCAGCGAACGGACAATATGCAGCAGCTCCCCGAAAAAGGCTTCCGAAATATCTTCTTCGGTCTCGATGCCGATCACCATGTTGAATGTGCTGATTTTGAGCAGTACCTTTTGCTGTAATTCTTTGTTCACTGCCGGCACCTGATAGAAGAATCCGCCCAGCCCATCGATCATGGCGCTGAACTGTGCAGGCTCGGTCCGGCTCGTCATAATGTTAAAACCTTTGGCAGTTTTCTTGCAGAATAATCCACCTTGAACCACTTCGATATGTGTCAGGTCCTGCTTAACGGTTATTTTCTTATCCTTGTACAGTGTACGCATAATTTCTTCCAGCTGCTGCAGGTCCGGAATGGAGCTGTAAATGGCTGCATTTTTCATTATATATCCTCCTGTTATCCTGTTGTGCCGCGCCTAGTTTGGCAGCACGTCTGCTTCCAATTCTGGCCTGTTGGATGATCCGCAGTCAAGTTCATGACCGATCTGTGCATACTTTGTATTGGTTCAGTTATCATCTTTGGTACAAATTTGACCTGCACTTAACTCACCGCTAACACTACAGCACTATACTGACCATTATAGCTGCGATATGACATTTAACGCTCTATCAGTCCCTTCAAATTCACAGTACTCAAAGGATGGTTAGTCTTATGGGAATTCACGCCTATTTCCGTTCACTGGATGATCTGGAACGGATTATCCGCTGCCCGGGCAAATTTAAATTTGAACAGCACAGCGTATCCGCGCACTCCTGGAAAGTCGTTCAGTACGCCAAAACGCTGGCCGATATCGAAGAGATGCACGGAGTTACTATAGACTGGAAAAAACTCTATGAAATTACGAGCAGTCATGACTATGGCGAGATTTTTATCGGTGATATCAAGACGCCGGTCAAGCATTCTTCCCTGGAGCTTCGTTCTCTGCTGCAAAAGGTCGAGGAAGGCATGATTGAGCATTTTATCGAAGAAAATATCCCGGATGACTTCAAGCCCATTTTCCGCAAACAGCTGCATGAAGGCAAAGATGATTCTGTCGAAGGCATGATCCTGCAGGTTGCCGACAAAATGGATCAGGTGTACGAAGCATTCTCCGAGCTGCAGCGCGGCAATACGGAAAAAGAATTTATCGCCATGTACCGTAATGCGCTGGTCAAGATCAAGCATGTCGATCTCCATTGTGTTGATTACTTTCTGGAAAACATTCTGCCGGACATGGTTCATGAAGGTACCTTTTCCACGATTGATATCAAGCGGATTACAGAAGAGGCCCTTGCGCTTTAAGCCGAGCTTCGTTCCGCTTGGATGGGCGCTCAGAACTCGTATGTACTCCCTACTCCCCGTGTTACTCCGTTACAATCTCACCATACTGTACCCTGCTGCATCTTCCTGCTGATTCTGACCGGACATATCGTTCTGGCCAGGTGCGGGCAGATGTATTTTTTATTCTCTTTTCCTTTGTAGGATGCGTATACACGTATTTCTGCCGTAAATGACATTTTTGTCACGTATAATCGTTCACATCCCCTTTGACTGCTTCTTTCTTTCACTATTTTTATGATTTTTAGATAATTTCAGATATAAATATTACAAATCGCTTAACTTATTGACGAATCGTGTCGATATAGATAGTAGTTCTAAATACCCTATTCACACATCAAAACCATTACTTTTAGACTGGAAAACAAACATTTACCTATTATCTGCTATGGATTGATATTCTAAATACAATTTCCACACCTGTTCAGTACCGCTGCATTACAAAAGGGGACTTTCGGCAATCGTCCGGACTTCCACCCATCCAGAGGAGGAATTATTATGATGACGCAAAATCGCAGAAAAACACCATTTCGTTATGTATTGAAAGAGCCTGTCCCCTTCGAACTGCACATCCTGCAGATCAATGGTCAATCCGTAAATTCCAAGCCAATCCAGGCGCTGCTGCTGGACTTGAGCAGTTCCGGCTGCCGCCTCTCGTTGCCCGTGGATGTACAGGCTGATCATCAAGAGATTCGTGTCAGCATCCATATGCTGCTGCATGAAGAACCCCTGTATCTGGAAGGCAGCCTGAAATGGAACCGCACCGAATCCGAACGCTACCATTACGGAGTACAGATCGAATTCCCGCCGAATGGACGCGATCAACTGCTTCGTGAACTGCGCATTCTCACCAGCAAAAACAAAATCATCATCACCTGATCCATTCAGCTATTTTACTGTGCTGTGCTCCTTTGGTTCCCTTCAATTTAGACAGGTGTCCGGTGATGACATAATGCATGACCGTCAGGTTTACTTGAAAATACACTATTGTAAGCATATAATAAATCAGCAATTTTCTGCCTAATTATACGATAGTGGAGGAATCAGACGATGGTCGAGACGAAGAGCAAAACAGTTCTAATTACAGGCGGTGGCAGCGGCTGGAGACAATTTGTAGCATTGAAAGTGGCGGAATCAGGCGTTAGGCAACCAATTCCTGCTGCGTGACCGTGCCCCGTATATCAACGGAGCAGCGATACCGACTGACTGTGGATTTACCGAACAATAGCGAATACTGCTTGCTGATACATACAGGACAGCCAGATCCACTACCAAATCTTCAGAACCCACTACTTAAGAAACTGTACCATCCTATATAGATAGCACGACCTATACAAGCCCGTTCGCCCTGTAAAGTAAAGCATGCTTTTCCATGAACATTCTCCCATTTTCCGGGTAAATGAATGAGCATGGCAGACGTATCTTTCAGGACGACAGGGCTTTTGCTTTGGCATATGGCTTCGTATCGTATCCGCTGCTTTTATGATGATCCGGTCTGCATGATCAGCAACACATCACTTTTTTCCTCTTCTATCCGCTCTGCTCATCCGGCAGCCTACGCAGCCGCTTAATATCACTCATCGGTGGCAGGCCGAATAGCCGGGCGTACTCCCGGCTGAACTGGGAGGGACTCTCGTAACCAACCCGGTACCCGACCTCTGCTGCGTCGGCCGATTCGGACAGCAGCATACGACGTGCTTCCTGAAGCCGCACCTGTTTTTGATACTGCAGCGGACTCATTCCGGTCACTTCCTTAAAATAACGATGCAGCGAAGAACTGCTCATATTGACTGCCGATGCCAATTCTTCGATGCGCAGCGGCTGTTCATACTGTTCCTTGATCCGTTTGACAACTCCGGCAATACGGGCAGTGCTGCTGCCGGTGACAGCCAGCTGCCGCAGTATATCTCCCTGTTCACCCTGCAAAAGTCGATACAGAATCTCACGGATCATCAGTGGTGCCAGCGCATCAATATGATCCGGCGTCTCCAGCAGCCGTACCAGCCGCAGCATCGCATCCGTCAGTCCCAGATCCGTTCGGCTTACACATAGCGCACGTCTCGCCGGAGCTGCTGCAGGCTGAAGCTTCGACTGCTGGACCAGATCCAGAATTTGCGCCGGATCGATATTTAGCCGTGCCGCCAGATAGGGACTGTCCGGCAGTGCTTCAATCACCTGCCCCGAGATCGGCAGATCCACAGACACCAGAAAATAATCTGAAGGTCCGTATTCATAACTCTCCTGTCCAAGCATAACCTGCTTGCGCCCCTGAGCAACCAGGCAAATCGCCGGTTCATAGATCATATGCAGCGGTGCAGTCACCTCGGCATTACAAATCAGACTAAGCGCCGGAATCCGGGTCGCCTGAATTCCCTCCCGTACGGCAAATTTTCCAATCTCATCAGCAAGCTCCTGCAGACGGTCACGGATGCGCTGGTCTGTATCCAATATGGTCATAACGATCCCTCCAGCTTCTCGCAGTAGAATTGATTCCTACTTTAACCAATTTGCGAGGATCAGGCAAGAACGTGGGATGATCTTTCTACCTCTCTGCCATTGGACAGGTCCATAATAAAGACATCAGCAAGCGGCAGTCGGAATCGCCTTTATCATTCCTCAGGCAGGGCTGACGATAGCGAAAATAAAAACATATCCACGCCGCTTCAACGATATACTACCGCGAGAGGAGCAGCTGCAAATGAATAAACAATTGGTATCTCCCCATCCTTATGCAGGCATGTGGGTCACCGCAGACGGTCACATCCGTCACGAACTATTGCCGAACGGACGCTATGATGAAGCAAGAGGATCTGTTCAAAGTGCCTATGTGGGCAGCTATACCATTACTGGTCATCATATCGACTATGTGGATGATACGGGATTTACAGCAGATGGGGAATTTCGGGAAGATGTTCTTTACCATGCAGGCATGATTCTTTACCGGGAACGTCCGGAATAAAAATATACATTCAGGAGGAATATTAATGTCTACCATTCATGGAAAAGTCGTCGTTATTACGGGTGCAAGCAGCGGTATTGGAGAAGCCACTGCCCGGCTGCTCGCTGCAAAAGGAGCCCATGTTGTTATGGGAGCACGGCGCACCGAACGGATGCAGAGCATTGCTGCCGATATTCAGGCTGCCGGCGGATCTGCTGCCTATCACCAGCTGGATGTAACCCGGCTGGAAGATATGCAGGCATTTATCGAATTTGCCGTTCATACCTTCGGTCATGTGGATGTGCTGCTGAATAATGCAGGTGTTATGCCGCTGTCGTTTCTTGAAGAGAACAAGATCGATGAATGGAACCGCATGATTGATGTTAATATCCGCGGTGTACTGCACGGCATCGCTGCCGGACTGCCGCTCATGAAGCAGCAGGAAAAGGGACATTTTATCAATATCGCTTCGATTGGGGCCTATAGCGTAACCCCTACGGCGGCTGTCTACTGTGCAACCAAATATGCGGTCAAAGCTATCACAGACGGACTGCGCATGGAGACCGATGGGCGTATTCGGGTGACACTGATATCTCCAGGCGTTACGGAATCCGAACTGGCCGACAGCATTTCCGATGAGCACGCCCGCCAGGCGATGCAGGAATACCGCAGCGTCGCGATCCCTGCTTCCGCTATTGCCAAAGCCATTCTATATGCGATTGAGCAGCCGGATGAAGTTGATGTGAGCGAGATGGTTATCCGGCCGGCTGCCAGCGCTCACTAACCCATGAGGGCAGCTCCTCAGCCAGTAAAGTTCATCAGTTAATGCAGTTCATCAACCTCTTATCGCGATACCCGGAATTGAGACAACATCATAAAAAGCCCCTGATTCAGAATCGGGGGCTTTTCATCTTATGTCCATCTGATCCCACCTACGGACTGATTCGGTTCAATACCGGTAGGCTCCGGCATGAGAACGCTTTGGACCATGTTCCTTAAAGGCACGAATAAAACGGGCCGGGTCCTGCCGAATGGTATAGGAGAATACACCTTTGCTCGTGTGCAAATAAAACAATCCTTCTCCTGCACCCAGTCTGCGGTAAGACATATCGAATATATCACACAGCGGAAATTCCCTGCGATGGGTAACCAGACGATCCTCATACAGCACCATTTCCCGTTCGTCAGTCAGGTATTTCTGTTCACGACCAGTAATCTCACGCTCTATTTTGTAATAAGGCTGTACGGCGATCTGCTTCACTGCAACCCCTGCCTTCCCCTTCGAGTATTCAGCGCAAGTGGAGCATAACGGAATGACTACGCTGACGAATATTGTTTTTTGGCGTTACGCCTTAATTTATATCGTCTTATTACCCATTATTCGGCCAAAATGTCGGTACAGATGAGGTTTTAGCAAATAAAAACGGTGATATCCCCTATTTTTTACATAAAAGTCGATGTAAAGATATTTCTTTTACACAGTCATTACAAAACACTCTGTTTTGGAATCTTTTCTTTTTGAAATAAATGCATTTCTTCCATACATTCAGGTCGTCTGACGTGCGATTAGCTTGTACTGCAGCTGTGCCGGCTCCATCTGCTGCTTGCCCAGTACTGCCCACAGCCGGTAAAAGGCATGAGTCGCCTGCTCGGCGATCGGATTGTAGATGGTAGTAATGCCAAGCGTATCAGCCAGCTCCGTATCATCAAAGCCGACAATCGCCAGCTGTCCGGGAATATCAAGGCCCAGCTTGTTCGCTGCAGACTGGATGCCGATTGCAACGTAATCGTTGGCACACAGGACTGCCTGGGGCATCTCGGGACCGGCAGTGAGCTGCTGCAGCACCTTTGTTCCGTCTGTGGGTGTAAATACGGAATAATGGTACCAGTCCGTCCGCACAGGCAGTCCGCGGCTCTGCATAAATTGTTCATAGGCCTCGCGCCGGCTCTGTGTATTCAGGCTTTCGATCCGGCCGAATAAATTGGCAATCCGGGTATAACCTCTGGTCACCAGATGCTCCAGCGCCAGGCGGTAACCTTCTCCCTGATCCATTGCTATGGATGGAATCTCGCCGCTATCCATCCGCTGCCAGGAGACAATCGGTCCGTACTCACAATATGCCTTCAGCACACGCGGTTCATTGACACAGGTAACAATGACCAAGCCGTCCATCCGTTTGCTGCGCAGATCTTCAAAGGCACGCAGTTCATTTTCTTTGTCCCCGCGTGTCGTATATATAATGGTCTGAAATCCGTAATCCATGGCGATGTCCACAAACTGATTGAGAAAAGAAAGTACCACTTCACTCGTACTAGCCATTACAATGCCAATCTGATTCGTCTGTCCTGTCGACAGAGAAACTGCATTCCGGTTGGGCATATAGTTGAGCTGCTTCATAATGGCGGTAATTTTCTCTCTCGCCTCCGGACTGACATGACGCGAGTGATTGATGACCCGGGATACGGTCGCTCTGGAATAGCCGGATAATTTCATGATTTCATCGAATTTGGACATCGGACTTCCCCTTTTACTTCTGAATAAATAAAATGCATCGCCTACCCGTTAAGCCCGCATGCAAGGAATACGGCTGATACCGAACAATGATAATATTTCCCATTAAAATTGCAGGTTGACATGTAACCCGTTACAACGATTACGCTTGAAGGGCAGTGCTGCTATCAGTGTAGCACAAAAATCAGAAATGAATGGAGTGCTGATCATGAGTAACTCTCAAAATACCCCTCTGAACTTCCCGCCGGGATTCCTGTGGGGCGGCGCGATTGCTGCCAACCAGGCCGAAGGTGCTTTTGACCAATACGGCAAAGGCTGGTCTACCCAGGATGTGGCCCCCAAAGGCGTAACCGGTCCGATCACCGAAGTTCCGACCGAAGACAATATGAAGCTGGTCGGCATCGACTTTTACCATCGTTATAAGGAAGATGTGAAGCTGTTTGCCGAAATGGGCTTCAAAGTATTCCGTACCTCGATCGCCTGGTCCCGGATTTTCCCAAAAGGCGATGAACTGGAACCGAATGAACAGGGTCTGCAATTTTACGATGACCTGTTCGACGAATGTCTCAAATACGGCATCCAGCCGCTCGTCACCCTGTCCCATTACGAGACACCACTGCATCTGTCCAAGGAATATGATGGCTGGGTCAACCGCAAGCTGGTCGGCTTCTATGAGCGTTATGCCGAGACCGTGTTCCGCCGCTACAAGGATAAAGTCAAATACTGGCTGACCTTTAATGAGATCAATTCGATTCTGGAAGCGCCATTTATGAGCGGCGGCATCTATACGCCCAAGGACCAGCTGAGCAAGCAGGATCTGTATCAGGCCATCCACCATGAGCTGGTCGCCAGCGCTTCGGCAGTGAAGCTCTGCCACGAGATCATCCCGGATGCCCAGATCGGCTGCATGATTCTGAGCATGCCCACCTACCCACTGACGCCGAACCCGGACGATGTGATTGCTGTTATGAAATCCGAACACAAAAACTATTTCTTCGGAGATGTTCATGCACGCGGCAAATATCCGGGCTATATGAAACGCTATTTCCGCGAGAATGGTATCCAGATCAAAATGGAAGACGGCGACGAGGAGATGCTGCTGAACACCGTTGACTTTATCTCTTTCAGCTACTATGTCAGCATCTGTGAGACTGCCGATAAGAGCAAAAAACAGTCCGGTCAGGGCAACCTGTTCAGCGGCGTACCTAACCCTCATCTGGAAGCGAGCGAATGGGGCTGGCAGATTGACCCGCAGGGTCTGCGTTATGTGCTGAACATGTTCTATGATCGCTACCAGAAACCGCTGTTTATTGTAGAGAATGGCCTCGGTGCTGTGGATGAACTGATTACGGGACCGAATGGTGAGAAAACGGTCGAAGACGATTATCGTATCCAGTATCTAAATGATCACCTGGTACAGGTAGCCGAAGCCGTGGAAGATGGCGTAGAGATTATGGGCTTCACTTCCTGGGGATGTATTGACGTAGTCAGCGCCTCTTCCGCTCAGCTGAAAAAACGGTACGGCTATATTTATGTAGATCGTCATGACGATGGATCCGGTACACTGGAACGCTATCGCAAAAAATCATTCCACTGGTACAAGGAAGTCATCCGCACCAATGGTAAAAGTCTGAAGCGCTAAGCTGATATAACAAAAAAGCAGGGTACCGTGATGTATCATCATCACGGTACCCTGCTTTTTTATGTGTTCTCTGTAATTGGCTGCATCTATCCAAGAGAATCTGCCTGAAAAGGTTCATTTCCAATTGTCAGATCGGCAGGATCAACTGTTACAGCCAGCTGATTAGTTGGTAAAAATATGCTGTCCAACCGTAATGACTGCCGGTCGTCTCATACTCCACTGTGAAGTCGCAATCCGTGGATTGTAATAATACAGCGAGCCGTTGGTCGGGTCAACACCTCGTAGTGCCTGGCGTGCTGCATTATAAGCGCTCTGATTCGGCTTGAGGTTATACTGGCCGTCTGCCACTGCCGTGAATTGTCCCGGCTGCATAACCACGCCCCAGATCGTATTCGGAAATTCATCGGATTGTACACGATTCAGTACGACAGCACCTACCGCTACCTGTCCACGGAAAGATTCACCGCGAGCTTCACCATAGATAATATGTGCCAGAATATCCACGGCATCCTTATCTGCCGCACTGTAGCTGGCACCCCGATTATTGCTGGAATTGCTGAAGCTTACGCTGGCCGTGACAATACCGCTCCGCTTACCACCCAGCTTGGACAGCGTTGCCGGACCGGCTACACCATCTGCACTCAGTCCATGTGCACGCTGAAATTGCTTCACTGCCGAAGTCGTGATGCTTCCATAATATCCTGTAGTATTCGCGTGAAAGAATCCGTGCTGAGCGAGCTGCCGCTGCAGCTGAACGACGTCTCCACTTCTCATACCCTGTGTCAGGACAGCAGCGTCTGCAGGTGACGCCATTAGTGTAATGCCTACAGCACAGGCACAGGATGCTATAAAAGCGGGTAGTTTTTTCATAATTCGTTATTACCTCCATTTTTTAAATAGTTTAGACCGATACAGCTCGCTGACCGAATGCCATACTGCTGAAATCCGGGTTACCCGGTACTCTGATCTGGAACTATAGTAGTAAGTATCGGTATTTAACCTGGCGGGAATAAATGGTTCCTCTAAATAGCGTTTGTCCGTTCTATATAGTCCTGCCCTAATCAAGACAATCGATAACGCATTACAAAATTGTAACCAGGTAAACACAGCGACAATAAACATATTGGTAGCAGTATAGCATACCTTCTGCATGACATCACCATGCCATGGACCCATAATATATGATGAAATCAAGCATTTTAAACATATTTCCACATTTTCATATTTTAAACTGGGTCGTATGTTTTAAGTTTATGTGACTTTTGGTAACCAACTTCACTACCAATATATTTCAAATTTGTAATCAGATCAAACCGGATATGTATGGTATGCAAATGATGTCATAATCTAAATTATCGAGTTGAAACCTATTTTTGGATTAATTTTATATTGCTCCAACTATACCGTAATGATTGAAAATCATAATAAATTTTATTGCTCTCGCTTTTGTCGCAGTTGGACAGAAATGAAGCGAACATACTCGGTTTATACTGGATTTATATAAAGTCATTTTGCAAAACCGCAAAAATGATCAAATCCCGATCTTTCCCGTCTGATAATCTAGTTACAGAAAGGAGGAATTGCATTGACGGAGAAAACAGTCATTCAGCATAGCATTGACTATATGGAGAGTCACCTGCAGGACGAACTGACACTTGAACAGATTGCAGCGCATGCAGGGTTCTCTCCCTATCATTTTCATCGGATTTTTCGCAGAGCTACAGGTATGAACATTGCTGATTATTTAAGACAACGACGGCTGAGCCAAGCTTCGGTGCTGCTCCTTCACTCAACGACTCCTATTCTGGATATTGCACTGCACTGCCATTTTGAGAGCCAGGAAGCTTTTACCCGGGCTTTCAAAAAAGTATATGGGCTGCCACCGGGACGCTATCGTCAGGTATTTACTGCTTCCCTTTCATCCTATTTTGACAAAGGAGAATCAACTATGGATACATCTTCCCCCATCAAAGGCTGGTTTTTGAGCGGAACCCATGCCCCTAATTATGAAATCGGTCTGGATCACCATACGGTGCATACCGGCAACACTGCCGGCTATCTCAAATCGGTGAATGTTAATGAGCCGTTTGCCTTTGCCACACTCATGCAGGAGTTCAAAGCGGAACGTTATCTCGGTAAACGAATACGTTTTTCAGGCTTTGTCAAAACCAGTCATGTGCATATCGCCTGCGGCTTATGGATGAGAGTGGATGGCGCCGATCAGCAGATTCTGCAATTTGACAATATGAGCGGCAGGCATATATCCGGAGATACGGACTGGAACCATTATTCCATCGTTCTCGATATTCCCCAGGCAAGCGATGTTATCCTGATCGGTGTACTTCTTACCGGCACAGGCCAGGTCTGGGTGGACGGATTCCGTTTTGAAGAAGTGGATCACAGTGTGGCGGTTACCCATCTTGAGCTGGAGAAGAAACTGCCGGACGAGCCGTCAAACCTGGCTTTTGAAGAATTATAAACGCGATTCTGCTCCATGGATTATCGTGGTGATCTGCTGTTCCCAGCTGTAGATTCTCTTTTGGGAAGCATGGATAGCTCCAAGTTTGTTATAGACGACCGCCAGGTGAGCTGCTGCGCTGATCGCATCACCTCTTTTAACCGCTGCTCTGTAGCTTTTGCGAGCGGCAGAGCGGCTCTTTTTGTAGGCAGCGATAGTTTTGTTCTCAGCAGTAATCTGCTTTTTAACCGTCTGGACAGGTGCGATAGCATCCTTGACGATTTTTTTGCGTGCAGCCGTGTCTTTTCTGGCCTGGGTTAGAGCGGCTTTCTTTTACTTGATTTCTGTGCGGGCAGATATGACTTCGGGTTTCATTTTGTTACGTTTAAGGCTGATCAATTCGGCTGTTTTGGCATTTTTCTGCTTGCGGGCAGCGGCTGCCTGCTTACCAAGCTCTGCGTATTCAGCAAATAGAGAAGAATACTTTTTCTCTGTCTGCTCGGCTGCTGCCTTGAGCGAAGATAATCTGGACTGATCCATTTCTCTGATCTTGGCATTGACTGATTGAAGACGGCTGTTATTCTGCTTGCGCAGTGTCTGGGTATGCTGGTTCTCCATCTGAATGATCGATTCCAGCGAAGTCACGCTATCGTATATGCTCTCAATCCCGCTGACTGCCGCTGCCCAGTTATCTGCAGACGCATGAGCTGCAGGCAGCATCTGAGCAAGCAGGGTAAAGATCAATCCAAGTGATAACAATCGGCAGACCAGACTTGTCGGTATTCGATACAGCCTGCTGGACTGGCGCTGCTTCTCTGTATGTACTGGCTTTTTACTCTGGTGGATAAGGTTCATTATATATTCCTCCTAGTATATGTCAGGCGGGTAGACAACAAAAAAAAGCACCTCCAGAAACGGCATAATGCCTGTTCCTGCGAGGTGCTTCACCCGCACAACATATTGATTTTGTATCTAATATAGCTGATGATATGCGATCTGTCAATCATTTATACGAACATACGCTTCCACTTCATGCGCCTGTTATGTATAAGTAATTATGCTTTATGGCTTTATGGCTTTATGGCTTCCTGTCCTTCCTAATCCTGGTCTTCCTTGCTTTGACCCGGTTCATGCTGACGAATCCACTGGTACACCTGTGTGAACAGCTCGGATGGATCACTGTAATAACAGACCAGATGCCCGCTATCCGGGAGGATCAGCAGCTTTTTGCAGGTGTCTTCCAGCGGCAGCTGATGATACAGATAGGTTCCGCTGTGCGGCTTCACCAGATGATCGCTGCCGGCCTGAACGATGAGCGCAGGTGCCGCCAGCTTCGTATAGATCGCATGGGATTCACGTACTATTTTATAAAATTCGCGTGTCGCCTGCGGCGGTACATGCCATAGATTGTACCAGTAACTGCGGATCATCTGCGGCTGAATCAGCGTCCGCATAATCTGCCGCGGATTCAGCGGGAACACAGGTGCAGACAGCATTGTTAACGTACGGATACTTTCAGGATAACGCATACTGAGATGCGCAGCGATCAGCGCACCTGTCGAGAAGCCGATCAGATGCACACACTCATGCTGCTGAAGCAGCAGCTGCAGTTCCTTTTCTGCACCATCGATCCAGTCCTGGCGGCTCGCATTCAGCATGTCCTGTCTTGTACCGCCGTGTCCGGCCAATGTAAATGTCCTCGTTATGCAATTTCTCGCTGCCAGATAGGCACGCAGCGGTTCGATTTCATGCGTCCCTCCGGTAAAGCCATGGATCAGCAGGCATATGCTCTTCATCTGGTCCTCCTTTTCCCAACCATGATACACTGGTATTATGTATGCTATTCAGGCAACCTTGCATCTACTCAGTCTGTTTTTGGACAGGCCGATCAGATGCTGTATGGGCTGATTGGATTTAATTTGGCATCATTTATCATTACAACCCTTAAGGAGATTATACACCAATGAAGCTTGTATCATGGAACGTCAACGGCTTGAGAGCCGCTGTCAAAAAAGGATTTAATGACTATTTCGACCGTGTGGATGCCGATATTTTCTGTATTCAGGAGACCAAGCTGCAGGCGGGCCAGATCGAACTTGATCATGGTGAAGAATATGAGCAGTACTGGAATTATGCCCAGAAAAAAGGCTATTCCGGCACCGCCGTGTTCACCCGGATCAAGCCGCTGTCTGTCCATTACGGTCTGGAAGAGAATTATGAAGAGGAGGGCCGGATGATTACGCTGGAATACGAAGGATTTTATCTGGTCAATGTATATACGCCCAATGCGCGCCGCGACCTGCTGAGACTTCCTTACCGGCTGGAATGGGAAGACCGCTTCCGGCGCTATGTGCTGGAGCTGGATCAGCACAAACCGGTTATTATTTGCGGGGATCTGAATGTAGCCCATCAGGAGATTGATCTCAAAAATGCCCGTTCCAATATCGGCAATTCGGGATTCACTCATGAAGAGCGAGGGAAAATGACGCAGCTGCTGGAATCCGGCTTTATCGACACCTTCCGTCATTTCTATCCGGATCGCGAAGACGTGTATAGCTGGTGGTCCTATATGGCCAAAGTACGCGAGCGCAATATCGGCTGGCGCATCGATTACTTCCTCGCCTCTTCCCGGCTGGCTCCGATGCTGACTGATGCGCAGATTGACTGTCAGATCATGGGAAGTGACCATTGTCCTGTTATTCTGGAAATGAACGATCCGGCGCAGCAGACTTAACGAAGGTAGACTGCTGCCAACTTCCATTTACTATTTACCATTTGATAATTATTCTCATTTACCTCCAGAGTGATGTATACTGTACCTATGTTTGATTTAGATAATAAGGGACCAACATGAGCACAATATCAGAATCTGGAGGGAAATTACATATGCTCGGCGTCACTCCTGTCGCTCAGTGGTCGATAGGCAGGGGCGATGTGCAGAACTATCTACAGGACAAGCTTAAAGGGGTCCCTGCTATCTCATCGGAACTGCCTTATGAAGCTGTTATTAATTTCACCCCTGACCTGCTGCTGATCGATAGCGCGGAAATGGTCGCAGGCGAGAAATACAATCAATACGCCCAGATCGCCCCTACCTATGTCGTCGGCAACGCTCAGAATAACGACTGGCGTGAAGAGCTGCAAAGTATCGGCAGCGCACTCGGCAAAAGCGACCAGGCGAAGCAGACACTGGCCAATTACCTGTTTGTCATTAGCAAGGACGGTGAGTCTCCGAGCAAAGTATCAGTCCGGCCGTCTGGAACAGCATTCCTGCAGTCAAAGCAGGCCATGCCTATACGATGAGCATGGATGCCAGCTGGCTGTATACCGGCCCGATCGCCAACTCGATGATTATCGATGATATTCTGAAAAATGTAGTACCCGGCTAACCAGCCGGATGTTCACGCTCAAGCTGTCCTACCTGCATTTTCCGGTGAAATACAGTAGACCCTCTGCTGTACGCTTCATCCGGCGCTGTATGCGTAGCGGCAGCTTTTTGCATATTTCCGGCCATTCTCCCTGCTTTGCCTGACCAATGCAGCTACCAAATGATAGATGCCTATAAAAAGATATTTAGTTGGCATTGAATTTCATACCGGAAATACCGATTATAAGTTAGTATAGATAAATACACTGGAGTGGTTTAAAGCAGTATCACACTGAGGAGGACTTACGCTTGAAAGCAAATGAAGAAGCAACATTACAGAAAAAGCTCCGTCCACGACATATTACATTTATGGCAATGGGCGGTGTCATCGGGACAGGGATCTTTAAAGGCAGTTCCGAGACCATCAACCTCGCAGGACCCGGCGTCGTCATTTCTTATGTTTTTGCAGGTTTGCTCCTGCTGGTCGTTATGGGAGCAATCGCAGAGATGGCTACCGTCTATCCAAACAAAAATATGAAGGACTTCATATCTCTGGCCTATGGCCAGCGGCTGGCTTTTATCGTCGGTTGGCTGTATTGCTTTATGTGGCTTGCCGTATGCGTGATTGAAGTTATTGTTGCCGGTAGTTTTTTGCAGTTCTGGTTCCCGGATATACCGCTGTGGACACTCAGTCTGGCCAGTGCCGCCTTTATTTTGCTCGTCAATACGATGAGCGTCGGACGGCTCGGTGAGCTGGAATTCTGGCTCGCCGGCATCAAGATTGCCATGATTATCATCTTTATTGTACTTGGTGGCTGTCTACTGTTTGGTATCATCCCTGGCAGCGGTTCTGCTCCTTATCTGAGCAACTTTACGGCTCATGGCGGATTCCTGCCGAACGGCTGGATGGCGATTCTGTCGGCACTGCTCGTTGTTACCTTTTCTTACGGGGGTTCCGAACTGATCGGATTAACACTCACCGAGACTCCTGACGCGGATAAAGTCCTGCCGAAAATCGTAAAAAGCTTTATTTTGCGGGTCGTACTGTTCTATACTCTGCCGATCCTGATTATCTGCGGCCTGATTCCATGGAACCAGCTGAGTGATCAGACCAGCCCGTTTGTACAGGTACTGACCGATGCCGGTTTACAGGGCGCTGCTCATATTATGAATTTCATTCTTATTACTGCTGTATTATCCGCAGCCAATTCCGGTATTTATGGAGCGACCCGGATGCTCCATTCCATGGCAATCAACAATGAAGCCCCGGCTATGCTGGCCAAAACATCAAGCCGAGGTGTCCCTATAAACAGTCTCATACTGTGCGCTGTTGTGCTACTGCTCGGTTCATGGCTCGCTTATGTTGCTCAGGATCAGGTATTCGGCATTCTGATCGCAGTACCTGGCTTTGTCGTGCTGCTCGTCTGGATCAGCATCTGTCTGTCCCAGCTCAAGCTGCGCAAAAGCTATCCGGTACAGCCTTCTTTCCGTATCTGGGGGTATCCGTATATCTCCGGACTGACAGCAATCTGTCTGGCCGTGATTGCCGTACTGTTCCTGTTTGACACGAGCAACCGGATCAGTATTGGCGCCTGCGTCATTTTCCTGATTATCCTGTTCATCAGCTCACTGTTCAAGTTCCGCCGTACGACCTGATCCACAATTACAGATACGCTATATTAGAAATGCCACTCTACAGAATCAAAACAGCCTGTCTTCCATTTGTATAGGATAGACAGGCTGTTTTTGTATATGGATAACCAGTCAGGGGAAAACAACAGTAACTGTAACCATTTGGACTCTTTGACAGTCTATCCTTTAGGCGAAAATCTTTAACAATTTTCACAGATGAAATATTCCTCCTTAAATAGTGGGATTCCAAATGTTTATTATGTATTTCTACTGCTTATATAACTGACATTCTGGAGGCATGGTATACAATGTACGACGCATATCTGTTACCCGTACTATATGCTTTTCTGGCTTTTCCGCTGGCTGCAGCGGTATTCACCTTTCCTTTTCTCGTCTATCAGTACCGACAGTACGGCTATATTAATATCGTCCGGGCGATCACGCTTTATGCGCTGCTGCTGTATCTGATGAACGCCTACTTCCTTGTTATTTTACCATTTCCGGCGTCCCGGCATAATCTGCCGCTTGCCAACGGGGATTTGCAGCTGATACCGTTTCAATTCGTAAGCGATTTTCTAAAGGAAACTGCGGTATCGCTGCATGATCCATCGACGTATACGCATATTTTTAAGGAACGCGCCTTTTTGCAGGTTGTGTTCAATGTGCTGCTGACCGTTCCATTCGGTATGTTTCTACGTTATTACTTTCACCGGGGCTGGCTGTCGGCGCTTATTCTATCCTTTTTGCTGTCGCTCTCGTTTGAGTGGATTCAGCTGACCGGTATTCTCGGTATTTACGATAATGCCTACCGGATCTTTGATGTGGATGATCTGATCTGCAATACATTTGGCGGCATGATCGGCTTCCTGATGGCTGCCTGGATCTCCGAACGGCTGCCGGATGCGCAGCAGATGGACCGGCAGCTCGACCGAACACGGCGGAGAGTGACCTATACCCGGCGAGGGCTTGCTTTTATAATGGATATGATGGTCTGGGTGGTACTGTTCTCCCTGTTAACAGCAATGCATGTACCTCTGGCGTTCTGGGTATCCAGCGGGCTGTATTTTATGCTGCTGCCTTATATGGCCAATGGCGTCACCCTGGGCAAATGGATTGTACGCATTCATCTGGTGCTTACCGATCAGCCCAAGCACAGGATCACTTTCTCTGCCCTGCTGATTCGCTATGGATTGTTATACTGGGGATTTTTCGGACTGAATCTTTTGCTGAATGCGCCTTTTGCCAACGGGTCACCTTCAAGCGTGGAAGCTGTTATCTATCTGCTGATACTGTTTGTGATGAATGCCGGATTTTTTATTCATTTGGTCACCCGATTTTTCCGTAAAGGCTCCCTTTTGTTCTATGAAAAATTCAGTCATACGTCCCACCGGATCACCTGGCCGGATCCGCTTGAAGATGAAGTGGAACCCTCATCTCCTTCCGAATCCGGGCTTCCTGAAAACTATTCAGTTCCGTCAGCAATAACCGGGATACCGGACCCTCCGCCCGATGATATACCGCCGCGGTCATGATACAATACAGCCAGTTATGTATGCACTGAACGATACATCATGCAGTGCTCAAGTCCATTCTTTCTCAAAGGCGGTCGATTTTCTTGTTATATGTGATTAAATTTTTGTACAGCTTTGTTCTTCCACCGGGGTTGTTTATACTGCTGCTGCTGGCGATGTCCATCTGGCTGTGGCGGCGTCAGCTCAAGCCAGCGCTTGTACTGCTCGGGCTGACCATACTGCTGTACATATCGACGACCGGCTTTGTCGGAGATGCCCTGATTGGCAGCCTGGAGCAGCGCTATAGTCCTCCAGCTTCCGTACAGGGAGATGTGATTGTCGTGCTGGGCGGAGGCGCTACCCAGGGAACACCGGATGTGGATGGTCAGGGCAATCTGTCCGGAGCGGCAGGCAACCGGCTGATTACGGCTGTACGATTGTACCGGCAGACCGGGCTGCCGATTATCTTCTCCGGCGGTCAGGTCTTCACCGATAGCGGCAACGAAGCGGATATTGCGCGCAGGCAGCTGATTGGCATGGGGGTTCCGGAAGCAGACGTATTAGCTGAAAACCGCTCCCTGAATACCGAACAAAATGCAGCCAACACGGCAGCCCTGCTTGAGCAAAATGGATGGAAACAGCCGATTCTGATCACTTCCGCTTTTCATATGCCTCGCTCGGTGGTCGAATTCCAGCGGGCCGGTCTTACCGTAGAGCCTTATCCAACCGATTACTGGGTCAGCCAGCCGGAAGCTCTCTATCCAGGCAAATTCACACCTTCCGGCAGTGCGATGAGTTCCACCAGCACGGCGCTCAAGGAATATCTCGGTCTCCTCGTTGCTACGATCAAATCTTAAAGTCAGCAATGTCCCATTCACTTTACCCATTTATCCAAGACAATGCTCATACGAAAAAAGAGACGTGCCTGTGAGGCCGTCTCTCTTTCTCATCTATGGGGCTTTTGTCTGTTTGGCCCGTTTATCCACTCGATCTTATCCACTTTGTTCAGAACTGCACAGCCCGCTCAGTACAGTCGGTTCTTATTTCCACTCTGCTACGCTGTTGATTGGCAGACGCATCGAAGGGTAACCTTCGTTAGCCGCTTTACCAATCGTCAGCAGCATAACCGGTACATAACGTTTGGTGTCCATGCCGAACAATTCAGCCATTTGTTCTTTCTCATAACCGCCGATTGGGTTGGTATCATAACCGTGCGCACGGGCTACCAGCATCAACTGCATAGCTACCAGACTGCTGTCAATCAAAGCAATATCTTTGCGTGCCTGCTCGGACAGATTCTCGTAATAAGCCAGAGTAAATGGAAATTGTCTTTCTTTGACTTCAGCAGGCATATAACCCAGTTCCACTGCTGTATTGAAAATTTCTTCTGCGTTCAGGTCATGCTGGAGATCGCCAAAGATCGCGATAACTGCTGAAGAAGTCTCTACCTGGTGGCTATTGAATTTCGCCAGCGGCAGCAGCTCCGCTTTGGCTTCTTCGCTCTCGATCACGAGGAAACGCCACGGCTGCAGGTTGATCGAAGATGGAGCGCGAGTCGCTTCATTCAGGATCTCGGTCATTTCTTCACGGCTGATTTTAACGGATGGATCATAGCTCTTGATGGAGCGGCGCTCCAGAGCGATTTTACGGAAATCATTGGTTTGGGTTACAGCATTGGTAGTTGTCATACGGTAAACTCTCCTTTTATATGGGTGTAAATGAATGCATTCTCCAGCTTAGATCTGGCTGATATTCTGGTTGATCCGCTTCAGCATGCCGGATAGTTGTTCCTGTTCATCCGTGCTGAAGCCATCCAGCATCCGTGCCAGGAAATCTTCGCGTTCCTGCCGGAAGGCTACAATCTTCTCTCGTCCATGTTCGGTGAGTTGAACAAGTGTAAATCGATTATCCTTCGGACTGACGCGGCGAATGACAATATTCTCTGCTTCCAGCTGCTTCACATGGCGGGTAATAGCGGCATGATCAATACCGACCAACTTTTGCAGAGAAGACTGACTGATTTCTTCGGACTGGTACAGCTGACAGAGCAGCTGCAGACGGGAAGCGCTAATTCCTGCACACCGCTCAAACGTACTGGTCAGCTGGCGGTGAAGTCCCTGAATCTGATTGAATATTTCCTGGGATGATAGTTCTGGCATCAGGCTTCTCTCCTCTCTGACTGTACTGCGGTTATTCACGGAATACAGCTCAACACATTTATTTGACCTATCAATCATTGACCGGTCAAATAATAACATAGATCAATCTATTTTGCAATTGTATGCCAGGAAATTAAATTGATAAAAATCTTTATCGCCGATTTATTCCTCTTTTAATCACAGTCAAAACAGATTGTTGTGAACTGTCATGATTCATCATAGTTCATAGACTTTAAAATAATAATAAGTTATAGTGCATAGTCCAATGTTAACTTGTATGATTCAGGAAGGAACGTATTGAACTTATGAAATTTGCTATTGGAATGCGTAATCTCAAAACGGCGCTGGCCGTACTGATCTGTCTGATCATCTCACAGCTGCTGCATCTGGAATATCCATTTTTTGCAGTCATTGCGACCATTATCGCCATGGAGAACTCGGTAACCAACTCGTTTACTGTCGGTAAAAATCGGGTGATGGGAACTATCGTAGGCGCACTTTGTGGATTTTTGTTTGCTCTTATTGATCCTTACAGCGCCGTCTTCTCTGCTATAGGTATTGTAGTCGTCATTTATATATGCAATCTACTGAACTGGAACAAGTCGATCTCGATTGCCAGCATTGTCTTTCTCGCAGTCATGCTCAATCTTCGTCCAGGCGAGAGTCCTTTGTTCTACGGTATGAATCGGGTAACCGATACGTTAATCGGGATTGGTGTAGCTGTTCTGGTCAATTATCTCGTCTATCCACCCAACCATGAGCGCGGCCTCGAACAGAAACGAATGATTCTGAGGCGCAATATGACGCGTCTCGCCCATGAACTGCTCCGCGAAGGCGGCGGCGTACATATCAGCTCGCTGCGTGATGATATGGTAGCGATGGAAGAAGCCTACAAGACCTACACCTCCGAGTTCCGCCTGAAATTAAGCAAACAGCTGTTCATCGATCATATTGAGCAGGAGATCGATATTTACCATAACACGTATTCTCATATGCGAATGCTGCGCCTGCTGACCGATGAGCCGGAGACTGATCTGGCCCCGGGAGTGATGCAGCGCCTTCGTTCTTCGGTGGCCGCTCCGATTACGGTACATCCGGAATACCTGCCGCTAATCTACCAGTACCATGTGCAGTGCATTTTGCAGGAAATGCAAATACTCGGTCTGATGCTCCCCACCCACATCGCTACTCCGAAAAAGCTGCAGCCGGCTAGGGCTGAACTGGTGAGCAACAGTGAAACCAATGAATAGATAGCAGCTCATCACAGCTACCCACCAATCTGATAACCACAAGAAAAATAACCTTAACTCCTACAGCAGCAAGGAGTTAAGGTTATTTGGGTTATTCAAAATTATTTCTCTTTGGGCGATAATTCCAGCCCGATAATCCGGTTCTTGTTCTGTTCATCCGGGCTGGCCCCCAGTGTATAACTGCCGACATTATAGAAAATGAGATAATCCCCGGTACTCTCCATCAGCCCTTCATCCACAGATGGACCGAATCGCTGGTTCAGAAATGATCTTGTGAGCTGATGCTCCTGAACGTTCAGTACTATTTTCACTACAGGATCGTCGTCTTTTATTTCATCAGCCGTACTTCTGGGAAAGAAAAAGGCAGCATCCTGGTAACCGTAATATATCCCTTCATAATTATCAATACGATCAGGCTGACCCAGCGCTGTACGCAATTGTGCAGCTGTCGTGCCTATACCGATCTCTGCATCATCCAGTTTTCCCTGTGCCAGATGTTCCCTGGTCAGCCATGGCAGCGAGATTGCTGGAGTATCCGCTGAGACGGAATTCTTGTCCTGGACGGCTTTATCCTGTTTGACCGGGGTATTGCCGGTCTCATTTTGCTGAACGTTTGATGCGGTATTCGTCGGTGCAACCTGCTGATTGTATCGATATAGCAGTGCACTGCCGACGCCAATGACAAGCACTGCTGCCATCATCCATACTGATTTTTTCAAGCTGTTCAGTCTCCTTTACCTGATGCAGGCCAACAGTCTATCCCGTGACTTGCAAGAAAGCACAATCTTTTATTTCGGCAAATCAACTGCTTTGATACGCAGAATTTTACCGGCAGATTCGGATAGCGGTTCGGTATCCGTGCCCAGTCCAAAATAAAAGTCTCCCTTATATTCTTCCAGCGATTTGGCATAGGTGTCCTGTTTGAATGTCAGCACTTCTTCCCACTTGTTCAGATTGCGTGTTTGGTAGACGCGGTTGATGTAGCTGCCGTCTGCCTGCTTGGTATACGTAAGCACATACAGCATCTTGCCGCGCACAATCATATCGGTCGGACGGGCGCTCCGGTCCGGCAGCTGAATTGCTCGCGCGTTATCGATACTTTTGGCGGCGATCAGCGACTCTGGCATAATCTGGGAGTCATTGTATAGTTCTCCGGCAATATAGACGAGTTGATTGTTCAGAACAACGGTTTTGCTGATTTTCTTGTACGGGCTGGAACCCGGTTTGGCTACAAAAGTCATCCCCGGCAGCAGACTTTTCCCGGTTACTTTCTGCTGATGAATATTCAGATTCTTATCGATAGCGAGCAGATGAGTCTCATCGTCCCAGATTTTGTTATCAGGCATAATAATCGCGGAAGCGTACAGCATCCCTTTGAACTGGAAAAACTTGTACGTGCGGCTGCCCAACCCATCGATCTTGGCGAATTCTTTCCAGGTCTTGCCGTTATCTCCGGACATCAGTACAACCGGTACATCTTCTGTGCCGATCGCTGCGAACAGCTTGCCCTGATAATAGGCCATATCATATACATGAATACCACCCGGCAGATTCTGATACTCGTTCCAGTGATCACCGCTGAGTTCGTAATAATTGCCATACTTCCAGCCGGGTATTACAGAGTCATTGCCCGGTATGTAGAGCTTGTTTTGGAATATTTTGAACGTATCGATCTGTTCATCATCCGTTACACTGCGGGTCTCCTGCTTGCCGGTTTTGGCATTGGTCGCGATGACCTTTTGCGTGACGAACTTGCCGGTCTGTGGATCATAATAAATAATCGGCACCGGGCCAGCGTTAGGTGAAGGGCCAGCGTTACTGCTGTTGCCGTGGCCCAGATAGATTTTGCCATTAAATACCTGCATGTCCCATACATTCCGGGCATAAGGTTCATTGGTAAAAGGCTGTCCGAGCATTTCCAGCTTGGATGTTACATCCGCATTAACCACTTTCTTCGTCTGTGCACTATATCCGTTGACCGGAAAGGCTGCACTGCCAGTCACCATAATACATCCTGCCAGCAGAGCCGGGGTTAGGATTTGTCTGATCTTCATATTATTTCATCCTTTCTGTTATACAGATTCAGAATTATAATGCAGCTTGCGTGATCCCTCCTGCAGGTGAGTCATCAGTATCCATCACCTTCTATTAATATATCACATACGGAAACTGGAATCGAAAGCAGGGAATTACATATCATTGATACAGCTGCTATGACCATTTGAATGATCCATGCTGGAAAGCTGCTGTATCACACTGTTCTCTTCTTCCAATCAAAAAAGCGGACTGATCCGAATGAAATATTCATTCGTCAGTCCGCTTTCCGGTTTCTGTTAATCCTTGTGCAACAGTTCCTCACCAGCAATTCCCGGCTCGGTCATCTGATAAGGATCCAGAATAATATTCAGTTCTTCCTCAGTCAGCACATTGTAGAGCAGACACAGTTCACGTACCGACTTACCGGTCTGAATCGCTTCCCGGGCGATCCTTGAAACCACCTCATAACCGAGATGCGGATTGAGTGCCGTAATCGTACCGACACTGCGCTCCACATACTGGCGGCAGTTGTCCACGTTCGCCTGGATGCCGTCCACACAGTGCAGACGGAATACGGTGAAGCCCTGCTTCATAATCTCCAGTGATTGCAGCAAATTGTACACCAGTACCGGCTCCATCACATTCAATTCCAGCTGTCCCGCTTCGGAAGCGAGACAGATCGTATTATCGTTACCGATTACCTGGAACGCGATCTGGTTGATGACTTCACACATGACTGGATTAACCTTGCCCGGCATGATCGAAGACCCCGGCTGACGGGCAGGCAGACTCAGTTCGTTCATACCGGCGTACGGCCCGGAAGCCATCATGCGAATATCGTTGGCGACTTTGGACATATTCATCATGCAGATCTTCAGCGCTGCGGATACTTCGGTATACGCATCCGTATTCTGGGTCGCATCGACCAGATGATCGGATGCAGTCACTTCGAATCCGCTGATTTCGGCCAGAATCTCGGCTACACGAACAATATAGCGGCGGTCTGCGTTAAGACCTGTGCCTACAGCGGTCGCTCCCATATTAATATGCAGCAGATTCTCGCGGGTCGCTTCTACGCGGCGGATATCACGGCTCAGCACACGTGCATACGCCTGGAACTCCTGACCGAGACGAATCGGCACGGCATCCTGCAGATGCGTACGGCCCATTTTGATAACCGTATCGAATTCATCGGCTTTGGTCTGAAAAGACTGCTGCAGATCGCGCATGGCCACCAGCAGTTTCTCGATCATTGACAGGGTAGCCAGATGAATGGCTGTCGGGAAAGCATCATTGGTCGACTGTGCCATATTGACATGATTATTCGGACTAATGTCCACATAAGCGCCTTTTTCCTTGCCCATAATTTCAAGAGCGCGGTTGGCAATCACTTCATTGGTATTCATATTAATGGATGTTCCTGCACCGCCCTGGATCGGATCAACAATGAACTGATCCAGCCACTGCCCCGCCAGAATCTCATCCGCTGCCTGTACGATAGCTTCCCCTTTGGGACCGTACAGACGCGACAGCTCCATGTTAGCGAGTGCAGCTCCTTTTTTGACCATGGCCATGGCCCGGATCAGTTCCGGGTGCAGGCGTTGACCCGTAATCGGGAAATTCTCTACTGCACGTAATGTCTGAATGCCGTAATACGCTTCGTCCGGAACTTCTTTGGTGCCCAGAAAATCCTTTTCTACTCTCACGATTCATTCCTCCGGCTAGCTAGACTGTTGGTTTACTAGACTTTTGGTTTACTGTTTATGTCTCACAACAGTCCTATTATACGTTTACTATTGGGAAGGTTCCAGTAGTATCCCTAATTAATTTACCGTGTATTACTCTCGTTCCACTGCAGGTCATTTAGAGCCAGCAGCGCACCGCCGATCATGTTTTTTTCCTTTTTGATTACGGCGCGTTCCAGTTCCTCATTCAGCAGCATCCGTGTCTGCTGCACCTGTTCCCGGTCTGTGAAAATGTCAGCCGGATTCGCAAACCTGGCCAGTACGGTAATCACGACCTGACGCTGGACACCATTGCCGTTCAGCCAACGGATCACATCTTCAGCGGATGGATTGGAAATGGCAAACAGCTGATCCCAGCCATCATACGGATAGCTTACCCGTTTGCGTTCACTCATCCATTCAATCACACGGCGGCTTCGAAATGGCTTTAACCAACAGTTGGCCATATAGCCATTCAGCCGCTTTTCCTGCTCGGCCCGTTCCAGCTCGGTCCATACCCGGTTCAATCCTTCCTCTTCCGGCAAACAGGAGGCTGTCAGATTGGCGAGTACGGCAGAGTTGATTCGCTCCTGCTCCGGCAGTGCCCACAGGCTTCTGACCCAATCTGCCGCATATTGTCCGTTCATTGCGCCAGCATATTCCATAAGGCTGTTGCGTATATTTTTGTCCTTTTCCTGATCGATCCGCTGCATCCAGGCCTGGAATACCGCTTGTGGATCATGCGCCGCAAAAGCGTCCCGCAGTTCCTGCTGCGCTGTTCCACGGACTTCTGCATACCGGATGAGCAGCCGCAGATCATCCTTGGCTTCTTCCAGTGTTAGATGCAGAAAATCATTTATCCAATTCGCCCAGCGTCTGGCATTGACGCTGTTGACGTTAATACCAAGATGATCAAGGAACGGTTCATACTGCCAGGATTCTGCCCCGATCCCATACAGGGCGGTCACTCTGTCCAGGAAATCCGTCAGCGAACCGGCGAGCAGCTTGAACTCGTTAGCCTCGTGATACCAGTGAACGACCGCCGGGTGATCGGTATGACTTTCCAGATCAAGCAGCAGCATGTCCCCATTACCGGCGTGGTGAAAGCCAAGAAATCGTTTCTGCTCGGTCATCGTCTCATCCCAGAAATCCGGAAATTCCAGCGCCTGCAAAGACCAGCCAAGATCACCGGCAGCCCCGAAAGGAACCTGCACATCATCCATAATGGACCAGACCACATATCCTTCCGCTCCACCATGAACAAGCAGCTCTTTTAACTCTCTCGGCAGCGGGATGCCCAGCCGGCTCTCCGCTTTGGCGATCTGTTCGGGCGCTGCAGGCGGCCCGATCATCATCGTTGCTTCGGCTCCTTTTGCCTGAAGCGCCTCGACCAGGTGCCTCCATTGCTCCTGCCATCCTTTTAACTGTTCATAGAATGTCACTTTGCTCATCCTCTCCTTACCGTAACCATCTCTATTTTTCTATATTCGTCTATGAACGTCAGTCTGCTGACCATCCCGATGTCGGAAGTCTACCCGGCTGACGGCTAACTCAAATAAAAATTACAATTATATCTACTTATATTTCTACTTAACTGACTTTCCAGTCATTTCAGCTGTGTGCTGTTTCCTATTATAATACGATACCGCAGTAAAGTGATTACGATTTCGTACCATCCCTGCTCTTCATTGTTACATTCGAATACTCTATATTCACATACCAGCCTGCTGCAGCAGGCATTCTTCCGCTATTACCGTATTCTCTATTACGGGTGCAGGTTACGCATAATTCATAAAACCAAAAAGCCGCAGCATGAATCGCTGCGGCCCTATTTTGTATAACTTCAGAATAAACGCCTTGCCGTTGTCATAAACGGATTAACGGGTGTAAAAGGCTTCCAGCTGACGAATCACTTCATTTAGATCATGGTCAATAATCGTCTGATGCTGCGGCATCGAGAACAGTGCCTGGATCGGCGCAGGGAACTCCTGCTCAATCTCGCACAGCACGATCGCTTCATCGAACTTGGCCGGATGGGCAGTTGCCAGCGTAACACATACCTCTTCCGGTGGACTGCATTGTTCGTAAGCAGCAATACCACAGGCCGTATGAGGGTCCAGCAGATAATCATACTCATTTTTATATTTGATAATAGACTGCAGACAATCCTGGTTGGAAGCTCCATACGCTGCAAAGTCACGCTGCACATGCTCCAGATCTTCTTCGCTCAGTACGATCTGGCCTTCGGTTTGCAGCTTCTGCATATAGGCGGAGACTTTAACTGCATCTTCCTTGAGGAAATAATACAGATACCGCTCAAAGTTGCTCGCTACCTGAATATCCATGGATGGACTGTGGGTTCCGCGGAATTCACCTGGCTGGTATTCGCCGGTTCTCACAAAACGCTCCAGAATATTATTTTCATTGGTCGCAATAATCAGCCGGTTGATCGGCAGTCCCATCTGACGGGCCAGGAATCCGGAGAAAATATTACCGAAGTTGCCGGATGGCACGCTGATATTGATTTTGCGCTCGCTGCCCTGCTCCTGTGCACGGAAGTAAGCATAGAAGTAATACACCGTCTGCGCCAGAATCCGTACAAAATTGATCGAGTTGATCGCCCGCAGATGATATTTCTTTTTGAAGGTGAGATCGGCAAACAAGTCCTTGATCATTTTCTGGCAGTCATCAAAGTTTCCTTTGACCGACAGATTCAGCACATTATCATCGTGGACAGTCGTCATCTGCAGTTCCTGTACTTTGCTGACTTTACCATGCGGATGCAAAATGCAAATCTTGATCCCTTCCTTGCCGCGCACACCCTGGATCGCAGCCGCTCCCGTATCACCGGAAGTCGCCCCCAGAATATGAATGATATCCCCGTTCTTCCGGGACATATAGGAATACAGTTCACCCATAAACTGCAGTGCAACATCCTTGAAGGCAAAAGTCGGTCCATGGAACAGTTCCATAATATAAAGAGAATCATTTATTTTCTTGACCGGCGTCACTTCCGGATGACGGAAATTCCCGTAGCTGCGTTCGGCCAGCTCGCGCAGATCCGCCGCCGGAATCTCATCATTTACATATCGCGCAAATATCTGCAAAAACAGATCGACATAGCTCAGCGAACTCCACTCACGAAGCTCTTCCGGCGAGATGACCGGCACCTGTTCCGGCACCATCAGACCGCCATCATCGGCCAGCCCCATTAATACCGTATCGATAAATCCTTTTGGCTCAACCTGTCCCCTGGTACTGATATATTTCATACATATCCCCCAATTGATTAATATTCAAGCCTGGATTCTGCAAAATGTACATTTTGCAGACCTGCGCTGTTCGGCATCAAACACGTTATTCCTATCATACCCTGTCACAGAACTGCATCCAAGCATTAATTTACTAAAGCCTTGCGGATAAGCTCCTTTATTTGTTCAACATATTATCATAAATCACATCTTTTGTGATCTGCAAATTTTTTATACTATCCTGCAGTTTAATCATACTATTTGGAAAAATGATATCCATCTTCTCCCAACTCTTCACTAACAAATCTGTAAAACCGATAAAGAATAGGTAAATTCCGATTAAACATAGAGAGGATAACAGCAGTGAAGAAACATAAAACTTGGAGTTATCTCGGATGTATGATTCTGATTGCCGCCCTTCTCCTGAGCGCCTGCTCCGGACAAAAGACTGCGGATACATCCGCCAGCAAGCCAAAATTAAAAGTTGGAATTCTTCTGTCCAATATCGGTCTTGGCGACCAATCGTTCAGCGATGGCGCATTCAAAGGTCTGATCAAAGCTCGTAACGAAGGCTCAATCCTGTTTGACTACAGGGAGATCGCCGAGACGGGAACCTATGACGAAGGATTGGAACAGCTTGTTACAGAAGGCAATGATCTTATTATCGGTCTCGGCTATTCCGTCAAAGAAAGCATAGAGAATGTTGCCAAAAAACACCCGGATCGTCAGTTCTTGCTAATCGATGAAAAGTCGGAATTAGCAAATGTCGCTTCCATTACCTTTAAGGAAGAAGAAGGCAGCTTTCTCGCCGGCGCCCTTGCCGCTATGGCCAGCAAAACCGGTCATATGGGATTCATTGGCGGGGTTGAATCTTCCTTACTCCATAAATTCCAGGCCGGCTATGAACAGGGGGCACGCGCTATCAACCCCGATGCCAGATTCTCGGTCAATTATACCGGTGATTTTGGCAAAGCCGAGCTGGGTGCAGCCGCTGCCAGAGAAATGATCACTCGTGATAATACAGACGTTATCTATACCGTAGCCGGGCTGACCGGTGTCGGCGGACTGCAGGAAGCCCAGAAACAGGGTAAATATTCTATCGGTGTCGACAGCGATCAGTTCTTCCTCGCAGAGAAGTCCGTTATCGCTTCCATGATCAAAAATATTGATGTAGCCATCTATAATGCTCTGCAGGACTACATGAAGAACAATGCCTCTTTCCCGCAAAAAGATATGGTGTTCGGATTGCAGGATGGCGGTGTGGGACTAACCCAAATTCATATATTGGAGCTGACCAAAGAGCAGCAGGCTAAAATGGAAGAATTGCAGCAAAAACTGATCTCGGGTGAAATCAAGATCACTATCCCGAATTCCTAATCCGGGACAGAATCCAGACAATAAACCCGATCACGGCATATAACGAATCTCATTGACTGAACCACGCGTTTGGAGACCAAACGCTGTAAATGGAGGCTAATATGAAACTACAAGGCAAATTGATGCTGAATGCAATGATATCGCTGGTCGCCTCACTGGTGCTGGTCGGCTATATCATTTTCCAGCTGCTTAGCATTAATTCCCAAAATAATAATCTGGTACCGGCCATGCTGGATGTTCAGCAGCTGGATGGGGATCTGGTACAGACCGGACAGGCGCTGAGCAACTTCTCCTTTTCCATGTCTGCGAGCAATAAAGCACTGGTAATGGATCAGCTTCAAAAAATTCAGACGACGCTGGATGCTCTCTCCAATGGCATGCTGCAGACTGCTGAAGAGCAAAAGCTGCTGGCAACCGCCAAAACCAAATTCCAGAAATTAAACGATGAATCCACAACAGCTATGAACAATATGAACAGCGCAGAAGCCAAGCGCCAAAGTATCCGTGTGGAAGGTATCCAAAATGATGTATATATGCTGGATCAGTTGACCAAAGCAGGCTACAGCGAATACACCAAGGATCTGACCAACAGTATTGATCTGACCTGGCAAATTGCCCTGGCTGGAGCTATTCTGCTGCTGATCGCTGTAGGCTGGTTCAACACCCATACTGCCCGTCAGCTCGCCAAGCGTGCCCATGTTCTCAATAATGCCGCCCAGCGAATTGCCGATGGTGACCTGACTGTAGAGCTTGCTCCGACCAAAGGCAAGGATGAACTGGACGAGCTGAACGCTTCTTTCCGTCAGATGATCAGCAACCTGCGCAGCATTGTCGGTTCAATTGGTCATGCCGGCAACCGTGTCGACGAGATGGCTCAGGATATTGATCGCAGCAATGACCGTATGCAGGAGATGGTGAGTCAGGTCGCCATCTCTGTAGAAGAACTGGCCATCGGCAGTCAAAAGGTGGCTGAAGATCTCAGTATGACTGTATCTGTCGTTGATAAAATGCAGCACAAATTCCAGGCTAACCTGGAAACAACCGCCGAATCCGCGATCTACAGTGAAGGCGCGATCCAGTCAATCGAGCACGGCAGCAGCCAGATGAAAGAACAGCTGCAGCTCGTATCCAGCAATCGTGCCGCCATGGCCGAAGTCGCCCAGACCGTGCGTGCACTGGAGACTAATGCGTCCGAGATCGCCAGTATGACCATGCTCGTATCCGAGATTGCTTCCCAGACCAATCTGCTGTCACTGAACGCATCGATTGAAGCTGCCCGTGCCGGTGAAGCCGGTCAGGGATTCGCTGTCGTCGCTGGTGAAGTCAAAAAGCTGGCCGATCAGTCGGTGACTGCCGCCAGCCAGATTTTCAAAGCGGTTGATTCCATTACTTCGGCAGTCAGCCAGGTACAGGCTTCGGTCTCTCAGAGTCTGACATTGTTCCAACAGCAGGAGCAGGCAACCGCGTCGACCGATGCTTCCTTTGCTGAGATCAGCGAGCAGGTCAAGCAAATTGCCGGTCAGGTCAACAAACTGGCCCAGGATATGCAGACATCGCATGAGCTCAGCAATCAGGTACAGCAGGCGATTGAAAATATCAGTGCTATCACCGAACAATCCGCTGCAGGCAGCCAGGAGATCACCGCATCCACTGTGGAACAGCAGCAGGCCTTCCGCCAGTCCGGCGAGAAAGTCAAAATGCTGCGCCAGATCCGTGAGGAAATGCAGCAGGAGCTGGATCGCTTCCATATGGATGCATCCACTGCATCCACGGTATCTGCTGCTGCAGACGATACAGCAGGCAGCGCTTCTTCTGCAGCTTCCACTGTACCCACAGCTGCACCACAGGCCTGATTACCAATCAGCCAGCAGACCGAATGGATTACAATTTCGTTTGTATACTATGCAAAAGCCGCTCCGGAATACCGGGCGGCTTTTATTTATGCTCTATACTTTTTGTTTATCCTCCATAGATATATCGCTTTATCTGCTGCCTTCAGCCTCCGATATGCGACATCTCTACCCGCGGTCCATCCTGATCGCGAACCGCCGAGTCGCTTCCGCGCTCCAGCGAGTACTGGTCATGCCGGTTGGTCCAAATTCCGGCTACCGCCCGAGCGACCTCTTCATCCGTCTGTCCGGAGCGCAGCAGTGCACGCAGATCATGACCTTTGGTCGCAAACAGGCAGGTATACAGCTTGCCTTCCGCTGACAGGCGGGCACGTGTGCAGGTCGAACAGAATGCTTCGGTGACGGAAGAGATGAATCCCACCTCTCCTTTGCCATCCACGAAGCGGTAACGTGTTGCCACTTCGCCTTCATAGTTCGGTGCGATCGGCTCCAGCGGCCAATGTGCGCCGATCCTGTCCAGCAATTCCTGCTTGCTGACGACATGCTGACGGTTCCATCCATTCGTATTGCCTACATCCATATATTCAACCATCCGCAAAATATGACCGCGTTCACGGAAATACTCTACCATGGGTACCACTGCTTCTTCGTTAAATCCCTTTTGCACGACCATGTTCACCTTTACCTGCAAGCCTGCATCCGCAGCAGCATCAATCCCGTTCAGCACCGGCTGAACCCGGCTGCGTCCGCCGTTCATTTTCAGGAACATGTCGTCTTCCAGGCTGTCCAGGCTGACCGTAATCCGGTGCAGACCGGCTGCACGCAGAGCTGCAGCTTTGCGGGCCAGCAGACTGCCGTTGGTAGTCAGGGACAGATCTTCAATATCCAGTGCGGCCAGACGCTCTATGATGCTGACCAGATCCTTGCGCAGCAGCGGTTCCCCGCCGGTAATACGCAGCTTGCGAGTCCCCATCCCAACAAAAATGGCAGCGATCCGGCCGATCTCCTGCTCACTCAGCATATGTTCATCCGGCAAAAAGGCGTAGTCTTTGCCGAATATTTCTTCAGGCATACAATACCGGCAGCGGAAATTGCAGCGATCTGTGACAGAGATCCGTAAGTCTCTTAATATACGGTTATGCTGGTCATAGGCTGTCATCGTATCTCCTCCAATCATCGCTTGCTTAACCTGGTCGATCCAAACAGAACCGAATTTTCCATTCCCTTATGCAGTGTATGCTGCTCATGGTTGTTCCTTTTAGAATAGCATAGAATTTTGCGCTTTGTCCGCATATTCACGGATTCTTTGTGGATGGGTATAGACATTGCAGCTGTCATTGCGCACAAAGCCAACTGTAGTGATGCCGAGATGATCCGCCAGATCAAGCGCCAGTGCAGTCGGTGCCGATTTGGATAAAATGACTTCACAGCCAATCTTGGATACCTTGGTCAGAATTTCGGAAGAAATCCGCCCGCTGAAAACGATGATTTTTCCCTGCATGCTCATCTGATGACGCAGACACCAGCCGTAGATTTTATCCAGAGCATTATGGCGACCGATATCACTGCGGCTCAGCAAAATATGATCCGGTTCACAGAGTGCAGCTGTATGTACCCCGCCTGTGCGCTGAAACAGCTCCGCTGACTGCTGCACCTCATCCATCAGTTCAAAGCACTGTTCAAACGATACACGCACATGGATATCGTCCATTTTCTTGGCTGTGCGGGCATCGTTAAAAAAAACAAATCCCTGCCGGCTTGTCCCGCAGCAGGAAGTAATATAGCGTTTGGTGAACAGCTGACGATGCTGCGGATTCCAGCGGTCAGTATGCACATGTACATATCCGTGCTGCTCTTGCACCCATAGTTCCTGGATATCACTGTACTGCTGAATGACCCCCTCGGAAGCGAGAAAGCCTATAGTCATATCTTCGATATATTCGGGGGTACAGACCAGGGTCACAAACTCTTCGCCGTTGACCTTGACCGTCACCGGCTGTTCGGATACGACAATATCCGGCTGCTCGGTGAACTGACCTCGTTGATAGCGGACAATGCTGCGCTGCTGCTGTACGTTATGCTCCATCATCTCATCCCTGTTCGCTGTTTTTTTTCGAAGGCATAACAAAAGATCCATTCCTGCGCTGCCTACTGTAATATCGGTAAACCAAACCGTTCATTTCGAACCGTCTCTTTTTCAGGTTTATCCGTCAAAAGACCAGTCCTCCCCGTCAATATCCCGCATGGATTCATCCATTTCAGACGTTCGAAATTATTTATAACAGCATATACAGCAAAAAAAACTGACGCTCAGGGGAGGGCGTCAGCTTTTTATATCAACTGTCTAACCGGTATTTGGCAGATACTGGCTGGACAAGGGGTTTTTGGCCGATCTGAAAGGGGGGACTTCCGGTCAGCTTCTTACTTTTGTGGAACAGTCAGTTGGTAGCCGGCAGGCAGCAGGTTGTTGGCAGCAACCAATTCGTCTACAGTCACACCATATTGAGCAGCAATTTCAGTCAGGCTGGCACCTTGTGGAACAACAACAGTGATTGGGGATTTAACATCTGTGTTTTCTGTAGCAGCAGGTGTAGTTGTTGCTGATTGTTCTGGCGTTGTGCTGTTGTCTTCTTTGTTAGTACCGAACAATTTGTTGAATTGTTCTTCCTGTGCAGCTACGAATGCAGCGTTGTTGGCAAGATTTTCATTTCTGTCTTTGCGTTTGTCATGGCTGGACTGGCTGTCAGTGGCAGCGAAAGCATGGCTGCCTCCGATTGGTGCTACAACGGCAACGGCTCCCAGACTTGCTGCTAAAGCGGTGGACAACATAACTTTTTTGAATGTACTGTTCATTTTAAATTGCTCCTCTTTTTTAATTTAATATGATAATCTTCTTTAAATAAGTAATATGTGTTCATTTCGTAACTTTATGAATTGATAATACCATTAATTAAAGAAGATTGCAACCCTATTTAAATATAATTTAATTATATTGGGCAAAATTAATTTCTTTACTATATTGGTAACCAACCTAACTATATTCTAAACACTATCTATGTAAATTACAAATTTAGATAGCGATTGATCAATAATAGCGATAGGCCTAGCCTGTTTGATTTACCGGTTATCCTTTTTATTAAATGCCAACTGTAGCACCATGCGCTTCCTCTCTCCTGTACCAGGTGTACGGAATTGCAAAAAATGCTACAATACGTAAGGTATGTTACTTGGAAAATACAACATCAGCAGATACGATGAATACGACTGATATGTATATGATGGAAAGTGAGGAATTCAATTCTATGATTATTAAACCCAGAACACGCGGATTTATCTGTACGACTGCTCATCCGGACGGCTGTGCACGTCAGGTTCAGGAACAGATTGACTATGTACAATCCCAGCCCCGAATTCAGGGACCACGCAATGTGCTCGTCATCGGTGCTTCTACCGGCTACGGACTGTCTGCACGCGTTGTTGCCGCTTTTGGTGCAGGTGCGAATACGATTGGTGTATACCGTGATGGAGGCTCTGTCAAAGGCCGCACCGCTTCTGCCGGCTGGTACAATTCTGCCGCATTTGAAAAAGCTGCTGATGAAGCAGGTCTGAAATCCTTCAGTGTTATTGGCGATGCCTTTACCAATGAATTAAAAGCCAGCACCATCGAAGCGATCCGCCAGGAATTCGGCAAAGTCGATATGGTCATCTACAGTGTAGCCGCACCACGCCGCACCGACCCAAATACCGGCGAGACGTATACATCCACCCTGAAGCCTATTGGAGAGACCTATACCAATAAGACGGTGAACTTCCATACCGGTGAAGTGACGGATATCAGCATCGAACCGGCTAGCGACGAAGAGATCGAAGCGACCGTACGCGTTATGGGCGGCGATGACTGGCAGTCCTGGATGGACCAGCTGAGCGCAGCCGATGTGCTGACCGACGATGTAGTGACTGTAGCCTTCTCCTATATCGGTTCGGATATTACCCAGGCGATCTATCGTCAGGGCTCGATCGGACGTGCCAAGGATCATCTGGAAGCGACTGCACGCCATATGAACGAGCAGCTTGGCTCTAAAGGCGGACGTGCCTATGTCGCTGTATGTAAAGCACTGGTCACTCAGTCCAGTTCTGCGATTCCGGTCGTGCCGCTGTACATGTCCGCCCTTTACAAAGTGATGAAGGAAAAAGGGCTGCATGAAGGCTGTATCGAGCAAATGTACCGGATGTATGCGGATCGTCTGTATACCGAAGGTGAGACACCGGTCGATGAGAAGCAGCGTCTTCGTCTGGATGACTGGGAGATGCGTGAAGACGTACAGACCGAAGTTACCCGGATCTGGAACGAAATCAGCACGGACAATGTATACGAGCTGACGGATCTGGAAGGCTATCGCAGCGAATTTTTCCAGCTATTCGGCTTTGAGACGGACGGTGTGGATTATGAAGCCGATGTCGATCCGGATGTAAAAGTACCGCATACACGCTAAGCAGCCGCTGGCTTATTGGTGGTTTGTTCTAAAGTGACCTCGCTTATTAGTCGCTTGGACAAGTAAAAAAGCACGTTCTCCTGTAAAGGTGAACGTGCTTTTTGCTTTATGATGAAATATTGTACCGGATGCACTATGACGTAATGTTACTGCCATAAGCTGCAGTTCTCAGTTGGTGCCATAGACGGTATACTGCTGCCTTGGGATATATAATGATACAGCCTTACATCCTGTTCGCTTGAAATTATACTTTGAAACGGTGTACGAGTACCTGCAGTTCCTCGGCCAGATCGGTCAGGGACGAAGCGGAATACATAATTTCTTCACTGGAAGCCAGCTGTTCTTCGGTAGCTGCAGCAATTTCCTGGGTGCTGCCGGAGATATCGCGTGTACCCTGGTTGACCTGGTTCATCGCCTGGGCAGATTCGGTAAAGTCCTGATTCATCTGTACGGTATGCTGTGCAATCTCATTGGTTTTGCCGGAAATGTCCTCTACAGCTTGCAGAATACGGGTAAACTGCTCCACAGTGGAGCGGGTCACTTCGCTGCCTGCAGCCACATCCGCCTTGACGGTCTGGATAGCGCCCAACGTAGATTGGGTCTCTGTCTGAATGCGGGTAACCAGATCCTTGATCTGCTGGGTAGCTGCAGCAGATTGCTCTGCCAGTTTACGCACTTCATCGGCTACAACGGCAAAGCCTTTACCATGCTCGCCGGCACGGGCTGCTTCGATAGCCGCGTTAAGCGCCAGCAGGTTGGTCTGCGCAGAAATCTCATTGATCAATGTAGTCATCGAGTCAATCTGGCTTGCATGATTGGCCAGTGTGGATACACTCTGGTCTGCCTGATCGACAGACTGATGAATCGAGCTCATCTGGTCGCCAACCTGACGAATGGAATACGATCCTTCTTCGGCTTGCTGACGCATCGTGTTGGAGAAATCCGCCATATCCGTAGCATTGACGGAAATGGTCGACAACTTATCAAGCGAGTTCTGCAGCGTCACACTGGTACGATCCAGCTCACGGGTCTGACGACCTGCCTGATCGGCAATAACCTGCATCGATTCGGCTACCTGCTGAGTAGTCGCTTTGGACTGACCGGCGCTCGCAGAGAATTCCTCTGCCGATGCTGCGACCATTTCTGAAGAAGCCCCAATCTGACTGACAATATCACGCAGAGAAGCAACAAACTTGTTAAAGCTTCCTGCCAGTACACCAAATTCATCCTGCTGCTTGATCTGGATCTGCTGGGTCAGGTCGGCTTCGCCTTCGGCGATATCCATCATCTGCTTGTTCAACAGATTAAGAGGCTTCAGAATCGAGCGAAGCAGAATAATACCCAGTACGATTCCGACTACGGAAGCAGCGATCGTCACAATCAGCAGAATCAGATTGCTCAGCTTGGCATGCTGGTCATTGTTTGCTTTCAACTGGGTCACATCATTAGCCAGTTTGTTAACCAGTTCATCAACCGCCGGAGTAAGCACTTCCTTGCGCAGTGTACGCTCTTCTCCAAAGTGCAGTGAAGTGGCAGCCTGCTCGTCCTGCGCACGCAAGGCCACCATTTTCTCATTCATGGCAATCGCCTGAGTGAGGATATCGTTCAATTTCTGTGCGGAAGAGAGATATTCCTGGCCATAAGGTGACTGCTGGATCACTACCAGTGTCGTCTGAATGTCCTGGATTTTCTTTTTCATTCCGTCTGCGTAATCCTGTTTCCCTGTCAGCAAATAACCGCGTTCATCATTGGAGAGTCCGGAGAGCAGGAATTCCAGCTGCTTGGTGTGCTCCTGTAATTCCATTTTCCCCTGCAGCATACTGCTTTGTTCAATCGACTGTGCAATAGTAGTAACGGACAGTGTGCCGCTGCCCAGAATAGAAATAATGAGTATGGATAGAATCAATATAAGTCTTGTTTTTACCTTCATTTCATTTTCCCCCGAGTAGTTGTTCTGTAACTAACTTTATTATCGGGTTTTTTACAATATAATTTAGTTAAATTTTTTGGTGTAATACGACTTAATTTCCTACTATAGACATATTATACATTTCTAATGTATATAGATCTAGAGAACTATTTTCGACAAAAATCGCAAATTGTGTGATTGGGTTAATGAAATCAAATTATTTGCCTTATTTAACGTTGTTATGTGAAGTCATCGCTTTATATGTATGTTGTTTATATTATTCCTCTTTTGTATCGAATTTCAATAATTCGTAACTTTATAAGCAGATTTTTTTTATTTTATACGATATATTTAAATTATTAAAATTTTTATTACTTCATGTCAGGGAGATCCGAAAATACTGCTTGTCCTGAGGTAATGAACTGGAGGAACTGTAACGATGTTCAAAAATGCCATGTCTTTGCTGCGAATCGTCGGTAATGTGGAAGCGCTATCCTATTTGCTGCTTGTCCTTGTAGCCATGCCGCTCAAATATTGGGCCGGTCAGCCGCTGATGGTTACCTATGTTGGCATGATCCACGGTGTGCTGTTTGTCAGCTATGCTGCGGTTATTGCCCTCACACTAATGATTCGCAAGTTAACCTTCAAGCAGGCGATACTTGCCATGATCGCTTCCATGCTGCCTTTTGGACCGTTTATCTTTGATCGCTATCTCAAGCGTCAGGAGCCAACACTCGTACCGGAAGCACGTATCCAAAAAGGATAAGAATAGGATTAGGTACGTAATTATCATTCTACGGCTATGGTAACATAGCCGTTTTTGTGCAGTCTGTGTACAATAACAAAGAGATCTATACATATACTCTGAATCACAGGAGGACAAAATGCAGGTTCCTTTGGAAACGCCGCCCTTGGCTGCCGAGCCTCTCTCCATGCTGGGCAGGCTGCTCTCTCCTGTTCGGCAATCACGGGCATTCACCTATCTATGGCTCGGACAGCTAATCGCAATGCTGGGCAGTTCGGTTACAATGATTATTCTGCCGATTGTGGTATACAACCTGACCGGCTCCACGACGATGATGGGACTGGCGATGACGATCTACATCCTGCCCAATGTGCTGGTGCTTCCCTTATCCGGCTGGATCGTGGATCATACGGACAGGGTGCGGCTTGTGCTGTTCACCAATACGGTGCGATTTGCCATCATGTTCACAGGAGCTATACTGATCTTCACCGATCAGCTGACCCTGCCTCGTCTGTATACCGGATTGGCCGTATACGGACTGATGGATGGTATCTTCAATCCGGCCTATGCGGCGCTGCGGGCGGAAATATTCACGCCGGATATTCGTAATGCTGCCAATGCACTGACCCAGATGAGTATACAGGGTGTGCGGCTGCTTGGCCCTTCGCTGGGAGGACTGCTGGTGACTTTCACCTCGCCGGGCAGCGGCTTTGCCCTCGATTCACTCACTTATCTGATCTCGCTGATCTGCTTTATGATGCTGGGTCGTCAGTTTGTATCCAGTCGGCGCTCTGCCGTGGCAGCCAGTCGATGGTCTGATGAGGAGGATAACAGGGGCATTAAGCATACCAGGCCCGATCCGGCTCGCGCTTCCATCTGGCAGGATCTGCTGGAAGGTGTCTGGATTCTGAAAAAGGTACCCTGGCTGTGGATCACTATTGTTATCTTTTCCCTGCTGAATATATGTTATCAGGGCATTATTGCGGTGATGGTTCCATGGCTGTTCAAAGTGCATCATCAGCTGACACCGCTGCTGTATGGACTCGCCATGGCTGCTACCGGGATAGGAGCGATTATCGGAGCGCTGATCTTTGGCTCGCGAATTCACTGGCGTCGGCGCGGCTGGATCGGTTACGGCGGTGCACTGCTCAGCGGAATCGCCCTGTTCCTGCTGTCGGTCATTACCTGGACACCCGGACTAATTATGGTCATGATGCTGGAAGGATTCGGTCTGATGATGTTTGCACTCGTCTGGGAGACAAGTCTGCAGGAAATGGTACCAACCGAGAGCTTTGGACGGGTGGTCAGTCTGGATATGCTCGGTTCGTTTGCCCTGCTGCCGGTCGGTTATCTGCTGGTCGGATGGCTGGCAGACCAGATTGGCGGCATTCTTACGATTGGCATATTCGCAGGCTCCGGTATGCTGCTCGTCATCCTCGGATTATGTATACCGGCGATCCGGCGATTCGATTAGGCTGGATCGGCGAGCATGAACATGTAACAGGTATGATACTGCTCGATAGGCATAAAAAAAGAAGCATCATCCCGTAGAATCCGCTTCTTGTGTTTGATCTTTTGCATTCGTTCCTGCTTGCTCGGGGTAATGCGTGTGTGCTGCGATATCGCTGCGAATTCCTGATTGGATCTGCGCTCGAGGGTTGAAGCAATGCTGCCGCTTCGCAGTGCTTTACGAATTGCTTTTTGTGTCTGTGTACGTGCCATTTATGATTCACTCCCAGATTATAATATGTGCCTAACACTCTTATTTTACCACTTTTATCCTGAATATCCCAGTATATAATTCTTATTATGATGTTATGAAATGAATCAAATAGCGAATGATATGTTAATTAATTTTACATATTATTCGCTATTTTTTTGTTTTCATGTTCAATTCATGCCAGAATGATTGTGCAGTTTATTAAAACAGTGAAATTTTGCTGCTTTTAGCCATTCTATAATGTTATAAAATGCTACATAAACTTATGCGAAATAAAGGAGGCCTTTTATGTCCTTTTTCAGATCCCTGTTTTTTCAGATTATTGTAGCTGTCATTATCGGTATTGGAGTCGGGATGCTCTGGCCAGGCTTTGGCGCCATGCTGCAGCCGCTTGGCACCGGATTTATCAAACTAATCAAAATGCTGATCGCTCCACTGATTTTCCTGGTTGTGGTTGCAGGTATTGCCAAAGCAGGCAATCTCAAGGCGGTAGGACGGATTGGTCTCAAAGCGATCATCTGGTTTGAAATTGCGACTACAGTTGCCCTGGTGCTTGGACTGGCTGCTGCCAAATGGATGCGGCCGGGAGAAGGAATGAATATCGATGCCAGTACGCTCGATCCCAATGCGGTAGCTGCCAAAACAAACGGAGCAGAGCTGCCGCATACGGTGGATTTTATCCTGAATATTATTCCGACCAGCGCTGTAGATGCCTTTGCCCAGAATGCACTGCTGCAGGTGCTGCTGCTGGCCTGTCTGTTCGGTACGGCACTGGCGGCGAGTGATAGTGTCCTCAAGCATAATGTGCTGACCCTGGTGGATCAGATCATGGAGCTTGTGTTCCGGGTAATCGGTTATATTATGAAGCTGGCTCCGATCGGGGCATTCGGCGCTATTGCCTATACGGTTGGCGCATACGGCGCTTCGACCCTGGCCTCCTACGGCATGCTGATTGTTGCCTGCTATGCGTCTGCGCTTGTCTTCCTTGTCTGTCTTGGACTGGCGGCATGGTGGCTGACCGGAATGAATATGCTGCAGTTTATCCGTTATACCCGTTCGGAGATTATGCTGGCGATCGGTACGGCATCTTCCGAAGTGGTGATGCCGCGCATGATGGACAAGCTGACCCGGGCAGGCTGCAACCGGGCGGTTGTGGGGCTCGTTGTGCCGACAGGGTATTCCTTTAACCTGGATGGCGCTTCGATCTATCTGTCACTGGCGACGGTGTTCCTGGCGCAGGCTGTCGGAATTGAATTGACACTGACCCAGGAAATTACGATTCTGGCTGTGCTCATGCTCAGTTCCAAAGGAATGGCCGGGGTACCTGGATCGGCATTTCTGGCATTATCCGCTACAGCTGCTGCGCTGAATGCCTTCCCTGTCGCTGTCGTCGCCCTGCTGCTCGGTGCTGACCGGTTCATGGATACAATGCGTGTATTCACCAATCTGATGGGCAATTGTGTAGCAGCCTTTGTCGTGGCCCGCTGGGAAGGGATGCTGGACACCGACCGGATGAAAGCCGTTTTGTCCGGCGAGATCTCCGCGGACGAACCTGCCAGGGATACGGAAAAGAAAATTCACCCCGATCCTCTCTCCCCTGCAGGCGAAATGGCAGTGGACGCCTATCCCCATACGGTACTGCCCGAGCCGCGTCCCGGTTCGATCTAATCGATAGCTGGATGACAAAAAAGAGCTACTGTCATATGGACAGCAGCTCTTGTCTATTTATTTTATGGATAATCAGGAATTCAGTGTAATCGTTCTGCCTTCTGCCTGGGATTGGAAAGCAGCCAGAATAACATTCAGGGAACGGCGTCCTTCTTCACCTGAAATGATCGGTGCCGTGCCGGTCTGGATACAGCTGATGAATTCGTCCATCACACCGCTCGCCACCTGCTTGTCATTGGTGGCAATCTCGCCGATCTGGTAACGCTCCACTGTGCCGTTGCGCAGCTCCACGATCACCTGATCCACCGGATCGGTACCGATCTTCATGACACCGTTCTCGCACCATAGTACCGTACCATTATCTTCGCCACGGTAGGATGTCCAGCTCGCTACAAGGGAACCAATCGCGCCGCTGCCCATACGCAGCAAACAAATGGCATTATCATCCACATCCGTATCGGTTTTATCAAGAGTTCCAATAAATGCGCTTACGTTAACCACTTCATCCTCCAGCAGCCAGCGGATCATATCCGACTTATGTACGCCCAGATCGCCCATTGCACCCATGATTGCTTCACCTTTGCGGAAGAACCAGCTGTTCTTGCCGTCGATACTCCAGCCTTCCGGACCACCATGTCCAAATGCGGTACGGAAAGTCAGCACACGGCCCAGATGACCCTGCTTGAGGATTTCTTTGGCTTTGAGATGCGGAGGCATGAGACGCTGATTATGTGCAACCATCAGGAACACATTGTTTTGCTCAGCCGCTGCGATCATATCACGCGCTTCTTCATCTGTAGTAGCCATTGGCTTCTCGACCAGTACATGTGCACCTGCTTTGGCTGCTGCAATGGATACTTCCGCATGCAGTGCATTCGGCGTGCATACGCTTACAGCATCGAACCCACCAGCCGCCAGCAATTCTTTATAATCGGCATAGGCTTTGGCATTATACAAATCCGCATAGCCCTGTGCTCTCTCCAGTACCGGATCAGCAAAAGCGACCAGCTCTACATCCGGGTTGGCTGCATATTCCGGAATGTGACGACGTTCCGAGATACTGCCGCATCCGACTACTGCTACTCTGACTTTACCCATGAATCCCATTCCTCCTAGAATTGAAGTGAAGTGCTCAACAGTTATATTATCGAATTCCTGTCTATTAATCCAGCACCTGGACAATAATTACCCAAATTTGGATGTTAGCATAACAAAAAGCAAACCTTGCAAACAACTTGCCGCTTGTTTGTAAGGTTTGCCCTATTCGATCTATAAGATTACGATAATTTTATTGCATTCGGCATCCAGCTGCTCCGCAAGAAAGTTGCTCCTGTCAGGCAGTCACCGGAGCTCATTTCCGATCAGATGTTTTCTCCACTGATCCGGCTCATAAATTGCTGTGCACGAGCACTCTGCGGATGATTGATCACCTGATCCGGCGGTCCCTGCTCGATAATATGTCCGCCATCCATCAGAATCACATGATCCGCTACGTCTGCAGCGAACTTCATCTCATGGGTAACAATAACCATCGTGCGGCCTTCCAGAGCCAACTGCTTGATTACACCCAGTACTTCGCCGACCAGTTCGGGATCGAGCGCAGAGGTCGGTTCATCGAACAGCAGTACATCCGGCTCCATCGCCATTGCACGGGCAATGCCGACGCGCTGCTGCTGTCCACCGGACAATTGGTGAGGGTAGTAATCGCCGCGATCACCGAGTCCCACTTTGTCCAGCAGTCCCTGAGCGGTTTTACGAGCCTGTTCTTTGTTCTTTTTCTGAACGACGACAGGGCCTTCCATAATGTTCTCGATGACTGTTTTGTGCGGGAACAGATTGTACGATTGGAATACCATTCCGGTACGCTTGCGCAGCTCGGTCACTTCACGTTTGGACAGTTTGCCTCCCGGCTGAAAGTCCAGCGTCCGGTCACTCAGTTTCATCTTGCCCTGATCCGGCAGCTCCAGCAGATTAATACAGCGCAGCAGCGTTGTTTTGCCTGAGCCGGAAGGTCCGATAATAGCCAGCACTTTTCCTTTTTCCAAATCTACATCAATGCCCTTCAGCACTTCCAGGGAACCAAATGCCTTATGCAAATTGCGTATCTCCAGCATCATCGTCGAATCACTCCTTTGCCATGAATTAGCAGTATACCTTGTATATTCAGCCCGATATACTCAGGCTGCGTTTAGTTCGAAAGTGAACGGCCGAGCCGCCTCTCCAGGTAACTCTGCAATACGAACAGTACCGAGGTGAAAATAAGATAGATTACAGCAGCTTCCGCATACAGAATCAGCGCTTCATACGTACGGGCCACCACCTGCTGTGATTTATAAAACAGTTCAATATACGTAATGCTGGAAGCCAGCGAGGTATCCTTAACCAGTCCGATAAAGGAGTTCGCCAGCGGCGGTACCGATACACGAGCGGCCTGGGGCAAAATAACCCGGCGCAGCGCCTGTCCGCGTGTCATACCGATCGAATAGGCTGCTTCCCATTGTCCCTTCGGTACCGACTGGATCGCAGAACGTACGATCTCCGATCCGTACGCCCCTACACTCAGGGAGAAACCGATCAGCGCCGCCACAAAGGCAGGAAGGGTAATACCGATCGTTGGCAAACCATAAAAGATAATAAACAGCTGTACCAGCAGCGGTGTTCCCCGGATAATCCATACATAGACACGGGCGATAAATTTCAAAATACGTATGCCGGAGATTTGGGCCAGCGCTGTCAGTACAGCCAGTACCAATCCAATCGCAAAAGAACTGAGCGCAAGCGGGATGGTATACTTCAGTGCGGCTTGAAATAAAGGCCAGAACGAGTCAAGTACAATTTGAATCTGGCGGTCATCCATCGCTATTCCTCCTCAATGTAAAATATATTTTCGGGTATTCGCATCCGTTCAGATGAATTCGCATAAAAACACAATATCTTGACGTCCCTCAGGAGCGTCAAGATATTGTGCTGCAGCAGACGGAGTCTGATTACCTCAGTTCTCTGTCATTTATCCAATTATTTGGATACATCTTCACCAAAGTACTTTTTGGAGATTTCCAGATAAGTGCCATCGGCTTTCATCTCCTGCAGCGCTTTGTTGACAGCGTCTACGAGATCCTGGCTCTTCTTGTTGAAAATCGCTGCACTTTGGGAAGCATCCTCCTGCTCGGCTACCACTTTGATCGGTGCATCCGGCTGTTGTTTCTTCATATCCAGATAGGATAAATTGTCATTCACCGTTGCATCGGCACGTCCGGAAGCCAGCAGCTGTACAGCCTGCGGGAATCCATCAGCGGCTACGAGTTCCGCACCGTTTTCTTCGGCAATTTTACCAAAGTTACTGGTCAGGGACTGAGCGGATTTTTTGCCTTTCAGATCGGTAAAGGCCTTGATATCGGTGTTATCTTCACGTACAATCAGCACGCCTTTGGAAGTGATGTACGGATCGGAGAACAGATACTTCTCCTGACGTTCAGGCGTTACGCCTACTTCATTAAAGACCGTGTCAAAACGGTTGGCATCCAGACCTGCGATCATGCCGTCCCATTTGGCTTCGACAAATTCAGGCTCTACGCCCAGGCGTTTGCTCACTTCTGTTGCAATATCCACATCGAATCCGGTCAGCTTGCCGCTCTCATCATGGAAAGTAAACGGCGCGTACGTGCCTTCTGTACCGATGCGCAGTTTACCGCTGGCTTTAACCGATTCCAGAGTGGCTGCACCGGAGGAAGCTGGCGCACTCTCGGTCGTTGCAGCCGATTGATCTGTTCCGCTGCCTGTTGTCGCTGTATTCGAGCTGTTACCGCATGCTGCAATCACCAGCATGGTCAGGATCAGCATTAGAGTTAAAGAACCCCATTTTTTCATTTGTAAGACTCCCCTCAAATTATGAATGTTATGAATATCTATACATTCGGCTCTATGATAAGCCCTTCGGTCGCTGTTTGTTGAAACTTCCGCAATTCATACGTTAGTATTTCCTCACCTGGTCTCAAAAAATAACGAACTGCAAATTGTATAGTACACCGTCTGACATTATCCGTCAACTCTTTTTCCGATAAAAATGGTTGGTTTAATTAATTTATCATAATTCGCCCCATTTGACTATTTGATAAATAACAGCAGAGGAAGAAATTGTGACCATTCAGCAAATACATTTCACATCTTTCATAGACCAAAATCCGCTTATTCAAACATTCTGTGAGTATATACATGATAATGTTCTTTATGAATAATATGCACAATTGCCAAATGAACGCTCAAAAGGTTGTTAACATTGACATGGATGACACTGGAATATATTTTGCGGGTTGTTGTCGCCGGCGTATGCGGTCGGTATTGGAGTTACTGCGCTCATACTGATTGTGCAGTTCGCCATGCATGGCCGCAGTGCGCCTGTGCTCGGTGCCAAATCGTATACGCTGTCTGTCAGTCTGGTCAATCATACCGATCCGGCCGGGCTATATCGTCAAGCTGTATTACGAGACCAACACACCGACCCGGAACAATTCGGATATTCCCGATGCCCATATCCAGTCGAACATCGAACTAAAGGTAGAGATCAAGTTTCCTGCGTCAATGCGTACTTCGGACGTGATGCTGATCCTGCAATCACAGCCGGATGCACGCCGAATTAATCTGGACTAAGCCAGCACAAAGACGCCCATCCTGCACAAGGATCGGCGTTTTGCTTTGCTATCGTTCTGCTATTTCTTCTGCTGCAGCATCTTGATCTGGTTCATATGATTGAGAATATACAAATAATGCTCGGATTTCTTGTCGCCATTGTAGATCAGTTCATCAATATTCTGATTTTGCTTGCTGGACAAATCCGCGATATTGGAAATGTTTCTGGCGATGCCGTTGATGCTTTTTAGCTGTGAAGACTTTACAGCCTGCAGCTGACGGTTCACTTCCGCTTCGGCAGTCATCACACTCTCAAAACTCTCGGCCGAACGCTGCATCGTATCACTGGCTACTTTCACAATATTTTTTCCTTTGTTGGATTCCAGACGGATCGATTCGAGGATAGTGTTCATATCTCCGAGCAAATCCAGAATATCGGTAGCGCTTTTTTTCGTCGTATCGGACAGGGACTTGATTTCACTGGCAACCACGGCAAATCCCCTACCTGCTTCTCCGGCCCGTGCAGCTTCGATCGAGGCGTTCAGCGACAGCAGATTAGTCTGGGTCGCAATACTCGTGATAGTGCTGGCGAACTGATTGATCTCTTTGTATTTCACTTCGATCGCATTGAATACGGCAACCATATTCTCGAAAACGCTGGAGACTTCGTTCATGTTGCCTGCAGACTGATTGACCAGATTCTGCGTATCGACGATCGTATCCTGCGAGACTGCGATGCTGGAGGCTACTTCATTAATAATCGTCTCGGTCTCTTTGTCCAGATCGTGCAGCACATTTTCGATGCTTTTAATTTCTGTAGTTGTTTCGTTCAGGGAAATTGCAGCCTGCTTGAATCCGTAGGTAATATTTCGCTCCTCGGCCAGCACCAGCTGAATGTTTTTCTCGATTTCGTTGGTTAACATATATACATAAGGCAGCGCCGAAAATGGTTTCTCGGCCTGTACCTGCTGAGTTGGTGGTGTAAATTCAACAGCATTCGATTTTTTTATTTTAAATACGCTTTTCAGCATTTTCATTCCCCCTATTCAAACGCCAGAAGTACCATCGTCTGGTTAAAATGCTTGTTATGGATCTGTTCGCCATAGCTGATAAAGCCCGCCTGATTGCGGCTGACACTTAGCAATTTATCATCCAGTATTTTCCATGTGTTTTCGCTTTTGAACTTCAGGCTGCGCAGAATACAATGAATAGACAAGATAAAAGATGGCTTAAACTTTATCGCATTTAGCGTTTCCTGGAAGCACTGATGTACATCCAGCGGCTGCAGCACATCTACATACGTATTGGGTGCAATCTGGGAGTAGAAGGTGATCGACTTGTCCGGGTTTACTTTCATCGGTGAGGTAATATACGTGCTGTCCTTGATCACTTTGCCCAGCGGATTGTTCATAAATGCCTTTTCCAGCTGATTCTCCGGGATACCGAGCACACTGGCATATTCCGTAGAAGCCGGACGATTGTTAAATGTGCGTACGAGCCGGTTCAGAGGCTCCGCATCAGTCACGAGCAGACGCTCACCTGTCGTGTAGTAGAGATTTTCCTTGAGCAGCTGGGTTCGTCTCGGCCAGTTAAAGTACAGGGCCACACCGTTTACTTTTTGGCTGCCGATATAGACAGCAGTTTCCTTGAATTTCACATAGTCGCCGGAGCTGCCGCCGATGACCTTGAACTTCTCATCCATAAAGAAGAGTGTTGTCATGACACTCTCTTCCTGCCCGGACAGTCCGTCATACAGAATGAACATAAATGCATTGGGATTGTGGCGCACTTTGTTGTAACCGGATTGGAGTTCGTCGATGCTGAGAATCGCTGGTGACTTGATCTCGATCAGTTCTACCAGATCACGCTGGTAGGCGAATCCGCTGATAACGCCTTCTTTAAATCCTTCGGAAGTATATTCGCCGGCGGTAGAGCAGAGCACCACATGTTCTGTTGCGAAAGTGCTCAGTTCTTTGACATTTTCTACTGTCGTGAATAACACGATCCCTTTATCGGGATTGGAGTGAATGTATTCTTTGGCCTGTCCGGTTGTTTTAAAATATAGTGATTTCATCGTATCTTCCTCTCATCACAAAGTATCGCCTAAAGTTCCATACATCGATGCATTCTGAATTGCATTCAACCATAAAATAACTAAGTTAGTGGAATATATACCTTGGACAAGGATGCCAATCAAAGCGTAACAAGTATTCTTTTTCTAAAATAAAAACTGCCATGCTGCAAACGATTTATCAAACCTATGTCGTATGCAGCATGACAGTGTCATCAGCAATTTATTTAGTTATCGGTTTTGTCTCGACTAAAATTTACATGCATTGAACATAATATGACAATTTTCACCAATATGAGTTATGTTCATTAGAATCTTTGTTTCAGTTTGTCGAATTGTTCACGTACCCGGTCACGGATATCTTCCATTTTGTGAGGAAGTTGGCATATCCATATGCCAGGTTGTTATTTATGTAGATTATTTTACAGATAAAAAGAGGATATTAAAAAAACTGCCCGATTCAGGTGACCGGGTCAGCTTTCTTTATGACGTTGCATGAGCAGGGACCATTCTTTTAAAACTTTGAGCAGTTCCGGGTATTCAGTGAATTCACTTTTTTTGTTGATCTGATTGGCAATAGCGAGACATTTGGACATGTACTCAATGCCTTCAGAGTAGTTGGCCTGACGAAAATGATATACTGCGAGTTGACGGTATAATTGCTCAAATCTATCTATATTGATGCTGTTTGTATAATATCCATTATTATTTTGAAGATCTTCTTTCATCCTTTCAATAATTGGTAAAAATTCTGTAATAACACGATCTACTAAAAAATTATGTTTATTAGCAGCATCCAAGATTATCATTAAACCAGGAAGCGCTTCATTATAATTAGTTCTTAAAAATTCTACATATTCTGGCAATAATTCTTGATTTCCTATTAAAAGATGCACAGCAAAAGAATTGCCTTTAGCAAAATGAGTTAGTTTTAAGACTTCTTTTTCTCCTATTTCATCTAATCCATCAAACCAACTTAAGTCTTGGTAGCCAGAAATATATTTTAAACCTTCTTCGTATTTTCCCTGTTCAACTAAAGAATTACTTTTTAAAACATAGCCTTGACCATAATAAACAACTAGATGTCTTTCAGTCTTTAATCCTGGTTCTTCATGATTATTGTTTAAATAAAATTTACTATTATAAACTTCTATAGCCAATTCACGTAATTTATCAGCGAAAAACTCTGACTTGTCCCATATATGCTGATTATAATAAACATTAGAAATTTTCATCAGCGCATCTAATTTATAACCCACTGGTAACTTCTGCAAATAAGGTTCGCAAATAATGGCAGCCCGTAGGTTAATCTCCAAATTCTCGTTTTGACTCAAACAAAAAATTCGATACTGACTTACGGCTAGACGCTCAGCCTGAAGATATTTTTCACTGTTAATTACATGTTGATAAAAAGGTATCAACTCTTCGCGATGTCCTTTGCTGTACCATTCCTCTGCTGCATCAAATACAGCTGCTGTTTGATTAAAATCTTCTACTAACCAATTCAGCGCCTGTTGTATAAGTTCATTTTTATTTGATTGCATACAACGATACAAGAAATTTTTTAGCCTTCTCCAATGAGAAACCTCTCGATCAAAGCACTCCTCCAGATATAATTCATACAACCAACCTTGCTCATATTCTAAAGCTTCTGCAATTTTATCCATTTGTGGAACTGAAGGCAGCTTAGCAGGATTACTATTAAGGATAAGACTGAGCGTACCGCGATTCATTCCTGAAATTTGACTGAATCGGCTTAAATTTTAGCCTTTCTGTTGGATCTCATACTCTATAATAGAACGAATATCGTTATTCTTTCTCATTTTACTGTCTCTCCTTACTTAACTGGGTAAATAGAAATCTACTTTGTTCCCTCCTGTCCATTATACATATTTATAAATTTATATACCTTTTACTATAGTTTTTCACTTCCTTTTTTACTTAATAAGTGACATTTGAGTGATTAATAAAGAAACCTCGGAGCTCTCGAGGAGCTCCGAGGTTTACAGGTTGAATTTGCTGCTGTCATACATGCAGGCATAGCGGTTGAATTCATTCAGCGTTTGATCCAACTGCTGGGATTTGACCAGTACCCGATGATCCGAGAAACCGTACTGCTCCACCAAATAATGAAGTTCTTCACGTTCCTGTTCAATCCTTTTTAGGCATCCGATCATGTCCACCTGTCATCCCTTCCTCTGGTTCCATAATATTCTTTTATATTCATCATATGTTTTTTGTGTTTATCTTAAGTTTTACTGGGCCTATCCTACTCTTGGTAAAGCTGCGCTTAACGACCGGCTGGCAGCAATCTCGTGGTAAAGACAACTATTATTTATATCGGTTGATACCCTCTCATATTTTGTATTAATTTATGTATAATCCCTAATTTGATCAAAAAAATAGACAGCAGCTTTTCTCATGATGATGCCGCTGAGAAAAGCTGCTGTCCTGGTGGGGGTAACAAGGTGATCATGTACCATCACCTACTTTGAATGGAAGCTCTTCCGCTTCGGATTATATGGGATAATCCGAGCGGGTAGAGAGCCGATTCTGTACTGCTATTACTCGGTAACTGTGCCGTATACGAGTGTTGGCGCGTCTGCATGATCCGCAATACGGATATTCTCGTACAGCATTGCCATTACATCGTCTACATTCTCACGGTTGGAATGAATGGTTACGAGGGATTCGCCAACTTTGACGGAATCGCCGACTTTTTTGTTCAGCATCAGGCCGACAGCCAGATCAATCTCGGATTCTTTGGTTGCGCGTCCTGCGCCCAGCAGCATCGCTGCTGTACCGATCTCATCGGCTACCAGTTCCGCTACCACACCGTCCTGCTTGGCAGGTACTTCGATATGGAATTTCGCCTGCGGCAGGCGCTCCGGATGATCCACGACAGATGCGTCGCCGCCCTGATTCGCCAGGAACAGCTTGAATTTCTCCAGTGCTTTACCATTGGCAATGACTTCTTTGAGTTTTTGCTCGGCTTCTTCCAGGGAGCTTGCTTTGTTGGCCAGGAAGACCATCTGGCTGCCCAGTGCAAAGCACAGTTCTTCCAGATCTTTTGGACCTTGTCCTTTGAGTGTGTCGATCGCTTCCTGGATTTCCAGGGAGTTACCGATCGCAAGTCCGAGCGGCTGGCTCATATCGGAGATAACGGCCATCGTTTTGCGGCCTACGTTGTTACCGATGCTTACCATGGCGTGTGCCAGTTCTTTGGCATCTTCCGGTGTTTTCATAAATGCGCCTGCACCTGTTTTAACATCCAATACGATTGCGTCGGCACCGGCAGCGATTTTCTTGCTCATGATGGAGCTGGCGATCAGCGGAATGGAGTTGACGGTTGCTGTTACGTCACGCAGTGCATACAGCTTTTTGTCTGCAGGCGTCAGGTTGCCGCTTTGTCCGATAACGGCGATTTTGCTTTCGTTAACGAGCTTGATGAATTCATCCTTGGTAATTTCCACATGGAATCCTTCTACCGCTTCCAGCTTGTCGATTGTACCACCTGTGTGTCCCAGACCGCGTCCGGACATTTTGGCTACTGGGATATCGAGAGCCGCTACGAGTGGAGCCAGTACCAGTGTTGTTGTATCGCCTACACCGCCGGTGGAGTGCTTGTCGACTTTGACGCCTTCGATCGCGGACAGGTCAATTGTCTCGCCGGAGTTCACCATGGCCATCGTCAGATCGGCACGTTCGCGCTCGGTCATATCTTGGAAGAATACAGCCATGTTGAACGCACTCATCTGGTAATCCGGAATCTCGCCGTTGGTATATCCTTCAATAATAAAGTTGATTTCTTCCGTAGTCAGTTCTTTACCGTCACGCTTTTTCTCAATCAGGTCTACCATTCTCATCGTTGGATCTCCTCACTTGTAGTGGAATATTTAACATGAACCTAACATCGATATAAGCAGCTGCAGAGCATCCGAAGCATTGTTCCTCTCTATCCGATGCTGCTGTGCTGTATGTGTCCGGGAAAGGTGATGGTGATCCGCATGCCCTAGTACGGTGTACACGATGCAGCGGATGTCCAATCACCCTGTTCCCGGCTGTCTGCCGTCTATGCTGGACGGTTAGCGATCCGGATTACTTTTGAAAAGAGATCGCTGCGTCCAGAGCCACTTCCATCATATCGTTGAATGTAGTCTGTCTTTCTTCGGACGTTGTCTCTTCGCCTGTCAGCAGATGGTCACTTACGGTCAGAATAGTCAGTGCGTTCACACCAAACTTGGCCGCCAGTGTGTACAGTGCGCTGGTCTCCATCTCTACACCCAGTACGCCATATTCCATCAGGCGGCCGGTGATCGTCTTGTCATCACGGTAGAAGGAGTCCGAGCTGAAGATGTTACCCACATGCAGGTTCAGACCTTTTTCTACGCCACGATCATAAGCTGCTTTGAGCAGTGGGAAGCTGGCCACCGGTGCAAAGTTGTATCCACCGAAGATGTGGTTATTCATGCTGGAATCAGTGCTTGCCGCCTGGGCGATAACTACGTCGCGTACTTTGACGTTCTCCTGCATACCGCCGCATGTACCGACGCGGATCAGGTTCTTCACGCCGTACTCGCTGATCAGCTCGTTCACGTAGATGCTGATCGATGGCAGGCCCATGCCTGTACCCTGTACGGAAATGCGCTGGCCTTTGTACGTACCGGTAAAGCCGAGCATACCGCGTACTTCGTTATAGCAGGTTACATCTTCCAGATAGGTGTCGGCGATGTATTTGGCGCGCAGGGGATCTCCCGGCAGCAGGATGGTTTCGGCGATGTCGCCGGGTTTGGCAGCAATATGAACACTCATTTGTATATACCTCCGAATAAATAGTTTGAGCTTCGAAGCGACCTCGCTTCAGCAATGGATCGGCTTTCACCCTCTGTTAAAAATGAATATCCGGAATGACTGCCTGCAGCAGTCGATATTCATTTTTAAAGGAGGCCGTTACGCTGTTTCAGTCCGATTCCATTGCTTCCGTTTGGACGGAAGCCATTTTTATGGAGGGGTTAACGGCATTCGCTTAACCCCTTGAAAAATAAAACATAAAGAAAATTTAGTTTCCTTTAAATCAATACACTTGTAAATCAATACACTTGCGATGTACTGGTTATGCTTTGTCGCTGTTCCTCCCGATCTTACTTGAGATCGGACAGGAAGCTTTCGCCGTATTCGGGCATCGTTACGCCGAAGTTCTCGGCTACGGTTGCGGCGATGTCGGCGAAGGTTTTGCGCAGAGGGAGTTCTTTGCCTCCATTTGCAAAACGTTTGGAGTAGACGAGCAGGGGCACGTATTCACGGGTATGATCGGTTCCGGTGTAGGTTGGATCGTTACCGTGGTCGGCAGTGATGATGAGCAGGTCATCTTCTTCCATTTTCTCGAATACTTCCGGCAGGCGTGCATCGTATTCTTCCAGTGCGTCGGCATAGCCTTTTGGATCACGGCGGTGACCGAACAGAGCGTCAAAGTCGACCAGGTTCAGGAAGCTCATACCGTGGAACGGCTTGGATACAACGTTCACCAGCTGATCCATGCCATCCATATTGGACTTGGTACGGATCGATTCGGTTACGCCTTCGCCGTCGTAGATATCGGAGATTTTACCGATTGCGATTACGTCCAGTCCGGCATCCTTCATCGCATTCATCGTCGTCGGTCCGAATGGCTTCAGTGCATAGTCATGACGGTTGGATGTACGGGTGAATTTGCCGACTTCACCGACAAATGGACGCGCGATAATGCGGCCCAGCATGTACGGATCATCCAGTGTAATCTCACGGCAGAACTCACAGATCTCATACAGTTCCTTGAGTGGAACGACTTCTTCGTGTGCGGCAATCTGCAGCACGGAATCGGCGGAAGTATAGATGATCAGCGCTCCGGTCTTCACATGCTCTTCGCCCAGTTCGTCGATAATCTCGGTACCGCTGGCCGGCTTGTTGCCGATGACTTTGCGGCCGGTCTTCTCCTCGATGCGCTGGATCAGCTCATCCGGGAATCCGTCCGGGAACACGCGGAACGGGGTATCAATATACAGTCCCATGATCTCCCAGTGTCCGGTCATCGTGTCTTTACCGCGGGAAGCTTCCTGCATCTTGGTATAGTAGGCAAGCGGCTGCTCCGCTGCCGGTACACCCTCGATTTCACGGATATTGGACAGACCCAGTTTGGCCATGTTCGGCATGTTCAGTCCGCCGTTCTCACGGGCAATATGTCCGAACGTATCAACATCCACGTCGCCGAATTCTGCGGCATCCGGTGCTTCACCGATCCCCACCGAATCCATTACTACCAAATGTACACGTTTGAATGGTGTCATCGTTGATTACTCCTTTCAAAATAGACAGCTTGCTGAATCATACGCCATGTCATACAGGATATAACACCCTGTAGCCATGCTCAAACAGCAGGGGCTGCCCGAGAAGTACGATTCAACAAGCTGATAAGCTGTAAAATTGTGCAAAGGACTATTTTACAACAGATAAGTTACGATTGGAAATACTCTTTATTACAGGAACAGACCGGCGATGATCGCGGACAATACGCTGACCATAGTCGCGCCGTACAGCAGCTTCAGACCAAACTTGGCAACTTCGTTACCTTTCTTCTCGTTCAGGCCTTTAACCGCACCGGAGATAATACCGATGGAAGAGAAGTTGGCAAAGGATACGAGGAACACGGATACGATACCGATTGTGCGTGCGCTCAGCTCGGTGTGTTTGCCCAGATCCAGCATCGCCACGAACTCGTTGGATACCAGCTTGGTCGCCATCAGGCTGCCCGCTGTAACCGCTTCGCTCCAAGGTACACCCATGATGAATGCAAATGGTGCAAAAACATAACCCAGCAGTTCCTGGAACGTGATATGGAAGATCAGATCGAACAATCCGTTGATCATAGCGATCAGGGCTACGAAACCGATTAGCATCGCAGCTACCGTAATGGCAACTTTGAAACCGTCCATAATATACTCGCCCAGCATTTCGAAGAAGCTCTGTTTCTCTTCTTCCTGTACTTCCAGTATATCTTCTTCCTTGGTTACACGATATGGATTAATGAGTGAAGCGATGATGAAACCGCCGAACAGATTCAGTACAAGCGCTGTTACTACGTAACGCGGCTGCAGCATTACCATGTAGGAACCGACGATGGACATCGATACGGTCGACATGGCGGAAGCACACAGCGTGTACAGACGGTGCTTCGGCAGCATACCGATCTGCTTTTTCACCGAGATGAATACTTCGGATTGTCCCAGAATCGCGGATGCTACCGCGTTGTAGGATTCCAGCTTGCCCATGCCGTTTATCTTGCTCAGCACCAGACCGATGTAGCGGATGATGAACGGCAGAATTTTGAAATACTGCAGAATACCGATCAGCGCGGAGATGAATACGATTGGCATCAATACGCTGATAAAGAACGGCGTGGAACCTTCTTTGTAAGCAAATCCGCCGAATACGAAGTCCGTACCTTGATGCGCATACCCCAGCAGGTGATTAAATACGGTTGAGAATCCGCCGATCAGCCATGCACCTGCAGTTGTATTAAGCAGGATAAAGGCCAGTATCGCCTGGAGCACAATCATGATAATGAGCGGACGATAGCGGATATTTTTCTTGTCATTGCTGGCAACATAAGTCAGTGCGAACACTACGAGAATACCAATAATCGCGATAAGATATTTCATAAAAGATTAGCTCCTATTCTAAATCTGCATCCCATCCGGTGCAGGCACCCGTTCATCACGGTCAATATTGTAACTTGCTGTGAAACATTTGCGAAACGCTTTCTTAAAAATCATAAAGCGCTTACATACTTTGCCAAAAGAATGACTCCCTGAGGATCATCTTTTTAAAAATAAAGTGAAACGGTTGCTGCTGTGGCTGAATATTGGGATTATCCCATCAGCCTTTGTTCATATCCTTGGCCTGGAAATATCCCGGCAGAATCTCGGATACGCTCCATTCGCTAACGTCTCCCTTGAGGTTCGTCAGATAGACGCGAGTGTTCTCGTCGCTGAATTCCGCAATGACCTGGCGGCAGGCTCCACATGGAGATACCGGTCCGTCCGTATCGGCTACGATCGCGATTGCATCGATCTTGCGAATGCCTTCGGAAGCAGCTTTGAAGATTGCAGTACGTTCTGCACAGTTGGTCAGTCCGAAGGATGCGTTCTCAATGTTCGCTCCACCGTATACTTTGCCATCTGCGAGCAGTGCCGCGCCAACCTGGAAGTTGGAATAAGGTACATAGGCGTTCTGGCGCGCTTCAATCGCGGCCTGAATCAGTTGTTCTTTCATCGTACATAGCCTCCTTGGGCATGAATATTGACGATAATGAAGCCGGAAAGCCAGACGGCCGGAAGATTGCCACTCGGATGAATGGTCATGTTGTACTGCAATCTCCGGCAGCCTCTCTGTCCTGTGTACTGCCTGACCATCGATTCCGTCTCTGCTGCTGGTCGCAGACCGGACGGAATCGATGGGCTGTTGTGAATTAATAATCGGAAGTGGATTGTCCACCTTCCATAATCTTCACACCGGAGCTCGCGCCGATACGTGTCGCGCCGGCTGCAACCATCTGGTTCAGGTCTTCCAGGCTGCGTACGCCGCCGGAAGCTTTGACGCCTACATCAGGTCCTACCGTTTTGCGCATCAGGGCGATATCTTCTGCTGTCGCTCCGCCAGTAGAGAAACCAGTGGATGTCTTCACAAAGTCTGCTCCAGCTTGAACAGACAATTCGGAAGCGCGAACTTTCTCTTCGTCGGTCAGCAGGCAAGTCTCGATGATGACTTTTACCAGTGCTTTACCTTTGGCTGCATTGACAACCGCCTGGATATCACGCAGTACCAGATCGTTGTCGCCGTCCTTGAGGGCGCCGATGTTGATAACCATGTCGACTTCGGTTGCACCGTTCTCAATGGCATTCGCTGCTTCAAAAGCTTTCACTTCAGGAGTGCTCGCTCCCAGAGGGAATCCGATAACGGTACATACATCCACTCCGCTGCCTTTGAGCTGCTCTGCGCAGTAGGCTACCCATGTGGGGTTGACACAGACAGAAGCAAACTGGTACTTTCTCGCTTCATCCGTCAGTTTGGTGATTTCCGCCTTTGTTGCGTCCGCTTTCAACAATGTATGGTCAATAAGCTTGGCCAAATTCATATGTGTATCGCTCCTTTAAACTATTCATTATTTCATACTCTTGTTATTACCCTGGATAACAAATTGCATGCTGTGTATATGGCAAATCTGTTGTGATCCTTGTTTGCATTAACATCATAGCACTGGTATGAACAAATGTAAAACAGTTTTTGAAAGTTTGTTCAGAGACGGACGAACAATCGTCAGAAGGGGAAAACTATTGTATGATAGCACAAAATTCGCGGATTGGCATGTGAATTTTTCGTGAGGAGGATTTGAGTTGTTTTCGGGTTGTTAGATGTTTCTTAGAGAGCTAAATGAGTATGGACATCACATACTACAAAAGAAGTAACCGTTATATTCCATTTATCTACTGAATATTATTTAATTTTTGTCTAATCTCTTAAGATTAAAATTTGAACCAATCACCAACTAATTTAATAAAACTCAATAGAAATGTCTAATTTTAAATAGATATACATTTATAAAATAACTTAAGATTTATAAAAAACTTAGCGTATTACTCTTCATTAATTGAAAATTATTATTGGCTTATTATGCTAGAAGACTTTGTTGAGACGTTAACCATGAATTTTTCTTGAGGTATTCCTAGTTCTTTTGTTGTGTACAAAAGGTAAATATTATCATTTTTTGTAACTTCAAGTTTCACCCAATGATTTGTTTTCTTCACTCCTAATCCTATAATTTCATTAGTTTTAATATTAACAGGTATGTGAGTCACTTCCCCAGTCTTTAAATCTTTAAGATAAAGTTCTGCAGAACTATTTTTTTGAAATAAATTAACCAAATCAATATGATATTCATATTTTTGATCAGCAGTGATTTTAACTGAATCACTTTCTATTTTTTTATTTATCCAACCATAATTTTTCACACTATTAACTAAAGCTATGGAAATTAAGAGGGTTATTATTAGAGATATACTAAGACCTATATAATCTAATTTGCTTGTTGGGTTCCATCTTTTAATAAGAATTAGGACAAGTAGTGTGCTAAATAATAGAAGCGGTAATCCCACGTACCATAGATATGCAGTACCTATAATATCCATACCTCGTTGAAAATATGCAGTGGCACCAGTAATAAACCAAAAAAAGCATATAAGGCTAGTTATAATAATAATTAAAAGTGTAATTTTCAGCGCACCCTGCATAATAATTATTAACTCCTTTTGTTTAATAAAATTCTAGTCTAGACAGTATCAAGTAGCTATCTAGACTAGATTAAATAGATAATACTTATTATAAGGCTTTAAAATATAACTTTTTATTTTACTTTTCACTTGTTTTAATATTTTAAATAATTTTCTTAAAAAGATCCTCCAGAACCTGAATACCAATATCTTCCTTTATGCAAAACCGGTTCAATATACTTCTTCCATATTTTCACGTCACTATGCATCGTAGAATGTGATTCAATTTTTGTGCCTTTCTCTCCATCTTTAGCATATATATTATCTGCATTATCAAATTTCCTTGTCAATGTAGTTCCTGCTAACCACCAGTGTCCTGCCATATCTCCCTGTACTATATCTCTTTCATTATAAACATTTATATGTTGTCCTACCTTGGTCTCCAATTGATATTCTCTTACTGGGGTTGCAATGGTAACTAAAGTGTTTACAGGTACTTTATCTTCTAATAAGTTTGCGACCATAATTGCTACATTACCTCCATGACTATGTCCGATTAATCTTACTGGTTCATTAGGATGATCCTTTTGCCATTCATAAATTCTACCAGCAAACTCTTCAGCTGCATCCGAACGTGCATTATTATTATTCTCACCTGACCAATTTAACTTCTCACTTGTTTCATTGAATACCTTCTCAATATAATCAACAAATTCAGGTGTCCAAGTATTCCCATCAGAAAAAGTTCCATGAATTAACCAAGCTTTATTTCCATAGGGATCAATATGAATCAGTGGGTTATTATGAACGTAAGTATAAAGGTTCAAACTTAATGGATTTGTAAGTTCCCCTTCATATGTGTCTTCATTCAGAAATCTCCCAATACTAGGATCATAATATCTTGATTTTAAATAATATAATCCTATCTCTCCGTCATATATCTCTCCAGCATACTTAAACTCATTTGTCACCGTCTCTTTTTGCTGGGTAATGTTCCCCCACTCATCATAACGATAGCTGTTCACCAGACTGCCATCTGTTCCAATCATCTGTACGACATCACCATGTCCGTTATACAGATAATAGTAATCCTTCTTATTCGTCTGGTCTTTTTTGACAAGCACCCGGTCACCGCGAATGTAGCTGGATGCTGTACCATCGGCAGTTTTGTCAGAAACCACCTTACCGGCTCCATTGTATCCGTACTGGGTGACTTTGGTTCCCGTAGTCTTTTTGGCTCGTAGTCCGTCTGGTAGATAGTCGAAGCTGGTTTTACCTTTGGCTGTGGTTGCAGATGTTAGTGTATTCTGCAGATCATACGTATAGCTTGCCGGCTCTGTCTCCGGCAGTTCCTGGGTATCACTCATCGTCTTGCGGTTGCCGCGCAAATCATACGTATACTGGGTCTCGCTGCCGTCGGCTCTTTTCACCACTGTGAGACGATTTAACTTGTCATACGCATACGTTGAAGTCTGTGCTGCACCGCTCTGCACCTGTTCCTTGATCTCTGTAATGTTGCCGTTAGCATCATATTGATAGTTATATACCGACAACAATTGGTCGCCTTTTGTATTGGTCAGTCGGGACAGGCGATTCAGCGGATCGTAGCTCATGGTCTCACGCAGGGTCGTTCCATCCGACAGGGTAGGGAACGTGATACTGCGTACTTGACCAAGGGGTGTGTAGTCATATTGTACATTCGCTGTCTTGGCCGTTGTGCGGGTCTGACCGCCAAATGATGAGAGTTATCACCCGATTCATTCGGCACTGGATGGAGATAAAACAATGACCTTGAAGGCGTTACCCTCAAGGTCTATAAATATCTACTGACTGACTTTGTCGAGCATTGATTGCAATTGAGTTATTCTTTGGCTCATACTTATGAGAGAGTTTATTTGGGCCAATTCTGAAATAAATTTCTTCACATTATTAATCACCTCTTCGCTAAACTCCTCCTTTTTGACTATAATGTCTTTCCATTCGGGATAAACTCGATTCTCTAAAGGCTTGGTAATGACATACTCACTAATGAAACTGTCCGACTGAATCACGCTCACAAGCAAGTCATTATCAGCAGAAATAAATTCAAGCCATGTATTGTAAGATTCTGTATCCTTTATCGCTACATACTTCGTATTGTCTATTAAAAGACATACTTCTAATAAATTTGATAACCAAGTTGAAATAATGTCAAAACCCTGTTCACCCTCTGCCAATTCCCTATCATGGTAATAACCATAATTAACTGAATGCAGATTTAACTGAAAGAAGCCCTCAATTCCGCCTTCCTTTTCAATTGTATCTAAATTCATTTTTTTCCAGTAACTCTCATCAATAATAATTCGGTATTTTATCTCAAACAAGTTTGATTACCTCCCGAAATCAGCTGGTGTTAGCTTATGTTGACCAAATGCTGTATCATTTTCATTTATCATACTAATAAAAAAACCATATGAGAGTATAATATTCCCATATGGTTTAAAATATGAATTTAAGTGACTATCTTCCAAATAATCACACTATTAAAAATCAATAAATTTAAATCCTGTTTAATTTTCCAATTTAACTAATAAAAATAAGTCGCCGTCTTTATTTAAGATAAGTTCTTTATTGTTGGTATAATACATAATATTCCCATCACCATAATAAATTTTTTTATACTTAGCATCCTCATATAGACTTATCTCTTTTAAACTTTGAAGATTTAAATTTGTTGCTATAGTACTTTCTTTTATCCAATCAATATCAGAAAAGAAGCTTTCATCGGAACTTTTACTAACTTTATAAAATATAGGTTTTTTATTCTTTTCTTTACCGAATTTAATAGAATTTGAACTGAGTATGATTTCTGTCCCAATTAATTTTTCAATAGTCTGTTCATCATTTTTCGAGCTACCAACTCCATAGGCATAAATACGTTTCACCTTCCATTTACCTATCAGATCCTCTACTAATTCAGGTGTTGATTTATTAATAACTACAGCAGAGTTAGTGATATCTGATTCTGGAGTTTCAATCTGTAAACTATTATTTTTTATTCCACAGGAAGTAGCTAAAAATAAATTTAGAACCAAAAAAATTACTATACCTATTTTTTTCATTGTATGACCTCCTTATTTATTCTAAAAACCTTTAGGTATCTTTCTGTTATAATTCCTTTTATAATCACCTTTCACGAACATTTCCCATTCATCATATCTACGCAAATATAATCCAGATAACTTCTTACCACTAGCTTTTACCCATAAAAGCATTTCATTTTTAAACTCATTTTGAAATTTAGCAGACGAAAAATTTCCAGATGCCAACATTTCTCCCGGATCACTTCCTAAAAAGTCTCCCCCATTGAACCTCCAACTAACAAGAGCATCAAATTGTTGTTGTGTAAAAACTACACCATTTTTTTCCGCCCATTTATTTACATAATTTTCAGCTTTATTATGAATATCTGATTTTAATAAAGATTGTGCTTGATCTTCTGTAATACCTTTCAGCAAACTTTCCTCTCCAGGTTGAATTACATGCCCATAACCTATCGTTTTTATATCTCTTTTTTCTTCTTCTTTTGTAGCATAATACCATCGTCCAGAAAATGTTTCATAAGTTTTAAGAAACTCGACTAGTTTATCACTAGCATGTTTTTCTATGTTATCTGGAGTTACTGCTGGTTTACTAGGATCTTCTTTAAACGTATAATGTCCTGTTGGATCTGTATAAATTAATGGATTATTCTCTACATACGTATAAATATTTTGACTTATTGGATTTTCATTTTCGCCCTCAATTATATCTTCATTTAAAAATCTTCCTATACTTGGATCGTAATACCTAGCTTTTAAATAGTATAATCCCGTCTCTGCATCATACGTCTCCCCAGCATATTTAAACTCATTCGTCACCGTCTCTTTCTGCTGGGTAATATTCCCCCACTCATCATAACGATAGCTATTCACCAGACTGCCGTCTGTTCCAATCATTTGGACTACGTCACCATGTCCGTTATACAGATAATAGTAATCCTTCTTATTCGTCTGGTCTTTTTTAACAAGCACCCGGTCACCGCGAATATAGCTGGAAGCTGTACCATCGGCAGTTTTGTCAGAAACCACCTTGCCAGCTCCATTGTATCCATACTGGGTGACTTTGGTTCCGGTAGTCTTTTTGGCTCGTAGTCCGTCTGGTAGATAGTCGAAGCTGGTTTTACCTTTGGCTGTGGTTGCAGATGTTAGTGTATTCTGCAGATCATACGTATAGCTTGCTGGCTCTGTCTCCGGCAGTTCCTGGGTATCAATCATCGTCTTGCGGTTGCCGCGCAAATCATACGTATACTGGGTCTCGCTGCCGTCGGCTCTTTTCACCACTGTGAGACGGTTTAACTTGTCATACGCATACGTTGAAGTCTGTGCTGCACCACTCTGCACCTGTTCCTTGATCCCTGTAATGTTGCCGTTGGCATCGTACTGATAGTTATATACTGACAACAATTGGTCGCCTTTTGTATTGGTCAGTCGGGACAGGCGATTCAGTGGATCGTAGCTCATACTCTCACGCAAGGTCGTTCCATCCGACAGGGTAGGGAACGTGATACTGCGTACTTGACCAAGCGGTGTGTAGTCATATTGTACATTCGCTGTCTTGGCCGTTGTACGGGTCTGACCGCCATTGGTCTGAATCTGGGTTAGACGGGATTTATCGTAGCCATAGTTGGTGAACAGGCTGTTACCATTCAGACTGTTCTTCTGGCTCGTCATCCGATCCAGCGAATCGTATGTTACATTCAGCTGTGCATTGTATCCATTGGCTGTCGAGACCAGATTGGTGACCCGATCCAGCTTGTCGATGGTACTTGTCTGCGTGGCTGTTTTGGTACCGTTCAGGTACAATTCATGACGATCTGTAAGCAGATTGCCGTCACTGCCAAAGATGCTCTTGGTCTGCAGCGTGCTGCCGTCTGTCCCTTTTAGAGTAGCTACAGTACGTTGGCCGCGTTCGTCATATTGATAATTCGTCACGGTGCCATTGCGGTCCGTTTGCTGATCGTTCAGACCACGCTGATTGTAGGTCAGATCAGTACTGTTACCGGATGGATCGGTCTTCTTGGTCATCTGGCCAAGCTCGTTATAGTCTTTGCTGTACAGGGTCTCATTTTTGCCTGTTGTATCGCTAATTGTCACTTTGGACAAACTGCCGATTCCATCATAATCATAACGGCTCGTCTGATCCATCGCATCCTGTACGGAAGTCAGACGGTTCAATCCGTCATACGTAAAGGCTGTAGTCACGCCGCTAGCATTACGGTTATTATTCGGGTCGGTATAAGTCAGTATGTTCCCGACCAGATCATACGAATAGCTCTCCCTGATCGGTTGGCTGCGGGCCGATCCATCCTGGTAAGCGAGCATTCCTGTCATATGTCCGTACGCATCGTAGGATTGCTCCACATAGTTAAGCTGGATCGCTGCATTGCCCGGGTTGGAGCGATAGGCAGATACCTGATCGGCTGCAACAGCAAACCGTTTGGCTTTATGTTGAGTCAGCTCGGCTTTATTCACAAACATGTTGCCCTGGGCATCTGTAAATTCTATCTGCTGGCCCCATGCGTCGTAGGCTGCAGTCTGGGTATTGCCAGCCGGGTCTATTGCATAGACGGCACGCCCCTGATCGTCCGGATGATACTGGGAACGGGTCCAGCCATTGGTGCCATTATACGTCTCATCTACACGCAGGAAGCCCATGCCATCGTAATAGGAGGACTGGCGTGTCAGTATGGTCGTCGCACCCGTCGCTGTATTGGTATACTGGCGGATGCTGTCCACTCGCATCGTCAGGATACCGCTGTTGACGCTGTCTGCCTCGGTACTGTAGGCACGATTGGTGTAGGCATACTGGTCTTCTACTGCGTATACGGTGCCATCCAGATTGGTGATCGATGGAGAGACAATCCGGGTCGGTCGGCCGAGAGCATCGTAAGTCGTCGTTGTCTTGCGTCCATCGCTGTCCGTTTGTTCTGTTAACAGACCCGTGCCGCTATCGTACTTCATTGTCTGACGAACGGTTTGTGTATTTTTGCCTGCATTGGTCAGTGTCTGGGTCTGTTCGGTTGGATAGGCATAGTTATAGTCGGCACCGAATGTTGTCGTGACGCTGGTGCTCATACCATCGCGCACTTTACGAGTTTCGGTGACTTTCTGGATCTGGTTGGGCCCCGATGGTGAAGGTTCATAGCTATAGTTGGTTACTTCTCCTGCAGCATTGGTTGTACTTTGCAGACGACCGGAAGTGTTATAACTGTATTGTTCGCTGATTTGTTTGTTATCGCTTTGATACCATGATTTGCTGAGTGGCAAATGGTACACAGGATCATAGGTGTAGTTTACGGTATGACGTGCTCTGGTATCAGCGTTGTTATAGTCGCTTTCCAGCAGGTCATCGGTTTCAGCTGATGTGCCACCCCAGTCGGTATAGGTAATATCCTTGTAGCGGGTGACTGTGCCGTTCGCATCCTTCTGAATCGTTTGGATTTTGGTAGGGTTGTATTCATAAGTTGGATCAAACTGCTGATAATTCGTTGTAACTGTCTCGCCTTGAGGGTTCTTGGTTTCTGTGGAAAGCAACTGATGTTTACCATTGTAGGTATTAGTGATTTCAGTTCCATCAGCTGCTGTGCTGCTCTTAACATGGGCAGTTTGAGAGTAACGGTATAAGGTACGATCCCCACCATTAGCCTGATTAATATCATAATATTTGGTATAGTCATTAATATAGGTATAATCGATTTGATTCATTCTATTACCCTGGCTATTATTCGCCAGAAGAGGAACATCATAACGTGAACGAATTCTGTATTCTGTGCTCTCTCCTTTGTTCCCTGGTCTACGACTTGCTTGCTCATATTCATAATGTGTGACAGAACGAGGAGAAGTCACTTGGTTTAGCAAGAAATAAGGTTCATCTACAAAGTTCTTAGAACTCTTAAAGCGAAAAGAAGCATTAACCACGCTATAATGGAAAGTTTGCTTTTCTTGCATATTATTAGTAATACTTTGTAGTAGCGGTACATATCCTTGATCTTTTTCATTTTGAATCAATTTAGCTCTGCTTTTGGTATAAACCACTTTTTGCTGGGGCTGACCTTGAGGATTATATACAGTAACAACGATATTTTCCCCTTGGAAATCATCACCCTGATTCAGTTTGGTTTCATAATCAAAAGTCACTTTGCGCCCGAGCGTATCTGTAATATAGGCTAGTATAAAACCACCCCAACCTTCAGTCACTTCAGAGTTTACTTTCCGATCCTGATAATGGTAGGTAATTGTATTTCCATATCGGTCTACTTTACCAATCAGTAAACCAAAAGAAGAAAAGTATTCTTTAGTTCCATCTAGCTGTTTAGTCAGATAACATGCTTGTAATTCTCCGTTAGAAAATTGCTCAGCATCTGGAATATATCTTGAAAATGTTAGAAGAACACCGCTCTCTTTTTTTATTTCAACAGTAGGTTCATAACCCGTATAAAGCCTATAGCTTTGTCCTGTACCCGAATGATAGACAAAATGAGCATAATTGCAGTTAGGTCCTCCTCCTTCTACAGAAGGAAGTCGGAAAGACCATCCCATTCCTAAATCATTCCGCTCATAAGTGTAGCTGCGTTTATACACGCTAGCACTACCTTTTTTAGAAGATTTTCTTGTAAAAGCAGAAGTATCCAAGGAATCGTAACGTACTCCAATATCCAAATCCAGCCCATCTCGTCCCGGAAGATGGATTTGATTAGCATTCCAAGTTAAACTACCGCTTGAAGTACTAATATTTTCCGTATTTTCCGGATTCTCATCATATTGCTGTTTGCCCAGATTATCAATTCGTTGATCATTAATCATATCATCCAGTGCACCAGTTAGAGCAGCCGACAGCGTCATTGCAGGCGCGCTGGAATTTTCAGCTGTCAATCCTCGTATCGCATGTAGACCTTGTGTAGAGAGCATTGGTCCATATGTATCATCCTGTACGTTTCTATATACATCTTCTGTAACAGATGCTTTGTTGTATTGTTGCTCTAATTCCGCCCATTTTATGTTCTGTTGACGATAGTCTTGCCAGATCTGATCTCCGTCTTTGCCTGTGATCCGGTGCAGATATTCAATCCAGTAAATATCTACAGGTGCTGCTCCATCCTTGAGCAGCAGGTAAATCTTCTCTTCTCCCAGTTCAGTAATCGGCTCTGGTTCCGGAAGTGTCGTCGTCTCGGATTGGAGAGCGAAGGAATTCACCCGGGAATTTGCTGCCGGATAGTCCAGCTGCTTGAGCTTCTCTTCCAATGCATCCATCTCTGGATCATCTTCCTCGTATACATCACCGTAGACGCTCTTCGCAACCGTCGTCCATTGATCCGGATCGGTATCCGGCGCCGCTGCCGTGCGGCTTGGTGGCTGAACGGAAGAGAATGTTTCTTTGGATGCTAACGTTCCAGCTGACGCATAGGCCGGTACCAAGATCATCTCCAGTATCAGCATCAGGCTGAGTATCCACACTACCGGGACCTTTAATCGCTTGATTATATTCACTTGTTTATCCCCTTCGAATCTCTGTTTATTTTTTGTTGGTTGCGCTCAGATTGACACTATAGTTCCCTTTTTCCACTTTTTTATTTAGCAGATTACCGTTCTTGTCGTAACTGTATGTGACTTTCTGTGTTGCTGTGTAGGTAGTGGTCAATCTGCCATTGATATCGTATTCATACACTCTGGTAGAGGCAGCAGAGGCTGTAAGTACAGCGGAGAACAGGATACTTACAGAAAATAGCACCACTGCGAATTTGCGAAGATAATTTGGGATCATATACGTCTTTTCCCTCCTTTCTTAATCGTATAGACGTGTAAATGGAAGTAAACTGCCCTATGTATGAATATACAGGGTATTAATAGCAGCTTACAGCCCTACAGCATCTTGCAGAAGATTATACTGCCTGTTTACAAAAATGGGAATAATACTTATTAATAAACTTTTATATTTATTATTCCAATAACTGTACATATGAGTCTATGTTTAATCATCACAAAAAAAGGCCAGCTGATCAGAAAATCAGCTGGCCTCTTTACATTCTATTATCTTCCTGTCCTCTACTTCGCCTGCCCGGCTGTCCATCTCGACTGCACGGTATACAGCACAATCACGATCACGACAAGCAGCGCCAAGCCGGAGAAAATATTGCTAAACGTATACGCTTCGCTAAACAGCGCAGCCGGGTTCAAATGAAATCCATTGGCATCGGTATCGATCACCTTGCCGATAATGCTCGTCGCCATTGCACCGGCGATAAAGTTCAGCAGGGAGAACATGCCCATCCCTACCCCGACCTGATCCTTGGTCAGCGTACGGGAGATCGTATTCGACATGGCTATCTGCATAAATGTCTGTCCCACATTGCCGAAAATCAGCAGGAACAGCACCACATATGGCGAGATGCCGACCATGATCGACAGCGTGACAAAGCAGATAAAGATCAGCGTGGTAGCAATATAGACGAGATACGAATTGCCTTTCCGGTCAGCCAGTCGTCCGCCCTGACGGCCCAGGATCGCCGAGCAGATCGCGGCCGGGAACATGATCAGACCGATAATCGCCGGGGACAGTCCATTCAGGCTGGACAGGAACTGCGGTGTCAGGAACGGCAGTCCAAAGCTCATGCCTGTCGCCAGAAAGGCGATAAACAGGCTGAAGGAATACTGGCGATTGCGGAACAGCTGAGGCTGGATAAACGGTTCCTTGGCCGTACGAATACGAACAATGAACAGCACGAGCAGAATAATACCGACCACGAGGCTGATCCAGTTGCTCTGGGAAATGGACAGCAGCAGCAGTGCCACCGCACCTCCGAGCAGTCCACCGCCGAGGAAGTCAATCTTCTGCGCCGTCCCCCTGGCATCATCCAGGTATTTACGGAAAAATGGCAGTGCAATCAGCGGCAGAATCGACAGCAGGAACAGAAAGCGCCAGCTGGCAAAGCTGGTCACAAGGCCCGATACAATCGGGGCAATCGCGGTTCCGAGCGCCAGACCGACTGCTGTCATACCAAGTGCGGCACCACGCTTTTCCTGCGGGAAGTAGCGCACCGGCACGATCATTGCGGTAGCCGGGATAACAGCCGCACCTGCAGCCTGCAGGACACGACCGAGAATCATCATCCAGAAATGGGTGGCGGTTAGACCGACGACCGAACCGAGGGCAAAGAAGATCAGGCCAAAGGTCAGCAGATCCTTGAGCCGGTACTTGTCCGCCAGCTTGCCGTACGTGACGGAGCCGACAGCATAGACGATCATATAGGCGGTCAGCAGCCAGCTGACCTCGGATGCTCCGATATGGAACTCCTGGCTGATAATCGGCATAACAACATTAAACATCGAAGCATTCATGACGGAGAAAACGAGCGTAAATGCCAGCACGCGCATCAGCTTATCGCCATTGGGGTAGACCTGTTCCTGATTCATGAGAGAATAAATTCCTTTCTATAAATAAAAAATATGGAGAATAAACACACCAAGCATAAAATAATAAACTCTAAAAAGTGACTGGTGAAAATGATTAAAAACAATAACAACAGCGAGCCGTTCAGGAAGACCGGTATACCGCATTCAGCTTGGACAGCAATCCGTGAAGCTGCTCCAGTTCCTCTGAGGTCAGGGCGTTGCGGGAACGCTGCTTGACCTCTTCGACCGCAGCATGGGCCGCCTGATGCATCTGCTGTCCGGCTTCGGTCAGTTCATTCTGTCGCATACGTGCGTCTTCCGGATGACTTCTGCGGGTGACCCAGCCTTTCTTTTCCATGCCGTTCATCAGGCTGGTCACGCTAGACTTCTCGATCATGAGCTGATGTTCCAGTTCTGTATTGGTCAGACCGGGTGAATGGGATAGTGCATGCAGTGCCTGTCCCTGCTGAGGGGTCAGACCGAGCGGACGCAGCGCCGTCTCAATCTCGCGCCGGATCATGATATAGAGCACTTTGACGATATGAGCCGGACTATTCCTTGTATCATCAGGCTGTATTGATGGAGAATCCATGAACAATCACTGTTTCCTTTCCGGTACAGATATTTCAAAATTGCATATCTTTATGCAATTAGTTCGAACTCGAACCAATATTAGTTTAATATGCAACTATTGTCAATACAAATGATCAATATTTTACATTGTAAAAGGCAAATCAAACAGCACGGCTGCCGGTATATCCGGCTTCCGTGCTATGGCCAAGTGATTCTATATTCAAGCACTTCGATAATATATGACTGTGTCTGAAGATCAAAGGACAGAATATGGCTATTCAAGATCTACTATGCAAAATATCGCTATTCAGAATATTGCTATTTCAGTATGATTTGCATTCACTCAACTGTCCCCTATTGCTCTTCTCCATTCTCTCCTCGTCCCGCTGAGCCCATATCATGTCTCACTTAACAGAGCCTGGGCGGTGAACTGATCAGTGACCAGAATATTCGCATACTTGCCCACCAGCGCCGCTTCGATTGCTTCGATCTTGCGCTGACCGCCGGTGACGAGAATGGATTTTTCCTTTTTACGCAGATCGGGCAGGTCGATGCCGACGGTGCGTTCATTGATTGCCGTGCTGCATATATTGCCGTCTTTATCAAAGAAGCGGGAGCAGATATCGCCTACACCGGTGCGCTGCAGCAGCTGCTGCTCTTCCTTGTTAAAGTAGCCGAGCCGGAACAGCAGCGCATCTTCCTTGACCGTACCGACCGTGAACATGGCGATATTGGCCTGCCGTCCCAGTTCAATGATGCGCTGGATATGGCGGTCTTCCTCGACCATGCGCTTGACCTCGATATTATCGAAAATCACCGGTAAAGGCAGATACCGCGCACTCGTATGATACGCTTCGGCGAACAGATTAACCGTCTCGGCCGCATACGTATTCACATGGGAATGGCTGACCCCGCCCTTGAGCTGAACAACCTCCACTCCGCGCACCTGCTTTTGCTCCAGCTGGCGGGCGACCGAGTACATGGTGGTTCCCCAGGTGACGCCGATAATATCCGAATCCTGCACAATCTCGTACAGATAATCGGCCGCCCGCTTGCTGATATGCTTCTGGATCTCCCGGTATTCATTGACCGGAGAATAGCATACCTGCACGGTATCGAGCTTGTACTTGCGCTTGAGCTGTTCACCAAGCTCGTCCAGATCTTCCAGTGGATCGACGATATTGATTCGTACGTAACCCTTTTCCTTGGCATATTGCAGCAGACGGGATACCGTTGGCCGGGACACGCCGAGCCGGGAAGCGATCTCCTGCTGGCTGTAGTCGGACAGATAGTATAACCGGGCGGTCTCGATGCTGAGCCGCTGTTTCTCATGATCCATAGTTTTCATCCCACATCTCTATCGTGATCTTGTCTGTGCCATTGCATGCACAGATACCGTTTACATATTATACATTTTTCCCAAAATAATTACGATGGGTAGACTATAATCCCCTGTCTATTACAGCTAATATTGGATTTTCCATATTTAATTTATATTGTGAACTTTAAATGAAGATTAGGTCACTCTCTTCCTTTTAACGTTTGCGGTGGATAAATTAGGGTATTGGTTGTATAGGCTTTATTTTTCTCAATACAGTTTTTTGCAATAAAATGATTACGCACAATACAACTGAATAATGGAGGTATGATTATGTTCACACGTCTTGACCAGATTATGATTGAAATTCCCGATGTGGACCGTCCCGATCCGAATGCGGCAGCTGCTGTACAGGAACTGCTGGGTGGTAAATTCGGGGAAATGTCGACTCTGAACAACTACCTGTTCCAGTCCTTTAACTTCCGTAACAAGACCAAGCTCAAGCCGTTCTACGATCTGGTAACGAGTATTACCGCCGAAGAACTGGGGCACGTCGAGCTGGTCGCTCACGGAATTAACAAGATTCAGGCCGGCTCCACTTCCTATAAGCAGCCGGATGACACACCTCTGGAGTCTGTCAAAAATGCAAGACTGAGCTATCCATACCTCGCCGGTGCCCAGGGCGCCATGCCGCGTGATTCCATGGGCAGACCGTGGACAGGTGACAATGTGTTCAACAGCGGTAATCTGGTGGAGGATCTGCTGCACAACTTTTTCTTGGAGTGCGGTGCCAGAACACATAAGATGAAAGTATATGAGATGACCGATCATCCGGCAGCCCGCGAAGTCGTCGGTTTCCTGCTCGTCCGCGGCGGTGTGCACGTCGTCGCTTATGCCAAAGCGTTGCAAATGGCAACCGGTGTCGACGTGACCAAACTCGTCCCTGTTCCTTCATTGAGCAATAAAGCATTCAATGAAGCACGTAAATACGAAGATAAAGGCGTCCATACCAAACTGTACACCCACAGCACCGAAGACTTCAAAGCGATCGACCAAATCTGGAAAGGAACCCACCCGGAAGACGGTCTGCCGCTGGAAGTTATTCACGGATTCCCGCAGGGTGTACCTGTTCCAGAGTATCCTGAGGTCGAAGAAGAGTTCGCGCCGGGTATCTCGCAAGAAGACTTTGCCGAGATTGCCAAACGCCTCAAAGCTAACGGAAACATCAAGTAAATCAAGGGATCTCCCCGCCTGCACCTTGACCGGTGCAGGCTTTTTTCATGCCTTATGGGCAGGGCTGCCAACCAATTTATTTATTAAATTTCGAACATACGGTTTAAAATAGTTATCAGTGGTTAATAAATAGACGACAAGAGATTATCGAATACACTTTCCAAACTAACTTACTTGCTTCACGGATATCCTAAGTTATTTTGAAAAAGTACTCGACTATCTTAAGAAAGATATTGACTTACTTAGGAGGAGAAAATTATGGGATTCATTTGGTCATTAATCGTAGGTGGTATTATTGGTTGGATCGCAGGTATGATCGTAGGCCGCGACATTCCGGGTGGTATCATTGGTAATATTATTGCAGGTTTCATCGGTGGTTGGTTAGGTAACATGCTGCTGGGTAACTGGGGTCCTGAGATCGGCGGATTCTATGTGATTCAATCGATTATCGGTGCAGTCGTACTGGTATTCATTGCAAGCATGATCTTCCGTTCGATGCGTCGTACACGCAGCTAACAACTGCCATACGTGATGAATAAATAAGCAATCAGGAACGTATATACTTCCTGCCAGAAAGCCCGCTCTTTGACAGAGCGGGCTTTTTTTGTTCTGTCTACTGTTATGGAATTAATCATATATTGCAGTAAAACAGAGCGTGCACCTTACATTTAACGATCCGAAATATCAATCGGAGCTGCAGGAAAAGGGTAATCAATATTTATGCAAATGACACAAAAAAGGATGGTGAATATGTACATTATCGATGACTTGATACAATGGTATTACAATGTACGCTGGATTGATTTGTTTGTATCCATCGTTATTTTGATTTTATTTTTGTTATTCCGCAAGTTGTTTACCCGGTACCTATTTGCCTTTTTAATCGGGCGCTTCAAGAACCATCCCGCTCTGATTCGCTGGGCTCAAGCCTTTGAAAAGCCTTTGCAGTATTTCTTTATACTGATCGGGACGTATGCGGCACTGCGTTACTTTATGCATGAACAGTGGAATTTTGTGATTGATATTAACCGGATCTATCGCAGTATCAGTGTGATCCTGCTGGGCTGGGGATTCTATAATGTATCTGCGGCTTCCTCCATCCTGCTGGAAGGTGTGGGCAAGAAGTTTGGACTGGATGCCACCAGTATGATTATTCCTTTCCTGTCCAAAGTGGTCCGATTTGTGGTTGTCGTGCTGGTAGTGACCAGTATTGGCGCGGAATGGGGATTCAGCATTAACGGCGTTGTCGCAGGAATGGGACTGGGTACGCTCGCTATCTCGCTGGCCGCCCAGGAGTCGCTCAGCAATATTATCGCCGGAATTGTCATTATTCTGGAGAAGCCTTTTTCCAAGGGAGACTGGATCTCTACACCGGACATCGAAGGCATCGTCGAAGATATTACGTTCCGCAGTTCCAAGATTCGCACCTTTACCGATGCGCTGGTGATTGTACCGAATTCCAAACTGGCCTCGTCGGCGATTACGAACGGCAGCCAGATGGGCAAACGTAAAATCTTTTTCAATATCAAGTTATCCCTGCAAACTCCGGGTGACCGGATCGAGCGGATTGTAGATCGGCTTACCGAGCATCTGGAAAATGATGAAGCGGTAGCTCCCGGTTCGGTTATGGTTAAATTTAACGAATTTTATGAGAGCAGCCTGGGAATCATGGTACAGTGCTTTACCAAGTCGCCTGCCTGGGGAGACAATCTGGAATACCGTCAAAAGCTGAACCTGTTCGTGATGCAGGTACTGCAGGAGGAAGAAGCCAAGCTGGCTTATCCGACTCACCGGGTACTGGTGCAGGAACCGGATGCCGAGAAGGCCTAAACTCCAGGATGAAAGTATAACGCGTTCATTTATGACCCTGCCTCTTGGCCAGCAGCATAAAAACAAGCAGCCTCTGACGTAATAGACAGAAGCTGCTTATTTTTATGAAAATTATGTTGTCGATTCCTTATCAAATAATGCTCGATTTCCTGTGATTCTACCTTCTACCGTTCCTGTAATCAGCGGGACAGCGGCAGCCACTCCAGTACACGCTGGATCTTGGTATCCCAGTAGCCCCACTCGTGCATCCCCGGCTCTTCTTCATACGTGAGCTCTATTCCGAGCTGGCGCACATGGTCCCGGAATCGGATATTATCGTCATACAGAAAGTCCTCTGTACCGCAGCACTGGTACAAGTACGGCAGCTTCGTCCCCGGCTCTGCAGCCGACAGCTGCCCGGCGAGATGGAACAGGTCATTGTTTGATCCCTGCAGCTCCTCCAGCGAACCGAAAATGCGTTTGATCTCGGTCGTATATTCTTCATCGCCCCGCTTGTACAGGGAGGTAATATCTGTCGCACCGGACAGACTTGCTGCCGCAGCATAGCGGTCTGGCAGGCTTATACCCAGCTTGAGCGCTCCATACCCACCCATGGACAGTCCGGCTACAAAACGGTCCTCACGGCGGTCAGAGACCTGGAAAAAGGATTCTGTGAGCCGCGGCAGCTCTTCGCTGACAAAAGTAAAGTATTTGCCGCCCTCCTTCATATCCGTATAAAAGCTGCGGTGTACATTAGGCATCACGATCGCCAGACCATAAGCAGCCGCATAACGCTCGATCGACGTCCGGCGCAGCCAGATCGTATGATCATCCGACAGACCGTGCAGCAGATACAATACCGGATGCCTGCCTCCAGTCGTATGACCTTCCATCCCTATCTGGCTGTGTGTCTCCTGCGGAATAATCACATTCATGGAAGTGGACAGTCCCAGTACTTCCGAATAAAAATTACATTGCATCAGTGCCATAATCCATTACCTCCCCGGAATAAAGTTATCTTTATTATCATACGTCTTTTTATTAATGAAAGCGATTTCTTATACAGACATAATAATGGACATGCTCCGGATCGGAACATGCCCTGATATGTAGTTCAACCCGTATGATATGGAAATAATTCCATCACAGCCCAATTTCTAATCTTTGTGGATATACTATTTCAAGACAGTACTGCTTCTATGTCGTCTCGGAACGTGCGTAATTATGATCCGTCCACCTTGTAGAGCAGATGACGGCTGCTGTTAAACCATTACCGATTAGCGTTTTCTGTAAGTCGTTATGCTTGTACTTGCTGCCATTTGAGCATTCAGCAGCTCTTGGAAACTCTGTCCACCAGTACTTGCACTGGACTTATCCGCTGTCATTGTGGCCTGCGGTCTGAATTGCTGGTGGTTGTAGGGGGTCGCTTGATATACGCTTAAGTTGATGTTCAAAACCTTCACGCTCCTTTATGATAGTGGTTTAAATTCCATTTATTTGCTAAGTAGGAATTGCCTTCCTAGTCGGTTCCTATTACTTCCTATGCTGATATCTTAGTTATTTAAGTTATACCCTCTATTCTTCCTATTGAAAACATAAAATAGTCACATTTTTCCTAGTATTTTATAAATGATTCAGCAGTCCTGGTTTCGCCAAAATCCCCCTAATATTACTTAGGATTAATTTTGTCATTATTTGACTATAACTAAACCCAAAGTACTATATATGTCGAAAAAACCGATCCCAGTAAGTCGATACTTATTTATTAAAAATTAAATTAACAGTATCAAAACTGCAACCTAATAGGAACAGGTCGCGTCTGTAGGAATAGGAAGGGCCAAAATAACAGTGTGAGAGGGGAATAGGAAATGGGAATACAGCCTAAATGGATGTCCCTTCTGGCCGCCTCGGTGCTGACGCTTGCAATAAGTGGACAGGTACTGGCAGCAGATGGCGAGTTTACGGATATCCGTAATGTGCAGGGACAGCAAAAGATCGAATCACTCAAAGATCGCGGATTTATCAGCGGGGTGACTGCTACCGAATTCAAACCGGATCAGACGCTGAATACAGCGCAGGGCATCCAGATGCTGGTCAATAGCTTCCAGCTCAGCCTGGCGCAGTTTACATTTATTAAAGCACCACAGGCAAGTGACTCCTATACCAAAGTAAAAGATGGCGTATGGTACTCGGATGCCTTTATTATTGCAGCTGTAAATGGAGTCGAAGTTCCTCGTTCGGTCGATCCTGCAGCGGATTTGACGCGTGAACAGTTCACCAACTATCTGATGCAATCGATGCAAAAAGCAGGCAATCTGCCGATGAACATTAATGAACTGGATGCCAAAGGAAACTTTGATCCGAAAGCCAAAATCACCCGTGCGGAAGCGGCTGTAATGATCTACAATGCGCTGGATTATCTGCAAAAGCATCCCGCATCGGCCCAGCCTGCAGCGGACAGCTCTGCTGATGAAGGTACTGCAGCCGATTCGATGGGTACACCAGCCAGTGAGGATACTGTTCAATAATAGGAACCGATGATACTCGTAACAAAAAGAACCCGCAAGCTGGCATGTTGCCGCTGCGGGTTCTTTTCTTTGCATAAGTTAATATATGTTGCTGTCGCTGCTGTTATTGTTACTTTGGCTTCTGACCCATCGTCCGTATTTGTGTATTGTTGATCGAATTGCAGTCCTGTTATATCGGGTTGCGATCTGCTGCTGTCAGGTTCTGATCGACAGCAGTACGGGTACTCTCCCACTCTTCACGCAGAATACCCATCCGGATCGAATCGTAATAGACTCCATTATACAGCCGGCATTTGCGAAGACGTGCTTCCATCGTCATGCCCAGCTTGTAACCGACGCCAATCATCCGCTCATTGCCCGACCAGGTCGTATAGCCGACCCGGACAAGCGGCAGCGTGGAGAACAGATGATTCATCCACATCCGGAGTGCCCGGGTACCATAGCCGCCGTTCCAATAGGATGGCACGAAGATGACAATGCCCATCTCCAGCCAAAGGGAAGCTTCATGTTCCCAGTAGTAAGTGACCAGTCCAACCAGCTCGCCATCTACCTCGATACCCCAGCGGCTCGGACTGCGCAGCATGCTCTCCTGCTGGCCTGTACAGAACTGCTCATAGGTGAGCGGAGTATGTTCGTAATACGGAGCATCCCACCTTTTCCATTCGGGAGCGGCTTCCCGAACACTGATCTCCCACAAGCGGTACATATCCCGCTTTTCCATCGGACGTATGCATACTTCCCCGTCTCTATACATAAGCAGCTCATCAGCTCCATTTACATGCGTATTCTACAAATATTGTCCAAACCAGCCGGCAATATGCTCCAGCCGCTGGATTCTCAGCTGCGGATGACCGCTGCGGGACAGATTATGATCGGCATCCGGGAAGCGAACGAGTCGGGTCACAGCTCCAATACGCTTGAGTCCGGTAAACCACTGTTCTGCCTGCTCCATCGGACAGCGCAAATCCTGTTCACCATGCAGTACCAGAATAGGCGTCTTCACATTCTCCACAAAAGCCAACGGGGAATGCTTCCACAACGTCTCCAGTCGCTGCCATGGCGTACTGCCAATCTGGTCCTCGGTAAAGTAAAACCCGATATCGCTCACCCCATAAAAGGAAACCCAGTTACAGATCGAGCGCTGGGTTACAGCGGCCTTGAAGCGGTCGGTATGACCGACAATCCAATTCGTCATAAAGCCGCCATAGCTGCCGCCGGTCACACCGAGCCGATCCGGATCGATCCAGTCGTAATGCTCCAGTACATAATCGGTCACTTCCATCAGATCGCGGTAATCCCCGCCGCCGTAATCGCCCCGGCAGGCGTTGACAAACTGCTGACCATAGCCGTGACTGCCGCGCGGATTGGCGAATATGACCGCGTATCCCTGCGAGGTCAGCAGCTGAAACTCATGCATAAACGTATATCCGTACATCATATGCGGTCCGCCGTGAATCTCCAGAATGGCCGGCACAGGGTTATCGGCATCGTATTCCCGGGCAGGCGGCATCAGCCATGCCTGCAGCGGCCGTCCATCGACCGAGGTCAGCTGAATCTCCTGCGGAACACTGAGCCGCAGCTGGGACAGCAGTTCATCATTCCAGTGAGTGAGCTGCCGCTCTTCCAGCTGGACGGTATCTCGGCAGAACAGTTCGCCCGGCTGCAGGCTGTCTGCTGCGACGAAGAGGATATGTTCATCCGTTGTCAGGGTAAAATAATGGACATTGCGCGGCCCATCCAACATCAGCTGATAACCGGAACCATCGGTCGCTGTTGCAATCAGCTGTACAGTACCCTGCTCGCTCATCAGCGTATAGATTTGCTGACCATCTCTGCTGTATACCGGTTCGACGGTCGAACCGACCCCGCTGTCGCCGACCAGATAATTACCAATCAACCGATCCGAATTCTGGCACAGACAGGAGATGCTGCCCTCCGGCAGAGACAACTGATACAACCGGGTCAGCGTCGCATTATGATACGATTGGTCACTCGCAATAAAAGCAATCTGCTGACCATCCGGTGACCAGGACAGGGAGATCATCTCGTATTCATTGTGCGTCCACCGGTGCAGATGATCCCCCTGAATATGAAGCGTATACAAATCGCTGCTTCGGACAAAGTCGGGATCGGCTTCATTATCGGATGGAATATGTGCTGTGAAAGCAATCCGGGTACTATCCGGCGCCCAGGCATAGCTGTGTACATCATATTCCCCTGTCGTAAGCCAGCGACCGGCACCATCCACCAGCGAATGCACATACAGATGCTTACGACGTCCCTGCCACAGTCCTTCGCCATCCCATTTGTATGTAATCCGATCGATAATAACGGCTTTTTTACTGGCAGCAGCTTGTTCAGATGTCTGATTCGTATCGCTGCCCTGTTGTGCTGCAGCTATCTTTTCCAGCTGATCTTCCTGTTCCCGCTCCGCCGACAGCAGCAGCCAGCTGCCATCCGGTGACCACCTGAAAGATTGGACTCCATGCTTCAGGTCGGTTGCCGGGTAGGCCTCGCCGCCGTCTGCCGGTATGATCCACACCTGGGTATGCTCATCCTTTTTACGTAAAAAAGCCAGCTGCTGTCCGCTTGGGGACCATGCCGGTGAATGATCCCGCTCACCTGCTGTGAATCGGCGATCTCCACTGCCATCCTGATGAATCATCCGCAGATGGGAATGGTAACCCTCACGGCTGTCATTAACCTGACGGCTTACATATACAATCGCCCCGCCGGATGGAGAGGCCTCCGGCTGTTCGATCCATTTTAGCCGGTAAAGATCTTCTGCCTGTACATTACGTTTGTCCTTCATCTGAATTGCCTCCCTTCCGGGTGCTGCTTGGAAGCTTAATCAACCTGTTTCTTCCATCTTCACCCATATATGCATAGTAGCCCAGCGAGTACTATTCTGCAATGTGACTACAAAAAACCGGAATAATCAGCCGGCAGGATACATGGATGCCAACAAATTATTCCGGGATTGGATATTAAATGAATACTTTGCGAATACGGATTTTGCGTTCTTTGGACAGATCGATAAATTGCGTATCTGTCTGGACCAAGGGGCGGAACATGTCGGTCTGGTTTGCCAGCACAATCATTCCATTTTCCCCGTTGTCCAGTTGGACTTTTTTGCCGACCAGATTGGGAGACATATGGTGAACCAGCGCCTGCACCGGCTTCTCATGCAGCTTGGAGAATCCGAGTTCATAGATATTCTGCAAAATGGTGACCAGCCCCTGTTTACTGCCGTCGCTGCTCGCCGAGGTCATATTCACAAATACATCCGCTACCGATACGATACGGGTATAATCATGAATGCCATTTTTGTAAAGGCGCTGCGGGTAGCCTGTGCCATCATTACGCTCATGATGCTGCAGAGCGACGAGCGCTGTCGTTTTGTCATTCAGCGATTCCATAATGAGATCATAACCGTACTGGGTATGCTTTTTAAGCTCTTTGCGCTCGGATTCGTTCATGCTCTCGCGGTCGGAACGGATAATGGAAGGCAGACGGCTTTTGCCGATATCATGCAGATAGCCCGCTCGGCTGATCCGGTAGCTCTCCTCTTCGGAGTAACCAAGCCAGTCAGCAATGTAATAGCTGAGCAGACCCACTTTGAGTGAGTGGCTGTAAATATGATCATCTTCGGCTTCCAGCATCAATAGCAGTGAGACGATATCATTTTTGCCATTCAGATCAAGCAGCAGCGGCTCCATCAGCTGGTCTGCCAGCTCGGCACTGAATTTGCTTTTAGTCAGCGCTTCCAGAAAGATCGACTGATACGTTTGCAATGATTGTTCGACACTCTGTTTGAGCCGGGCTGGGAGTCCGATCAGATCCTGCTGCAGATCGAATTCCGGAAGTGATGCGCTTCCCTGCGAGGAAGAGGCATCCACATAGTCGAGCTGATGACGCGTAAGCAGTGTGATATCTTCTTCAGTCAGTTGTGTTCCTTCTTTTAATAAGGGAACGCCCTGGCGGTTGAATGCATCCGCAAGCAGCTTATCTCCCTGCTTGAGATCGGTGATATGGATTAACAATAGTACCCCTCCGTTTATGTATACCTGCCTGGTCCATCTAATCTGGTAATGCTGCATTATGTATAGCAGATATTCGTTAAATATATTAGTTATCGGCAAACGAAGAGGCAGACTGTATAGAGCTTAGTACTTAATAATTGGGCTGCTGTCTGCATATTTGTGTAGACCACAGTTTTTTTGAAACCAGAAAGGTAAAATGAACTTTGCTGAGTCTGCCGTCTGCCGTTGCTAACGCCTACTTCTGCACAATGAAGCTTCAGCAATACGCAGACAGTAAAGAAGCGAAACGGATGATCCGCTTCGCTTCTGCTGCTTGTTCATTTATCCGATTACTCGGCTCTTACTGATCCTGTTGTTCAGGAACGGTAGAAACGGACGGAGAACCATCGATGGCATATATCAATCTCCAATCAGCTTTATCCGCTTGTCACGATCAGGATCTTCGACCAGATTGATCTGGCGATTGAAGATAATGGTCGTGCGATCATGCTTTTTGTAGTCTCCCCATGGGATCTCCATCGTGGCCGGTGTCGTCGTATGGGCAAAGGTAATCCAGGCTTTTTGCATTTGCACCGCCAGATTGTTGGTCAGCTCATCCGGCTCAATCCCGATATGTCTCAACAGCGGCAGATTGTTGAATACAAAAGCAATCTCGGCGGCATGGGTAGCCGTTCCGAGCCAGGAATGTCCGGGCTGATTCCAGTCAAATCGGTACATCCACACCGGACCATGATTAATCTGCGCCTGCGCATACCGGACAGCTGAACGCCAGAAGAACAGATCAGTCATAATCTGTGCCTGTCCTTGCACCGTCATCGGGTACTGCTCCAATAGATGTTCTCCGTTCAACCCCGTCATCATTTCCAGTGCCCCACTGATCTGTTCACGTGACAGCAGCTGGGAAGACTGATTAATAAACAGTGAACCTTCATCCTGATTAGTGCCGACAATAAGTGCGATATTTTTGGCTGCACCATTCTCAATCGCTACGACTGGTTCCACCGGCAGCGTCTGCGGATGAATCACCGGCTGGAACATCAATGCCAGCATATTTTCCCGGCCGGAATTACGCAGCCGATCCGCTGCCTGCAGCAGCTCTTCCGTCGTAGCTGAATACAGCACCGACAGATCCTCCGGACTGCCGCCCAGCTCCCGCAGGTAAGCATCCGCGATCCGTTTGCCCATTTCCGGCGGCATCACCTGGGAAGCGCCGCTTTGCATAATGGCTGCACGGAACAGCCCTTTGGCTGCCGGCATAGCCAGCAGTGCCGCGATACTCATCGCACCGGCCGATTCACCAAATATGGTTACCTTTTCCGGGTCGCCGCCAAAGGCAGCAATATTGTTGCGTACCCATTCCAGCGCGGCAATCTGATCCAGCAAGCCCAGATTGGCTGCATGCGCATTGCCATAGGAAGACAGATCAAGGAAACCAAGTGGTCCCAGACGATAATTAATGGTAACGACAATCATGTCCCCATTGACCGCAAGGGAAGTACCATCGTAGATCGGCAGGCTTCCTGCTCCGGTAACAAAGGCTCCGCCATGAAGCCAGACCATTACTGGACGGTTCTCGGTAGATTTGTCGGATGCCCAAATGTTCAGATACAGACAATCCTCTGACTGTACCGGACGTGCATTGGATGCGCCAAACATACTGTCCAGCTCATTACCGGGCTGCGGACAGACCGGTCCGAACCGGGTCGCTTCCCGTACACCTTCCCATGGCTTCGGTGGACGAGGCATATGAAACCGCAGATCTCCAACCGGAGGCTCGGCATACGGGATTCCTCTCCACACTACTGCACCATTTTCCCGTATACCCTGCACTTCTCCATATTGAGTACGAATTTGAGTCGTTTCCATTGCCAATCTCCATCCTTCCATCTGCTGTGATCGGTACGGCGGGAATCCTTTGCTGCCCCGATTCTCCTCCATGTACCCTGCTTGTTACGATAAAATCATTAGGTATACGAAATACCCCTCTCTCTTCATTAAACAGAACCGGCCATTCTGCCACAATATTCGGCAAAACGAGCGGTTCATCCGGATGCCGATTTCCGCCCTGAAGACTGATGAATAGGTACAGTTCCCATTTCGGCAAATACGGGATTGACATGATATACTAAAAACATATAGTACTCTAAAGGAGGCTTGTATGATGATCACGAGGAAGGCACGACCAGAGGATGGAGCGTTTGTCGTTCCCTTGATTTATGCAGCGATCGGTGATATTGCCTTTGTACTGACCGGTACAGAAGACACAGATCAGGCAATGACCGTGATAGAGCAGCTGTTCCGCAATACAGGGAACCGGCTCAGCCATGAGAATGTCATCGTCACCGAGCAGGAAGGCCAGGTGGCCGGTTTTGTCCTTTCCTATCACGGACAGGATATCGCCCGGCTGGATGCGCCGATTATTCAGCGCCTGCAGCAGCTCGGTCAGTCTGCGGAAGATGTGATTCCGGAAGCGCACCCGGATGAATATTATCTGGATTCGATCGCAGTTCATCCTTCTTTTCAGGGACAAGGAATTGGCTCGCAACTGATCGCCAGTTTCGAACAACTGGCTGAAGAGCAGGGACATGCCCGGCTGCTGCTGATTGTGGATGTGGATAATATCAAAGCCAGATCCCTTTATGAACGGCTCAGTTATACAGAGGATGGCATGATCCATATCCGCGGGCATGCCTACCACCGGATGGTCAAGCTGCTGCCGGTCACCCAGCAACCGAACAAGTAGACCGCGGCGAAATTTTGCTTTCTGATCCATTCTGTTCACTTCTTCACATTTTACGTATCTCCATATGTATGATCGGCCGGACACTCGGGGTGCCCGGCTGTTTGCTGTTTAATGATCGACCGTTACGTTTAACCATTCTGTAGAAAGAATATAGGAGAACTGTCTCTAGTCTTATATAATACGCTGCATTTTATACTACTTTTAACGGGAGGCTGACACATGAATGCACCATCCTGGAAAGAATCCGTTATTTATCAGATCTATCCGCAGAGCTTCAAAGACAGCAATGGTGACGGTTGGGGAGATTTGCAAGGAATTATCTCCAAAGTGGAGTATCTCGTCAAACTCGGAGTCGATATCGTGTGGCTCGGTCCGATTTGTGACTCGTCAATGGTTGATAACGGCTACGATATCAGGGACTATCAAAAGATTCATCCCCGCTACGGTACGATGGAAGACTTTGACCAGCTGCTCGCCAAACTTCATGAAAACGGCATCAAACTGATTATGGATCTGGTTATTAATCATACCTCGGATGAACATCCCTGGTTCCAGCAGGCCAAAAGCTCCAAGGACAGTCCTTACCGGGATTACTACATATGGAAAGATCCGGGACCGGATGGCCAGGAGCCCAACAACTGGATGTCTTTCCTGAATGAACCGGCATGGACGTATGATGAGCAGAGCGGACAATATTATCTGCATCTGTTTGACCGCAAACAGCCCGACCTGAATTGGGAAAACGAAAGTATGCGCCAGGAATTGTATACCATGATCCGCTGGTGGCTGGACAAAGGCATCGATGGATTCCGTCTGGATGCGATCAATATGATCTCCAAGGATCCGGCACTGCCCGATGCAGCACCGGATGCACCTCACCCACCGGGACAGGAATTTTACAAAAACGGACCGCGGATTCATGAATTCCTGCAGGAACTGCATGAGCAGACGATCTCCCGTTATCCGGATGTAATCACCCTCGGGGAAGCACCATCGGTCACGATGGATGAAGTTGTACGCTATACGGACCCGCAGCGGCGCGAGATGGATATGGTGCTTGCCATGGATCTGATCCGGATCGGCAAAGATCCCAAGGACCCTTGGGGGTCGCGGGAATGGTCCATCCTTGAACTGAAGAAATCGGTCAGTCAATGGTATGAAGGCGTGTTTGGCAAAGGCGGCTATGTACTGTATCTGAGCACCCATGATCATCCGCGAATTATGCCGGATCTGATTGGTTCCGGGGAACACGAGACGGCCGCAGCCAAGCTGCTTGCGACCTTTATCCATACGGTTCCGGGTACGCCGTTGATCTATCAGGGCGAAGAGCTCGGTCTGTGCAACACCACCTATGACCGGATCGAAGATTACCGGGATACCGGTACAATCACCTATTATGAACATGCGCTGCAGGAAGGGATATCTCCCGAGCAGGCGCTTGCCAATATTCATCGCCGCAGTCGTGATGGTGCACGCTCTCCGATTCCATGGGATGACAGCAATGCCTATGCAGGCTTTAGTGCAGGAAAACCATGGATTGACCTGCCTCCTGCCGAACAGCTGGAAGGCAAGCGTGTCAGCGATCAGGAGAATCATCCGGATTCGGTATTCTACTACTACCGCCAGCTGATTCAAATGCGCAATCAGAATCCGATCATGTCCCAAGGATCTTTTACCCTGCTGCTGCCGGAGCATGAAGAGATTTTTGCTTTTACAAGAGAATGGGAAAACGAGAAATGGCTGGTTGTTCTGAACTTTGCCGACCATGAAGTGGAGATTGACTGGAGTGGCGAAGGATTGGAGTGGGCCGATCATATGATCAAGCTGCATGGCAACTATACCAAGTTCTCCCGCCCGGTCGACCGGGAAGATGAGCATACGATGGCAGAACTGCAACGGCTGCGTCCGTATGAGGCTCTCATTTACCGGATGTAAGGTAGTTTGCCGGACAATATCCATATTTATATACCTAACAGCATTTATATGCCAAAAAGCTCTGCCGCACACCTCCTGTTACATCTATAGGGGTGATACGGCAGAGCTTCTTGATATGGTGCAACAGCAGCAGGACCTGCCAAATGCCGATTATATATGTACTCCGGTTGTATCTGCCAGAACTTCCGACCGGTGCACCGGGCTGCTCCGTTCCTGCTTTATAGCCCGCTTATAACATCTTGGACATCTGGTAGTCGGTAATGACATAACCGGCTTTCTGATACACATGCAGTGCTCGCTGATTATGACCGAATACATGCAGTCCAATTCGTACGGCGCCCTGCTGGATCGCCGCTTCATCCAGTGCCTTCATCGTCTGCTGCCCATAACCCTGATTCTGGTGCTCATCATAGATCAGGATATCGTAAACAAAGGCATACTTGCCTTTTGGCGTATCGGTAATATTCATCCAGGCATGCCCCACAGACTGCTGCCGCGCTGTCTCAAATATGCTGTAAATAAAAGCGCCGGCCGTATCCCGTCCATCCGGCAAATATTTACGGAACGACTCGGCTGAACGATCCATGGCTTCCTCTTCGGTCCACTCTCCGGCAGCCACTTTCTCCGCCGCATAATCCTTCGTGGACAATCGATAGAATTCTGTGTATTGTTGGTCGTCCATCGGAATTAATTCGATCATCTTCCTATCTCCTGACTGCGTTGGTATTTGGTTTCCCTTCTATTTTACCTGCTTAGGCGACCAGCGTCGAATGTACCGCATTACAGAACAGTATGGAAAGGATGGCAGTACAAGAACCGATCTATTTCTGACAAAGACCGGTCACTGGTCCTGCAGATGAATTACAGATCTTCCATCGGTTCGCTGGTCATGCGCTTCTCCAGCATACGCTGCTGGAAGTCGCTGATATCCGCATAATCTTCGGCAAATTTGCGGGAGATGCGGATATAGATCGGCAGCAGCTCCCGGTAAATGGCCGCATGTTCCTTATACGGCTTGTGCTCATAGGTGGTGCCGATCATCTTGGACACTTCGTCCAGCGAGTCGATCCGCTTCAACGCATACAGACCGAGCACGGCTGCACCCAGGCAGGAGCTTTCGATACTTTCCGGTACGACTACCCGCTGGTCGAAAATATCCGCCATCATCTGGCGCCACAGCTCGGAACGGGCAAATCCGCCGGTTGCATGGATTTTCTGCGGTACGCCGATCTGTTCTTCCACAGCCAGCATCACCGTATACAGATTGAACAGCACACCTTCCAGAGCTGCACGGATCATATGCTCTTTTTTGTGATGAAGGGCAAGACCAAAAAAGGACCCTCGTGCATCCGGGTTCCACAGTGGTGCTCGCTCACCGGACAGATACGGGTGGAACAGCAGCCCATCCGCACCGGGACGCACTTTCTCGGCAATCCGTGTTAATACGTCATATGCACTCAGACCCAGACGCTTGGCTGTCTCCACTTCGGAAGCGGCGAACTCATCACGAATCCAGCGGAAAATAATGCCTCCGTTATTGACCGGACCGCCAATCACCCACTTGTCCTCGGTCAGTGCATAACAGAAAAAGCGGCCTTTGGGATCGGTCACAGGCTTGTCGGTTACGGTGCGGATCGCGCCGCTTGTACCGATCGTAACCGCGACAACGCCCGGATCAATCGCTCCGACTCCCAGATTGGACAGTACGCCATCACTGGCGCCGAGCACGAACGGCACCGCCGCATGCAGTCCCATCTCTGTCGCATACGTCTCATTCAATCCGTTCATCACATGCGTGGTCGGAACCAGCTTAGACAGGTGATCACGGGTAATCCCTGCTGTGGACAGTGCTTCCTCATCCCAGTCGAGCTCATGCAGGTTCATCAGCCCAGTAGCCGAAGCCATCGAATGATCGGCCACATATTCATCGAACAGCTTCATAAAGACATATTCCTTGATCGAAATGTATTTGTGTGCGGCACTGGCAATCTCGTGATGTTCCCGGGTGATCCACATAATCTTGGTCAGCGGGGACATCGGATGGATCGGCGTACCGGTGCGCATATAGAGTTCATGACCTTTTTTCTCATTCTTTAACTGTCTGAAATAAGGGGCGCTGCGGTTATCCGCCCAGGTCATGCACTGGGTGAGCGGCTTGCCGTCCTTGTCGACGACCAGCATGCTGTGCATGGCGGAGCTGAACGAGACGAACAGAATATCTTCAGGCGCTCTGCCGCTCTTGTCCATCGCCTGGCGGATAGAGTCAATGACAGCACGGAACAACTGATCCGGGTCCTGCTCGGCCACTGACGGTACAGGTGTATGCAGAGGATATTCTACGGCTCCCTGTGCGACGATTTTTCCTGATTCTTCAAATAGAACTGCTTTGGTGCTGGTTGTTCCGATATCCACACCGATCATAAATTTTGCTTCGCTCATATCGTCTACCTACTTTCCGTCATAATTTCATGGTTTTTATTGCATATTCGGTTCCTGTATCTGAATAACTGCTTCTCTATACCATTATATTCAATATAAAAATGATAATAAACGCGACCAGCGACAGGATCGTCTCCATCACTGTCCAGGACTTCAGCGTCTGCGGTACGGACATATTGAAGAACTCCTTGACCATCCAGAACCCGGCATCGTTCACATGAGACAGAATCAGTGATCCTGCACCGGTCGCCAGCACGACCAGCTCCACATTGGCACCCGGCGTCAGAGCCAGCACAGGTGCGACAATACCTGCTGCCGTCGTCATGGCTACGGTAGCCGAACCAGTGGCTACACGAATCAGGGCAGCGACCAGATAGGCAAAGACCACTACATTGACATGAGCCGCGGTCGCTACGCTCGCAATCGCCTCCCCTACACCACTGTCGATCAGTACTTGCTTGAACGCACCGCCCCCGCCGATAATCAGAATAATCGAAGCCGTCGGTGCAAGACAGTCACTGGTGAACTTGGAGATCTCCTCCTTGCTGAATCCCTGGGCAAATCCGAGCGAGAAAAAAGCAAATACGGTCGCGATAAACATGGCGACAACCTCGTTACCGATAAACCGGAAAAACAGAGCCATTCCGCTGTTGCTCTCCGGCGTCACAATCTCGACAATCGAACCGGTCAGCATCAGAATGACCGGCATCAGAATCGTCAGCATGGTCAGACCGAATCCTGGCAAGGATCGCTCCGCCTGATCCGGACGGTGCGAGGTGAACTGCTCGGATAATCCCTGCGGAGGATGCACTACGATCCGGCTGCCGATATATGTACCGAACAACGGGCCGGCAATGATCGCTGTTGGAACACCGACGATCAAAGCATACATGATGGTCATGCCGATATTAGCACCAAAGGCATCAATTGCAATCATCGGTGCCGGATGCGGCGGCAGCAGACCATGTACGGTCGACAATCCGGCCAGCATCGGGATACCTACTTTGAGCAGCGATATATTGGTCTTGCGGATCACGGTGAACAGGATCGGAATGAGCAAAATAATGCCCACTTCAAAAAAGACAGGCATCCCTACGATCAGACCAACGATCAGCATCGCCCAAGGTACCCTTTTCTCCCCAAACCGGTCAATCATCGTCGTAGCGATCTGTTCCGCTCCGCCTGATTCGGCCATCATCTTGCCGAGCATCGTACCCAGCCCGATGACGATCGCAATGGAACCGAGCGTACCGCCCAGCCCACTCTGCACGGAATCGACCACATCCAGCGGGTTCATCCCGATGATCAGGCCAAGAAACAGCGACGCCATCAGCAGAACGACAAAGGGGTTCCATTTAAACTTGGCAATCATTACGATCAAAATGACAATAGCCACCAGCGCCCAGATTAGCAGAGTGGCTTCATGACTGAGTCCAAAAAGAGAATACATTTCTGTCTTCCTCCTGTCTCTTCATTTTCTCTGTTCTGGCGAGCTGTATGGCTGTGCAACATGGTACCTCCTTGACAGCATGTCTATTCCGCCAGACGTTATCCTGCCCAAATCCCGCTTATTGCAGCATGAATGAATCTTTTTCTTATTAACCTGTTTGCGATAATTTTCAAACGATACACTGCCTGTATGCGTTTATTTGTGCGTAATCCTGCTTTACGCCGAACAGGCCTTTTCCATACACTGGAGTGTACAGAAAAGACCTGCCATTATTCATTCACTTAGGAGTGACCATTCATCTGGCCCTGTGTGATCTGTGCAATATTAAAGGTATGATGGGCCAATCCATCACTGAGTCCTCGCCAGCTGGCCAATAGTACCGAACACTGCATATGCTCAAAAATGGTATTCAGGATCATCGTGCCGGCGACAATGATGTCGGCACGGTCTGGAGCCAGGTCAAATTTGCGGATACGCTCTTCCAAATCCAGCTCGGCCAGTGCATCCGCATAGAAACGGATCGTATCCGCTTCGATAGGAAAAGGATCACCAGCTGGCTTAAGCTGATGCTTACGCTCCCTTTCCATTCGCGCCAGCGCCCGAATGCCGCCGCCCAGACCAATCAGCGGCAAACCGGTATGCGTCGCTGTCCATGGATAATCCTGCAGCTGACAGCTAATCTTCTCCGCCAGCCGCTGCCTGGCCGGTTCATTCCAGGTATCCTGGCCACCGTTTTGCATCGTCATATTGACCGCTCCGCAGGGCAATGATGTGCTGTGCAGCAGCTCTTCCTGCTTGAAATATGAAATCTCCGTACTTCCGCCTCCAATATCCACAATAAATCCTTCATCGATATGAGCAGGCAGTGAACGGGTTACCCCGAGAAATCCATAATAAGCTTCTTCTTCCCCAGAAAGCACTTGTACGGCAATGCCGGTCTCCTGCTCCCATCTGACGATAATGTCTTCCATATTGGTCGATTGACGGACAGCTGCTGTAGCAACTGCCCGGATCTGTGCAGCTCGGTTCGCCTTGCAGATCGTCTTGAATTTATGCAGAATCGGAATCACCGTCCAGATATCCTGCTCGCTCATGTTACCATACTCATCCCTGCGTACACCAAGACGCACCGTTTCCTTGGCCTTGTGGACCATGCGGCTGGTACGATCATTACCCGCCTCATAGATAATCAGACGGATGGAGTTCGAACCTATATCAATGACTCCGAGCCGGTTACGATTATCGCTCATTGTGTCCTCGCCATGCACGCATCCTTGGTTGTAATCATCGTCATCAACGAGTTCCTCCTTCGGTAAAGTCATTATTCACGTTTACGGGTTGGTTATGATTTTAACAGGAACAGTCCGTGATTTCCACAACCAATGCACCAGACATGGGTATCCGTCTCCCCGGCATGGCAAAAAGCCGCCCGATTATGGGCGGCTCTGCCTGGATCAGCCGGTTGGTTCAATATCAAATTCCGGGTCGCCACTCTTGATAAGCACTTTCATTGTGTCCTGCTTCGTATCGACAAAAATGTAGCGGTCTGTATCAATATCTTTGGCCTGCCATTCCTTGAGACGGATAATAAAGCCGATATTCGTCTCATCCGGAGCGATCAGAATATTTGCAATTGCGCGTCCGTTTTCTACCCGCTCGAAATCTACCTGACGGTGACCGAGTACGGATCCCCATACCCAGAGATTCCAGCCGCGGTAATCCTGATTCGGACGCTCGTATTCTACTTCGATGCTGCGCGGTACATACGGCATCACTTCCACGAACCACTGGGCAGTCGCTTTGCCGCAGGTTACCGTGATCTTGGTCTTGCCTGGATAGATGCCGCGCACCACACCATCCTTGTTCACCCGTGCTACCCGCTTATCGCTGGAATTCCAGGTCAGCTTGGGACGGGCGATAGGGCGTCCATACTGGTCAAGCACGTCTGCCTTCAGACGCATTCTTTTGCCGATATAGACCTGATGCTCGCCCTGCAGGTTCACCATATGCGGTACCAGTGTCTCCACATGCAGCAACAGACAGCTCTCCACATTGCCGCAGGATACGCAGATCGTACTGGAACCTTCACTCTGGGCTTTCATTTGTCCGTCGGAGCGAACCGAGACCACCTCTTCGTTGGAGGACTGATAGCGTACACGTTCAGCCGTATAGATTCTTCCACGCTGATCCCGCGGCACGACTCTCAGGTGCAGCTTCTCTCCCGGTTCCATAATGCTAGGGGTATACTCCCATTCCAGGCTCGCCGGAATCGGCTTGTACTCATCTTCTTCATCGAACAGGACCATCATGGATAATGGAGCTACCGCCACTTCTCCACCGAGTACCGAAGCGAGCGGATAAACGCCTGCTTCACGGTCATTTACAACTACCTGCCATTGACGGCTGAACTGCGGCAGGGTGACTTTCTGTTCGGTCGTCGCCGAATTGTAAATAACGATAATGTGACGCCATTTGTCGCCATGTGCATACTCGCCCAGCTGGAAAGCAACAATCTGGTGATCGCTGCGCAGTACGCGCAGATGCTTCTCGACGTCTTTACGGTCACTCATACGGAACGCCGGATGGCTCATCCTCAGCTGGATTAACCCTTTATAATAATCGAATACCTGACGGAAACGCTGTTTGTTGCTCCAGCGGATCGCATTGATAGCATCCGGACTGCGATAGCTGTTATGATCGCCGTACTTGCTGCGCAGCAGTTCATCGCCTGCATGAATAAAAGGAATGCCCTGGCTCGTCAGCACAATGCCGTTAGCCAGAATCGAGCGGCGTACCCATTCATGAGCCAGCACATCATTGGGATCAACATATTTGTAAGGATTTGCCTGTTCCACAGCTTCCGCAACATCGCGTCCATCCGGCAGCCGGCCGTTGTCCATATGCAAGAAGGACAGCTTTTCCTCCGCACCGCTCACCCGTACAATTTTATCCCACAAATTCAGATTGTCATGGGCTGTCACATAGTTGATACTTTCACTGGGATGATCGGTAAAGTCGCCAATGGAGCCATAGATGCCCTTTACCAGATCGCCTTCCTTGCCAAATTCGCCGGTAGCAAATCCGCGGGTCTCGTCATCACTGCCACCCTTGATCGCACTGCGGAAATTATCATTGAATAAAGCGAAACCCTTGCCGCGCTGGGCACCTTTGAGCGTCTGCTGAGGCAGCGGTGACCAGCCGCCTGTCCATGGCTCTCCATAGATCAGGATGCAGGGATCAATATCGCGACGCAGTTCCTGGGTCAGCTGGGTGACGGTCTCGGTATCGATCAGACCCATCAGGTCAAAGCGGAAGCCGTCCAGATGGTACTCGTTCGCCCAGTAACGGAGCGAATCTTTAATATACTTGCGCACCATTGGACGCTCGGTGGCAATCTCATTGCCTACGCCGGAGCCGTTGGTGAGCTGTCCGCGCTCATCCGTCCGGTAGAAATAACCCGGAATCAGACGGTCAAACGGACCATCATCGACGGAAAATGTATGGTTGTACACAACATCCAGCACGACACGCATCCCTTCGCCATGCAGCGCCTGTACAACTTTTTTGAATTCACGAATACGGGATGTTGGATCCCATGGATCTGTGGAATAAGCACCTTCCGGCACATTATAATGCTGTGGGTCATAACCCCAGTTGTATTTGGCCTGCTCTGAATCGGGATCATCCACTGTCAGTTCGTTAACCGTCTGAAAATCTGCGATCGGCAGCAGATGGACATGGGTTACACCCAGCTCACGCAGATGGTCAATCCCGATACTGTTGCCATATTCATCGCATAAGCCGGTCTCGGTAAAAGCAAGGAATTTGCCTTTATGCTGTATCGGTGCGTCCTTGTCTACCGAGAAATCCCGCACATGCAGTTCGTAGATCACCGCATCGGTCAGACTGGCCATCGGCGGACGAATATCATTTTCCCAGCCTTCCGGATCTGTGCTGCGCAGGTCCACAACAGCCGTACGCTGGCCGTTCGGCGAGACAGCACGAGCATATGGATCAACTGCATATTCCACACTGCCATCCGGAAACTCCGCCCGGTACATATAATATTTGCCGGCCAGATCGCCTTCGTGATCGAGTACCCATACACCGCCTTCTTCCGATTGCATCGGAATCTCCAGGCCACCGGTATGATCATGCACCAGACCTTCGTGATCATATTCGCCGGGTTCATCGTACAATGCCACACTTACTTGCACCGCATCCGGTGTCCACACCTTGAAAATGCTATGCTGCGGCGTATATTGAATGCCCAAATCATCTATATCATAAAAATAGTCAGTCGCAATATCCATATTACGGGTTAACGAGTGATTCATTTTATCCAGCATATTATTCACCACCATTTGAATAGACTTGTTTTTCTTTTACGGTTTCCTTACGACTCAGGCGCCTCTTTTATTTCTCTATCGGTTCATTAACCCATACGGCAAATTTATTCCTCTATTTTATATATCCTAATAGATTCCATAATTATTCATCGGAAATTTTGTCGAATTCTTGAAGGTTCTGTAAAACTTTAGTCCTATAAAACCGACTTAGATTCTAGAAAATAAGGAATACAGCTCTAAGTGCAAACGTTGGCACGGAAAAAGGAAGCTTATTTGTGTTCTTTCCTGTTTCCTGTTTCCTGTTTATCAGGTTATTATTTGAACTATTATTACCGCAAATTACCTAGTTTGAATAAAAAAATACAATTTTAGTTGAATTAAAAAAAGCAGCCATAAATCACTCTTCATTGGATCCCGCGTTCATACTGCCAAACGCTAAACAAATAATATAGTAAACCTTGCCTGTTGTTTGAACAACTTGGCAGCTTTCGCTTATTATGGAACTCTATGGATTACTATTCGTATAACCAGCTATATCCGTAGATCAAGGAGGTGTTCCTATGTATAGACTGATAAAGGTTGGGAAATGGATCGTATTGACTCCGTTTATTTTGCTGGCAGGTGCTCTCAACCTAGACGATTATGTATTATTTTCAAGAGATATTCTGCACGGTAAGCAGCAGCATGAAGGCCAAGCGATGTATAATCAGATTGAGAAAATTCGCAGTTAATACGCTGCAGCTGCATAACTTACTTCGATTTGCAGGTAGACATACAACAATACCTTTTGCCAGATCGTGATACTTCCCGCTTACCTACGCTACATACAAAACAGCCTGCTCCCCTCGAAGGAACAGGCTGTTTTGCTATAAGGACAGCAATATTGGCTTGTACGCCCGCTTCTCAAAAGAAGCCGATTAAGCAGTTAAACGTCCAGTCGTTTGCCTAAAATAGCCAGGTGACGCTCTACGCCATCCAAAATCGCTACGCGAGGCAGATGACCCCAGTCTTCAAAGCCGAACTTGCGCAACAGATTCAAGCTTGGATCATTATGAGCAAATACGAATCCCAGCAGCGTATGAATATGCAGCGATGGCGCCTGCTCGATCGCATAGCTGACCAGCTTGCTGCCGATACCTTTTCCATGAAAATCATGATGCACATATACGCTCAGCTCTACTGTTCCATTATAGGCCGGACGGCCGTAAAAGGTCTGAAGGCTCGCCCAGCCTGCAATCTGTCCGTCCTGCCACAATACCCAGAGTGGACGGCGCTCCGGCACATGCTCGTCAAACCAGGCCTGACGGCTCTCCACGGTCACCGGCTCTGTATCGGCAGTTGCCAGACGACCCGGAATGGAAGCATTGTAAATCTCCACAATCGGCTGCAGGTCCTCCTGCCGGGCAATTTGGATCTCATAGGAAACAGCTTTGTTCAAGGGTATCACTCCTGCACTATATTTTTATATACGATACCACCTGAACGCCGATTCGTCTATCCACTCCTGCTGTATCCGGAATTAACGGATAAATGTATTTTTGACACGTACGGAACGTGTGAAATACATATTCCAAGCCAGCGTCAATACCGCACCCCAGATCATGGAAGCGACCATGGTCGATGTAGGCGGCACGACGAAAAAGGCAATAACGGCAAAAGCCAGGCTGAGAATCAGATACATTCTGGCGATTCTCGGGAACGACTTTCTGCGGGTATACAGCATCACCATCATCAGGATCAAAAGGACAAACTGGATGATCGAGACCACAAGCTCATAGACCGACAAGGACTGCAGATTATCCCCGTACATGGACATCACCGAGCGAACTTCCGCAGGAAGCGCGTCTTCGTTGGCTGCCAAAAACAGCATCGCTATGTATGTAGGGATGGAGATAAGCGCAATAAACAGGCTCCAGTATATATAGATCTGAAACACGGTCAACCAGCCACCCAGCCCGACCAGCGGAGGACGGGAACCTGGAGGACCCGGAGGCTGTGGTGCACCATGGGGCGGACGTTCACGTTCATGGTCATTCGGATTAGGCGGATAATTATTATTCATTTTTTCGTACCTTCTTTTCTCTAAAAATTAGCATCAGTCCATGACGCCGGAACAACATTCTTATTCAGTCTACCACAGGTTCCGGGAGAATCACATTTTAAGTCTCCGTCTGCAAAAGGTACATATGACCTTATTTACAGCAGCAGCGATCATGCTGCCGCTGCCAACACATCCTATTTGGCATGAGCGGCAGGCAGCAGGCCATCCTTGCCGATTCACAGCCCGACCTGCTGCTCACTCCATGTCCACAGCCGTTCGGCTTCCTGCTGGTCTTCCGCTTTTTGACGCAATGGATGCAGCTGCTTGCGATAATAGTAAGCGCCTGACTTGCCTTCTACCGATTCATCGTCTGCCAGAAAAATCGCGGTCTCCGCTCCCTGCTCGGGTGTCTGGAAAAAGGGCATATGGGCGACCGAAGCGAGAATGCGCTTGCCGAATCCAGTCTCCCGGTCGACTCCGATGCTGGTTGCTACGGCTCCGGGATGCAGGCTGTTCACCGTGACGGATGTGCCTTCCAGCCGCTGGGCGAGGATGCGGGTAAAGTAAATATTCGCCAGCTTGGACTGGGCATATGCTTTGACCACATTGTACCCGCTGTGCAGGTGAGGATCGTCCCAGTGAATTTTGCCCAGCTTGTAGGCGCCGGAGCTGACAACGACGATACGGGCAGCTTCAGCCTTGTGCAGGCTGTCCAGCAGCAGATTGGTCAGCAGGAAATGCCCCAGATGATTCACACCGATACTCATTTCAAAACCGTCGGACGTCTCCTTGCGCTTCAGGTTGACAACGCCTGCATTGTTGAGCAGCACATCTAGGTGATCGTAACGTTGATTGAATTCCTTTGCAAAGCTGCAAATCTTCTCCAGTGAGCCCAGATCGCATTTCATCAGGGTCAGCTTGTTCGATCCGCTCTCCTGACTTGCCTGCTCCAGTGCTTTCTGACCGCGCTCTTCATTACGGCAGCCCATAATCACTTCGTGTCCGCGCCGGGCCAGTTCAATCGTCGATGCGAGGCCCATGCCCGAATTGGCGCCGGTGATGAATATTCGTTTGGTATTCATGGTGTTCCTCCTGTTGGGTTTATTCTTTTAAATAAACGCCGGGGGAGTTTTTCACTCAACCAAAGGTGTGATGGATCCAAGGATAATTGCATCGGTACTTTTTATGGCTCATAAGTACTCTTGGTGGGCTTAGCGTTCTTAAATACTCCTAAGTGCTCTTAGTACCCTTAGTGTTCTTGGTAACTGTAGTGCTTGTGATCTTCTTATTGCTTGGGGTTGTTCTTTTTTCATGTTGTTTTGATAGATTGGAGAAAGTAGGTACTTACCGCTCCGTAAAAGGATCGTACTTCTACTCTCTGTTAAGATCAGCTATCTTGAAAGACTGCCTTCAGCAGTCGATAGCCGATCTTAAAGGAGAGCTTCAGTACGATTCCTTTTCCTGCGCTTGGTGAATCTAGTTTTTGCATTGTGAAAAGATTGGAAAGATTGAAAAGCTTTAAGAATTTCGAAGCTCTAAGTAGGTAAGGCGCTTTTAGTGCTTTTATATTTTCATTAATCTCTTTGAATGTTCCTTGATTTTGCTTCATGCTAATTAATTTTCTTTAGCACTTTAATAATTTTTAATTCTCCTTGTGGTTTCTTCATCATCCTTATTACTCTTTAGTCTTTTAATGTACGTAACCCTTCTGGATGTCCAAGGAACTTGGGGTGATAGAAATTATTGATCGGCGCTCACAGTATGTATTTTTTAAGGAATAATTTTGTGATAAACAGTCCGTAATCATTGGGAATAGGGCGTAATAAAGAAAAATAAAATATACATGCACAAATAATCCCAAACACCGGGCTGCTAGAATTGGCAGGTGGCGGCAAACTTTCTTGATCTGAATACGGCGAAATCGCTGGATGCAGGGTTTGTTTAATTGGAAAGTTGGCTGGATTTTGGGGGATTATTGTGCTTTTGGGTTGGTGGATATGGGTGGAAGCAGGCATGGTTAGGCGGTATGCCTGCTTCCGGATCATTGTTTTATTTTTCAGGTGCCATATGTATCCTGTGCCATGGTTCTCGGTACGAGAGAATTAGGTTGCGGCAGGTAGTTAGCAGGTTTGGATGTATGGCGGGTTGGTGACTGGTGGTGATCCATTAGTCTTGAACGTGCTCGGCGTAGGCTTTGGCGTCCATCAGTTTGGACAGGGCGCTTTCCAGTTCGTCGGTTACTTTGAGTTCGATCATCCAGCCGCGTCCGTAAGGGTCGGAGTTGACCAGTTCGGGTTCGGTCTCCAGGTCAGGATTAAATGTGGTAACGGTACCGGCCAGCGGACAGAACAGCTCGGACACAGTTTTGACGGATTCGATTGTGCCTACGTCTTCATCTGCTGCGACTTCGCGCCCTTCTTCCGGCAGTTCGACGAATACGATATCTCCGAGCTGATGCTGGGCAAAATCGGTAATGCCGATACGGACGGTATCTTCGCTGATGCGCTCTACCCACTCATGTTGCTCGCTGTACAACAATTGATCTTTGATCTCACTCATCGTTCCATTCCTCCGGTTCCATGTCATAATTGGGTTTTGATGCCACAAGCGTATAGTAAGGAAGATTGCGCTGTCAAGAGTCTTGACATCCCTCTTTGAATCAAGTATTAATATAATAAACATACATTTTTAATATTTTATTCTTGAATGTTCGGAAATACATAACATCATATGTGAGCGGATGAACGTACAGGGAGAGACTGCCGGCATCAAGGCAGCGCCGAAGGAGTAAGCCGTTATGGTGAATCTCTCAGGCAAAAGGACCTGTACTGGACGCGGCTCTGGAGAGAATCCGGCGGTTATGAACAGACATCATAATCATACCTGAGCGGATCACCAAAGGGGAAACTTATCTCGGCCATATGCTTTTACGAGGAGTATAGCATACAGTGATGGAATATGCTGTATGATCATCCGGCAGTGGACAAATAAGGTAACTCTCAGGTACCAAGGACAGGGAGGAAAAGGAAAATACGGGCGATGCCTGTTTATTTCCTGATCCTCCCTGTTTTTTTGTCTATATGACCCATCCTGTTCCATACCAAATAAACCATGAGGTGAATCATTGATGACTACAGAACTCAAGCGCACACCGCTTTATCCGTTGTATGCCGCATCCGGTTCCCCGCGCTGCATTGATTTTGGCGGTTGGGAACTGCCTGTCCAGTTTACAGGCATCCAGAAAGAGCATGAAGCTGTCCGTGAGAAAGCAGGATTGTTCGACGTCTCCCATATGGGCGAAGTGATCATCAGCGGGTCCGGTTCCCTCGATTACCTACAAAAGATGCTGACCAATGACGTCTCCCGGCTGCAGGATGGTCAGGCGCAGTATACACTCATGTGTTATGCGACCGGCGGTGTCGTCGACGATCTGCTCGTCTACCGGCTGGGCGAAGAGCATTATATGCTCGTCATCAATGCTTCCAACATCGACAAGGATATAGAGTGGCTGCAGAAACATCTGCCGGAGAGCGTCACGCTGCAAAATATCTCCGAGCAGACGGCGCTGATCGCGCTGCAGGGTCCGCTCTCCGCAGATATTCTGGCAAAAGCTGCCGGGAGTGATGCGTACAAGGAATTGCCCGGCTTCTCCTTTATCGCCGATGCGGAACTGTTCGGTGCCAAAGTCATCCTGTCCCGCACCGGCTATACCGGTGAAGATGGCTACGAGATCTATGCGCCGGCCGATCAGGCTGGTGACATCTGGACCGGCCTGCTGGCAGCCGGTGAAGCCGACGGACTGTTACCCTGCGGACTTGGTGCGCGAGATACACTGCGCTTTGAAGCCAAGCTGCCATTATATGGACAAGAGTTATCTGCAGACATTACGCCGCTTGAAGCCAGCCTCGGTTTCTTTGTGAAGCTGGACAAAGGTGAATTTATCGGCCGCAGCGTACTGCTGGAGCAAAAGGAAAACGGAGTACCGCGCAAGCTGGTCGGCGTGGAGATTACCGATCGGGGTATCCCCCGCTCCCATTATCCGGTCTTCCGGGATGGCCGCCAGATCGGCGAAGTGACGACCGGTACCCAGTCCCCTACACTCAAGCGTAATCTCGGTCTTGCCCTGATCGAAACGGAACACGCGGCCATCGGTACCGAGATTGAAGTGGAGATTCGCGGTAAACGTCTCAAAGCCGAAGTCATCAAAGCTCCTTTTTATAAAAGAAAGCCTGTGACCGTCTGATTGATTATTCCCGTGTCTGATCAACCATCACCCGGCAGCTCCTGCTGCCGAAAGGAGTCTATATAATGAAATTGCATCGCTATATTCCGATGACTGCCCAGAACGAAGCCGATATGCTGGCTGTCGTAGGTGCATCATCCATCGAGGATCTGTTCAAGGATATTCCGGCAGCTGTTCGCTACCAGGGCACACTGCCGATGTCGGACATGCTGGACGAATACGCACTGACCCGTCATATGTCACAGCTCGCTGGTCGCAATGCCGATACAGACCGTTACACCAGCTTCCTCGGTGCAGGCATTTACGACCATCATGTGCCTTCGGTGATCAACCATGTGATCTCCCGCTCCGAATTCTACACTGCCTATACTCCGTATCAACCGGAGATCAGTCAGGGTGAGCTGCAGGCCATTTTTGAATTCCAATCCTACATTTGCGAATTGACCGGGATGGCTGTAGCCAATGCGAGTATGTACGATGGAGCGACTGCGCTGGCCGAAGCGGCTTCACTGGCAGCCTCTGCGACGCGCCGTACCAAGATCGTCGCCTTCTCCACCATTCATCCGGAAGCACGCGCTGTCGTACGCAGCTATGCACGCGGATTAAATCTGGAAGTGGTCGAAGTGCCCTATGGCGACGGAGTGACCGATATCAGCGCACTTGCCGAAGTGCTGGATGATCAGACGGCTGCCGTACTGGTGCAGTCTCCGAACTTCTTTGGTGGTATCGAGGGGATTCGCGCTGCTGCGGATCTTGCTCATGAACACGGTGCACTGCTCGTTGTCAGCACCAACCCGATTTCACTCGGTCTGCTGGAAGCACCGGGCAAGCTGGGAGCGGATATCGTTGTCGGCGATGCACAGCCGCTTGGCATTTCCATGTCCCTCGGCGGTCCTACATGCGGATTCTTCGCGGTATCGCAGGCCCAGATGCGCCGTATGCCGGGCCGTATCGTCGGCCAGACGACCGATCGTGACGGCAAGCGCGGCTTTGTACTGACGCTGCAGACACGCGAACAGCATATCCGCCGCGACAAAGCGACTTCCAATATTTGCTCCAACCAGGCGCTGCTGGCACTGTCCGCTTCGGTCTACATGTCCATTATGGGCAAACAGGGCATGATCGATGTCGCCGACCTGAATGTGCAGAAGTCCCATTATGCCGCACAGAAGCTGTCTTCCGTGCCCGGCCTTAAGCTTGCATTCCAGTCTCCGTTCTTCAATGAATTTGTAATCCAACTGCCGGAAAGCACGTCCGCAGCCGAGCTGAATGTGAAGCTGCTGGAGCAGGGTGTCATCGGTGGTTATGATCTTGGTCTGTCCTATCCGGAGTTATCCGGTCACATGCTGTTCGCTGTAACGGAAAAGCGCACCAAATCCGAGATTGATCAACTGGCAACCCAACTGGAGGCATCCCTATGACAAATGAAACGGTAACGACAACCCCTACAGACGCCAAGACTACAGCATCCGCCGAACTAATCGGCGCAGTGATTAAGGAAAAAGCGCTGATCTTCGAACTCAGCCAACCCGGCCGTGTCGGCTATTCCCTGCCGGAATGCGATGTGCCGCGTGTCGAGATGAGCGACGTCATTCCGCAAGACATGCTGCGCAGTGAAGCGGCTGCCCTGCCGGAAGTCTATGAAGTGGATGTTATTCGTCACTATACCGAGCTGTCCCGTCTGAACTTTGGCGTGGATAACGGATTCTATCCGCTCGGCTCCTGTACGATGAAATACAACCCGAAAATCAACGAGGATGTCGCCCGCTATGCCGGTTTTGCCAAAATTCATCCGTATCAGCCGGAGCAAAGTATCCAGGGAGCGCTGGAAATGCTGCATACCCTGCAAAACGATCTGGCTGCCCTGACCGGTATGGACGCCGTAACCCTGCAGCCGGCAGCCGGAGCGCATGGAGAATGGACCGGCCTGATGATGATTCGTGCCTATCACGAGAAGCGGGGCGAGCATCGTACCAAAGTCATCGTGCCGGATTCCTCGCACGGAACCAACCCTGCCAGCGCAACGGTCGCAGGCTTCCAGACGATTACCATTCCTTCCAATGAACGCGGCCTGGTCGATCTGGATGCCCTGCGTGCAGCGGTAGGACCGGATACGGCAGCACTCATGCTGACCAACCCGAATACACTGGGATTGTTCGAAGAACAGATTACCGAGATCGCCCAGGTCGTGCATGAAGCCGGCGGTCTGCTCTACTACGATGGCGCCAACTCCAATGCGATCATGGGCGTCACCCGTCCGGGCGATATGGGCTTTGACGTGGTCCATCTCAACCTGCACAAGACGATGAGCACGCCTCACGGCGGCGGTGGCCCGGGTGCCGGTCCGGTCGGTGTGAAAAGTCGACTGCTGCCTTTCCTGCCGGAGCCTGTCGTCGAGAAGCTGGAAGATGGCAGTTACACACTGCGTTCCGGTTCACCGGATTCGATCGGTCGTGTCAAAGCGTACTACGGCAACTTTGGTATTCTCGTGCGTGCCTATACGTATATCCGCACCTACGGTCCGGAAGGCCTGCGCCGGGTATCCGAATGTGCCGTGCTGAATGCCAACTACATGATGCATCGCCTCAAGGATCACTACATTATGCCGTATGATAATGTATGCAAACACGAATTCGTTATGTCCGGCAAAGGACTGAAGCAGTACGGTGTACGCACGCTTGATGTCGCCAAACGATTGCTCGACTTTGGCTACCATCCGCCTACCGTCTACTTTCCGCTCAACGTTGAGGAATGCATCATGATCGAGCCGACCGAGACCGAGAGCAAAGAAACGCTGGATGCCTTTATCGATACGATGATCCAGATTGCCCAGGAAGCCAAAGACACGCCGGAGCTGGTGCTCAACGCACCATATACAACGGTGGTCAAACGCCTGGACGAAGCAACCGCAGCCCGCAAACCGGTACTCAACTGCGCTTGCAGCTAAAATTTATAGCTCATAGCTTACGGCATATATAGATTAAAGCAATCAAGGAACTTATCGTAGCGATAAGCTCCTCGATTGCTTTTTGTATGTACTTTATACCCGCGCTGGCTTTAAATAAGCGCTATCGATTACCTGATATGCGATTTTCTAATATCCGCATAACCCATTTAATTCTTACTATTTACCTGCTGCTTCATCAGGCTGTATATTGAGAGATAAGATTTTATATTGATTTAAGTAGGAGGATAACCATGATTTACAGAAACGCTACAATCGATGATATACCGGCTATCGCTGAATTACAGCAAAAATACCATATTACAACCATCAGTGAACAGGACAAACCTCATGGGTTTGTGACCACCCTGTTTACAGACGAGCAATTCAAGGAGATCATTGAAAAGGAAAATGGAGTCACTATTGCGTGTGATGGCGATAAAGTTATCGCTTACGTGATGGCCGCTTCCTGGGAATACTGGTCCAAATGGCCCCTTTTCCAGCATATGATTGGCGATCTGGAGCATACCGAGTACAAAGGAACCGTACTGTCTACAGACAACAGCTACCAATACGGACCGATCTGCATCGATACAACATACAGAGGCACCGAAGTACTCAAAAAGGTTTTCGAATTTTCCAAAAAACAAATGAGTCAACGATATCCGATCCTGATCACATTCATCAACCATATCAATCCAAGATCCTATGCCGCCCATACCCAAAAACTCGGTCTCGATGTTATCAAAAGCTTTGAATTCAACAATAACAACTACTATGAACTGGGCTGCCTGACATCGGATTAAATGACTGCGCATCACATCAGTCAACTGTACTTCGGATTACGCTGTTATACATCAATATGATCGAATACACAATCACTTTACGCTTTCCTGCCAACCCATTTTCGATAACCATCACCTATTCATTTACGAAAAGAGGAATATTATGAGCAGATTCGGATTGTTCGGCAAATTTACAGTACAGGAAAACCAGCGCGACAACATGGTCAGCATTCTGCTGGGCGCTGCAGAATCGATGAAAGATCTACAAGAATGCGAAATTTACACGATCAGCATCGCCGAAAATGAACCGAATTGCGTATATGTCTACGAAGTATGGAGCAGCGAGCAAGCCCACCAGGCATCCCTGCAACTGGAAGCTACCCAGACTCTAATCCAACAAGCCAAACCCATCATCACCGGCATGGAAAGAATCAGCACCTTTCACCCCCTCGGCGGCAAAGGACTGCCTTCCACCTTATAAGCAATACCTATTATCACCTGAATTCGAGTCCATACTCATTACCTATCAATACCGTTTTCTCTTCAAAAACTCTTAACCCACTGCTTAAACCAACCTATTCCCCTAACTCAGCTCTCGTTTCTTTTGTGCAAGACTGGTTCCAACCAAAGTCCCCCAGGCGCACTTAGCGAAGGGAAAGGAATCATTCCAGAGGCCGACATTTAAGAATGGATATTTACCGCAATAGCGGTCATTCCAAATATCCATTCTTAACCGGAGGCCGCCGGAATGATCCTTTCCCGCAGCGAATTCCCTCTTAGCTCTTGTTCATCTTTACACAAAAAAACCGAAAAAAAGCTGATTTCCCGAATCAATTCAGGAAATCAGCTTAATGGGATTGTTGGAAAAAGAATAAATGAATCGAAAACGGTAGGTCCGTCGATTACACCTGAATCGCGTTTACCAGTTCGACAACCTGCTCTGCTGTCTGCATGTCGAGTGCTTTGGCAGCAAGCTCCTGCATTTCAGCTTTGGACAGTTTGGCAATTTGGCTGCGTGCAGGCAGAATCGAGCTTGCACTCATACTGAACTCATCGAGTCCCAGACCGAGCAGCAATGGAATCGCTGTAGCGTCCCCTGCCATCTCGCCGCACATTCCGGCCCATTTGCCTTCTTTGTGCGCTGCATCGATAACCATTTTAACCAGACGCAGAATGGACGGGTTATATGGTTGATACAGATAGGATACACGTTCGTTCATACGGTCAGCTGCCATCGTGTACTGGATCAGATCGTTAGTGCCGATACTGAAGAAGTCCACTTCTTTGGCAAACTGGTCGGCCAGAACTGCTGTGGAAGGAATCTCAACCATGATGCCGAGTTGGATGTTGTCCGATACGGATACACCTTCAGCAACCAGTTTTTCTTTTTCTTCCATCATTACCGCTTTGGCTTCACGGAATTCGCCCAGTGTCGCGATCATTGGGAACATGACGCGCAGTTCACCATATACGCTTGCACGAAGCAGCGCACGCAGTTGAGTGCGGAAAATGTCCTGACGATCCAGACACAGACGGATAGCACGGAAACCGAGGAACGGGTTCATTTCTTTTGGCAGAACCAGGTAAGGCAGTTCCTTGTCGCCACCGATATCCAGTGTACGAACAACTACAGGCTTGCCTGCCATTTTTTCGAGCACGGTTTTGTAGGCATTGAACTGTACATCTTCGGATGGCAGCTCATCACGGCCCATGTACAGGAACTCTGTACGGTACAGACCTACTGCTTCGCCGCCGTTATCAATAACGCCAGCTACATCATTTGGAGTACCAATGTTGGCAGCCAGTTCGATGTGAACGCCGTCTTTAGATACAGTTGCTTCATCGCGCAGTTTGCGCCATTCTGCTACCTGTGCCTCATAAGCTTCACGTTTCGCACGGTATTCTGCCAGTGTCGCTTCATCCGGATTCACGATTACGTTACCTTCGAGACCATCGACGATAACCATATCTCCGTTTTGTACAACTTCCATAACTTCCTTCGTTCCTACTACTGCCGGGATCTCCAGGGAGCGTGCCATGATCGCAGAGTGAGAAGTACGTCCGCCAATGTTGGTTGTGAAGCCTTTTACATAATTGCGGTCCAGCTGAGCTGTATCGGAAGGCGTCAGGTCTTCAGCAATGATGACCACTTCTTCACGGATTTCAGCAGGGCTCTGGAAATTCACGCCCATCAAGTGGTTGATCACGCGTTTCGTTACGTCGCGCATATCCGCAGCACGTTCTTGCAGGTACGCGCTTTTCATGTTTTCAAACATGGTTACGAACTGGGAAGCCACTTCGTTCAGTGCATATTCCGCATTGATCATATCGGAAGAAATTTTATCTTTTACCGGATCGATCAATTCAGGGTCATTCAGAATGAGCAGGTGAGATTCGAAAATCTCTGCCTTTTTTGCTCCCATTTCTTGCAGCGTGCGCTCTTTGATCGCCTCAAGTTCTACTTTGGATTGCTCCAGAGCAGACGTGAGTTTAGCCAGTTCCGCATCGGCATCACTTACTGAGCGTTTGGTGATTTCATACTCAGGATGTTCCAGACGGAATGCTTTGGCAATGGCGATGCCCGAAGACGCCGCAATTCCCAAAATATTAGCCATTGATTTCGCCTAGCCCTTCATTAACCATTACATCAGTCAGAGCTTGCAGAGCCGCTTCTTCTTCTGCACCAGTAGTGGACAGAACGATAGTGTCACCTTGCTCCAGACCCAGGGACAGAACGCCCAGGATAGATTTCAGGGTTACTTTTTTACCTTTAGCTTCAGCGAAAGATTCAGTAGAAGCAAATTTGTTAGCAGCTGTTACCAGTGCAGTTGCCGGGCGTGCGTGGATACCATCTTCATCAACGATTTTGAATGTTTTTTCCATTATAAAGTCACTCGCTTTCTGTTAGTAGTAATAGAGATGTAACTATTAAGCCATCCACTCTATTGTACAGCATAATAAACCTTGATGCACGTTCTGTAAGAAAAAAATTCGACTTTTTTCAGCAATACGCAGCAATTTGCGGCAAAATTTAGGCAAATTCATTTCTTTACCATACAAATGCTCTTTCTTGCTAAAACATGCTTTCATTTTATAATGATAGCAAACTATAGGCGAAGTTCCAGGGAACCGCCTATAGTTTGCTGTGAAACACATCCTGCATACATACACTTAATACTTAGACATAAATCCTGAGGATTAAGCAGCTTACCGAGCTGATTCGTCGAAATGAGTTGTGTTTTTCTGGATGTCGGACTATTCAGTTGGAGGCTGATCGATCTGCCTGTTAAGCAGCTGATTGTAATACAGAGAATGTATTCCGGCAAGAATCCCTTTTACGGACGGCTCTTACCGGACCTTGCGAATACGTCATTCACATTGAAACTGCGATTATTTAATGGAGATAATATCGCCTTCTCCAGATTTGACTGTTCCGGATTTCTTCAGCGTTACCGCTGCGCCTTCCGGCAGGTTGGAGAAGATTACCGGTGTAATAATCGATGGAGCATTAGCTTTTACATATTCCAGATCCACTTCGAGGATCGGTTGGCCTGCCATTACATCGTCACCTTCAGCAACCAGCACAGTGAAGCCCTGGCCTTTCAGTTTAACGGTGTTCACGCCAACGTGTACCAGGATCTCTTTGCCGGTCTCGGACATGATGCCGATCGCATGCTTGCTCGGGAATACGTTGAATACTTTACCGTTTACCGGAGAAGCGATTGTTCCATTCGAAGGCAGGATCGCAAAACCGTCACCGGTCATTTTCTGCGAGAATACCGGATCCGGTACTTCGCTGATATTCAGCAGTTCGCCGCTTGCCGGAGCTACGATAACTTCTTCAGTCATCACATCTACCTGGTTTTCGGCAGTGCCTTTGGCTGGTTCATTATCTACACTTGGAGGTGTAGCACGCGGTGTGCGTCCAGCGATAATGTCCTGCATTTGCGATTTGATCGTATCGGAACGTGTACCGAAGATCGCTTGAACGTTGTTACCCACTTCCAGTACGCCAGAAGCGCCCAGCGATTTCAGACGGTCTTTGTTAACGTTTTTCGGTTCTTTAACCTGGATACGCAGACGAGTAATACAAGCATCCAGACTGGAGATGTTTTCCTGGCCGCCAAAAGCGTCCAGAATCTTGCCAGGCAGTTCGTCTTGTGTTGCGCTGCCGCCAGTGTTGTTCTCATCCGAAGCAACCGTATCTTCACGACCCGGTGTTTTCAGGTTGAATTTGCGGATAGCGAAACGGAAACCAAAGTAGTACACAACTGCTAGGATCAGACCGACGATGATAACATCCCACCATGCGGTACGGTTCGGAATAACCCCGAACAGGATAAAGTCAATCAGACCACCAGAGAAAGTCATACCGATCTTAACGCCGAGAATCTGCATCGTCATGAAAGACAGACCTGCGAAGATGGCATGGATACCGAACAGGACTGGAGCTACGAACAGGAATGAGAATTCCAGCGGCTCTGTAATACCTGTCAGGAAGGAAGTCAGTGCTGCAGAAGCCATGATACCTGCAACATATTTTTTGTGTTGTGGCTTGGATTCATGATAGATTGCCAGTGCTGCCGCAGGCAGACCGAACATCATGAACGGGAACTTACCAACCATGAATGTACCCGCTGTGAACGGCACACCGTCACGCAGCTGAGCCATAAAGATCTTCTGGTCACCACGTACCAGTTGACCGGCTTTATTGACATATTCACCAAATTCATACCAGAACGGTGAGTAGAAGATATGATGCAATCCGAAAGGAATCAGTGAACGCTCGATAACCCCGAAGATAAATGCGGACAGTGTAGGGTTCGCATCGACCATGTTGTGGGAAACGTTATTCAGCAGAGACTGAATCGGAGGCCATACCACGATCATAACCAGACCCAGGAGCAGGGATGTAACAGCCGTCATAATTGGAACGAAACGTTTACCTGCAAAGAAGCCCAGGTAGGACGGCAGTTCGATTTTGAAGAACCGCTTGTACATCGCTGCTGCCAGAATACCGACGATGATACCGCCGAATACACCGGTTTGCAGCGTAGGGATACCGAGTACGGAAGCCAGTGCAAAGTTACCTTTACCCACATCTTCAGCTTTGATACCCATAGCTGTACCCATGGTTACGTTCATAATCAGATAACCGATAATCGCTGCCAGACCAGCAACGCCTTCTCCTCCTGCGAGCCCGACGGCAACCCCGACGGCAAATAACAAGGATAGGTTATCAAATACGATTTGCCCGGAGTTCATCATTACTTCAGCAGTAATTTGAACCCACTTGGCATTCAATGCAGGAATATACTGCAAAAAGTCTGGGTTAACCAACAGGTTACCGATACCCAGCAACAAACCTGCAGCTGGCAGAATCGCAACCGGAAGCATCAGTGCTCTACCAACTTTTTGCAAAACGCCAAACAGACGTCTAAACAATACAGCCACTTCCCCTCTTAAATATAATGTATGATTTTGAGTTGCAGTGCAGGCAGGATTCACTTCTTCAATGTGTATGACCCAAACCGATAATATATTAAACCCATTCAGCTAATATATTATGAAAATGGAACTTTCTTGATTCCTTGACCTCACTGCGTTCAACAACCGACTAGTGTATAGCATGCAAAAAAGGCATGAGCAAACAATGTATATGTACACAGAAACTATGCCTGCAGATAAGGATATAATGATCCCTCTGCTATGCAGCTTCGCTACAAATACTTTGTTAACTCATGCCTGATCGAATCAGTAACACGTTATAAACGCTATTCGTTTGTTGATTACGTTCTGAATTATAGCACTCTCATTTTGAACATGCAAGCCTTTTCATTAAAAAAGTATTCAGCATACTTTTTTACACTGTCCGGACACCATTTCATGATCCATTCTCGGTTTCATTCTTCTCGACGAACCGCTGCAGATGCATGGTCAGATAACTGACTTCGGCTCCATATACCGGCCGGCGCAGGCGTCTTTCCATCATTTTGGTCAGCTTCCAGGCCAGTGAATACACTTCCGGATATTCGACTTTGAGCATCTCTTCCAGCCGATGGGTCGCCGCTACTTTCTCGCCGCGCCGGATGCGCTCGATCGCAAACCGCAGATGGGTCAGCAGACGGGAGTAATCCAGACTATCGCCGGTAATGGTAATATGCAGACTATCCTCCACTACTTTGACCATATCGGCGATCAGACGGGAATGCGCCTTGATCTGGGTAATATGCTGGTCCGTCAGCGCACTGTAAATATGCAGCGCGACAAAACCGATCTCGTCTTCTTCCAGGCTAACGCCCAGTTTATTTTTGATCATCTCCAGTGCGTGCTCGGCCAGCCGGTACTCGGTCGGATACATCTCCCGGGTCTCATACAGAAAAGGATTTTGCACGGTCATGCCCTGTTCGGCACGCTTGATTGCAAATGCGATATGATCGGTCAATGCAATATGAATATGCTCGTTGAGCGGGGTTTTGCTTTCTTTATTAATAAAGTGAATAATCTCGTTAATCACTTCAATGATACGTTCGTCAATCTGTGTGGCCAGCTGCTTGTACTGCTCCTGCTCCTGCTGATTGGTTAGAATGAACATTTTCTCGACGACATTGAGCGGAATCTGATCGCGCGTCTTGCGGTTGAATCCGATCCCCTTGCCGATCACGACTACCTCTTCATACTGAGGATGATCTGCAATAATTACGTTATTATTCAGTACTTTAGCCACCTGTAGGCTGCTCACAGTTGCACCCCTTTTACTATCGCCTTATCCCGAATAAGTTATCAAAAAATAACAGGCTAGTCAACATAATCTGCACATTGCTCCGTCACAGCGAAAAAGACGATAAAGCCTTGATTTATCCGGCTTCATCGTCTTTTTGCCTATTCCATGGATATCCTGATCCGGAATCCAGAGTTGTTATACACAGATACATCTATTATACACTTGCCGCGGGCAGGTTACAAATGATAAGCAGGTATGGGCATAGGCACTGATGGCAGCATACATTGATTTCATCGGTGGCCTTGCAAAATGGATCGGCTTTACTCTTTATCCATTGTGGCATCGGGGATGCGGTTGGTGGATTTGATTTCAAGAGTCGGTGTTGTCAGTTCCACTGGCCGGATACCGTCTGCTTCGCCATGTGCCGGGTACGAACGGTTAGTATCGGAAAGTACGGGCTGGCGTTCGGCAGAAGTATTGTTTTTGCCGGCGAATCCCTGAATCAGCTGTTCCAGATCGAGACCCGATACACTTTTGAGCATCTCGGGAGCGGTTGCCATCAGCTCGGTGACATAGCTGCTTACCCGTGCTGCTCCGCCGCCTTCCCCTTTGCCGGTGTCGACGACGGTCAGCTTGTCGATATTGCTGAGCGGCTGGGCGATTTTGCCTGCCAGTTCCGGCAGCATTTTGGCGACGATATCGAGAATGGCCGCCTGACCGTAGTTTTCGAAAGCTTCCGCCAATTTTTGCTTGGCTTCGGCTTCGGCCAGGCCGCGCAGACGAATAACTTCGGCTTCGGCGGTACCTTTGGCACGTTCAGCATCGGCTGTCGCCAGACCAGCGAGCCGTTGCTGCTCGGCAGATGCTTTGGCTTCTGTTTCAATGGAGTACTGTTTGGCTTCGGCTTCACGCATTTTACGTGCTTTGTCCGCCTGGGCAGCCTGCTCGACCGCAAAGCGATCGGCTTCGGCCTTTTTCTTCACTTCGGCGTCATACTGTTTCTCGCGTACGGTAATTTCTTTTTCTTTCAGATCGATCTCGCGTTCTTTGCGGACGAGTTCGATTTTCATTTGTTCTTCGATCATGATCTGTTTGGCTTTGGCTTCCTGAATCTGATACGCCTGATCGGCTTCCGCACGTGCGGTATCCTGATCTTTTTTGAAGGCGGCGATTTTCAGTTCTTTTTCCTTTTCCGCTTCGGCGATATGGGTATCCCGCAGCAGTTCGGCTTTTTGTCCTTCTTCTTCGGCACGGGCTTTCTGAATGCGGGAGTCACGCAGTGCTTCGGCCTCGGCGATATCCGCATCACGCTTCACAGCGGCAATGCGCGGTTTACCAAGAGATTCCAGATAGCCATGCTTGTCACGAATATCCTTGATGGTAAAGGAAACGATCTGCAGACCCATCTTCTTGAGATCACGCGCTGCCACGCTCTGTACTTCCTGAGCGAAGCGGTCACGGTTGCGATACACTTCCTCGACGGTCATGGAGCCCATAATTGAACGCAGATGTCCTTCCAGCACTTCCTGGGCTTCGCCCTGCAGCGCTTGAATCGGCTTGCCCATGAACTGCTCGGCGGCTGTAGCCACATCTTCAACAGAGCTGCCGATCTTGATAATGGCTACGCCATCTGCCAGTACCGGCACACCCTGCTCTGTATACACTTCGGGTGTCGTTACATCCAGCTTGTGGGACAGCAGGGACAGAAATTCGGATTTCTGAAAAATCGGCCAGATAAATGCACCGCCGCCGCGGACGATCTTGATCTTGCGGCCGGCGCCATCATCCGAGATGTTTTTGCTGCCGAGAAAGGAACCGGTCACGACCATCGCTTCATCGGTGCTTACCGTTTTGTAACGGGCCCAGAAGGTAATACCCAGTACGACGAGTACGATTACGACAACAGCAGGAATCAGAATCATTTCATTCATTATGGTCATTGTATTCTCCCCTTTGAATCGGTGATAGGTGTTGTAACACGGTTGCTATAAATGATAAGTGTTGCAACACGATTGCTATAATTGATCGCTGTAACTTCTACTTCTACTTTTACTTCTGACGGCACTGCACAAGCAGTCATACATTATTCTTGCAGCACTATAATGATTTTATTGGTTGTTCCAGCGGGTCCGCTGCCTGATTCTGCTCAAATTCCGCCACTGCCAGTACACCTGCCGACTCCTCTATGATGACGACACGGACACCTGCCGCGATAGGACAGTGCTCAAAACTGGACGCGATATGTACCGTATTGCCACCTGCGACTTTGATCATGACTTCGCCATATCCCTGACCGGGAACCGGTATGGTCACTTCCCCGATCCGCCCGATCATCTCCCGGATCGAATAGGACGTGGATACTTCGCTGTTCTCCATCGGTTTGACATAGGCAAAAAATACAAACAACGCGCCTGCAACCGCCGCCAGAATGGATAGTAACAGCTCCACGCCAAGCGACAGCTCCGTATACCTGGCCAGCAAAATACCTGCTCCACCAAATACGGTGACCATGCCTGCCAGTACGACCGGCTTGAATACGTCCGGTCCGGGCAGCTCCAATCCGCCCAGCACATCACCCAGCAGGTCACCGAAAAGCAGACTGAACAGCGCATATACCGCTCCGATAATCAGACAGGTCCAATATAGCGTTTCCATAAATGCTCGCTCCTTTCCCTTCTCTGACATGACCGCCGCAGCCTGTAAGAATGGTATACGATAACAGGCGAATAGGGCTGATAATTGGCGATATACCGATATTTACGTATTATATGGCGTGAAGTTGCATTTTTTTACCTTTAAAAGGAATAGTTATGTCAAAATAACACCTTCATTCGATTCTTATCTCTTCACGTTATATGTGCCATTACAACCAATAGGTACATTTACAACCAATAGGTGCAGTTACAAAAAAACAAATACAACTCTTACTGACTGAACACAAAAAAGCACTGTTTCCAAACGATCCTGAGGATCGAGGAAACAGTGCTTTTGGCTATATATGTGCTGAATTGATATTAACACCATCCTTTATTCCGATCCAGCCTTATACAGGCAGCAGGTTCGTATTACTGATCTGCTGCTGCATAAATGCTGTGATAAAGGTACGGATAGATCTCGAAATGTCTGCTGCTTACAGGGACATACGGTAGATTTCGCGTACATCGTCTGCCTGCAGTTTGGCAAAGTTACCGAAGGAAGGACCGAATTTCAGTGTTTTCTCGACCATCAGGTCGATCTGGCTGTCATCGATATCATAATCGGCCAGACGGCTAGGTGCACCAATGGATGTCCAGAAGTCACGCAGTGCCTGGATACCTTCTGCGCCCACTTCTTCATCGCTCTTGCCTGCAGGGTCAACGTGGAATACGTTAACAGCCAGCTTGGCAAAACGGGAAGGGTCCACTTTGAGGTTGTACTGCATCCAGTTCGGGAACAGGATCGCCAGACCGCCGCCATGAGGGATATCGTACACTGCGGATACCGCATGCTCAATATTGTGGGTTGCCCAGTCACCGGTTACGCCCATGCTCAGCACACCGTTCAACGCCATTGTACCGGAGTACATGATGGTGGAACGCAGCTCGTAGTTCTCCAGATCATTGATCAGGTGAGGAGCGGCATCGATCACGGCACGCAGTACGGACTCACAGGAGCCGTCCTGTACCGGTGTGTTTTGCTCGGGATGGAAATACGTCTCCAGTACGTGGGACATCATATCCACCACACCATATACCGTCTGATCCTTCGGCAGGGAATACGTAAATTCCGGATCGAGGATCGAGAATGCCGGGAAGGAATACTGGGAACCCCAGCCAAGCTTCTCCTGAGTCTCGCTGTTGGTAATAACGGAACCGGAATTCATTTCCGAACCGGTCGCTGCCATGGTCAGCACTACGCCAAGTGGCAGTGCGCCCTGTGGAGCGGCTTTGCGTTCGATAATATCCCACATGTCACCATCGTATTTGGCGCCTACGACGATCGCTTTGGCACAGTCGATAACACTGCCGCCGCCGACAGCCAGTACCAGATCGATCTGGTTGGCTTTGCACAGCTCTACACCTTTATGAACAGTGGACAGACGCGGGTTTGGTTCTACGCCTGCCAGCTCGGTTACATTGGCATCAATCTCTTTTAAGTATTGAACAACCTGGTCGTACAGTCCGGCACGCTTGATGCTGCCGCCGCCGTATACCAGCAGTATGTTTTTACCGTATTTCGGTACTTCACGCTTCAATGTCTCCAGCTGGCCTTTACCAAAGATAAGGCGGGTTGGATTATAAAATTCAAATGATTTCATCTGAGAATAGCCTCCCTTACAGGATATAAGATTTGGGGAACTCCGTGAGAAACACACTCATTCAGGTTTGAAGATCAGAATATTGATAGTAACTAATAAGTAAGTTACGGTTTCTCACTACTTTACAAGTATACACCTTTGCGCCGCAAAAACAAAATCCAGCTTGTTCCCTTTGCTGATTTAACCACAAAATTCTCATACCAAACGAAAAGAACTCCTCCTTTGCGCTTCCTATTCCTTCTGTGACTCCACCCAGAGATTGATATTGGGCGATTATGCTGAATAAGTAGTTAAAAATTCCTCTTCCTGTCCAATATACGAGTAGAGGTTGTGGACATTCTAAATAAAGCACGAAGGTTGTATCCATGGAACCTCTACGGATCTGCAAGGCTTTTGTCGATATTCAAAGTTCTCTATCGATCTGTAACGTCTTCGTGCTTTCTGCAACGCCTGTTTGCAATGCCTATTATTGAAGGAAAGGATTACCCTACTTATGAAAACATCCAACTCTGCAGGACCCCGCAAAAGCGGACGCTCCTGGAAAAAAATCCTCCTCCGCACTTTTATTTCGCTGGTTGGAGTGATCATTCTGCTGCTGGCAGCAGGATTCATTTATGAACATATCGCTTCCAGGCAATCCCAGGCGAGCTATCCGCCGCCCGGCAAAATGATCGACATTAACGGTTACCGGCTGCATGTGCACACTTATGGCAGCGGATCGCCGACCATCCTGCTGGAAGCTGGCAGCGGAGAGTCCAGTCTATCCTGGAGGCAGATTCCCGAGCAGCTGGCGGCCTCTACAGGCGCCACCGTCGTCACCTATGACCGTGCAGGATATGCCTGGAGTGACAGCAGCCCGCTGCCGCGTACCGGACAGAATATCGTCAAGGAGCTGCACACCGCCCTGCAAAAAGCCGATATTCGCGGTCCCTATCTGCTCGCCGGTCACTCACTCGGCGGCATGTATACCCGGCTGTTCGCCCAGACGTATCCGGATGAAGTAGCCGGTATGGTTCTTATTGATGCACGGCCTGAAAATGATGCACGACGAACTGAAGCGATCTATGAAGAAGAGCATGCCGGCAGTTCCACGCCGTCTCCGTATATTTCCATTTTCCTGACGGAGGTAGGGGCTTTCCGCCTGTTCCCGAACTTCATGCTGACCGGAAGGGTAGAGCCGGAAGACCGCAAGGATTTCGTCAATGTGGTCGCGTCGCCGAAATACTTTAAAGCCGTCTCCGAAGAAGGACAGCTTGCCCGTACGACCGAGGATGCCATTCGCGATCAGAATCTTGGTGATCTGCCGGTCCGGGTGATTGCACGCGGGCAGGAACAGGATCTGACCCGCTTTGGGATCAGCAAGGAAGCCAATGACAAGATCGAGCAGAGCTGGCAGATTGGCCAGCGTGAGATGCTTTCCATTTCCCATAACAGCAAACTGATCATAGCCAAGAAAAGTGAACATATGATTATTCATGATCAACCCAAGCTGGTTATCCGGGTGATCGAAGAGCTGCTGGCAGAGATTCGGGAGAAATCCCCTGCTGGCGGCAGCAAAGGAGCGGCTGTCGCCTCTTCCTGATCAGACAGCTGAATATCACCGAATTCCAAATTGGAAAATCCTTTGGAAGCGAACATAAAAAAGGAACACGCTGGGTTTGACTGAGGCCCAGCGTGTTCCTTTTTGTTTTCACATACGGTCCTGTGATAATGTCAGCTTCACTGCATGGGATCGCTATACAGTCCCATACGGTTCGGCGCCGAAATACCTGTTCAAACATCGGTATCCATGAATTGGTTTACTATCAACGGTCAGGACAGGATTGGCTTCTCCTGCTCAGCCTGTACAGCCGTCTGCGCCAGAATTTGGCGGATAACGGATGTGTTGACTCCCACATACTCCGAATCCAGCAGTACATCATGGGTACCCTCTACCGGATATTCGGCGTACCCACCGGAAGTGGACTGCTGCCACTTCAGATGATCTGTAGGCTGTGAACCGCTGCAATCCACTTCGGCGATCAGTGCGTGAATATTGGCACGGATCTCACCGGCATTGATCAGTTCGTTGCGGTAAGCGGAATAAACCAGCATCTTGCTGCGTACTGCCTCGCGATCATCCGGGTTCTCCAGGAACTCGCGGTATTGATCGGCTACGCTGTTCAGTACAGTGTCAACGATATGCTCCATTTCTACCGGAGTCATCTCATCCGGAGCTGTCTTGCGCATGGAATCGACCATGATGACATCGCTCACGGTGTATCCGCGTGCCTCCATCGCCCGGGCAACTTCAAAGGCCAGATTGCCGCCAAGGGAATATCCGAGGAACACATACGGACCTTGCTGCTGAATACCGGTAATGGTATCCACATACTGCTCCAGCATCCCTTCACCCTGCAGACGGTCACCGATAAACTCCAGACCGATCACTTCCGCATCCTGCTGCAGTTCACGGGCCATCTCGTAATAACCGAGCGAGTAACCGACCCGAGGCGGGAAGCAGAATACTTTGCGGTCGCTGCGGCTGTGGAAGCGGATGATCTCCATCTCTTCCTCCGCATTGCTGTCACCGGATGCGCTCTGATCCAGCTGCAGCAGCAGGTCTTTCAGTACCGGATGAGCAAATACGGTCTGCAGACCGATCTCCACATTCAGTTCCTGCTGAATCCGCTGAATCAGCGTCAGCACTTTGAGTGAATGTCCTCCCCGTTCGAAGAAATTATCGTTCATGCCGACATGTTCCACACCGAGCACGTCACTCCACATATCAGCCAGCTGCTGTTCCAGCGCGGTGGCCGGTGCGACGTAGTCTGTCGACGATTGCAGCAGCTGCTCCGGTGCAGGCAGTGCTTTGCGATCCAACTTGCCGTTCACATTCAGCGGCATCTGTTCCAACTGGATAAAGGCACTTGGAATCATGTAGGCAGGCAGTTCCTCGGCCAGTGCCTTGCGCAGTTCTCCCGCGCTCAGCGGCTGACTGGCGACAAAGTAGGCGCAAAGTTGGGCGCTTCCGCCTGCATCCTGGAGTGCCAGTACGACGGTCTCCTGTACTGCCGGAATGCGCAGCAGCTGCGATTCCACTTCACCCAGTTCAATCCGGTAACCACGGATTTTGACCTGATGATCCATCCGTCCCAGATATTCGATATTGCCGTCCGGCAGCCATCTGGCCATATCACCAGTCCGGTAAATGCGCTCGCCCGGCTTGTACGGATGGGCGGCAAACTGTACGGCGGTCAGCTCCGGCTTGTTGAGATAGCCTCTCGCCAGACCTTTACCGGCAATCACGAGTTCCCCTGGTACGCCGACCGGTACGAGCCTAGCATGTTCGTCCACGACCAGCACTTCCATATTGCCATACGGCTTGCCGACTGGTACGAGCGGCAGTGCCGCTGTGGCCGGTGTTGTTGTATAGCGCGTTGCATATACGGTCGCTTCGGTCGGGCCATAGATATTTTCCAGTCGTCCATGCGGAGAGACTTTGTAATATTCACCGACCAGACGCGCCGGCAGAATCTCACCGCAGGCAAACAGGTATTTCAGACTGCGCATACTGTCACGTCCGTTGACCTTGAGCTGCTGCACAAGAATCTGCAGCATCGACGGCACCAGATTGAGATGCGTAATCCGCTGCTTCTCGATCGCTTCCAGCAGAGCAGCCGGATTCTTGTCATCGCCTGGCGGCAGGATAACGAGTGTGCCCGGGCCGAAGAACCAGCTGAACAGCTCCGGAATGGAGAAGTCAAACGTGATCGTCGTCTTCTGCAGGAAACGGTCGCCCGGCTGCATCGGATAATCGGCCTGCAGCTGATCAAGCAGATTGACTGCAGAGCGGTGTTCAATCATGACCCCTTTTGGCTGGCCGGTGGAACCGGAAGTATAGATGATATAGGCAAGATGTTCCGGTCTCGACAGCGGCTCCAGATTGGACTCGTCTGCAGCATAGCTGGCAGCATCATCGATATCGACCAATTGAATATGGGCCAGCGGAATCAGATTCTGCCATGCGGCACGAGTCAGCATCAGCTGGGCTCCCGAATCTTCCAGCATGTAGCGAATCCGCTCTTCCGGGAATTCCGGATCAACCGGTACATAGGCACCGCCGGCTTTGAGAATCGCCAGAATACCGACCATCATATCCAGAGAACGTTCCAGCATGATCGCCACCGGCTGATCCGGTGTGACTCCGCCCGCCCGCAGGGTACGTGCCAGTGCATTGGCTCTGCGGTTCAGCTCGTCATAGGTGAGCTGCTGACTGCCGCTGATCAGTGCCGGATGATCCGGCATACGTGCAGCCTGCTCTTCCAGTACGCTGTACAGCGTGCTGTCGGTGCGGATTGGCGCTGCCGTGTCGTTCCACTGATCCAGAATCATCGATTGTTCGGCAGCGGTCATCATATCCAGCCGGTTCACCGGCATGGCAGGATCGGCAGCCACTTCTTCGAGAATCTGTACCAGATGGGCCTGAATCTGTTCAATGCTTTCCTGCTCGTACACGATACCGTTGTAGCGGTACAATACCTGCAGATTCGGCCCCGGCATGACGATCAGGTTAAAGTCATAGTTCGTCTGTTCAAACATCTGCACATCGGTAATCTCAAAGCCGGACTTGCCACCGACCTGGCGCTCATCCAGTTCTTCCTGAACCGGATAATTCTCAAATACCATAATATGCGAGATAAGTTCCTGCTTCTGATCGCTCTGTGCCTGTACTTCATATAGTGGATAGAAGTCATAATCATGACCTTGTACGTACAGCTGCTGCTGGCGTACCAGCATATCGGCAAAGCTGTCTTCCTCCAGCGCCTGCACACGAACCGGCACGGTATTGATAAACAGGCCGATCATGCTCTCAATGCCCTGAATCTCGGCGGGACGCCCGGAGATGACGCTGCCAAAGACCACATCACGGCTGGCATTATACCGCTGCAGCACCAGACCCCAGGCGGATTGCATCAGAATGTTCATTGTTACCCGGTGGCGCTTGGCCAGCTGCTCCAGACGTTCAGTCAGCGCTGTACCGAGAGTGAATTCCATTTTCTCGGACTGGTACTGCTTGGACTGACCCTGCAGGCGTGCCTGTGGAATCAGCGTCTGACGGTCATAACCGGACAGGTATTCTTTCCAGTAGGCGGACGCTTCTGCTTCTCCGCGCTCATCCAGCCACTGGATATAACGGCTGTATGGTACGGTATCCGGCAGCTCCGGTACGCGGCCTTCATGCAGTGCGGCATACGTATCGAATACTTCCTGGATCACGAGCGGCATGCACCATCCATCCATAATAATATGATGGAAACTCCACAACAGCAGATGACAATCGTCTGCGGTCTGCATCACCGTTACACGCAGCAGCGGATCACGGGCCAGATCGAATCCTTTTTGCTTGTCCTTGGTCATCAGTGCGTCGATCTGCAGCTGCTGTTCATGTCCGCTCCAGCTGCGCAGGTCTTCATAGGCAATCCGGACAGGACGATCCCTGAACACCACCTGCACCGGCAGATCATGATAGCCGCTATAGAAGTTGGTGCGCAGAATGGCATGACGCTGAATCATATGGTTGAAGCTGCGTTCAAAGTCGGCGATATCAAAGCTGCCCTGCAGTTCAAATCGTCCCTGCTCAAAATACACTTCCGAACGGGAATCCAGCAGATTGTGGAACAGCATCCCTTTTTGCATTGGTGTCAGGGAGTACATATTCTCCATCTCACCAATGGAAGCAGTCTGCACTTCCAGTGCCTCGATCAGCTCGAGGGTCGCTTCCTTGAGCAGTACGTCATGCGGTGTGAGTGATGTACGCTGTCTGGATACGCAGTGTTCGATAACCTGGCTGAAGCGCTGCTGCAGCAGGCTGGCGAGACGATCTATCGTTTCCTTGCGGAATTGACGACGGTTGTAGCTGATTGTCAGTTTCAGTACATCATCTGCGATCAGGCCGTTCATATTCAGTGCCTGATGCTGGATCATCTGTCCGCTGACTTCGCGTCCGGTCGGATAGGTGGACATTTGCAGCAGTCCATCGGTCTGTCCGTCATCGAATTGGCCCAGATAGTTAAAGGCAATCTCCGGTTCGCGGCGGTTCGTCCATTGGCTTTCATTGACAGACATGTATTTCAGAATGCCATAGCCTGCCCCTTTGTTCGGAATGCGGCGCAGTCCTTCCTTGATCGTCTTGATCGCTGCACCCGGCTCCAGTTCGGACATATCCAGCACGACCGGATACTGACTGGTAAACCAGCCCACGGTGCGGCTGATATCCAGATCCGGTACCAGTTCTTCCCGTCCGTGACCTTCCAGGATAATCGCTATCTGTTCGATTCCGCTCCACTGTCGAACCGCCATGCCAAGCGCGGTCAGCAGCAGATCGTTGGCTTCGGTATTGTAGGCACGATAAGCCTTTTTGAGGAACTGGGCAGTGACTTCCCTGCTCCACTCGACCGTAACCGATTCGCTGTCCTGTACATGCAGTACCGGATGATCTTCATCCTTGGGCAGCTCGGCAAATTGATCCGGCAGCTGTGACCAGTACCGGCGATCTACCTCTGCCTGCTCACTATCCGCATAAAGGGCAATTCCGTCCGCCCAGGCGCGATAGGAGTCGGTCTTCTGCGGCAGCTTGATACTTTCGCCGCGGCAGGCCTGTTCATAGCCATTTTCCAGATCTTCCAGCAGGATGCGCCAGGAAATGCCATCGACGACCAGATGATGAATTACGATCAGCAGATGATCTCCGTCTGTATCCTGGAATAGTGCCAGCTTTATCAGCGGTCCCTCGGTAATCGACAGACTTTCCTGAATCCGCTGGGCATGTGCTGCCGCCGCGGACTCTGGATCGGAAGCGGACGCGATGTCCACGATTTCCAGCGTATGGAAAGGACCTTCCTGTATACTGCGGTTCCATGCGGTTCGCTGACCATCCTGCATCCGGATAACGGTACGCAGAGCATCATGATGATGGGTCATTTTCACGATGGCTTTTTCCAGAGCGGCCTTATCCATGTGACCCGGATAATACAGCATAACCGATTGGTTGAAATGATGCAGATCCTGCTGCTGATGCTCGAACAGCCACTGCTGTGCAGGGGTCAGTCTCACTTCACCGGTCACTTCCGACTGATCGGCGGTATGACGAACCTGGCTCAGCTGAGGAGCCAGCTCGGCAATCGTCGGGAATGTAAACAGGTTCTTGATCTCCAGCTTGTAGCCCAGATTGAGCAGGCGGGAAGAGACCTGGATCGCCTTGATCGAGTCGCCACCCAGTTCGAAGAAATGATCATGGATGCCGACAGCGGCTGTACCCAGTGTGCTCTGCCATACCTCGGCCAGTGCCTGCTCCGCTTCATTACGCGGTGCCACATAGGCGGTGCTGCTGGACAGTGTGCTCAGATCCGGGTCCGGCAGCGCTTTGCGATCCAGCTTGCCGTTTGGTGTCAGCGGCATCCGATCCAGCTGTACAAAGTACGACGGAATCATATAGGATGGCAGCTCACGGGCCAGCTGTTCGCGCAGTTCGCTGATCGTCCATTCACGGTCTGCGACAAAGTACGCACACAGGGATGTCTGACCGGCAGGGTCTTTCCAGGCGACTACGATCGTTTCTTCGACGGTCGGCAGATCCAGCAGGCGGGCTTCCACCTCGCCCAGCTCAATGCGATAACCGCGAATTTTGACCTGATGATCCATCCGGCCGAGGTATTCGATCGCTCCGGACGGCAGTCGTCTCGCCAGATCACCGGCACGGTACATGCGTCTGCCCGGTACGAACGGATCGTCCATAAACCGCTCTGCTGTCAACTCCGGACGGTTGAGATAACCCGGTGCCACACCATCGCCGCTAATATACATTTCTCCGCCTACACCTACCGGCACAAGCTGCATCTGTTCATTCAGCAGGTAAATGTTAAAGTTGTCCGCCGGCAGACCGATCGGTACGGATTCACCTTGATCGGTAGCCGGGTCATAGCGGTGAATCATACAGCCAACTACCGTCTCGGTCGGACCGTATTCGTTATAAATGTCCACGTCTCCGTTATACATTTCATGGATTGCATGCGCCAGCTGGGTGTTCAGATTCTCCCCGCCGACGATAAACTTGCGGATACGGCACTGCTCCGGCAGCTGAATGTCCTTGAAAAAGCTCAGATGCGTCGGTGTCAGTTTGAGAATATCCACTGCGTTCTCACGCACGATCTGCTGGATAACGCCAATTTTATCGGCCGCATCGTAGATAACGATCTGGCCGCCGGTAATGAGCGGTGTGAAGATCGACGTATACGTCAGGTCAAAGGAAATAGAGGAGTACAGCGGGAAGCTCATGGCTGTACCGTCGGTATACACCTTCTCGGCCCACCAGATATAGTTGAGCAGCCCTCGATGTGTAATCATCGTTCCTTTTGGCTTGCCGGTTGTACCGGAAGTATAGATCATGTAGATCAGATCTTCATGCACGACCTGTACATCCGGACGCTCTGCATTATCGCTGTAGCTTGCCGGCTGATCCACTTCCAGGGTCAGTCCGTCAAAGGCTACCGTTCCATTTAGATGGCGCTGGGTCAGCAAAATCTGTACACCGGAATCCTGCAAAATATATTCCGTACGATCCTGCGGATACTCCGGATCAATCGGGATGAACACGGCGCCCTGCTTGAGTACCGCCAGGATCGAGACGATCAGTTCCGGCGAACGGTCCAGCAGCAGACCGACCGTATTTCCTTTGCCCAGTCCGCGGGCTGCCAGGTGATTGGCCAGACGATTCGACTGCTCATCCAGCTCGCGGAAAGTCACACGGCGCTCTCCGCAGACAGCAGCGATAGCGTCCGGTGTCCGGCGTGCCTGTTCTTCGAACAGATGATGGATGCAGCGGTCAAGCGGATAATCCGTAATCATGCCATGCCATGTCTCCAGCAGCATCTGCTGTTCGGCAGGCGTGATCAATGCCAGCTGATCGACGGGTATTTCCGGCTGTGCAGCTACCTGTTCCAGCAACTGCAGCAGATGTCCACGGGTGCGGGCAATCGTATCCTGCTGGTACACCGAAGCGTTATAGCGCAGACAGATACGAATATCCTGTCCCGGAATAACGATCAGGTTAAAATTATAGTTGGTCTGCTCGAACATTTGGAAATCAGCCACTTCCAGTGCATCTGCATCTTCATTACCGGACTGTTCCACCTGCTCATCGAGCGGATAATTCTCAAAGATCATAATGTGCGAGATCAGATCCTGCTTTTGCTCGGTATAATTCTGGATCTCGTACAGCGGATACGTATCATAGCTGCCGCCAGCCAGCGACTGTTCCTGCACACGGCGCATCACGCCGGTAAAGGTATCGTCTGCCAGTGACTGCACGCGGACCGGTACGGTGTTGATAAACAGTCCGACCATGTCCTCGATACCTGGAATCGCTGCCGGACGACCGGAGACGACGCCGCCAAATACCGCATCCCTGCTTCTGTTATACTGCTGCAGGATAATGCCCCACGCCGATTGCAGCAGTGTATTGACCGTTACCTGGTGCTGCCTTGCAATCTGATCAAGACGGGCAGTCAGTTCACTTCCCAGCTGCAGAATCTGCTCTTCCAGCACATAGGCGCCACCGGATGTTTTGGATGTCTCCGGTAGCAGAGTATGTCCTTCATAATCAGCCAGATAATGCTGCCAGTAAGACGAAGCGGCATCCTGATCCATCCGGTTCAGCCATTCGATATACGTACTGTACTGCGGTGCAGGCGGCAGTTCAGCCTGCTGATCCTGACACAGCGCCGTATAATGAGTGAAAATCTCGCCGGTGACAATCGGGATACACCAGCCATCCATAATAATATGATGGAAACTCCACAGTACCCGGCAGCCATGATCCAGATGGAAGATCGTCGCTCTCATCAGTGGGTCGGTATCCAATTGGAATCCGCGCTGCATATCCTGCGCTTCATACTGCTGCATCCGCTGCTGCTGTTCTGCCCCGGAAAGGGAACGCAAATCCATATAATCGACCGGCATCTCTCTCGTACGGAATACGACCTGCAGCGGCTCATCATGAATATTGCTGTAGAAGCTGGTGCGCAGGATAGCATGTCTGCTCATCAGTGCCTGCAGACTTCCCCGGAACGCTTTGACATTGACCTGACCGCGCAGTTCAAAGCTGGCCTGTTCAAAATAAGTCACACTGTCCGGCTCCATCAGGCTGTGGAACAGCATTCCTTTTTGCATCGGAGTAAGCTGGTACACATCTTCCAGTTCCCCGGCTGATGACGTACGCTCCAGCAGACGATCCAGCTGGGCAATCGTCAATCCTTTGAACAGCAGATCACTTGGAGTCAGCTGCGGCTGCTCCTGAACTGCACAATGACGGATGACCATAGTCAAACGGGATTTCAACATATCCGCCAGTTGACGAATGCGCTCCGGCTGATACTGGTTGCGGCTGTACATAATGGAGATCGACAGTTGTCCTTCTGCGATCATACCGTTCAGATCAAGTGCATAGTGCAGCGGTGTCTGGCTGCCCAGCGACTCGCCCACACTGTAACGCGATATGCTCAGTGCGTTGTTGTCCAGATCCTGATCAAACTGTCCCAGATAGTTAAAGGAAACTTCCGGCTCGGCAGCATCTGCAGCCAGACCCTGACCATTCATATACTTCAGTAGTCCGTAGCCGATGCCTTTCTCCGGAACGGCACGCAGGGTTTCCTTGACCTGACGGATCAGTGGAGAGATATCCACATGCTCCGGTACGTGCAGGGCAACCGGATACTGGGTCGTAAACCAGCCGACCGTACGGGTAATATCCATATCCGGCAGAATCATCTCACGCCCGTGGCCTTCCAGATTAATCAGCACCTGCTCCGTACCCGCCCAGTCGCGCAGCGCCATGCCCAGTGCAGTCAACAGCAGATCATTGGTCTCGGTGTAGTACGCACGGTTCGCCTGACGCAGCAGCAGCTCCGTATCTTCGGCGGACCAGGACACCTGTACCGATTCGCTGTCAGCGACCGTACCCGGTGCGGCATCGTAATCTTTTGGCAGCGGTGCGATATAGCCTCCGCTGATCGCATTCCAGTAACTGCGTTCCTGTTCCAGCGCAGAACTGGCAGCATATTCAGCCAGCTCGTTCGCCCACAGACGATAGGAATCGGTCTTCTGCGGCAGTGCTACAGTCTGTCCATTTAATGCCTGTTCATACCCTGTCGCAATATCTTCGAACAGAATCCGCCAGGAGACGCCATCGACGACCAGATGATGAATAACGATCAGCAGATGATCTCCATCCACGGCCTGGAACAATGTCATTTGCACAAGCGGCCCGTGTGTCAGATCAAAGCTGGATTGTACGCGATTCGCTTCGCTGCGAATTACTTCTTCCGGATCTGCGGCGAAGCGGATATCCAATGTGTTCAATGTATACAGTGCACCTTCGCCTGCACTGCGATTCCAGGCGGTATACCCGTGTTCTCCCTTGCGGAAAATCATGCGCAGTGCATCATGATGCTTCACTACCGCATCCATCGTCATTCGCAGCGGCTGCTCTTCGAACCGGTCTGCACGATGCAGCATAATAGCATGATTGTAATGATGCGGCTCGGCCAGATGACGCTCGAAGAACCAGTGCTGGATCGGCAGCAGTTCGGCGGCTCCGGTAATCTCGCCCTGCTCGGCCATACGTCCGGCGGCCTGCAGATGTGGACTCAGTTCGGCAATCGTCGGATATTTGAACAGGTCCTTGATCTCCAGCTTGTATCCGGCCTGGAACAGTCTGGACGAAATCTGGATAGCCTTGATCGAATCGCCACCCAGATCGAAGAAATGATCATGAATCCCGATCTGCTGTGTTCCGAGAATGCCCTGCCATACCTGAGCCAGCGCTTCCTCGGCCGGTGTACGCGGCGCTTCATAAGCAGCACCGGTCCAGACGCCGGCTTCCGGCTGCGGCAGTGCGCGGCGATCCAGCTTGCCGTTTGGCGTCAGCGGCATTTGTTCCATTTGCACAAAATAGGACGGAATCATATAACCCGGCAGTTCATTCGCCATTTCACTGCGCAGCGTGCTGGCAGTAAGCGGAGTATCCGCTGTAAAATAGGCGGCCAGTGACTTTTGCCCGGATGCTTCGGTATGAGCGATAACGACTGCTTCCCGGACAGCATCTACCTGCAGCAGTCTGGATTCCACTTCACCGAGCTCGATCCGGTAGCCGCGAATTTTAACCTGATGGTCGATCCGGCCCAGATACTCGATACTGCCATCCGGCAGCCAGCGTGCCAGGTCACCGGAGCGGTACATGCGCTCACCCGGTACAAAAGCATGCTCGATAAATTTCTCGGCCGTTGTCTCCGGACGGTTCAGGTAACCACGTGCCAGTCCGTCACCGGTAATGTACATCTCTCCGGCGATACCGATGGGCTGCAGATGACGCTGTTCGTTCAGGATATAAGCGCCCAGTGTCGGAATGGTCGTACCGATATTGCTGCGGCCGAGTGCAATATCGGTCTCGGTAATTTCCTTGTATGTGACATGGACGGTCGTCTCGGTAATACCGTACATATTGATCAGCTGTACATGCGGGTAGCGGCTTCTCCATTCCCCGAGCAGTGCCGGGCTGAGTGCCTCTCCGCCAAAGATAATCATGCGCAGTCCCAGATCGCTGCCGGTATGACCCAGCTCTTCCTGCATCAGCTGGTAGAAGTAGGTTGGTGTCTGATTCAACACAGTGACCTGACGATCCTTGAGCAATTGCAGGAACTGCTCCGGACTCTTCGCAGTCATCGCCGGTACGATCACCAGACATCCTCCGTACAGCAAAGCTCCGTACATTTCCCAGACAGAGAAGTCGAAGCAGCAGGAATGGAATAATGTCCATGTATCACCCGGACCAAAGTCGAACAGATTGCGGTCATTGAACAACAGCCGTACTACATTGCGATGTTCGATCAATGTGCCTTTTGGCTTGCCGGTTGTACCGGAAGTGTAGATGACATACGCCAGATCTTCCGGACGGCTGATCGATTGAAGCGGTGCCGCCGACTCGCTGTAGGATGCAGCATCGTCCAGCTCAATCGTCGTTCCTGTGAAATGAGCAAACTGATCACGCAGCTCCCCGCGCAGCAGCAGCAGCTGACTGCCGGAGTCCTCCAGCATGAACCGGATACGCTCCTCCGGATAATCGGCATCTACCGGCACATATGCGCCGCCAGCCTTGAGAATGGCGATCATGCCGACGATCATTTCCAGTGAACGGTCTGCCACGACAGCGACCAGATGATCACGCTCTACACCCCACTGACGCAGTCTTCGTGCCAATGCATTGGTACGTTCATCCAGTTCACCGTAAGTGAGCAGCTGATCATTCAGACGAACCGCTACCGCTTCCGGTGTACGTGACGCCTGTGCGGTGAACAGGCTGTGAATGCTCTCTTCCCGCGGATAGTCTGCAGGCAGACCGGCCGATTGCAGCATCAGCAGTGCTTTCTCCGCCGGGGTCACCATATCCAGCTCGGCCAATGGTGCATCCGGCTGCCGTACAGCGGATTGGATCAGCTGTACGAAATGACCGGCCATACGCTCGATCGTCTCCTGTTTGTACAAGGAAGTCGCGTATTCAAGCGTGCACTCCAGCGCATCATCCGATTCCGTAACCGTCAGGGTGAGATCGAACTTGGCTGCCGGATGGGACAGCTCGTACGGGGTAAATTGCAGCCCCTGGATCGTACGCTCGGTCTGCTCCATATTTTGCAGAACAAACATCGTATCAAACAGCGCATTGCGGCTCAGATCGCGCGGAATATTCAGTTTCTCCACCAGCTCTTCAAACGGATACTCCTGATGATCAAATGCCTGCAACGCGATATCTTTTACTTCCTGCACATAATCGGCAAAGCTCTTCTCGCCTTCCGGATACGTGCGCAGCGGCAGCGTACCGACGAACATGCCGATCATTTCCTGCAGATTGTCATACGGTCTGCCCGCTACCGGAGAACCGACGACGATATCTTCCTGACCGGTGTATTTGTGCAGCATGGTCTTGTACGCGGCCAGCATAACCATGAACAGCGTCGAGCCTGTCTGTGCGGCCAGTTCATGCAGCGAACGGCTCATTTCCGAATCAATACGGAACGAGATCGTATGACCGGCAAAATCACGTAACGCCGGACGTACTTCATCGGTCGGCAGATCCAGCACCGGCAGACTGCCGCGGAATGTCTCCAGCCAGTAGGCTTCCTGCTGACGCATCGCCTCACTGTGGATACGCTCCTGCTGCCAGACGGCATAGTCCACATACTGAATGGACAATGGCGCCGGCTGCTCGCCATGATAATAACGAACGACTTCTTCAATCAGAATATTCATCGAGACACCATCGGAAATGATATGGTGCATATCGAACAGCAGCAGATGACGCTCTTCCTCCAGCTGGATCAGACCTACACGCAGCAGCGGAGCCTGGGCCAGATCGAACGGACGCACAAACTGGCTGATAAACTGCTCTGCCTGCTCCTCGCTCGCCGTCTCAAAATTGATGGCAAAAGGAACCTGCTCCAGAATCTGCTGTACCGGCTCACCCTCTACCGTAATGAAAAGGGTGCGCAGTGATGCATGGCGCCGGATCAGATCGCGGAATGCTTCTTCCAGACGGGTACGATCCAGCGGCCCGTCAACCTGCATCACACCCGGCATATTGTAGCTGACTTTGCCATTTTCCATTTGTCCAAGAATGAACAGCCGCTTCTGTGCTGAAGATAACGGATAGTATTCCCGCGCTGTCGCTGCCGGAATATCCGTTGTGCTCTGTTGTTCCTGACTATCCAGCACGAGAGCCAGTTCGGCGATCGTCGGTGCTTCGAAGACCTCGCGCAGCTTGATCTCGCGATGCAGTTCTTTGCGAATGCGTGAAGCCATCAGGGCTACCCGCAGGGAATGACCTCCAAGGTCAAAGAAGTTATCGGTCACACCGATCTTATCGACACCGAGAATATCCTGCCAGATCGCGGCCAGTGCGATCTCGGTCTCTGTACGAGGTGCCTGGAATGCCGCCGCTTCCCGTGCTGCTGAACCAGCCAGTTCCAGATCAACCAGCAGGCCCATGTATTCAATCGTTCCATCCGGCAGCAGGCGGGCCAGCTCACCCGTATGATACACCTGCTCGCCATCATGCAGCGGATGATTGGACTGTTCCAGCGTACGGATATGCTGTCCAACAGCATCATCACTGAGCGCTTCGACAGCAATGCACAGCTCGCCCATCACGCCTACCGGCTGATGGCGCTGCTGGCGATCGACGATGACCAGCTCATACGCCTGTTCCTGCTCTGCATTATGTCCCAGAGCGGACAAACGGGACAGCAGCGATGACTGCGGATATTCCGCCGCCAGTCTCCATGCAGGCAGATGGTACTGTTCGCCATCAATCAGGGATAGCTCATCCACCGCGATCTGCGGCCGGGCAGCTACCTGTTCCAGCAGGCAGACGACATGCTGCTGCATCCGCTCGATATCTTCGGGACTGTATACAGCGGCATTGTATTGGAACATCAGCTGCATATCACGTCCCGGCAGTACGATCAGGTTAAAGTCATAGCTGGTCTGCTCCTGCAGCTCGGCATCCTGAATCTCAAATGACGATTTCTCACCGCCAGCCTGTTCCATTTCCTGCTCGACCGGATAATTCTCGAATACGAGAATATGGGAGACCAGTTCCTGCTTCTGTCCGGTATTCGCCTGAATCTCGAACAGCGGATGTGTACTGTACGGCTGGGCATCGACGTACTGCTCCTGCTGCTGCTTCATCAGCTGCGGGAATGTCATCCCCGGTACCGTCTGTACACGGACCGGAATCGTATTAATGAACAATCCGATCATCTGCTCCACACCCTGAATTTCGGCAGGACGGCCGGATACGACCGTACCGTACACCACATCACGGGTATGATTGTACCGCTGCAATGCCACACCCCATACGGATTGCATCAGGATGTTCAGCGTGACGCCATGTTCACGGGCAGCCTGCTCCAGCTGGGCGGTCAACGACTCACCGGCACTGTATTTCAGCTGCTCGGCGATATAACCACTTTCCGTAGAAGCCGCTCGTGCGGACGGAGCCGCGATGGTCGGCAGCAGTGTGCGGGAACGGTATCCTTCCAGATAACGGCTCCAGTAACCTGCCGCTGCCTGGTGATCCTGCTGTTCCAGCCACTGGATATACTCGCTGTATGGCGGCACATCGCTCAGTTCCGGTTCTTTTCCTTCTATATAAGCAAAGTAATAATCAAACACTTCGCGGGTGATTAGCGGGATGCACCAGCCATCCATAATAATATGGTGGAAGCTCCAGATGAGGCGGAAGCTCTCTTCGCCTGTACGCAGGATGGAGATTCGCAGCAAACTGCCTGCGGCCAGATCGAATCCACGCGCCTTGTCTCTCGCGGCAAAGGTCTGCATATACTCCGCCTGTGCATTCTCATCCATTCCCCGGATATCCTCATACACCTGCTCGGCCGGACGGTCACGGAATACGGTCTGCAGCGGCTCACTGCCCCAATCGGTATGGAAATTGGTCCGCAAAATGTCATGACGGCTGACCAGCAGATCCATACTGCGACCGAATGCTTCCGGCTGGAAGCTGCCTTTCACATCAAAGGCGGCCTGTTCAAAGTACGCTCCATCCTGCGGCTCCAGCAGATGATGGAACAGCATGCCTTTTTGCATAGGTGTCAGGTTGTAGATGTTCTGGATCTCGCCAATACTGCGTGTATGCTGTACCAGTTCTTCCAGTTCATTATTGGAAATACCTTTTGCCATAATATCGCTCAGCGTCAGCTCACGGTACTCCTGGGCGAGACAGTGCTGCAGTACTTCACGCAGGCTGTGCTCCAGCTGTCCGGCGAGCTGTTGGATCGTGGAGGACTCATATTGTCCGCCATGGTACGTAATGGTGAGTTCCAGCTGTCCATCCACTACAGCGCCGTTCAGATCGAGCTTGTATTCCAGCGAATCGCGCAGGCTCTGCGCTTCACCAGTGGAATAAGGCGACAGCTCTAGACCGTTATTGCTCAGATCCTGGTCAAACTGACCGAGATAGTTAAAGGAAATCTCCGGTGTCAGCGCGCGGTAATCTGCCGGCAGCTGATCATCCATTCGGGTCAGCAGACCGTAGCCGATGCCTTTGCCCGGAATACGGCGCAGTCCTTCCTTGATTCCTTTGATCCAGTCGGCAGTACTTCCTTCGCCGTTAGCGTGCAGCAGGAATGGATACTGGGTCGTAAACCAGCCGACCGTGCGCGTAATATCGATATCCGGGATAATCTGCTCGCGTCCGTGTCCTTCCATATTGACGAGGAAACGGTCCTGTCCGGACCAGCTGTTCAGCGCGATCCCCAGTGCGGCGAGCAGCAGATCATTCGTCTCGGTCTGGTACGCATAATGCGCTTTGCGGAGCAGTTGATCGGTCTCTTCCGCAGTCCAGCGGATCGTCTCGGACCGGCTGCCGCTGCGTTCCAGCGACTCCGGCTGATGATCGGCAGGCAGAGCGGCCATCGGCTCCTCCTGCAGGGACAGCCAGTAGCTGCGGTGCATATCCATCTGTGGACTGTTCACGTAACTTGCCAGTGCCTGACCCCATTCGCGGAACGAATGTGTCTTCAGCGGTAGCTCTACATTCTGCCCCTGAGCCACCTGTTCATAGGCAGCAGCCAGATCTTCAAGCAGAATCCGCCAGGAGACGCCGTCTACTACCAGATGGTGAATCGCTACCAGCAGATGATCGCCATCATCGCAGCGCATGATTCCCAGCTGCATCAGCGGTCCCTCGGACAGATTCATTCGGGACTGGATATCTGTTGCCAACTGCTCCACTTGACCAGCCGGATCTTCCTGTCCGCGCAAATCATGTACACTCAGGCTGAACAGGGAACTTGGGTCTGCGGAACGGTTCCATGCCTGATATCCTTGCTCGGTTACGGTAAATACCGAACGCAGTACATCATGATGAGCTGCCAGTGCGCCTGCAGCCTGTTCCAGTACAGATTCATCGAATCTTTCAGCACGGTACAGCATTACCGCCTGGTTAAAATGATGCGGTTCTTGCAGATTCCGTTCAAAGAACCAGCGCTGTACCGGTGTGAGCACCATCTCGCCCTCTACCGCGCTCTGGTCGATCTGTTGTACAGCCGACTGCAGCAGCGGAGCGAGCTGGGCAATAGTTGAATATTTGAACAGCTGCTTCATTTCCATCCGGTATCCCGCCTGGAGCAGGCGTGAAGATACCTGGATCGCCTTGATCGAATCACCGCCCAGTTCGAAGAAATGATCATGTACCCCTACCGGTCCTGTACCGAGCACTTCCTGCCATACACGGGCCAGCGCCTGTTCGGCCGGCGTCTGCGGTGCGGTGTAGGTACGTCCGGACTGCTGTACACCCGTCTGCGGTGCAGGCAGTGCGCGGCGATCGACTTTACCATTTACCGTCAACGGAATCCGGTCCACCTGAACAAAGTAGGATGGAACCAAATAACCCGGCAGCTGCTGGCTGAGCAGCTGCCTTACATCCGCCGGTGAACATTGCGTTTCGGCAGCATAATACGCACAGAGCTGCTTTTGCCCGGTTTCGTCCAGATGAACGACCACTGCGGCTTCACGGATAGCATCCAGCTTGAGAATCTGCGCCTCGATTTCCGGCAGTTCGATCCGGTAGCCGCGGATTTTGACCTGTTCATCGATCCGGCCTTTGTATTCGATCGTGCCGTCCGGCAGCCAGCGAGCCATATCGCCGGTACGGTAGCAGATCTCACCGGGACGGATGATGTCCTTGAGGAATTTGTCCGCTGTCATCTCCGGCTGGTTCAGATAGCCGCGGCCGACTCCATCGCCGCCGACCAGTAGTTCACCCCATGTACCTACCGGCTGCAGATGGAATCCTTTGTCCACCACATAGGCGGTCGAGTTGTGAATCGGGCGTCCGATCGGCACGCTGCCACTGATCGGTCCGCTGATGCGATGTGTCGTCGAGAAGGTTGTATTTTCGGTTGGACCATAGCCATTGATAATGGTCAATTCCGGATGATTTGCCAGTGTGCGGTTCACATGCGATACAGACAGTACATCACCGCCGACGATCAGCGTATGTACGCCGGTGAACAAATGATCATCCTGCTGGGTCAGCTGATTGAACAGCGGTGACGTCAGCCACATTGTATTGATTTCCCATGTGCGAATCGCTTCCTTGAGCTGATCGGCCACGAGAATGACATCGTTATCGGCCAGATAGAGCTGTCCACCACTCAGCAGTGCTCCCCAGATCTCGAAGGTCGATGCGTCAAAGGAAACCGAACCAGTCTGCAGAATGCGTGTTGATGCATCCAGCTGCACATAATCCGTATTTCTCACCAGACGGACAACGTTCCGGTGCTCGATCATAACGCCTTTTGGACGTCCGGTTGTACCGGAAGTGTACATCAGGTAGGCGAGTGCTCCGGCATGTCCGACAGGATGCGGCAGAGTATGTCCATCCGTATAGGCCTGTTTATCATGCAGATTCAGTATAGTGACGCCAAAGTCTCCCTGAGCCATCTCCCAATCCTGAACGAGCATCAGCTTCACGCCGCCGTCACTGAGCATATACTGTACACGATCTTCCGGGTATTCCGGATCGACCGGCACATAGGCACCGCCTGCACGCAGAATACCGAGCAGAGCCACGACCATCTCGATGCTTCGCGTACTCATGACCGCTACCGGTTCTTCCGGCTGCAGTCCCTGAGCCATCAGTGTACGGGCCAGTGCAGCAGAACGCTGCTCCAATTCGTAATAGGTCATTTTGCGATCCATGGTAACGAGCGCAATCTGATCCGGTGTCCGCTTGGCCTGCTCCTCGAACAGCTCATGGATCGTACTGTCATGCGGATATGGGACGGTCGTGTTATTGAACTGCTCCACAATCTGCTGCTTCTCCGCCGGCGTAATGATCTCGATCTCATTCAGCGTAATCGATGCATTCTGGCTGACCGACTGAATGACTTTCAGGAAATGAGCAGCCAGCCGCTCGATACTTTCCCGGCGATACAGCGAAGTCGCATATTCCAGGCTAAAGGCCAGTCCGTCCGCTTCCTCGGATGCATTAAGGGACAGATCGAACTTGGCGACATTAACTTCCTGCGGATATGGAGTAAAGCGCAGATCGCCCATTCCCCGCTCGCTGCGATCCATATTTTGCAATACAAACAAGGTATCAAATACGGGGTTACGGCTGGAATCACGATCCAGCTGCAGCCGATCCACCAGCAGATCAAACGGATATTCCTGATGGTCAAAGGCATGCAGCACCGTCTCGCGCACGTCAGCGAGGTAATCGCGGAATGTACGCGTTCCTTCCGGACGCACACGCATGGCCAGCGTATTGACGAACATGCCGATTGTGCCTTCCAGCTCTGCCTGCGGTCGTCCGGCTACAGGGGAACCAATCACCAGATCATTCTGACCAGTGTACTTGTGCAGCAGTACCGAATAGGCTGCGAGCAGTACCATATACAGCGTCGTACCGGTCTCGCGGGTCAACTGCTGAATCGCTTCACTTTCTGCCAACCCGGCTGCAAAATCAATCCGGTTCCCGGCAAAATGACGCACCGCCGGACGTACATAATCGGTCGGCAGATCCAGTGCCGGAATCTCTTCCTCGAAAATGCGAAGCCATGCGGCTTCCATTTCCTTCATCCGCTCCTGCTCCAGCTGTTCATGCTGCCATACGGCGTAATCCTTGTACTGGATACGCAGTTCCGGCAGGGCCTCTCCTTCATAGAGAGCGGACAGTTCTTCGGTCAGGATCGCAATCGAGATGCCATCGGATACAATATGATGCATATCAAACAGCAGCAAATGGCGCTCTCTGCCAAGGGATATGAGTCCTACCCGCAGCAGCGGTGCCTTACTCAGGTCGAATGCCCGTACGTACTGCTCAATGACCTGTTCCAGCTGCTCTTCGCCAGCTTCAATATGTTCGATGCCGAATTCCACCTGTTCATGAACCTGCTGCACCGGTTCCCCATTTTGTAAATGAAAACTCGTGCGCAGGGATTCATGACGACGAATCAATGCGCGGAAAGCCACTTCCAGCTGCTCCGTATCCAACGGACCTTCCATCATAAAGGCACCCGGCATATTGTAGCTGGTCTCGCCGCCTTCCAGCTGGCTCAGTACATACAGACGTTTCTGCGCCGAAGATACCGGATAATGATCCATCTTCGCTGCCGGAGCAATGGACTCATATACTGCCGGAATCTGACCATGCAGCAGCAGGGACATACTTTCAAGCGTTGGTGCCTGGAAAATATCCCGCAGGGAAACTACACAGCCAAACTGCTGCTGAATCCGCGAGGACAGCTGGGCAGCGCGCAGGGAATGGCCGCCTGCCTCGAAGAAATTATCGAGCATTCCGACGTGGTCCACGCCGAGTATTTCCTGCCAGAGTGCTGCCAGCTGCACCGCTTCCGGTGTGGTGGGAGCCACATATTCGACAGCGGACTGTACACCGGTCACCGGTTCAGGCAGTGCGCGGCGATCCAGCTTGCCATTCGAAGTGAGCGGCATACGATCCAGCTGGATAAAGTAGGACGGTACCATATACGCAGGCATTGCCGCCGTCAGCTGCTGACGAAGCTCTGCCGCAGGCAGTTCCTCCGATGCGGTGTAATACGCGCACAGCAGATGCTGCCCCTGTTCATCCGGACGTGCCAGTACAATTGTCTCCAGCACCGACGGAATCCGCAGAATTTGTGCTTCTACTTCGCCGAGTTCGATCCGGTAACCGCGGATTTTGACCTGATGGTCGATCCGGCCCAGATATTCCAGATTGCCATCCGGCAGCCAGCGCGCCAGATCACCGGTACGATATATGCGCTCGCCCGGCTGGAATGGATGCTCGATAAATTTCTCGGCCGTCGTCTCCGGACGGTTCAGATACCCTCTGGCCAGACCGTCTCCGGCGATATGCAGTTCGCCCGGAATGCCTACCGGTTGCAGGCGGCGCTGCTCATCCAGAATGTAGGCGCTGAGCGTCGGAATCGTTACCCCGATATTGCTTTTGCCCGCCGCGATCTCGGCAGCACCGATCTCCTTGTACGTAACATGGACAGTCGTCTCCGTAATGCCGTACATATTGATCAGCTGGGTATTCGGGTAGCGGTCATGCCAGTCCTTGAGCAAATAAGGACTGAGCGCTTCACCGCCGAAAATAATTTGACGCAGACCCAGTTCACTGCCGGTATAAGCCAATTCTGCCTGCATCAGCTGGTAAAAGTAGGTCGGCGTCTGATTGAGAATGGTGACTTGTTCCTGCTTGAGCAGCTGCAGGAATGATTCGGGACTTTTAGCGACCATGGAAGGCACAATAATGAGCTTGCCGCCGTACAGCAGCGCACCATACATTTCCCACACCGAGAAGTCAAAGCAGAACGAGTGGAACATCGTCCATACATCACGATCATCAAAGTCAAAACGGTTCTGATCGTTAAACAGCAGGCGAACGACGTTTTTATGTTCGATCAGCGTGCCTTTCGGCTTGCCGGTCGTACCTGATGTGTAGATCACATAAGCCAGATTACGAGGTCCCGATACATGCGGCAGATTGGAACTGTCTCCTTCAGCAGCCGCTTCACGAATATTGATCCATGTGCCGTCAAATGGAATCTGCGCCTGCAGATGATTCTGACTCAGAACGATCTGCACACCGGAATCTTCCAAGATATAGCGGATACGCTCTTCCGGGTACTCCGGATCGACCGGTACATAGGCGCCGCCGGCTTTGAGTACAGCCAGCATACCCACGACCATTTCCAGCGAGCGTTCTGCGATGACACCGACCAGGGAGTCTGCACCGACGCCCCGGGTGCGCAGCTGATGGGCGACACGGTTGGCCTGCTCATTCAGCTGATGATATGTAAGACGCTGTTCATCGATTTGCACAGCGGTATGCTGCGGCGTGCGCTGCACCTGCTGTTCGAACAGACCATGAATATTCTGCTTACGCGGATAATCCGCTTCAGCCATTTTGGAAAAGGACAGTACCTGCTGCTGTTCCGCTTCACTCAGCAGCGATACATCGCCAATCGTCATCTCCGGATAACGTACGATCTGTGCCGTAATCATGCCCAGATGATCGACCATATTGGCAATTTCCACATGGTCAAACAGTTCCTTGCGGTAATCGACATGCAGTATCATCTGATCCTCATCCAGCATCTCCGTAATATGCAGCACCAGATCGTTGATTTCGTCTCCGCAGAAGTCATAATCCGTCAGAATCCGGATTCCTTCCAGGTCGACCCAGCTGATCGGACGGTATTCCATTGAGACACCGAATAACCGCTGCAGATCCTTGTGGTGATGCGCATCCCGCAAATCCTGAATGAGCTGATTGTATGGATACTGCTGATGACGGAGTACCGACATTTGTCCACGGGCGACCCCTTTGACAAAATCAAACACTGTCATCTCTTTGTCTACCAGCGCCCGCTCGGCAATGGTACTGACAAACATGCCCATCGTCTGCTTTTCCTTTTTGGTACGGCGGTTGGCGAGAGAAGTACCGATGACGATATCCTGTTGATTGGTCATTTTGTGCATGTACACGTACATGGAGCTCATGAACAGTTGGAACAAGGAAATCCGGTTTTCCCGGCAAAAGGCATGAATCTCGTCCTTGAGATAACCCGGCACTTCAAAATGTTCCCGTACTGCAGCCGTGCTGACTGTCATCGGGTTGTACGATTTCCAGCCGGTGACCTCGGGGATATCGGCGAATTTGTCCATCCAGTAAGCGCGATCCTTGGCATACTTCTCGGACTGTACATATTCTTCTTCCGCGGTCAGATAATCGATATAGGAGCAATCTTCCGGGATCACCGGCTCTTTACCCTGCATCATTTCAATATAGTAGTCGGTAAACTGGTTACCGAACAATACCATCGAGATGCCGTCAGAGATAATATGATGCACCTTAATATTCAACCAGTACTCATCGTCACTGATTCGTACGAATAGGAAGCGGTACATGCAGGCATCCAGCACCGGCAGCGGCTGGCGTTTCTGTTCGTCCAGCCAGGTTTCCAGATGTTCCATGCTGCCAAAGTCCTCAAGGTTTACACATTCAAACTGCTGCTCTTCGTAAGGAACCACGTACTGACGAGGTTCCCCTTCTACAGTCGTAATGCGCAGACGAAAAGCGTCATACTGGCGAATAACCAGATTGATCGCCTTCATAAAAGTGGGCAGGTCCAGTTTCCCTGTCATTCGAATAGTGGCAGAGAGCTGAGATGCGGAAGTGCCTGGATACAGCAGCTCTGTGTACCATATCCGTTGTTGGGCGTTCGTTAAGGAATATAGCTGCATTTTCTGTTAACTCCCTTTCCATGGTGGTCTTAACGCTTCAGATCGTAGGAGACAATCTCATCCGCTTCGAGGACGATTCGTTCCCCTACGGAAGCTATTCCTTTACCAAGCACATAACCTTTGCGGCGACGGAGCACCTCTACATACAGATCAATTCGTTCCCCGGCAGCAGCCTGACTCAGCACACGCACCCCTTTTAATGTGGTCAAAAAGGAAATGCCCGCTTCGTCGATGGTGGCAAATGCCAGCAGCTGTGCCAGCGATTCCACGACCAGCGTGGAAGGCATATAGGGCTGTGCTTCACTGACATACCACTCGTTCCAGCTGACCAGCTTGCTTCCCCTGGCCCAGCCGGAAGTCTCGTAACCGGACACCTCATCGATCATCAGAAACGGATAACGATGAGGCAGTACGTCAGGAATATGAATCTTGGTCAAATCCAAAGGAGTTACTCTCCCTTCCATTTGCGTACAGCAATGCATACATTATGTCCACCAAAACCGAAGGAGTTGCTGATGGCTGCATTAACTTCCCTTGCCTGACTTACATTCGGGACAAAATTCAGTTCCGGGTCTTCCGGATCATCGCAGTTGAGCGTAGGCGGAACCGTGCTGTGCAGCATGCTTTGCACGGTTGCAATCAATTCCACCGCACCTGCTCCGCCCATCAGATGGCCGGTCATCGACTTGATCGACGAGATGGCGAGCTTGGGCGCATGTTCCCCGAACACTTTGCGCAGGGCATTCACTTCCATCCGATCGTTAAAAGGAGTACTCGTGCCGTGTGCATTTACATAATCCACATCTTCCGGCTGAAGTCCACCGTCTTCCAGTGCCAATCGGATTGCATCGGCCGCGCCCGATCCACTCAGATCCGGAGCTGTAATATGATAGGCATCTGTGGTACAGCCATAGCCGACCACTTCGGCCAGAATAGTCGCATTGCGTTTCAGTGCATGTTCCAGTTCTTCCAGAATAACGACACCGGCTCCCCCGCCGATCACAAAGCCGTCACGTGCCGAGTCAAACGGACGGCTCGCCTGCTGCGGCTCTTCATTGCGTCTTGATAATGCATGGATATTGGCGAATCCCGCCAGATCGAGCTGGCTGAAGTTTGCTTCCGCTCCGCCGGCGATAATCGCATCGGCTGTGCCGTACTGGATCGTACGCAGCGCTTCGCCGATTGCATTGCTGCCGGTCGCACAGGCGGTAACTACACCGAACGAAGGACCTTTGGCACCAAAGGCAATGGAGACTTCACCGGGCGCCGAATTGATCATCATCGCCGTTACAAAATGCGGCGATACCCGCTTCGGACCGATTTCGGTCAGCTTGCGGTAATTTTCTTCCACCACATCCAGGCCGCCCGCTCCCGAGCCAATCACGACACCAACACGGGAAGCATTTTGTTCATTGATAACCAGTCCGGACTGCTGCATCGCCTGATGGGACGCAGCCAGTGCAAACTGGGTGAACTGCGCTATTTTGTTGGCTTCTTTTTTGCTCATATACTGCAGCGGATCAAAGTTTTTGACCTTGGCTCCAATCTTGGTTGGAATCTCGGATACGTCAAAATGGTCCACCGGTTCCACACCGCTGCGGCCCTCGACCAGCGAGTTCCAGAAATCTTCTGTATTCAGCCCAACCGGTGTGATTACACCCTGACCGGTCACCACTACGCGCCTTTTCAATATGCCCACGTCCCCTTTTATCGTTGTTGAGATTATTTCGTAACTGCCGACAGTTCCGGCAATGGGAAGTCGCCGTATACATGACGGATTTTCTCATGAATATCCGTCAGTGTGACATGCACATCCACAATGACCAGTCTGCCGGCACGATAGGAGTCCCAGGCTGCGGACAGCTGTTCTGCCGCTTCTTCCCGGCTGCGGATGACTCTATTTTCCACAAATTCATGACGGATGCTGCTCACATCCAGCTGTTCCTGGGCAGACACGAACGGATAGGAACCGTTCAGCCCGGAAGACTGGTAACCCAGCTGATTCTGCAGCCAGCCGTAACCGCCGTTATTCAGCACCAGATACAGTGCCGGAATCCGGTATTCCGCTGCCGTAATCAGATCGGAACGGAACAGGTTGAATGCGCCGTCCCCCACCAGTGCCACGACTGGACGCTTACCGGATGCAGCCGCTCCAAGCGCAGCAGCTGCGCCGAATCCGAGACTTGTCTGGTCACTCGGCACGATCGACCAGGCCTGTTTGCCAAAGGCAAAATACGGATAAAAGTACGACCACATATCCTGCAGTCCATTTTCCTGCACGAGTATCAGATCGTCGGCGCACCGGGTGCGGATCAGCTCCAGCAGCTCCGGTACATGCAGTCCCGGTTCACCGGCAATCTCCGTCATCGAAGCATTGCGGCGCTGTACGGCGGCCGCTTTGCAATCGGCAATCCGCTCTACCCAGCCCAAGTCGGCCGGACGAAGCGTCTGCTCCTGCCAGTGGTCCAGTACAGCATACCCGTCACCGAGCAGCCGGATTCCTTTATACTGATGAGCCAGATCATTCAGCTCCATATTAACCTGGATGAGCGGCTTATGCTCCAGCCAGGATTCCCATTCGAAAGTAGCGGTCTCCTCCAGGCGGCTGCCCAGCGCAATGACCAGATCCGCTTCTTCCCATAGCATCCGGCAGCTGACATCCGTATACAATCCGGCGACTCCGCCGAACAGCGGATGATGCTCATCCATCGTGCCGCGCCCGGATGCTGTAGCGAATACTGCTGCTCCATAGGCAGCAGCAAATTGTTCCAGCTTCTCGCCATCTCCATTCTTCATGCCGCCTCCGGTCAGAATGAGTGGACGACGGGACTCGCGCAGCAACGCATCCGCCGCCTGCAGTTGATGCCTACCCGGCAGTACACTGAGTCTTTCCAGCGGGGCAAAGCTGTCCCGTACCGGAGACAGTTCATCGACCAGCTGCTCCGGCAGTTCGATATAGACCGGACCCGGTGCACCATTGACGGCCAGAAAGGCCGCTCTTTCGAGCGCCCATTGCAGCCTTTCTCCATGCTCTACCCGGTACGCCCATTTAACGAGCGGCTTGACCATCGACATCTGATCCGCTTCCTGAAAGGAACGGGTACCCAGCTTGTCCCCTCCGGTACCGAGCGCGAGCAGCAGCAGCGGCACACTCAGGTTTTGTGCTTCCAGCAGGCCGGTCAGCGTATTGCTGAGTGCCGGCCCTTTCCCTACTACACAGACTGCGAGACGGCTGGTAGCCAGCGAATACCCCGAAGCCATAAACACCGCATTGCGCTGATCCTTGCAAATAATAAATTCCATATCCGCTTTGGACAGCGGCTCCAGAATTTTCAGGTCATCACTCGGCAATCCAAACAGATGCTTGACGCCGACCGATTCCAGATAACGTACGACGATATCCCATGCGGGCAGTGAAGCGGTCATACCAGAGTCCTCTTGTCCTGCAGGTACTCCGCAACAACCGCCGAGATCAGGATTGGCTTGGATACGAGCGTATTGTTATGGAAAATATAGTTGGACATCGTGCCGTAGCCGCCAAACGCCTTGTTCCCCTGATCCACATCTTCCAGTGTCTCGTTGATGGTCAGCGTATGCTTGCGGCGCAAAATATCACTCAGATGCTCGGAACCGTACAGGCTGCAGCCCATTGCCCGCTCGCTGAAATAACTGGAAGAAATGCGCTGGATCAGCTGCTGATCATCACGATAACTCACCACGTTGAACACCGGCGAGAAATACTCGATAATATCAAGGTTCTCATCCAGCGTGCTGTACAGAATCGTCGGATCCATCTTTTTGGTACGGAAATCAATTCCTCCGCCGTAGACGATAAACTGGTCATGCGTATTGAAGTACTCGGAGACGCTGTACAGGGTATCCTTGTAGAAAATCGGCGTGTAATGTGCATCCGGATCCTGATTATGACCATAGGTCAATCCCTGTACACGCTCGATCAGCAGATTTTTGAATGTATCGGCCACTTCCTGATGAACGAGGATGATGTCCGGACCGAGGCAATCCTGACCGGAGTTGAACAAACGCATACGGATCACATCTGTTACTGCCAGTTCCAGATCGGCATCGGGACCAATTACGAACGGGTTGATTCCCTGTCCGAAGAAAATGTACAACTGTTCTTTGCGCAGCTGCTTTTTGATCTGCTCGGCGTTGGAATAGCCGCCGGTGAAGACCACGATATCAGCCGGTTTGACATGCTCGTTGACAAATACTTTCTGGCTGACCTTCTGGTGATAGATCGGCAGACCGTGAACCGCCTGCAGCTTCTCATGCAGCACACCCACATGTTCAGCCACATAGGATGCTGGGCGGAAATCAATCTTATTGACATACAGCGAAGGAATCAGCAGGTACAGTGCATAGGAGTACAGGATCACGTTTGAAGGCATAAATACTGCCATCGACTGCTGCCAGCCGGGCTTATTGTTCCGCACTTCTTCCAGTGCCCCCTGCAGTGTCATAATGGTGGAATCGATTTCCGCATTGGCAGCCCGGTAGGACGAGATCTTTGACAAAATATCCAGTACTTCCTGACGCTGTGTGATCAGATAATTCAGGCACTTCAGTACCGCTCCGTGCCTTTCCAATAACATCAGATCCTCCGTCAGCTTTTGGTCCATACTCATTATTAATCATCCCTTCTCTCCTGAAATGGTTCTGATCATTCTTCTGCTTTGTGATGACAGCGAAAGAAGTCAGTATAAAAAACTACAAATTGTAGTTTATTAAATGGTTGTTATTCGCTTTACACTAACGTTTCGGCGGATTTACGTACACTACGCTCTGTAGTTTTGGTTATGGCGAGTTTCTCCAATTCCAGCCGATCTACCTTGCCGTTACGATTGAGCGGAAAACCGGGCAGCGGAATCAGCAGATCCGGGTACATATAGGTCGGCAGGATCTGATTCATTTCCTTGCGCAGTTCGGCCAGTGTCAGGGCGGCTTCTTCTTCGATAAAAGCAATCAGCAAACTGCCTTTGAGTTCATCGTCCAGCGCGATTACGCAGGAGCGGCAGCCGAGCAGACTGATCCGGCTCTCGATATAGGCAGGAGATACGAGATAGCCCATCCGGTTTACCGTTTTGCCTGTTCGTCCGACGACATGCAGATTGCCGTTATCGGTACAGCCCATATCGCCGGTGCGAAACCATCCGTTATGAACAGCCGCTTCAGTCAGATCGGGACGGTGAAGATAACCTTCCATACAGCCGGGGGTCTGAATCCATACTTCGCCGATCTCCTGATCGGGCAGCGGATTCCCCAGGCTGTCCAGCACCTTAATCTGTATACCGGGCAGTGGTGCGCCGCAGCCATGCGGGTTACCCAGCGTTCCGAGTGTTACATTTCCCAGTTCGGACAATCCGTATCCATTGAGCAGCGGCTTGTGGAACAGGGCATCAAACTTTTCTTCCAGGTCTCTCGTCAAAGGAGATCCGCCCACGCACCACATCCGAACCGGAGCATTTTGCAGGGCTTCCAGCTGTCTGGGCTTACGGGCCAACATGCGTAACATGGTGTAAAAAGCAGAGGGGTTGGCATCTACGATTGTAGCTCTTTCGCGAATAATGTTCGTAATGACGCTCCGTAGATTCTGTGGGTTGCATACAATGAGGGAGCAGGCGGTTAACCACCATGAGAAGATCAGTGAAATTCCGTAAAAATGTGAATACGGTACAACAGGCAGCATACAATCCGTGGGCTGGTAGCCCATTGCCCGGATCGAGTGCACGATATTATCCATAAAGAGCTGTCCGGCTTTGACAATGCCTTTTGGCTTGCCGGTTGTACCCGAAGAATACAGGATCAATGCGTCGCGCCGTGCACACCAGGCGTCCAGATCAAGTGACTCCTGTGGTGACTGAATTTCCATTCGGCGCTGCACCGCCAGGCTGTCCGCGAGTTCGGAGAGCAGAATCGTCTCCATTCCCGGCAGCATCAGGTCAGTATCGGTCAGCAGCAGATTCGCTTCGGTCTCGCCGTGAATATGCAGCAGTTCATCCCGGCCGATCTGCGGATCGACCACAACGAGAGATACCGCTTTGTGACACAGGGCAAACAGTGCAGCGATAAACCAGTACGAGTTGGCGGATTTCAGGATAACCCTGCTGTCCGAAGAAAATCCCCGGAGTGATAACAATCGGCTTAATCCGGTTGCATCCTGTTCGAGTTGTTCCCGGCTTGATCTGCCGTCCACTGAAATAATCTGACATTTCATCTGTGCAGTCAGCACAAGGGCGCCTCCTTACATTCCAGTAATATGATAACCGGCATCCACATGAATCACTTCACCGGTAATACCGCGAGACCAATCCGACATCAGGAATGCCGCTGTATCTCCCACCTCGGTCGTATCGACGGTTTTGCGCAGCGGCGTGATTTCTTCGATTTTTTTGAGCATGCCGTTGAAATCCTTGATTCCATAAGCAGCCAGTGTACGGATCGGACCAGCCGAGATGGCATTGACACGAATTCCGTGCATCCCCAGATCATTGGCCAGATAGCGTACGGAAGCTTCCAGTGTCGCTTTTGCAACTCCCATCACGTTATAGTTTGGAATGGCCCGCTCTGCACCGATATAGGTCATCGTCATGATGCTTCCGCCTTCGGTCATCAGCGGATGTACCCGGCGGGCAACAGCAACCAGTGAATAGGCGCTGATTTCCTGTGCCAGACCGAATCCTTCACGTGATGTATCGACATAATGACCATCCAGATCTTCCGGACGCGCATAGGCGATACTATGGACGTATCCATGCAGTACTCCGATATGTTCAGACAAGTAAGCAGCCAGCTGATCGATCTCGGATTCATTTTGCACATCACAAGGCAGCAAAACAGATCCGGGAATAGACTCTACCAGCTTCTCAACACGGCTCTTAACCCGCTCATTCTCGTATGTAAAAATGAGCCGTGCATCCTGTTCAGCGAGCGATTGGGCAATTCCCCAGGCGATACTGCGGTTATTGGCCACCCCCATAATCAAGATATTCTTATTTGCCAGCAGTTTTAATCCCATACTCTCTCCTTTTTTAAATTTTGATAGTTAAAAATAAAAAAATAATAATGTGTATCGTTCTTACAAGGCTACCTTAATACATCCGGCAGGACCTGTAAATACGTTTTTTGAAATTTTAACAAAAAATAACTTAAACATTACATTTATTGTATTTATGTTAATTAATTCTATTTAAAAAGAGCATCACAAACAGCACCAAATCCGTCAGTTTACAAAAGACGCTGGTGATACCGGAAACGAAATAACAGAATAACCGAAACCATGAATGTCTCAATGAATGAATACAATACGTTTTTAAGCTGGTCCTATCATGGACTGTGCCATTCATGAATCAACAGGCGGAAATTTTTCAGTGAGCCGCTATTTTCCTGCTCCGATTTATCCTGTCGCACATTCTCATACCCTTTCCTGTTGACTTCCATATGGGCAAGAAATATCGACTATGTATAACAGATTCCATCCCTTCGGGTCTGCCATTTCCATTTGGGAAGATTTGGTACGTTTGCTTGTATTATAACCACCTATTATTACCAGTTTCAACTTCACTTCCTTATTTCGCTACTCTTTCTGATTCTTAACATTCAGCTTACACAAATTGCGTACTGGCATCCGGGCTTTTTACCTTTTTCGGCCTTTTTGATTTTGTGATATACTGCCGTAATTTGATACCGGTACGTATTTAAGTAAAGGATGGACATCAGGAGTTTACCAAATGCTTCTGCCTGCCGCACGCCGGCTTCTCCGTCTATCCTAATAAAAAGAAATAGACAAGATATTTCTCACTCTCTCCCTTATTCTCCTTTCCTGCACTCGATCAGCAGCAAAAAAAAAGACGACCCCTTTTACTCAAAAGGAGGCGTCTTCCATACGTATATAAATAAATGGATACTGTGTAAACGGAGTGTATTCACCCAATCAACAGCGTTAACATAATATTATTTTAAGCGGTAACCCATGTGTGTCATAAAGCGGCCAAAGGCTTCGCGGCCGGCAGTATCCTTCTTATACACACCTGCATGCTCCATAATCCGGGCAAACTTGCGTCCCACCTCATCCTGGACAGCCAGCATAGCCTGATCGTGATCCAGCTCGGTACCATACTGATCGACCATCTGCTGAATCCATGGACCATGCAGAGCCAGCTGATGTTCCGGCTGCGCACGCACCGCTTCCAGCAATGCCGCGTCTCCGGTCAGAATGGAAGCGATCAGATCGAGTTCTTCCTTCAGACGACCCGGCAGAATCGCCAGTCCCATGACTTCGATCAGCCCGATATTCTCGCGCTTGATATGATGCATCTCCGGATGCGGGTGGAAAATACCGTCCGGATACTGTTCGCTCGTCCGGTTGTTGCGCAGCACCAGATCCATCTCATACTGCTCGCCCTGGCGGCGGACAATCGGCGTGACCGTATTATGGCGTACTGGCGTACCATCCGGGCCTGGAGAGGAAGCCAAAATATCTACCTGCTCGTCGCTGTACACTTTCCACTGCTCATACATATCATTGGCCGCTTCCAGCAATTGCGAGTCGTTATGGGAACGCAGACGTACCACACTCATCGGCCAGTTCACCAGTTCCAGCGTCAGCCCTTCACGGGAAGGATGCTGGTACACCTGCTCTACAGCAGCCTTTTCGATCGGGAATGTATGACGGCCGCCCTGGAAATGATCATGGGTTAGAATCGAGCCGCCTACAATCGGCAGATCGGCATTGGAGCCGAGGAAATAATGCGGGAACTCGTCCACAAAATCAAGTAGACGGCGCAGCGTCTGCTTCGTCAGCTGCATCGGCACATGATCATGATGGAACACGATGCAATGCTCATTGTAGTACACATACGGCGAATATTGCAGGAACCACGATTCGCCGTTCAGCTGCAGCGGGATCACGCGCAGGTTCTGACGGGCCGGGTGGTTGATCCGACCGGCATAGCCTACATTCTCCCGACATAGCAGACATTTCGGATAGGACGGAGGCGGCATCAGCTTGGTTAGCGCAATCTCGGCCGAACTCTTCTCCGGCTTGGACAGATTGATCGTCATTTCCAGATCGCCGTATTCGGTCGGCTGCTTCCAGTATACATTTTTGGATATACGGTCCATGCGGATGTAGTTGGAATTGATCGACAGCTGATAGAATTGATCGGTCGCGGCTTCGATGCCTTCCCGGTCCAGTGTATCGTAAAAGTCTGCCGTCACTTCCGACGGGCGCGCCATCAGTAGGCCCATGATCTCGGCGTCCATCAGATCGCGGTACGTATCGGTATTTTCCTGCAGCTGGCCGATACTGTGGGCATAATCGATCAATGTGTCGATCATGATCTGCGGCTCGGCAGCCGCTTCTCCCTCACGGACCATGCTCAGAATGGAGACGTCCGGATTGTAAGGTTCGTCAAACCGGAACTTGCTCAGCAGCAGATTCCGGCTGTAGTCCAGATCGGCTATTTTGATCATCTGTTTGGCAAAAGCGAACTTGACCAGCTCATCAATCGCCAGCAGTGCGCTGTTCTGTTCTACGTTACGTTCGGCTTTGTTATTATTCATGGTCGCCATATCCCTGTGGATGAGATTCATGCCACTGCCAGGCGCTGGCAATGATGTCTTCCAGTTTGTCACGTGAAGGTTGCCAGCCGAGTACGCTGCGCGCTTTGTCCGAAGAAGCGACCAGTGTGGCAGGATCGCCGCTGCGGCGCGGTTCGTAGTTCGTTGGAATCTCGCGGCCGGTTACTTTTTTGGCCGTTTCGATCACCTGCTTGACGGAGAAGCCGAGTCCGTTACCCAGGTTGAATACGTTACTGGAACCGCCTGCTGTGAGGTATTCCACTGCTTTGACATGGGCGTCTGCCAGATCGCTGACATGGATGTAGTCACGGATACAGGTGCCATCCTCTGTCGGATAGTCATCACCGAATACGGAGATATGCGGCCGCTGGCCGAGTGCTGTCTGCAAGACCAGCGGTACCAGATGGGATTCCGGGCGGTGGTCTTCACCGATTTTGCCGCTGGCATGTGCGCCTGCCGCATTGAAGTAGCGCAGGGCCACATAGCGGATATCATGGACTTTATCAAACCAGGACATCATCCGCTCCATCACCAGCTTGGTCTCACCGTACACATTGGCAGGCTCGGTACGGTCGGTTTCTTCGATCGGTACCTTTTCCGGTTCACCATAGGTCGCTGCCGTGGAAGAGAAGACGATATTTTTGACGCCGGCTTTTTGCATTTCTTCCAGCAGGCACATGGCGCCGTATACGTTGTTGTCATAATATTTGGACGGATTCTGCATACTCTCGCCGACGAGGGAGCTGGCGGCAAAGTGGATCACTGCCGTAATGCTGTTTTCGCTGAAAATCCGTGCCAGTAGTTCCTTGTCACGCAGGTCACCTTCGTACAGTTTGCCGCCCAGCAGCGCTTCACGATGTCCGGTCATCAGATTGTCGATCACGACAACTTCTTCGCCGCGTTCCAGCAGATCTGCCACTGTATGTGATCCGATATATCCTGCTCCGCCTGTTACCAAAATAGCCATGTTTTTTTCCTCCTGTCAGTCCTTCCACCCGCAGGCTTGCCGCTTTTGGATGCGGGCAAGCCTGCGGGTGGAAGGCTGTGTGTAATTGAACTGCTCCATAACCTTTTACCGCTCTATTATACTGCCTTAGCTTTAACTTTAGATGAACTGCACATCTCAATGAACTGAACAATCGTATATTCACAATCGGTGATTCCTGAACACTTACTCCTGCGACTCATTCCATTCCTCTACGCCATTGCCTACACCGCAGATATAAAAGTCTGCTTCCAGTCCGGTGCGTTCACGATAAGCCTGTCCTACCTGCCGGACGAATGCATCGGTATCATCCTCATGCACCAGCGATACGGTGCATCCACCAAAGCCTGCGCCGGTCATGCGGGCGCCGAGCGTTCCCTTAATGCGGCGTGCTTCCTCTACCATCACATCCAGTTCCTCACAGCTCACTTCATACAGATCGCGCAGCGATTCGTGCGACTCGTTCATCAGCTGGCCGAAGCGCTGCAGATCATCCTGCTTGAGCGCTTCGACAGAAGCCAGTACACGTGCATTTTCTTCCACCACATGTCTTGCCCGGTTGCGAACGATATCGTCCTGAATCTGCTCTTCCAGCAGACCGAACTGCTCCGGAGTCAGCTGGGCGAGGTAATTCAGGTTATCCACATGCGGCTGCAGTGCTGCCAGTGCAGCTTCACACTGGGAACGACGCTCATTGTACTTGGAATCAACCAGTCCGCGGCGCTTATTGGTATTGCCGATGACCAGCTTGTACTGTCCTGTACGGAACGGTACACGGTCATACTCCAGCGTATCGCACATGAGCAGGATCGCATGATCCTTGATTCCGTTGGCGACAGCGAACTGGTCCATAATGCCGCAGTTCACACCGACAAATTCATTTTCCGCCTTTTGTGACATTACTGCAATTTCGACAGTGTCAATGTGACCTTGCTCCATGCTGATCAGCGCATAGGCAGTTACCACTTCGATCGAGGCCGAGGAGGACAGGCCCGATCCGTTCGGAATATTGCCGAAGAACAGCAGATCGTATCCGGATGTGAGCGTGGTTCCCTTTCCTTTCAGCACGGTAATGATGCCCAGTGGATAATCCATCCATTCCTTTGTCGTTTTCAGTCCGATCTCCTGCAGGGCAAATGTCCCTTCCAGCTCCGGGAAATTGACCGAGGCCAGCCTGACCATACCGTCGTTATTGGCCCGGATTGCCAGCAGTGTACCGAATTCCAGAGCTGCCGGCAGTACATAGCCGCCGTTGTAATCAATATGTTCACCAATCAGATTCACACGTCCCGGAGCATGGAAAATGCGAATCTCTCCGCCTGTTCCGTACTTCTCCGTAAATGCCTGTTTCATCTGCTCTTGATTCATGGGTTAATTCCACCTTATCCGTAAAGTCCGCTTGCTGTGCTGAAGCGTTATTGCTGATCCCAGTATACCCTGAAAGCGCTATGATATGTAATGAACAGATGTGCCGTGTATATGGATAAATGTGACCTCACTGCGTTATAATCCTACTATAAAACAACAAGATGCAGCCGACCCGCTCCAAATCCATTATCAATCCCAACATATCCCCGAAGTTTCATATCAGCAATCATGCCCAAGGAGGCACTGTCCATTATGCCCGACAAAACCTATCAGGTCGCTCCCAACCCGATCTTTCACGATGAAGGTACACTGTATGTCCTGTTCACCGGAGAGAGCCAGACTCCGCCTTCCCATAGGCTGGGCCCCAAAATCTATGATTATTATCTGTATCACTATATTGCCAGCGGACAGGGACAGTTTATTACCGAGGATCGCACGTACAAGCTGAGCGCAGGGGATTCTTTTCTTATCCATCCCGGCCAGCTGGTCAGCTATGTATCCGACCGTCAGCAGCCCTGGCATTATCACTGGTTTGCCTTTGCCGGTGATCAGGCCGATGCCCTGGCAGAGCAGGCCGGATTTCATGCCGGTTCACCGGTTGCCCGTTCGGAACAGCAGGAAGACCCGGGCCGGATCGGAGCGTATTTGCAGGCTATGCTGCAGGCTTTTTACACGCAAAAAGAAAGCTCCGATCTGGCCGCTCTTGGGTATCTGCATCTGATTATGGCCGAAGCCAGCGAGCTGCTGACCCGCCAGGCGGCCCTGCCGGGAGCCGAATCGATCACCCGCCGTACGGTCAAGCAGATGATCCACTACATGTCCAGTCAGTATGCGCACCCGGTATCCATTGAGGATATGTGCAGCAGTATTGGCTACAACCGGGCATACATGTCCCGCATTTTCAAAAAGGAAACCGGCATGACCCCTGTCACCTATCTGCTCAAGCTGCGCATCGACAAAGCGCGCCAGCTGCTGCGCGAGCGGCCGGAGCTGTCCACCCAGCAGATCGCCGCTTCGGTGGGTCTGACGGATGCGCTGTATTTCTCCAAGCAGTTTCGGCGCTTTTACGGCGTGTCTCCGAGCGAGTACCGTGCTTCCATTCATCCGTCCAACCATAAATAAATTCCCTTACCGGAAAGACCGATGCACCCTGTCTCGGAGTAATTGTCCATATCAAAAAAGGGGAAAGACCCTGTCACATGCAGAGCCTTTCCCTTTATATTCGAATTCAATCCAAGTATCCATGCGGGCCCACAAATCAGGTGATCAAACCGCATTCTGTAACAGTTATCCGCCCTGTGCTGGCCTGCAGCCTATCCGGCGGATAGAGCAAGCGTTATTCGCTGTGTTCTGCCGAAGATTTCAGAATTTTGTCAATGCGCTGCAGCTCTTCATCGGAAAATTCCAGATTATTCAGTGCAGCGATATTTTCTTCAATCTGGGATACACGGCTCGCACCAATTAATGCAGAAGTCACTTTGCCATGACGCAGTACCCAGGCAAGCGACATTTGCGCGAGACTTTGACCACGCGTACCGGCCAGCTGATTCAGTGCATATACTTTGCGAATCGTTTCCGGGGTAATCTTGTCTTTGCCCAGAAATACCGATGAGCCGGCTGCACGTGAATCTTCAGGCACTCCATTCAGATATTTACTGGTCAATACACCCTGCTCCAGCGGACAAAAAGCGATACTGCCTGCTCCGGCCTGTTCCAATTCATCCTGCAGACCATTCTCAATCCAGCGGTCCAGCATCGAGTAACGGGGTTGGTGGATCGTCAGCGGTGTACCGAGCTGTTTCAAAATGCCTACTGCTTCGCGCGTCTGTTCGGCACTGTAGCTGGAGATGCCCACATATAATGCCTTGCCCGAGCGAACGATATGATCCAGTGCCATCATTGTCTCTTCCAGCGGAGTCTCCGGATCAAAACGGTGAGAATAGAAAATATCCACGTATTCCAGGTTCATCCGTTTCAGACTCTGATCCAGACTGGAAATTAAATTTTTGCGTGATCCCCATTCTCCATAGGGACCCGGCCACATGTAGTAACCCGCTTTGGTGGAAATCACCAATTCATCACGATAAGGAGCCAGATCCTGACGAAGCACCTGACCAAATGTCTCTTCTGCCGAACCGGCAGGCGGACCATAGTTATTCGCCAGATCGAAATGCGTGATTCCCAGGTCAAATGCTCTTGTCAGCATCGCTCTTGAATTCTCATACGTATTAATGCCGCCAAAATTATGCCACAAACCAAGTGAAATCGCGGGAAGCTTAAGTCCGGAACGTCCGGTACGATTATATTTCATATTGTCATAACGTTGTTCTGAAGCTACATATACCATACTGATCCCAACCCTTCTACTGAGTAAAATCTGTACACATATCCTCAAAAATCATAACGGAAGCATTACCATTATGCAAATAGATTCTCACGTGCTCGAGGGTATGTGCTGCTTTATCCATTCCCCCTGCCATATTCCGCTAGCAAGGTCCTCGGATGCATCATAACAGCTGCTGTACCTGCCGCATCACCGCTCCCATCGGCTCGGTAATGATCAGATCGGCATGACGGTCATGTGCGGTTGCCGACGCATTCATCAGCACGGTATGTCTGCCGCGAAAATACGAGATAAAGCTGGCCGCCGGATACACGGTCAGGGAAGTCCCGCCGATAATGAGCAGATCGGCGGCCGACAGCGCTTCTACCGCTGCAGTGATCACATCTGCATCCAGCGATTCTCCGTACAGCACCACATCGGGGCGGATAATTCCTCCATCCACCGAACAGCGCGGTACACCGGATTGGGCCAGCACCTCGGCCAGCGTGTATTGCTGGCCGCAGCTCATGCAGTAATTGCGATGTACCGAACCGTGCAGCTCCAGTACATTTTGGCTGCCTGCCTTCTGGTGCAGCCCGTCGATATTTTGCGTGATGATCGCCAGCAGCTTACCCTGCTGCTCCAGTTCGGCCAGAATCTCATGCACCGGATTGGGCTGCACATCCGGGTAGAGCATTTTGGAACGATAAAATTCATAGAACAATCCCGGCTCCCGGTCAAAAAACGGCCGGCTCAACATTTCCTCCGGCGAATAGCCCTGCTTGCCGCTTTCCTGGTACAATCCGGTCGCTGAACGGAAGTCAGGGATACCGCTTTCGGTGGATGTACCTGCTCCGCCGAAAAATACAATCCGATTGGATTCTCTAATCCATTCGGTGAGTTGGTTTACTTTATCCATAGGGATCACTCCTTGTATTGTAAATATTCTATTTGGGCTGCATGGATAGCCGTAATTATTCCTGCACGAATTGTTAGCCGTCTGCTGTGATGATCTGCAGTTCCCGGTAGTCGTGAATAATAATATCGGCGTCCGGCAGATGGGTGGGGGCTTCGGCAGTTGGAGCAATGCCAATGCAGCAGGCCAGTCCGGCCTGACGGGCCATTTGCATGTCGGCGTTGCTGTCGCCGATCAGTATGGTACGGCCCGGTTGGACAGACAGGCGTTGGCAGGCCAGCAGGGCCATATCGGGTGCAGGTTTTCCGGATGTTACCAGATCGCTGCCGATGATCTCGGTAAAGTACGTCTCCAGCCCGCTCCAGCGCAGATGTTTGAGCGCTTCGGAGGTCCAGTCCGAGGTTACGACGACCAGGGGCATACCCGCCTCACTGCAGCTGTCCAGCAGGGGAATCAGGTTCGGCAGCGGCTGTACCGGACGGGTCTGTTCCATCTGCTCCATGGCCTGACGGCTAAAGTCAGTGATCTGCAAAATGGCTTCATCCCAGGGAACGCCTGCGCTGTAAAGCTGCCAGGCCAGTACGGCCGTCGTCTCCTGAACAGAGGCCATTGCCATCGGTCCGCGCGGGTCATAGCCGGTCAACTTGCCGGATGCATTATAGATCGTGCCCATCACCTTTTCCCGGCTGCCGGTAAAGGAATGACCGCGATTCTGCAAATAATCTTCCATATAACCCAGCAGCAGTTCGGCCCAGCTGCCCCACAACTGCATAAAATCCAGCAGTGTGCCGTCTTTGTCCCATAGTATGGCATCGCACTCGATGCGCTGCGATTGGTATGTGATTAACGCCAAAATCATCTTCCTTCCTGTCTATACTTGTCTCCCATATTAGTTTACCCCCAAAACCGCCTATGCAAAAAGCAGTGTATTCTCCGAATGCTGCAAAGGAAGAACACACTGCTTTTACATTTCATTATTTTATTCCATACGTTCGGTCTATGTCCGGCTGTTGCTGTTGACTGCAAGATGGATGCTTCGCTTCCTGCAGCGAAGATTTTCGCTTCCTGCAGCGAAGATTTTCGCTCCTTGCAGCGAAGATTATTTTTTGCCGGCTGCCGGTATTTCCTTCATCCAGCTGAGCAGTGCATTCACAGTCTGAGCACGCTGCTCCTCTGCACTGACCTTGGCAGGCTGATCGCCCTTCTGCTCGCCATAGCTGCCAAACTGACCGTGGTTGCCGCCCCGCACGCTGTAATAGGCCGTATCGGCCGGCAGCAGGGAACGGGAAGCTTCATACTTGTCCTTTTGCAGGACGCTATCCTCGGATCCGGTAATCGACATCACCGGCAGTCCCATATTCGCCAGATTGCCATTTTGATCCGGATAGGAAGCGAGGAAAAACACCCCTGCGATCCGGTCCTGGTGGTTTACCGCATACCGCGAAGCAAATATGCCGCCCAGAGAATGCCCGCCAATAATAAACTTCTCATCGGGATGGCTGCTGATTACCGCATCGGCGGCGTTGGCTTTGGTAAAAGCAAAATTAAATGGAAATTTCATAATATATACGGAATGCCCCGCAGCCGCCAGATCTCTGGCAAATAGACTGTAGGATTCCGGTTTCACCCGTGCGCCGGGATAGAAGATCAGACTGTTACCCGTCGATTTGGCAGCATCAAATTCAATCCAGTTCTCTGTCGTATGTACAGTTACCCCTTGCTGTTGTGCGGTCAATGCCTGCTCCGCTTCTCCTGTCGGCCCATAAGGCGTCAGCAGGTACCAGGCAGCCAGTCCGCCCAGAATGAGCAGCACAATCAGAATACCCAGTAGAATTTTACCGATTTTACCGGCACGTCCGCCGCGGCGGCTGCCTCCATAACTTCCTGCATATTTACGTTTCTGTCTAAACATAAGTTCTCCTTCCACTTCAAGTCCGGTTCGCATGAATTCCTCGGTACTGCAGTCCGGTCATGAACGGCTCTTTTATCATCTTCGCCTGTTCAATCCGCATATACAGTATGTATCCGCCAGCTTTGCCGGAGCCTTGCTGATATACAAGAGCAGCCTGTCTCCCTAGCAGGACAACAGGCTGCTCTATGTGTAGTATACCACTTTCCATGGAACGGAATACACTTTCACGCGCATCCGGGACCAAAATAGTTATTTTGGAGTAATTATTGGGACTCTTTGACTGCAGAATAAATACAGACCATTTTTACAGCAACATTTCGAAAATAATTCTAAAATATCTTCAGCAAGCTGGGCAGGGTATGCCAATAAAATATTCCGTCCAAAAGGTATTGGTTCTCTATAGTTTTTAACAGAACTCTACAGATCTTGATACAATCTCTGTAATTTTATGCACACGTCTGCAAAAATGTATAGAAAGCAGCCTTAATCAGACCTGCTTGGCCTCATGGTAAGCTTGCATGTACTGCTCGGCTCTTTGGCGTACCAGACTAAGATTGCCTGTTTTCAAAGCTTCTGTCGTCAGATCGGAACCAATGCCTACTGCCACTGCGCCACCTTTGATCCATTCACCCAGATTATCCAGCGATACACCGCCTGTTGGCATGAAATTGGCCTGCGGCATTGGACCTTTGAGCGTCTTGATAATGGATGGTTGATACAGATTGCCCGGGAACAGCTTCACGATATCCACGCCCAGCTCCAGCGCCTGTTGTACACCCTCCAGCGTAGTCACACCCGGCAGTACAGGCACACGGTATAGATTGCAGATTTTTACTGTTTCCGGATTCAGCGATGGACCAACGACAAATTCGGCACCCGCCATAATCGCTGCCCGTGCGGTCTGCGGTTCCAGTACGGTACCGGCTCCAATAATCGCAAAGTTGTCGCCTTCCGACTTCCAGCTGTACATCCGGCTCAGCTTCTCGATCGCACTCAGTGCTCCCGGTACGGTCAGCGTAACTTCAATCACTTTGATTCCGCCGGCGATGGCCTGCTCGGCCATGGCGAATACCTGCTCTGCGGAATCTCCGCGCAATACGGCTACGACACCGTTATCCATCATCTTTTGCAGCAGTTGTAACTTTTTCATGTTGTCTCTCCTCATATGGAAATGAATTTGGGAAATGCATTTGACCTGTCTGTATGGCAAGGAGTGAACCCTGACATTACAAAGATTAACGGCTGATCAACGCTCTACATGTGCTTTGTTGCTAAGCTTTGCCTGGACCTGGGCATCGGTCGGCAGCGCCTCCCAGTCCCCTACCGCCTGGATGACCATCGAACCATTCAGATTGCCCAGACGTACAGCCTCCTCAATGGTATACCCGCGCAGCAGACCGGTAATAAAGCCTGCACAGAATCCATCCCCTGCCCCCACCGTATCCAGCACGCGTTCCGCTTTGAAATAAGGTACTTCCAGAGTCGCTTCCTTCTCTACCACATAAGTAAGATCCGGACCGCCCTTCACGATGCTGACCGCCTGCAGCTGGCGCAAACGCCGGAAAATCTCTTCCTGGTCGTCCGTCTCATACAGCAGCGCCAGCTCATCCAACCCGGGCAGGAAATAATCGCATTTCTCCGCCAGTGCCAGCAGTACCGGACGCGCCTGCTCCAGCGTCCACAGCTTCAGCCGCAGATTCGGATCAAAGCACACGGTGACTCCGGCTTCCCTGGCAATATCCATCGCCCGATTCACTGTCGCCAGCCCGGATTCGCTGATCGCCGCCGTAATGCCGGTGACATGCAGCACACGGGTATTGCGGATATACTCTTCATCCAGATCGTCAGGTGTCATATGACTGGCTGCAGAGAGCTTGCGGTAATAATACACCGACGCATGACCGGAGGCATTCTCGCGCAGCATCAGCCCGGTCGGTTCCCCTTCCGCCAAAATGGAACGGGATACATCAACACCTTCTCCACGGATTGACTTCCGGATCATCTGTCCAAGCGGATCATTGCCGAGTCGGCCGCACCAGCCGGCCGAGTGACCAAGCCGTGCAATACCGATCGCCAGATTGCTCTCCGCGCCGCCAAATGATTTGCGCAGCTGGGCCGCATATTCGAGTCCGCGGGAATCTTCCGCAGTCAGCAAACCCATGGATTCCCCGAAAGTGACCACTTCCGGATAACCATTCTGATTATTCATTATCCATCCTCCTGATTCGGCACCAAGATCATGCCGTGGTATGTAGCTGGTCATATTATCCATTTTCGCAACCGCTTTCTTTGTTGTCAATGATGCAGCTTCATCATATATACACAATTTTAATTATGGAGAGCGCTTTCTATTGTGAATTTAATCACAATATTCAATTCTTTTTTGTCTTATTTTTAAATCATCAGAATTGTGGAGGGAAAATGATGAATATCAGCCATCTCTATCAACCGGTTCGTACATCCGTCCGTGCCCGCTGCTCCGCGGCCGGCGAGACTTACTTTATAAATTTGCGCTTTTTGTTGATCGTATGTGTGGTGATCGGCAATATGCTGGAGCCGCTGATCCCTCATTCCGATGTGGCACATGGTATTTTTCTGTGGATATTCTCGTTTCATATGCCGCTGTTCGTACTGGTCACCGGATACTTTGCCCGCTCCAATCTGCATGGACGCACAGGAATGAAAATCCTGCGCACGATCGGGATGCAGTACATCGTGTTCCAGAGCATTTATTCGCTGCTCGATTTTACCGTTTTTCGGGTGCATGGCATCACGCACTCCTTTTTCGCCCCTTATCTGCTGCTCTGGTTCCTCACCGGACATATCCTGTGGCGGCTGATGCTAATCATGATGCGACAGCTCACTTTTGCCCAGCAGTTGACCCTGTCGGTAGTGCTTGGGTTGGTCGTAGGCTCACTGCCTATGGACGGTGTATGGCTGGCATTATCACGGACATTGATCTATTTCCCGTTTTTTGTGATCGGCTATCATTTCCGATTTGAACGTTTTGCTGCATGGTTCCGCAGCTATCGGCTAATGCTGGCAGGCGGTCTGTCGGTTGCACTGCTGGCCGGATTCATTATGATGGACTGGTCGCTGAATAATGGCTGGTTTTACGGCAACCAGACCTTTATGCAGCTGGGTGTGGATACATGGCATGGCATGGTTACACGGCTGGGCATGTATATATTGCAGCTGGTCGCTTCTCTGGCCTTTCTTGCCTTTGTACCGTGGAAGTTCCGGCAGATTACCGATCTGGGCCGACGTACGCTGTATGTGTTTTTGCTGCATGGTCTGGTCGTGCGTACGCTCGAAGTTTCCGGTTTATTCGCCCATGTCAGCAGCACAGCCGGTGTACTGGTGGTGATCGCGCTAGCGGTTATTTTGACACTGCTTCTTTCCCGGCCTGCTGTCCGCAGCTGGACTCATCGGTGGGTCGAGCCGGAGCTGCCCCGTTATGTACGCCTCAAATTCCGCCATGCCCAGCGCCGATATTCCTTTTTGCGCTGAACAATCTGCAGCCGATATCTAAATAAATGGCTAAATATCGTTTCACTCTATAGAGACCGGGTAATTAAAGAGCAACTACATTTAGCCTTACCCAATCTATTGTGACAGGAGTGATATTGTTATGGCACGCAGCAAGAGCAGCGGGAAAATGAGCCGTGAAGAAGCCGGACGTATGGGCGGACAGGCGACTTCCAAAAACCACAGCAAAGAGTTTTATCAGCAAATTGGTAAAAAAGGCGGTCAGGCCACTTCCCAATCCCATGACAAGGAATTCTACCAGGAAATCGGGCGCAAAGGCGGAGAAGCTACTTCCGAGTCCCATGACAAAGATTTTTATAAGGAAATTGGACGCAAGGGCGGCAGCCGTTAATTCTCCCTATAGATGCAATATGCCTACGCATATTGCAAGATTAAGCAGACTTCTCTGATTCGTTTCTGACAGAGACGTCTGCTTTTTGTATTGTCCTCCGGATAATTACCGTAATATACGCTAGCAAAAAGAGAATACATATGATAGACTCTATTAAAAACTTTTGTGTAATTCGTGTAGTTTCATGTCGCATTATGCAATTTCTTTTCAGCTTCTGTCTTTGGTCTTACAACGCGCTAAAGTAAAAAAGCTACTATTACTATATATTTGGGGGGAAACCGACACCATGGCAGTTAACACAAACAAAAAGATGCGTTCCGATATGATCAAAAAAGGCTTTGATCGGGCGCCACATCGCAGTTTGCTGCGTGCAGCAGGGGTAAAAGAGGAAGATTTTGATAAACCGTTTATCGCGGTATGTAACTCTTACATCGATATCGTACCGGGACATGTGCATCTGCAGGAGTTTGGTAAAATCGTCAAGGAAGCGATCCGTGAAGCCGGCGGCGTTCCATTTGAATTCAATACCATCGGTGTTGACGACGGTATTGCTATGGGACATATCGGTATGCGTTATTCCCTGCCAAGCCGCGAAATTATTGCGGATTCCCTGGAGACTGTCGTCTCCGCTCACTGGTTCGACGGCATGGTCTGCATCCCGAACTGTGACAAAATTACACCGGGTATGATGATGGGCGCACTGCGTGTGAACATCCCGACGATGTTTGTCAGCGGCGGACCGATGAAAGCCGGTAAAGACAGCACTGGCCGCTCCATCTCCCTGACGTCCGTATTTGAAGGCGTTGGTGCCTATCAGGCAGGTAAAATTGATGATAAGAGTCTGCTGGAACTGGAACAGTTCGGTTGTCCAACCTGCGGCTCTTGCTCCGGTATGTTTACCGCCAACTCGATGAACTGTCTGGCGGAAGCACTCGGTATTGCACTGCCGGGTAACGGCACGATCCTCGCCGTATCCGAAGACCGCAAGGAATTCGTCAAAAAATCGGCCAAACAGCTGATGGAACTGATCAAGCTGGATCTCAAACCGCGTGATATTGTTACGCTGGAAGCGATCGATAATGCATTTGCACTGGATATGGCGATGGGCGGTTCCACCAATACGGTATTGCATACGCTGGCACTGGCACACGAAGCCGAGATCGACTATCCGATCGAACGCATCAACGAAGTCGCCAACCGTGTACCGCATCTGGCGAAGCTTGCTCCGGCATCCGACTGGCATATTGAGGACGTGCATCTGGCTGGCGGCGTAAGCGCCGTACTGAATGAACTGCTCAAAAAACCGGGCGCCCTGCACGAGAACTGCATCACCGTTACCGGCAAGACGCTTCGTGAAAATGTAGAAGGTCAGGAAATCCAGAATCATGAAGTAATCCATGCGATCGACAACCCGCATTCCGAACGCGGCGGTCTGGCTGTATTGTTCGGCAACCTTGCTCCCGAAGGCGCGATTATCAAAGTCGGCGCTGTCGATGCATCGGTTGGAGGCTATCACAAAGGGCCTGCCATCTGCTTTGACTCCCAGGATGATGCGCTGTACGGTATCGCCAATGGTCATGTCAAAGAAGGACATGTGGTCGTTATCCGTTATGAAGGTCCAAAAGGCGGACCGGGTATGCCAGAGATGCTTGCGCCTACTTCCCAGATCGTCGGCATGGGCCTCGGTGCCAAAGTCGGCCTGATCACAGATGGACGCTTCTCCGGCGCTTCCCGCGGTATCAGTATCGGTCATATCTCACCGGAAGCAGCCGAAGGCGGTCCAATCGCTTTCGTACACGATGGCGATATCATCGAGCTGGATCTGAACGAGCGTAAAATCGAACTGCATATCAGTGAAGAAGAAATGGCTGAACGCCGCCGTACCGAATGGAAAGAATTCGAGCCAAAAGTCAAAACCGGCTACCTGGCCCGTTATTCCAAGCTTGTTACCAATGCGAGCATGGGCGGTATCATGAAAATCTGATTCAGACTTGGTTTCCGGCGGGAATGCACTCTATTCCACGCCGGATCGTACAAGGCTTTCTCCCTGATCACGATCAGGCGGGAAAGCCTTTTGTGTGTGAACAGGCCTATTATCTTTTATACTGAAGCCGCTCTTTTATCTTTTTGTAACGAATACGGTATAGGGCCGTATATGTAAAGTCGGACTTGCTGCTTGATTCCCTTGCTGACCGGATCAACCCGGGCAGTACAAGACGGAGGCATGTTCGCCCATTTTAACAAGCAAAGGAGATTTGGCATTACATGTTACCCCTTTATAAAAAATACTGGCGCACGGCATTTGATATCGGAGTCGTCGTACTGACAGTCTATCTGATTCTGCTGATTTCCAGCCAGCTCTACCGGATTGCCGCTCCGGTGTTTCTGTCTGTGCTGATTTTTGCCATGATTGAGCCGTTTGCGATGTTCCTGAACCGCAGAGGATTGCCCAAAATGTTCTGCTCCGCGATTGCGGTACTTACGTTTGTGCTTGTTATTCTCGGTGCACTGTTTGGAGCCGGATTGATTTTTATATCCCAGATCAGTCAGGTTGCTGATGAACTGCCCCGGTATGCGGTCATTGTACAGCAGCATTTTGCCGGCTTCACAACGATTCTGCAGCGGGAAATGAATGCACTGCCTGCAGATCTGACCGAACGCATCAATGAATATTTTGCTGCTTTTACCGCCGGGCTCGCTGGCTGGGTCAAAGCTACATTTAATTACGCTATCGGCTGGCTGGGTACTTTTTCTTCCTTTATCGGAAATTTTGCGGTAGGTATTATTCTCGCCTTTTTCCTGAGTGCAGAGATCAATCTGTGGCGGCGGATTGCCGGCGAGAAAACGCCGAACACGCTCAAAAAGGCATATTTCTTCCTCAAACAGTATGTATTCCGTGCAATCGGCGGCTATATCAAAGCCCAGCTGATCATGGTCATGATTACGTTCGTGCTTGTATACATAGGATTGCTGATTCTGCGTGTGGATCATTCTTTTGCACTGGCACTGCTCAGTGCGGCATTTGATATTTTGCCGCTATTGGGTATTCCGGTGGTATTTATTCCATGGATCATTTACCTGTTTATCGTAGGACAGACAGGGCTGGCTATCGGATTAACCGTACTGCTGGTCGTCGTGATGCTAACCCGCCAGCTGCTGGAGCCCAAAATCACCGGCAACTCGATCGGCATCTCCTCCGCCTATCTGATGCTGTCCGCGATGATCATCTCGCTCTCCATATTCGGCGTCGCTGGTCTCGTACTGTCTCCGGTACTGATCATTCTGCTCAAAGAGCTGTTCCAGCAGGGTTATCTCAAACGCTGGATTCGTCTGCCCAAGGAAGAGTTCGAGCCTATTCGCGACGATATTCCCCGGACATAACCAAAACCATCCGTATCTGACTGCTGCAATAGCCAGGTACGGATGGTTTTTTATTGGTTTTATTGGTTTTTATTAGTTCCTTATTCGATTGAAATAGATACAACTGCATCCCCAGCTGGAAAGTCAGTTAATTTTCTTTACGCTTCTTTTTCGAGGATCGGTGGTTCTGCTGTTTCCTTTTTAGCAGAACTTGCATTTTCCAAAGTATTCGGTTCTGAAATAGAGGCTGTATCCGATTTTACCAATGATATGGTCTCTATCTCAGCATTGTCCAATTTCACTGGCTTTGCAGATTCGACGTTGAATTCGGTATCATCATCATCTTCTCCAACAGGTTCCACGCTCTCAGCACCAGCACCAGCATCAGCACCAGCATCAGCATCAGCATCAGCATCAGCATCAGCATCAGCATCAGCATCAGCATCAGCATCAGCCGTATTATCCGACTCATCTTTATCCTGTTCAATGGTAAAACGTGAAATCGTTTCTTTCAGCTCGACCGATACATTTTCCAGCTGGCCGGATAATGCTACCAGTTGACCGCTGACATTTTGCTGTTCATTACTGAGGGAAGCGACTTCTTCCGACGTAGCAGAAGACTGTTCAGCCACTGCGCTGACATTGCTCATCGCTTCATTGATCACCTGCTGTACCTGATTCAGCTCACTGATCGAGGAGGTGGCAGAATTCAGCTTCTGGACAAATTCCTGCATCTGGCTCTGTACCGTCTCAAAGATCGAGGTAGTATCCTTGACTGATTCGGTCTGCTGCTGGAAGAGCGGATAAGCCTGATTCAGCACACTGACCGTTTCTTCCATTTCATTCTGGATATTGGCAGTGATCTCTCCTACCATCAGGATGGACTGACGGGATTGCTCGGCCAGATTACGCACCTCACCCGCTACAACCATAAAGCCTTTGCCTGCTGCACCTGCCCGCGCCGCTTCGATTGTTGCATTCAGGGAAAGGATATTGGTCTGTTTGGTAATATTCTGCATGGCATCCAGCACCTGCTGCACTGAAGAAGTACTCTGCTTGAGCGAATCGATGCGTGCTCCCAGGGAACGGATCATTTCCTCGGTGACGGTCGTCCGGTTCAGCAGCTGCTCCATATGCTGCACACCGGTCTCACTCGCTTTCTCCACCTGCTGGGCAGAGGTGCCCATCTGTTCATTGGCTGCTACGACTCTGCTCATCTGCTGGTTCATCGTATCCGCCAGTTCGGTTCCCCGCTCCGCTTCACGTGCCAGACTGCCTGCTCCGTTAGCGATCTCCTCGGTAGCTGTCGCAATCTCGCTGGCTGATGCAGCAGTCTGTCTGGAGGCCTGGCTGAGCGATGAGGCGGTATCCAGCACTTGCTGGGCGGACTGGCTGGTCTGCTGGACCAGCGCTGTAATATTGCTCATCATATCGTTAAAGGCAAGCGACAGCTGGCCGATCTCATCCGAAGACCGATGATCCGTACGCACATGCAGCATCCCCTGAGCTCCCTGGTTCATCAGCTGCTGCAGCTTGCGCAGCGGTCTGCCGATCATGCGTATGATCAGTATACCAATCACAATAGCGACCACCCCGTCGATCACCGCCATAATCCAGGTCATCGTCAGAATCCCGCTGGCACTTGCTACGAGTGAGTCTACAGGTACTGTACCTACCAGCTTCCAGTCCACGGTATCCAGCACACTATAAGCTATTAGCGTCGGCTCCCGGCCTTGATCATTCTGGAAACGTCCGCTGCCATTTTGAATCTGATTCAAAAATCCATGTACTGAAGGCTGGGCGACCGTATCCGGTTCCGTAGAAGCGATCACGGTCTGCTCCGGCCCGCCAATCAGATCGACATGGCTTCCGTCTCCCAGCTTCAGGCTGCTGATCTGATCATTGATCCACTTGCTGTTAATGCTCATGACGAATACGAACGAACTGGCACTGCTGGATGTACGCATCGCCCGTGCATACGTAAAGTTCTTGTTGGAACCATCCATCTGGGTCGTTGGGATCCAGGTCATGACACTGTCACCTTTGGCGAGTGATTGATACCATTCCTGGCTTCGAATCTCGCTGGCTTCCGGTATGCCTACACCTGCCCCGATAATATCCATCGATTCATCCAGCGGCACCATATAGATCGCCTCAATAGAGTCCATCGAGTTCATCTGATTCTGCAGATTGTCACTCACCGAGTTGACTGTCTGATACTTTTCATATTCGCTGAGATCACTTCGGCCCAATGCCGACAGATCTTTTTGCATTGTAGGATTAAAGAACACCTGAATCGACGAATTTACCAGTTGGTTCAGCATAACATCCAGTTTCTCGCCGGTCTGGATAATCGTCTGCTCATTGCTGATCGCCGCATTTTCCTTGATTACACTTTTGGCCTGAAAATAAGAAAAGCTGCCAAGTGAGATCACAAATACCATAATCGCGACAAAGAAAATCAAAAACAGCTTCATTCCTACCGATTTGGCTGGATGAAGTTCACGCCAGCTGCCGGCCATTTGCCTAAGCGATGCAGTTGCTTTTTTTCGTTCAAACCATTTATGTACTGCGGTTGAAGAGGATGAATCTGTTGTAACCGTTATGTCTGTCTGCTGTGCATTACCCTTGCTTTCTCTGCTTTTTTTCAATAATTTCTTATCCAGTCTGACCGGCTGCTGTCCTGACTTGTTCCGTTTCCGTCCCAATCCCATAACCCTTCACCTACCACTTTAGAATTCATTTTAAAAGGATGTCATTCTAAGTTAGTTATACAGTTAAAATGTACTATCACAAACTGCCAAACAGGTACGATGGATATACGTATGCATTCATTATCGGTGCAGAACAGGGATAAATTAACCTTTTTAGCGCAAAAATAAGGCCCTTTATACTATTACGTATAAAAAGCCTCATTTATTTAGTTAAAGCTATCGGTTATGAGAACGTTCCATCGGCCGCTGAATTACACAGCAGCCGACATTTTGACCTTTTTGGCATTTTTTTTGCGCATCATATCAAAGTAGCGCACCGGCTGATCTACTTTCATTTTGATTTTTTGCAGTGGATGGCGGGCTGCATCCAGTTCATTGCCTTCTTCATCCCAGATCTGACCTACAATCTGCTTGAAGAATGTATTCCCCGGACCGAAAAATTCAATTTCCTGTCCCGGTTTGAAGTTGTTGCGCTGCTGGATGGTAGCCATTCCGGTCACCGCATCATAATCCAGTACCAGCCCGGCAAAGTCGTAAGGTACGGCTTTGTCTTCCGGCTCGTAGATATGATCTTCATTATCCGGCGTATCATAGAAAAATCCGGTATTCAGCGGACGGTTGGCTGCCTTGTTGATATCCTCCAGCCATTCCGGCTTGAGCACATAATTTTCCGGATCAGCCATATAGGAGTCGATCGCCTGACGATACGCATTAACCACCGTAGCGACATAGTGGATTGATTTCATCCGGCCTTCAATTTTGAAGCTGTCGATACCGACTTCGATCAGATCCGGAATGGATTCCAGCATGCACAGATCCTTGGAGCCCATGGAGAACGGATTATCATTCTCTTCATACAGCGCCTTCTGATTGACACCAAGACGGAACTGCTCCAGTACACGGTTGTCAGCCGCTTCCTCTTCGGATATCCATTCTTCCTGCGAACGGGCATCCTCAAACAGGTCGTATTTCCAACGGCAGGACTGACAACAGCCGCCACGGTTGGAGTCACGATCGGTAAAGTGGTTGGACAGTACGCAGCGTCCGGAAAAGGATGAACACATCGCTCCGTGAATAAATGCTTCGATTTCCACATCGACATGCTTTTTGATCTCGGCAATCTCTTCCAGGCTGGTCTCGCGGCCCAGAACGACACGCGGCAGTCCTTCTTCTTTCCAGAACTTCACGGCCTGCCAGTTGATCGTCGACTGCTGGGTGCTCAGATGAACTTCCAGCTTTGGCGCGCAGCGCAGGGCAATCTCGATAATGGTCGGATCGGCGACGATAATTGCCGAGATTCCGGCATTCTCCAGATTGCGCAGGTATTCTTCAATACCATCAATATCTTCATCATGGGCATAAATATTCGTAGCTACGAATACTTTAGCACCATATTTATTGGCAAATTCAACGCCTTCCCGCATCTCTTCAAAGCTGAAGTTATCCGCGTTGGACCGAAGGCCGTATTTTTGCCCGCCGATGTACACAGCGTCTGCACCATAATGGATCGCAAACTTGAGCTTTTCCAGATTGCCTGCAGGTGCAAGCAGTTCCGGCTTGGCGAGACGATGACGTTTTCCGAAATATTTTGGTTTATCCATGGTACTCATGGAGATCTCCCCCTTGATCTTGTTGCTTATCAATACACCTGTTCCTTGTAAAAGAACCCAAAACCGAGCTCACGTTCCGGATCTTGCAGACGACGCACCCCATCCAGCCATTCTTCCTTGAATTCATAACTATCCGGATCGGCTGCGTAGACATCAATCGCCTGGCGATAGGCACGAACGACAGCTTCATTGTATGCGATCGGCTTCAATATTCCTTCGATCTTGAAGCTCTGCACGCCTGCTTCCATCAGCAGATGCAGATCTTCCAAAATACAGATATCTTCCGAACTCATAATATGGGTACCATTGCTGTCCTCGTAGATCGGGAACTTCTCATCCCGGCGCTCCGCTTCAATCAGGAACAATCCACGCTGCAATCCCAGATCACCGCTCACTTCTCTACCCTGATGTTCCATATAACTCTGCACAAGCCGACGTTTGGAATGATAAATATTGGTCATACCATGTACCTGTACCTGGGCTTCCACTTCCATTTTGTCCATCATGCCTGTGATCTCGTCCATATTCAGCTCACGTGCCAGCACGGCTCGAGTCGCGCCTTTGCGGCCCCAGTAGTTGGCTGTGGATGAATTGGTCGAAGTCATTTCGGCATTCCAGTGCAGTGCCATCTCCGGTGCAATCTCCCGTACTGCCGTCAGTACCGACGGATCGCCAAACTCTATTCCGTCTACACCGGCATCACGCAGAGAAGCGATATAGGCTGGCAGCTCTTCCAGCACATCATTGGTCATCAGATTATTAACAGCTGCATAAATGCGTTTGCCCTCGGCATGCACATACGCTGCCGCTTCGGCAATCTCTTCTCTTGTAAATTCGCCGGGCATACGCATGCCATAACGTTCCTCACCGACCAGAAATGCGTCGGCCCCTGCTTCTGCCAGACGGCGCAGCTCCTCCATTGAGGCTACAGTCACCAACAGTTCGGGTTTGTTACTCATGTAAAGCCACCTCCCAGCCTGTACGGCTGTATATTCATACTGTTTCTGCGGGGTTTCCCTGTCTTGCTACATTGTTCATTGTATCAGTAATTCTATCGTTCTAACCGCCCTGGAGTGAATATATATTGTCTATTCCTCTCGTGTACGGACAGACAGGGATATACTCCGGACCAGCCGGACTATATCCCTGTGTATGTGTATGTTCTCACGATGCTGTCTTAGCCGCCGCTATCGGTACTGGTTGCTTTGCTGGTCTCAATATTTTTCAGATGTTGCTCGTAGGTCTTGGCAAACAGATGACTGCCGGAACCATCCTTTTTGGTTACATAATACAGATATTCCGACGTCTTGGGTTCCAGTGCGGCCCGGATCGCATCAATCCCCGGATTGGCAATCGGTCCTGGTGGAAGTCCTTCCTTCAGGTACGTATTGTACGGGCTGTCAATCTCCAGATCGGAGTACAGCAGACGCGATTTTTGCTTGCCCAGTGCGTATTGGACGGTGGCATCAATTTGGAGTCTCATGTTCTGTTTCAGACGGTTATCGATTACACCGGCGACTTCAGCGCGTTCCTCCGGTACGACGACCTCACGCTCCACCAGAGAGGCCTCGGTCAGCAGCTCATGCAATGACAATTTGCGCGTTTTGAGCTTGGCATCGAGATCGTCGATACTGTTCAGGTTAGTGCGTGTACCCGCCAGCATATTGGCAATCACATCTTCTTCGGTACTCTCAATCGGAAGATTGTAAGTGGCCGGGAACAGATAACCTTCCAGCGGATGAAGAATGCCTTTACCGGTCGGTACATTCCATTCACGTGCCTGCTTGAACCCGGACGGATCATCGACCAGTGCCATAAACCTGGCACGATCCACAAACCCTTCACCACTCAGTTTGTCGGCAATCTGGGTTACCGTATATCCTTCCGGGATGGTAAACTTCATCGTCTTCGGAACGATGACTTCTGCGTTGTTCAGCTTGGTAATGATCTGTTCGTATGTCATTCCTGGTGTGAATTCATAATCGCCTGCCTTGAACTGACTGCCCTGGCTGTTCATTTTCAGATACAGCCTGAATGCAGTCGCATTCCGGATCAATCCTTTCTCTTCCAGCTGATCGGCCAGCACCTCGCTGGACGCCCCCTGTTCGAGTGTATAAGCAACCGGCTGCTCTGACGCATCCGTTGGCTGCATCGCACGCCAGCCGTATACTGCTATTCCCACAACAATAATGATAACGATCAAAAACAGACAACCTAATCTTCCAGCCCGCCTACGCAATGGATATAACATCTCCTTTTACAGCCAAAAAGAGCGGAAAGATTCCGCTCTTTTCAGGTAAGTACATGAGTTGAGCACTTCACAGGAATACGTGTTGTAACCAGCCGTGATTAATCTTCAAACGGTAATGTCAGTTCGTCATACAGCTCGGCTACATCTTCCCATTCATCGTCATCATCGATCGTTACCAGCTCTGGACGTCCTTCAGTGGAGTCGATAATTTTGAGAATATCAACTTCATCCTCCGGCAGGCCTGTGTCTTTTTGCAGTACAGCATAAGCACCGGTCTCCGTCTCAAACTCGCTGATTAGACGATAAACTGTTGTCTGGCCCTGCTCATCGGTCAATTCGATCAGCACACCATAGGCTTCCAGCAGTCTTGTTGTTAACTTGACGCTACTCGCAGAAAGATCGCTCATCGGTTTATTCACCATCCAATTCAGCAACTAATGTATTGAACGTTTCTTCAACAATCTGCCATTCCGCTTCATCTTCAATGATGTAGAGTTTCAGATCGTCTTCTTCCTCTTCATAACGGAACGCATATACTTCGTCGGTATCGTCCTCTGTGGCTTCCATAGGCACGACCATCATATATTTGGCGTCCGAACCGTCGACTTCGAATTTCATGATGACTTCAAATTCCTCTTCGTTACCCTCATCATCAGGAATGTAAATAATTTCTGGTTCGTCCTCAAGCAAATTTTGATCCTTCGCCATATTAACCACCCTCACCTTTTACTTTTAGAATCCAAGTAATTTTGTAGTATCAAGCTTGCGGCCATCTTGTCGACGACCTGCTTGCGTTTCTTGCGACTTACATCAGCCTCAATCAATGTGCGCTCGGCTGACATTGTTGTAAGCCTCTCATCCCATAGGTGAACAGGCAGCTGCACAGATTCCCGAAGGTGTTCTGCAAAATCGACACATAGTTGACCACGTGGACCAATGGAACCGTTCATGTTTTTGGGAAGACCCACGACAATCTCGGTGATCTCATGCTCCCGTATAAGCTCGGCAATTCGTTCGTCTACAGCCGGGTTGCGCTGACGGTCGATGACCTCGACTCCCTGAGCGGTCCAGCCGAATGCGTCACTGACAGCGACACCGATCCGGCGGTCTCCGTAATCCAGTCCTAATATTTTCATTGCTTACGCTCCGCTTCTACCGATGACTGGCCAGGTAGGAACGGACCAGTTCTTCTATTAATTCATCCCGCTCTTTCTTTCCGATCAGGCTTCGCGCATTGTTATGACGGGGAATATAAGCGGGGTCCCCCGAAATGAGATAGCCGACAATCTGATTAATCGGATTGTACTCCTTCTCGACCAGTGCATCGTACACGGTGAGTAGTATTTCCTGTGAGGAGGTCTCCTGCTCATCACCCTTCACACTAAACTTGACCGTTTTGTCCATGGAGTCCACTCGCTGACACCTCGCTTTTCGGAAAAAGTGTTTGCTCACACGCTTCCTCAAAATGGAATCCCCTGATGTTCATGTTGATTCTTTCTCATCATAACACAACAAGGGATATACGAGAAATATTTACGCTAAAACAAATCAAAAAGTTACAATTTTTTAAAAGACTGGGTGGAAAATTCCAGCCGTTATGTGCGTCAAGCGCTGCGGAAAGGGATAGGGCACGTCCTCCGGTGGAGCACAGGAATCTTTGGAGTAGGTGGAAATGAAGATTCCTGTGCTCCAATGTCGTCCTTTGCCCTATTCCCTTGCCTCCGCTCTGTGCTTGTTTCATACATCCCACGTCTGATCTCCAAACCGATTTTTAAATTGAATTGTGGGTGGAGTACGCAAAATGAGCAAAAGTAATAGTTAGTTTTGATCCTGAAGCTTACAAATTAGACCGATGCAACGTGTTTCTTGGCTGCTTCGAGTGCTTCGTTCAGCTTGGATGCGTCTTTACCACCGGCCTGGGCCATGTCCGGACGTCCGCCGCCGCCGCCGCCGCAGATCGCTGCGACTTCTTTGACGAGCTTGCCGGCATGCAGACCGCGGTCGATACCGGATTTTGGTACGACGACGACAAAGTTTACTTTATCATCGATCGCTGCGCCCAGTACGAGTACAGCTTCAGGAAGTTTGCCTTTGAGTTCATCGGCCAGGCCGCGCAGGGCGTCCATACTGGATACGTGTACTTCGGTCGCCAGCAGCTGGGTGTCACCGATCATTTCAGCTTTGTCTGTCAATTGTCCCGCTTCGATCAGGCTCAGCTTGCTTTGCAGGGATTCGTTCTCACGGCTCAGCTCACGCAGCTGCTGGTTCAGCGCTTCTACACGTTTTGGCACGTCATGTACATTGGATTTCAGCTGTACAGCGGCCTGCTTGAGCAGATCCAGCTGGCTGTCCAGGAACATGTAGGCCAGACGTCCGGTTACCGCTTCGATCCGGCGTACGCCTGAACCGATACCGCTCTCGGATACGATTTTGAACAGACCGATCTGGGACGTGTTCAGTACATGGCAGCCGCCGCACAGCTCAATGCTGTAATCGCCGATTTTGACCACGCGTACGATATCGCCGTATTTCTCGCCGAACAGTGCCATTGCGCCCAGTTCTTTGGCTTCGTCAATACCCATGTAGTTGATTTCCACGTCCAGTGCTTTCCAGATTTCCTGGTTGACACGGCGTTCCACATCCGCCAGTTCTTCCGGTGTGATGCTGCTGAAGTGGGAGAAGTCAAAGCGCAGACGCTCTGCTTCGACCAGGGAACCTGCCTGGTTGGCATGGTTGCCAAGCACTTCCTTGAGCGCTTTGTGCATCAGGTGAGTGGCGGTATGGTTTTTGATAATATCATTACGGTTCGGTGCATCGACCTGGGCGGTAACGACATCACCGACAGCCAGTTCGCCGGAGCTTACGGTTACGATATGAACCGACTGTCCGCGTGGTGCCTTAAACAGTGTTTCAACCGAAGCTTCCACCTTGTCGCTGATCAGCAGACCAAGATCGCTTACCTGACCGCCGCTCTCTGCGTAGAAAGGTGTCACATCCAGAACGACCTGTACCGATTCGCCTGCGCCTGCATTTTCCACAAAAGCATCGTCCTTAATAATCGCTGCCACTGTGGATTGTACAGTCAGCTGCTCGTAGCCGATAAATTCGCTCTTGCCTTCAAAGTCGGACAGTACGCCGCCCTGTACTTTCATGCTGCCGCTGTCCTGACGGGCTGCACGTGCACGGGTACGCTGCTCTTCCATCGATGCATCAAAGCCAGCTCGGTCAACGGTCAATCCGTTCTCCAGTGCATAGTCTTCGGTCAGATCGAACGGGAAACCGTACGTATCATACAGTTTGAATGCATCGGCGCCGCTGATCACGTTTTGTCCCTGCTGCTTGGCCTGCTCAGCCAGTTCAGCCAGAATATTCAGACCGTCAGACAGCGTCTCGTGGAAGCGTTCTTCCTCGGTACGGATGATTTTCTCGATATATTCGCGCTGCTCGACAATGGTTGGATAGTACATACCCATCACATCGCCAACCGTTTTTACGAGGCTGAACAGGAACGGTTTGTCCAGACCGATTACTTTTCCGTAACGAACGGCACGGCGCAGCAGACGGCGGATGACATAACCGCGTCCTTCATTGGAAGGCAGTACGCCATCACCAACAGCGAAAGTTACCGTACGCACATGGTCGGCAATGACTTTGAGTGCGACATCGGTCTCTTCATTTTGCTTGTAGGTTACGCCTGCGATTTGAGCCGTTTCCTGGATCATCGGCTGGAACAAGTCGGTGTCGAAGTTGGAATCCACGTTCTGGATAATGGATGCAAAACGCTCCAGACCTGCACCTGTATCGATATTTTTGTTAGGCAGCGGAGTGTAGCTGCCGTCTTTGTTATGGTTAAACTGGGAGAATACGAGGTTCCATACTTCCAGGAAACGCTCGTTCTCGCCGCCCGGGTACATTTCCGGATCATTCGGGTCCAGCTTGCCGTAGGCATCGCCACGATCGTAGAAAATCTCGGTACACGGTCCGCAAGGGCCTTCACCAATATCCCAGAAGTTCTCTTCCAGCTTGATGATGCGCTCTGCAGGCAGACCGATCTTCTCGTTCCACAGTTTGAATGCTTCTTCATCTTCCGGGTATACGGTTACGGACAGACGCTCCGGATCAAAGCCGATCCATTCTTTGCCTGTCAGGAACTCCCATGCCCAGGTAATCGCTTCTTCCTTGAAATAATCGCCAATGGAGAAGTTACCCAGCATTTCGAAAAACGTGTGGTGACGGCGGGTTTTGCCGACGTTTTCAATATCATTGGTACGAATACATTTCTGCGAGTTGGTAATACGCGGATTTTCCGGTTTGACACGACCGTCAAAATACGCTTTCAGTGGAGCCATACCGGCGTTGATCCACAACAGAGATGGATCGTTGTTTGGCACGAGCGGTGCACTCGGCTCAACGTTATGTCCTTTGCTTTCAAAAAAAGCGAGCCATTTGGAACGAATTTCACTTGCTTTCATAAGTAATGAGCCTCCTTGGGGGTATGGACAGCATTTCGCAAAATGCTATGTAACAGCCTTAAAATCTAAAAAACGCCCCTGTCAAAGATCAGGGACGGTATTCTTGTATTCCGTACAGCGGTGTATCCCTGCAACCCTTTTTTATTATGCAAAGGCTGGTGAACAACAGGCATTAACCCACTGTATATCCAAATCACACAAATTACTGGCATTATCCGGGATTTCACGGCTTTTCAACAACCTATATCAGTATATCCAGCGTGCGAAAGTCTGTCAATCGTACAGCGCACCGCTGCGCCTGCGATGACAGTGATTTGTCTATGTCTGCCATCCCTGCTGCAAAAAGGCCTCCGGCCGATCCACTGTACATCGTTATTGAGGTACGCGATCTGCCGGGGCCTGTGTCATCAGCCTGCTGCTATATAAAGGGTATGTATTCTGCTAAGACTGTATGGTTACCGACCAACACCTGTACATACCATCATGTGTAAATGTTCACGAGGACATCTGCGCATGGGCAGATGCAGCCACCGGCTTCTCGATGAACAGATCGTCCAGCGAACTGAGCGTGCCATCCTCTTCCACCTGATACACTGACATTTTACCGCCGTTAACGGTCAGTTCAATGAAGCAGCCCCAGCAATAAAACTGATGGGAGCCGATCTTGCCGATATCTTTGGAACTACAGTTTGGACATTTCACTCCGCGCTCACCCTATCCGTCTAAAAGTTTGGGCAGTTGACCCATCCTTTGACGCTTGTCCTGATCTTCTCACACCGCAAAATACAAAGGTATCCTGTGTCTGCTTTAATTAATCAGAATTAACCGTCGATACAGCATCAACTGCAAATCAAAGGCATTCCTCCAACCGCTGATCACTGGCCATCGGCGCCATTATGGCGCTTTCACCAAAAGCGATCTGACTGCTGACAGGAAGCCATTTTCTGCCGCCAATTAAATCCGAGATAAAACCGTCACTGATTTCGATCCCGGTAATGCTTTTACCCAGTTCCGGATTAAAGTAAACATCCGAGACATACCCCAGTCTGGCACCATCGCTGGTCAGGACGGGCATATCCTTGATTTTGTTGTCTCCAAGAAGAAATGTATGCTTAATATCGTCAGCCGCCACCTGGCGCACTGCCTGTTGATTACGAATCATAATAGCGTCCTCGCCATAGGAGACAATATCTTCCCATATGACCGTACGGACCTGCAGTGAAAATAACCCTTTGCCTTCCAGCTCAAATCCCTGGACAGACCAGTCTTCCCCTAAGATGAAATCATGAATCTTGCCAAGCTGTTTGCCATCCTCGATATCAAATACGGCAAGCCCGATCATTCCTTGCATCTTCAACACTGGCAGGACCTCCTTATCGCACAAATTGCGCAGGTACGGAAATACATTCCTTCCTGCCCGGCTTGTTGGCGTCGTCTGACCTCTTCCCTCCCTTAGTCACCACACAGGGGAGCCCTGATCATCGTCTACGTACGCGTTGCAAAATGGTTGCAATTTTATGAGCGGTGCGCTCTATTTCTTCCCTAGTATTACCCAATCCAAAGCTGAAGCGAATCGCCGAATGCAGTACATTTTCAGGAAGCTGCATTGCCTGGAGCACATGGGAGATTTCCAGTGATCCGGAAGTGCAGGCCGATCCGCTCGCTGCAGCAATATGCTCCATATCCAGGTTCATCAGCATTGTCTCGCTGGTCACGCCAGGGAAGCTGATATTCAGAATATGCGGCAGGGAGCCTGACAGCGGTGTATTGACCACAAATGTGTCGGCGCCCGCTTCCTGTTCCAGGGTGTCGATCATGAGCTGACGCAGCCCGGTGAGCTGCTCCATGCGGCCTTCCAGCTGCTCTGTCGCCAGTTCGACCGCTTTGCCGAATCCGGCGATTCCGGCCAGATTCTCCGTACCGGCGCGGCGCTTGCGTTCCTGCAGTCCGCCATGCAGCAGCGGCTCCAGCTTGGTGCCCTGGCGTACATATAATGCGCCGATTCCCTGCGGACCATTGATTTTGTGGGAGGAGAGGCTGATCAGATCGACCGGCAGCTCGCTGCAGTGGATCGGTACAGCACCCAGTGCCTGAACCGCATCGGTGTGAAATACGACGCCGTGCTGCTGTGCGATCATGCCGATCTCGTGGATTGGCTGCAGAGTGCCGACTTCGTTATTGCCGAACATAATGCTGATCAGAATCGTATCCGGGCGAATAGCCACCTGTACGTCTTCGGGATTCACGCGTCCTGTGGCATCCACCGGCAGATAGGTCACTTCATAACCGCGGCTCTCCAGCGCCTCGCAGGCGTGCAGCACGGCATGATGCTCGATCTGTGAAGTGATGATATGGCGGCCTTTTTCCTTCAGCGCTTCGGCGGTTCCGAACAGTGCCATATTGTCGCTCTCGGTGCCGCCAGCGGTGAAGACCAGTTCATTCGGATGACAGCCGAGAGAGGCAGCGATGCTGTCACGCGCATTGCTCACGATCCGCTTGGCCGCACGTCCAAAGGAATGCACACTGGACGCATTGCCGTGAGTACCGGTCATTACCTGCATCATTGCCTCCGCTACCTGTGGATGAATCGGCGTGGATGCGGCATGGTCAAGATAAATGGATTTCATAATAGAGTCACCTGAACTTTCATGGGAATGGGAGATATGGACAGACATTTCAATATATATCAATTCAACAAATAGTCATCTGGATAGTTGGCAGCACAACGACAAAAAACGGAAGGGGCGGCTCTTCTGCCAATGTACCCTTCCGCGATCCGTTATGCTACTGCTGCCGGATGCACGAAAGCGGCTATGAATCACGCTCCGGTGCATCCGGCAGGGTATGTCGTTACCGGTCAGGATATGACTGGCTTTAGATGTAGAACATGTAGTTGTCTTCCTGTCCCTGCTCGCGATAGCTGATCAGGTCCTGCAGGGTCGTGGAATCGATCACTCCCGCGATCGCATCCCGAATCTGCATCCACAGATGGCGTTTGGCCGCTACATCTTCATCGGTAAAGTCAACGACGGAGATGGGACCTTCCAGTACGCGGATGACCTCGCCTGCCGTGATCTGCTCCGGCTCGCGGGACAGAATATAGCCGCCGTAGGCACCGCGGATACTTTTGACCAGACCGGCATTGCGCAGCGGTGCGATCAATTGCTCCAGATAGTGCTCGGACAGCTGGTTTTTCTCGGCGATGCTTTTGAGGGAAGTCGGTCCTTCGCCAAAACGGCCGGCCAGCTCCATCATAATTGTCAGACCATAACGTCCTTTGGTTGAAATTTTCATAAAAACACCTCATCTTTGATTTGACCAAAATCACGAAAGATTATTGCTTTATTTAGTAAGAGGAATTATAATTAGCAGTTGCATATCCGTTACGCACTTTCAATAATTCAGTGTATTCCGATCTTTATTCTTAACTATCGTAACATAGATATGCAGGGTATGGGAAATAATTCATTATTCGAGGTTTAACGACATATAGAGCTGTCCGGGAGACAGCCGAATTCTTTTATCAGGGAAGTGATCAGCCATGACCAAAGCAATATCAGACACACGTGTCGTCGTCGGCATGTCCGGCGGTGTGGATTCTTCTGTCACCGCGCTGCTGCTCAAGGAGCAGGGTTACGACGTAATCGGCATTTTTATGAAAAACTGGGATGACACCGACGAGTTCGGCAATTGTACCGCCGAGGATGACGCGGAAGACGTACGCCGCGTATGCGAGCAGATCGGTATTCCCTATTATACGGTGAACTTTGAAAAGGAATACTTTGACAAAGTATTCTCCTACTTCCTCGATGAGTACAAGCGCGGACGGACGCCGAATCCGGACGTCATGTGCAACCGTGAAATCAAGTTCGGGGAATTCCTGAACAAGGCGCTGGATCTGGGTGCGGATTATGTGGCCACAGGTCACTATGCGCGTGTCATTGAAGAAAACGGACAGTACAAACTGCTCCGCGGTGTAGACAACAACAAGGATCAAACGTACTTCCTCAATGCACTCAGCCAGCAGCAGCTGTCCAAAGCGATGTTCCCGATCGGCCATCTGCCGAAGCCGGAAGTACGCCGGATCGCTGCCGAAGCCAATCTGTACACAGCCAAGAAAAAAGACAGCACCGGTGTCTGCTTTATCGGTGAACGCAATTTCCGTGAATTCCTGAGCAACTATCTGCCAGCCAAATCCGGCGAGATGGTCGATATCGCCACCGGTGAAGTCAAAGGCAGACATGACGGTCTGATGTACTATACGCTCGGACAGCGCCAGGGACTCGGTATCGGCGGTTCCGGCAACGGTAACCCATGGTTCGTCGCCGATAAGGATCTGGAGAAAAATATCCTTTACGTCGTGCAGGGCGATGCTCATCCAAGTCTCTACTCGACCGGCCTGATCGCTTCCGGTGTCAACTGGATCGACGGAACGGTTCCGGCAGCAGGCACAACTGTGAAATGCACCGCCAAGTTCCGCTATCGTCAGCCGGACCAGGGTGTAACACTGACCTGGCAGGAAGACGGTAATGTGCATGTACAATTCGATGTACAGCAAAAAGCCATTACACCGGGACAGGCTGTTGTCTTTTATGACAGTGAGACCTGCCTTGGCGGCGGTACGATTGATGTCGTTGAGAAAGTGCCTTATGAGGCATTGGTATAATTTTTATATATATCGCTGTTCATCCACTCGAATAGGGCTTGTCAGCGTATAGGTTTATAACCTCATCCATTTTCTTCCTGTTTTATCGTTTGGCATGGTAACAGACCGTGTAAAAACACAATAGGGAGAATAATGGTTGACGGTTGATTAGAATGAGCTTTATGCATATGCTTGGAATATACAGCGCTCCCTGCTGATAAGGTCTCTGGCTTTAGAGACCCTGCACAGGGGCGCTTTTTTTATTCTCCGCTTCTCATATTTAGAGGCAACTTTTAGTTCCAGCCTTTTAAAAGCTGTTTTTAAGAGACATCTTCACAATCACATCTTTGTGCATATTTCCATCTTTTTTGTAAAAGTATGCCAAACATCGCTTGTTCTGCTGCCATGTCCTCTCCCTTCCGGTTCACCCGCATTTGTTCTCATCTTCAGTATTTTATCTACAGGAGGAGTCCTACTATGCCCAGTGCTACGATTTGTGCGATGCAAGGAAGAGAAATATTCGATTCACGCGGTAATCCTACACTTGAGGTTGATGTGCTGCTTGGTGATGGCACTTGGGGCAGAGCGGCTGTGCCGTCCGGTGCATCCACCGGTGAGCATGAAGCGGTCGAGCTGCGCGACGGAGGCAAACGTCTGGGCGGCAAAGGGGTACGCCAGGCGGTTCAGCATGTCAATGAGACTCTGTCCGAAGCGCTAAAAGGACACTCACCATTCGATCAGGCTGCTGTCGATCAGGTGATGATTGAGCTGGATGGCACACCGAACAAATCCAGACTCGGCGCTAATACGATTCTGGGCGTATCGATGGCGGTATGCCGTGCGGCGGCGCAATCGCAGCGAATGCCTCTTTACCGGTATCTGGGCGGTGTAGACAGTGAGCTGCCGCTGCCTTTTTTCAATATTATTAATGGCGGCAAGCACGCAGAGACAGGCATTGCGATGCAGGAGTTTATGATTACACCGGTAGGTTCCACGCATTTCCGGGAAGGGATGGAACGGGTGGTGGAGACGTATCATATGCTCGGTTCGCTGCTGTCTGCCCGCGGCTTGGCTACTTCTGTCGGCGACGAAGGCGGTTTCGCGCCACAGCTCGGCTCCAGCGAAGAAGCGGTCAAGCTGATGGTCGAAGCGATTGAACAGGCCGGTTATGAGCCTGGCAAGGAGATCGCGATTGCGCTGGACCCGGCAGCCAGTGAATTTTACCGGGATGGAGTCTATCATTTTGAAGGGAATCAATGGGACAGCGGCCAGATGAGCGATTACTATGAGCAGCTGATTGGCAGCTATCCGATTATCTCTATCGAAGACGGCATGTCGGAAAAGGATGAGACCGGATGGCAGGCGATGACCCAGCGGCTCGGACAAAGGGTTCAGCTGGTGGGAGATGATATTTTCGTGACCAATCCGGCGATTTTCCGTGAAGGTATCCGCAAGCATATTGGCAACTGCATTCTCATCAAGCCCAATCAGATCGGCACCGTATCCCAGTCCATGGAAGCGATCAAAATGGCCCGGATGGCCGGTTACACGACAATGATCTCCCACCGCTCCGGCGAGACGGAAGATACATTTATTGCCGACTTTGCGACCGGCATGAGTGCAGGCCAGGTTAAGACCGGCGCGGTTGCCCGTACCGAGGGAGTAGCCAAGTATAACCAGTTTCTGCGGATTGAAGAAGAGCTGAGCAAGTATGCTCGGATGGCTCCTTTTGTCTATCCAGGGCAGTAAGCGGCAAGGAGGCAGATGGGATGATCCGACCAGATCGTCTCACCTGCAATCCTATTCCCTTTAATACGAAAAACAGCTTCCTCTCCCGGCAGGAATGAGGAAGCTGTTGTATGATGTATGCTATGATGCCTGAACCACTACCTTTTATAAATATAGATGACCAAGCATAAGCCCCAGACCGGCCAGCACAATGCCGCATACATAGGATAAGCCCAGATAGCTGAACAGGGTCGTATGTTTCTGCTGCAGATGCAGTTCAATATTTTCCAGCTTGAACGTGGAAAAGGTGGTAAAGCTGCCCATGAATCCGGTACCGATCAGCAGCTGGATATGCTGGTCTGCTCCCGAACCGACCAGCATTCCGAGCAGAAACGAACCTGCACTATTAATCAGAAATGTCGCCAGCGGGAAATTCATCGGCCATCTGCGCTTCATCCAGTTGGACAAAAGCAGCCGCGCCAGCACACCCAATACCGCTCCACCCGCGACCAGCAAAATGTTAATGAACATGCGGCGCCTCCCTGCGTGACAGCCATCGTTCACTCAGGTAAAACCCAAGCCGCGAAGCCATGAGTCCGCCCAGCAGGCTGGCGATCACATACAGCGCGGCCAGTCCATACCACTGTTTCTCGATCATCTGGATACTCTCCACACTGAACGTCGAAAATGTGGTAAATGAACCGACAAATCCGGTGCCCATCGCAGTGATCCATATTGGCGAGACCTGCGGCAGCCGGGACAGATACTTCATAATCACTGCCAGCAAAAAGCATCCTGCCAGATTGATCACCAGCGTCGCCACCGGAAAGCCATGATTCGGGATCAGCACACTAATCAGATAGCGGCATACCGCTCCGAGTACGCCAAATACAGCTACAAGTACATACAGCATCATTTCATTCCCCTTTTCCATAAAAAATGACTCCTACCTGAACAGAACCGGCTCACATCGCGGCTCAACAGGTAGGAGTCATCAGCTGATTGAAATTACAGCGGTTAACGGTGAACTCCATCACCGATTCAGTTATTTACAATATAGCTCATTCCATGATGAGTGTAAACGCCAATGTGGTCTCCCCCATCATCGGTGAGCTCTGCTCCTGTATGCCTGTATAACATGGTCCCATCGGATTCGGGGGCAATCCTATTAACAGGTATCCGAGACGAATACCGGCAATACAGCAGATAGCGCAATCATACAGCCAGACAGTCAGACCTATGTGGTTCCCCGTCGCCGTTCCTGATTGATCCGGATTTTGGATTCATTGCCCTGATCGGTCGCTTTGTAGAATACACGGCGGGCCAGATTTTTGGGCAGATACTCCTGATCCACATAGTGATTGGGGAAGTTATGTGGATATTTGTAACCTTCGTGGCCGAGCTGGGCGGAGCCTTTGTAATGGGTATCGCGCAGATGCAGCGGCACCTCGGCAGACTTGATCTCGTCCATCGCGGACATGGCCCGGGAGATGGCGGTATAGACGGCATTGGACTTGGGACTCTCGACCGCAAACAGAATCGCCTGCGCAATATTCAGCTTGGCTTCCGGCCAGCCGTTGGTCCGGTAGGCATCCAGTGCGCCGAGCGCCTGCACCATCGCCTGCGGGTTGGCAAGACCGATATCCTCGCTGCTGGCCGCAATCAGGCGGCGGATAAAGGTCATCGGGTCCATGCCCAGCTTCTCGACCGCATACAGGAACCAGAACAGCGCCGCATCGCTGGACCCGCGGATACTTTTATGAAAAGCGGACAATACGTCATACTGGGTCGATTCATCCGCTCGTACGGTAGGACGGCGGATCGACTCCTCCGCCACCTCCAGCGTGAGATGAATGGTACCGTCTGCTTCGGGCGGCGTAGTCAATGCGGCCAGCTCCAGTGCATTCAGGGCGCGGCGGATATCACCGTTGGCCATCGAAGCGATATGTTCCAGCGCCGCATCATCCACCTGCAGCTTCATAAAGCCCAGCCCTTTCTGCTCGTCCGCCAGTGCACGGCGCATAGCAATCAGCGAATGTTCCTTGGTCAGCGGCTGCAGCTGGAACAGTGTTGAGCGGCTCATAAGAGCCCCATTGACATAATGAAACGGATTCTCAGTCGTCGCCCCGATAAAAATAATCGTGCCTTTCTCAACCGCCGGAAGCAGCGCGTCCTGACGGGAGCTGTTGAACCGGTGTACCTCATCCAGAAACAGAATTGTCTTGGTGCCATACAACGACTTGTTCGTCTGGGCACGTTCGATCACTTCACGGACTTCCTTGACGGTGGCATCCACGGCGTTGAGACGGACAAATTCACCCTGGGTATGCTTGGAAATGATATGCGCTAGCGTCGTCTTGCCACATCCGGGCGGGCCATACAGGATAATCGAGGTGACCTGATCTGCCTGAATCGCCCGGCGCAGCAGCTTGCCTGGTCCGACAATTTCTTCCTGGCCGATATATTCATCGAGCGACTGCGGACGCATCCGGTCTGCGAGCACGCCCATACCGTCTGCGCCGGCATTGGTATTCTCGTTAAAGGAGAACAAATCCATAAAGGGGTCACATCCTGTCTTTGATTTAGTAGTGTATATAATTCAATCGCTCCGGGAAGAGATTCCATCACGACCTCCGTTTAAGAATGGGAATCCTGAACAACCGCTCGCAGCGGTCAATCTCCCTTCTTAAAGGTCGGTCTAAGATGAAATTCTCTTCCCTTCACTATGTGCTTGGATATACGTTGTGGGTAGGAATGTAGTGAAATCACGCTCAAAGCTACTTTCAGAATAACTTTCTTTCAGTTAAATTCTGCATCGTTGACATTCACATCGCAGCTATACGGATTAGCCTTCAACCTATATATTTTACCACTGAAGCGCATAAATGAAAAAGAAGAGGCTCCAGTGGGAACTGGAACCTCTTGACCCGTAAGTCCGGATAGAGAAATAGTATAAAAACTGATCTGTATTGCAGATTATTCTGTTGCTGCGTCGTCAGCTTCGGCAGTGACATAATCCGGCAGCTCTTCTCCGTGCAGCAGCCACAGTTCGTGAAGGGCACGGGTGCAGCCAACGTAGAGCAGCTTGGCATCCCAGGAGTCGCTTCGGTAATGGTCGGTGTCCACATCGGTGACGATGACAGCGTCGAACTCCAGTCCTTTGGACAGGTAGACCGGCAGGATGGAATGGCCGCCCTGGTAGGTCGCTTTGCCTCCGTCGATCAGGTGGATGTCCAGACCGGCGGCGGTCAGCTGTTCATGCAGCTCCCGTGCTTCACGCAATGTGCGCGTCAGGATCGCTGTAGTGCGATATTCCTTGGCCTGCAGCTGTTGCCAGTGCTCGATCATGACATCGGTTCGGTTATCAACCGGGCAAGGCAGAAGACGGACCGGATCACCGCTGCGGAAGACCGGTACGGCCGTAATGCCGTTACGTACACCGCGCTCCAGAATGATATTGGCAAATTCGATAATCTCCATCGTCGACCGGTAGCTTCGAGTCAGCGGGAAATAATCGGTATTTTCCACTGGGAACAGACTGCTCATTTCTTCCCAGGCATGAACGCCGCGGTAGGCATGAATGCCCTGCGACAGATCGCCCAGAATGGTAAAGGAACTGCCGCGTACGTATTGATTGAGCAGGGCTACATGAAACGGCGAGAAGTCCTGCGCTTCATCAATGACCACATGGTCAAACCGGCGGCTTCCGTCCATCTCGTTCAGCAGGGTATGAATATAGACGAGCGCCGGCAGATCCTCATCGGTAATCCGGTCTTTTTTGAGCTCGGCGGATACACTTTTGAGGATAGGCGCCGGAATCTGCTCCCACACTGCAGCGAGGCTGTCTGCATTGCCGGTGATTTTGCCGGTTTTGAACAGCTGTTTGTAGAGTGCCAGCGGTTCATATTTGGGCCATTTGTTGGCATACGATTTCTCGCGCTGTCCCGCTTTTTTCTTGCGTTCCTTGCGGATCGCTTCCGAGGGAGCTTTTTTGAGCTTCATCTCGACCCAACGATGAATACGGGCAATGACCCGCTCCTTGCGCTTGGCGAGCGGATAGTGACGATATTCATTGCTAAACCAGTCCATAATCTCGGCCCGGGTCAGTACAGCGCCATCCCATGGGCTGAAGTCCATATCCGGCACGGCCGTATTTTCCAGCAGCTCGACAAACTGCCGCACCAGATCCATAAAGGCAATCGAGCCCTTGAACCGGGAAGGCGTCTCTTCGCTGACTTCCGGCCGGTCCGGTGATTCGAACCAGTATTCATACGTCTCCGAGACAGGCACGAGCCGGATATCGCTCTCCAGAATGCTCTGTGCCCAGTCGGCAAATGTACTCTGCTGGATATCGCCGACACCCAGCTCCGGCAGCACTTCCGAGATATAATCGAGGAACATATTATTCGGTGCAAAAATAATCATTTTCTCTGCAGATACCTGCTCCTGATACTGATACAGCAGGAAGGCGAGCCGGTGCAGGGCAACCGTCGTCTTGCCGCTGCCGGCAACGCCCTGGATGACCAGTGCGGTATTTTTGACCGCACGGATGATCCGGTCCTGCTCTGCCTGAATCGTGGAGACGATATCCCGCAGTTTGTTGTCTTTATTTTCCCCCAGCCGGTAGACGAGGAATTCATCGGTAACGACAGGCTCGGTGCTCTCCCGGTCGTATGTATCCGCGAGCCGCTCCAGGAGTCGTTGCCGGATTACAATATTGCGCTTCAGATAGACAAGGCCCTGAATCAGTCCTTCCGGAGATTCATACTCTGCCATCTCTTCCCCGCCGGTAAAGGAATAAAACAGGCTGGCAATCGGTGCGCGCCAGTCCACAACGAGCGGCTGGTCATCAATCTCCGATTTGCCGACGCCCACTTTGCCGATATAGAGCGGCTGACGTGCACCGCTGCCATTTTCCGCAAAATCAAGCCGTCCAAAATAAGGTTCACGTGCGCTTTTTGCCAGAGTCTGACGCTGCTGTTCACGACCGGCTTCCAGTACCTGTTCGGTAAAGTCGTGTCCGGTATAGACGGGAAATTGCCGCAGCCTGTTCAGCTGTGCATCGACCTCATCCAGTGTGTGCTGCAGCTTGTCCTTCTCTTCTTGATAGGCACTTTGAAAATCCTTTTCCAATTTCAGTTACCTCCTAAGAATTGCTTTAGTCTCTTTGTCCGGCAATAACAAGCAAAGAGCACACCAGGCATCCCCACAGCCGATATGGCGAGGTTCTGCCTGATGTACTCTTGTATGTTAGCGCTTCTGTTTATAGTTTTTACCATGAACAAAGGAATTTTAATATATCACAGCAGGAATGGAAATGCCAGCAGAAATACATATCAACCCGCGGGTCCTGTGCATTCCCTCATTCGGTACACTGCCAGTTTATCCCTACAGCAGTGCATTCACGACAAAGTTGGCCAGGAACAGCACAGCGATTCCGTACAGAATCTTCGGCACTTCCCTGCCTTTGCCCTGGGCCAGCTTGACGATCGGATAGGCGATAAATCCAAACGCCATGCCATCCACAATGCTGTATGTGAACGGAATCATGACGATGATCAGAAATGCAGGGAACGATTCGGCAAAATTGCTGAACTTGATCTCCTGGATCGCCTGCGTCATCATCGCCCCGATTACGATCAGCACCGGTGCCAGCGCACTGTCGGGAATATAGCCAAGCCATGGGATAAAGAAAAATGTCGCTCCGAACAGCACCGCTGTGATCAGCGGCGTGATGCCTGTGCGTCCACCGGCTGCGATACCGGCAGTCGATTCGGCAGCCGCCACCGTCGGACTGGAACCGATCACACCGGCCAGAATGTTGGAGATGGACAGTGCCCGCAGGCTGCCCTTGAACGTCTCTGGACGCTTGGCCATATCGGTCTGCGCACCGATCAGGCCGATATTTTCAAATACAAGAATCAGCAGCAGCAGGAACACCGCGATCCAGAACGGCAGACGTACCAATCCCTCCAGCGTAAAGGCGCCAAATACCGATGAATACGCCGACAGTACACTGCCTTCGCCAATATCTGCCGCACTGCCCACACCAAGCAGATGCGCCATAATCGTTCCAAACAGAATACTGATCAGCAGTCCGCCCGGCACATTGCGGATCACGAGCACTACAGCGACCACCAGTGTAAGACAGGAGACGATGACCGGCGGATCATTAAAATGACCGATGGCGACAAATGTCGTCTGGTGCGCAATCACAATCCCGCTTTTTTGCAGACCGACAAAGGTCAGGAACAGGCCGATCCCGACCGTGATGCCCAGCTGCAGAATCGCCGGTATCGCTTGGCTGATAATCCGGTGCAGCGAAGTAAACGCGACGATCGCAAACAGCAGACCGCTCACCGTAACGACCATCAGCGCTTCCTGCCAGCTGAGTCCCATCGACCTTACAAGCGTATAGGTGAAAAAAGCATTGACCCCCATGCCTGGCACGACGATAATCGGCGACTTGCCGAGAAAGGCAATCACCAGACAGCTGACGATGGAAATGAGCAGCGTCGCCGCCATTCCCGCCTTGAGCGGTATACCCGCGTCAGACAGAATCGTGGCATTGACCAGCACGATATAGACGACGGCAAAATAAGCTACCACACCGGCCAGTATTTCTTTACGCAGCACATCACGAGCCGGCATAAAGCCCAGCATCCGCTGTAACTTTTCACGCATCATATAACTCCCTCTCTCTTATGATTAGCTTCGAATCATTTCCAATCAAAAAGCGTGCCTTCCGCGAATGGACAGGCACGCTTCAATAACCTGGGGCAGCGGACCAATCCGACTACCGGAAAATTAAAATTAAATTTCAATTCCGTGCTTGGCAAGCATCTCTTTGACAACCACACTTACCATAATCAAGCCGGCCACTGGCGGCACAAAAGCATTACTTGCCGGCGGCTGCTGGGCTTTGCGGATTTCCGGTGCATTGTCGGGAACGATCTTCTCGGTCACATCCTGACGCGGCTTTTTCGGCTGCTCGGTGGAGAAGACGACTTTGACCCCTTTATGAATACCATCCTTGCGCAGCTTGGTACGCACGACACGGGCGATCGGGTCCATATGCGTTTTGGAAATATCGGCGACCTGGAACAGCGTCGGATCCACTTTGTTGGCAGCACCCATGCTGGAGATGATCGGAATTTTGCGTCTCAGGCATTCCTTGATCAGATGCACCTTATAGATAATCGTATCCGAAGCATCCACCACATAATCGAGATCGTATTTGAACAGTTCCTCATACGTCTCTTCGGTGTAAAACATATTGAGCGCGATCGCTTCACATTCCGGATTGATCAGCTTGACCCGATCGACCATCAGATCCGCTTTTTTCTGTCCCACTGTAGTGGTCAAGGCATGAATCTGCCGGTTGATATTGGTAATATCAACGACATCCTTGTCGATCAGAATGATTTTGCCGACACCGGTACGGGCCAGTGCTTCGACGGCGATCGAACCGACGCCGCCGATGCCGAGCACAGCGACGGTGCTATTTTTCATCACTTCAATACCTTCCGGTCCAAAAGCCAGCTCGGTACGTGAAAATTGGTTCAACATCCTTATTCGCTCCTTTCATTTTCTGTACTGTGTTTCGTGCTCTACACAAAACAACTGCTGCAAATGGTGCATCACACCTTTGCAGCAGAAGATGATTCTGGTGATCGTGCTTAATGGGTATTTACCCGCCTCAGTTTTTATCTACCACTGGCTTTGGCGGTGCCAGACGGATATGCAGCTGGTCGAGCTGTGCTCCATCTACCGGTGCCGGAGCGTTCATCAGCAGATCGGTAGCGCTCGCCGTTTTCGGGAAAGCGATCGTCTCACGCAGGTTCGTGCGTCCTGCCAGCAGCATGATCAGACGGTCCAGACCGAAGGCGATACCGCCGTGTGGAGGCGTACCGTATTCGAATGCATCCATCAGATAACCAAACTGTTCGCGTGCCAGTTCTGGTGTGAATCCAAGCATTTCGAACATTTTCTCCTGCAGTTCGCGCTTGTAGATACGCTGGGAACCGCCGCCTACTTCGTAACCGTTCAGAACGATATCGTACGCCTGGGCACGGATTTTGCCCGGATCGGTGTTGAACAGTTCCAGATCTTCCTCGTAAGGACGTGTGAACGGATGATGCTCGGCCACATAACGTTTGGCGTCTTCGTCGTAACCGAACAGCGGGAAGTCTACGACCCATGCAAATTTGTATACATTGTCGTCGATCAGACCGAGATCACGGCCGATTTTCACACGCATTGCGCCGAGTACATCCGCAACCACCTGTTTGGTATCTGCGGAGAACAGCAGCAGATCGCCTTCTTCGGCATTGGTCGTTTCGCGGATTTGCTGGATTTCGCCTTCGCTCAGGAATTTGACGATAGGACCTTTGAATTCGCCATCCTTGATCTGGATCCATGCCAGACCTTTGGCGCCATAACGCTTCGCATACGGCTCCAGACTGTCGATTTCCTTACGTGTCCATGTACCGCAGCCTTTGGCGTTCAGTACTTTGACTTCGCCGCCTTTTTCGATTACGGATGCGAATACTTTGGCACCGCTGCCTGCCACGATATGGCTGACATTTACCAGTTCCAGCCCGAAGCGCAGATCCGGTTTGTCCGAACCGTATTTGTCCATCGCTTCCGCATGGGTAATGCGCTGGAACGGTACAGGGATATCCACATTGATCGTTTCCTTGAACAGCTTGACCATCAGCTGCTCCATCATGCCCAGCAGCTCGTCACGATCCATGAAGGCAGTCTCGATATCGACCTGAGTGAATTCCGGCTGACGGTCGGAACGAAGATCCTCATCACGGAAACAACGGGCGATCTGGTAGTAACGCTCCAGTCCGCTCACCATCAGCAGCTGCTTGTAGATCTGCGGAGATTGCGGCAGCGCGTAGAACTCACCTTCATGCACACGGCTTGGTACGAGATAGTCACGGGCACCTTCCGGCGTACTCTTGGTCAGAATCGGTGTCTCTACATCGATAAATCCATTCTCATCCAGGAAGTCACGGAAAATTTTGGTCGCTTTGGAGCGCAGCATCAATGTTTTTTGCATTTCCGGACGACGCAGATCCAGATAACGATATTTCAGACGCAGGGATTCATCTACTTCCACACCATCTTCAATAAAGAATGGGGGTGTCTTCGCTGCGTTCATGACTTCGATTTCGGTAATGCGTACTTCAATATCACCATTTTCCATATTCGGGTTGATCGTCTCTTCTTCGCGGCGTACCACTTCACCTTTGACAGCCAGTACGTATTCACTGCGTACACGGTCTGCTACCTGCAGTGCATCTCCGGAGAATGATGGGTTAAATACGATCTGTACCAATCCGCTGCGGTCGCGCAGATCAATAAACAGTACGCCCCCCAGGTCACGGCGGGTCTGTACCCATCCGTTCAGTGTTACTGTCTCGCCGATGTTCGCAGCGGTCAATTGGCCGCATTTGTGAGTCCTTAACATATTATAGTCTCCTTTAATTATCGATAATGAAATATAGGGGTCTATCCCATACAGCAGAGTATTCGCCCTGCTGCAGAGATAGAAGATTCCGTACTTTTTATTTCAGATGGTCAGCAAGCTCATCCAGCTTCACGGTCTGCTGCTCGCCGGTATCCATGCATTTCAGCGCAATCTCGCCCTTGGACAATTCATCGTCACCGAGAATAGCGGTATAACGGGCATGGAAGCGATCAGCCGATTTCATCTGTGCCTTCATTTTGCGTCCGAGGTAATCACGTTCTGCCGAGAAGCCCAGTGTACGCAGCTTGAACAGCTGGCGAACCGTCTCCTGCTCTGCAGCTTCCCCGAGTCCTACCAGATAGACATCCAGCGGCTTGATCGCCGGAATATCCACACCCTGACTTTCCAGAATCAGCTGCAGACGCTCCAGACCGATACCGAAGCCGATACCCGGCTGTTCCGGGCCGCCCACTTCGGAGACCAATTTATTATACCGCCCGCCGCCACCGATCGTATCGATCGCACCGATGCCTTCGGCTTTATACTCAAAAGCGGTGTGTGTGTAATAATCCAGACCGCGCACAAGGCGTTCATTGACTGTAAATTCCACATCCATCGCTGTCAGATAATCCTGTACACGCTGGAAGTATGCACGGCTCTCTTCATCCAGGCTATCCAGAATGGACGGAGCTCCAACAAATTTATCCTGATCCACTTTGCAATCGAGCACGCGCATCGGGTTGCGTTCCATCCGCTGCTGACAGTCTCTGCACAGCGTATCTTTCATCGGACGCAGGAAGCCAAGCAGCGCTTCGTTATAGGCAGCACGGGTCTCCGAAGTACCTACGGAGTTGATCTCGACTGTCACGCCCTGCAGCCCCAGTTCCTTGAAAAACTGCAGGCCAAGCGCAATAATTTCCACATCAATCGCCGGATCTACCGAACCGAATGCCTCTACGCCGAACTGGTGGAACTGGCGATAACGTCCTGCCTGCGGACGCTCATAACGAAACATCGGACCCATATAATACAGCTTGGTCACATCCGGCTCGCCATACAGCTTGTTCTCTGCATAGGCACGTACTACACCGGCTGTTCCTTCCGGACGCAGCGTCATACTGCGGCCGCCTTTATCTTCAAAGGTGTACATTTCCTTTTGTACCACATCTGTGGTCTCGCCTACACCGCGCTGGAACAGCTCGGTTTGTTCAAATAACGGTGTGCGGATCTCCCGGTAATTGAACCGTCTGCACAAATCTCTTGCTTTCTCTTCGACATACTGCCACTTCTCTACCTTGCCCGGCAAGAAGTCCTGTGTGCCTGTCGGTTTTTGAAATGCCATAATCCATCCTCCTTTATTCAACTGATCCAGTGATCTCTCTATGGGAACACAAAAAAGCCCCTCGTCACTGTTCATTACAAACAGGGACGAGGGACTGGTTATCTACCATTCACCCGTGGTGCCACCCACATTTCGAATGCAACCGTACTGACGGCACCGCATACTCTGTATCTATCGGGTCCTATAATCATCCGATCACAAATACAGCGGCAATACGGCATTCCAGGCCATTCCACCAGTATACATTCGCTTCATTAAGCGGTTAACGCCCGCTGACTACGCATGAGGTTACTTGGATTCCAAAAGCGAATTTACCTGATCCATCAGGTAACCGGATACCGACACAACAGCGAGCAGTGTCTGCTCCCTTTGTGCACGCTTTTCCATCTTTCACATCATGTTCTCGGGGAGGTCTTTTCGCACCGTCGTTCAGGGATTCCTTGCAGCCCAGGGGAATGCCTCTCTTTTCCAAAAAGGAACTGTCCGTTATCGGTGGTACTTTTCCCGTCCATGAATCATTCATTATACACACACAATCATCGACATCCGCTCTGCCAGCAGCAAAGTCAGAACGATGTTATATTTAACGATTTTAATGAACCGCTGTGCTAAAGTCAACACTTTTCATGCAAGTTGGCAAATCTGCCTGCTTGTGAAAGGTGAAAAAAGCAAAGAAAAAACCTGCAGCAACGGGCTGCAGGCCAACATAGTATGTTAAAAGGGGGTCATGGGTTCATTATAGGACATCATTGTTAAAATAAGATGTTTCCTATATTACAGTTCCATTACAATAGGTAAAACCTGTGTAAAGACCTTAGTACAGGCACATCTTCAACAGCAGATGACCATGAGTCCATTTCCCTTTTGGGATCATGTATTCAAGCGGCTGTCGACTACTCCAGGATTTCCACGAATGCATTGTTCGTGCGCAGCTTTTGCACGACATTTTCAACATCCGATTCCATCACTGTGGCAGACAGTACATATTTCAGATCATCATAGTCCTTGTCTGTTGCGTTAATGGCACTCCATGCATCGGTATCGTCATTATCATGGCTGGCTGCCGAGTCATCGTCAGTCACTTCATTGCGTTTGCCGTCATTGTCTATGATCGCAGTCGGCGGGATAATGGTACCCGGCCCTGCTCCACCGGATACGCCTGCAGAATTGCCTGTCACCCCGCCTGCACCTGCATTTAACGGCAGCAGTGGAACCATGACACGGCTACCCTGGCTGATCTGCGTTTCCAGACGGCTGACTTCCAGATTTTTCACATCATAGGTACTGACGGACGTTCTGGCACTCTCTGCCTGATCTTCGGTGCGGAAATAAGCCTGAATATGCTTGGTCATAATAATGGCCTCCTTACTGTACGCAGAATTCTCTTCTGCCCAGTATTTATTTGATAGGCTTACGAAAATAAAAGTACATTCTTCTCAGAGACGATCAAAACAATACCTTTTACCACACTTTTAAATTACAGAACTTTCAACAGTTCGCGTACAAATGCAGGCTCGTCGTCCGGTGTACGGGACGTGATGAAATTGCCATCAATGACAGCTTCCCCATCCTTGAATGTTGCTCCCGCATTGATCATATCCACTTTCAGCGGCGGATAAGCAGTGATCGTACGGCCTTCCAGCAGGTTGGCACTTGCCAGAATCTGTGGGCCGTGACAAATTGCACCGATGGTTTTCTTGGCATTGTTGATTTCGGTAACAAAGTTCAGTACATTCGGGTCCAGACGCAGCGCTTCCGGTGAGGAACCGCCCGGAATTACCAAAGCATCATAATCGGATGCACTTACTTCGGTGATTGCTTTTTCAATTGTATATTCGGCTTTACCATTTTTGCCGGTTACCTTCTGGCCTTTTTCAAGACCGATGATATCCGCTTCATGGCCTGCTTTTTTCAGTTCATCATAAGGTACCTGCATTTCGGAGTCTTCGAATTCATTTGCTAATAAAAAGGCGATTTTGCTCATTGGAATAGTTCTCCTTTCAAGGCTTATGGTTAGTGTGATCCTGTTCCTCTACTTGCATACTATAGAGGTTTCCGCTCTGTTATTACCCGATTCCGTGGCAAATCTAAACAGTTATACAGAAATGATTCGCAGCTCCACAATCGGGTATATTAACATTGTCAACGACTGCTAACATCTAACATAACAGGAGGTGAATTCTAATGAGAACTCTGGACATGATTGCGCTGATCCTGCTGATCGTCGGTGGTATCAACTGGTTGCTGGTAGGTCTTTTCCAATTCGACCTCGTTGCTTCCCTTTTTGGTGGACAAGATTCTGTTCTGTCCCGAATCATCTATGTTGTTGTAGGTCTGTGTGCCCTGTACTGTCTTAAATTCTTGTCGAGTACAAGAAATACAAGAACTGATACTACAACAAGAGCATAAACGTAAGCATAAGCACAAAGGAATGAGCTATTTGACAAAACTGCAACTTACTTATATGGAGCAATCCAGACAAAAAAGGTCTCCGCTGAATTGATAAAATTCAGAGAGACCTTTTTTGCTGTGTTTTAATCAAATTATAGGTGCTTGGCGTATTGATGGGATATCGTATATATGCTTAAACTACGATCGGTTTATTGTCCGTTTGCTCTGACAGGGCTGTCAATAATGAGCGTGACGGGACCCCAGTTGGTCAGTGATACATCCATATCTGCACCAAATATGCCCTGCTCCACGACCAGTCCCTGTTCCTTCAGCGCCTGATTGAATGCTTCATACACCGGAATCGCCTGTTCCGGACGGGCGGCTTCGATAAAGCTTGGACGCTTGCCTTTGCGGCAGTCCCCATACAGGGTAAACTGCGATACCGAGAGCACCTGCCCCCCGATATCGGATAATCCCAGATTCATCTTACCCTGCTCATCTTCAAAAATGCGTATTCCCGCGACCTTGCCTGCCAGATAGCGGGCATCCTCAATTGTATCTCCATGTGTTACACCGACCAGTACCATCAACCCTTTGCCAATCTGGCCGACTATTTCTTCGTTTACCCTAACAGATGCCTGTTTGCAGCGCTGGATAACTACTCTCATTTCCCATTCTCCTCTTCTATGTCTATAGGTATGTAGCAAAGAAGCCAATCACCGCTATGCTGCCGGGATTGGCTCCTCTGTTCAAAACGTCATTCACTAAAAAGCATCTATTGCATAATACGGTGCACGGTATAGACATCCTGCACACGCTTGATTTTGTCCACGACCGACTGCAGATGATCGGTATTACGAATCATGATGGTCATATGGATCATGGCCATTTTGTTTTTATCGGAGCGTCCGGAGACGGCAGAGATATTAGTCTTGCTCTCGGCAACAGTCTGCAGTACTTCATTGAGCAGTCCACGGCGATCATGACCGGTAATCTCGATATCCACGTTGTAGTTCGCTTCCACTGCAGATTCCCATTCCACTTCGATGATGCGTGCCGCTTCGCTGTTGTCGCTCACATCCGGTACATTGGTACAGTCGCTCCGGTGAATGGAGACGCCGCGTCCACGGGTGACATAGCCAACAATATCGTCGCCCGGTACCGGATTACAGCAACGTGCAAACCGCACGAGCAGATTGTCCACGCCCTTGATGCTGACACCATGGGTCGGACGGCTGCGCTTCTGCTGTTCCGGCGCACTTTTCACTTCCTTGATCTGAGAAGTCAGCTCGATAATGCTCGCTTCTTCCTGCTCTCGGCGCATCTTTTCGGTCAGACGCGTACAGATTTGGGCAGCAGTGATGCCGCCAAATCCGATCGCAGACAGCATATCCTCGATATCATGGAAAGCGAATTTCTTGCCGACTTCGGACAATTTGTCATCGGTCAGCCAGGCGGAAGCTTCCAGGTTGAGGCGTTTCATCTCGCGTTCGAGCGCATCCCGGCCTTTTTGTACATTTTCTTCGCGTTTTTCCTTTTTGAACCACTGCTTGATTTTGCTGCGTGCATGGGAAGACTGCGCGATTTTCAGCCAATCCTGGCTTGGTCCATAGGAATGTTTGGAAGTCAGAATCTCGATAATATCACCGGTCTTGAGACGGTGATCGAGCGGTACGATACGGCCGTTGACCTTGGCGCCGATCGTTCGGTTACCTACTTCGGTATGAATCCGGTAGGCAAAATCGAGCGGAACCGAGCCATTGGGCAGCTCGATCACTTCGCCTTTTGGTGTAAATACAAACACGAGATCAGAGAAAAAGTCCATTTTGAGGGATTCCACAAATTCCGAAGCATCCTGTGCTTCATGTTGCAGCTCCAGAATCTCCTTGAAAAAAGGAACCTTATTCTCGATATTGCCACCAGTGGAACCTTCCTTGTATGCCCAGTGGGCCGCGATACCGAATTCGGCGGTGCGGTGCATATCCCATGTACGAATCTGCACTTCGGTTGGCTCTCCCGTAGGGCCGACCACCGTCGTATGCAGAGACTGATACATATTCGTTTTGGGCATGGCGATATAATCTTTGAATCGGCCCGGCATCGGCTTCCACAAGGTATGGATAATACCGAGTGTTGCGTAACAATCCTTAATATTATCAACAATAATCCGGATGGCCAGCAGATCATAGATTTCATTGAACTGCTTGTTTTTGGTTGTCATTTTCTGGTAGACACTGTAAATATGCTTTGGACGTCCGGACAGATCCGCTTCGATGCCCATTTCCTTGAGCTTCTCGCGAATGCGGTCAATGACGTTCTCGATGTACTGCTCCCGCTCTGCACGTTTCTTGTGCATCAGGTTGGCAATACGGTAATACTGCTGAGGGTTCAGATAACGAAGTGCGATATCCTCCATCTCCCATTTGATAGCGGAAATACCGAGACGGTGAGCGACCGGACAGAAAATCTCCAGCGTCTCATACGCAATACGGCGCTGGCTCTCTTCGGACTGGTACTTGAGCGTACGCATATTGTGCAGACGATCCGCCAGCTTGATCACGATGACGCGGATATCCTGCGCCATCGCGATAAACATTTTGCGGTAGTTCTCATTCTGCTGTTCTTCCTTGGAACGGAACTTGATCCGCTCCAGCTTGGTCAGACCGTCGACCAGCATCGCACAATTATCGCCGAACCGGCTGCGGATTTCCTCCAGGGATACGGTGGTATCTTCAACAACATCATGCAGAAGCGCCGCAATGATGGAGATGGTATCCATCTCCATGCCGACGACAATATCTGCAACTGCCAATGGATGCAAAATATAAGGTTCTCCTGATTTACGCACCTGTCCATGATGGGCCTGATCGGCGAACTCATAGGCTTCTTTGATGCGTTCAAGATCCTTCTCTTTAATGTAGGCGGACGCCTTTTCAAGTAATCGCTCTATGCCCATGGAATCGTTGTCGTATCCTTTCTATTCATGAATAACATTCAAGACACTCTTGCCTTAAATGTAATGAAAATGGTCTGTATCTATAAGGTAACTTGTAGAACCACTATACTCTCTACAGGGTAAAAGCCGAATATTTAGCGAAATGGTTGTCCTTCATTTACAAGCATACTCAGAAGCTGCTGGTGTATACATCAGGCTCCGGCCGCATAAAAATTCAAAATGGAACCTGTTCATGCTTGCTGCGGCAACAGGTCCCGGAAAGGGGTTTCCTATAATTATGCCTCTTGCGCATAGCCGCGTCAACCGTATTAAATGAAGGGTTCCTGAAGAATTGACCCCCTTTTGAAAATCGGTATTGAAAAAACCATGCAAACTCATTAAGCTATTAAGGATGCAACGAAGAGAAGGGGAAGTAAGATATGAAGGAGTGGATACATTGCAGCGTGAAATTCAGGTAAATGAGAAATTGCCGCTCGGGCCCGGGTTGCTGTTAAGCTTGCAGCATCTTTTTGCCATGTTCGGAAGTACGGTACTGGTGCCCAATCTGTTCAAGGTCGATCCAGGGATGATTCTGCTCATGAACGGAATCGGGACACTGCTGTATATCTGGATCTGCCGGGGGAAAATCCCTGCCTATCTCGGTTCCAGCTTTGCGTTTATCGCACCGGTCTCGCTCGTACTGACACAGCACGGGTATAACGATACCGGTTATTCGCTTGCGCTGGGTGCTTTTATCGTCACCGGCATTATTTTTATCATCGTGGCATTGATTGTAAAATTTGCCGGGACACGCTGGATTGATATCGTGTTTCCACCGGCAGCGATGGGAGCCATTGTGGCCCTGATCGGTCTGGAGCTGATCCCGGTAGCGGCGCAGATGGCCGGCTTTATTGCACCGGCAGATGCCGATGCAGCGACATGGACGCCGGATATGAAAGTGATTACACTGTCTCTGGTTACGCTCGGAGTGACACTGATCGGTGCGGTTACCTTCCGCGGGTTCCCCAAAATCATACATATTCTGATCGGTATTGTAGTGGGTTATGCCCTCTCCTTCCCGCTGGGGTTGATCGATACGACAGCGATTCGTAGCGCCAGTCTGCTGCAGGTACCGCATGTGGTGACGCCTTCCTTTGACTGGTCGGTTATTCTGACGATCATTCCGGTCGCACTGGTCGTTATTGTCGAACATATCGGTCACCTGCTCGTTACCGGCAATATCGTCGGCAAAAATCTGTCCAAAGATCCAGGTCTGCATCGCTCCCTGATGGGTAACGGGATCTCGACCATCCTGTCCGGGTTTGTCGGTTCCACACCGAATACCACTTATGGTGAGAATATCGGTGTCATGGCTCTGACGCGTGTCTATTCGGTCTATGTAATCGGCGGCGCAGCTGTCATCGCGATTCTGCTTTCCTTTTCCGGTACGTTCACCGGTACGGTAGCAGCGATCCCGACTCCGGTCATGGGCGGCGTGTCACTGCTGCTGTTCGGTGTTATTGCCGCTTCCGGTCTGCGCATTCTGGTGGAGCAGAAGGTCGATTATTCCAAAGCGCAAAATATGCTGCTGACCACAGTCGTATTGATTACCGGTCTGAGCGGCGCAACGATCACGCTTGGTTCCGTACAGCTCAAAGGAATGGCACTCGCAACTATCGTCGGTATCCTGCTCAGTCTGTTCTTCCGCATTTTGCAGGTGACAGGCTTGTCCAATGACAAAAATGACGAATCCCCTCCGGCAAAAATTCCGGATTGATTCGTCCGGTTATCGATAATCGAGTATTCAGCAGTATAAGCGAATGGAATACCTTTGCTGAACGAATCGGCAAGTAAAATAAAGACTGTCCTTTTAGAGGGCAGTCTTTTTTGTTCTAAGCTTTCCAGAATAACCTTCTTCTCTATGCCATATCAATATCAATGCCTGAATTTCGGCGATGGATCCCAGCAGCACGGTTATAATAGAGCTATCCATATTGATTAAGAAGAAGGTGGTGTATTAATGAATCCCATTACACGCGACGATGAGTATTATCAGGCTTTACTGGAGAAAAATTCGGAGTATGAAGGATTATTCTACGTTGGCGTCCGAACAACCGGTGTATTCTGCCGACCTACCTGCCCAGCGAGAAAGCCCAAATTCGAGAACTGCGAGTTTTTTGGAAATGCGCAGCAGGCACTGCTCGCCTCCTACCGTCCCTGCCAGCGCTGCCGTCCGCTTTCGCACCCGAATCAGGTATCCGATATCGTGCGACTGCTGGTCGAAGCGGTCGAGCAGCAGCCGGACAAGCGGTGGAAAACGTCCGACTTCCAGGCTTTATCTGTCGATGAGTCTACCGCACGCCGTCAGTTCAAAAAGCGGTTCGGCATGACTTTTGTGGAATATGCCCGTGCCCGCCGTATGGGACTGGCACTTAAAAGTATTCGCTCCGGGCAAACCGTGATCGACAGCCAGCTGTCCAGCGGATACGAATCAAGCAGCGGCTTCCGCGATGCCTTTTCCCGTATTATGGGCGCTGCGCCTACACAGATCACCGAAGGTGCTATACTGCGGGCAGCCTGGATTGACACGCCGCTCGGACCGATGATGGCGATCGCTGATGAACATCGACTGTATCTGCTCGAGTTTATTGACCGGCGCGGGCTGGAACGCGAAGTCGAGCGGCTGCGCCAGCGTACGCGTATGGTGATCATCCCCGGTATGACGGAACCGATACAGTCGATCGAGCAGGAGATACTGGCTTATTTGGCCGGGGATCTAAAGATGTTTCGGACACCACTGGCTCTGCTGGGATCGCCTTTTCAGCAGAGTGTATGGCAGCTGCTGATGAACATTCCGCCGGGTGAGACACGTTCCTATCTCGATCTGGCGCGTGCATTGAACCGCCCTACTGCTTTCCGCGCGGTAGCACAGGCTAACGGGGCCAATCAACTGGCGATCATTATCCCCTGCCATCGTGTGATTAACACGAGTGGCGAGCTTGGCGGCTATGGCGGTGGACTGACGCGCAAGAGGTGGCTGCTGGAGCATGAACGGGCGGGACAGAGCTGATGATCTGGTTGGTATATGCTGCTTTTTCAATAACTGTTTTATGGATTGTTTTTATGGAGTGTTATGGCTTGGGCAGAGCAGAACGTTTTTCTTTTCATCCGCTCGCAGTATCATTTTCTCATCGTAAACCAGAGCAAAGGCGCTCAGCGGTAATTACCGTCAGCGCCTTTGCTCTGGTTTTATTTGGTCTGATTTTAATTGGTATGATTCACTTTTCATTGTATTGCTCACTTTTTGAGGATCGGTTCAATCATTTGTTGTATCTGTATCTGTATTTCCCCCTGGGATATCCCGGTTCATTGAACCATCCCGAGCAAGTGATTTTCTTATAATACGATCATTCCAGAATCGCTTCTGCGCCGAATTCATGAAGATCACCTCGGCTTACGCATTATAGGAAAATAATTTGCTTCTGTCTCTGGTTATGGAAATTTATTTGTTAAGCCGGAATACTTTGGCTATTCCTTTATAAATGAATTTGGATTCCTTGGTCAGCAGCGGACCGAGAATTGCCAGTATCAGTACATAGATCGCGGCAAAAGGCTGCAATATACCGGACAGTGCGCCTGCTGCGCCCAGATTGGCGACGATAATGGAGAACTCTCCGCGTGACATAATGGTCAGTCCGACATTCGCTGAGGCCTGCGGGGAAAGGTTGGCTGTCTTGCCGGCCAACATTCCGGCGGTATAGTTACCGATCATGGTGACGATGACTGCTCCAATGGCGAGCCATACCGCACTGCCTCCCAGCGACAGCGGATCAATCGTTAATCCGAAGCTGAAGAAGAACAGAGCGCCAAAGAAGTCACGGAACGGTAAAATAATTTTCTCGATCCGGTGCATATGCGAAGTCTCGGCGAGTACCAGCCCGACCAGCAGCGCGCCAATCGCTTCAGCGACGTGGATTGTTTCGGAAAATCCGGCAATCAGGAACAATGCGGCAAAGATAACACACATGAATATTTCATTGGACGGAATATTCAGCAGCCGGTTCAGCAGCGGCACGGCCTTGCGTCCGACGATAAGAATAAGCAGCATATACCCGAGTGCTATTCCGGCAGACAGCAGAATACCGCCAATCGAAGTCGCTCCACTAAGCAGCAAACCAGACAGAATCGACAGATAAACAGCGAGGAATACGTCTTCGAACATGATGATGCCGAGAATCATTTCCGTCTCCGTGTTGGCGGTACGCTTCAGATCCACCAGTACCTTGGCAACGATCGCACTGGATGATATGGTCGTAATACCCGCGATCACCAGAATTTCCTTGATTTCGAATCCGGTGAGCCAGCCAAACAGCAGACCAAGCGTAAAGTTAATCCCGATATAAATGGTCCCGCCTATGGCAATCGAGCGTCCTGCCTTGACCAGCCGACCTACCGAGAATTCGAGTCCCAGATAGAACAGCAGGAAAATGACACCGATTTTGCCCATAAATTCGATCAGTTCCGCACTCTGGATAAACCGGAAGTCCACGATCCCGAATACCGGAGCATGCGGACCAACGGCCATCCCTGCCAGAATATAAAATGGAACGACCGAGAAGCGCAGTTTGGAAGCGAGCAGTCCTGCCAGTGCAACGAGCAGTACCGCGATTCCGATTTCAAATACAATATAGTCCATACTCAGCCGCCCCCTCTCTCAAGCAGCTGTTTCAGCGACTGAATATCATTCCGCTCACCGGCAATGACCAGCGTATATCCATCCTGCAGTACGTATTCCGGTCCGGGACTGATTTTCTGCTGTACCGGTTCCAGGCTGGCGATAATTACGGTTCCCGTATTCTCACGAATAGCGAGTTCACCAATACTTTTACCGATACAGTTCATACCTTTCCGGAGCTTGTACCACTCGATACTCAGTTTGGAAATCGAAAATTCCACCTGCTCCAGCGCAGTTGGCTGATAACTCATACCACCGATAATACTGGCCACCTGCCGGGCCTCCCGATCATTGAGCGTCATCACCAGCTCATGATCGTCCGGGCTTGCCGGAGAGCTGTGATAGACCTCCCGTTTGCCATCTTCATGCACAACGATCGCCACCTTCTCACGATCATCGGTCTCCACCATAAATTTCCTTCCAATACCGGGCAAGTCCGTCTCACGAATAATAGCCATACTTCCCCCTCCTTTTTCTCTAAGTTAACATTGCCATAGGATATGCATTCATACTGTCACACCCATGCCATGCCTCTCTACACTATACGTCCCAGAGACAGGACGGTTTCAGAAAAAAGACGATTTTCGGTCATTTTTGTTCAAAAATCGTCAAAAAAGGCGATTTTCAAAAAAACGAATTTGAGATTAAGATAGCTTCTTGCGTATCTTCTTCAACATCATGCATCGCTTTTACATCTCATAAATACACCGATTGCTGCCTATGCTTGTTCATTCCGGCGTTATGACGCAGCTGAACAAGAACTCTCCGAATACGAACCCACAGAAAATATATCGAGAAAGCAAAAAAGAGCATAAAGCAGAGGATATCTCCAGCTTTATGCTCTTTCCCAGTATACGCTTATACATTACCACTCTGCTTTTCACCAGCCGGACGACAATCTATGTCCTGTTGCACATTAAGCCCTACAGCTCAGAGACAGCTGTCATTCCCCGGGAAATTTCTGATCAGAACGGATATTGTGTCAGTGTGAATACTTCCACATCCGGCAGTTTCTCACGGCCGTTCAGATCCTGCAGCTCGATCATGAAAGCTGCGCCAACCACATTACCGCCCACTTGACGGATCAGGTCGACACAAGTTGCGATCGTGCCGCCTGTTGCGAGCAGATCATCCGCGATCAGTACGTTCTGGCCTTCCTGAATTGCGTCCACGTGCATAGCCAGCACATCTTTGCCATATTCCAGCGCATACTCGGCCTGGATTGTTTTGTAAGGCAGCTTGCCTGTTTTACGAATAGGAATAAAACCTACGCCCAGCGCGTAAGCCAGCGGCGCTCCAACGACAAAACCGCGTGCTTCCGGTCCAGCAATAACATCGATTTTCAGTTCTTTGACCAGCTTTTTCAGCTCATCGATCGATTGCTTGTAGGCTTCACCATTTTGCAGCAGGGTTGTAATATCTTTAAAACTGATTCCTTCCTGCGGAAAATCCGGAATCACACGAATATGCTCTTTAAAATCCAAAAAAATCTCCTCCTAAAAAAATATCGGTTATGATGCGCCTTGCATGCGGGAAATCATCCATGAAGTTAATTGCGGCAGATCACTTTCACATAACATATATTCCATTTCAGCCAGTTCGCCAAGTTCCCGGTACAGCTGCGAGCTGTCGAGCGGACGTTTTACAGGAGCATTATTCAGCATCACCCGTCCATCCTGACGGATAATAAACTCCAGTTCCTCGAACACTTCCAGCATCATCCGTACCATTCTCACCGAGCTGGAGGTTTTTTGACTTAGATAGGGAATCAGCTTCGCTTCCTCCGCGATTGTCTCGCTGGATTTGACGAGCCACCCGTATATCAGTTTAAAACGGTCCCGGTCGGGTATTTGCAGACGTTCCTGCTGTTGCGGCCGATCATGAAGCAGGACGATATTTTCAAGAGAAGTAAACCGTTCGAAAATAGAATCCAGCTGCTCGATATGCGCCGGTAATGATAACAGACATAATGTGCGTATAGCTTCTGCCCCATACTGTGTGGAGACATGATTGCAAGCTGCGATATCAACTTTTCTATCATAACCCCAAAGGGATACATCCGACAATTGGGTTTTTAAAGTTTCCGCCCGATCTGCGCTGCACAGTACACCCAGCTGACCGGTGTCCACGCCCATATAGCGGGACCATTTCTGCCGCAGCGTCTTCAGATTCTGTTCCCATTGACCGGAGCCACGGCGGTCCCAGATCTGCAGACCGGGTACAGCCAGATCCTGCACCATCAGCTGCGGCTTGCGATTGCCGCGCCATTCATTGATGCTTGTCTCTGCCAGCAGATCGATCCGATCGCCCTCGGTCAGCAGTTCGGCCATTTCTCCTTTGCCAAACGCAACACCTTCCATCATCGTACCATCCTGCTCCACGACCAGCCGCAGATGATCCTGCGTCTTGCCGATTGCTTTGGCCTGGGTCACGGTTACTCCGCGCAGCACAATGCGCGGCAGTGGATTGGACATGCCAAACGGTGCCAGCTGATCCAGCTCCTCAATCGCGTTCAGAGTCAGCTGATCCAGTGTACACTCATTATCTGCCTCTGTCTGCGGCGTAAGGTCTTCCTCGGTGAGCATCCCGGCTGCCCGTTCATTCAGACGCTGACGGAAAGTGTCCAACTGATCCCGGTGCAGGCTCATCCCCGCTGCCGACGGATGACCGCCAAAATGGTCCATGACATCCGCACAATCCAGCAGCGCCTGATAAATGTCGTAAGCCGGAATCGAACGTGCAGAGCCTTTGCTCATGCCGGTCTCCGGGTCGGTTCCCAGTACAATTGTCGGCCGATAATAACGATCCAGCAGCTTGGACGCCACAATCCCAACGACGCCGGGATTCCAGCCTTCACCCGCTACAACGATAACATGAGGTATCTGTCCATTATTACGGGTTTTCTCGGCTTCCAGCGTGGCGACCGCTTCCTGCACCATCCGGTTCACCAGATCCTGACGCTCTTTGTTCAACTGATCCAGCTCAAAGGAGATCTGATCTGCCTCTGCCTGATTGGTCGTAGTCAACAGCTCTACCGCCCGCTTGGCATGTTCCATCCGCCCGCTGGCATTGATGCGTGGTGCCATGGCAAAGGCGATATGGGTAGCCGACATCTGCGCCGGATCGATAGCTGCAATATTCATCAATGCCCGCACACCGGCAAAAGCACTGTTTTTCATTCGCTCTACACCGGTACGGACCATCATCCGATTCTCATCTTCCAGGGGCATCAAATCGGCTACCGTGCCGATCGAGACGATCTCCAGCCATTCTTCCGGAACATGGTCCTTGCCCAGCAGCGCCTGTGCCAGCTTGTAGGCTACGCCTACGCCCGCCAGTCCCTTGAATGGGTAAGGACAGTACGGAAGCTTCGGATTCACCAGTGCGCAGGCTGCAGGCAGCTCTGCCGGCGGCTCATGGTGGTCCGTTACGACCACATCGATCCCCAGCTCTGCCGCATAGGCGATCTGGGATACCGCACTGATGCCTGTATCCACCGTTACCATCAGGGTAACCCCTTGCTGATGTGCCTGATCAATCGCATGATTATGCAGGCCGTATCCTTCTTTGGAACGATGTGGAATATAAATATCGTAATCGGCCTGCATATGGCGCATCAGCTGAATCATCAGCGATGTACTGGATACACCGTCCGCATCATAATCGCCATAGATCCATATTTTCTCGTTCGCCGATAATGCCTGGCGTATCCGCTGGGCCGCTTCTTTCATACCGGCCAGCAAATAGGGATCGTGGGATAGACTGCGGCTGCCGGACAGGAATTCTGCCGCCTCTGCCTCTCCCGTATAACCCCGGCCTGCCAGCAGCGATGCTGTCAGCTGCGAGATGCCCAGCTTTGCACTGAGTTCCTGGGCTGCTGCCGGATCGGGATGATGTATATTCCAGTGATATTGTGAATGAATCATGATGTGCCTCCTTAATGAATCATGCCGTCGCCGGACCGGTCCCGACCCTGTGTCCATTCGTAATTGGACTTGTACGGGTAACCGCCGGTATACGGCAGCACCTGCACCTCCACACTGCTCACATGAGCAAACCGGGTTAGCAGCAGGTTTTTGGCATAGTCTGCAATTTCAGCTGCAGCCTGTACACTGATCTGGGGATTAACCCCTATTTTCAAATGAATACGAACCCCGTCTCCGTACTCCTGGGCTTTTAGATCTTCAATCGTAATCACGCCCTGTACACGCTGTACTGTCTCCATAAAATTAGCCGCGTCCTCGCGCTCCAGTTCCTGGACGAGCGATCCATAGACCGTTTGCCGGGCCATTCGATATCCTTGACGCCAGAGAATGATCGAGACCAGAATGGCAGACACCGGCTCTACATAATACAGCCTGTCGATCTGCAATTCCAGTGCGGCAATCGTACTGAGCATACCTGCCAGTACGAGAATGGAGGAATACAGCGAGTAACGGTGCATATCGATCTCTTCGACGAGTCTGGATGTTCTCTGCTTTTTGACATATCGGTACCGATAGCGGAACAGCGCTTCATTCACCGCCATCGCGAGAAAGACAATCACAATTGCATACGGCTTGGGATCAGGCATCGTCTCCGACATCAGATCACGAACCGCCGAAATGGCAATCTCCAGACCACCGAGCAGCAGCAGAACCGTTAGCAGCAGGTTGGTAAACGGAAATGTCGTTTTGTTACGACGTTCCTTAACTGCCGTCTGATCTTTCTGTTCCCTGCGTCGCTTTGTACGCTGATGGTTTTTGGACAGGCGTTCGGCCAGACTGCTGACCGCACTGGAGGCGGTATAGAGCGCATCTCCCATCAGTGCCTTGTTGCTGGCCGCATAAGCGGTGACTGCTTTGACGACAGCCAGTATCAACCCGGCCAGTATGGAGGTCCAGAATACCTTTTCCTGCTGACGGATATCGTTATTTCTCACCCTACTTCCTCCTAAGACAAGATGAAGCCGCGTCGGTATGAGGACCAGGACGCGGCTTCAGGCAGGTTAGCTTGCGATGTTAGGCCGTCGTCTTCGACGGTGTTTTCGCTTTTGGTTTCTGTCTGTTTTTGAGTACCAACCACAGCGGGCTTGCGATAAAGATCGAAGAATACGCTCCGAAAGCAAGGCCGATCATCATAGCCAGCGAGAACATACGAATGGACTCACTACCCAGAATGAACAACAGCAGACAGGCGATGAATACAGTCAGTACCGTATTCAGGGAGCGTGTCATCGTCTGAGAGATACTCTTGTTGACGAGATCAGCAATATCTCCACGTTTTTTCTGTTTGGAGAAACGCAGGTTTTCCCGGATACGGTCAAAGATAACGATCGTATCATTCAGGGAATAACCGATAATCGTCAGTACAGCAGTGATAAAGGTCAGATCGACTTCCAGACGGAAAATGGAGAAGATCGAGATGACCAGGAATGCATCATGCAGCAGAGCTACTACCGCCGCTACAGCAAAACGCCATTCAAACCGGATCGTTACATAAACGATAATTCCAAGGCTGGCAAGCAGTACTGCCCACAAAGCATTACGTTCCAACTCTTTGGCAATCGTTGGGTCAACGGTATTGACCTCGAAGGAAGCACCGCTGTCCAGCTGCTTGTTGAACGCCTGTTTCAGCTGATTTTCCTGTGTATCGGTCAGTACAGTCTCGAAACGAATAGACATCCGTCCGTCACCACCGATATTGATACTCGGATCTTTGCCCAGATTCAGACTGTCTACCACAGGCTGTACCTGCTCTTCTGTCAGTGTCTTGGTCAATGTTATATCGACATTGGAACCGGAACGGAAGTCAACGCCATAATTCAATCCGGCGACCGCCAGAGAGATAATACCGGCAATTGTTACGATAATGGAGAATGTATAGAAATACTTGCTCAACTTAACAAAGTCATAATTCCACTTAAAGCGCATTGCGTTCACTCTCCTTTACGCCAAAATACTCCGGTTTGTTAACCAGTTTCCCTTTAACGAGCAGGGATAGCAAAAAGCGGGAGAAGAACACGTTCGTGATTATACTTACCAGAATGTTGAAAATCAGTACCAGTGCAAAACCTCTTACAGCACCTGTACCCAGAGCAAACATTACTGTAGCAGCAATAATGGTCGTTAACTGGGCATCCATGATGGTACCGAATGAACTTCTACTTCCTGCTTTGAAAGCGGATGGGATACTCTTACCGTTACGAATCTCATCCTTGATGCGCTCATAGGTGATGATATTAGAATCGACGGCCATACCCACACCCAGAATAAAGGCTGCTATCCCTGGCAGTGTCAATGTAAAGTCGCCAGCGATAAAGATCATAAGAGTCAGCCATACATAAGTAAGGATACTGAATCCGGCAATTAGGCCCGGAATACGATATACCAGAATCATAAATATCAGAATGATGATGGAAGCGACTACTCCGGCTTTTACTGTCTCGTTAAGCGACTGTTGACCGAGCGAAGCTCCTACACTCTGTGAATAGATTTCGGTCAGTTTTAGCGGCAGTGCACCCAGATTGATCTGGTCTTTAAGCTGCTGTGCTTCCTCCACCGTATAGCTGCCGGAAATGCTGGCTTTACCATCTGTAAGTTCAGCTCTTACTGTTGGTGCGGACAGCAGTTGACCATTCAGGAAAATGCCCAGCGGCTGATTGATCAGACGTTTGGTAATTTCGCCGAATTTCTTGGCATCTTTCACTTCAATAGTGATTTCAGGCTGCTGCAGTGAGTTATACACCACAGATGCACCGTTCTCTTTGAAGTCATCCCCCGTCAATTCCACTTTACAATAGATTTTGGTCGGATCTTCATTGGCATAAGTATTTTCTACAGCCGTTGTGCCGGCTCCAGTGTCAGGAGTGACCGTCACTCCTTGCGGCAATCCTTCGGTTTGTGCAGATACTGCATTGGCATCCGAGGATTTGCTATCGATGCTACTCGTTGTATCTGCAGCTTTGGTATCTTCTGCAGATTTGGATTTGCTGGTGTCCTGGCTCTGTTTTTGCGCAGGCGTATTATCGGCGTTCTGTGAAGCATCCGTTGAACATCCATCCATACTCCGGAATGTCAGTTCAGCCGGCTCTTTCATGGTCTGACGGACAGTAGCTTCATCCGTAACACCGGCGATTCTCAGACGAATACGATCCGTACCCTCTGTTGTGATTTCCGGCTCACTTGTACCAAGGGCATTGGCACGCTGTTCCAAACTTCTTGCAGTCTGTGTCAGAGATTCTCTGGTGACTGCTTCCCCCTGCGTGGTTGGCGTAGCCTGATACAAGATTTCGAAACCGCCTTTAAGATCCAATCCCAGACGGATGTCTTTAAATAGCGGGGTCGTGGCGCCGATAATACCGGTCACGACAAGTATGACGACTACGAAGCTGATGATTCTTTTCATCCCGTATGTGGTTCCCCTTTCATTCTCAATATTCCTATTATAGCGATGCGGCAAATGACAGTCAATTTACCAGTGGTCGGCAAAACAAACAAGCTGATGCCCGTCAAACACCGGCCCAGCTTATCCTTGGTCCAATGGGTTCATACAATCTGCCTGCGAACAAACCTTACCATCTGTCAGGCAATATGCGCAATACCATATTTCCTGACACAGCATTATCCGAGAAATGGAGGCTTAAATTCCCGGGTATCCGCACTCTCCATTTTCTTATAAGAAGACATCGTCAAATAATGCATCAGCTGATTCGGTTTCATCGACAAAATGTCATTGACCAGCTCATGCAGACGGGGCATGCCCTGCTTTTCATACTTGTTGTTCAGACAGTCCCAGAGTTCATCCGAGGTCAGCTGCTCATATCCCAGCATCCCAAATTCTTCTATTTTGCTCTGGCAGAGCGAGTCGATCAGTTCCGTCAATTCCGCATTGCTTAATTCTTCCATGTCCACCAGCTACCTTCCCGTTGCTTATCGCTTATTCATATTGGACTGCCGTCATTCCAGTCTTATGAACTGTACAGGTTACACATTCTTCAACTGTACCCTAATTCCTGCCAGCCGCCTAGTATAATACACATAATAATGGGGAAATTTCTGGTTACAGCAAAATCGCATACAGATACCATGATGCAATCCCTAACGAAATCAGTGTCAGCGGCAGACCTACTCGCAGAAATTCCAGATAACCCAGGCGCTGCTGACGGCGGTCTGCCATTGATGCAGCGATCAAGCCTGCAGCAGATCCCAGCAGTGTACCACTGCCTCCCACGCCTGCACCGATCGATAGTGCCCACCATAATGGATTAATGACTGCCGATGTGGAAGCATCCATCTGTACAGCTGTCTCTTGAACCATTGGAATCATGACTGCGATCCATGGCATATGATCCATCACGGCAGACAACAGACCAGTGATCCATAGCAGAATCAGTGCAATCCAGGACATGCTGCCGTTCGTCAGTTCGATCAGATAACGGGCCCCAGCCTGAATCCAGCCGGTCTCCATCAATCCGCCCGCCAGAACAAACAGCCCTGCAAAAAATAACAATGTATCCCATTCCAGATGACGCAGCACCGAAAATGGCTTTGCTCCCAGCGAGACGGCAGCCAGCAGCATAAGAACCGCTCCAGCGGCTGCAACCAGGGATAAACGCATATCCAGCCATGATCCGATAATCAAGCCTGCGATAACGAATACAAAGACCATTAAAACGACAAAAGCGAGTTTGCGATTCTCGATGGAACTCTTCATTTCCTGTTCCAGCTTTATTGTGCTTCCCGTATGCCAGGCAGTTCGGAAGCTTTTCCAGTACAACAGCGCGATCAGCAGCAGATTTACTGCCAGCAGAATCAGCATGAGAGGTCCCAGCACAGTCACAAAGGACACGAAGGTCAGTTGTGGATTGGCCGTACCGATCCACATATTGGCCGGATTGCCGATCAGAGTGGCCGTGCCGCCAATATTGCTTGTAATTACCGCTGCGATTAGAAAAGGAACCGGATTCATCTTCAAGAGGTTGGTTACCGTCAAGATCAGCGGTACCATTAGAATGATGATGGTAATATGATCCAGAAGCGCAGCTCCCAGAGCGGTCCACAGCATCAGAACAATAAAAATTACCAGCGGATTGCTGCGCGTCCATTTCAGACTGTGGACGGCGGCATAATGAACAAGACCGCTGCGGCTGATCACGCCTGTAATCACCAGCATACTCATCCAGAGCAGCAGTGTATCCCAGTTGATATGCATCGTGTAGGCATTTTCCCAATGAACCAGACCGAGCAGCAGGAACAGCACCGCTCCAATCACCGCAATCATCGCCCGGTTCATTTGATCCGTAATCCATACCGCATATATGATTAGAAAAATGATAATAGCCGCTGTTGGCTGCCATGTCAGCATTTCTAATATTTGCACAAGGCACATCCTTTCTTCATTTCTTTATCCGGCCCTGGTCCTGGTCCAAAAAGATCCTTGTCATAGGCTCGGTTCAATTCCCTATCATAATGAATTTTGTTCGGGATAGCAAAGCCTAACTACCAGCAGCAGCCATAAAAAAAGCAGACCTGCAGGCAGGTCCGCTCCTTATGAATAGATTATACTGAATCCGTTCCGAAATCAGCCGGATATCCTTAGACTTTGGCATCTGGTGCTGTGTCTTTGGCTGTCGAGTGGCTGATTGCCGAACGATCAAATGTCAGTTTGGTGACATCGTTTACACGAAGTACGACAATATCGTCTGTGATTTCAGTGATCGTACCGTGCAGACCACCGATAGTTACCACTTTGTCGCCTTTGCCGAGTGTGTTCAGCATCATGTTACGCTGCTTTTGTTTCTTTTGCTGAGGACGAATCAGCAGGAAATAGAATACAACAAACATCAATACAAATGGAACGATAGCTCCCAAAATTCCGGTACCGCCACCAGCGGCTGCTGCTACATTAAACATGGTATTGCCCCCTTTTTGATATAAACCGGAAACCGGAATTCCGGTTCCCGAAGTGTTTCCGTTTGTTGATCGGCAAAATATACAGCGATTATCCGGTGCATTATCCGATGTTCTTTATGATGTAAAGATTGGCTTAGAAGCCTTTATCATTATCATGCAGTCCATATTGCGTGAAGAATTCATCACGGAAATCAAGCAGACGGTCATCCATGATCGCCTGGCGTACATTTTTCATCAGGTTAAGCAGGAAGTGCAGATTGTGATACGTAGTCAGTCGCAGACCAAAAGTCTCGTCTGCTTTGATCAGGTGACGCAAATACGCGCGTGAATAATTGCGGCAAGTGTAGCAGTCGCAATTGGGATCAAGCGGTCCAAAGTCTCTGGCATACTTGGCATTACGTACAACAACACGGCCTTCGCTGGTCATTGTGGTACCATTACGTGCAATTCGTGTAGGAAGTACACAATCGAACATATCCACACCACGAATAGAGCCCTCGATCAGTGCATCGGGTGAACCAACGCCCATCAGATAACGAGGCTTGTTACCCGGCAAAAATGGCATTGTGTATTCGAGAGCTTCATACATTAAATGCTTGGGCTCCCCAACACTCAGTCCACCAATAGCATACCCCGGGAAATCCATCGAAGTCAAATCAAGTGCGCTCTGACGACGCAGGTCTTCATGCATACCGCCCTGCACAATCGCGAACAGTCCCTGGTCCTGTGGACGGGCATGACTATTCAGGCAACGCTCGGCCCAGCGGGTCGTGCGTTCAAGCGACTTCTTCACATAGTCATACTCTGCCGGATAGGGCGGACATTCATCAAATGCCATCATAATATCGGAACCGAGTGCATTTTGGATTTCCATAGCCACTTCCGGTGACAGGAACAGCTTGTCCCCGTTCAGATGAGAGCGGAAATGAACGCCCTCTTCGGTAATTTTGCGCATTTCACTAAGACTGAATACCTGGAAACCGCCGCTGTCTGTCAGAATTGGACGATCCCAGTTCATGAACTTGTGTAGTCCGCCTGCTTCCTTGATTAGATCATGGCCGGGACGCAGAAACAGATGGTACGTGTTGCTGAGAATGATGTGCGCATCCATTTCCTTGAGTTCTTCCGGGCTCATCGTTTTTACGGTCGCCTGGGTGCCTACAGGCATAAAAGCAGGTGTCTCAATCACACCATGCGGAGTATGAACCCGTCCAAGCCGGGCTCCTGACTGTTTACAGGTTTTGATATGTTCGTACGTTATAGGTCCAGACATAATATTTATTCTCATCCTTCTGGTGATTTAATAGGCAAAACAGATAGGACCGGCAGTACCGTTCCTGCGATCAACCGACATTTAATTATAACGGAGCAACCCCATCAAGCACAATATATGTTCATACTGATATATTTATTATTTACAGCCGTTCCTTCATTAATAAATGAACATTGCATCCCCAAAGCTGAAGAACCGGTATTCCTGTTCAATCGCCGCCTGATAGGCAGCCATAATATGCTCTCGTCCGGCGAGCGCACTTACGAGCATAACCAGCGTGGATTTGGGGAGATGGAAATTGGTAATCATCGCATCCACCAGTCCAAAAGTATGTCCCGGATAAATAAAGATCTGTGTCCATCCGCTTGCAGCTTCCAGCGGACGATCCTGAAAATCACGTGCCACCGTCTCCAGCGTACGCGCTGAAGTAGTACCTACCGCAATCACCCGGCCGCCGCGAGCCTTGGTCTCGTTCAGCAGTGTAGCAGTCTCGGCAGGCAGGGAGTAGTACTCTTCATGCATCACATGCTCTTCGACTGTCTCTGCACTCATCGGACGGAATGTTCCCAGACCGACATGCAGCGTCACAAAGCCGATTTGTACTCCTTTTGCCCGAATCTGATCCAGCAATTCTGTCGTGAAATGAAGACCGGCTGTAGGTGCAGCTGCAGAACCTTCATTTTTGGCATATACCGTCTGATAACGTTCACGATCGTCCAGCGTTTCCTTGATATAAGGAGGCAGCGGCATTTCTCCCAGACGGTCCAGAATCTCCTGGAAAATCCCTTCATACCGGAAGGATAACACGCGCATCCCCATATCGCCTTCTTCTTCGATCACCGCTTCCAGTTCATCGCTGAAATGAATGACCGCTCCGGCTTTGATCTTTTTGCCCGGCTTGACGAGCGCTTCCCAGCGATCACCTTCCAGCTGGGTCAGCAGCAGAACCTCTGCTTTAGCTCCAGTATCCTTTTTGGTTCCGAACAGACGCGCCGGGATTACCCGTGTATCGTTCAGAATCAATGTATCTCCCTCATTGAAATAGTTAATAATATCAGCAAAATGCTCATGCTGCACTTCACCGGTTACTTTATTCAGCGTCAACAGACGGGAAGCTGTCCGCTCTTTGAGAGGTACCTGCGCAATCAAATGCTCCGGCAGGTCAAAATCATACATATCCACTTTCATCTTCATTTATCCTTTCGTAATTACTGCACCTTTATAATAATGCTGTAAAATTTCTTTATAACCAAAACCCTTGTCAGCCATGCCTTTGGCGCCCCATTGCGACAGCCCCAGTCCATGGCCATTACCGCGTCCGGTGAATAGAAAGCCTCCCGGCTCGGTGACACGAGCGTTTCCGTCACCGTTCATAATGACGGTGGATGAAGTGCCTTTACCCTGTCCCGAGGCTCCCAGAATGACTACTCCTGCTGCAGGCAGTTCATTCTGACTGCTGCCAGCGCCGATTACCGTATATTTCTCGGTATGCACCACATCGAATAATGTACTTGGCAGACCATTCAGTGCCGAGCGGAACATATCCGGATACTTCACATTCACGACGTTTCCATTGACCTTAATCTCCGTCACACGCCCGGATGGGCCGCGTTCGCTGACCTGAATGGAAGTAATCGTAGATGGCAGACTGGATGTTGTTTTGCCTTTCAGGGCAGACAGCAGCTGGGCAGATGTATACGGACCACGGATCCATTCATAGCTATTGGATTCCGGTACGATTTCCAGCACAACCGCCTGATCTCCCGGATTCAGCTGGGCGACCGCTTTGACGCTGTTTTGTACGACCGGCAGTTCGCGTACATTGGTGTTTTTGGCAGTCACCGTCATATAATCCAATCCAGCCTCGGTCTGCTTGCCTGCAAGCTTGGCGTTATCTTCCCGGATATAGCCGGAATCCCCGTTATTCAGCAGCACATGATACCATTTTTTGAGATTGGCCTGTGCGGCTGCATCCCCATCGGATATGACGCTAACATAAGCATCTCCGCTGCCTTTCCATACTTCCGAATTATCGGCGCTCATCCCGCCGGCATTGGCGGAGAAAATGGTCTCCAGCACTTTGTTATTTTTCATGACCAGTTCGCCGGCCGTGTCATCTACCGCTTTGATAATACGTTTGTCCTCTGCACTGACTCCATTATAAGCCTGGCTGAGCGTACCATCGACCACATCTGCTATTTTAAACCGTGATGTTCCTTCTTGAAAGCGGGCATAACTGCGTGCCGCCACAGCCTGCGCTTTGAGCGCTTCTGCAGGCCAGGAAGCGGACACCTCGCCGCCCACGACGGAATAGAGGTAATCTTCCATCGGCAGTACATTAATCCAGGCGAGTTGTCCATTATAATTACTAATTTCAAAGTCGCCACGGTATGAACGGGCAGAACGTTCGGTGACCTGGGTGCCGGCATCGCTTCCTTTGAGCCGCATCACCGCTTTACTGCCGCTCACGATATAATGATCAACCGGGGAAGGGCCCGTAATGCTTGAAGTTACGTTTTGCCGGATGATCAGAGCCGACTCGGTGCTGCTTACGGTTGTCAAAGACACATCAGGCACTGCTGCTACGGCAGCAGCCTTTACAGCGCCAAGACCTGCACTATTCGCCTCCTCGCCTACCCATACATTATAAGTGAGCTGTCCACCACTATGCGTCAGAGCGATAAATGCGTCCAGTCCAGCATTTTGTACAGCCGCCAATGCAGATTGTGCCTGCGCTTCACTTCCATAACCGCCAGCAGACAGATGCATGCTGCCTTTAACAGTTGGAATCTGTCCGCTCAGTAGAGAGCGTACGGTTGAGCTTACACGAGAAGCTGCTGTGGCAGCATTCGCTTCGGTAGCATACATGCCGGTATACAGCTGATAGACCGTACTGCCGTTTTTGGAAGAAGTAAATACGATCGGTTTGTCGCTTGTGGGCTGCAGCAGCTTGATCCCTGCTGCAGCGGTAGAGAAATCGGAAGTTTCCAGTACTTTGACCCGATATCCATCAATGCCAAAGCTCGCTTGCTTCCCAATCCTCAGCCAGGAATCAAATGTCTTGCCGCTCATCTCTCCCAGCTCCAGCTCGCTTGCAGATTTCACATTCACGACGGGCACTATGGATGTATACGTACTACCACCATTAAAAAATATCCCGACCCGAACCTCATCATCTGCTGCTCCAGCCGCATAAGAAGGTGCCACATAACTGATCATAAGCACAGCAACGAGCGCAAGCACGCCAACTGTACGCACAGCCATTTTACGCAGCACCGAACCATAATTGCGGCTGTACTTGTGCTGATTTCCCATTTCAGTATTCCGTCTATAGAATTCTGAGGCGATACAAGACTGTACTTCTACCTGTTCCTGTATAAAGTCAGAATCATGACCAGTCTGCATAGGATAGTGACCTTTCGCCAAGCTATGCATATCCCACTGACAGTCTGGATGACTATGATTACCCTTGGGCGGCTCCTCCTGAGAACGTCTTTTCAGTACTGTAAATTTTGCCATCGCCATCTTCCTTTCCCTATGCTCTAAAAAGATCCCCGGATCATACGATAGGCTCTTCCTACACCATTCAATTTTCATCATACATTGACTGACTGTTATGAAATATCGACTAAATCTCATAACACATCGATGGGGAACCTGCTGGATCTCATCATACATCAATTGCATTTCATCACATTGATTAATATTCGTAACCTATCTTCGACGTTAGTGATAGATCCATTAGCCTTGTTGATACAGCAATTGACTATATTGATATCAAGCTGTCCAGCAAATGATCCGGCACGTATGAGCGCATAATATTTTAATTTTTTACACATTACTCATTATACGCAGGAACAACGTAAATGACTTGCTGACCGACCCAAATGATTGAATAGCTGCTTCTCAGATGCTTATAAAAGTCTGTTGAACAGACACAGACACCTACAGAACATAGATGCCAAACATTATAAAACCGCTCTATTACTACCTGAATGACCAAACATATATTGACGATACAATATACATTGACTATTCAAGTTTATACCGGTCGCACAACTATCCACTACTCACACAAACACAATAAAAAACCTGTCATTTATAGAAGATAAAACTCTATAAATAACAGGCTTGGCGCTATTCAGAGGCTCTATCTACATATCAGAGTCTCCATTATAACATGCCTTTTGTTTATTTACCCTTCAAGTCTTCAGGCATGGGTATACCCAGATGATTGTAAGCTTTTGGCGTAACGACACGACCACGCGGAGTTCGCTGCAGGAATCCAAGCTGCAGAAGATACGGCTCGTACACATCCTCGATCGTCTGGCCTTCTTCTCCAATAGTAGCTGCAATCGTATCCAGCCCTACCGGTCCACCACGGAAGCTATGAATCATGGCTTCCAGCATTTTGTGGTCAATCTGATCCAGTCCGCATGGATCAACCTGAAGCATATCAAGCGCTTCCGCAGCAATCTCCGGCGTAATGATCCCATCGCCACGTACCTGAGCATAATCCCGCACCCGTTTGAGCAGCCGGTTCGCAATCCGCGGTGTTCCTCTTCCCCGCAGAGCAATCTCCTCGGCAGCATCCCCCAGAATTTCTATTCCCAGAATATCCGCCCCACGGCTAACGATAAAGGTCAGTTCATCGACCGTATAAAACTCCAAGCGGCTGACTACACCAAATCGATCACGCAGCGGCGCAGACAGCAAACCTGCTCTGGTCGTTGCTCCGATCAGTGTAAATGGCGGAAGATCCAGTCTTACCGAACGCGCACTTGGTCCTTTTCCGATCATAATATCCAGTGCAGAATCTTCCATCGCCGGATACAGTACCTCTTCAACCGATCGGTTCAATCGGTGAATCTCATCAATAAACAGAACATCCCCATCCTGCAGATTGGTCAGCAGTGCTGCCAGATCGCCCGGACGCTCGATCGCAGGACCAGAAGTCGTACGCAGGTTAACACCCAGTTCATTGGCAATAATGTTGGCAAGTGTCGTTTTACCGAGTCCTGGCGGACCGTAGAGCAGCACATGATCCAGTGCCTCACCCCGCATCTTTGCCGCTTCAATATAAATTTTCAGGTTTTCCTTTACCCGGCTCTGACCGATGTACTCTGCCAGGTAACGGGGACGCAGACTGAGTTCCACCGCTTGGTCTTCCATCATCAAGTTAGCCGATATAATGCGGTCATCCGTCATCTTTATCGCTCCCCTCTCATTACATTTCGTGTCTCAATCTTCAAAGCGTATATTTATCCCAATTGTTACATCCAGTCCAATTCGCTATGTTATCCAGTATACAGCATTTTCAGTGCACGTTTCATTACGGAGTCGGCTGTATCTTCCGGGAATACTTCATGCTTCAGTGTTTGCCACATACGATCTAGCTCGGTCTCTGTGTAGCCAAGTGCTTTAAGCCCTTCACGAACTTCCGGCCATACATCTCCTGAAGCAGCCAGTGGAGATTCTGCCTGTGCAAATAGCCCTGTAGCGATAAGTGCGTCGCCAATACCATCCAGCTTGTCTTTGAGGTCCAGAATCATACGCTGAGCCGTTTTCTTGCCAATGCCGGGCAGTTTGGTCAGGAAAGTAATATTCTCCTGATAGATGGCTGTAATGACACCTTCCGGAGTGCCACCACTCAGAATCCCGAGAGCAACCCGTGGTCCGATACCCGAGACTTCAATCAATTTACGAAACAGCTTCTGTTCGTCACGACTCGGGAAACCAAAGAGCTGTATAGCATCTTCACGTACATGATGATGGATGTAGACCGTAATCTCTCCCGTATGCTTGGCCCAGGCGAATGGATTCGGACAAAACACCCGATATCCGACACCATTGATATCCATAACAATATATTCATTCTCCAGATGGACCAGAGGCCCGCGTAAATAATCAATCATTTTTTGAGTACCTCATTTAATTTAGAATTCAACACATAGGAATGGGCATGACAAACCGCAACAGCCAGTGCATCTGCGACATCATCCGGCTTTGGAATTTTTTGCAGGTTCAAAAACATCCGGACCATCTCCTGAACCTGTCTTTTCTCTGCTTTACCGTAGCCAACAATAGCTTGTTTGACCTGCATCGGTGTATATTCTCCGATAGGCAGTCCACGCTGTGCAGCCGCCAGTATGGAGACGCCCCGTGCCTGACTGACTGACATGGCTGTAGTCACATTACGACTAAAAAACAATTTCTCAAAAGCGACAGCGTCCGGCTTATACTTGTCGATCAACTGTATCATAGCTTCATATACATGCACTAGCCGTTCTTCATCCGGTGTATGAGCCTCGGTCTGAATACACCCATATTGAACCGGTGTCAGCTTGCTACCGTTTTTATCAATAAACCCGAACCCGACAATCGCGATTCCCGGGTCAATCCCCAAAATACGCAAACTTATCTCTCCCTTATTCTGCATTCTACCTCATTTATGAATTGCACATCTTTTATTTGTAATGAACTTCCTGCGTGCATATCCAGATCATCTGATAAGGTACACTTCAGCAGCACAGTAATCAGCGACTTACTGTTTCCTCATTTACAGTGGTTTAGTGTGGTTTAATGTGCTCTTGTTTGCTATGCTCTTGTTTATTTTCAAGAAAAATGTTCATGAAAATATCTAACTAATAACATGCTAACTAAATCGTTCTCTTCCGTTCATCATACTATATCATAAGCCAAATAGGCGAACATATGTATCATTTTTTTATTATAACAAAAACAAGTTCACTCAGGCTACGGAACTCATTAAATAAATGCAGTAATAAAAGGTGGCGCAACGAACTAATAAAAAACTCAATACCAGCAAAACTACAAAAAAATAAAAAAGCACCACTCTATAAGAGTGATGCTTTTGCATATCGGGATGACACGATTTGAACATGCGACCCCCTGGTCCCAAACCAGGTGCTCTACCAAGCTGAGCTACATCCCGATGATATGCCGGTGAAGGGACTCGAACCCCCACGGTTTCCCTCACGATTTTGAGTCGCGCGCGTCTGCCAATTCCGCCACACCGGCAAATATGTGGTCTTTCAAAATGATAAATGGCGCGCCCTAAGAGATTCGAACTCCTGACCTTTTGATTCGTAGTCAAACGCTCTATCCAGCTGAGCTAAGGGCGCATAAATGGAGCGGACGACGGGAATCGAACCCGCGACCCTCGCCTTGGCAAGGCGATGCTCTACCGCTGAGCCACGTCCGCAAACAAACTTGTAGTTCTACATACTGCATTACGTTGATAACCCAATTGATTATCAATTTTATTTCTCTCGTTAATCCACTAATGAATAACCAAGAAATAAATGGCGGAACCGACGGGATTTGAACCCGCGATCTCCTGCGTGACAGGCAGGCATGTTAACCCCTACACCACGGTTCCAAAACTATTGCGGGGACAGGATTTGAACCTGTGACCTTCGGGTTATGAGCCCGACGAGCTACCGGACTGCTCCACCCCGCGTCATCATGCAAAAAGTATCTATGGTGGAGACTGAGGGGATCGAACCCCCGACCCTCTGCTTGTAAGGCAGATGCTCTCCCAGCTGAGCTAAGTCTCCATAAATAATGACCCGTAGGGGATTCGAACCCCTGTTACCTCCGTGAAAGGGAGGTGTCTTAACCCCTTGACCAACGGGCCATAGTAACATGCATTATATGCTATACTAACATGTATTTGATTATCCAACAATATTTTTATTATACATACAGAGAAAATAATCATTCTGGCGGAGAGAGAGGGATTCGAACCCTCGAGACGCTTGTGACGCCTACACGATTTCCAATCGTGCTCCTTCGGCCAACTCGGACACCTCTCCATATGGCTCCCCGAACAGGACTCGAACCTGTGACAACTCGATTAACAGTCGAGTGCTCTACCAACTGAGCTATCAGGGAATAATACCCGCTCTCTTCGAGCGGAAGTCTTGCTTGTTTTCGCTTGGCAACGTCCTACTCTCCCAGGACCCTGCGGTCCAAGTACCATCGGCGCTGGAGGGCTTAACGGTCGTGTTCGGGATGGGTACGTGTGGAACCCCTCCGCCATCATCACCAAACGTCTTGCCTTGCAGGTGTTGATCACCTGAAAACTGAATCCGAAACGAAACTTCGCTGTTTTAGAAGCTTTTTGGATAAGCCCTCGACCGATTAGTATTGGTCAGCTCCATGCATTGCTGCACTTCCACCCCCAACCTATCTACCTCGTCGTCTTCAAGGGGTCTTACTAATTGGGAAATCTCATCTTGAGGGGGGCTTCACGCTTAGATGCTTTCAGCGCTTATCCCTTCCGCACGTAGCTACCCAGCGATGCTCCTGGCGGAACAACTGGTACACCAGCGGTGCGTCCATCCCGGTCCTCTCGTACTAAGGACAGCTCCTCTCAAATTTCCTACGCCCACGACAGATAGGGACCGAACTGTCTCACGACGTTCTGAACCCAGCTCGCGTACCGCTTTAATGGGCGAACAGCCCAACCCTTGGGACCTACTTCAGCCCCAGGATGCGATGAGCCGACATCGAGGTGCCAAACCTCCCCGTCGATGTGGACTCTTGGGGGAGATAAGCCTGTTATCCCCAGGGTAGCTTTTATCCGTTGAGCGATGGCCCTTCCATGCGGTACCACCGGATCACTAAGCCCGACTTTCGTCCCTGCTCGACTTGTAGGTCTCGCAGTCAAGCTCCCTTATGCCTTTACACTCTTCGAATGATTTCCAACCATTCTGAGGGAACCTTAGGGCGCCTCCGTTACATTTTAGGAGGCGACCGCCCCAGTCAAACTGCCCACCTGACACGGTCCCTGTACCGGATTACGGTACCAGGTTAGAACTCAGATGCGATCAGGGTGGTATCCCAACGGCGCCTCCAAGGAAGCTTGCGCTCCCTCTTCGTAGGCTCCCACCTATCCTGTACAAATCGCACCCCAGTTCAATATCAAGCTGCAGTAAAGCTCCATGGGGTCTTTCCGTCTTGTCGCGGGTAACCTGCATCTTCACAGGTATTAAAATTTCACCGGATCTCTCGTTGAGACAGCGCCCAAATCGTTACGCCATTCGTGCGGGTCAGAATTTACCTGACAAGGAATTTCGCTACCTTAGGACCGTTATAGTTACGGCCGCCGTTTACTGGGGCTTCGGTTCATAGCTTCGCTTGCGCTAACCACTCCCCTTAACCTTCCAGCACCGGGCAGGCGTCAGCCCGTATACTTCGCCTTGCGGCTTCGCACAGACCTGTGTTTTTGCTAAACAGTCGCTTGGGCCTTTTCACTGCGGCCCCCTCGTGCTATTCACACTACCGGGGCACCCCTTCTCCCGAAGTTACGGGGTCATTTTGCCGAGTTCCTTAACGAGAGTTCTTCCGCGCGCCTTAGAATTCTCTTCTCGCCCACCTGTGTCGGTTTGCGGTACGGGCACCTGCTTCCTGGCTAGAGGCTTTTCTTGGCAGTGTGAGATCATGACCTTCGCTACTGTAATTTTCGCTCCCCATCACAGCCTGGCCTTGGAGTGTGCGGATTTACCTACACACAAGCCTCACTGCTTGGACGGACATCCATCAGTCCGCGTCACTACCCTCCTGCGTCACCCCATTGCTCATAACGGCTTTCGGTGGTACAGGAATTTCAACCTGTTGTCCGTCGACTACGCCTTTCGGCCTCGCCTTAGGTCCCGACTTACCCTGAGAGGACGAGCCTTCCTCAGGAACCCTTGGGCTTTCGGCGGATCAGATTCTCACTGATCTTTTCGTTACTCATACCGGCATTCTCACTTGAATTCTGTCCAGCGCTCCTTACGGTACACCTTCAACCTAAATTCAACGCTCCCCTACCCCTGATACTAGTGTATCAAGCCATAGCTTCGGTGGTGTGTTTAGCCCCGTTACATTTTCGGCGCAGAGTCACTCGACCAGTGAGCTATTACGCACTCTTTCAATGGTGGCTGCTTCTAAGCCAACATCCTGGTTGTCTAAGCAACTCCACATCCTTTCCCACTTAACACACACTTGGGGACCTTAGCTGATGGTCTGGGCTGTTTCCCTTTTGACAATGGACCTTAGCACCCACTGTCTGACTCCCGGAATAAAGTCTGCGGCATTCGGAGTTTGACTGAACTTGGTAACCCTTGCGGGCCCCGCATCCAATCAGTGCTCTACCTCCGCGACTCACCTTCCGAGGCTAGCCCTAAAGCTATTTCGGGGAGAACCAGCTATCTCCGGGTTCGATTGGAATTTCTCCGCTACCCCCACCTCATCCCCGCACTTTTCAACGTGCGTGGGTTCGGACCTCCAGTACGTGTTACCGTACCTTCATCCTGGACAGGGGTAGATCACCCGGTTTCGGGTCTACGTCCACGTACTAATGTCGCCCTATTCAGACTCGCTTTCGCTGCGGCTCCGGCTTTTCACCTTAACCTTGCACGGGAACGTAACTCGCCGGTTCATTCTACAAAAGGCACGCCATCACCCCTATATCGGGCTCTGACTTTTTGTAAGCACACGGTTTCAGGTTCTATTTCACTCCCCTTCCGGGGTCCTTTTCACCTTTCCCTCACGGTACTGCTTCACTATCGGTCGCTAGGGAGTATTTAGCCTTACCAGATGGTCCTGGCAGATTCATACGGGGTTTCACGTGCCCCGCACTACTCGGGATCCGTCTCGGAGAGAACTGACTTTCAGCTACAGGGCTTTCACCTACTATGGCGGGCCTTTCCAGACCTCTTCACTTACCCAGTTCCTTTGTAACTCCAAAGAGACGTCCCACAACCCCAAGAAGCAAGCTTCTTGGTTTAGGCTGTTCCGCGTTCGCTCGCCGCTACTGACGGAATCACTCTTGTTTTCTCTTCCTGAGGGTACTTAGATGTTTCAGTTCCCCTCGTCTGCCTCTGCACATCCTATGTATTCAGATGTGAGTAACTGGAGATGAATCCAGCTGGGTTTCCCCATTCGGACATCCCCGGATCAATGCTTGCTTACAGCTCCCCGAGGCCTTATCGTTGTTCGCCACGTCCTTCGTCGGCTCCTAGCGCCTAGGCATCCACCGTGTGCTCTTAGTAGCTTAACCTAGTTGCTTTCCTAAGAAAGCAACGACTTCTTCTAGTCCAATCAAAAAGTGGTTTTTGCAAAGCA